>JAGQRW010000010.1 GCA_020425085.1 Paracoccaceae bacterium
GTCATCTGGTAATCCGGCATGGCATCCCCCGTTTGCTGTCAGCCATCACGCTAGGCGCGGATTGCCGGCCGATCTTGGACTGTCACGACAAACGAAACGGACTGCAACGACGCAGACACAGCATTTGCTTGCAGCGAATCGCCTGTACGCCCAGTCTGGCCGACAAAATCCAGAGAGGATTTACAATGAACATCCGACAAGCGACCGGTTCCACCGGTTCCAAAGCCGCGTCATGCTGACAAAAACCCAGGCCACGCGCTTGCCGGTCGAACGTTTTGACACCGAACTCGAACAGATCTGCGGCAGTTTCGACCTCAGGCCAGCCAGCGGACAGCGAAACATGCGCGGCGGCGTCTGGTGCGACCGCCAAGGCGGGTTTGAAATGGCGCATGTCGCTGCCGACATCATGCAGATCCTGCGCTCCAGCCGGAACATCCGGCTGGATGCCGGCGAGAACTATTTCCTGATCCTTCAGGAGGAAGGGCGCGCGCTGATGTGCCAGAACGACACCGGTTGCGTGCTGATGCCCGGCGACATGGTGCTGATCGACAGTTCCTGCCCTTCGGAATTCACCTTTTTCGGCGATTACAGCCGCCAGTTGTCGCTGCACCTGCCGCGCGCCGAAATGCATGCGCGGTTCGGATACAACCTGATCCGCGGCGGCATCGGCGTACCGCGTCACGACCCCTCGGGCAAGGCGCTGACCGCGGTTCTCGGCAAGATCCTGAGCGATCGAAACCTTCCCGCCGCCGCCCAGTCGCACCTGCGCGAGGCGCTGTTCGGATTGCTGGGTGCCGCACTTTATGAACGTTCGGCGCAGGACGATTTCACCAGTGTCGAGGCCGATATCGGCAGTGCGCAGGATCTGGCATCGGCGCAATGCTACATCAACGCGCATTACCGCAATCCCGATCTGAACATCCAGGACATTGCCGACGATCTTGGCATGTCGATCCGCCAGATGCAGCGCAGTTTCGCCAGCATCGGCATCACACCGACCAAATACCTGCTGAGCAAGCGGCTGGAACACGCCCGCCGCGGCATTGCCGAACGCAATTCCGGCAAGCGCGACGACCTGATATCATCAATCGCCTATGAGGCCGGGTTCTCGGACCTGTCCTATTTCCAGCGAACCTTTCGCAAGACCTTCGGCCAGCCACCGGGCGCGTTCCAGCGGCCTGCGGACGACAACTAGCAGCGATCATATCCATTCCAATCGGGTTTTGTTGCCAGGATCGGCCAATATCGGTGGCTGCGACAAACAGGTTCAGCCGCCGCGCAAGCCTTGGGCCGTAAACGATATTATAGGCAGGGCCGAGGCAGTTCCGGCCGTTGGCCGAATGCGCAAAACTTGATCAAATAGGCCTGTTCTGACAAGCTGCGATGAGCGGCGTTGGGTATTGGGCCGGGCCATTTTGCTGCTGATTTTGATTCAAGGTCAATTGATTGGGGGTTTTCAATGTCGAAATATTACTTTTTTTCTTTTCAGGACAGCCTGGACGGCGGCGATCCGGCAGTCACGTTTCAAAACAAAGTTGTTGGCGTAGTTAGTTACGCTTTAGTTCCACTGAAGATTGACTATCCAACAGCAATTATCAACAGCATACGATATGAGCATATTTTGAGTTTCCTTGACGGTGGACTGATTGAGTTCGCTGTCTATGTTAATCTGGCGGAATTCCAGGTCGATGCGCAGTTCCTGGTGTCGAACAGTACGCTGAACGACACCTTTTTCGCCAATGAGATCGCCGATGACGGCCTGATCAACAGCGTCGATCCCTTCGTTCTGACGCCTGACATCATCACTTACGGCCCGGATGTCATCTTCGGCACCAGGGATGCCGATGACTACGACGCGCTTTGGGGGGATGACGAGATGCACGGCAAGGGCGGCGATGACCGCCTGCTGGGATCGGGCGGTGACGATCTGATCCATGGCAACAGAGGCCACGATATCCTGAAAGGCGGCATTGGCGACGACACCCTGATCGGCGGGCGCGGCAATGATCTGATGCAGGGCGGCCGGGGAATCGACACGGCAGATTATTCCGCCAGTGGCTCGGTCATGGTCGATCTGGACGTGACGACGCGACAGGCCACCGGCGTCGGCAATGACCGGCTGATCGGGATCGAGAACCTGATCGGCGGCTCGGACGCCAGCACGCTATCGGGAACCGACCGCCGGAACGAGATCACCGGCGGCAACCGTGGCGACATCATCGACGGGCGTGGCGGCATCGACTTCCTGTTCGGCAATGGCGGCAAGGATACGATTTACGGCGGCGGCGGCGCTGACACGATCCGGGGCGGCAATGGCGGCGATACGGTTCATGGCGGCAACGGCGATGATTGGATCACCGAAAGGGGGGATTTTGGGACAGGCTACGCCATCACCACCGGCAACGACCGGCTGTTCGGCAATGGCGGCGATGACCGGATCTATGGTTATACCGGCAATGACCGGCTGTTCGGCGGCGCCGGCGATGATGAACTTTATGGCGGCATCGGCAACGACCGGCTGTTCGGCGGCGCCGGAAACGACCGGCTGAAAGGTGAAGACGGTGAAAACGTGCTTGTCGGCGGCGCGGGTGACGACAGTCTTCAGTCCAACGGTTCCGACCGGTTGACCGGCGGCGCCGGCAGCGACACCTTCGTGTTCTGGGCGCTACCCTTTGACCAGGTGATCACCGATTTTGAACTTGGCGTGGATATCATCGCGATCATGCGCCTGCCCTACGAGGATCTGGTGATCGACGGCGAAACCGATGCCATCATCCACATACCGGACGGATACGGAGGCGGCGAGATCCTCGTCCTCGGCATAAGCGCCGATGACCTGACCAGCGACAATTTCATCTACTGAATCCGGCATTTGCCGGGTTGCGCCAAGGGTGTTGCCTTGGCTTGCATGGCCCAAGGTTCAGGGGCCGGACCCCCTTGCATCGGGCGCACAGGCGATGTGATATGGGCTTGGACCAACGGCGCGTGTGGTTGTGTCGCGGTTGGTCAGCGTCGGGGCTGGTGATATGCAAAAGATGGTTGTCGGGCTGGTGGCGAACATGGACGGTTCAGGCATTGCCAGTTCCGCCTTGACCCTTCAGGCGGGGCGGCGGGCATGAACCTCGCCCTTTGGCTTGAGCGCAGTTCGCGCCGGTTTGCCGCGCGTCCGGCGCTGATGTCGGGGATGGAGGTGCTGGCGGATTATGCCGGTTTTTACGCCCGCGCCGCCGGGTTTGCGGGCTGGCTGCGCGGCCAGGGGATCGAACCCGGCGCGCGGGTGGCGCTGTTGATGAAGAACTGCCCGGAATACCTGATCGCGATGTTCGGCACATGGATCGCCGGGGCGGTGGTGGTGCCGATCAATGCCAAGCTGCACCCAAGGGAAGTGGCGGTGATCGTCAACGACTGCGGCGCCCAACTCGCCTGTGTTACCAACGGGATGGACACCGGCGTTGCCGGACTGCCTGAAATCGACGCTCAGTCCCCCGCCTTTGTGGCCGCCTGCACCGGCCCCACCCTGCCCGTCACCAGCCTCGGGGCGGAGGCGCTGGCGTGGCTGTTCTACACCTCGGGCACCACCGGCAGGCCCAAGGGGGTGATGCTGTCGCACGGCATGCTGACCTCGATGGCGCTTTGTTATGGTGTTGATGTCGATCCGGTTTCAGCCGATGACGCGCATTACTATGCCGCCCCGATGAGCCATGGCGCGGGCCTTTATGCCCTGCCCTATACCTTGCATGGTGCCGCCCATCTCTGCCCGCCTTCGGGCGGTTTTGACAGCAGGGAAACGCTGGAACTGGCGCAGGCCCACGGGCGGCTTTGCATGTTTCTGGCCCCGACCATGGTGCAGCGGCTGACCAGCGCGGCGCGGGCGGCGGGCATTGGCGGGGATGGCGTGCAAACCGTGGTCTATGGCGGCGGGCCGATGTATCTGGCCGACATCAGTGCGGCACTGGACCGGTTCGGCGCGAAATTCGTGCAGATCTATGGTCAGGGCGAATGCCCGATGGGCATCACCGCCCTGCCCCGCGCCGAGATTGCCGCGCGGGATCATCCCGACTGGCAGGCGCGCATCGCCTCGGTCGGGCGGGCGCAGACGGCGGTCGAGGTGGCGATCCACGACGATCAGGGCAACACCCTGCCAACGGGTCAGGTCGGCGAGATCGTGGTGCGCGGCCTGACGGTGATGCAGGGATACTGGCAAGCCCCCGAGGCGACCGCCAGGGCGATAAGGAACGGCTGGCTGCTGACCGGCGATCGCGGCTTTGTCGACAGGACCGGCCATGTCACGCTCAAGGACCGCTCCAAGGATGTGATCATCTCGGGCGGCAGCAACATCTATCCGCGCGAGGTGGAGGAGGCGATCCTTTCGCATCCTGCCGTGGCCGAGGTTTCCGTGGTCGGCCGCCATTCCGCCGAATGGGGCGAGGACGTGGTGGCCTTTGTGGTTGCAAAGACACCGGGCGGCGTCAGTGCCGCGGAACTTGACGCCCACTGCACCGGCCTGATCGCCCGGTTCAAACGCCCGAAACTGTTTCATTTCATCGACAGCCTGCCAAAGAACAACTATGGCAAGGTGTTGAAAACCGAGTTGCGGCGGCGCTGTTGACCTGACCGGCGGCGAAACCGGCCCGGCCTGCCACCGGGCGGCGCCATGGGCCGGACAAACGCACAGGTACCCGATTGGCATGTCCCGGTGTCGAATGTAAAACCACCTTTGCAGCAGGGGGCAGTTTCATGCAAAACACCAAAGTGATTACCAACCTTTCCACACCGCCCGCCGATGCCACGGGCGAAACACTGGCGGCGTTTCTGGATACGGCGCCGGCGATTGATTTGGCGGCATGGCTGCAAACTCTGCCCGGATCCGAGATGTGGCGGCACCTTGCGGCATTGCCGCTGGCGCGGCGCACCAAGGTTTTTGCCAGCCTGCCGCCCGAAACCCAGGCCGATCTGGCGCGGGCGATTTCGCCGGATTCGCTGGCTGAAATCATCACCTGGATGGACGCCGACGACCGTGCCGACCTGTTCAACGATCTGACGCCGACGGAACAGCGGCAGTTGACGCAGAATCTGGCCGAGGAGGAGCGCAACGACATCCGCCGCCTTTCCGCCCATGCCGAAGGAACCGCCGGCGCCATCATGACCTCGGATTACGCAACGCTGGATGCGGGCATGACCACGCTTCAGGCGATTGCGGCGCTAAGGCATCAGGCATCGGACAAGGAGACCATCTATCGTTCCTTCATCCTCGATCACCGGCAGCGGCTGATCGGCACCCTGCGGCTGCATGAACTGCTGCTGGCGGCGGACGACCGGCTGGTTACCGAGATCATGGACCACGCGCCAATTTCAGTGCCGGTCGACATGGATCAGGAGGGGGTCGCCAGGGCAATCGCGCGCTATGACGTTCTGGCGCTGCCGGTGGTTGATGCCGAAGGCAGGCTGTTGGGCATCGTCACCCATGACGACGCCGCCGATGCGATCGAGGCCGAGACCACCGAGGATTTTCAGAAGATTTCTACCGTGCTGCCATTCACCCAAAGCCTGCGCAAGGCCGGGATCGGGGTGCTTTATTCAAGGCGTATCGTCTGGCTGGCGCTGTTGGTGTTCGGCAACCTCTTTTCCGGTGCCGGCATCGCCTATTTCGAGGATACCATACTGGCCTATGTGTCGCTGGTGTTCTTCCTGCCGTTGCTGATCGACAGCAGCGGCAATGCCGGGTCACAATCGGCGACGCTGATGGTGCGTGCGCTGGCAACCGGTGACGTGGCGCTGAAGGACTGGCAGAACCTGATCGGGCGTGAACTGGTGGTGGCGGCGGCGCTTGGCGCCACCATGGCGCTGGTGGTGCTGCCGCTTGGCGCGCTGCGCGGCGGCAGCGAAATTGCGCTGGTGGTCGGGGTGACAATGTTCGTTCTGGTGATCATCGGCAGCCTGGTCGGCATGTCGCTGCCGTTCCTGCTAAGTCGCCTCAGGCTGGATCCGGCGACTGCCAGCGGGCCGTTGGTCACCACGATTTCGGATGCGGTGGGGGTGGTGGTCTATTTCCTTGTCGCAACGCTGGTTCTGAACTGATGCATTCAGCTTTCGGTGCGGCAGATCAGGATGTCGCAGTCGGCATCGCGCAACAGCCGCCGGGTGACGCTGCCGATAAAGGCGCGGCGGATCAGGCTGGTACGGCCCGGGCCGACAGCGATCAGATCGACCTTGGGGCTGCGGCTGGCGCGGCTGAGCGCAACCGCCGGATCGCCGGTCAGAATGCGGCGGCTCACCCGCCGCGGCGCTTTGGCGGCAAGCGCGGCGAGATGTTCGTCCGCCTGACGCCGCAGAACCTCGCGATGGGTTTCCAGCGCATCCTGATAGGTGCCGATCCGCAGCATCGCCTGTTTCAGTTGCGGCGCGATATGCACCGCCTGAACCAGTTGCAACCTGACCTCGGGCAATAACGCCGCAACCAGCGACACCGCCTCATGGGCGTTGTCTTCGCCATTGGTCGCCACCAGCGCGCGCTGATAAGGCCGGCGCGCCGGCCGTTTCAGCACCAGCACCGGCGCCTGATGCGCGGCGATCATCCGCTCGGTGGTCGAACCAAGCAGTTTTTCGCTGATCCGCGCCTTTTGATGCGCCCGCATGACGACAAGACCGGGCCTGAGGTCCTGGCAGATGTCGATCAGACCCAGGGCCGGCGAGCCAGCCTTGATGCGAATATCCACATCTTCAGCACCCGCACCGAGACCGGCCAGCGCCACCAGAATCCGGTCACGCATGGCAAACGCCGCCTGCCCCGCCAGACAGTCATTCCGGCCGAGATCCGCATCGCCGCCCGGCAGATCGACGACATGGGCGACGACCAGCGCCGCCCGGAGGGTTGTTGCTATCTCATGCGCGCGGGTCAGAACCGCCTCGTCCCGGGGAAATTGCCCAACCGCCGCCAGAATGCACCTTGTCGTCATTTCGCTCATTCTCCGCTATGCGAATTCGGGCCGATCCCCGACCATCCAGCGGCCGTTGGCAATCACCTGCGCGCTTGCCGCCCCCAGACGGTCATCATCGCCTGTGCGGCACCCAGGGCGGCAATGGCAGGCATCAGCGCCATGGCCACGCCGGTTCGCCGGGGATCGGGCCACTGTTCCACATGGTAATCGGGTTTGGGAACCGATGCCACAGGTCGTTGCGGCAGCAAAGCGGTGCGACCGCCGTCATCTTCCCAGCGGTTGATGCAGGCAATTTCCGGCTTGCGGATCCGAAGGTTTTCTTTCGCCCTGAACGTCTCGGGAAACAGTTCTTCAAAGTCGGCTTTGCAGATCATCATTGGTCATGCTCCTGTTGATTGGTTCAGTCGGTTCGGTTTCGGGTCTGGCCGCGTCGCCGGGTCGGGAGGCGCGGCCAGTCTGCAGTGCGGGCAGTCAGGCCGCCTGTCGGCGACCATCGGGGGCAGTTGCCATCAGTTCGGCCGCCACCGGCAGCATCCGCAATTCGCGGTCATCAAAACCGTCGACAATCGGTTCGATGTCCTGACGATGAATGCCGATATCGTTCAGCAGGCGATCGTCCATGGCTCTCAGTGCGGCGATCATCCGTCGCCGACGCCACTGCCGCGTCGCCTGACGCAGCCATTGCCGGAACCAGCCGTCGCGGGCCGATCCGTTGCTGCCCGCCAGCACCTGGCCGGGCATCAGGTTCAAATTACCGGGGTACATGTCATCCTCCAATTCCAGGAATACTGAATCCATGACTTCGGCACCTGCGGCGGGTGAAACGGGGATGCGGTTGGATGCACGCCCGGCGCGCCCTGATGCAACTGCTGAAATCGGTTGGTTTGATCAATCGTCGATCAGCTTGGGCCCCGAAACGGGTACCCGCCAAATCAGGCAGGCCCGCCCGGGGTTACCGGCGGTTCAGCAGCTTTCCTGCGTAACGCAGGAACCTCGTATGAAATCTGAAGGTCATCATGCAACCAACATGGCCAGTGCCGACGCGGGTTTCAAGCCATCCCCGGCAGTCTTTGACATTTCGGCGGGAAATTGCCCAGGAGCGGGCCATTTCTGCCACCTTCGCCGCCTTTGGGCTGCCAACCGTCCGGGGTGATTGACTTGTAAACAGTTGATGCCTAACTATCGGGGCATGATGGAACATGCAGTACATTTTCGATTTCTCCTGCTGACCCGCCCGCGTCCCCGGGCGGTCTAGGCGCGTCTGCGCCTGCCGTACCCCCCGGGGTTCTTTCATCTTCCTGATCAAAACCCGCCGCGACCCGTCGCAAATGCCAGCGCCGTGATCAGACGCCGCCATTGCCGTCAGCCCATTATAGCCCGTAACCGTCCACCATTGATTGAGAGGAAATCCGATGATGACCCATATGTCCGAAGTCACCAGAACACGCCGCAGCCGCAGCCCGAAAATCGTCATCAACGCCGATGAGTTCAGCCATCTGGAATCCCTGGCCGAAGGCGCGATGCAGCGCAATCCCGCCCTGGCCGATCGCCTGTTCGATGAACTCGGCCGCGCCAGGATCGTCAAACCGGCCAGAATGCCGGGCGATGTCGTGTCGATCGGCAGCACCGCCACCTATCGGGACGAAACCACCGGACAGGAAAAATCGGTGACACTGGTCTATCCCGAAGATGCCGATATCACCCGCCAGCGGGTTTCGGTAATGACCCCGATCGGCGTCGCCCTGCTGGGCCTTGCCGAGGGTGCCGCATTTTACTGGGACACCCGCGACAACCAGCGCCGGATGCTGACGGTGATCCGGGTCGAACCGGCCGTTGCCGCAAAGCCGGGAAACTGACCATGACGCAACCCGCAAAGGCCAATCCGGCAAAGGATGCCGATCCCGGAGGGGGCAGTCAGTGACGTGAAATCGGTCGCTGCGCTTTCTCCGGGCAAACGCCATTCGCCGTTTCCTCAGTCCGTTTCCAGGAGAAATCTGATGCCCATCAGTTCTGCCCGCCGAACCTGCCCAACCTGCCAGGCGAACCTGCCACGCGCCGCCAATCTTCGCTGCCCGTCATGCCTTGCGCCGTTCCCCTGGGCGGCAAGCAGGTCCGAAATCATCTGCGAATATTGCGGCCGGCCGGTCCCCCGCGCCCATGCGGGCAAATGCCCCGCCTGCTCGGCAACTCCGCGAGGGTATTTGCAATGACCACCAGACAACATGCCCGCCGCCTGCTGGGGCCGATCGCCCTGGTGATCCTCAGTCTTGGGCTGGTCCTCTACCCGACGGCGCTGGAGCGGCTTTTCGGCCCCAGCCAGAACCTGTCGCTTGGCATCACCGCGCTGGCCTATTTCGCCTCGGCCTGGCTGATCAGCCGGGTGGTGGCGGTGGCGCTGGACAAGGCAGCGACGCGACGGCGGCCATATCCCAGACTGCTGCGCGACCTGGTCGCCGCCCTGCTGTTCCTGATCGCCTTTGCGGCAACGGTATCGCTTTACATGGGCAAGGGCGGGGTTGGTGCGCTGGCCGGGTCCGGCCTGATCCTGGCGATGCTTGGCTTTGCCATCCGCAACGTGGTCGCCGACACCCTGTCGGGGGTGGCGCTTGGCATCGAGGGGCCGTTTCGCATCGGTGACTGGGTCGAGATCGACGGCCTGGCACGCGGCAAGGTGATCGAGATAGGCTGGCGAACCACGCGGGTTCTGACCCGTGATTCCACCTATCTGATCCTGCCCAACAGTCAGATCGCGCGCCAGCGCATCACCAACTATTCCGCCCCGAAACCACAATTCCGCGCCCAGATCAGCATCACGCTGGACCACACCATGCCGATCGGACAGGCCCGCGAACTGATGCTCGGCGCGGTGAAAGAAGCGAAACTGATTCAGCACGACCCCGCCCCCGATGTGCGCGTCACGGCCTATGAGGAAAGCGGCATCACCT
The DNA here is from genome assembly GCA_020425085.1 of Paracoccaceae bacterium. Taxonomy (GTDB): domain Bacteria; phylum Pseudomonadota; class Alphaproteobacteria; order Rhodobacterales; family Rhodobacteraceae; genus UBA5972. The sequence continues at coordinate 9,884 of JAGQRW010000010.1, forward strand.
ATGCCCTGCGCTATTGGCTGTCGCGGTTTGACCTGGATATCGACTGTCGCGACGAGGTTTACAGCCTGGTCGACGATGCGCTGCGCCGTGCCGGCAATGTCGCCCCGCACCGCCGGATCGAACTGGTCGGCAACGCCGGCAGCATGCAGCCGGGTTCGGCAGGCTCTGCCGCAACTGTGTCGGCCGCCGCGCTGCACCCGTTTGTGAACATCGGCGCGCTGCAATCCGCCGACCGGCAACCGTCCGGCACCTGATGCCCGGATTGCATCGGTTGATCGCGCCAACCAGCGGATCCGCGCCAAAATTGATGGCGCGGATCAAACCGAAACGCATCACCGTTCCGAATGACTAGCGCGTCAGGGTCAGCGTATCGCCGGAAATCTCCAGATGCTGAAACCGGTTAAGATAGGCCATGCCCAGCAAGGAACCCTGCATGTCGCCGTCGTTCACCCAGGCGGTGACGTTCTGGTCAACAAAGCCGCCGAATTCGACACTGGCCAGCTTGACCCGCGCCGTTCTGACCACCCCATTGGCGGTGCTGGCGGTTCCGACATAGACCAGATCGTCGGGATTTATCCCCAGAGTGATGGCGTCCTGACGGCTCAACACCAGATCGCTGGCGCCTGTATCGACAACGAAAACAATATCTTTTCCGTTGATCTTCAACCTGGCATAGAAATGCCCGTCGCCGGCCCGCGTCAGCATCACCTTGTTGCCCTCGACCATGACCGAGGAATGCGGCATCACCTGCTGGCGCAATTCATCCCTGAATCCGTAAAGCACCACCACCCCGCCGAACAACAATGCCCATAGCAGCGCCTGTTGCAGCGTCCGGTTCAGATTGCCGCGATGCCGGGCCAGATACCAGCCGATCAACACCACGCCAAGCAGCACCAGGTAGATCAACTGTCCGAAATCGCCGCTTGCCACCTTGGGGCCTCCGTTTCTTTATTGCCGAAATACTCCCGGCGCGGCGCGCATCGCCCAAAGGGCGATCTAGCCCGCCTTGGCGGCATCCAACCCCTCGACCGCCGCCAGCCATAACGCCTCGGCCTTTTCGGTCGCCGCCTTCAGCTCGGCATCCTTTTGCTGCAATGCTCGCATGCGGGCACTTTCACTTTCCTGATAGAGATCGGGATCGGCCAGCCTGATGTCAAGCTTTTGCCGCATCTCCGTCAGCTTTGCCAACCGTTCCTCACATTTGGCAACTTCGGCCTGCAAGGGTGCGGTAAGTTTACGTTTTTCCGCCCCGCGCTTGACCGGTTTCGGCTTTTCCTCCGGCACAGATACCGCGCCGCCGGTGCCGCGCTCTGACAGCAACAGCTTGCGATAGGCCTCCATATCCTCGTGAAAGACCGAAACCCGGCCCCCCTTGACCAGCCACAACCGATCCGCCGTCATCGACACCAGATGCGGGTCATGACTGACCAGTATGACCGCGCCTTGATAATCGTTCAGCGCCTCGACCAGCGCCTCGCGGCTCTGGATGTCCAGATGGTTGGTCGGCTCATCCAGGATCAGGATATGCGGCGCATCAAGTGTCGCCAGCAACAGCGACAGCCGCGATTTCTGACCACCCGACAGCTTGCCGACCAGGGTTTCGGCCTGTTCCGCGCCAAGACCGCCCGAGGCCAGACGCGCGCGCAGCTTGCCGGGGCCATCATCCGGGCGCAGGCGCCTCAGATGCTCGATCGGGGTTTCGTCAAGATGCAGTTCATCCACCTGATGCTGGGCGAAATAACCGATGCGCAACTTGGACGAGGCGTGAATACGCCCCGAAATAGGTTCAAGTCTTCCCGCCAACAGCTTGGAAAGCGTCGATTTTCCCTGTCCGTTGGCACCCAGTAGCGCGATGCGGTCATCCTGGTCAATGCGAAGATCCAGCCCCCTGAGAACCACCACACCGTCATAGCCGACGCTGACCTCTTCCAGCTTGATGATCGGTGGCGACAATTCCTCGGGCGAGGGAAAGTTGAAGGCAACCGTCCGCCCTTCGGCCTCCAGCGCGATGCTTGGCATGCGCTCGATCATCTTCAGACGCGACTGCGCCTGTTTTGCCTTGCTGGCCTTATAGCGGAACCGGTCCACATAGGCCTGCATATGGGCGCGCCGCGCGTCCTGTTTGCGTTTTTCCGACACCGCCTGCTCCAGCTTTTCGCGGCGCAACCGGTCGAACTGATCGTAACCGCCGCTCCATAGCGTCAGCTTGCGATTTTCGAGATGCAGGATGGAACCGACCGACCGGTTCAGCAATTCGCGGTCGTGGCTGATCACCAGCACCGTATGCGGATAGCGCGCCAGATAGGTTTCCAGCCAGATGGTACCTTCGAGATCCAGATAGTTGGTCGGCTCATCCAGCAGCAATATTTCCGGTTCGGCAAACAAAACCCCCGCCAGCGCCACCCGCATGCGCCAACCGCCGGAAAAATCCGAACAGGGGCGCGCCTGCGCTGCCTGATCAAAACCAAGGCCGGACAGGATCATCGCCGCGCGGGCTTCGGCCGACCAGGCGTCGATATCGCCAAGACGGGCGTGAACCTCACCGATCCGGTGAGGGTCGGTGGCGGTTTCCGCCTCGGCCATCAGCGCACTTCGTTCGGTATCGGCGGCCAGAACCGTGTCCAGCAGGCTGTCGGCACTTGCCGGGGCTTCCTGTGCGACACCGCCGATTCTGGCACCCTTTGGCACCGAAACCGTCCCCCCCTCCATCGCCAGCTCGCCGGTGATCAGGCGAAACAGCGTGGTCTTGCCGGTGCCGTTACGACCGACGAAACCGACCTTGTGGCCGGTGGGGATGATGGCACTCGCCTGGTCAAACAGCGGGCGGCCTTCGATGGAGAAACTGATGTTGTCAAGTCGTAGCATGGGCGGCTTGTGCCCCGAACCCAAGGGCAGTGTCAATCGGCGGCGTATTCAAACCTTTTCAAGCCTCACCACCCATGTTAGGAGGCCGCAGATTCAACGCGGAACACCCCTGCGAAACCTTAGAAAGGCCCATAAATGGCAATCCAGCGCACCTTTTCGATCATCAAACCCGACGCCACCAAACGCAACCTGACCGGCGCCATAGCCGCCGAGTTCGAGGCGGCGGGCCTCAGGATCATCGCCTCCAAGAGGTTGCACCTGACCAAGGCGCAGGCCGGGGTGTTTTACGCCGTTCACGCCGAACGCCCGTTCTATGACGAACTTTGCACCTATATGGCGTCGGAACCCATCGTCGCGCAGGTTCTGGAAGGCGAGGACGCCATCGCCAAGAACCGCGAAGTGATGGGCGCAACCGACCCCGCCGAGGCCGCCCCCGGCACCATCCGCGCCAAATACGCCCTGTCCAAAGGTGAAAACTCGGTACACGGCTCGGACGCGCCGGAAACCGCCGCCGAAGAAATCGCCTATTTCTTTTCGGGCCTTGAACTGGTCGGCTAACCCCGAACAACTAAAAAATTCCAAAGCGCGTCGTCAGCAATGACGGCGCGTTTTTCGTGTGGTTCTTTGGTTCAGGGCATGTCGGCAGGGTTGCGGTAATGGCGAAGGACGAACAGGCGGATGGCGCTGGCCAGGCCGATATCGACCCCGCGTTCTACATCAATTCTGGCAGCCAAGGCGTTGATCGACGTATCTTTTTCCCGCGCTATTTGCCGAAATGCGTGCCAGAAATCCGGCTCCAGCGAAACCGAGGTGCGATGACCTTTCAGGGTCAGGGAATGTTTTTGCGGCCGCCTTTCAGTCATCGCGTTCCAGGCGGTGCTGATCCAGTTGGCGCGCCTCCTTGTCGGTCTTGGTAGCGGCAAGGCGTTTATCCGCCTTGCTGCGCCCGTATTTCGCCGCATTTTCCGTGGCTTCCAAGGTCTTTTTCGCGCGACTAACGGCTTTTCTTGCGCGGGTAAGGTTGACCACCTTGGGCATCACGCCTCCTTTGGGCCGATCATGTTTTCCGGGCGCACCACGCGGTCAAACGTCGCCTCATCCACGAAACCAAGGCGGATCGCTTCGGCCTTCAGGGTGGTGCGGTTTTTATGCGCGGTCTTGGCGACCTTGGTGGCATTGTCATAGCCGATTTCCGGCGCCAGCGCCGTGACCAGCATCAGGCTTTCCCACATCAGTTTGCTGATGCGTTCTTCATCCGCCTCGATCCCGATCACGCAGTTATCGGTGAACACCCGCGAACTGTCACCCAAAAGTTGTATGGATTGCAACAGGTTATAGGCCATCATTGGCTTGTAGACGTTAAGTTCGAAATGCCCTTGCGAGCCGGCAAAACCGATGGCCGCATCGTTGCCCATGACATGGGCGCAAACCTGGGTCAGCGCCTCGACCTGGGTGGGGTTGACCTTGCCGGGCATGATGGAACTGCCCGGCTCATTCTCCGGCAGGATCAATTCCCCCAACCCGCAGCGCGGGCCCGAGCCGAGCAGGCGGATGTCGTTGGCGATCTTGAACAGGCTTGCCGCCACGGTTTTCAACGCCCCCGACATTTCCACCATGGCGTCATGGGCGGCAAGGGCCTCGAACTTGTTGGGTGCGGTCTTGAACGGCAGGCCACTGATGCCTGCAATATTCGCGGCGATCATCACGTCCCAGCCCTTGACGGTATTCAGCCCGGTGCCGACCGCGGTGCCGCCTTGTGCCAGATAATAAATGTTTTCAAGCGCATGGCGGACACGCTTGATCCCCTGTTCGACCTGAAACGCATAACCGCCGAATTCCTGACCAAGGGTCAGAGGGGTGGCGTCCTGGGTATGGGTGCGGCCGATCTTGATGATGTCCTTGAAGGCCGCGGATTTCGCCGCCAGCGCCTGTTGCAGATGCTCCAGCCCCGGCAACAGCACGTCATGCGCCAGCCTGGCGGTGGCGATATGCATGGCGGTGGGGAAAGTGTCGTTCGACGACTGGCCCATGTTGCAGTGGTCATTCGGGTGGATCGGGGATTTTGATCCGATCTGGCCGCCCAGCATTTCAATGGCGCGGTTTGAAATCACCTCATTGGCGTTCATGTTGGATTGGGTGCCCGATCCGGTCTGCCAGACCACCAGCGGAAAATGATCGTCCAGCTTGCCCGCAACCACCTCGCCCGCCGCCGCAACGATGGCATTGCCAAGTTTCGCGTCAAGCTTGCCCAAGGTCATGTTGGCCTCGGCCGCCGCCTGTTTGATCACCCCAAGGGCGCGCACGATGGCCACGGGTTGCTTTTCCCAGCCGATCGGAAAATTCTGTAGCGAGCGTTGGGTTTGTGCGCCCCAATATTTGTCTGTGGGGACTTCGAGCGGTCCAAAACTGTCGGTTTCGGTGCGGGTTCTGGTCATGGGATCGGTTCCTGGGATTGATGTCGCAACCGCTATAATCGAGCCACCCGCAGAACTCAATCCACGCTTGGTCAGGCTGGCAGTCAAAACGCCTTAATGGCGGAACGCATCCAGACTGACGACCTCGGCATCACCTTTTTCCGGCTCGTGTTTTTCAAGATCGGCCATCGGGCTTTCGCCGGATTCCCCGGTATCTTCGGTGGCTTCGAATCTGAGGCCGAATTCAACGCTGGGGTCAACAAAGGTCAGGATCGCATCGAACGGGATGGTCAGTGCCACCTGATCGTTGCCGAAATTCAGCGTGACGGAAAAGCCTTCGCTGCCAACCTTGAGATTGTCGAACCATTCCTGCATGACGATGGTCATCTCGTCGGGGTAGCGTTCCTTCAGCCAGTCGGGGATGTCGACGCCTTCGGCATGGGTGTCAAAGGTGATGAAGAAGTGATGCTTGCCCGGCAGGCCGCGCCCGGCGACATCGCGCAACACCTCGGCCAGCAAGCCGCGCATCGCCTTGTGCATCAGTTGACCGTAATTGATGGTTTGCGTCATTTTTCCGCTCGAATGGATTGATCACCAGCATATGGGAATTTTCCGGTAATGAAAGTGCAAGAGCGCGGCAAGCGGCGGAATTTTTCCGCTGGCGGGTTGGGAATGGTAAATGAAGTTGGTGCAGGCTTCTGTTGCCCACGCCTTTTGCCGTGGCAAAATCGCAGCCCGGTTTTGGTCGGTCAGACATTGCATAGGGGAGAAGGTGCAGGCTTCTGTTGCCAGGTGCCTGCGAACCCCGCCAGAATCTGCAAAGACCCTGGACTTAGGTTTTCGATGTTTCGAACCGCTTACGCAGCCAGAGCCATCGGAGCTTTGTTGTCATTTGCAACTAGCTGATTTGTACCGATAACGGTGGTAACTCACCGGGCAAAAGCTAACATCTTTAGACGTCCGTCGATCCTGTTTCGACCCCATGACCGTCAAATGAACGGGTTTTGGTGGAGTCGCCGGGTACCGCCCCCGGGTCCGATCCGTTTATTACATGCGCGTTTATCA
>JAGQRW010000011.1 GCA_020425085.1 Paracoccaceae bacterium
CCCGGTGGTGGCCGATTACCGAACTCGTGCCCTGAACGATGATCTGCGGCGTATAGATGGTGCGCTGGTGCCTGGCCCTGGCATATGCGCGCTGGCGCAGCGTGAATTCCTTGGAGGCGAAGGTGTCTGGCCAGCCCAGGTAATCCCAGTAATCCACATGCAGCGCCAGTGCGATCACGTTGTCGCGCCTGGCAATCTCGGTCAAAAGCGCGTCCGCCGGCGGGCAGGACGAACACCCCTGCGAGGTGAAAAGTTCCACCACAACCGGCTGGTCTCCGGCCTGAACGGGGGCGGCAAAAAGCAGTGTCGCGGCAAACAGTCCGGCTAACAGGTTTCGCATGTGGCTCTGGCTCGTGTGGATTTGGCGTCACCATAGTCTTAGGCGTTCCACCCTGCCAAGACCAATCAAGCCTTTGCGAGTATTGTGTTACAGCTTTGTCAGCATCTGGTGTCGTCAGGCCGCATCTGCTGGCGGCCACCGGCGATTTGGTCGGGGGCAGCCATCAGTTTTCGGGTGCAAAAGATACCTTCGGGCTAATTCAGGATTTTGCCAGATTGCGCAAAACGTAATGCAGAACACCGCCGTTTTCGACGTATTCGATTTCGACTTCGGTATCTATCCGGCATTTCAGCGTGATTTCCTTCACCTTGCCGTCGGCATAGCTGATGGTGCAGGGAACCTCGGATAGCGGCCTCAGATCCCCCTCCAGCCCCTTGATGGAAACGGTTTCGGCACCGGTCAGGCCCAAGGATTTGCGGGTATCACCGCCGGTGAATTCAAACGGGATCACCCCCATGCCAACCAGGTTTGATCGGTGGATGCGTTCGAAATTCTCGGCGATCACCGCCTTTACGCCCAGCAGGGCCGTGCCTTTGGCGGCCCAGTCGCGGCTGGAACCGGCACCGTATTGTTCGCCGGCAAAGATCACCAGCGGCGTGCCTTTGGCCTGCCAGGCCATCGCCGCCTCGAAAATCGAGGTCTGTTTGCCGTCCGGCCCAAGGGTATAGCCGCCTTCGACGTCATTCAGCATCTCGTTGCGGATACGGATATTGGCGAAGGTGCCGCGCATCATCACCTCATGATTGCCGCGCCGCGATCCGTAGGAGTTGAAATCGCGCAGCGAAACCTGCCGGTCGATCAGGTATTTGCCGGCCGGCGTGGTATCCTTGAACGAACCTGCCGGGCTGATATGGTCGGTGGTCACCATGTCGCCCAGAACCGCCAGAATCCTGGCGTCAGTGACGTTGCGGATCACCCCGGCCTCGGCCGACATGTTCCGGAAATAGGGCGGGTTCTGCACATAGGTCGATGTCGGCGGCCAGTCATAGGTCAGGCTGTCGGTGGTTTTCACCGCTTGCCATTTCTCATCGCCCTTGAACACGTCGGCATATTTCGACTGGAACGCCTGGCGCGTGACGGTCTTTTCCACCAGCGCGTTGATCTCGTCACTGGTGGGCCAGATGTCTTTCAGATAGACATCCTTGCCGTTCTTGTCCTGACCCAGCGGTTGACGGGTGATGTCGACATTCATGTCACCGACCAGCGAATAGGCCACCACCAGCGGCGGGCTCATCAGATAGTTGGCGCGGCAATCCGGGCTGATCCGCCCTTCGAAGTTGCGGTTGCCCGACAGGACGGAAACCCCGATCAGGTCATAATCGGCAATCGCCTTGGAAATCACGCCTTCCAGCGGGCCGGAATTGCCGATGCAGGTGGTGCAGCCATATCCGACCAGGTTGAAACCGATGGCATCCAGATCCTTTTGCAGACCGGCCGCTTCCAGATATTGGCTGACCACCTTGGATCCGGGCGCAAGGCTGGTCTTGACCCATGGCTTGCGCGTCAGGCCAAGTTCATGCGCCTTTCTTGCCACCAGTCCGGCCCCTATCATCACATAAGGGTTCGATGTGTTGGTACATGAAGTGATGGCGGCAATGACGATCGAACCGTCGTGCAACTGATAATGGCCGTCATCGGTCTTGACATAGCCGCGCCGGTGGTGGCCTTCATCGCCGGGAATGGCGACAGGCACCGGGTTGCCGCCTTCATGCTCCCAGCGTTTGTGATCACATTCAGACGCCTTCTCGCCGCCACGCTGACCCTTGACATAGGCGGCAAAGGTCTTGGCCGAGGCGTCAAGCGCGATGAAGTCCTGCGGCCGTTTCGGCCCGGAAATCGCCGGAACCACCGTGCCCATGTCAAGGCTGAGGGTATCGGTATAGATCGGCGCGTAATCCTTGCCGCGCCACATGCCGTTTTCGCGGGCATATGCCTCGACCAGCGCCACGATATCTTCGTCGCGGCCGGTATTCCTGAGGTAACGCAACGTCTCGTTATCAATCGGGAAAAAGCCGCAGGTGGCGCCATATTCCGGTGACATGTTGCCGATGGTGGCCCGGTCGGCCAGCGGCAGATGATCCAGCCCCGTGCCGTAAAATTCCACGAATTTGCCGACCACACCCTTGGCGCGCAGCATCTCGACCACGCGCAGCACCAGATCGGTGCCGGTGGTGCCTTCGACCATCTTGCCGGTCAGCTCGAACCCGACGACCTCGGGGATCAGCATGGATATCGGCTGGCCCAGCATCGCCGCCTCGGCCTCGATACCGCCGACGCCCCAGCCGAGAACCGCCGCACCATTGACCATGGTGGTGTGGCTGTCGGTGCCAACCAGCGTGTCGGGATAGGCGACGGTATGACCGTTCTGATCCTTGTCGCTCCAGACGGTTCTTGACAGGAATTCCAGGTTGACCTGATGGCAGATACCGGTTCCCGGCGGCACCACGCGGAAATTGTCAAACGCGCCCTGCCCCCATTTCAGGAACTGATAGCGTTCCATGTTGCGTTCATATTCGCGTTCCACATTGACCTGAAAGGCGCGGGGATTGCCAAATTCGTCGATCATCACGCTGTGGTCGATCACCAGATCGACCGGGTTAAGCGGGTTGATCTTTTTCGCATCCCCCCCGAGCGCCACAATGCCATCGCGCATCGCCGCCAGATCGACCACCGCCGGCACACCGGTGAAATCCTGCATCAAGACACGGGCCGGGCGATAGGCGATTTCGCGTGGATTCTTGCCGCCTTGTTTGGCCCATTCGCCAAAGGCGCGGATATCGTCGGTATCGACGGTCTTGCCATCCTCGAACCTCAGCATGTTTTCCAGAACCACCTTCAAGACGGCAGGCAGACGGCTGAAATCGCCAAGACCGGCGGCCTCGGCGGCGGGGATGGAATAGTAATCGACCGACTGCTTGCCGACGGTCAGTTTCTTGCGGGTCTTGTTGGAATCCTGTCCGACGACGATGGTCATGGCGCTTTCCTTTGCGAAAGAGGTCTGTTTCAGGCCCCTTCATACGCCGGACGGCGCAGAGTCGCAAGATTTATAGTATGCCATTGTGTACAGTTATTCGTGAACCGGCTCTGAACAATCCGCTGCCACGGGCTGGCCATAAGGTGCGCCTGACACAGCCAAAGCGCGATTGTTCTTTGCGTGACGCCCAATCAGTTGAATGGCACGTTTGCCTTTCGCAAACATCCTTGCCGGCAAAACCGGCCCCTTGGTTTTTCCCAAATCCGCAAGCGGCACATCAAGTAGTCTGCATATTTCAGCCAAGGCCGGTTCAGGGATCGAGCTGAGTGCCTGTATCCCCAGAAACAGGCTTTCGGTTTGCAACCCGCTGGAAAAGACAATTTCGTGTCGCTCCAACATGATGTGATAGTAGGTGATGTCCTGATCGGGGAAATCAAGGACGACTCCGGATAGCTGAAGCAGTGCCTTGGCCGGTACAAGCACCTGGTCAGTGCCGAACATCCGCTGCGCGATGGCACCCTGAACCAGTACGCGGTGCTGCTGCGACAAGCGTAAATCGCGCGATGGCAGGCCCGTGCCAAGCGCATCCTTGCGGATAAGGACAGCGGCCAGATTGGGTGCGGCGGCAACCTCGATCGGTGTCCAGGTCTTGGTGAATAACCATGCTATCGGTTGCCCCCCTCGATCGGCGGTCAGAACGAGATCACCAACCCGAAGCTGTTCAATGGGTTTCTCACCCTCGGGTGTTGCCAGATAGGTGCCGTTGGAAAAACAAACATTTGTGGTGCCGGGCGTGGGGCCATCGGAGGTGAACACATCCGCCCCGTCACCATCACGCTGCAACGAAAGACCGTCGGTATCGTTGCCAAAATCCTCACCGGAACCTGATCTGGTGGCGGTGCTGGAAAAGCCTGAATAACCGCCGCTGCCAAGTGTTGGGTCATCCAGGCTGTCACCATTGAAAGTTGCCTGAATAAACTGGTCATTGACCGGGTCATAAACGGTGACATTATCGCCGCCGTTGTTGATCACCGCAGAACCGCGCCCGGCGTCAAAAAACAGATCACCCGGATCCCCGGTCGGCAGGCTGCCACCGGGTTGCACACCTGTCATGACCAGCGCATGTGCGCCGGGTTCCAGAACCGTACCGGGTGGAAAGGTAAACCAGTTTCCAACCCCCTGATCCCAAAGCTCCAGCCCGGAAATGTCGATGGGAATGGCCGAGTTGTTATAGAGTTCAACATACTCATCGGTGGCGTCGGCGCTGCCGCTGCCATCCGTATCGAAATTCAGCGCACCATTCGGATCAACAAGAACCTCGTTGATGACAATGCCGTTGAGTAATGTATCAGCCAAAGCGTTACGCCCCAGAACCTGACGTTTTTCTGATCTTCGTTTCTATTGTCGTTACAATAGCGGGTGATTAAGGCAAGTTTGTGAAGATTGTTCCGCAATTACAGTAGCTTTGAAAAATATCAAATGGCCGAGAAATGCGGGTGCCGGACATGGTCACAGCAATTGCCTTTGCTGGCAGCACCACAACCAACTACCCCGCCCTAATCCCCAATCCGTTGTGTCTGATAAGGCGAATGCGCCGACAGAATGCGGCTGGGGGATTGGGTGCGGTCCTGATACCGGCTGGCCAGCGATACCGGCCCGGCGGTGATCTGGAAATAGTCGAAATCCCCTGGCCGGTCAAAAGCGCATAAATACTGAAAATGCATGCGGAAGAACCGCCATTTCAACCGACGGTACAGCTCGGGCGACAGGGTTTGGGTGAAGGCCGCCGAAATGACCAGCGGCCAACGTTTGCCCGCCGCAGGTGCCGCGCCGCTGACCGCCACCGGATCACACAGCGCAAAGGTGCAGCCGTCGCCAGGGGCGGTTATGTCCACCCATGTCAGGGCATCCGACTGGCTGAGCATGGCAAGATCGCCGCGCAGACGGTCCGCGCGCGGCAGGAACGACACCATCGGCACCACCTGCCCCAGCGTCAGAAATCCAAGCTTGGGGCCGTTTGCAGGCAGATCGTACCGCCTCAGCATATCCGCCAGAACCGAAACCCCGATATGCGCGCCCGAGGAATGGCCGACCAGAAGAACCTCGTCGAAATCACCCGCAAGGGCGGCGTGGATCTGATCGCCGAACGCCGCCATCCGTGCCAGCATTTCGGGCGGCTCGGCACCGTAATATTGCGCCGAAAAGGCATAGTCGTGCAAAAGGTAATAGGCGAAAAACCGGTTGTCGATCGAGCGGAACCAGCGCATCAAGGCCCCAATCGCAAGCAGACCCGCTAGCAGACCCAGCCAGATCGGCAGCACCAGCGATATCAGCCAGCCGACCAGCCAGCCGGCAAGGCAGGCCAGCAGCAGTTGTGCGCTCAGCATGAAAACCGGGTAAAGTGCTGCGATCACCGGTCCCCTGCGCAGCCGCGTCAACCGCCACAGTGCACCGGTTGAAAGGTAAATCCACACCACCCGTGCCAGCAACAGAAACGTCGCCGGGATCGAGCGATCCATTGAACCTTGCACGATATCCGACCACAAAAGGAACGCAAATTCCGCCTCGGTTTTCATACCTTTGATTTCAGATTTTACCGACCAGGTGTAAACCTCGGATCCGGTTTGCCCTTTCAGATCAAGTGAATAGCCGCTGATCTTTGCCTGTTTTGCACCCTCGGTCCGGTAAAGTTCACGATAACGGCGCGGCAACATCGGATCATAGCCGGGGATATAGAACACCTGCCGCCGCCTGACATCGGGTTTCAGATCGTTTGCCTTATCACCTGTCATGCCAAGACCCCTGCCCGCCTGCCGCGTTCAGCCGATATTGCCCAGTACTGGCAGGGTTTCCAGCAACCAGTAGGACATGCGCGAAAACGCCCCGGTCAGCATCATCAGACCGACGGCGATCAGCAAACCACCCATGATTTTTTCGATCAGGCCCATGTGGCGCTTTATCCGGTTCATCAGCCCCATGGCGCGGTGGATGAACAGCGCTGACAGGATGAACGGCAGGCCAAGGCCCGCCGCATAAACCGCCATCAGAAAGGTGCCGCGCCCGATGCTGTCCTCCTGTGCGCTCATGCTGAGGATGGCGCCCAGGATCGGGCCGATGCAGGGGGTCCAGCCAAAGGCAAATGCCAGCCCCAGAACATAGGCGCCAAGCGCCGATCCGCCGCGATCCCCGGCGTCCAGCCGCGCCTCGCGCATCAACAGCGGGATGCGGAACACGCCGATGAAATGCAGCCCGAAAATGATGATCACCACACCTGCAATTTGCCCGAAAAGCTGTTGATTCTGCAAAAAGAACCGCCCGAACACCGAGGCGGTGAAGCCAAGAAACAAAAATACCGTCGAAAGCCCTAAAACAAAAAACGCCGAGGCGATCACCGCCGGGCGACGCGCCGCCTGGCTTTCGGTTAGCTGGTTCATGGAAATTCCGCCCATATAGGCAAGATAGGGCGGGATGATCGGCAAAACACAGGGCGAAAGAAAGCTGAGCACACCGGCCGCCAACGCGATCAGCATCGCGGGCAGAAGACTGGCGTCGATCAATTCAATTCCGAACATGGGCGTCCTTTCCGGCTTGGCCCTGTTTAGGCCAAAGTATTGGCGGCGTCATCCCGCGACTTGTCACATTGCCGTGGATTTTTTCCCCGATCGGCGATATGGCGAGTGGATGAAAACCGATAACGAACTCGACGCCACCGGGCTGTTATGCCCGCTGCCGGTCCTGAAGGTACGCAAACGCCTGAAATCGCTGGCAAGCGGTCAGGTTTTACGTGTGCTGGCGGACGATCCGGCAGCGGCAATCGACATGCCGCATTTCTGTGCCGAACAGGGGCATTTGCTGCTAAGCGCCGAAACCGGAACAACCCCACAGGTTTATCGCATCCAAAAGGCCTGAAGCTGCGACCGAATATCGCTTGCAACCAATCCGGAAGTATGGCGAATAGCCCTTTATTCCCAGCCATTTGCGGGGTTTGTTGTATAATAAGGACACGCGGTCGAATTCTGGCTGCCGGTTCTTTCGGCAGTTGAAGACGGATCAATGACCAGCAAAGGAACTGGCGATCTTGCCGTGCTTCCAAACGATAATGAGATGAATTGGCATATCGACTAGGTCAGCTCGTCCCGGTCAGAGAGGCGCCGGACAACCTATTCCGCCGCCCTGACTTCAGACGAACCACCTGCGCGAAACGCCTTCAGCAGTTGCTGGCGGCGTTTGTCATGCCCAATCAGGCTGGCGCGTTTGACCGGCCCGAAACCCTTGATCTCCAAAGGCAATTCGGCAATCTGACGTGCCAGATCCAGATTATCCGGCGTCAATGCCTGCAGCAGCATGTCAATATCGGCCTCATACTGGCGGATCAGGGCACGTTCCAGCTTGCGCTCGGCGCTGTGGCCGAACGGGTCAAGGACCGTGCCGCGCAACCATTTGAAACGTTGCAACACCCGAAACAGCGTCAGCACCCAGGGACCGAATTCGCGTTTCACCGGGCGGCCGTCCTTGCCGGTTCTGGCAAGGATCGGCGGCGCAAGGTGAAAGGTCAGTTTCATGTCGCCCTCGAACTCCTTTGCCAGTTGATCCGTGATACTGGCAACATGCAGCCGCGCCACCTCGTATTCGTCCTTGTAGGCCAGAAGTTTGTGATAGCCGACGGCGACCTGTTCGCGCAGATTCCCGGCACGATTCACCAGCGCCAGATATTTTTTCGCCAGCGCCTCGTTCTGGTAGTCACGCAAGTGATCGGCGCGGATGCCGATCCGTTGTTCCGCTGATTTCGGCAGCACCGTCTGGTTCCCGGCCAGCATTTTTTCGGCCTGGTCGGGATGCACCGTGGCCCATCGCCCCAGATCAAAGGCGCGCTTGTTTCCCTCGGCTGCGGCACCGTTCAGTTCCACAGCTTGCAGGATGGCCGCACGGCTGATCGGCACCAGCCCCTGCTGCCAGGCGGCACCAAGGATCATCATGTTGGAATAGATCGAATCGCCCAACAACAGGCGCGACAGCTTGGTGACATCCAGAAACTGAACATTTGCGGCCCCCAGCCGCGCCTGCAAGGCCAGCGACAGCCGGTCGGTCGGGATGGAGAAATTGGTGTTGCGGGTGAAATCACCGGTAATGATCTCATGGCTGTTGACCACGGCGCGGGTGCGCCCCTGTTGCATCAGGCCCAGCATTTTCGCGCCGGCGGAAACCACCAGATCGCCGCCAATGATCGCGTCCGCCTCGCCGACTGCAACGCGAATAGCATTGATATCTTGGGGTTTTTCGGCAATTCGGCAATGAATCTGCACCGCCCCGCCCTTTTGCGCCAGACCGGCCATTTCCATCATGCCGGCCCCCTTGCCATCCAGATGCGCCGCCATCGCCATGACCGCGCCTATGGTGACAACGCCGGTACCGCCGACACCTGTGATCACAAAATTATAGGTGCCGTTGATTGGCGGAAGTTGCGGTTCCGGCAGATGCGGCAGATCAAAGGATTTTGCTTCGGACTTGCGGATCTTCGCGCCAGAGACGGTCACGAAAGACGGGCAAAAACCGTTGACGCAGGAAAAATCCTTGTTGCAGGACGACTGGTCGATGGCGCGTTTGCGGCCGAATTCGGTTTCCAGCGGCACCACCGAAACGCAGTTCGACTGCACACCGCAATCGCCGCAACCCTCGCAGACATCGGGGTTGATGAAAACCCGCCTGTCCGGGTCGGGAAACTTGCCGCGCTTGCGGCGACGGCGTTTTTCGGCAGCGCAGGTCTGCACATAAACTATCGCTGATACACCCTTGGTTTCCCGATATTTTTCCTGTACCGCCATCAGGTCTTCGCGGCGGTGTTTCTCGACCCCTGCGGGGAACAGGGAAAAATCAATATCTTCCTTGGGATCATAGATCAGCGCGATGTTCTTGACCCCAACCGCCTTGATCTCGTTCACGATCTGATCGGCGCTCAGCCCGCCCTCGTTGGTCTGCCCGCCAGTCATCGCCACCGCGTCGTTGAACAGGATCTTGTAGGTGATGTTGGTGCCCGCCGCCACCGCCGCCCGAATTGCCAGACTGCCCGAGTGGTTATAAGTGCCGTCGCCGATATTCTGAAAAACGTGATCACGTTTGGAAAAATGCGATTCACCGATCCAGTTGGCCCCCTCGCCGCCCATATGGGTAAAGCCAAGGGTGTTGCGATCCATCCACTGCACCATGAAGTGACAGCCGATGCCGGCATAGGCGCGGCTGCCCTCGGGCACCTTGGTGGATGAATTGTGCGGACAGCCGGAACAGAAATAGGCCAAACGGGTGGCAATTTCCGGTGCGTTGTCGTTGCGCATTGCCTGATCCAGCCGTTCCACCGCCTGGCGCATCTTGCTGTCGGCAATGCCTTCCTCGGCGAACACGGCACCAAGTTTCTGGGCGATCATTACCGGTTCCAGCGCATAGCGGGTCGGGAACAATTCCTCATCCCGGTCGTTTTTCCAGCCATAGACCCGGCGCCCCTTGCGATCGTCGAAAATCGCTTCTTTCACCTGGATTTCCAGCAGCTTGCGCTTTTCCTCGACGACGATGATCAGGTCCAGCCCCTCGGCCCATTCCCGCATGGATTTCATGTCCAAAGGCCAGGTCATCGCCACCTTGTAGGCACTGATCCCGAGGCGTTCCGCCGTTGGAGCGTCGATGCCCAGCAGGTCAAGCGCATGCACCAGATCCAGCCAGTTCTTGCCCGCCGAAACCAGCCCGATCCTTGCCCCCTTCTTGCCCAGCATTCGTTTGTCCAGACGGTTGGCGCGCCCGAATGCCTCGGCGGCGAAGCGTTTGAAATCATGCAGCCGCGCCTCCTGAATGATCCGGTCATCGAGCAGGCGAATATTGAGGCCGCCCGGCGGCATCGGAAAATCCTCGGGCGTGACCAGACTGATGCAGTCAGGCGTTGCATCGACCACCGAGGTCACCTCGATGGTATCCTTCATCGCCTTCAACCCGACCCAGCAACCGCAATAGCGGCTGAGTTCATAACCGATCAGCCCGAAATCCAGAATTTCCTGCACGCCGGCCGGCGACAGGATCGGCATCATGAAATCGACCATCGACCATTCCGACTGGTGCAGCGTGGTCGAACTTTCGCCGGTGTGATCATCGCCCAGAACCGCGACAACCCCGCCATGCACCGCCGTGCCTGCCATATTGGCATGGCGAAACACGTCGCCCGAGCGGTCCACCCCCGGCCCCTTGCCGTACCAGAGGCCGAACACGCCATCGAATTTTCCTTCGCCGCGCAGTTCGGATTGCTGGCTGCCCCAAAGGGCGGTTGCCGCCAGATCCTCGTTCAGCCCCGGTTCAAACACCACATCAGCGGCGCCCAGATCCTTGCTGGCCCGCTGCATCATGATATCCACCGCCCCAAGCGGAGAGCCACGATAGCCGGTGACATAGCCCGCTGTGTTCAGCCCCGCCGCCCGATCACGCTCCTTTTGCATCAGCATCAGCCGGACTAGCGCCTGGGTGCCGTTCAGCAGCACATGATGTTTGGCAAGATCATAGCGATCGCTAAGTTTGATATCCTGCTTGCTCATGCGAATCCTCCAATTCGGGTGGCTTGTCGGCATGATAGGTCATTCTTTCTGACCTACCAAGTCAAATAATGGTTTCTTTGTTTGCATTGCATCCCCCGGCATCGCTATTGTCGCACGGAACGATTTCACGAAAAACCACAGGCTTGAAAATGGATTGGGACAAGTTGCGCATATTTCATGCGGTTGCGGATGCGGGCAGCCTGACGCATGCCGGCGAAACCCTGCACCTGTCGCAATCCGCCGTCAGCCGCCAGATAAGAGGCCTGGAAGAAAGCCTGAACGTGGCACTTTTCCACCGCCATGCGCGCGGGTTGATCCTGACCGAACAGGGCGAGTTGCTGTTTGAGGCGACACGTTCGATGCGCCGTCGTCTCGAAACCGCCGAGGCACGCATCCGCGATATCGAGGATGAGGTTTACGGCGAACTTCGCGTCACCACCACCATCGGCTTCGGCACGCTGTGGCTGGCACCGCGTTTGCCGGCGCTGTTTGAAAAACACCCGGATCTGAAAATCGACCTGATGCTGGAGGAACGTCTGCTGGATCTGCCAATGCGCGAGGCCGATGTCGCCATCCGCATGAAGGAACCGAGCCAGGCCGATCTGGTGCGCCGCCGCCTGATGTCGGTTTCCGTGCGCCTTTATGCATCGCCTGAATATCTGGCCAAGAACGGCACGCCGAAGACGTTTGACGAACTCAGCGATCATCGCCTGATCAGCCAGAGTTCCAACGCACCGCAAGTTGCCGCAAGCGCGCAGATGCTGACGCGACTGATCGAGATGGAAACCAGCACGCATCTAAGGGTCAACAACTATTTCGGTATCCTTCAGGCGGTGATCCACGGGCTTGGCATCGGCATGCTGCCAAATTACCTGACCGAGGATTTTCCCAATCTGGTCAACGTTCTGCCAGAAGAATCCAGCAATGAGGTGCCGGTCTATCTGGCCTATCCCGAAGAATTGCGGCAATCCAAGCGGGTCGAAGCGTTCCGCGAATTCGTGGTGGATGAGGTAATCGCCTATCGCCGACGCAACAAATCAACGACAAACCAGTAACTTCCGCCAGCCATGCAATTATACCATAGCGGGTATGCAGTGATTCTTCTTGATATGGCAGCAGGTCGGTCCTAATTCGGTTCTTGAAGGCGATGGTCGAGTTATCTCTCCTGCCGCCTTCACCTCCCTGTTGGACTTAAGGCCGAGCTTGTCTCGGCCTTTTTTTTGGTGCAACACCGATTTCGGCGGCGGCCAAAATACCGCATGATTTATCCGCCAGATTGCTTTCCCTTCGTCGCCCCATGCAATAAGACAGCTTCGATTCAGCACGAGGGGCAAACCTGTGACAACCGAACCTGAAATTACCGACGAACTGATTGCCGCACATGGGCTGAAGCCGGATGAATATCAGCGCATCCTCGATCTGATCGGGCGCACGCCAAGTTTCACCGAGCTTGGCATCTTTTCAGCCATGTGGAACGAGCATTGCTCCTATAAATCATCCAAGAAATGGCTGCGCACCCTGCCCACCACCGGCCCGCAGGTGATTTGCGGCCCTGGCGAAAATGCCGGTGTGGTCGATATCGGTGACGGTCAGGCAGTGGTTTTCAAGATGGAAAGCCACAATCACCCCAGTTACATCGAACCCTATCAGGGGGCGGCGACCGGGGTTGGCGGCATACTGCGCGATGTCTTTACCATGGGCGCGCGCCCGATTGCGGCGATGAATTCACTAAGTTTCGGCAGCATCTCGCATCCGAAGACCCGGTCACTGGTCCATGGGGTGGTCGAAGGCATCGGCGGTTATGGCAACTGTTTCGGCGTACCCACGGTGGGGGGCGAATTGCGCTTTGACGCCGCTTATGACGGCAACTGCCTGGTCAATGCCTTTGCCGCCGGTCTGGCCGACAGCGACAAGATCTTTTATTCCGCCGCCTCGGGGGTTGGCATGCCGGTGGTTTATCTTGGTGCCAAGACCGGGCGCGACGGGGTTGGTGGTGCCACCATGGCCTCGGCTGAATTTGATGACACCATCGAGGAAAAGCGCCCGACCGTGCAGGTTGGCGATCCGTTCACCGAAAAGCGCCTGATGGAGGCAACGCTTGAACTGATGGCCACAGGGGCCGTGATCTCGATTCAGGATATGGGTGCGGCCGGGCTGACCTGTTCGGCGGTGGAAATGGGCGACAAGGGCGATCTTGGCGTCAGGCTTGATCTGGAAAAGGTGCCAGTGCGTGAGGTCGGCATGTCCGCCTATGAGATGATGCTGAGCGAAAGTCAGGAACGCATGCTGATGGTGCTTGATCCCGACAAGGAGGATCAGGCCAAGGCAGTGTTCGACAAATGGGATCTGGATTTTGCCATTGTCGGGCAGACCATCGCCGAAGACCGTTTCGTGATCATGCTGAACAACGAGTTGAAGGCCGATCTGCCCTTGAAGGCATTGTCTGGCACCGCACCCGAATACGACCGCCCCTGGGTCGAAACCCCGCTTGCCCTGCCGCTTGGCCCGGTTGAGGCGGTCGATCCGGCGGTGGCGTTGCTGGCGCTGGCTGGATCGGCCAACTATTGTTCGCGCGCCTGGGTTTATGAGCAATATGACAGCATGGTGATGGCCGATACCGTGGTTCGCCCCGGTAGCGATGCCGGTGTGGTACGGGTGCACGGGACCAAAAAGGCGCTGGCATTTACCTCGGACGTGACACCACGCTATTGCAAGGCCAATCCGTTTGAGGGTGGCAAGCAAGCGGTGGCAGAGGCTTATCGCAACCTTTGCGCTACTGGCGCGAAACCGCTGGCGACCACCGACAATCTGAATTTCGGCAATCCCGAAAAGCCCGAGATCATGGGGCAGTTTGTCGGCTGCATCAAGGGAATCGCGGCAGCGGTCGCGGCCCTGGACATGCCGATCGTGTCGGGCAATGTCTCGCTTTACAACGAAACCGACGGGGTGGCGATCCTGCCTACGCCGACCATCGGGGCGGTCGGGTTGTTGGCCTCGCTCGATCATTTGATCGGCATGGCGCCTGTTTTGGGCGACGCGCTGGTTCTGATTGGTGAAACCACCGGCCACCTTGGCCAGTCAGCCTATCTGGCAGAGCTGTTTGGCCGCGCAGAAGGCGACGCGCCAAAGGTCGATCTGGTGGCGGAACGCCGCGCCGGCGAATTTGTTCGCGCCATGAAGGCCGCCGGGTTGATCACGGCGGCGCATGATCTTGGTGATGGCGGCCTGGCGCTGGCGGCAACGGAAATGGCACTGGCGGCGGATTTGGGGGTCAGCATCAAAGGTGGCGATGCCGGCTGGTTGTTTGGCGAGGATCAGGGTCGCTATCTTCTGGCCACCGCCGCTGGCGACAAACTGCTTGCCGCCGCTCTGAAAGCGGGCATTGCGGCCGAGATCGTCGGCAAGGCGGGCGGCGACGAAATCCGTCTGGGAGAGGCGAAACTGGCGCTGGCCGAGGTCAGGGATGCGCATCGTCACGGGCTGGCCCGCTGTCTGGCCTGACCGGAACGGTTGGCCGTCTGGGTTGCCGCACAAAGGCTACAAAAACACTCGACTACCTCTTGCGTCGCGTTGCGCTGCGGCTTACATCTGTGTGGGTCGATATAAGAAGGAAAAGCAATGGCGATTGAAGCTGCCGAAATCGAACGCATGATCCGCGCCGGATTTCCCGATGCGCTGATCACCATTACCGATCTTGCCGGTGACGGCAATCACTATGCCGCCGAGGTGATCGACGAAAGTTTTCGCGGCCAGAACCGGGTGCAGCAGCAGCGCGCGGTCTATGCCACCCTGAAAGACAAGATGGACGGCGCGCGCGGCGAGTTGCATGCGCTGGCCCTTACAACCAAAGCTCCGGAGTAATTCGATGACCAACCCCTCGCATGATGCAATCAAACAAACCGTGACCAGCAACGATGTCGTGCTGTTCATGAAAGGCACCGCCATGGCGCCGCAATGCGGCTTTTCCTCGAAAGTGGCGGGGGTTCTCAACTATATGGGTGTGCCCTACAAGGATGTCGATGTGCTGGCCGATGAGGCGGTGCGTCAGGGCATCAAGGAATATTCCGACTGGCCAACCATTCCACAGCTATATGTCAAGGGTGAATTCGTCGGTGGCTGTGACATCATAACCGAGATGACACTTTCGGGCGAGCTCGATGCGCTGTTGGAAAAAGAGGGCGTTACCTTCAACAAGGAAGCCGCCAACAAGATCCGCGAAGTCAACGGCTGAGGCATTCCGCCGCCCTTTGGGCGACGGACCCGGCAGGGGGCTGGCTGCCCCCTGACCCCCGCGAGTATTTCCGCAATAAAGAAGCGCGTTTGCCCCGGTTAATCCGGTGGCGGGCGGTGTGGCTTTTCGCGGGCGTAAAACTGCGCTAGAGGATCGGGATGGATTTTTTTGTCGACGATCTGGGTTGCCGCCGTGGCGAGGTTGAAATTCTGAGCGGTGTCGGTTTTTCACTGGCACCGGGTCAGGCGCTGGTGTTGCGCGGGCCGAACGGATCGGGCAAGACGACGCTGTTGCGAACGCTTGCCGGGCTGGCACCGGCGGTTCGCGGGCGGGTTGTTGCGCCGCCGGAATCCATCGCCTATGCCGGGCATCTGGACGGGTTGAAGGCGCAGTTGACGGTGGCGGAAAACCTGGCGTTCTGGGCGGCGGTGTTTGGTGGCGACACGGCGGCGGGCGGCATTGATGCGGCACTTGACGGATTTTCGCTGCGAGCACTTTCAGATCGGCAGGCGCAGCATCTGTCGGCAGGCCAGAAGCGCAGGCTGGGCCTGTCGCGATTGTTGGTCACCGGGCGGATGATCTGGCTGCTGGATGAGCCGACGGTTTCGCTGGATGCGGCCAGTGTGGCGGTTTTTGCCGGCATGGTTGAATCCCATCTGGCTGCGGGTGGCATGGCGGTGATCGCAACGCATATCGACCTTGGGCTGGCGGCGGCGAGGGATTTCGATGTCACGCCGTTTCGTGCAAGGCAGGCAGCCGAGGCCAATCCGTTTCTGGCCGGGGAAATCCGGTGATCGCGCTTCTCAGGCGCGATCTGGCGCTGGCGCTCCGATCCGGTGGCGGATTCGGCTTGTCGCTGGCTTTTTTCCTGATTGTCGTGATGTTCGTGCCGTTCGGCATCGGCCCGGACCGGGCCACGCTGGCGGGCATTGCGCCGGGGATATTGTGGATCGGCGCCCTTCTGGCCTGTCTGTTGTCGCTTGACCGAATTTTCCAACTTGATTTCGAGGACGGCACGCTGGACCTTCTGGCGACTTCGCCACTGCCGCTGGAGGGGATCGTGGCGATGAAGGCGCTGGCGCATTGGCTGACCACAGGACTGCCACTGGCGCTGGCGGCACCGGTGCTGGGTTTCTTGCTGAACCTGCCCGAGGGCGCCTATGGCTGGCTGTTTCTGAGCCTGTTGGCGGGCACGCCGGCGCTGAGCTTTCTTGGCGCGTTCGGGGCGGCCCTTACGGTGGGGTTGAAGCGCGGCGGATTGCTATTGTCACTACTTGTGCTGCCACTATACATTCCGACGCTGATCTTTGGTGCGCAGACCGTGGTGCTGGCGGCGGATCAAATGGCGAATCAGACGGCGTTCCTGATCCTTCTGGCCATCTCGCTGCTGTCGCTGGCCATCGTTCCGTTTGCGGCGGCGCGCGCTCTTTCGGTCAATCTTCGGTGATCGGGGTGGACTGCCGACAGGTTTTGCCGCCTGGCCCGCCACCTGCGGCCGCTTGGCCAGTTGTAGCCGCTTTCACCCTTCGATAGGAGAGGCGCATGTCATTGTGGGAATATGCCAATCCAGTCCGCTTCATGCGGCTTACCGACCGGGTGCTGCCCTGGCTGACGGCAGCAACGGTGTTCTTTTTGCTGTTCGGACTGATCTGGGGGTTCTTTTTCACGCCTGATGACTATCGGCAGGGATCGACGGTCAAGATCATCTTCCTGCATGTTCCGGCGGCAATGATGGCGATCAATGCCTGGATCATGATGCTGGTCGCTTCGCTGATCTGGCTGGTCCGGCGGCATCATGTCAGTGCGCTGGCGGCCAAGGCGGCGGCACCGGTCGGCATCACCATGACGCTGATCGCGCTGTTTACCGGCATGGTCTGGGGGCAGCCGATGTGGGGCACCTGGTGGGCCTGGGATCCGCGGCTGACCTCGTTCATGATCCTGTTCGTGTTCTACCTTGGCTATATGGCGCTATGGGCGGCGATCGAGGATCCGGACACGGCCGCGGATCTGACCGCGATCCTGTGTCTGGTCGGTTCGGTGTTTGCGCTGTTGTCGCGCTATGCGGTGAATTTCTGGAATCAGGGGCTGCATCAGGGCGCCTCGCTTTCGATGGACCGGGCCGAGCATGTCGACAGCGCCTTTTCGACGCCGCTTTATTTCTCGATGCTGGGCTTTGCGCTTTTCTTTGTGACGCTGGTACTGTTGCGCACACGGACCGAAATCCGCGCCCGGCGGATCATGGCGCTGATGGCGCGGGAAAGGTTGGAATGATGCCCGATCTCGGACAATATGCAGGGCCGGTTCTGGCGGCCTATGGGGTGGCGATCGTGTTGCTTTTGGGATTGACGGCGATGTCGCTGAAACGCGCAGCCGTCAAGCGGCGGCAACTGGCGGAACTGGAGAAACGGCGGGTGCGACATGGCTAAGCTGACCCCTTTGATGCTCATACCGCCGGTCGCCTTTGCGGCCCTTGCGGTGCTGTTCATGTCCGGTCTGGGGCGGGACGATCCGAATGCCCTGCCCTCGACTCTGGTTGGCAGTCCGGCACCGGTTCTGGAACTGACGCCGCTGGCCGATCTGCCGTTGATGCTTGACGACGACATTCGCCAAAAAGGCGTCAAGCTGGTGAATTTCTGGGCAAGCTGGTGCGCGCCTTGCCGCGCCGAACATCCCAATCTCAAGAAGTTGCAGGAATCGGGCGTGGCAATTTACGGCGTCAACGAAAAGGACAAGGAAGCGGATGCGCTGAAATTTCTGGAAGAACTTGGCAATCCCTATCTGGCGATCGGACAGGACGCTAATGGTCGCCAGGCGATCAACTGGGGGGTTTACGGTGTGCCGGAAACCTTTGTGATTGATGGCAAGGGCATTATCCTGCTGCGGTTTCCCGGGCCGATCACCGAAAGGGTGATGAAGGAAACCATCCTGCCCGCAATGGCAAAGGCCAGCGAATAGCGGTTGTTGCCGTTGACGAAACCCGCCTCAGGCTAGACCGATCAGCACACCGGCCGCGAACACCAGCGCACCACCAAGGATCACCTGAAAACCGGCCCGCATCCACGGCGTTTCCATATAGCGGTGCTGGATCCAGGTGATCGCCCACAGCTCGACAAACACCACCAGAATGGCAATGGTGGTGGCGGTCCAGAAATCCGGGATCAGGTAAGGCAGCGCATGGCCAAGCCCGCCCAGCGCGGTCATGATGCCCGCCGCGAAACCGCGCTTGATCGGCGAGCCGCGCCCCGAGATCACCCCGTCATCCGAGGCGACCTCGGTGAACCCCATGGAAATGCCCGCCCCGACCGAGGCGGACAGGCCAACCAGAAAGGTTTGCCAGGTATCACCGGTGGCAAAAGCGGCGGCAAAGATCGGCGCCAGCGTTGAAACCGAACCATCCATCAGCCCCGCCAGCCCCGGTTGCACATAGGTCAGGATGAACTGCCGGTGTTCCTTGGCGGTTTCCATCTCCTGCACCGATTCCGGCACATGTTTCAGACCAAGACGATGCGCCAGCGATGCGTGATCCTGTTCGGCGATAGCCAGATCGCCAAGCAGTTTCTTGGTGTCCGCATCCTGACAACGTTTCACCGCCTCCTGATAGAAATGCTGCGCCTGGGCCTCCATTTCCTCGGCCATCTTGCGGGTCTTGTCGATGCTGAGGGGGCGAACCAGCCAATCGGGCTTTCGCTGGAAATACCCCTGGATATGCTCACGCCTGATCAGGGGTATCTCTTCGCCGAAACGGTTCTTGTGCAGGTCGATCAGCCAGTTGCGATGGGTGTTTTCCTCATCCGCCATTTCGGAAAACACCTTGGCGCTGTCGGGATATTCCGCTTGCAGGCCATCGGCATAGGCAAGATAGATGCGCGCATCGTCTTCTTCGGATGAAATCGCCAGCGCCAGGATTTCCTGTTCGCTCAGATCCTCGAACCGCCGCTTGCCCTGGGAAAAAAATCGGGAAATCATCTGCCTGCTTTCAAATTGCCGTAAGTTTGATGGGCCAATCTAACCAGCCCCGGCGGCGAACGCAATTCCGCCCTTGTCAGGACCGGCCGATTGCGGCAAAACCCTTCGCCAGCGGATAGGGACAAGATGGCTGACAGACTGACGATCGCAAGGCCGTTTGATGCGCATCTGCACCTGCGCGACGGGGCAATGCTCAGGGCGGTGCTGCCCGAGACCACCCGGCATTTCGCGCGCGCCCTCATCATGCCGAACCTGGTGCGGCCGGTGGTGGCGCTTGACGATGCGCGCGCCTATCACGCCCGCATCCTCAAGGCCCTGCCCGCAGGCGCGGTTTTTCAGCCGCTGATGACCCTCTATCTGACCGAGACGACCGATCCTGCCGATGTCGCCACCGCCCATGCCAGCGGACTGGTTCACGCCGTCAAACTCTACCCAGCGGGTGCCACCACCAACTCCGCCTCCGGCGTCAGGGATTTCGACAAGGTGCGCCCGGTGCTGGAACGGATGGCCGATATCGGCATGCCGCTATGCGTGCATGGCGAGGTGACCGATCCCGACATCGACATCTTTGACCGCGAGGCGGTGTTTATCGAGCGGGTGCTCGATCCGATCCGAAAAAACACACCTGGACTGAGGGTGGTATTGGAACACGTCACCACCAGCGACGGCGTTGACTATGTGCGTGACGGCGGGCCGCTGCTGGCGGCCAGCATCACCGTGCACCATTTGATCATCAACCGCAACCACATTCTGGCCGGTGGCATCAAACCACATTACTACTGCCTGCCAGTTGCCAAGCGCGAAAGCCACCGGCAGGCTCTGCTGGCCGCTGCAACCTCGGGCAATACCGGTTTCTTCCTCGGCACCGACAGCGCGCCGCATACCGACGCCCTCAAGGAAAACGCCTGCGGTTGCGCCGGCTGTTTCACCGCCACCAACACCATGTCCTGCCTGGCCGGGATATTCGAGGCCGCCGATGCGCTCGACCATCTCCAGGCATTCACCTCGGAAAACGCCGCCGGGTTTTACCGCCTGCCCCCCGATCCGGCCACCATAACCCTATGCAAAGGCGAGCCTGTCACCTACCCGGACAAGATCCAGACCGACGACGGGCCAGTCAGCATCTTCCAGCCGGGATTTCCCCTCCATTGGAAGGTCACCCCCTGACCATCATTGTTCAAAAAATACTCATAACCCGGAATTTGAGTATTTCCGGAACAATGATGGCAATATGAAAGAGCCGATGCCATGATCCCCTCCGGTTTTCCCGACAAGGCCGAAATTGCCCGCCTGAGCGCGCGGATGCTGCTGGAAATCAAGGCTGTGCATTTCAACGCGGTCGAGCCGTTCATCCTCGCAAGCGGCCTGCCCAGCCCCACCTATATTGACTGCCGCACCCCGATTTCACACCCGCGCATCCGCTCTACCCTGATGGATTTCATGGCCGTGACCGTGATGCGCGACGCAGGATTCGAGGCATTCGACAACATCGCCGGCGGAGAAACCGCAGGCATTCCGTTTGCCGCGCTACTGGCCGAACGTCTGGGCCTGCCGATGAGCTATGTTCGAAAGAAACCCAAGGGATATGGCCGCAATGCCCGCATCGAAGGCGCCATGACCGAAGGCCAGAGGGTGTTGCTGGTCGAAGATCTTACCACCGATGGCGGCTCCAAGCTCGGCTTTGTCGATGCGATCCGCCAAACCGGTGCGACCTGTGGCCATACGGCGGTGATCTTTTACTATGACATCTTCCCGGAAACCGAAAAGACCCTTGGCGATCATGGCATCAGGCTACACCATCTTTGCACCTGGTGGGATGTTCTGGGCGAGGCCAAGGCATCAGGCCATTTCGACCCATCAACACTAGGCGAGGTCGAGAAATTCCTGCAATCTCCCCGCGAATGGCAAGAAGCCCACATGCGCTGATTCCACCGGCAACAAACACACTTGCCCCCGCAATAGCGGGGGCCGGGCCCAACGGAAAACGACCGAAGGTCGCTTTTCGGGCGGGAGCACCCGGTCAGCCACGCGGTTTTTTGTTGGCGGCCCATAGGCACAGCAGTTCAACCGCCATATGTGCCCCGGCAATCGCGGTGACGCCGGTGGTATCATAGGGCGGCGAAACCTCGACCACATCCATGCCGACCATGTTGATGCCGCTCAGTCCACGCAGGATCGCCATTGCCTGGGCGCTGCTAAGCCCACCTGAAACCGGTGTGCCGGTGCCGGGGGCAAAGGCGGGATCAAGAGCGTCGATATCGAAGGTGACATAGACCGGGCTTTCACCGACGATTCCCCTGATCCGCGCCGCAACCTCGCTCGCGCGGCTTTCATGCACCTCGGGCGCGTCGATGATGTGCACACCAAGCGTATCGGGGTTGGTGGTGCGAATACCCACCTGCACCGAGCGTTCCGGCACCACCAGCCCCTGTTTCACCGCCTTGTAAAACATCGTGCCATGATCGATCCGGTCATAATCATTGTCGACCCAGGTGTCGGAATGCGCGTCAAACTGGATCAGCGATAGCGGTCCGTGAACCGCCGCATGTGCCCTCAGGATCGGATAGCTGATATAGTGATCGCCCCCCAGCGTCAGGCAGGCAGCACCACTTGCCAGAATACGCGCGACATGCGCCTCCAGCCGTGCCGGAAACTCGGCCTGTTTGCCGTAATCATACGCCAGATCGCCATAGTCGACGATGCTGAAATCCGAGATCGGATCGATCTTCCAGCCATAAGGCGCATCGAACGCCTGCAACGCCGACGCCTCGCGGATCGCGCGCGGTCCAAGCCTTGTGCCGCTGCGGTTGGTCACCGCCTGATCAAACGGCACGCCGGTGACGGCGACATCAACGCCGCTCAGATCCTTGCTGTAGCGGCGCCTGAGAAAGCTGAGGGCGCCGCCATATGCTGCCTCATAGGACAGGCCAGATCTGCGTTCGCGCGTGAACGCGTTATCGACCTCACCAACCACGTCTTCCAGTGCCATCGCCCTGTCCCTTTTCTGCCCGATCACCCCTTGACCAAGCACGAGTTTACCGCCTCTAGTTGGCGTGACCAGCCCTAATTGGGCCCAATTGGGAACGCATTTTCGAAAGCCCTAAAATGAAACGCCTCTATGAAAAGCCCGCTTATGATACCGGACAAGCGGTTGGTTCATTTTGGGAAGATACGATTGCACCGCCCATGGATTTTCCGGTGCTTGAGGGTGACAAAGATGCCGATGTTGCCATCATCGGCGGTGGCTATACAGGCCTTAACGCCGCATTGCAGCTTGCGGAAACCCATGGCGTTTTGCCAATCTTGCTTGATGCTGCACGGCCCGCTTGGGGGGCGTCTGGGCGGAATGGAGGGTTTGCCTGTCTTGGGGGTGCAAAGCTTTCAACTCAAGCTCAGATCAAACGTTTCGGGCTGGCGGAAACCAAACGGTTTTTCGCCGCACAACTGGCGGCGATAGATTGCGTTAAAGATAACCTTGAACGCTACGCTATCGACGCTGATACCCATTCCGGCGAGGGTGAGCTTTGCCTTGCCCATCGCCACAATAGCTTTAAAGTACTGCAACAAGAAGCTGTTTTTAATGAAAAAACCTTTGGTATTGAGCATGAGGTTTTCCGCCAAGAACAATTACCGGAACGCGGGTTGAACGCCAGCGGGTTTCACGGCGCCGTTCTGACCAAAGCCGGTTTTGCCCTCAATCCGCTGAAATACGCCATCGGGCTCGCGCACGCACTGGCAGGTCTTGGCGCAAGGGTGCATGCCAACAGCCCGGTCACGGAAATCCGGGCTGAGGCGAGCAGATTTCGTTTGGTTACCCCCACAGGCTCGGTCCGAACGAAAAAGGTGATTATCGCCACCAACGGCTATTCCAGTGACGATCTGCCCGATGCCCTTGGCCCCCGGTATCTGCCGGTAATCTCGTCAGTTCTGGTGACGCGACCGATCCGTGCCGAGGAACTGGCCGCACAAGGTTGGACCAGCGATCTGATGAGTTACGACAGCCGACATCTGCTGCATTATTTTCGTCTGATGCCAGACCGGCGCTTCCTGTTTGGCCAACGCGGTGCGATCAGCGCCAATGCCGCCGCGACCAAGGCCAACCGACACCAGAACCGGCAGGATTTCGAGGCGATGTTTCCGGGCCTGAAAGGTGTTGAGACCAGTCATCACTGGACCGGGCTTCTGTGCACCACCATGAGCCGCCATCCCTATATCGGGTCTCTGGGTGACAAGCCGGGGCTGTTAGCCGCCCTTGGCTATCACGGCAACGGCGTGGCCATGGCCAGTCATGCAGGGCGGCTGGTGGGTGATCTGGCGGCGGGTGCTTTTGTTGACCTGCCCGATGCACTTGCAACCCCGCTTGCCCGGTTTCCTTTGCCTGACCACAGGCGGCATTTTCTCAGGGCGGCATATCTTCACTATCGCCTGATGGACGCGATTTAGACGCGGCAGAACGTCCGGCCACGGAAAAGACCTTGGATTCACAGCGATTCGGCGTCAAACTCAGCAAATTATGCACAAATTGTCCCCGAAAATTCGGGTTTTAACCATGAGGTTCCACATGCCACGCCAGCTTATGACGCTTCTTACCGCCCTTACCTTTCTGCTGGCGGGGTTTCAGCTTGGTCAGGCCCAGGATCAGGGGCGCACGATACTGGTGCTGGACGCCTCAGGCTCGATGTGGGGGCAGATTGACGGCAAGGCGAAAATCACCATCGCCCAGGAAGTGATGGGCAGTCTTCTGGCCACCATCCCTGACGATCAGGCATTGGGGCTGACGGTTTACGGCCATCGCCGCAAGGGTGATTGCAACGATATCGAAACGCTGGTGCAGCCCGGCACCGCCAGCCGCGACGCCATCATGCGTGCGGTGAATGCGATCAAGCCCAAAGGCAAGACCCCGCTTTCTGCCGCCGTGGTCGCCGCCGCCAAGGAACTGAAATACACCGAGGAAAAGGCAACGGTCATTCTGGTCTCAGACGGCAAGGAAACCTGTGATTTCGACCCCTGCGAGGTCGGTCGCGCACTGGAAGAGGCCGGGGTGGATTTCACCGCGCATGTGATCGGCTTTGACGTTGCCAACCCGGCCGACCGGGCGCAATTGCAGTGTCTGGCGGAAAATACCGGCGGCACGTTCAAAACCGCCAGCAATGCCGCCGAACTGAGCGAGGCGCTGAAAGTGGTGGCTGAACCCGCCCCGCCGCCACCGCCGAAAGAGGGCCGCGTGCGCTTTGTTGCCATCGAAGGGGATAACGGGCCGCTGATCCTCGAAGGGCTTCGCTGGAGCCTGACCAATCTCGACAGCGGTGCGGTGATCACCGACATGCAATCCGCCGCCGATCTTGACGAAATGCTGCTGCCGGGACTTTATCGCGTCGAAGTATTGCGCAGCGACAACGAAACCAATGCCGAACTGGATATCCGGGTTTCGCAGAATACCGACACCACCTTTACCCTGGTGCTGCCGCTGTTGATCCCCGATGCAACCATCTCTGGCCCGGATAGCGGTATTGCCGGTGCCAGCATCATGGTAAACTGGACCGGACCGGATGAACAAGGCGATTACATCGCGATTTCCGAGCTTAGTGCCGATGATGCGAAATGGGTGCAATACACCTATTCCCGCGAGGGGTCGCCGCTTGGCCTGCAAATGCCCGGCAAACCCGGCAAGTACGAATTGCGCTATGTCCTGGCCGCGCGACAGAAGGTTCTGGCGCGACAGGCAATCGAGGTATTGCCGGTGATGGCAACACTTGATCTGCCCAAGCAGGCGCTGGCGGGGGAAACGGTGACGGTCGGCTGGACCGGACCGGATTATCCGTCCGACTATCTGGCAACCGCCGCGACAGGCGATCCGAACTCCAAATACCTTACCTATACCTATACCCGCGATGGCTCGCCGCTCGGTCTGGTGATGCCGTCCGTGCCGGGCAGTTATGAAGTTCGCTATGTGATGAATCAGGACGCATCGGTGATTGCCAGAGCCGCAATCGAGGTGGTTGCGGTCAGCGCCACCCTGACGGCACCCGATACCGCCGGGGCCGGTGCGACTGTCATGGTCGAATGGCAGGGGCCGGATTACGAGCGTGACTATATCAGCGTGGCCAGACCAGGCGAGTCGGGCAGTTCCTATGTCAACTACACCTATTCCCGCCAAGGCAGCCCGGCGGCACTGCTGATGCCCGCCGAGCCCGGAGAGTACGAAATTCGCTATATCATGAACCAGGACAACAAGATTCTGGCGCAACAGGCAATCACCGTGACCGAAGTCGGCGCCAGCCTGTCGGCACCTGTGACTGCCGAGGCCGGATCATCCGTGATGGTCGAATGGCAGGGACCGGATTATCCGCGTGACTTCATCGCGGTGACCAGACCCGGCGAGGCCGGTGGCAAGGTCGAACAATATGTCTACACCAAGGAAGGCAGTCCGGTCCGCCTCAGGATGCCGGCCAATGCCGGTGAA
>JAGQRW010000001.1 GCA_020425085.1 Paracoccaceae bacterium
CATAGGACTTGAATTCACCAAACTGCTTGGTAATCGCCGCCGTCAGAGTCGTCTTGCCGTGGTCAACGTGACCAATCGTGCCGATGTTCAGGTGCGGCTTGTTGCGTTCAAATTTTGCTTTTGCCATTTTGGGGCGCCCTTTTCACAGTGCCCTGACCGGGCCGGATTGATAACGCGCGCTGCCTAATCGCAAAGCAGGAAAAAATCAAGCATCGGTTGCATGGTTATTCCGCGATGAACAAGGACTCGTTTTCGCGCATATAAGCCTCGATCTTGTCAACCGTCAGCACCACCAGTTCATGCAACTGCTCATCTGCCGTCATCGACAGACCCGAACCGATCAGCGAGCGACCGGAAATCTTTTCGACCGTGGTGAATTGCTTGTCTTCGTCAAAGATGGTTTTTTGCTTGGCGTCGTCCCAGATATTGACGGTCAGCGCCAGTGCGGATTTCGGCGTTAACAGAATCGGGATACCGGTACGGGCCAGTGCATAAACATCAACGGCAACACTGATATTGTAGAATTTCTTGCCCTGAAGCCCGCCAAAGCGTTTGCGCATCTCGGCCTCGACCGCGGTTTTCAACTCATCCGGCGTGGCATCGCGCGACATCGGACCCTTTTTTGCATTCTCGGCATAGACCACCAGAATACCCAGTTTGAAATCACCGATCGGCTTGACCGCTTCGGTTGGCGTTTCCGTAAGCGGACCGGCACAAGCCGCCAGCAAAAGCGATATCGCGGCAAAGAGAACGGCCCTAAGCCAATGTCCGGTCAGCGTCATACCTGTAAGTCCTGTCCTGTGAAAATTCCGTTGTTGCCACGGTTTATCCGAGGCTGTGCCTTGGGGCAACCGCCAACACCTGAACTCGGCAAAAAGCCACCTGTGCCAACTCAGTTGCAGATGCCCTTCAATGCCTGCCATTCCTGATCGTCAAGTACCCGTTCATAATCATCAGCAACGGTATTGGCGGCATCAGCGGCGGCAATCCTTGCCACCGGGTCGGGATGGCTGGCCAGATGCGACAAAAGGCTGTTGTCTTTGTCTTTCTTGCCAAGACGACGAAAGAAATCACCCATCCGCGATGATGGCAACCCAGCCTTGGCCAGCAGCGCATGCGCGTATTCATCCGACGCTGCCTCGGCTCCCTGTGAGTATTTCGCCTGTATCAGGCGTTCCGTCAGAAACAGAACCACCGCACCACCGGCAAAATCACCCAGCAACAGCCCCAGCACACCCACCGAACCCGCCGACCTGAGTGCCAGGCGCGTTGGATCCCGGTGTTCCACATGCCCCATTTCGTGGCCGAGGATTCCGGCAATCTCCTCGGCGGATTGCGCCTCATTCAACAGGCCACGAAACATCACGATATGCCCACCCGGCAACGCAAAGGCGTTGACCATCTTGTGATCCAGCACATGCAGCCGGATGTCATAGGGAAAATCGGTTCCCGGCAACAATCGCGCCACCAGCTTTTCAAGTGCCGCCTTGCCTTCGGGCGCATCGCACAGCTTTAGCTGTGTGGTGCTGTTTTGCGCCAACGCCTCACGGATTTGCTTGAAAGTCGCGTCCCCCAACGCCTGTTCACCTTTGGCTGGCATAAGCACCGCCATCTGATCCGCCAGCTTTGGCACCAGAACAAAAACGATCAGCGCAACCGAAGCAATGGCTGCCGCCGACAAGATAACCAGCCGTCGCATCAGATGCGGGGTATTGTTGTGCCGGTCGAGATGCGGGCACAACCGGCCCAGTTCTGCGTTCAGGCTGGCATCGCGCACCACCAGCCGCGCCGGATGCTCACCGGCAAGACCATAAGTCACGGCATCGCGCCCCGCCTGATCGCGCAGACGGCGCACATCGCGCACCGACCATTTCACCGGCTCGCCTTCT
Organism: Paracoccaceae bacterium; assembly: GCA_020425085.1. Classification (GTDB taxonomy): domain Bacteria; phylum Pseudomonadota; class Alphaproteobacteria; order Rhodobacterales; family Rhodobacteraceae; genus UBA5972. The sequence continues at coordinate 1,890 of JAGQRW010000001.1, forward strand.
GTCAGGTGCAAGTACACGACCTTGCCGCTCTCGGTATCTTCCAGCGCGACCCTGACCCGGTGCACGACGGCCGCATCTCCGTCCATGAAATCGGCAAAGACCGGCATTTCGGCATCCATGAACAGGGTCATATCGCCGCCCCGATATCCAGCGCCTCGGCAAAACCTTCGGCCTCGGAAAACTCATCACGCGGGCGTTGGCGGATTGTTGCAAGATGGTGGCCGCCCCTGATCTCCAACGTCTCGGCATAATGGCGTAGCATTGGCAGGGTGACGAAAACCTGCCGCAACACCCCGAGCAGAATGAAAAATCCAAAATAAACCAGTGCTATGCCGACATAAACAAGATACTCGGCCGATTTTCCCTTGCCGGAAAACAAGGCCCCAAAGCTGTCATAGCCAAGCGCACCTGACTGCAACATTACCATCACAACCACAGCTATCAGGATCAGCAATACCATCGACATCACCAGGCATAATCCGACCAGGAAATAACCGAGCAGGTAAATCCCCAGCACCCGACCGGTGCGCGGATGGGCGCAAAAGCCGATGTCATTCCCCAGGCGCTTGGCATCGGTCATCCGGCGAAATGCGGTAACGCGAAGATGCACGAAACCGATAGCCAGCCAAGGCAATGACAGCACCAGCAGACCAAGCATCGACTGATTGACGAATCCGCCCAGTCCCGCCGTAATAGTCAGCCCAAGACCGATGTAATAATGCCTCGCCCCACGCAGCAGCATTTTCCAGTTACCGGTCTGACAAAACTTTTGCTGACCATACCAGGTGCGGTCAGTGCGAAACTTTTCCAGCCGAAAGATTTGTCGCGGCAGATAAATGCCAAGGCTCAGGATCGTCGCCAGCCACAACAGCATGGCCCGCCACGCATAAGACCAGGCGGCAGATTCAGCCCCGAAACGTATCCCCCGCCAGCGGGTTCGCGCCAAAATATAACGCCGCGCCCGGTAGCGGGCATAGAAATAAATCGGGATCAGCCCGACAAATGACGCAAGATACGCCACCACATTGTTGTTCAACAACGAAAACGACAGAAACATCAGGATCAGGTTGAAAACCCCGATATAGAATGCCAACACCACCACCGCGACCAGAAAACCCATGAGTTTTTCAACCCCGGTGCCTGAATACTCCAGCGCAATGCCGCCGGGGCGGATGGCTGACCAGAAATAGCGCCTGATCCGGGTTTTCATCCAGAAACGGTAAATTCCAAGCGTCAGCACCGTCAGCGTACTGGTTTTCAGCGCCAGCCAGAACAGAGGGCCGCGGGTTCCGGCATAGTCGGTTTGTAGTGACTGATCGAACATGCGCGGGCCTTGGGCTTGGTACAGAACGGACGGGTTGGTCGCTGCCTCGCGTCAGTATGAAATACGCCGATAATCAGGCTGGCGTGGTTCTGGTAATGGTTATCCGCTAAAATCCGATGGCGCAAATGGATGGGTTTGATTTCCGCATCTTGTAAAAAAGATGTGGCCGGCAGAAAACAAAATCCATGCACCAGCGTCCAGACGGCTTGTTTCCGATGCCATCAAAGGCCGTTCCATACCTGAAACAACAACCCTGCAATGAATGCCCCGCCTAGCGACAACGCCAGGTAAAGCACGAATACCTTTGGTTTGACCAAGGCCCAGACGGCAATCGCTGCTGGCAGCGATGTCACCCCGCCCGCCACCAGAAACGCCAGCCCTGCACCCGGTGCCATACCCTACCCGATCAGACCGCCAATCAAAGGCAGGGCGGCATAGCCATTCAAATAGGCAGGCACGCCGACAACGGTCGCCAGCGCAATCGGTGCCAAACCCGTTCCACCCAAAAGCGAGGTTATGGTTTCAGCCGGGATAAATGCCAGCATCAGGCTTTCCAGCAGAAATGCCAACAATAGCCATTGCGCCAGAAACAGGGTTGTTTTCAACGCTTCGGAAAGGAATTTGGTGCGGCGCGTCTGTTCCTGCCAGAAACGCCAGACCACTGGTTTCGGGTCACGAACCTTGCTGCCGCCACAACCGCCATTGCCGATGCCCTCGCGCAATGGGTCGCTCAATCCGCCGCTGTTTGCAAACAGCAGGACCACTAGGCCGCCAAACACGCCCAGCCCAACCGCCGCAAGCGTCTTTGCCAGCGCAAATTCAACACCCAACACACCCGAAGTCAGAAAAAACATCGACGGATCCATCACCGGCGAGGACAGCCAGAACGCCATCACCGCCGACAACGGCACCCCCATAGCCAGCAGGGCGGCAATCAGTGGGATCACGCCACAGGAACAGAATGGCGACAAGCCGCCAGCCAATGCCGCCAACAGAATCATCAGCAAGGGAGAGCCGGAAAATGCGCGGGCAATCAGGTTATCCGCTCCACTTGCCCCCACTCCGGCTGCAATGGCGATCGACAGGATCAGATAGGGCGCGGTCTGCCACAGGGCAGAAGCGACAAAAACCGCGCTGTCTATGGACTGCTGGGGCGAAATCACCGCGACCAGGATCAGGATAAGCGCCGAAGCCAGCCAGACACGTTGCCTTTTGGCAGTCTGAACGAATTGCACCGGGCTTAAGCGAGATTGCAGATACGCCATATCAGATCACTTTTTAATCGGGTTATTGGTCAGGAACGGCCAACCGGCGGGCGGCGGTTTCACCTGTTCCAGTTGCACACCGGCACAGCATTCCGAGGTCAGAAAATCCAGAACCTCACGCATTTTCGGGAAATCCACCGTATTGCGCACCTCGCGGCCGTTTTTTTGCTGCAAGACCAGTCCGGCCGCGACCAGCATGCGCAAATGATGCGCAAGGGTCGAGGCGGCAAGTCCGGTATGCTGGCCAATCTCACCAACGCCAAGGCCACCCTTGCCTGCTTTGACCAGCAGGCGAAAAACCTTCAGCCGGGCATCGTGGCCAAGGGCGGCGAGAGCTTGGGCATATTGTGATTCCGTATCCATAACACCTATATAACTGGTTTTATAGTTATATCAAAGCCAATTTATTTACGGATTATTTCCATAGAGCAGTAACAGCTTAGGTAAACCGGTTGTCGCGTGGAAACCCGCGCGGTGCCATGCGCCCGGCACTGGCGCGCTTGCCGATCCATTCTTCAAGTTCGGATTCGGTACGGGTGCGCCCCGCCGGGTCTTTCCAGCTTAGCCCGTCGGCCAGATTGAAAGAGGTCAGATCGCTTAACCCGCCATCCTTGTACTTTTGTAACCGAACACCTTTGCCGCGATTCATCACAGGCAATTCCGACAGCGGGAAAACCAGCACCTTGCGGTTTTCGCCAACACAGGCGACATGATCGCCGACAACGAATTCCGAGATCAGCGCCCGCACCCCATCCTTGACGTTCAGAACCTGACGACCGTTGCGGGTCTGGGCGATCACCTCATCCTCTGGCACGACAAAGCCGTCGCCAGCACTTGAGGCCACCAGCAATTTGCGCCCTGGCAGGTGCAAGAACAGATCGACGATCTCCACCTCATTCGGCAGATCGACCATCAGGCGTACCGGTTCACCCATACCGCGCCCGCCGGGCAAGGCCGAGGCACCAAGCGTATAAAACCGCCCATTGGTGCCAAACAGCAGGATTTTGTCGGTGGTCTGGGCGTGAAAAATAAACCGCGCCTCGTCGCCGTCCTTGAACTTCAACTCACTATCCAGTGCGATATGCCCCTTCATCGCACGGATCCAGCCCATGGCCGAACAAACCACGGTGATCGGTTCCTTTTCGATCATCGCCTCTAGCGGCACATCTTCGATGTCGGGCGCATCCGCCAGTTCAGTGCGCCGCGCCCCGCCTTCGGCGGTCTTGCCGAATTTCTTGCGTGTTTCGCGCAGTTGATCGGAAATCCGGCCCCATTGCAGCGCCTCATCCGCCAGCAGATCCTCAAGATCGGCACGCTCGACCAACAAGGCCTCATGTTCGCGACGAAGCTCCATTTCCTCCAGCCGCCTCAGTGATCGCAGGCGCATGTTCAGGATCGCCTCGGCCTGAAGGTCGGAAAGATCAAACTCCTCCATCATCACCGGTTTTGGCTCATCTTCGGTTCGGATGATGGCAATCACCCGGTCAAGGTTAAGGAAGGCAACGATATAGCCTTCCAACACCTCTAGCCGATGGTCGATCTTTTCCAGCCGGTGCCGGGAACGGCGCAACAGCACGTCGCGGCGATGATCAAGAAAGGCGCGAAGCACCTCTTTCATTGAACAGACCTTGGGTGTCAGCCCGTCGATCAGCACGTTCATGTTCATGGAAAACCGCACTTCCAGATCGGATTGTCGGAACAGCGTTTCCATCAGAACGGCGGCATCGACAGTCTTGGCGCGGGGTTCCAGCACCAGACGGATATCATCGGCGCTTTCGTCCCGGATATCCGCAAGGATCGGGATTTTCTTAAGCTGGATCAGTTCGGCAATCTTTTCGATCAGCTTGGATTTTTGCACCTGATAGGGGATTTCGGTGATGATGATCTGATATTGCCCTCGCCCGGTGTCCTCAACCTGCCAGCGCGCCCTGAGGCGGATCGAGCCGCGCCCGGTGCGATACGCTTCGGCCAGATTGGCGCGGGGTTCAACAATAATGCCACCGGTGGGAAAATCCGGCCCCGGCACGAATTCCAGCAAAGTTTCATCGCGGGCATTCGGTGCCTTGATCAGATGCAGCGCGGCATCGCACAACTCGCCGATGTTATGCGGTGGAATATTGGTCGCCATACCGACAGCGATGCCGCTGGACCCGTTGGCCAGAAGGTTGGGAAAGGCAGCCGGCAGCACCACCGGTTCCTGCAACGAGCCATCGTAGTTGTCGCGAAAATCCACTGCGTTTTCTGACAGCCCTTCCATCAGAGCCTCGGCGGCGGCGGTCAGGCGGGCCTCGGTATAGCGGGCGGCGGCCGGGTTGTCGCCGTCGATATTGCCGAAATTCCCCTGCCCATCCACCAGCGGGTAGCGGATGTTGAAATCCTGTGCCAGACGCGCCATGGCATCATAAATCGCCTGATCGCCATGCGGGTGGTAATTGCCCATGACATCGCCGGAAATCTTGGCAGATTTACGATATCCGCTGGTCGGGCCAAGTTTCAGCTCGCGCATGGCGTAAATGATGCGCCGATGTACCGGTTTCAGCCCGTCGCGGGCGTCCGGCAGGGCGCGGTGCATGATGGTGGACAGCGCGTATTGCAGATAACGCTCGCCAATCGCCCGCCGCAACGGTTCGGAAACCGTCACACCGCCATCAGGAATATTGGGGTCATCCAACAAATCAGCCATGGTTGCCCTGATACAATCGGGTTTTGATCAGGTCCAGCAGAGTTTGGCGGTGGGGCGGGCTTGAACCTCAAACGGTAGGTAGATAAACAACCCTCCATAGCTTTGAGGCGCTTGATTGCAGCAAAAATCCATCCTGATTACCGGCTGTTCCAGCGGCATCGGTCATGACGCGGCCCATACTCTCAAGGCGCGCGGCTGGCGGGTGTTTGCCACCTGCCGGGCCGAGGTGGATTGCCAGCGTCTGCGCCAAGAAGGGTTGGAATCCTACCGGCTAGATTACACCGATGAGGCGTCGATAAAGTCCGCACTTGCCAGCGTCGTTGCAGCAACCAGTGGGCAGCTTGATGCGCTGTTCAATAACGGTGCCTATGCCATTCCCGGCGCGGTCGAAGATTTGCCGCGTGATGCTATGCGTGCGATATTCGAGGCCAACTTCTTTGGCTGGCTCGACCTCAGCAATCAGGTGATACCCCTGATGCGCAGACAAGGGCATGGGCGAATCGTCAACTGTTCCTCGGTACTGGGTATCGTGCCGATGAAGTGGCGTGGTGCCTATGTGGCGACGAAATTTGCGCTTGAGGGGATAACTGACACTTTGCGACTGGAACTCAACGGCAGCGGGATCAAAGTCGTGTTGATCGTACCTGGACCGATCCGAACGCAGTTCCGCATCAATGCCCGCAAGGAATTTGAACGCTGGATAGATTGGCAGAATTCGGCACTTGAACCGCTTTACCGCGAAAAGCTGTTAAAGCGACTGTATCAGGCGGCGGAATCCGGCGATCGGTTTGAAAGCCCGCCCTCGGCGGTCAGTCGCAAACTTATTCTGGCACTGGAAAGCCGGTCGCCAAAGGCGAGATACTTTGTCACCCTGCCAACCTATTTTGCCGAACTGATGCGACGGGCCTTGCCAACCCGCCTGTCAGACATGATCCTTGGCGGCAACTGAACAGGAGGGGTGGCAATGCTGGATGATCCGCTGTTTTATGTGGTGGTGGCGGCGGTGCTGCTGGTGCTGTTCGTACTGCTTCTGGGGCTTGCAGGCTTCACCAAAGGTGGGGATTTCAACCGCAAATACGCCAACAAGATCATGCGCGCCCGAATCGCAGCACAGGCGGTGGCGGTGCTGCTGATCGTTGTTTATGTCTTTTTGCGCGGAAGGGGCGGCTGATGGTTGTACTTAATCGGATTTATACCCGCACGGGTGATGGCGGCGAAACCGCGCTAGGCAATGGCGCGCGCGTTGCCAAACATTCGCCAAGGGTTTCCGCCTATGGCACGGTGGATGAGGTCAACGCCACCGTTGGCATGGCGCGACTGCATGCAACCGGCCTGCTGGACAAGCAATTATCGTTGATCCAGAACGATCTTTTCGATCTTGGTGCCGACCTCTGCCGCCCCGAGGCTGCGGACGACGCCACCGCAGAATACCCACCGCTAAGAATGGTCGATCAGCAGGTAAAACGGCTGGAAAATGAGATCGACGCCATGAACAAGGCGCTGACGCCGTTGCGCAGTTTCATTCTGCCGGGGGGTTCTGTGTTGGCGGCACATTTGCATCTGTGCCGTACCGTATCGCGACGGTCCGAACGTCTGGCGGTGGAACTGGCGGCGCATGAGGCAGTCAATCCGGCGGCGGTCAAGTACCTGAACCGGCTAAGCGACTGGTTCTTTGTGGCAGCGCGCGTGGCCAACGATAACGGTGCAGCGGATGTTTTATGGGTGCCGGGGGCCAATCGCTGAACGACATTTGACTCAGTCAGCAAGCGCCCTTGAAACTATCGCCGGCAACTGGTGGAAATCGTCAAACAGATAGTCATGGGCGATCTCGGCCACCGGGGATTTGCGATAGCCATGCGCGAACAAGACAAACGGAACGGCGGCGGCGCTGGCAGTGGCCGCGTCAACTTCGCTGTCACCGATATAGATCGTGCGACTGGCAGACAGGGCGGCGATACTGGCCAATAGCGGTGCGGGGTCAGGCTTTTTCACCGGCAGGCTGTCACCACCGTGAACCGCGGCAAACAGACCCAAAAGATCGAAATCCGCCAGTATCCGCAGCGTCAGCGCGTGATCCTTGTTGGTGCAGATACCCATTTGCACACCGCTCGCGGCGAGTTCCTCCAACACCAGGCGGACATTGGGATAAAGCGTGGTTTCCCGACTTGGGCTCGCGGTGTAGTGCCCAACAAACTCCGCCACCAAACCTGCGTGCCTGTCGGGTTCAAAGGCCAGGCCGCTGGCCCGCATCAGGCGTTCCACCAGCTTTGGAATTCCGTTGCCGACAAACCCCCTGATCACCTCGGGTGCCAGCAACGGCAACCGGTTCTGATCAAGGGTCAGGTTGGCCGCATTGATAATATCAGGGGCACTGTCCAGAAGCGTGCCGTCAAGATCGAAAATCGCCGCCTTCACGCACTTGCCTTCCACTTGATCGAGCAACCCATCGAAGCGATCTGATCGGTTGGTCCCTTGCCGGTTCTTGCCACCTCCTGCATGGCGAGAAACAGGTCGCGGCGCAGATCAGACGGCCCTTCAGATTTGGTCGAAGCATCCAGCCGCCCGCGATACTGCAATTCATCCGCCGCATTGAAGCCAAAGAAATCCGGGGTGCAAACCGCATCATAGGCGCGTGCCACCAGCTGACTTTCGTCGTAAAGATAAGGAAATCCGAAACCCTGTTCCTTTGCCATTTTCGCCATGTTGGCAAAGCTGTCTTCGGGATAAGTTGCGGCGTCATTGGCGCTGATGGCGGCGACGCCGATGCCCAGGCTTTTCAACTCGCGCGCATCGCGGATAATTCGATCCAGCACCGCTAGAACATAAGGGCAGTGGTTGCAGATGAACATGATCAGCGTTCCATTCGGCCCGCGTATGTCATCCAGCGAGTAATTCCGGCCATCTGTAGCCGGAAGGGTAAATGGCGGTGCCTTCCAGCCGAAATCACAAACCGGGGGGATGGCTGCCATCATGTGTTCCTTTCGATATCTATGCCGGCAAAAGCCAGATTTCGGTTAACTGGCGTGAAGGCCTGTCTATTCCGCCGCCAGTCGGTCTTGCGCCTTTTCGACCCGTACCGCCGAGAACTTAAACTCCGGGATCTTGCCGTAGGGGTCAAGCGCCGGGTTGGTCAGGATATTCGCCGCCGCCTCGACATAGGCAAAGGGCATGAAAACCATATCTTCGGCAATCGCCCGATCCGCCCGTGCCATCACGATGATCGAACCGCGTTTGGTGGTCAGCCGCAGCAAGCCGCCCGGTTCCACCCCAAGCCGCGCCAGCGTCTTTGGATGCAACGAACAGTTCGCCTCGGGTTCGACCGCGTCCAACACTCTGGAACGTCTGGTCATCGAACCTGTATGCCAATGCTCCAACTGCCGTCCGGTGGTCAGGATCATCGGGAAATCGGGGCTTGGCACATCGTCTGGTGCAATCAGATCGGCAGGCCGGAAATATGCCCGCCCCCCGGCGCGGGGGAACCCGTCGCCAAAAACGATCGACTGTCCGGGGTCAGTGGGGCTTAGCGATGGATAGGTGACCGCCTCGGATTCCAGCCGCTCCCAGGTGATGTTGTCCAGCGATTTCATGCCGCGTTTCATCTCGGCAAAGATCTCGCTGGGATGGGTATAGTGCCAGTCAAGCCCAAGTCGCTTTGCCAGATCGACGATGATGACCCAATCTTCGCGTGCCTCACCTGGTGGTGGCAGCGCCGGACGACCCATCTGCACCTGACGGTTGGTATTGGTCACGGTGCCGGATTTTTCGGCAAACGCCGATGATGGCAGAATGACGTCGGCATAATTCGCGGTTTCCGTCAGGAAAATATCCTGCACCACCAGATGTTCCAGTTTGGCAAGTGCCTTGCGGGCATGACCAACATCCGGATCCGACATGGCCGGATTTTCCCCCAGAACATACAGGCCGCGAATGTCACCTGCATGCACCGCATCCATGATTTCAACCACGGTCAGGCCTTTTTCCGCACCGAAATCCACGTCCGATTGCCAGATCTCGTTAAAGGCCGAACGCACACCGTCATCGGTGACGCTTTGGTAATCCGGCAGAAACATCGGCACCAATCCGGCATCGGATGCGCCCTGTACGTTGTTCTGCCCCCGCAAGGGATGCAACCCGGCACCGGGCTTGCCGATATTGCCGGTCATCAGGGCAAGGTTGATCAGGCAGCGTGAATTGTCGGTGCCGTGAATATGCTGGCTAACCCCCATACCCCAGAAAATCATGCCCGCCTTGGCAGTGGCGAAATCCCGCGCCACCGCGCGCAGCTGTTCGGCGGGCACACCGCAAATATCTGCCATCGCCTCGGGGCTAAACCCTTTCAGGTGCGCCTTTTCGGCCTGCCAGTTTTCAGTGTGGCGAGCAATATAATCGGCGTCATATAGTCCCTCTTCGGCGATTACATGCATGATGGCGTTCAGCATCGAAACATCGGTTCCGGGGCGAAACTGCACCCGATGGGTGGCAAACCGGCCAAGTCCGACACCGCGCGGATCCATCACGATCAGCTTGCCGCCGCGACGCGCGAACTGTTTGAAAAAGGTCGCGGCAACCGGATGGTTTTCAATCGGGTTGGCACCGATCACGATTGCCACATCGGCGTTTTCGATCTCGTTGAAGGTGGCGGTTACAGCACCCGAGCCGACATTCTCCATCAGGGCGGCAACGCTGGAGGCATGGCAAAGCCGGGTGCAGTGATCGACGTTGTTGTGGGCGAAACCCTGACGGATCAGTTTTTGAAACAGATACGCCTCTTCATTGGTGCATTTGGCCGAACCGAACCCCGCCACAGATTTGCCGCCCCGCGTATCGCGCAGCGACGCCAGACCTGAAGCGGCAACACGCATCGCCTCATCCCAGCTTGCTTCGCGGAAATGCGTGAACGGGTTGGCGGGATCGACATTCAGCCCCTTGGCGGGCGCATCCTCGCGCCGGATCAGGGGTTTCAACAGGCGGTGCGGGTGGTGAATATAGTCAAACCCGAACCGTCCCTTGACGCAAAGACGCCCCTGGTTCGCCGGGCCGTCCAGGCCATCGACATAGCGGATCTGACCATCCTTGACCTTCAGCGATATCTGACAGCCCACCCCACAGAACGGACAGACCGAGGCGACCTCGTGGTCAAAATCCATGCTGTCGCCGATTTCGGCCGCGTCCAGCACGCTGGCCTCCATGAACGCGCCGGTCGGACAGGCTTGTACGCATTCACCACAGGCCACACAGGTGGATGCGCCCATCGGATCATTCAGGTCAAACACCGGATAGGATGAATGCCCCCGCCCGGCCATGCCGATCACATCGTTGACCTGCACCTCGCGGCAGGCGCGAACACACAGGCCACATTGGATGCAAGCATCCAGATTGATCCGCATGGCGATATGGCTGCCATCCAGCACCGGCACCTGCGCCGCCTCCAACGCCGGAAAACGGCTGGTGGACAGGCCGGTATCAGCGGCGGTTTGCCAGAAATGCGATGAACGGTCATGCGCGACCTCCTGCGCTGGCTGATCCGCCAGCAACAGTTCAACCACCATCTTGCGCGCCGATTTCGCCCTTGCGCTGTCGGTGGTCACCTCCATCGCTTCACTTGGCTGTCGGATGCAGGACGCCGCCAACACCCGCTCACCGGCGATTTCCACCATACAGGCACGGCAGTTACCATCGGCGCGATAACCCTTGGCGGTAGAATGGCACAGATGTGGAATATCCGTGCCTTCGCGCCGGGCAACCTGCCAGATGCTTTCACCCGGTCCGGCGACAACATCGCGGCCATCCAGCTTGAACCTGATTTCGCCTGTCACGGACCTGCCTCCTGCGGGATTGATGCCTTGAACCTTGTTTAGACCACAGCCGGGGTTCTGATGAAACCGGATTCCCGACACTAGACCCGTCATTTCCGCCCCAAACCGCGACACCACGCGGGGATTGGCAAGCCCTGCCCGCTTCGCTACATCGGAATGCAAACGAAGGGACGACCATGCCGCCACATCTCTGGATTCGCGCCGAACAGCGCAATAGTGAACAACGCGTCGGTGTAACACCCGATGGCGTGCGGCAACTCATGGCAGCCGGGTTTCGGATGACGGTTGAAGAGTCATCCTGCCGAGCCATCCCGATTGACGAATACCAGAAAACCGGCTGCGAGATCGCCCTTGAAAATAGCTGGCCACAGGCACCGCAGGGCGCGATCATCCTTGGCCTGAAGGAACTGCCCGAAGATGGCACCCCCCTGATCCACCGCCACATCATGTTCGGCCACGCCTTCAAGGGGCAGGCTGATGGACCGGCATTGCTGGCGCGGTTTCGCCAGGGCGGTGGCGCACTGTACGATCTGGAATACCTGACGGAAGAAAGCGGTCGCCGGGTTGCTGCATTCGGCTATTGGGCCGGTTTCGCCGGGGCGGCGGTGGCGATGAAGGTCTGGGCGGCGCAACAGGCGGGCGATTTGCCGGGACCAGCACGGATCGACGCCTATGCCAACAAGAACGCGTTGCTGGCCGAACTGGCCGGCGATCTGGCCGCTGGTATTGGTAACGGAGCCAAGCCACCCCGCGCCATCATCATAGGCGCAAACGGCAGGGTCGGCACCGGGGCCGGGGATTTGCTGGCCGAAATGGGGTTGGAAATCACCCGCTGGGACATGGCCGAAACCGCATCAGGCGGACCATTCCCGGAAATCCTGAGCCATGAAATTTTCGTCAACTGTGTACTGGCGATGCCGGGGATTCCGGTGTTTGTTCCAAAATCAGCGATTACCGCTGAACGCAAGCTTAGCGTGATTGCCGATATCTCCTGCGACCCCAACAGCGCCTATAACCCGATCCCGATCTATACCCACGCCACCAGTTTCGCCGATCCGGTCATCCGGGTTGCCGCAAACCCCAAACTTGACGTGACCGCGATTGACAATCTGCCATCCCTGTTACCACTGGAAAGCAGTCAGGATTACGCCGCACAGCTTTTGCCTTCGCTGAAAACGCTTGACCAGATCAACAGCGGCGTCTGGGCTCGCGCCCGCGCCATCTTTGACAAACACACCGCCTGAAAGGAAAACCATGTCCAACATCCACTGGGTCGGCACCGGCCTTTCCGCCATTCCCGGCCTTCGCCGCCTGATTGCCCGCCACCCTGACCTGACCGTCTGGAACCGATCGACTGCCAAGGCAAGTGCTGCCATTGGCGATATAACCGAACGGATCCGCGCCTTCTCGATGGACGATATCGCGGCCTCGCTGGCACCGGGTGATGTGCTGATTTCGATGCTGCCGGGGGACTGGCATGTGCCGTTGGCGGAACTTTGTCTGACCAAGGGTGCAAATTTCGTCAGCTCCAGTTATATCGCACCGGAAATGCAGGCACTGGATCAGCGCGCCAATGCGGCAGGTTTGTGTCTGGTGAACGAGGTCGGCCTTGACCCCGGCATTGATCACGTCATGGCGCATTGGCTGGTGGCCGATTACCGCGCCAGCAAGGCGTATGACCCCATCGCCGATATCAGCTTCATTTCCTATTGCGGTGGAGTGCCGAAATATGAAAACCCATTTCGCTATAAATTCAGCTGGTCGCCGCTTGGCGTGCTGAAAGCGCTGAAATCGCCGTCCCGGTCCATCGCTGACCATAAGGAACTCAAGGTTGCACGACCATGGGATGCCATCAGCCACTACCTTGCCCCGCTGGCGAATGATGAGGATTTTGAGGTTTACCCAAACCGCGACTCTATCCCCTTCATCAAGGAATACGGTTTTGACCCCGCCTGGCCGGTGAAACAATTCGTGCGCGGCACGTTAAGGCTGAACGGCTGGTCCAAGTCCTGGGCCGGAGTCTTTGCCGAGGTGGAAACGCTGAAAGGTGAAGCTGGGGATGCCCGTCTGGTGGAAATGTCCAAACAGTTCTGGTCCGACAACGCCTATGAAGAAGGTGAGCCGGATCGGGTGATCCTGTGTGTATCGCTCAAGGCGGAAAAGGACGGGCATGCGATCTATCACAAGACCTGGTCGATGGACGCATTCGGTAATGAAAACGGCACCGCAATGGCCCAACTTGTGTCGATTCCGGTATCATTGGCGGTCGAGGCGGTTCTAGCTGGTGAAATCCCAGCCGGCGTCAGCGCCGCCCCCTCATCACCCGAACTTGTCAAGCGGTGGATGGATACGGTTGGCGGTATTGCCCAGCATCTTGAAATCGTCGATCACACCGCCAGATAATTAAAGAAAGGAATTGAACCATGATCCTGCTGAACGTACCCGACATGTCCTGTGGCCACTGCAAATCAGCGGTGGAAAACGCCATAAAGGCGGTTGATCCCGCCGCCGAAATCACCGTTGACGTCGACACCAAGACGGTCCGCATCCCGGAAAATATTGACACGGCTGCGGTTCTGGCGGCCATGAAAAACGCAGGCTATCCGGCAGAAATACGCGGCTGAAGCGAACGGTCAAGCGGGCAGGCAGAAACCTACCTTTCCGGCCCAAGCCGTGCTATCATCCAGCCGGTTATCTGGCCGGCTGGCCCTATGCAGAAAGCACGCATTTCATGATCAAGCAAAGCTTTCCGATTGCGAAAATCCATGTGCCGGTGAAACGGGCCAAAACCCTTGATCCGGACAAGGTTGAAGCCATCGCCGAAAGCATTCTGGAACAGGGGCAAACCACACCAATTCGCCTTCGCGCCGACGGTGATCGGTTCGTGCTGATCGAAGGTCTGCACCGGCTGGAGGCGATGAAGGCATTGGGGGAAGACATGATCGAAGGCTATCAGGTTCACGCTCAACTGCACTGAACCTGAAAAGCGTCAAACCTCGCGCCACTCCCCCGGCCCAAGCCCTTCAAGCGACCATTGCCCGACGCGGATGCGGATCAGCCTTAGTGTCGGACATCCGACTGCTGCCGTCATCCTACGGATCTGCCGGTTCCGCCCTTCGGTAATGCTGATTTCCAGCCAACTATCCGGAACCGACTTGCGAACTCTTATCGGCGGATCCCGCTGCCAAAGATCATCAGGCGGCGGAGTTTCAGCCACCTTCGCCGGTGCGGTCATGCCGTCCTTTAGCCGGATTCCCTGCCGCAGATTTTCAAGCGCAGCCTCAGACGGCACACCTTCAACCTGCACCAGATAGGCCTTTTCCAGCTTGTGTCGCGGCGTGGTAATTTGCGCCTGCAATCGACCGTCATCGGTCAGAACCAGCAAGCCTTCGCTGTCCTTATCCAGCCTTCCGGCGGCATAAACGTCGGGCAAGTCGATGAACTCTGCCAGCGTGCGCGTGCCGGGATTGCCGCCATCGGTGAACTGCGACAGGACACCGAAAGGCTTGTTGAACAGGATCACCCTTGCCATGGCGGTTAATCCGATTTCGTTTCCAGTCGCACGATCTTGTCGGCGGAAACCTCGGGCACCTCTTCAAAATCGAAATTGTCAAGCTTGCGGGCGCGGTTTCCGGCCTTGGTGGCGGAAATCTTGATTTCCTCAATATCCTTGGCGGCCTGTCCGAAATGCCGGTCAAGGTTGCCAACACGATCGCCCAGACGTTCAACGTCCTTGTATAACGCGCCGAGTTCCCGGCGGATCGCGCCTGCCTGTTCGCGCATCCTTGCGTCTTTCATCACTGCGCGCATGGTGTTGAGGGTCGCCATGCAGGTGGTCGGCGATACGATCCAGACCCGCGCAGCAAACCCTTCGCGCACCACATCGCCAAAATTGGCGTGCAACTCGGCATAGACCGCCTCGGACGGCAGGAATAACAACGCGCCTTCAGCGGTTTCCCCTTCGATAATGTAACGATCAGAAATTGCCCTGATATGCGCCCGAACAGCGGCCCGCATCTGACGCGACGCCTCGACCTTCTGCGTCGGGGTGACGGCCCGGTATAACGCCTCATACGCCTCAAGCGGGAACTTGCTGTCGATGACGATCGGTCCCGGTGGGTTGGGCAGATGCACCAGACAATCGGCCCGCTTGCCGTTACTAAGGGTCGCCTGAAAGGTATAGGCATCGGCGGGCAATGCCTTGGTCACGATATCATTTAGCTGAATTTCACCAAATGCGCCACGGGTTTGCTTGTTCGACAGAATGTCCTGCAACGATAAAACATCGCCGGAAAGCTTTTCAATATTGGTCTGGGCGCGGTCGATGGTCGCCAGACGTTCCTGCAATTCAGTCAACGAGCGCGTGGTCTTGACGCTGTTGCCATGCAGGCTTTCGCTGATGCCGCGCTGCACCTCGGCCAGACGCAGTTCCATGGTCTGGATCATCCGTGTCTGGGCGTCGGATTGCCCGTCCACCACGGTTTTCAGACCGCCAAACAGCTGATGCTGGCCGTCGGACAGCCCGCGTACGGTTTCACCCAGCAGCATCATCTGCTGCATTACCGGCTCCGACGCATGGACCGAACGGCGAGTGCCGCGCAAAATCACCAGAATAAGCACAAGCAACAACACTCCGACCACGCCAAGGCCCAGAATAACCGGATCGCTGAAATCAAGTGTCGCGCCGCCAATCTCTATCATGTCCGCCCGAACAACCTTTCGATATCGCCAAGTTTCAGTTCCACATAGGTCGGTCTGCCGTGATTGCACTGGCCGGAATGCGGCGTTGCCTCCATCTCGCGCAACAGCGCGTTCATCTCGTCGGCGCTCATCCGGCGACCGGAACGGATTGAGCCGTGACAGGCAATGCGGCTGAGGATCGCCTCGATCCGTTCGGCCACCGATTGCGACTGGCCAAGATCGGCCAGTTCATCGACGATATCGCTGATCATCCCGGCCGCGTTGATAACGCCCAAAATGGCGGGGGTTTCGCGCACGCAAATGGCGCTGCCGCCGAACGGTTCGATCACCAGACCAAGCCGTGTCAGATCATCGGCTGCGGTCAGCACCAATTCCGCATCACCTGCGGATAATTCCACGATTTCCGGGATCAATAGCGCCTGCGATCTGACCCCGTGTTCCGCCATCTGCCGTTTCAGCCGCTCATAAACCAGCCGCTCATGCGCCGCGTGCTGATCGACGATCACCATGCCATCAGCGGTCTGCGCAACGATGTAATTCTCATGCAACTGCGCACGCGCTGCACCAAGGGGTGCATCGGGTGGCGGCGGTGTGGTTTCCGGCTCGACCCGCCCGAAAACCGCGCCGGTTTCGGCAAAACCTGTGGACTCGGCCTGCCAACCACCGCGCAATCCTGAAGATGAGGGTCGATCCATCTGATAGACCCGCGCATCACCAACGGGTTCAGGCCGAAACGCGCCCAGTGTGGCGCCGGCAATGGTGCTCGAGGCGCGATGCCCGGCCTCGGCCAATGCATGGCGGATTGCCGATACGATCAGACCACGCGCAATGCCGGGTTCGCGGAACCTGACCTCGGCCTTGGCGGGATGAACGTTGACATCCACCCGATCAGGCGCACATTCCAAAAACAGCGCTGCCGCCGGATGCCGGTCACGGCTAAGAAAATCCGCATAGGCACCGCGCAGCGCCCCGATCAGCAACTTGTCACGCACCGGGCGACCGTTCACGAACAGAAACTGCGCCACCGCCGCGCCGCGCGAATAGGTTGGCAAGGCGGCATAACCGGTCAGCGACATGCCGTCACGTTCCGCATCTATCGGCATAGCGTTTTCCGCAAATTCCGCCCCCAACACCTGCCGCAGCCGCGCATGCATCGCGTCAAACAGATCACCACCGGTGGCATCGGCGCGGAACACCACGCGGCCACCGCCCGAACTGGCATCCGTCAGGGTAAAGGCCACCGTCGGTTCGGCCATCGCCAGCCGTTTCACCACGTCGTTGATCGCTTGTGCTTCGGCCCGGTCGCTACGCAGGAACTTCAGCCGCGCCGGTGTGGCGTGAAACAGATCGCGCAACTCAACCACCGTGCCATGGCCAAGGGCTGCCGGTTTCACCGGCCCCATCCTGCCACCTTCAACTGCAATCATCGCCGCATGCCCCGACCCCCGCGCGCGTGAGGTTATCGTCAGCCGCCCGACTGCGCCGAGTGACGGCAATGCCTCGCCGCGAAATCCGAAGGAGTGGATGTTCAACAGATCACTGCCGTCGATTTTTGATGTCGCATGCCGCGCCAGCGCCAGTGCCAACTGATCTTCGGCAATACCGCAACCATCGTCGGTGACGCGGATCAGGGTCTTGCCGCCATCGGCATAGACGATATCAACCCGCCTGGCCCCGGCATCCAGCGCGTTTTCCACCAGTTCCTTGATCGCCGAGGCGGGACGTTCCACCACCTCGCCCGCAGCGATACGGTTGACGGCGGATTCGTCAAGCTGCCGGATTACCGGCGTTTCTTCGCCTATATTGCGTTTGGTATGGGCCATACCACAAGGATTAGCACAGCATCCCCCGATTCGACCATTGGTGTTATTCGGATTCCACCTTGTCGCTGCTTACCAGACCAACCGGTTGCCCGACGACGACAACGCGCAAGTCCTCGGGGCGCATCAGGCGTTTCGCCACCCGGCGCACATCCTCAAGCGTGACTGCGTTCACCTTGTCATTGCGGGTTTTCAGATAGCTGGCGGGCAGATCATCAAGCTGCATGTTGGCCAGAATTCCCGCAATCCGCGCATTGCCATCAAACCTGAGCGGATAGGCCCCGGTCAGATAGCGTTTGGCAGCTTCTAGTTCCTCGGCGGTAATGCCATCTTCGGCCATCTTGCGCCATTCGTCACGTATAACCGCAATCGCCTCGGCAATCCGGTCATTGGCCGACGCGACCGACCCCAGGTAAAGATCCGCCAGATCGTAAGACGCCAGATAGGTATAAACGCCATAGGTCAGCCCGCGCTTTTCCCTGACCTCATTTGCCAGCCGCGAGGTGAAACCATTCGCCCCCAGCACCTGATTCATCACATATGCGGTAAAAAAATCCGGATCGGTACGCCGAATACCCGCGTGACCGAAAACCGCTACCGATTGCGGCGTTGGCAGATCGACCACCGTTAAACCACCGGTCAGCAACAGCTTGGCGCGTTCAGGCATCGGGGCGCCGGTTTCCGGTAGCGCACCCAACAGATTGTCCAGCATCACGCCAAGTTGTTCGGCACTGATGTCACCAACCGCCGCCACATAAACCCGATCCCGCGCCAGGGCGTTCCGGTAGGCGGTTATCATATCTTCACGATTGAGGCGGTTCACACTGTCGACATCGCCGGTCGAAGGCGTGCCATAGGGATGATCGCCATATGCCAGCTTGTCAAACGTATCCGAAGCAATCTGGTTCGGATCCTTCTGGTTGCCAGCGATGATCGAAACCACCTGCGCCCGCACCCGGTCCAGCGCCGCCTGATCGAACCGCGGCTGTTGCAGCGCCTTGCGCAGCAATTCCTCGGCTTGGGCGCGATTTTCCGTCAAAAATTGCGCCGAAACCGAAACCGCATCGCCATGCGCGTCAAAACTGAAACTGGCGGCCAGTTCTTCGCGTGCCTTAAGGTAGGCCGCGGCGTCCAGATCGCCCGCCCCTTCCTCCAGCAGGCCGGACATCATGTATGTCGCGCCGCGCTTGCCCGTCAGATCAAGACTGGTGCCTCCCTTGAAACGGATTTCCAGTGCGATGAACGGGATCGAATGTTCTTCAACCAGCCATGCCTTGATGCCACCGGGTGAGGTTACGGTCTGCACATCAATTTCCGCCCGCGCCGGCAGGGCCGAGGCCAGAACCAACAGGATAATTGCCAGAAAACGCATCATTCGCCCCCTTCATCATCGTCCGATCGCATCAGCCAGCCGGTAACGGAACGGCGGCGGTCAAACACCTGACGCGCTGCTGCCATCACATCCTCGGAGGTAACCGATTGCAGGATTTCCGGCCAGGCCTGTACATCGGCAATGGTCAGGCCTGAGGTCAAAGCCTCGCCATAGCGCCGCGCGATGCCCTGGATATTGTCGCGGGCATAAATCTCATCGGCGCGGACCTGCATCTTCAGGCGGGCCAGGTGATCCTCGTCAACGCCGTTTTCAAGGAATTCCGCCAAAACCGCATCCATCGCATCTTCGCCCGCTTGCAGGGTGATACCCTCCTTGGGCACCACCACCAGAGCAAACCCCGATTTGTCCAGCGACAGGCCGTCATAATAAGCCGAAACATGCAGCGCGATCTTCTGCTTCAGTTGCAATTCCTGACCCAGTACCGAAGATATGCCGCTGCCACCCAGAAGTTCCGCCAGAATGGTCAGCGCCGCCGCCTGCTTCTGATCGCCGGGGTTGCGTTCTTCCGCCAGATAGGTGCGGATGATGTAAGGCTGGGAAACCCGGCTATCGACATAGCTAAGCCGCCTTGGCGAGATCTGAGGCGGTTCACTCGGTCTGTGGCGCGGCATGAGATCTGGTGTCGGTTGCAGTTGGCCATAATACCGTTCCGCCAACTGCCTGACCTCGACCGGATCGACATCGCCGGCAACCACCAGCACCGCGTTGTTCGGTGCATAGTATTTCCGATAGAACTCCAGCGCATCACGCCGGTTCAGTTGCTTGATCTCGTGTTTCCAGCCGATTATCGGAATGCCGTAGTGATGGTTGAGGTAAAGCGAGGCCATACGCTGTTCGGAAAATAGTGCACCGGGGTTATTCTCGGTGCGTGAGTTCCGTTCCTCCAGCACCACGTCGCGTTCGGTGGTGACATCATTGTCGCTGAGGATCAGACCGCGCATCCGGTCTGATTCCATCTCCATCATCAGGGCCAGCCGGTCAGCGGCAACCCTTTGAAAATAGCCGGTGTAATCATATGAAGTGAACGCATTTTCCGAGCCGCCATTGGCCGCAACCACACGCGAAAACTCGCCCGGACCGAAATTCTCGGTGCCCTTGAACATCAGATGTTCCAACAGATGCGCAATGCCGGACTTGCCGGGTTGTTCATCGGCGGCACCGATCCGATACCAGACCATATGCGTCACCACAGGTGCGCGGTGATCCTCGATCACCACCACATCCATGCCGTTATCCAGTGAAAAGCTGGTGATGTTTTCCGCTGCGGCCGCAACCGCCAACGTCAACAGGGCGACGACCCCCAGGCCGACTTGCCGCAGGTACATATCTCACTCCGAAACCGTTTCGTTCAAAACGAACTTAAAGAGATCGCACCAAGGCGCAAGCGGCAACAACAAAGAAGTGATCGTTTGTGCGGTCAATCCCGATCGCTGGTTCTATTGCTTTGGGTTTGGCGGGGCGGCAGGCGTGCGAACGCCCGAACGCCGCATCCGCTGCAATTCGGAATAACGATCAAGCGACTGCTTTTCATAGGCTCCGAAATAAACCGTCACCCCAAACAACCGCTCCAGCAGCTTGCCGCGATGTTTCTTGCGAAACTCCTGATCCTCATCGGCCAGGGCGGTACGGATATTGCCGTTGACGCCATAGCGTGAGGCGGTGGCAACGATGCCTTCATCGCCGCGCTGAATGCCATCGGCGGTCAGGTATTTCGGATTGCCGCCAAGTGCCGCAACCGCGTCTGCTTTGGGCGTCGGGTCGGTCAGATTGCTGCCGCCAAGCGTTGGCGGCGGCAATTCGGCCAGATCCTTGGGCATGGTCAGCGGCTTGGTTGGCAGGATGGCGAATTCATCCGGCCCACCGCTGGAGCGCAGGTTCATCATGCCGCCTTCTTTACTTGAACAGGCGGAAAGTGCGACGACTGCCGAAAGCACCAGCAATATCGACCAACTAACCTTGGGCATCTGTCCCTCCACCACTTGCTGAACCGGGTTTATCCCAGAAACACCGGCGCGTCACGCATGTTTGTCCTGTTTATTCGCATATAGCACAAGACCGAATGCGCCCAGAAAGATCGCAATGTCGGCAACATTGAAGGCATAAGGATTGTCAAAACCGCAACAGGACATGTTCAGAAAATCCGCTACCGCGCCATAAATCAGCCGGTCGAGTGAATTGCCGATGGCGCCGCCGATCACCAATCCCGCCGACAGGCGCGCGATCTGACTGCCCATCGAGCGCGACCAAACCAGCAGCCAGGCCGATATCGCCAATGCCAGCGTCACCAGTATCCAACGCATTACCCCGGCATCATTGGCAAACAAACCGAAATTGACACCGGTATTCCAGGCCATGCGAAAGCTGAGATATGGCGGCCATACCTCGATCAGCCCCAGCGTTTTCAAACCGGCCCATTCGACCACCGCTATTTTGACAAGCTGGTCAAACAACAGGGTCAGCAGGGCTGTGATCAGTGTCGGTTTCACGTTTTTGCTTTCGGTTTGGTCGGGTCTGACATGATCAGTGCCGGAAATGCCGCATACCGGTGAACACCATCGCCAGCCCGGCATCATCGGCAGCGGCGATCACCTCGGCATCGCGCATCGACCCGCCCGGTTGGATAACCGCACAGGCCCCCGCCTCGGCTGCTGACAATAGACCGTCTGCGAAAGGAAAGAAGGCATCCGACGCCACGGCAGATCCCCGCGTCATGGGCTGTTCCAGACCCAATGCCGCAGCCATATCCTCGGCCTTGCGCGCGGCGATGCGCGCGGAATCGACCCGGCTCATCTGGCCCGCACCGATTCCAACGGTCGCCAGATCGCGGACATAAACGATGGCGTTGGATTTCACATGCTTGGCTACACGCCAGGCAAACAGCATATCGTTCAGCTCCGCCTCGGTCGGGGTGCGTTTTGTCACCACCTTGAGATCACCGAGATGCAGCCGCCCGTTATCGCGGTCCTGCACCAGATAGCCGCCGGAAACCTGCCGCCAGATGCGCCCTTTGGCGGTAACATCAGGCAAACCGCCAGTGGTCAAAAGCCTTAGGTTCTTTTTCGCGGCAAAAATTTCTCGTGCTTCATCCGTGGCACCGGGGGCAATCACCACTTCGGTAAAAATGCCGGTGATTTCATTGGCAGTCGCTGCATCCAGCACACCGTTGAGCGCGATGATGCCGCCAAAGGCCGAGGTCTGGTCGCACCTAAATGCGGCGCGATATGCCTCGCACAAGCTGGCACCACGCGCCACGCCGCAGGGGTTGGCGTGCTTGATGATTGCCACGGCCGGGCCATCCTTGGGATCAAATTCGGCCACCAGTTCAAATGCGGCATCGGTGTCGTTGATGTTGTTGTAACTCAACTCCTTACCCTGCCATTGCCGGGCGGTCGCAACACCTTCACGCACCGATCCGTCCTTGTAAAACGCCGCCGACTGGTGTGGGTTTTCGCCGTAACGCAGGCTTTGCGCCAGCATGCCCGCCACCGCGCGGCGACGTGGTTCAGACTGACCCAACGCGTCTGCCATCCAGCCGGACACCGCAGCGTCATAAGCTGCCGTGCGCGCATAGGCGGTCAACGCCAGACGCTGGCGAAAGGCGAATGAGGTCGCGCCCTTGCCCGCGCGAAGTTCATCCAGCAGCGGTGCATAGTCTTCGACATCCACCACCACATTGACAAAACCGTGGTTCTTGGCCGCCGCGCGGATCATCGCCGGGCCACCGATGTCGATGTTCTCGATGCAGGTCTGATAATCGGCCCCCGCCGCCACCGTGGCCTCGAACGGATAAAGGTTGACCACCAAGAGGTCGATCGCCTCGATCCCGTGTTCCGCCATTGCCGCCCGATGCTGATGGTTGTCGCGCAACGCCAATAGGCCGCCGTGCACCATCGGATGCAGGGTTTTCACCCGCCCATCCATCATTTCCGGGAACCGGGTGATTTCCGACACGTCCCTGACGGCAAGACCGGCCTCGCGGATCGCATGGGCGGTGCCGCCGGTCGACAAGAGTTCAACACCCATCGCCACCAGTTCCCGCGCCAGATCAATCAGGCCAGTTTTGTCGGAAACGGAAATCAGGGCACGGCGCACCGGCACCATATCGTTGTTCATCGGGAAGGGTTCCTTTGGTCGGTATTGTCTAGTTGTCGTCCGGTTCCACATCCCGGATATGTTTGTTGCCATCCTGCGCGCGGGTCAGCGACCAGCTTACCTGGCTCGAATAGTCCAAAACGATATCGGATAAAACGATCTGTTTTGTCGCGCGTATCTCAAGGCGCCCGCGTTCAAGGTAAACACTGGCGTCCAGCGCGACACTGGCGTCGCTATGATGGCGGAAAACCCAAACCTCGCCACTTTTCAGCGCCAGCGACACAGCGGTGCCGCCTAGGCCGATCTCGGCCTCGATATCCGGGTGAATATGAAACCGGATATCAAATCTTATGCCGTCGCCGCCTTCGCGCTTCTGAAGTTCCTCGAACCGGATCCGGTCTTTTTCGGACAACGCCCCCAAAGTGTCACGGCCCCGCAACTCGCGCCCGTCCAGCGACAGATCAAGCCTGCGCATGTGATGCAGGCCATGGGTTTTCGCATAGCCGTTATGGCTGGCCATGAAGGCCGATCCCTCATGGCCGGAATACTGCTGTACGCGCACCTGATCCGGGCCATCCACCAGCCTTTCGTGAATGACACCGGCATGGGCGCGAGCAAAACGAGACGAGGAATAGCGATCGACCGCCAGCGTCGAATGCGAGGGCGTGGCACGAGCCGCGCGCCGCCAGGCGGTGCCGAATTCCACACCCGAGCCGCAGTTGACAATGATCGGCCGTCTTCCCGAGGTCAGTTCGAACGCCAGCGTGCTGGCATGCGCGGTAAGGGCATCATCGCCGCGAGGCGGAATATCGGCGTCGACGATGATGCTGCTGCGCCCGGCCGAAAGACGGGCGAAGCCCATGGCAAGCCCGCTGCGCGGCCCGGCGCGGATGCCTGAAAGCGCCAGCGCCTGATCCAGGCGCCCCGCCACGCCACGCCCGCCGCCGTGAAACCTTGCCAGCGAACCATCGGCATGTTGCAGCGCCCGAAGACAGGGCGCGATCCGCATGATTGCCTGCATATGCGCCGCCCCTGGCATATGTCCGCCTTCGCCCAGCGCCGATGCGGCCCAGGTCAGCAGCGAAAATATCTCCATCAGTTCTTCGGGATTGCGTGACGGGATTGCGCCGCTCTGATCAATCCGCCGCGCACATTCCTGCGCCAACCTGCGCGCGGTCGAAGTCACCACCTTCTGCTGACCTTCCAGCGCCAGCCCGGCATATAGCAGACCGCAAAGCGCCTCGAACCTTGGTAATCCCATCGGGGCGGAACGCCAGCGTTTGGCCAAAAATCGTGCCTGCCGCGCCAGGTTGCGGTAAAACCGGTCCGTCTGATCGCGGTCCATGTCCTTGATCAAAAACAGCGCATGGTTGATCCAGCGGATCATCCGCCGCCCGGCAAGTTCCGGCAGCCATCCAGGCCCCTTGCCGCGGCCGTAAAGATCAATCCACTCGATCAGCCAGCCTTGGGCCAGTTCCCGCGCCGACCGGTCGCCGACTGCCGCCAGATCATCCAGCCAGACAAAGCCCTGTATCTGCGTTTCAAATCCGGCATCAGGGCTGTCAAGTTGCCAGATCGAGGCATCGGGCGCGCGCACCAACTGACCGGCAAACATGAACCGCCCCTCGATCAACTGCCGGCCACGCACCAGCGAACCTATGGTCTTGGGTTCGGGCTGGGTGATCAGCGCCGTCACCGGTCGCGCCAACCCGCCAAGCCGCGCATAAAGGCGGTTCAGTACCCGGTTCTGCGCTAATGCCACCCGCGTGCGCAACGCCGGACGGGCCAGGGCCTGATCATCCATTCAAGGTTCTGCCGATGCTCATTTCATCTTTATTTTCGCGCATCCTATCGCCAACACGAATCGCTGTCACCCGGACATTGCAGCCCTGATCGGAAATCCGCCGGTCATGATTTCTGCAACAAAGCCAGGTAAAAACCATCCATACCGCCAAGTTCCGGCCAGTAATCCGGGCGCAACCGCAGCCCGCCTTCGGGTGTGACCCAGTCGGGGTCGACTCCAAGGCCGACCGCATCAAACGGCATCACCCGCATATCGGGATGCCGCGCCAGCGCCTGTTCCACCTGGGTTTCCCCTTCGCGCGGCAACAGCGAACAGGTACAGTAGACCAGCCGGCCACCACCCGCGAGCATTGCAAAAGCGGCGTCGATCATGTCGGCCTGCATCTTGAATAACAGCGACATATCCACCCCGGCCTTGACAAAGGGCAGATCAGGGTGGCGGCGAATGGTGCCGGTCGCCGAACAGGGCGCATCCAGCAGGATTGCCGCAAAGGTTTCGGCAGGTTGCCAGTCCAGCACATCCTCGACCAGCAGGTTCGCATTCAGGCGCACGCGGTTCAGGTTTTCCCGGATGCGGTGCATGCGCATATCCGAAATATCCACCGCCGTAACCTTTGCCCCCGCCGCCGCAAGCTGCATTGTCTTGCCACCGGGTGCGGCGCAAAGATCAAGCACAGGCAATTCCCTGACATCCCCCAACAGCCGCGCAGGCAGCGCCGCCGCTGCATCCTGTACCCACCAATCGCCGGTATCGAACCCCTCAAGGGCGGTCACCTGCACCCGCCCGCCAAGCCGGATTGAACCGGTCGGCAAAACCTGCGCCTTCAGCTTTTCGGCCCATTCGGCGGCCTTGGCCGGTTCCTTCAGCGTCAAGTCAATCGCAGCCCCGGCCTGATGCGCCGCCTCGATGGTTTGAACCGCATCAGTCCCGAAATGCCGTGCCACCGGTTTTGCCAGCCATGAGGGCAGGGCTTGCGGTTTCTGCGCCTCCCAGATCGGCCTGCCGCCTTCGGCCAGCTTTCTGGCAACCGCATTGGTCAGGCCCGCCAGATGGCCGGATTTCGGGCTGCCGCGCACGATCTCGACCGCCGCATTCACCGCACCGTGGGCGGCGGTGCCTTCGGACAGAATCTCGAACGCCGCCAGCCTCAGGGCGTTCCTTACCTTGGGCGGCGGGGATTTTTCAAGAAAAGCATCCAGAACCGCATCCAGCCCCTGTAGATGCCGCAGCACCCCGGTCGCCAAAGATTGCGCCCTTGCGCGATCCGCAGGGCCAAGCCGCACCAGCGGACCCTGTTCACCTTGCAACATTTCAGACATCAGGCGTTTGTCAAACAGAACGCCATGCAGGATCTGCGTCGCAGCCAGTCTTGCGGCAATGCCTTTGCTGGTCATCCGAAGATCCTTCCTTGCCGAGCCTTGGGGCGGGCGTATATGAACAAGGCACCTGCCGCAAGGAGTCCGCCAACATGAACAAAACGATCAAAGAACTGCCTGAAGCCGCCAAACGCGCTCTGGCCGAGGCGGAGTTGCGCAAAAAGAACGCCGCAAAAACCGATATGCCGAGGGAGCTCGGCGGTCGTAACGGACCGGAACCCACCCGCTTTGGCGATTGGGAGAAAAAGGGAATTACCTCGGATTTCTAAGTCGGTTCCATTATCGCGCACGCAATCTGGTCTGAAAACCGGTGCCGGTTTTCGGAATGCGCCTATAAACCCAGCACATCCATCATGTCATATTCACCGGGCTTTTGATCCTGCCCCCAAAGCGCGGCCCTAATCGCGCCACGGGCAAACAGCGCCCGGTCGGTAGCCACATGTCTGAGCACGATGCGTTCGCCATCGGCGGCAAAAATTACGTCATGTTCGCCCACCACATCGCCGCCGCGAATGGCGGCAAACCCGATATGGCCGCGTTGACGCGCGCCGGTGATGCCGTCGCGCCCACGGTCGGATACATCGGCCAGCTTTACCCCCCGGCCCATCGCTGCGGCCTCGCCCAGCATCAATGCGGTGCCGGATGGCGCATCGACCTTGTGGCGATGATGGCTTTCCACCACCTCGATGTCGAAATCCTCGTCCAGCGCCGCCGCTACCTTTCTGGTTAGCTGCACTAACAGGTTGACCCCGACGCTCATGTTGCCCGCCCGCACGATGACTGCATGCCGCGCTGCCGCTTTGAATTTGGCCAGATCATGCGCCTCGAACCCGGTGGTACCGATCACATGCACCAGCCGCGCCTGCGCCGCCAGCGCCGCATGCTCCAGCGATGCCGCTGGCGAAGTGAAATCTATTACCGCCTGTGATCTTGCAAACACCTCCAGCGGATCATCGCTTACGATCACGCCATTGGCGGCCCCGCCCATGCAAAGGCCCAGATCCTTGCCGATCCAGTCATGTCCCGCCCGGTCGGTCACACCCGCCAGCACCGCCTTGTCGCTGGCTTCTACGGCGCGGATCAGCGTCTGGCCCATGCGCCCGGATGCGCCCATGATTGCAATCGCCGGCAAATCACTCATCTTCACCACCTCCAATGCCTTGATCCGGGCCAACCTGCCCGCCACCCCTGAGCATTGGCAGAGCATGCGCGTGGTTGCAACATCCGCATAACTCGAATAAATCGGGCCGCGAAGGATTAGGCAGATGAGCAAACACCGTAACAGCGAACATTCCGGCCCCTCGCAGCGTCAGTTGCGGGTCGGTGAACTTATCCGCCGCAGCCTGGCCGAAATGCTGACACGCGGCGAGGTATATGATGCTGATATTGCCCATATGTCGATCACCGTGGGTGAAGTCCGAACCAGCCCCGACCTCAAGGTTGCCACCGTGCATGTGATGCCGCTTGGCGGCCATGATGCCGATCTGGCGATTGCCGCCCTCAATCGCAACAAGGCCGAACTGCGCCGTCACCTCAACCGCAGCGTAAAGTTGAAGTTTTCACCCGAATTGCGCTTTGTCGCCGACACCACCTTTGATCAGATGGATGAAACCCGGCGTTTGCTGGCGCAGGAAACCGTCAAACGCGATCTGGATGCGGATGACGACCGGGGCTGACCGCGCGCCTGCCTGGTATCAGGGCGAGGCGGCGGATCGCCCCGGCCTTGGCCGGCTTCTTTATACCGCTGACCGCTTTCCCCTGTTTTACATGCTGAATCTGAAATGCGGCTGCACTTTCATTCGCAACCTGCTTTACCATCTTGATCACGATCGCTTGCACCCTGACAGCGCCCGTATCCACGCCCATGACCACGAATTTTTCAAGGCGGGGCAAATCCCCGACGATTTCATCCGCAATTCACCACATTTCTTTATCGTGGTACGCGACCCGGTAGACCGCTTCCTGTCACTGTATTTCGACAAGATCGCCGATCTTTCCAACCGGACCGACGCCTGGATGCGGCAGCGAATCCAGAAAGGGGCCGGTTTGAAAATTGCGCCCGATCTAAGCCTCACCGATCATCGGCAGAACTGCCTCAAGACCCTTGAGTGGTTTCGCCGCAACCTTGACGACGGCACCGAAGGGCGCACCAATCCACATTGGCAACGCCAGTCGCATATGCTGACGCGAATGCTGCCGCTGGAACCGACGCTAATCACGCTAGACGGGCTGTCCTGGCAGTTGCCGGTGGTTCTGGAAAGCCTGATTCCCGATATCCGCGCCCGGATGGATGCCGTCACCACCCGAAACGCCAGCCATAAACTGTTTGAGCCAGACGATTTTCTGATCCCGGAAATCAACGAAAGCGTGCGCGAGATCTATGCGATGGACACGGAAACCTATGCCCAGACCCGGCTGACCTGGGGCGAAGCCTCGACCACAGCGGAGTATCACTGATGGCAAGGCGCAAGAAAGGCCGCGACATTTCCGGCTGGCTGGTGGTGGACAAGCCTA
The DNA here is from genome assembly GCA_020425085.1 of Paracoccaceae bacterium. Classification (GTDB taxonomy): domain Bacteria; phylum Pseudomonadota; class Alphaproteobacteria; order Rhodobacterales; family Rhodobacteraceae; genus UBA5972. The sequence continues at coordinate 30,678 of JAGQRW010000001.1, forward strand.
CGGGCATGTCCTCAAGCGCCGTGGTGAACAAGGCGAAATGGGCCTTTGACGCCAACAAGGCAGGCCATGCCGGCACTCTTGACCCCGAGGCAACCGGCGTTCTGGCCATCGCCTTTGGCGAGGCGACCAAGACCATACCCTATGTTACCGATGCGCTGAAAGCCTATGAATTCACCGTGCGGCTGGGTCAGGCCACCAATACCGACGATATGGAAGGCGAAGTGACCCGGCATTCCGGCCTGCGCCCTGATGATGATGAAATCCGCAGCGCCCTTGTGCAGTTTGTTGGGAATATCCGTCAGGTGCCGCCACAGTTTTCCGCCGTCAAGGTGGAGGGTCAACGCGCCTACAAACTCGCCCGTGACGGCGATACGCTGGAGCTATCCGCGCGCGATCTTTGGGTGGAATCGCTAAAATTCATCAATCGCCCGGACCCTGATCATGTGACGCTGGAAATGGTCTGTGGCAAAGGGGGATATGTCCGCGCCATCGCCCGCGATCTGGGTCTGGCACTTGGCTGTTACGGGCATGTACGCAGCCTGAGACGCATCTGGTCCGGGCCGTTTGATGCCAACGGCGGCATTGGCGTGACAACGCTTGACGAACTTGGCCGGACCGAGGCGCTGGATCAATACCTGATGCCGCTTGAAACCGGGCTTGCCGATCTGCCGGAACTGCCGGTCAGCGCTGAATCCGCTGCCCGCCTTCGCAATGGCAATGCCGCGATGGTGCTGCATTCCGACCTTGAATATGGCGATGAGGCGTGGGCCTCATATAACGGCAAGGCGGTCGCCATCGGCATTTACCGCGCTGGTGAATTGCACCCGATCCGCGTTTTCGCGCTGCCGTCATGATCCGGCGCGAACACCAGAAAGGCGATGCCGCCAGCGTGGCGATCTATTCGGATTGCGAAAACTACCGCTATGCACTGACACGGATCTGGCAGCCCGAGGCTGAAAAGGTGTTGTTCGTGATGCTGAACCCGTCAACCGCCACGGAATTCCAGAACGATCCGACCGTGGAACGCTGCGAACGCCGCGCCCGCGCGCTTGGCTTTGGCGGCTTTCAGGTCTGCAATATCTTTGCCTGGCGTGCCACCGACCCACGCCAGTTGCGCAAACAGCCCGATCCCATCGGGCCGGAAAACGACCGGATGATTTTGACCGCCAGCCAATGGGCGGATGAAATCATTTGTGCCTGGGGCACGCATGGCGCATATCTGGACCGCGGCGACAGGGTGAAACGCCTGCTCGGCGCAACCGAACTGCCGCTGAAACATCTCGGCCTGTCAAAGGCGGGTCACCCCAAGCACCCGCTTTACATCGGTTATGCAGTCAGACCGCAGAACTGGAACCAGTGCCGCTGAAAAACGGAATTGTTTCCTATCCGGCGGAAATGTAAGCCGAACCCGCAGCAATATCAGGAACCCCGGATGACCGAACCAGAAAAACCCGCAGCAAAAGACACGCTGACCACGGAATTGTTGGCGCTGCGAGACGAGGTTGCCGCCATCAACACCCGCCTCAGGCCATCGTTCAGACGGCTGATCGGCATCCAGCTTTTGCGCGGCATCGCCTTTGGCCTCGGCAGTGTTCTGGGTGCGACGCTGGTTGTCTCAATTCTGATTTATTCACTTTCGTCGATCAACTTCATCCCGATCATCGGCGAATGGGCATCACAAATTGTGGACAGCATCCAGAAGAAATAGGGCCTGCCGGGTTTTCCCCTTTCCTTTTTATCCAAACTCACCTATACGCGCGCATCCGTCTGAAACCGGCGGATACCTCCACGGGCCTTGCTGGACGACATCCCGGCCTGCGCCATTCACCCTAACCTTTCAAAGGAGACCCCGATGTCGATCACACCCGAACTGAAAGAACAACTGATCAAGGAATACGCAACCAAGGAAGGTGACACCGGTTCACCCGAAGTTCAGGTTGCCATTCTAACCTCGCGCATCACGACCCTGACCGAGCACTTCAAGACCCACAAAAAGGATAACCATTCCCGCCGCGGTCTTTTGATGATGGTCGCACAGCGCCGCAAATTGCTCGATTATGTCAAAGGCAAGGACGAGTCCCGTTATCAGGGTCTGATCAAGCGCCTTGGTATTCGCCGCTGATACGACATTGCGCGCCTTTCGGGGCGCGCCTTGTTTTGGGGGAAATGCTGTCTGACCCCCGTTCAAAACCAGACAGAGACGTCCGAACGTCACCCCGCGCGACCCCTCGGGAATGGCTGGATAACAAATCAACCGGGGTCCCTGGGGCATACGGCTTCAGGTTATCGCGGCGCTTGCCAGGGGGCAGGGCCGTCAGTTCAAGGAAACGAAATGTTCAACGAAATCAAGAAATCTATCGAATGGGGCGGTGAAACGCTGACGCTTGAAACCGGCAAAGTGGCCCGTCAGGCTGATGCGACCGTGATCGCAACCCTCGGTGAAACCTCGGTGCTCTGCGCTGTGGTATTTGAAAAAAAACCGAAAGCCGGCTTCGACTTCTTCCCGCTGACCGTCCATTACCAGGAAAAATACTACGCCGCCGGCAAGATCCCGGGCGGCTTTTTCAAGCGCGAGGCACGCCCGACCGAAAAGGAAACCCTGACCGCGCGTCTGATCGACCGTCCGATCCGCCCGCTGTTCGTGCCCGGTTTCAAACACGAAACCCAGGTGATCTGCACCGTTCTGTCGCACGATCTGGAAAACGATCCCGACGTGGTCGCCATGATTGCCGCCTCGGCCGCGCTGACGCTGTCGGGGGCGCCGTTCCGTGGCCCGATCGGCTGCGCAAGGGTTGGCTATGCCAATGGCGAATATGTGCTGAACCCGGCCGTAGATGACATGCACAAACTGCGCGAAAATCCTGAACAGCGCCTTGATCTGGTCGTAGCCGGCACCAAGGATGCCGTGATGATGGTCGAATCCGAGGCATATGAACTGTCCGAGGATGAAATGCTGGGTGCCGTCAATTTCGGCCATCAGGCCATGCAGCCGGTGATTGACCTGATCATCGACCTTGCCGAAGACGCGGCGAAAGAGCCGTTTGATTTCCAGGCCCCGGATTATTCCGAGCTTTATGCAAAAGTTCAGAAAATCGGTGAAATAGCCATGCGTACCGCGTTTGCCAATACCGACAAGCAAGAACGCACCACAGCGATTTCCGCTGCCCGCACCATGATCACCGAATCCCTTGACGAGGAAGATCAGGCCGACGCCAACCTTGGTTCCTGCTTCAAGAAACTGGAAAGCGCCGTGGTTCGCGGTGACATCCTGAAAACCGGCAAGCGGATCGACGGGCGTGATCTTTCCACCGTTCGTCCGATCGTTTCCGAGGTGCAGTTCCTGCCGCGTACCCACGGTTCCGCCCTGTTCACCCGTGGCGAAACCCAGGCACTGGTGGTTACCACGCTTGGCACCGGCGATGATGAACAGATGATCGACGCGCTGAACGGCACCTATAAATCCAACTTCATGCTACATTACAACTTTCCCCCCTATTCGGTGGGCGAAGCTGGCCGGATGATGGGCCCGGGCCGTCGTGAAATCGGTCACGGCAAGCTGGCGTGGCGGGCGTTGCAAGCGGTTCTGCCGGCGGCAACCGATTTCCCCTACACCATCCGCGTTGTATCCGAGATCACCGAATCCAACGGCTCCAGCTCGATGGCGTCGGTCTGCGGTGGTTCACTGTCGATGATGGATGCGGGCGTGCCGCTGAAAGCACCGGTCGCCGGTGTCGCCATGGGTCTGATTCTGGAAGGCGAGGAATTCGCGGTTCTGACCGACATCCTTGGTGACGAGGATCACCTTGGCGACATGGATTTCAAGGTTGCGGGCACGGAAAACGGTATCACCAGCCTGCAAATGGACATCAAGGTTGCCGGCATCACCCCGGAAATCATGGGCAAGGCGCTGGCGCAAGCCAAGCAGGGCCGCATGCATATCCTTGGCGAGATGGCCAACGCGCTTACTTCGGCCGGTGAGTTTTCGGTCCATGCGCCCCGGATCGAAACCATGACCGTCCCCACCGACAAGATCCGCGAAGTGATTGGCTCGGGCGGCAAGGTTATCCGCGAGATCGTTGAACTTTCGGGCGCCAAGGTTGATATCAACGACGACGGCGTGATCAAGATTGCCTCGCCGAACGGCGACGCCATCCAGAAGGCGCATGACATGATTCACGCCATCGTGGCCGAACCCGAGATCGGGCATATCTATACCGGCAAAGTGGTCAAACTGATGGATTTCGGCGCCTTCGTGAACTTCTTTGGCAAACGCGACGGCCTTGTGCATGTCAGCCAGCTCAGCAATGAGCGGGTGAACCATCCCAAGGACATCCTGACCGAGGGCCAGGAAGTGAAAGTCAAGCTGATGGGATTTGACGATCGCGGCAAGGTCCGCCTGTCGATGAAAGTCGTCGATCAGGAGACCGGCAAGGAAATCTCCAAAGAAGAAGCCTAGGCTTTTCTTCCAACAAACCAGATAAGGCCCCCTCGTGGGGCCTTATTCATTTACCACCGACAAACCGGATCGCGTCGATTTCAACCGTGAAGAAGGCGAAATAATCTTTGGTACCAAAGAAGTTTCCCGCCTCGACCCTACCCGGCAGGCGATAGCCCCCGAAATCCCGGAATTCCGACAGGCTGCCGCCAAATGGTTGTTCCTGAAAGATTTTTTCTGGGTTCGCATTGCTCCAACGGCTTAGAAGCACCTGGGTTGGCTGGCCATCCTTGGCAACGGTGATTTCAACCTTCTGCGCCAGATCGCCATGCCGGAAGGTAACGACAGCGCGGTTTTCATCCAGCCCCTGCCAACTGACACCCGGACCCGGCAACAATGCGGCCGGAGTCCAGATCGCCGCCTCGGCAATCAGGCGGCCATAGGCAGAACGGGCATGATCGCCGTCAAAACCAGCGCGCGCCACCGGCAGGATGCCCAGCAGCCAGAACCGTGTCCAGCTTTCACGGCCGGCACCCGCATCGGAACCGGAAATCCGCATCAGCCCATTGCCCGCCTTCATCCGCCAGACAAATCCCGATGGCGGCGCCAGTATCTGACTTGCCTGCATCGGCAGGTAATTTGGTGCTTGCTGGTTTCCGAGGCCGAATTCGCCGTGCATGTCGATTTCCGCCACATGATACAGCGGTGTGCCGGGGCGGATGGTATAGGTAAAATACCGTTCTGCCGGTTCAGGCAGACCTTGCAGCATTGCAAGTTCGAATGGTGGCGGATCAACGCTGGCGGTGCCGGCTAATTGCCGCCAAATCTTGTCTGCCCGCCAATCATCACCAAGCCGCCAGACCTGCACCGCCGCCAACAGCAGAACCAACACGACAATACCAAAGACCACCATGCGCATCACCCAACTCGTCCCCCAAGCGTTTGTGACCGGTAGTCTGGCCGCAAAGATCGGCCAGCATCTTGACCAAAATCAAACCATACCTATCTAAATTTCAACAGATTCCTGCCCCTTGCATCCACCCTGCCCATTTGACAATGTACCGTCAAATTTTTCCCCCCGTATCACAGGAGCCCACCATGCTCGACAAGCGCAAGTTCTATATCAACGGCCAATGGGTCGCCGCTGCAAAACCCCATGATTTCGAGGTTATCAACCCGTCGAACGAGGAGCCCTGCGCGGTGATTTCGCTTGGTTCCGAGGCGGACACCAACGCCGCCGTCGCCGCCGCCCGCGCGGCCTTCGAACCGTGGATGAACACGCCAAATGAACAACGCCTGGCGCTGATCGAAAAACTGCTTGAGATCTACAACCGCCGCGCCGATGACATGGCCGAAGCGATCAGCCTGGAAATGGGCGCGCCCATCGACATGTCGAAACAACAGCAGGTCACTTCAGGCTCATTCCATATCAAGAACTTTATCCGGGCGTTCAAGGATTTCCGGTTTGACCGGATGCTCGGCGATCACGCGCCGAACGACCGCATCCTGATGGAACCGATCGGCGTTGTCGGCATGATAACCCCTTGGAACTGGCCGATGAATCAGGTCACGCTGAAGGCGATCCCGGCATTGGCGACCGGTTGCACGATGGTCCTGAAACCATCGGAAATCGCACCGCTTTCTTCCATCGTATTTGCCGAGATCGTCGATGAGGCAGGCTTTCCCGCCGGTGTCTTCAACCTGGTCAACGGCGACGGTCTGGGTGTCGGCAGCCAGCTGTCGGCGCATCCCGATGTTGACATGATCTCGTTCACCGGCTCAACCCGTGCCGGTGTCGCAATCCAGAAAAACGCTGCCGATACCATCAAGCGCGTCAGTCTGGAACTTGGCGGCAAGGGTGCAAACATCATCTTCAGCGACGCCGACGAAAAGGCGGTTTCGCGCGGTGTCATGCATTGCATGAACAATTCCGGTCAATCCTGCAACGCCCCGACGCGGATGCTGGTGCAGCGCGACATCTATGACAAGGCGCTGGAAACTGCCGCTGCCACCGCTGAGAAAATCACCGTTGGCCCCGCAGATCAGCCCGGACGCCATATCGGCCCGGTGGTTTCCGAGGCGCAGTTCAACAAGATCCAGGGCTTGATCGAGGTCGGCATAAAAGAAGGCGCTCGTCTGATTGCGGGCGGCCCCGGCCGGCCCGAGGATATGAACCGCGGCTATTTCGTGCGCCCGACCATATTTGCCGATGTGAACAACCAGATGACCATCGCGCGCGAGGAAATCTTTGGCCCGGTCCTTACCATGATCCCGTTCGACACCGAGGAAGATGCGGTCGAGATCGCCAACGACACCCCCTATGGTCTGACCGATTATGTTCAGACCACGGACGATGCCAAGGCAGCCCGCGTTGCGCGTCGCCTGCGGGCCGGTATGGTGGAAATGAATGGCAAGTCCCGTTCCGCCGGCTCACCTTTCGGTGGTTACAAGATGTCGGGAAATGGCCGCGAAGGCGGCATCTGGGGGCTGGAAGACTATCTGGAAGTCAAAGCCGTCAGCGGTTGGGCAGCCGAATAGGAATCAAATGCGGGCGGTTGTTTTCCGTCCGCAATTTCCCCAAAACCTGACATTGCGGAGCGCGAGGCAAAAGCCGAGGATTGGAATCTGCCCCCGAACTGCTATCATGGCCGTACGTCCAAACGCCAAGACCCGCAATGTCCCTCAGGCTGATTGCAAACATCTCACGATTGGGTATAGCTTCGACTGATCGGTGCCGCTGTCTGGTCTGCTGCCAGCTTTCCGCCATCTCTTGGCGTTGACTGGGATCAGGATTGGTATCATTCGTTATTTGCCAGTCTGATCGGTATCGCGTTCGCGGCAATGATGGTGATCCGGCTGGCGATGAATCGCGGTAAGAAATTGGACTGGTTGAGCTGGCTCGGCCTGATCGCAGCAATCCTCATCCCTCTGGCCATGTTCAACATCGACGGATATGCTGGGTTGCTGCAGCGCCTGATGTTCGCCATCAGTTTCGTCTGGGTAGCACGCGAATTCTCGGCCCCGTCCACCCGCGCTTCCATTCCAGGAAATGCCAGAAGATAGCCACAACCGCGAACCAAGGAACGGGCGTTCAGTCAGCCCGCCACAGCCGCCAGCAAGCTGGCATTACCGCCCGCTGCCGTGGTGTCGATGCAGACATGCCGCTCCAGCCGACACCTTTCAGCCAGATCATGACCTGACGCCAGCCCGATCAACCTGCCCTTGCGCGCAGCCAGTGCGCGGCGCAATGTCCGCGATGCCGCCTCGTCCCCCCAGAACGCCACCAGATCAATGCCTGCAAGATCCGTCAGGGCAGCCGGATCAAGTTGTCCGTTTATCCCTTCGGCCAGCCCCAGCCCCGGCGCGACAGCAACCGCGTAACAGCCGTTGGCCAGCGCGATCGTTGCCTGCTCGCGCGCAGCCTCTGCCCCCGGCCCTAGGCAAAGAACCGTTCCCCGACCGTAAACCGACAAGCGATTGGATTCGCCGGTTGGCCCCGGCAGGGCGGTTGATCCAAGGCAGGGCGGGTTGGGTAAACCTTCGACATTCAGCGCCCGCCTGACCTCATCCATATTTGCGGCTTCACCCCTGACGTCGTGGTTGACAATCGGCGGACTGAAGCGGAATCGCGGCAGATAGGATGGCCCGCCCGCCTTTGGTCCGGTCCCCGAAAGCCCCTCACCGCCGAACGGTTGCGAGCCAACCACCGCGCCGATCTGGTTGCGGTTGATATAGATATTGCCGACCTTCAGGCGTGAAATCACCTGATCCACCCGGTCATCAATGCGCGAATGCATCCCAAATGTCAGCCCATAACCCGATGCATTGACCGCATCAACAATCGTATCAATCTGATCCGCCTTGAAGGTGGTGACATGCAAAACCGGCCCGAAAACCTCACGCGTAAGGTCAGCGATGCCGCCAAGGCGGATCACCGCAGGTGGTGCGAAATTACCGCCCTCAGGCACATCAAGGCATTTCAGCAACCGCCCGTCACGCCGCGCGGCATCAATATGGGCGCGAATATCGGCATTGGCGGCGGCATTGATGACCGGCCCCACATCGGTGGCCATCGCCCACGGATTGCCGATCACCAGCTCGTCCATCGCGCCAAACAGCATTTCCATGAAATGTTCGGCGATATCTTCCTGCAAATACAGCATCCTCAGCGCCGAACACCGTTGCCCCGCCGACTGGAACGATCCGGTGACGATATCGCGGATCGCCTGTTCCGGCAGCGCGGTGCTGTCGACGATCATCACATTCAGCCCGCCGGTTTCAGCAATTAGCGGCGCATGCGGGGCCATCCCCGCCGCCATGGCCCGGTTGATGGTCTGCGCCGTAGCAGTTGAGCCGGTAAAGCAAACGCCGCCAATGCGCCGGTCCGAGGTAAGCGCACTGCCGACCACCGATCCGCGCCCCGGCAGAAATTGCAGCACCTCGCGCGGCACACCGGCCTTGTGCAGCAACCCCACGGCCAGAAAAGCGATGATCGCCGTTGGTTCTGCTGGTTTGGCCAGAACACCGTTACCCGCCGCCAGCGCCGCCGCAATCTGGCCGGTGAATATCGCCAAAGGAAAGTTCCAGGGCGAGATACAGGCAAACAGCCCACATGCCTTGCCGCCATCGGCTGATTCAGCTTCAGCCGCATAATAGCGAAGGAAATCCACCGCTTCGCGCAGTTCAGAAATCGCATCCTTCGGGGTTTTCCCGGCCTCGCGCGTCAGAACCGCAAATATCTCGCCAAACGATGCCTCATACAAATCTGCGGCCCGGCGCAGGATTTCCGCCCGTTCAGTGGACTTTGCATCCCAGGGTTTCGCCGCCGCCAGCGCCGCCTCGACATCATCGGCATCCGCCAGCGTGACCGTGCCAGGATGGTCCAAAGGCTGCGCCGGGTTGATCACCTCCAAAACCTCAGTTCCGTTGCTTTCAATGGCAAGTAGCGGTTTCACCGACCAGACCGCCGCCTTGAACTGATCCCGCGCCAGATCAATCTGTTCCAGATCGGTTTCATCATGCAAATCCCAGCCGCGTGAATTTTGCCTTGTAGCACCATAAATCGCAGCGGGCAGAACCACGCCAACCGCCTCGGGCAGGTTTTCCAGTGCCGAAAATGGATCGGTAGCAACCTCATCGGGTGGCACATCCAGATCGACAATCTGGTTGACGAAAGATGAGTTGGCACCGTTTTCCAGCAATCGCCTCACCAGGTAGGCCAGCAAATCACGATGCGTGCCGACCGGTGCATAGATCCGGCAACGTGTTTTCTTTTGTGCCAGAACCAGCGAATGCAGCGACTCCCCCATGCCTTGCAACCGCTGGAATTCAAACCCGTCCCGCCCGTTTGCCATTTCCAGAATTGTCGCCACCGTATGCGCATTATGGGTGGCGAATTGCGGATAGATACGATCGGTCATGCCAAACAGCTTTTGCGCACACAAGATATAGGCAGCATCAGTCATCGCCTTGCGCGTGAATACCGGAAATCCTGCCAGCCCTTCGACCTGCGCGCGCTTGATCTCGCTGTCCCAATAGGCGCCCTTGACCAGCCGTACCATGATGCGACGGTCCAGACTGGCCGCCAGCGCATGGAGCCAGTCAAGCACCGCCCCGGCGCGTTTACCATAGGCCTGCACCACCACGCCGAACCCGTCCCATCCCGCCAGATCCGGATCACGCAGAACCGCCGCTATCACATCAAGCGACAATTCCAGGCGATCCGCCTCCTCGGCGTCGATATTGAAACCCATGCCGGCCTTTTTCGCCTGCCGCGCCAGCTTGCGGGTGGAGCTGACAAGTTCACGCAACACCCGTTCGCGCTGGCCAACCTCATAACGCGGATGCAGTGCCGACAGCTTGACGGAAATGCCGGGATTTTCGCGGATATTGGCAGATTTACACTCCGTCGCCAGTTCACGGATTGCCGCTGAATAGGCGTCGAAATACTTCCTTGCATCGTCGGCGGTCATCGCCGCCTCGCCCAGCATGTCATAGGAAAAGGTAAACCCTTGTCCAGCCAGTTTGCGCCCGCGCGACACCGCCTCGTCAATGGTTCGGCCCAGCACGAACTGATGGCCAAGTTCACGGATGGCGCGACCGACGGCGGTACGGATCACCGGCTCGCCCAGCCTTTTAATGGCGCTGTGGAGGGTGGCGGCAATGCCTTCGCCTGTATCTTCCTGCAATACTTTGCCGGTCAGCATCAAAGCCCAGGTCGAGGCGTTCACCAATGACGACGATGATTTCCCCAGATGTGCGCCCCATGCCGAAGGTGCGATCTTGTCCTCGATCAGCGCGTCCATGGTATAGGCATCGGGCACCCTCAGCAGTGCCTCGGCCAGACACATCAGGGCAACACCTTCATCGGTGGAAAGACCGTATTCCGCCAAAAACACCTCCATCAGGCCGGGGTTGTCATCGGCGCGGATCTGTTTCACCAGATCGACCGCCTGCGCCGTGGCGCGGTGGCGTAGGTCGGCGGAAACCGGCGCTGTTGACATGAAATCAGAGAGTGCGGCCATTTCATTGGCAAGATGGGCTTTGCGAATGGCATGACGCAGGCGGGCAAGGTCGTTCATTGGTTGGGAATCCTTGTGATCATTTTGACAGGTACTATAACCGACAAGCAAAATTAGTGCTTCCCGAAGAATGGTCAATTACAGTAAGACCAGACCGATTTTTTAGAAGATGCCGGAAAAATGAAAAGCAAACCAGAAACCAGCGGGAATCTTGACCGTTACGACATAAAGATTCTTGCCGCCCTTTCCGCCGATGGCCGCCTTACCCTTGGCGAGCTGGCCAAGATTGTCGGCCTGTCCAAAAGCCCGTGTCAGGTCAGGATGAAACGCTTGCAGGAAGAACGCTACATCCTTGGCTATCGTGCGGTTTTGAACCCGGTGAAACTTGGCCGCGACCACATCGCCTTTGTCGAGGTTCGCCTGACCGACACCACCGAACCTGCGCTGGACGCTTTCAATTCCGCCGTAATGGCGGTGCCCGAGATCGAACAATGCCACATGATTGCCGGATCGTTCGACTACCTTCTGAAAATTCGCACTACCGGCATTCGCAGTTATCGTCAGGTTCTGGGGGCAACGATCTCCAACCTGCCCAATGTTGGCAGCACTTCGACCCATGTTGCAATGCAATCGGTCAAGGATGACAGCTACTGACGCTGGCCACGCAAATGCCGGTTCAGCCGTCGGTTGACCAGACCAGAGGCCAGGGTCAAAAGCAGCGTGAACAAAACAAAATAGGCCGCGATGATCGGATAGGGCACGAACGGATTGAAGGTCTTGTCAGCGAAATAATTCGCATAATAAAGCGCATCACCCTTTTGCCGCCATGCCGGAAAACTGGAAAAGAACACCAACGTAGTGGCATGAAACAAAAAGATCGCCTCGTTCGTGTAAGACGCCCAGGCAAGCCTGAGCATGGTCGGGAACACCACGCGGCGAAATCGGGTGCGGGGTGACATTCCGATGGCATCCGCCGCCTCGACATCGCCTTTCGGCACCGCCATCAGCGCGCCATGAAATATCTGCGCAGTATAGGCCGAGGTGTTCAGAAACAACACGATCAGCGCCCCCAGCCAGGCCTTGGTCAGCCAGCGTGTTTCGGCAGTGATGTCGATGAAACCCAGCGAGATGTCGAAACCAGCCTTGGGGATCAGCACAAAGGTCTCGTATGCAATAAAGAACTGGATAAACAGGGGTGAGCCGCGAAACACGAAAATGAACGCCTGTGCCGGGGCACGGAAAACCCAGCGGTCCGACGCTCGCGCCAATGCGACGCCAACCGCCAGAAAGAACCCCAGCGCCAGCGCCAGCACCGCAAAATAGATGTTCCAGATCATGCCCGAACCGATCAGTATCGCCTGTTCACAGAACGTGATATCAGCCCTTGGCAACAAGCGTTCGCCGATGCCGACGGCACGCAATGCATAGGCGGCAAAGGTTTCGGCGCAACTCATACCGTTCCTCCGGCTGACATCTGCCCGCGCGATACCCGTCGGGTCAGCCGCGCAAACGCTCGTTCACTGATCCATGTCAACAACAGGTAAAACACCAGCAGCACCAGAAAATACCCCAACCGCCAGTCACCATGCGGATATTCATATCGTGCCGTCTTTGCACCGCCGAGTTCACGTGCCCAGTATACGATGTCTTCTACCCCAAGCAGAAACAGAAGCGGTGTCGCCTTGACCAGAATCATCCAGAGATTGCTTAGCCCCGGCAGCGCATAGACCCACATCTGTGGCAACAGGATGCGGCGAAAAACCTGCCGCCTTGACATGCCGAACGCAGCACCGGTTTCCAGTTGTGCGCCGGGAACCGCCGCCATGGCACCATAAATGGTGTTGGCGGCAAAAGCCCCGAACACCACGGCAAAACCGATCATCGCAAGAAAAAAGCCATAAACCTCATGCACCCATTGCGGCGAGTTTCCCAGCGGCATCTTGGCCGCCGGACAGACCCGAAAATCGCTGCCTTGGCGGATCGGTTCGGTCCAGTCAGGGCAAAGAACGATGTGGCGCAGATATTCGATCCCCTGATCCAGTGCGATCAGGGCAAACATGAAAAAGATGATATCAGGAATGCCGCGCACCATCGAGGTATAGGTCAGCCCCAGCCAGCGCAGCGGCAAAAACCGTGAACGTCGCGCCAATGCTCCGGAAAACCCCAATAGCAGGATGAACGGCATCGTCAGCCCCAACAACAGCAGGACCGTGCCAAAGCTCAGATAAAAATCGAACTGCTTGCCGGTTGTCAGATAGCAGGACCACCACGTCAGGCCGCTCAACACGCCGGGTTCTGCGCAATAATCAAACATCAGGGACCAATCTTCAGGGATTGGGCCGCTTCAAGCGGCCCAACCCGATTGTTCAGCGATCAATACTTGACGACGCGGCCTTCAAACCACTTGGCGATCAGTGCCGTCAGCGAACCGTCCGCTTTCATCGACTCGATGGCGGCATCGAACTTGGCCTTCAGCTCCTTGTCGGATTCGCGAAGCCCGATGGCGATGCCACCGCCAATGGCGACCGGTTCACCAATAAAGGCCAATTCACCGTTCGAAGCATTGACGATATCAATCAAAAACGCATCGTCCGCCAACACCGCATCGGCTTCGCCTGAACGTACCGCAGCGACGGTTTCATCGGGTGAGGCAAATTCAACCAGCGTTGCCCCGGATGCCGCGACATAGGCTGCCTGAACAGTATTGGTTTGGGCCGCAACGACACCCTTGACCACATCCGCAGACGCCCCTTTCAACGCCACATAGGTCGACGGATCCGGCGGAAAATATTCCTCGGAAAAGTCTATTACCTTGTCGCGTTCAGCAGTAATCGTCATGGCTGCGATGATGGTGTCGTAGTTGCCGGAAACAAGGTTCGGGATAATCGAATCCCAGTCATTGGTCACCCAAGTGCATTCCAGTTTGGCGCGTTTGCATAGCTCATCGCCCAGTTCGCGTTCATATCCATCAACTTCGCCCTTGTCGTTGATGAAGTTGAACGGGGCATAGGCCCCCTCGGTGCCCATGCGGATCACCTGTGCGCTGGCAGCAGTTGCGCCAAAGGCGGAGGCCAGAATGGCTGCGCCTGCAAGTTTTAGTATGGTTTTCACTTTTTTCTCCTCTAGTTCCTTGTTGGTGTTGTTAAAGTGTGCTGGCCAGAAATGCGCGGCATCGTTCCGAGACGGGGTTTCCGAACAAATCTGCGGGTGGTCCTTCTTCCTCGATGCGGCCATCGTGCAGAAAGATGGCCTTGTTGCTGACTTCGCGGGCAAATCCCATCTCATGAGTTACCACAACCATGGTTTTTCCGCTTTCCGCCAAATGTCGCATCACACGCAGAACCTCGCCCACCAGTTCAGGGTCAAGCGCCGATGTCGGCTCGTCGAACAACAGAACCTTCGGGTGCATCGCCAACGCACGGGCGATCGCCACGCGCTGCTGCTGGCCACCCGATAGCTGACTGGGGTAATTATCGAACTTTTCGGCGATGCCGACCTCGGCCAGAATATCCATCGCTTCGGCGCGAACCTCGGCGCGATCACGGCCAAGGACATGCAGCGGCGCCTCCATCACATTCTGCAGGACCGTCATGTGCGACCACAGATTGAACGACTGAAACACGAAACCCAACTGCATCCTGAGCCGCTGGATCTGCTTTGCATCTGCGCCCAGCAGGCGGCCCTTGCGATCCTTGCGCACCACCACTTCTTCACCATCCAGCACGATACGGCCGCTGTCCGGCGTTTCCAGAAAATTGATACAGCGCAGAAAAGTGGACTTGCCCGACCCGGATGAGCCGATGATCGAAATCACGTCCCCCTCCATCGCGGTCATCGAGATACCTTTGAGAACCTCAAGATTACCAAAGCTCTTGTGAATGTCATCGGCAATCAGGGCAATCTTCTGATCAGTCAAGGGCAGTGTTCCGTTTCAGTTTCTGATGCATGGCGGGCGATTGCCCATGGTTCTGAAGCCAAGGCAGCCTGTTGCAGTTTTTTCCAAAGAGCAAGCCAAAACCGGTCATTGTCACAGCTTTACCCAGCGTTCACTTACTGCTTCATGGTGGTAGTTTTGGCGGCGGCGCGCATCACCATACCATAAAGGTCGCGCGGATCATCCGGATCCGCCAACATGTCGAGATCAAGATAGTGACCGGTTTTCGGCAGCATGTCGCGGATGTATCGAAGGGCGCTGAAATCCTCGACGGCAAAACCGACGCTGTCAAACAGGGTGATCTGACGTTTATCGCGCCGCCCCGCTGCGCCGCCGCTAAACACCTTCCACAACTCGGTCACCTTGTGATCTGCCGGCAGTTGCTGGATTTCACCTTCGATCCGTGTCTGTTCGGGATATTCGACAAAGATATCGCTCCGCAACAGAACGTCGCGGTGTAGCTCGGTCTTGCCGGGGCAGTCGCCGCCGATGGCGTTGATATGCACGCCACTTCCAACCATATTATCGGTCAGGATTGTCGCATATTGCTTGTCGGCGGTGCAGGTGGTGATGATCTCGGCCCCTGCAACAGCGTCTTCAGGGCTGTCGCAGGCAGTCAGGTGAAGGCCGGTCTGGCCAAGATTTCGCATCGCTTTTTCGGTGGCTCCACGGTCGATATCGTAAAAGCGCAGGTTCTGAATGCCGCAGATGGTGCGAAACGCCAAAGCCTGAAATTCACATTGTGCGCCGTTGCCAATCAGCGCCATGGTTTTCGCTCCCGCCGGGGCCAGATATTTCGCCGCCAGCGCCGACATTGCCGCTGTCCTCAGCGCTGTCAGGATGGTCATTTCGCTAAGCAGAACCGGATAACCGTTGCTTACATCCGCCAAAAGACCAAACGCAGTCACCGTCTGCAACCCTTCGCTGGTATTCTTGGGATGACCGTTCACATATTTGAAACCATAAACTTCGCCGTCACTGGTCGGCATCAGTTCGATCACCCCGTTCGGCGAATGCGAGGCGATGCGGGGCGTCTTGTCAAATAACTCCCACCGCAGGAAATCCTGTTCGATATAGACGGCAAGATCAGACAGTACCGTTTCAATTCCAATGGCGTGCACCAGCCGCATCATGTCAGCAACACTGACAAACGGCACCATCGCCAGCCGTGATGGCGCCGAAGGTTTCCCGGTCATTTCAAAACCTCCTTGTCGGGCGGTCAAGCACCTTCCTGCCCAACAGGCTGGCGGTCAGATCAACCATCAACTGCGCCGTTCGTCCGCGCTCGTCCAGAAACGGGTTCAACTCCACCAGATCAAGTGAGGTGACACAACCGGCGTCGTTCAGCATCTCCATGATAAGATGCGCCTCGCGGAAAGTCGCACCGCCCGGCACGGTCGTTCCCACCGCCGGGGCAATCGAAGGGTCAAGGAAATCCACGTCAAGACTGACATGCAGCATGCCACCTGCCGCCTTGATTCGCGCCAAAAACGCGCGTAATGGCGCAACTACGCCGCTTTCATCAATCGCCCGCATGTCGTGAACATCAATCGGCAGGTCCAATAATCGGGCGTTTTCGGCCGGATCAACCGAACGTATGCCCATCATGCAGATGTTTTCCGGCAAGACCTTTGCCTGTAGGGCCGGAAAATACGGCGTGAAACCCGGCAGGCCGGTGAAATAGGCCACTGGCACACCGTGAAGATTGCCACTGCTGGTGGTGTCGGGCGAATGAAGATCAGGATGCGCATCCAGCCATAACACAAACAACGGTCGGTTCACCTTTGCCGCCTGGCGCGCCACCCCGGCCACCGTTCCCGCCGCCAGCGAATGATCGCCGCCAAGAAAGATCGGAAAACCCGCCGCCGCCGCATCCTCAGCGGCATCGCTCAAGGCGCGGGTCCAACCGATCATCGCTTCGGGGTGGCGGGTGCCGGGCAGGGCATCTACCGGCAGTGGCTGGACATCCGGGCGGATATCGCCGCGATCCTCAACCGTATGACCGAGGCTTTGCAGCATCGCGACCAGCCCGGCGGTACGAAACGACGCTGGCCCCATCAGGCAACCGGGCTGACTGGCCCCGGTTTCCACCGGAGCGCCAATAAGTATGCAATGCCTGTACACTTTGTGATTCCCTCCAGCGCAACACGTCTGTTTGCAGCATAACCCACAATTCGGTGAAAAAAGATGCCTTGTTATAACTCCCTATATATATGATAAGTAATATTATCGGATTTGTACCGAAATACTCACGGAACGCCCCATGGACACGTCACTGGCCCTGCGCCGCGCTTTTGGCAAATTCGCAACCGGAATTGCCGTCGTCACCACCAGCGGCGAAGGTGATGCGCCGTGCGGGCTGACGATCAATTCCTTCAGTTCAGTGTCGTTGAAACCACCTCTGGTTTTGTGGTCACTGACCGACAGTTCGCCCAATCTTGCTACTTTTCTGAACGCCAGCCATTTCGCCATCAACATCCTTTCCGGCGAGCAGCGCGCCATAAGCGACCAGTTCGCCAGCAAGGCAGATGATCGTTTTGCCGGTATTGATTGGTTTCGCGGCATCAATGGCCTGCCGGTGATCCGCAACACCATCGCCACCTTTGAATGCCGGCGCACCCAGACGGTAAATGCCGGCGACCATGTGGTTTTCTTTGGTCTGGTCGAGGCAAGCGAACAATGCGATCTGGAACCCTTGTTGTTCTTTTCCGGTCAGTATGGCACCGCCAGATTGCCGCCCGATCCGGGTGCCGGGCCGAAAACAACGTCTTATGCCGATGGCTATCTGCTGCATCTTCTGGCGACCGCCAACGAAGCGGTCAGTGTCGGGTTTCACAGCGAATTGTCAGGCGGCGGAATAAGCCTCAGCACCTGGCGCATCCTGATTGCGCTATACCCTGAAAACCGGCTGAATGTCGGATCGCTGGCACGAATGTGCCTGCTGAAACAACCGACCCTGACACGCACCCTGGATCGACTGGAACGCGCCGGCCTGGTCAGGCGCGACCATGCGGCCGGCGACCGTCGCGGCGTGCTGGTGGAACTGACCGGCCAAGGCCGCGAAATCGCTGCGGGCAACATGGCCAAGGCCCGCCAGCATGAGCAAGAGGTTTTGAAACACTACAGCGAAGCCGAGATACAGGATCTGAAACAGAAGTTGCGAGAACTGCCAAAGCGGACACAATCCGGGTGATGGCGTTCAGGAGCCGGTTGATTTCAGAGTGGCAGTTTTCAAGCCTGCGGATTTCAATTCATCTGCCCCCAGCCGTCCGGCCGTTAGCCGGATGAACCGGGCAAATTGATCGCCGAGTTCCGGGCGCTTCAAGGCAAAATCAACTGTCGCCTCCAGGAACCCGGCCTTGGAGCCGCAATCGTATCGCTTGCCCTCGAACCGGTATCCATAGACGTTGTCTTCTTCGATCGCCGACTGGTTTATTGCATCCGTAAGTTGAATCTCACCACCAACACCCGGTTGGGTATTGCGCAGGTCGCGCAGAACCCGAGGTGTCAGAATATAACGGCCAATAACCGCCAGCCGCGACGGCGCGTCGGCAAGGCTTGGCTTTTCCACCAGCCCGCGGGCGCTGACCAGCCGGTTCATGTCGTCCTTGACATCCAGAACCCCGTAAGACGAGATCTGGTCGTCGTCCACCTGCATCACCCCGACCATGTTGCCACGGGTTTCTTCCCATGCTTCGACCATTTGTTGCAGACAAGGCTTGTCCGCCGCCACCACGTCATCGGGCAACAGCACCGCAAACGGTTCATTGGCGATCAGACGATGCGCACAGGCCACCGCATGCCCAAGCCCCAACGCCTTTTTCTGGCGGATATAGGCGATGCCGCCGCTTTCCACATCGGTGGCGCGCAGGATTTCCAGAACATCGGTCTTGCCCTTCTGGCGCAGATTCTTTTCCAGTTCCGGGGCGTTGTCAAAATAATCCTCAAGCGCACTTTTGCCGCGAGAGGTGACAAAGATGAACTCCTTGATTCCAGCGGCGCGCGCCTCGTCGATGCAATACTGGATCAGCGGCCGATCCACCAACGGCAGGATTTCCTTGGGAATGGATTTGGTGGCTGGCAGAAACCGGGTGCCAAGGCCAGCAACGGGAAAAACGGCTTTGGTAATCTTCTGGCGCATAGGTATAGCCTTAGGTTCAAAATCAACTATCTGGTTCAATGCCGGATGACTAGACCCGACACGATGGCAATACAACCGGTGATTTCAACGGTAGGCGAATTGCCGCAACCTAGCCGGGATCGGCCACGCGCTTCAGATACTGGCCGTATTGGGTTTTCAGATAAGGTTCGGCCTGGGTCAAAAGCTGCGCACGGGTAATCCATCCGTTGAGATATGCGATCTCCTCAGGGCAGCTTACCTTCAGGTTCTGACGCTTTTCGATGGTGCGAATGAAATCGGCGGCTTCCAGCAAACTGTCATGGGTGCCGGTATCCAGCCAGGCATAGCCCCTGCCAAGGCGTTCCACCGTCAGCTTGCCCACCTCACGATACAGGTTCAGAAGGTCGGTGATCTCTAGCTCACCCCGCGGCGATGGTTTCACCTGACGTGCCAGTTTAGGGGCATCACCATCCAGAAAATAGATGCCTGTGACAGCAAAGTTCGACTTTGGCTTCTCCGGTTTTTCGATGATCGACAGAACCTTGTTGTCTTTATCAAACTCGACCACACCATAGCGTTCCGGATCGCTGACCTGATAGCCAAACACCGTGCCGCCAGAAGCCCGTGCATCTGCGGCCTTCAGCTTGCCCGACAAACCCTCGCCGAAAAACACATTGTCGCCCAGAACCAGGGCCGAGGGTGCGCCATCCAGAAACTTTTCTGCCAACAGATACGCCTGAGCCAAACCGTCAGGTGTCGGCTGCTCGATAAACTCGAACGACATGCCCCATTGTGACCCATCTCCCAGCAACTCACGATATAGCGGCAGATCGCGCGGGGTCGAGATGATAGCCACCTCGCGGATATGGCTTAGCATCAGCACCGAAAGGGGGTAATAGACCATCGGCTTGTCGTATAGCGGCAGCAGTTGTTTGGATACCATATGGGTAATCGGATAAAGCCGCGTGCCCGAGCCGCCCGCAAGAATGATGCCTTTGCGGCGATTGATGGTCATGTTTGCCCCTCTAATTTGGTCAGAACATCCTTAAGGGCAATCCGCCAGTCAGGTTGTTCAATGCCATAGATCCGTTTGATTTTGGCGCAGTTCAGCACTGAATTCGCAGGCCGCACCGCCGGTGTCGGATACTGATCGCTGCGGATTCGGTTGATTTTCGGCGGGTTGGCACTGCCCTCGAAGATCGCCTCGGCAAATCCGGCCCAACTTAGCGCTGGGGTGCCGGCAAAGTGATAGACGCCGGAAATTCCGCGCCCGGTATGGAACGCCGCTGCAATTTCCAGCAAAGCCGCAGCAATCGCCGCTGCCGGGGTCGGCCCGCCCCGCTGGTCATCGACCACTGACAGTTCATCCCGCTCGGCCCCGACACGCAGCATGGTTTTCACGAAATTGCTGCCGTGGGCCGAAAACACCCAAGCGGTGCGCAAGATCAAATGGGCGACATTGGTGGCGACGATACACTTTTCGCCATCAAGCTTGGTCTGGCCATAAACGCCCTTCGGCCCGGTTTCATCATCCTCAAGCCACGGCACCGTGCCGGTACCATCAAAAACATAATCGGTCGAGATGTGCAGAAACGGAATGTCACGCGCTTTTGCCGCCCGCGCCATTGCCCCCGGCGCACCTGCATTGACCAGCCATGCAAGCTCGGGCTCGGATTCGGCCTTGTCGACGGCGGTATAGGCGGCAGCGTTGATGATCACATCGGCATCGGTCACATTGATTATGGCGGCGCAGGCGTCGGGATCACTCAGGTCGGCCTTATCGCGGCCCAGAAATGCCGCCTCGATGCCGCGAATAGCGCAAAGATCGGCCAGTTCCCGCGCCACCTGCCCGGTCTTGCCAAATACCAGAATGCGCATATCACCCGCCATTGCCCAGCCCCAGCCGGTGCTGTTTATATCCGCGCGCCTGAATTTTCTGCCACCATTCGCGGTTTTCGAGATACCAGCGAACCGTCGCCGCCAGCCCCTGATCCAGCGTCACCGAAGGTTGCCAGCCCAGTTCACGGCGGATTTTGCTGGCGTCGATGGCATAGCGCAGATCGTGGCCGGGCCGGTCGGCAACAAAGGTGATCAGACGGTCATGCGGCGCACCATCCGGCTGCAACTCATCCAGAATTGCGCAAATTCGGCGCACCAGATCCAAATTGGTCGCTTCGGCATTGCCGCCGATATTATAGGTCTCGCCGGCCTTTCCTTGCAGCGCCACCAGCAACAGCGCCCGCGCGTGATCCTCGACGAACAGCCAGTCGCGGACATTTTCACCCGCGCCATAAACCGGGATTTCTCGGCCAGCCAGGGCATTCAGGATCACCACCGGAATCAGCTTTTCCGGAAAATGATAAGGGCCGTAATTGTTGGAACAATTCGTCACCAGTATGGGCAAACCATAGGTTTCACCCCAGGCACGTACCAAGTGATCGCTGGCAGCCTTGGAGGCGGAATAGGGTGAATTCGGGCTATAGGGTGAGGTTTCGCTGAACAACCCTTCCGGCCCGAGGCTGCCGTAAACCTCATCGGTTGAAATGTGGTGAAAGCGAAAATCAGCAGGCCTGCCAATGCCCAGCCAATGATTCCGCGCCACCTCCAACAGATTGAAGGTGCCATCGATATTGGTGCGGATGAATTCGCCCGGCCCGTCGATCGATCGGTCCACATGGCTTTCGGCGGCCAGATGCATCACCAGATCCGGCCGATGGGTGGCAAATACCCGGTCAAGTTCGCCCCGATCACAAATATCCACCTGCTCGAAAAAATAGCGCGGACTGCCTGCCACTGACGCCACGTTACTGAGTGACGCGGCATAGGTCAGCTTGTCGAGATTGACCACCGAATGACCATCACCAATCGCCTGGCGTACCACGGCCGATCCGATGAACCCGGCCCCGCCGGTTACCAGCAGCTTCATGCGCCATCCCCATAAACAAACGGCGAGGTCCATTTCGTCAGCTTGGGCAGGCGTTGATCCTTGTCCGACAGAACCACCTCGTCGGGGGAAAAACCCCAGTCGATACCAAGATCCACATCGTCCCAGACCACCCCGCCATCGCATTCGGCGGAATAGAAATTATCGGCCTTGTACAGCACATGGGTGTCCTCTGCGAGGGTGACAAACCCATGCAAAAACCCGCGCGGTATCAGGATTTGCGCACCATTTTCTGCGGAAATCTCGGCCTTGACCCAACGGCCATAATCGGGCGAGCCAACACGCACATCAACCGCTACATCCATGATCGCCCCCCTGACCACGCGAACCAGCTTGGCCTGCGCAAACGGTGGTGCCTGATAATGCAGCCCGCGCAACGTTCCCATTGCCGCCGACAGGCTTTCGTTGTCTTGCACGAAATCAAAATCAAGCCCGGCATCCGCCATCACCCTGCGGCTCCAGCTTTCGGAAAAAAATCCCCGCTGATCACCAAACCGTCGCGGCGTCAGGATTTTTACCTCTGCCAGCGCGGTTTCAACAATATCCATACCACTTCTACCTGTACCTGTCAGGCGCATTTGCACCCTTGTCTTCCCTGTAATTCACTATGCCTGCCCCACCCTCTTTTACTCAAGAGGCATGAAAGGTCGGATGCTGGTTTATCTTGGCCAAAATAGGGCAAAACCCGATTTTAGTCCGTTTTTCCGTGCGTTGCCGGAAACCGGTAACGAAAGGTACACCGAGGTGCGCCGCCAAGTATGGTTTCGTCCCGCACCAGGGTCGTGCCGGTGTTGAACCCTTCGACCATGGCAAAATCACGGTTGCAGGATAAAACCTTGCCCAATTCCTCGATCCCCAACGCGCGATACATGTCGGCATAACCACATCGGGTGACATCGTAATCAAGCTGCGTTTCAGAATGTTCCAATACCTCGATTTCCATGGCATCGCCCCGGGTCCAGAATTGCAGCGTTTCAGCAAATGCATTGGCATCATCGCCATATTCCGCCGCCAGCGACGCCCCCTGCTTCTGCGCCAGTTTGACCACCACATCGCGCACGATTGCCACCACCCTGTCGCGGCCAAACGCCTCGGCCAGCGCATCAATTACCGGGGCCAGCACCCGCGCCTCGGTCTCGCGCCTGAGCAATACGCCGATCTGCTGGGTCAGGGTGTCGGGAAAGTCATCCGCCATCAAAACCTCCTGTTTGCGGTCATGCTAGATGACAAAAGATGGGCTGGAAACCAGATTTTGCACCAGAACCTCAGAACGGGCAAAGACATTCAAACCGCTGTCGCTTGCCGCCAACCGGGTGTTGAAAGGTCAGGCTTTCCGCATGCAGTCGTAACCGCGCCGAGGCCGCCAACGCCGCCCCATCGGCATAAAACCGGTCGCCAAGGATCGGATGCCCGATGGCTGCAAGATGCACCCTAAGCTGGTGGCTGCGTCCGGTCACCGGAGACAACCTCAGCCGGGCAACATCACCCTGCCGCGCCACCACCTGCCAGCGTGTCAGCGCCGAACGCCCGGTGGCGCTGCATATCTTTTGCAGCGGTCGGTTCGGCCAATCTGCGATCAGCGGCAGATCAATCTCGCCGCTACCTGCCTCGGGCTGCCCCCAGACATCGGCGATATAAGTCTTTTCGACCCGTCGCCGCTCAAACTGCAAACCAAGATGCCGCTGCGCCGCCCGGTCAAGCGCGAACACCATAACCCCCGACGTATCCATATCCAGCCGATGCACCAGCAACGACGCCGGGAACGCCAATCTGACCCGACTTTCCAGACAATCGCGATGCTCAGCCGCCTTGCCTGGCACCGACAACAGACCAGACGGCTTGTCGATCAGCACGATCGACTCATCTTGATAAAGAATGGCCAGCGGCACTTGGGGCGGCCTATAGGAAAACTCTGTGTTCATCTTGCCGCCCAAACCCTCCAGAGTACAATCAAGCCATTGGGCGCGCAAATTACCTTGCCTTGCAAGGCTGGCCCAGCCTAATCTTTTTCCGAACTTCCAGGAACTGGCCCAATGCACCCGACCATTCGTAAAATGCAATCCATCGTCGCCGCGGGTGACGCCAAGGCGATCGAAACCATTCTGGCCGAAAACGTCCGCTTTTTGCCGCCGACCTATTGGAAAACCTGGACCGGGCGCAAACCGGTTGCCGCGATCCTTGGCCATGTCGGCAAAATTTTTACCGATTTTCGCTATCGCCGGGTGCTGGGCGAAGGCAGCGACTGGGCGCTGGAGTTTCAGTGCCGCATCGGAGATCTTGACGCCGTGGGAGTCGATCTGATCACACTGGACGCCAAAGGTCTGATCGAGGAATTCGAGGTGGTGATGCGCCCGCATAAATCCATCGGTTCCCTGCGCGACGCGATGAACGCACGCATCAGTGCAGACCCGGCCTTTCTGGCATTTGCCAAAGCCATGAAGTGAACGCCTAAGCCTTCACCCGCCCGGCCATCGGATCATAAAGCGGTCTGATCGAAACCGCTGCCGGATACAGCACCCCGGCAACGTCGATCTGATAATCCGAGGTCAGAACTTCCTCCACCGTTTGCCCCTTGCACGGCACATAGCCCATGCCGACCGCACCACCCAGCGTGTGACCATAGCCACCCGACGACAGATAGCCGATAATCCGGCCATCACGCAGGATCGGTTCCTTGTGGTAAAGCAGCGGTTCCGGATCACGCAAAAGGAATTGTAACAAACGGGCGTTTAGTCCGTTTTCCTTTTTCCTGAGAACCGCATCACGGCCAATGAAATTCGCCTTGGCAGTTTTTACCGCAAAACCTAGGCCCGCTTCCAGCACATGATCTTCGCTGGTGATATCATGGCCGAAATGCCGGAACGCCTTTTCGATGCGACAACTGTCCATCATGTGCATACCGCATAATTTGACCCCGAAATCAGCACCCGCCTGCCACAGGGTTTCAAACACATGCGCCGCCATGTCTGTTGACACATATATCTCCCAACCCAGTTCCCCGACATAGGAAACCCGGTGCGCGCGCGCCAAACCCATGCCGATCTCGATCTCCTGCGCGGTGCCAAAGGGGTTTGCCTGGTTGGAGAAATCGGCGGGTGAAATCGCCTCCATCAGCTTTCGCGCATTTGGCCCCATCACCGCCAACACCCCCTCGGCGGCGGTTACATCGGTGATGACAACACGGAAATCGCCTTGATGCCGCCTTAGCCAGGTCTGATCCGCCAGCCGCGTCATGGCGGGTGTGACCACCAGATATGCAGTCTCGTCCAGACGGGTAACGGTAACGTCGCTTTCGATGCCGCCCCGCGCGTTCAAAAACTGGGTATAGACGATCTTGCCGGGTGGCACCGACATGTCACCCCCCGCAACACGGTTCAGAAACGCCTCGGCGTCGGGGCCTTCGACCCTTAGCTTGCCAAACGAGGACATGTCGTAAATGCCAATGTTTTCGCGCACCGCGCGATGTTCGGCGGCGGCGTTCTGAAACCAGTTCTGGCGTTTCCAGCTATAGCGATATTCCGCCACCTGCCCCTTGTCGGCAAACCAGTTGGCGCGTTCCCATCCCGCCACCTCACCGAAAACCGCACCATTATCTGCAAGCTGCTGATGAAACGGCGTGCGCCTGATGCCGCGCGCTGTTGCCTTTTGGCGAAACGGAAAGTGATCGGCATAAAGCAGACCCAGCGTTTCCCTGGAGCGTTCAAACAAATAGCGCCGATTGCCCTGAAACGGCTGCATCCGGGCAATATTCACATCCCCAAGGTCAAACGGCTTTTCGCCGCTATCCATCCATTCCGCCAGCGCCATACCGGCACCACCCGCCGACTGGATGCCGATCGAATTGAACCCGGCGGCCACCCAGACATTATCCATCTCAGGCGCCAGACCCAGATGATAGGCGTCATCCGGTGTGAAACTTTCCGGGCCGTTGAAAAATGTGTGAATGCCCGCCTTGCCCAGCATCGGCATGCGGTTAATTGCCATTTCCAGAATCGGCTCAAAATGATCGAAATCCTCTGGCAACTGGTCGAACTCAAATCGTTCCGGAATGCCGCTCATGCCCCAGGGCTTGCTGACCGGCTCAAACGCGCCCAGCATCATTTTGCCCGCGTCTTCCTTGTAATATGCGCATTCATCCGGCACCCGCAAAACCGGCAGTTGGTTAAGGCCCGCAATGGGTTCTGAAACGATATAAAAATGTTCACAGGCATGCAGCGGCACATTGGTGTTCAGCATCCGACCGACCTGATGGCCCCACATGCCAGCGCAGTTGACCACCATGTCACAGGCAATATGGCCTGCACCTTGTTCCGCCTCATAATCAAGGCCAGTGATCCGCCGTCCATCGCGCCTGACCCCCGTCACCTTGACCCTTTCGCGGATAATCGCGCCTTTCATCCTTGCGCCTTTGGCCATGGCCAGCGCAATATTTGCCGGATCGCCCTGCCCGTCGGTCGGCAGCCAGATACCTGCCAGCACCCCTTCGGTATTCAGATGCGGATACTTATCCCTGACCTCGGCAACCGAGATTTCTTCGACCGGCACCCCGAAGGCCCGCGCCATCGCAGCGGATCGCAACAACTCCTCACGCCGTTCAACCGTCAGCGCGACCGAGATCGAGCCGACCTGCCGCAGCCCCGTGGCAACCCCGGTTTCCGCCTCAAGCCCGGCATAAAGTTCGGCGGTATATTTCGCCAGCCTCGTCATGTTGGATGAGGCCCGCAACTGCCCGATCAGCCCCGCCGCATGCCAGGTGGTGCCGCTGGTCAACTGCTTGCGTTCCAGCAGAACCACGTCTTTCCAGCCAAGTTTCACCAGGTGATACGCCACCGAACAACCGATGACTCCGCCGCCTATGATGACCACGCGCGCCGATTGGGGTAGATCCATGTTTTTTTCCTCAGACAATTTCAAAACCCGAACGATCCAGCCGCCGGGCGATTTCCGCAATATGTTCCGGGCCGGTCTCGCAACAACCGCCGACGATGGTCGCGCCCATATCCACCCAACGCTGCGCGAAATTCGCGTAAACCTCAGGTGTAAGATCGTGGCGAGCCTCCAGAAGATCGACGGTTGGCGCGTCGTTCAAAAATGCGTCATTGATACGCGTAAAGCCGTTGGCATATGCCCCGAACGGTATCCCGGCGCGGGCAAGCACCGCCAGCGCATCAGCCATAACTTCCGGCACCGAACAGTTGGCCAATATCGCGGCCGGCCGGTAGGTCGCTACCAACGGCAGAACCACTGCCAATTCTTCGCCAGAACGCAGCTTGCGGCCATCGTCATCGGAAACCGTCAACGCCAGCCAGATTGGCATCTTGATACCGTCACATCCCGACAACACCGCATCGGCATGAGCAACCGATGCGACGGTTTCCAGAAGTAATAAATCTGCCCCCGCTGCCAACACCTCGGCCACCTCGGCAAACAATGGTGCCGCAACTGCAAGCGGCGGGCATAGATCAGGGCGATATGATGCCTCGAGTGGGCCGATCGAGCCGGCAATCCGGCCTTTGCCAAAAGCATCCCTTGCCGCCGTTGCTTCGGCCAGACCCTGTTTCAGCAACGGCAGAAACTCCGCCTCCAGTGTGTGCCGCATCAGCCGGTCGCGATGAACCGCATATGTGTTGGTGGTAGCGATGGTGGCACCCGCATGAAAATAGTCCCGATACACCGCTTCAGCCAGTCCGGGACGGTCAAGCATCGAACGGGTGGACCATAGCGGCGAGTTCACATCACCAGCGCGCTTGGCGATTTCCTGACCCATGCCTCCATCCAGCAAGGTGATCGCCGTCATGCCCTGAGCCTTTCGTTGTCAGGGTCCCAAAGTGGCCGGTCCTTTTGCACCACTGCTGGGCGACGTTCGCCGTGAATCTCAACCTCGATTTTCTGGCCGGGAACCACCAGATCGGCCCTTAGCATTGCCAGCGCGATTGATCCGTTCACCCGATATCCCCAGCCGCCCGAAGTGGTTTCCCCCACCACCTTGCCATCGTGCCAGAGGGTTGACATGTAAGGCGCATCGCATTCCCCGGCATCCACCAGCAACGTTACGAAGCGCCTTGTCAACCCGCGCTGCTGTTCCGCCAGCAAGGCCGCCTTGCCGGGAAAATCCTGTTCCTTGTTAAAACGGATGAACCGCTCTAAACCGCCTTCAAGCAGCGAATAATCGGTTGAAAGGTCGCCTTTCCACGCGCGATAACCCTTTTCCAAACGCAACGAGTTCAGTGCCCACATGCCAAACGGCCGCGCCCCGCCTTCCAACAGCATGTGATAGATCGGCGCGATATGCTCATTGTGCGCGTGGATTTCCCATCCAAGTTCCCCCGCATAGGACAGGCGCGCCAGCACGCATTCGTGCTTGCCGATATGGGCGCGCTGAAAGTTCAGCCATGGCTGGGTCAGATCGGCCCCGGTCAAACCGGATAGCAGCCTGCGCGATGCCGGGCCAGTCACGATCAGGGTGCCGAAATCATTGGTGTGGTCGGTCAGATGCAATCCTTTGGGCAGATGTGCATTCAGGTATTCAAAATCATGCCATTGCGCACTGCTGGCAGAGATCAGGGTAAAGAAATCGGTGGAATGGTGCATCACCGACATTTCACTTAAAATGCGCCCGCGATGATCCGCGAAATAGGCAAGCCCGACCTTGCCGATCCTTGGCAGGCCACCGGCAATCATCGAGCGCAGCCAGTCGGCAGCGCCATGCCCGCTGAGGTTGAACCGCGCAAATCCCGGCAGATCAAGCACACCGACATGATCGCGCACCGCTTCGCATTCTTCCTGAATTCGCGCCTGCCATGGCCCGGCACGGCCCCAGGTCTGGGTGCTGACCTCAGAAATATCATCGTCCGGCCCGGCAAACCAGTTGGCGCGTTCCCAGCCGTTATAGGCACCCATCTGGCCACCAAGTTCTACGATTTTCGCATGTACCGGCGACAGTTTTTGATCCTTGCCCGCTGGCCAGCGGTGCCAGGGGAAATGCATGGCATATTCGTGGCCGTAAACCTGTTTGCCGGTGTCGATGCAATACTGCTGATTGGTATAATCAGTGTAACGACGCGGATCACACGACCACATATCCCATTCCGTGGCACCCTCGACAATCCATTCGGCCAAGACCTTGCCTGCACCCCCGCCTTGGGCAATGCCAAAGGTGAAAACGCAAGCCTCAAACGCATTTGGAACACCCGGCATAGGCCCGATCAGCGGGTTACCGTCCGGCGCATATGGGATCGGCCCGTTGATCACCTTGGATATTCCTGCCTTGCCCAGTATCGGCACCCGCGCCATGGCATCGTTCACATGCCACTCAAGACGATCGAGATCGTCGGGATATAGTTGAAAACTGAAGTCTTCCGGCATCGGATCATCCGGGCTGGCCCAATGTGCACGACAGTTTCGCTCATAAGGGCCGAGGTTCAGTCCATTTTTCTCCTGCCTGAGGTAATAGGAACTGTCGACATCGCGCAAAAGCGGCAGCTTGCCGTCGGTTTGGCGGCTCCATGTCACAAGCTCAGGGATTTCCTCGGTTAGAAGGTATTGATGGCTCATCACCATCATCGGCACGGTGCGCCCGCCATAGGGTTTGAACCATTCACCCACCCGTTGCGCGTAATACCCAGCAGCGTTGACAACAATTTCACAGCGGATATCGCCCTTGGCGGTGTGAACCACCCATTCACCGCCTTCGCGGCTGACACCTATCGCCGGGCAAAAGCGATAAATCTGCGCCCCCATGTCACGCGCGCCCTTGGCCAACGCCTGGGTCAGTTGCGCCGGATCAATATCGCCATCTGCCGGATCATATAGCGCGCCCCTGAGATCATGGGTTTCCAGAAATGGATACCGCGCCTGCGCCTGATCCGGCGACAGGATTTCAAGCGCCATTCCCTGATGCTGCCCCATGCCGCGCGCCCGCTGAAATTCCTGCATCCGTTGATCTGAATGCGCGAGGCGTAGTGATCCGGTGACGTGGTAATTCATCGGATAATCCACCTCGGACCCAAGCCCTGCATAAAGCTGGGTGGAATAGCGTTGCATGTTCATGATCGACCAGCTTGTGGAAAAGGTCGGCACATTGCCAGCTGCGTGCCAGGTGCTGCCGGCGGTCAACTCGTTCTTTTCCAGCAGTACACAATCTGCCCAGCCCGCCTTGGCCAGATGATAAAGGGCCGAAGTTCCCACGACGCCACCGCCAATGATCACCACCCGTGCCGTGCTGCCGATATCCGTCATCCTAACGCTCCTTCAATCCAGTACCAGCCGCGCGGCAAGCCCGCCAAAAATCACCGCCGACAAGCGGTTCATGCCGCGCCCGCCCCGCGTGATCAGTTCCGCCATCACCCCCGCGAACAGGCCATAAGCAATCTGAAACGGCACCGAACCCAATGAAAACAGCAGTCCCAGTATCGCCACCTGATGCCAGACCGGCCCGACAGCGGGGTCGGTAAATTGCGGCACGAAGGCCAGAATGAAAATCGACACCTTCGGGTTCAGCATGTTGCCAATCGCACCACGCAGAAATGCCGAGCGCATGCGCCGCCCACCCGCTGCCGCAACCATCGGCGCCGGTGCCCGCCACGCCACAACCGCCAGATAAAGAAGATAGAGCGCGCCGCCGTATTTAAGTACCGCATAGGCATGCGCACTTGACTGGATCAGCGCCGCCACCCCCAGAACCGCAACCGCCGTGTGAAACAGGCTGCCAAGTGACACACCCAGCCCCGCCACCACCCCAACCTTGCGTCCACCCGCAGCGCCCGAGGCAAAGGTGAACAGCATGTCGATCCCCGGCGTCAGATACAAAAGGACCGAGGCTCCCATGAAAGCCGCAATCACCCACGGGTCCATCGCCTGAAGGGTTTCCAGCATCAGCACCCCCTTTCGTAATTGCCATTTGAACCACGATAAACGTTCAAACCTTTGCTCCTAATAAACCGGTGGTGCGATCACCCAGATCACCACCGCCGGTTCCTTGTAGGGGTTGGCCCAGCTATGCGACTCACCCCGGATACGAAACGAATCTCCGCTGCCAACGGTGAACCGGCCTTCTCCTATCACCATATCCAGCTTGCCGCTGATCACATAGCCAAGTTCCTGCGTCGGGCGCTGATTTGGTTTTTCAAGGGCTGAACCCGGCTGAAACACGGAATGCACCACCTCAAAATCATCGGTCAGATCAGGCGATAACAGTTCTTCGACCAGCCCGCCTTCGCCCGATCCGATGCGGCGGCGTGCATGTTTGCGCACGATACATCCCTGTTCCGCCTCCGGGGCGGTATTCTGGCCGAAAAACAATGACAACTGCACACCAAACAAATCGGCAATCGCCCTGAGATCATCAATCGAAGGATGCGAAACATCGCGTTCAACCTGACTGACCCAGCCCACCGACCGGCCTAGCGACGCCGCCAGTTTTGCCAGCGTCAATCCGCGCGCGCGACGCAGGGCGCGAAGGTCGGCACCCAGACTGACGGAATGAACGGAATCTGGCGGTTGCATCGGCGGCCTGTCCGATAAATGAAATTTCTGGTTAGAATTTCATACCATGATTCGCTGATGCCACCAAACGATTTGCTGCCGCTACAAGACGAAATCCAACTGTCGCCTCAGGAAAACCGGGCGCCGAAGCTCAGACCGATCCGGCTGAAATACATAGCCGCCAAGGTCGAATTCCGCCAGCGCCGCAGGATCCGTTATGCGGTTCTGCATCACGAACCGCGCCATCGCACCGCGCGCCTTCTTAGCAAAAAAGCTGATGATCCTTGCCTCATCTCCGCGTTCTTCCAGAAACAACGGCGAGATCACCGGCAGGTTCAGTGCCGCCTCAGGCAGGGCCGAAAAATATTCGACGCTGGCACAGTTCAATATTGCTACGGCACCTACTTCAACTGCATCGCGGTTCAGCGTCCTGGCCAGCCGATCGCCCCAATACTGATAAAGCGATTTTCCCCGCCGCGTTGCCAGCCTTGAACCCATTTCAAGGCGGTAAGGTTGTATCCGGTCCATCGGCCGCAACAACCCGTAAAGTCCCGACAAGATCCGCAAATGATCCTGAGCATAGGCCAGTTCCTCGGCATCCAGACTGCCCGCTTCCAACCCCAGATAAGTGTCACCAGCAAACGCCAGGGCCGCCGGTTTGGTATCATCATGCATGGGGTCCGGCAGAAAGGATTTGAATCGCTGACGGCTTTGGCGCGCCAGCGTTTCGCTGATCGACATCAGGTTTTGCAGTCGGGCCACGCTCAACCGCCCCGCCGTCGCCGCCAGCGATACCGCCTCGGCCTGAAACATCGGTTCCGAGGGTGGCAGCCTGGCCGCGACCGGCCCGAAATCAAGCCGCTTCGCCGGTGAAATCACTGTCAGCATGTCGCCCCCAACCTTGCCCCGATGCCGCGGCCATCATTCGCCGTTAAGGATTTCCAGAAACCGCGCGCCGAACCGTTCCGCCTTGCCTTCGCCCAGAATACGGCTGAGGCCATCCTGATCACCGGGCCGCTGTGCCGCCAGTTTCGCCAGCATGGCGGCGGAACAGGACATCGGTTTGCCTGCGCCATCATCGCCCCGCGCCAGATCGACCTGCGCCGCCATCAGCCGATCAAAAAGGCCGCCACCCTCGCGCCCCGCCAGTTTCAACCGCGCCGGGTGCAGATCGGTGCCCGAACTGCCATTGATCACCGCCAGAAAGGTCTTGCCGAATTTTTCCAGCTTCTTGGCCCCGACACCGGGAAGCCGCGCAAATTCGTCTAGCGTTGCCGGCATTGCCGCCACCATCTCGACCAGTGTCCGGTCGGGAAAGACCACATAGGACGGTGCCCTCATCGCCTCGGCCAGTTCACGCCGTTTGGATTTCAGCGCCGCCAGAAGTGGTTCATCCTCCTCCGCCACCTGCGCCCTGGCTTCGGGGCGGGGATTGGTACGCGCCACGATGGTATCGCGCCTGAGTTCAATCGACGCCTCACCGCGCAAAATCGGCCGCGCCGCCTTCGTCATGCGAAACGCGCCATGGCGTGCCACATCCGGGCGGATCAGATCGTGCCCCATCATCTGACGAAACACCGCCTGCCATTCGCCCTTGGACAGATCAGTGCCAACACCAAAGGTCGGCAGATTCTGATGGCCGCGCTGGCGCACCTTGTCGGTTTCGCTGCCGCGCAGAATATCAATCAGATGCCCGGCCCCGAAACTTTCCTCGGTCCTTAGAATCGCTGACAGCGCCTTGCGCACCGCCTCGGTACCGTCAAACAACTTGGGCGGGTTGTCGCACAGATCGCAGTTTCCGCAGGCTTGCATCACATCGCCGAAATAGCCCAGCAATACCTGCCGCCGACAATGCCGGGCCTCGGCAAGACCCAACAGCGCGTTAAGGCGCCCGTGATCCATTTCCTTGCGTTCGGGCGGCGCAAGCCCCTCGTCAATCTGGGCCCGGCGCAGGCGTATATCGTCGGCACCATATAACGTCAGCG
This sequence comes from Paracoccaceae bacterium, assembly GCA_020425085.1. Classification (GTDB taxonomy): domain Bacteria; phylum Pseudomonadota; class Alphaproteobacteria; order Rhodobacterales; family Rhodobacteraceae; genus UBA5972. The sequence goes on from JAGQRW010000001.1 coordinate 64,100, forward strand.
TGTCGGCCGGCGCACCATCGCGGCCGGCACGGCCGATTTCCTGATAATAGCTTTCGATGGATTTCGGCAGATCGGCATGCGCAACCCAGCGGATATCGGGCTTGTCCACCCCCATGCCGAACGCCACTGTCGCCACCACGATCAACCCGTCTTCACGCGAAAAACGGGTTTCGGCGATGCGCCGTTCCTCGGCCTCAAGTCCTGCGTGGTAGTGAAGCGTCTCATGCCCTTCGGCCCGCAGCGCCAGAGCCAGTGTTTCGGTTTTGGCCCTGGTGCCACAATAGACGATGCCCGATTGCCCCCGGCGCGCCACCGCAAAGGCCAGCAGTTGTTCACGCGGTTTGTCCTTGGCCTGAAACGCCAGATGCAGGTTTGGGCGGTCGAAACCGCCCAGAAAGATTTCCGGCGCCACGCCATCAAACAGGCGGTTGACGATCTCGTCGCGGGTTTCCTGATCGGCGGTGGCGGTAAACGCCGCCAACGGCACGCCCAGTTCGTTGCGAAGGGCACCGATACGCAGATAATCCGGGCGAAAATCATGGCCCCATTGGCTGACGCAATGCGCCTCATCAACCGCGATCAGGCGGGTGTTGACCTTTTTCAGCATCCTTAGCGTGCCGGGATTGGCCAGCCGTTCCGGCGCGATGTACAGGAGTTTCAGACTGCCATCATCCAGCGCCTGAAACACCTGTTCGATCTCTTCTTCGGTATTGCCGCTGGTCAGCGCCCCCGCCTCGATCCCGACCTCGTGCAGGAAACGCACCTGATCTCGCATCAGAGCAATCAACGGCGATATGACCACCGTCACCCCGTCTTGGGTTATCGCAGGTAGCTGAAAACAAAGGGATTTACCGCCACCCGTCGGCATGATTGCCAACACATTGCGCCCAGCTGAAACAGCCTCGACAATCTCACCCTGACCGGGGCGAAAATCGTCGAATCCGAAAACTGAACGCAGGGTGTCAATACGGCTCTTCATGGCCTCTGAATGATGGGATACTGCTGGATAGGGTGACAATCCCACATTAAGAATCTATGAACAAGCGCTGATGCGCCTGACATTGGCATTTCCGGTCTTTCCGCCGCCCTATCATGTTGCTAACGCTGATCGGGCACTGAAGGACACGCCGATGTTACCCGCAGCCAAAACACCGCCCCGCATGCTTACATTGGTTATTCTGACCGGGCTTTCGATCGTTTCACTCAACCTGATCGCACCGTCGCTGGCGCATATCGCCGAGGATTTTCAGGTCGATTATGCCATCGCAACGCTGGCCATTGCGGGCTATCTGGCGATAACCGGGGTGTTGCAGCTTTTTCTCGGTCCGCTTTCGGATCGTTTCGGGCGTCGCCCGGTGATTCTTTGGGGGATGGCGATCTTTGTGATTGCATCTGCCGGTTGTGCGCTGGCCGACAATATCTGGATATTTCTGACATTTCGCATGATCCAGGGTGCTGTTATTGTCGGTGGCGCCCTGTCCCGCGCGGTAATCCGCGATATGTTTGAAACGAAAGAGGCCGCAAGCCGCATGGCCTATGTCAGCATGGCGATGGCGGTTGCACCGATGCTCGGGCCGATGCTGGGCGGAATACTCGACCAGTTATTCGGTTGGCGGGCAAGTTTCTGGATGTTTCTTCTGGCCGGTGCCGGGGTGTTCTGGCTATGCTGGCAAGACCTGGGTGAGACCAATTCCGAACCGAGCGAAACCTTTGCAAAACAGTTTCGCGCCTATCCCGATCTGCTTACCTCACGCCGGTTCTGGGGCTACTCCATGGTTTTGACATTTTCCATCGGCGGCTTTTACGTCTTTGTCAGCGGCGTGCCGCTGGTGGCCACTTCGCTGTTGCATCTGTCGCCGGGGGTGCTTGGGCTTTTTATCGGTTCAACCACGCTGGGGTTCTTTTTTGGCAGCTTGCTGTCAGGGCGCATCGCCCATCGCTATCAGCTTGCCACGATGATACTGGCAGGCCGGCTGGCATCCTCGGCGGGGCTGGCGGTTGGCCTTGTGGCGATACTGCTTGGCCATGTGAATGAATTCAGCCTGTTTGGTTCCGTGGTATCTGTCGGATTTGGCAACGGGCTGAGCGTACCGGCCTGCAATGTCGGCGCCATGTCGATACGCCCGAAACTGGCGGGTTCTGCGTCAGGTCTGTCAGGGGCGATGACGGTGGGGGGCGGGGCGGGGCTTACCTCAATGACCGGCTGGCTGGTAACGGCTGAAAACGGTGCCTGGATGCTTCTTTCGATCATGCTGGCAATTTCGCTGGCCGGGTTGGTAATCGCATTTTACATTCGGCGGATCGACCTGCTGGAAGGTCCGCCGGAAGTCACCTGAACCGGCGCCGCCCGCCTCAGGCCAGTTCCAACAGCGTAACCCAACTATCGCCATATCGCCGTGCATCCAGTCGGATGTATCCTGGCAAAGGTCGCATTTCTGCCGCTTCCTCGCAAACAACCAAGGCCTGTGGGGCCAGCCAGCCGCCGACCAGTGCCGCCGCCAGCGCGGTCTCGCCAAGCCCTTTGCCATAGGGCGGATCCAAGAACACAAGATCAAACCGCGGCATGTCGTTTTGTCCCGGTCGTGTCGCATCACGTTTCAGCAAGATCGCCTGATCCGCCGACAGACGGCAAAGCCCCAGATTGCGCCGGATCAGATCGCCGGCAACCCGGCCGTTATCCATCAGGGCGACAAATTCCGCGCCCCGGCTAAGCGCCTCCAGACCCAGTGCACCGGTACCGGCAAAAAGATCAAGCACCCGCGCGCCATCGACCGGGTTGCCGTAACCGCCGTTCATCAGCAGGTTGAAAATGCTTTCGCGCACCCGATCCGAGGTCGGGCGCAGATGTGCCGCCTGATCGCCCTTGCCGACCGAAGCCAGCGTCAACCCCCTGAACTTGCCCGATATGATCCGCATCACCTAGCCAAGCAGCGTCTTCAGGTTACTGGTTGCATCCTTTATCACCGCCTTATCAGGCGATTTGCCTGCCTCAATCAGGCGCTTGCCGAACATATAGGCGCGGGCATCATTCATCGCATCAACCGCCAGCAGCTCATCACCGAGATAGTACCAGAACGAAACCCCGCTTTCGCCACGGCGTGTAATGATATTGTCATAGCCAGTGGACAGACCGGCGATTTGCAGCTTTACGTCATACTGATCCGACCAGAACCATGGCTTTGCGATATATTCCTTGCCAGCACCCAGCATGTTTTCCGCCACGATTTCCGCCTGATCAATGGCGTTCGGCACTGATTCCAGCCGGATACGCCGACCGCGATAGGGAAACGAGGCGCAATCACCCGCCGCCCAGATACCCGGCACGCTGGTCTGGCCGAATTGATCGGTTCGGATGCCGTTTTCAATGACGATACCCGCCGCTTCGGCCAGTTCAGTGGCAGGTTCAATGCCAACACCGACCACTGCAAAATCAATCGCCAGGTTGCTGCCATCGGACAATTCCGCACCACTGACCCGCCTGTCGCCGGTCAGTCGCACAAGGCCAACGCCCTCGCGGATATCGACACCGTGATGGCGGTGAAGCTCGCGGAAATAGTCCGAGGTTTCCGGTGCCGCGACCCGTTGCAAAATACGTTCCGCCATTTCCACCAGCACCACCTTCAGGCCCAACTTGGCCGCAACCGCCGCCGCCTCCAGCCCGATATAACCGCCGCCGATCACCAATAAGCGCCGATTGGCCACGAATTCCGGTGCCATTTGGTCAAGTCCGGCCAGCCCACGGACGGCATAGACCCCCGCAAGATCGCCGCCGATCGACGCGGGCAGAAGGCGCGGCACTGACCCCGTGGTCAGCGCCAGTTGGTCATAGTCAATTACCTCGCCCTCAAGATCGACGGTTCTGGCCTTCGGATCAATCGCAATAACCTTTCGCCCGGTCACAAGGTTGATGTCCTGTTCGGCATAAAACGCCTCGGGTCGCAGATACAGTCGTTCCCGATCCATCTCACCCAACAGGTACTTCTTGGACAGGGGCGGGCGCTGGTAGGGCGGAAAATCCTCGGCCCCGACAAGCGTGATTTTTCCAGCAAAACCAAGGTTCCTCAGCTTGACCACCAATGACGATCCCGCCTGCCCCGCGCCGATAACCACAATCCCTGACATGCCAGCCCCACCTTGTTTCGCTTGTTCATCGCGCCGCATGACTCTATATGTCGAAAGGAAACCGGATCAATGTAAAAGAGGTACCAAATGACACTTTCCAAAGGCGATCAACTGCCCGATGCCACCCTAAGCAAACTTGGTGCCAAAGGCCCCGAATCGGTATCACTGGCCAGCCTGACCAAAGGCAAGAAGGTTGTGCTTTTCGGCTTGCCGGGCGCATTCACCGGCACCTGCACCACGGCACATCTGCCCAGTTTCATGCGCACCTCCGACAAGTTTCGCGCCAAAGGCGTCGATCATGTGGTCTGCCTGTCGGTCAACGACATATTCGTGATGAAGGCTTGGGCCGATTCCACCGGCGCCGAAAAGGCCGGGATAGAGATGCTGTGCGACGGCATGGCGGAATTCACCAAGGCGGCGGGCATGGATTTCACCGCGCCGCCGGTTGGTCTGGTTAATCGTTGCAAACGCTTTTCCGCTTATGTCGTTGATGGCAAAGTGGAAATTTTGAATGTCGAGGCGGACAACGGCGTTTGCGAAATCTCGGCCGGGGAAACCCTGCTGGAACAAATCGGATAAACAACCACGCCTATCCGGCCAGACGGTCGGATTCAGTTGCCAGCCTGATGTCGCGCCCCGAAAGGCCACCGACATCATGGCTGGTCCAGATCAGATCGACGCGGTTGTAGACGTTTGACCATTCCGGGTGGTGGTTGTGTTTCTCGGCCAGTATCGCCAGCCGGGTCATGAAACCGAACGCCTCGACGAAATTCCTGAACTTGTAGGATTTTTCGATGGCATCGCGCCCTTGAACCAACTGCCAGCCAGCCGCCAACAAGGGTTCAAGTCGTTCGGTTCGCTCGATTTCCGTCAAAAGATCGCTCATTCCCATTCCTTTGCATCTGTACGTTTGAACGGGCCATAGCTGGTCAGGATCTCGATATCCTGATCAACCACGCGACGTTCCTCGGTCAGAAACTGCTGAACCGCACGGCGAAAACCGTCCTCGGCCAGCCAGTGCAGCGAATGCGTCGCCACCGGCAGATAGCCACGCGCCAGCTTGTGTTCACCCTGTGCGCCCGCCTCGACCCGACCCAGCCCGCGAGCTATGGCAAAGTCGATCGCCTGATAGTAACACAGCTCGAAATGCAGGAAAGGGTGGTGTTCAGTAGCCCCCCAATAGCGCCCGAACAGTGCATCGCGGCCAATGAAGTTCAAAGCCCCCGCAACCCAGCGTCCATTACGTTCTGCCATAACCAGCAGAACATCATTGCGCATATGCGCCTGCACCTCGTCAAAAAAGGCGCGGGTCAGGTACGGGTGGCCCCATTTGCGCGCACCGGTATCCTGATAGAACTGCCAGAACGCATCCCAATGTTCGGGCTTGATCTGATCACCGGTCAACAGGTGGATTCTGCCGCCAAAGCCGTGTGCCCCGGCACGCTCGCGACGGATCGCCTTGCGTTTGCGCGACGACAGGCGGAAAAGAAAATCGTCAAAATCCTTATAGCCCTGATTGAACCAGTGAAATTGCTGACCGGTGCGGTGCAACAGGCCCATCGCCTGACCGCTTGCAGCCTCATCATTGGTGCAAAAGGTGATATGCAGCGACGACAGCCGGTTTTCCACCGCCAGCCTTATCGCCCCTTCGACCAGCGCCGCCTGACCGGTTTCCTGCATTCCAACAAGCGTCAGAAACCGCCGCCCGGTGGCCGGGGTAAAGGGAACGGCGGCCTGCAATTTAGGATAGTAATCCCCGCCCGCCCGCTCATAGGCATGCGCCCAGGAATGATCGAAAACATACTCGCCCTGACTGTGCCCCTTGGCATATAGCGGCATGGCGGCGATCGGTCGTCCACCCTGGCGCGCCAACAGATGCCTGGGCTGCCAGCCAGTGCCAGGGCCGACCGAACGGCTGTCTTCAAGTGCTTTCAGAAACCGGTGCGTGGTAAAGGGATCAATAGGCGGCATGCCTTCGGGGCAGGCAAGGCTGTCCCATTCGGCGGGTGTGATATCGGCCATGCCGCCCAGCACCGATATTTCGATTTCCGCCTTTTTCATACCCCTGCCCGGTCAGTCACGGCGTACGGAAAACCCGGTTCCGCACTGCCGTTTTCAGGCAAAATAGCCTTCGAACGTAACGTTATCCGCCCATTTGCGCGCCTTTTTCTCCTCGGCCTTGCTTCGCACCGTCCAGCAAAGAACCGAGCGCCCCGCCTGCTTTGCCGTCGCCACATGCGAACTGGCAAGATCCATGTAGTTATGTGAGATGAAATCAGCGTTCAGGCGATCCAGATCGCGCATGGAGGTAAGTCCGATACGGCGTGAATTTGGCAACTGGCCCCAGTGATCGCTGGTGAAATCGTCGGTCACAAGGCCAACCGGCATTCCCGGCACCGCCATCTGAAACGCCGCGATGGAATTGGGGTTGAACGACATCACTGCTGCCGGGCCTTTGTAATTGCGAAGCACATGTGCCGCGGATTCTTCCAGCATGCCAACCTCAGGGCCAAGCTGGCCGTCCTGATCCTTGATCTCGATCAGCAGTGGCACCTGGCCATCCACCAGATCCAGAAGTTCCACCAGCGTCGGCATGCCGTCTTCGCCACCGATCAACGGAAAATACTTCAGCTCGCTGGCCATATAGTCGCGTACATGACCGGTGGCGGGTGTAAGTCGCTCCATGTTGTCGTCATGAAATACCATCGCCTGACCGTCTGCCGACAGTTGCAAGTCACATTCGATGCCATAGCCGTGCGAAATCGCTTCTTCGGCGGCAGCCAGCGAGTTTTCGGGAATGCCCCTGACCGTATCGAACAAACCGCGATGCGCGAACGGGCGGGACAGGAATATCGGATCAAGTGCCATCATCGTACCTGGAATATAGCTTCGATTTCAACCGCTACACCAAACGGCAGGGATGACGAACCAACTGCTGCGCGGGCATGCTGCCCTGATTCACCCAGAAGTTCGCCGATGAAATCCGAGGCACCGTTGATCACTGCCGGATGGTCGGTGAAATCTGCCGTCGCATTGACAAAACCGCCAAGCTTCACCACCCGAACCAGCCGGTCAAGATCGCCGTTGCAAGCCGCCTTGACCTGAGCCAGCAGATTGAGTGCGCAAACCTTTGCCGCCTTCTGTCCTGCAGCCATATCCATGTCGGCACCCAGTTGCCCGATGATCAATCCGTCCGGTCCCTTGGATATCTGCCCTGACACGAAAAGCAGATCACCAACTTTGACGAACGGCACATAATTGGCCGCAGGTGCCGGGGCACCCGGCAGGGTTTCGCCCAGTGCCGCCAGTTTTCGTTCTATATGTCCTGTCATGTTGTCCTCCTGCATCGTCGTTCTGACATCAATTCAGCCACCCTCATTCGCGAAATGCCTTTTTGAAATAGTTGGTCATGGGTTTCAGCAGGTAACTCAGCGGTGTCCGGTCGTCAGTACGGATAAAGCCTTCCACCGGCATGCCGGGCAACAGATCAAGTCCTTTCAGCTTGTCCAATTCCTCGGGATTGGGTTGAATCTCGGCCCGGTAGTAGGAACTGCGCGTCGCCTCATCGACAAAGGCGTCGGCTGACAGTTTCACCACCTTGCCGAACAGTTCCGGGGTGGTGCGCTGATCAAAGGTGGAAAAGCGCAATGTCACATCCTGTCCCAAATGCACCTGGTCGATATGAATGGTGTCGATGCGGCTGGCTATAACCAGTGGTAGATCAAGCGGTACGATATACATCACCGGTTCAGCGGGGCGGATGACGCTGCGGATGGCGTTGACGGTCATGCCGTAAACCGCGCCCGATACCGGCGCACGGATGTCCAGCCTGGACAGATTGTCCAGAACCAGCACCCGCCGTTCATAAAGCTCAAGCTCGCGATTGCGCAGATCGCGCAGGCTGGTGATCGCATCCTCGCGCCGCGATGTGCCAAGGCGCAGAATGCCGATGTCGTTCTCGATGATCCGCCCGGCTGCTTCGGCCATCGACGCCTTGACCTCGCCCATGACACCTGCCAATCGCGCCTCTTCGCGCAGAAGCGACGACACCCGCGACGCCTGTGCCAACCCCTTGTCGAGCAGTTTCTGCTGATCGGCCAGTTCCTGACCGATCAGCTCAAGCTGGCGTTCCTGTGCTTCGTGCTGCGCCTTGAGGCCGTCGATCTGGGCCGAGATCTGCACCTTGCGCTCGGCCAGTTGCTGGGATTCACGTAACTGTGAATCACGGCGCGCCACGAACAGGCGCACCTGCCCTTCCATCATTTCCCGCACCCTGGGGTTGGTCTTTGAGGCATCGACAATGATCGGGTCGAACCTTATGGCCTCCGCCTCATCACGCTCGGCCTCCAGACGGCCGCGCCGTGCGATCAGTTCGAAATACTGGCTGTCGATCACCGCCAGTTCGGATTTCAGCGATGCGTCGTCCAGCCGAAGCAGAATGTCCCCCGCCTTGACCACTGAGCCTTCGCGCACGAAGATTTCTCCAATGACACCGCCGCTCGGATGCTGCACCACCTGGCGGTTTTCCTTAACCTCCAGATGTCCCGGCACGATGATCGCCCCGGCAATATTGGTGGCAACGCTCCAGCCGCCAAAGCCGACAACCAGCAGAAACAGCCCGAGAAACCCGACCGAAAGCGGCAGACGGGCACTTAGGGCGCGGTTCTGTGATGGTTTGACCAAGGTTTTCATTCTGCGTTCATTCTCAGATCATTCTACATTTATTCTGCGGCATCACTGTCATCCTTGCCGATGGATTTGGAAATTTCGGCGGCGTTCTGCACCTGTGCCTTCAGGATCTCGTCGCGCGGCCCGAATGCCTTGCGCAACCCATCCTCGATCACCAGCAACAGATCGCATTCGGCAATCGCTGCCGGGCGGTGCGCCATGATGATGACGGATTTGCCCTCGGCCTTCATGTCGCGGATGGCATTGTTCAGCGCATCCGATCCGATTGCATCAAGGTTCGAGTTCGGCTCGTCCAGAACCAGGATCACCGGATTGCCGTACATCGCCCTGGCCAGTCCGATCCGTTGAACCTGCCCGCCGGACAAGCGGCCGCCGTGAATACTGACGCGGGTATCATAGCCTTCGGGCATGCTCAGGATCATTTCATGTGCACCCGCCTTTTTGGCCGCTTCGACCACCAGCTTTGAATCCGGTTCAACCGCCATGCGCGCAATATTTTCGGCAATAGTCCCCTCAAACAACGTCACCCGTTGCGGCAGATAACCGACATAACTGCCCAGAACATCCGGGTCATACTGATCAATCGACGCGCCATCCAGCCGGATCTTGCCGCCCGCGGGTGGCCAGATGCCGATGATCGCCCGCGCCAGCGTGGATTTACCCGAACCGCTCTGACCGATTACGCCCATCGCCTTGCCCTGTTCTACGCGGAACGAGATCATCCTGAGCACAGCCTGCTTTTCACCGGGCGGGATTACCGTCAACTGCTGCACATCCAGAATGGCGCGCGGTACCGGCAAGGCGGTGCGCGGTTCATCGAACGGCGATTTTTCCAACAACTCCGACAGACGCTGCCAGCCGGTCTGCGCACGCTGCACCAGCGCCCATTGCGCAATCGCCTGTTCCACCGGTGCCAAGGCCCGGCCAAGCAGGATCGACCCGGCAATCATCGCCCCCGCCGTCAATTCGTTCTGCAATACCAGATAGGCGCCCAGCCCCAGCATCGCCGATTGCAAGAACAGCCGCATGGTCTTGGTGGCGCTGGAAAACGTGCCGGTTCGGTCGCTGGAGGATATGGTTCGCATCAGCGATACTTGCCGCACCTGATACCAGCGATTGAACACCGCACTGCGCATGCCAAGGCTTTGGACCAGTTCCGCCTCACTGCGCACCGCATCGGAAAAGATATCCGCCTGCGCGGTTGCCAGATTGGCCTCGGCTACCACCCGCTTGGTCATCCACTGGTTCAGAAAAGTCAGCGAAATCAGAACCGCACCGCCGACAACCGCCAAATAACCCAGCCACGGATGAAAGACGAAGATTGCCAACAGGAAAACCGGTGTCCAAGGCACATCGAACACCGCAAACAGCGCCGGCGAGGAAAACAGCCGCTGCACCGCCTCAAGATCACGCAGGCCGGTATTCGGCCCCAGACGCCCTGCCGCCAGCCCGGCCTGACGCAAAACCGCCGAAAACACCCGGTGATCCAGAATGGTCTGAAAGATCGCCCCGGCCCGCGCCAATACCCGACCGCGGGCATAATCCATCAGCCCCATCATCAGATAAAGGAATGCTACCAGCACCGACAGCGCCAGCAGCGTTTCCTCGGACCGGCTGCCCAGCACCCGGTCATAGACCTGTAACATGTACAAAGGCCCGGTCAGCATCAGCGCGTTGACGAAAAAGCTGAAGACGAAGGTGGCTATGAACAATCGCCAACTGGCGCGGAATGCCTTGCGCAACTCGACGCGGCCTTTATCGGAGTCCATAATCGGCCCTTTGCAACCCGAATAATTGAATTAGCCGGACAGTATGAGAATCCTTGCCGACTTCCAACATTGAATCCCCTAAATGTGCCAAAAATACGCCTTCTGGGTCTTGCGACTTTGGAACAACTTGGATTCAATCGGCGCGCATGACTATATACGACGACAGCGGACAGATTTCGGGAATGGTTTGGTGAGTTTCATAGCGCGGTACGGATCGGCAAGAGTTGTGGCAATTCTGGCGCTGGTTCTGGTGCTTGACGCCTGTAGCCCGGCACCGCCTGCCACCGGCATCAATGACCCATTTGAGGCGAACAACCGCCGCGTTCATAACGTCAACAAGGCGATCGACCAAAATCTGCTGAAACCCATCTCGGGTGCCTATGGATCGGTTGCAGACGGGCCGATCATCAACGGCATCGGCAATTTCACTTCGAATCTTTCCTTGCCGGGCATCGTGTTGAACGACCTGTTGCAAGGGAACCTGCGGGATGCTTTCAGCAATACCGCGCGGTTTACCCTGAACTCGACCTTCGGTCTGGCGGGAATTCTCGATGTCGCCACCCAGAATGGCCTTGGCGAACGGCCATCGGATTTCGGCGAAACCCTGCATGTATGGGGGGCTGGCGAAGGCGTATATGTTGAATTGCCGCTAATCGGTGCCAGCACCGAACGTGATACCGCCGGGATGGTGGTGGATTTCTTCATCAATCCCGTCAATGCGTTTATCCCCGCGCCCGACAGATACTATCTGCTGGTGGCCAAAGCCTTGAACAAGGTCGGCAGCCGCGCCCGCTATGCCGATCTGGTCGATCAGGTGCTTTATCAAAGCGCCGACAGCTATGCCCAGAACCGGTTGGTCTACCTGCAAAGCCGCCGACGCGATCTGGAAGGTCAATTCAATCTCGAGGATCTGGAGGATCCATATGCCAAATAACCCAACCCTGACCCGCCGCCATGCACTTGGCACCCTCGCCGTGGCATTTGGAGCAGCGATATTGCCCGGCGCATCGCTGGCCCTGACCGAAACGGAAGCAAGCAACCTTATTGGCCAGATGGTCGATGATCTGAACGGCATCATCAATTCCGGCAGATCCGAAAGCGCCATGTTCAGCGAATTCGAAGCGTTGTTCGCCAAATACGCCGACGTGCCGATCATCGCACAGAGCGCACTGGGCGCCGCCTGGCGCGGTGCCTCGGCAGGACAGCGCAACAGTTATGTAGCGGCGTTTCGCGGTTATATGGCGCGCAAATACGGCAAACGCTTCCGCGAATTCATCGGCGGCAAGATCGTCGTTACCGGTACGCAATTGGTCAAAAGCGGCTATCTGGTTTCATCCGTCGTAAAACTGTCAAACGGCAAACCGTTCGAGGTCGAATGGCAGGTTTCCGACAAAAGCGGCCGCAACAAGATGTTCAACATGTTCATCGAAGGCATCAGCCTTCTGGCAACTGAACGTACCGAAATCGGTGCCATGCTGGACCGGCGAAACGGCAACCTGAATCAGCTGATCGAAGATCTGAAAACCGCAAGTTGAGTGTTTAGGCCGGGGCCTTTGTCGGGTCATGCGGGGTCAAGACCCGACTATCGTCGCCTGCCGAAAATCGCACCCAATACGTCGTCCAGAATGCTCTGGGCCGGATCATGTCTTGGCCCGCGCCCGTTCATCGGCAGATCCGGTTCGGGCAGGCGTTCCTGTTCCGGATCAATCATCGGCAAAGGATGCACCGGCAAACCCTCGTTCACCTTCAGCATGGTCTGCTTCCAGATTTCCGCCGGCAGGCCACCTCCGGTGACGCCGCTCAGCTTGGAATTATCATCATAACCCATCCATACGCCCGCAACGTAATCGGCGGTAAAGCCGATAAACCAGGCATCGCGCGCACCCTGGGTGGTGCCGGTCTTGGCGGCGATCTTTCGGTCCGGCAGTTTTGCGCGGCGGCCTGATCCGATTTCAGTCACCTGATTCATCATATAGACCAGTTGCCGCGCCGCAAAATCGCTGATCACCCGCTCACCCATTCCGCCGACCTTGCCCATCAGGGGCTTCGCCTCACCCTGAAGCGATAGCTCGATAAGGCCATAGGGTGTAACGCTGGTGCCGCCATTCAGGATGCCGGCATAGGCACCGGTCATCTCCAGCAACGTTGATTCACTGGCACCCAACGCCAGCGCCGGGCCGATTGCCAGATCGCTGTCGATGCCGAATTCCTTGGCGACCAGACGCACGTTTTCCCGGCCCACCGCTTCGGAAATTCGTACCGCGGCAGTGTTGACCGAAAATGCCAGCGCCTCGGTCAGGGTAAGCGGACCCATGAATTTGCCGCTGTAGTTCTTCGGCGACCACGGCCCGCTGCCGGGAATGTCGATGGTCAGCGGCGCATCTTCGACAATCGAATCAAACCGGTATCCCAGATCCAGTGCTGCCGCATAAACAAACGGTTTGAACGACGACCCGGTCTGACGCTTGGCCTGAATGGCGCGGTTGAACTGCCCCGCCACCTTGGATCGCCTGCCGCCGACCATCGCCCGGACTGCACCATCCGCCGACATCACCACAATCGCCGCCTGCGCTAGCGAGCCGTCTTTGACGTTGTTTGCAAAGACTTCAGCCAATGCTGATTCCGCTGCGCGCTGGATACGGGCGTCAAATGTGGTCTTGATCAGCACGTCTTCCGAAGTATCACGGGTCAGGAATGCCGGTCCGCTTTCCATCACCCAATCGGCGAAATACCCGCCTGCCACCGCCTCGGCCGCTTCGGACAGTTCCGCCGGGTGGGCCAGCGCATCACGGTATTCTGCTTCGTTCAAATAGCCCTGATCATGCATCAGCCCAAGGATCACACTCGCCCGATCCTGCGAGCGTTGCAGATTGCTGGTCGGCGCATAGCGCGACGGTGCCTTCAAAAGCCCCGCCAGCATCGCCGCCTCGGCCGCATTGACGGCGCTGGCGGATTTGCCGAAATACCGCTGGCTGGCGGCCTCGAACCCTTGCGCCCCGGCACCCAGATAGGCGCGGTTCAGATAGATCATCAGGATATCAGCCTTGGTGTAACGGGCTTCCATCGCCAGCGAGAACGGCACCTCCTTCAGCTTGCGCCAAAGTGATCCACGGCGGCAGTCACTTTCATAATCCGCCTCGGACTGCCCGGAATTCGGGTCATATTCCACCCCAAGGCACAACAGTTTGGCGACCTGCTGCGTGATTGTGGATCCGCCATTTCCGGAAAGCGGGCCGCGCCCCTCGCTCAGGTTGATGCGGATGGCGCTGGCGATGCCGCGCGGGCTGATGCCGAAATGCCGGTAGAACCGCTTGTCCTCGGTGGCGATCACGGCGTGCAACAAATAAGGCGAAACGGTTTCGGTACGGATCAACCCGCCGAACTGATCGCCCCGCCAGGCAAACACCTGGCCGTTGCGGTCGAGCATAGTGACCGAGCCCTTGGTGCGCCCGTCCACCAATGCCTCTGGATCGGGTAGTTTCAGATAGAAATAAAGCGTGCTGAGCGCCACCACCAGCAACAGCATGAAGGCGGTGCGCCAGGCCAGAAACCATCCCAGCCGCCAGATCGGGCGGAACACCCAGATCAGCATCGCCACCAGAAAGTTCCGCTTTCTTGCAGGCTTCCTGCGCGCCGCAGCGGGACGCCTGGCGGGTTGCTTCGGCGACTTGCCATAATTCCGCTTGGGCGCAACCAAAGGTGGCTTTTTCCTGCCCTTGTAGCTCATGAATTTCTGCCTGTGCCACCGTGTTTTTTTCAGATTATCGCGTTCCTGCGCAAATGTAGAGGGTGTGTCAACGGATTGTTACAAAATCATTTCGCCTAATTTTTCATCACTAGTTGCATTTAGCGCGTAATTTATGCGTTTCGTTCAGGCTATCCCCGGATTCCAGCCAAAACTTGCTTGCTCCATTCAAATATCTTGCCTGATCTTTCAGCAACCTCGCCGAAACAAGCGCCGCCTGGCAGGACCATCACCGAAAGGATCCCATCGTGAAATCAGTCATGAAACCCGCCCTCCTGCCAAGTCTCTGCCTTGCCGTACTGCCGGTCGCCGCCCTGGCGCAAGAGGTTGATCAGACACCACTGAATGCCGAGATCGGTTATATCTTCACCACCTTCATGTTCCTCGTCACTGGTTTTCTGGTATTCTGGATGGCCGCCGGCTTCACCATGCTCGAGGCGGGGCTGGTGCGTTCCAAGAACGTCACCATGCAGCTTACCAAGAACATCGCGCTGTTTTCGCTGGCGTCGATCCTTTACTATCTCGTTGGCTACAACCTGATGTATCCGGGCGACAACTGGCTGATCGGTGATGTGATCGGCGCGCTATCTATAACCTCGCTTGATCCGGTCGGACTGGCGGATAGTAAGCCGGATCTGGCCTATGCTTCGACGGGTGCCGATTTCTTCTTTCAACTGATGTTCTGCGCCGCCACTGCGTCGATCGTGTCCGGCACTCTGGCCGAGCGGATAAAACTCTGGCCGTTCCTGATCTTCGTGATCATTCTGACCGGTCTGATCTATCCGGTCGAGGCGTCCTGGAAATGGGGCAACGGGTTTCTTGCCGATGCTGGCTTTGTTGATTTCGCCGGTTCGACCGTGGTGCATTCGGTCGGAGGCTGGGCCGCCCTTAGCGGGGCCATCATCCTTGGCCCGAGGCTTGGCAAATACAAGGATGGCCGGGTGATGCCGTTTTTGGGATCGAACCTGCCGCTGGCCACGCTTGGCACCTTCATCTTGTGGATGGGTTGGCTGGGTTTCAACGGCGGCTCGCAGCTATATATGGATACTGCCGCCAATGTCGCCGATATCAGCCGGATTTTCGCCAATACCAACATGGCAGCAGCCGGTGGGGCGGTTGCAGCACTGTTCCTGACGCAGTTCCTTTATGGCAAGATCGACCTGACGATGGTGCTGAACGGCGCCCTTGCCGGGCTGGTTTCCATAACCGCCGAACCCCTGACACCATCACTGGGCGCGGCCATCCTGATTGGTGCAGTCGGTGGTATCATCGTGGTGTTTGCCGTGCCGATGCTGGATCGCTTCAGGATCGACGACGTGGTTGGTGCCATTCCGGTTCACCTGATGTCAGGCGTCTGGGGAACACTTGCGGTGGTGCTGACCAACCCCGCCGCATCATTCCTGACGCAACTCGGCGCAATCGCCATAATCGGCCTTTTTGTCACCGTCACATCGTCGCTGGTGTGGCTGGCATTGAACGCGACGCTCGGCCTCCGGGTCAGTGCAGAAACCGAAATCAACGGGCTGGACAGCATGGAACTGGGGATGGAGGCTTATCCCGAATTCTCGATCGTCTGAATCCCTTCTGTGGCGGTTCGGAGACGTCGAAAGATCGCCGCCCCGAGACCGCTCATAACCAGCACCAGCAGGGCCGCTACCACGATGCTTGGTCCGGTTGGCGCATCAAAACGGAACGATGCAAACAGCCCCAGCAACGCTGATGCCGCTGCCGCCAGTGCTGCCAGCAACGCCATCCGTTCCGGCGTAGCCGCCATCGGTCGCGCCGCCGCCGCTGGAATGATCAGCAAGGCGGAGATCAGCAGCGCCCCCACCACCTTGATCGCCACCGCCACCAGAACCGCCAGCGCCAGCGTGAACAACGCCGCCTCGCGCCGTGGCTTCAGCCCCCGCGCCAAGGCCAAATCCCGGTCAAGCGAGGCGATCAGCAACCGTCGCCAGCGCCAGATCAACAGCCCCAGACACAGAATGGCCCCGCCCCAGATTACCGCGACATCATTCCAGCCCACCGCCAGAATGTCGCCCAGAAGATAACGCATAAGATCAACCTCGGCCCCGCCAAGCAGCGCCACCGCCACCAGCCCCAGCGCCAGTGCCGAATGCGCCGCCACCCCCAGCAGGGTATCCACATGATGCAGCCGACTTTCAGCTGTCAGGATGATCGCCGCCACCATCAGCGCCATCAGCAGCACCCCCAGCACCACCGGCAGGCTTAGAACCAGCGCCAGCGCCACCCCCAGCAGGGCTGCATGACTGACGGTATCGCCAAAATAAACCATCCGCCGCCACAGCACGAAACACCCCAAGGGGGCCGCCGCCAGCGCAACCCCCAGCGCCGCCAGCACCACCCGCAACACGAACTCATCCGGCATCGGAGTGGCCTTCTTGCTGATCCTCGTGCCGATCAAGGTGTCCGCCGCCGGTTTCGCGCGCCGGATCATGCCGATGATCGTGTTCATGTCGATAAAGCGCCAGCGCACCCTCGGTGCCATATCCGAACAACTGCCGGTATTCCGGCGCGGCCGACACCACCGTCGGCGTGCCTTCGCAACAGACGTGCCGGTTAAGACAGATCACCCGGTCCGATGCGCTCATCACCACATGCAGATCATGGCTGACCATCAACACCGCACAACCAATCTCGCGCCGGACGGTTTCGATCAGCGTGTAAAACGAAGCCACTGCGGGCTGGTCGAGCCCCTGCGCCGCCTCGTCCAGAATCAGCAATTCCGGTGCCCCGACCAGTGCATGTGCCAGCAGCACCCGTTGCAACTGCCCACCCGACAATTCGCCAAGCTGACGATCCAAAATATTGCCTATCCCCAGCCGCGTCACCATCGCCAGACGCCCCTTCGCATCCCCGCCTGCCAGCCGCAGGAACCGAGCCACCTGCATCGGCAAGGTACGGTCGAGATCCAGCCGCTGCGGCACATAACCGATGGGTAATCCCCGCCGCTGTGTTATCTTCCCGCTGGTCGGCTTCAACGCCCCGATCAGGCATTTCAGAAACGACGACTTGCCGGATCCGTTGGGGCCGACGATGGTCACGATCTCGCCCGGATGAATAGAGAAATTCACCCCGTCAAGCACCGTCCGGCCATCCCTGACCAACCCGAGATTGCGGGTTTCAATCAGTTTTTCGCTCATCGCCCTGAACCACCCTGACAATCGCCACAGCGCCCCAGAACCTCGACCACGTGCTGTTTGACGCGAAATCCCAGCGCTCTTGCATCGCGGTCAATCTCGGGCATCAACCTTTCCAGAGGTGTTTCCGCCACCCGGTGACACTCCTCGCAGATCAGGAACATCGGCTCATGTCCCGGATCGGTCTGGCAACAGGCGGTAAAGGCGTTCAGCCGCTCGACCTTGTGGACCAATCCCTGCCGCCCGAGAAAATCCAGCGCGCGATAGACAGTCGGTGGCTGGCTGCCCAGCCCCTCGGCATTGAGGCGTTGCAGCAATTCATAGGCCCCAAGCGCACGGTGGTTTTCCAGCAGCAGTTCCAGCACCCGCGCCCGCACCGGCGTAAGCCGCAAACCCGCGGCCCGGCAATGCGCCCTGGCCTGTTGCATCGCATCAATGCGGCAGCGTCGATGGTTATGCCGCGCAAAGGCATTGGGGACCGGATCGGGTGACATGTGGCATTTCCGATATTGTTATAATATAACATATCGTCTATATCCCGCCCGTTCACCGAATTGCAAGGCAGCAAACCATGCACATACCAGCCAGACCGGTTTTTTTGGCACTGCTGATTTTCGGCCTTGCCGGCCTGTCAGCCAAGGCACGCCCCTTGTCGATCCTTACCGATATCGCACCGGTGCAGGCACTGGTCAGCCAGCTTGCGAAAGATCTGCAAACCCCGGTCCAGTTGATCGCAAACGGGCAATCGATCCATGATCATGCCCTGAAACCGTCGGATATCCGCCGCCTGCAAGCGGCAGATCTGATCATCTGGCTTGGCCCGCAATCCACCCCGTCGCTTGCCAGCATCATGGCCCGACCCGAGTTCGCCGGAAATGCGCTGGAACTGAATGCCCTTGCCGGCACCTTGTTGTTGGCGCGCCGCAAACCCGGCCTTTCGATGACATCGGCCAACGCCGCGCCGGTATCCGATGCACATGATCCGCATACATGGTTATATCCACCCTCGGCCCGCCTCTGGGCCGATCATATTGCCACAAGGCTGATCGCGCTCGACCCCGAAAATGCCGCGAATTATCGTGCCAACAATCACCAATTACAGACCGAAATCGCCCGAGTCCAAGCCGAGGGCACGACCAGGCTCACCGCCCCTGGCGCCCGCCCCTTCTTGCAGTTCCACGACGCCTTTCAGTATTTCGAGGTATATTTTGACCTGAGCCCTCTTGGCACCGTAACCGCCGATGACGAGGATGCCGCAAGCCTTGGAACCATCCTGGACCTGCGCATGGAACTGGCGAACCATCCCACAACCTGCCTGTTCCAGAGGGACCGGTTACAGGCCAAACGCGCCCACGCTTTGGCCGATATTTCCGGTGTCATCACCACCGAAATTGATGCGCTTGGCCGTGACGGAAACGCAGTACCGGCGAGTTATCCTTCATTGATTTCAGGCATTATAACCGCATTCGCAAAATGCCTTTATCAATGAGCTTGTGGTTGACTTGAGCCGTGGGGCGCTGCCTCTTCTTTTGCGAACCCGCATGTCAAAACCAGTCGGTTCAGAAAACCGCATGCGCGCTGACCAGCAACCTAATCTTGGACCGCCCGACGTAGGACTTTTCCGGTTCTCCCGCCCGTTGTCACCGCTGGCGCGGTTCCGCCGGTTGGGCCGGGCGCGCCGCGCTATTGCGCAGCGCGCCGCCTCCGGCGGGAGTATTTGATCAATAAAGATGCCTGGCGCTGCATCAGCGAGAATAGGCGACCATGGTCAGCAGTTCATATTCGGCCACTTCTTCGTTCTGCTGGTTGTAAACTGTAACATTCCAGCGGATTTCACCATATTCATCCGTGCGCCGGGTTTTGCGTTTCGCCGTCAATCGTGCGTGGATTTTGTCGCCAGGGACCACGGGTTTCTGAAAGCTCAGGCTGTTCAGCCCGGTATTGGCCAGAACCGGACCTGGACTGGGTTCGACGAACAGGCCTGCGGCAAAACTCAGCAAAAGATACCCATGTGCGACCCGTCCGGGAAAGAACGGATTGGCGCAGGCAGCAGCGTCGTCCATATGCGCGTAGAAAGTATCGCCGGTAAATCTTGCAAAATGTTCGATATCGGCAAGCGTAACCTCACGACTATCGGTGTGAATGGTTTCACCGATGGAAATTTCATCGAAACTGCGCCGGAACGGATGTTCGGGTGGGGTGATTTCGGCAGAACCCCTGACCCAGACATCTCCGATTGCGGTCAGGATGTCGGGGCTGCCCTGCACGGCGGTTCGTTGCATGTAGTGCATCACCCCCCGGATTCCGCCCAGTTCCTCACCGCCACCGGCCCTGCCAGGGCCGCCATGTATCATATGCGGCAGGGGCGAGCCGTGGCCGGTGCTTTCGGCCATGGAGTGACGGTTGTTGAAATAAAGCCGCCCGTGCCAGGCCGCCGATGCCATGGTGATCGCGCGCGCCACCTCAGGATCATTGGTGATAACCGAGCCGACCAGAGAGCCGCCACCGCGGTTCATGAGGGCAGCCGCATGGTCAATGTCGCGGTATCCCATCAGGGTGGAGACCGGGCCGAACGCTTCGATTGAATGCACCATTTCAGAAGTGTCCGGATCATTGCATCTGAGCAGTACCGGTGGAAGGAATGCACCCTTGTCGCCATCAGCACCATCAACGCGAAACGATTGCGGATCACCATGGATGCGGGTGCATTCAGCGCCAAGAATCGCAAGCTTGGCCAGTACATCTGCCTTTTGTTCCGCCGATGCCAGCGCCCCGATGCGGGTGGTCGCAAGCGACGGGTCGCCGATCACCATGCCTTCAAGCTTTGCGACCATCGCCTCGGCCAAGGGTTCAAGCATCGCTTCAGGTACAATCATTCGCCGGATCGCGGTGCATTTTTGTCCGGCCTTGGCGGTCATCTCGCGCACGGCTTCCTTGACGAACAGTTCGAATTCCGGCGTGCCAATTCCGGCATCCAGCCCCAGCACCGAAGCATTGAGCGAATCCTGTTCGGCCAGGAACCGCACACCGCGTCCAAGCAGGTTCGGGTTGGATCTGAGCATCAACGCGGTATCCGCCGAACCGGTGAAACTGACGATATCCTGCGCCCCCAGCTGATCCAGAAGATCGCCGCTGCCGCCGCTTATCAATTGAAACGAACCTGCAGGAAAAATGCCGGACTGGTCCATAAGGCGCACACATGCCTCGGTCAGGAACGAGGTTGCGGTGGCCGGTTTCACGATCGCCGGCACCCCGGCCAGCAGGCTGGGCGCGAGTTTTTCCAGCATCCCCCAGACCGGAAAATTGAAGGCGTTGATATGCACCGCCACCCCCAGCAGAGGCGTACAGATATGCTGTCCAACAAAGCTGCCCTTGCGCGAAAGCTGTTCCACCTCGCTATCCAGAAACACCTTGCCATCTGGCATTTCCCGCCTGCCCTTGGAGGCAAAGACCATCAAGGTGCCAATACCGCCGTCAATGTCGATCTTGCTGTCGGACAGCGTTGCGCCGGTCATGTAGGAAAGCGCGTAAAGCTGGTCACGCCGTTCCTGCAGATATAGCGCCAGCGCCTTCAGCTTTTTCGCCCGCTGATGAAAGGTCATTTCCCTCAGGCTCGGTCCGCCAGCAGATATTGCGAAATCCACCATGCCCTGAAAATCCAACCCGTCAGACCCGGCATTGGCAATATGTTCGCCCGTCACCGCCGAATGGATCGGGCGGAGATTCCCTGCGGGGGCCACCCATTTTCCCTTGGCAAAGGAATGAAGTTCTAGGATTGTCATGGTCGGCACCTCGTCTGGTTCTGGCTTTGTTGGTACCGGCATACTATTGACCAACCGGTCAGTTTATGCAAACTTTTTAAGCTTATCGGGACAGGAACGCATGACCAACATATCACCAGCCGAACGCGCCAGACAATGCGCCGATGCCATGTGGCAAAATGATGCCGCATCGAAATATCTAGGCATTGAGGTGCTGTCGGTCGGGCCCGGCACCGCCAGCCTGCAGATGCGAATCGAAAACCAGCATTTGAACGGCCACGGCCTCTGTCACGGTGGCTTTATCTTTACTCTGGCTGACAGCGCCTTTGCCTATGCCTGCAACAGTTACAACCAGGTCACTGTAGCCCAGCAGGCGGCCATCAGTTTCATTTCCCCGGTGCAGCCAGGTGATTTGCTGACTGCGACAGCAAGGGAGGTCAACAGGTCTGGTCGCAGCGGAATCTATGACATAAAAGTAATTCGCACCGATGGGCATGTTGTGGCGGAATTCCGTGGCTGTTCACGCTCCGTCCGTGGCACCAACTACGACGAACTGAAGGACGATTGATGACCGACGCCATGCCGCACGCCTTTATATGCGAATCAACCCGTACCGCCATCGGCCGCTATGGCGGCGCGTTGAGCGCGGTCAGACCCGACGACATGCTGGCGCATGTAATCCGTGCGGTGGTGGCAATGGCACCAGGGCTGGATACAGCGGCGATCAGTGATGCGATCATGGGCAACGCCAATGGCGCGGGCGAGGACAACCGCAATGTTGCCCGTATGGCGACACTGCTGGCAGGTTTGCCAGACAGCATCCCCGGCGTATCGGTCAACCGTCTATGTGGCTCGGGGCTGAACGCGGTCGGCATGGCGGCGCAGGCAATCCGCACAGGCGATGCCGAGATCGTGCTGGCGGGTGGTGTCGAAAGCATGAGCCGTGCACCCTTTGTCATGGGCAAGGCCGCAACCGCCTTTGACCGCAATGCCGATATTTTCGATACCACCATCGGCTGGCGTTTCATCAACCGCAAGCTGAAGGCGGAATACGGAACCGAATCCATGCCGGAAACCGCCGAAAACGTGGCCGAGGATTTCAACATCTCACGCGCCGATCAGGATGCGTTTGCCTACCGTTCGCAGGAACGCGCAGCCGCAGCCATTGCCTCTGGCCGGCTTGCGCGGGAAATCACCCCGATCAGTATTCCCCAACGCAAGGGCGATACGATCATCGTCGATACCGATGAGCATCCGCGCCAAACCACGCTGGAAAAACTGGCGGCCCTCAAGACACCGTTTCGTCAGGGCGGCAGCGTTACGGCGGGCAATGCCTCGGGCGTCAATGACGGTGCCGCGGCGATGATCATCGCATCCGGCGCGGCGGTGGAAAAATACGGCCTGACCCCGAAGGCCAGGATCACCGGCATGGCGGTGGCTGGTGTGCCACCCCGCATCATGGGCATTGGCCCGGCCCCGGCCAGCAAGTTATTGATGGAACGGCTTGGCCTGAAAATCGGCGATATCGACCTGATCGAACTGAACGAAGCGTTCGCCGCACAGGGTCTTGCGGTGATGCGCGAACTTGGCCTTGCCGATGATGCGAGCCATGTAAACCCCAATGGCGGCGCCATCGCGCTTGGTCATCCCCTGGGCATGTCCGGCGCACGTCTGGCGATGACGGCGGCGGTGGAAATGTCCCTGACCGGTGCCGAACGCGCCCTTTGCACCATGTGCATCGGTGTCGGGCAAGGCATCGCACTCATGCTGGAAAAACCCTGAGGAGACAAAGCGATGATCGACCTGACCCCGGCAAGGAATACCCTCGATCCCATCGAAATAGCCTCGCGCGATGAAATCTCGGCGCTGCAACTTGAGCGGATGAAATGGTCGCTCAGGCATGCCTATGACAAGGTACCTCATTACAAGAAGGCGTTCGACAAGGCCGGGGTGCATCCCGACGATCTGAAATCCTTGGAAGATCTGGCGAAATTTCCTTTCACCGTGAAACAGGACCTGCGCGACAACTATCCGTTCGGCATGTTTGCAGTACCTCGCGCCGATATTGCACGGGTGCATGCCTCATCCGGCACCACCGGCCAGCCGACGGTGGTTGGCTATACCTCCCGCGATCTGGATACCTGGGCAACGGTGGTTGCCCGCAGCCTCAGGGCCTCCGGGCTGAAACATGGCGATCTCTTGCATAACGCCTATGGCTATGGCCTGTTCACTGGCGGACTGGGCATCCATTCGGGGGCGGAAAAACTCGGCGTATCGCTGGTGCCCGTTTCCGGCGGCATGACGCCAAGACAAGTACGACTGATCGAGGATTTTCAGGCCGATGGCATCACCGTCACCCCGTCCTACATGCTGTCGATTCTGGATGAATACCGCCAACAAGGCTATGATCCGCGCAAAAGCCCGCTGAAGGTCGGGATTTTCGGGGCCGAACCCTGGACCAACGCCATGCGGCTTGAGGTCGAGGATGCGTTCGACATGCATGCCGTCGACATCTATGGTCTGAGCGAGGTCATGGGCCCTGGCGTCGCCAATGAATGCGTCGAGACCAAGGACGGCCTGCATATCTGGGAGGATCATTTCTATCCCGAAATCGTCGATCCGGAAACCGGTAAACCGCTGCCGGACGGTGAACTCGGTGAACTGGTCTTTACCTCGCTTACCAAAGAGGCGTTTCCGATCATCCGCTACCGTACCCGTGATCTGACCCGCCTGTTGCCCGGCACCGCGCGCAGCATGCGGCGGATGGAAAAGGTCACCGGGCGATCGGATGACATGATCATCCTCAGAGGGGTCAACGTCTTTCCCACCCAGATCGAGGAACAGTTGCTGACGGTCACTACGCTGGCCCCGCATTTCCAGATCGAACTGACAACCAAGGGTCGGCTCGACCACATGATCGTGCATGTCGAGGCCGCCAGCCCTACCGCCAGTGAAAAGGCACGCGAAGCATCAGCGCGCCAACTGGCCGGTCACATCAAGTCGATTGTCGGGATCACCACCGAAGTCCGTGTGGCCAAACCGGGCCAGGTTGCCCGCTCCGAAGGCAAGGCGGTCAGGGTAGTCGACAAACGGCCAAAAACCTGATGGCCCGTACCGTCGCCCGGGATCACGCGCAAAAACGGCAGGCCATCCTCAAGACCGCCGCGCGCTTTTTTGCCGAAAACGGCTATGACCGTTCGTCAATGAACCAGTTATCCGAGGCGTGCGGCATCTCCAAGGCGCTGATCTATCACTATTATAATGGCAAGGAAGCCCTGCTTTTCGACATCGTTAAAAACCATCTTGAATCACTGCTGGGCGTGATGCAGGCAGTGGATCGTTCCGGCCCGGATGCCGAGGAAAACCTGCGTACGCTGATCCATGCCATCCTTGATGCCTATCGCGATGCCGATGCCGAACATCAGGTGCAAAACGCCGCGATGACGGTCCTGCCCGCATCCGAACGCAGCTATCTGGCGAACCTGCAACAACAGATGGTGGCGATTGCCGCCGACACCTTGGCGTCCGTCACCCCCGGCCTGTACGAAACCAGCCCCAAACGCCTGCGCCCGGTGACGATGAGCATGTTCGGCATGCTGAACTGGTTTTACATGTGGCACCGCAAAGGCAAGGGCATCAGCCGCCAGGAATACGCCGATCTGGTGGCAGATCTGATGCTGAAGGGCGTCCGGGGGCTGTAAACGCTACATCGGATTTGCAGCACCACTTCTTTCCCTGGCTTGCCGCCACCTTAACCCATGCGCAGTTGCGATGGCATCAGAAACTCCTCACGACTATAGCCTTGCAGGAACAACAGCGCCGTCAGGTCGCCGAAATTGATGCGGATTTCACATTGGGCCGCCACCGCTGGCTTGGCATGCAGCGCCACGCCAGACCCCGCCAGTTTCAGCATGCCAAGGTCGTTTGCACCGTCACCAACCGCCATCACCTGATCCAACATCAGCCCTCGCGCGGCGGAAATCTGGTGCAATGCCTCGACCTTGGCCTCGCGCCCTAGGATCGGCTCCAGCACCCGCCCGGTCAGAACGCCATCGACGATTTCCAGCGTATTGGCGCGGTTTTCATCAAACCCCAGCCCATGCGCCACCGCTTCGGTGAAAACCGTGAAGCCGCCGGAAACCAGCGCCGCATAGGCACCGCTGCCGGTCATCGTCTTTAACAAAACTGGCCCCCCCGGCATGGGCGTGATGCGGGTTTCCAGCACCCGATCGATCACCGACTCAGGTAACCCTGCCAACAGCGCCACGCGTTCCTTTAGCGCCGTTTCAAACACCAGCTCGCCATTCATCGCCCGTCTGGTAATCGCCGCCACGCGTTCGCCGAACCCGGCCTCATCCGCCAGTTCGTCAATACATTCCTGCTGGATCATGGTGCTGTCCATATCCGCCAGCAACATCTGCTTGCGCCGCCCATCGGCCTTTTGAATGACCAGATCGACGCCGCGATCCTGAAGGCTTTGCCAGGTGTTGCGCCAGCCATCGGGCACCACCTCCAGCGGAAATTCACAGGCGATACCATCTTGCAGCCAGCGAAACTCACCACCTCCAAGTGCGCGGTGATAGGGCAGTACATTGCCGACCGTCAGAACCGGTTCACTCGGATTGGTTATCATCGTGGCAACGAACATGGCCGGGGTTTCCTATCGTAAACAAAGCGACGCAAATAGCGTCGTAAAAAACCTTCAATGCGCCGCTTATACCGATTTTGCCGCTTGATCCAGCCCGACAACCCGCCTAATCCAATCCGCGGGACACCCTTCCCCAACGAAGGGCATTTATCTGTGAGGATACCATGACGACCACCAAAAGACCGGACCTGCGTCCGGCAAACCCCCGCTTCTCATCCGGCCCCTGCACCAAGCCGAAAGGCTGGCAGCCCGATTTTCTGTCGGACGCCCCACTTGGCCGTTCGCACCGCGCCGCTGTCGGCAAGGCGAAACTGAAGGCGGCAATCGAACAGACACGCGACATTCTTGGCATTCCGGCGGATTACCGCATCGGCATCGTGCCCGCATCCGATACCGGCGCGGTGGAAATGGCGCTATGGTCGCTGCTCGGTGCACGCGGCGTTGACATGCTTTCCTGGGAAAGTTTTGGCGCAGGTTGGGTCACCGACGTCAACAAGCAGTTGAAACTTGACGCCACCCATCATCAGGCCGATTACGGCCACCTGCCGGATCTGTCGGCGGTCAATTTCGACCATGACGTGGTGTTCACATGGAACGGCACCACCTCGGGCGTGCGCGTGCCGGGCGGTGATTTCATCCCCGCCGACCGGGCCGGTCTGACCATCTGCGATGCCACCTCGGCAGCCTTCGCGCAAGACCTGCCCTGGGACAAGCTCGATGTTACCACATTTTCCTGGCAAAAGGTGCTGGGCGGTGAGGCGGCGCACGGCATGCTGGTCTTGTCGCCCCGCGCGGTGGAGCGGCTGGAAAATCATACCCCCGCATGGCCCTTGCCGAAAATCTTTCGCATGACCAAAGGCGGCAAGCTGATCGAAGGGATTTTCGTCGGCGAAACCATCAACACGCCGTCGATGCTGGCGGTCGAGGATTACCTTTATTCGCTGAACTGGGCCAGGAATCTCGGCGGGCTCAAGACACTGATCGCCCGTGCCGACGCCAATGCACAGGCGATATTCGATTTCTGCGACAAACGCGACTGGATTACCAATCTGGCAGCGGTTCCAGCAACCCGATCCAACACTTCGGTCTGCCTGAAATTTACCGATGCGCGTATCAAGGATGGTGCCACCTTCGCCAAAGCCATCGCCAAGCGGCTGGAGGCGGAAAACGTCGCACTTGATGTCGGCGCCTACCGCGATGCCCCCGCTGGCCTAAGGGTCTGGTGCGGCGGTACGGTGGAAACCGACGATATCAACGCGATGCTGCCTTGGCTTGAATGGGCGTTTCAGGCGGAAATCGCCGCGCTGGCCCAAGCCGCCTAAAAACTCTTCGCGCCCCGCAACCTTTGCGGGACCATCCCCCACCCCCGATTTTTCAAGGAGGCCATAATGGCACCTAAAGTACTCGTATCCGACAAACTCAGCGAAACCGCCGTACAGATCTTTCGCGACAACGGCATTGAGGTCGATTTCAAACCCAACCTTGGCAAGGACAAGGATGAACTGCTGAAGGTGATCGGCCAGTATGACGGCCTGGCAATCCGTTCCGCCACCAAGGCCACCGAAAAGATCATCGAGGCGGCGACCAACCTCAAGGTGATCGGTCGCGCCGGTATCGGTGTCGATAATGTCGATATCCCGGCAGCCAGCCGCAAGGGCATCATCGTGATGAACACGCCGTTCGGCAATTCCATCACCACCGCCGAACACGCCATCGCCCTGATGTTCGCCGTCGCCCGCCAGATTCCTGAGGCCAGCACCTCGACCCAAGCCGGCAAATGGGAAAAATCACGCTTCATGGGGGTCGAACTAACCGGCAAGATCCTCGGGCTGATCGGCTGCGGCAATATCGGCTCGATCGTTGCTGACCGCGCCAAGGGGTTGAAAATGCGCGTGCTGGCGTTTGATCCGTTCCTGTCGGAAGAACGCGCCGAACAACTTGGCGTGCACAAGGTCGAACTGAACGAACTGCTGGCCAAGGCCGATTTCATCACCCTGCATGTTCCCCTGACCGACAAGACACGCATGATCATCAACAAGGACGCCATCGCCAAGACCAAAAAGGGCGTGCGCATCATCAACTGCGCCCGTGGCGGACTGGTGGATGAAGCCGCATTGGCCGAGGCGATAAAATCCGGCCATGTCGCCGGTGCCGGTTTTGACGTGTTCGAGGTGGAACCAGCCACCGACAGCCCGCTTTTCAACCTGCCAAACGTCGTCTGCACCCCGCATCTTGGCGCCGCCACCACAGAGGCACAGGAAAATGTCGCGCTCCAAGTGGCCGAGCAGATGTCAGACTATCTTTTGAACGGTGCCGTCACCAACGCCATCAACATGCCTTCGATCACCGCCGAAGAGGCACCGGTGCTGGCTCCGTTCGTGCAACTCGCGCAACATCTGGGGGCCTTTGTCGGCCAGATGACCGATGAACCGATCAAGGCGATCAACATCCTTTATGACGGTGCAGTAGCGGAAATGAACACCAACGCACTCAATTCCGCCTGTGTCGCTGGCCTGATGAAAGCATCAAACCCCGAGGTCAACATGGTCTCGGCCCCCGTGGTTGCCAAGGAACGCGGCATCAAGATGGCCACCACCACCCAGGCAAAATCCGGCGTGTTCGACAGCTATATCAAGCTGACTGTGGTCACGGAAAATACCGAACGATCCATCGCCGGCACGGTATTTTCCGACAAGAAACCGCGCTTCATCCAGATCAAGAACATCAATATCGACGCCGAAATTGGCCGCCACATGGTCTATACCACCAACAAGGACGTACCCGGCATCATCGGCGCGCTTGGCTCTACCATGGGGCAGAACGGCATCAACATCGCCAACTTCACCCTTGGCCGGGCAACGATCGGCGGCGACGCCATTGCGCTGTTGTATGTCGATCAGCCAATCCCGGCTGAGGCGATAGAGCAGCTCCGTCAGACCAAGAAATTCAACCAGATCAGAACGCTGGAATTCGACGTAGCCTGATCAGAAAGCCGGCCCCACAGCACCCCGTCTTTGGGGCCGGAAAACAATTATCCGGCAGCACTTGTGCTTCACGGCAACCTCGTTAATCTCGGGCGAAACCGTAGTAACGAGGTTCTCCATGCGTTTTCCCCTTGCAGCCGCAATCCTGATTCTCGCCACCCCGACCGTTGCTGCCGCTTCTTGCGGTGGCAGTTTTCCCGCCTTTATCGACGGCCTCAAGGCCGAAGCGATGACCAAAGGCCATTCCAGGCAAACCGTAAACGCCTTTTTCAAGACTGCCAGACAAGACCCGCAAGTCCTCAGAATGGACCGCTCGCAAGGCGTGTTCAAGATGGAGTTCACCGATTTCGCCCGCCGCGTCATCAGCGAAAACCGCATGGTCAATGGCAAGCGCAATCTGGCAAAATATGCCGGCACATTTGACAATATCCGCCGCAGCTACGGTGTTGATCCGGCGGTGATCCTGGCGTTCTGGGCATTGGAGACCGACTTTGGCGCGGTGCAGGGCGATTTCAATACCCTGAACGCGCTGGTCACACTGGCACATGACTGCCGCCGCCCCGATCTGTTCCGCCCGCAAATTTTTGCCGCCATAGACCTTGCGGAACATGGCAATTTCGACCCCGCCAGCACCACCGGTGCCTGGGCCGGTGAAATCGGCATGGTACAGATGCTGCCCGAGGATATCCTGAAACTCGGGGTAGATGGCGATGGCGATGGCAAAGTCCTGCTGAAAACCAGCGCCCCCGATGCCATCACCACCGGAGCGCACCTGCTAAGCACCCTTGGCTGGCGGCCAAACCAACCCTGGCTGGTCGAAGTTTCGGTTCCGAACAACCTTGATTGGACAAAAACCGGGCTCGACACCGAACTCAGCGTCTCTGACTGGGCCAGACTGGGCGTCAAACCCACCAGCGGCGCCATGCCCAACGGTAATCTTTCCGCCTCGATCCTGCTGCCACAAGGCCGCAAGGGACCGGCCTTTCTGGCGTTGCCGAATTTCCGGGTCTATTTCGAATGGAACCAGTCCTTCGTCTACGTCACCACCGCTGCCTATTTCGCGACCCGCCTTGCCGGCGCACCGGTGTTCGACCCCGGAAACCCCGACCCGGCCCTCAGCGACAGCCAGATGAAGGCGCTACAAACCAAACTCATCAAACGCGGCCATGATGTCGGCAAGATCGACGGCATCCTGGGCAAGCTTACCCGCGCCGCCGTACAAAAAGAACAAATCCGCCTCGGCCTGCCCGCCGACGCCTGGCCGACGACTGAACTGCTGTCAAAACTCTGATGGCTTCTTTGTTGCCGGAAATACTCCCGCCGGAGGCAAGTATCCAATAACCACATTGACCGGCATCTGGTCCAGCCTTTGTCAATCACCAATAAAATATTGATTATCAATAGGTTTATATCACAGGCAAAACTTTTTCGCTTCCAGATATCGTAACGCCTGCCGAAATCTGGCAGGCGTCAAGTTGATTCAGCGCAATCGGTTCAGTGCTTTTTTCGCCGTTTGAATCCGCCAAGACCCGCCAGCGCCGTACCCAGCAACAACAGCGATGCCGGCAGCGGAACATTCGCTACATCAATGGCAATCCCATCAATCGACATATAGGAATTGGTGTTCCCGTTGAACAATCGAAAGGCCAGCATCCCGCTGGTCGCCGTGGCCTGAAACTGAATGCTCTCGGCAAACCAATCACTGCCAACGGCATGAATCGCGCCCATGCCGATGCTCACCCCGTCAAGCAGCACCTCGATCGCATTTGGGCCGTTATATCCAGGCCCGACATCCGCGCCAAAATTCCCCGCATACCAGGACAGATCATAATTCTGCCCGATGACAAAGTCACTGATGGTCTGCCCGAAGGATTCAACGTACCCACCGGCGAATCCGACCCAGGTACCGCCATCCGGCGATGGCCCTGACGGTGCCACCGAAAACGGGGAACCGACGCCGACATTGTTGTTTTCGTCCATGGTGTCAGGCGAACCCAACAGCGTGGTCCAGCCCGACGGAACGCCGCCGTTGGCGATCGGTCCGGTCAGTGATCCGTTGACCAGCGTCGCCGCAGAAGCCCCGGTAGCCAGAACAACTGCAAGAACGGTGCCACCCAAGAAATGATAAGACATCAAATTTTCCTTTCCTTAAAAAAGGCCCTCCAGAAGCATGCAGACCATACGCAATCCAGTCAGGGCAACCCACCTGTTCACATTAACATAGTTTTTCGTTGGCAAATATCTATTTTTACCGTTTCAGCCCTGCTATCGACATTTTGCGAAACCAGGGCCACAGAATTGTTTCGCAGTTGAATACGATCGGCCAAATCATACAAATACTGTCGCCAAAATGGCAACGCGCTTTGGCGCTGATTCTCACCGCTTCAGGCCACCATCTTTTCCGCCCGGCTAAGATCGACCGAGACTAGCTGGCTCACCCCGGGCTCGGCCATCGTTACCCCGAATAGCCGATCCATCCGCGCCATGGTTACGGCGTGGTGGGTGATGATCAGAAACCGGGTATCGGTCTGGCGCGTCATCTCATCCAGCAGATCGCAAAACCGCGTAACATTGGCATCATCCAGCGGCGCATCCACCTCATCCAGCACACAGATCGGTGCCGGATTGGCCAGGAACACCGCAAAGATCAGCGCCAGCGCCGTCAGTGTCTGCTCGCCACCCGACAGAAGGCTGAGGGTCGACAACTTCTTGCCCGGGGGCTGACACATGATCTCAAGCCCGGCCTCAAGCGGATCATCGCTTTCCACCAGCACCAGCTTGGCCTCGCCGCCACCGAACAGGTGGCGGAACAGTAATTCAAAGCTCTTGTTCACCTCGTCAAAAGCCGTCAGCAGACGCTCGCGGCCTTCACGGTTCAGGCTGGCGATGCCCGATCGCAGCTTGCTGATCGCCGCCTCTAGATCGTTCTTCTCCAAGCGCAACGCATCATGTTCCGCCTGCACTTCGCGCGCATCCTCTTCAGCTCTTAGATTGACCGCGCCAAGCGCATCGCGCTGCCGCCTCAGACGCAGGACCTCGATTTCGATCCGCTCCGAGGTCGGCATCTGCTCAGGATCCCCTCCCAACATCTCCAGCAATGCCGAAGGGGCGATCCCCAGTTCCTCATCAATCCGGTCAACCGCAGCCGCAGCCTGCTGACGCGCCGCATCCCGCATCGCATCGGCCCGCGCCCGGCCTTCGC
The DNA here is from genome assembly GCA_020425085.1 of Paracoccaceae bacterium. Taxonomy (GTDB): domain Bacteria; phylum Pseudomonadota; class Alphaproteobacteria; order Rhodobacterales; family Rhodobacteraceae; genus UBA5972. The sequence goes on from JAGQRW010000001.1 coordinate 96,181, forward strand.
GCGCTTCGCCCGCCTGCCTCTCGGCCTCGCGCTCGGCAGTGATGGCATTGCGCAATGCCGCCTCACCTTCGGCCAAAGCATCGCCAGCCCGGGCGCGGCGCGCTTCGGCCTCCTGAATACTGCCGTTCAGCTTTTCGCGGCGAGCGGCGATTTCACCCGGCCCGGCACTGGCCGCAAGCAATTCCGCTTCGCTGGCGGATTTGCGCGCCTGCAATTCCTCCTGGCGATTGTCGGCGGTTTCCAGACGCTGTCGCCAGTTGGCCGCTTCCTTGTCGATCTCCTGCAACCGCCGATGCCGTGCCTCACCCTCGCGGCGCAATTCGTCTGCCATCGACCGGCGGCTCATCATCGTCATCCTGGCCGCTTCGACACTGACCTTCACCGTCTCGACAGCAGCCCTTGCCGTGTCCAGATTATCCAGATCCCTGACTGCCGCTTCCGCCTCGCGCAACTGACGCCGATTGGCCAACGTCTCTTCCTCATGGCGCTTCACCGCCAGCCGCGCCGCATCCAGCCGTCCATCGCAAAGCGAACGCTCGGCCTCCAGCCTCGACAGCGCCCGCGCTGCTGCGGTCAACGCCTCGTCCGCCTGTCGGCGCGTTTGGCGACAGGCCTTGTCGGCCTCGGCCAAAACCATCAGTTCCGCCGCCAATTCCCGATGCAGCGTCGCCGCCGCCTCGGCGCGTGCATCCGCGCTCGCCAACGCCTCGGTCAGTTCCTCCAGCCGGTTGATCTGCTGCAACTTGAGGGCCGCGGCACTGGGTGCATCCTCGGCCCCGGCACGAAAACCGTCCCAGCGCCAGAGGTCGCCTTTCAACGATACCAGCCGCTGGCCGGGCAGAAGTTTGGCCTGAAGCCCCGCGCCCTCGGCCCTGTCCACGATCCCGACCTGCGATATTCGCCGCGCGAGAACACCGGGGGCAGTGACGTGATCCGCCAGACGCGCGGCGCCCGCTGGCAACGGCTGCGCCGTGGCATAATCAGGCAACAGTGCCCAGCCCGAGCCGCCGTCCTCGAATAATTCGGGTGCTCGCAGATCATCGGCCAGTGCTGCACCCAGCGCCGCCTCATACCCGCGCGCGACCTTCATCTGATCAAGGATCTGGCCACCTTCAGCGCGTTCTCGTTCCACCATGCGGCCCAGCGCGTTCACTTCGGCGCGAATGGCATTGGCCTCGCCCTCGGCCTCGCTGCGTTCGCCACGGGCTTCGGCCTCGGTGGCCTGCTTTTCGCTACGTTCAGCTTCGGCCTTTTCCAGTGCTGCTTCGGCCGCTTCGGTGGCTGTTGCTGCCCGGTCCCTTTCGGCCATCGCCGCAGCATGCAAAGCTTCGGCGCTGGCTTTTTCGGCCATGGCCGCCTCGACCTGCCCGGAAGCCCTTGCTGTTTCGGCCTCATTGCGTTCCAGCATGGTCTTACTGTCACTGAACAGCCGCTGTGCCGACAGGTGCCGCGCCGACAGGCGGGCCATGTCTTCGGTCATCTGGCCAAGTCTGGTTTCGGCATCCTGCAAGGTGACACCGGCATCCCGGGCTTGCTGGCTGGCCTGATCAAGCTTGTCCTCGAATCCGACCGAAGCCTTTTCCAGCGCCGCCTTTTCCCAATCCAGCCGCTCGATGGTTTCATGGGCGTCGCGGTTCAGCCCGGCCTCGCGCCCGATATCGGTTGCCAACTGCTCGATCTGCGACTTCAGGGTGACGATGGTGGCCTCGGCCCTCGCCTCCTGATCCTTGAGCGAATCCCGTTCTACCAGCAAGCGTTGCAGAATCGCAGCGGCGATCGCCTCTTCCTCACGCAATGGCGGAACTGCGTCGTCACATTCGCCACGGTGGCGCATTGCGGCTGTCGCCGCCGTCTGCACCGTCGCTGCCAGACTGGTCAGGCGTTTCAGTTCCGCTTCGGACTCGACCAGCTTCTGATCCGCTTCGCGCCAGCGCCGGTATAACAGCAAGCCTTCAGAGCGGCGCAATTCCTCGCTGATCTCGCGATACCGCGCTGCCTGCCGGGCCTGCCGGGCCAGTGTAGCCAGTTGTGCCTGCAACTGTTCCAGCACATCATCGACGCGAAGCAGGTTCTGTTCCGCGCCGTTCAGTTTCAGTTCAGCCTCATGCCGGCGCTGATAAAGGCCGGAAATACCCGCCGCCTCCTCCAGGATGCGCCGCCGGGATTTCGGCTTGGCGTTGATCAGCTCGCTGATCTGCCCCTGCCGCACCAGCGCCGGCGAATGCGCCCCGGTTGACGCATCTGCAAACAGCATCTGCACATCGCGCGCGCGCACATCCTTGCCGTTGGTCTTGTAGGCGGAACCGGCATCGCGGGTGATACGCCGGATGATTTCCAACTGGTCCTGATCGTTGAACCCTGCCGGTGCGGTACGATCCGAGTTGTCCAGATGCAGCGCCACCTCGGCAAAGTTTCGTGCCGGGCGGCTGGTGGCGCCGGCAAAGATCACATCCTCCATACCATCGCCACGCATCGCGGTCGGGCGGTTTTCGCCCATCACCCATCTGAGCGCCTCAAGCAGGTTCGACTTGCCGCAACCGTTCGGCCCGACCACCCCGGTCAGGCCACGCGCAATCACCAGATCCGTCGGATCGACAAAGCTTTTAAAGCCGGTCAGTCTGAGCCTGTTGAACTGCAAATACCTGTACCCGCGGTTGATTCCGTCATTGCTGTCAAGTTTCGGTTCTGACGCTCAGGAGTCAACAGCAAACCCCATCATATGGCGATAATTCGCCACTTATCCACAATATATTGCGCCCGTCTTGACCCCAGCAACAGCAAATCCCGCACCACTTCCCAAATACCCGGCAAAACAGCATTTCGACATTGGCTCAGCATATCCTTGCGTACATGGTCTTCTTTGCGGTTTGAATGTCGCAATTCGCCTTGACTTGAACCACCTCGACGCGCGACAAAGATCACGCATGGTTCCTCAATCGACGCAAAGCGCCTGAGGATGAAATGGGAATGCGGAGCGGGCGACCTAAACCGGGACCCGTAACCGCAGCCGCCCCCGCGACTGTATGCGGCGAGCGTCCTCCGATAATCCACTGGTGGCAACACCGGGAAGGCAGGAGAAACGTAACGACCCGCAAGCCAGGAGACCGGCCTTGCATCAAAGTGAACTCGATACCGTCGGGTGTGACGGGAAAGGACCAGAATGAATACGACCGCAAAGACCGCAAACCTTGCTCAAACCAATATCGCAACCATCGCGCTGGTGTTCCTGATGGGTGCAACGATGGTGTTCGCCGCTGGGTTCGCACAGTCGGCAACCATGCATGAATCTGCCCATGACGTTCGTCATGCAGCCGGGTTTCCCTGCCACTAGTCATGCTGAAAAAACTGGTTGCCGGCGCGGTTTTCGCCGGCTTTGCAGCGGGATTGATCGTCGTCCTGTTGCAATTCGCATTTGTAAGACCGCTATTGCTTGAGGCCGAACAATACGAGGCAGGAACGCTGAGCCATTTCGCCCGGGTCGGTGGTGAAGAAGTCCATGACCACGGATCGGAAAACACCGCCAAACCTGCGAATGACCACGTAACGAACGATCATGCGCATCCGTCACAGGGCTTTGAACTGCGGCGTGACGGGCTGACGGTTTTATTCAGTATCTTTGTCTATGCCGGATTTGGCATGATCCTGATGGCGGGATTTGCCACGGCAGAAAGCTTTGGCCACAGGATCACGCCGCGAATTGGCCTTTTATGGGGGTTGGCAGGGTTTGCTGCATTTCATCTGATGCCGTCATTCGGATTGCCGATCGAAGTGCCGGGTTCAGCCGCTGCCGATCTGAATGATCGCCAAATCTGGTGGTTTGGCACCGCCGTTGCAACCGTCGTTGCGGCCTGGCTGATTGGGTACGGAACCAATCCGATGCACTATGGTCTGGCGGTCCTGGCACTGGCTGCGCCCCATATCCTAGGCGCGCCGCATCCCGGTGAATACTATGGCCCAACCCCGCCGGAACTGGCCAGTCTCTATGCCAGCCGCGCCTTGGTTACAGCCATGATCGGCTGGTCGGTGCTGGGCTTGCTTGCCGGAAATTTCTGGGAAAAAGACCACGCAGAATAGTCCGATAGACGGAACACATCAAAGGAAGCCAACATGCCCGCAAAAATTCCCGCTACCGTCGTTACCGGCTTTCTCGGTTCAGGCAAGACCACACTGATTCGCCATATGCTGCAAAATGCCCAGGGCAAACGTATCGCGCTGATCATCAACGAATTCGGCGATCTTGGGGTCGATGGCGAAATCCTGAAAGGCTGCGGAATCGAAACCTGCGCCGAAGAAGACGTGGTCGAATTGTCGAACGGCTGCATCTGCTGTACCGTCGCCGATGATTTCATACCGACGCTGGAAATGCTGCTTGGCCGCGAAAATCGTCCCGACCATATCGTCATCGAAACCTCGGGGCTGGCGCTGCCGCAGCCGCTTGTGCGGGCGTTCAACTGGCCTGGCATCGGCACGCGGGTGACGGTCGATAGCGTGGTGACGGTGGTGGATGGCCGCGCCGTGACCGACGGACAATTTGCCCATAACCTCGCCGCCGTCGATTTGCAACGCAGCAAAGACGACAACCTTGACCACGAAACGCCGCTTTCCGAACTGTTTGACGACCAGATCGCCTGTGCCGACATGATCATAGTCAACAAATCCGACCTGCTGGATGAGGCCGAGGCCGACACCCTGTTGACCCAGCTGGCCAGCCAGTGCCGTGATGGCGTCAAGGTGCTCAAGACCAGCATGGGTGCCTTGCCGATCGAGGTGTTGCTGGGTCAGAACATCGCCGCCGAAACCGATCTTTCGTCACGCAGGGAAATCCACCATCACCACGACGATGACACGGATGCGGACAGTGATGAGCACCAGCACGGCCATGACGAATTTGAAAGTTTTGTCGTAACTCGTGACGAGATTGCCGATGCCAAAGCCTTTGGCGAACACCTTTCCCAGGTGATCCGCGACCACGATATTCTGCGCCTCAAGGGCTTTGCCGCCGTCACCGGAAAACCCATGCGCCTCAGCCTTCAGGCGGTCGGCCGGCGCGTCGACAGCCATTTCGATCGCGCCTTCAATGCTGACGAGTCGCGTCAGACCCGGCTGGTGGTGATCGGCGAAGCCGGGCTTGACCGCGCCGCCATCACCAGGGCGCTATGCGAATGAACCGCGAGGTCATCATCAAAACCGGCGACCCGAACCACCCTGAGGCTATGGCGCTGCTCAATGCCAGCCACGCGCTGATGACTGCACTTTTTGCGCCTGAAGAAAACCACTTCCTGTCAATCGACGCCCTCACCAAACCTGACATCCTGTTTTTTGTTGCCGAACTTGACGGCAGTATCGCCGGTTGCGCCGCCCTCGCCCTAAAAGACGACTATGGCGAGGTGAAGTCGATGTTCGTCGACCCGGCAAAACGCGGCGCAAGGATCGGCGCAAAACTGCTCGACCGCCTGGAATCCGAGGCCCGCAGCCGCAACCTGCCCCTGTTAAGGCTGGAAACCGGCGACAGCCTGACCGCCGCGCGAAAACTCTATACCGCACACGGCTTTGCCATAATCGGCCCATTTGGCGACTATGAACCGGCAAAAACCAGCATCTTCATGGAAAAACCCCTCTGACTCCCATGCATCATTGTTCCCCAAATACTCGCGCCGTAGGCTTCGCCACTGGCGAAAGTAAAGCCCGCTGATGCATCTTCTGGCGGCACAACCGGGATCTATCGACGACGGAAGCGAACCGGTCGATCTTGGCCAAACCCCGGCAGACCTCGTGTTCATCTCAGCCGCCGATACCGAACTCGCGGCCCTGAGCGAGGCGCGTGCAGAACTTGGCAAAGCCGCCCCCGGCCTCAGACTGGCCAGCCTCAACCACCTTCGCCACCCGATGTCGGTTGATCTGCATCTGGAAAACTGCGCCACCAGATCGCGTCTGGTGATTGCAAGGGTACTGGGCGGAGCGGGCTACTGGAAATACGGGCTGGAGCAATATGCCATTGAACTGGCCCGCGCCGGGGTGCCGTTCGCGGCCTTGCCCGGCGATGACAAACCGGATGAAGAACTGTTTCGCCTGTCCACCATCCCGCGTGAAGACTGGCAAAACCTCTGGTCCTATATGGTCGAAGGCGGGCCGGAAAACGCCGCCAATTTCCTGATTTACGCCCAGTCCCTTCTGACCGGTGGCGAACGCCCGGAACCAGCGCGGCCATTGCTGCGCGCAGGCGTCTACTGGCCCGGTAGTGGTATCGCCGATCTTGCGATGGCACGCGCCGAATGGACCGTTGGTGCGCCGGTGGTGCCGCTGATCTTTTATCGCGCCTTGGTGCAGGGAGCTGGTCTTAACCCGATCAACCGGCTGATCAAGACTCTGCTGAAAAAGGGGCTGAACCCTTTGCCGGTATTTGCCGCCTCGCTGAAAGATCCGGTTTCGGCGGCGACGTTGCAATCGCTGTTTGGCGCGGCCCCGCCTGCGATCATTCTGAACTGCACCAGCTTTGCTGTCGGCTCCGCCGATCAGGGGGCAGATAATAACACCAATGCCAATCCCCTGACCATGGCCGAGGCCAACGATGCGCCGGTTTTGCAGGTGGTGCTTGCCGGTTCCTCCGAAGTGGCTTGGGAGCAGGGTCTGGCGGGGCTGTCGGCGCGTGATATCGCGATGAATGTCGCCCTGCCCGAGGTTGACGGTCGCATCCTTTCCCGCGCCATCAGCTTTAAGGGAGAAGCGTTTTTTGATGACGCCACCCAATGCCCGATCACCGCTTACCGCGCCCGGGGGGATCGGGTCGAATTTGTCGCCGACCTTGCACTGAACTGGACACGCCTCAGGCATCAGGACGTTGAAAACCGCCGCGTGGCGCTGATTCTGGCGAATTATCCGAACCGTGACGGGCGACTTGCCAATGGTGTCGGGCTGGATACCCCGGCCTCGGTCATGCATGTGTTGAAACTACTTCAGGATCAGGGATACCACGTTGCCAACCCGCCCACAGACAGCGATGATCTGATGCAACAGATCATGGCTGGGCCGACCAACTGGTTGACCGATCGTGTTGATCGCAACGGGGGTGTCGATCTTTCGCTGGCGGATTACCAGATTGATTATGGCCGCCTGCCTTGGGAAATGCGCGAAAAAATCGAATCCCGCTGGGGGCCACCCGAGGCCGATCCGTTCTTTATCAGGGGCGAGGTCGATTGTGGTCGTTTTCGCCTGTCGGTGCTGCATTTCGGCAATATCACCATCGCCGTGCAACCGGCGCGGGGCTACAATATCGACCCGACCGACAGTTATCATTCGCCGGATCTGGTGCCGCCGCATCACTATTTTGCCTGCTATTTCTATCTCAGGTATCAGGCCCGTGCCGATGCGCTGGTGCATATGGGCAAGCATGGCAATCTGGAATGGCTGCCGGGCAAGGCGGTGGCACTGTCGGAAACCTGTTTTCCCGAGGCAGCGATGGGGCCGATGCCGCATATCTACCCCTTCATCGTCAACGACCCGGGCGAAGGCAGTCAGGCCAAACGTCGCGCACAGGCGGTAATCATCGACCACCTGACCCCGCCCCTGACCCGCGCCGAAACCTATGGCCCGTTAAGGGATCTTGAGGCGCTGGTGGATGAATATTATGAGGCCGCCGGGCTGGACCCAAGGCGGCTGGATCATTTAAGGCGCGAAATTCTGGCGATGACCGCCAGCACCGGCATCGCCGAGGATGTGGGCATGGCGGGTGAGGATGAAGCATCCGATCTGACCCGGCTGGATGCCTATCTGTGTGAGTTGAAAGAGGCACAAATCCGCGACGGGTTGCATGTATTCGGGCAATCGCCCGAGGGCAGGCTGGAACGCGATCTGGTGCAGGCGCTGGTCAGAATTCCGCGCGGTCAGGGCAAGGGGGGTGATGCCTCACTACCGCGCGCACTGGCCAAGGATTTCGGGCTGGAATTTGATCCGCTCGATTGCGATATGGCGCAACCTTGGCAGGGGCCAAGGCCCGAGGTGCTATCAGCGATCAGCGACGAAATCTGGCGAAGTTCCGGCGATACCGTAGAGCGGCTGGAACTGTTGGCCGCCGCCCTGATCGGCGGTGAGGCAACTCCGGGCGACTGGCCACAAAGCCAGACCGTGCTGGATGCGGTCAACGCCAATGTCAAACCCCTGGTTCGCGCCTGCGGCCCGAACGAGGGGGCGGGGCTTCTCACTGCCCTTTCCGGGCGGTTCATAGCCCCGGCGCCATCCGGCGCGCCGACCCGCGGACGTCTTGACGTTTTGCCGACCGGGCGAAATTTTTATAGCGTCGATAGTCGCGCCATCCCCACACCGACCGCTTGGGCATTGGGGTGGAAATCAGCCAACCTGTTGATCGAAAAATACTTGCAGACCGAAGGCGACTGGCCTCGGGCAATGCTGCTGACCGCCTGGGGTACGGCAAATATGCGCACCGGCGGCGATGACATCGCACAGGCGCTGGCGCTGATGGGGGTCAAGCCGCAATGGGACAGCGCCAATCGCCGCGTTACCGGGTTTGAAATCCTGCCGCTGTCGGTGCTGGACCGGCCGCGGGTTGACGTCACCTTGCGGGTTTCAGGTTTCTTCCGTGATGCGTTTCGCCAACAGATCGACCTGATTGACAGCGCCGCAAGGGCGGTAATGGCGCTGGATGAACCCGAAGACATGAACCCCGCTGCTGCGCGGGCAAGAACCGAAGGGGTCGATGGACAGTTCCGGGTATTCGGCTCCAAGCCCGGCGCTTATGGTGCGGGGTTACAGGCCTTGATTGATGAACGGTTATGGTCAGGCAAGGCAGATTTCGCCGATGCCTATCTGGAATGGGGTGGATATGCTTATGGCGGCCAATCCGATGGCATCCGCGCCCGCGCCGCACTGGAAACCCGGCTAAAGTCGGTCGAGGCGGTGGTGCAGAATCAGGACAACCGCGAACATGACATCCTGGACAGCGACGACTATTACCAGTTTGAAGGCGGTGCCGCAGCGGCGGTTTCCACCCTTCAGGGGCGCGACCGCCCGATCTATCACAACGACCACAGCCGCCCGGAACGGCCGCTGATCCGTACCCTTGACGATGAAATCGGTCGCGTGGTGCGTTCTCGCGTGGTTAACCCGAAATGGATCAATGGGGTCAAACGCCACGGCTACAAGGGCGCGTTTGAAATCGCGGCGACGGTGGATTATCTGTTTGCCTTTGCCGCCACCACCGGCGCGGTCAAGAACCACCATTTCGATCTTGTGCATGCGGCATTTCTGGAGGATGAGGAAACCCGTGATTTCATCGCCAGGCACAACCCCCCCGCCTTGCTGGAAATCGCCCAGCGAATGGCCGAAGCAATGGATCGCGGCCTGTGGATGCCACGCTCAAACTCAGCCAGGGCACTGATCGAAGGGTTGTTGGCAGGCGATCAACCAACCACTTTACGTGCGACAACAGGAGAAGACGAATGACCGACAGCACTTCCGAAGATCTGGATCGTCACGCCATGAAGATGGCCAAGAAAAAGGCCGCGCGTGACAAGATCATGGCCAGCAAGACCGATCAAAAGGGGCTGATCATCGTCCATACCGGCAAGGGCAAGGGTAAAAGCTCAGCCGCCTTCGGGATGATCTTTCGTTCCATCGCGCACGGTCTGAAATGCGCCGTGGTGCAGTTCATCAAGGGCGGCATGTCCACCGGCGAACGCGACCTGATCCTGGCCAAGTTCAGCGACGTCTGCGAATTTCACACCATGGGCGAAGGGTTCACCTGGGAAACCCAGGATAAATCCCGCGACACCGAAATGGCACAGGCGGCTTGGGCAAAAGCCAAGGAACTGATCCGGGACGAAAGCAACAAGATGGTGCTGCTGGACGAAATCAACATCGCCATCCGTTACGATTATGTGGATATTGCCGAGGTAGTTGCGTTTCTGACAACCGAAAAACCGCCGATGACGCATGTGATCCTGACCGGGCGCAATGCCCATGCCGACCTGATCGAGATTGCTGATCTGGTAACCGAGATGGAATTGGTGAAACACCCGTTTCGCGCCGGTATCAAGGCACAGATCGGGGTGGAGTATTAGGGATTAGTCACCGCCATCGCCTATTCGATCTCCCGCGCCTCATCCACCAGCATAACCGGGATACCATTGCGGATCGGAAACGCCAGCTTGGCGTTGGCCGAAATCAGTTCCTGCGCCTTGGCGTCATAGTTGAGCGGGCCGTGTGTCACCGGGCAGACAAGTGATTCCAGCATTTTCGCATCAGTGGCGGACTTAACCTCATTCATTGCAGATGTCCGCCATCGCTGCCTGCCGCCGCCATGGCAAATTCCATCAGTGTTACCAGCGTTTCGCGCCGATCCTGAAGCGATGGCGCCTCAAGCAGCGCCTGTTTGTCCTCCACCTCGAACGGGAACAGCATCGACAATGAGTTGACCAGCAATTCATCATCGGCCTTTTCCAGATTGGCCTGATCGGCGTTCATCCCGGTCGAGCGGAAAAACCGATCAAGTGTTGCCAGAAACCCGGCACGGTCAAACCCTTCGTCTTTTTCCACCGGTCCCAGATCGCGTTCAAACCCTGCCCAGTCTGGATCGGTGCGGAAATAGGGTTCAAACCCGGTATTGACGGCAGAAATCCGAAACCGGCAAACCCCTTTAAGACGAATGCGATAGCGCCCGTCGTCGGTTTCGGAAAACCCCACCAGACGCCCGGCACAACCGATTCGATGCAGTTGCGGCGCGATGGAATCGGTTCCCGATTGCGGCTGCACCATGCCGATCATCCGGTGCGAGGATTTGAGCGTATCGTCCAGCATCGCCAGATAGCGCGGTTCAAATATGTTCAGCGGCAGTTGTGCGCGCGGCAACAGCAATGCCCCCGCCAGAGGAAATAGCGGGATCGTGTCGGGCAGGTCAGTCGGTTTGAACATGTGCATCAGTCTATCGTAATCCCGCCTTCAGGCAAAGATCATCGAGGATAGCCGTCTCCTTGCCTTCAGCACGATCGGATCATTGGCCTTTTGTGCATCGAAAATCTTGTAAAGCTGGGTCTTGGCAGCCTGATCATTCCATTCGCGGTCACGCCGGAACAGTTCCAGCAATTCATCGACCGCCGCCTGCAATTCGCCGGTCGCCGCCAGTGCAGTGGCCAGATCCAGCCGTGTCTGATGATCGTCGGGATTGGATTCAAGGGCGGCGCGCAATTCGCCTACAGGCCCCGCGCTGGCGGCGGCTTCGGCCAGATCAATCTGCGCCTTGATCGCCACGATTTCTGCTGCATTGCGGATTTTCTCGGGCGCCTTGTCCAGCATCAGGCGCGCCTGTTCGCCATCGTCCAGCGCCAGATGCGCGCGAACCAGTCCGGCATAGGCGGCGGCGTTTTCCGGTTCTTCGCCAAGAATTGCGGCAAAGGTTTCGGCGGCATCCACCGCTGCACCGTCGGCAAGCATCTGTTCCGCTGCTGTCAGCGCCTCGGCCAGCCCGCCATCGTCACCACTGAGGGCAGCCAGCTTGGCCACAAATTCCTTGATCTGCGATGGCGATTGATTGCCGACAAAACCATCCACCGGTTTGCCCTCGTGAAAGGCATAAACCGCCGGGATCGACTGAATTCGCATCTGCGCCGCGATCTCCTGGTTTTCATCGACGTTGATCTTGACCATGCGTACCTTGCCGCCCGCCGCCTTGACCGCCGCCTCAAGTGCCGGGCCAAGGGTTTTGCAGGGGCCGCACCATGGCGCCCAGAAATCAACAATCACCGGCATCACGTTGCTGCCGTTGATGACATCCGTCATGAAGGTTGCTTCGGTGCCGTCGACTACCAGTTCGGTGGCTGCTGTCGGAAATTGGTCAGCTGGCATCATAATTCTCCGCTTTTGTAAGGCTTAAAGTTAGATGGCGTATTAATCCCTGTGGTTCAAGGGTCGGATGCTGGAAAGCCCCATACCTGCCTATAGATCGAAGCTGGCAAAAACCGGCGCGTGATCCGAAGGCTGGTCCCAACCCCGGACTTCGCGCAACACACGGCTGGAATGGCCGGCATTGGCAATATCGGCGCTGGCCCAGACATGATCAAGCCGGCGGCCCTTGTCCGCCCCGCTCCAGTCTTTGGATCGGTAGGACCACCAGGAAAAAAGCGGGCCTTCGGGGATATCCTTGCGGGTTACATCCACCCAATCCCCGGCATCCTGTGCCTTGGTCAGATGTTCAACCTCGACTGGCGTGTGGCTGACGATTTTCAAAAGCTGCTTGTGCGACCAGACATCATCCTGACGCGGGGCAATATTGAGGTCGCCGACAAGGATCGACCGCCGGGGTTTGTTGGCAAGAAAGTGGTCGCGCATTTCCGTCAGATAGTCGAGCTTCTGGCCGAATTTGTCGTTCACCTCACGGTCCGGCACATCGCCACCGGCAGGAACATAGAAGTTTTCGATCACCACGCCGTTTTCCAGACGCCCGGCGATATGGCGCGCGTGCCCGAGACTGGCGAAATCGTGCTGACCAACCTCGACCATCGGCAAACGCGACAGGATGGCGACCCCGTTATATCCCTTCTGACCATTGGCGATCAGGTATGGATAGCCGAGTTCGGTAAACGCCGCAGTCGGGATCAGATCGGCGGGTGATTTGCATTCCTGAAGGCAGAGGATGTCCGGCGCCTCCTCGGACAACAGGCGACAGACCAGCCCTTCGCGCAGGCGCACGGAATTGATGTTCCAGGTGGCGAGGGTGAAGGTCATGCGAAAAGTCTCGAATGCTTGGGTCGGGTATCATTATCACGGCAATTCCGGGCCTGCACCCATGCAATGCGCCAATCTAAAAAAAAACCCGGCGCGAGGCCGGGCTTTTCGTCAGTTGACAACCGGATCAGTCGCGGCGGCGATTGCGCCGACGCAAGCCGCCGATGACGGCCAGACCCGTACCCAACAGCAGCACGGAGGCCGGAAGCGGAACCGCGGCGGTTTCATAGGTTATCGAAACCGCAAAGACATCCGCGATACCCGTAGTATTGCTATTGTTCCAGTTGGTCGGGCCGTTCGGGTCCGTGCTGTAAAGGAACCCACGGGTCAGATTGCCCAGAACGGCGGAATTGCCGGTGGACCAGCTACAGATCTGGTTGGTGCCGTTCAGCACCGCCATCCAACCCACATCGACGTTGCAGCCGCCATAATTGCGCTCGACAAACCAGTTACGACCGTAATAGCTATCGCCGCCAATCGAGAAAAAGTTGTGTGGACCTGCGGCAATGCCAGTCAGACTGGATCCTGTGACATTGCTTGCCTGGAAGAAATCCAACTTCGAGGTGCCGGGGCTGAACTCGGTCCAGGCGACCTCATTGCCCTGACTGTACATCGACACACGGACCGATTGCACCATACTCCAGTTGGTGTCGACCCAACTGTTCTTGTAGTCGATACCATTATTGGTCAGGGATGATGCGCCGATCACGGCCTCGTTGACGCCACCGGCATTCTGCCAATCCATAAATGGATCAATCAGGGTTCCGGTTGGCGTTGCACTGTCGCTGACCTTCATCACCACCATGCTGACGGTTGCAGCATTCACCTGCGCCACACCAAGAAAAAGTGCAGCAACAGTCAGAAATCCAGATATCTTCATTTACTCATCCTCCACCTGATTATTAATTTTTTAATGCTGAGAAATGTACTAAAAAGAGTGCTGTAAGTCAATATCGCGTGATTTATCCCGGGGATCTGAATTGCTTCCTGCAAGGGGTATTCAGCTTGAGATGGACAACAATAATCCGCTGCCTCCGCATATTGCTTCCAATCCCGAAACTGTCTATGCCGCGCCTCTCATGTCGAGGTGGCAAAAAAAGCCCGGGCGGTTGCCCGGGCAGTCCAACAGGGAGGATTCGCGCCATAAAAGGCGCGACACTATTATCCGGAATCGGGAGACAATCCCGGATGAATCAACCTATAGTCGTCAATTCTGGCAAAATCATGACTTTTTACGCCACCAGACGATATCCGCCGCTTTCTGTGACCAAAAGGCGAGCATTTGTCGGGTCTGGCTCGATTTTCTGACGCAGACGATAGATATGGGTTTCCAGCGTGTGCGTAGTGACACCGGCGTTATAGCCCCAGACCTCATGCAACAACACATCCCGTGCCACCACACCATCGGTGGCGCGATATAGGTATTTCAGGATGTTGGTTTCCTTTTCCGTCAGGCGGATTTTTTTGTCTTCCTCGGTGATCAGCATCTTGTTGGCCGGTTTGAAAGTATATGGCCCAAGCTGGAAAACCGCATCTTCGGACTGTTCGTGCTGGCGCAACTGGGCGCGGATGCGTGCCAGCAACACCGGAAACTTGAACGGCTTGGAGACATAATCGTTGGCACCGGCATCAAGGCCCAGAATGGTGTCGGCGTCGCTGTCATGCCCGGTCAGCATGATGATCGGACATTTGACTCCCTGCTTGCGCATCAAACGGCATAATTCGCGCCCGTCCATGTCTGGCAGGCCGACATCAAGCAGCACCAGATCGTAAATCGCCTCGCGCGCCTTTTCCAGACCACGCGCGCCGTTTTCCGCTTCGAATACATCGAATTCCTCGGTCAGGACCAGTTGATCGGCCAGCGCCTCGCGCAGGTCTTCGTCATCGTCCACCATCAGGATTTTTTTGACATTGCCCATCTTGGACTCCTTCGTGAATAGGTTACACAAATGTGATCAAACCGGGTCTGCAACAAGATTTGGTGGTGCCGCTTCACAGCCTCGTGTCAAATATGCGGGAAATGTTTCATATTCGCTGTCAGAGGGATATAGGAATTCCCGAAGCTGTAACAATGGCCCGAAGCCGTATGAATGGAATGTCCAATGGCGCTTGCCCCCAGCCTGCCCGAACAGATAGCCCGCCTCAGGGGCGACTTGCGCATGGGGCTTGGTGTCATCCTGAACAAGAGCGGCAAAAGCGTATTGGCCTTTGCCGCCGAAACGCTGTCAGAGGAACGGCTGCGCGATTCGCTGGCTCTGGGTCAGCCGGTGCTGGCGATCACCGCGCGGCGGGCCGCAACGCTGCACGCGCGCGCCTATGACGGCGATCTGGCGCGGATCAGCCTGCCGAAAGATGCGGGCGTCGATTGGGTGCGGGCGATTGCCGATCCATCGGGCGATCTGATGCACCCGTTGATGGGGCCGTGCCTGAGCCTGCGCCAGGGCCGGGCGGATTTGCACCGCGCGGCGATTGCCCTTTGCAAACAGGCGCGACTGTTGCCGGCCGCCTTGCTGGTGGAACTGACCGGCCCGGTTCCCGAGGCTTTGAACCGGCTCGATCTTGATGCAGCGGGGCCGTTATTGCTAAACAGCAGCCCGCTCAGCAAAATAACCTCGGCCCGGCTGCCGCTTAGTGTTTCCGAGGCCGGGCGGCTTAGCGTCTTTCGCCCCGACGACGGCGGCGAGGAACATTATGCGGTGGAAATCGGCCGCCCGGATCGCCAACAGCCGGTGCTGGCGCGGCTGCATTCGGCCTGCTTCACTGGCGATCTTCTCGGTTCGCTCAAATGTGATTGCGGCGCACAACTGCGTGCTGCCCTGGCGCAGATTGCCACCGAAGGGCATGGCGTTCTTCTCTACCTCAATCAGGAGGGGCGCGGCATTGGTCTGGCCAACAAGATGCGGGCATATTCGCTTCAGGATCAGGGTTTTGACACGGTCGAGGCCAATCACCGGCTGGGGTTTGAGGATGACGAAAGGGATTTCCGACTGGGGGCCGAGATCCTGTCGGCGATGGGCTTTTCCTCGGTCCGCCTGCTGACCAACAATCCGCGCAAGGTGGCGATGATGAACGCCGCCGGCATGCAGGTGGTGGAACGGGTTCCCTTGGCGGTGGGGCGCAATGCCCACAACACTGGTTATCTGGATACCAAGGCGGCCAAAAGCGGGCATATCCTGTGACAGCCCGCACAGGCGATCTGGTTATCGGTCGCTGGAGCGCGCGGTTTCGCGGGCGACGATTTGCCTGCGCCACCGGCTATGGCGGCATCGGCGACAAGGTGGCCGAAGGCGACGGCATCACCCCAAAGGGGCGCTGGCGCATCGTCATGGCGCATTATCGTGCTGACCGGCTGGACAGGCCGGAACTTGTGTTTCCTGTCAGGGCGATTTCACCGGCTGACATCTGGTCTGACGATCCGCTTGATCCTGCCTATAACCATGCGCTGCGGGCACGGCGGCACCCCTACAGCCATGAAAGGCTATACCGTGCCGATCCGCTGTACGATCTTGTCGCCGTGCTTGATTTCAACTGGCCGAATGCCGTGCCGGGGGCAGGTTCGGCGATATTCCTGCACCGCTGGCGCAAGCCCCGCCATCCGACGGCGGGCTGCATCGCCTTTGCGCCCAGGGATTTGTGGCATATCCTTTCGCGCTGGCAACCGGATGCGCGGGTGGTGATCGGCTGAGCAGCGATCAGCCGCTGACGCGTTCACCGAAAATGGCGGAACCAACCCGGACATGGGTGGCGCCAAGGGCGATTGCAGATTCAAAATCATTGCTCATGCCCATCGACAGTTGATCCAGACCGTTGCGGGTGGCGATTTTCGCCAG
The DNA here is from genome assembly GCA_020425085.1 of Paracoccaceae bacterium. GTDB lineage: Bacteria > Pseudomonadota > Alphaproteobacteria > Rhodobacterales > Rhodobacteraceae > UBA5972. The sequence goes on from JAGQRW010000001.1 coordinate 112,743, forward strand.
CAGCGCAAAATGCAGGCTGGGTTCCTCATCCACCGGCGGAATCACCATCAGACCCCTGATCGGCAGATCAAGCTGGCGGCAGGTGGTAATGAAATCATCCGCTTCAGCGGGCAGAACGCCTGCTTTTTGCGCCTCTTGCCCGGTATTGACCTGGATGAACAGATCGGGGCAGTGCCCGCGCGCCTGCGCCTCATCGGCGATCTTGTTGGCCAGCCTGGCGCGGTCGAGCGAATGAAACGCCTGAAACAGATCAAACGCCTGTTTCACCTTGTTGGTTTGCAGCGGGCCGATCAGATGCACGGCGACACCCGAAAACTGTTGGCAAAATTCGGGCCAGCGACTGGCCGCCTCTTGCACACGGTTTTCACCGAACAGGCGCTGACCCTCGGTCAGGACCGCCTTGATTCGCGCCAGTGGCTGCACCTTGGACACAGCGACAAGCTGAACCGAACCGGGTTCACGCCCGGCGACCAGTTCCGCCGCTGCAATACGTTTGCGAATTTCGCCCAATGACATGCCAAATCCCTTTTTGGTTCATATGGCATGTCGGGCAAGCGACAGACAAGCATGCCGCAAAAGAAAAGAGCGGGCCAAGGCCCGCTCTTTCCAATCAGTTCGATCCGGTAGGATCAGAAACCGAAGGTCAGACCTGCAGCAACCGTGGTGCCGGCAGCCGAGAACGCACCAGCAAACTGCTGATCGCTGACCGATACATAGGCAGTCGCACCGCCACCCAGCGATTGGGTGTAGTTGATGCCGTAGCGATTGCCACCGGAGATTTTGTCGTCCGCAGCAAATACACCGATGTTACCAGAGCCAACAGCAAAGCGAGCTTTCAGGATCCAGCTGGTGTTGTTCGCAGCAGTACGGTCCTGGAAGCCGGTGATGCCGATATTGGCCGAGCCAAGATCGAATGCAGCCGAAATGTAGGTACCGCCGCCAAGGCCAACACCGTTGTCAAAGCCAACACTGACGGTTGCGCTACCCAGCGAGAAGGTTGCCGCAAGTTCGGTGTCGTAGGCGTTACCGCCGGAAACCGACACGTTTGCGCTGCCCAGAGCGAAGTCAACGCGTGCGATACCATTGGCACCCGGACCAGCACCGCCCGAGGACAGCGAAGCGAAGGTCGCGTTGCCCTGGCCGATGACGTTGGCACAGTACTGCTCATAGTTGGTCGAGGACGAGAAGCCGCAACCACCAACCGAATAGATGCCACCGTTCTGGTCGATCGCGCCACCGATGTTACCCATCGAAAGGGTCATGGTGCCGTTGGAAATCCAGACGTTGGAACCGTTCATTACGCCGGTTGCGCCCAGAGCTGGGCCATGGCCCGACTGGAAGCGAGCGAAGGCGCCAAAGGTCAGGCCGCCATCGGTTTCGCCGGAACCCGAAACGTTGATACGCATGCGGTTTTCAGTACGCGTGCTTACCGAGTCGTGAATGACGCCCATGCGGGCGGTCGCGCCCACGGTAACATCAGCAGCCGCGGCGCCAGCCAGCAGCGTCAGAGCTGAAGTAGTGAGAAGAACTTTTTTCATTGTTTTCCCTCGTTAAAGTTTAAGGTGCACCTCAATTCAGGGAATCCAAATTGAGTGGGATGATCAATCACAGTTTGCCGGGTCAGGGTCAAGGAACAGCGCCAGTGCCAAATGCGATGTGCGCGCCGATGATGCAGAGTTGCCACAGTGCCAAAACCGGCCAAATATTTCGCCGCATTTGAAAATGCTTGTTCAGCCACGGCTAAGCCGATACTAAACCTAAAGTTATGGTTGCCAAATGCGTCGGAGGGTCGATCCTTGTCCAGATTTCTACGCCTGCTTGTCATGGCCACGCTGACGCTGACGCTAGCGGCATGTGGCAATAGCGGCCTGTTCAAGAACCGAACCGGCAAAAAGGTGGAATACGACCCGAGGTCGCCCGAAGAAAAGGTTCAGGGCAAAGGCTCGTTCTTCGATCTGTTTCGCAATGCCGACGATCCCAATGTCACCATCGGCGTCAACAAGTATATATGGAACGCCACACTGGATGTACTGTCGTTCCTGCCGGTCGAGGCGGCTGATCCGTTTTCCGGTGTGATCGTAATGGGTTGGGGCAGCCCCAGCGGTTCCGGCCGCGCCTATCGCGCCACCGTATACATCCAGGATCCGGCGCTGGACGCGCGCTCGCTCCGGGTGGCGCTGATATCGCGTTCGGGGCCGGCACCCAAGGATACGGTGCGCGCCATCGAGGATGCGATTCTGACCCGGGCGCGCCAGATGCGCATTGCGGATGGCAAGCTCTAGACCTTCTCCCCCGATCCGATTTATCACTCGGCCATACCCGCTTGCAGCGGGTTGCGACCGGCATGTCTGACAAGGAAAAACCGATGTCCCGTTACAACGCCCGTGTGGTTGAACCGAAATGGCAAGTCGCCTGGAACGAGGCAGGGGTATTTCAGGCAAAACGCGATACCGGGCGTGAAAAGTACTACGTGCTTGAAATGTTTCCCTATCCTTCGGGGCGCATCCACATGGGGCATGTGCGCAACTATACCATGGGCGATGTGATCGCGCGTTACAAATCTGCAACAGGTTTCAACGTGCTGCACCCGATGGGATGGGATGCTTTCGGTATGCCGGCGGAAAACGCCGCCATGGCCAGCGGCGGCCACCCCAGGGAATGGACCTATCAGAACATCGCCGACATGCGCGGCCAGATGAAACCTTTGGGCCTGTCGATAGACTGGAGCCGGGAATTCGCCACTTGTGACCCTGAATATTACGGCCAGCAGCAGGCGCTGTTCATCGACATGCTGGATGCCGGTCTGATCTATCGCAAGAACGCCGTGGTCAACTGGGATCCGGTGGACATGACGGTTCTGGCCAATGAACAGGTGGAACAGGGACGCGGCTGGCGATCCGGCGCTTTGGTGGAACGGCGTGAATTGACGCAATGGTTCTTTCGCATCTCGGATTTCGCCGAGGAATTGCTGGCGGCCCTTGATACGCTTGAGAACTGGCCGGAAAAGGTCCGCCTGATGCAGGCCAACTGGATCGGCAAATCGCGCGGTCTTGAATTTGCGTTTGAACGCGCGGACAAGGGCGAGGCGATCAACGTCTACACCACCCGCCCCGACACCCTGATGGGCGCGTCTTTCGTAGGGATTTCGCCGGACCATCCGCTGGCCAGGGAACTGGAGCGGACCAACCCCGACCTTGCCGCCTTTAATATCGAGGCGCGCAAGGGCGGCACCACCGAAGAGGCGATTGAAACCGCCGAAAAGCTGGGATTCGACACGGGGTTGAAGGTGAAACACCCCCTGAATGCGGATTGGGAGCTGCCGGTCTGGGTGGCAAATTTCATCCTGATGGATTACGGCACCGGCGCGATTTTCGGCTGCCCGGCGCATGACCAGCGCGACCTTGATTTCTGCCGCAAATATGACCTGCCGGTGATCGACACCTTTCTGGCGCTGGAAAACCCGCATCCGGTGGAGGCTGAGGCCTTCGTGCCGCCCAAGACCGACAAGGTGCGCTGGCTGGATCATTTCGCGGGACTCGACATCGCCACCGGGCAAGAGGCGATTGATAAAACGATTCGTTTTGCAGAAAAACACGGCTGGGGCAAAGGCGTCACCAAATACCGCCTGCGCGACTGGGGGCTCAGCCGCCAGCGTTATTGGGGCTGCCCGATTCCGGTGGTGCATTGCGATTCCTGCGGCGTGGTGGCCGAGGACAAGGCGAACCTGCCGGTCAGACTGCCCGATGACGTGACATTCGACAGACCAGGCAACCCTTTGGACCGGCACCCAAGCTGGCGCGACGCGGCTTGCCCGAAATGCGGCAAGGCGGCGAAACGCGAAACCGACACCATGGATACGTTTGTTGATTCGTCGTGGTATTTCGCCCGCTTTACCGCCCCGCATGCAGATACACCGACGGTGCTGGCCGATGCTGAATACTGGATGAATGTCGATCAATATATCGGCGGGGTTGAACACGCGATTCTACACCTGCTTTATGCCCGCTTTTTCGCCCGCGCCATGAACCTGACCGGGCATCTGCCGAAATCGGCGGTGGAACCGTTCAGCGCCCTGTTCACCCAAGGCATGGTGACGCATGAAACCTATGCCACCCGCGGCAAGGATGGCCGCCCGGTCTGGCGCAGCCCGGATGAGGTGATCATGGACGAAAAGGGAGCAACCCTGCGCAACACCGGCGAGACGGTCGAGGTCGGGCCGATCATCAAGATGTCGAAATCAAAAAAGAACGTGGTCGATCCCGAAGACATCATCGACCAGTACGGCGCCGATACCGCGCGTTGGTTCGTGATGTCCGACAGCCCGCCGGAACGCGACGTGGAATGGACCGCCTCCGGGGCCGAGGCCGCGTGGAAACACCTGCAACGCATCTGGCGCATGGCGGTTGAGATCGAAGCCGATAACACGCCGCCAAACGACGCTGACATGGAATTGACCAGAGCTACCCATCGCACCATTGCCGACGTAACCAGCGGCATCGAAGGCTTTGCCTTCAACAAATCTGTGGCGCGACTGTATGAATTCACTAACGTTTTGGCGAAATCCAACGCCGGGGCGGCGGCCAAGAAGGCAGCGATGCTGGCCATGGCACAACTGCTGCAACCAATGGTGCCGCATCTGGCCGAAGAGGTCTGGCAACATCTTGGCGGCAAAGGTCTGGTGGCCCAGGCGCCTTGGCCAAGGACCGATCCGACCATGCTGATTGACGACAACGTCACCCTGCCCATTCAGGTCAACGGCAAGCGGCGAACGGAAATCAGCGTGCCGCGCGACATGCCCAAGGCCGAGATCGAAAAACTGGTGCTGGCAGATGAGGCCGTGCTCAAGTATCTTGGCGGCGGTCAGCCGAAAAAGCTGATCGTTGTTCCGGGCCGGATTGTAAATGTCGTCACTTGATCGCCGAACCTTGCTGTTGTCACTGGCCGCTTTGCCGCTGGCCGCCTGCGGTTTTCAGCCGGTCTATCGTGAAGGCGGGGCCGCAAGCCGCCTGAAAGGTCAGATCAGGTTCAACCTGATCGACAGCCGCAATGGTTTCGTTCTTCTGGAGCATCTGGAAGCGCGGCTGGGTCGCCCCGCTGGCGATCCTCGGTTTGAAGCAACGATTACCCTTGGCACCGTCGAAGAAGAACTGGTGCTGGCAACCGCCAGCAGCCTGTCGCGTTTCACCCTGAATGGCAGCGCCCTGGTGAAAGTCATCGACACCCAAAACAGTACCGAGGTTTTCAGCGACAATTTTCGCGAAACTACCGGCTATACCGCCAGCGCGGAAACGGCGGTAACCACGGCGGGCAAGCGCGACGCCAATGACCGGCTGATGCGGGCCATGGCCGAACAGATCGTGTTGCGGCTGACGGCTACGGCCCAAAGCTGGGCCAAATGAAACTGGCGGGGCGCGAGACGGCAAAATACTTTGCCGAGCCCCAACCCGGCCGCGCCGGCCTGCTGATCTATGGCCCGGATTCCATGCGCGTAGCGATCAAGCGACAACAAGTCCTGAAGGCATTGGTCGGTCCGGATGCCGAGGCGGAAATGCGCCTTAGCCGGTTTTCGGCGGCAGAACTGCGCAAAGACCCGGCGCAACTGTCCGATGCGATCAGGGCGCAGGGTTTTTTCCCCGGCGCCCGCGCAGTTTTCGTCGAAGAGGCGGGCGATACCATCACCGACATCGTGAAATCGGCGCTGGATGATTGGCAGGACGGCGATGCAACGCTGGTGATCACCGCCGGGCAACTGGCGGCAAAATCTCGCCTCAGAAAATATTTCGAAACCCACCCGAACGCCTATGCCGCCGCCATCTATGCCGACCCGCCCGGGCGCGATGAGATCATGGCCGCCCTGTCCAAGGCCGGGCTGACCAATATCGGCAATGACGCAATGGCTGATCTGATGGCGCTGGCACAAGCACTTGAACCCGGCGATTTTGCCCAAACGCTGGAAAAACTGGCGCTATATATGTTGTCGTCAGACGCTGCCCCCACAAGCGCCGACATCGCCGCCTGCGCCCCCGCCACCACCGAGGCGGTACTGGATGACGCCCTCAACCTGATCGCCGAGGCCAGGACCGGCGAGGTTGGGCCAATGATGCAAAAGCTTGAAGGCCAAGGCATCAACCCGGTCAGCATCTGCATCAACGCCACCAGACATTTTCGCGCCCTCCACCTTGCCGCCATTCACCCAGGCGGCCCTGCGGCCGGTCTGTCTGCCTGCCGACCGCCGGTTTTCGGCCCAAGGCGCGACCGCATGGCGCGGCAGGCCCGCAACCTTGGACTGCACAAACTCGAATCGATCCTTGCCATGTTGATGGATGCAGATCTTGACCTTCGATCATCCAAACCGATTCCGGCACGCGCCATGTTGGAACGTGCCTTTATCCGCATCGCCATGCTGGCGCGGAACTGATCCTGACCTGAAAGGGAATAAAATGCTGAAACTGTTCGGAAACAAGAAAAGCCGCGCCTTTCGCGTGCTTTGGGCGCTTGAAGAAATGCAACTTGAATACGATTTTGCCCCCTCATTGCCGCGTTCGGATGAGGTCAGGGCGATGAACCCCAGCGGCAAGATCCCCTGTTTCATGGATGGTGATGATGTGATCCTCGATTCGGTTGCGATCATCCAGTATCTGGCGGACAAGCACGGCTTGCTGACCTATCCGGCAGGCACCATAGAACGCGCCCGGCAAGATGGTTTTACTCAATTTGCCAATGACGAGATGGACGGAACCCTGTGGACCGCCGCACGCAACAGTTTCATTCTGCCCGAAGATAAACGGGTGCCAGCCATCAAACCGACGCTTCGCTGGGAATATCTGCAATCCATGAAAACCCTGGCAGAACGGCTGGGCAAGCGCGAATATCTGATGGGCGACACCTTTACCGTTGCCGACATCATCACCGCCCATTGCGGCACCTGGGCGCGCACCGCCGGTTTTGAAAGCGGCCAACCGGTGATCGAGGCATATATTGAACGCGCCACCGCACGCCCCGCCTATAAGCGTGCACTTGCCGTCTGAGTTCAGGCCAGCAGGCCGATGATCTCGTCATAAAGGCTGGCTGGGATGTTGATACCGGTTTTCGGCGTCTCGGCGCGATTCTGAAACCTCCTGGCACCCGGCAATCTTGTGCCGGGTTGCGCCAGAAGTTCGCGAAACAGGATTTCGCCATGCGCCAAGAACCCATCGGCATCGCCAAAACGCGCCGGCTCAAGGGCGATAATCAACTCACCTCCCTTGGGTGGGCCACCCCGCCCGCCATCATCGGCCAGCGATTCAAGGCTGAGGAATTCACCGATCAGCGGCCCGGCCAGCAGTTCGATCATCATCGCCAGCGACGCCCCCTTATAGCCACCAAAGCCAAGCTGCGCGCCGGCAAGCACCACGTTGGGATCAGTTGTCGCCTCGCCCTTTGGGCCAATTCCGGCGGTTTCGGGCACCATATGGCCATCACGCGCGGCGATCTGGATTTCCCCTCGCGCCATGGATGACGACGCCTGATCAAACACCAAGGGCGGCGCATCCTTGCGCGGCCAGGCAAAGCCCATGGGGTTGGTACCAAACAGCGCCTTGATGCCACCCGCAGGTGCTACATAAGGATAGGCGGCGGTGACGGCGATGGCACAAAGACCTTCCCGTGCCAACGCCTCGACCTCGGGCCAGATGGCGGCAATATGGTACATGTTGGTGAACGCCAGCGCCCCGATACCGTTTTCGCGCGTCAAGTCGACCAACGGCTGATGCGCCACCCTTTGCCCCAACGGCGCATAGCCGTTATCGCCATCAACCCGTATCACCGCCGGTGCCAGCCGGTCCAGTCGTGGGCGGGCATGGCCGTTGACCCTGCCTGATTTCACGCCGCTGACATACCAGGGCAGGCGAAACAACCCGTGTGAGTGGCAACGATCCCCCTCGGCCTCGATCATGCGATCAGCACAGGCACGGGCGTTATCATCATCGCAACCGTTCTTTATCAGGCAACTTAACGCCAGATCATGCGCTTCGGTCAGGCTAAGGTTTCGGCTGGTCATGGTGTCCTCCATCAGGGCAGGTGAAGTTGGCACGTCACGGGTTTGCGGGCAAGATGGCTAACGGCCAAGCCAGTCCACCGCGCCCAGTCCGGCCCAGCGTCCCGTCGCCAGACAGGCCGTGATCAGATAGCCGCCGGTCGGGGCCTGCCAGTCAAGCATTTCGCCCGCCGCAAACACCCCAGGCAGTTCCTTGAGCATCAGATGATCATCCAGCCCTGAACGCATGATACCACCAGCCGACGAAATCGCTTCGGCCAACGGGCGCGGACCGGTCAGCGGCACGATCAGGTTCTTTACCCACCGGGCCAGCAGGTGCGGATCATTGGGCAACGGCCGGGCAAATTCCTGCAACAGGGCAATCCTCGCAACATCGAATTTCAGCGACTTGCGCAAATGGTTGGAAAGACTGGCCTTGCCGCGCGGTCGTGACAGTCGGCCAGCCAGCGTTTCAAGATCAAGATCAGGCTGAAGATCAAGCGACAATACCGCCCCCTCGGCCAGATCCCGGCTGAGGGCATAAATACCGCTTCCCTCCAGCCCCTTGGCGGACAGCACGAATTCGCCGCGAACACGGCGTTCCCCCGCAATCAGCAGGCAATTCTTGATCGGCTGCCCGAAATGTCCCGCCATATGCGGCGACCAGTCCACTGCAAACCCCATATTGGCGGCCCGTAGTGGCGTCAACTCCGCACCCCTTGCCGCCAACAGATCAAACCATGCACCATCCGACCCAAGCCGCGGCCAGCTTGCCCCGCCAAGCGCCAACACGGTTGCGCGCGGGGTTTCAACGGATTCACCTGCGGCGGTTTGAAACACCAACCCGCCGTCTCGCCAGCCAACCCAGCGTTGGCCGGTCCGAAACACCACCCCTAGGCCCGAAAGCCGCCGCAGCCACGCCCTTAGCAAGGGCGATGCCTTCATCGTCTTTGGAAACACCCGGCGCGAGGTGCCGGTAAACACCTCTTGCCCTAATGCCTCGGCCCAACGCGGAACATCCTGATTGGAAAACGCCGCCAATATCGGACGCAACCATTGCGCCGCCTCGGCGTAATTGCCAAGAAAATCGTCAAACGCCTCGTCCCTCGTCAGGTTTAGCCCGGACTTGCCCGCCATCAGCAATTTGCGCCCCAACGACGGCTTATGATCCACCACCACCACACCATATCCGGCATTCGCCAGCATTTCCGCCGCCATCAGCCCAGCCGGGCCCGCGCCGATCACCACTGCGTCTGTCATCGGCACCCCCTATGGTCAATCGGGCTGACCATAGCCTCAGGCAAACAGCACAACAAGTCGCACCCTTCCTTCATCGCGCCGGATTGACCGGATAATCGAACAGCCCTAACTTCAACCCTGCTCAAGTCGGCAGGCAGTGAGCAAAATCGGTGTGTGCCATGACTACCCTCAGTTCATCTTTATTCAGGAGGTTGTTATGGAAACCAAAACACTCGAAATCCGCCCAAAACCGCTTCGGCGCGGGCGCGGCACCCCAAAGGAGGTGGCGGCAACCCCCGACGCCTTTACCCTGTCGTCAACGTCATCCGCACATAACCGTTTTGGTTTTCTCAGCGACGACAATATTGCCGAACTGAAACAACGGGCGTTTGATCTGTTGTCGGGTTACGGCGTGGTGATCGTCCATCCCAAGGCACATGCGGCATTGCTGGCAGCGGGCGCCAAACCCGGCGCTGACCCCGCTCGTCTGCGCCTGCCGCAGGAACTGGTGGAACAGGCACTGGCGATGGCACCAAAAGAGGTAACGCTTTACGGCAAGAAGCCGGTGTTTGACATCCACCTACCGCGCAAGGATGGCAGCTTTGTCATGCGCACCGGAACTGGCGGCCACGGCTACGTGGATCCGCGCGATGGCAAATATCGCAACCTTGACCTGAAGGCAGTGCGCGAAATCGCCGCCGTGGCCAGCGGGCTGAACCAGATCGGTTTCATCGCGCATCCCTTCGTCGCAGGCGTGCCCGAGGTATCTGCCGATCTACACAGCTTTGCCACCATGGTCGCACATACTGACAAGCATTGCTGGCTACAGCCTTATGGCAAGGAAAACGTCGAATATCTGATGCGCATCGCCGCTGTTGCCGCCGGTGGCGAAGAAATGCTGAGGCAACGCCCACTGACCTCGGTCATCTCCTGCTCGTTCACCCCGCTTGAATTCAAGTTCATGGATAGCGAGGTGATCATTCAGGCCGGTCGCTACAACATTCCGATCCACGCCTGCTCCCTGCCGTCTGGCGGCGGCACGGCACCCCTGACCAGCGCCGGAATGGTGCTGATGGCAGCAGCCGAAATTCTGGCGATGGTGACGCTCGGGCATGTGCTGGCACCCGGCACGCCGGTCATCGCCACACCGCTGATGTTCACCCTCGACATGAAAACCGGCTCAGCCCTGCAATCCTGCCCGGAATCGCTGCAATCCGCCAGCATGGCGATCCAGTTGATGAAACAGGGCTTTGGCCTGCCCGCCCATACCTATGGCGCGGGTTCAGACACGCCGGATGTCGATCACCAGTCAATGGCCGAACGCGCCATGCTGGCACAGGCGGTGGCACTGTCGGGGGCGGATATTCTGGGTGGTATCGGCCAACTGGAATGCGCCACCGTGTTCAGCCCGGTGCAGGCTGTGCTGGACAACGAGATCGGGGCCATGCTTCGGCGTTACCTGACACCGCCGGAAATCAGCAGTCGCAGCCTCAACTGGGACGAGGTTTCGGCAATTCGTACCGGTGGACATTTTCTGGACAGCAGCCATACGCTGGAACTCTGCCGCAACCAGCACATGCCGGATGTCTTCCTCAGACAGGGGCGGGACGATTATGAAAAATCCAACCGCCGCACCGCCTTCGATGTGGCCCGTGAACGCGCACTTGCGCTGATCAAAGCAGCGCCCGAGGACGGCGTTCTAAGTTCCGACCAACGCCTGGAAATCGCCGAAATCGTAGCTGCTGGTGACAAACATATCGTCGCTGCAAACTCAGCTTCGGGCGCGGTAGATGTGATCTGATCGCATCAACAAAAGGGGGCCAGAAAATATTTTTCAAGCCCCCTTTCAGACCGCTTGATTTGCGTGAATCCCGCGCATATTTTCTGTGTCAGAGGCACCAGTCGACCGCCCCGTGAATCAACCGCAGAAAAGTCGGCTGGCCCTCATGTCCAGACAAAGTTATCGCCCTGGCGGCGTGCCGTCAGGCAACCTTGATTTTCCTGAACATTCCCCCGGTAGGCATGTGCCAACCGGTAACCTAGACAGGAGAAGTCCAATGCAACGTCATGCAGCCCCAAAGCCCGCCGGCAAACCCTCAGCCCCCGGCAGCAAGAAACCCGGCGGCAAGAAATAACCAACCGGATCAAAGATCACTGATCAGATCAAAGGTGTTCAAATGTCCAAGGGAAACAACAGACGCGGCAACAAGGAAGTCAAAAAGCCAAAACAGGAAAAGCCCAAGGTTTTGGCCACAGCGATGACCGGCACTGCCAGCAAACCGCTGAATGTCGGCAACAAGAAAGCTACATAACGGCAAACCCCGCTGACCGGTCGGATTTTCCGGTCGGTCAGCATATTCGAGCTTTTCGTCGGCGCAATGATGCCGCAGGGCGGCCCGCCCTGCAGCCCCGATATCTCAGGCAAATAGCCACACTACATCTTCTTTATTGTAAAATACTCCAGGGGTGAGCGTCAGCGAGGGGGCAGTGCACCCTTTTCAACGCGCAATGTGAGCTGCCGGGCGTAACTGTAACTGATCGAAGATCACGTTTCAGGTGCGAGCTGTCTGTTTTTCACATGCGAAAACCAGCTCTCCCGCCCGTTGTTACCGCTGGCGCGGTTCCGCCGGTTGGGCCGGGCGCGCCGCGCTATCGCGCAGCGCGCTGCCTCCGGCGGGAGTATTTGATCAATAAAGAACTTAACGTTCAAAGGCCTGCTTCAGCTTTTCGGTGCAAGTTTCAGCATCAGATAAGTGTTGTAACGTTGGAAGTTTTTGGCCGACCGGGTGTTCTGGTTCAGGCGCTGGTCAAGTCGGTCACGACGGCGTCGATTAAGCATAAGCCGGACGATACCCCGCATACCCTTGGTAAGGAGGGGATGAGCAGCGCCCAACCCCTCATCAGCGCGGCGGATGGCATAGCCAATGACGTTGAACAGTTCCTGTTCAACCTCGACCGAAGGCGCGACGGCTTCGGTCACGTCTACTTCTACCTCTACCCTTAGCGGAAGATCGGCAAGAAGTGCACGAAAATCAGTTAGCGCGTGGCCGCCACCAACTTTTGCCAAATCCGAATGGTCGCTGAAATAGGCATCGGTGCGAAAGCAGTCGGCTACGATGATCCTGCCGGTTTTGTTCAGCAGCGTCAGGCATTTGCCCAGTGAATGCGACAGCGGGATATATTGAAAGCTTTCCGAGAACAGGCACAGGTCAAACCGTTTTTCCGACTGGAAATCCTCGAACCGGCATTCATGTACCAAGGCACCCGTTGCGTTTTTGCGGCATCTTTCCGCCAGAAACGTGCTGGGGATGACGATTTCCACCTGATGCCCCATTGCCAGCAGTTTCCTTGCGGTTTCCCCGGCACCCCCGCCGATATCGAGGATCTGCAGATTCTCCCCCTCGGGCAGCATCCGAAAAAGCTTGTCGGTATATGCTTCCTGAGCGCGGCCCATATTAGCGGCGCAGACATCCCATTCGGCATCCCAGAGACCGTAATGCAGATTCTCCTTGCCGGTCAGGAATCTGGAAAATGCGAGCCCGACATCAAGACCAAGCGCGCGGGTGTCGAGTTTGCGTTTCTCAGCCATAGGGTTTTCCAGGTAGTGCCGGTTCTGGGGGCAGCAATAGCGTCTGTGAACGATCTTGCAAACCGCTTTCGGACTGTCGGTTATGCCACCAGCGCATGGAATTCGCGGATCACCCTTTCATAGGTGTCGCGTTTGAACGGCACGATCCGACCAAGCAGTTCTTCGGGCGGCAGCCAACACCAGCGGTTGAATTCCGGGTGTTGGGTCTGGATGTTGATCAGCCCATCATCCCCGATAAACCGCATCAGGAACCAGCGCTGTTTTTGCCCGCGATAGCGGCCTTTCCACAGCTTCGGCACCAGATAGTGCGGCAGATCATAGGGGATCCAGTCGCTGGTTTCCGCAAGAATTTCAACCGCATACGACGGGATTCCGGTTTCTTCCTCCAACTCGCGCAGCGCAGCATGGCGAGGTTCTTCGTTTTCCTCGACGCCGCCCTGTGGCATTTGCCAGGCGTCGAGCGAACTGTCGATGCGCTGGCCCGCGAATATCTGTCCGGCGCGGTTGCAGATCATGATACCGACGCAGGGGCGATAAGGCAGGGCATAGATTTCGTCAGCGTTCATATTCGTCTTTCGCCATCGAGCATCGGGGGCGGTCAACCCCCCTTTGTCCCATATATAGCCATCCTAATTCGCCTTTTTAAGCACCGAAAGCGAATGCAGAATGTCCAGTGCATAAGCCATCTGATAGTCATCATTGCGTTTTTGGGCGGTTTCTTCCTGAATTTTGCGCTCTTCGTTCAGCTGTTTCAATTCGTCCTTGGTCAAACTGTCATTGCTGAGCGAACCACGAAGGTCGGCTTCGCTGCGCTGGCGGCGTTTGGTTTCTTCCTCGGTTTCTTTCACTGGCGGGCGCTGATCCACCAGGATGTCCGGCGCCACGCCCAGTGCCTGAATCGAGCGGCCAGACGGGGTGTAATAGCGCGCCGTGGTCAGGCGCATGGCACCGTCACCCTGCAAGGGCATGATGGTCTGGACCGAGCCCTTGCCAAAACTCCGGGTGCCAACAACGATGGCGCGGTGATGATCCTGAAGCGCACCGGCAACGATTTCCGAGGCCGAGGCCGAGCCACCGTTGATCAGGACAACCAGCGGTTTGCCGTTGGTCACATCGCCCGGTTCGGCATTGTAACGTTCGCTGTCCTGAGGATTGCGGCCACGGGTCGAAACGATCTCGCCCTTGTCGAGAAACGCATCGGATACCAGAATCGCCTGATTCAGCAAACCGCCGGGGTTGTTACGCAGATCCAGCACCACGCCCTCGATCTTGTCCAGACCGCCGGCTTCATCGAGAACCTCTTTCAGACCGCTTTGCAGGTTCGGAAAGGTCTGGTCGGTGAAGGACGAGATTCTGAGAACCACGGATTTGCCTTCCAGCCGGGTTTTCACTGCGGCGATCTTGATGGTGTCGCGGATGATCGACACGTCGAACGGCTCCTCGACCCCTTTCCTGACCACGGTGATGACGATTTCCGAGCCGACCGGGCCGCGCATCAGATCCACCGCCTCGTTCAGATTCAGACCCTGCACCGGTTCGCCATCCACCTGGGTGATGTAATCGCCCGCCTGAATTCCGGCCAGATCCGCCGGGGTGCCATCAATCGGTGACACCACCTTGACATAGCCATCCTCCTGCGTCACCTCGATACCGAGGCCGCCGAATTCGCCGCGGGTCTGCACCTGCATCGAGTCGAAATCCTTGGGCGGTAAGTACGACGAATGCGGATCAAGCGAGGTCAGCATGCCGTTGATTGCATGTTCGATCAGCTTGGCCTCGTCCACCGGTTCGACATACTGGCTGCGGATGCGTTCAAAGATGTCACCAAACAGGTCAAGCTGTTCATAGGTGGATTTCTTGCGGTCGGCCTCGTCGGCGATCAGCGGGCCGGCCACCTGTGATGTCAAAAGAACTCCGGCCAGCGTGCCACCGATTGCGGCCATCATGTATTTCTTCATCTCGTTGTCCTACCTGTCGTTCAGCGCAAACCACGCCAGCGGGTCGAGCGCCGTGCGTCCCTGCCGTATTTCGATATAAAGCGTTTCCTGACGGATTTCGCCACTTCCTTGTTTTGCTTCGACCAGAAAATCCTCGGCTGCGGGGTCTGTGCCACCCATCAGGCCGACCGGATCACCCGCCGCAAGAATCTGTCCGACCTCACCATACACCTGTCCTAGCCCGGCGAGAACTATCAGGTAACCGGCTTCAGGCTCAAGGATAATCACATTTCCGTAGTCCAGAAACGGCCCGCGATAGCGGATGGTCGTAGGCCAGGGTGCGGTTACAAGCGAAACCGGTGGTGCGCTGACGACGATACCGGGGCGACGCAGGCCCGCCGCGTCCGCTTCGTTGAAGGCGCGAAGAAGCGAGCCAAAGACCGGCAGTGGTATCTTGCCCTTGCTATCCTCGAAATCACCGACCTTGCCAATATTGCCCTCGAACGGCAGATCAGCCAGACCCTGAGCAAAGCCTTCCAGCGTGTCGCTGTTTTCGGTCAGGCGCTTCAGGGCTTCGGGATCGCTCGCCAGACGTTTTGGCAGATTGGTGCGCTGGCCGATCGCCTCGGACAGGGCGACACGGGCATCCTGAACCCCCTTCAACCCCTGTTTCAAATCTTCCTCGGCCGAAGTTTGCAGCGCCTCCAGTACCAAAAGTTCCTCAAGCTGGGCGCGCAGTTCCTCGGCCTGCGCGTGCAAGGCCGGGGTTACATCGGCCAGAACCTGACCGGATCGCGCCGTACCAAGCGGCCCGCTCGGATGGATCAGCAACAAGGGCGAGGAGACGCGCTGCAACGTTTGCAACACCCCCAAAAGGCGCGACAGCCGGTCCCGGCGCGATTCAAATTCAAGCCTTAGCGCCTGTTCACGAATCGCCGCCTTGCGCAGACTTTCACGCATCGCTTTAAGCCCGTCCTCATAAGCCTTGACGGCAAGGCTGAGGGCAGCGACCCGGTCGCCTGCCTCGCGCGCATCGGACAGGGCGGTCGTGGCAGCCTTCAGATCATCGGCGGCCTTTTGCGCTGCGAATACCGGATCACTCGCCGCCAGCGTAGGGGCAGCGACAAACGAAAGGCCAAGGGCCAGGATCAGGGCGCAAAGCGGGTTCATGGCGTCAGCAGACTTTCGCCGGTCATTTCAGGCGGTTTCGGCAGGTGCATCAGTGCCAGCAGGCTGGGTGCAAGATCGGCAAGGCGGCCACCTGGCCTGAGTTTCATGTCCTTGGGGCCATTCACCAGAATGACCGGCACCGGATTGGTGGTGTGGGCGGTATGCGGCTTGCCGGTTTGCGGATCCACCATGGTTTCGCAATTTCCGTGATCGGCGGTGACGATCATCGCCCCACCTGCCAGTTCCAGTGCCTGAACAGCGCGGGCAAGACCGCGATCCACTGCCTCACAGGCCCTGATTGCGGCCGAAAGGTCGCCGGTATGGCCCACCATATCGGGGTTGGCATAGTTGACCACGATCAGGTCATAACCACGGCCGATTGCCTGAACCAGCCGGTCCGTTACCTCAACCGACGACATTTCCGGCAGCAGATCATAGGTCGCCACCTTGGGGCTTTTCGGCATCATCCGATCCTCGCCTTCCTCGGCCGCCTCATGGCCGCCGTTGAGGAAAAAGGTGACATGCGGGTATTTTTCGGTCTCGGCCAACCGGTACTGGGTCTTGCCATGTATCGCCAGCCAGTGGCCAAGGGTGTTGGCAATGTTATTCTTTGGAAACAGCACATCCATATAGGTATCGTGCCGGCTGGAATAGCTGGCAAATCCCGCCATGGCTGCGAATTTTGCCCGCCCATCCATCGCAAAGGCGGTGAAATCCGGCTGACCAAGTGCTGCCATGATCTCGCGCACCCGGTCCGAGCGGAAGTTGAGGCACAGGACACCATCACCGTCCCGCATGCCGCCATATCCATCCAGCACGGTCGGGGCGATGAATTCATCGCTTTCGCCGCGGGTTTTGGCGACGGCAAGGGCATTGGCGGCATCATAGGCAACTTCCCCCTCAGCCAGCATTATCGCCCGCCAGGCGCGTTCCACCCGATCCCAGCGTTGATCCCGGTCCATGGCGTAGTAGCGGCCAATCACCGTTGCAATCATTGCGTTGCTCGGTAACGCCGCCTCCAGCCGCACCAGATCAACCTGTGCCGAACCCGGTGGCACGTCGCGCCCGTCGGTCAGCGCATGTACCCGAACCGCCACTCCGGCGGCGGCGATCACTTTGGCGGCAGCGATCATGTGATCCAGATGCGCATGCACCCCGCCATCCGAGGCCAACCCCAGCAGATGCACCGCACCACCCGATTGTTTCAACCTTTCGATGAAGTTTAGAAGCGCCGGGTTGGCGGCGAAACTGCCATCTTCGATGGCAAGATCAATCCGCCCCAGATCCATCGACACCACCCGGCCCGCGCCGATATTCATGTGCCCAACCTCGGAATTGCCCATCTGACCGTCCGGCAACCCGACATCGCGCCCCGAAGTTTTCAGCGTCGCGTTCGGGCAGGTCGCCATCAGATGATCGAAAGTCGGCGTATCTGCCAGCCTGACCGCGTTATTCGCGGTTTCGGCGCGCATGCCCCAGCCGTCGAGAACACACAGCACGACAGGTTTTGGAATGTGCATCTGCCCGGCCCTTATTCCAGGGTTTTTCTTCTTCTAAGGCCAGCCGCGAAGAAGGGCAACCTCAAGCGCGATGATAAGGCAGACCGGCCAGAATGCTTGCCGCCCGGTATAGCTGTTCGGCCAGCATCACCCGCACCAGCATATGCGGCCAGACCATGGCGCCGAACGACAACGACAGATCGGCGCCGGCACGAAAATCAGCGTCGATGCCATCGGCACCACCGACAACGAAGGCCAGATCGCCCTGCCCCTGATCGCGCCAATCCGCCAGCTTTTGGGCAAATTCAGGCGAGGTCAGCCGCTGGCCGCGCTCATCCAGAACGCACAGAACCGCCCCCTTAGGAACCGCCCGGGTCAACAGCGCCACCTCAGCCACCATCCCGCCGCCCTTCTTGTCCTCAACCTCGATCACCCTGGCCGGGCCAATACCAATGGCGCGGCCGGTCTTGGTGAATCGGTCAAGATAATCGTCAACAAGGGTAAGTTCCGGGCCATTTCGAAGTCGACCCACCGCACAGACGTGTACCCGCATCAGCCTTTTGCGGCGGCTGCGGTGCCCGCTGGCAGCCACATCTTTTCAAGCTGGTAGAATTCGCGCACTTCCGGGCGAAAAATATGCACCACAACATCGCCGCAATCCAGCAGCACCCAGTCACCTGTCTGCCTGCCTTCCATGCGGCAACCACGGCCAAGTTCTTCCTTCAGGCGATCCGATAGCTTTTCCGCCATGGAAATCACCTGACGCGACGAACGGCCCGAGGCGATGACCATATAATCGGCCATCTCCGATTTGCCCTTCAGCGCAATCGGAATCACATCCTCAGCTTTGTCTTTATCAAGGGAATCCAAGACAAGCTTCAGCAGCTTGCTGCCCGGCTTGCCATTTTCGGAAATCGCCAGTTCGACCTCCGGGGCGGCCATGGCTTGGGCCGCATCAACACGTTCTGACAGAACGATGTCCTCCTTGGTTGCTGCGCCGGAAGTGTGGCCCCGGCGCCGGACCTTGCCGTCAGGCTAACACATTCGGCCACCCGGCCTCAAGAATGCAATCGTCAAGACTGGTAAGTTTATTGCCGCACCGGCGCCAGTTGGAAAAAGTCCCGTCCGACAGTATCCTTGAGGGAACTGAAAAGTCGGCGTTCGGCACATTTGTTGATGTTGCAAAATCAACCAAATATTGCGAATCTTGAAATTTTCTATAAGATAATACCCTTCAAAGATGGTCTTTGAAAATAATGGGGGGTACATCGTGAAACTTTTGGAAATGATGCGGGTCACCGGCTTTGCGGCGATATTCGCTGTCGCATCGGCGGGGGCTTCGCTTGGACTGTCGCTGACACTTGACTTCACCGGCGAGTCGCTCGGGCCGCTTGCTGGCGACACCTACAGCAAGACCCAGGGCGGGTTGACCTTCACCTTCAACGGGCCGGGTCTGCATTTCCGTGGCCTGGGCGGCGGCTTTGACTCGACCTACGGGCTGGACCGCTGGCTCAGCACCACTGGCGATGCCGGACCGATAGAAATGCTGATTTCGGGCGGGGTGATCAACTCGATCACCTATCTCAACCCGATCAACGGCACCGTCACCTCCGAGGTCGACATAATCGACACGGTGGCATATGACGCCCTGAACAACGTTCTCGACTCGGCGTCGACTTCGGCCGAGTACCATACTCTGTTCGGTCCCGACATCGCCCGCATGACCTTCGTCGAGAATTTTTCGGGTCAGGGCTTCGTGCTCGGCAAGTTCGTGGTGGATTACACCGCCGCCGTTCCGCTGCCCGCAGGACTGCCGCTGCTACTGGCCGGTCTCGGCGGTCTGGCGTTGATGAGAAGGCGTCCGAAAGCCGCCTGACGCCACCCGGGCGCGCGGCGTCACGTCTGATCAATCGAATGCCCCGTGTCTGCACGGGGCATTTCGCTTGCCGGCTTCAGGCGCGCACCAGCTTTTCATAACCGGTGGCGATGTCGCGGGTGATCGCACCGACCTCGAAATTGTAATCGCCGATCTGCCCGACCGGCGTCACCTCGGCGGCGGTGCCGGTCAGCCAACACTGTTCGAAACTTTCCAGTTCTTCCGGCATGATGTGGCGTTCATTCACCTTGATCTGGCGGTCTTTCAACATGCCGATCACGGTTTGCCGGGTCAGCCCGTTCAGGAAACAATCGGGTGTCGGGGTGTGAACCTCGCCGTCCTTGACGAAAAAGATGTTGGCGCCAGTCGCTTCGGCCACATAGCCGCGATAATCGAACATCAGGGCATCGGAACAACCCTTGGCCTCGGCCGTATGCTTGGACATAGTGCAGATCATGTAAAGCCCGGCCGCCTTGGCCTGACTGGGTGCCGTTTCCGGGCTCGGGCGTTTCCATTTGGAAATGTCCAGCTTGGCCCCCTTCATCTTGGCGTCACCGTAATAGGCACCCCATTCCCAGGCCGCCACTGCCATGCGCACCGGGTTGCGCGCACTGGCAACACCCATGTCTTCACCGGCACCGCGCCAGGCGACCGCACGCACATAGGCATTGGTCCAGCCGTTGGCCTTCAGGACATCATATTTGACCTTTTCGATCTCATCCACCGACCAGGGAATTTCAAAATCGATCATGTTGGCCGATTTTTTCAGCCGTTCCGAGTGATCGCGTGATCTGAAAATCCTGCCATCATAGCAACGCTCGCCTTCAAAAACCGAGCTGGCATAGTGCAGCGCATGGGTCAGGATATGCACATTGGCATCGCGCCACGGCACCAGCTTGCCGTCCATCCAGATTTGCCCGTCACGATCATCATAGGCACCAGCCATCGCATTTCCCCTTGTTCAACTGACCGATTACACCGGTTGATTTTGCATTTGTTGCGCAATTAGGTCCGAAACGGACATATAGTTACGCAAATTCGCAAATCTGCTAGCATTTGATTCTTGGAAAGTCAACAAGACTGACATAAAATGAAATAACAATCCAAAAATGTGAACGGGTAT
The DNA here is from genome assembly GCA_020425085.1 of Paracoccaceae bacterium. Taxonomy (GTDB): domain Bacteria; phylum Pseudomonadota; class Alphaproteobacteria; order Rhodobacterales; family Rhodobacteraceae; genus UBA5972. The sequence continues at coordinate 133,190 of JAGQRW010000001.1, forward strand.
CAGTATCATGCAGAATCAGGGCCTTGCCGCACCCTCCCTTAGCAGCGAAAACCTGCTGTTCCTGACCGATGAGCAGGTCAGAAAGGGCATCGAGGCGATGTTCTTTGCCTATCGTGGCTTTACTGCCGATCCCGACCGCATCCTGGAAAACTACGCCTATGGCCGCGCCCACCACCGGGCGATCCATTTCATCAGCCGCGCCCCCGGTACCACGGTTAATAATCTTCTGGAAATCCTCGGCGTTACCAAACAGTCGCTGAACCGCGTCCTCAGAACTCTGGTTGATGACGGTCTGGTGGATAGCCGCATCGGTACCCGAGACAAGCGTGAAAGGCATCTTTATCTGACCGAAAAAGGCAACGCGCTGGAACAGGAATTGTCCGAAGCTCAACGAACCCGCATGCGCGCTGCCTATCGCGCCGCCGGACCGGATGCGGTTCAGGGTTTCCGTACCGTGCTGGAACAAATGATGGATCCGCGGATGCGCCGGCTGCTGTCCACCATGACATCGATCGGAAACTGACCTGATGGCCGATCAAAACGACGCACATATCCTGATTGTCGATGACGATGAACGGATTCGGGGGCTGTTGCAGAAATTCCTGTCTAGAAACGGCTATTGGGTCAGTGCCGCCCGCGACGCCGCCCATGCCCGCCGCCTGCTGGCGGGACTTGAATTTGATCTGATCGTACTGGATGTGATGATGCCCGGTGAAGACGGCCTTAGCCTGACCCGTTCATTGCGTGAAACGTTGGAAACGCCGATTCTGCTGCTGACCGCCAAGGGCGAGGCCAGCGACCGCATCACCGGGCTGGAGGCAGGGGCCGACGATTACCTGCCCAAACCGTTCGAACCCAAGGAACTGCTGCTAAGGATCAACGCCATCCTGCGCCGGGTGCCAAAGGCCGAGCCTGACCGTGACGTTCCCAAGACATTGCAACTCGGGGCAATCCGATATGACCTTTCGCGCGGCGAATTGTGGAATGGATCCATGCTGATCCGCCTGACCGCCACCGAAAGCGCGCTGATGAAGATCTTTTCCGCCTGCCCGCATGAACCCGTCAGCCGCAACCAACTGGTCAGCGATCTTGGCCGCGACGACGGGCAGGCGCAGGAACGTGCGGTGGATGTGCAGATCACTCGGTTGAGGCGCAAGATCGAGACCGACCCGAAACAGCCGCGCTATCTTCAGACGGTACGCGGATCGGGTTACATGCTGGCGCCGGATTAGGCGACGCAGGCGAATTGAGTTGACTTCACACCAAAAGCATGATTATGCACTTGCAGCATTTGGGCGCGCCGCAATGGCTGCACCCACGAAAAGGCTGAGCTTTCCTTAAAACCGATGTTCAGGTGAATGCTGCGACTGACCCAGCGGGCTTACATCCGTTTTGTCTTGTCGCTATCGACAAGAACGTGATGCAAGCGATCCCATGGTCGTCGGCAAAACATTACATGAGAAAGAAACATTGTGAATTTCCAAGAACTTGGCTTGAAAAAGCCGATCCTCTCAACCCTTGCCAAACAAGGATATGAAACTCCTACCCCAATCCAGATTCAGGCGATCCCGCCGATACTGGAAGGCCGCGACGTGGTTGGCCTGGCGCAAACCGGCACCGGCAAGACCGCAGCCTTTGCGCTGCCGCTCTTGCACCGCCTTACCGGCAAAGACCTGCCTGGCGGGTTTCGCCCGGTCCGGGTACTGGTGCTGTCACCGACCCGTGAACTTGCGGCCCAGATCGAAAAAAGCATGCGCACCTATGGCGGCTCGATGGGGCTGCGGACAACCTGTGTGGTGGGCGGCGTGCCGATCAAGCGGCAGATCAACACTCTTAGGGATGGAGTCGATATTCTGGTGGCGACACCGGGGCGTCTGGAAGACCTTTACAGCCAGCGTGCCGTCACCTTCGAGCGGGTGGAAACCATCGTACTGGATGAGGCGGATCAGATGATGGACATCGGCTTCATGCCGGCCATCAAACGCATTCTGAAAATGTTGCCCAAGACGCGGCAGACATTGCTTTTCTCGGCCACCATGCCCAAGGAAATCAAGGCGCTCTCCAATGACTATCTAAACGATCCGGTCGAGGTTTCGGTGGCTCCGGTTGCGGCAACCGCCGATCGTATCGACCAGACGGTAATGCATATGCAGCACGCCGACAAACCAAGTGCCATTGCCAAACTGGTGCGTTCGCATCCCGGCAAGCGGGTGATCGTTTTCACCCGGACCAAGCGCGGCGCCGACAAGGTGGCACGCAAGCTCAATGCCGATGGTCTGGGCGCTTCCGCCATCCACGGCAACAAATCACAAGGTCAGCGGCAACGGGCGCTGGATGCATTTCGGGGCGGCAAGGAACCGGTGCTGATCGCCACTGACATTGCTGCGCGTGGCATCGACGTGCCGGATATCCAGCTGGTGGTGAATTACGATCTGCCGAACGTGCCGGAAAGCTATGTACACCGGATCGGTCGCACGGCGCGGGCCGGGGCATCCGGCCTGGCGGTTTCGTTCTGCGCTATTGATGAGATCAAGCAGTTGCGCGACATCGAAAAGTTGATCCGCACCAACATCCCGGCGCTGGCAGTGGATGGCAGCCTTATCCCTGAACGCGCCCAGCAGACAACGCACCCGCGCGGCACCAAACGCCCGCCGACCCAGGGCCAGAAACGCCGCCGCTATTCCAGCCGCGCCAACCGCGCCTCGGCCTGAAACGATACTGGCCGGAAGCACAAGTTTCCGGCCATGGTTCAGGATGGCTTGCAGCACCTTGCTGCCTCGCATATCCTTTGGCCATGACCACCGCCCTTTTCAGCCATCCCGCCAGTCTGGCGCATGAAATGCCCGACGGGCACCCCGAACGTATCGAGCGGATCAAGGCAATCAACGCCGCCCTTGCCGCCGGGGAATTCAACGCCCTTGACCGTCACGAGGCACCGATTTGCCGGGATGATGACATCCTGCTGGCGCATCCCCGTTCCTATCTCGACCTGATCAAAGGGTCTGCTCCGGATCAGGGATTTCGTCAACTCGATCCCGATACTCATATGTCCAAGGGAACGTTGGAGGCAGCAATGCGTGCCGTAGGTGGCAATGTCGCGGCGGTCGACCTGGTCATGACCGGTGGCGCGTCCAACGCCTTTGTCGCCATGCGCCCTCCCGGCCATCACGCGGAAAAATCGACCGCCATGGGGTTTTGCCTGTTTGGCAACGTGGCGATTGCGGCGAAACACGCGCTGGAACATCACGGCCTCAAACGCGTGGCAATCGTGGATTTCGATGTGCATCACGGCAACGGTACACAGGATCTGGTCTGGGATGACCGGCGGATCTTTTTTGCCTCAAGCCATCAAATGCCGCTCTATCCCGGCACCGGCGCGCCCTCGGAAACCGGCGCGCATGGCAACATCCTGAACCTGCCGCTTGACGAAGGCACCGATGGGCCGGAATTCCGTGAACTGATACAGGAAACCTTGTTGCCGGCACTGGCCTGGCACCGTCCGGAACTGATCCTGATCTCGGCCGGGTTTGATGCCCACCGCGACGATCCGCTGGCCGGATTGAACCTGATCGAAGACGATTTTGCATGGATCACCGAACAGGTGTGTGACATAGCCGACACAAGCGCCAGTGGCCGGGTGGTATCCAGCCTTGAAGGCGGATATGATTTGAACGCTGTGGCGGCCTCGACCGCCCGGCATGTGCGCGTATTGATGGAGCGGGGGCAATGAGTGACAAACCGGTAAGCGACCTGAGTTTTGAAGAAGCCATGGCCGAACTGGAAAATCTGGTCAGCCGTCTCGAAGGCAGCCAGGTCGCGCTTGAGGACAGTATCAGGCTTTATGAACGCGGTGAGGCCCTGAAAAAGCACTGCGAGGCCAAGCTGAAGGCAGCCGAAGAAAAGGTCGAACAGATCATGCTTGGCGAGAATCAGCAGCCAACCGGCAGCAAACCGGTCGAAGGACTCTGACCATGTTCCGCGAGGTGCTGAACCAGCACGCGGCACGGGTCGAAACCTGCCTGGAAACCCTGTTCAAGGAACTGCCTGATAACAAACTGAGCGATGCCATGCGTTATGCCGCCCTGTCCGGCGGCAAGCGCCTCAGGGCGTTTCTGGTGATGGAAGGTGCCAGGCTATACGGTGTCAGACCGCAGAATGCCGATCGGGCAGCGGCGGCCGTCGAATGTGTGCATGCCTATTCACTGGTGCATGATGATTTGCCCGCCATGGATGATGACGATCTGCGCCGGGGGCTGCCCACGGTACATGTGAAATGGGACGAGGCCACTGCCGTGCTGACAGGCGACGCGCTCCAGACCATGGCGTTTGAAATCCTCGCTTCCAGCCGCACCGCCGCAGACGCCAATATTCGCCTCAGGCTGATCACCTCTATGGCCGAGGCAGTGGGTGGCCGGGGCATGGTACTTGGCCAGATGCAGGACATTCTGGCGCAAACCGCCAAGCCCCCTCTCGATATCGACCAGATCACTGCCTTGCAGGCCAACAAGACCGGCGCCCTGATCACCTGGGCGGCCGAGGCCGGGCCGGTGATGAGCAACACCAATACCGGGGTGATGCGCGCCTATGCACAGGCGATCGGGCTGGCCTTTCAGATTGCCGACGACATTCTGGATGTGGAAGGCAACCCCGAAAAGGCCGGCAAACGACTGCAAAAGGATCAGGCAGCGGGCAAGGCGACCTTTGTTTCGGTTCTGGGAATGGTCGGCGCCAAGAACAAGGCATCGGAACTGGTGGAAGAGGCCTGTGACGGGCTGGAAATCTTTGGCGGCACCGGCGACAATCTCAGGCAACTGGCGCGCTTTATCATTGATCGTGATATGTGATAGGCAAAAACCGAGCCAAGGGAATGTGCATTTGACCCAACCAAACCGCCCTGTTACGCCGCTGTTAGACAAGGTGAACTCGCCCGCCGATCTAAAACGGCTGAACGACGTTGATCTTGGCCGTTTGGCGGATGAGGTTCGCGCCGAAACCATTTCGGCGGTTTCTGTCACCGGCGGTCATCTGGGGGCCGGGCTTGGGGTGGTGGAACTGACCACGGCTCTGCATGCGGTTTTCGATACGCCGCGCGACCGGCTGATCTGGGATGTCGGGCACCAGTGCTATCCACACAAGATTCTGACCGGGCGGCGCGATCGCATCCGCACCCTGCGCCAACCTGGCGGCTTGTCTGGTTTCACCAAGCGCAGCGAAAGCGCTTATGATCCGTTTGGCGCGGCGCATTCGTCCACGTCAATCTCGGCGGCGCTTGGCTTTGCAGTGGCGCATGATCTTGGCGGCACACCGGAACCGGCACTTGGCGATGCCATCGCGGTGATCGGTGACGGTGCGATGTCGGCAGGCATGGCGTTTGAGGCGCTGAACAATGCCGGCCATCTCGGCAAACGCCTGTTCGTGATCCTGAACGATAACGAAATGTCCATTGCACCGCCGGTCGGGGCGATGTCGGCCTATCTTTCGCGGCTATATGCCGGTGCGCCATTCCAGGAACTGCGCGCCGCTGCCAAGGGTGCGGTCAGCCTGTTGCCGGAACCCTTTCAGGAAGGAGCCCGCCGCGCCAAGGAAATCGTCAAATCAATGACCGTGGGCGGAACCCTGTTCGAGGAACTGGGGTTTTCCTATGTCGGGCCGATCGACGGCCATGACATGGAACAGTTGCTGGCGGTGCTGCGCACCGTCAAGGCCCGCGCCGATGGGCCAATGCTGATTCATGTCATGACAAAAAAGGGCAAGGGATATCCGCCCGCCGAACGGTCTGCCGACAAGTATCACGGGGTATCGAAATTCGACGTGGTGTCAGGCAAACAGCACAGGAAACCGTCGAACGCGCCAAGCTATACACGCGTATTCGCCAACGCGCTGATCCATCAGGCTGCGGCCGATGACAAGATTGTTGCCATAACCGCCGCCATGCCAGACGGCACCGGGCTTGACCTGTTCGCCGAACGCTTTCCCAAACGCTGTTTTGACGTTGGCATTGCCGAACAGCATGGCGTGACCTTCAGTGCCGCACTGGCGGCTGGTGGCATGAAACCTTTCTGCACCATCTATTCGACTTTCCTTCAACGCGGATTTGATCAGGTGGTGCATGACGTGGCGATCCAGCGCTTGGCCGTCCGCTTTGCCATCGACCGCGCCGGGCTGGTCGGGGCGGATGGTGCCACCCATGCCGGGGCGTTTGATATTGCCTTTCTGGCTAACCTGCCGGGTTTCGTGGTGATGGCCGCCGCCGACGAGGTTGAGCTGATGCACATGGTCGCCACCGCTGCCAGCATCAACGACCGCCCCTCGGCCTTTCGCTATCCTCGGGGCGAAGGCGTTGGGGTTGAACTGCCGGAAAAGGGCGAGATTCTGGAAATCGGCAAGGGTCGGATCATTCAGACCGGCAGCCGGGTTGCCATCCTGTCATTCGGCACGCGACTGGCCGAGGTGATGAAGGCCGCCGAAAATCTGGCGGGCAGGGGCATCCGCCCAACCATTGCCGATGCACGATTCGCCAAGCCGCTTGACCGCGACCTGATCCTTGATCTTGCCGCCGGGCATGAGGCGCTGATCACTATTGAAGAGGGCGCGATTGGTGGCTTTGGCAGCCATGTGGCGCAGTTGCTGGCCGAAAACGGGGTGTTCGACCACGGGCTGAAATTCCGCTCCATGGTTTTGCCGGATACGTTTATCGACCAGAACTCCCCGGCGGCGATGTACGAAACCGCCGGATTGAACGCCCGCGATATCGAGAGCAAAGTGCTGTCCGCCCTGGGCATCGCCAGCGTGGGAAGTAAACGCGCCTGAACGGTTACGGGCGCGCCAGTGCCGCCACCAGTTCTACATGCGGCGACCAACGAAACTGATCGACCACCTGCACCCAGTCAATCCGAAAACCACCGTTGATCAGTATCGCCGCATCGCGGGCAAAGGTGACCGGGTTGCAGGAAACCAATGCCAGCCGCCTGACACCGCTTTCCACCAGTTGTTCGACCTGCGCCTTGCACCCGGCGCGGGGCGGGTCCAGAACCACGGCCGCGAATTTGCCGAGTTCGGATGGCAATAACGGGCGGCGAAACAGATCACGAATCTCGGTTTCCACCGGCTTCAATCCCGGCGCATTGCGCCAACCGCGATCAAGGGCGGCCAAAGCGGCAGCATCGCTTTCGACTGCAAAAACCTCGGCACGTTCGGCCAGTGGCAGGCTGAAGGTGCCGGAACCTGCAAACAGATCGGCAATCTTCTTGGCATCGCCAACTGCTTCGGCTACCGCCGCTACCAGTGCCGCTTCACCCTCACTGGTGGCTTGCAGGAAACCGCCTTGGGGTGGCACCACGCGGGCACGGCCAAAAATCTGCACCGGCGATACAATCGCCGCCACGACTTCGCCGTTCCAGCTTAGCCTTGCCAGTTTATGGCGTTGCGCCAATGTGCCAAGTTCGGCCAAAAGCGGGCCGTCGGCGGGTTTGGCGTCCGTGACATTGATATCCAGCCCAGCCTCGGACCGGGTGACAGCCAGCGATAATTCCCCCTTGCGGGTGGCACCGATGCGGGTCAGTTCCGCCAGTATCGGCTGGGCCGCCATAAGGTCAGGATGCAATAGGGTGCAGAACGGAATTGCCATGATCTGATCAGAAGCGCGACCATGAAACCCGACCAGCACCGCCTTTTTGGTGCGCCGCGCCGCAAAGGTCGCCCGCCTGCGCGAGCGTGGAGGCGAGGTGATGATCGGGCGAAACACCCCCTCCAGCCCCTGCCCTACAAGCGCCATGCGCACCATTTCGGTTTTCCAACCCGCCACGAAATCATCCGAGGCATGTTGCAGCGAACAGCCGCCACAGGTGCGAAAATGCGGGCAAGGTGCCTTGATACGATCATCCGATGGGGTAAGAATGCGGGCATTCAGAGACTGGTCATCCAAAACCTCAACCTCCTCCCCCGGCAGGGTGAACGGCAAATAGATATCGCCGTCCGGCCCTTCGGCAATGCCGGTGCCGTGATGGCCGAGCCGTCTTACCTTCAGTTTCATTCCGCAACCTCGCGGATACCGATAAAGCCACCGGATTGCCGGTTCCAGAACCGCGCATAAAGCCCATCAAGCGCCAGCAATTCGCCATGAGTCCCTTGTTCGATCACCCGCCCGTCATCCAGCACCACGATCCGGTCCATATGCGCGATGGTGGAAAGGCGATGCGCGATGGCGATCACCGTCTTGCCCTCCATCACACCATAAAGGGTTTCCTGAATCGCCGCCTCGACCTCGCTGTCAAGCGCCGATGTCGCCTCATCCAGCACCAGAATCGGTGCGTTCTTGAGGATCACCCGCGACAACGCCACCCGCTGCCGCTGCCCGCCCGACAGTTTCACGCCGCGTTCACCGACAAAGGCATCATAACCACAGCGGCCCTTGGGATCGACCAGACCAAGGATGAAATCATGCGCCTCGGCGCGGCGCGCTGCCCTGATCATCTGCTGATCCGTGGCATCCGGGCGACCGTATAACAGGTTGTCGCGGATCGAGCGGTGTAAAAGTGAGCTGTCTTGAGTGACCATACCAATCTGGCGACGCAGCGAATCCTGGGTGACCTCGCGGATGTCTTGTCCGTCGATCCTGATCACCCCGCCTTCGACATCGTGAAACCGCAGCAGCAGGTTCACCAGCGTCGATTTCCCGGCCCCTGATCGCCCGACGATGCCAACCTTTTCTCCACCCCGGATTGACAGCGAGATCCGGTCAAGCCCGCCACTGCCCTTGCCATAGTGATGACTGACGTGATCCAGTTCGATCCGGCAATTGGTGATCTGCAAATCGGATGCGTTCCTGGCATCGCCAAGGGCAATCGGCTGGGCGATGGTCTGCATCCCTTCTGCCACAACCCCCAGATTCTGAAACAGTGACGACAGCGACCACATGATCCAGCCGGTCATCGCGTTCAGTCTGAGTGTCAGCGCCGAGGCTGCTGCAACGGTGCCGATCGTCGATGTCCCCTGCCGCCACATCAGGATGGCCCAGCCGACCACCGCAACGATCAAAAAACCGTTGATCAGGGTAAGCCCCAGTTCCATCAAGGTGATCAGGCGCATCTGCCGCGCGAAAGCGGTGCGTGCAGTGTCTATTGCCTCCAGCGCATAATCCTCTTCACGGCGGCCATGGGCGAACAGTTTCACCGACTGGATATTGGTGTAGCTGTCAACAATGCGGCCGTTGATTTCCGAGCGGGCATCGGAAAATGCCCTGGCTGCTGCTCCAACGCGCGGAATCGTCCAGCGCACCAGCACGACATAGAATAACAACCAGATCAGCAAGGGAACCGCCAACCGGGGATCGGTATCCGCCAACAACCACAATGCTCCGATCAGATAAATGACCGCATAGACCACGGCATCAAGTATCTGATATATCGCTTCCCCCGCCGCCGGGGCGGTCTGCATGATGCGATTGGCGATGCGCCCGGCAAAATCGTTCTCGAACCAGCCAACCGATTGGCGCAGTACATGCCGGTGACTGCGCCAGCGGATCAGGGTGCCAAAATTCGGCATCAAGGACTGGTTCATAAGCGCCGCATCCAGCACCTGTATCACCGGCCGGATCAGCAAAACGAACCCCGCCACCAGCAACAGCGTCCAGCCATATTCGGCAAACACCTGATCGGGTGACGTGTTGTTGAGCATATCGACAACGTAACCGGCGAAATAGATCAGCAACACTTCGATGGTGCCGACAAACGCGGTTGTAACGACGATTGCCAGCAAAAGTTTGCGAAAGGGCCTGAGGTATACGGTCAGAAACCTGAACAACCCTGACGGCGGCACATCGGTGTCGTCATATGGGGTATAAGGGTCCACAAGACCTTCAAAGAATCTAAACATCACCTTGGCCTTTGGTTGCCGGTCTGAAAGTCGAACAGAGAAACATCATCCAACACAGAAGGACAAGTCGCAACCCTGGCGCGGGTTCAGCGTTGGATCAAGACAACCACCTTCAAGGTCGTCAGGCCAGCAGTTCGGCTCTGGTCAACGTAAAACCCGAATCGATCCAGCGTTTTTCCAGCGACTTCAGCTTGGCACCCAGCGCCGCACCCTGATAGCGGTCCATCAGATCGGCGGCGCGCACGGGAAACTGTCTGTCTGCCGCGATTTTGGCCGCCTCTGCAAGGTCTGACGGCAGGCCAGCGCACTGCATCGCCGCGCGCAACAACACCACATCGCGCGCAGTGTCAGCACCGTGTCGATAGGCCAGTTCCGCCAAGCCTTTGCCGGAACCGATTTCGGTCAGATATAGTTGCAACCGCTTCTGATCGGCACGGCTGAGGCGCAGGTTTGTTGCTTGATCCTGCCCGCCCAGCACCGCCAGTCTCCGGATGTTATCAGGCTGGGTCGCGGTTTCACCCTCAAGATGCACCAGCACCGCCAGAGCCGCTGCATCGGCACCGGGCAGAATTCGCGCAAGGATGCCCGAGCGCCCCATCACCGCAACGCTTGGTGCCGGGTCAGGGGCAGATAACAGTTTGCCGAATTCGGCACCGATCCGCTCTTTTGACAGGAGTTCAAGTCCCTCGGCCTCTGCTGCACAGGCTGCCAGCGCGTCGGCATCGAACCCGCCATCAGGGTCGCCATACCAGGCATGAAATCGAAAGAACCTGAGGATCCGCAGGTAATCCTCGCGGATGCGTTCATTGGCATCGTCGATGAATCTGACCCGCTGCGCCCTGATATCCGCCAGCCCGCCCAGCGGGTCGATCACTGTGCCATCGGCGCGTGCATAAAGCGCATTCATGGTGAAATCGCGCCGACGCGCGTCTTCAGACAAGGTATCGGCAAACGCCACCACCGCCCGCCGCCCGTCGGTTTTGATATCCTTGCGAAAGGTCGTCACCTCGAACCCGGTACCGCCGCAAACAAGGGTAATCGTGCCATGTTCGATACCGGTCGGAACCGCCGCCAGACCGGCCTTTTTTGCCAGGGTCAAAACCTGATCGGGCCGCGCATTGGTGGCAAAATCCACGTCCTGAACCGGCATGCCAAGAATTTCGTTGCGAACGCAGCCGCCGACCGCAAACGCCTGAAATCCGCCACCTTCCAGCAATGCAAACACCGCCTGCGCCGCCGGATCATGCAGCCATGCACCGCTGACCTTCATTTCGACAGCCTGACAGCCAGCCCCATCAGCATCCGCGCTGTCGCGCCCCAAATGTAATATGGCCCGTAGGGAATGGTATAATATCGCCGCTTGACCCCGCCCCAATACCGGCCCTCGACCAGGTAATTGCCAGGATCTGCCAGATATCCCAGCGGTACCTCGAACACCTCCTCGACCTCGCCCGCCTCGGGGCGTGGTTGAAATTGTTTTTCGATATGACCAACCACCGGCATCACCCGAAACGAGGTAATGGTCTGGTGAAACGGCATGTGACCGAGAATGCGGACATTGCCGCGTTCAAGGCCGATCTCCTCCTCTGCCTCGCGCAGCGCCGTTGCGGTTTCATCGTTGTCACCGGGTTCGACCTTGCCACCGGGCAATGCTATCTGGCCCGGATGGTGCTTCAGATGAGATGCGCGTTTGGTAAGGATGATATTCAGCCCGTCGCGCCCTTCGGTCAGGCCGATCAGAACCGCCGCCGGGCGCAGGTTTACAGCGGGCGGCCACATTTCAATCGCCTCAGGATTGAGATCGAAATCGGATGAGCTTTCATGCCGACCCTCGGCAATCACCCTTGCAACATCGTCAACGCTGTAAAACTTTGGTTTCATGCTACTGTCATGGCTCAGGCAGCTTACGCAAGCAAGGCCATAATAGGTTGGCTGATGCGACCTAGATGTCGGGTTTTCTTGTCGCCTGAAAACCCAGGGTTTCCGGTGCAAATTCGTAATGCGCACCGCAGAACTGGCAGTCGGCGGTAACCATGCCATTGTCCGTTGTCATCCTGGCAATATCCTTGGCGGAATATATCGACATGGTCTGCACCACCTTTTCCGGTCCGCAGGTACAGCCGAAACTGACCGGTTGGGCATCGAACACCCTTGGCTTTTCCTCGTGAAACAGTCGGTAAAGCAGGTCGGTAGCGGCAACGTTGGGGCCGACCAGTTCCATTTCCTCCACGGTATCAAGATGCAGGTTCACACGGTTCCAGTTCTCGCTGTCATCGCCGTGCAACAGATCACCAGCCGCCAAAAGACCACCTTCACCCGTGGCGTCACTGGCAAAGGGCGAGGCTTTTGGCATGTGCTGGATCATCACGCCACCGGCGCGCCATCGTTCGTTCTGGCCGGGTTCGCGGGACTTGCCCATGGCGATGGCAAAGCGAGTTGGCAACTGTTCGGACTGGGCGAAATATGTTGTCGCACAGGCCGCCAGCGTACCACCAGCCAAAGGCGTGATGCCCTGATAGGGGGTTGTGCCGACTCCCTGGTCGATGATGATGGCAAACATGCCCTGACCGATCATCGAAAATGGCGCGCCATTTGCGCTGGCCACCCCATCGGCATCAAAACTGGCATAAGCACGAATTCGCGCTGGTTTGCCATCATCCGTCGGCCCGAAATAATCCGTGGCAATCAGCCTCAAAGGGCCGCTGCCCCTTATCTGCAACGACAGCTTCCAGCGCAACTTGATGGTTTGACCGATCAACGCTGTCAGAATCGCCGCCTCGGCCACCATGGCTTCTACCGCGGCGGGATAGTTGTGCTGTTCAAGGATTGCATCCAGCACCCCGTCAAGCCGCGCCACCCGACCGCGCACATCGGCATTGTCCAACTGAAAGGGCAGAACATTGTCATCCCAGGCGATCTTGTTTGGCAGGTTCATGGTGGCTGGCCTTCCTTGACGTTCCCGGCGTTCCCATAGACAAGTTGGCCCGGCAAGGCAATTCAAGCCTTGATGGTTGGAAATGCGTTGATGATACCCCGATTTGATGAGCCGCGCAAAAAAGACCTACGTTATACCCACCGCCCTGGTGCCTACGGCATCCTGGTACAGGGGGATATGGCGCTGCTGACCTTTCAGTCAGAGCCTGAACCGGAATTCCAGCTTCCCGGCGGCGGCATTGAGGCCGGCGAGTCGCCCATTGCTGCCCTGCACCGCGAAGTGGCCGAGGAAACCGGCTGGGGCATCCGCATATTGCGGCGGCTTGGGGCGTTTCAGCGGTTTACCTACATGCCGGATTACCACCTATGGGCGCAAAAGGTCTGCCATATCTATCTGTGTCGCCCGACACGCATGAAGGGCAGCATTACCGAGCCCTATCACAGCGTTCACTGGGTGCCACTGACCAAGGCGGCGCACATCCTCGGTAATGGCGGAGACCGACATTTCGTGCAGCAATACCTTGATCGGCATAACCGCAGGCGAACACGCCCCTGACCTTCAGCCGGGTGGTTCTGCCGCACCGTGATATTCCAACAGCACCGCCGACAGATCATCGCCAACTTCGTCACTGCCGACAAATGTCCTTGTATCCCTGACCAGTCCGGCCAGCAGGTCCGGCCCGCGCGCATTGGCGTGGCAGACAAGCATCTGGCCCAGACCAGACTCATCCAGAAATGCGCCTTGGTCACCTTCGGCCTCGGTGAAACCGTCCGAGCAGATCAGCATCCTTTCGCCCGGTTGCAGATAAAATTCAAAGGCCTGATAGCCTGCATCGGGCAACAGGCCGACCGGCATCCCGCCCGGTCCGATGAATTCAACCGAGCCATCCCGGCGCAGGATCGCCGGGTGCGGATGCCCGGCCTGCACCGCCCTGACCCGTCCGGTTCCAAGGTCGATATCGGCCAGCAACAAGGTAAGGTAAAGGTCAGTGTCGAATTCCTCCAGCATCCGGCTATTAAGCAATAGTGCCACCTGTTCAGGTGGGCGCGGGCGGAATAGGCCATCACCATGCTGCTCCATCGCGATATTGTAGGCTGGATTGGTCGCACCCAGATACCCTGCCAGCCGGGCAGTCATCAGCGCCGAACTGACGCCGTGGCCCGAAACGTCAAAGGCAAACAGGCCAAGCCGGTCCACGTCGCCATAGCAAAGCCCGATCATATCGCCGCCGACATGGCCGCTGGATTGCAGCAGAAACGAAACCTCAGCCTGACCAAAGTTGATTACGCTGGCGGGAACCAGCGATTGCTGAAGTTTCCTGGCCTCGGCCAGATCACGGTCGATCGCCTGATAAAGCGTTTTAATCTTGGACAAGGAGCGGCTGATCGAGCGGTTCTTTTCCATCAGTTCCCGCTGCATTCCAATCAGCCGTTCACCGGCATGCAGCCGCGCCCTGAGTTCGCCGGAATTCACCGGTTTAGTCAGAAAGTCATCGGCGCCTACCTCCAGCCCTTCGGCGATTTCATCCTTGCTGTCTTTTGAGGTGAGCAAAATGAAATAGCCGTAATGCGCCTGTTTCAACGCACGCAATTCGCGGCAGAACCGAAGCCCGTCCATTTCCGGCATCATCCAGTCGCTGAGGATGATATCCACCCGCGTCGATTTGCAGATTTCCAGCGCGTCGATACCGGATTCCGCCTCGAACACTTCGTATCCCCAGGCGTCCAGGTTGCTGCCGAGGATGCGCCGCTGCAACTTGCTGTCATCGACAACAAGGATGGTTTTTGGTCGGGAGTCACCGCCGTCGGCGGTGATATTTACGACTTGTTCCAAACAGACCCCCCATTCGCGCCCTTGACCACGACATGACAACCTTGGCCGGTCGGGATTAACACCGGGTGAACATTCGCATTTGACCTATTTGGCACCTGGCTCCAGAGGATTTGTTAACCAGCCGGTACTAGTGTCGCATTCGGGGGCCCGGTATGAGGCGGAGGAAGCGATGATAAACTGGGCACGGGTAAAGGAACTGGAATCAGATGTCGGGGCGGACGCCTTTGGTGAAGTGGTGGAACTGTTTCTGGAGGAAGTGGAACAAGTGACCAATGCCCTCAGGCAGGCCGCCGATGGCCGCGATCTGGCGTCGGACATGCATTTCCTCAAGGGTTCAGCCCTCAACCTCGGGTTTGACAGGCTGGCGCAACTTTGCGCCGAAGGTGAAAGGCTGGCCACAACCGCAGAGGCCGACAAAGTCGGAATTGACGAAATCCTGTTGGTTTATGACGCATCGAAACGCGAATTTCTTGCGCAGGGCCCGAACGACTGTAATCAGATCAGGAACTGCGACAAGGCCTCGTTATCCGTAATGTCCTGATAGGTCATGCCGGCCTGATCCATTCTGGCGCAGATGGCAGGGAAATCGGCGGGGTTTCGTGCCTCGATCCCGATCAGGACCGAGCCGAAATTGCGCGCTGATTTCTTCAGATATTCAAACCGGGTGATGTCGTCATCCGGCCCAAGAACGTCCAGAAACTCCTTCAATGCGCCGGGTCGCTGCGGAAACCGCAAGATGAAGTATTTCTTCCGCCCGGAAAACTTCAGCGCCCGTTCCTTGACTTCGGGCAGGCGTTCAAAATCAAAATTACCACCCGAGGCAATGCAAACTACCCGCTTGCCGGCAATTTCGGCACCCAGATCACGCAAGGCATCTATGGCCAGCGCACCCGCCGGTTCCAGAACCATACCTTCGATATTGAGAAGCTCCAGTATGGTCACACAGATGCGATCCTCAGGCGCCGACAGCACCTTGGCCGGGTCGATATCTTTCAAAGCCTGAAAGGTCCGAACACCAATCCGCGCCACCGCTGCGCCATCTACGAAACTGTCAACCTTCGGCAGGGTCACCGGGCCGCCAAGCGCCAACGCCGCCGCCAGACTGGCGCCACCCAGCGGCTCGATAAAACGAAACTCGGTTTTGGGCGACAAAGCATGCAGATAGGTCACGACCCCGGCGGCCAACCCGCCACCGCCTACCGGCAGGATCACCATATCTATCGCCTCCGACATTTGTTGCAGAAGCTCCACCGCGACCGATGCCTGACCTTCAATCACGTCGTCGTCATCGAACGGCGACAAAAAAACCGCCTTTTCTGCCGCACAAAACGCCTGAGCCGATTTCAGCGTATCATCGAAATAGTCGCCGGTCAGCCTGATCTCGACCGCTTCACCGCCAAAAACCCGGGTCTTTTCGATCTTCTGCTCAGGTGTGGTGATCGGCATGAAAACCACGCCTTTGACACCAAAATGCCTACAGACATAGGCAACCCCCTGCGCATGGTTCCCAGCCGAGGCACAGACGAACCGCACTTGTCCGGAATGGGCATCAAGATGCTTGCGGATCGCGTTGAAGGCACCGCGGATCTTGTAGGAACGCACCGGCGACAGGTCTTCGCGCTTGAGATAGATTTCGGCCCCATACCGCTTGGACAGATATTCGTTCTTCTGAAGTGGGGTTTCGGTAAACAGCTTTTGCATTTCATGTCTGGCGGCATTCGCTCCGGTTACAAAATCCGACATGAAATCCTCGTTTGACTGTTGCCGCCAACCACTGGCGCGATCCATCCCTTGTTGCAGCGATTGCCGTCAACGGCAACCGGGATCCGGTTGGATTACCACCAGCCAACCAGGATCGAACATGACATCGCCCTTGCCGTATCGGCAAAACCCCGATACATCGGCGGCGTTTCCAAGTCAGGAGAGCGAAGATGTCAGCGCCCAAGAAAGTCGTCCTTGCCTATTCCGGGGGCCTCGATACCTCGATCATCCTGAAATGGCTGCAAACCGAATATGGCTGCGAGGTGGTAACCTTTACTGCCGACCTCGGTCAGGGCGAGGAACTGGAGCCGGCGCACAAAAAGGCGGAACTGCTTGGCATCAAGCCGGAAAACATCTTTATCGAGGATGTGCGCGAAGAATTCGTGCGCGATTTCGTATTTCCGATGTTCCGCGCCAATGCGGTTTATGAGGGGCTTTACCTGCTTGGCACCTCGATTGCACGGCCGCTTATTTCCAAACACCTGGTTGATCTTGCCCATAAGACCGGCGCCGATGCCGTGGCGCATGGTGCCACCGGCAAGGGCAACGATCAGGTGCGGTTCGAACTGGCCGCCTATGCGCTGAACCCTGACATCAAGGTGATCGCGCCCTGGCGGGAATGGCAACTGACCAGCCGCACCAAGCTGCTGGAATTTGCCGAGGCGCATCAGATCCCGATCGCCAAGGACAAGCGTGGCGAGGCGCCGTTTTCGGTAGATGCAAACCTGCTCCACACCTCATCCGAGGGCAAGGTTCTGGAAGACCCGGCCAAGGCGGCGCCCGATTATGTCTATCAGCGCACGGTTCACCCCGAAGACGCGCCTGACACCCCGGAAATCATTGAAATCACCTTTGAAAAAGGTGACGCCGTGGCGATCGACGGTCAGGCAATGTCACCCGCCACCATCCTGACCCGCCTTAACGAACTGGGTGGCAAACACGGCATTGGCCGCCTTGATCTGGTCGAGGGCCGTTTTGTCGGCATGAAATCGCGCGGTATTTACGAAACTCCTGGCGGCACCATCCTGCTGGAGGCGCATCGCGGTATCGAAAGCATCACGCTCGACCGGGGTGCGGCGCATCTGAAGGATCAGATCATGCCGCAATATGCCGAAATGATTTACAACGGTTTCTGGTACAGCCCGGAACGCGAAATGTTGCAGGCGCTGATCGACAAAAGTCAGGAATATGTCTCAGGTACGGTACGCCTGAAGCTATACAAGGGGTTGGCACGAACCATTGGCCGCTGGTCGGAATATTCCCTTTATTCGGAACAGCACGTTACCTTCGAAGACGATCAGGGGGCCTATGATCAAAAAGACGCAGGCGGCTTCATCAAGATCAACGCACTGCGATTGCGGCTTCTGGCGATGCGAAAACTTCGCAGCAAATAACCTGCGGGTCGGCTATCCGGCCCGTGCAGAACTGCAACAACCATCGGTTCTGGTATTACCGGGTCAAAATACCTTTGGATTTCTAAACCGGTGCCTTATTGTTCCGGCCCAAGCGCAATCCACCAAATCTTAACGAGATTGTGCCCAGATTGAGCAGTGTTTTCAACGGTAGCGAGGCGTGCCGTGCCAGTCAGGACCGTAAACATATACGAAGTCCCGAATTCCTATGTGGGATCAGGGGGAACCGTTACCATTTCCAATATTCTGACCATGCAGGTCAAAGACGGGGATGGCTTTCTCGATGCCACCGAAAGTGCCGATCCGGGCTCGTCCCAGATCATAACGGTTGATGGTAACGGCATCGACGATTATCGCTTTTACTACGACGATCGGATCCGCATCGACGGCCATAATGAAACCGTCAAGACCTTTCAGTTGCAGATCGACGGGGTTTGGCGATCCTTCATCATGAACGACACCGGCGGCAGCATCCCCGGTGCTGATATCGGCGATTCGATCAGCCTGCGATCCTATTCCAACTATACCAAGATTGATTACGACGACCTGGCTTGTTTTGCCGTCGGCACGTTGATCGAAACCGACCGGGGCCAGGTCGCGGTCGAGGAGTTGCAGGTCGGCGATCTGGTGGTAACCGCCGACCACGGCTTGCAACCGATCCGCTGGATCGGTCGCTCGCCATTGACACAGCGCGACTTGCTGGCAAGGCCGCATCTTAGGCCGATCCGCATTCCCAGCGGCAGTTTCGGCGGTGGCATTCCCAGCCGCGATCTGGTGCTTTCGCCGCAGCACCGGGTGCTGCTGGAAGGCTGGCAGATCGAACTGAATTTCGGCACGCGGCAAGTGTTTGCACCGGCCAATGCACTGGTGGGAAGTAACGGTATCAAAGTCGATGCAACCTGCGAGGATATCGAATACCTGCATCTGATGTTCGACCAGCACGAGGTCATCTACAGCGAAGGTTTGGCAAGCGAAAGCTTTCTGGTTGGCGACACCATCCGCAACAATATGGATCGGGCGCAACTGGCCGAAATTCTTGAGCTTTTTCCGGAACTGGCCGACAACCGGATATCCAGCGTGAATATTCCGGCGCGACCGATCCTGCGCAACTATGAGGTGCAGGTGCTGGCAGCGTCTGCCTGAAATCGCCAGTATCCTATCGGCGGGGTTTCAGATCTTCCAACGGACCATTTGTTGGTAATGCACTTGCGCCTGATCGGCGAGTTCACGGTGGTCAGATACAAGTTCCGGCAATTCACCTTCGGGCCCGGCGAAACCGGTGGACCGCCATACCGCCTGATACCAGTGCGCTGCCCATATTCCGTCTTGCTTGTGGCCCCCTTTTGGCCAGGCCAGCATTGCGGGCTGAAACGTCAGACCGATGGCGGAACAAAGCGCTGCCAGCATCCTTGCCGGATCCCGCCTTATATCGACACTATCCAGCACCAGCGGTGCCTTGCCGGTTTTTTGGCTAACCCGATCAAACAACTCCGCCTGCTGACGGTAGCCAAGATCGTCCAGTGTCGGGTTCTCGCGCTTGGCTGCATAGCTGGCGATCACCCGCGCCGGGTGGCGGATCAGAAACACATTCGTGACCTGATCCAGCCAGCCACGCGGGATGCCCCCGACCATGTGTTGCGTCATGTGTTTTTGATAGAAATGCGGTTTTCCTTCGGGGATCGGGCCAAGCAAGCCACCGATTACCGCCTTGGGATCGGTGGCTTGCGAGGCGATGATGGCATCGCGCATCGGGTGGTCAATCCCGGTCAGGTGCAGATAGGCGGCATAAAACGGCTCATCCACCACCGCGAAATCAGTTCGCACGGCAAAGGCGTACATCATTGCTGTGGAAATGTTTCGCGGCCCGGACCACATGGCAATGCGCATTTACGACTTCCTATTCGCTGACAACATAAAGCTGTTTTAAGTAACCTTTTAGCTTACCTACGACGCAAAATATATTGGGTCGATCCCCGGTTGGAGTACTGAAACCCGGGTTCCATCCACCAAGGTAATATCTTTCCACAGCTCATCGGATTGCCGGGCAGATTTAATATTGCAATTCTCATATGCACAACTGCTGTTTTGCCAACCAACCTGCTTTTCATGGCAGGGGTTTCAACTTGGCTGGTTGTGCATCCGTTCAGCACCGACTGCTTCAAGGCGGCGATTATGAACGATTTCAACGCTTCGCCTCCTTTTGAACCAGTTCTTTGTATAATGTGCGCAGGTGTTTGGTCATCGGACCTATCTCACCAGTGCCGATCTGGCGGCCATCAATTTCGGCCACGGGCGTCTGCGCGCCAAAGGTGCCAGTAAGAAAGGCTTCATCGGCGCCATAGGTATCTACCAGACTGAAATTGCGCTGAAAAACCGGGATGTTGTTGGCGCGGCAAAGGTCGATCACCTTTTGGCGGGTAATGCCGTTCATGCAATAGTCCCCGGTCGAGGTCCAGACCTCGCCCTCGCGGACGATAAAGAAGTTGCAGGCGTTGGTGGTGTTGACGAAACCGTGCACATCCAGCATCAGCGCCTCGTCCGCACCGGCCTTTTCAGCGGCGATGCAGGCGAGGATGCAGTTGAGCTTGGAATGCGAATTCAGCTTGGGATCCTGTGTCATCGGCAGACCACGCATATGCGGCACCGTCGCAAGCCGGATCGGACGCGGGATCGAAGGGCGGGAATGTTCCATGATGATCACCATGGTCGGCCCGGACCGCGACAGCGACGGATGCTGGAACGGCCTAATCTTGACACCGCGGGTCAGCATCAGGCGGGCATGCACATCTTCCTGCATATCATTGGCAAGGCGTGTCTGTTCCAGTGCAGCGATTACCCCGGCCCGGTCCATTCCAACATCAAGATCAATCGCCTTGGCCGCCTGAAACAATCGCGCCATGTGATCGTCAAGAAACGCCCATTTGCCGTTATAGAGCCTGAGCCCCTCCCATACCCCGTCGCCCAGCATGAATCCGCTGTCATAGACCGATATCCGGGCCTGATCGCGCGGCTGCAACTGGCCGTTGACATAGATAAGGATGTTGTCGTTGCGCGCATCATCCTCGGATTGATGGGTGGTGGTTTCTGTTGTCATTGTTCCCCCTGACTCTTGCAGACGATAGGCGGCGACGAGTTTGTCGCCAAGTGGTTTTCAGCTCGTAAAAGCCACGCCATTTGGCGATCACGCAATTTATCACCCATCTGTGACCTCACGCCCATGTCAGTTGTATTTCATTGCCTTCCGCCCGACCATCAGGCAGCAAAAGTGAGGATCAGACAATGAAACGCCTTAAACCAGTCTTGTTATTTCTGGCCATCTTGTTCGGATTTGCCCTGCAAATGGGAGCGGCACATGCACGCGATATCCAGACGGCAATTTTTGCCGGCGGTTGTTTCTGGTGCGTCGAGGCGGACTTTGACAAGGTGAAGGGCGTGGTTGAAACCACTTCGGGATACACCGGGGGTACCACAGTTAATCCGACTTACAAGCAGGTAACCAGGGGCGGCACCGGGCATTATGAATCCGTGCGCATCCGGTTTGACGCTGACGTGATTTCCTATCGCCAACTGGTCGATATCTTCTGGCGAACGGTGGACCCTCTGGACGCAGGCGGACAGTTCTGCGATCGCGGTGACAGCTATCGCACCGCCGTTTTCGTCACCAAGGCACAGCGCGCCGATGCCGAGGCATCCAAGGCCGCCGCCGATCAGACGATCAGTGGTCACATCGTGACACCGATCGTTGCGGTTGGAAAATTTTATCCCGCCGAAGACTATCACCAGAACTATTATCTGGGAGAAAACCGGGTACTGACGCGGTTTGGCTATATCAGTCAGGCCAAAGCCTACAAGAATTACCGCAAGGGCTGTGGCCGCGACGCGCGGGTGCGCCAGATCTGGGGCAGTGCAGCGCCGTTTGCCGGCTCCTGAACCTGCTTACATCATGCTGCCCGCGTTGTTGATCAGCACGATACGGATGGCGATCAGCACCACCAGCACCACCAGTGGTGCGAGGTCGATACCGCCCATTTCCGGCAGGAAACGCCGCACACGGGAATAGATCGGCTCCAGCAAGCGGTTCAACCCGTACCATATCTGCGCCACGATCGGCTGGCGCAGATTGAGCACCTGAAAATTGATCAGCCAGCTCATGATCACATGCGCAATCACGAAAAACCAGACGATGTTCACCACCAGCATCAGGATTTGAAAGATCGAAGTCATGTCTGCGCACCGGCCTCATTTGTTGTCATTCGCCAAGACCTAGTCAGCAGGACCCCCAAGCGCAAGGGCGAAGGGGCAGTGTGTCCCATTGCGCCGCCCCGCCGTATGTCGCATGCAACACCATGGCAGACCTGAGGCAGGCATATGTATCCGATAATAAGATTTGCCAAAGAAGCATTGCTAAGCCTGACCGCCGGCACAATCATGCCCGATCAGGTGCATGTTTCGCGGCTGATCTGCTGGCCCTGGGATGTCGATCTTTGGCTGGAACTGAATAACGGGCGCGCACTGACGCTGTACGATCTCGGACGCATCCCGCTTTGCATTCGACTGAACATGCTGCGCGAACTCAGGCGACGCGGCTGGGGCATGGCGGTGGCTGGTGCCTCGGTTCGTTACCGCCGCCGGGTCAGGATGTTTCAGCGCCTGACCATGAAAAGCGCCCTTCTCGGCTGGGACGAACGGTTTTTCTATTTCCAGCAGACAATTTGGCACGGGAATATGGCAACCTCATCCATCCTGGTGCGCTCGGCGGTGACGACGAAAAACGGCATCCTGCCGCCCGCAGAACTGGCCGAACTCCTTGGCTGGCCGGAACAATCGCCTGAACTGCCGGACCATGTTCAGGATTGGATCAGGGCCGAGGGCAAGCGACCCTGGCCGCCGCATATTTGACCGGAATTTCCTTGCTCTGCCCAGATTTACCCTGTCTTATCGCCGCAACCACATAACCAGGGATGGGGATACAGAATGGCCGAAGTTTCGCAAAAGAAACGCATATGGGGCTGGATGTTTTTCGACTGGGCCAGCCAACCCTATAACACTCTGGTTCTGACCTTTGTTTTCGGCCCCTATTTCGCACAAATCGTTTCAAACCACCTGATCGCAGGCGGCATGGCCGAGGGTGCCGCTAAAGCGCAGGCACAGGAATACTGGGGCTGGGGGCTGACGATTATCGGTATCTTTATCGCGGTTCTGGCGCCGGTTCTGGGGGCATTTGCCGATAATAGCGGGCGGCGAATGCCGTGGATCTGGCTGTTTTCCATCATGTATGTGGTGGGGGCTTTCGGTCTTTGGCAGGCGGCGCCGCCATCGTTCAGCATATTCTGGGTTCTGGTATTCTTTGGTATCGGCATGGTCGGCATGGAATTCGCCACCATTTTTACCAATGCCATGCTGCCCGATCTTGGTACCAAGGAACAGATCGGCCGCATTTCCGGTTCCGGTTGGGCGTTCGGCTATTGGGGCGGGGTACTGGCGCTGATCATCATGCTGCTGTTTCTGGCGGAAAACGAAAACGGCGTGACGCTGATCGGTATCAAGCCGATCCTGGGTCTTGACGCGGCAATGCGTGAAGGCACCCGTTCGGTCGGACCATTGACCGGGCTTTGGTATGCGGTTTTCATGATTCCGTTCTTTTTGTGGGTGCGCGAGGTGCGCCGCCCACCCCTGCAATCCGGTTTCGGGGTTTCGCTGGCGGTGAAGGAACTGATGATCACCATTCGTAAACTGCCTGCAACCTCCAGCCTGTTCGCCTATCTCGCCTCTTCCATGTTCTATCGTGACGCGCTTAACGGCATGTTCACTTTTGGTGGTATATATGCCTATGGCGTGCTTGGCTGGTCGGTGGTTGATGTCGGCGTATTCGGCATACTGGCCGCCATCACCGGTGCAATTTTCGCCTGGGTCGGCGGCATTTTCGATCAAAAGCTGGGACCGAAACCGGTGATCTTCACCGGCATATTCACCCTGCTGCTGGTCTGTATCAGCGTCGTTCTGATTTCACGCGATTCCGTTTTCGGCATTACGGTCGGTTCGTCTTCTAAACTTCCCGACATCGCCTTTTATGTCTGCGGCTGCCTGATCGGTGCGGCAGGGGGCGCGCTGCAATCCGCTTCACGCACCATGCTGGTTCGCCAGGCAAACCCTGCCCGCATGACCGAAGCATTCGGGCTGTACGCGCTGGCGGGCAAGGCGACCTCGTTTCTGGCGCCCGCCACCATTGCCATGACCACCAGCCTGACCGGCAGCCAGCGTCTGGGGGTTACACCGCTTATTCTGCTGTTTGCATTCGGCCTGTTCCTGTTATTCTGGGTCACACCGGACCGGCAAACGGCAGAGGCATGAGAAAGATAAACAATCGCATCAGGGCAGTATCGGCCTTTTTTCTGGCAATTGTGTTCCTGGGCGCAACCAGCCATGTGACGCCAAAAAAGGACGAGCCACTGGCCAACCAGTTGTTCGGGGCCAAGCAAACCGCCTCGGACCAGCGGCCCGAGGTGATCGGCTATTACGCCAAAGGCTGTGCGGCCGGTGCGGTCAAGCTGCCGGAAACCGGCCCGACATGGCAGGCGATGCGCCTTAGCCGCAACCGCAACTGGGGCCATCCCGATCTGATTGCTTTTATCGAAAGGTTGAGTTTTCAGGCTTCGCAACTGGGTTGGGCTGGCCTTTATATCGGCGACATGTCGCAACCGCGCGGCGGGCCGATGACATCAAGCCATCAGTCACATCAGGTGGGGCTGGATGTGGATATCTGGATGCTACCGCCAAAACGGCTGGATCTGAGCATTCCAGCACGTGAATCGCTGTCGTCAATCTCGGTACGCACCAACGATCAGCGCAGTATCAACCAGAACTGGACACCGGTGCATATGGCAATCCTGAAAGCAGCCGCAGAGGATTCGGCTGTGGATCGGATTTTCGTTGCCGCCGCGATCAAGATCGACATGTGCGCCAAGGCTGGCAAGGACCGCAAATGGCTGAAAAAGATCCGACCGCTATATGGTCACAACGACCATTTCCATGTGCGCCTGAAATGCCCGAAAGATTCGCCGAATTGCAAATCCCAGACGCCGATCTCACGTATTTCCAAAGGCGATGGTTGTGACAAAAGCCTGACCTGGTGGGTAACCGATTACCTGAACCCGCCAAAAAAGGTCACCAGCAAGAAGAAGTCAAAAAAGGCCAAACCCAGACCGCGACGGGCGCGGGAAATGATCATGGCCGACCTGCCTGCGCAGTGCGTCGAAGTGCTGAATTCAAAATGAAGGGTTTTATAGCGGTAATTCTGGTTTTGCTGACATTGCCGGCCTTTGCCGATACGCTCAGGCTTGGGTCGAAATATATCTGGAATGAGAACCTGACAGATTTCGGCGGCTTTTCCGGCATTGATGTAAACGACGACGGCATCGGTTTCATCACGATTTCGGATCGTGGCCGGATTGTTCGCGGGCAGTTCCTGCGTGCGGATGGCAAGATCATCGGCATCAAGCATTCCGGGGTCGAACAGTTGAAAGGGACAGCCGCAGAACCGCTTTCAACCGACGATTCCGACAGCGAGGGGCTGGCGCTGGATGGTAAAGGCGGATTTTATGTCTCGTTCGAGATCAATCATCGGGTCTGGCATTATCCCAACAGTCCGGATCAGGCGGTGTCATTGCCGCCGTCACCGGATTTTGCCCAGCTTTCGCGCAATTCATCACTGGAATCGCTGGCAATCGACGCCAATGGCACCCTTTACACTCTGCCCGAACGATCCGGCGAGTGGGACCGACCCTTTCCGGTCTTTCGGTATCAAAATGGCGTCTGGGATCGCAGTCTGTCGATCCCGAGGCGCGGGCGCTATCTGGCGGTCGGGGCCGATTTCGGGCCTGACGGGAAATTCTATCTTCTGGAACGCGATTTCCTCTGGTATCGCGGTTTTACCAACCGCATTCGCCGGTTCGATCTGACATCAGCAGGCTTCACCAATGAGGTGACGCTGCTGACCACTGAATTTGGCGAGCACGACAACCTGGAAGGTCTGGCCGTGTGGCAAGATCAGGGCGGCATCATCCATCTGACGATGATATCCGACGACAACATGTTCCTTTTACAAGATACCGAGATCGTCGAATACCTGCTGGAGCCCGCTCAGAAATAGAAATCGGCCATCGAGAAATCCGCCTCGACCATGCCGGCAACCAGGATTTTCAACCCGCCGGCGACAGAAATCAATGTGTCGGTACCGCCATTGACATCATCAAAACCGATATCTTCCCAGTTGACACCAAGCGCGTTCAGGTCGATGCGGTCAATGCTATCCTCAAAGTCCTTGATCACATCGGTCCAGCCGATATCGTCGGTGGTAAAATCAAAATAGTCCCGGTCAGGCCCTCCCCAGAGCAGATCGCGACCCTTGCCGCCGCTAAGCGTGTCATTGCCATTGCCGCCAAACAACCTGTCAGCCCCGCCATCGCCATATAACGTGTCATTCTGATCGCCGCCGAACAACTTGTCGTTGCCGCCCCCCCCAGATAACGTGTCATAGCCGACCCGGCCCATCAATCGGTCATTGCCGCTGCCGCCGAATAACTGATCGCTGCCCCAATAGGTTTCATCCGCATCATCACCCGACAACAGGTCATCGCCGTTGCCGCCATATAGCATGTCACCGCCGCTGCCGCCCCTCAACGTGTCATTGCCAAGACCACCATAAAGCGTGTCATTGCTGGTGCCGCCGCTAAGGGTGTCATTGCCCGCCTGCCCCCACAAAACGTCGGAACCGCTGCCACTGAAGATGCGGTCGTTACCGCCGCCGCCATAGAGTGTGTCGCTGTCATAGAATGAAGCCGTACCCTTCTGATGGCCATAAATCAGATCATGCCCCTTGCCGCCATAAATCGTGTCGTTGCCTGCCAGCCCGATCAACAGATCGCGCCCGGCCCCGCCTTTCAGAACATCAGCGCCATCGCGCCCATAAATGATGTCCTGTCCACCGCGCCCGGCAAGGTCGTTCTCACCCTTGACGCCCATGATCACATCACCAAGCGATGCGCCCGCAACGGTAAACACATCGGCGACAAAACCATAGCTCCAGCCGGTGGTGTCCTGCGCATCGCCGTAAAGATGATTGAGCGCCTGAAGATCGAAACTGCCCAGCGCGCTCGGGTAAGGGTAGGTGTTGTTATAGGTCATGACCGTATGCGCCAGATTGTCCAGCGACGGGTTCAGCATATAGGTGCCATCATGCGGATGCTGCAATCCCATGGCATGGCCGAGTTCGTGCATCATCGAAAGAAAGCCATAGCTGCCTTCGTCGTAATTGCCGGAATTGTCGATCACGAAATAGCCGTCACTGGTATAGGTGTCGGTGGTATAGCCATAATTTGCCCAACCGCCGTAGGATGAACCATCGGTGTTGAAAATGTCGATCATGCCGCCTTCAGCGACCTCGACAAAGACCACGCCTGTAACCGCCTGATAGATCGCCGTCACATCGCGAAAATTGGCGCGCTGAGCCTCGGTAAAAGCTGTGTAGCCATAGTTACTGTAGGGCTGATATTCCGCCAGCGTTGGCAGATATGCACCATCGGCAAAGCTGTAGGTGACAAAGACCTGTGTTCCCAGCGTTGCCGGACCGTTCCAGCGATTGGCATTGTTTTCATTCATCGCCAACAAGGCGGTGTAATCATCTACGACGGGCATTGGAATTCCTGATCTGGTAGTTTGCAGCCGCTGATAGCGATGCTACCGGCGGGAAACCACCAAACAATGATAATTCCATGGCAATTTCTTGACGAATGTTTAACCGCAGGGTTTCAGCTTGCCGATCGCCTCTTCTGCGGTCTCGACAAAACTGAACAGATCAAGGTCAGCGCGCGAGATCGTGCCAGCCTCGGCCAGGGCCTCCCAGTTGATGATACGCTGCCAGAATTCGCGGCCGAACAGCACCACCGGGATCGGTTCCATCCGTTTGGTCTGGATCAGGGTCAGGCTTTCAAACAGCTCATCCAGCGTACCAAATCCGCCGGGAAACACAATGATCGCCTTGGCACGCATCAAAAAATGCATCTTGCGGATGGCGAAATAGTGAAAGTTGAAACAGAGTTCAGGCGTAGCGTATTGGTTTGGTGCCTGTTCATGCGGTAACACGATGTTGAGGCTGATCGACTTGCCGCCCGCCTCGGCGGCACCGCGGCATCCAGCCTCCATCACACCGGGACCGCCGCCGGTGATGATCACATCATGACAACCACCCGAGGCAAGGCTGCGTTCAGTACAGAGACGGGCAAATTTTCGCGCTTCATCGTAGTAGCGCGACAGTTTTGCCAGCGCCGGGGTTGCCGCACCGGCCTTGTTGGCGGGGTCAGGAATACGGGCACCTCCGAACAGCACGATGGTACTGGTGATCCCCATCTCCTCCAACGCCATTTCCGGTTTCAGCAGTTCCAGTTGCAGGCGCACCGGGCGCAACTCGTCCCGGCACAGAAAATCGTCATCCGCAAATGCCAGCCGATAGGTGGGCGAACGCGTCTGGGGCGTATCGGGTGTCGATCTGGCCTTCTTGATATCTTCGCCTGCATCGGGAAACTGGCGGCGGCGGCTTTGTTCATTCATTAGCTTTCCTGTCGGTCTTGGTAGGGTTGCTGCATTGCACCGGCGTTCTGAAACACCTATAGCCTTCGTTCGAAACAGACCAGTCACTTGTTGGAGCAGCCGATGCAAGATCGCCAGTTGGAAACCATAGTCGAGGCAGCCTGGGAAGCCCGCGATCAGATCACCCCCACCAGCAAGGGCGAGGCCCGCGAAGCCATCGAGTCAACCCTGAACGCGCTTGACAGCGGCAAGCTGCGGGTGGCAGAACGTCAGGCCGATGGACAATGGCGGGTGAACCAATGGGCCAAAAAGGCGGTGCTGCTTGGGTTTCGCCTAAAAGATATGGAACAACAACCGGGCGGCCCGCAAGGCGGCGGCTGGTGGGACAAGGTCGACAGCAAATTCAAGGGCTGGAGCGATGATGAATGGCGCAATGCGGGATTTCGCGCCGTGCCGCATTGTATCGTGCGTAAATCCGCCTATATCGCGCCCGGCGTGGTTTTGATGCCATCCTTCGTCAACCTCGGCGCCTATGTCGATGAAGGCACTATGGTTGATACCTGGGCCACCGTGGGTTCCTGTGCACAGATCGGCAAGAACGTGCATCTGTCGGGCGGCGTCGGTATCGGCGGCGTGCTGGAGCCGATGCAGGCCGGCCCGACCATCATCGAGGATAACTGCTTTATCGGCGCTCGCTCTGAAGTGGTCGAAGGCTGCATCGTGCGCGAAGGCTCGGTGCTGGGCATGGGGGTTTTCATCGGCCAGTCCACCAAGATCGTCGATCGCGAAACCGGCGAGGTGTCATATGGCGAGGTTCCGTCAGGCTCAGTGGTGGTTGCCGGATCAATGCCGTCCAAAAACGGCATCAGCCTTTACTGCGCGGTGATCGTGAAAAAGGTCGATGCAAAGACCCGCTCGAAAACCTCGATCAACGATTTGCTGCGCGACTGATACACGCCGCAAATTGAAACAATTAGTTTCCAGATCAGAAATGGTTAATGCTGGAGGTTTCCGCAGCCAAGTGGTAGTATAGGCGAGCGGGTTTTTTACTTTTTTATGGGGGGCTATCATGAGAATTAGTCTTTTTTCGGGTGTTTTAGGCTGTGCAATAGCACTCGCAGGTGCCGCGCAGTCGGCAACGCTGTTTTCCGAGGATTTCTCGGATGAGGCAACAAACTATGGAACAACTCTGAATTTCGCTGCATTCGACCAATTTTCCGTATCAGCCGGCACCGTTGACTTGATCAATATCGCTGGCTTCGGCATCACCTGCCAGACCACCGGCTGTGTCGATCTGGACGGATCTACGCGTGATTCTGGCCTGATGTCCTCGACGGTCCTGAATTTCGTGACCGGTGTACAGTACATGTTCAGCGCCACGCTAAGCGGCAACCAGCGCAGCGGAGGCCCTGATTCTGTGTTGTTCGGCATCACCAACGGGGTTTTGTCGCAAACTGAATCATTCGCCTGGAACGACGGCTATACCACCTTCAATATCGCCTTCACCGTTGCCGCCAACACCTCGGGCTCGATATTCTTTCAGGATCAGGGCAATGACAATCTCGGCGTGATACTTGACCGGGTTTCGGTCAGCGAAGCTGCGGTCGTGCCGCTTCCCGCATCACTGCCGTTGATTTTGGCCGGTCTTGGCGGGTTGGGCCTGTTACGTCGCCGCAAATCGACCTGATACAAAGTCGCAGTTCCGAAATCCTTCTATCGCCACATCGGCAAGCTGCCGTGTGGTGATAGCTGTTGACTCGTCGCAGTTGTCGCCGCAAGCCAGTGCTGCGAGCGATGCGGAGGCGGTGTTGACGGAAAAAATCAGCAAGCAGAAGGTCTATACCCTTTTGGTCGAAGTCGGACGCAATCCCGGCGACGGACTGCCCAAGGGTGCAAGCGGCGCCGCCCTCATGTGCTATGCCAGCGGTATCGACGAGGCCGAGGCGGTGCGTGAAACCGTGGCGATCCTTAAACAGGCGGAAATGGCACCGCTTGATGTATCGGGTTACGGCACGCTTGATGAACGCCTGGCCGAAGGTCACGACATCCCGGACGACGAACGCGATCTGATGGCGCGGGCATTGGCGGAAAATGCGGTGATCGTGGCGCAGATCACGCCGTTTTTTGAGGGTAAAAAATGATTTTCATGCCAGTTTATTTCGGAAACACCCACTGATGTCGGCAATATTTCTTGACCTCGACGGCACTCTGATTGATCCGAAACAAGGGATCACAGCCTCGATATGCCACGCATTGCGCGAAATGGGACTGACGGATATTCCTGGTGTGGATGATTTGACCTGGTGTATCGGCCCACCCCTGTGGGAATCTTTCGGGGTGTTGCTGGGGGAACGCGCGGACATCAATGCCGCTGTCGGGCATTACCGCGATCATTATACCGATACCGGCATGTATGAGGCAGATGTCTATGACGGCATTGGCGAGATGTTGATGGCGCTGCGAAATACCGGCCTGCCTCTATATATCGCCACCTCAAAACCACATGTCTATGCCAATGACATTGCGGCGCATTTCGGTATTTCGCATTATGTCGATGGTCTGTTTGGTTCGGAACTGGACGGGTTGAACACCGACAAGACCGATTTGTTGGCGCATGCACTGGCGGAAACCGGGGCTGATCCCTTTCGTTCGGTGATGATCGGCGATCGGCGGCACGACGTATTAGGGGCACAGAATAACGACATCGCCTCGCTTGGTGTTCTTTGGGGCTATGCCGAAGAATCGGAACTGCACATGGCCGAGGCTGACGCGCTGGCCTGTGCGCCCGAAGAAGTGGCCGAGATCGTATCCGATCTTCTGGGGCTTGACGACTGACGCCTCAACGCTAGTTTGGCCATCCGCACACCCGTTTTCAGGATATCCGCATGAGTGATCCGATTGATGCCGTGAAACTGACCGCCGATCTGATCCGCTGCCCCTCGGTCACGCCGGATGAGGGTGGCGCGATCGTGCTGCTTGAGCGACTGTTAAGCGGCGCCGGATTTCGCTGCACGCGCATTGATCGTGGCGGGGCGGCAAACCTGTTTGCCCGATGGGGCAAAGGCGGAAATGGCCGCACTTTTGGTTTCAACGGACATACCGACGTGGTGCCGGCGGGCGACACCGATGCCTGGACGGTGGCCCCCTTTGGTGGCGAAATCAGCGATGGCGTGCTATACGGTCGTGGTGCCACCGACATGAAATCAGGCGTTGCCGCCTTTGCCGCCGCTGCCATCGACCTGGTGCGTACAACACCGCCGGATGGCTCGATCGTTCTGGCAATCACCGGCGATGAAGAAGGGATTGCCACTGACGGAACCGCGGCGATCCTCGACTGGATGGCCGCCAATGACGAGGTGATGGATCATTGTCTGGTGGGTGAGCCAACCTGCCCGGAACGACTGGGCGACATGATCAAGATCGGGCGGCGCGGCTCGATGAATGCGGAAATTGTCGTTGCCGGCAAGCAGGGTCATTCGGCCTATCCCGACCGCGCCCTGAACCCCTTGCCGGTGATGGCGCGGTTGCTGGTTCGGCTGTCAGACCACGAACTTGATCAGGGAAGCGCACATTTTGATGCCTCAAGCCTGGTGATCACCAACATTGATACCGGCAATACCGCCAGCAATGTCATTCCTGCCGAATGTCGGGCACGCCTCAATATCCGTTTCAACGATTTGCATGATGGTCCGAGTCTCAGCAGCTGGCTGAAAAGTGAGGCCGGGAAGATTGCGGGTGAATCTGGGATTGCAATAGACGTGGCGACACGGATTTCCGGCGAGAGTTTCCTGACCGAACCAGGTGAATTTTCGGACCTAGTTGCGGCGGCGGTCAAGGCGGAAACCGGGTTGGTTCCGGAACTGTCCACCTCGGGCGGCACATCGGATGCGCGGTTCATCAAGGATCATTGCCCGGTGGTGGAATTCGGCCTTGTCGGCAAGACCATGCATCAGGTGGATGAATGCGTTCCACTGGCCGAGATCGAGGCGCTGAAGGCAATTTATAGCCGGATTTTGCGGGCCTATTTTGCCAGCTAGGCCGGTTCTGGTGATCATGCTGAAACAGCCCCGTGTCGGGCGGGTCAAGACGCGGCTGGGCCACGATATAGGTAAGGTCCGCGCCACATGGTGGTTTCGCCATCAAAGCCTGCATCTGATCCGGCGCATGAACAGCGATCGGCGCTGGCATCTGGTGCTGGCGGTCAGCCCAGACAGGGAAGGCATGAACAGTCGCATTTGGCCCCCGGGTATCATGCGCCTGCCGCAGGGGCGGGGCGATCTTGGCGCGCGCATGTTGTCGGTATTTCGCCGATCCGGGCCGGGGCCGATGGTGATCATCGGTTCCGACATTCCCGATATCCGCCGCTGGCATATTGCCGATGCATTCAAGACACTGAAATTTTCCGACGCAGTATTCGGCCCGGCGATGGATGGCGGTTTCTGGCTGGTCGGGCTTAGACACTCGCGCCCCCCCATTGGCATGTTCAACGGCGTTGACTGGTCAACCCCGGATGCATTGGCGCAATCAATGACAAGTCTCGGCAATCGGCGGATCGGAATGGTCGAAACCCTGCACGATATCGACAATGGCGCAGATCTCGATCGGTTGCAGAAGTCGCCGGGCGCATGATCGTTTTCGGCGTTGCGACGGAGGGGCTGTCTGCCCCTCCACGGCCTGATTGCCGGGGCAATCCGGCCTGCCTCCCCGAGAGTAGTTGTGCAATAAAGAAACCAGAATTTCGGTGTGACGGGGGCATGACCGCGTGCTATTGCTCGGCGCATGAAAAATCTTCCTTCCAAAGCAGACCTGATCCGTTGGGTCGAGGACAATCCACAGAAATCCGGCAAGCGCGATATTGCCAAGGCGTTTGGCATCAAGGGCAGTTCGCGCATTGATCTGAACGAGTTGCTGGGCGAATTGGCACGGGATGGCAGCATCGCGCCTGAACCGGACCGCCGTCGCAAATCGGCACATCTGCCGCCTGTGGCGGTTCTGCGGGTCATCGGGCCGGATTCTGAAGGTGATCTGGTAGCCGAACCGCTTGATTTCGCAGGTAAGGGGGATACGCCGAAAATTGTGATCCTGCCCAAGCGCGGCGAGGCGGCAGTTGGTGCCGGTGACCAGATTCTGACCAAGATTACCCCATTGAAGGATCAGAAATATCCCTATGAGGGCCGGATCATCCGCAAGCTTGGATCAGGGCCGACGCAGATTCTGGGGCTGTATCGCCAAGGCACCGAAGGCGGGCGGATTGTGGCCATCGACAAGAAATCCGACCGCGAATGGCGAGTACCTGACGGCGAGGTCAACGGCGCAAAAGATGGCGAGTTGGTCAATGCCAGCCTGATCGGAACCAAGCGGCAATATGGGCTGCCACAAGCGCGGATAACCGAGGTTCTGGGCGATCCGATGGCACCGAAATCCGTCTCGTTATATGCCATTCACACGCATGGGATACCGGATGTTTTTCCCGATGAGGTGATCCTTGAAGCGGAATCGGCCAAGCCGGTTCGTCTTGGCAAGCGCGAAGATTTGCGCGACCTGCCGTTGATCACCATTGATCCGGTTGACGCCCGCGACCGCGATGATGCAGTCTATGCCCATGCCGATGACGATGTGGCCAACGAGGGTGGGCATGTGGTCTGGGTGGCGATTGCCGATGTTGCGCATTATGTGACGCCGGGATCGCGGCTGGACCGCGAGGCGCGGTTGCGTGGCAATTCCACCTATTTTCCCGACCGGGTGGTGCCGATGCTGCCGGATGCCTTGTCGGGCGATCTTTGCAGTCTGCACGAAGGCATTGACCGCGCCTGTCTGGCGGTCAGGATGGTATTAAACCGTGCCGGGCGCAAGATCAGCCACCGTTTTACGCGCGGCTTGATGAATTCACGCGCATCGCTGAATTACATGCAGGTGCAGACGGCCAAGGATGGCAAGCCAGACGAAGTAACCGAACCCTTGCTGGCAACGGTAATTGCGCCGCTTTATGCCGCCTTTGACGCTGCCATGAAGGAAAGAAACAACCGCCAGCCCTTACATCTTGATCTGCCAGAGCGGCGGATTGAGCTGTCATCGGAAGGTCATGTCACCTCGGTCGCATTTCGTGAACGCTTTGACGCGCACAAGCTGATCGAGGAATTCATGATTCTGGCCAATGTCAGCGCCGCCGAAACGCTGGAAGGTAAACGCCGGCCGTTTCTTTATCGCGTGCACGAAGAACCAAGCCCCGAAAAACTGGACAGTTTGCGCGATATTGCCCATGCCGCCGGGCTGAACCTTGCCAAGGGGCAGGTGCTGAAGCCGCAACACCTCAACCGTCTGCTGGATGGGGCGGCGGGTACGGATAATGCCGAGATCATCAACATGTCGGTGCTGCGCTCAATGACTCAGGCCTATTATGCGCCGCATAATTTCGGGCATTTCGGGCTGAACCTGAAACGCTACGCACATTTCACTTCACCGATCCGCCGCTATGCCGATGTGATCGTGCACCGCGCATTGATCAGCGCGCATGGCTGGGGAAAAGATGGACTGTCGCCTGAGGATATCGCACGGCTGGAAGAAACCGGCGAGGTGATCTCGATGGCGGAACGGCGCTCGATGATGGCGGAACGGGACACCAATGACCGCTATCTTGCCTCATACCTGGCAGAACGGGTGGGCAACGAGTTTGACGGCAGGATTGCAGGTATCGCGCGTTTCGGCCTGTTCGTGAAACTGAACGAGACAGGAGCAGATGGATTGGTGCCAATCTCGACGCTGGGGCGGGAATATTTCCACCATGACGCCGATCAGCAGACCTTGACAGGTGAAAAATCCCGGCTGGTTCTGAAGCTTGGCCAGCCGGTAACGGTGCGACTGGCAGAGGCGGTGCCGATTACTGGCGGGCTGATGTTCGAACTGCTGACGGTGGACAATAAACCGATGCCCAGAACCAGCAGCAAGGGCAAGCCGAAAGGATCGGCGCGAAAACTTGGGGCGCATCGCAAAAAGCAAAGCAAACTTCGCAAAGTGGCAAGACACAGAGCGCCGAAATAAGACAAGGTTCGGCAGACAGTCGCCGATTCCGCACCGGATGGCTTTTGCTGTGGTGGCAATCAGGCTAGAACATTCAAAAACCTGCGGGCAGGAGGCGGGCCAATGCTGCGGAAAATGGTGCTTTTTGGGGTAACATCACTGATGGCGCTGGCAATGCCGCTGGCATCACAGGGCAATTCCGAGGTTACCGGTATCAAACCCAAACCACGAAATGTGACCGTGCCGATCCAGGTTGCCGCCAGCAATGCGCGGTTCGATCTTTGGGTGCAATCGTTTCGCGCTCGCGCCCTTGCCCGGGGTATTTCCGCCGATGTCTATGACCGCGCTTTTCGCGGCGTCAAATACAACCCATATGTGGTGGAAAAGGATCGCAATCAAAGTGAGTTCACCAAGCAGATTTGGGAATATCTGGATACCGCAACCTCGGAAACGCGGGTGCGCAACGGCAAATCGGCGCTGGCCAAACACCGCGCCCTGCTGGTCAAGATCGAAAAGACCTATGGCGTCGATTATCAGGTGGTTCTGGCAATATGGGGGCTGGAAAGTGCCTATGGCGCCCAAAAGGGCGATCTGCCGGTGATCGAAAGCCTGGCAACCCTGGCCTATGACGGTCGAAGGCAGAAATTTTTTGAAAGTCAGTTGATCGCTGCCCTGAAAATCCTTCAGGCCGGGGATGTGCAGCCATCGGCGATGAAAGGATCCTGGGCCGGGGCAATGGGGCATACACAGTTCATCCCGACCAGCTATCTTGACTTTGCCCAGGATTTTCGCGGCGACGGCAAACGCGATATCTGGGGTAGTGATCCGGCGGATGCCCTGGCATCAACGGCCAATTACCTGAAACGCAGCGGTTGGGTGCATGGCCAGCCCTGGGGGGTTGAGGTCAAGCTGCCAGCCAGTTTCGATTATTCCCAGTCCAGTGAGCGCGTCAAGAAACCGGTTGCCGACTGGCGGGCGATGGGGATTACCACCATTGATGGCAAGGAATTGCCGGATCATGGCACCTCATCCATCCTGCTGCCTG
Organism: Paracoccaceae bacterium; assembly: GCA_020425085.1. Classification (GTDB taxonomy): domain Bacteria; phylum Pseudomonadota; class Alphaproteobacteria; order Rhodobacterales; family Rhodobacteraceae; genus UBA5972. Next base: position 169,650 of record JAGQRW010000001.1, read on the forward strand.
CCGGGGCGCAGGGGGCGGCATTTCTGATTTTCAAGAATTTCCAGGTGATCGAGCGGTATAACACCGCCGATGCCTATATCATCGCGGTTGGCCATCTGGGCGACCGTATCATGGGCAGGCCGGAAATTCAGACGCAGTGGCCGCGAGGCGAAAAGGCGCTGTCGTTCAAGCAGAAAAAGGTCATGCAGCGGCTTTTGCGCAGACGCGGTATTCAACTTGAAAAGATCGACGGAATTGTCGGGCCGGATACCATTGCAGCAATCCGCAGTTTTCAGGCGTCAATCGGGGTTGAACCCGATGGCTTTGCCTCTACCGATCTTTTGCAACAGCTCAGGAAACGCTAGTTTCCGCCCCCCATTCAGCCGACTGCATTTCCCGAAGACGCGAAGCGGTACGTTGAAATTCAAACGCACCGGGGCCATCGACATACAGCATCTCTGGCTCGGCCTCTGCCGAGCAGATCAGTTGGGTTTTCGCCTCATATAGCGTGTCGATCAGGGTGATGAATCGCTTGGCCTCATTATTCCTGGCGCGCGACAGGCGCGGGATGTTGTCAACCAAAAGCACCCGAACGGCATCGGCAATGGCCAGATAATCCGCCGGACCCAGCGGTTTGGCGCAAAGATCGGCAAATCCGACTCGCGCCACGCCGTTGTGAAAGCAAGGCAAGACAACATTGCGCCCTTTTACATGCAGGGTCAGCGGCGCGCCCTGATGTTCGGCCAAATCCAACCAGATACGCGCCATTTCGGTATCCGCCGCCTTGCCTGTCGGGCTGAACCAGGTCTGCTGCCCCCTCAGCTTGTCCTGACGATAGTCAAATGCGCTCAGAAGGTGGTGAACCTGCAACCTTTGTTTGATCAGGTCGATGAATGGCAGAAACAACTGCCGGTTCAACCCGTCCTTATAAAGATCGTCGGGCGCGCGGTTCGAGGTGGTAACAATGGAACTTCCTGCACTCAGCAACTGTTCAAACAACCGGCCGATGATCATCGCATCGGTAATGTCGGTGATCTGCATTTCGTCAAAACAAAGCAGCCGCGCCTCGGCGGCGATACCTGCGGCAACCACGGCAATCGGATCGTCGATTTCGGTCTGGCGTACCTGATACATCGCTTCATGCACTTCCTGCATGAAGGCGTGGAAATGCACCCGGCGTTTTCGCCTGATGTCTGTGGCGGAAAAAAACAGGTCCATCAGCATCGACTTGCCCGTACCGACGCTGCCCCAAAGGTAAAGGCCGGGCGGTGGAGGGGGCGTGCGAAGGCCAAGCAACCCGGCCAGACGCGCACCCCTTGATTCCGAGGTTTGTTCCAGAAACCGGCGGATATGCTCCAGTTTTTCGATCGCCACCAACTGCGCCTTGTCCTGGCGCATTTCGCCAGTGGCAACCATCTTGGTATATTGAGTCTTCAAATCCGCTTGCACCATCATTCCTTTGTCAGGCCGCGCGGACCATAACCATTCGCAGGTTCAAGATCGACAGGTTTTGCTTTGACCTTGTCGAATTTATTGGTTCAGATAGCGGTTCCATGATCAGGATCGCAAATGCCAAATTCCCGCAGCAGCCTGTTTTCCCCCATTCTGATCGGCGGCAGCCTGATCATCATGGTCGGTTTCGCCATTCGCGCTTCTTTCGGGGTGTTCCAGATCCCGATCGCAACGGAATTCGGCTGGATGCGGGCGGATTTTTCACTGGCGATAGCCATTCAGAACCTTGCCTGGGGTATCGGCCAGCCGATTTTCGGGGCCATCGCCGAACGGTTCGGCGACAGGCGGGCGATTGTTCTTGGGGCGGTTTTTTATGCCGTGGGGCTGGTTCTTTCCAGTTTTGCGGTAACACCGGGGGCACATCAATTTCTGGAGATTCTGGTCGGTTTTGGTATCGCTGGAACCGGGTTTGGGGTGATTCTGGCGGTGGTCGGGCGTACCTCATCGAACGCGAACCGCTCAATGGCCTTGGGGGTGGCGACGGCAGCCGGTTCCGCCGGGCAGGTGATTGGTGCGCCCACGGCCGAATGGCTGATGACCATGATGTCATGGCAAAGCGTGTTTCTTCTGTTCGCCGTTGCCATTCTGGCGGTTCTGGCGGCTCTGCCGATGATGCGTATTCCCCCACCAGCACCGCGCGGCGAGATGGAAGAAAGCATGCGGGAAATTGTCGGGAAAACTCTGGTTGATCCGTCTTATATCCTGATCTTCATCGGCTTTTTTTCCTGCGGTTATCAGCTTGGATTCATTACCGCGCATTTTCCGGCGATGATAACCGAGATGTGCGGCGCCATTGACCCCAGCGGCACACTGGCATCGCTAGGCGTCAGCACCACCTCGGCCCTCGGGGCAGTGGCCATTGCCCTGATCGGCATTGCTAATATTTCCGGCACCATTGCAGCGGGCTGGCTTGGCAATTATTTCAGCCGAAAATACCTGCTCGCAAGCGTTTATCTGGGGCGGACCATCATTGCCGCCGTCTTTATCCTGATGCCGATCACCCCGGCCAGCGTGGTGCTGTTTTCGCTGGCAATGGGGGCGCTGTGGCTGGCAACGGTGCCATTGACCAGTGGGCTGGTGGCACATCTTTACGGCGTTCGTTACATGGGAACGCTTTATGGCATCGTATTTTTCAGCCACCAGTTGGGCAGCTTCATGGGGGTCTGGCTGGGTGGCCAGCTATACGACCTTTACGGAAATTACACCGCCGTGTGGTGGGTCGGCGTCGGTGTTGGCGCGCTGTCGGCCGTTGTGCATCTGCCGGTGAACGAAACCCCACACCATCTAAGACGCGTGGCTGCCTGATTCAGGCCCTGTCTGAACTAAGTCTCGTCTGACTGCGGTATCGGCTGGCCGATGTGCTGATGGCCGCGCTTTTCCGCCAACATCACCTGTTTTTGCCGCTCGCGGAAACGCGCACGCCTGGCTTCGTCGATCTGATAAAAACACTGGTGGCAGGATACGCCTTGTTCAAATTCCGGCTTTTCCATGTCGGCAGGCAGGATCGGGCGACGGCAGGCATGGCATAGTTGATACGGCCCCTCGGCCAGCCCATGCCCGACCGAAACCCGGCTATCGAACACGAAGCATTCACCGTTCCAGCGGCTGTTTTCAGGGAGGACTTCTTCAAGATATTTAAGGATGCCGCCCTTCAGGTGGTAAACCTCGCTGACCCCTTCGCCCAGCAGGTAGTTGGTGGATTTCTCGCACCTGATGCCGCCGGTACAAAACATCGCCACGCGCTTGTTATGAAACCGGTCCCGGTTGGCGGCCCACCAGGCCGGAAAGTCACGAAACCTGGCGGTTTCAGGATTGATGGCGCCCTGAAACGTGCCGATGGCCACCTCATAATCGTTGCGGGTGTCGATCAGAACCACGTCGTCGCTGGCGATCAGATCATTCCAATCCTCAGGCGCGACGTAATTGCCGACACTGGCCAACGGGTCAACTTGTGGCTGGCCCATGGTCACGATCTCATGCTTGAGGCGCACCTTCATGCGCAAAAACGGCATTTTCGCCGCGTGGCTTTCCTTATGCTCCAGCGCCTGACAGCCTGGCAATCCCCGGATATGGTTGATTACGCTATCAATACCTTCGCGATCCCCGGCAATCGTGCCGTTGATCCCCTCGGCCGCCAATAGCAGCGAACCCCGGATATCAGCCCGGTCACAGGCGGCCTGCAAAGGTTGGCGCAGCGATGCCGGATCGGCAAACCGAGTGAATTGATAAAGGGCTGCAACGATAAATTCTGACATCCGGATCATTTTCCCTTGAATGCAGGGCGTTCCACAGCATTGACGCCGCCCGGTGCGCTGTCTAGTCCTTGAGGTTCAGGAATTCAAGGAGCGCGTGAATGCCTCGTTCAGACACGGCATTGATAATGATCGACATTCAGAACGATTTCTGCCCGGGTGGTGCGCTGGCGGTTGATGGCGGCAGTGACATCATTGCGCGGATCAACCAGTTGCAAGCCGACTATGCCGTGCAGGTACTGACCCAGGACTGGCACCCAAAGGATCATTCGTCTTTTGCCGAAAACCAGAACGGGGCCGAGGCGTTCACCATGATCGACATGCCCTATGGGCCGCAGGTCTTGTGGCCGGTGCATTGCGTGCAGGGCAGCCATGGTGCCGATTTCCATTCAAACCTTCGGACCGACAGCGCCGACATGATCCTGCGCAAAGGGTTTCGCAGCGCCATCGACAGCTATTCGGCATTTTTCGAAAACGATCACAAGACGCGCACCGGACTTGAGGGGTACCTGCGCGAACGCGGGGTGCATGATCTGGTGATGGTCGGCCTCGCCACCGATTTCTGCGTGCGCTATTCGGCGGTGGATGCTGCCAAGCTCGGCTTTCATGTGACAGTGCTGGAAGGTGCCTGCCGCGCCATCGACCTTGACGGTTCACTTGTGGCGGCGCGAAAGGACATGCTTGACCACGGCATCAGGCTGGTTGATTAGGAAATCCGATGGATATTGCAAAACGCGTCTATGACCACCAGTGGAAGATTGACCCGATCATTCGTTCCCTGATCGACACCGATTTTTACAAACTTCTGATGGCACAGTCGGTTTTTCGCAACCGTCCCGACACCCGGGTGGAATTCAGCCTGATCAACCGTACCAAACGCATCCGTCTGGCCGAACTGATCGACGAGGGTGAACTGCGCGAACAGTTGGACCACGTGCGATCACTGTCACTGTCGCGCGGCGAAAGCACCTGGCTGCGCGGCAACATGTTTTACGGCAAGCGGGCGATGTTCCGCCCGGACTTTATGGCGTGGTTCGAAGGGTTGCGCCTGCCGCCCTATCACCTGGAAAGACGTGACGGCCAATATGAACTAAGTTTTGAAGGCACATGGCATGAGGTGATGATGTGGGAGATTCCCGCCCTTGCCATCATCATGGAATTGCGTTCACGCGCCGCGCTGGCACATATGGGCCGGTTTGAATTGCAAGTGCTTTATGCCCGCGCCCTGACCCGGGTTTGGGAAAAGATCGAACGCCTGCGCCGCATCGAACCCCTGTCGGTGGCCGATTTCGGCACCAGGCGACGGCATGGATTCCTTTGGCAGGATCGCTGCGTGCAGGCGATGATCGAAGGGCTTGGAACTAAGTTCACCGGTACCTCAAACTGTCTTATCGCCATGAAGCGTGAGGTCGAGGCGATCGGAACCAACGCCCATGAATTGCCCATGGTCTATGCAGCACTGGCCGACAACGACACGGAATTGGCACATGCCCCCTACAAGGTGCTTGCCGACTGGCAGGAGGAACATGAGGGTAACCTGCTGATCATCCTGCCAGACACCTACGGCACCAAGGGATTTCTGGATAACGCGCCCGACTGGCTGGTGAACTGGACCGGCATGCGCATTGACAGCGGCGATCCTGCAACCGGTGCCGAAACCGCAATTCGCTGGTGGCAGGACAAGGGACAGGATCCGCGCCACAAGCTGGTGATCTTTTCCGACGGACTGGACGTCGACAAGATCGAAGAACTTAGTCAACAGTTCAAAGGCCGGGTCAAGGTCGGATTCGGCTGGGGAACCCTTCTGACCAACGACTTTCGCGGGTTGGTTCCGGATGCGGGACTCGAACCCTTCTCGCTGGTCTGCAAGGCGGTCAGTGCTGATGGCAAACCGACCGTCAAGCTGTCAGACAATCCGAACAAGGCGATGGGGCCGAAAGATGAAATCGCCCGTTACAAACGGGTGTTCGACCTCGGCGCGCAAGAGTCACTCGATGTTCTGGTTTAGACGGCGGGTGAAGCGTTCTGCAGGCAACGGCAGACCAACCTTGATGCGCCGCCCCTCGCGGTTGAAAGCATCCAGCGCATATAACAGCCGTGACCTGCAACGGTTTTTTTCAACAATTTGAACTGGTGTCCGACCATCAAAAGGACGGACGGATGAAACGGACAAGATATTTAGAAGAAAAGTCCTGCGGCTATTGTGGGACATAAAGCGGTGCGAATGTGCTGATCTGAATGATAAACACTGGATATCTGAAGGCTTCTGCCATGCTTGGAAGGTCAAATACTCCGGCATGAAAGCCTCCGATGCCAGGCAGCTTTAGGCACCATAAGACAAGAATTCCAACGCTCGATGAACGCGTTCTCGAAGGTTTGCCAATGCAGCTTCGGAACATTCAGGCTTACCCTGCCCGCTTTGGTATCCAGCGATCTTCGGCAAGAGCCCGCCTGCTTGTCTTTGCGGCCCACGCTGCACTTCTGCTGTCGAAACGGAAAAACCGGCGTTTTCGCCCGATTGGCCACTTAAGCTTGCATAGCGGCCATTTCGGCCCGGCCAATGGCCAATCATCAAAAGTCAGATAAATGGTGAATCAACGCTGCACTTCAGCCGCATTTGCTATAGCCGCATTCCAGACAGGTCTTGCACCCCTCGACCATCTGCATACCAGGTTGACCGCAACTGGGGCAGGCCGCCCCGCGCGGTCGATCCCCTACGGCCACGCTGCCGGCATTCGGATGCGGATCCGCACGCAGATGCCCGCCCTCGACGATAAAGCCGATGGCGATCATGTGCCGTTCGATCACCCCACCAATGGCCGCCAGAATCGACGGGATGTATTTGCCCTCCATCCACGCCCCACCACGCGGATCAAAAACTGCCTTCAACTCCTCGACCACAAAGGAAACGTCACCGCCACGACGAAACACCGCCGAAATCATCCGCGTCAGGGCCACCGTCCAGGCGAAATGCTCCATATTCTTGGAATTGATGAACACCTCGAAAGGCCGGCGGTGGCCATTGATGATGATATCATTGACGGTGATGTACAACGCATGCTCGCTGTCGGGCCATTTCACCTTGTAGGTATTACCTTCAAGCGCCCCAGGCCGGTCAAGCGGTTCCGACATGTAAATGACATCGCCGTGCGGTGTCAGGGGCTCTTGGTCGCTGCCTGAAACCATTTCCGGAGCATCCGAGTTTTGTAATTCCGGGGCCTTGGTCGCAGTCACGCTCAACACACTCCCTGTCACCTCGTTCGGTCGGTAGGTCGTGCATCCCTTGCAACCGCTTTCAAAAGCTTCAAAATAAACCTCCTTGAAATCGGCAAAGCTGATATCAACCGGGCAGTTGATGGTTTTCGAGATGCTCGAATCCACCCATTTCTGCGCTTCCGCCTGCATTTTTACATGCTCAAGCGGCAACAGGCTTTGAGCATCAACGAAATGATCCGGCAAGGGAGCATCACCGAATTTTTCACGCCACAGTCGCACCGCATAATCGACCACCTCTTCCTCGCGGCGCGAGCCGTCTTTCTGCAGCACCTTGCGTTTGTATGAATACGCAAACACCGGTTCAATTCCCGAAGATACATTGCCGGCATAAAGCGAAATGGTGCCGGTCGGCGCGATCGAAGTCAGCAGTGCATTGCGGATACCCTTTTCGGCGATCGCGGCGCGCACGTCTTCGTCCATTCCCGCCAGCGTCCCGCTGGCCAGGTATTTCTCGCGGTCAAACAGCGGAAAGGAACCCTTTTCGACAGCCAGATCGGCCGAGGCCAGATAAGCAACGCGGGCAATCCGGTGCAGCCATTCACCAGTCTGATGCGCCGCCTCATCAGTGCCATAACGAAGGCCGATCATCAGCAATGCATCGGCCAACCCGGTAATGCCCAACCCGATTCGTCGTTTGGCATGCGCCTCGGCCTGCTGTGGTTCCAGCGGAAACCGTGATACATCCACCACGTTATCCATCATCCGAACGGCAATCCGCACCAGATCATCCAGTTCTTCCAGATCAAGCGCCGCTTGAGCCTCAAACGCTCCGCTGACCAGCCTGGCCAGATTGATCGACCCCAAAAGACACGCGCCATAAGGCGGCAGCGGCTGTTCACCGCAGGGGTTGGTTGCGGCAATCGTTTCGCAATATGCCAAGTTGTTCAACTGGTTGATCCGGTCGATGAAAATCACCCCCGGCTCGGCAAATTCATAGGTCGCCCGCATGATCCGGTCCCACAGCACGCGTGCCGAAACCGTCTTGTAGACCACATCATCAAAAACCAGATCCCACGACGCATCGGCCTTGATCGCCGCCATGAAGGCATCGGTAACCAGCACCGAAAGGTTGAACATCCTCAGGCGCGCCGGGTCTTGCTTGGCCTCGATAAATGCCTCGACATCGGGGTGATCGCAGCGCAGGGTTGCCATCATTGCCCCGCGGCGGGAACCGGCCGACATGATGGTGCGGCACATCGCGTCCCAGACATCCATGAAGCTGAGCGGCCCCGAAGCATCCGCCGCCACCCCCTTCACATCCGCACCCTTGGGCCTGATGGTGGAAAAGTCATAGCCGATGCCACCACCCTGCTGCATGGTCAAGGCAGCCTCGCGCAGGTTTTCGAAAATGCCGCTCAGACTGTCAGGGATGGCGCCCATGACGAAACAGTTGAACAGCGTCACGCTTCGCCCGGTGCCCGCACCCGCCAGAATTCGCCCCGCCGGCAAAAACCTGAAATTCTCCAGCGCGGCATAGAACTTGTCCCGCCAGGCCTCCGGGTCGTTCTCTTGCTTTGCCAGCGCATCGGCAACCCTTCGCCAACTGTCCTCGACCACCAGATCCACAGGCGTTCCATCGGTGGTTTTCAAACGGTATTTCATATCCCAGATCTGCTCGGAAATCGGAGTTGAAAAATGGCTCATCATATTGGTCCCGTCTGGGTTGGGGGAGGACAAAGAATAGACACAACATCTGCCCCGGTCAACGTAAGCCGGGCAAACACTTCGATATTCGATAACCTGTGACAAATGCCGACTGCCGATTGCATCTTCCGGCCAAAAGCTTATCTTTTGATAAGCAATTTCGGGGGCGGGATTCTTGACCACAAACGCAATCAATCTGATCAAACTATGCGTCGGCATCGACAGTGTCGAACACCTGCTGACCTATCGCGCCACTCAAGCCGAACAGACCAAAAAGGACGGGTTTGACAACCTAACCCGCCACATTACCCGCATGTGGCCCCGACGCACGGATGAAATCCTGAACGGCGGCTCACTTTACTGGGTAATCCGAGGCAATATAATGGCCAGACAAAAAATCCTTGGGTTCGAGGAAAAAATTGGCACCGACGGCATCCGCCGATGTGTCATCCTGATGTCACCGGAAATCATCCGAACCCGCGTCGCCCCACGCCGCCCGTTTCAGGGATGGCGATACCTGCCATTGGAAGACAGCCCGCCCGATCTGATCAAAAACCACAAGAACGACGACGACCTGCCGATCGGCATGCGCCTTGCGCTGGCCGAAATCGGCCTGAAATAACCTGCCAACTCATTGTTCCCGATACACTCTCGCCGAAGGCACCTTGAAAAGGCGTCACCGCAAAGCGGTGTCATTCGGATTGGTGAACACCAATCCGCGCCAGCAAAGTCGCCAGAATATTTTGATCGGCAGTTCCGGCTGGCGCCACCCGCGCCCGGAACAGGGCCGCCTGTGATTGGTGAATCAATCCATCCGCCAGGGGTTTCAAATGATTGGCTTCCAGCGTATCGCCGGTTGAACTGATATCGGCAATCGCCTCGGCAGTCAGGTTCTTGACCGTCCCCTCGGTGGCACCCTGACTGTCCACCAGTTGATAATCGGCAACTCCGTTCAGGCGCAGAAACTCCCGGACCATAGTATGATACTTGGTCGCGATCCTCAGTCGAAACCCATGCCGCGCTCGAAACTGCGCCGCCGCCGCGTCCAGATCATCGAGCGTGTCCACATCAATCCAGACCTTCGGCACCGCCAGCAACAGATCGGCATGCCCAAATCCCAACCGCGCCAGCAACTCCATTTGCTGATCCCAGAGGGGAATCCGTTCATGCACCAGATCGGTGCCCGTCACCCCAAGGTCAATCCGGCCTGAGACCAGTTCACGCGGGATTTCTCCTGCTGACAACAACACCAGTTCAACGCCTTCAAAGCCATCCACAGCCCCGGCATATTCCCGGACCGAACCGCTTCGCCGCAGGTCCAGCCCGCGGGTGCGGAACCAATCAAACGTCAGTTCCTGCAACCGTCCCTTGGAGGGCACGCCAAGTTTCACGGCCATCAGGCACCCTCCCGCAGGGCCAGCACGAATTCCGGGCGGATCACCCCGCCAACTGCAGGGATCGAACGGCCGCGCCCCAGAACCCCGGTCAGCGCGTCATAACGGCCACCGCTGGCGATCACCGGCAAATCGGCGCGGTCTTCGGCGTGGAAACCGAAGACGAAACCATCGTAATATTCCAGCGTGGTGCGCCCGTAGCTGCCTTCAAAATCCAGTGCCGCGACATCTATTCCCCGTGCCTCAAGCGCCTCCAGGCGCTGCTCAAACCGGTCAACCGCGCTGCGAATGGGGCCAAAATCGGCCTCGATCCGGCGCAGATGTTTCAGGGCTATATCGGCCTTTTCGCGGATGCTCAGGATATCTTCCAGATACCCGACCTCCTCGCGCGAAATCGGCGGCGCAGCCTGATCTTCCTCCAATGCTGCCACGCGCTCGGCGATCTCATCCCGCCCCCTGAGGCCGACAAACCTGCCCGCCGCCTTGATCTGTTCCGGCACCGTGGCGGATTTCACCGCCTCCAGCAGCTTGCGTCGGCTTTCCGGCATGGTGCTTGCCCCCCCGAACCGGTCAAGCAGCGCACGAAACCGCATGGGTCGCCAGATATGCCGCTTCAGTGCCGCCTTACGCCGCTCAATCGTTGAAAGTCCGGACACTGCCGCCATCAGAATACCCAGATCCCCGGTCGAGGCGCGCAGGTTCAGCCCCTCCAGCACCTGACCGAACAGCGCGAACACTTCGGCATCCGAGGCCGCCGGATCAGTGCGGTCAAACAACTCGAACCCGACCTGCAAATATTCCGAGGCACGATCCGAACCCGGTGCCTGTTTGCGCCAGACCGGCCCCTGATAGGTATAGCGCGCCGGTTCAGCCCCCTCATCCATGTGCATCTGTACCACCGGCACGGTGAAATCCGGTCGTAACATTTGTTCGCCCTGCATCGGGTCATGAGTGACATAGGCCCGCGCGCGAATATCTTCGCCGTAAAGATCGAGCAGGATTTCGGCAGGCTGCAAGCTGGCCGCCTCGACCGGAAGCGCACCCTCGGCAAGAAAGAACGCCGACATGCGCTCTGCCTCGGCCTTGATGCGTCCGCGCCGGTCGTTCAGCATGGCTTAACCATCCGCCCGTTTGATCATGCGCTGCACCTCGGCCACCAGATCGGAGCGCTTGATTTCCATCTGCGCCGGTTGCGCCTTCCATTCCTCGTTGGTGGTCATTTCCGCCGCCAGCCGCGCGCCGAGCGCCAGATCCTTGATCTGCACAACTCCGCGCGATTTTTCATCCTCGCCCTCGATCACCGCCACCGGACTTTGGCGTTTGTCGGCGTATTTCAACTGGTTGCCGAAATTCTTGGGATTGCCAAGATAAACCTCGGCGCGGATACCGGCATTGCGGAGTTCCGCCACCATCGTCTGATAATCGGCCATGCGGTCACGATCCATCACCGTCACCACCACCGGCCCGCTGGACTGACCGCCAAGCCGCCCCTTTTCCCTAAGCGCCGCCAACAGCCGGTCAACACCGATGGAAATACCGGTGGCCGGCACCGATTGCCCGGTGAACCGCTTGACCAGATCGTCATAGCGCCCACCCCCCGCGACCGAACCAAACTGCCGCTTGCGGCCCTTGTCGTCGAGGATTTCAAAGGTCAGTTCCGCCTCATAGACGGGGCCGGTGTAATAGCCGAGGCCGCGCACGACCGAGGGGTCGATAACGATGCGGTCGGGACCGTAGCCTTGGGCGTCCAGTAGGGCGGCGATGGTTTCCAGTTCATCGACGCCTTGTTGGCCCACTAGGGAGTCGCCCACGATTACTCGAAGATGTTCCAACACTTGGTGATTCCACGAGCTTCCTGACTGCTGCTTGCTAGCTTGGCTATAGTCAGACTCTACGATATCAAGTCCCTCAAATGTCTGAGCGTAAGACTGAAGTTTCTGTGAAACAACGATCGGCGCATTGACAAACATCATGACGATTTCAACTTGCTCATCGGTCAGGCCTGCGCCCTTGGTAAAATCCCCGCTCTCATCCTTGCGCCCGGCGCCCAACAGCGCGCGCACGCCTTCTACGCCCAACCGATCCAGCTTATCAATCGCCCGCAAAACAATCCCGCGCTCGGCCTCTTTGTCGTCGCCCGACAGGCCTGCAATTTCCAGTACACCATCCAGAACCTTGCGATTGTTGATCCGCACCACATAATCGCGATGCGGAATCCCGACCTTCTCAAGGCAATCCGCCAGCATGGCGCAAATCTCGGCATCCGCCGCCATGCTGGCAGACCCTACCGTATCCGCATCGCATTGATAAAACTGCCGATACCGCCCCGGCCCCGGCTTTTCGTTGCGCCAGACCGGGCCCATCGCATAGCGGCGATAGGGAAGCGGCAGGTCGTTGCGGTGCTGGGCATAGACCCGCGCCAGGGGTGCCGTCAGATCATACCTGAGCGCCAGCCAGTCGCCGTCATCTTCTTCCTGCCAGGCAAAAACCCCCTCATTCGGGCGATCAACGTCGGGCAGGAACTTGCCAAGGGCCTCGACCGTTTCCACCGCCGAACTTTCCAGCGCGTCAAAACCATAGCGGTGATAGACATCGGCGATGGTTTCAAGCATCTGATTACGCTCAGCCACCTCAACCCCGAAATAGTCGCGAAACCCCTTGGGCGTATCGGCCTGCGGGCGGCGGATTTTGGGTTTTTTGTCCTTGGCCATTTCGCTTGGTCCCTGATAGGCGCGTCTTGTTGCAGGCTTCCCTAGCCTATGGCGGGAAAGGGGGCAAGTTCGGCGCAATGGAATTCGGCTTGGTCGCGTCACACCAACCATGTTAACGGAGTGAAAAGGGGGGCCGGATGGACGAAAAACGTATCATCGAGCTGGAAATCCAAACCACACATCTGTCGCAAACCGTCGAGGAGCTAAGCGAGGTTGTCGCACGCCAGGCACGCGAGATCGACGATCTGACGCGCCATGTCCGAATGTTGTTGGGGCGGCTTGCCGAGCAGGATCCGGATGGCGATGGGGGTGCCACTTTTGGCGATCGGAAACCGCCGCACTGGTAGCCGGATCAGAATTCCTCGACCGTCACCACCCCGCCAAGCGAACGGATGGCGCCACGGATTTCCGGGCTGACGCAAAAATTGTCGCCCAGTGCCATTTCGACCTCGCCGGGCAGTTCGGGATGCATCAGCAAAAGATTGACCGGCCCTTTGGCATGACGATCGTTGCCGGTTCCGGCTTTTTCCAGCACGTTTGCAACAGATTCCACCGCCGCCGCATCGTTGATGTAAACCCTCAGACCCATCGACGCGGCATCCGCCACCGCCCTATCCACCAGCTGCACCGCGCGCGCCAGCAGCTTCAACTGGTCGCCCTCCAGATTCGCTTCGACCCCCAGCACCACGTTGCTGCCGACCGTAAGAAGGTCACGGAATTGTTCCAATGGTTCGGCAAACATCGTGGCCTCGTAGCGACCGGTTGAATCGGAAAGCTCGATAAAGGCAAAACGGTTGCCGCGCGCGCTTTTCTTTTCCTGTCGCTTGGCAACGGTTCCGGCAATCTTGGCGGCAAAGCGCCCACCCTCAGCCTTTTGCTGAAGTTCTGCCAGGGTCAGAACACCCTTGCGTTTCAGCGGTCCAAGATAGTCGTCCAGCGGATGACCGGACAGATAGAAACCGACCGCCTGATGTTCCTGCGAAAGCTTTTCCGTCGGCAGCCAGTCGGGCGGCATCGGCAGGCGGGGGCTTGGCAGATCTTCACCCGCATCGCCAAACAGGCCCCCCTGGGCCGAGGCCCGGTCTTCATGCACGGCCCCCGACCAGGCGACAAGCTGATCAACACTGGCCAGCACCTTGGCGCGATTGGCGTCAAGCTGATCAAACCCGCCGGAACGCGCCAGCATTTCCATCGGGCGCTTGCCAACGCGTTTCAGATCGACCCGTCGGGCAAAATCCACAAGATCGCGGTATGGCTTGTCCTTGCGCCCCTCGACGATCAATTTCATCGCCTCGACACCGACATTCTTGAGTGCGCCAAGCGCATAATGGATGGCACCGTCCCTGACCGAGAACATCGCCTCGGATTGGTTGACACAGGGCGGTATTAGCGGAATGCTAAGGCGCTTCACCTCTTCGATATAGACGCCGAGTTTGTCGGTCTGATGAATGTCGCAATTCATCACCGCCGCCATGAATTCAACCGGATGGTTGGCCTTTAGCCAGGCGGTCTGATAGCTGACCACGGCATAGGCGGCAGCGTGGGATTTGTTGAAACCGTAATTGGCGAACTTGTCCAAAAGGTTCCAGACCTCGGTCGCCTTTTTCTTGTCAACGCCATTGGTGGCTGCACCAGAGATGAATTTTGGGCGTTCTTCGTCCATCGCCGCCTGAATCTTTTTGCCCATGGCACGGCGCAGAAGGTCGGCACCGCCAAGGCTGTAGCCGGCCATTTCCTGGGCGATCTGCATCACCTGTTCCTGATAGACAATGATGCCCTGGGTTTCGTCCAGCAAATGATCAATCGAGGGGTGCAGGTTTTCGCGTTCCTTGCGCCCGTTCTTGACGTCACAAAACATCGGAATGTTTTCCATCGGACCGGGGCGGTAAAGCGCAACCAGCGCGATGATGTCCTCAATCGTGGTCGGCTTCATCTGGCGAAGCGCGTCCATCATGCCGCTGCTTTCAACCTGAAACACCGCTGCCGTTTTGGCACTGGCATAAAGATCAAAGGTCTTCTGGTCATCCAGTGGGATTTGCCCGATGTCGATTTCAACACCGCGTAGTTTCAAGAGGTCCAGCGCGTTCTGGATCACGGTCAGGGTCTTCAGCCCCAGAAAGTCGAACTTGACCAGCCCCGCCTGTTCCACCCATTTCATGTTGAACTGCGTCGCGGGCATATCGGATCTGGGGTCTTTATATAGCGGCACCAGCTCATCCAATGGCCGATCACCAATCACCACACCCGCCGCATGGGTCGAGGCGTTGCGCAGCAAACCTTCGATCTGCCCGGCATAGCTGAGCATGCGGTTCACCACTTCTTCGGATTTGGCCTCGGCGCGCAGGCGCGGCTCATCCGCCAGCGCCTTTTCAATGCTGACTGGCTTGACCCCCTCGGACGGGATCAGTTTTGACAGCCGGTCAATCTGGCCATAGGGCATTTGCAGAACCCGCCCGATATCACGCACCGCCGCCTTGGACAGAAGTGCGCCAAAGGTGATGATCTGCGCCACCCGGTCTCGCCCGTATTTGGCCTGCACATATTCGATCACCTCTTCGCGGCGATCCATGCAGAAATCAATGTCGAAATCCGGCATCGACACCCGGTCGGGATTAAGAAACCGTTCAAACAGCAGGGCATATCGAAGCGGATCAAGATCGGTGATCGTCAGGGCATAGGCCACCAGGGAACCAGCCCCGGAGCCACGCCCCGGACCCACGGGAATACCCTGATCCTTGGCCCATTTGATGAAATCCGCAACGATCAGGAAATAGCCGGGAAAACCCATCGATTCGATCACGCCAAGTTCAAAATCCAGCCGTTGCTGGTATTCCTCGACACTGACCGCATGGGTGATCACCGCCAGGCGTTCTTGCAGGCCCTGATTGGCCTGACGGCGCAACTCATCCACCTCATCATCGGCAAATTTCGGCAGGATCGGTTTGCGTTTCTCCGCCTTCACCGCACATCGGCGGGCGATTTCAACAGTGTTTTCAATGGCCTCAGGCAGATCGGCAAACAGAGCGACCATTTCTGCCTGGGTTTTGAAATAGTGCTGCGGTGTCAAGGTACGCCTTGGTTCCTGCTGATCGACATAAGCGCCATCGGCAATACAGATCAGGGCATCATGCGCCTCGTACATGCCGGGATCGGGGAAATAGACATCGTTGGTGGCAACCAGCGGTAAACCCATCGCATAGGCAATTTCCACCAAACCGCGTTCGCTTGCCTGTTCGGCGGGCATGTATTGCCCATCGGCGCCGGGATGGCGTTGCAGTTCGACATAAAGACGGTCACCGAACATGCCTGCCAGCGTCTTCATCAAATGCTCGGCCTTGGGCCGTTGCCCCGCCGCCAGCAACCTGCCAGCCGGACCATCGGCACCACCGCCAAGACAAATGATCCCGTCGGCATGTTTGCCAAGCTGTTTCAGCGTGACGCGAGGCAGACCCTCGCCCGCCTCAAGAAACAGCGCCGAGTCCAGCTTCATCAGGTTTTCATAACCGACCTGATTCTGCGCCAGCAAAACCAGCGGTGCGGGCGGGGGTGCAAGATCGCCCGGGCGTTCAGCATCAAGGTATTCCAGATCGACCTGACAACCGATGATCGGCTGGATACCCGCACCTGCCAGAACCTCGGACGCCTCAAGGGCGGCGAACATGTTGTTGCTGTCGGTGATTGCCACCGCAGGCATTTCCGCATCCCGGCAAAGTTTCGGCAGGCCTTTGACGCGCACTGCCCCTTGTAACAGCGAATATTCACTGTGCAGACGAAGATGGATGAATCGCGGCGCATTGGTCATGATGCACCCTAGCGCAGCGGCTGTGCGCGGGAAAGTGGTGCAAAGGCGGTTTGACTACAAAACACTTGTCAGATGACGCTTGGTCCGCTTAGGGTGATCGCCGGACTGACAACCAAAGCCGCGCGTCCGTTTTACGTCGCATCGGGCGGACGCGAACAAGGCATAACGAAAGTAAGGCGGCGGATACCTATGGGATGGATATCGAGTTTCTTCTGAATGGAGAGACCGTGCGGATTGCAAGCCAGCCTGCGACCCGCACCTTGCTGGACTGGTTGCGTGAAACACGGAAATTGACCGGCACCAAAGAGGGTTGCAACGAAGGGGACTGCGGTGCCTGCACCGTCATGGTAACCTCGCTGCTGGAGGATAAGTTACAGCATCAGGCGCTGAATGCCTGCATCCTGTTTCTGCCGCAGCTTCATGGCAAGTCGGTGCGCACGGTCGAAGGTCTGAAGGGACCCAAGGGTGAATTGCACCCGGTTCAAACGGCGATGGTCGAACATCACGGAAGCCAGTGCGGTTTTTGCACCCCGGGTTTCGTGATGTCGATGGCGACCGCGCACCAGAACGGATTTCGCAATCACGACGACATGCTGGCGGGCAATCTTTGCCGCTGCACCGGATACGCACCGATCATCCGCGCCGCTGATGCGGCGGCAAAAATACCGACACCGGATTGGCTTACCGATGAACTGGACCAACTGCAAGCCATGCAGCCGGCCAAAGGACAGGACATCGGCGGGGCCTATATGCCGCAAACCATTGCCGAACTGGCAAACTGGTACGCCGACAATCCCGATGCCACACTGGTTGGTGGTGCTACGGATGTCGGACTCTGGGTGACCAAAAAACTGGCGTCGCTGCAAAAAATATGTCTGCTTGGTCAGATTGCCGAAATGCGCCGGATCATCGTCAGTGAAACCGCCATTCGCATCGGCGCCTCGGTCAATCTGAACGAGTTGCAGGAGGTCATGGCCGAACACCATCCGGATTTTGCCGAAATGATCCGCCGTTATGGTTCAAATCAGGTTCGCGGTGCCGCAACCATCGGTGGCAATATCGCCAACGGCTCGCCGATCGGCGACGGCCCGCCAGCACTGATCGCGCTAGGTGCAACGCTGCATCTGCGACGCGGCGCGGAACGGCGTGACCTGCTGCTTGAGGATTTCTTTGTCGATTACGGCAAGCAGGACATTCAACCCGGCGAGTTTGTCGAGGCGGTTTCAGTCCCGCGCCAGACCGACACCCTCAAATGCTACAAGATCTCCAAACGCTTTGATCAGGATATCTCGGCGGTCTGTGGCTGTTTCAACATCGTGGTGACAGATCAGGTCGTCAAAAGTGTCAGAATTGCCTTTGGCGGTATGGCTGCCACACCGAAACGTGCCCTCTTGGTCGAAAAGGCGCTGCTGGGTCAGCCATGGACCGACGCCACCATTCGTAGTGCCATCGGAGAATTTTCCAAGGATTTTCAGCCGATTGATGACATGCGCGCATCGGCTGCCTACCGCTTGATGGTGGCACGGAACCTGTTGACGCGCTATTTTGCCGAAACCCAGCTAGGGCAGAATTATACCCGCGTGCTGGAGGTGGACGCATGAGCGTAAACACCCCGATCGCCCATGATTCCGGGCTGATGCATGTAGCGGGCGAGGCACGATATACCGACGATCTTCCTTCGCCCGAGGGAACCTTGCATCTTGCCTTTGGCCTGTCGGAAATTGCCCATGGCGAGATCGAGGCGATGGATCTTGACCCGGTTCGCAAGGCCCCGGGTGTGATTGCGGTTCTGACCGCGCTGGATCTGCCGGGTGACAATGACGTATCAACCGCCGGGCATGATGAACCCCTGTTATCCGACGGCACGCTGCACTATCATGGGCAGCCGATCTTTCTGGTGATCGCCGACAGCCACCTGGCGGCCCGCAAGGCGGCAAGACTGGCGGCGATTGATTATGTCGAGCGACCTGCCATCCTTGATATCGACGCGGCCATTGCCGCCAACACCGTTATCGAACCCCCCATCGAATTCCTGAAGGGAACACCTGACGAGGCGATCAACAGCGCCCCCCACCGGATCAGCGGCCGTCTGGAAATCGGCGGCCAGGAACATTTCTACCTGGAAGGTCAGGTAGCCCTTGCCCTGCCGCAGGAAGGCGGCGACATGGTGGTGCATTCATCAACCCAGCACCCCAGCGAAATTCAGCACAAGGTAGCCGAGGCGCTTTCGCTACCGCTTCATTCGGTCCGGATCGAGGTTCGTCGCATGGGCGGCGGCTTTGGCGGCAAGGAAAGTCAGGGCAACGCGCTGGCGGTGGCCTGCGCGGTGGCGGCGCGGCAGACCGGGCAGGCCTGCAAGATGCGCTATGACCGCGATGACGACATGGTCATCACCGGCAAGCGCCACGAATTTCGCATCGACTATCGGGTTGGATTCGATGCCGAGGGGCGGATCCTGGCTGTCGATTTCACCCAATACGCCCGATGTGGCTGGAGCCAGGATCTTTCGCTTCCGGTGGCGGATCGTGCCATGCTGCATGCCGACAATGCCTATCATTTGCCGCATGCCCGCATCCGATCACACCGGCTGCGAACCAATACCGTTTCCAACACCGCATTTCGCGGCTTTGGCGGCCCGCAGGGGGTGATCGGCATAGAACGTGTGATCGACCATATCGCACATGAACTGATGATCGACCCCACCGAGGTTCGGCGCGTCAACTATTACCAATCCTTCAATCACAAGGCAGGGGAGACCACGCCTTATCATATGGAAGTGACCGACAGCATCATCCGCGAGATGGCGGAAAAGCTGGAAAAAACCGCTGAATACAAGGCACGTCGTATTGCGATTGCCGAATGGAACGAAAAAAATCCGATCCTGAAAAAAGGCATTGCCTTAAGCCCGGTGAAATTCGGTATTTCCTTTACCCTGACATTTCTCAATCAAGCGGGGGCCTTGGTGCATATCTATTCCGATGGCACCGTCCACCTCAATCATGGTGGCACGGAAATGGGCCAGGGTCTGTTCACCAAGGTGGCACAGGTGGCCGCCGACGCCTTTGGTCTGCCGTTCAAGGCGATCAAGATCACTGCCACCGATACCGGCAAGGTTCCGAACACTTCGGCCACAGCGGCATCCAGCGGATCTGATCTGAACGGCATGGCGGTCAAGGCGGCGTGTGACCAGCTTCGCAACCGGCTGATCCAGTTTCTGAAAACCGAACACGGGGTCAAACCCGCCGAGATCAAATTCGCTGATGGCAAGGTTCATGTCGGCAAGAAGGTGTTCACCTTTGCCCAAATCGCCGCCGCTGCTTATCAGAATCGCGTTTCGCTGTCCTCGACCGGCTTTTACGCCACGCCGGATATCGAATGGGACCGCATCAGGGGTCGCGGGCGACCATTCTATTATTTCGCCTATGGTGTCGCTGTGACCGAGGTGGTTATCGACAGCCTGACCGGCGAAAACCGCATTCTCAGGGCCGATATCTTGCATGATGTCGGCCGCTCGCTGAACCCGGCGATAGATATCGGCCAGATCGAAGGCGGCTATGTGCAGGGCGTTGGCTGGCTTACCACCGAGGAACTGGTCTGGGACAAACGCGGCAGGCTGATGACGCACGCGCCTTCCACCTACAAGATCCCCGCCTGCTCCGACCGGCCGGATATTTTCAACATCGAACTTTGGCAGCGTGGTCTCAATCGCGAGAAAACCGTCTATCGCTCCAAAGCGGTAGGTGAGCCGCCGTTGATGCTGGGTATATCGGCCTTTCTGGCGCTGTCCAACGCAATTCGCGCCTGCGGCGATGGCACCGTATATCCGGCCCTGAACGCGCCCGCTACCGCTGAACAAATCCTTTTCGCCATTGAACGCCAGCGCAACGGCGGCAGAAACGGGAGCTAGACCAATCCAGGATCAAGCCCGCCCCGGAACCATGAAGGAGCCCGCCTCGTGACGATATTGCTGAAGCTTGAAGGTCTGACCAAGGCCTATCCCGGCGTTATCGCCAATGACGATGTCAGTTTTGAAGTCAAGGCTGGTGAAATCCATGCACTTTTAGGCGAAAACGGTGCCGGGAAATCGACACTGGTCAAAATGATTTATGGGCTGGTGCGCCCCGACAAGGGCAAAATGACCTTCAATGGCGAGGTTTTCCAGCCCGCCGAACCACGCGCGGCCCGCGCATCCGGTGTCGCCATGGTATTTCAGCATTTTTCACTGTTTGATGCGCTTAGCGTTGCCGAAAACATATCGCTTGGCATGGAAAATCCACCATCCCGGCGTGAGCTTTCGGCGCGCATCCGCGAAGTGTCGAACGATTACAAGCTGCCGCTTGATCCAAACCGCATCATTGGTGATCTTTCTGTCGGTGAACGCCAGCGGGTCGAGATCATTCGTTGCCTGTTACAAAACCCCAAGCTTTTGATCATGGATGAGCCAACCTCGGTTCTGACCCCGCAAGAAGTGGATGTACTGTTTGAAACCCTGCGCAAACTGGCCAGCGAAGGTACCTCGATCCTCTATATCTCGCACAAACTGGAAGAAATCCGCTCCCTTTGCGACCAGGCAACAATCCTCAGGCTCGGCAAGGTGATCGACAGTTGTGTGCCATCTGAGCAGACGGCACGAAAACTGGCGGAAATGATGGTAGGACAGGCGCTGATCACCCCCACCAGAAAAGACCAGAAAACCGGTGATGTGGTTTTGAAGGTTTCAAATCTGACTGTACCCTCAAGCAACCCCTTCGGCACGACGCTGAAGAATATCGCGCTGGCGGTTCGATCGGGTGAGGTACTGGGTATCGGCGGCGTCGCGGGCAACGGTCAGGATGAATTGCTGCTGGCGCTTAGCGGCGAAACCCGCGTGGCACAGGATGAGATCAGCGTCGATGGCAAACCCGTCGGCAATCTCGGCCCGAATGAGCGGCGAAAACTGGGGCTGCTTACCGCACCCGAGGAACGCCTTGGCCATTCCGCCGCCCCCGATATGAGCCTGGTGGAAAACACCATGCTGACGGCGGCGGTACGCGAAAACCTTGCCCGAAACGGGTTCCTGCGATGGAATGCCGCCAAGGATTTTGCCGAAACCATCGTCAAGAAATTCGATGTGCGAACCCCCAGCGTGAACAATGCCGCGAAATCCCTTTCCGGCGGCAATTTGCAGAAATTCGTGATCGGCCGCGAGGTCTTGCAAAACCCGCGGGTTCTGGTGATCAACCAACCGACCTGGGGGGTTGACGCATCCGCTGCGGCCGACATCCGCCAGGCGCTGATGTTTTTGGCCGAAGAAGGTGCAGCCGTGGTCGTGGTCAGTCAGGATCTTGATGAACTGCTGGAGGTTTCCGACCAGCTTGCCATTCTGAACGAAGGGCGGCTGACCAGCCCGGTAGCAACCGCAAGCCTTAACATGGATGACATCGGCCTGATGATGGGCGGCGGGGCGCAGACCGAAATGGAGGCACAACATGTTTCATCTTGAACCACGGCCACAGACCTCAAAGCTCTGGATTGCGATCACTCCGCTTCTGGCTGTCGTCGCCACCATGATTGCCGGTGGCATCCTGTTTGCCTTTCTTGGCAAGGATCCGTTTGTATCGATCCGCCTGATTTTCTGGGATCCGTTATTTGGTGATTTTGCCTTTTACTATCGCCCGCAACTGCTGGTGAAAGGTGCGCCGCTGATCCTGATCGCCATCGGCCTTTCGCTGGGGTTTCGCGCTGGCATCTGGAACATCGGAGCCGAGGGGCAGTATATCATCGGTGCCATTTGCGGTGCCGCAGTGGGGCTGGCATTCTACCCGATGGAAAGCTGGCTGATCTTTCCCCTGATGATCCTTGCAGGGGCGTTGGGCGGTACGCTTTGGGCAATGATACCGGCCATTCTGAAGGTCAGGTACGGCACCAACGAGATCCTGGTTTCTTTGATGCTGGTCTACGTGGCTGAAAAACTGCTGGCGTCCATGTCGCTGGGATTGCTGAAGAACCCAGAAGGTCACGGGTTTCCGGGTTCGCGCAACTTGCGCGACTATGCATCGGCATTCAATGATGAATTGTTTGCCGGGACCGGAATGCACTGGGGGGTGGCGGCAGCGTTCATTGCCGTGATCCTGGCCTATGTTCTGCTAAATCGGCATATGCTTGGCTTTCAGATTCGCCTGACCGGACAGGCGCCAAGGGCGGCACGGTTTGCCGGGGTCAACCCGCCGCGTCTGATCTTGTTCTGCCTTGGCACCTCGGGGATGCTGGCGGGGCTTGCAGGCATGTTCGAGGTTAGCGGCCCATCCGGGCAGATCAGCATCGACTTCAACACCGGCTATGGGTTCACTGCGATCATCGTTGCCTTTCTGGGGCGGTTGCATCCGGTGGGCATTCTGTTGGCGGGTCTGCTGTTGGCACTTACCTATATCGGCGGTGAAATCGCCCAGGGGCAGTTGAACCTGCCTGCGGCGGCGATCCAGTTGTTTCAGGGTATGTTGCTGTTCTTTCTTCTGGCGGTTGACCTCTTGAGCAATTTTCGCATCCGCCTGAACCAGCGCAAGGAGAGCATCTGATGGATCTGAGTGCGATTGATCCGATGCTGTTGCTGGCATCGCTGATGGCGGCATCGACACCGGTATTGCTGGCGGCGATCGGTGAACTGGTGGTGGAAAAATCCGGCGTCCTGAACCTCGGGGTCGAGGGGATGATGATCACCGGCGCCATTTGTGGTTTTGCCATCGCGGTTGAATCCGGTTCTCCGATGCTGGGGTTTCTTGGGGCGGCCGTGTGCGGGGCGCTGTTGTCGATGCTGTTTGCCTGGCTTACCCAATACGCGCTGGCCAATCAGGTGGCATCCGGCCTTGCGCTGACGATGTTCGGCCTTGGCCTCAGTTCGCTGATCGGCCAAGGCTATCAGGGTATCAAACCACCTGCGACCCACGATCTGAACATCCCGCTGATCAGCGATATTCCAGTGATCGGGCCGATTCTGTTTCAACACGATCCGCTGGTATATTTCAGCATCGCGCTGGTTGCAGCAGTCTGGGCGATGCTGAAATTCAGCCGCGCCGGACTGATCCTGCGTTCGGTCGGCGAAAACCATTCGGCAGCGCATGCACTTGGTTACAAGGTGGTAAGGATCCGCGTTCTTGCCATCATGTTCGGTGGTGCCTGTGCCGGATTGGGTGGCGCTTATTTATCGCTGATCCAGGTGCCGCAGTGGACCGAAGGCATGACGGCAGGTGCAGGCTGGATTGCGCTGGCACTGGTGGTATTCGCCAGTTGGAAACCCTGGCGGGTGATCCTTGGGGCTTATCTTTTTGGCGGCATCTCGATCCTGCAGTTGAATCTTCAGGCGGTGGGTGTGAATATCCCTGTCGCCTACCTTGCGATGGCACCTTATGTCGTTACCATCGTGGTGCTGGTGATCATTTCGTCTGACCGCAAGCGCGTCAGCCTCAACGCCCCGGCTTCGCTTGGCCGGGTGTTCCACGCCTCGCACTGATGCAGGCAATTCAAACGGGTCGCATTTGCGGCCATCAACAGGAAGGAAAGTTCAATGAGACCAATTAAAACCATCGCGGCGGGCATTGCCCTTGCGGTCGGCCTTGGCGGTGCGGCATTGGCTGCCGACAAGACCAAGGTCGGATTCATCTATGTCGGCCCGATCGGTGACGGCGGATATACCTATCAACACGATCAGGGCCGCCTTGCGGTCGAAAAACACTTCGGCGACAAGGTTGAAACCGTCTATCAGGAAAGCGTGCCGGAAGGCGCCGACGCCGAACGCGCCATCACCCAGATGGCGCTGAATGGTGCCGACCTGATCTTTACCACCTCATTCGGTTTCATGGATCCCACGGTTGCCGTGGCCAAGAAGTTTCCCAACGTGAAATTCGAACACGCAACCGGATTCAAGCGGGCCGACAACCTTGGTACCTATTCGGCGCGTTTTTACGAAGGACGCACCGTGATCGGCACCATTGCCGGCCGCATGACCAAGACCAACAAGATCGGCTATATCGGCGCTTATCCGATTCCCGAGGTGATCCGTGGTATCAACGCCGCCTTTATTGCCGCCAGAAAGGTCAACCCGGATGTCGAGTTCAACATCGTCTGGGCCTATACTTGGTTTGATCCGGCCAAAGAGGCAGACGCCGCCAAGGCCCTGCTGGAACAGGGCGCCGACGTAATCCTGCAACATACCGATTCGACCGCACCAAGTGCAGCAGCCGAAAAGGCCGGCAACGTGATCACCTTCGGCCAGGCATCAGACATGGCCGAATACAAACCACGGCCGCGGGTTTCCTCGATCATCGACAACTGGGCACCTTATTATATCGAACGTGTACAGGCGGTGATGGATGGCACCTGGAAAAGCGATGACACCTGGTCGGGCATCGGCGCGGGCATGGTTGAAATCGGCGAGATCACCGGCGTTCCCGATGACGTGAAGAAAGAGGCCGAAGGCATCCGCGACCAGATCGCTGCGGGCACGCTGCATCCATTCACCGGTCCGCTGAACAAGCAGGATGGTACGCCATGGCTGGCGGCCGGTGAAACTGCCGATGATGGCACATTGCTGGGCATGAATTTCTATGTCGAAGGCATCAAGGGTGAATTGCCCAAGTGATCCGCACCACCCGAAAATCGCAAAAGGCCCGCCACCGTGCGGGCCTTTTCATTTGGTTCACCGGCCAAAGCCGTAGAGTCGTTTGCGCCTTGAAAACAGTATCAGCGACAGTATGACCAGCAAGGTCGACACCACAAAAGGGGCACCGGGGAAATAGATCGGCGCATCGTCATGGGTGAAATAACTGAAAGTACCTGTCATCAATAACGGACTGATGATCACCCCGACGGCGGAAATCGAGGTCAGCAATCCCTGCAACTCACCCTGCTGGTCGGGACGAGCGGTGCGCGACATGATCCCCTGCAAGGCTGGCCCGGCAATCACCCCGATCGCCGTCAGCGGTGCCAGTTCGAAAATCTGCCAGCCCTCATAGGCCAGCGCATAGACCAAAAACGCCATGGCGTTCAGCGCAAGTCCCATGATCACCGTGTAATGCTCGCCAAATTTAGGGATGATGACGCGGATCAAACCGCCCTGCACCACCGCCATCATCAGACCGAACACCCCCAACGAAACGCCGATCATCGCCGGTTCCCAGCCAAAGCGTTCCTGCGTGTAATAAGCCCAGACGCTGGGATAAACGAAAAACGCGATGTTGTAGAAGAAATATACCAGCAATAACCGCGTGATACCCGGCAACTTGCCGATATATTTCAGACCGCCAACCGGGTTGGCGCGGGCCCAGGAAAACGGGCGGCGGATTTCATCAGTGACGGTCTCCCTCAGCACCAACAGGCCGAACAGCGTGTTCAGCCCGGCCAGACCAGCCGCCGCAAAAAACGGTGCGCGCGAGCCGAATTCGCCCAAAATGCCCCCGATCAGCGGCCCAAGGATAAACCCAACCCCGAACGCCGCCCCGATAAGACCGAAATTTTGCGCCTTCTCATCCGGGGCCGAGATATCCGCGATATAGGCATTGGCTGTGGCATGGGTGGCCGAAGTGACGCCGCCGATGATCCGCCCGATCATCAAAACCCACAGAGCATGCGCAAACCCCATGATCAGATAATCCACCGACATCGCCGCCAACGAGATCAAAAGAACTGGCCGCCGCCCATAGCGATCCGAAAGGTTGCCGATGGTCGGCCCGAACAGGAACTGCATCACCGCAAATACCGTCGCCAGCACCCCACCCCAGATCGCCGCCTGGCTCAGATCGGTGGCACCGAGTTCGATCAACAACTTCGGCATCACCGGCATGATGATGCCGATGCCGATTGAATCAAGCGAAACCGTGATCAGCAGGAACAGGACAGGAAGCTTGCGCGACAAGGGACACCGGGCTTTGGGACAATCCGGCAAATGTGGGGGGAAGCGGCGAATTGATCAAGCTGAACCTGACCGGACGTGGGGTCAGTCTGAATGCCCATCCCTGACCCGCCTGAACCAACACAAGGTCAGCGCCCGAGCTGGAGGGTGCAAAACGCCCTCCCTGCGGAGGTCGGGCGCTGACCGGGCCGCAAGCGGTCCGGTCGGGATAGTTGGCAAAAAAGCAAAACTGTTAAAGGCGTGATTTCAAAAAGGTACGCAACACGTCGCCATATTGGTACAAAGTTCCAGGATCTACAAAATTATAGACGAAACTTGCTGCTGTCGCAAACATCGCAGGCCCGGCCCATTTTGCCCCATTTTCCATCGCAATTTCGAAATACCTATCAAAACTATCCCTATATTCAGCTTTTCTCAGGTTAGCATTTAAAACCAATACCTCAGCCTCTAGGTCCAATATTTGTTGCTTGAGATCAGCAACCAATAAAGGTTCGTCTTTAGCCGGGCCAACCTTCGCACCTATTGCGCGGATTGAAGTTCCAATCAGTTGGATAATTTGAAGCTCAGGCGGCAATTCATTCTTTTTCTCGGCCTGCAAATACTCCGAAACCGAAATTTCAATCTGATCTGCCAACGCCGTTGCGGTTACTTCCTGAAGGGGCGAAGTTCTTAGCAAAAACGCAACCTGTTCGTTAAGCTGGCGTTGCCGGGCCGGGGACAAATCTTCGGGCTTGGGTGTTTTTGGTCGATTGCCCTCATACCTTCCCACCACCTCGGCAATCAGCGGGTTCATATGCTGCGGTCCCTTGCGCCAGTCCTCATCCGGCAGCAGGGCGATTTCGGTCAGCATTTCCCAGTTCTGCGCCCGGCCATGCAGCATCGCCTCATAAAACCCGATCCAGAAAGACCAGTCGGCGGCATCCTGCAATAGAACATCGCGCAGACCCGCCCATTTCCGGTGAAGGTCTGATGGTTCAACCTGTTCACCCGCCCATAGCCGGGTTGCGTAGAGACCTTTGTAGTTCTGAACCTGCAATAAAAAACGAAGATCGTTTCGAACAGACTCCCAAAAAGCGGCGGCGGCGGCGGCGGTGGCGGCGGCGGCGGTGGCGGCGGCGGCGGCGGCTTGCCTCACTTCGGCGGTTGTTGAAACAGGCGCAACCGCCGAAGTGAGTGTACAGCGAAACAACGCGGAAATATAACCTGATGCACTTCTTTTGGTTTTATCGTTACCAAAGTACCAATTCCATCCGGGTGCTGCCCTCAACGCCGCACGAGAGGCGACGGCCACGCTGACGGGTTGGCGCCGATCAGTCGGCAGGCCGTTCAGATATACCTTTAATGAATCCTCGCCTTTGACATCCGCGATTTCAACCATCGGCTTCCCCTTCTGCCGGTGCCCCGCCCATAAACCGGTTGCCTTGCTGATAGTCGCAAGGTGCCTCCTGCATCTCTAGGTGCAGGCCCTTGCCGGTATAGGGGTGGGCGCGGGCCAGACCCTCATCAACCTCGATGCCTAGTCCCGGCGCGGTCGGGGGGATGATGAAACCTTCCTCCCACTTGATCGAATGCCGGATCAGTTTCAGGTGGAAATCGCCGCCGGTTCCTATGGTTTCGGTCAGCAGGTGGTTGGGGATATTCGCCGCAAGCTGGATATTGGCGGCCCATTCCACCGGCCCCGCATAGAGATGCGGCGCGATCTGGGCGTTGTGAACCTCGGCGATGGCGGCGATCTTCTTGGTTTCCAGAATGCCGCCGGAACGCCCCAGCGCCGGTTGCAGGATCGACACCCCGGCCCTGAGGGCGGCGGCGAATTCCATCTTGGTGGTCAGCCGCTCGCCGGCTGCAACCGGGATGCGGACGGCGCTGGCGACCTGCCTGAGCGCATCCGTATTGTCCGGCGGCGTTGGTTCTTCAAACCACAAGGGGTCAAACGCCTCCAGCCGTTGTCCAAGGCGAATCGCGCCTGCGGTGGTGAACTGGCCGTGGGTGCCGAACAGCAGATCCGCCTTGTTGCCGACAGCGGCACGGATGGCGCGGCAGAATTCCACCGAAAGCCCGATATCACGCATCGACGGCTGATGGCCGCCCCGGATGGTATAGGGGCCTGCGGGATCGAACTTGACGGCTGTAAAGCCAAGCCTGACCATTTCGATGGCAGATTCCGCCGCCATTTCCGGGCTGATCCAGAATTCCGCCGGATCGTGATGCGCCATCGGGTAAAGATAGGTATAGGAGCGGATGCGCTCGTTCATCAGTCCGCCCAAAAGCGCGTGAACCGGTCGGTCATGCGCCTTGCCGATAATGTCCCAACAGGCGATTTCCAGCCCGGAAAAGGCCCCCATCACGGTTGGATCGGGCCGCTGGGAAAAGCCGCTGGAATAGGCGCGCCGGAACATCATTTCGATGTTTTCGGGGTTTTCGCCCGCCATGTGGCGCTGGAACACGTCCTCGATCACTGCGGTCATGGCCTTGGGGCCGACGCTGGCGGCGTAAACCTCGCCCCAGCCGGTAATGCCATTGTCGGTGGTCAGTTTGACAAAGGTGAAATACCGCCCGCCCCAGCCCGGCGGCGGGTTGCCCACGATGATGACCTCAACATCCTTCAGTTTCATCACGGTCCCCTTGCTGGTGTTTCAATCCTGATCGAACACGATCACATTGCGCCTGGCCTTGCCTGACAGGGTGTCGGCGATGGCCTCATTTATCTGTTCCAGCCGATAACGCCGGGTGACAAGTTCATCGAGTTTCAGGCGTCCCTGTTGGTAAAGCTCCACCAGATAGGGGATATCGCGGCCAAGTACCGTGTCACCCATGTTGGAGCCGGTCATGGTATGGCTGGAGGCGGCAACCATCACCGGTTCATAGCTGACCGTCGCACCGGATGGCGGCATGCCGACCATGACAAGCGTGCCGCCGGAACAGAGGTATTGTGGTGCCGACTGATAGGCATGTGTCGAGCCGACGGTCACCAGAACATAATCGACCCCGCGCCCGCCGTTCAGATCCTTGACGGCGTGGTGCGGTTTTTTCTGACTGGCAAGGATGCCATGGGTGGCACCGAATTCCTTTGCGGTGTCGAGTTTTTCCAGCGACAGATCAACGGCGAATATTCTGGCCGCACCACAGATCGCAGCGCCCTGAATGGCGTTAAGGCCAACACCACCGGCACCGATCACCACCACGCTGGATCCCGGCCGGATTTTCGCCGTGTTGGTGGCAGCACCGACGCCGGTGATCACCCCACACGCCAGCAGACTTGCGGCATCCATCGGCATATCCGCAGGTATTCTGGCAAGCTGGCTTTGATCGACAACGACCCTTTCGGCAAATGCCGCGGTTTGAAGGCCATGTTCCAGAACACTGCCATCCGGCATGCTGAGCGGGCCATGGGCGCGGTCGACTGAGGTTTCACATCGGGCCGGTTGGCCGATATGGCAGTTCGGACAATGCCCACAGGACCGGATCAGGGTAACAAGAACCGTATCACCAGGCGCATAACCGCTGACATCCGGTCCAAGTGCGGTGATAGTGCCCGCCGCTTCGTGGCCGTAAACCGCCGGCAAAGTGCCGCCCCAGGCCCCCTCGGCATAGGAAATGTCGGAATGGCAGATCGCGCAGGCGGCGATTTTTACCTCGACCTCGCCCTTTCCGGGCGCGCGCAGGTTGACCTGCTCGATAACCAGGGGCTTTCCGAATTCGTGGCATACCGCAGCCTTCATATCACGCTCCTTTTTTGGGTGAACGACCCGATGTTGGCCAATTCATACCAGAAGCGCCACAGGAAAATTCGCTGCGGGATCGACCGGGATGGTCGGAAAGAACAAATTCCTTGTCCGGTTTAGGGAGTCATTAACCAAACCGGGCAATATTGACGGCAGAACAGTGCAGGCCAGGTATTTCGCCAGTCGGATAAGGGTCTGTCAGGAATTTCAATAGGCAAAAAACATGCAGCTTTCAGAGATCGGCATTGCGGGATGGACCATGGCAATCGGATTTTTGATCATAGGCGTTTCACCCCCACCGGAGTTCGAGGCGTCAGCTCGACCCGGTGGGGCGATTGATCTGCCGATTCAATTTGGCATGGAGCCATCCAACAAAACCGTCGCTACATTCGCGGTCTTTGAAAATTGTCCGGACCTGTTGGCAGCATCATTGACCGGGCCTGAAACATCCGGATTTGCGCAGCATCAAATGGAGATCACAAGCACCAGGACCGACGAATGCACCGATTGTCTGGGCGAAAGTCAATCCGCCAAGACCAAAACCAGAGGGCAGGATTGCGCCATTCATGATCTTGCCTTGCTGACGTTACAATTCTGATTTTCGGCGCTGTCGCAGGCCGGTTTTCATCAACCAAAACCTGTTTTGACCAGCCAGAGGCAGGATTGCCACCATTCGCCCGAAACGGAACATTGGCGATTGTTGCCGGACGAAAAGCGGCCAGAACCAAATAGGGGTCGGGCCTGACAAAACTGGAGTGTTAACTGGCAACCTGTAATGCCGGTTTGCCTGGCTTACCCTTGCCCATCGGTTTTTCAACAAATTATCTGCTGTTCATTTTCCTGTTTCGCAGAACAGCTCATAAACGAGTTCGATGAACCTTCGGGATCTGTCATCGACCAGTGAATAATAGATCGTTTTCCCTTCGCGCCGACAGCTTACAAGCCCTTCCATTCGCAATCGCGCAAGTTGTTGCGAGACCGCCGCCTGACGATAGTTGAGCAGTTCTTCCAGATCGGAAACCGATTTCTCACCCGATGCGAGATGACACAGGATCAGCAACCGACCCTCATGTGCCAAAGCCTTGAGCAGTTCCGCAGCACTAAGCGCGTTTTTGATCATCAGCTGCATCTGCTGATCGTTCAATCCGCGCTCGATATCCGTCTCTGCCATTTTCGGTTCCATAACCTGTGCCTTTTTTGGGATTTTGATCGTTCCTGCCCGATGCGGGTTCATGGCCATTGGAACGCGTCGGCAAATCCCGTTGGATTTACGACTTTGGCTCAGGAGGATCAACCGTTTCCGAAATTTCTCTGGATTAACCTGAACGGCTTGCCAAATGGAATTCTCTGACCGATTTAAATACTGACATAGATAATCGGCATTGCCAAAAAAACATCACACCTGATACCGCTACTTTCAAGGGGTACCCACCCAGCCCCATCGAACCTGAAGCCGAATTGCCAATACCTGGCCGGGTTTGTAATCTGGGATCTGATCCAGTACACGAGGCGACGATGCCCGAACGATCCTTTCTGGCGGAAATGTTGCAACGCATCGCAGGGCGGGGCGGACGGAAAAGCAGTAAAAAGCCGGCTGACCTTTGTAGCGAACTGCTCGGCGACAAGGGCGAGGTGTCAGGGCTGGTTACCGCCATGAACATCCTTGATGCCTATGAGGCAATGACGCCGGATCAGAAAACCTTGTTCTTTCAGGATATTGCCGCAGGTTTCAGCGTCGATGACAAGGCACTTGAATTCGCGATTGCCGGCTGGACACCAGGGAACGACGCTGCCGCACGCGAGATTCACATGGCTGCCGAGCCGAAAAGTCAGGAACTGATCCGCCGCCTGAACCGGGTACCTGGTGCCACCGCACGCCTGGTGAACATGCGCGCCGACCTGTTGGTTGCTTTGATGGAAAATCCCGGGTTGAACGGACTCAACATTGATTTTCAGCATCTGTTCCGCTCATGGTTCAACCTCGGATTTCTGGAAATGCGCCGGATGAACTGGTCGACTCAGGCCGACATACTGGAAAAGATCATTGCCTATGAAGCGGTGCACGAAATCACCGGCTGGGACGATCTTCGCCAGCGTGTCGCTACCCCTGATCGACGTCTGTTTGCATTCTTCCACCCAGCCATGCCGAGCGACCCTCTGATCTTTGTCGAAGTTGCCCTGACCACCGGCGTTCCCGGGGCCATTGGCCCGATTCTGGCAAAGAACCGCAAGTCGGTCGATCCGCACAGCGCCAGAACTGCGGTATTTTATTCGATCTCGAACTGTCAGAGCGGTCTGCGCGGCATTTCCTTTGGCAATTTCCTGATCAAACAGGTGGTCACCGATCTGGAGCATGAATTCCCGTCACTTCGCCAATTTGTCACCCTGTCGCCAGTACCCGGATTGCGCCGCTGGATTTCGGACATGGCAAGCGACAGAACCGCCGACCTACCGCCGCCACTGGCCAAGGCGGTGCAGGATGCCAAAAGCACTGGCAAGATCCCCGATGAGGCCGACTTGCGAGAATTGACCGCGCGGTATCTGTTGCTGGCCAGACGTAGCGGCAACACCGCACTCGATTCAGTGGCGCATTTTCATCTTGGCAACGGCGCGACGCTGCATCAGATCAACATCGGTGCCGATTCCAGCCCGCGCGGAATTGAAAATTCCTGGGGGGTCATGGTCAACTACCTCTATGACGGTGGCAGTATCGAGGCCAACCATCAGGCCTATGCCACCGAACAGAAGATCGCAGCCGCAGCGGATATCCGTGTATTGGCGGGCCTGCCCAAACGCCCGTAAGGAATTGTGGCCATGTATGATCAAAACCATCTTGCCCGTAGCTTGCGCCGCGCCAGCATCGGCAAAGATCAAGAAACCTTTCTGCGCATTCATCCCGGTGGACGATTGATCAGTTATGGCGATTTTTTTGCCAATGCTGAAAAGATCGCCGCCGCCCTTGTTGCCGCCGGGGTCAAGCCCGGCGACCGGGTGGCCGTGCAGGCGGCCAAGACCGTGACCATGCTGGAACTCTATGTCGGCTGTGTCCTTGCCGGGGCGGTTTTTCTACCCCTCAATACCGCATATACCGCATCCGAGGTCAGCTATTTTCTTGCCGATGCAACCCCTTCGGTATTCGTAGCCGATCCCGCCAAGCTCGACAGTCTGACCCCCATTGCCAATTCCGCCGGCACCAACACCATCTGGACTCTGGCTGCCGACGAAACCGGCAGCCTTGTCGATCAGCGTGACAGGATGCCTGCCGGTTTCCGGGCGATTGCCCGCATTGCCGAAGACCTGGCCGCGATCCTCTATACTTCAGGAACCACCGGCCGTTCCAAAGGCGCAATGCTGTCGCACCGCGCGTTGGCCTCAAACTCGGAAACCTTGCGCGACTATTGGCGTTTCACTGGCGATGACGTGCTGATCCACGCGCTGCCGATCTTTCACACCCACGGCCTGTTTGTCGCCACCAACATCACTCTGATGGCAGGCGCATCGGCAATATTCATGGCCTCGTTCGACGCCGGGGCGATCCGTGACGCCATGCCGGGCGCAACCGCCCTGATGGGGGTGCCAACCTACTATGTCCGCCTTTTGGACACCGAAGGTCTGGCCAAAGCGGCAAGAAACATGCGCCTGTTTGTATCCGGCTCGGCCCCGCTGTTGGCGGAAACGCATGCCAACTGGCGACAACTGACGGGCCATGCCATTCTGGAACGCTACGGCATGACCGAAACCAACATGAACACCTCCAATCCCTATGACGGCGAACGCCGCGCTGGCACCGTCGGTTTTCCCTTGCCCGGGGTCGAGGTGAAGGTAACCGACCCTGATAGCGGCAAAACCCTGCCCACAGGCGACATCGGCATTCTTGAAGTGCGCGGTGACAACGTCTTTTCCGGTTACTGGCAAATGCCGGAAAAAACCGCCGAAGAACTGCGTGCAAATGGCTTTTTCATAACCGGCGACCTGGCGAAAATCGACGCTGACGGCTATGTGCACATTGTCGGCCGCTCCAAGGACCTGGTGATCACCGGCGGCTACAACGTCTATCCCAAGGAAATCGAACTTCTGCTCGACGATCTGCCCGGCGTCAGTGAAAGCGCGGTGATCGGCGTGCCACACCCGGATCTTGGCGAGGCGGTGGTCGGTGTGGTGGTCCCGACCACAACCGGGGAACTCGACCCCGAATGCCTGATCGCCGCCGTCGCCCCGAAGCTGGCCCGATTCAAACAACCCAAACGCCTGATCATGTTGACGGAACTGCCGCGCAACACCATGGGAAAGGTGCAGAAAAACATCCTGCGCGAACGCTTCGCGAACCTGTTCACCTGATCCATCATTGTTCCAGAAAAACGCGCGGGGTTAGCGAAGCATGGGGGTAGCAAGCCCCCTGATGTCCCTTTACCTTGGCAAACCGCACACCCTTGACAGAAACCTAACCGCGCACTTGCCGGATATTGGCGTGGTACCAGTCGATCGCATCACGCAACCCATCCTTCAGTGAAATTCCGGGCGACCAGCCAAGCGACCTGAGCTTGGAACTGTCCATCAGCTTGCGCGGGGTACCGTCGGGTTTGCTCGGGTCAAATACCAGACGACCACGAAAACCGCTTAGATCGGCAAGCATCTCTGCCAGATCGCGGATTGAACAATCCGTACCGACACCTGCATTCAGATGCGACAACATCGGTTCGGCCACCTGCCCAAGTGCCTGCCGGTCCAGATTCATCAGAAAGACGCTGGCCGACGCCATGTCATCGACATGCATGAATTCCCTGAGCGGCGTTCCGCTGCCCCAGATCACGATCTCATCTGAATTCTGCTCTGTCGCGGCATGAAAACGCCGGATCAGGGCTGGTATCACATGTGCGTTCTCAGGGTGATAGCTGTCACCAGGCCCGTAAAGATTGGTTGGCATGATCGAACGATAGTCGCGCCCGTATTGCCGGTTGTAGGATTCGCACAACTTGATACCGGCGATTTTGGCAATGGCATAAGGTTCGTTAGTCGGCTCAAGCGGCCCGGTCATCAACGACGCTTCATCAATCGGCTGTGGTGCAAGTTTCGGGTAGATGCAACTTGACCCAAGAAACAGCAGACGCCCCACATTCGCATGATGTGCCGAGTCGATGACATTGGCGGCAATCATGATGTTTTCATATAGAAACTCTGCCGGATAGGTATCATTGGCATGGATGCCACCCACCTTGGCCGCCGCCAGATAGACCTGATCAATCCTTTCGGCCTGAAAGAACGCCGCCACCGCCGCTTGCGAGGTCAGATCAAGCTCATCCCGGCTGCGGGTGATGATTTCGGCCCCGCCGGTTCGTTCCAGCAGCCGCACGATGGCACTGCCAACCATACCGCGATGGCCTGCAACAAAAACCCTTTTTTTCATTTCGAACTCCGGTCGTTGCTGTGGTAGACCAAGAGGTGATCCTGCGGACTTTCTTCACGTTTCCTCGCCGCCGTAATGATCATGGGCAAGGTCGTATCGTACCATCCCGGCGACCAACTCCTGAAACGATACCTTGCGTTTCCAATTCAACTCACGCTCGGCCTTTGACGGATCTCCTAGAAGCATTTCCACTTCGGCCGGGCGAAAATAGCGAAGGTCAATCATAACGCGCGTTTTGCCGCTGGCGGCATCAATCCCCTTTTCGCTGACACCCGTTCCTTGCCAGAGGATCGTTACTCCGGTCTCGGCAAAGGCGAGGGTCACGAATTCACGCACGCTGTGCGCTTCGCCGGTGGCAATGACATAATCCTGCGCCTTGTCCTGTTGCAGCATCAGCCACATTGCCTCGACAAAGTCGCGGGCATGGCCCCAGTCGCGCATGGCGTCAAGATTGCCGAGTTTCAGGATCTGCTGTCTACCCTGATGGATGCGTGCCACCGCCTGGGTGATTTTCTTGGTCACGAATGTCTCACCCCGGCGCGGGCTTTCGTGATTGAACAGGATACCGTTGCAAGCGAACATCCCATAGGCTTCGCGGTAGTTTACCGTCACCCAATAGGCATAGCATTTGGCCGCGCCATAGGGGGATTTCGGATAGAACGGCGTTGTTTCGCTTTGCGGTTCGGTGCCTGGAATGCCGCCGAAAAGTTCCGAGGTCGAAGCCTGATAGAACCGGCAGTTCACCTTGCTGTCACGGATCGCATCCAGAAGACGAACCGTGCCGATGCCACTGACCTCGGCGGTATATTCCGGCACCTCAAAGGAAACGCCAACATGCGACTGTGCGCCAAGATTATAGATCTCTTGTGGATCGATTTCTGAAATCAGCCGGTGCAGATTGGACGAATCGGCAAGATCGCCGTGATAGGTATGCAACCGTGGATGATCTAACAGATGGTCGATCCTTGGCGTGGTAAAAACCGAGGATCGGCGCAGGATCGCATGCACTTCATAGTCTTTGGCAAGCAACAATTCGGCCAGATACGAACCATCCTGACCAGTGATCCCGGTGATAAAAGCTGTTTTTGCAGGCATGAACATTTCCGCTGGTTTTCCTACCAAAAACATATTTCCGGCCCTTGCGCCACCGGGTTTTGCCCCATTCCTGATTGTTCCGGCAAATATCACGGCCCATTGCGGCACATCAGACGCGGTTAAAGGGGCGCTGCCCCCTCGCCTTGGCTCACCCCCGGAGTACTTTCACAATAAAGAAGAACTTTTCGGTTTTTCCCAAACCGGTGCTTTTCTTTTGGTCGTCAACATCGCTAGACTGACTGAGTACCTATTGCAACAGAACCGGAATGAACCTTTGCAGGACAAGAAAACCGATCCTTCGCTGAATGCCCTTGGCGGGCCGCTGAAATCCTGTTCGACAGCGCCCATGACCGGATTTTTCAGGGACGGCTGTTGCAACACAGGCCCCGAGGATGTGGGAAGGCACACGGTTTGCTGTCAGGTTACCGACGAGTTTCTGGCGTTTTCCAAGTATCTTGGCAATGACCTGTCCACACCAAGGCCCGAATTCGGTTTTGCCGGCTTGAAACACGGGGATCGCTGGTGTCTTTGCGCCGATCGGTGGTTGCAGGCACATGAGGAACATGCGGCGCCGCATGTGATTCTGGAATGCACGCATCAACGCACACTGGAAACGGTGCCGCTTGAAGTATTGCGAAGCAAGGCGCTGGATCTGAACTGATTTATCTTCCGGCCAGCGGGCGTTGCATGACCGCAAGCAAGGCGCCGAGAATGAGGATCAGACCAGCAGCGATCAGGCCGGGTTCGGTACTGCCGCTCAGATCGGTCAGGGCGCCGGCACCCACCGGACCAACAATCTGTCCAATCGAGAAGACGACGGTGAACAGTGCGATGGACGCTCCCCAGCTTGTGGCCGGCAGGTTCTTGCGCACGAATGTCGTGGCCGAAGTCGGAACCATGAAGAAGGCCAGTCCGAACAGGGCCGCCGACAGGATCATGCTGATCGATCCCGGCAACAGCAGCGGCAACAGGACACCGGAACCGGTGGCAAGGCTGGTCAGGCTGAGGGCAAGGCCTCCCTCGGCGCGGGATAGCACGTGCCGCCAGACAAATGGTGAAAACATTACCGCCACCCCCATCACCCCCCAGGTGGTCGCAATCAGTCCCGGTCCGGCCCCTTGCCCGCGCATCCAGGCGATAAGAAAGGTGATGTAGATGACATAGCCGACACCGAACAGGAAATAGGTGACAAGTGCGGGCACCATTGCCCCGACCGACAGGCCCGATTTCAGGCTGAGAGTCGGACCGGCAGGTGGCCGGGGGGTCAGGCTTGCCGCCCGCCAGGATGGCAGCAGAGCAGCAAGGCCGGCCAGACCGAGCATCAGCCAGGCAATCGGCCAGCCCGAATTGCCGGACCACGCCATGAACCAGGGCAAAACCAGCGCGGTTGCCAGCATGCCAAGCCCGCCGCCGCCGTAATATAGCGCGATCACCAGGGCATTGCGGGTGCGATCCTCGGCAAAAATCGCCGAGGCCAGCACACCACCGGCAATGAATACCGGGGCACCGCCGATACCGGCCAGAAGTCGCCAGAAGCTAAGCACCCAGAAATCGCGGCTGATCGAAGAAAAAACCAGCGCGGTGGCGGTCAGGACCATACCCCAGTTGAACAGTCGCACCGGACCCAACCGGGAAATCAACGTCAGCGCCAGCAGCGCGCCAACCAGATAGCCGATGGCATTGGCGGTATTGATCCAGCCGGCCTGGGTATAGTTCCAGCCGAGATCATCACGCATGGCGGGCAGCAACAAACCATAGGCAAACCGCGCCAGCCCATTGGTAACCGCCGGACCCAACGACAGTCCGATGGCAATCCACCAGAACCTGGCGGTTTCGGTTTGCAACTGGTTTTTGTCCGAAAGATCGTTCACAGGATCAAGGCTAGCCTAACCGGATCGGGCACGAAAGCGGCAATCAGCAGGGAAATCATGGAAAAAACAAGATTTTATGGCAATGTTCCGACCCAGAGGATTGCAGCCACCAACGCATCAGCCAACTGGGTAGACGGATTTCGTCTGCCTTTTACAAAGTGTTCCAATATGCGCGCCCATTGCCCGTCAGGAACGGTTCGATCAAAAGCTTGCCTCCTGCTTCCACATAGGAATCAAGATCGTATTTTCCGCTGAACGCCCACTGTTTCAGTGCCCAGGCATGGGAAAACAGCACGAACTGATAGGTCAGAAGTTCCAGATCGGGTGCCTTCATCAAACCCTGTGCCACGCATTCATCAAGCAGATCGCGGAAAATCCGGTTGGTGCGGATTTCGGCATTCTCGATATAAATCCGTCGGTTGAGCGGCAGCGACTTGGTGGCACGATAGGCCAGAACCGTCGCATCCCTGAGGGTGTGAACAACAGTACAATAGGCCCTGAGTGCAGCAAAAAGACGCTCCAGCGGGTGATCGAGGTCGGCATATTGT
The DNA here is from genome assembly GCA_020425085.1 of Paracoccaceae bacterium. GTDB lineage: Bacteria > Pseudomonadota > Alphaproteobacteria > Rhodobacterales > Rhodobacteraceae > UBA5972. The sequence goes on from JAGQRW010000001.1 coordinate 208,746, forward strand.
GGTGGAATATCATGCTCATAAGTATCCAGCACCTGTTTCAGGGCCAGAAACAGGATGTCGTCCTTATCGCCGAAATACTGGTAAACCAGCCCGGTACTGACGCCAGCCTGTTTTGAAATCTGTTGTACTGTGGTTCCGGCATAGCCTTGTTTCGAAAACAGCTTCACCGCCGCGTTGACGATCTGACGGCGGCGCCTGGCGATCAGATCCTTGTCGGATACATGGCTTTCTACATCATCGGACAGTGCCATCGCATTCCCCGCAACTGGTGTTTCCGACGTGTGGCGCGGCTTTTGTCGGCAGATTTTCCCGTTTCAAAAGGTACGGTGCCGCGCGAGGGGTTTGCAATCGCTTGACAATGCGGTTTCGCACTATAGGTCATCTGGCAGTTTCAGGTTCGGCTTTTTGGTATAGGAGGTTTCGCTTTCCACCAGTTTGGCCGCCCGATCTCTCAGCACGAATTTCTGGATCTTGCCACTGGGGGTGCGTGGCATTTCCTTGATGATTTCCATACGCTCGGGGAAATACTGTTTGGCCAGTTCCTGAGATTTCAGATATTCCACCATTTCGGCAAAGCTCAGCTTGGTATCGGGGAGCAGTGTAACAAAAACGCAGCCGCGTTCACCCAGCCGTTCATCGGGCATCCCAACCAGGGCAACATCGTGAACCTGTGGTAGTTCGCTGATCAGCGATTCCACTTCAAGCACCGGAATATTCTCGCCACCCCGGATGATGATGTCCTTGTCACGTCCGGCAATTCGAATGTTGCCGTTTTCGTCCATCCAGGCCAGATCACCGGTATCGAACCAACCCTCGGAATCAACCGAATAAAGATCGGGCTTCTTGCAATAACCGACAAACAGGGTGGAACCCCGGCATTGCAGAAATCCGGTCTTGCCTGCCGGCAGCACCTTGCCTTTGTCGTCAACCACCCTGACCTCGTTGCCGGGCAGTGCCGCACCGTCATTGAGCGGACCGGCAAGCGAGGTGAAAGGTTCGGTGGCAGTGACCTGAATAACCTCGGTCATACCCCAGCCCGGAACCAGGTTGACCGGTATTTTTTTCAACACCTTGTTCACCATCGGCTCCAGAATGGGCGCTCCAGCGGTCATGAACATGCGAAAACATGACAGGTCGCGGTTTTCCACTTCCGGCACTTCGGACAGATCGACCAGAAACGGCGTCGAGGCGCAGGTATAGGTGACGCGGTATTTCTCGATCAGGTCAACCGCGATGGCGGGATTCCAGACATCCATGATCACCAGCGGAATACCCAGCTTGATCGGTGTCATCATGCCAAAGCAAAAGCCGATCTGATGCGCAAATGGTGCCGGCATGAATCCGATATCGTTCGACCCCAGCGCCAACCGCTGAGTTACCTGTGAGGCCGATGAAAGCAGCGTGTTTGAGGTATGCATCACCCCTTTTGGCTTGCCGGTGGTGCCCGAGGTATAAAGCAGTTCCACAACGTCGTTAGGACTGTGGGGCGATTGGCTTGACGGGCGCTTTTCCGGCTCCTTCAGCAGTAGGGTTTCAAAGGCGTTCTTGCCCTTGCCGCCGACCACGATCAGGTGTTGCAGGCTGGGAATACGTTCCAGGAGTTGTTCCCCCAGCCCTTCATAATCGAAATTCTGAAAGGTTTGCGGTACAATAAATACACGGGATTCGGCGAATCCGATCATGTATTCCAGTTCACGCGCTCGAAAGATCGGCATCACCGGATTGCTGATCGCGCCAATCTTGAGACAGGCCAGATGGATGGCGACAAATTCCCACCAGTTCGGCAGTTGAAAGGAAACCACATCGCCGGGCCGGATGCCAAGCGACATCAGGTTACCGCCGACACGCTCGGCCCGCTCGTTGATTTCACCATAGCTGACGGTGGTAATCTGCCCGGAATCGGCGCGATGCGAGATCAATGCCGGGCGATCGGGATTTTCGGCGATGTATTCCATCAGATAGTCGGTCAAAACCCGGTTTGGCCAGATGCCGAGCTCGGTCTCTCGCTGGATCCGGGACTGATCGAGTATCATGTGTGTTTCAAGCTGTCCCGGCAATGCCAGCCGGAAACCACATTCACTTTTCAGGCCGGTATCTTTCACGGTCACACTCCGTTTTTTCCAGTGGGTGCAGTCAGGCCCTCAATCAGTCGCCTGCCCAGAACCGCAACCATCTTGCGGCGGTAGAGTCCCGGCAGGTTCGTGGTCCGCATCGGCTTGATAGACTGGCCGATCTCCCTGTCGATCGCCGATAGTGCCAGATCGTCGGTGATCGACAAGGGAACCACGCTGAAATCCTCGAACAACAGCGGCCGGGAATTGGTGCCGGTCACGGCAATTCTGAGATGCGAAATTCCCCTGTTGTCAAGTCTGAGTGCCACCGCAACGCCCGCCAACGGGAAATCGACCGATTTGCGCAGCCGCGATTTCAGATAGCCCGACCGCCATTGGGCCGCTTTAAGCGGAATGCGGATCGATACCAGCAGTTCGCCTGGCTTCAACAGTAAATGGCTGCGACCATCATCTTCATAGATGCTGTTCAGCGAAACCCACCGATCCTTGCCTTGTGCCGCAATCCTGACCTCGGCCCCAAGCACCAGAAGCGCCGGTGCAACATCACCACAATAGGCGGCAAAGCAATGTTCGCCGTTCGGGGCAACATGGCAGGTATCGCCATCCAGTTTCAAACAGAAGCCGTTGGATTTTCGCCACCAGTGACTCTGGTTGTAAAACAGGCAACGCGTATCCTGACAAAGGTTGCCGCCAATCGTCGCAGCCTCACGCAGGCCCGGTCCCGCAACCTCGGCAATCGCCTGTAGAAGGGCCGGAAAACCAGCCAGCTTGTCACTTTCCAGTAGTTGCGCCAGCGGCATTGCCGCGCCGATCACCAGATGATCACCTTGCAGATCAACGGATTTCATTTCCGCAACCCCATCGGTGCTGACCAATACAGGCGGGGTGCCGATTCTTCGCCGCAGGTTTGGCACCAGATCCGTGCCACCCGAAAATACCCGCGCACCCGTCTTATTCGCCAGTTGTTCAACCACCTCGGCAATGCTTGCCGGAGCGTTCAGTTCAAAATTCATACCGGTATTCATGCTGACACCCGTTTGCGTTGTGCCTGCCGCCGTTTGCGCGTCAGCGCATCCAGAACCTTGTCCGGCGTGATTGGCATATCGTTGATTTCAACCCCGATAGCGTCCGAAACCGCCTCGGCAAGGGCGGGCAGAAATCCTGCCAATCCGCCCTCGCTTGCCTCTTTGGCGCCGAACGGGCCGTTCGGGTCCATGGATTCAACGATGAAGACCTCGATATCCGGTGAATCCATCATGGTCGGGAAACTGTAGTCGATGAAATTCGCATGCAGCGGCAGACCCTTGTGGAATCGAGTCGCCTCCATCATCGCCTGCCCCATGCCCATCCAGATCGCACCCTGCACCTGACCTTCGACCGACAACGGGTTCAGGGCATAGCCGCAATCATGCGCGACCCAGACCTTTTCCACGGTGATTTCGCCGGTATCCTCATCCACCACAACCTCGACCACTTGCGCGGCATAGGAAAAGCCCATGGTGGAACCAACTGCGCCACCGCGATGTTTGCCGCCCTGAAATTCCTTAGGCACGGTAAAGGTGCCGCGTTCGGTGATGGCGCCGTGATCTATCAACGCAGTCTGCACCACCTTGTCAAACGGGATGCCCTTATCCTGGCTGTCGATCACGCGATATGTCTCACCACAGCATTCGATATTTTCCGGTTCCGTCTCCAGCGCGGTGGCGGCGGCGCGGATCAACCGTGCCTTGAGCTTTTCCGCCGCATGCAGCGTGGCGTTGCCGACCATATAAGTGACACGCGACGAATAGGAGCCCATGTCGCGGGGGGTGATCGCACTGTCGCTGGCAATCACCCTTAGACGCGAATAGTCCAGCCCCAGAACCTCGGCCACCACTTGTGCAACGATGGTGGATGACCCCTGACCGATTTCAGCGGCACCGGTAAGAATGGTAATGCCGCCATCGAAATCCAGCTTGAGGTTGACCACCGCATCGGGCTGCCCCGTCCACTGCACGGGCTTGGCCGCACCGCTGACGAAATGCGAACAACCGATGCCAAGACCGCGCCCCTTGGGCAACTTGCCATAACGTTCTTTCCAGCCACTGGCCTTTTCCACCCAGTCAAGTGCTTCGGGCAGACCATAAGACGTGACCATCAAGCCGTTTGGCGTTTCCGTCGGGGTCTGCATCAGATTGATGCGGCGCACTTCCAGTGGATCAAGACCCAGCTCTCGCGCCATCCGGTTCAGGATGGTATCAAAGGCGTGGCGGATATCCACCGTGCCGTGGCCGCGCATGGCACCGCAAGGCGGCGTGTTGGTGTAAACGCGATAGCCATCGTAATGCACTGCCGGAATATCATAAAGCGCGTTCAACAGCGCCCCGGCATAAAGGATGGTGACGATACCATAGCCGCCATAGGCACCGCCGTATTGGTCCATCTCGGCCTTGACCGCCATAATCTTGCCGGTCTTGCTCAGCCCGAGCTTCAGGCGAACATCTGCGGCAGGACGACCGCGATGGGTCAGAAAGGTTTCCTCGCGCGTCAGTACCATGCGCACCCGGCCCCGCGCTGCACGCGCCAGAATACCGCAGATCAGTTCGAAATTCAGCGTTTCGGTTCGCGCGCCGAAACCGCCGCCAACGAAAGGCTTGATCACCCGGATGCGTGATTGTGGCATCTGCATGCACTGCGCCAGCATCAGGTGGACGTAGTAAGGAACCTGAGTAACTGAATGAAACGTCAGATGATCGCGTTCAGGATGATATTCAGCGATTGCCGCATGTGGTTCCATATGCGCATGCGTCACTTCTTCGCAGTGAAATTCGTCCTCCACAACCAGATCTGATTGACGAAATCCATCTTCGACATCGCCGAATGAGTTATGTACGTCACGTTCCAGATTGCCGGGTTTGTTTTCATGTATTTGCACGGCATCGGGCGCGCGCGATTCCCTGGCGGTGTAATAACCCGGCAATTCGCGCACCGTCAGTTCGATCAGTTCAAGCGCCGCCTCGGCGGTGGCGGCATCGACGGCGGCAACAGCGGCAATCGGTTCGCCGCGATAGCGCACCTTTTCCTGCGCCATCGGGTATTCATTCTGGGCAATCGGCACAATGCCATAGGGGATCGGACTGTCCTTGCCGGTGACCACCGCAATCACACCTTCCAGCGCCTCGGCCCTGGAGGTATCGACATTGATGATCTCGGCATGGCTGTAGGGGGAACGTAGGATACGCCCCACATACGCACCATCAATAGCCAGATCGGCGGTGTATTTGGCGGCGCCGCGCACCTTTTCCACACCGTCAATCAGCGGCGTTCGCGCGCCTACTCCGTTGGTTTTCAAGGGTTTGTTCATGCCTGCTCTCCGGTCAGAATGGCCGCTTCGACCGATTCGATGATCTTGACATAACCGGTGCAGCGGCAAAGATTGCCCGACAGCGCCTCCTTGATCTCGTCTCGTTCAGGTGCCGGATTCTTGCGAAGCAGGCTTTCGGCGGCCATGATCATGCCCGGCGTACAGAATCCACATTGCGTGCCAAGTTTTTCGTGAAACGCCGCCTGAAGGCGCGACAGGCGGCCCTTTGTCTCGATTGATTCGATGGTCTCGACTGTCTTGCCCGCGACCGATTTGGCCAGCGTCACACAGCTTAACCGCTGCCTTCCATCCACCAGCACGGTGCAGGCACCACATTCGCCGCCGTCGCAACCCTGCTTGGTACCGGTAAGACCCAGGCGGTCACGCAAGAAATCAACCAGCAACATTGCATCAGGAATCAGGTGTTCCTGCGTCTTGCCGTTTACCTTCAGATTTATGATAGATGCCATCTTAGCCCTTCCTGCAAACCGCCATATTTCATGACGAATGTTCCATTGTTGCATAGTCAATGAATGGCCATTCATTCATGAAATTTGTAGCCTGGTACAACAACTTTTGTCAACGTGGAACGCAAAAAGCGGTTGACGGTTTTTTAGTGAATGAATATTCATTCAGATAACAACAAGCGGAGGTTCTGCCGAATCGATACCCCATGTCGATACTGGTGGTGTCGGGAAAACTGCAACAAAGGGAACTTGGCAATGAAACTTGAAGGCAAGGCAGCAATCGTAACGGGCGCTGCATCTGGAATTGGTCTTGCAACCGCGAACGCGCTGGCAGATGCCGGTGCGCATGTATTCATCGGCGACATATCCGAGGCCGATGGCGAAGCGGTCGCCGCAGCGATTCGCAAACGCAACGGCAAGGCAGATTTCGTTCGCCTGGACGTAACCGATCAGAGTTCCATCGACAGTTTCAAACAGGCCGTTCTGGCCAAGGCTTCCAAGGTCGATATCGTGGTGAATGTCGCGGGTTGGGGCCGGATCGAACCTTTTGTGGAAAATACCCCCGAATTCTGGCGCAAGGTCGTTGATCTGAATCTGATGGGTCCAATCGCAGTCACCCGCGCCTTTCTTGATGGCATGATGGAACGGCGCGAAGGCAAGATCGTCATCGTCGCCAGCGACGCGGGCCGTGTTGGCAGCCTGGGCGAAACCGTCTATGCCGGGGCCAAGGGCGGTGCCATCGCTTTCGGCAAATCGCTGGCCCGCGAAATGGCGCGATTCAATATCACCGTCAACAGCGTCTGCCCCGGCCCGACCGATACCCCCCTGATGGACCGGGTTCCGGAAAAAATCCGCGAGGCATTCATTCGCGCCACACCGCTGCGCCGGCTTGGACAACCCAGTGAAGTGGCCGACGCTGTTCTTTACTTTTCCTCGGATCAGTCCAGCTATGTGACCGGTCAGGTGCTTAGCGTCAGCGGCGGTCTTACAATGTCCGGCTAGATCGCCAATACTCGAACCCAACTTCACAGAATCCAACCAACGAAGGACCGAACATGTACAAACTGAAAGCCGCCGACTGGCGCCCCGAACATTTCAAATGGAAAGTCAAGGACCGGGTGGCAACCATCACCCTGAACCGGCCGGAACGCAAGAATCCGCTGACATTTGAAAGCTATGCCGAACTGCGCGATACCTTTCACAAGCTGCAATATGCCGATGACGTGCGGGTAGTGATCTTCACCGGCGAGGGCGGTAATTTCTGCTCGGGCGGGGACGTTCACGAAATCATCGGCCCGCTGGTTGATATGGAAATGGACGACCTGCTGACCTTTACCCGAATGACCGGCAATCTGATCAAGGAAATGCGCAACTGCCCGCAGCCGATCATTTCTGCTGTTGATGGTATTTCAACCGGTGCCGGGGCAATCATTCCGATGGCGTCCGACATGCGCTATGGCACGCCCGATTGCAAAACCGCGTTCCTGTTTGTGCGCGTCGGTTTGGCCGGTTGCGACATGGGCGCCTGTTCCATTCTGCCGCGAATCATCGGTCAGGGCCGCGCCTCGGAATTGCTTTATACCGGTCGGGTAATGACTGCCGAAGAAGGCAGGGCATGGGGCTATTTCAACGACATCGTTGCCCCTGAAGACCTGATGGCCACGGCAGAGAAAATGGCGCTCAGCCTAGCCAACGGCCCGGCATTTGCCCATGGCGTGACCAAGAAATGTCTGCACCAGGAATGGAACCAGACCATCGAACAATCGCTGGAAACCGAGGCCGAGGCACAAGCGATCTGCATGCAGACCAAGGATTTCGCCCGCGCCTACCATGCCTTTGTCAAGAAAGAGCGTCCGGTATTTGAGGGTAACTGATGGAAGCCGATGTCCTGAACTGGCCGTTCTTCGAGGATAGGCACCGCAAGATTGCCGCCGAACTTGATGTCTTCGCGCGTGAGGAACTCAGCGAGTTTGCAGAAGCTGATCATTCCGATGATGCAAAGCTTGACGCCGATTGCCGCGAGATTGTCTCGCGGCTCGGCAAGGCCGGGTTTCTTGAGGCGAGCTGTCAAGCCAAAGCAGAAGATCGCTTTGATGTGCGCCGTCTGTGCCTTAGCCGCGAGACTTTGGCGCGGCGTGGCGGTCTCTTGGATTTCGCATTTGCCATGCAGGGGTTGGGGACCGGGCCGATTTCACTGTTCGGCTCTGACTCGCAGCGGCAGGAATATCTGGTGCCGGTGATGGCGGGCGAAAAACTGCCGGCCTTTGCGTTATCGGAACCCGACGCCGGCAGCGATGTCGGTGCAATGTCCACCAGTTTTGTCCAGGAGGGTGACAACTTTCGCCTGAATGGCACCAAGACCTGGATATCGAACGGCGGCATTGCCGATTTCTATGTCGTGTTTGCGCGTGAACAAGGCAGCAGCGGTGCCAAGGGCATTTCCGCCTTTATCCTGGATGCCGATACGCCGGGTTTCTCGGTCGCTGAGCGCATTCAGGTGATCGCACCGCATCCGTTGGCGGCGATTACTTTCAAGGATTGCATTCTGCCCGCCTCGGCCCGCATAGGTCAGCCCGGTCAGGGATTTTCGATTGCCATGTCAACACTGGATGTTTTCCGCCCGACCGTCGGGGCGGCTGCCCTTGGCCTTGCACGTCGCGCCATGGATGAAACACTGGCACGGGTACATGAACGCAGCGTTTTCGGCAAAGGCCTGAACAGTTTTCAAATCACCCAAAGCAAGATCGGGGAAATGTCGGTCAATCTGGACGCCGCCGCATTGCTGGTCTACCGCGCCGCCTGGACCAAGGACAATGTCGAAGGCCCGGCAACCCGCGAGGCAGCGACGGCCAAATATTTTGCCACCGAATTCGCGCAAAAGGTGATCGACGAGGCGGTACAGTTATATGGCGGCCTCGGTGTCGTTTCCGGCATGCCGGTCGAGGTTCTTTATCGCGAAATCCGCGCCCTCAGGATTTACGAGGGCACCAGTGAAATACAGAAACTGGTTATCGCCAAGGATGTCTTCAAACGCTTTGCCGAGGGTCAGAAGACAAAATAACCCCTACCCGCCCCTGCTGCCCACAGGGGCTGGCCATTGGCGCTATCGAGTTCTAGGATTTTCACCGATACAGGTGAGAATCGGGAATCGCCAGTGTGCTGACGGCAAGACAGAACCATCGGGTCGAATGGGGCCATTGCGATCCAACCGGAGCGATCCAGACGACGCAATTTCATTTCTGGATCGAGCAAGCCTCGCACCGGTTGTGCGAGGTAGCCGGGTTCGGCCACGCTGATATTGAAAAAGACCCGCAACTCAAGGGGTTTCCGGCCGTCTCGGTCGAAGCGGAACTGATTTCCCTGCCAAAATACGGCGACATCATCACCGTGACCAGCCGTGTTGTCCGGCTTGGCAACTCATCATTGCAAATCGAACATGTGTTCGAACTGGACAGCCATTTGTTGGCGAAAGGTTATGAAATCAAGGTTTGTGCCACTGGTTCGGAGCAAAATCAGCATGAATTGCAGGCCATTCCCATTCCTGAACACATTCGGAAAAATTTTGCAGACCAGCGATTGATTGAATTCAGTTAGGCGGGCGCATTGCCACCATTTTGCTCGATAGCGGTGGATTTCATCGCGCATCTGCCCTAGAAACCTCTGTCAGCCCGCGTTTCCCACTGGTTTCAAGTCACCCATGAATGAAAAAATCAAAACGGTTCGCCTCGGTTTCCTGATCTTCCCCGGTTTTCCCATGTCCTGCCTGACATCGGCAATCGAACCGGTTCGCGCCGCCAACGAAATCGCCGAGACCGAAGCATTTTCCTGGGTGCTGATCTCGGAAAACGGCAGCCGGGTCAATTCCAGTGCCCGCGTTGGTTTCGACCCCGACATGGCACTTTTCGATGTCGAAGAACTTGATTATCTGTTCTTGCTGAGCGAACCGAAAAGCGTGTTTGATAACCCCGCGAAATCCAACGGTCGCCTGCGTCGGCTGGCGCGTAGCGGAACCCGGCTTGGCGGTGTCAGCGGTGGCGTTTTCCCTCTGGCGCGCTCGGGGCTTCTGGACGGGTATCAATGCAGTGTCCACTGGTGCTATGAGGCGGCTTTTGCGGCAGAATTTCCCACTCTGTCAGCAGCCAGCGACGTGATGGTGATCGACCGAAACCGCTATACCGTGTCGGGCGCTGCGGCGGCGTTCGATCTGATGCTGAACCTGATCGAACAGTCGCTCAGCGAAGACGTGGCAACCGAGGTCGCCTGCTGGTTCCAGCATCCATTGATGCGCGGTCAGGGGGTGCGTCAGAAAATCCCCACCTTCAAAAGCAAGAGCACCTCCGACATGCTGCCCGCCGCCATTGCGCGTGCGGTTGAAATGTTTGCCAATCATATCGAGGATCCGGTGCAGGTGACCGATGTGGCCAGTGCCGTAGGCCTGTCACCGCGTCAGTTGGAGCGCAGTTTCAAGGCGGCTACCGGGCAAAGCCCGCTGAACTATTACCGCTTTCTGAGGATGAAGGCGGCGCGACAACTGGTAATGTATTCACGCGACACCATGACCGAGATCGCCGGCGCGGTCGGTTATTCCTCTTCGTCGCAACTGGCCAAGCATTACCGCGCCGCATTCAATATTTCACCACAGGAAGAACGCCGAAAGATCAACCTGTTCCGGGTTGAACGAAATCGTTCGATCCCTTCGGCCTAAAGAATTGCGCCAAGGCTTTCCACCAACCGGTCACAATCACTGTCATTGTTCCATAGATGCGGCGTGATCCTGAGCGAACCACCGCGTTCAGACAGATAGACGCCTTTTGCAGCCAGTTGCTGCAACAGATTTCCGGGCGTGCCTTTGGGCAATTCCGCACCCAGGAAATGCGGCCCACGCCGATCATCGGGTGTTGGCGTCAACCCCAAACCTATCAGCCGTTTTGACAGCGCGCGGTTGCGGTCTGCAAGCGTTGCCTCGATCCTGGCAACGCCCCATTCGGTCAACTGTTCCAGTGCTGCGACCACCCCCGGCATCAGGGCAAAATTTGCCCGCTCGCCCATGTCATAGCGAATCGCGCCGGGTTCAAACTGATCGGTATAGTTGACAAGACCGGAGAAATCCCGGCTGCCTTTACGAGTGATCCAGCCTTCCTCAAGCGGCTCACCATCCCGCCTTGAAGGGGCGGCATACAAAAACCCGGTTGCATAGGGCGACATCATCCATTTGTAACCGGCAACTGCGGCAAAATCGGGCTTGATGACGGAAAAATCCGTCACCATCGCCCCCGCCGATTGCGTCAGATCCAGCACCAGTGCCGCTCCGACCTGATCACAGCGCAGGCGGATTGCAACAAGATCCAACACCGCACCATTGGTCCACAGGACATTCGGCAGGGCGGCAACCGCGCAGCGTTCATCAATCGCCGCCAGCACCGCATCGGTCAGTGTCGCATGATTTGCCTGCGCCACCTGGATCACCTCGCCGCCACCCTGCCGAACCAACCGCCGCCACGGATAGACATGCGAAGGGAACTGGTTTTCCAGCGTCACTACCTTGCGGCCAACCCCAACCCTCAGGTTCCTTGCCGCCGTTTCAATCCCGTACGAGGCTGAGGGAATCACAGCGATGCCAGCCGCATCGACCTGCATCAGCCCGGCAAACAGCGACCTTGCCCGATCAACGCTGTCATAGAAATCGGCAATGGTCAGGGTCCATGGCGTCGATTTCATCCGCGCCCCCCTATCCATTGCCGCAACTACCGAATGCATAAGTGGCGACATGTAGGCGGTGTTGAAATATGCGACATCCTCAGGGATCGAGAATTTCTGACGTTGACAAGGGATCATGGTCTGCTCCGCCATCGGGCTAGGTTTAGTGGGTTCAGTTGACTTCAAAGCGGCATCGGATCGGCCGGACGGTATCCCAGCCCGCGCGAGATCTCTCTGGCGGCGTCACCCACCAGTCTGCCGATTTCCGCAACGCGGTCGGAGGTGATGCGATGGGTCGGGCCGGAAACCGATATCCCCGCCACCGCCTCATCATGGACATTCAGGATCGGGGCGGCGATGCAACGCATGCCGATCGCCTTTTCCTCGTTGTCAACGGCATAGCCTTGTTCACGGATCCGCACAATCTCTGCCTCCAGCGGATCAAGCGAAATGATGGTTTGCGGCGTAAAGCGTTCAAACCCGGTGCTGGTGAACAGGCGTTCCAACTGGTTGCGGGAACAACGGCTGAGCAACGCCTTGCCGATGCCCGAGGCATGCATGGGCGCTTGGGTTCCGGGCGGAAAGAACGCGCGAATTGATTCATGCGTTTCAACCTGACTGATGAAAATGACCTTGTTGCCCTTGGCAATTCCAAGATTTGAAGTTTCACCGGTCTGTTCCATCAGCTGTCGCATCAGGGGTCGCGCGCGTTCGGTCACATTGCTGCGCCTGAGAAAGGCTGCGCCAAGTCGAAATGCCTCGGGGCCGATGGCCCATTCCTGGCTGGCGCTGTCATTGTCGACCATGGCACGATGCTGAAAGGTGGCCAGCACACGATATATGGTGGCTGGCGATTGCCCCAGTGTCGAGGCAATTTCGGTCAGTGTCATGCCAGCATTTGCCGCCAAAAGGTCAAGCACGTCGATGGCCCGATCCAGCGACTGAACCAGGTTTTTCGATGGCTCGCTGTGAAATCCCCTGGGCCGCCCGCGCGGGCGCTTTTCGGTCATTTTCCCCTCCCTCTCCAAACTACAAGAAACACTTATAAAACATATTTGAAAAACACAATCGACAGATGAAAAAATCTAACATCCTAATAGTATTAATATTTTCACTACATTTCACCAGTTGAAAAACGATTTCAAAAAAATTGTGAAAAATGGCAAATCTGGGTAAACCTTGTATAAACCACAAATGGAGAATGCAATGAGCTTTCAGAACCCGGTTTTCATCCCCGGCCCGACGAACATGCCCGAAGTCTTGCGCAAGGCAGTGGATATGCCGACGCTCGACCACCGTTCGCCGTTGTTTGGCCAGATCCTGCATCCGGCGCTGGCGGGGGTGAAAAAGGTACTGAAAAGCGAAACCGCCACCATCTTTGTATTCCCGTCGACCGGTACCGGCGGCTGGGAAACCGCACTTACCAACACGCTTAGCGCCGGTGACAAGGTATTGGCCGCGCGCAACGGCATGTTCAGCCAACGCTGGATCGACATGTGCCAGCGCCACGGCCTGAAGGTTGAAATCGTCGAAACCCCGTGGGGTGCCGGCCTCCCTGCCGATCGGTATGAGGAAATCCTGACCGACGATAAGGGTCACGAGATCAAGGTGGTCCTGGCCACGCATAACGAAACCGCCACCGGTGTGCGTTCCGACATAAAAGCTGTGCGTCGCGCACTTGATGCGGCAAACCACCCGGCCATGCTGTTTGTCGATGGCGTCAGTTCCATCGGTTCCATGGATTTTCGCATGGATGAATGGGGCGTCGATATCGCCGTCACCGGCAGTCAGAAAGGTTTCATGCTGCCCGCCGGGCTGGCCATTGTCGGATTTAGCCCCAAGGCAATGGCGGCACTGGAAACTGCCAAGTTGCCGCGCACCTTCTTTGATGTGCGCGACATGGCCAAGGGTTATGCCAACAACGCCTATCCCTATACCCCGGCCGTGGGCCTGCTGAACGGGCTGAAAATGGCCTCGGACATGTTGCTGGCCGAGGGGTTGGAGAATGTGTTCGCCCGCCACCACCGCATCGCCAGTGGAGTGCGTGCAGCAGTTGATGCCTGGGGGCTGAAGCTTTGCGCGCAGTCACCTGACCTGTATTCCGATACCGTCAGCGCGATCCGCACCCCGGAAGGATTCAACGCCACCTCGATCGTGACCCGCGCAGCCGACGCATATGGCGTCGCCTTTGGTGTGGGTCTGGGTGAGGTTGCAGGCAAGGTGTTTCGCATCGGTCATCTAGGTTCATTGACCGATGTGATGATGCTTTCAGGTATTGCCACGGTTGAAATGGTGATGGTTGATCTTGGGTTGGATATCAAACTTGGCTCGGGCGTTGCGGCGGCCCAACAGGTCTACCGCACAAGCCTGCCAGCGGCGGCAAAGGCCGCAGCCTAAGATGGACAGCGAACTGATTTATATCCCGACACTCGCCGATATGCTGATCGCGCATGAGCGGATCAAACCCTATGTGCATCGCACCCCGGTTCTGACTTCAAGTTTTATCAACAAGCTGACCGGTGCCGAACTGTTCTTCAAATGCGAGAACCTGCAAAAAGCCGGGGCGTTCAAGGCGCGTGGTGCCTCAAACGCAGTTTTTGGGCTGACGGATCAGCAGGCGGCCAACGGCGTTGCCACCCACAGTTCGGGCAATCACGGCACCTGCCTTAGCTATGCCGCCGGTCGTCGCGGCATCCCCTGTACCGTGGTTATGCCGCATACCGCACCGCAGGCCAAGAAAGACGCGGTCAAAGGCTATGGCGGGCGGGTGGTCGAATGCGAACCCTCGACCAGCTCGCGCGAGGCGGTGTTTGCCAAGGTCGTCGCCGAAACCGGTGCGGAATTTGTGCATCCTTACAACGATCATCGGGTGATTGCCGGGCAAGGCACCTGTTCCAAGGAACTGAACGAGCAGGTCACAGGTCTTGATGCTGTAATTGCGCCGATCGGTGGCGGAGGCATGGTGTCCGGCACCTGCCTGACGCTGTCAAACCTTGCGCCAAGCGTAAAGATTTATGCTGCCGAGCCGGAACAGGCCGATGATGCTTATCGCAGCTTCAAGGCCGGTCACATCATTGCCGATGACGCGCCGGTGACGGTTGCCGATGGTCTGAAGGTGCCGCTGAAGGATCTGACCTGGCATTTCGTCAGGAACCACGTCACCGACATCCTGACCGCCAGCGAGGATGAAATCGTTGAAGCGATGAAACTGATCTGGAAGCGCATGAAGATCGTGATGGAACCGTCAAGTGCGGTGCCGTTGGCGACCATCCTCAAGAACCCTGAAATATTCGCCGGCCAGCGCGTCGGCGTCATCATCACTGGCGGCAATGTCGATCTTGACAAGCTGCCCTGGCAGTAAACCCCATTCCGGAGTGAAATCATGAACAAACAAGTGAATTTCGACGAACTTGAAGTCGGCTATGACGTTCCCGCCGTACCCGGCATGGATGAGGCTGATATTCAGACCCCCTGCCTGATCCTTGATCTCGACGCGCTGGAACGCAACATCAGGAAGATGGGCGATTATGCAACCGCCCACGGGATGCGCCACCGCGCCCACGGCAAGATGCACAAATCCGTAGACGTGCTGAAGCTGCAACAAGACCTCGGTGCCGCCGTCGGCGTCTGCTGCCAGAAGGTTTCCGAGGCCGAGGTGTTTGCGCGTGGCGGCATCAAGGATGTGATGGTGTCCAATCAGGTCACCGATCCTGCCAAGATCGACCGTCTGGCGCGCATGCCGAAACTGGGCGCGCGGGTGCTGGTCTGTGTTGACGATCCTGAAAACGTCAAGGCGCTGTCGGCAGCCGCAGTAAAGCACGGCACCCAGATCGAGGCGCTGGTCGAAATCGACTGCGGCGCCGGGCGTTGCGGCGTTTCCAGCACCCAGGAGGTGGTCAATATCGCCAGGCTGATCGACGCCGCACCTGGACTGAAATTCGCCGGTATCCAAGCCTATCAGGGTGCGATGCAGCACCTGGACAGCTATGACGACCGCAAGGCCAAGCTGGACCTTGCCATCGCACAGGTTGCGGACGCGGTACAGGGGCTGAAATCACAAGGCCTTGAATGCGATATCGTTGGCGGTGGCGGCACTGGCAGCTATTATTTCGAAAGTAATTCAGGTGTTTATAACGAATTGCAATGCGGCAGCTACGCCTTCATGGACGCCGATTATGGCCGCATCCTTGACAAGAATGGCAAGCGGATCGACCAGGGCGAATGGGAAAACGCACTGTTCATCCTGACCAGCGTCATGAGCCATTCCAAGGCTGACAAGGCAATCGTTGATGCCGGCCTCAAGGCGCAGTCGGTCGATAGCGGCCTGCCCACGGTTTATGGGCGCGATGACGTAACCTATCTCAAATGTTCAGACGAACACGGCGTGGTAGCCGATCCAAATGGCGCGCTCAAGGTCAACGACAAACTGCGATTGGTACCGGGGCATTGCGATCCGACCTGCAACGTCCATGACTGGTATGTCGGGGTCAGGGGCGGCAAGGTCGAAACCGTCTGGCCAGTGTCAGCACGTGGTAAGGCGTATTGATCAAACCGTCATCTGAAAACCTGAAACGGGGGCGCGGATAACCTTGCGCCCCCTTTATGCCACAAACCGGAGGCAACATGATCATCGTTCCCGAAAAAGAAATTGCCGCACTGGTTGGCCGCGCGGACAGCTTTGCCGCGGTCGAGGGGGTGTTTGCCTCGATGTCCAGTGGTTCCGCCTACAACTTTCCGGTGATCCGCGAGGCAATCGGCCATGCCGATGCCCTATACGGGTTCAAATCCGGGTTCGATCGCGCCGGCCTTGATCTTGGGTTGAAATCGGGTGGCTATTGGCCGGGCAATGCAGCCAAGGGTCTGACCAATCACCAGTCAACGGTGTTTTTGTTTGATGCCGATACCGGCAAATGCAAGGCGGTGGTCGGTGGCAACCTGTTGACCGCCCTTCGCACTGCCGCCGCTGCGGCGGTTTCGGTGGCGCATCTGGCAAGACCGGATGCCAGCGTTCTGGGCATTATCGGCGCAGGCCATCAGGCTACATTCCAACTGCGCGCTGTGGCCGAGCAGCGCAATTTCACCAAGATCGTCGCCTGGAACCGCACTCCGGAAAAACTGGCATCCCTCGCGAATGTCGCCAAAGAGATCGGCCTGCCGTTCGAGTCGGTCAGCCTTGATGCATTGGGCGCACAATCAGACGTGATCATAACCATCGTTTCAAGCCAGTCCGCCATTCTGAAGAACGCCGATGTCCGCCCCGGCACCCATATCGCCTGCATGGGCACCGACACCAAAGGCAAACAAGAGGTCGAGGCGGCACTGGTCGCGCGCGCTAGCGTATTCACCGATGAAGTGGCACAATCCATCAGCATTGGCGAATGCCAGCATGCCATCAATGACGGCACACTTTTGCAATCAGACATCCACGAACTTGGCCACGTCATCAACAAAACCCATCCGGGCCGCACCAGCAAGGATGAGGTAACCCTATTCGACGGCACCGGCGTTGGCCTTCAGGATCTTGCCGTGGCTTCAGCAGCGGTTAAGCTTGCCATCAAGAACGGCGTGGCGCAGGAAATCGAGTTTTAGGCCCACCAAGTGGGCAAATACCGCCACAACCCACAATATCTTGGGTGCTTTTAGCCAAAATAGTGTAAAAAAACGCCAAGTAAATGACAGCCAGGAACAAGAGGAGGAGTTCCAACATGACGAAAGAAACCCACCCGGTAGATGAGATGCTACCACCGGCCAAGCTGTTTACCCTCGGGTTACAGCATGTGCTGGTCATGTATGCCGGTGCCATCGCGGTACCGCTGATTATTGGCCGCGTCCTCAAGCTGGATCCGCATCAGGTCGCCTTTCTAATTTCCGCTGACTTGTTCGTCTGCGGTGTCGTGACAATATTCCAGTCCTTCGGGGCCAGCCGGTTTTTCGGTATCAGGCTGCCGGTGATGATGGGTGTCACATTCGCCTCGGTCGGGCCGATGATTTCCATTGCCATTGCCAATCCGGGGGTTGACGGGGCCAGAATGATTTTCGGGGCAATCATCGGCGCCGGGATCGTTGGCATGCTGATTGCGCCTTTGATCGGCAAAATGCTCAGGTTCTTTCCACCTGTGGTAACCGGCACCATCATCCTTGTTATCGGCGTCAGCCTGATGCGGGTCGGTATCCAGTGGATTTTCGGTGTGCCTGTCGGCCCGACCGCACCCAAGTTGATTAACCCGGAACATCTGGCCTGGCTGAATTCGCTGAAGGACGTGGCGGCGGGAACCATTCCTGAAATACCTGCCGGTCTGAAACTGGCACCTACGGTTGACAATATCCGTTATGCCGAACCGCAGCATATCATGGTCTCTGCCTTTGTGCTGATCGTGGTCCTGTTGGTATCGCGCTATGCCCGAGGCTTTTTGTCGAATATTGCGGTTCTGATCGGTATCATCGCCGGTGGTTTGCTGGCCGCAGCTATGGGCATGATGCATTTTGACCATGTTGCTAGTGCAGACTGGTTTGAACTGATCACCCCGTTCCGCTTTGGCATGCCAATCTTTGATCCGGTCATGATTATTACCTTTGTTCTGGTTATGATCGTGGTTATGATCGAAAGCACCGGCATGTTCCTGGCCCTGGGTGAAATCTGTGGCAAGAAGATCGAGCCGCAATCATTGACAGCGGGCCTCAGGACCGACGGTCTGGGCACGCTGATCGGCGGCATCTTCAACACCTTCCCCTATACGTCATTCAGCCAGAATGTCGGGCTGGTCGGAGTTACCGGTATACGCAGTCGTTATGTCTGTGTCATGGGCGGAGTTATCATGATCGTTCTGGGTCTGATCCCGAAAATCAGCACGGTTGTCGAGGCGCTGCCAACGGCAGTTCTGGGCGGTGCTGGTCTGGTGATGTTCGGCATGGTCGCCGCAACCGGCATTCGCATCCTTGGCAATGTCGATTTCAAGGAGAACCGGTTCAACTTGTTCATCGTCTCCATCTCGCTTGGTTTCGGTATGATCCCGCTGATCGCACCTGAATTCAAGATGTGGGCACCGCATGCCATCCACCCGCTGATCGACAGTGGTATCCTTCTGGCCTCGATCGCGGCTGTTGCCCTGAACTTCTTCTTCAATGGTTCAAAACAAGGCAGTGACGACGACGCGATGCAGGCAGCACTTGCTGCGGATGGCGGTCACTAATCGGCAAAATCGTTCGGCGGTTCAGGCCACCGGGCAGCAACAAAAACGCGCCCCTGTTTCGGGGGCGCGTTTTACCTTGGCGCTCCGGTTCAGCGTGGTTTATGTCGCTACCGTTTCGATCAGGAATGGTTCCTGAAACCAGTGTTCTTCCAGATTGGCACCGTCACCAATTCGATCAACCACCGCAAACACCCCCGGCTTTTCAAACGGCGCCAGAACGCCGTGCCAGACATTGCGGTGCAGGTTGATGGATTGCCCCGGCGCGGTAATGAACACCTTGAGATTGACAGGTTTGCCCGCCATATCCTCGGCAACCACCACCAAGAACCGGGTTTGCGTGATCGGAATGAAGGCCTGGCTTCCCTCCGGGTGGCGTTCGACCATATCAACCAGATAAGGCAAATGCCGCGCCTTGGCGTCAAACAGGCTGATACCGGCCCGCCCGTTGGAAAAGTCCATTTTCGCAAGGTCGTGATGTCGTCCGCACATGCCCTGATTGATCAGTTTGTCAGGCGCTCCCGCCAGTTCGATCACATCGCCATAGGGTGCGAATGCGGTGGCGCTGAGGGGTACAATATTCAAAATTCTGCTCATGGGAAAACGATTCTTTCGGATTGATGGTTGTCGCTGCAATAAGGCATGAATCAACGAAACGCTTGCAAGAAATACTTGAAACATCTGCAAGCACCACAGCTTGCGGTAAAATTGCCTGGTGATGTCGCATTTGATCTGCTGCCCGACCGAAAAGACCCTAGCGAAATCCGCCGTCAGCTGCCGATATGGCGGCAGCTTTCATGGGGATACGAGATGAGCTATTCAGGCTGGCGCGTCATCAAAGAGGCGTTGAGCGGTCACAAGGGCTGGAAACCGGCATGGCGCGACCCCGTGCCTGCCAGCGACTATGATTTCGTGATCATCGGTGGCGGCGGCCACGGACTTGCCACCGCTTATTACCTGGCCAGGGAATACCGCGCCAAACGTATCGCAGTGATCGAAAAAGGCTGGATCGGCGGCGGCAATGTCGGGCGCAACACCACCATCATCCGCTCCAACTATCTGTTGGATGGCAATGAGCCGTTTTACGAATTCTCGTTGAAGCTCTGGGAAGGGCTGGAGCAGGATTTCAACTATAACGCCATGGTCAGCCAGCGCGGCATCCTGAACCTGATTCACAGCGATGCCCAACGAGATGCCTTTACCCGGCGCGGCAATGCGATGATCCTGAACGGTGCCGATGCCGAGATGCTGTCGGTGGAACAAATCCGTCAACGCTATCCGTTCCTGAATTTCAACAATGCACGTTTTCCGATCAAGGGCGGGCTGGCGCAGCATCGCGGCGGCACCGTGCGTCATGACGCCGTGGCCTGGGGCTATGCCCGCGGCGCCGACCGGCTGGGCGTTGATATCATCCAGAACTGCGAAGTTACCGGTTTTCGCATCAAGGGCGGCATTTGCAGCGGCGTGGAAACCACGCGCGGTTTCATCGGCGCCAAAAAGGTCGGCTGTGCCGTTGCAGGGTCTTCGGGACGGCTGATGGCACAGGCGGGAATGCGCCTGCCGATCGAAAGCCATGTGTTGCAGGCCTTTGTTACCGAAGGGCTGAAACCGGTACTGCCGGGGGTCGTCACCTTTGGCGCCGGGCATTTCTATGTCAGTCAATCGGACAAGGGCGGGCTGGTGTTTGGTGGCGATCTGGACGGCTACAACTCCTACGCGCAGCGCGGTAATCTGCCAACGGTCGAGGATGTCTGCGAAGGTGGCATGGCATTGATGCCCGCCATCGGCCGCGCCCGGCTATTGCGGATGTGGGGCGGCATCATGGATATGTCGATGGATGGGTCCCCGATCATCGACAAGACCCATATCGACGGCCTCTATTTCAACGGCGGCTGGTGTTATGGTGGCTTCAAGGCGACCCCGGCATCCGGCTGGTGCTTTGCCCATCTTCTGGCAACCGACAAGCCGCATGAGGTGGCGACCGCATATCGGTTCGACCGGTTCAAGCGCGGCTATATGATCGACGAAAAAGGTCAGGGCGCACAGCCCAACCTGCATTGAAGGCAGAACCGCATGATCATCAATCACCCCCTTCTCGGCCCGCGCGATGCACAGGAATTCACCTATCTCGGCGATGCAAACCTGATCAACCGGCCCGACTGGCAGGCCGAGGATGCTGTGGACCAGTTCCACGAATATCTTTACCAGCGCGATAACCCCGCCGGTAAACACCGTGAGCTTTGGTATCATGAGGCAGGCGATCGAAGCTGGCTCGTGGTGACGCGCGACACCCTGACCCATGAAATCACCGGGGTTGAACTGGCGCGTGATGTCGCCCTGAAATCGGGACGTGGCAAATGACCCAGACGATGCGACTTGGCGGCGGCATGATCGACCGCAGCAAACCGCTGAATTTCCGATTTGACGGCAAGTCCTATCAGGGGTTTGACGGCGATACGCTGGCCTCGGCCCTGATGGCGAACGATGTGCGGCTGATCGGGCGCTCGTTCAAATATCATCGCCCGCGTGGTGTTCTGACTGCGGGTTCGGATGAACCAAACGCGCTGGTTGAACTGCGCGAAGGCGCGCGCCGTGAACCCAACAGCCGCGCCACGGTTGCCGAATTGTTTGACGGGCTGGTGGCGCAAAGCCAGAACCGCTGGCCCTCGCTATCGTTTGATGCGTTAGCGATCAACGACCGGTTTTCAAACTTTCTGACCGCAGGGTTCTATTACAAAACCTTCATGTGGCCCGCCGCATTCTGGGAAAAGCTGTATGAGCCGATCATCCGTCGCGCCGCCGGGTTAGGTTCATTATCGCTGGCAGAAGACCCAGACAGCTATGACAAGGGTTTTTTACACTGCGACCTGTTGATCATCGGTGCCGGGCCTGCGGGTTTATCTGCGGCCCTGACGGCAGCACGCGCCGGTGCCGAGATCATCCTCGCGGATGAGGATTTCCGCCTCGGCGGGCGGCTCAATTCCGAAACACACCCGCTTGATGATGCACCGGCAAGCGACTGGATCAATGCCAGCATCGCCGAACTGGAAAGCCTGCCCAATGTCCGCCTGATGCCGCGTACCACCGTGATCGGTGCCTTTGACCATGGAATTTTCGGTGCGGTCGAACGGGTTTCGGATCACCTGTTGACCCCGCCTGAAGGCAAGCCAAGACAGACCTTGTGGCGCATCTACACCAAACGCAGCCTGCTGGCAGCCGGTGCTGCCGAACGCCCGATTGCGTTTCCCAATAACGACCGCCCCGGTATCCTGCTGGCCGGGGCATTGCAAAGCTATGTCAACCGCTGGGCTGCCACCCCTGCCCGCCGCATCGCTGTCTTTACCAACAACGACACCGGCCACCGCACCGCCCTTGATCTGATCGCCAAGGGTATTGAAATCGCAGCCGTCATCGACCCGCGGCCAGACGTCACAAGAACCGGTGACTATCCGCTTCTGGCCGGTGCCGTGGTCAGCAACACCGCTGGCCGGCTTGGCCTGAAATCCATCGAGGTACGTTTGGCAAGCGGCGAGATGCGCCGCCTTGAATGTCAGGCACTGGCGGTTTCCGGCGGCTGGAACCCGAATGTTCACATGACCTGCCACAAACGCGGCCTGCCAGTCTGGGACGAGGGGATAGCCGCCTTTGTACCCGGCGAAACCGGCGCACAAGGCATGTTCGTTGCCGGAGCCGCCGAGGGCCGTTTCTCCACCGCCGATGCCCTGACACGCGGTATGGAACAGGCCATTGTCGCCCTTGGCGAACTGGATCGCAAGGCCCACACCATCGCCTTGCCCAAGGCCGAAAACGATACGGGCAGCATCACCCCTTGCTGGCAGGTAAAAGGCGGCAAGGGCCGTGCCTGGCTTGATTTTCAGAACGACGTCACCACCAAGGACGTGAAACTGGCGCATCAGGAAGGGTTTCGTTCCGTTGAGCATCTGAAACGCTACACGACACTGGGTATGGCCACCGATCAGGGCAAGACCGCCAATATGGGCGCGCTGGCGATCATGGCGGAACTGGCGGGAAAATCCATCCCCGAAACCGGCACCACCATCTATCGTCCACCCTATACGCCGGTTGCCATCGCCGCCTTTGCCGGGCGTTCCCGTGGGACAGATTTCCGCCCGACCCGCCTGACCCCCAGCCACCAATGGGCCGTCGAGCAAGGTGCTGTTTTCGTCGAGACCGGCAACTGGCTGCGCGCCCAATGGTTTCCGCGCCCCGGCGAGACCGACTGGCGGCAATCAGTAGACCGCGAAGTTCTGGCAACCCGCCGTTCGGTCGGCATCTGCGACGTGACCACACTTGGCAAGATCGACATCCAGGGCAGCGATGCGGCAACCTTTATCAACAAGGTCTATGCCAACGGCTTCGCCAAACTGCCGGTCGGCAAGACCCGCTATGGCCTGATGCTCAGGGAAGACGGCATCGTCATGGATGACGGCACCACCGCACGACTGGCCGAAGATCATTTCGTCATGACCACCACCACCGCCAACGCCGTCAGCGTCTATCGTCACCTTGAATTTGCACGGCAATGCCTGTGGCCCGGGCTGGATGTACAACTGATCTCGACCACCGAAGCATGGGCGCAATTCGCCGTCGCCGGGCCAAACAGCCGCAAACTGCTGGAAAAGATCGTCGATAAGAATTTCGACATCTCGAACGAGGCATTCCCGTTCATGGCCTGTGGTGAAATCACCGTCTGCGGCGGTTTGCGTGCCCGGCTGTTCCGGATATCGTTCTCGGGCGAACTGGCGTTTGAAATCGCCGTACCCAGCCGCTATGGCGATGCCCTGATCCGCCAACTGATGCAGGCAGGCGAGGAATTCGAAGCAACCCCATACGGCACCGAAGCACTAGGCGTAATGCGCATCGAAAAAGGCCATGCCGCAGGGAACGAGTTGAACGGCACCACCACCGCGCTTAACCTTGGCATGGCGCGGATGGTGTCCAAGACCAAAGACAGCATCGGTTCAACCCTGTCCGAACGCGAAGGCCTGAATCAGCCCGACGCCCTGATGCAGGTCGGGTTACGCCCGCTTGACAAAAGCCGGAAAGTCACCGCCGGCGCACATCTGATGGTGCGAACGGCAGCAGCAAATGCCAAAAACGATCAGGGTTACATCACCTCGGCCTGTTATTCTCCCAATCTCGGCCATTCCATCGGTATTGGTTTTTTGAAAAACGGCGCTGAACGCAAAGGCGAAATCCTGCGAGCGGTCAGCCCGCTTACCAATCTGGAGATCGAAGTCGAAGTGGTTTCAGCACATTTCATTGATCCCGAAGGGAAACGTTTGCATGCATAGCCTCAAACCCCTGACCCCGCTTGGCGGAACCACGCCCCGGCGCGATGAATATCCCGGCCTGATACTCATGGAAAACCCCGACTGGGCCATGGCCTCGGTCGCGGCGCGCGCCGGGTCGGTCAAGAAACTGGCATCGGCATTCACCACATTTGCCCAAGGCAAGCTTGCGGCAGTTGAATCCATCGACAATTCCGGCAAAATAACGAACTTCTGGACGGCACCCGATCAATGGATGGTCATGGCACCCTTTGCCAGCCATGAAAGTCTGGCGGCGGACCTGAAAGCCGCCCTTGGCAATACCGCTTCGGTGGTGGAACAGACCGATGGCTGGTGCCGGTTCGATCTATCCGGCGCACATGCCGTCAATACGCTGGAACGGCTAAGCGCCGCCAACAGCCGCCGCATGCAGGCAAACCGGGTTTGCCGCACCCAGATCGACCACCTCGGGTGTTTCATGCTTTGCCACAAGGCAGGTCAGGATTTCAGCATCCTCGGTCCCCGCTCGGCCGCAGCCTCACTGCACCACGCGTTGACAACTGCCGCCATCAGCATCGCCTGAATGGGATCAGGCCGTAAGCCCCTCTGGTGCTTCCAGCCCGTTTTGGCGACAACAGGCCGTCACGGTATTGGCCAAAAGGCACGCGATGGTCATCGGCCCGACCCCGCCCGGCACCGGCGTAATCGCGCCCGCCTTCTCTGAGGCCGAGGCGAAATCCACATCGCCAACCAACCGCACCTTACCCGCCCCGCGTTCGGGGGCATCAATGCGGTTGATGCCAACATCAATCACCGTCGCCCCCGGCTTGATCCACTCAGCAGTTACCATCTCGGGCCGACCCACAGCCGCCACCACGATATCCGCCTGACGGCACAGCGCCTCGATCTCGCGGGTACGGCTATGGGCAATCGTCACAGTGCAACTGTCGCGCAACAACAACTGAGCCATCGGCTTACCGACAAGGTTTGATCGCCCGACCACCACAGCATTCATCCCCGACAACGAACCCAAACGGTCGCGCAACAGCATCAGGCAACCAAGCGGTGTGCAGGAAACCATGGCATCACCACCGGTCGCCAGTAATCCGGCATTGACCACATGCAAACCGTCCACATCCTTTGCAGGTGATATCCTGGCCACAATGGTATCTTCGCGCAAATGCCCGGGCACTGGGAACTGCACCAGAATGCCATGCACCTCGGGATCGTCATTCAACCGATCCACCAGTTGAAACAGCTCCGCCTCGGGTACATCGGCAGGCAGCTTGTGTTCAAACGAGTTCATGCCGACTTCAACCGTCTGGCGCCCTTTGGAACGCACATAGACCTCGGATGCCGGATCTTCACCGACCAGAACCACCGCCAGCCCCGGCACGATCCCGTGATCCGCCTTCAGCCTGCTCACATGCTCGGCAATCCTGCCGCGCATTTCGGCGGCAAATGCCTTGCCGTCAATGATATCTGCCGCCATGGCCCACCCCTTCATTGTTTTCCGAAAATCCTTGCTGCCCTGGCTCAGAACAAACCTTCAATCTGTCCTTGGGAATTCAGCATGATCGCCTCGGCCGACGGAACCCGTGGCAGGCCCGGCATGGTCATGATCTCGCCGCAGATCACCACCACAAACCCCGCGCCGGCGCTTAGCCGCACTTCGCGTACCGGCACCGAATGCCCGGTCGGGGCACCCCGACGGTTCGGATCAGTGGTGAAGCTGTATTGCGTCTTGGCCATGCATATTGGCAGATTGCCGTAACCCGCCGCTTCCCAGGCTTTCAACTGGTCGCGGATCGCCTTGTCGGCCAAAACCTCGTCGGCGCGATAGATGCGCTTGGCGATGGTTTCGATTTTTTCAAACAGGCTCATCTCATCCGGATAAAGGGGTGCGAAATTGGCCATACCGGCATCGGCAATCGCCGCCACCCGTGTTGCCAGTTCAACTGTCCCCTCGCTGCCTTTTTCCCAGTGCTGGCACAGGATCGCCTCGGAACCTTGCGCCTTCACATAATCCTTTACCGCCTGAATTTCGGCCTCGGTGTCGGTGACGAAATGGTTGATCGCCACCACCACCGGCACGCCAAAACTCTTGAGGTTCTCGATATGCCGGCCAAGGTTGGCACTGCCCGCTTTCACCGCTTTCACATTCTCAGGCCCAAGATCGGCCTTGGCCACGCCACCGTTCATCTTCATCGCGCGAACCGTCGCCACCAGTACCACCACCGAGGGTGCCAGCCCGGCCTTGCGACACTTGATATTCATGAATTTCTCGGCCCCGAGATCGGCCCCGAAACCCGCCTCGGTCACCACATAATCCGCCAGTTTCAGCGCGGTGGTGGTGGCGATCACCGAATTGCAGCCATGCGCGATGTTGGCAAACGGGCCGCCATGCACCAGGGCCGGGTTGTTTTCCAGCGTCTGCACCAGATTGGGCTGCATCGCGTCCTTCAAAAGCACCGTCATCGCACCGTCGGCTTTCAGGTCGCGGCAATAGATCGGGGTCCGGTCGCGTCGATAGGCAACGATGATATCGCCTAGACGCTTTTGCAAATCCTCAAGGTCCAGCGCCAGACACAGGATCGCCATCACTTCCGAGGCAACCGTAATGTCAAATCCGGTCTGCCGGGGAAAGCCATTGGCAACCCCGCCAAGTGAGGTGACAACATCGCGCAGCGCCCGGTCGTTCATGTCAAGAACCCGCCGCCAGACCACCCTTCGTTCATCAATCTCCAGGCTGTTGCCCCAATAGATGTGATTGTCGATCATCGCGCTCAACAGATTATGGGCCGAAGTGATGGCATGAAAATCGCCGGTGAAATGCAGGTTCATTTCCTCCATCGGCACCACTTGTGCATAACCACCACCAGCCGCCCCGCCCTTCATGCCGAAACACGGCCCGAGACTGGCCTCACGAATGCAAACCGCCGCCTTCTTGCCAATCCGGTTCAGACCGTCACCAAGACCGACCGTGGTGGTGGTCTTGCCTTCGCCTGCGGGTGTCGGGTTGATCGCCGTCACCAGAATCAGCTTGCCGTTGCGGGCTTGGTCCAGCCCTTTGATGAAACTCTGACCGATCTTTGCCTTGTCATGTCCGTAGGGCAGCAAATCCGCCTCGGGGATCCCCAGCTTGGCGCCCACTGCCTGTATCGGCAGCTTGTTTGCTTCACGCGCAATCTCGATATCACTTTTATAGGCCATCTGGTTCTCTCCCCGGGGATTCGTTGCTCTTGCAGCGTATAGCCAGAAATCCGGCCAACCCGAACCTGCTTTCCGACGTTTTCCGGCCCAGATCCGCCCCACACTGAAATCGGGCTTTCCTTTCGGAAACCAATGGCGTCAATTCGGGTGGTAGGGCCATGCCGGTTGATCCGGAATATGCAGCCTTAGCCGGTCGCCTGTGCGGATCACCCCCTCGCGTTCGACCCAGGCAACCACACCACGCCGCCGCTTTGCCGCCGCCTTGAATGCGGCACCATATCCCGGCTGATCCCGGTCAATCTCGGGCGCAGGCAGGTTGCACGGGCGGTTTTCCATATCCACGGTCAAGGTGGCACCGCTGGAAAACTGCAATCGTGACGAGGGCGGGATCAGGGTAAAATCAGGTATGCCGGAAATCATCATGGAGGCCCCGATCCATCGTGGATCAAACTTTTCCAGCCCCATTTCAGCGGCGATCAGTGCCATTTCCTCGGCAGAAACGATGCTGAACTGGCGGGTATTGCGAATTTCGGTACCCAGTGGATATTGCGCCGTTACCCGGTTGTCGGAAGGACGCGTCAATCCCCGGTGCGATTCCCGCGCGTAACCTTCAAACACCGCCAGAATCTCCGGCAGTTCGGCCGAGGCCAACCGTTCCTGACGATTTTCCACATGGCCAAGGAATTCTACCTTGGCGCTGAAATTCGTTGGTATCAGTGCGGGCATTGGCCGGTTCCTTGTGGGTTTGCCCAAAACCTGAAGTGAACCGGATCAATAGGCAAGACAAAAAACCCGGGCACATGACCCGGGTTCTCAAATCTTTCGCGAAATCCTAAGCAGTCGGTTCCGGTTCCAGCCCGCCATCTTTCGGCGGCTTGGCTTTGGCGGTTTTCGGAATAGCAGTAACGCTCGCGGGTGTGCCGCTGCTTGGCGTATCATCTTCGTCGCCGCCACGGTTCAGCGCCTCACCCGCGACGATTTTCTTGATCTCGTCGCCGGTCAGCGTCTCATATTCGATCAGTCCCTGGGCCAGACGCTCGAACTCGTCGTTCTTTTCCAGCAGGATCTTGCGCGCTGTTTGATAGCCTTCGTCGATCAGGCGTTTCACTTCGGATTCAATGTCTTCCTTGGCCTTGGCCGAGATCGAAAAACCACCCGCACTTTGCCCGCCATAACCCTGATGGGCCTCGGCATAATCAATGTTACCGACCAGATCCGACATGCCCCAGCGCATCACCATGGCCCGCGCCAGCGTTGATGCCTGCTGAATATCGCCCGCCGGGCCGTTGGAAACGTTTTCTTCACCGTATTTGATGATCTCGGCAGCTTTGCCGGCCATGGTCATTGCCAGCTTTTGTTCGCATTCGATCTTGTGCCAGTTCAGCCGGTCGATTTCCGGCAAGCTGACCACCATGCCAAGCGCACCGCCACGGGCAATCACCGTCGCCTTGTATACCGGATCACATTCCGGCAAGGACATGCCGACAATCGCGTGGCCTGCCTCGTGATAGGCGGTCTTTTCGATCTGGCCCTTGGTGCGCACCATCGAACGGCGTTCGGGCCCCATCATCACCTTGTCCTTGGCGTGTTCAAAATCTTCCATCATCACGAACCGCTTGCCGGTACGGGCTGCGGCCAGTGCCGCCTCGTTAACCAGGTTGGCAAGATCGGCACCGGAAAAACCCGGCGTTCCCCGCGCAATAATCCTGAGATCGACATTCGGACCAAGCGGCGTCTTGCGGGCATGCACCTGCAAAATCTTTTCGCGGCCCTTGATGTCGGGATTGGGCACATGCACCTGACGGTCAAACCGGCCAGGCCTTAGCAAGGCAGGGTCAAGCACGTCCTGACGGTTGGTCGCCGCCAGAAGGATCACACCTTCGTTGGATTCAAACCCGTCCATTTCCACCAGCAACTGGTTCAGCGTCTGTTCGCGTTCATCATTGCCGCCGCCGTAACCGGAACCACGATGCCGCCCCACCGCATCGATTTCGTCGATGAAAACGATGCAGGGCGCATTCTTTTTCGCCTGTTCGAACATATCTCGAACCCGGCTGGCGCCGACACCAACGAACATTTCAACGAAATCGGAACCAGAGATGGTAAAGAATGGCACCCCGGCCTCACCTGCAATCGCCCGCGCCAGCAGTGTCTTACCAGTGCCCGGCGGTCCGATCAGCAACGCGCCTTTGGGGATTTGCCCTCCAAGGCGGCTGAATTTCTGCGGATCGCGCAGGAATTCGACGATTTCTTCCAGTTCTTCCTTGGCTTCGTCGATGCCCGCAACATCGTCAAAGGTGATACGTGCCGATTTTTCGGTCAACAGCTTGGCTTTGGATTTGCCAAAACCCATGGCACCACCGCGCCCACCGCCCTGCATCCGGTTCATGAAGAAAATCCAGACCGCAACCAGCAAAAGCACCGGCCCGAACAGCGTTACAAAGCTGAGGATACCCGATGCCTGCTGCGGCTCGGCATTGACCTTTACCTTCGCTGCCAGAAGTGCGTCTGTGACCTCTGTGCCTTCTGGCTTGATCGTCACATATTCGGCGCCACTGGAACCTTTGACATAGATTTTTTCGCCATCCAGAACCACACTATCGACTTCGCCGCGATGAACCTTGTCCATGAACGAGGAAAAGCTTTCGGTGCGTGTCGCCAAGGCGTTCTGCGAGGAACTGAACATGTTGAACAGCGCCACCACCAATAGAAACAGAACAACCCAAAAAGCGATGTTACGCGAGTTTCCCAATACCCTGGCTCCTTGAAATACGTGACGGCGCCGGTCGCGGCGCCATTGTTGTGCCTAACATAGGCATCACTAAAAAGGATTCAATGCGATAAAACCGCGGCAAGGAAATGATCCGTCCCGAATTCAAGTTCAGCCTGCCATCCCTCGGGCCATCCGGCCAGAGGGGCGGCAATCAGTTCCGCCCCCTGCCACACTGCCGGACTGGTCAACAGACTGTCGCGCGACAGTCCGGTTTCTCGCCATTTACCACATGAATTCAAGCCATTGACCCCCAGCATTCGCACCTCGAAATCGGGCGATCTGGTTGGGCCGGTCAGCCGCCAGCGGTTGTCCCACAAGGCTTTGAGTGGGGTTTTCAGCCCGGCAATCGCGGCGGCTTCGCGGCCGATGCGCAATGCGCCGGATTTCGCCGGTGTCACCAGACAACCCGCGAGGGTGCTGCGTTTTCCGGCTTTCGCCGCTTGCACCACCGCGTTCAGCGCCATCAGGCGAGGCCGGTAGGGAGAACCGCCGATCCAGCACAAGGCATGCGCCAGCAAGCGATTCTGGATATCGGCGGGAAGGGTTGCAAATTCCGCAGCGCCAAATTCCACCTCACCGGCAACGGTAACCCGCGTGATTGGCAAGGCAGCGCGATGCGCTTCAAACTCAAGCGCCTTGCTCGCCAGTTTCATCCGATCTGCGGTAGCGGCGACACCTTCGACAGTCAGGCCAATTTTTTCCAATTCAGCCAACGCCTTGCGGGCCTTTACCCGGTCAAAGGCCCGATTTTCGTTACTTGGGTCATCGCACCAGCCGACGCTGCGCTGTCTCAGAAACCGGCGCAACTGATCGCGGCGGAAATCCAGCAGCGGTCGGATCCAGGTGATGCCGCCCATGTCGCGCCTTGATGCCATTCCCGATAACCCGTCAACGCCCGATCCGCGCAACAAGCGCATCAGAACCGTTTCGGCCTGATCGTCCAGCGTATGTCCAAGGGCAATGATTTCGATGCCTTTTTGCATGGCCCAGTCGGATATAAGTGAAAACCGCGCTTCTCGGGCCGAAGCCTGAAGGTTTCCCTGACCGGACCAACTCTGCCAGCGAAGAATATCGTGTGGGATGCCCAGGGATGCCGCAAGACTGGCCGCCTGATTCGCCTCGGCAACAGCGGCTTTTCTCAGGCCGTGATCAATCGTAACCGCTGCCAGACCGACGTTGTTGGCAGCGGCCCAATCGGCCAGCAACAGCAACAAAGCGGTTGAATCGCCGCCTCCAGACAGACCGACACCGATCCTTGCCCCGGCCTTGATTGGCCCGCAAACCCGCATTGCCTGATCAAACCGCCGCTCACCGTCAGGCTTCACGAAGTGCATTTCATCCGCGACATTTCACCTTCGGCAAGTCCCGCCGCCTCGGAACCAGGATAGCGGATACCGACTTCGTTCAGGGTCAGACATGACTCTTCACGCTGGCCGATCCGATCAAGGCTGACCCCGAGTTTGAAAAGAGCGCGGGGCGCAACATCGGAATCCGGAGCCGAGGAAAAACTCTGCAGATAGGATCGCGCGGCAGCACTCCATTCACCCAGTTCCGACAGCGATTCACCGCGCCAGAAATGCGCATCGCCGCTCATCGGGCCGCCGGGGTAGTTTTCGGCGAAAACAGCAAACAATTCCGCAGCGCGTTCGAAATCCTTCTCGTCATATGCGTCTTTGGCGGTTTCAAAATCCACCTGCTCGCTTACTGCAAGTTCGGTGCCCATGCTGACAGGCGGCAAGACGGTCACCGGCGGTGTTGTTTTGGTTTCACCGCCAAGCGTCGTGGTTTCCTTCAGTTTGGAAACATCGCCGCCTTCCAGTTCCACCAGTCGGTATTCCAGATCGGCGATGCGGTTGGTTCCGTCCCTGACGATCCTCTCGATCCGGAATTCCAGTTCCTCGACCTTGCCGGTGATGCGGCGCAACTCACCTTCCAGCGCATCCAGTCGCTGCAACTGCGTTTCCCTGCCGCTTTGCGGCTGTGCCGCACCGGTGGTGGACAGTTCTGTGGTCAGGCGCTGCATCTCGACATGCATCATGGTCAGTTGCTGACGAATATCGGCCAAGGTTTCGGTGCGCGACTGCGCCTCTGCCATGCCCGCCAGGGCCACAAGGGCCAAGCCAAGCGTCAACCGCCGAAGCGTACCCATTCATCTACTCCATCAACTTGTGGTGCCGACCTGAACCACCGTGACGGCCCGCCGATTCTTGGACCAGCATTCCTCGGTCGAGCAGATCTCGATCGGGCGCTCCTTGCCATAGGTCACGGTACTGAGGCGGTTGTCGGCAACCCCTCTGCTGACCAGATAGGCCTGAACGGCGCTGGCGCGTCGCGCACCCAGGGCAAGGTTGTATTCCCGCGTTCCCTGCTCATCCGCATGGCCTTCGATCAGGGCCGAGAATTCGCCATTCTGCGCAAGCCAGTCGGCCTGTTTGTCAAGAATCGACATCGCCTCGGAACTGAGGGTGCTCTGATCGACGGCAAACAACACCCGATCCCCTACCGAGGCGACAAAATATTCCGGCGTGTTCGGTTGGTAATTGCCGGCTTTCGACGGATCATTGGCACCCGCACCCATCCCGTCAAAGCGATTGCTGCAGGCGCTCAGTGAAAGAACGCCCATGATGATCAATGCGGCCAGTCTGATATTCATTTTCTTGTCCTTTGTTGTGGCCAAAGCCTGCTCTGTCCTATGTATAACACTTGTCACGGCCATTGTGTATCGTCCGCGCGCGCTATTTCAATAGCCCCGACCACGATGGGTCCGAGCCGAATTCCGGGGTCGGCACTTTTCTCAGGTTTCGCCCGGAAATATCCACCGAATATAGTGAAGGCGCGCCATCTGACCCGGCATTCTGGCGAAAAAACATCAGAACGCGCCCATTTGGCGACCAGGTCGGCCCCTCATCCAGAAATGAGGCGGTCAGCAGACGTTCGTCCGATCCGTCAAGCCGCATCACCCCGACATGAAACCGCCCCTGATTGATCTTGGTAAATGCGACAAGATCGCCACGCGGCGACCATACCGGGGTGCCGTAGCGCCCGGCACCAAAACTGATGCGCCGGGCCTCGCCGCCGCTTGCGGCCATGATGTATAGTTGCTGGGTGCCAGCGCGGTCGCTTTCAAACACAATCTGGCGACCATCGGGCGAATAGCTGGGTGCGGTTTCAATCGAAGGCGCCGAAGTCAGCCGGCTGCGCTGCCCGGTGGCAACATCGACGCTGTAGATATCGGTATTGCCGCCATCGGACAGCGACAACAGAATGGTCCTGTCATCGGGCGAAAACCGGGGCGAAAAGGTCATGCCCGGCAGATCGTCCAGTGCGTGTTGCCGCATGGTCGCGAGATCAAGAACGAAAACCTTCGGCTTGCCGGTTTCGTATGAGGTATAGAGCACCTGCCTGCCGTCATTTGAAAATCGAGGCGCCAGCACCAGTGCATGGTCATCGGTCAGGTTGCGGTAATTCGCACCGTCGTAATCCATAAGCGCCAGTCGTTTGCGCCGGGCATTCTTGGGGCCAGATTCCGAAACAAAAACTACGCGACTGTCGAAATAGCCGCTTTCGCCGGTCAGCCGCGAATAGACCGCATCCGCAACCTTGTGCGCCATCCGTCGCCAGTCGTTCGATGTTCCCTGGAATTGCAGACCATCACCAAGTGCCGACTGGGCGAATACATCAAACAGGCGAAACTTGACGCTGATCTGACCATTGCCCTGAACTGCGACGGCACCGGTAATCAGAGCCTGCGCATTCACCGCCTTCCAATCGGAAAACTGGATCGGCGAGTCGAAATTGGTGATGCCGGAAATATGAGCCGATGGCGGGATTTCGCGGAAAATGCCCGAACCGGTCAGATCGGCGACGACCACGCTGGTAATATTCGCGGCCATTTCGGCGGCCTGTGCGCTTTCGGGGGCAAAGGTCGGGGCGGCAAAGGGTAATGGCTCAATCACCCCTTCGGTGATTTCGATGCGCAATGGCCCTTTGGCATCCTGTGCAACCGCCACCGTGGCAAGGCTGACTGCAGAAAGTACACCTGTGAAAAGAGAGCGGAGGATGGTTCTCATTATCGCCTCATCTGTTCGGGATTGAATTTGATTTCGATATTGCGCCAGCGATCGTATTTATCGACCGGCAGTTGATAGCCATCTTTTGCACAACGAATAACCGCGCGTTTTGCCGCCTCAAAGGCACTTTGAACAGCGGCGGGCGAACCGCCACTGGACGAGATCATCTTGATCGTTCCGACCTGCGGCATACCATTTTGTTCCATGGAAAACGCCAGTGTCACCGTGACCCGAGCCGACTCGGACGAAGGGTTGATGTTCCAGCATTCCTGCACCGCCAGTCGCAAACCTTCTTCTTCGCCCTTGGTAAGGGGGGGGCCGGACGGGGCCACGGGAGTTTTTGTACCTTCACCGTTTGAGGCGGCCTTTTGCTCGGCCTGTGCCTCTGCCAGCGCCTTTTCGATATCGCTCGCCTGGCTTTCAGTCTTTTCTGCCAGCCTGGCGGGTCTTCCTTCGGGGCGGCGGCTGCGTACCGGGGCGCTGGTTTTGTCTGCCTTGTTGGCCTCGGTCACGATCTCGGTCGAGGCCTGATCCGGGGCTTTTTCGGTCTTTTCTTCGCTGGCCTTGTCGGCCTTGGCATCGGGTTCAGTCGCCTTTTCGATATTTCTGGCCTTTTCCGCATCCGTAGGTGGCACTGGCGCAGGTGTCGAATCAACCCGAGGGGCTGGTTGTTCGCGGGCATCCAGAATCGCCAGCTTGTCGGGTTGCCTGATACCTTTTCGGTCCTGATCGGCTACCCGGGCATTCGGCAAAACCAGGCTCGCGCCTTGTTGATCGGTGGTCGACTGATCGGCAAGATCCTTGACGTCGACTTGTGCCTCGGATTTCGGTGTCGAGCGGGCGGCCGACAGATCCGGGCTACTGCCCGGATCCTGCGGTTTGTCAGGCACATCCGGTGGTGTCTGTTTCGGCTTGTCGACATTTCTGGAGGCATCGGGCAGGGTAGCCACCTCATCGGGCTGTTCGGGCTGGTTGACCTCGGTCTCGGCGCGCGGCGCGTTTGATACCAGTGCAGCGAACGCCGTTTCGGAAATCACCGTAACGTCGGCAACCTGAAATTCATCTTTATTGTCCGGGCTAAACAAGGATCCTCCGATGATTGCCCAACCGATCAGGACAAGATGGCCGAAGCCGGATATATAGGTGCCGGTTTGCACGCGGCACGCCTAGTTGTCCCGCCCGTCCATGGTCGGGCCTCCACTGTCGGTTACCAGGCCGATATTGCGAAATCCGCCCGCGTTCAATGCACCCATAACCTGCATCACCATCCCATAGGAAACCGCGCCATCGGCCCTGAGAAAAATCTTGTCGTCGCGGCGTTCTGCGGCG
Source organism: Paracoccaceae bacterium (assembly GCA_020425085.1). Classification (GTDB taxonomy): domain Bacteria; phylum Pseudomonadota; class Alphaproteobacteria; order Rhodobacterales; family Rhodobacteraceae; genus UBA5972. The sequence goes on from JAGQRW010000001.1 coordinate 244,188, forward strand.
ATTGCTTTCAGCCGGGGAATCAGTTCATCACGGCTTATCTCGCTCGCGTTCAGCACCAGCCGACCATCCGCAGCCATTGCCAACGTCAGCGGTTCCTCGGTTTCGCTCGGCAAGGCGGCGGCGGCGGTCTTTGGCAGTTCAACCGGCACCCCGACCGTCAACAGCGGTGCCGCCACCATGAAGATGATCAGCAGCACCAGCATCACGTCAACGAATGGTGTGACGTTGATCTCGGCCATGGGACGCGACCGCGCGCGCCTGTGCCGCCGTTTGCCCCGCTTGTCGCTTTGCGTGATTACCGCAGCCATGGTCTATAGATCCAGTTGACGCGACAGGATGGTCGAAAACTCATCCGCGAAACTGTCCAGCCCGGCACCGATACGATCCGCATCCGCCGACAGCTTGTTGTAAAAGATCACCGCCGGAATTGCCGCCAACAGGCCCAGCGCCGTCGCCACAAGCGCCTCGGCGATACCGGGGGCGACCACTGCCAGATTGGTGCTTTGCTGGGCCGCGATTTCCTGAAACGCGTTCTTGATGCCCCAGACAGTGCCAAACAACCCGACAAAGGGTGCGGTTGAACCGACCGTGGCCAGGAATGTCAGACCCTGCTGCAACCTTTCCGTCTGCCGGGCAATCGCCACATCCATCGAGCGTTCGATTCGCGCCTGCGCCCCGGCAATCAGCGCCCCGTCCGAGCGGTGCGAACGATGCCATTCCGACATCCCGGCATGAAAAATCTTTTCCGACGCGCCGCGCGGTTTTTCCGCAATCTTCTCGTAAAGCTCGTCCAAAGGCTCACCCGACCAGAAGGCCCGGTCAAACATCGCTGCATCCCGACGTGCCACCCGAAAGTTGATGAATTTCTGGATGATGATCGCCCAGGACCAGAATGAGGCGGCGGTAAGCGCCAGCATCACCAGCTTGACGATGAAAGTCGCCCGCCAGAATAACGCCAGAACGGAGAAATCAATGGCCTGAGCGGCCGCGAGGGTTTCGGTTTCCATTTGCCTGCTCTTGATGCCCGGATTAAATGCCGGGGCTGATTGTTTGCGCGAGGTTAACGATTCTGCGGCTCAATTACCAATGTTTCAGCAATAGAAAAGCACCTTAGCGCAATATTTCCTTCAGTTTTTGGCGAATATCCGCCGGAATGGGTGCGGGTTTGCCGGATTCCTTCAGGCAGACCAGCAAAACTCGGCTGGAAAACACCAGCGTTTCGGCGCGGAAAACCCGCTGCGACAGTGTCACCCTGGCACCGCTTAGCGCGGTAATTTCGGTTTCAACAGAAAGCAGATCATCAAAACTGGCGGTATGCAGATAATCCGCCGTAATCTTTCGGACCGCAAAGACCAGTCCAAGGCGCCGCCGGAGCATCACCTGATCAACACCAAGCCCGCGCACCATCTCGGTGCGTGCGCGTTCGATGTATTTCAGGTAATTTGCGTAATAGACGATCCCGGCCAAATCGGTATCCTCGTAATATACGCGGCATTCAAACCGATGTGTCATTACCTGTTTCCATGTTTTCCAGCATCAACCGCGCCCGCGCCTCCAGCCGGATCGCGTGGCTCGGGTTGGTTGCCGAAGGTGGCAGTGCCGCATCATACGCAGCGCGAATCACGGCGGCATAATTCAGCTTGACGATGCAGATGCCATTGGCAGGGATCAACGCGATCGGGCTTTCATCCTTGAACGCTTCTTCCCCCCATAACAGGATGCACTGAGTCATTTGCCCAACGCCAATGGTCTGGATCGAGCTTTCGGCCATATGTTCGTCATACCGCAGCAGCACGATACAGACCCTGATAGCGCCGTTTTCATCAAACGAGAAGTTGCGATACTGGTTGGCCCCACTACGCTTGAGCGAGGATTTCAGGATCTCAAAATCCGGCAGCAACTGATCCAGGTTCGGCACCATGTCCAGTTCATCCCAGTCCTGACAGAAGAAAATCATCAGGTTGGCACCGAGTTCTGGATCGGTTTCGGCAAATTTCATATTGGCGATACCCACGACCGAGGCCATCGCATCCTTCAAATGACCAAGCGTGGTATCATCGACGCCGAACACCACCGGCGCGATCTGCCGACCCCAGCGCGAAAACCGGTAACTGCCGTCCTGGGCGGTGAACAGTCCTTCGATACGACTGGCGCTTAGCGGCGTATCACTCATTTCCCCTCTCCAAACAGGTCGTTCTGGTCGATGGTTTTTGGCGCATCAAGGCCAAGATGCTGCCAGGCCCGTGACGCCAGCATGCGCCCGCGCGGGGTTCGCTGGATCAGGCCCTGTTGCAGAAGATAAGGCTCAATCACCTCTTCCACCGCATCGCGCGCTTCTGACAGTGCGGCGGAAATGGTTTCGACCCCAACCGGCCCGCCGCCGTAATTCTCGGCCAACAGCTTCAGGTAACGCCGATCCGCGCCATCCAGCCCAAGATGATCGACACCAAGGCGCGTCAGGGCACGGTCGGCTATCGCCTTGTGCACCCTGCCATTATCTTCAACCAGGGCAAAATCAACCACCCGGCGCAACAGGCGACCGGCAACGCGGGGGGTGCCGCGCGAACGCCGGGCGATTTCACGCGCCCCGGCCTCATCCGCTTCGGCGCCCAACAACAACGCCGCGCGCTTGACGATGCTCAGCAACTCATCCTCGCTGTAAAATTCAAGGCGGGTGGGAATGCCGAAACGTTCCCGCAAAGGTGTGGTCAGCAGGCCAAGACGGGTGGTTGCGCCGACCAGCGTGAAAGGTTGCAAATCTATACGAACGGTTCGCGCCGCCGGACCCTCGCCGATCACCAGATCAAGTTCAAAATCCTCAAGCGCCGGGTAAAGAATTTCCTCGACCACCGGATTCAATCGGTGGATTTCGTCGATGAACAGCACGTCACGCGCATCCAGATTGGTCAGGATCGCCGCCAGATCACCTGCCCGCGCCAGAACCGGCCCGCTGGTCATGCGGAAATTCACCCCAAGTTCCTTGGCGATGATTTGCGCCAGCGTGGTCTTGCCAAGACCGGGCGGGCCGTAAAACAGCGTGTGATCCATCGCCTGCCCGCGCTGGCGTGCGCTTTCGATGAAAACCTTCAGATTGGCCCGCGCCTCGGCCTGACCGACGAATTCTTCAAGGCTTTGCGGTCTGAGGGCGCGGTCCGCATCGCCCAGTCGCGCCTCGGGCCGCAGGTTGAGATCAGGTTCGTTCATGGTTCAATCCATAGGCAGAGCAGTGACATCGGTCCACCCATTTTACCAGAACCTGCCCGCACCCCTCAGCCCCTTGGCGCCAGCAGGCGCAAACAGAGTCGGATCAGTTCGCCGGCATCAGCCGCCGGAGTCGAAGCCGAGATTTCGGCAATCGCACCCGCCGCCTCACCCTGACCATAGCCAAGATTTACCAGTGCAGACAGTGCATCGGCCCTTGCGCCTGCGGTATTCCCGGCGTCTGTGGGGATATCACGGGCAGGTGGTGCCGCGCTGCCGGGGTCAATCACCACGGCATCATCCACTTCGGCACGCATCGCGCCTTTTGCACCCATGGCCATGATACCGGGCGCCTTGTCCTTCAGTTCGATTACCACTCGCTGTGCCAGTTTTGGGCCGACACCGGGGGCAGCCTTGATCGCCGCCACATCACCCAGCGATATCGCCCGCGCCAGCCCATCCGTCCCCAGCGTTCCGGCGATCGCCAGCGCCGCCTTGGCCCCGACCCCCTGAACCGAAATCAGCAGGCGATGCCATTCTCGTTCTGCCAATGTCGAAAATCCGAACAGTTGCAGATTATCTTCACGCACCAAAAGATCAGTATATAGCGCCAGCATGCCACCACTGGCCGGCAACATCGCTAGCGTCGGCTGCGAGCAATAGACCACATAACCAACCCCCTGCACATCAACCAGCACGTGATCGGCGCCCTTGTAATCCACCTTGCCGGTAACCTTGCCGATCATTCGCCCGCTTTCGCCACAGCCCGCTCAAGGCGATCCTGGAACTCGGCGTGGTGTGCATGGCACAGTGCAATCGCCAGCGCATCCGCTGCATCGGCACCACTGATGATCACCCCGGCTAATTGCAGTTTCACCATATGCTGAACCTGTTCCTTTTGCGCGTGACCAACCCCGACCACCACCTTCTTGACGGTATTGGGGGCATATTCGGCCACTTTCAACCCTTGCTGGGCCGGCACCAAAAGGGCAATCGCCCGCGCCTGACCAAGTTTTAACGTCGCCGCACCGTTGGAATTGACAAAGGTCTGTTCGACGGCGGCAGATTGCGGTTGAAAATCCTGAAAAACCCTGAGCAGTTGCGTGTGCAGGCTGAGCAGTCGCGATGCCAGATCCTGGCCGGTCGAAGTGCAGACCCCATTGGCCACATGCCGCAGTTTTGGCCCGCTCGTATCCACAATGCCCCAACCCATGTGGCGAAGACCCGGATCTATGCCGATGACGCGCATACTGCCCCTGCTCATATGTTTTTTGATCAACTAGCACGAAACATGAACATTGGCCAGCATTCCTTTGTTTTGCCGCCGGAGGCTGAAGTCATGGCAATCAGCCAGAAACCTACAATTATTCAGGTGTCGAATTTTGGCCAAATGTCGCTTTCAGACCTGGAAATTTCGTAATCCTGCCTAAACGTACCGATTTGCCGCTCCTATGCAAAAACTGCATTCCGGCAATGCAAAAAGGCTAATTGCAATACCGGGTTAGCAGCGATAGCTGCGCCTTTGGAAACCGGTGTCAACCCGGCCTGATCTCATGAAAAGGAAGTGCATGATGGCTATCTACAACAATTCTCGCCCGGCACCCTTCGGGGCTGTCACCACCTATCGTATCGTGTCGGCATTCGACAACCTGCGTGAAACCTTGACGGCGTGGAGCGTGAAACGCGAAACCCGCAAGCAGCTCAACAAGCTCAGCGATCGCGAGCTGAACGATATCGGCCTGTCGCGCAGCGATATCGACTGGATCTGATTGCCAGCCAACCGACGCTGCATCAGTGCAACCGGATAATTCTGAAAGGCGGCATTCCCTGGAATGCCGCCTATTCTATTCTTGCTGTCCATTGATCACCGGGCGCGCATAAAAGCTCAACGCCCGTGTCACCAAATCGGGCGTCATTACCAGCAGACCGATCTTTTCACCCAGATCCGGTTCCTGATAGGCGGCCAACCGCTGACGGATCTGATCTTCACCGATCCTGAGCACGACAAATGCTTTCAGGCACAGGCCAAGCATTAGAATCAGCACCAGACTACCCCAGGGGATGCGCGCGAACAGACTGCGGCGCGGCTTTGGATATGGCTCGTAAACCGGGCCGAGCGAGGTCTGGATTGGCAGCCTTCCGGCAGTCTTTCTATAGGCTTTCAGTTTCCTGCGGAACTCTTCGACATTGTTGTCGGACACGGGCAATACTCCCATACCGTTCGAAACCACCGGTTCGAACATAGCCCTAAATAGATGATCACGCAATTAACCCCGGTGTTTTTGCAACGTTAATGTGCTCCAGTCGCCAAGGCGGTCGTGGTCATTCAGTAGAAATCCCCGATCGACATAGGCGCTGATCACTTCCTCGGCCTGATGGTTGAGGATTCCGGACAGGATGACATAACCACCATCCCTTGTGGTTTCAGCCATGTCGGGCGCAAGTTCCAGTAGCGGTGTTTTCAGGATATTGGCAAAGACAAGATCATAAGGTGCCGCTGCCCGCAGACGGTCATGCGCAAAACCGGCTGCAACCAAGCATTCCACCTGACCGGGTATGTTGTTGAAACCGAGATTGGCCTTGGCGGTCTCGATAGCGATTTCATCTATGTCGCTGGCAATAATCCGCGCATCCGGCCAAATCCGCGACGCCGCCATCGCCAGTACGGCGGTTCCGCAGCCGATATCGGCCACCGTAGCGCCCGAAAACCCGCCATCGGCAAGGCGGTCCAGTGCGATCAGACAGCCTTTGGTGGTGCCGTGATGCCCGGTACCGAATGCCATCGCCGCGTCGATCAATAGCGGCACCACATCACCGGGCACCTTGTCAGCATCGTGACTGCCATATAGGAAAAAGCGTCCGGCCCGGACCGGCGAAAGTTCACGGCGCACATGTGCAACCCAGTCGGTTTCCGGCAATTCCGATACCACAAAGGGCTTCGCGTCAAAGGCAGCGGCCAACAGGGCCAAGCCCGCCTGATCCGGCGGTTCGATGAAATAGCCACTGATCTCGAACCGGCCCGAGCCATCTTCGATCTCGAAAACCCCGACGCCGGTCGGTTCCGGGTTCAGTCGCTCCATCGCTTCGCCCAGTGCATTGGCCTTCGTCTGATCGGCCAGCGTGGTAAAGGCGGTAAATGTCGGCATAGCATCCCTGGACAGCATGATCGCGCTATCCCCGGCGGATAGGCCGCGACTGCACCGGCGTCAAGCCGTAAGGCCGACCGGGCACCTCACGCCGGTGCCGCCAATGCCGCAATAACCTTGCGGGTTCCTGGCAAGATATTGCTGATGGTATTCCTCGGCCAGATAATATGGCCCTGCATCAGCAATTTCGGTGGTGATCCTACCATATCCGGCGACAGCCAGTTCCGCCTCGTATACCTCTTTTGATTGCAACGCCTGTGCCAGCTGTTCGCCGTTCGAGGTGTAAATCGCGCTCCGGTATTGGGTGCCTGTATCGTTACCCTGACGCATGCCCTGAGTCGGGTTGTGACTTTCCCAAAAGGTTTTCAGGATTTCGGCAAAACTGATGATCGTGGGATCGAATACCACTCTGATCACCTCGGCATGACCTGTCTGGCCGCTACAGGTTTCCTGATAAGTCGGGTTCGGGGTATGGCCGCCAGCATAGCCGACACTGGTTACCCAGACACCTTCCTTTTGCCAGAACACCCTTTCCGCCCCCCAGAAACAGCCCATACCCAACAGTACCGACTGCATCCCATCCGGCATCCTGCCTTGCAAAGACCGACCATTGACAAAATGCTTTTCAGCAGTCGGCATCGCCTGTGGGCGACCTGGCAGGGCGGTCATGGAATTCGGCATGGCGGATCGGGTATGGCTGAAAAGGGACATTGCTATCCTCCTGTTCCGTATGGACCTGATACTAGGCGTCCAGACCCTGGTCGGCAAGTTGCAGTGCGGCTTGATCACAAAGAGTTTGGCCCGAAGTCAGCCGGTTCGATTGCGCCGTTCCAGCCGCACGACGAACAACCAGCCGCCAATCGCCGCCATGCTGCCCGCCAAAACCCCCGATGCCGCATGACCGTAAATTGCCCCTGGTGCTGCGTACCAGCCGCTCAGCAGCGCCACCAGTGGCCATAGCAGAATACCATCGCGCAGCCAGTTGAAAAACGTCGAGAAATACGCCGCCCCCAATGCATTGAAGGATGAATTCGCCACATATAGCGCCCCGGTGAACACATACCCCCCCGCCGCGATCAGGGTAAAGGCGCGGATCACGTCGGCGGCGTCGCCTCTCATCCCGAAAATCGACACCACCTGATTTGTCGCCAGCAACAGTATACCCCAGGCAATCAAGGTATAGATCAAACAAAACAGCAAGGCGTCACGGTAGGTCCGCTTGACTCGGTCAAACTGACCAGCACCGTAATTCTGCCCGAAGATGCCACCAATCGCACCCGAAAGCGCAAACAAACCGCCAAAGGTCAAAACGGTCAGACGCGCGATCACCGCCCATCCGGCAACTGCGCTGTCGCCAAACTCGGCGATTATACTGGTGACGATATAATTGCCGAACGGTGTTGAAAGCTGGGTCAATATGGCCGGCACCGCAATCAGCGCAAAGGGTTTTATCAGTCGTCTGAAATCCGACCAGGTAATCCGGCCCGCAAGGTCATGCACCTTCAGAACATAATAAAGAGACAGCCCCGCCGACAGCCCCCGCGACAGCACCACTGCCAATGCCGCACCGTCAAGACCAAGGCCCAGTCCAAAGATCAGCACCGGATCGACAATCATCGACACCACACCCGAGGAAACCGTGACCATCATCGCGCGATAGGCATCGCCTTCGGCACGCAACACCGCCGAACCGACCATACCCAGCGCCATCACCGGCAGCGCCAGTACCGAAATGCCAAGATAGCGCGCGGCGGCAATTTCAGTTTCGCCACTGGCCCCGGCCATCGCCAGAATCTCATGACGAAAGATCAGGATCAGCGTCGCCACGATCAGTTGCACCGAAAATGCCGCGATGGCACAGACCACTACTTGCCGCCTGGCTTCGGCCATGTTGCGCTGTCCGATCAGCCGCGACACGGTGGCAGTAACGGCGATCATCATGCCGATACCGAACGAAACCGAAAAGAACTGGATGGTCCAGGCAAACCCCAGCGCCGCCACCAGTTGCTCCGCCCCGAGCAAGGACACCCAGAACAGATTGGCAGCATCAATCAGAAACATGAAAGTGACCCCTGCCGAGCCGGTCAGGGTCATTCTGATCACATGTCCCATGGTCGATCCGCTGGTAAATCGCCCGATAATCGGTGACATTGCCTACTCCGCCAGAATCCGCAGAGAACCACCGGCAAAGATCGTCTCATTGCCGTCTGAGGGATGGCGCGGGATCAGCAGCGCCAGCAACAGCGACACCAGGGCCATGCAAGCCGCAAGAACAAACACTGCCAGCGGCGAGGTAATCCAGAGATAGCCCAGCAGCGCCGGCAGACAGACCGCCGCAATATGGTTGATGGTAAAGGCCACAGCAGCAGTTGGTGCGATATCCTTTGGGTCGCAAATCTTCTGAAAATAGGTTTTCTGCGCAAAGGCCAGCGCAAAGAACAAGTGATCAACCACATAAAGCCCCGCCGCAAGCATCGCACCCCAGCCGAAATAGTAGATGCCGCCATAGGCAAGAAAGACACCGATCAGGCCGGTATATTCAAAAATCAATGCACGCCGTTCTCCGAACAGTGTGATCAGGCGCCCCATCAGGGGCGCAAACACCATGTTGGCGATATAATTGATCATGAACAGCGCGGTGATGGCGTAGACCTCAAAACCGAACCGTTCGACCATCATGAAAGCAGCAAAAACCACGAAAATTTGCCGCCGTGCCCCGGCCATGAACTGTAGTGCATAGTATAGCCAGTAGCGCCTTTTCAACACCATCCGTTTGACCTGCGGTGTCGGGCTTTCAAATTGCGGATATGCAAAATAGCAGATCATCGCCAGCAATATCGTTGCGCCGCCACCAATAAGGTAAGCGGCGGTATAGGTAAGGCCGTAATACACCCAGCCAACCACGATCAGCCCATATGCTACAAGTGACGCCGCCGAACCTGTTGCCACCAGCCAGCCCAACACCTGCGGCGCACGCTTGCGGTCGATCCACTGCAGCTGCAACGACTGATTGACAGTTTCGTAATAGTGAAAGCCAAGCGAACTCAGCATCGTTGTGACCAGCAACCCCTCGAAGCTGGGAAAGAACGATGTCACCGCCGTTGCCAGCCCTAGCACCAACAGCGAAACCACACCCAGCACCTGTTCGCGCATGAAGATGATGACCGCAATCACCCCCACCGCCAGAAAACCAGGGATTTCGCGTACCGATTGCAGCCAGCCGATCTTGACCCCGTCAAAGGCGGCAACTTCTATCACGAAATTGTTCAGCAGTGCCGACCAAACGGAAAAAGCCAAAGGCATGGCCACCGCCATCAGAACCAGCAGCGCCACCGGCTGCCGCCAGATCGGCAACGAACCAGCCTCATCCAGGGTCAAAATCGTTGATTTGAACAGCCGCACCATGGAATCGCCATATCCCTTTCGCCACAGCGCCGCCACCGGATTCGAAAAAATTATTTCGGCACAATATGGAAAATCACAGTTGCGAACAAATCAGCGATAATGACTGCTTGCCATCCCCGGCAGCACCCCCGACACAGACATTCAATCTGAAAAACTTGCCGCACTTCCAAAAGTTTGCCACATTTCCACATGAAACCCCAAGCTCAGGCTGCAAAGAAACAAAACCTCATGAACCCCTACCAGTCGCAACCGGTCAAAGCCTTCTGGAAACCCGCCGTTGGCGAACGCTCGTTGTCGAATCTCAGCGAATTGTGGGGGCCGAAATTCGCCATTGCGCCCGATAGCAAGGTTGCCACTTACGGCTCCTGTTTTGCCCAGCATTTCGGGCAGGCTTTGATCCGGCGCAATCACCACTGGCTGAACACCGAGCCGGCACCCGCGGGATTGAAACCGGAACAAGCGCGCGCCTTTGGCTACAACCTTTTTTCCAGCCGGACCGGCAATATCTACACCACCTCACTCATGCAGCAATGGTGCCTTTGGTCGTTTGGCATCGCCGCCCCACCCGATGAGATCTGGCAGCGGGATGACCGGTTTTTTGACCCTTACCGACCGATGATAGAACCCGAAGGCTTTGCCAGCCCGGATGAGTTGCTGGCCACCCGCGCCCATACATTTGCCTGCTTTCGCAGCAGTGTCGAACAGGCGAATTGCCTGGTTTTCACCCTTGGGCTGACCGAGCGTTGGGGCAACATCCTGAACGGCACCGAATATCCGATCTGCCCGGGCACCACTGCGGGAACATTCAACCAGGATCAGCATGTCTTTGACAACATGGACTATTCCAGCGTAAGGGAAAGCTTGTTGGCTGCGATCGGCTTGATGCGTGATGCCAACCCCGGGCTCAATATCCTGCTGACTGTCTCGCCGGTTCCGCTGACCGCAACCGCGACAAAACAGCATGTGCTGATTGCCACGATGCATTCCAAATCCATCCTGCGGGCGGTTGCCGGACAGGTGGCCATGGAACTGCCATATGTCGATTATTTTCCATCCTATGACATCATTTCAAGCCCCGCCCTCAAGAGCAGTTTCTTTGCGCCGAACAAGCGCGATGTCACCGGTCAGGCGGTTGGCTATGTCATGGACCGGTTCTTTGGGGCACAAGCCGAGTCGTTCGGGCCGTTCAAAGAACAACCCCCAGCCGATCACCATTTGCGACAATCACAAATAGATCCGGTCTGTGACGAGGAAATGCTGGCAGCATTCGGAGCAGACAGGTGAAAGTCTGCATCATCGGAAATTCGCACATTGCGGCGCTGAAACTCGGCTGGCAATCGGGCCTTGCCAATCGCTGGCACGGCACCGACCTGACGTTTTATGGCGCGCGCGGTGGCGATATCGCGGAACTGCTGGTCCAGGATGGTCAGATTGCGCCGAAAACCGAAACCGTGGCGGCCAGTCTTCGCGCCACTTCGGGCGGACATTCCATGATAGATCCGCTGGCCTATGATGCGATTCTGGTCTACGGGCTTTGCCGGGATCTGAACCGGCAGGTTCAGAACCTCGGAACACCATATTCCGCCGCCGCGCTTGAATTGGCGCAACTGGAATACTGGATCGGCTCGAACCTATTGAAGGTCATCTCGGCAATCCGCGAGATCGACAGCCGCCCGCTTTATGTCGGTGCGGCACCGCTGGAGGCCGCCGTTGCCAGGGGCATCTCCGACAACCGCTTGTATGCAGAATTCATTAGAACCAGCAATGATCGGGTTTTCGCGCTTGCCGATGCCATCCTGCTGCCACAACCGATGCAAACCATCGTCAATGGCGATGCAACCGATTTGCGCTTTTCCATCGGCTCAACCCGCCTGGCGGTAGGAGACAGCTTTGACGACAAACGCCATCCTGGCGAGGAAAACCGCCACATGAACGCTGAATTCGGCGCGCTGTGGCTGGAACAATTCCTTAAACGCGCTGCAAGTGATCGGGCAGTTGGGGCAAAATACAAAACAGGGGCCGCCCGGAAGGCAGCCCCTGAAATCCTGCAAAACCACTAAGGTTTCGGACCGGACAGGCCGATCAGTTCTTGGCGTAGAATTCGACCACCAGGTTCGGTTCCATCATCACCGGATAAGGCACGTCTGACAGCGATGGCAAGCGGATGAACTCGGCTGTCAGCTTGCTGTGGTCAACGCCCAGATATTCCGGCACATCACGCTCGGACGAGGCAATCGCCTCCAGCACCAGAGCGATCTGTTTGGAACGATCGCGAACGGCGATTACATCGCCTTCCTTCACCCGATATGAGGGAATGTTGACTCTCTGGCCATTCACCGTGACATGACCGTGGTTGACGAACTGGCGCGCGGCAAAAATCGTCGGCACAAACTTGGCGCGGTAAACCACCGCATCCAGGCGTTGTTCCAACAATCCGATCAAGTTCTCACCGGTATCGCCTTTTACCCGCTCGGCCTCGGTAAAGATGCGGCGGAACTGTTTTTCCGTCAGATCGCCGTAATACCCTTTCAGCTTTTGCTTGGCGCGCAGTTGCAGGCCAAAATCCGAAAGCTTACCCTTGCGACGCTGGCCGTGCTGGCCGGGGCCATATTCGCGGCGGTTGACCGGGGATTTGGGGCGACCCCAGATGTTTTCGCCCATCCGGCGGTCGAGTTTGTACTTGGCAGACGTGCGTTTGGTCACGGCTGATCTCCTTCTTTAGGGGTCGCTTTGCTGGCGACCATGAAGGGCGTTGTCCTTTCCCCGTTCGGGGCGACAGGCATCCCCTTGCGGGGGCCACCAACACCAATGATGCTCCGGCACCGGGCCGGATGGGCGGGTTATAGGGAATTGACTATCGGTGTCAATGGGGGATTCCCCATGTCGGGAATCCTGTCTAATATGCCCACGCAACAACCGCCCTCTGACGGGCAGAATATTCGGACGGCATGTGAAAGAGTCATTCAAATCCTTCCTGCGCGGTCCAGTCGGCAGTTGGCTGATCTCGCTCTACCTCAGATGCGTCAGCCTGACCTCGCGGCATATCTACGAGCCGGAAGACCCTGACAACCGCTTTGGCACCGGTGGTCCGGTGATCTATGCCACCTGGCACGGGCAGAATTTCGTCTTTGCCTTTCGGTTTGCCAAGGGGCGTCATCCTACCCTGCTGGTGGCACAACACGGCGACGGGCGCATGGTCGGTCAGGCGATGCAATATCTTGGCGTTCCACTGGTTTTCGGCAGCGGCAGCACCGAGCGGACCGATATCAACAAGGGCGGTGCGCGGGCGTTCTTGCAACTGCTCAAGGAGTTGCGGCGCGGCCAATCCGTGACCCTGACCGCAGATGTACCGAAAACCGCACGCGAGGTCGGCGAGGGCATCATCCTGATGGCGCGAAAAAGCGGTGTACCGATCATTCCGGTGGCAATGACCACCTCGCGGCGCAAGATCCTGAAAACCTGGGACCGGATGCAATGGAACCTGCCGTTTTCGCGTCTGGTATTCGTTGAAGGCGCTCCGATCACGGTGCCGGATGACGGTGCACCCCTGACGCCTTATCAGGCCAGACTGGCTGAGGCGCTGGAATCCGCGCAACTGCGGGCCTTTGCACTGGCCGATCAATAGACGGTTAAGGTTTCAACCGGCCGCCCTGGCCAGTGCTAGCGGCAGTGCTTCGGCAAATTTCGCCAAATCCTCGGGCCTGCCAGCGGTCAGGCGGATGCAGCGGTTTTGTGGTGCCACAAATGGCATACGCGCAAAAACCCCCTCGGCGATCAGACCGTCCAGCACCCGCTTGGCAAATTCACCGTCGCGGCCGCAATCAATGGCCACGAAATTGGTTGATGACGGCACCACCGTCAAACCGTTATCCGCCGCAATCGCTGCTATTCTGTCCCTTGCCGCTGCTACATTGGCAATGGTTTGCTTCAGGTATTCACCATCCGCAAGTGCCGCCAATGCCCCCGCCTGCGAAATGCGGTTCATGCCGAAATGGTTGCGGATCTTGTTGAAACCGTCGATCAGGCCGGCGGCCCCAATACCATATCCGACCCGCGCACCGGCCATGCCATAGGCCTTGGAAAAGGTGCGAAACCGGATTACCTGCGCATTGGTCACATCCAGTGGCGGCGCGGTATCCGGTGCCGCGAATTCCAGATAAGCCTCATCCAGCACCAGCAACGAGCCTTTGGGAACCGCGTCTATCATCGCCTGAATGGTGGCGGCGGGATGACAGGTACCCATGGGGTTGTCGGGATTGGCAATATAGATCAGCTTGGGCGCAATCTCGTTGGCCGCCTTTATCAGTGCCAAGGGATCCTCAAAATCACCCTTGTAGGGCACCGCCGTCAAATCCCCGCCAAACCCCGCAACGTGGAAATTGAAAGTCGGATACGCCCCGGCCGAGGTGACAACCCGGTCGCCCGGCTCGACCAGCATCCGGCAGAGATAGCCCAAGAGCGCGTCGATCCCTTCGCCAACTATGATGTTCTCTGCAGGCACATGGTGATGCGCCGCCAGCGCCGCCTTCAGATCGAAATTCTCAGGATCACCATATTGCCAGACCCCGTCAGCGGCGGCCTGCATCGCGGCGCTGGCCCTGGGCGACGGGCCGAACACGTTCTCATTGGCACCAAGGCGGGCGTCGAATCTGGCCCCCCTCGCCCGTTCCTGGGTTTCCGGCCCGACAAACGGAACCGTTGCAGGCAACGAGGCGACAAGGCGGGTATATCTGGGTCCAGTCATGGCAAAACCAAAGCTGATTTCTGTGCCTTCGGCAAGAGGGCGCGTATGATGTAGCGACTCCTAGCCAAGGGAGGCGATCCGGTCATAGGCCGAAGTCAGGGTGGCAATCTCTTCGTCAATCAACAACAGCCGGTCGCGCTGCGTCTGCACCACATCGGCGGGGGCATTGGCCAGAAACTTTTCATTCGCCAGCTTGCCGTTCAGCCCGCCCGCCTCGCGGCCAAGCTTGTCCAATGCCTTTTGCAGACGCGCCTTTTCCGCTGCGACATCAATCACATCGGCCAGCGGCAGGCAGAACGTGCCGCCCTCGACCGCCAGCGTCACCGCACCTTTTGGTGCATCCTTGGCCGCCTCCAACGTTTCAATCCGCGCCAGACGCATGATCATCGGCAGATTGCCGGTAAGGGCCGCCTGCCCGGCATTGTCCAGATCAAGCTGGATCATCCTGATCTTGGCCCCGGCCGGCACGTTCATTTCCTGACGCACCGAGCGGATCTGTTCAATCAGCCCAATCACCCAGTTCATTTCACGATCCGCCGCCGGATCAACCAGTTCCGCCATGGTATAGGTCGGCCAATCGGCATGGATCAGCATGCTTTGGCGTTCGGCAATGTCGCCCCAAAGTTGCTCGGTGATGAACGGCATGATCGGGTGCAACAGGATCAGGCACTGATCAATCGCCCAGGCCATGGTGGCGCGGGTTTCGGCCTTGGCCGCTTCATCCTCGCCCTGGAACAAGGGCTTGGCCAGTTCCACGTACCAGTCGCAAACCTTGCCCCAGACATGAGCATAAAGCGCGCCCGCCGCATCGTTGAAACGAAACTGCATGAGCGAGGCATCGACCGCCTCGCGCACCCTTGCGGTTTCGCCAATGATCCATTTGTTCACTGTATGCGAAACATGGGCCGGGTCAAAATCCGCCACCGGCTTGCAATCGTTCATTTCGGCAAAACGCGAAGCATTCCAAAGTTTGGTGCCAAAGTTGCGATAGCCCGCGATCCGTTGCGTGCTGAGCTTCAGATCCCGCCCCATCGCCGCCATCGCGGTCAGGGTGAAACGCACCGCATCGGCGCCGTATTCGTCGATCAGTTCCAGCGGGTCGAGCACGTTGCCAAGCGATTTCGACATCTTCTTGCCGCTTTCATCACGCACCAGCGCGTGGACATAAACGGTATCAAAAGGTTTCTGCCCGACCACCGCATATTGCATCATCATCATCCGGGCGACCCAGAAAAAGATGATGTCAAAGCCGGTGATCAACACGCTGGTTGGGAAGTATTTCTGCAACGCCTCGTTCTTGGCATCTAGTTCCGCATCGCCGGTCCAGCCGAGCGTGCCGATCGGCCAGAGGCCGGAGGAGAACCAGGTGTCGAGGACATCGGGGTCGCGGAAGATTGGCGTGGCTCGGTCACCTGCACTGTTGCGCCTTGCGCCACTCAGCCAAGCATCAAGTGCTGCGGCACCGAAAAACTTGTCAAACTCAACCCGATCTCCACTATCAGCTTCAATAACTAAAATTTCTGTACCATAATATTCCTTCGCTGCATTGATCGCCTGTTCTTCAGACGCGACACAGCAACGCCAATATGTGGCCGAGTCGTAACTCAGAGATACTTTCCCCGTTTCATCAACGCGTTTCTTCGGCCCATACCAAACCGGAATCTGATGCCCCCACCATAACTGGCGGGAAATGCACCAAGGCTCGATATTCTCCAGCCAGTGAAAATACACCTTCTTGTCGGATTCCGGCAGGATTACCGTGTCGCCATTGCGCACCGCATCAATTGCGGGCTGCACGATTTCTGCGGTATCGACAAACCACTGATCGGTCAGCATCGGTTCGATCACCACCTTGGAACGATCGCCAAATGGCTGCATGATCAGCTTGTTTTCGACAAATGGCACGCCGTCAGCATCCGGCACCGCCAACCCTTCGGCGGTAATATCGGCAACCACGCGTTTTCGCGCCTCAAACCGGTCAAGCCCGCGATATTCATCCGGCACAAGGTTGATGGCATCAACCTCGGCCTCGGTAAATTCCCTGCCCTTGACAATGGCCTGCGCCTTGGCAGCCTCATCACCATAAGCCGCACCATCGGTGCGCATCGCACCTTTGGTGTCCATCAGACGATAACAGGGGATATTGCCCCGCTTGGCGACCGCATAGTCGTTGAAATCATGCGCGCCGGTGATCTTGACGGCGCCTGAACCGAAATTCTTGTCGGGGTATTCATCGGTGATGATCGGGATCAGGCGGCGGTGTTCCCTGGGGCCAACCGGGATTTCACACAGCATGCCGACAATGGGCGCATAGCGTTCATCGCTGGGATGCACCGCCACCGCGCCGTCCCCCAGCATGGTTTCGGGCCGGGTCGTGGCGATGGAGATGTAGTCGCGCGTTTCGCGCAAGGTGACGTTGCCATCTTGGTCTTTCTCGACATATTCATAGGTCGCACCATTCGCCAGCGGGTATTTGAAATGCCACATATGGCCCGCAACCTCGATATTCTCGACCTCAAGATCGCTGATCGCGGTTTCAAAATGCGGATCCCAGTTGACCAGCCGCTTGCCGCGATAGATCAGGCCCTTGTTGTACATATCGACAAAGACCTTGATCACCGCGTCGTGAAAATTCGGCCCCGTACCCCTGTCAGGATCGCCCGCTGCACCGCCCATGGTGAACGCCTCGCGGCTCCAGTCACACGACGCGCCAAGGCGTTTTAGCTGGCCGATGATATTGCCGCGCGATTTGACCTTTTGCTGCCAGACCCTTTCGATGAATGCCTCGCGGCCCATTTCGCGCCGACTTGGTTCCTGATTGGCGGCCAGTTCGCGTTCCACCACCATCTGCGTCGCGATGCCTGCGTGATCGGTGCCGGGTTGCCACAGCGTGTCGTCGCCCTGCATGCGGTGCCAGCGGATCAGGATATCCTGAAGCGTGTTGTTGAACGCATGCCCCATATGGAGGCTGCCGGTAACATTCGGCGGCGGGATCATGATGGAAAATGGGCGCGCGCCGGCCCGCGCATTGGCCCCGGCCTTGAACGCACCCACGTCTTCCCATTTCTGATAGATCACCGCTTCGGCGGCAGCCGGATCAAAGTTCTTTTCCATCGGCATCGGGCGTCGTCCTGCATTCTGATAATCAAGGTCCGGCGCTGTTTACCCCTATCGCCGCCCAAGGGAAAGAGGCCGCTTCAGGCCGACCGGCCGAACCTTTCATCGAAATAGCCGATCATGTGTTCCCATGCCTCCTCCGACCAATGCACCGTCAGTGTGGCATGGCCGCGTCCGGGAATGGTATGGGTCACCACGCCATCGCCAAATGCCTGTTCGATGGCATCAAGTTTGACCGCCTTGCACAAAACATCGCCGTCATAACGCATCGCCATTGCCGGACCCTTGGCCTGCATCCCCGCCTTGGCGGCAGCGATCTGATCCGCGCTCATATGCAGCGCCGATTGTCTGCCAAGCGGCAGCGACGGCTGGCTGGCAACGCCGCCGATCACCGCCTCATCTGCCATCAGGGTCAGGGCAAAACCGCCGGTCAGACACATTCCAAGCGTGCCGACCATCTGCCCTTCATTGCGGTCGCGCACGTCGCGGCAAAGGGCAGCCATCCAGGCGGCGATGGGGCTGGCCATGTTGGCGGCGAACAGGTGAAATTCACGCCGCATACAGAACAAGCGGCCGATATTGCCCGCAAAGCTTAACCTGCCCAGTGGGCCAAACAGATGCGGCAGGTATATGCGATAACCGCTGGCCACGATCTTTTTCGCCAGCGCAATCGTTTCCGGACCAATCCCCGGCAATTCCTGCCAGATGATGATCGGCGGCCCTTCACCCAGAAAATAGACCGGATGTGTCACCCGATTGCCATCTTCCAGCGGCCCGTCAAATTCGTAGACCTCAAAGCCCTCAAGAAAATCCATGAGACAACCCCTTGTTCTTGTCGCAAATCGTATATCACACGCTTGCAGGAAACCCCGAAAATTCTGCGGCAGTCATTGCATTGGCCGCAAGTTGGAAAAAAACGGCAGCGACTAAAAAAATTACTTGCCCGACTCAAAAAAATGTCCATAAGCGCCATTAATATGCAACCCAAGGACAGGGTTAACACACCGATGATTCAGACGCGCCATACAATGCTGAATTCCCCCGATCTGGGAAAGGGCGAGACGCCGATGCGTCGCGCCTTTCTGGCGGCACGTCTTGAAACATCACTGGCAAGCTCTGCCGGTTCCCTGCGCACCGGCATCCAAGTTTCACAATACCTGATCTACGTCGAATCTGACGATTTCTTTTGATTGAAAACGCTGTATCCGCAGTTTTTGCCCTAACGACACTAACATCAACACCGGCGCTTGGGAAACTTCCCAAGCCAATCGTACAGGACACATGCCATGGACGTTTCCAACCCTGTCTGGGCCTCGCCCATCGAATTTCTCCAAACCGTCAATCCGGAAAATCCGGTTATGTTCTTTGCGCCCAAGGCATTGCAGGCGCGCACCCAGCAGTTCCTGAAGGGGTTTCCCGGCCTCGTGACCTATGCGGTCAAGGCCAATCCGGACATTTCGGTGCTGCAAAGCCTGGTTTCGCATGGCATTACCGGGTTCGACGTGGCCTCGCCGGAAGAAATCCAGTTGATGCGCTCGCTCGCGCCTGAGGCGGCACTGCATTATCACAACCCGGTCAGGGCGAGGTCGGAAATTGAATTTGCCCAACGCATGGGGGTAAAATCCTATTCCGTCGACTCGCGGTCAGAACTGGCAAAGCTGGCGGAAATCCTTGATCCCGAAGGGGTGGAAATCTCGGTACGCTTTGCCCTGCCGGTCGATGGTGCCAGTTATAATTTCGGGGCCAAGTTCGGCGCCATTCCAGCAGCCGCCGCCGATCTTCTGCGTGAGGTGGCAAGGCTTGGGTTCATCACCTCGATGACCTTTCACCCCGGCACCCAATGCACCGATGCCGAAGCCTGGCATAAATACATCCTGGCCGCCGCCGATATCGCCGCCAACGCCGGTGTGAAGATCGAGCGGTTGAATGTCGGCGGGGGTTTCCCATCGCAGCGATCAAACGAAGCCGGTGATCTCGATGAGATTTTTGGCGTCATCGACCAAGCCACCACCGAAGCCTTTGGTGACAACCGCCCGGCACTGGTCTGTGAACCTGGCCGCGCATTGGTTGCCGATGCCTTTGCATTATCGGTCGGTATCAAGGCCATCCGTGACGGTGCCGATGTGTTCCTGAACGACGGCATTTATGGCGGTTTGTCGGAACAGCACCTGATCGGCCTGACCCAGCGCCTTCTGGCGGTGCATCCTGATGGCACACTGGTCGCGGGCGAGGGCGTGCCGCATCGCCTGTTCGGCCCGACCTGCGATTCCATGGACATGATGCCGGGCGTGACGCATCTGCCTGCGGAACTGGCGGAAGGGGATTATATCATCTTCTACAGCCTTGGTGCCTATTCCACCGCCACCGCCACCCGTTTCAACGGGTTTGGCGATCTGCAACTGGCAACAGTGCATACCTTGTAAGGCGATTGGCGCCCGGTGGCAGCCGAAAATTCCCTGTGTGTTTTTGATTTCCCAAACCCTGCCTGTCATGGCAGGGTCTGGCCGAAATGACTCGCAAACCCAAAACCCACGTTGTCATCATGGACGGCACCCTGAGCAGCCTTGGCGACGGGCTTGAAAGCAATGCCGGCCTTACCTATCGTCTGCTGACGGAGAACGGGCCAAGGGCCGATCTGTCTGTGATTTACGAAGAAGGCATCCAGTGGTGCACCTGGGGCAGTTTTCTTGACGTGATCGCCGGGCGCGGTCTGACGCGACAGATTCAACGCGCCTATGGTCATGTCGCGTCAAGCTATCTGCCGGGTGATCGGATTTTCCTGTTCGGGTTTTCGCGCGGCGCCTTTGCAGTGCGTTCACTTGCCGGGGTGATCGACCGAATGGGCCTGTTGCGCCGCGATGCCGCAACCGAGCGCAATGTCCGGCAGGTTTTCCGCTATTATCGTGGTGACCCCGACAGCATTTCGGCCAAGGTCTTTTCGCGCACTTTTTGCAACCGCAAGGCACAAGTTGAAATGATCGGCGTCTGGGATACGGTCAAGGCGCTTGGCATACAGTACCCGTTGCTGTGGCGACTGGCCCCACAACCGACCGAGTTCCACGATCATAACCTTGGTGCCGCCATCAAGGCCGGATTCCAGGCGCTGGCGCTGGATGAAAATCGTGTGGCATTTCAGCCGGTCCTCTGGCAAAGCGACCCTGATTGGCAAGGCAAGCTGGAGCAGGTCTGGTTTCGCGGCGCCCACAGCGATATCGGCGGCCATATCGGGCATTTCCAGGCGGCGCGTCCGCTTTCCAACATTCCACTGGTCTGGATGCTGGATCGTGCCGAAGCGTGTGGTTTGAACCTGCCAAAAGGCTGGAAAGCGCGGTTTCCGACCGACCCCAAGGCCCCCTCCGTCGGCGCTTGGAGCGGCATCGCCCGGCTATTCCTGTTCCGCAAGCGCCGCATACCCTTGCGCGATCCATCGGAATCGATCCACTCTTCAGTTCGTCCCGATAATCCTGGCTCCAACAAGATCGGACTTGCAGAACCTGCATCGGCACGCTGAACTTCGCACTACAACAACAAACAGAATTCCACTAATGCGAAGTCCGAAAGGGGGGCGAATTGGCCAGATCGATCATGATTCAGGGCGCGGGTTCCAACGTCGGCAAATCGCTGCTGGTGGCGGGGCTTTGCCGCGCCTATCACCTTCGCGGCCTGAAGGTGATGCCGTTCAAGCCACAGAACATGTCAAACAACGCCGCCGTCACCAGTGACAATGGCGAGATCGGGCGGGCGCAGGCATTGCAGGCGCTGGCCGCCGGGGTGCTGGCGCATACGGACATGAACCCGGTGCTGTTGAAACCGGAAACCGACATCGGCGCGCAAGTGATCGTCCGGGGCAAGGTTCTGACAACTGCCAAGGCGCGCGATTACGCCCGGCTGAAACCGCAGCTTTTGCCAGCGGTTCTGGATAGTTTTGAGCGCCTGCGACAGACCGCCGATCTGGTTCTGGTCGAAGGTGCCGGCAGCCCGGCGGAAATCAATCTTCGCCTTGGCGATATTGCCAATATGGGCTTTGCCGAGGCGGCAGATCTGCCGGTGATCCTGACCGGAGACATCGACCGTGGCGGGGTGATCGCGCAGATCGTCGGCACCAGCGCGGTTCTGGAACCTGCCGACCGCGACCGCATCAAGGCGTTCATCATCAACAAGTTTCGCGGCGATGTCAGTCTGTTCGATGATGGCCTGGATGAGATCACAACCCGCACCGGCTGGGCCTCACTTGGCGTGGTGCCGTGGTTTAATCAGGCCCATAAACTGCCAGCCGAAGATGTGGTCGAAATCGGCTCCACCAATTGCGGCGACTTCAAGATCGCGGTGCCGCATCTGTCACGCATCGCCAATTTCGACGACCTTGACCCGTTAAGGCAGGAACCCGGTGTCAGTGTCCAACTGGTTGAACCTGGGATGCCTCTGCCGGGGGATGCCGGGCTGGTTCTGATCCCCGGCACCAAATCGACCATCGCCGATCTGGCGTTTTTTCGCCAACAGGGATGGGATATCGACCTAGCCGCGCATATCCGGCGTGGCGGGCATGTCTTGGGCATTTGCGGTGGCTATCAGATGCTCGGGCGTGAAATCATCGACCAAAGCGGGATCGAGGGTGTGCCGGGGCGTGTTCAGGGACTTGGCCATCTGGATGTCGTGACCGAGATGCTGCCGGAAAAAAACCTGCGAAACGTCATCGCAACCTGCCTGGCCGATCAAACGTCGGTTACTGGCTATGAAATCCATATCGGCACCACCACCGGCAATGACTGTAATCGCGCGTGGCTGGCAATCGGCGACCGCCTTGAGGGGGCGCAATCGGTGAATGGTCGTGTTCAGGGCAGCTATTTGCACGGCATGTTTGCTTCGGATGCGTTCCGGCAAGGCTATCTGCAACGGCTGGGCATCAGCAGCTCGGGTCTGGATTATTCTGCCGAGATCGAAGCGACGCTGAACGCGCTGGCGCATCATCTGGAAACTGCGCTCGATCTTGACCGGATTCTTGATCTGGCGGGCTGATCGCTATTCGAATTCCCGCGTGGCAATGGCACGTTGAATTTCACGGCGCACCAGTTTGCGAACATTACGGGTAATGCGGTCGCCAAGCTCGCCCTGCAATTCCTCGCGCACCATATCCGAAACCATCTCGCGCAGGGTTTCTTCGTCGAGGATCGTCTCCTCCACCAGGTTCACGGCTTCGGGTTCTGCGTCTACAGGTTTCGGTTGATCATCCTGATGGTGCTGGTCTTCGCCGTGCTGCTGATTTTCGTCGTGGTCGTCCGCTTGCCCATCAAACTCGTCGGTATGCGCGTGATCATGCGCATCCTGACCCTGGCTTACATGCTCATGGCCCTGATCTTCGTGAAAATCCTGATCGGAAATTTCCTGATCATTGCCTTCAGGACTCTCTGCCGCCGCATTGGTCGCATCTTCGGTCAGGGTCGTATCATGCGCCATGGAGGCCGTGGATTGGTCATCAACCTCGGAATGTAGCTGTCCGGCATCATGTTGTTCCGTCTCGTCGGTCACGGTGTCTGCTTCTTGGTTTTTCAGTATCCTGCCGAGGTCGCTGAACGGCGAAGACTGGATATGATCCGGTTCATCCGCTGTCTCTGGCTGCGATACGGCTTCGGCGTGGTCCGAAACGTCGCTTTGAACGACGCCTTTAGCCATCGCATCATCGTCAAAACCACCTTCCATCGCGCGCCTGGCCCGATCAAACAGAAAATCTTCGGAAGTCCGGTCAAATACCGAAGATAGATGACGGGTAAATCCGCCCAGAGTTTCCGCTGTGTCATCGGTGCTGACACTGCGCAGATGCGCACGTTCTCGCCGGGCTGACCGTTCGGGTCTGGTATCTGAATCCGCGTCACATGTCGGTTCGGTGTCGGCGACCCTTAAAGCTGCGGTAAGAACCAGTTTCTGTGGCGCGCCGGAACCATCTTCGGAAATCTCGTTCGATGGCGGCACACCTTCGGGTGCTTCTTCGCCATCGCCGATGCGATTTGCATCCTTAAATGCTTGATCGGCGGCATTTTCGGCGGCTTCGTGAATATCTGCATGCGCGCCGGTTCCATCGCGCGATCCGGCGTTTTTCGCTTCTTCCGACACGAGGCGTCGAATCGAGGACAAGACATCCTCGACATCCATTGAGGTTACCGGATCAGACATCTGCTTGCTGCCCCTTCGTTTTTTTCATGGATGGTAGTGTTAACCCGCCTTGCGCACAACACCTTGATCCAAGTTATTTCCTGCCTGCCCGCGTAAAGATCTTGTCCAAAAGCTCACCGCGGTTGGTTGGCCCGGGGGCCAGATAGACCTTTTTGTAGTTTGCATTGGTATCATAAGTCTTAATACCAAGCTTCAAATGCTGCACCGTCAACAGACCCATCGCCGACAAAAGCGAATAAGCCGCGACATTTTCATCACGGATCGCAGTGACCAGATTGGTCTCGGCGGCGAAGGTTTCACTTTCGGCGTCAAGCACATCCAGCGTTGTCCTGGCCCCCAGATCCGCCTCCTCTCGAATACCACGAAGAGCGATACGCGAGGCATTCACTTCTTGCTGGCGCGCGGAAATCGAGGCACGAGCGATCTTCAGCTGCGACCAGTAAAGCGTCACGTTGCGCGTGACCTGCAATCCGGTCAGCTGGATATCCGAAAGCGATTTTTCGCGCAGTGCCAGCGCCTGCCGATAGGCCGAGGTAAGCTGGCCACCGCTATAGATCGGCGCATTGCCACCAATCGACAAAGACGCAGAATCGCCAGTAATCAAATTCGCGTTGACACCAAGGTTGCCGGAAATCGAGATTGTCGGCTTCATCGCCGCCTCGGCCCGAAAGACATTGATTTCCGCCAATTCGGCAAGATGACGCGCCCTGAGGATCGCCGGATGATTGCGCATGGCGATGGATTTCGCATCCTCAAGCGTCGCCGGAAGTTTCGGCAGCGGCGGCGGTGGTTGCAGTGCACCCGGATAGGTTCCGGTAGCAACAAAATAGGACTCGCGCGAGATTTCCAGCGTTCCTTGCTGCAACGCAATGGTGCTGCGCGCGCCAGCATAGCGCGCCTCGGCCTGGCTGACATCGGTGCGGCGCACCTCGCCCACCTCGAACCGGTCCTTGGCGGCCTGAACCTGACGCAGGATCACCCGGCCACTGTTTTCGGCAAGTTGCAGCGACTGAGTATCGCGCCGCATGTTCATGAAGGCAGTGGCGGCATTCAGCAGAATGCTCTGTTCGACATCAACCAGTGACTCGCGGCCGATGACAACGTTCATGCGCGCCGCTTCGATCGCCAGCTTGGTCGTACCGCCATCCCAAAGTACCATCTGGGCACTCAGCGCAAGGGTGGCAGCGCGGGTGGTGCTATCGGTGCGAAAGGAATGAATGAAACCGGTGGATGCCGTCATGCTCAGTGATGGTCGAATGGCCCCGACTGCTTGGGCGACACCTTCATCAACGCTGCGCAAGGCGGCCTGTTCACTTTTCAACTGCGGGCTGTTGCGATATGCGCTGATCATGGCATCCGTCAGCGACTGGGCATTGCCGATGCCGCCTAGCATCGACAGAACCAGCCCCAGACAAACTGCCGAATATCGCATTTGATCTTTTTTCATTCCGTTTCCAATACAACCTCAACTGGCCAGAACGACGACCGCCCGGTCTTGTGGCAATCAAAGTGCGAATTGCCGGGCTTTTTCAAAATCTGGCAAAACCGGTACCGTTGCGTCAAACACGTTGCGCCAGGCGACACGCCCATCAGTCTTGACACCTACCCTGCATTGGCCGGAAACACCCTGCATGAAGATCGCGGCAACATGCCCGCCTTCCTTCAACTGTTCCAGAATTGCCGCTGGTACCTGTTCCACGCCGCCGCTGAATACGATCTTGTCATAGGGGCCATGTTTGGCGGCACCATTTTCCATTGCCGCCTGCACCACGATCGCATTGTCGACCGATTGCGCGGCCAGATTGTCCCCGGCCTCTGCCGCCAGATGCTCATCCGCCTCTACTGCGATGACCGCTTCGGCCAGATAGGCAATGACCGCCGTGCCGTAACCAAGCCCACAGCCGATTTCCAGCACCAGATCACCCAGCGAAACCCCAAGCGCATCCAGCATCTTGGCCAGCACCCTGGGGTCCATCAACACCCGGTTCCGCCCCAGCAGAATGTCGCCGCCGGCATAGGCCACCTCACGCTTGGCCGAGGGCACGAAAACCTCGCGTGGTACGGATAGCATCGCCTGGATGATCGGGAACTTGGTCACGTCCGATGGCCGGATCTGGCAATCAACCATGGCGGTTCTGAGGGCGGTAAAATCTGTCATCTGTTCACTCGAGAATCGGAAAGTTCGGTCTGCTGGAGTTTTTGCCACAGAAACCATGGCACAGCAACCAAACCCGCGCCTTGTCAAAAGCTTACGTCGCGGCGTTGCAGTTTGACCTCATCGGCGCCCCACCCTTGCCGTCCAACTCGCCAAGCCAGCAGACAGATCTCCCTTGCGCGGAAGATACCCCCTTGCTATAGCCAGCCACGCCCTGTTGGGACACCACAAAGGCGAGTTGGCGGAGTGGTGACGCAGCGGATTGCAAATCCGTGTACACCGGTTCGATTCCGGTACTCGCCTCCATTTCATTCTAAATCAGTGACTTAGCTTCCAAAGCGTCAAGTGTGACACAAAGTGGGACACACGACCTATGATGCTGTCATCCCGTCTAAGCCCTTCAAGACATGGGATATACTACTTCCGCAGGCCTCTCCCTCGGGCTGAAAACCAGAGACGAGCATCAATCAAGGTATCCTTGCGAACCCGTTGCCCAGATCGGGCTGGCGATCTTGCCTGTCATCTTGCATCCTGCGGGCGAATAATCCGGGATAACAAGAAGTTGGCAAGACTAAGACAGGATCAGATACGCGAACTGGTGACAGCATACTTCAAGGCGCAACTGGATCAGTACCTTGAGTGGCTGAACAACCGTGGCTTGGCCGCCGGTTTCGGCGAGTTTTCGCCATAAAATGCCGCAAGGCTGATCTGCGGCAGTATTGGGGCCGGTTTTTGCTGTACGGTTGTGCGTACTTCAAAGTACAGAAGAGTGGTGGTCCGAATTCGAACCTCCGCCCTCACTGAGGGTCGTTGCGTCACCCTGAAATCATAGGAATTTTTCATGCCCATCAAAAATATCTTACTTCTCATTCCAGTCGTCTTCAGCCTTTCAGGATGTCTGGGGAGCAATACTGAGCGCGGCGTAGCCGGCGCTCTTGGTGGTGCGGTCATCGCTGGCTCAACAGGCGGCAGCCCGGTCACCGGAGCCGTTATCGGCGGTGCTGCGGGCTATTTCTGCAAAGACCTGAACGTGCCTGGCTGCAAGAACTGATCTCGGCCGGTGACAAAACCGGACGCCAGTATAACTGATCTCCGCCGGAGGCAAAACCGGCGGAACCGGATTGACCTGACGATGTAAGACCCACCTTTACCCACTAAAGACTTATCTTGGCTGGATCAGACCAGTAATGCGGCGAACGGCGACCCGTCGATTAAGCCGCTCGGCTTCCAATGTTGGAACAAGCGGAAATCTTTCGCCATAGCCTTGAACAACCATGTTTTCCCCTCGCACACCGAAATACTCCGACAAAGCCAGCGCAACGGTTTCGGCACGGCGATCCGACAGCAGCAAGTTGTAACTTTCGTCGCCAATCGCATCGGTATAGCCTTCGATCAGGAACACCTCACGCGGGTTTTCCGCGATATAATCCACCATTAGCAACCCGATTTCGCGCAGCTGTTCTGCCTCGGATGGCTGTATTGCGGCCGAGTTGGTCTGGAACGTGATGTTGTCCAGATTGATTTCCGGCGCCAGATCGCGAACCTCCTGATATTCCCGGACCTGATTGAGGCTGAAGCTGCGGCCAAGATCACGTGCTTCGGCGGCTTTGAGCACCTTGCGCAGATCGGCAAGGTTGGTCGCGTCCCGATAGGCAAGATCGGAAGCGGTTGGCCTTGGCAATGTGGTTACATCGATCGGCTCGAACCTGCGGGTATCATCAATCAGGACAACCGCGCGACCGTCAGCGTCAATCCGGGTCCGGCGCTGAACCTGGCCAAAGGCATCGCGGATCGTGACAATCTGGACACCATCCGCTCGGGTGACAAATGTGCGCGTCGAGCCATCGCTGAACGTTTCGGTACGCACCTCTGCGCCAGCCTAACCCTTTGATAACACGGGCGACGCTTACAGCTCGCAAATCCGTGTACACCGGTTCGATTCCGGTACTCGCCTCCATTCTTTTCAGGCAACTAGCTGATTTTGTATTCATTAGGGGTATCACTCCCAGTATCTGTTTTACGATTGGGACTTGTTCCAATCTATCCAAGAGCGTTTGTCACTTACGCGTTAGGCGCGCTTTTTGTTGCGCGCATCAGCAGCTTAATTCAGGGTCTTTGGATTCAGCATATGGCCGGAACAGCTGGCGATAGTGTCGTCATCGCAGCCGGCATTTGAGTCGGCAACTTAACCTTATCGAAGATAGGCGTTTACGGCTTTGCGGGCACGGCCAACATATCTCGGAATGGCCGGATGATTCGCTGAAAGGCGCGGCATGACCCAGCCGAGCGAGGCAAATGTTCTAAGCATGGCAAACAGGGAAAACAGATGTTCTGCCTGATCGTCCAGCGGGCGTTGTTCGGCATAACCGGCCAATATTGCCGATCTTAGGTCGCCGTAATTGTCATCATCCAGACTTTGCGACAGGGCCGTAGTCAGATCGTACAGACGAAATCCAAAACCGCTGTCATCAAAATCAATCAGGGCCAAACCACCGGCATTGCGAAACACGTTTTCACGTAAGGGATCAGCGTGGATCAGCCCGCGGTCGGCACCTTCGGCAGCATATCGTTTCAGATCGGCAATCGCCCTGACGCGGGCAGCATTGATCAGGCCAAGGTCTTGGGCGTTCAGCGCCGGGTTTTCCCAAAAACGGCCCCATAGCGGCTGATCGCCAAGAAACCCGTCGATGTCCCAGTTACGGCGATCAAATGCTGGTGGCAGACTTAGTTCATCACTTATCGCATGCAACCGCGCCAGCAGACTGCCAAGATCATGGTATAGTGCGCACTGATCCGCCCTTGAACCCGCCAGCGGCAGGTCGGTGCTGCCGATCGCCTCGCCCTCGGCCCAGTTTAACATGGTTGCTATTCGCCCATCGCTCAGCGCAACCGATAGCCTGCCATCATTGGCCGGGATCGGGCTTGGCGTGGGAAACCCCTTGGCCGCCAGTTGGCCAGACCACCAGAGTTCGGATTGAACTGCCGATGGCGAATTGTATCCAGCCCGATGCAGGCGCAATGCCGCGCGCGGGGCGTTCACCAACGCCACCTCAAAAACCGCGTTTTCACGTTCCGAGATCATCCGAGGTGGTCGGTCCGAGCCGCCCCAATGACCAAGCGCCTCGATCGCGGCGGCGTCATTCGTACCACTCATGCGGAAACCGGAATGCTGGTCAATACCTCATCCAGCGTGTCGATCAGAAGATCGGCGTTTTCGCGCGAAAACACCATCGGAGGGCGGATCTTCAGCGTTGCATATTCAAAACCCAGACGGTTGAGCAAAATGCCCCGCGCCTTCATCCCCTCGACGACCCTTTCGGTATAGGCCGTGGCGGGTGTCATCGCCTCATCCAGCACCATTTCCGCCCCGAAAAACAGGCCCGCGCCGCGAACATCGCCGATTACCGAGTGTTTTGTCTGCAAATCGCGCATCCGTTCAAGGGCATAGGCACCGACATCGCGGGCGTTTTCAATCAGACATTCATCGTCAATCACTTGCAGCACCGCCATCGCGGCGGCACAACTGACCGGGTTACCGCCGAAGGTGTTGAAATATCCAAAGGCGTTGCGAAACGCCGACAGCGTGTCGTGCCCTGCCACCACTGCCGCCACCGGATGTCCGTTGCCCATGGGTTTGCCCAAGGTCACGATTTCCGGCACGAAACCCATGCGTTCATGGCCCCACCAATGGCTGCCGATGCGCCCGAAACCCGGTTGCACCTCATCCGCGATGATCACGCCGCCAGCGCGGCGCACCGCAGCAATCGCACCATCCAAAAACCCCTTGGGCAGATCGGGAAACCCCTCATTGGCAAAAAACGGGCAGATGATCAGGCAGGCAACCCCGTGACCCGCAGCATCAAGCGAGGCAACCGCTTTTTCCACCTCAACGGTATAGGCGCGGGCAAAATCTGCACCCGGCTTACCGCCCAGCGGTCGAACGGAATCGGGTGCCGGAACATGGCGAAGGTTTGGCAGATAGCCCCCGATTGGCGGCTTGCGCGTGGATAACTGCGTCACCAGCGCGGTATTGCCGTGATAGGTCATGTCGGTGGAAATAAATCCGGTGTTGCCGGTCGCCGCCTGCGCCATCCTTAACGCGACATCGTTCGCCTCGGAACCCGAACAAACCATGATGGCCGAGGTCAGACTGTCATCGAACTTGGCGGTCAGCGCCTCGATGTAATCCAGTATCCCCTCATGCAGATAGCGCGTATGTGTGTTGAGTATGGCCGCCTGACGGGCAATGGCCTCGACCACCTTTAGGTGGCAATGACCCACATGCGGCACATTGTTGTAGCAATCCAGATATTTGCGCCCATCCGCATCCCATAGCCAGACGCCTTCACCCCGGACGATATGTACCGGATCACGGTAAAAGGTGGATACATTCGGCCCCAAAAGGCGTTCACGCCGGGCCATCAATTCGGAAATGTCAGACATCTGCCGCTCCTGCTGTTTGGCACTTGTTTTCAAGAAACCGCCACAAAGGCAAGCGGGATTCGATCCCGTCAAACCCTTGCCCTCTGATCAGGCTGGCTTGTATTTCCGGCGCGGCTGTCATATTGCCCAAAAGGAACCCAAGGAGATTTCGAATGGACAAATTCACCACGCTTTCCAGCATCGCCGCACCGATGCCTTTGGTCAATATCGACACCGACATGATCATCCCCAAGCAGTTTTTGAAAACCATCAAACGATCCGGCCTTGGCGCGAACCTGTTTGATGAAATGCGCTATAACGACGATGGTTCCGAAGTTGTCGATTTCGTGCTGAACAAACCCGCCTATCGCAAGGCCGAAATCATTGTCGCCGGCGAAAACTTTGGCTGTGGCTCATCGCGCGAACACGCGCCCTGGGCCTTGCTGGATTTCGGTATCCGTTGCGTTATTTCCACCAGTTTCGCCGATATCTTTTACAACAACTGCTTCAAGAACGGCATCCTGCCGATCATCCTGCCGAAATTCCAGGTTGAACGCCTGATGGAAGATGCCGAACGCGGTGAAAATGCGCGGATCACGGTCGATCTTGAAAACCAGACGGTATCGGCCTCGGACGGTACCGAATTTACCTTCGAGGTGGATGCATTCAAGAAACACTGCCTGTTGAACGGACTGGACGATATCGGCCTGACGCTGGAAAAAGTCGCCGCAATCGACAGTTTCGAAGCAGCATATCACGCCAAACACCCCTGGGTCTGAAAACCAGCCGCAATGGCCGCCTGCTGCTGCGGGCTTGCTGGTGCGAATTTGCAATATGATGCAAACAGGAAACACTTTGTTAACATTTCCCGGAAAAACCCGGTCAATTTATTTGCATTGAATCCAACCTCTTGACGGATTCTGACCAATCAAGGCAAGATTGGGGCTAAATTGAGGCAACCTTCAGGGCACTTGGAGGGGATCAGGACGGAACAGGGTTCGGCAATGTATCGAACCCGGCCAGATTGGGGTTTGAGGGCAGTGGTTTCACGGCTTTTTGGTGCATTGTTCAGGGCTGCACTTGTGGCTTTTCTGATTGCGATGCCATCTTTTGCACTACCGGGATCGGCACTGGGTTTGCAGGATCTTTCGGTCATTTTCGCCCTCGCCGGGGCGGCATTGACGCTGTTTGAATATGGCTCCAGCCATCCCGGCCTGATCGAATTCCGGTTCGCGCCACCATATAACCGCATCCGTTTTCTGACTTTGCTGATCACGGTTTATCTGCTGTCGATGGTGGCGGTCGGTGGTATGGCCGGCAGTTCCGGTGCCGGCATTCGGGAATTTGGTGATGTGGTCGGCCGCGCACTTGATTTTCCATTCAGCCCGGCCAGGATCATGACGTCGGTGCTGTCCGATGACGCGGCCTCGGCCAATACCCGGATCATAAAGGCATCGGTTGGCGTGGCATATCTCGTGTCGCTGCTGTCGCTTGCTATTTTTATCGTGATCATCCGCCTGATATCCTGGCCAGCGGGCAGGCGATCTTTCAATATCTGGGTCAATCTGCCAACCTTCGACCCCGCCGCCGGACTGAATATCGAGGAACGGCTGCTGCGCGATGCCCGTATTAACGTTTTGTTTGGAATTACCCTGCCATTCTTGTTGCCGATGGCGGCTTACATGATGTCGGACTATTTCCACAATTATGTCGCCTTCAGCCGTGATGAGACCCTGATCTGGACCGTATCGCTATGGGCGTTTCTGCCTGCCAATCTGATCATGCGCGGCATTGCCATCGGCAAGATCGCCCGACTTATCCACGACAAGCGCAAACGACTGCACCGGCATGCCTCGGCGAAATTCTCGCCGGTCTGATGGTTTTGCTGCTGGCCTGGCCGCTTGCGGCAGGCAGCATTCGCGTAGCCAGCTACAATGTTTCACTGGGTCGTGACGGCCCGGGTCTGTTGCTCAAGGCGATCGAGCAGGGCAAGGACAAGCAGATTGAAACCGTGGTCAGGATCATTTCCAAGGTTGCACCCGATATACTGGTGCTGAATGATTTCGATTATGACCGGGGAAATGTGGCCCTTGCGGCCTTTGCCGACCGGCTGAAAATGGCCGGAATTGACTATCCCTATCGCTTCGCGCTGGCTCCGAATTCCGGTTATGACAGCGGTGCCGATCTGAATGGCAACGGCTATCTGCATGACCCCGCCGATGCCTTTGGCTTTGGAAAATTTCCCGGCGCGCAGGGCATGGCGATACTGTCACGCTATCCGCCTGATCTGGCCGGGGTGAAAGATTTTTCCGGCCTGCTTTGGGCCGAACTGCCGGGGGCAACGTTGCCGATGCTGCAAGGACGGCCGTTTCTGTCGGAAGCGGCCATGAAGGTGCATCGCCTGTCGTCAAAGGGGCACTGGGATGTGCCGGTGATGCTGCCCGGCGGTGACATCCTGCGCCTGTTTGCATCGCACCCGACGCCACCGGTATTCGATGGGGTGGAAAACCTGAACGGATTGCGCAATCGGGATGAAATCCGGTTCTGGCTGCTCTATCTTGACGGGCTTGCCGGTGATGAACAGTTTGTCGTTGTTGGCGACCTCAATACCGACCCGTTCGATGGTGCCGGCGCCCATGACAGTATCAGGGCGCTTTTGGCACATCCGCTGGTTCAGGATGCCAAACCCATCAGCCAGGGGGCAATCATCGCCGCCAAGGCTCAGGGTGGTTCCAACCAAAAACACCAGGGTCCAGCCGAACTTGATACCGTTGACTGGGACGAGGCGCGAACCCCTGGCAACATGCGCGTGGACTATGTGCTGCCATCGGCCAACCTCGGCGTCACCGGTGCTGGCGTGTTCTGGCCAGCACCGGATCAGTCAGGCTATGCGCTGGTCGGGCCTGACGGCAGTACCGGATCGCATCACCGCCTTGTCTGGGTCGATCTTGTCACGGATCGCTAGCGTCAACGCTTCACTCAGCGGCGTTGGCTGAAATCCGGGCAACAATGCATCGAATTTCCGCGCATCCATGAAATGCGGTTTCAGCCAAAGGTAGCGCATTTCCAGAAGGCAACGCGCCATCGGCCAGAACGGCGATGCCAGCCAAAGCGGCAGATAGCTCATCTTCTCAAGGCGAACGAGCCTGCCAGTCACCGTTTCCAGCGCCGCACACAACTGATTGCCGCTCAGGGTATAACCCGGAAAGGCGATATCCTCGAACACTTCCAGACGATGGCGCATTTCCGCCAGAGAAACCACCGCTCGGGCCATATCCGGCAAATACGCCCAGGCATGCGATTGATCGGGTTTGCCGGGATAGTTCAGCACATCTTTTGCAATCTTTTTCGTCAGGATCATGTCAAACCAGTTTCCGCTGTCGCGGGTGTCGATGAAATCTCCGGCCCTGAGAATTATCGTCCTGACCCCCGACTGCCGATAGGCACGTTCCATATCTCGCCTGATCCTGCCCAACGGATTTTCGGCACGATGTGGCGACTCGTCGCCAAACATTGGATCGGCATCGACCCCGAATACGTAAAGATTGCCCGGCAGGATTACCGTCGCCCCCGATGATCTGGCTGCTGCGATCACCTTCCTCGTCAGCACTGGCACCTGTCTGGCCCAATCGGGATAGGCTGGGTTCCAACCGTTCAGAATAATATCGGCACCGCGCGACTCGGCCTCAAGATCTCCGGCCTTTCGGTCGAACTTGCGCACGACCCAGCCTGCATCGGCAAAAGCATTGGCCGCATTGTGGCCGAACCGCCCGTTCGCGCCCAGTACAAGAATGGTTCCGGTCATTTCGTCTTCTCCTTGTCAAACTTCGATCCTGATGGTTTAGTCCCTTTGAATTTGTATGAATATTGCGATAAAACGCATCACTGACATTCATTAATGCATGGATACCGCATGCCGCATTTCAACTGGACTTTGATCCAGACCTTTCTGGCGGTTGTCGAACACGGCTCATTCTCGGCAGCCGGGCGGGCGCTGTCGATCAGCCAACCAACTGTCGGCCGACATATCCAGGATCTGGAAAAGCAGTTGGACAGCGTGCTGTTTGCGCGAGAAACCCGCGGACACCAACTGACCGATGCCGGACTAAGTCTGGTTGAACATGCACAAGACATGCAGGCCGCCGCCGCGCATCTGTCGCTGGTCGCCACCGGTCAGTCCGCAAGGCTTAGTGGTTCGGTCAGAATCACCGCCAGCATAGTCGTGTCGCACTACCTGCTACCACCGATTCTGGCGCGCATTCGACAGGCCGAACCGGAAATCGAACTTGAACTCCACCCCTCGGACGATTCCGAAAACCTGTTGTTTCACGAGGCGGACATTGCCGTCAGAATGTATCGCCCGGATCAACTGGATGTCATCACCCGCCGGGTTGGCCGCCAGATCTTTGGTATCTACGGCAACAAAAGCTATCTGGATCGGGTGGGTCGGCCCACAACAATCGAACAGGTTTTTTCGCATGATTTCATCGGTTATGACCGGTCTGATCTGATGATCAAGGCGATGCGGCAAATGGGGATTGCCGCCGATCGCTCATGGTTTGCAGTGCGCTGTGACAATCAGTCGGTATATCTGGAACTGCTGCGCGCCGGTTGCGGACTTGGCGTCGCGCCGGTCAACATCGCCGGGAAGGATCCGGCACTGGAACGGGTTATGCCCGAACTGCCGCTGCCCGATCTGCCGATCTGGCTGACGGCGCATGCTGCTCTGCGGTCGTCGCCTCGCATCCGCCGCGTCTATGATATGCTGGCCGATGGGCTGAACCAGGTGGCGGGGGATTGACCCTGATCCCGGCAGGGTTTACCCGGATGCGCAGTAAATTCGCCAAAAGGACAATGAAATGCCCAACCCATCACTTCTGATCCTGCCGGGTGACGGTATCGGCCCCGAAGTCATGACCGAAGTCCGCAAGATCATCGACTGGTTCGATAGAAAGCGCGGGATCCGTTTCGATGTCGGCGAGGATCTGGTCGGCGGTGCAGCATATGACGCCCATGGTACACCGCTTAGCGACGAAACCATGGCACGCGCCATGGCGGTCGATGCGGTCTTGCTGGGTGCGGTTGGCGGTCCGAAATACGATGTGTTGGATTTCAGCGTAAAACCCGAACGCGGCCTGTTGCGCCTGCGCAAGGAGATGGACCTGTTTTCCAACTTGCGCCCGGCGCAATGCTTTGACGCGCTGGCGGATTTTTCATCGCTGAAAAAGGAACTTGTGACCGGTCTGGATATCATGATCGTTCGCGAACTGACCTCGGGCATCTATTTCGGTGAACCGCGTGGCATCATCGACGACAACGAAGGCGGACGCATCGGCATCAACACTCAACGCTACACCACCAACGAGATTCGCCGCGTGGCGCGATCGGCGTTTGAACTGGCGCGCCGGCGCAACAACCGGGTCTGTTCGATGGAAAAGGCCAACGTGATGGAAAGCGGCATCCTTTGGCGCGAAGAGGTGCAGTGGGTACACGACAACGAGTACCCCGACGTTGAACTAAGTCATATGTACGCCGATGCCGGGGCGATGCAACTGGTGCGTCAGCCAAAACAGTTTGATGTGATCGTAACAGACAACCTGTTCGGTGATCTTTTGTCGGATTGTGCCGCGATGCTGACCGGCAGCCTTGGCATGCTGCCATCAGCATCACTTGGGGTGGTGATGGAAAACGGTCGGCCCAGGGCGCTTTATGAACCGGTCCACGGCTCGGCCCCGGATATCGCCGGGCAAGGCAAGGCCAATCCCTGTGCCTGCATCTTGAGCTTTGCCATGGCACTGCGCTATTCATTCGACCTTGGGGATGAGGCATCGCGGTTGGAGCGGGCGGTTGAAACCGTGCTGGCCAACGGCATCCGCACCGCTGATCTGATGATGGCCGAAGACGGTAAGGCGGCCAGCACCACAGAAATGGGCGATGCAGTGGTGCAGGCATTGGAAGCAAGCCTTTAGACCGGTTCCAGTGCCTTAAAAAGTTGCCGAAATTACCGGCCATCGGTGCTGCGGCGGGCTTGCCAATCCGCTGAACATTGTATATCGGCGGTGGCATCGGTTCGGAGTGTAGCTCAGCCTGGTAGAGCACTGCCTTCGGGAGGCAGGGGCCGGAGGTTCGAATCCTCTCACTCCGACCAATTTCAACCATCCAAAAAATTTGGCGGCTGTCAGAATGCACCGTTCTGACAACCGCCATGGCGCCGTCGCACCGGGTCAGGCAGCATCTAGCCCGGGCGGTTCCTGCGCCAGCAACCGTGCTTCGAATTTCTTCAAGCTCAACCTGGCGGCGGGGCCATAGGCGCGGGTATCGGTATCGAGTTCAGGAAACAGCGAAATGATTTCATCGCGCGCCGCGCCGGCCAGGCTGTCAAGCGCGCCCTCTGCCGGGTGAAAGCTTTCAGACATTGCGCCATCGGCGATGATGATTTCATGCCGGTCAAACAAAATGTGGAAATATTCCACCTCGCCGCCGGTTTCGATATAGACGCCATCCCAGTTGGTCAGGTGCTTGGCGGCGGCCAGCACCTCGTCTTCGCCGAACAGAAGTGCCGCACGCGATCCAGACAACATCATCCGGTGCTGCGGTGACACCTTCAGATCCCGCTTGTTTCCGATCACGCCAGCCCGGAACACCACCGGTGCGAACCGCCCCTCGGCCGGTACCTTGCGGGCGTTGATCCAGCGTATCGGTTGCAAGCCATGATCCAGGGTCCAGACCCGCGCATCTTTGCGCAGTTCCTCGATCGGCACCTCGCCGCTTGCGGTCAGGATACGGGTGCCTCGGGCAAAGCAGATGATATTTTCAATCTCGGAAAACGTGACGATGGTGCCATCGGTCAGGGTGGCGGTACCGCTTAGCCCGCCGGCACTGTCGTAGGTGTTGCTATAGATGATGGAACCCTTGACCAGTTGGCCGTTGAAATCCAGCGTGTCGCCCAGCGTCTCGCCGCCTTCTCCACCGACGAGGGTGATCGGGCTGCCATCAAGTTCGCCGGGATCAAGTGTAAAGGTATCATCGCCGGTGCCGCCATCGGCCAGATCGCCTCCGCCAACCATCAACGTGTCATCGCCCGCCTCGCCGTACAGCAGATCATGCCCGGCACCCCCGTCCAGCGTGTCGTCGCCATCGCCGCCCAGTAGCGTGTCGTCCCCGACATTGCCCAGCAGCGTGTCATCGCCCCCCTGACCTTTTAGCGTGTCATCGCCAAGGCCGCCGTCGACCAGATCGTTGCCATCACCCGCTTCGACCTCATCGTCGTACAGGTCAACCGGGACCGCCTCGAAATGGATGTTGGTGACCCACAGATACTGGTTGGTGTTGCCACCGTTGTCATAGTCGATCTCGATTTTCGCCAGGGGTCCGGCAATTTCGACCAGAAACGAGCCATTGGCGCTGGATTCGCTGTCGCCGGTGCCACCGCCTCCGGTGACCGTATCGCCAACCAGAATGTCGTTGCCTGAAATGGTGATGTCGACATCCAGAGGGTTGCCGTCAGCGTCATAGGCGCGAATGGTGACGATGTCGACGAAGGTACCTTCATCCACATCATTGACCCGGAAACTGACATTTCTGACCTGATCCTCGAACCCCGAACCGGAGACCGCTGCAAAGTCGATGGTGGTGGTCGAGGTGTCAAAATTGCTGCCATTGCCACGCAGGAACAGCGAAGACCTGTCGTCAAAAGTTTCACCGCTGGCGACATACATCGTATCGGTTGATTCGATGTCGGCTTCGGTGCCGCTGCCGTCGTTGTTCCAAGAAACATCAACCTGGATTCCGCCGGTATCCTGGGAAGCACCGCCACGAATGTCGGTTTCGTCCGGTGCAATCGCCGACCAGTCCAGCACCAGTTCGGTATTGGTACCGCTGTCGATCATGTCGTTATCCGGGTCGCCCGTATAGTTCACGTCGATGGTATCGTCGCCCGCACTGCCTTCGACAATATCATCGTCATCGACATAATCGGCATAGGAAAAGGATGCGTCACCCCCAGAAGGATTCGGGTTGCTGTCATAGGCCAGCGTCGTATAACTGCGCCCGGCCACCAGCGGGATTTCCGACAGGGTATAAAGGCCGGATGCCGCACCGTTTTCGACATCCAGTTGAACAACCTGAAAGATCTGACCGGTCACGTTGTCCTGTACCGTCCAGGAGCGTTCGGCATCAACATTTGAACCAATCGAACTTAGTCCGCCAATATCGACATCCGCAGTTGCGGTTTCGCCGGAATTGTCATCGCCCAGCATCAGGCCGTTCAACCCGCTTTGGTTATCGGTGATCGCCGCCATGCCCAAGGCATCGGTCGGGCCGTTATAGATATTGCTTCTGCCGGTCCGGTTGGAAAAGACCGAATTGGCGTCGATATTGTAAAAGTGGACGTTGTGAAGGGCCATCAGCAGGCACCGGCATAAATGGTGGAAGGGATGTAAAACGCTAGCCGTCCCGCGTTTGGCGGATCAATGCAGTCGGCGGCAGGTCGAAGTGGTTTCATGTCTGGTCCCCAAATGGCGCAACAGGCGGCTTTCCGGCTTTGTGTCACGCGTTGTAGCGCGGTAGATTGGTTTTTGGACCATTTGCCATTCCAATCATGCCGGGAATGCGGCAAGGATGCGACAAAACAGGATGATTTGGTGATATTCATGTGGCCGAACATAATACCTGCAGAGTCCACAAATAACCTTGGCCAACAAAAGGCTGTCAAAGGTAGACTTAGTCCGACCAGAACACCCCCCACTCCTTTGAGCCGTGGATTGCCGATACTGTTCGGCCATGACCTGGCTCTTTTGACCGCCCGGATGAAATCAGCCCAGTGAAATCGGTTTCGACAAATTATTGTTTGAATTGCCACCTATGGTGATTTGATATTCTGTATGCGGCATTGCGTTCGCTAGTCGAACCTGGCTAACACTGTAGTTCCGATGGCTTCGGCCAGATTGCATTATCAAACAGGATTGACGATGAAACTATTCGGAAATTGGTCTTATCCCACCTCCATCCGCTTTGGTGCTGGACGAATTCAGGAACTGCCCGAGGCCTGTGCCGCAGCGGGAATGAAAAACCCGTTGCTGGTGACGGATCGCGGTCTTGCCGACCTGCCGGTGACACAAAAGGCGCTGGATATACTCGACGCCGCCAGACTCGGCCGGGCGATGTTTTCCGGAGTGGATTCCAATCCGACCGAAGCCAGCCTTGACGCCGGTATCGCCGCCTATGATGCCGGCAGGCATGACGGTGTCGTAGCCTTTGGCGGTGGATCCGGGCTTGATCTTGGCAAGCTGGTCGCCTTCATGGCCGGACAAAACCGCCCGGTTTGGGATTTTGAGGATGTCGACGACTGGTGGATGCGCGCTGACGCTGCTGCCATCGCACCTATCGTGGCGGTGCCAACCACCGCCGGCACCGGATCCGAGGTTGGCCGCGCCGGGGTTCTGACCAACAGCCAGACGCATCGCAAAAAGATCATATTCCACCCGAAAATCCTGCCATCGGTGGTAATTGCCGACCCGGAACTGACCGTCGGCATGCCAAAACCGATTACTGCCGGCACCGGCATGGATGCCTTTGCCCACTGTCTTGAGGCATATTGTTCACCGCACTACCATCCGATGAGCCAAGGCATCGCGTTGGAGGGCATGCGATTGGTGCGCGAATGGTTGCCGCTGGCCTATACCAACGCCACGGATCTGGAGGCGCGCGCACATGTGATGTCGGCGGCGATGATGGGGGCGGTCGCCTTTCAGAAGGGGCTGGGGGCGATACATGCGCTGTCCCACCCAATCGGTGCCGTCTACAACACCCATCACGGCATGACCAACGCGGTGGTTTTACCGCCAGTTCTGCTCCTCAACCGGCCCGCAATCGAAGATCGGATCGTATGGGCCGCCGACTATATGGGTATTGCCGGAGGATTTGATGGATTTCTGGATTTCGTCATGCTGATGCGGGCCGGGCTTTCGGTGCCAGACAAGCTCAGCGAGCTGGGTGTCAGCACGGATCGAATTGATGAGCTGACCACCATGGCGTTGGAGGACCCGTCCTGTGGCGGTAACCCGGTACCCTTGACCCGAGACAACGTTGCACAGCTATACTGGGCCTGTATCTGAAGCATCAGGGCGGCAAAGGTACAGACATGGACCTACCTTGCGCCTGCGTCCGAATGCCCTTTTCATCGCCCGGGTTTTTGCGCTAATAGGCGCTGTCCAAAACCCCAAACCCCAGGAGAACATCAAATGGGTTATCGAATCGTCGTCGCGGGCGCCACTGGCAATGTTGGCCGCGAAATGCTGAACATACTGGCCGAACGCCAGTTCCCGATCGATGCGATTGCGGCGCTTGCCAGCCGTAAATCGCTTGGCACCGATTGCAGCTTTGGCGACAAGACCCTGAAGACCAAGGATCTGGACACCTTCGACTTCACCGGCTGGGACATCGCGCTGTTTGCTGTCGGATCAGAAGCGACCAAAAAATACGCGCCCATCGCCGCCAAGGCGGGATGCGTTGTGATCGATAATTCGTCACTTTACCGTTACGATCCCGACGTGCCACTGATTGTTCCCGAGGTGAACGCCGACGCCATTCACGGCTATGCC
The DNA here is from genome assembly GCA_020425085.1 of Paracoccaceae bacterium. Classification (GTDB taxonomy): domain Bacteria; phylum Pseudomonadota; class Alphaproteobacteria; order Rhodobacterales; family Rhodobacteraceae; genus UBA5972. The sequence goes on from JAGQRW010000001.1 coordinate 285,147, forward strand.
AAGAAGAACATTATCGCCAACCCCAACTGCTCGACCGCACAGATGGTGGTGGCGCTGAAACCTCTTCATGACCGCGCCCGCATCAAACGTGTGGTGGTTTCGACCTATCAGTCGGTTTCCGGCGCCGGCAAGGCGGGGATGGACGAACTCTGGAACCAGACCAAGGGCGTCTATGTGCCAGGCCAGGAGGTTGAGCCTTCGAAGTTCACCAAGCAGATCGCCTTCAACGTGATCCCGCATATCGATGTCTTCATGGAAGACGGCCAGACCAAGGAAGAATGGAAAATGGTCGCCGAAACCAAGAAAATCGTCGACCCGAATATCAAGGTCACAGCGACTTGCGTGCGCGTTCCGGTATTTGTCGGCCATTCCGAGGCGGTGAATATCGAGTTCGAAGATCACCTGGACGAGGCCGAAGCACGCGAAATCCTGCGCGAATCCCCTGGTATTCTGGTGGTCGATAAACACGAAAACGGTGGCTATATCACCCCGGTCGAATGCGTCGGGGAATACGCCACCTATATCAGCCGCATCCGTCAGGATCCGACCATCGACAACGGCATCAACCTCTGGTGCGTTTCCGACAACCTGCGCAAGGGTGCGGCCCTGAATGCGGTGCAAATTGCCGAACTTCTGGGTCAGAAAGTCCTGAAAAAAGGCTGAACCGATCTGTTTGGGGCCAGCGTTGCGACAATGCTGGCCCTGTACGATTGATCGAGCATTGAATTTGATCGCCGCCCGATCAAAACTCGATCACCTCAGTCTCATCGGGACGGGTCGTGACCATATGAAGGTTGCGCATCCCCGTCTTGAGGCCAGGGAACGGCACATTGAACCGCCGTGCCATGGTTTGCAGGCTGTATCCGAGTTCGGAGGCTTTGCATAAACGTGCACCACCGGGAATGTTTGTCAGAATCAGACCGCCACCGGATTCGCGCAGTACCATGTCATGGCGGCGCAACCTTTCCAGCAAATCAGACCAGTTTCGGGCATAGGCAAAATCGCCTGCCAACTTGGCCCGCAGCATGTGAATCACCCGCTCATCCACCCGAACGGGCGATTTCGCTTTGCGGTGCGCGCGCAACTTCGGTCGCCAGAGCATCACGGATCAGTTGCCCAAGCGAGACATCCCGCGCCCGAGCGACCTCGCGCGCCGCGCGGAGGAGCGGGTCATTGATGCGAATCGTCAAATCTTGAAGGTCCATGCCAGACCGTGGCAAACTCTGGTTAATTTTCCCTAAATTGCCACAAACCCACCGATTGCGCCGTCATAGGTTTCAACCCCGCCAGTTGCGATATCGTTCCAGGTGCCGTGGAGGGTCAGGCTATCCTCTTCCACCGCCTTCTTGATGAACGGAAACGTCAGCAGGTTTTCCAGCGAAATCATCACGCCTTCATGTTCAAGCGCGGTAATCTGCCCGTGTTCATCAGGCAGGTGTTTTACCCGCTCATATCCGGGGCGTAGAATATTCATCCAGCGCCCGACAAAGCTTGAGTTTTTTTCCAGTTCCGGCGCATTGCCGGTACACATCGCATGGCAGCCGTTTACGCCGCCGCAGTTTGAATGCCCCATCACGATGATATGCGCAACCTTGATGGATTTTACCGCATATTCGATTGCCGCTGACGTGCCGTGATGATCGCCATTCGTCTCATAAGGCGGCACAAGATTGGCGATGTTGCGGTGAATGAAGAACTCACCGGTTTCCGCGCCGAAGATCGAAGTCACATGCACCCGGCTGTCGCAGCAGGAAATCACCATGGCGCGGGGATGCTGACCCTGTTCGGCAAGGTGTTTGTACCAGGATTTGTTTTCGGAAAACTGCGTCGCTTTCCAGCCATGATATCTGGTCACCAGATAAGACGGCAGGGGTTTGATGTTTTTCATGCTTCATCCTGTTGTTGGCTGGTTCAACATAGAAAGAATTTTCCGCAATTTCGAGCCAGAAATTGCCCGGCCTGAACGCTCTTTTCATTTCTCAGGTTTATGCCGGATCCCGGGTGGGATTATGCGGACGGGAACGATGGAAAAACAAATTTCGCGACTTCGGATCACAGAACAGGTCGAGATCAGCATCGAGGCTCTCGCGCTTTTGCACACCACGCTTGGCGCCGGACCATCACAACAGGTGATCGAACGTGCATCGGTCGAGGTGGCCGAGCGGCTTTGCCGTACCGAAACCGCAATGGTTCTCGGGGATTTCGACAAACTTCGCAAGAATCTGCGCGGATTGCGGTCGATCGGCGAACAACTTGGTTTCGCCTTGTTGTCGATGGTCGCCGCAGATGCGATGCGTTGCATCGACGCCGAAGACATGATCGCCCTTTCTGCGGTCATTGGCCGGTTGATCCGGGTTGGCGATGCCTCGTTGGCGGCTGCAATCGACAACAATTGCCTGCGCGGCTAATGTCGGCTTGCGGCGCGGGTCAAAAACGATAATCTCAAGGCTCAAGTCCCAAAAAACCGGAGCCACAGGATGCCAGCCCGATTTGCCGATAGGCACGACAGGTCGATCCCCATTACGATTCTGGACGAGGAACAACTTCCCGGTTGGTTGGCGCAGGCCGGGGCATCGGTTCAGGCCTGGGTGACAGCATCCGGGTTCAAGGCCAAACTCGGTTCCTGTCTGCTGCTTCCGGACCATTCCGGGTTGCCACAAGCGGTTCTGTTCGGTTGGGGCAACAACAAATGCCGCAACCGTGGAAGGTTTCATTTCGCCAAGGCCGCCGAGAAACTGGTAGCGGGAACCTATCATATCAAAAGCGGCCTTCAGCCCGACGAACTCGACCAGGCGGCGCTTGGCTGGTTATTGGCGGCATACCGGTTTGATCGCTACAAATCCACGACCCCGGCAACCGCGCTGTTGCAAGCCCCTGACGGGGTCGATGTACAACGACTGGAAGCCATCGCAAGGGCAGAATTCCTCTGCCGCGACCTGATCAACACCCCGGCCAACGACATGGGTCCGGCAGCACTTGAGACGGCATTTCGTGCCCTGGCAAAACCCTTCAGGGCCAGGATTTCGGTCACCAGCGGCGAAGCTTTGCTGAAAGGGAATTTCCCTCTGATCCATGCCGTCGGCCGCGCCTCGGATCAGCAACCGCGCCTGCTTGACCTCAACTGGGGCAGAACGGGTGACCCAAAGGTGACCCTGGTCGGCAAAGGCGTCTGTTTTGACACCGGCGGTTTGAACCTGAAGCCCGGCACATCAATGGCGCTGATGAAAAAGGATATGGGAGGCGCTGCAACGGTAATGGGACTGGCGCATCTGATCATGGAACTGAAACTGCCGGTGCGCTTGCGGGTGCTTGTGCCGGCGGTGGAAAACTCGGTTTCAGCCGGTGCAATGCGCCCCGGCGATGTTTTGACCTCGCGCAAGGGGTTGAGCGTCGAGATCAACAATACCGATGCCGAGGGGCGATTGGTGCTGGCCGACGCGCTGGCATTGGCGGATGAGGAAAAACCGGATTTGCTGATTTCGATGGCTACCCTGACCGGCGCGGCGCGAGTGGCGCTTGGCCCGGATTTGGCACCTTATTACACCGATGATGCCACTCTGGCCGAAGAACTCGACCGCGCCAGCCGCAAGGTTGGTGATCCAATCTGGCGAATGCCGTTCTGGGATCCCTATGAAAAGCTGATCGAACCGGATATTGCCGATCTTGACAACGCACCTTCAGGTGGCATGGCCGGGTCGATCACGGCCGCACTGTTTCTGCGCCGTTTCGTGGAAAATGCCGGCACGTTTGCGCATTTCGACATCTACGGCTGGTGCCCCACCACCGCCCCGGCCCGACCCAAGGGCGGCGCATTTCTGGCAGCGCGGGCGATTTTTGAAACCCTCAGCCAGAAGTTTCCGAACTGATGGACCGCCGTCTTGTCCCTGGTAATGGCCGTGTCGCACCTCGTGGCTTTGAAGGGCGGGTCGAGGCCAAAAAATTTGTCGATCCGATACCATATTGCGTAATCCGGCCCGTGACTGACCTGTGCGCCAGCGCGGGCGGCGCGCGCGACCGGCAGTTGCTGCTGGGCTGGGTCTTTGAGGTGTTGGAAATCCGCGACGGGTATGCCTTTGGCCTGTCGATGCAGGATGGATATTTCGGCTATGTCGAGGCGAAAGATCTGGGGCCGTTTCTGGCCACCGACCACAAGGTCAGCGCCGCCGCTACCCATATCTATCCCGAACCGGACATCAAGTCGCATGAAATGATGGCGCTGTCGTTCGGTTCCGAGATGCAAAAGATTTCGGAAAGCGGATCATTTGTTGAAACCACCCTCGGTTACATTCCGAAACCGCATCTGAGATCAGACAGTCATGTTTTCACCGACCCGGTGGAAGTGGCTGAGAAATTCATCGGCACGCCATATCTTTGGGGTGGCAACAGCATTTTCGGTATCGACTGTTCCGGTCTGGTGCAGGCGGCACTGCTGGCGACCGGGATCGATTGCCCGGCCGACAGCGATTTGCAGGAGCTGCATTTTCATCCTCGCAGCGTTGGCAAGTCGCCGGGGCATGGCGGGCTTGCCTTCTGGAAGGGACATGTCGGCATTCTGGCGGGCAAAGACATGCTGATTCACGCCAATGCGCACCATATGGCGGTGGTAAGGGAACCGCTGTCCGACGCCATTGACCGCATCCGTCAACAGGGCGGCGGCGGTGTCACCTCATATGTGTCGATATAGACGGCCTACTTGACCGCGCGAATCAGCTTTTGCTCCAGCACCCTGAGGACCACGTGCAAATCCGCGCCACGTTTCAGGATGCGCCCGTCCATGCCCACAACCGAATACTGGCCTTGCCTGTTGGCAAGTTTCGGGCGCTTTTCGATCCGGTATAGCGGAAATTCCGCAGTTCGGCGAAAAACCGAAAATATCGCCACCTCGCGCAAGCAGGAAATACCGTAATCGCGCCATTCACCCGCCGCCACCATGCGCCCGTATAGCGACAGGATCACGCTGAGTTCCGTGCGATGAAAGCTGATCTGCGGCGGCATGTTCGGTGCCTGGAACATCACCGTGGTATTTTCAATGTTCATGCCCGCAGTCTGGGCGCGAATTTCGGCCAAATCAAGCGAAAGACCACATTTCGCCCCCAACCCGCCATGAAATGATCCCGGACCATCCCTCTTTTTGCCGCGAATCCGGATCATACCAATCCTTGTAGCGAGCGAAGGCTCACCCCGGTGTCGCGGTTAATCAGCCCCCACCCAGATCCGCGATACCGGGGGCTACGAATTGAGACCTTTCTGAAATGCCCCCGGTGACCTTCCGGGGGCATTTTTCATGTTGTGGCCCATTCGATGGAATTGTTGCCAGAATGGAAACCGACCGTTTCCATTTAATCTGGGGAAATCGGTATTTGGCCGCATTCTGATCCACCTTCTGCCCGATATGCACTTCATATCAATCCCGGTAGCGAGCGAAGGCTCACCCCGGTGTCGCGGTTAATCAGCCCCCACCCAGATCCGCGATGCCGGGGGCTACGAATTACAAGGCCCGTCAGCGATGGCGGGCTTTTGTCGTTCTGACGGTTTGTAACCGGCTGATTTCCGCGCAAATTTCTGCTGCCGCAAAAGCGCCACAATCGCTCCATTCCGGCGTCATACTTGCCAATCAGAATCAGGTCGAGCGCTGCCTTGGCTCCCCCGACAGCACAAAACGGCCACCTGGTTCGGTTTTTGCTGTCGGGGCAATCCCCCAGCATTCTGCCGGATTGTACCAACCGCACCATTGCCCTGACCGCTATTGGATATGAAGCGAATGGATGCGTCGGATCCGCGAAAACACGGCTTTGCGCCGCGCGATTGAGTGACAAGCGCAACCAAAGGGCAAATTCGCCCTTCAGGTCGTTCTAATGCATCGGTGTATCGACAGCGTATTTACCGTTGTTCAGATGGCTGAACATGGTCGGCACATCGGGATGTTCGACCGGTTCGCCGGTCAGATCCGGCAACAGATTCTGTTCCGATACATAGGCGACGTAGTATGAATTGTCGTTCTCTGCCAGCAGGTGATAGAACGGCTGTTCCTTTTTCGGGCGGCTGTCTTCGGGAATCGATTGCCACCATTCTTCGGTATTGGCGAAAATCGGGTCGATATCGAAGATTACCCCGCGAAACGGGAATTTCCGGTGGCGAACCACCTGTCCGATAGTGAACTTGGCACAGGAATGTAACATTTCAAATAACTTGACCCCCAAGTCTTTTTGTAAACCTTTCACCGGATCATGTCCACAGATCCGGAGCATCCTATGTGTCGTTTTCCGGAAACAATCTGTGTCCAATATTTCTGAACCAGAACCGGTTTACAAGTTGTGTGACATGTATCTGCATCGGAAAACCCCCGAGATTGCCCATCACAGTTGATAAATCCGGTTCACGCCGCGTGGAATTTGGCGTAAAATGGCGAAAAAAGAATAATCAGAGGCAGTAACCATCATGCGATCCGTTCGGGCATTCATCCTGCTTTTCCTGCTTGTTTCCTGCGGCGCCAACGTGCCGCCGCCGCCCCGAAACCTTGATGACGCCTGCGAGATCAAGGCCGAGCGTCCGAAATGGTACAAGGCGATGAACCAGGTCGAGGCGAAATGGGGTGTGCCGGTGCCGGTTCAGATGGCAACCATCTATCAGGAAAGCAAATTCAAGGGCGATGCACGCACGCCGCTTGCCTTCAAGCTCGGGGTTATTCCCATGGGCCGGGACAGTTCGGCCTATGGATATTCACAGGCCATCGACAGCACCTGGGACTGGTATCGCAGCGAAACCGGCCGCAAAAGCGCCAGGCGGGACCGGTTTGGTGATGCCGTCGATTTCATGGGATGGTACATGGACCAGTCGGAACAGAAGCTTTCGATTCCGAAAACCGACGCACGCAATCATTATCTTGCCTATCATGACGGCCATAATGGTTATGCCCGCGGCAGCTACAAAAGAAAGGCCTGGCTGATGAATGTCTCCTCGGATGTCGAGGCGCGCGCGGTGATGTACAGCCAGCAACTGGCAAGCTGCTCCTGATCCGGGCTTAGTGATCCTTCAGTTTGCGCACTTCGTTTTGCACGTTGAACAACGATGCGCCCAGCTTCATGCCGCGTTGCATGTCACCTAGAACCACCGTGGTTTCAGCCCCACTTTCATCGGTGATCACCCATTTGCGAAGGGTGACCGGATCGGCGGTAAACATCAGATCTATGGTTCCGGCATCGGGGTTTTCCGGGTCATGCGCGGTCACGATCGTCACTTGATCCTCCTCACGGTGGCCGGTGATCATGTCGGCCTGGCCAAGGTCGACATCTCTGGCCAGGATTACCGACAAAGGTGTGCGTTTCAGCGGAAACTGTTGCGGCGGCTCATTCGATTTCCGATCGAATATCGCCACCGTTCCACCGCCGGCCATGACCAGCGCCGGGCTTGGTGGATCATAGTCGAACCGCATCCGGCCGGGGCGATGGATGTAAAGCGTACCGGTTGAAATGGTGCCGTCCTGGTTGATCTGGGTGAACTCGCCCCTGGCGGTCTTGAGATCATTAAGATAGGCCGACAACCGGTTAAGCGATATCTTCTCGGCCAGCACCGGTGCTGCCAGAAACATCGTCATCATCGGCACAAGCAGGATCAGGCGAATTTGCATCATCCTCCTTATATAGATGGTTTTTCTGCCGCGCCCAGAGGCGGAATATCACAAACGGTTCAGATCAGGCTCATTGCGATTCAGGTATCAGGATTTCACGCTTGCCGACATGGTTGGCCATGCTGACCAGTCCGGTTTCCTCCATCTGTTCAACCAGCCTCGCCGCCTTGTTATAGCCGATCGCCAACTTGCGCTGGATATACGAGGTCGAACATTTGCGATCCTTCAGCACGATCGCCACCGCCTGATCATATAGCGCATCTTCGCCGTCGGTATTGCCGCCAAGGCCCAGTACCATGTCGATATCACTGCCCTTGTCGTCATCCGGCCCTTCGAGTACGCCGGAAACATATTCAGGTGAGCCATAGGATTTCAGGTGATTGACCACCTCCTCGACCTCCTCATCAGACACGAACGGTGCGTGAATTCGCGTGATCTTGCCGCCGCCCGCCATATACAGCATGTCACCCATGCCCAGCAGTTGTTCGGCCCCCATTTCGCCCAAAATGGTGCGGCTGTCGATTTTCGAGGTGACCTGGAAACTGATCCGGGTCGGGAAGTTGGCCTTGATCGTGCCGGTGATGACATCGACCGAGGGGCGTTGCGTGGCCATGATCAGGTGAATGCCGCTGGCTCGCGCCATCTGTGCCAGCCGCTGGATGCAGGCTTCGATTTCCTTGCCCGCGACCATCATCAGGTCGGCCATCTCATCGACCACCACCACGATAAAGGGCATAGCCTCGGGGGTAAATTCCTCGGTCTCGAAAATTGGCTCGCCGGTGTCGTCGTCAAATCCGGTCTGAACCGTACGCTTGAAATTGGTGCCCTTGGCCAGCGCGTCTTTTACCCGACCGTTATAGCCGTCAATATTGCGCACGCCCATCTTGGACATCTTGCGATAACGATCCTCCATCTCGCCGACCACCCATTTCAGGGCAACCACTGCCTTTTTCGGATCGGTCACAACCGGCGAAAGAAGGTGCGGAATGCCGTCATAAACGCTGAGTTCCAGCATCTTCGGGTCGATCATGATCATCCGGCATTCATCCGGCGTCAGCTTGTAAAGCAGGCTTAGTATCATGGTGTTGATCGCCACCGATTTCCCCGACCCGGTGGTACCGGCAATCAGCAGGTGCGGCATCTTGGAAAGGTTGGCAACCACCGGATCGCCGGCAATGTTCTTGCCCAGTGCCAGCGGCAGTTTCTGGTTGGTATCACCAAAATCCCGTGCCGACAGGATTTCCCTTAGCAGCACCTTTTCACGATGCGCGTTCGGCAGCTCGATACCGATGACCGAACGACCGGGAACCGTCGATACCCTGGCCGCCAACGCAGACATCGAGCGCGCGATATCATCCGCCAGTCCAATCACCCGGCTGGCCTTCAGCCCCGGCGCCGGTTCCAGTTCATACATGGTGACAACCGGCCCCGGTGAGACCGACACGATCTCACCCTTGACGCCGTAATCATCCAGCACGTTTTCCAGCATCCGCGCGTTTTCCTCCAACGCCTCATCGCTAAGATGATGGCGCACGATTTCGACCGGGTTTGCCAGAAGATTGAGCGGTGGACATTCATACGCCTCGCGCATGTCGTCAAACGCCAAGGATGGCTGCGCCTCGGCCTCGGCCTTTTTGCTGACGCGCGGGTGTTTGGCCGGGCGGTGCTGTACCACTGCGCGCGGCTCGGGCGTTGGCGGCACATAATGGGTACGGTCAGCCACCATTGGGCCAGGTGCCACATCCAGCAATGATTCATCATCATCCACCAGCGGATCCGGCTGATGGTTCAGCGCCGGTTCACGCCGCAGCACCGGTTCGGTCTGGACATGCGGCGGTTCGGACTGGCGTTTCTTCAGGATATCGGCGATGCGCGAACGAATGCGTTCTTCGGACGGGTATTCGATATCTTGCAATGGAACCTCAGGCTCGACCAGTTCCGGCGTGGTGGCGCGAAACATCGGCTGGCGGCGGACAAAACCAAGTTTCGGCAGACGCTTTGCCGACGGCTCCGGTTGGTTGAACTCGGTCGGTGCAGCTTCGGCCTCTGCCTCGGCAATGGCGCGCAGTTCGCTTCGGCGTTCCTGATGCCGCTGATAGCCGGCCCTTGCTGCGCGCGCCGCACCTTTCCCGGCAAATCCCAGCAACGAGATCACCGATGCATAGGTCAGGATAATACCATATAGCAGGAATTGCCCGAACCTTATGGTTTCTGCCCGGTTAACCCCAAGCACGAATCCCGCCGAGGCAAGCATCAGCAACCCGAACAGACCACTGAGTATCCGCAGCGAAAAGGCCACATCAAACGGCATTACCCCCAACATCGCCGCTAATGAGGTGTCGCCAAACAGCCCGCCAAGGCCAAAGGAATGGCTCCACCCGGCAACCGGCGCATGGGTCGAGGCATAAACCGCGGCAATGGCAATCGCGATCGGGGCAAAGATCACCCGGCTGAACACCCGGTCGGCCCCGACATGGAACAGGAACCTTAGTCCCCAGACCACCGCCACCACGGCAATCCCCCAGGAGGCCCAGCCAATGGTTACGTTCAACGGGCTGGCCAGCGACGCGCCGAACTTGCCCAGCAGGTTCTGCACCGGATCGCTGGTTGAACTAAGCCAACTTGGATCCTCGGGTACATAGGAAACCAGCATCAAACCCGCCAGCACTCCGATAGCCAACAGGATCAAGCCCAGCAATTCCTTGCCGCGTCGCTGAATCGCCTCGTGCATGTGGCTTTCCAACAGGGGATTTCGTTGTCTGACCTGATACGCCATTTCTGTCTGCCCTCGTCAATAGATGCAGTCGCGGATCAACTGTAAACCGCGCCGCATTTCTTCTGTTTCGGTCACCATTGCGACCCTGATGAATTCATGCCCGGGATTGCCTGTCGGCGTGTCGCGGCCAAGATAGGCCCCCGGTAATACCTTTACCCCGGTTTCACACCAGAGCCTGACGGTCGCCGTCTCGCCGTCATCGACCGGCAACCACAGAAAAAAACCCGCCTTTGGCGGCATATAGCTTTGCACATCTTTGAAAACCTGATCGGCAATTTGGTATTTCTGCTGATACAGCGCGCGGTTGGCGGTGACGTGCGATTCATCCGACCATACGGCCGCCGCAACCCGCTGCAACGGCAGCGGCAAGGGCGCACCGGCATAGGTTCTGAGTTTTTTCAGCGCCGCAATCGTCCTCGGACCGCCAGCAGCGAACCCGGATCGCAATCCCGGCAGGTTCGAGCGCTTGGAAAGCGAATGAAAAACCAGTATCCGTTCCGGATCCGCACCGATCTTTGCCGCGACCTCCAGCGCGCCGGGGGGCGGTTGATCGCGGTAAATTTCCGCATAGCACTCATCGGCAAGGATGCGGAAATCGTGCTTTTCGGCCAGTTCCAGCAACCGTTTCCAATATTCAGCCGAAGCAATCGCACCTTGCGGATTGCTGGGGGAACATAAGTATACCATCGCCGTCTGGTCCAGAACCGCCGCATCCAGAGTGGCGAAATCCGGTAGAAAACCGCTTGTCGCCGGACAGGAAAGGAAAACCGGCTCTGCCATAACCGCCGCTGACGCCACCGCGTAGACCTGATAAAACGGGTTGGGTATCAATACCTTCGGTGTTTTGCCATGTTTCGTTTCCGGGCAAAGCGCGATCGCGGCATTGAACAATCCCTCGCGGGTACCGTTCAGGGCAATGATCTCGGTCTCTGGGTCCTTTACCACCCCATAGCGCAACAAAAGCCAGGTGGAAATCGCCGACAACAGTTCTGTTGTGCCGTCATTCGGCGGGTATTTGCCAAATTCGGCCACCGATGCCGCCAGAACCCCGGCGACAAAATCCGGAAACGCGTGCTGTGGTTCGCCGATCGACATGGCTATTTCTGCGCCGCCCGGTGGGTGGCCAGCCAACAGCGCACGCAGGCGCGGAAAAGCATAATCAGGCAGGTTCGAAAACCGCTGGGGAAACTGCATCAGTGCCTCATCAACCGGGATCTTATGCCCCGTGTAAGATCACTTTAGCCTGTGTTTGCCGTTCGGTCCAGTCCGGGATGCAAGCCGGACTACAGGTTTTATCGTTGTGGCATTTCTGTTTAGATTGCGATTTCAGGTTGTTACCGGCGGGTTGCAACTAGTTTGTGGCAAGCAGGCTTTCCAACACCACACCCAGCCGCAACAACCGCGCCTCGGACATCGGCGCGCCCAGCAGGGTTATCCCGGTTGATGGAATTCCGGTCGGCAAGGACAGTGCGGCCAGCCCCATCAGGTTGCCGATCCGGGTATTCCTGAGCGCCAGCAGGTTTTCCTCGACATAATAATCATGCTCTGCCTTGAGGCGCACCAGATTCGGCGGCATGATCGGCGAACTCGGCACCAGCACCGCGTCATAGCCGGCTGTTTTCGCCAGATACCCCGCGCGCAACTGCCTGAGGCGCATCCACGATTGGACATATTCAACGCCGCTATAGGCCGCCCCGGCGCGAAATCGTTGAAGTATCTGGTCATACATCAGATGCGGTGCCGCCTCGATCACGTCCTGCCACTGGGCATAGGCATCGACGGTATAAAGACATCCAGTCAGGGTCATCGCCTCGGAAACCTCGGCAATCTGGCCGTGTTGCACCACTGCACCGGCCTTGGTTATTGCCGCGATGGCCCGTCGAAAACCCTGTTCGGGCTGCGCGCGTAAATTTTCCATCGCCACGTTTTCCAGCACCAGAAACCGGCGCCCCACCAGGTTTGCTGCCGTCAGATCAGCCGCGGCGGTGCCACCAAGTGCCGCCAGCAGCAGCGCCGCATCCTCGACCGACCGGCAAAGCGGGCCAACCGTGTCGAAGGATTCACAAAGCGGCACCACCCCCTTTAGCGACAACAGCCCATGCGTGGTTTTCAACCCGACCAGATCGTTCCATGCTGCCGGAATGCGCACCGAACCACCGGTATCCGACCCGATCGCCGCCGCCGCCAACCCAAACGCGACCGATGCCGCCGCGCCTGATGACGACCCTCCTGGCACCGCTTCGGCGTCATTGACACAAGGCGGTGTTGCGGTGATCGGGTTATAGCCAAGCCCGGAAAACGCCAGTTCCGACATATGCGTCTTGCCCAGGCAGACCAGCCCGGCCTTGGTGGCGTTTTCCAAAACCTCTGCATCACGTTCCGGTACCCGCCCCTTCAGGTGGGCACTGCCTGCTTCGGTGCCGATGCCTGCGCTGTCAAACAGGTCTTTCCATGAAATCGGCACGCCATCCAGCAGGCCAAACCGCAGTCCTGTGGCCGCGCGTTTCGAAGCTGCGTTCGCCTCGGATATGGCCCGTTCATGGGTTACACGGGCATATATATTTAGACTAAGTTCATGACCTTCGATTGCCTCAAGATAGGTTTCCGCCAGTCGCAGTGGGTCGATCTCACCCTGCCCTATCCCTCGGCCCAACTCCGCTGCGCTCATCCACAGCCATTCTTGTGACATCGCCCGCTCCTTGTCGCTGATGGAACGGACGCTAGCTCTGCAATCGCCAATGGACAATCCCATTTGATCCCGCATACTGAAAGACATGAAGAACGATTGCGACATCCTGATCATAGGTGGCGGCCTGAACGGCCCGGCTCTGGCCCTGGCGCTTGCTGCGGGTGGATTTTCGGTGTGCATGGTCGATGCAAGGCCGCTGACCACTTTGAAAGGGGCCGGTTTCGACGGGCGTGCCTATGCGCTGGCGCTGGCTTCAGTGCGAATGCTTCAGGCGCTTGGCGTCTGGGGAGAACTTGCCGCCAACAGCCAGCCGATCCTTGGAATCACCGCCAGCGACGGCCGCCCGGGTGAGGGTGCGGCACCCTGGTTCCTGCATTTTGATCACCTGGAAATCGAAGAAGGACCAATGGGTTATATGCTGGAGGATCGCTTTCTTCGTGATCTCCTTCTGGATCGGGTTGCGGCATCACCCCGCATTACCCAGATCAACGGCCATGCCGTAATCGGACAACAGATTTATGCCGGCCACACCAGCGTAACACTGGACAACGGCCAGACCCTGACCGCAGGAATGCTGATCGGCTGCGATGGCCGCGACAGCCCGACCGCCCGCCGTGCCGGCATTACCCGCACCGGTCGGGATTACGGCCAAACAGCTTTGGTCAGCGCCATTTGGCACGAAAAACCGCATAATGGCATCGCCCATCAGTTCTTCATGCCAAATGGCCCGTTGGGTATCCTGCCGCTGCCCGGCAACCGTTGTTCCATCGTCTGGGCGGAAACCAATGAACGTGCCGCGATTATCAGCCGGTTGACCGATGCGGATTACCTTGCCGAACTGCGCCCGCGTTTCGGCGATTTTCTTGGCGAAATCGGATTGGAAGGCGGGCGTTTCACCTATCCGCTGAAACTTGGCATCGCCAACAGCTTTATCGCCGAACGCCTTGTGCTGGTCGGTGATGCAGCGCACGGGATCCATCCACTGGCGGGGCAGGGTCTGAACCTGGGGTTTCGTGATATCGCTGCACTGGCCGAGGTACTGACATTGGCCCGCAGACGTGGCGAAGACGTGAATTCAGCCATTGTTCTTGATCGTTATCAACAATGGCGCCGCTTTGATACCACTCTGATGGCGATTGCGACCGACAGCATCAACCGGCTATTTTCAAACGACAACGCAATTTTGCGACTTGGCCGCGATCTTGGCCTTGGCATTGTCAATGCCATGCCCGATCTGCGTCGCAGGCTGATCCGCCAAGCGGCGGGGTTAAGCGGTGATCTGCCACGATTGATGCAAGGCCGCGCCATCTGACAGGGCAGAGACATGAAAGAAACCATCGGCAAACAACAAACGCGCACCGATCTGCTTGATCCTGCCCGCGCCGCGGCACTTCATGCCAGCCTTGGGCTTGAGGGTGCCGCGCCGCTGACACTGCTGCCGTTCTGGCATTACCTCTATTTCTGGGACGCCGCCCCGGCGGATAGGCTTGGCCGTGATGGCCACCCGAAAACCGGGAGATTTCTGCCGGATATGGGCCTGCCCCGGCGGATGTGGGCCGGCGGGTCGCTGGCGTTTCTGCATGCGCCGCTGTTGGGGGAACCCGCCATGCGGATCAGCACCATCACCAATGCCGAACAGAAATCCGGGCGAAGCGGCCCGCTGGCGCTGGTCACGCTCGGGCATGAGCTGTTGCAGAACGGCCAGCTTTGCGTGAGGGAAACCCAGGATCTGATTTATCGCCCGGATCCCGACCCTAGCGCGACTGCGCCAATTTCGCCCATGGCAAGACGGGATGAATCCACATGTCAGCCAGTTCGGTTTTCGCCAACCCTGCTGTTTCGCTATTCCGCCCTGACCTTCAACGGTCACCGCATTCATTATGACCGCGACTATTGCAAATCGGTCGAGGGTTATCCCGGTCTTGTCGTCCACGGTCCGCTGTTGGCACAGTTGCTGATTCATCTGGCCATGCGCGAACTTGGTGGTCTCAGCCAGTTCAGTTTCCGCGCCACCGCGCCGCTATATGATTTTGAGGCGGCTGAACTGTGCGCCCGACCTGACGGTGACAAACTAAGTCTATGGGTTCGCGGCCCGGATGGCCGGCAATGCATGACGGCAAGTGCCATATATTTGGCGAACTAAGTCAGATTAGCTTCAACTGAAAAAGCCTTTGGTATCTGATTCTTACCGTCCACAACAAGATCTGCCATCGCCTCGCCCACGCCAATGGCAACGCCAAAGCCGATCTTGAAACCACCATTGGCGATGAATACCCCCGGTCTTGACGGATGCCGCCCAAGGATCGGGGCACGTTTTTGGCCACGCGGGCGCACACCGGCCCAGCGGCAAAGCAGGTTTGCGGATTTCAGCGATGGCATGACCTGCATCGCCTTCTGGTACAGGATTTCCAGTTTGTCATCGGTGCTTGCCGGATCCACCCATTCATTCTCACTGGTGGAACCGATCGCCAAGGTGCCGTCTTGATGCGGAATCAAGAAAACGCCGTCGGAAAAAATCTGCGGCATGTCGCGCGCGTCGTGCTGCAACAGCAGGCTCTGCCCCTTGACGCCCTTGCCAACCTCACAACCGAACTCACGCGAAAGGTCAAGCAAACCTTCGTAGCCGGTGCAAATAACCGTCTGATCGGCACCCCGCGCAGTGCCGCCCTCGATGATTTCACCGCCTGATGCCCGGATCGCTGCCGCAAGACAGGCAATGGCACGCCGAGGGTCGATGCGGGCGGTCAGCGTGTCATGCACCAGATAGCCGGTTGTCGATTGCGGCCCCCAGCCGGGGAAATGATCCGCCCTGACCACTTGCCAATCCGCCTTGCCGCGCCAGTGTTCAGCGGCCGAGGCAACCCGCTCATTGGCTAAGTCCAGTTCGCGCGCGTTGTTGACTGGCACCAGTCGACCGGTTTGCATATAACCCGATGGCAATCCCGAAAGCCGTTCAACCTCCTGCCAGTAATCCGCACCGGCAATCAGGCTTTCAAACTGAAACTGCTTCTTGTCGTTCCAGTTATCCGGCGTATGCGGCGACAATGCCCCGGTCAGCCCACCACTGGCACCGGTGCCGATCCGGCGGCAATCCACCAGCCGCACTTTTGCCCCGCGCCGCGCCACCGCATAGGCCACCGACAGGCCAAAGATGCCACCGCCGAGAACCTCGATTTCCGCCATTGCCATTCCTTGCGCCCTGACCCATGTTTCCCCACGGGAATTAGACGCCCAATTAGGACAGAATATGACCGATCACCAGTGCGAATCCGCCGAAATCGACTGGGCCGACTGCGGCGTACCGGTTTCGCGTCGATTTGGTGATCCCTATTTTTCCGCCTCCGACGGGCTGGCGGAAACCCGGCATGTGTTTCTGGCCGGCAACCGACTACCCGCGCGGTTTGCGCAGGGTTTCCAGATTGCCGAACTCGGCTTTGGCACCGGGCTGAACCTTTTGGCGGCGTGGGATTGCTGGCGGCAAAGCGGGCAGAGGGGTGATCTGCATTTTACTAGCTTTGAAGCATTCCCGATGTCTGGTGATGACATGGCGCGGGCGCTGTCGCCTTTTTTAGAACTTAGTTCACTGATCGAACTTTTTTTGAGCCGTTGGCGTTCGGGCCAAACCTGTTTCAGACTAGATGGCCTAAGTGTTGAAATCGTGCTTGGGGATGCGCGACATACCCTTGCTGAATGGCCGGGCAAGGCCGACGCCTGGTTTCTCGACGGGTTTGCGCCGGCCAGGAACCCGGAACTCTGGTCGCCTGAATTGCTGGCAACCCTTGCCAGCAAGACCCGCCCTGCGGGAACCCTTGCCACCTATAGCGCCGCCGGACATGTCCGCCGCACGCTGGCGTCAGTCGGATTTCAGGTCGAGCGCACCGAAGGTTTTGGACAAAAGCGGCATATGACCATTGGCAGCCTCAGGGATCAGGCATGACCCAGACCAATACCAGGCTTGGCATCATCCTGATGTTGGCGACCACCTTTGTCTTTGCCATGCAGGACGGCATCTCGCGCCATCTGGCGGCGGAATACAATGTCTGGATGGTCGTGATGATCCGCTACTGGTTCTTCGCCGCCTTTGTCATCGCCCTTGCGGCGCGCCAACGCGGCAGCTTTGGTAAAACCATCCGGACCGAGCAGCTATTGGTGCAAATCCTGCGGGGTTTCCTGCTGGCAGGCGAGGTATGCGTGGCGGTATTGGCCTTTGTTTATCTCGGTTTGATCGAGGCGCATGCGATATTCGCCTCCTACCCGTTGATGATCGCTGCCCTTGCCGGACCGGTTCTGGGTGAAGCGGTCGGATGGCGTCGCTGGCTGGCGATCTTCTTTGGCTTTGTCGGCATGCTTATCATCCTGCAACCCGGCGCACATGTGTTTTCACCCGCATCACTGATTGCGGTTTGTTCCGCCCTGATGTTCGCGGTCTATGGGTTGTTGACCCGCTATGTCGCCCGCAAGGACAGCGCCATCACCAGCTTTTTCTGGACCGGCATTTCCGGCGTGGTGCTGATGACCGCTATCGGTATCTGGTTCTGGCAACCGATGAGCGGGCCGGACTGGGCCTGGATGGGGGTGTTGTGCCTGACAGGTGCCGGCGGGCATTTTCTGATGATCAAGGCACTAGAGGTGGCCGAGGCCAGCGCCATTCAACCGTTTTCATATTTTCAGATCGTGTTTGTCAGTATCCTTGCAGTCTCGATCTTTGGGGAAACCATCAAGCCGCATGTGGCGCTTGGCGCAGGCGTGATCATCACGGCCGGGTTGTTCACCTTCTGGCGCGAACGCGCCCGCGCCAGAAAACTTGCCCGAAATGCCGCAACAGGCGGCTAACCCCGCTTCAGATCCTTGCTGATTTCCAGACGCGGGGTCGCACCACTGATCCGGGCGCGATAGACATGTACCGATTCCATCACCCGCATCACATAGTTTCGGGTTTCACGGAACGGAATATGTTCGATCCAGTCTACCTGATCCAGATTGTCGCGACGTGGATCACCATAGCGTTCTATCCACTGTTTCACGCGACTTGGCCCGGCATTGTAGGCAACAAAGGCCAGCACATAGGAACCGTTGAAATCCTCAAGCTGTTTCGCCAGATAGGCCGAGCCAAGCGCAGCGTTATACTGCCAGTCCGCCGTCAGTCGATCGCTGGAGTAATCAAGCCCCAGTTCCCGCGACATCTTTTTGGCCGTACTGGGCATCACCTGCATCAGGCCGCGCGCGCCGGCAGGGCTTATGGCCTGCGGGTCAAGCTCACTTTCACGCCGGGCGATTGACATTGCCAGTTCAGCGGCAAGCGGTTTGGAAATCTTGGCCAGATCAGTAAGCGGAAAATAGGTGGCGGGCAGGACATATCCCATTTCCGCCGCCTGTTTTGACAGACGCAGCGCGATATGCGGCCGCCCCAGTTCCATCGCCAGATCGGCCAGTTGTTGCAGCCCGCTGGCGTCCTGAGTTTCCGCCAGATGGCTGAGGAACTGTTCCGTCCGCAAGCTGTCATCGGCATAATGAAACAGAATAGCAGCGCGAAAAACCGTGCTGGTCACGAAACCGCCTTGTCGCCAGTCGCTTGGCGCAACCTTGCCTGCAAGGCTTGGATCGGGGGGTGCGGCGATCTTTTCCGCCGCAAGCTGGCCATAAAAACTGGTCTGGTGCTTGGCACCAAAGGCATAGGCCGCATTGGCCGCCACCTTGTCGCCCAATGCTTCGTAGGTACGGCCCAGCCAGTAACCGGCACGGCCATAGCTGATCGGCGTCGCCACCGCATCGCGAAAGCGGTTGAAATGCGTCAGTGCGGTTTTCGGATCATTCAGCTTTCTGAGCGCGATATAGCCCGCCAGCCATTCCAGATCGGCGTAATCCGATCCTTCGGTCAGGAAATGTCTTGACGCAAGCTGATAGGCCCGTTTGTTGTGGCCATCACGCATTTCCTGACGCGCATAGGCGCGGCGGCGTTCCGACCACATTTCGGGCTGACCGAGCTTTGCCGCAGAAACCGAGCGTTCAAGCATCAGGTCACGAGCATCCTCATAGCGGCCTTTGCGTACCCGCCACAGAAACCTTTCATAGGCAAGGCCGGGATCGTCCATAAGTGACGCAGGCACCGCGTCAATCAGGGCATCGACATTCTTGACCCGCGCCCGCAGCCCCAACCTTGCCTTGGCAAGGGTTACATAGTTTTCCGGCACCAGCGTATACAGCCCCTCAGCCTGATCATCCAGCCCGCGCCAAAGCAGCATATCAAGGCGGGCTACATGATATTTTGCCAGCGTTTGCTTGAAACTTGTGTAAAGTTCAGCGCGCACTTCTTTGGCCATGGAAAATTCCTGCCAGACCTTGATTACCAGCTTGTTGGCGTTATCCGTCTGGCCAAGCGCCTGATAGGCCTCGGCCAGCCGCAAGATACCTTCGCCGGTCTGTGGGGGCTGCTGGCTGAAGAACTTTATCACCTCGGATGGTGTGTAATGTGGAATGATCACCGACTCGCCACGCAGTTGCAGCAGTTTCAGGCCGGGCCAGTCCGGGTGTTTGGCCAGAAATTTCGGATAGGCTGCAAATTCGGCCGAACCATCCCTCAGGCGCGACCATTCCACGATGTCCTGCGCCACAGGATCACCGGTCTGCCGCCCCAGGCTCAGCGCCAGCGGCCAGTCGCCCTGTTCTCCGGCCCTCAGGGCATCGGCGAGTTTGATTCCGACCGCCTTGTCGTCAAGTGCCGTGGCACCCGTAACGGTAGCCAGCAACAAAAAGGTGGCAGCAATGAAGGGCTTGATGGGGTTATGCAAGTTGGTTTCCGGTCTGCTCAGGATTTTACCCGAGCATACCCGATATGGCGGCGGGATTCCTAGTGCCGCTCGGAAAATTGAACAAGGGGCATATCCATTGCCGGTTTTCCCTGCTATTGGAAGCCGATTCATCACGCAAGCCAGGAAAGGAGCGTATTATGTTCAAAGGGTCGATGCCAGCATTGGTCACCCCGTTCAAGAACGGCGAGTTGGATATTGATGCGCTGAAGAATCTGGTGGAATGGCAGATTGAACAGGGCAGCCACGGCATCGTGCCGGTCGGCACCACCGGTGAAAGCCCGACCCTAAGCCATGAGGAGCATGAACTGGTGGTCGAGGTGGTGGTCAAGGCGGTGGCCGGGCGGGTGCCGGTGATCGCCGGTGCCGGTTCCAACAACACAGCCGAGGCGATCCGGCTGGTCAGGCATGCCAAGAAGGTCGGTGCTGACGCGGCACTGGTGGTCACGCCCTATTACAACAAGCCGACGCAGCGCGGGCTTTATCAACATTATGCGGCGCTGAACGAATGCGAATTGCCGATTTTCGTTTATAACATCCCGGCGCGATCAGTGATTGACGTATTGCCGGAAACCATGAGCGAATTGGCGAAACTTCGCTATATCGTCGGCGTCAAGGATGCCACTGCCGACATGGCACGGGTCACTAGGCAACGTGCCCTTTGCGGCAAGGATTTTGTTCAGATGTCGGCAGAGGATCCATCGGCCCTTGGCTTCAACGCCCATGGAGGGGTTGGCTGCATATCGGTAACGGCGAATGTTGCACCGAAGCTCTGCGCGGAATTCCAGAACGCCATGCTGGCCGGTGACTGGTCCAGGGCGCTTCAGCTTCAGGATCTGCTGATGCCATTGCATTCAGCGATTTTCATCGAGCCTGGATTGGTCGGGGCGAAATACGGGGTATCGGTTCTGGGGCATGCTCGACCCGAAGTTCGCCTGCCGCTGACCGAGGCCCTGCCCGAGACCAAGACAGCGATCGAAGCGGCGATGCGACATGTCGGTATTCTGAACTAGGTATGGCGCCTGACGGCGCGTTGGCAAAGGGGGCGCTGCCCCCTTTGATCCCCCGGAGTATTTTCGGAACAATGATGGCCAAGAGCAAAGCAAATCCGAATTTCAAGGTGGTCGCCGATAACCGGCGGGCCCGCTATGATTATGCCATCGAAGACGATATTGAATGCGGCATCGTATTGCTGGGATCCGAGGTAAAATCGCTTCGTGAAGGCAAGGCGAATATCGCCGAAAGCTATGCCACGATCGACAATGGCGAATTGTGGTTGGTGAACAGTTATTTGCCCGCTTATCAGCAGGCCAAGACCTTTCCGCATGAGGAAAGGCGGCGGCGAAAACTGCTGGTAAGTCGGCGCGATCTGGCAAAGCTCTGGCAGAAAATCGGGCGTGAGGGCATGACGCTGGTGCCCTTGAAACTATATTTCAACGAAAAGGGCCGGGCCAAGCTGAAACTGGGTGTCGCCAAGGGCAAGAAGAATGTCGACAAGCGCGAGACCGAGAAAAAGCGGGACTGGCAGCGCCAGAAAGCGCGGCTGATGCGGGATCGCGGCTGATGGCCGGGTTGGTTCTGGCGATGGTGTTCGGTATCGTCGGCGGCAATCTTGCGGCCGTGGCCGTCAAGGCGGTGAATATCGGGCTTTGGTGGAATTCCGTGGTGGGCGCATTGGCGGCAGCGGCGGTAATTCTGTTGCCGGCACGATTGGTGGTTTTGCCGGGCGGGTCGGGGATGGTTGATCTTCTGCTGCAGGCAGGGGCCGGGTTTCTGGCGGTTCTGATTATCGGCGGGCTGGTCGGCGCAAGCTATCGAGACTGACAAAATCGGTGGCTTTGCACCGGCCAAGGCTTGAAACCTGCGGCGGTCAGCGATAATCCCTTAGCCTGATCAGGCAAGGATGAACGCATGCCCCATAGCGACCCGAAAACGCTCGTTTCCACCGAATGGCTGGCAAGCCATATCGCCAGTCCGGATATCAGGGTAATCGACGCATCGTGGTATCTGCCACAGGCGGGCCGCAGCCCGAAGGCGGAATATGAGGCGGCGCATATTCTCAATGCCCGGTTTTTTGATATTGACGAGATCAGCGACAGCCAGTCGGACCTGCCGCATATGGCACCGCCAGCAGAGAAATTCATCAGCCGCATGCGGGCGATGGGAATCGGTGACGGGCATCAGGTGGTGGTTTACGACAGTGCCGGCATCTGTTCGTCAGCGCGGGTGTGGTGGCTGTTTCACCTGTTCGGCAAGACCGATACCGCAGTTCTTGACGGTGGCCTTCCGAAATGGCTGGCCGAGGGGCGCGAGGTTGAAGACATGCCGCCGATCCTGCGCGACCGGCACATCACGGTGCGGCGCAATGCCCTTTTGGTCAAGGACGTGACCCAGGTAGCAGCGGCGTCAAAACTGAAAGAGGCACAAATTCTGGATGCGCGTTCCGAGGGGCGTTTCAACGGCACAGAACCCGAGCCGCGCGAAGGTTTGCGCGCCGGGCATATCCCGAATTCCATCAACCTGCCGTATTCGCGGTTGCTGAATGACGACGGAACGATGAAATCAACAGATGAACTTGCGGCCATCATGGCCGAAAGCAATGTCGATATGAAATCCCCGGTGATCACCACCTGCGGTTCCGGCGTGACGGCGGCGATCATCAATCTGGCGCTGGAACGTCTGGGGCACAAGCAACATGCGCTTTATGATGGTTCCTGGGCGGAATGGGGCATGTATAACGATCTGAAAGTGGAAAAAGGCTAGGGCCTTAGCAAGGAATACCCGCATGTTGAATGCATTGCAAAAACAACCCGAAGACAAGATCATCCAGCTGATGCAGCTTTTCCGAGATGACCCGCGCAGCGACAAGGTCGATCTGGGTGTCGGGGTTTACAAGGACGCAACCGGGTTGACGCCGGTGATGCGGGCAATCAAATCTGCCGAGCAAAAGCTGTGGCAGGCCGAGACCACCAAGACCTATACCGCGCTGGCTGGCGACGTGGGCTATCACGATGTCATGATCGACCTGGTTCTGGGCAATACCGTGCCGCGTGAACGCATCGCCGCTGCGGCTACACCGGGCGGCACCGGAGCCATTCATATGGTGCTGGAACTGGTGCAGAAAAACACACCGGATGCCACCATCTGGATCTCGGCCCCGACCTGGCCGAACCATCCTTCGATCATCCGCCATATGGGCCTGAAGCTGGCCGAATACCGTTATTTCGACGAGGTCAGCCGCGCGGTCGATTTCGATGCCATGCTGGCGGATCTGAAACAGGTGAAGGCGGGCGATGTGGTGTTGCTGCATGGCTGTTGTCATAATCCGACCGGGGCCAACCTCAACAATGCGCAATGGCAACAGATTGCCGAAACCTTGCTGGCACAAGGGGCGATGCCGTTTGTCGATATCGCCTATCAGGGTTTCGGCAATGGGCTGGAAGAGGATGCGTTCGGGGTTCGTCTGCTGGCGAAAACCTTTCCGGAACTGCTGATCGCTGCCAGTTGTTCCAAGAATTTCGGCATCTATCGCGAACGCACCGGGGCAGTTATGATCATCGCGCCCGACAAGGCAACCCGTGATGTCGTACAAGGCAACCTGGCGCATCTCAATCGGCTGAACTTTTCTTTTCCGCCGGATCACGGGGCGCGACTGGTGACGATGATCCTGTCTGATCCGGCGCTCAAGGCCGAATGGATGGCGGAACTGGAGGAGGTCCGCCTTGGCATGTTGGCGCTGCGCCAGCAACTGGCCGATGAACTGCGCCGTCTTAGCGGCAGCGACCGGTTCGGTTTCGTGGCCGAGCATCGCGGCATGTTCTCGCGCATGGGTGCCACACCGGAACAGGTGTTGAAAATGCGCGAAAAGCACGGGATTTACATGATCGGCGACAGCCGCATCAACATTGCCGGGCTGAACAAGCAATCGGTGCCGATACTTGCCAAGGCGCTGATCGAGGTCGGAGTCTGAACAGGATGCGCATTTTGGCCGGGCTTGTCGACACGGACAAATCCGGCTAGACCGCGCCGGTTCCTGCCAAAGTGGAAAATTGCAATGCCCTCGACTGAACCACCGATGATGCGCGTCCTGCTGCCCGGGATCATCGCCATGGCGGTGATCGTTGTCGCCTCGAACATTCTGGTGCAGGTGCTTTATGGCAACTGGCTGACCTATGGTGCCTTTACCTATCCGTTTGCATTTCTGGTTACCGATGTGATGAACCGCGTCTATGGCGTAGCCGCCGCGCGGCGGGTGGTGCTGGCGGGGTTTGTTGTCGGCCTGGTTTGTTCTTTCATTGGCACACAGATCATTGGTGAATTGGGGCCCTTGGTGACGCTGAGGGTTGCCATCGGTTCAGGCTCGGCATTTCTGGTGGCACAACTGATTGACGTGCTGGTTTTTGACAAGATGCGGGGCGGCACCTGGTGGCGAGCACCGCTGACGTCATCGCTTGTCGGATCATCGGTTGATACGCTGATATTCTTTTCCATCGCCTTTTCCGGCTGGTTCATCTGGCTGGAGCCAGGAAACGACGTTTCCTGGGCGAATGAGGCATTGCCGCTGCTCGGCCTTGGCCCGGTTGCCCCGCTCTGGGTCAGTCTGGCGCTGGCGGATTATTCGGTAAAATTGGCGATTGCCACGATCGCGCTGGTGCCGTTCCGACTGGTGGTTTCACGGCTTGTTACAAGGCTGTCATAAAAAATAAATTGACTTATCCACAACATCTGGCACCATCAACCCCAACAGCAACAAGCGAAAGGAGGTGATCCAGTGTCTAAAGAGATGTTGGAGAATGTGGTCAGGTCAATGCGGGGGGGATCTGTTTAGGAAAGACCCTGTTGAAAAGGCTCGCATGCCGGGGTGATCGACTCCGATCCTGCGCGACCTCCAAACTCTTGATTTAGCAGAAGGGCCGTGCGACATGTGCGGCCCTTTTCATTTGCTTGTGACAAAAATTCAGCCATAAAACCCGGTATGATCCACATCAATGACGACATAATCCTGCAAGACTGGGAACTGAGCGAAAGCTTTGGCCGCGCCTCGGGGCCGGGGGGGCAGAATGTGAACAAGGTCTCCACGGCGGTTGAATTGAGGTTCGAAGCTGAACGCAGCCCCGCCCTGACCCCGGCGATCAAGGCGCGGCTCAAACGAATTGCCGGGCGCAAATGGACCAAGGAAGGGGCGATCATCGTCACGGCGGAAAAGCATCGCAGCCAACCGATGAACCGTGAACTGGCCGAGGAAAAGCTGGCCGCGATGATCCGCCAAGCACTGGAGGTTCCCAAGCGCCGCATCCGCACCCGCCCGACGCTGGCGTCGAAACGGCGGCGGCTGGAGGCGAAAACCCACCGCGCCACGATCAAAAGCGGACGCGGACGGGTGGATGAGGAATAAGATCGGCGCATCACGAATAATGCGCCAATAGTTTGTTTTTACGCGTAATTTAATCCGTAAACCGGTTCCCGTCTTTCGGTTTCCGCTTTAACGTGATTTGCGCAGAAGATAACCGAACAACATCAGACTAAGTCCGCTAGAGATCAGTTCGATCCCCAGCAATATTCCCAGCAGCTTGCCAGCGGCCTCCATCACATTCATCAATACCGCTGCGCCGATCAACACCGACAGCACACCTGACAGCAGCAACAACAAATATACCGGCGTATCCTTCAGCCCCCAGGCCAGATAAAGCCGCACAATGCCCGAGATCAGGAACACTGCCCCCAAAAGCACCGTCAACGAAACCAGCCCGGACAGCGGGTCGGCAATCAGCGAAATGCCGACCAAAAGGCCCAGCAATCCCCACAACCCGAACCAGATGCGGTTTCCGGTTGAGCGGTCCTGGGAAAATGCCGCAAAAAGCTGCACCGCGCCACCGATCAAAAACGCCCAGCCAACCAGCAATTCCACCGTCAATGAAGCGGCAAACGGGTTGGCAAAAGCAAGAATTCCGCCGATCAGCAGTAATAAACCTGCTAGCACCATTATGGTTGTAGTTTTCATTTAGGCCTCCTGTTATAAACTAAGTCTGATTATTGAAAACTCCGGATATCGGTCAGATGCCCGGTCACCGCTGCTGCTGCAGCCATGGCCGGACTAAGCAGATGGGTGCGCCCGCCACGCCCCTGACGGCCTTCGAAATTGCGGTTCGAGGTGGCGGCGCAGCGTTCTTTGGGCGAAAGTTGATCGGGGTTCATTGCCAGACACATGGAACAGCCGGCCAGCCTCCATTCGAATCCGGCTTTGATAAAGATATCTGCCAGACCCTCTTCCTCGGCCTGCGCCCGAACGAGGCCGGAACCCGGAACGATCATCGCCCGCATACCTTCCTTGATCTTCCGGCCTTTCAGGACAGCCGCAGCGGCGCGCAAATCCTCGATCCGGCCATTGGTGCAGGAACCGATGAATACCGTGTCGATCTTGATATCGGTCAGCGCCATTCCCGGCGTCAGACCCATATAATCCAGCGACCGCTTTACCGCCTCGACCTTGCCGCCAGTGAAATCGGATGGCGATGGGACAGTGGCGGTGATCGGCAGAACATCCTCGGGGCTGGTACCCCA
This sequence comes from Paracoccaceae bacterium, assembly GCA_020425085.1. GTDB lineage: Bacteria > Pseudomonadota > Alphaproteobacteria > Rhodobacterales > Rhodobacteraceae > UBA5972. The sequence goes on from JAGQRW010000001.1 coordinate 311,606, forward strand.
GGTGACGACCGGTGCAATGTCTTCACCCTTGAGGGTCAGAATCTTGTCGAACTCGGCGCCCTCGTCGGTGAACAGCATTTTCCATTGGGCCAGCGCCATTTCCCACGCAGCACCTTTCGGGGCATGCGGGCGACCCTTGACATATTCAAAGGTCTTTTCGTCGGGCGCGATAAGGCCGGCCCTGGCACCGCCTTCGATCGCCATGTTGCAGACTGTCATCCGCCCTTCCATGCTGAGGTCGCGGATCGCCTGACCGCAATATTCGATCACATGACCGGTACCGCCTGCGGTTCCGGTGGCGCCGATCACGCTTAGGGTGATATCCTTGGCGGTGACACCGGGGACCAGCTTGCCGGTGATTTCAACCTTCATGTTCTTTGATTTCTTTTGGATCAGCGTTTGCGTCGCCAGCACATGTTCAACCTCGCTGGTGCCAATACCATGCGCCAGCGCACCAAATGCGCCATGGGTTGCGGTGTGGCTGTCGCCGCAAACCACCGTCATCCCCGGCAAGGTCCAGCCCTGTTCCGGGCCGACGATATGCACGATCCCCTGGCGCACATCACTGACCGGATAATAGTGGATGCCGGTTTCGCGCGCATTGCGATCAAGGGCTTCGACCTGAATGCGGCTTTCTTCATTCTCGATCCCTTTTTCGCGGTCGAGCGTGGTCGGCACGTTGTGATCCGGCACCGCGATGGTCTTGTCCGGGGCGCGTACCTTGCGGCCGGTCATTCGCAAACCTTCAAAAGCCTGGGGACTGGTTACTTCGTGCACCAGATGGCGGTCGATATACAAAAGGCAGGTGCCGTCGCTGTCTTCATGCGCGACATGGGCATCCCAGATTTTATCGTAGAGTGTTTTCGGAGCGGTCATTTCAATCCTTCCGCGATAGCTTGATTTCGGTGGCGGCTGGCGGAATTGTCACCCTGCCGCCAGCCCCAGCAGCCCGGCATGAAACCGCCACGGCAAGCGGGCGCGGTCATCCATGTCAAATCCTTTGTTCATAAGGCAGGACATATCCCGCCCCATCTCCGCTATCAAGTCCTGTCGCCGCTTCCAAAGGGACGAAATACACAGACTAAGTTCATATTACCTTGTCGCAAAATCTGGTATTCCAACCAATCCCAGACACTTGCCGCTGCTTTCACAGCATGTCAGACTGCAATCAAAAGGCTAGGTGCAAATGGAACCACAATTCGACCCCGGCATATTCGATCAGTTGGACATATTTATCCGGCAGATCAGGAATTTCGGGATCACGCTTTTGCAACCCTGGCGTCTTTACCAGATTGCCATCCTGATCGGCTGCCTTGGTTTTGGACAGATCATGTCGCTTCTGCTGACCCAGCGGATGAACGACTGGATGCGCAGGCTAGAAGGCTGGCCAAAATGGCGGTTGCGGCTGCTGCTGCTGATCAACCAGCGAATTCGCCCGATATTCTTTGTTCTGGCCGCCTGGTTGATGGTGCTGTTGATCAGCCAGTTGACCAATTTTCCGTCACGCCGCTATCTGATCTCGCTGGTGGCGGAACTGGCGACCGCCTGGCTGGTGGTGTCAATCGGAACGAGGATGCTCAAAAACCGGTCATTTCGCCGGATGCTGCGTTGGGCAGCGTGGATATTCGTAACCCTCAGCATTCTGGGTTTTACCGAGGACGCGGCCGCGCTTCTGGACAGTTTGGCGGTTGATTTCGGTACGGTCCGCGTGTCGCTGCTGATGATCCTCAAGGCGGTGGTGGCGTTGATTGCACTGTTTGCCGGTGCGCGCATCCTGACCAAGGCAGCGGCCCGCCGGATCGAACAAATCGACGATATATCGCCGTCAATGAAGGTGTTGTCGATCAAGGGGCTGCAACTGGTTGTCTACAGCCTGGCGTTGATCATCGGGCTGCAATCCATCGGTTTTGACATGACCAGCCTGACGGTTCTGTCCGGTGCAATCGGTCTGGGTATCGGGTTTGGTCTGCAAAAGGTGGTGTCGAACCTGGTTTCCGGGGTGATCCTGCTGTTGGACAAATCAATCAAGCCGGGCGATGTAATCTCGCTTGATGATACATTCGGCTGGATCAGTTCGTTGGGCGCGCGCTACGTTTCAGTGCTGACAAGAAACGGCACCGAATTCCTGATCCCGAACGAGGATCTGATCACCAACCGGGTGATCAACTGGTCGCATTCCAGCGATCTGGTACGCCTCGATATCCATTTCGGCGTCAGCTATGACAGTGACCCGCATGAGGTTAAGCGGATCGGTTCCGTCGCACCCCTGAAGGTGGGACGGGTGATTTCCACCCCAGCGCCGGTTTGCCATATGATCGGATTTGGTGAAAGTTCCATTGATTTCGTGCTCAGGTTCTGGATCCGCGACCCGACCAAGGGCCTGACCAATGTGCGTGGCGATGTGTTTCTGGCGATCTGGGATGCTCTGGCCGAAGCAAAAATTGAAATTCCGTTCCCGCGCCGTGATGTGCATATCTTCAAGACCAGCCAACCGCATCCCTTGCCACATGAGGCTGAGACGCCGCCGCCGCAAACCGACCTTTAGATCAATACGCGGAATTGACCCACCTTTAGGCCACGGCGATTACGGATCGGCCCCGTCATACGCCGCTGTGCCGCGGGATGATCGCCGTCCAGCACCCCAAGCCTGACCAGTAATGCCGCGATTACCGCTTCCGCGGCGCGGGTGCCGCCGTCTTCGATCTTGACCGCCACTCCCAGGCCCAGCCCCGGCAGAATGGCGACGAACACCGCCTCGGCCCCGGTCTTGATGGTCGCCTTGCCGCCCATGGCCCGCATCAGTTCGGTGCAGGCGCGCCCTTCGCCCGCCACCAGTTCCGGATGTCGCGCCATCGCCGCCACCAGACGCGCACTGGCAAGGTTGCGAGCATCGCTGCCGGTATCACCTGCCGCCATCCGCGCCATGGCCCGCGCCATCGCGCGCAAACTGGTGGCGAAATTCGGGGCCGAACAGCCGTCAATACCGTAGCATGGCGAACTTAGTCCGGTCATGTCCTCAAACGCCTCACGCACTGCCAGTTGCACCGGATGGGTGGGATCGACATATTCCGGCCCTGCGCCAAGATGCCGGGAAACGCTCAGAAATCCGCTGTGCTTGCCGCTGCAATTATTGTGCATCTGACAGACCGGGGCATCGCTTTTGATCAGGGCGTTACGCGCATCGGAATCGCGCGGTTCTTCTGAACCGCAACGAAGGGCGCTGTCATCCAGACCCAGATGTGCCAGCCATCGCGCAACCCGTTCGGTATGGATTTGCGCCCCCTGGTGCGAGGCACAAGCCAGCGCCAGATGCTCAGACGTCAGATGCAGCGCCTTGGCCGCACCGCTTTCGATCAGGGGCAGGGCCTGCAACATCTTTGATGCGCTTCTTGGATAAAAGACAAGATCGGGGTTGCCCCAGCTTTCGCGGATTTCACCTTTGGCGTCACAAATCACCGCATGTCCCCGATGCTGGGATTCAAGCATCGGCCCACGCCAGATCTCGACCAGTTTCTCCGCGTTGGTCATATATCATTCCTTGCTGGTGTTTTCGCATTTCTCGGCCAAACCACGCGGCTTTTCCAGCGGAAACAACGGGATTCAGCCAATCATCACCCCGGCATTGCCGAAGTTCAGCGGAAAACCGCAATCGGGGCTGGAAAACGGGCGATTCTTGGTTAGACTGCGCCCGCAGGTGATGTATATGCAAACCGGGTGGTCAGGTTCCGGCAGACGAACCAGAAGCCCGCGAGGATGAGGCAATTCGGCAGGAGGGTGCGAGCGGAATGAAATACACGCGGGCAATCACATTTGGCACATTGGCAGTAGCGGCATTTCTGCCATTTGTCGTAAACGCGCAGGATTCAACCAACCGGGTTGACGCCAAGACTGACTGGAGCGTTTTTGTCGAAAACGACCCGACCGAATGCTGGATCGTTTCAGCACCGAAAAGCGTGGTCAACACCAAGAACGGCAAGGTGGTTGCGGTTAATCGCGGCGACACCCTGCTGTTCGTCTCATTCCGTCCCAAATCAAACGTCAAGGGCGAGGTTTCCTTTACCGGCGGCTACCCGTTCAAGGAAGGTACCACGGTAAACCTGACGATCGGCGCCGCCTCTTTTGAACTGTTCGTGGATGGCGAATGGGCCTGGCCCGCCTCCGAAGGTGAAGACGTCAAGATTCTGACCGCGATGAAACGCGGGGCCAGCGCCGTGGTTACCGGTCTTTCATCGCGTGACACCACCACCGAAGACACATTTTCTTTGCTGGGTTTCACCGCCGCCCTGGAAGAAGCCGAGCGGCGCTGCGCCGGGCAATAGGTTTTAAAGACGGCAGAAAGTCGTTATATGGGGCGAATCCGCCCTGACCGAGGTTGCCATGCCTGCGCCCATCACCCCCGAATTCCTGACCGTGCCGCGCGCCCGCTCCGGTGGCCTGCCAAATCTGGTCGGCATGACCCGCGAGTCAATGCGCGCAGCACTGATTGCTGCTGGAACGCTGGAAAAACAGGCCAACATGCGCGTCGGGCAGGTATGGGGGTGGATCTATCAGAAAGGCGTCAGCGATTTTGACGCCATGACCAACCTTGCCAAGGATTACCGCGCCTTGCTGGCAGATCGGTTCATCGTCGAGCGGCCGGAATTGGTGACGAAACAGGTATCAGCCGACGGCACGCGTAAATACCTGCTGAGGATCAATGGCGGACATGAGGTCGAGACCGTTTATATCCCCGAAGAAGACCGCGGCACCCTTTGCATTTCGTCCCAGGTTGGCTGCACCCTGACCTGTTCGTTCTGCCATACAGGCACACAGAAACTGGTGCGCAACCTGTCTGTGGCGGAAATTGTCGGTCAGATTCTGGTGGCACGCGACGACCTTGGCGAATGGGGCATTGCGCCGGGTGACAAGCGCCTGATCAGCAATATCGTGCTGATGGGCATGGGTGAGCCGCTTTATAATTTCGACAATGTGCGCGACGCCATGCTGATCGCCATGGACCCCGAAGGTATTTCCCTGTCACGCCGCAGAATCACCCTGTCAACCTCGGGCGTGGTGCCGGAAATTACCCGTGCCGGGCAGGAAATCGGTTGCATGATCGCCATTTCCTTGCACGCCACCACTGATGCCGTTCGTGATCAGTTGGTGCCTATTAACAAACGCTGGAATATTGAAACCCTGCTGGCGGCGCTGCGTGCCTATCCGCGCCTGACCAATTCCGAACGCATCACCTTTGAATATGTCATGCTGGAAGGCATCAACGACAGCAAGGAAGACGCGCATCGGCTGGTGGATCTGATCCGGGGCATCCCGGCCAAGATCAACCTGATCCCGTTCAACGAATGGCCCGGCGCACCTTACAAACGCTCCAGCGGCAACCGCATTCACGCCTTTGGCGATATCGTCAACGCGGCTGGCTATGCCTCGCCGGTGCGCAAACCCAGGGGCGAAGACATCATGGCCGCCTGCGGCCAGTTGAAAAGCGAAACCGAACGCGGTCGCAAGACAAGGGCGGAAATCGCTGCCGAAGCCGGTCAGTGACACCAAATCGGCAGACCGCCGCCCGGCGGGCAAAATCGCGTCTTTTTTTGCTACACGGGATATTGTAGATTTACCCTGAGGCAATTCAGGATCCCCAAGATGCAGGCAATGGTCAAACTCGTTCTGGCGGTGTCCGTGGCACTGACACTCAATGCCTGTTCCAAATTCAGACAATATGACGGCCCCGAAGTCACCCGCGTCGTGGTGATGAAATCCAGCCGGCAGATGCATCTTCTGCATGGCAATGAGGTGCTTGCCTCTTACAAGATCGACCTCGGTTTTGCGCCCGACGGGCCAAAACAGATCGAAGGTGACGGCAAGACCCCCGAAGGCAGCTATTTCATCGACCGTCGCAATCCGAATTCCGAATTTCACCTGAGTCTGGGCATCAACTATCCGAACAAACAGGATATTGAAAACGCCCAAAAAATGGGCAAATCCCCGGGTGGTGACATCTTCATCCACGGCGGACCGAAACGCTTTCGTGACCGCAACAAGCCGGATTGGACCTTCGGCTGCATTTCGGTCAGCAACCGCGAGATCGAACAGATCTATGCCATGGTTCAGGACGGCACCCAGGTAGATATTCTTCCCTGACGATCCCGGCCTCGACAAACCGGGCCGATGAACCGGATTTTGGCGGCATGATCAACCAAGACAAGAACAGGCCGACCTTTGGCAAGCGGCGAGTTTACCACCTCTGACGAACCGAACTAAGTCAGCTTCCCAGGATCAGTGTCCACCACAACTTGCCGCGCGGCTCCTGAAACCAGGCGATGCCCAGATAACGGGCATTGGGATCAAGGATAACCTTGCGGGTGTCGGCCTCCTGCATCCAGGCAGCCACGGTTTCCACATCGTTTTCATAGGTTTCCGAGATATTCTCGCCCAACATCACCCCTGGATATCCGGTGCGCGCCACCCGGTCGATCGGGCTGGATCCGTCGGACCCGAAATGCCAGGGCCGGTTCTGCACCGACATGTCGCGCGAATGCGTGGCGGCGGCCGCCGTCAGTTGCGCCGACAGCGTCACCGATTCCAACCCGCTGGCATTCCTCAGCGCATTGACCGAATCCAGCACCCGGAACGGAATCTTGTTCCGTTCGACAGCACCGATTCGATACACGCCAGACCCGGTTCCGCTGGTCGTCGGGGTTTCGGTACAGGCTGTCAGCGATACCACCGCGACGAACAAGGCAATGATCAGACGTGTCATTCAAGCAATCCATTCAGAAAGTTTTCGTGGTCATCCTTATCGCAGTCCAAAGCACCTTTCAAATGCTCGACCGAAACCGTAAAGAAATAACGCCAGTTTGAATTGAAACTGCGGCATTCAGGCAATATCTTGCCGTCAACGCATGCATGTCATCCGACAAAAGAAAGAATCGCCATGACCAGATCGAACCGTCCGTTCCTGACCCGCCGCGCCTTTACCGCCAGCCTTGCCGCAGGCACCGGATTGCTGGCCGTCGGAATCGGCGGAAAAGCCCGCGCCACCGGTGAAATCATCGAAGAAGAAGAGGTCACCGAGACAGTTAAACACAATATCTCAAGCTTCAGCTCGAAAACATGGCAGCCGTATTTCTCGAACCTGCACAACGGGGCGATTCTGGTCGATACGGTTTCGCGCGCCCTGCATTACTGGTCGGAAGATGGCAATACCTACAAACTTTATCCCACCAGCGTGCCGGTTTCCGACGAACTGACCAAACGCGGCCGCACCCAGGTGGTGCGCAAGGTGGTTGGCCCGGAATGGCGCCCTACCCCGAACATGAAGATTCGCAATCCCGAATGGCCCGACTATGTCGGCCCCGGACCGGATAACCCGCTGGGTACCCACGCGCTCTATCTGTCCTGGCAGTATTACCGCATTCACGGCACCAACGACACGCGGAAAATCGGTCGGCGTTCATCAAATGGCTGCATTGGATTATACAACGAAAACATCGCGGAACTGTTCGATCTGGCCAAAGTCGGGACACAGGTGTTGCTAATTTAACGACATTCGGCGAAACCTATGATGAACTCGGAACAACAGGCATTGCATTTGCATATTTTTGCTGTTTAACAATGGTGACGAGGTACAGTCTTGGGTGCTTGCTGTTGGGTTTACTACCTTAACCCGCAAATCGGCAGGCAAAATATTGGAGGATACAATGAAATCAATCGCTCTCGCAGCCGCGCTTTCTATCGCAGCGACCACCGCATTCGCCGGTTCGTACACCCCCGCACCGGTGATGGAACCGGTTGTAATGGAAGAACATGCAGCTTCTTCCTCAGGTGGCGGCCTGATCGTTCCCCTGATCGTTCTGCTGGTGATCTGGGCAGCCGCGAAGTAATTCGCGTCAATTCAGTTGCGGAAAAGGCAGCGGTTCGCCGCTGCCTTTTTCAATTTCATGCGTCCAGAACCCGCTTCTGCAACGCGCGAAGTCCTTCGACATAGGTCGGATGGTTAAGGACCACCCCGAGTTGGTTCTTGATCCGGTCATTTCTGACGCGCTTGGATTCGGCATAAAAGCTCCGCGCCATGGCGCTCATCCCGGCCTGGTCGAACGGTTCGGCCACGGGCACCGGCAGGCCGAGCAATTCCGCCGCATAGCCAATGACATCCTCGGGCGGGGCCGCCAGGTCGTCGCAGACGTTATAGATCCCCCCTTTGCCGCCCTGACGGATCGACGCCATCAGCGTGGCGGCAATATCATCGACATGGATGCGGCTGAAAACCTGTCCCGACTTGATGATTCGCCGCGCCGTTCCGGCCTGTAACTTGGCAAACGGGCCGCGTCCGGGTCCGTAAATTCCCGCTAGCCTGAAGATATGCAAGGGCAGACCGGCGTTGTGCGCCAGTTGCTGCCAGCCCGCTTCCGCCGCTACCCGCCAAGCGCCGCGCCGGGTCGATGGAACCAGCGGTGTCGTCTCATCGACCCAGCCGCCTTGATGATCACCATAAACCGCCGTGGTGGAAAGATAGCCAAGCCAGACCAACTGCCCGGCCAAGGCGGCAATCTCGGGCCCCAGCCGCGACAGCACCGGGTCGCCATCGGCATCCGGCGCAATCGACAAAAGGATGTGACTGACCTCGGGCAACAGCGCCTTGATATTGTCGCCAGGCCAGACATGCGCCTCGACCCCGCCAGCGCGTATATCTGCCAACCGCTCTTGCCCGCGGGTCGTTCCGATCACCCGCCAGCCTTCGTTCAGAAGCAAAGGTGACAGGGCCGCCGCCGAATAACCATGCCCGAATACCAGTATCGTTTTCCGCATACCGCCTCCTTTGATTGTCAAACCCCGCTTCCGGAGGCTTCGCCATCTGCCGCGCGCAAGCGCATGACTGCCCATCGCGCCGCATCCTGGACCGCAGCATCCGGGTCATAGGCAAGCGATTGCGCGATTTGAACTAGATCGGCACAACCGGAATTTCCAATCGCATACAACACATTGCGAACAAACCGGTTTCTGCCAATCCGCTTGACCGGCGACTTGCTGAACAGCGCCCGGAATGCGGCATCGTCAAGACCGGCCAGTTCCGCCAGTTCCGGTGCCAGAAAGGCACTGCGAGGATGATAGCCAATCTCGCCTGCGATCTGCGCATATTTGTTCCAGGGACAGACAGCAAGGCAATCGTCGCAACCATAAATGCGGTTACCCAGCATCGGGCGCAAAGCCACATCCACCGGCCCGGAATGTTCAATCGTCAGATAGGAAATGCAGCGCCGCGCGTCCACCTGATAGGGTGCCGGAAACGCCCCGGTCGGGCAAATATCCAGACAGGCGCGGCAGCTTCCGCAATGATCCGCCCCCGGCGCGTCTGTCGGTAGTTCCAGCGTGGTAAAGATCGAACCCAGAAACAGCCAGCTGCCAAACTCCTGGCTGACCAGATTGCTGTGCTTTCCCTGCCAGCCAAGCCCCGCCGCCGCCGCCAGCGGTTTTTCCATCACCGGCGCGGTATCGACGAATACCTTGATTTCGGCACCCGGCGACTGCTCGATCAGCCAACGCCCCAACCGCTTCAGCCGCTTTTTCACCAAATCATGATAGTCACGGTTCTGCGCATAGACAGAAATGGCACCCCGATCCTTTTGTTCCAGAATCGCCAGTGGATCATGCGCAGGGCCGTAATTTTCCGCCAGCATGACAACCGACCGCGCCTCGGGCCAAAGCGCCTCGGGGTTGCCGCGCCATGCCATGCGTTCGGCCATCCAGCCCATCTGCCCGTGGCGACCTTCTGCCACATATTCCGCCAGCCGTCCGGCGGCATCTGGGATGTCGGCAGGGCGGCAGATGCGGCATTGGCTGAACCCCTCGTCCAGCGCGCGCCGTACCAGCGCCTGTTTCAGATCGGTCAAAAATCAAGGTCCGCATAATGCGGCGGTTGCGGAAAGCCCGCGATATTATCCGCCAGCAGCGAACGAAAGGCCGGGCGCGACTTGATCGTGGCATACCATTCCCTGACAACGCGGCTTCGGTCCCAATCAACATCGCGGATATAGTCGAGACATGACAGATGCGCCGCTGCCGCGAAATCGGCCAGCGTCAGCTTGTCGCCTGCCAGCCAGCGACGCTGTTCCAGCAGCCAGCCCATGTAATCCAGATGGAACTTGATGTTGCGCGACCCGGCCTTGACGTTGCCGCTGTCAGGATGGCCTGACTGGGTAATTTTCTTGTTGATGCGTTCATACAGCAGATTGGCGGTAACCTCGCGGTGGAACTTGTCATCGAACCAGAATATCAGCCGCCGCACTTCCGCACGCTCGCCCGGTTTTTTCGGCATCAGGGCGGGTTCGGGGTGCATTTCCTCAAGATATTCACAGATTGCTGTGCTTTCCGCCAGGACCAGCCCATCCGCGCGCAACACCGGCACCATACCGGCCGGGTTCAACAGCAGGAAATCCTTGCGTTTTTCCCAATAGCGTTCCTCAACCAGCTCGACCTCGATCTTCTTTTCGGCCAGAACCAGCCGCACCTTGCGGCAGAACGGCGACAGCGGGACATGGTATAGACGGTGCATTGAGCGCAACTCGGTTTGGGGTTCTAGCTGTCTCTTTGCCCGCTTGGCGCAGTCATTTCAACACCTGAAAACACTGATCGCGGCCATCGGCGGCAATCGTCCGCGCACCTTGCATGATCATGGCGGTGCGCTGACGCAGGGTCCGGCTGGGTTTCGAGGCCGAGCGCGTTTTCGGGCTGGGCAGAACCGCCGCCAGCCTGGCTGCTTGCAACAGGGTCAGATCGGCGGCACTGACACCGAAATAATGAGGCCCGGCAGCACCGACGCCGAATACGCCTTGGTCGAACTCCGCGACATTCAGATAGACCTCGATGATCCGGCGTTTTGACCAGAACAGTTCGATGAACAGCGTCAATTCTGCCTCGAACGCCTTGCGGATCCAGCTTCGCGAGGGCCAGAGGAACACATTTTTCGCCACCTGCTGCGATATTGTCGATGCACCGCGCAGACGCCCGCCCTTACCCTCGGCAACCACGGCGCGAATCGCGTCAAGATCAAATCCCCAGTGTTCGCAAAACCCGGCATCCTCGGCCGCCACGACGGCGCGCGCCATGTCGGGCGCGATCGCCTCCAGATCGACCCATTGCTGCTTGATGCTGCCCAGCCGAAACTTTTCCGACATCATATAGTAGTTGGTCGGCGGATTGATGAATGCGAACAGAAACACCACAACCGCCTGAAATCCGAGAAACCACCAGAACACTCGCCTGACAATACGAAATACGCCGCTTGACCGGATTCGCATGAACCCCGGTTTCGGCTTTGCCCGCCCGCTGCGCGTTGCTGGTTTCCTGTTCTTGACTGCCACGCAGAACCTATACGCTCGGCGCCGTCACAAGAAAAGTCACGGAGAGCAGGACCAGACCTTTATCTGACAATTATAGCCGCCTTGACGGCAATAATTCATGGCATTGCTTTCCGCGCCCCCCCGCGAATCGTTCCAGCCAAACCCCCAGGAACCATTCGAGGCGACTGCGATTGCACCGCAAGTATTGTAAAAGGTGCGAATCTCGACACATTCCCCCCGGCAACCTGCCTGAGCGGCCTGGATGGCGTCGGCCTCGGAATACTGGCTGTGCGACCAGCCATAGGCACCGCTATAGCCGATGCCCACGGCACCCCAGCAATATCTGTAACCACATGCACCCGCCTGTGCCTGTGAAAACGCCAGTGTCAGGGCCAAAGCCAGCGCGGCCCAAAAAAATCGGGGAATACTCATAATAAACTCCCTTGTTGGATACCAACAGCCTGCGCCGGTATGCACATAAAATCAAGCATCCACAAAGTCGGCTTTTCAGGCCGACAGGCTGGTTTCTTGGCTGTCCGACAAAGGCTGTGCCAGATGCTGCAGCATTTCCTTTGGGCAGATTTGCAGGAACTGATGTCTGGTTTCTTCCCAGTTCTGCAAGATCTCGCTGGCCCTTGCGCTACGGGTTTCCAGCAGGTGTTCCTCGATCAGTGATTTCAGTTCCGCCTGCCAATGTGCCGCCTGCACCGGTTGGATCACCAGTGATTCCGGGTTTACATAGTCCCGCGCATTGCCATCCGGATCAAAGATATAGGCCATACCTCCGGTCATGCCCGCGCCGAAATTGGTGCCGATGGAACCAAGGATGACCGCGACCCCGCCGGTCATGTATTCACAGCCGTTGGAGCCGCAGCCTTCGACCACCACCATGGCACCGGAATTGCGAACCGCAAACCGTTCGCCCGCCCGGCCATTGGCAAACAGCTTGCCTGCAGTTGCACCATATAGAACCGTGTTGCCGATGATGGTATTGTCCGCCGCCACCAACCGCGAAGAAAGCGGCGGGCGAACCACGATCAGGCCCCCGGACAGGCCCTTGCCGACGTAGTCGTTGGCGTCGCCCGACACTTCCAGTTTCAGCCCGGGCGCTGCGAACGCCCCCAGCGATTGCCCGGCCGACCCCGACAACTTGACCGTCAAATGGTCCGGCTGTAGGTCGTTATGCATGCCGAACCGCCGAACGATATGGCTGGAAACCCGCGTGCCGATGGTGCGATGGGTATTCTGCACCGCATAGGAAAGCTGCATCTTTTCCTTTTGCTCAAAGAACGGAGCGGCGTCCTTGACGATATCGGCGTCCAACGTATCCGGCACCACTTGCCGGGGTTTGTTGCGATTGTATTTGATCGTGTGATCCTCATCCACGGTGATCAGCATCGGGTTAAGGTCCAGATCATCCAGATGCGCCGAACCACGGCTGACCTGGGTCAACAGATCGGCGCGCCCGATCACCTGATCCAGCGAGCGCGCCCCCAACGAGGCAAGGATTTCGCGCACCTCCTGGGCATAAAAGGTGATCAGGTTCACCACCTTGTCGGCGGTGCCGGTGAACTTCTTGCGCAATTCCTCGTCCTGAACGCAAACGCCGACCGGGCAGGTGTTGCTTTGGCACTGGCGTACCATGATGCAGCCCATGGAGATCAGCGCGGCGGTACCGATGCCGAATTCCTCGGCCCCCATCATCGCCGCCATGACGATATCGCGCCCGGTCCTGAGGCCGCCATCGGTGCGCAAGGTCACGCGATCCCTGAGGTTATTCATCGCCAGCACCTGATGTGCCTCGGTCAGGCCGAGTTCCCAGGGCAGGCCGGCATATTTGATGCTGGTCGCCGGGCTGGCACCGGTGCCGCCGTTATGGCCGGAAATCAGGATGATATCGGCCTTGGCCTTGGCCACACCGGCGGCAATGGTGCCAACACCGCTGCTGGCGACCAGCTTTACCGTTACCTTTGCCCTCGGGTTGATCTGTTTCAGGTCATAGATCAGTTGCGCCAAATCCTCGATCGAATAGATGTCGTGATGCGGCGGAGGGGAAATCAGCGTGACCCCCGGCGTTGAATGGCGCAGCCGTGCAATCAGTTCCGTGACCTTGATGCCGGGCAACTGCCCGCCTTCACCGGGTTTCGCACCCTGGGCAACCTTGATTTCCAGCTCTTCACAATGGTTGAGATATTCCGCCGTTACGCCAAAACGGCCCGACGCCACTTGCTTGATCTTGGCGCTCGGGTTATCGCCATTGGGTTCAGGGTTGAAATGCGCCGGGTCTTCGCCGCCTTCACCGCTGTCGGATTTTGCACCTATCCGGTTCATTGCCACGTTCAGAGTCTTGTGCGCCTCAGGCGACAACGCGCCAAGCGACATCCCCGGTGTCACGAATCGCTTGCGAATCGAGGTGATGCTTTCCACCTGTTCCAGTGGAATCGGTTTGGCCTTGGGCTGAAAATCCAGCAGATCACGCAGATGAATCGGCGGATTTGCCCGCATTTTCGCCGAATACTGTTTCCAATGGTCATATGACGCCTGATCACAGGCGGTTTGCAGCAGATGCATGTTGGATGCCTGCCAGGCATGCCGTTCGCCTGTATTGCGGGATTTGTAAAAGCCGCCGATCGGCAGAACAATGCTGCTGCTGCGCCAGCCGCGTGCGTGTACTTCGCTGATCTTGCGCTGGATGCCGCTGACACCTATGCCGGAAATCCGGCTGTGCATGCCCGGAAAATACTCCGCCACCATGGAGCGGCTAAGTCCGACCGCCTCGAAATTCAAACCTCCGCGATAGGATGAGATCACTGAAATCCCCATCTTGGACATGATTTTCAGCAGCCCCTGATTGATCGCCTCACCATAGCGGGCAACCGCCGCAGACAATGGGCCATCCAGCAGGCCGCGTTCGACCCGCTCGGCAATGGTGTCTTGCGCCAGATAGGCATTGACCGTGGTTGCACCACAGCCGATCAGTACGGCAAAATAGTGCGGATCAATGCATTCAGCCGACCTTACATTCAGCGAACAGAAGGTACGCAACCCCTTTCTCGTCAGCCAGGAATGTACCGCCGAAGTTGCCAGGATCATCGGCATCGGCACCCGGTCGGCATTCTGAAACTGATCGGTCAGAACAAGATGCATGGCACCGGCGCGCACTGCATCTTCGGCATCGGCACGCAGTTGCTCCAGCGCATCTTGCAACGAAGCGGCGCTGCCATCCACGCCAAAGGAACAATCAAGCACAGTTACCGCATCACCGAAATACTTGCCCATTTCGGCAAATTTGGCGTTGGACGCAAAGGGACTGTCGAGCGACAGTATCTCGGTCTGCTCGCTGCTTTCGTCCAGTACGTTCCTGAGGTTGCCGAACCGGGTTTTCAGGCTCATCACCCGGTGTTCGCGCAGGCTGTCGATCGGCGGGTTGGTGACCTGGCTGAAGTTCTGGCGAAAGAAATGGCTGAGCGGGCGATATATGTCCGACAAAACCGCAGCGGGCGTGTCATCCCCCATCGAGGCCAGCGCCTCTTTCCCATCCTCAACCATGGGCTGCAACATCTGTTCCAGTTCCTCGACCGTGTAACCGGCGGCGATCTGGCGTTTTTTCAGTTCGTCACCCTGGAACATGGTCTGTTCGGTGATATGACCGGTTTCCGCCTCAAGATCGACGATCTTGCCAACCCATTCGCCAAACGGGCGCGAGGCGGCCAGTTCGTCCTTGATCTCGGTATCGTGCAGCAACCTGCCCTCGGCCATGTCGACCGCCAGCATCTGACCCGGGCCAAGTGCGCCCTTTTCCACCAGGTTGTTTTCGTTGGTCGGAACCATGCCGGTTTCCGACCCGGCAATCACCAGACCATCCACCGTCACCACATAGCGCATCGGCCTGAGCCCGTTTCGGTCAAGCCCGGCACAGACCCAGCGACCATCGGTCATCGCCAGCGCCGCCGGACCATCCCAGGGTTCCATCACCGAGTTGGAATAGGAGTACATGTCCTGCCAGGCCTTCGGCATCTCGACCACCGAGTTCGACCAGCTTTCCGGCACCAACATGGTTTTCGCCATCGGCGCGTTGCGCCCGGCGCGCACCATCACCTCGAACACCGCATCCAGTGCCGCGCTGTCGGATGAACCTTGCGCGACAATCGGCTTGATGTCGCCGGCATGATCGCCAAATGTAGCCGAGGCCATACGGATCTCGTGACTTCTCATCCAGTTGAGGTTGCCCTTGAGGGTATTGATTTCGCCGTTATGCGCCAGCATCCGGAACGGTTGTGCCAGCCACCATTGCGGAAAGGTGTTGGTGGAATAGCGTTGATGATAAATGGCAAATGCGCTTACAAAGCGGGAATCCATCAGGTCGGGGTAAAAGACCGCCACCTGTTCTGCCAGCATCATCCCCTTGTAGATGATCGAGCGGCAAGACAGCGAACAGATATAAAGACCCGCAATCTGCGCCGCCGCCGCCGCCTTTTCGATCCGCCGGCGAATGATGTATAGTTCGCGTTCAAACGTGTCCTGATCTGTGCCTTTGGTATTTGAAATCAGGATCTGTTCAATTTCCGGCCGGGTTGCGTTGGCCTTTTCACCAAGACAAGTGACATCCACCGGCACATGCCGCCAGCCATAGATATAATAGCCCATGCGCAACACTTCGGATTCGACGATGGTGCGGCAGGTTTCCTGTGCGCCGAAATCGGTACGCGGCAGGAACACCTGACCGACCGCGATCAGATGTTCGGTGTTGGGTTCATGACCGGTGCGGCGAATCTGGTCGTAAAAGAACCTGACCGGGATCTGCACATGGATGCCGGCGCCATCGCCGGTCTTGCCGTCAGCATCCACCGCCCCGCGATGCCAGACCGCCTTCAATGCGGTGATACCGCTTTCCACCACCCGACGCGATGGCTTGCCGTCGATCGAAACCACCAGACCGACCCCGCAGGAGGCATGTTCGTCATCGTCGCGGTAAAGCCCCTGATCGGCCAGCCGCCGGCGCTTTGCTTCTTCGGTTTTTACCCAGTCAGCGTCGTATCGGGTCATGTCTCTGTCCTCTGTAGGCTGGTCATTGGCGGATGGTTCATGCGACTGATAACTGGTCATTCGGCAGCCTGTCTCTTGGCATCATCAAGGTCTTTCAGAATGCTGTCGGCCGCCGCGCGGCCATCGGCAATCGCCCATACCACCAGAGATGCTCCACGCACGATGTCACCCACCGCGTATACCCCCGGCATCGGTGTTCGGTGACTGCGGAAATCCGCCTTGACGGTTCCCCAGCCGGTAGTTTCCAAATCCGGCTGGTTCCAGAGTTCAGGCAAGGGTTCCGGTTCAAACCCCAGTGCCTTGATCACCAGATCGGCATCTTCGATGTAATCGGCCCCCTCGATTTCCTCGGGGGATTTGCGGCCGGTCACATCCGGTGCGCCAAGGCGCATTTTGGCGACCATTACGCCGGTAACACTGGTCTTGCCGCGAAACCCCTTGGGGGCGGCCAACCAGACGAATTCGACGCCCTCTTCTTCGGCATTGGCGGTTTCGCGCATTGATCCCGGCATGTTGGCACGGTCGCGCCGGTAAAGGCATTTGACACTGGTGGCGCCCTGTCTGACGGCGGTGCGCACGCAATCCATCGCGGTATCACCGCCGCCGATCACCACAACTTTCTTGCCCTTGGCGTAAAGTTCGCCGCTGTCGATCTGGGGCACCTTGTCACCGAAATTCATCCGGTTCGAGGCGGTCAGATAGTCGATCGCCCGGACGATACCGCCAATACCCGCCCCCGGTCCGCCAAGATCGCGCGATTTGTAAACACCAGTTGCAATCAGCACGGCATCATGTGTGTCACGAATTTCCTGAAAACTGATGTCACTGCCAACATTGCAGTTCAGAACCAGTTTGACGCCCCCATCTTCCAACTGTTTTACCCGGCGCAGAACCACGTCCTTTTCCAGCTTGAAACTGGGGATGCCATAGGTCATCAGCCCACCCGCCCGGTCATGGCGATCATAAACCGTCACCTGAATGCCTGCCCGGCGCAGCATGTCGGCCGCTGTCAGCCCCCCCGGACCAGAACCGATAATACCGACACTTTCCGGGCGCTCGGCGAACGGCTTGATCGGTTTGACCCAACCCTGATCCCAGGCGGTATCGGTGATGTATTTCTCGATCGCACCGATGGTGACGGTGCCGTGACCCGCCTGTTCGATCACGCAGTTGCCTTCGCACAGGCGATCCTGTGGGCAGATGCGGCCACAGATTTCCGGAAATGTATTGGTTTCCTGCGATAGTTGATAAGCCTCTTCCAAGCGATTTTCGGCGGTCATCCGCAGCCAGTCGGGAATGTTGTTATGCACCGGACAATGGGTCTGGCAGAACGGCACCCCGCATTGCGAACAACGGCTGGCCTGTTCTTCGGCCTTGGCGCGGGCGAACTCGCGATAAATCTCGTCATAGTCGTCAGCGCGGTCGTTCGCGTCCCGTTTGTCGGGCATGTCGCGGCCGACATGGACAAATTTCAACATCTTCTGCTCAGCCATGATCAAATCACCATTTCAGGTTTGTGAATCTTCTTTTACTTTGGAGGAAATCATAATAATAGTAAGTATAGCTGACCTAATATCAAAATAGTTTGAGATTTTTTAATTATTGCCATAAAATTTTCTGATTTTAAGTCATTATTACTTACCTATATATCAGATTTCCTATTTTGCGGCCTATGCATAAGGTCGCAAAGAACGAATCATTCGGGAAACACATGGACATCCTTCACCTTCTGCAACTGGCGGTCCTTCAGGGGCTGACCGAGTTTTTGCCGGTCTCATCCTCGGCCCACCTGATCCTGTTGCCGATATTGACCGGAACCAAGGATCAGGGGCAGGTGATCGACGTGGCGGTGCATGTCGGCACCTTGGGGGCGGTGATCCTGTATTTTCACCGCGAATCCATGCTGGCCTTGAAGGGGCTTGGCGATCTGGTACGGGGCCGCCCAAGAACCAAGGCGGCCGAACTGGCGGTGCTGCTGATCGTGGCAACCATTCCGGTGGTCGTGATCGGTCTGATCCTCAACCTGACCGGGCTTGACGATGCCATGCGATCGGTTGCGGTGATCGGCTGGGCGATGCTGATTTTCGGACTGGTTTTATATTGGAGCGACCAAAAAGGAGCCACCACCAAGCCCTATCACAAATGGTGTCTGAAGGATTCTATCATTCTTGGGCTGTGGCAGGCACTTGCCCTGATTCCCGGCACCTCGCGTTCCGGCGCGACGATTTCCGGTGCCAGAGCACTGGGTTACGGGCGCGAGGATGCGGCGCGTATCTCGATGCTGATGTCGATTCCAACGATCATCGCATCCGGCACCCTGCTGGGGGCCGAGGTTGCCGTCAAGGCCGACCTTGCCGCGGCCCGTGACGGCGCAATCGCCGCCGCATTCGCCTTTGTCGCGGCCTTGCTGGCGCTATCAGTAATGATGCGGCTACTTAAACATGTCAGTTTCACGCCATATGTGATTTATCGCGTGGTTCTGGGGGTGATCCTGTTATGGGTCGCCTATAGCTAAGCACCAGCCTTGTCCCAAGACCAGAACATCACGATTCACCCAAACCTGGGGTGAATTATAATTCCTAGCCGATGCAACACGCCTTACGCCCGCAGATTGGCGGCGGAATCCTTGATGGCGTTGTATTGGCCGCTGGCGCGGTGGCTGTAAAGATAACTTTCCAGTACCGCCTCCATCGGCATTGGCTCGATCCCCAGATCTGCCAGGCCTTTGGCACCATCACTGACCACATTGTCCTGGGCCAGCAGACGAACTTGATCGCGCGTCAGGATGCGGTTGACAAAGAGGCCACCCGTGATTTTTGACCCGATATCCAGAAACCACGCGTTGATGCGGGCAAGCGCGAACGGTATGTTGATCAGCATCCGTCGCCGCTCCACCACCCTCAGCATATCTTGCATCAAATGCCGGAAACTACGGGCAACCGGACCGCCGAGTTCATATATGCCAGGTGCCGCCTCGCCGGTCGCACCCATCACCGCCGCCGCCGCCACGTCATCGACATATACCGGCTGGAACATGGTTTCCGCCCCGACCAGCGGCAACACCAGCGTGAACCGCGCCATAAAGGCGAAACGGTTGAAAAACGCATCCTCGGCGCCGAAAATCACCGAAGGGCGCAGGATCATCGCATCAGGAAAGAAGGCCAGAACCGCCTCATCCCCCTCGGCCTTGGAGCGGGCATAGGAACTGTCGCTATTCTTGTCGGCACTCAGCGCCGAAAGTTGTACGAACTGCGCCACACCCGCATCGGCGGCCAGCCTTGCAATCCGCGCCGCACCTTCGGCATGAACGGCATGAAAACTCTGACGACCGGTTTCCTGAAGGATGCCAACACAGTTGACCACCGCATCGGCGCCGGCAACAGCAGCACGAACCGACCCGTCATCACGGATATTTGCCAGGATCGGCTCAACCTGCCCGACCACGCCATAGGTACGCACGAACAACGCTTCATTCGGGCGGCGCACGGCCACGCGCACCCGCCAGCCCTGTTTCGCCAACCGCCGTGCGATATAGCGCCCGACAAAGCCGGAGCCGCCAAAGATGGTCGCTATTTTCGGTGTGCCGGACATCATGCCCTCCTGTTACGCGCGTCAGGGGCTTTGATAATCTGCATGTGCGCCGGGAACAAGTTTCAAATATCGCAGAATTGTCGCGCAATGGGTCGTTGACACGACATCAGACCGGGGATAAATCGCCTGTGATCGACGACACCTGCCCAGGTGGCGGAATGGTAGACGCGCTAGCTTCAGGTGCTAGTGTCCTTATGGACGTGGAGGTTCGAGTCCTCTCCTGGGCACCACAACTTCTGCTAACAAATGGAAATAGCTTCAGCTTTTGGCGATCGCCAGGAGCCTTGGATTACGATGTTGACCCAATCCTCTGCATACACCTTCATGAAAGATGGTGTTTTCCACTTTGGCAAGCGCATCCCTTCTGATCTTATTTGTCATTTATCATCGCCAAAGATCGCATGTTCTTTGCTTTCTCGATAAATTTGGAAAGCTGAAGCAAGGGCCGGAAAAGCCGCTGTTGAACCGGACGAGTGCTGGTTTTGCTTGAAATCTATCAAGTCAGCAATCTATGCTGCTGGTTTTCGACAAGCGTGCGGGAACTCATCGCATCCAATTTGCCTTCTTCTATTGTAATATGAACCATATAAAAATAGTGAACCCTCAACTGCCCATACAATTTTTAAGAGTTTCATGGCTACGACATTCAACGACAGACAGATGATCCGCTTCATGAACCCGGCCAATGGGTTCGACAAGGTCTTGCATATCGCCCATAAGGAATGGCACGGGATTCGCCAGTCGGTGGCCTATTGTCCGGGACACAAGCTGCTGATCCCGGCAGAATCCGAGTTGGAGCCAAGAAGCCAGCCGGGTGAAATGGGCGGAATGCTGGCGCGCAAGAGCATCGGTGACGAGATCGAGCGGCGCGGCATCACCCATGTGGTATTTCAGGGTTATTCTGAAAATGCCGAAGTTGTGCTGTTATATCTTCGTGCCCGTTTCGGGCCGGACCTGCGGTGTTTTGCAGTCAACCATGTAACCACCTCGCAGTTCGACAATTATTTTGAGATGGTCATGCTGGATCGCATGTTCACACGGTTGCGATACGGAATGCTGAACGGGATTGCGTCGGTGAAACCCGATTTCGGAAAGGTTTTTCCGGAAATATGGGGCGGTCTGATCCTGAACTATGCGCCCAACCTGCCATCCTTCGGCTTTGACGAACCTGGAGACAGCAGCGATCTTTACGCACCTTTGGCGGCAGATTGGCGCAAGAACCTGTTTACCAACGTCCTGGCAGGCGAGCTTGCGGAAAATGTCGACCGGATCAAGATCACCAACATTCCCTACGGGCTGGAAAATCTGGCTAGATTGAAAAAGCTGAAATATGTCGGCTTTCTCAAGAACGAGGATCTGTTCGCGGAAATGGCCTCAAGCATCGCGGTACTGCTGGCAACCCTTGCCGAATGTCAGCCAATGACCCAGCTTGAGGCGATGGCTGTGGGCACCCCGGCACTGACCGGGCCGCTGCGTCTTGAAGAGTTCGCCGGGGATGAACTGACCGGGCTGACCACCACCACCAATCTGGATTCCTCGCCCCTGCTGGCGCGCGATATTGAACGCCTGGTTGCAGCCCGGCTCGCTGATCCCGATGCCATGGCCCAGATGATCGCGGATCACCTGACGCGGCGCCATTCGATTGCCACGGACCGTTACCGCGAATTTCTGGGGCTGTGACAATGACCCGACGCAAAAAACCCTCGATTTGCTTTGTCACCAATGAACTCTATCCCCTGCGCAAGGGCGGAATCGGGCGAATGCTGTATAATTTCGCCCGCCATAACGCCCTGAACGGATCAGCCGCCGACATTCATTTTCTGGTGCCCCCCGATCTTGTCGCCGGATCCGGCGATCTTGATCGTCTGCGCGACGCGCTTGGTGATATGGCCGAGTTGCATGTCGCCACGCCGCTGCATACGATGACCGACGGCGAGGCGCATATGTTCGATCGCGCCTCATTCGACCCCTGGTCGCTCGAATTACTGGTTTCGACCTCGTATCGGTATTACCGCGCCCTGATAGCGATAGAAGAGCAGCGAAACACACCTTTTGATTTCATCGAATTTCCGGATTTTGGCGGCTGGGGGCTGGCCAGCATCGAAGCCAAACGCGCCGGGATGGCCTTTCAGGACACGTTGCTAACGGCCCGGCTGCATTCGACCCAAGGCATGATTGCACGCGCCGAACGGTTCTATGAATCCTCGCGCTGGAGCGGGCTGTTGATGGACGCAGAACGCCATCTGCTGGCCCATGCGGATGTGGTGATCGGCCACATAGGATCAATCATCGAGCAGAACGGCAAACATTACGGCCTGAGCGACCGTTGGAACGGGCGCACCGTGCTTGAGTTTCCGCCAATCATGCTGGAACAAACCGAGATTCAGGCCGCAGAATCCAGCAAGCAGGCGACCCAGGACCCGGCGGATACCGATTATATCTTTTCCTCGCGTCTTCAGCCATTCAAACGGCCCGATATCTTCATTCGCGCCGCCATTGCCTTTCTGGAAAAGCATCCCGATCATCGGGGGCTGTTTCGAATCGTTTCCTATGGATGGGATCGACGTTACATCGACTGGCTTGTCGGGCTGGTGCCGGACCGATTGCGCCAGAACATCCTGTTCATCGAAGATGCCACCGAACAGCAGCGCAGCGCCTTTCTGGCGCGTTCGGTCGTGGTCGTGCCATCGGATTACGAAAGCCTCTGCCTGTTTGCCTTTGAATCCGCCCAGATGAGGCGACCGGTCCTGCTGAACGCACGTTGCAGCGCCTTTGGCGACAGCCCGCGCTGGATCGACACCCAGAACTGTCTGCTGTTTGAAGGCAGCATCGAAAGCCTGGTCGAGGCCATGGAACGCGCCCGCACCTGGCGCCCCACGCTTGGCGCGCTGACCGAAGTTGATACCCCCTATTGGCTTGAAACCCGCAATTCCCTGGTTCCGGACGTGCCGCAAGTGCGGCCCGCTGCCGCTGGTGACAGCGATGAACGCGCCAGTCTCAGCCTGATGTTCTGCGGCATAACCAACCGACGGGAGCTGCAAAAACAGTTGATGAAAGCAGCCTTTGTTGAATCCAGGATCGATCCGGGCGGACGCGATCAACTGGTCATCCTTATTCCGCATGGCCTTCTGGACCCTGCTGCCCCCGAAATCCGGGCAATAGAGGATCGAGGTTGGATGGTGATGTGGTCATCGGGAACCGAGGAATGCCCCGAAGCCTTTGGCCTGAGGCTGGCGGGGCTGACGGGCGATTGCGTGCTGGCCTGCCCGGTCGGCTATGACATCCACCCCGGTTTTCTGGCCACCGGATTGCGGGCGATGCGGCATGATCCCGATTTGATGATCTGCGCCGGGCATGTGGCGGTGGACGATCCCGACACCGGACGCAGCATCGCGCTGCGGGCCTATGGCGGGGAAATGCCGTCGCACGCGCTGACCTCCAGCCGCATCGCCCCGATTACCTCGCTGCTGCGCCGCGCCCTGCTCAAACGGCGCCGCTTTGATCCGCGGGCCGGAAAGTTCTGGTTCGAGGTGTTCCTGCGCGACTGCGCCATTGACCGGGAATCGATCCTGATCATGCCGCTGGTTGCGGCCAGCATTTCCGGAAACCTGACCGAGGCTGCAGAAACCACCGCGCGCATCAGCGCCGGGGTGGTTGATCGGGCCGGAATGCAGGCCGAAATGCCCGCACGCCTGCTGGCGCTCGACCCGGTGCAGGGCGATGACGAATTTTTCCGCGCGCCGCGGATCATTCAAGGCAATGCGCTGGCAGGTGGTCGCCGCCTGCGCCCCGAGGGCGTGCCGCGCACCTGGGAACCGGTGCAATATCTGCCCGAGCATCTCGGCCTGATGGTCCACCCGCTTGAAGGTGGCGTTACCGTCGCCGAGCTCGACCCGCCGCCAGGCCCGGTTTCGCGGATCGTTGCAAAGGTGTGCAATGTCAACGACGAGAATGATGGCGTCGAGGCCGCGATTGCCTGCGTGCCACGCGATATGGAGGATGATTGGGTGTTTGGGGTGCTGGAAGGGCGGATCGCCACTCCGATTCGTTTCGCGATCAGCGACTGGGTAAAGATCGCCGCCGCGCAAAGCGGTGAACTGAATCTGGCGGTCGCAAGCATGGGGCCGCATTACCGGCTGCTGCTGCTGTCGCGCCTGCCCGCCAACGCCCGTGAATTCAAGGCCCATCTCGCCTTTAACCGGATAAGCCTGTGGTGAAACCTTCTGCAAAGAAACCGGAGCGCGTAATGAAGTCCAGCGACGCCCTTGATGCCGAAATCAAAAGCCAAAGCGCCGACCCTGCCCCGGAAGCGACGTCGCCGGAACCGGCAGCGCCACCGCAGGATCCGAACCTGATAACCTTTGGGCTGCGGCGGTACGATTTCTTGCAAATGCAGGAGGAAATTGCCGATCACGCGCTTGAGGCATATCGCCCGTTTCTTCCGGGGCTGTGGATCGGCTCTGCCCCCGGCGGTCAGGCGCGCATCCGCAGCGCAACCGGTGGTGACGGGCAGCGCGGTTTGATGCTTGGAACGGTGCCGGGCAACGCACCCTGGATGACGCTGGAAATCGGTCTGGATACCGAAGGACTGGCACAGACCGGTGCCGCGCTTATCACGTTCGAGGGCGGCGCCAACCCGTCAGCCAATGTCAACATGCTGCTGCGCATTCCCTGCCCCGATGTGCCAAACGGTTTCATCGACACCCGCCCGCAAAGCTTTATCCTGAACGAGCATATGCAAAAAAGGTCGCTGGCTTTCTTCCCGCCAATCGAACATATGCTCAGCCATGACGGTTTTCCAAATCCAGTGCTGATCGCCTTTTTGCCGCTGCGCAGTACCGACTTTTTCCTGACCAGCCTTACGGCCGGTCCGGCGAGGTGAAAGGAAAGCGATAGTCATTTGGATCTGATCTAATGCCCTGATTAGATTTCCGCTTTTTAAACGACAGAAGCATCAATAGAAAGAACCACATGAAATACGCAATTCTACTTGCTCGCCAACGCTCTGGAACTGGGGCTCTCGGTTCTGTTCTCGATAAACATCCCCAGCTCAAATATCTGGGCGAGGTATTTCATCCCGACAATCTGGGGCAAAAGAACAACTATTTCACCCATTTTTTGGACAAGGTTAAATCAGACCCCAAAGCAGCTCTGCCCGACAATGCCTACAAGGTTTTCCAAAGTTTCCTGGAAGATATCTCAGCGCTACATCCCGGCAAGATGTTAATTGTAGACATCAAATATCGCTCCTTGCATCATCTGGATGGAGGTTGGCGGGGTGTTGTCGAACGACCGCGCTCAATCACGGAATCAATCTCCCACGATCTGCCTATCATTCATTTGACCCGCCGCAATGCCTTGCAATCGTTTGTGTCAGGACGCCTTGCTGAGGCCAACAAGGTCTGGCATGCGCACAGTAACGAGCAGATCAGGGTCAATTCGGCTGTTCTGAACATCCGCCAACTGTCGAATTATATTGTGACCTCAGAACGCGAAGCCGACTTGATCGACCGTTGGACCAAACGATACAAACATCTGGAAAGTTTCGACTACGACGAGATGTTTGATATTGAAGGCCATCTGGACAGCCAGATTGCGGAACGGCTTGCGGCGCTTTTTGGCGTTACGTCTTTCACCGACCGTGAACCCACTTATGTCAAACAGGCCCCTACTGATATGGCAGAGGCAATCGAAAACTATGAATTGGTAAAGCGAGCGCTGTTAGGAACCGATGCCATATGGATGCTGGACTGACAATCCTGCGATGGCACCCTTTCAACTTTCAACCGCAACCCTGACGAAACAAACGCTTTATCAGATTGCACCTTGAAGGGTTGCACCCTAAACCTGCACCCCGAGATTGATAATCCGAAAAGGCTGGGTCCGGTATGCCTGCAAGAAATCCAAAGGACGCGACGATGCCCGCTGACACGACCGTTTCCCCCGCAAAAAAGCAGGCTCTGACCGTCCCGGCCTCAGATGCATCAAGCGGCGCTGACAGCTATCTTCTGACACAGGCACGGGCGGTTCATCGCATCTACGGGCCGCTTTATGCTGACAAACCGATACGCGTCATCCTCAAGTCACGCGATCATGCCTGGGGCACGCCGCATGAGGTTACGGTGGTGCAAGGCAATCCCGGCCTTGATGCGGTTGACGAAAACTATCTGGGAGCTGTCACCTTCGATCCGCTCGATGCGCCGCGCGGCAAGACCCGTGGTCGCATCGGCTCCTCCGGGGATGAGGACGGCAAGGACGAAATCACCATCATCGCCCCCATCCCATGCCAGATTCGTCCCGGTGAAAGCGTTCCCGAAAAAACCACGCCCGATTTTCAGCACCATCCGGTTCTGGGCCGGTTGATGTGGAATGCGCCGGTACTGTTCGAACAGGGCAAATACCGTATCGAATCCCGTCAAAAGCTGGTGCGCCGGGAAAAACACAGTTTCGAGCCGGTCAAACGCGCCGCCGTTCAACATATCGGCGGTGAACTGCTGGAACAATGGGATACCACAAGGCCCCCCACCATCCTGATCGGGTTTCACTGGCTGGAACCGGGTGGTGCGGAAAAGCTGGCCTTTGACAGCGTGAAATGGGCGCGTCAGGCCGGGCTGCGGGTGCTGGTCGTGGCCGAACGATCCGAAATCCACCGCCTGCAGTCCAAACTGCCCGACGATCCGCAGGTCGAGTTCATCCGCGCCGATGCCTATCTGGATCCGAAACGCTGGTTCGAGTTTCTCAAGGCGCTGATCAAGCGCGAAAACATCCGCGCATTGCATATTCACCACAACACCCGGCTTTATGACAACCTGCTGCGGCTCAAGGCGGTGTTTCCCGATCTGGTCACCATCGATTCGACCCATATCGTCGAACACGAGAATGGCGGCTTTCCCCGAACCTCGGGGGTTTGGACGCGCTATATCGACCATCACCATGTGATCAGCCGCGAACTCATGTCGTTCTATCTGGACGAATTCGGTGTCTCGGACCGGGTGATGCTGGGGCGGATGCTGGATCCGGACGGCACCGAAGGCCCCACGCCCGACCCCGAACTGCGCCTTCAGGCGGGGCAGAAAACCTGTCGGCTGATCTTTATCGGCCGCATGGTGCATCAGAAACGCGCGCCGCTTGCAGTTGCGATCCTGCGCGGCCTGCACCGGCGCGCCAAAAAGCTGGGGGTCGAATTTCATCTCGATATGGTCGGCACCGGCACCTATCTGGACGTGGTGCGCAACATGATCTCGCGCGCCGGTCTATCCGGATATGTCACGCTGCACCCAGCGGACTCAGATGTACCCGCACTGTTGCAAAAGGCCGATATCCTGTTGCTGCCCTCGGCGAATGAGGGTTTGGCGCTGGTCTGTTACGAAGCAATCGAAAACGGCGTGATCCCGATCTCGACCGATGTCGGCGGGCAAAGCGAACTGGTAGCCGATCAGCTTCTGGTGCCGGTTTCGCCGCTGGCCTGTGTACGTGACAGCGTCAGGCTGGTTAGTCGCCTGCTAAGCGACAGTGATTTTCTGCAAGAGTGCAAAAGCGAAACGATCGCGCGCTATCGCAGCTTGCGTACCGACCCAACGGCAAGCCAGGTTCTTGGCGCGCTTTACCGCGACATCGCCAAGAGTGCCGAAAAATGACCCAGACCGTCGCCGCCGTCATCGTCACCTATAACCGCGCCGAAAAGCTGGCCCGCGTGCTTGACGCGCTTGCCGCCCAGACCCGCGTGCCCGACCGCATCTATGTGCTGGACAACGCCAGCACCGATAGCACCGTCGCACTGATGGATGAACGAAAAAGCGACAGCTTGCGCCACCTGCGCCTGGCCAGGAATGTCGGTGGAGCTGGCGGCTTCAACGCCGGGATCAAGGCTGCGTTTGCCGACGGGTTCGACCAGATCTGGATCAGCGACGATGACGCCTATCCAGAACCCGACGCAATGGAAAAGCTGATCGCCGGGCTGGCTGAGTTCGAAGAAGAAACCGGGTATAAACCATCATTCGCCTGCTCTGCCGTGCGCTGGAAGGATGGCAGCTGGTGCGAGATGAACACTCCCGCGACCGTCTGGGACTGGCCGCGCTTTTATGGCAAGGACATGCGCTATTTCCTGGTGCGTTCGTGCAGTTTCGTGTCGGTTCTGGTGCCGCGTTGGGCCATCCGCGCCCATGGCTTTCCGATCAAGGATTATTTCATCTGGTTTGACGATGCCGAATATACCCAGCGGCTGGCCAAATCCTATCCCGGCATCTTTGTTCCCGACAGCCTTGTGATCCACGATGTCGAGGTCAACCAGGGCGTCAATTACGGCATGATCACCGACAAGAGCCTGTGGAAGTTCCGCCATGGCGCGCGCAACGAAACCTCGTTCCGGCTGCGCGAACAGGGCATGGTCGGGGTGATGGAGTTCCTCTATCAGGTGCATGTCCAGATGGCGGGCGCGCGCCTGCCCTGGAAACTGCGCCGGCCGGTTTACTTCGCAATCTGGCGCGGCCTGTGGTTCCGCCCCAAGATCGAGATGCCGCGCCAGGATATGATCTGACACCACCACCCCGAGTTATGGACATAGCGCCGATATTCAGCAGGATTTATTTGCACGGTCTCTCATGAAAACGATCTTCATCCATATCGGTCACTACAAAACCGGCACCTCGGCGATCCAGAAATATTGCGCCGAACATGCCGACGATCTGGCCCAAGGCGGGCTTTATTACCCCAAGGCCGGGCGCGCTGGAAACGGCACCAACCATGCCGCACTGTCACTGTCGCTGGCGGCTCAGCACGGGTTCGGGCCGCCACCGTGGTACAAGGGCCCGCGCAAACCTGACGAGGTTTACATCAACTTCTGCACCGAGATAGACAACATCGGCCAGTCCCGCATCCTTGTCTCAAGCGAGGAGTTTTTTCAGCTTGCCCTGCGCGAGAACCCCGAGACCGCGATCGGCGACCTGAAAAACCGCCTGTCAAAATACCAGGTCAGGATCGTTCTATATATCCGCGAACCGATGGCCCTGCTGAAATCCTGGTATAACGAGGTCAACAAAGGCCCGGCGGGCACACTTCCGTTTCCGGCGTTCTTTCGCAGGCTTGATACGAATTTCCTGTCACAACTGTCTGTCTATCGCCAATTTGCTGCCGTGTTTGGCAGCGCCAACATCATCGTGCGTTCCTACAAACACACCGGCATGGACCATATCCGCGATTTCCTGTCCGCCGTTGACCATAGCAACCTGCCCCAGGGCGGCGAGGATCTCAGGGTGAATCAGGCACAGGATCTTGCGGTTCTCGAACTGACGCGGCTGGCCAAGCGGCGTGCCCACGACCCCAAGGCGCCCGGTCTGACAAAATTCGGCACCATGGCCGAGCTAGGTAAGCGGATCACACGGATCAACGCGGATTTCGCCGAAATCTCGGCACTGTCGGATGTGGCACTGCACAGCGAATTGACCCTGTTCAACCTGTTTTCACACCTTCAACCGCTGCTGGAACCGCTGGTACGCCAGAACTGCATCGACTCGGAAGAGGCGCTGATCCTGCGCGACGCCGCGCTTGGTATCGAAGACAGCGATCCTGATCTGGCACTGCTGTTGATGCGCATAGCCGCAATGATCCGCCCCAGAGGAGAGTTCATCCGCAAGAAGTTGCAGGAATACGAGGCCAAGATGACCGGGCCAAAGTGAACACGGGCCACAATGCACTGCGCCCGGACGGCGCGCAACAGGGATAGCAGGACAATGGCAATTTATCTGAAGAAACACAAACTGACCTATATCAGTGTGCCCAAAGTGGCCTGCACTTCGCTCAAAAACTATTTCTTCGAGGTGGAAAACGGTTTTGCCTTCAGATCCTTTCGGCTGAATGGAAAGCGTTATGGCATCCATCAATTTGCCCAGAGTCCGAAATTCTCCAAAATCAAGCCAGGTATGATGGCCGGACACCGGAAAATCACGGTAGTGCGCGACCCGTGGCGGCGAATCCTGTCCTGCTATGCCAGCAAAGTTGTTGCCCGCAAGACGCTACATCAAGTCGAGTTCACCCCCGAACAGAAAAAATTGGGGATGGTGACTGATCCATCATTGGACAATTTCGTGGACTTGCTGCAACACTACCGCACTGCATCCTTTGAAATCCGTCACCATACGCGGCCACTGTCATTTTTCCTTGGTGAGGATCCGGATTTTTACGACCGGATATTTTCCATAAACCAGCTGCAACAGATGATCGAATATGTTGCAACCATTGTCCCCGACGCACCCGAGTTGCAGCATCTCAACAAAAAGACCGCCGACAAGGTTGATCCTTCGCAGGCAGAAATTGACCGCAACCGACCACTTATTGAAGCTGCCTATGCACAGGATACCGAGATATTTGGCACCTTCATGTAGCCTATGGTCTTGCTGTTCGCGCATTGACTATCAGTCAAATTCAATGGGTCAAACGCTCACCCAGCACCGCCTTCGCCGCGTCCAGATCAAGCGGTTCATCCAGCTTGTCAAACAGCGGCTGCAATGTGGCCGGGTCGTCTATCGTCTGTTCATAAAACACATGATGCGAGCAGTCAGGGTTCTTGTCTGCAAAATCGGCAAAACGCGCATCCATCCGTGTCACCATGTCCAGAACCTGATCACGCGGGCGTTTCTTCCAGAAGGCGGAGTTTGCCACATCCTCACCCCGGCGCGAATTGAAGACGAAAAATGCGTTCGGAAATGCGCGGCGCTGAAAATTCAGAAATCCCTCAAAATCGTCATCAAGGGTTTGAAATCGGATCTCCTTGAACCCGATCCAGCGCGCATCCCGCGGCGGTGCGATCAACTCGCGGGTGAAAACCTCGGCCAGTCCCGTTTCAAGCCGGACCGGGCGGATCCGGCTGGCATTGTGCCAGGGGTGGTTCGGCGGATGGTCCTTTTTGCCCCATTTGCTGCGGGCCATGCGGGCGCGCTCAGCCGTGCGGAACAACCCCTCAAGCGCGTTGTAGTTTTCGCCGACGATATGCGCGCCGGGAATTGATTGCAGCAGGCTTTGCAACAGGGTCGATCCGGACCTTCCGTAGGTCACGATGAAGATCGTGCCTTTCAAATTGGGATAGGTTTCAAATGGCATGTGAAATCTCGCAACCCCTTGCGCCCCAATGCAGCCCGACCGACGACGTGCCGGTCTTGGGGTCGCCGATATGAATGATAAGTTGCGGGGAAACGGCGGCGTTCATCGGGAAAAACTTTCTACAGGCGGGGATATGATCCGGTTTCGCGGCTTTATCATTCAGGGGCCGGGCGCGCAACGCAATCGGGCATTCTTGGCGCCTTTTAAGGGCTTGATCAGGCGGGAAATCACGGGCAGATTGGGCCTGAGGGCGCCTCATTCGCCAGATGTCGCATCAAATGATCGCTGACCATAACGCGGTTTTTCGCTGCAAAGGCAGATCATTGATCAGCCAGCCAGTGAACCGGATCAAAGGAACAATAAATGCATGAATACAAGATTGATCCCGGCCTGAAAGAACGCTTTATCGCCATGAAGGGCGGGCGCGAATTCGCCTTTGGCGAAATTGACCCTAGGCGCACAGCCCATCTTGTCATCGACATGCAAAACGGCTTTGTCGAGGCTGGCGCATTGATGGAAGTGCCGATGGCGCGTCAGGTGGTTCCCAACATCAACGCCGTCAGCCGTGCATTGCGTTCGCATGGCGGGATGAACCTGTTCTTTCGATTCACCACCACGACAACCAGCGATTGGTCGGTGTATTTCGAGCAATTCCAAAGCGCCGATTTCGGCAAGCAGGAAGTGGCCATGTTCCAGAACGGCGGGCATTTGCACCAGATCTACCATGCGCTCGACGTGCAACCCGATGATCAAGTGATGAACAAGTCACGGTTCAGCGCCTTCACGCCGGGTTCATCAGATGCGTTCAACCTGCTTAAACAACGCGGGATTGATACGGTCCTGATCTCGGGAACGCTGACCGATTGCTGTTGTGAGGCGACGGCCCGCGACGCCCAGCAGCTTGGATTTCGGGTTATTTTCCTGGCCGATGCCTGCGCGGCACTGACCGATGCCGAACACAATGCGGCGGTGAATTCATTGGCGGCCTGGTATGCCGATATCCGCACTGCCAAAGAGGCGATCAAACTGCTGGATCAGACGAAATCCGCCAGGAAAAACCCGCCGGTCGCGGCAGCGGGACGGTCATAGGTTTACGGGGCGTTCTGCCCCTGCCTGCCCTCTGGAGTCGGGTGTTTCGTTGCCTGTTCAGGCCGACGCAGCGCGCGTGGCAGCGTCAGCCGCAGGAACGGCGCCAGCAAACCGCGCGGCAGCAGTACCACGGCAGTGATGAACAGCAACCCAAGTACCAGCAGCCAGTATTGGCCCAGGGAATCCGATAGAACCTTTTCCACGGATTTTACCGCCAGCGCACCGATGAAGGCGGCAAGCAGAACCTCCTTGCCGCCGATGGCAACCCAGATCAGAACCTCGGTCGCCAGTGCGAAACCCAAAAGGGCAGGCGAAACAAATGCAAACTGCGCCGCAAAAAGTGCGCCAGCCAACCCGGCCACGCCACCTGAAACGGCAAAGGCCGCGGCCTTGTATTCGGCGGTTTCAAAACCGAGAAATGCCGCGCGTGTTTCGTTGTCGCGGGTGCCGCGCAACACCGTGCCAAAGGCCGAACGCTCCAGCTTCAGCAACAATAGATAGGCCGCAATGGCTGCCACCAGCACCACCAGAAAGAACGGCAATGGATCGTAAAGCTCGATCTGCCAACTGCCCCATCCCAAGCGCATCGGCGGAATATCCAACAACCCGTTGAAACCACCGATATAGGACCAGTTGGTCGCCAACCTCTCGGCAATCACCGCGGCGGACAGGGTGACGATACCAAAATAGGCGCCGACCAGACCACGCCCCTTGAACAGCGCCAGACCCAGCAACCCGGCGGCCAAGGCGGGCAAGATCATCGCCAGCAGCAGGCCAGTCAGCGTCATCGCAGGCACACCGGGGATCATGCCTTTGGTGGTCAGGGCCATGGCATAGGCGCCGATCCCGAAGAACAGCGATTGCCCAAAGCACAACAGCCCGCCCTGCCCCCAGATGAACGCAAGGCTCATGGCGAAAATGCCGTAGATCATCAACTGCGCCAGCAGTCCCAGATTCCAGCCATCCAGAACCAGCGGAGCAGCGGCCAGTGCCACCCAGAACAGGATGGTAAGCGGAAATGAGAACCGTGACATCAGCGTCTCCTGCGACCGGTAAGCCCGTTGGGCATCAGCCGGATGATGAGAATGGCAAGGCTGAACACCACGATCTGGGCGATCACCGGTGTCCATACTGCCGCCACCACGCTGTTAGAGCCGCCAATGATACCTGCCCCCCAAAGCGCGCCGAGCGGACTGGCGGTGCCGCCGACCAGCACCGACAGGAAGGCGGGCACGAGGAATCCGACCCCCATCTGTGGATCGACGCTCATCAAGGGTGCCATGATCGCGCCGGCAAGCCCCGCCAGCCCCGAGCCGAAGGCGAAGGTCACGCGATCCACGCGCCGTGTATTCACCCCAAGGCACGAGGCCATCTGCCGGTTGGCAATAACCCCCCGCGCCGTCAGCCCCAGCCGGGTACGGAACAGGATGAAGAACGTCGCGGCGGTAATCGCAATCGCCATCGCCATCACGAACAGGCGATAGGACGAATAGGTGATGCCGAACATCGCCACCGGCTCGACGAAAGGTGCAACCGCCTGTTGCGAGCCGGGGCCGAAAAGAATGATGACCAGTTGTTTCAGCGCCAGCGAAATGCCCCAGGTTGCCAGGATCGTGTCCAGAAACCGATGATAAATCCGCCGGATAACCACCTCTTCAATCAACAGCCCTACAAGTGCCACAAAGACAAAGGCAACAACCAGAATTACCGCGAATGGCAGGGCGTATTGTTGCAAGAGAACGACCGTGTAAGCCCCGAGCAGAAAAAACTCGCCATGCGCGAGGTTGATCACATTCATCATCCCAAAGATGATGACCAGCCCGATACAGACCAACAACAATGTCAAAATGTAGCTGGCCGCGTCAAGGCCGATAAGCAGGGTCATTTCCATGTTGTCATACCGAAAGATAGCGACCAATCAGGGTCGGGTCCTTGTTGATTTCATCCACCGCGACACCGGATTTGATGACGCCATTCTCGATAAAGCGGACATGATGGGCCAGCCGTCGTACCAGATCGAGGTTCTGTTCCACCACGATCACGGTCAGTTGTTCCTGCTCGACGATACGGCGCAGAATGGCTGCGATTTCCTGCACGATCGAGGGC
This sequence comes from Paracoccaceae bacterium, assembly GCA_020425085.1. Classification (GTDB taxonomy): domain Bacteria; phylum Pseudomonadota; class Alphaproteobacteria; order Rhodobacterales; family Rhodobacteraceae; genus UBA5972. Next base: position 345,865 of record JAGQRW010000001.1, read on the forward strand.
TGAATGCCCTCGGACGGCTCATCCAGCAGCAACAGATCAGGCCGGCCGACCAATGCGCGCGCGATGGCCAGTTGCTGTTGCTGTCCGCCCGACATGGTGCCGCCCAACTGCTTGCGGCGTTCCGCCAGTATGGGAAAATATTCATAGACGAAATCAACCGGATCGTTGCGCCATTTGGGCTTGCCGATCTGGCCCATCGCCAAATTCTGTTCAACGGTGAAATCGGGAAAGATCTCGCGCCCCTGCGGGACATAGGCGATACCAGCATTGCTGATCTGATAAGACGGCAAGCCTACAATTTCCTGATCCAGAAATTTGATCGAGCCGGAAATCTGCGGCAATACCCCCATCAAGGCCTTGACGAAAGTGGTCTTGCCCATGCCATTGCGCCCCATCAGCGCGATGCAATCGCCCCGCGCCACATCAAGATCCAACCCCTTCAGGACGGGGGCGCCACGAATGTATCCGGCCTTGAGGTTGCGCACGTTCAGCATGGTTCCACATCCCCCAGATAGGCCCGGCGGATTTCGGCATCTTCGCTGATGGCAGCATAATCGCCTTCGCGCAGCACCGCACCTTTCATCATGACGACGACCTTGCTGCCGAGTTTGCGAACGAAGCTCATGTCGTGTTCGATCACCAGAACTGCCACGCCCAAACGGTCGCGCACGCCCTTGATCAGATTGACGATGGCGTCGGTTTCTTCCTCGGTCATGCCTGCGGTTGGCTCGTCAAGCAGCAAAAGCTGGGCATCGGTCACCACCAGCAAGGCAATTTCCAGTTGCTGGCGGATGCCATGTGGCAACTCCGATGCCAGTTTATCCCCAAATTCGGACAACCTGGATTCGGCCAGAACCGCACCATAGCCTGACCGGTCGGGGCCACCGCGCAGCAGGCCGAACGGCGTATAGTGTTTCGAGGCCGCAGTCATCGCGATTTCGATATTCTCGGTCACGGTCAGATCATCGAAAACCGACGGAACCTGAAACTTGCGCGCGATGCCGCGATGGCAGATTTTCTGGGGCGAAAGACCGGTTATGGTTTCGCCGGCAAAGCTGACCTGCCCCGATGTCGGGTTCAGATCGCCGGAAATCACCTTGAACAGCGTGCTTTTTCCACAGCCATTCGGGCCGATGATACACTTCACCTCGCTGCGGGAAATCTCAAGGCTTATCCCGTCAAGCGCGCGGATACCGCCAAAATCCATTACGACGTCACGCACGTTCAGGAAAGGGGCGGTATCCATGGTCATTCAGCTACCGTTCTTCAGGCGCACTGGTTGGGGGCGATGATCTTGCCAACGTATTTTTGCATCTGAAGTTTCTGATCGCGGGCCTCGAATATCAACATGTTAAGGTCCACATGCTTGTCGTCGGCGCGCATCGTCACCTCGCCATTGGCAATGGTCAGGTTTCCGGGCAAGGCCTGCATGATCTTGTCGGTCTCGTCCGTATCTGCGCGTTTCATGGCCTCTAGGAAGAATTTGGTGATGCCGTAATGTGAATCCACATAGTTGCTGACCACCACATCATCGCCATATCGCGCCTTTTGCCGGGCGACAAAATCCTTTGATTCAGGCCTGTCCAGGGTCTGGATAAAGGCGGAACAGCCGATGATACCTTCGGATTCGGGCGCGCTCAGGCCGGGCAGGTAGTTTTCGTTGAAGCCCAGAAACGCCAGGCGCGTCTTGTTCTTCATGCCCGCTGCGGTGAACTGTTTGATGAAAGTCACGCCATCGGCACCGGGAAGCGAAAGGACAACGGCTTCAGCGCCGGATTCCTCGATCTTGCGGATCGTGGTTGAAAAATCCTTGACGCCGAAGGGGGTGTATTCTTCGCCTACCACGGTACCGCCTGTGGCAGCCACGGATTTGCTGATCGCTTCGTTCATCTTTTGCGGCCAGACGTAATCGGCACCAAAAAGGTAAACTTTCTTGCCGACAGTCTCCATCAGGTAGGGGATCAGAGGATCGACATAATGTGCCGGCAGCGGGCTGTAGCAAGCGATGTAATCACTGCAAACGCCACCCTCATAGTCGATCGCATATAGCAGCGGTTTACGGCCACGTTCGATGGACGACTTCATCGCGTCGCGGGCGGAACTGGTAACCGGCCCGATCACCGCATCGACCTGATCGCGGCGAATCAATTCCTGGACCCGTTCCACCGAAGTTTTGGGGTCAGTGCGATTGTCGGCCTTGATAATTTCGATCTGGCGACCCAGCACGCCACCGGAACTGTTGGTCTCGTCTACCAGCATCTCGATGCCTTGCATGGCCTGCTCGCCGAACAGTTCCAGGCCGCCTGAAAAGGGCATCAACACACCCAGTTTCACCGGCTTGGTATTTGCAAGCGCCGGAGCGCCCAGCATCATCGAGCCGGCAATCGCTGCACCACCACGCAGTACACTTCTGCGGGTCATTGTTCCTGTCGTAATTCGGGTCGTTTTCATATCTCTCTCCCTGATATTCGAGCGGTTCGAATCGCTCATCCAACTACACAATCGTGTAACTTTTGTCCGCGACCGGGCTTAACTTGATCGCAAACTCACTTCTTTTCTGACCAGAAGCCGCTGCAATCAGCTTTCCCTGATCAATATGCCTTTGGGTAGGAATCGGTGCGATTGCCACGTAATCAACCCTTCGTTGCGGCAATTCTAGGGCCGGATTTCAGAATGGCAACAAAAAAGTGACGTTAGCCTCACTAAAAAACGAGATCAATCATTTTAATAAGTGACGTAGGTAATGTTTTTAATGGTAACAACGGTACCGCTGCGCAGGGCGCGCTTGCGGGTTCTCTTACCTGACTTCACCTGAATGGTTTTATGTCTATCGCCCTGATATTCACGCAGTTTGAAACACTTACCCAACTACACTATCGTGTAACCCCCATCCGCGACCAGGTTTTCCCCGGTTACGAAACTTGCCTCGTCGCTGGCCAGAAACAGAACTGCATTGGCGATTTCTTCGGGTGTGCCAAACCGTTTCAACGGCTGCAATGCCAGATAACTGCGCATTGCTGCCTCGGGATCAGCCGCTGTCTTGGCGGCACCTCGCCGCAGGCCGGGTGTGTCAACGGTTCCGGGACAGATTGCATTTACCCGGATACCATGTTCCATCAAACCGATGGCCGCCGCGCGCGTCAGCGACGAAATGCCCCCCTTGGTCGCGTGATAAGCCGCATAACCCGGTGAGCCGACGATGGCGAAAGTTGAAGACGTATTGACGATCGAGCCGCCATTGCCGCAGTCGATCATCCGGCGCGCCGCCTCGCGCATGCCGATGAAAACCGGGCGCAGATTGATGCGGACGGCGGCATCGAAATCTTCATCCGTGGCGTCGAGTATGCCGCGGGTATCCTGCACCGCAGCGTTGTTGAACAGTATATCGAACCGTCCGAAACGGCTGATGCATAAATCAAATGCGGCTTCAAGGTCGGCGCGTTCGGACACGTCGCAGCAGGCAAATTCAACCTTGCCGCCCGCAGCGGCGATTTCGGATGCCAGTGCATTTCCCGCCGCCTCATCCAGATCCGCGATGACGACGCTGGCGCCTTCCGCAGCAAACCGGCGGGCGGTGGCGGCGCCGATGCCGTTCGACGCCCCGGTCAGCACGGCCGCACGGCCCGCCAGCCTCATGCGTCGGGATCCCAGATTTTCAGCGGCGCCTTGCCCGCCAGATGGTCGGCAATGTCATGTGATTGCGCGACAACGCCGAAATGGGTGGCGATGTCATATAGCGAAGATTCCTGTTCGCGCGGACCGGTCGCGGCCGAACCATCCTCGACCACCACAACGTTATAGCCCAGAAAAAAGGCATCATGCACCGTCGAGCGGACGCAGATATTGGTCACCACCCCCATCACGACAATCGAGGATATTCCGAAATCCTTGAGCGTGACATCCAGATCAGTATTGAAGAACGCCGAATAGCGGCGCTTGATGACCGTCAGGTCATGCGGCCGTGGGGCAAGTTCGTCGATCACTCTGGCGCCCCATTCGCCTTCGATACAGTGGCGCGTGCGTTTCTTGAATTCGCGCTCATTGGGTGCGCCGCCCCGATGTGCGTCGACAACAAAAACGATTGGACTGCCAACCGCGCGTCCGGCAGCGATCACACGCTTTTGGGCGGGCAGGATGGATTCGTAGCCCGGCAACACCATCGCGCCGCCCGGAACGCAGAAATCGTTGACCATATCGACCACCACAATGGCGGTCGAAGCCGGATCAAGGGCGATCCGCTGCTCCATGTTCTTCGAAGAAAATACGTCAGACATGGACCAGCCCCGAAGTTATTGAATCGTTAGCATGATAATTAAACGCGTTTGAAATGAATGCAAGCGCATTAGCAAAGGGATCTCTGCACAACCGATCTGGAAATCCGCCATAGGGCTTGAACATTTTTGCGTTGCTGGACCATTCGCCCGAAAGAACCGGAACCGGCGGCAGGACAAGTGCCAAGCTTCAGGCAACTTGGTTCAGGATTAACTCAGTTCAGGCGCAGCACGCGAAATGCTGCCGATGCAAGCCAACCCGCGGCGATGGCGATGGCCAGCGACAACAGGCCATAGATCAGCGGTCTTTGATGGGCAAGATTGAAGATCCATCGCTCGAGTCCTACCTTGCGCACGGCGATTGTGGTCTTGTTGATGTCGAGAACCTTCTGATCGCGGATCAGGAAAATCCGCGCGGTATAGTCACCTTCAACCAGATTTGACGGCAGGACGATCTGAGTGCGAAACAGCGTATCATCGGCCAGATCCACCTTGCCGTCACTTGAATAAAGGCCGTTTTTCCGGCGGATACGGATCAGCGCCTCCGAAAAGGTCTCGGGATTGGCGATATTGGCGGGCGCACCGACCGAGCGGATCAGATGCTGGACACTGATCCGGTGGCGAAGATCCTCGGTGTTGGAAAGTATCTCGGCAAGGGGAGCGGTCGAAGCAACGGCGTAAAAGCTGGGTGCACTGTCAATTTCGATTGAATCGGTATTGACCCAGATTCCGAAAACGCGCTGTTTTCGCCTGACGGTAAGCGGGCCGCTTGGGCCGGATACCTCGATCACCACTTGCAGGGTGGCGTTTTTCGGTGGCGGTGACTCGCGTTTCACCGCACCGAAGATCAGAATCCCGGTGCCATCGAAATTGGCGGTGATCGAAACGCGGTTCTGACTTAGTCCAGCAACGACGGTTTCCTGCGCCATGACCGGGACAGAGAAAAGGAACATAACCACAAAAAGGAGGGCCGCACGCAACATCAGTGGCCCCCTCTTTCAGCGATGGAATAAAGCTCGGCTGGTTCCAAAAGAAGATCAAGCGCCAGCTTACCGCAGACCAAAAGAACCAGGATGGCCAGAAGGATCCTTAGCTGTTCCGCCTTCATCTTGACACCGATGCGGGTGCCGACCTGTGCGCCAACCACGCCGCCGCCTATCAACAACACGGCCAGCACCATATCCACGGTATAGTTGGTGGTGGCGTGCATCAGGGTGGTGAAAGCGGTGACAAAGATGATCTGGAACAACGAGGTGCCAATCACCACCTTGGTGGGCATTCCCAAGAGATAGATCATGGCGGGAACCATGATGAAGCCGCCGCCAACCCCCATGATGGCAGCAAGAATGCCAACCAGGGCACCGACCATCAATGGCGGTATGGCACTGATGTAAAGGCCCGAGGTGCGAAACTTGATCTTGAAGGGCAGACCATGCACCCAGTTGTGTTGCCGCCGTGGCGGGCGACGGGCATGTGGCCCCTTGGCGCGGCGAATTGCCCGCAGGCTTTCCGCAAACATCAGGCCGCCGATAATGCCAAGAAATACCACATAGCTTAATGTGACCATTAACTCGACCTGCCCGATCGCCCTCAGCATCCTGAACAGTTGCACGCCAACAGCGGCACCTGCGAGGCCGCCGATCAGCAGGACGGTGCCCATCTTCAGATCAACAGTCTTGCGTTTCAGATGCGCCAGCACACCCGAAAACGATGACGCAACGATCTGGGTGGTCGCGGTCGCGACCGCAACCCCTGGCGGGATGCCAATAAAGAACAACAAAGGCGTTATCAGGAAACCACCGCCGACACCGAACATGCCCGAAAGCACCCCGACAAGGCCGCCAAGTCCGAGCAACAGAAATGCGTTTACCGAAACTTCGGCGATCGGAAGATAGATTTGCATGACAACGTCCGGCTTGAGGCGTCTGGTTGTATTACATTATTCGCATATATTTGTTCAGGGCCTTGGTCTGCGACAAATCGGAGCGTATTGCAACCTTGCCAAAGCCACATTTGCCGGAACAATGCGGATGGCGGATCTACGGTCACGCACAACACCGGATTTGGGCACTCATCGCTCCTTGATATAGGGTTCACCGCTGGCTTTGGGCGGGATCGCCTTGCCGATGAAGCCGGCCAGAATCACCACCGTCAGGATATAGGGCAGCGCCTGAGTGAACTGCACCGGGATGGAAAAGATCCCGAACACGTCGATATTCGGATAAAGGTTGCTGATCGCCTCCAGAAGACCGAACAAAAGACAGGCCATCAGCGCATAGAATGGTCGCCATTTCGCAAAGATCAGAGCCGCCAGCGCGATATAGCCACGCCCCGCTGTCATTTCGCGCCCGAAACTGGCGGCTTGTGAGGTTGCAAGATACGCACCGGCGATGCCGCACAAGACCCCCGCAATCAGCACCGCTGCGTAGCGCTGGCGGTTGACCGAGATACCGGCGGTATCGACCGATGCCGGGTTTTCCCCGACTGCCCGCAAACGCAGACCAAAGCGGGTGCGAAACAACACCCACCAGGTCAGCGGCACCACCAGAAACGCCAGATATACGATTGCTTTCTGGCCGGAAATCACATCGGCATAAAGCGGGCCAATGACCGGCAAATCCCGGATCAGATCCGCAAATGGCAGGGTGATTTCGCTGAACCTTGCCTCACCGGCCAGCGGTGGGGTTCGACCACCCTCCTTGTACCAGGCGTTGCCGATCACCACCGTCAACCCCGAAGCTAGAAAATTGAGCGCCACACCGGAAATCAACTGATTGCCGCGATAAGCGATCGAGGCGATGCCGTGGATCAGTGCAAAGGTCATCGACGCAGCGATTCCCGCCAACACCCCAATCCAGGCGTTGCCGGAATGATACGCCGCCACCGCCGAAAAGAAGGCGGCAATCAGCATCTTGCCCTCAAGCCCGATATCAACAATGCCTGCACGTTCGCTGAACAGACCGGCCAGACAGGCAAGGATCAGAACCACCGACAGCCGTACCGTCATGTCGAGCGTCAGGATCAGTTGCAGGAAGGTTTCCGTCAGTTCCATCAGATTCGGCCTTTCCGGATGCGGCGAAAAAGTTTCTCGACCGGGTCGCGTACCATGTTGTCAAGCGCACCGGTAAAAAGGATGATCAAAGCCTGAATGACCAGAACCATTTCCCGGCTGATCGCGGGCATTTCCCACAACAGTTCAAATCCGCCCTGGGTCAGCATGCCAAAAAGCAATGCCGCCAGCACAATGCCAAAAGGGTGCGAGCGCCCCATCAGCGCCACGGCGATGCCGACGAAACCGGCACCTTCGACGAATTCCTTGATCAGACGCTCCTGTTCGCCCATCACCACGTTGATCGACAGCATCCCGGCCAGCGCACCGGAAATCAGCATGGTGAGAATGATGATCTTGACCGAGGAAATCCCGGCATATTTCGCCGCCGCCTCGGATTGGCCAAAGGCGCGAATCTGATACCCAAGCCGGGTGCGCCACAGCAGGAACCAGACACCAGCAGCGCACAAAAGCGCCAGCAGAAAGCTGATATTCAGCGGGGCGGACTTGGAAAAGGCGATGCCAAGCGGGGCCAGCACCTCATGCGCGGTCGGCAGATGCGCCCCTGGCCCGAAACCGATGCTTTCGGCGTTCTGGGTATTTGGATTCTTGAGAATGCCGTTCAACAGAAACCCCATCAGCGCAGCACCGATGAAATTGAACATGATCGTGGTAATCACGATATGACTGCCGCGCTTGGCTTGCAGATAGGCAGGAATAAAGGCCCAGGCGGCACCCATCACACCAGCTCCGATGATAGCAAAAGGCAGTGCCAGCGCCCAGTGCGGCCAGTCAAATGCCAGCACCACAACCGCAACGCCGATGCCGGAAACCGCCGCCTGACCCTCACCGCCGATGTTGAACAGACGGGCATGAAAAGCCACCGCCACCGCCAGCCCGGTAAAAATGTAGTTGGTGGCATAATAAAGCGTATAGCCAAGCCCCGATGTCGATCCAAGCGCGCCGCGGATCATGTAATAGATTGCGTCAAACGGGTTCTCGCCGATCGCCAGCACCACCAGACCCGAAGCCGCAAAGGCCAGCACTAGATTGATGAAGGGCACCAGAAAAATATCGGCCCAACGTGGTATCTTGTCCATCAGGCGGCCTCGACATTCATGCCGGCCATAAGCAAGCCAAGTTCCTTTTCGTCGGTTTCAGCAGTAATACGTTCGCCCTGAATGCGGCCGTCGAACATCACCGCCACCCGGTCGCTCAGCGACAGGATCTCGTCCAGCTCCACGCTGACCAGCAAGATCGCCTTGCCTGCATCGCGCAAGGCGACGATCTGCTGGTGAATGAACTCGATCGCGCCGATATCGACGCCTCGGGTCGGCTGACCGACCAGCAGGATGTCTGGGTTGCGTTCAATCTCGCGCGCCAGCACGATCTTTTGCTGGTTGCCGCCGGAAAAGCTGTGTGCCGGCAGGCGCGGGTTTGGCGGGCGGATGTCGAAACGCTGCATCTTCTGTTCGGTATCGGCAAGGATCGCACCGTTGTCCATCATCAGCGGGTTTTTCTGGTATTTCGGATCGTGGTGATAACCAAAACAGGCATTTTCCCAGGCCATGAAATCCATGATCAGGCCCAGCCGCTGGCGGTCTTCAGGTACATGCGAAATGCCGCGCGCGCGCCGCGACTGCCCGTCGGAATACCGACCGGTCAGGTCAAGCTGATGGTCGTTGATCCTGACCGAACCGCTGGCACTGGCGATACCGCCGAGGACCTCAAGCAATTCTGACTGCCCGTTCCCCGCTACCCCGGCAATACCGAGGATTTCACCGGCACACACCTCAAAACTGATGCCTTTCAGGCGTTCGACCCCGGCACTGTCTTTCACCTTCAGATCGCGAACCTCCAGCACCGTCTTGCCGGTCGCTGCCGGTTTCTTGTCAACCCGCAGCAGAACCTTGCGCCCGACCATCAGTTCGGCAAGCTCACCTGGCGAGGTATCGGCCGTTTTTACCGTTGCCGTCATTTCGCCCCGGCGCATCACGCTGACCGTGTCCGTAGCGTTCATGATTTCCTTGAGCTTGTGGGTGATCAGGATCAGCGTCTTGCCCTGATCGCGCAGGTTTTTCAGGATACGAAACAGGTGTTCGGCCTCGGATGGGGTCAAGACCCCGGTCGGTTCATCAAGGATCAGGATATCGGCCTGTCGATAAAGCGCCTTTAGTATCTCAACCCGCTGTTGATGGCCTACTGACAGGTTTTCGATGGTCTGATCGGGGTCGACCTCAAGCTCATATTCGCGCGCCAGATCGACCAGAACCGCCCTTGCCTTGGCCAAAGAAGGTTTCAGCAACGCGCCATCCTCGGCCCCGAGGATGACATTTTCCAGCACGGTGAAATTCTCTACCAGCTTGAAATGCTGATGTACCATCCCGATACCAGCGGCAATCGCCGCCTGACTGTCAGGGATCGGGGTTTTCCGGCCGTTGATGAAAATCTCGCCGGCATCGGCCTTGTAGAACCCGTAAAGGATCGACATCAGGGTGGATTTGCCCGCCCCGTTTTCACCAACGATGCCGTGAATGGTGCCTTTGCTTACCTTCAGCGAAATGTTCTTGTTGGCCTCGACGGCACCAAAGGATTTGGTGATGCCCCTCAGTTCAATCGCCGGGGCGGCATCTGTTAGCCGCCCCAGAACGCTGTCATTCGCCACGCTCGAAGACCTATTCGATCGGGCAGTTGTTGTCAGACATATAGTCGTGGACCTTGATCTTGCCGGAAATGATATCGGCCTTGGCCGCATCGACCGCCGCCTTGATATCGGCGGTGAAAATCTTGGCGTTGTATTCATCCAGCGCGTAATCCACCCCGCCATTGGCAAGACCGAGAACATGGAAACCGGTGGTCAGATCGGCACCCTGGGAAAAGGCGTCGAAAACCGCCACATCCACCCGTTTGACCATCGAGGTCAGAACCGAGCCGGGATGCAGATAGTTCTGGTTGCTGTCAACGCCGATGGAATAAATCCCTTCATCGGCAGCGGCCTGTAACACGCCAACGCCAGTACCGCCAGCGGCGGCATAGACCACATCGGCCTTTTGGGCGATCTGTGCCTTGGTCAGTTCAGCCCCTTTTACCGGGTCGTTCCAGGCCGTGGGCGTGGTGCCGGTCATGTTCTGGATAACTTTGGCATCGGGGTTGGTCGCCTTGACGCCCTGCACATAGCCGCAGGCGAATTTGCGGATCAGGGGAACATCCATGCCACCGATAAAGCCGACGGTGCCGGTTTTTGACGCCATCGCGGCGGCGACGCCGACCAGATAACTACCCTCATGTTCGCTGAACACGACCGAGCGTACGTTGGGCTTGTCGACCACCATGTCGATGATGGCAAATTTGGTATCCGGGTAATCTGGTGCCACCGTATCAAGCGTCGATGCAAAGGCAAAGCCGGTCATCACCACCGGGTTGGCGCCGTCTTCGGCAAAGCGTCGCAAAGCCTGTTCGCGCTGTGCCTCTGACGAAAGCTCGATTTCGCGGTATTTGCCGCCGGATTCCTTGGCCCAGCGATCGGCGCCTTTCGAGGCGGCCTCGTTGAACGACTTGTCGAATTTGCCGCCAAGATCATAGATGATGGCGGGATCGGACAGCGCTGCGGTTGCGGTAATTGCAAGCGCGCTTGCGGTGCCGAGGATGGCTTTGGTAAAGGACATTTGTTTCTCCCGTTTGTTATTTGTGGGGCAGCGGCCATGGATACATTTCGGTGCCGGTGAATACCCAGATCAGCAAATGATCATGCGCAATTAAGACCGAAGGCCGGAAAAGGGGCAACCATTTTTTACCGGCCAATCAGGAAATGGCGGAAATTGCGTTTGGATCCGCCGCTTGCCGTAGCGTCAGTTTGGCCCAAGATCACGTTGCATCACCAACGCGCTGATTTTCCGGCCATGCGGGGAATGATAATAGTCCTTGCGCAGTCCGCTCTGGCGGAACCCGGCGGAGCGGTAAAGCTCGATTGCGGCAAGGTTGTCGCTGGCCACCTCCAGAAACACATTTTCGCCGCCATGTTTCCCGGCAACCGCAAGGAATTCATCAACCAGTGCGCGCCCGATTCCATTGCGGCGCCCCGTGGGAACAACGGCAAGGGTCAGGATCTCGGCCTCGGGGCCGACAATACGCCCCAGCAGAAAACCGTCTGGGCGGGTAATCAGAAGAATATTTGCAGACTTCAGAAAATCGCTGAACTCATCGGCGGTCCATGGGCGCGGCACCTGGAAACACTGTCGGTGCAGGTCAGCCAATTCAACCGGAGTCACGACAAGCGAACCGGCACTGAATCGCGCGAAGGTGCTGCATCAGCCGGTCGAAGGTACAGCGGAGCAGGCCGGGAAGTGGTTTGTCGCCATCGTTCCGAGGCGGTTCTGGCGATGCCTTCGGCAGGCGGATACGCCGGTTCGGCGACAGCAACTTCAAGTCGCAAGGCCAGCATCGTCGCCGCCGTTCCGACACAACGCAGTTCGTGCCGCGCATATGCCGAAAGGTCGCTGTCAAGATCGACCAAAGCCGCCTCGCCCGTGGGAATGCCATCATCAAAGGGCTGTACAAACACCCCGTTGCGGCGGGCGTCAAGGCAGGCCAGGACCGGGCCTTTGCTACCTGCGGCCAATGATTCCAGCATGCTGACACCGACCGCCGGAATACCGAGGGACAGCGCCAGCCCGCGCGCCGATGCCACCGAAATGCGGATGCCAGTGAAATTGCCGGGCCCGATGCCGACACCGATGGCGCTGAGATCGCCCCAGCCCAACCCGGCCTCGGCAAGCAGTCGCTCCAGCAACGGAAACAACTGCTCCGCCTGACCCTTGGCCATTTCCTGATGCTCCAGCCCCAGAACCCGGTCGCCGGATAGCAAAGCGGCCGCGCAATGCGCGGCCGATGTATCAAATGCCAGAATCAAAGGATCAGGCGGCAACCGGGCGCACCTCGGTCACTTCGGGAATGTAGTGTCGCAGCAGATTCTCGATCCCCATCTTCAGCGTCATGGTGGATGAAGGGCATCCCGCACAGGCACCTTTCATGGTCAGATAGACAACGCCACGGTCAAAGCCGTGAAAGGTGATGTCGCCACCATCCTGCGCCACCGCCGGGCGCACGCGGGTATCCAGCAATTCCTTGATCTGAGTAACGATCTCGCTGTCGGGTTCGTTGGATTCGGTATGCCCTGATGCGGCAATGGCGCCGACAATTACCGGTTGGCCAGACTGGAAATGCTCCATGATCGCGCCCAGAATACCGGGTTTCAGATGCGCCCATTCCAGGCCGTCATCCTTGGTGACAGTGACGAAATCATTGCCAAGAAACACGCCGGCAACGCCGCCAAGGGCAAAAATCCGCTGCGCCAGCGGCGATTTTCCCGCAACATCGGCGGATGGAAAATCGGCAGTGCCACTGTCCATCACGGTCTGTCCAGGCAGAAACTTCAGGGTGGCGGGGTTTGGCGTAGCTTCGGTCTGGATGAACATCGGATTTCCTTTCGGTCCTGTGTTCGGGATATGGCATTCCCAAGGAAATTTGTCAAGTTCATTAGAACAATTCTAAACCGCCAGGGCAGGAAATTCCGGGTCGGCGATTACTGCCTGAAATTACAAGAACTACTGCCCAAGGCGATTCAGGTGACCGCAATCAGCGCCTCCTTGCTCATACCGCCGGGAACGATGGTGATTGGCACCGGAAGGGTGGCCGAGGCGCGTGTCATATAGGTGACCAATGGGCCAGGCCCCTCGGTGCCCATGCCGGCGCCAAGTACCAGAACGCCGATATCCGGGTTTTCCTGGATGTAGTCGATGATTTCGTTTTCAGCCTTGCCTTCACGGATCACCAGTTCCGGGGTGATTCCCTCTTTTTCCTGCATTCGCTTGGAAAACACCTCGAAATGCGCGCGGATCCGGTCTTCGGCCTCTTCACGCATGATGTCGGCGACACCGATCCAGTGGTTGAATTCCTCGGGCGGAATGACAGCCATGATGGTGACACCGCCGCCGGTATTGGCGGCCCTCAGTGCCGCGAACCGCATGGCGTTCAGGCATTCGGTGGTGTTGTCCAGAATGACCAGAAACTTGCGCATCTTGGATTCCTTTGTGGATGGGTGGCGGAATCATCGCCGAACTGTTCGGCTGACGCAAGTGCGTGCTTGGCCATTGCGACATGTGGCCTCTGGCCTATCCGGCGTCGGAATGTGCCCAGTCCCAATAAAGCGAGCGGGTGAGCTTGGCCACCGGGCCGTGCTGGTAATGCACCTCGTCAAAGGCAATGACCGGCGTGACCTTGGACATGTTGCCAGACAAGAACACCTCATCCGCCTGACGAAAATCGTCAAAGCTGAGGACGGTTTCATGAACGGTTTTGCCGGCTTGTCGCAACAACTTGATATGCCGCGCACGGGTGATGCCGGAAAGAAAGGTGCCGTTGGCGATCGGGGTGAAAATTTCATCGTCCCGTGCCATGAACACATTGGCCGAGGCGGATTCCGCCACATTACCCATGGCATCGGCAACCAGCGCGTTGCCGAAACCTTTGGCGATCGCCTCTTTCAGCATCCTTGCGTTGTTGGGATATAGGCAGCCCGCCTTGGCATTCACCACCGAATCCGCCAGTATCGGGCGCTGGAACCGGGTGGTGGTCAGGGTGGTGGCGGCGGCCGCCTCGGCCATCGCCACCTCTTCCAGACAGATACAGAAACCGGTTTCGTCGGGCTTGGGCACGATCCCTGCCAGCCCGTTTTCGATGCCCCAATACATTGGCCGAATGTAAACCGCGGCATTCTTGTCAAACAGCTTCAGGCCATCCAACGCGATGTCGCGGATGGTTTCAGGCGACTCGGTCGGGGTGATGCCCAGTGCTTTGGCGGAACGATTGACCCGTTGGCAATGGGCCAGCAGATCGGGCGCTATCCCTTCAAAATACCGCGCCCCGTCGAATACCGACGAGCCAAGCCAGGAACCATGATCGGCGGCGCGCATGATCGGCACGTTGCCATCATGCCAGGTGCCCTGAAAATAGGTGCGGATATTGTTGCTGAGTGCCATGGTTAACCTCCGGTGGACCGGCGCAGTTAAACACCGCTGCGCGCCGAGGTCCAGAGCCGGAAATTGCCGCTTAAACTTGCCGAGACCTGACCATGCCCACAATGTCATAGGTTCGATCCAAGATCGGATCTGCAATCGCGGCGGCGCGGACGGCGCCTTTTCCCAGAATCCGGTCGATCTCGCCGACATCTGCCATCAGCCGGGCCATTTCGGCGCTGATCGGCGACAGTTTCGATACCGCCAGTTCGGCGAGTTCGGGCTTGAACTGGCCAAATTGCGCCCCGGCGTGATTGGTCAATACCTGTTCCGGCGTTTCGCCCGACAGGCCGGCAAAGATGTTGATCAGGTTGCGTGCCTCGGGCCGACTGTCCAGCCCCTCCAGCGTTTCCGGCAGGGGATCGGGATCGGTCTTGGCCTTGCGGATTTTCTGGGCGATGGTGTCGGCATCATCGGTCAGGTTGATCCGGCTCATGTCGCTTGGATCAGATTTTGACATCTTCTTGGTGCCGTCGCGCAGGGACATGACGCGGGTTGCTGCACCTTCGATTACCGGTTCGGTGATGGGAAAGAAATCGACCCCGAAATCGTTGTTGAACTTGGCGGCGATATCGCGGGTCAGTTCCAGATGCTGTTTTTGATCCTCGCCCACCGGCACATGCGTGGCGTGATAAACCAGAATATCTGCCGCCATCAGCGACGGATAGGCAAACAGCCCGACCGAGGCGTTTTCGCGATTCTTGCCGGCCTTGTCCTTGAACTGCGTCATGCGGTTCAGCCAGCCCATGCGGGCGAC
>JAGQRW010000002.1 GCA_020425085.1 Paracoccaceae bacterium
TAGCCAATGCCGTGCAGCGTGTGCAGCAGCGGTGTGTCAAACGGTTTGTCGATCTTGGCCCGCAGGCGGCTGATATGGGTTTCGACAACACTGGTCTTGGGGTCAAAGTTGATATCCCAGACCGACTCAAGAAGCATACTGCGCGTCTGCACCCGACCCGGTCGTTCCATCAGATGCTTTAAAAGCAGAAATTCACGCGGCAACAGGTTGATTTCCTGTCCGTCCCGAACAGCAGGACGAATGATCAGATCAAGGGTCAGATCACCAATTTGCAAACTGGTGGTTTCTTCGCTCAGGGCTGGGCGGCGGGCCAGCGCATGGATACGTGCAGACAATTCGCCAAGTGAAAATGGCTTGACCAATGACTGGCCGTCGAGTTCGGGCATCATCCGGTCGATCACATAGTGGTCATGAATTTTCAAACTCGCCTGCACCAGCGCATCGCGTCCGCTCGTCACATGTTTGACACTATGCCCTTCAGATTTGAGACCAGTAGAAATGCAGTTGCCAGTTTCTGTATCATCTTCGACAAGCAGTATTTTCATTTTCCCTCACTCTGGTGCCTGTGCTGGCTGGGATAACCATAGCCCGGGCTGGTCGGAACCGGTCTGGAATCAGGCGTATTTCCAATCTTAGTCGGTTTCCGCCTCAGAATTTTCCGACCTGTCCATGTTGTCGTGCTCATCGCCATCATTTTCATCGCCCATAGATGCAACTGGACCATTTGCCAGCAGCGCCCCCGAGGTTGCATCCACCTTGACCATTGAGGCCGTGCCGTCCTTGGCGATGACCACGGCTTCGTAAACGCCAGTGTTGTTTTCATCATTGAACCCAACCTAGGCCAGTTGCCCCGGCACCGCGCCAGTTGCAACTTCTCCAGCCTTGGCCAGTAAAATCTTGGCCGCCTGGAACAGCTGGATTTCAGCTTTCATTGAGGTGTCTACGGAACCCTTTGCTTAGTTTGCGTAGGCAAAGGAAGCTGCGGACAGGGCCAAGGAAGTTGCGAGGATTGGAATAAGGGTGGTGTGTTTCATGTCTATCTCCAGTTTGTCAGGGTGTCTTGTTGCACCGATAGGAAACTTCTGTGACCCAGATTGCCGGATAATCTTGCGGGTTATTTACAGGTTTGTAACTCGCAGTAGCAGGCGTTATTTGACCGTCAGTACCGACCACATTCCGCCCATGTAATGGGCAGGCAAGTTGCAAAACACGATATACGATCCCGGTTTCAGATCCAGCGTAAGCGCACCTGACTTGCCGGGCTCAAGCTCGGCCACCTCGCCCAGATGTCCGGCGGCCTCTTCATCAACCCGACCTTCGTTGGATATATACCGCAGCTTCTCATCCGCGGATTTCAAGGGTGATACGATCATTTCATGTACCAGGTCCTTGGAGGCGTTGGTGACGCTGAATGTCACCATTCCGGCGGCAACAGTATCGGTGGACAGATTGACGCCCATATTCGCCTTTGACGTGTCGCCGCCCATGCCATGACCAAGATCCGATGAAATATCCATATCTGGATTGTCCCAAAGAGAAACTTTTATTTCGGTTGGCGCGGCAAATGCGGGCAATGCCAACGCCACCGAAAACGTGGCAGCTGTGGCCAGCAGCGTTCTTCTGGAGAGTGTCATTTCATTATTCCTCCAAGTTTGATGTTTCCGGTTTTGCCGGTCTTGCATTCTCATTACGGGTTTGTAAATTGAACCCTGTTCGTATGTTGCGGTTTGCGAGCCAATTTCAGCGCCGCCGAACGGGTGACGACAGTTGTGCCAAAATTCGGCGGTATGCGCGGTCAAACACGGATGCCATTGCCACCACGGTCCTGCCCAAAACCATATGGATGAGCCAAGTGCTAAGCGCCGCCACCAGTAGTGACCCGGCAATATCCAGCGGCCAATGTACCCCCAGATAGACCCGCGCCCAACCGGTTCCAATGCCTACTACCAGCGCCGACATGCCCCAGCGACGGGATGCCGTCCTTGCCAACAACGACAGGGCGACCGAAAACAGCACGGTCGTGTGGTCGCTGGGAAAAGAGGCATCAACTGCATGGTCCATCAACATATGCCCAGCACCAACCGCAAACGGACGCGGCACATACCAGAGCGTGCCGATCGCCATGTTCATCAGCAGTCCCAGTACCGCGGTCATGCCTGCAAGAACCAGCGATATCCGAGCCTTGCTGCCGCCCCTCACCCACGCCAACAACATGATCGCGGCGACAGCGTAGATCGACCACTGGGCGAGCAGCCGGGCGACAATCTGGACACCGGGTACTGCGCCCGGCGACCCATTGACCAAAAGGAACACAAATTGGTTGAGGTGTTGCATACCGGGTTTGCCAGATTGGAAATCACAGGGCGGTCGCGGCTGCCGGGTATTTCCGGCAGCCAATCCCCCGACATCAGATGGATGTGTCGGCGAGTTTCAGGCCAGTTTTGCTGCGGGTCATGTAGACCACAGTCGCAGCGATCCCGGCGAGGAAGATAAAGCTGGTGACAACTGTTCCCAAGCCAAGGCCGCCGTTGTCCGGCGACTGTGACAGGTAGTCACCAAACGAGGCACCCATCGGTCGGGTGATGATATAGGCCAGCCAGAAGGCAAGGATTCCGTTCATCTGTTTCGCATAGAACAGTGCGGCAAAGACCAGAATAATTGCGCCATACATCAGCCCAGCAATCAGATACCCCAGCCCCAGAGCCTCAGCAGCCTGATCACCCGAGGAGGTACCCAACGCAAAGGTGAACAGGATCGCCAGCCAATAAAAAGACTCGCGTGAAAAGGTGAAGATCGAGTGGATCGACAAGGTCTTTTCAACCGCATACCAAACCGCAAAGGTGGCTGCCAACGCGATGCTGAAGGCGATGGTTGTGGTCATCAATGCCCATCCCAGATTATCATGCAGGTTGTCGGTGATCAGTGTCCCGACAACGCTGACCAATACCACCGTCAACCAGTAGATCCATGGCACATAACGTTTTTGGGCAAACTGATAGACCAGTGCAGCAATTAATAATCCGCTCATGATAAGCGAGGTATTTGTCAGGCCCATGCCAAGCTTGTCGTTGATCAGGTCGGCAGCGGTTTCACCCACGGTGACAGCCAGCAGCTTGACCAGCCAGAAATCCCAGGTCACCTGAGGTACCCGGTTGTAGATTTTTGCGCCGGTTTTCTGGTCGATGATATGTGTTGCGTTGCCAGTCGTCACAAAGTTGTCGTTCGGTGTCATTTCAGTATCCCTCATTGCAATATTACGGTTTCAGTGGTTTGACCTTCAGGCGGCCCTTGATCGGCGTTGCCGGAAAAGCAATGCAAACGACAACAGAAACGGGATGCCGAGCGCAATCGGCAAAACCCGCGCTGATTCAACGACGGGTTTCGCCGCAACCTGAAAGGCTAGCATTGGGCTGGCGATCAGCCCGTTTGCATCCCCGGATGCGGCGCTGATTACGACGCGGTAGTCACCATTCTTGATCAGACGCATTGGCCAGGCCGTGCTATGACTTTCGCCCGGTGCCAGAGTTGCGATCACGTCAGCTTTGTGGGCCGACCAATCTTCCAAATCCACCGGCTGTTCCTGACCTTTGTCAACTTGCACCAGGCTGATCCAGGCGACACTGCCGTTGATCGGGGTGTTGCCGGTATTGGTCATCTCGCTAATGAATTTCATCTTGTCGCCCATACGCGGGTGCGCAGGATTGTCCGGTGCCGGGGCCAACGTCACGCGCAATGCAGAAGATACATTCTCGGCGGAAGCGGTCTGAGACAACGCAAGACCAAATGCGACGACGGCTGCCAGGATCATGAGTTTGGGTGTCACGGTGTTCATCCTTTACCTCTAGACGGTCAAGTGGCGGATACGGCTGCGCGCCAACAAAAATGTCAGCCCCAACCACAGAAATGCCGCGATGAAACCGGGCCATTGTGATAGCAGGCTCATCGAGTCGATGACCACGGCGTCATAAGCATTGACCGCAGCCGAAAACGGGTTGATCGCATCAAATATCCGACCGATTACGGACTGGCGCAAAGCCGGTCCCAGCAATAGCGGGCTTGCCGCCACCATCAAAGTCAGCAGTCCTACCACATAGGCCGAAACCAGTTGGGCCATACCTGCCCCCAGCCACATGCCGTAATAGCCAAAGGTCAAAATTACCGGAGTGCCCAGCACAACCGTCACCAAAAGTCCGGCACCTAAGTTTTGCCCGGTACTGGCAACGGACCAGATATAGGGCAGCGCCACCACGAACAAGGCGACCCAAGCGATCACAATACTGGCCATTTTTCCGGTGATGATCTGATTGCGACGCAGCGGTGTCAACAACAGCGGAATCAGCGTATTTCGCTCGCGTTCACCGCCGATCGCGTCGATGCCGACCACCATCGCCAGCAATGCCGCCAACGCGGTGGCAATGCCCAACATGTCATAAACGACCTGTGCATTGTCCAGTAGACTGAGTTCGGTACTGCTGACCAGCAACAGCGCAAATGCAGACATCGCCAGACTGGCACCCAAAAGCCAGGCCAGTCCCCGGCCGCTGAGTAATAGTTCTCCCGCTTCCTTGCGGGCGATCAACCATTGCGGGCTCATGCTGCTCTCTCCTGGTTTATGTCCGTGTCAGTGACCGAAAGATAGAAATCTTCCAGTCCGGTGCCGTATTTGCGAATCTCCGACACCGGCCATCCGGCCTCTAGCAATCGCGCCCAGGTCTCATGTGGCCGATGCCAGGCGGCTAACGAGACTTCGACACGGTTACCTTCATGCGAAGCAATGGTGACGCCGGGAACGGCTGCAAGTTCCTTACCGTCGCCCGCTTCCAGAAATATCTCGTACCGCGCACCCTGCGCGGCTTTTGACAGCAGATCTTCGCGCGTGCCGCTCGCCACGGTTTCGCCTTTCACAATGATGCCGAACGCGCTGCAAAGCCGGTCGATATCATCCAGAATATGACTGCACATCAGGATCGCGACCCCCTCAGCTGCGAGATGCAACAGCACATCGTGAATGTCCCTTCGCCCCCGGGGATCGAGCCCGTTTGTTGGTTCATCGAGAATCAGCAGTCGTGGATCTGCAACCAGCGCCCGCGCCAGTCCCAAACGCTGTTTCATGCCCCGCGAAAACGCGCCAATGAGCTGGCGCGATGACGGGTCAAGACCCACAAGGTCCAGCAAGCCGCCGATTTTATCCGGGGAATGATTGCTGTCAAAAAGTCGGGCATAAAAAGTCAGATAGGCTGGTGCAGTCATCCAGCTGTAGAAACCGGCGTCTTCCGGAAGTACGCCGATATGCCTGCGTACTGCCTGAGTGCTGTCGATCAAGTCCTGGCCAAACACCCTGATTTGACCGCCAGTGAAAGGCAACAGGCCAGTGATGGCGGCAATTGCCGTGCTTTTCCCAGCGCCGTTAGGCCCTAGCAGACCATAAATCTCACCCGAATTGATGTGAAGCGAAACGCCGTTGAGAACGGTCGTATTGCCTCGCCGCAATACCAGGCAATCGACAGACAGCAAATTCTTTGCTTCATTCGCGTTGGCTTGCACTTGTTTCATTGCTATATCTTCCCGTTCATGCTCAGGCATATATAGAATACAAAAAACATCAGCTTTTGACGTGGGGATTACATCTTTGTAAGATTTGACGAGGTCTGACAGACCAACTTCGTTGAAAGAGTGCGAACAAAATCCCAATGCCCGAACCGCGTGAATGGCGGTTGGATCACCGAAAAATGGTGACGTCTTTTAATCTCAATGATTGGGTTTGAATTGTAATTGGTAGCAAACACCGAGGTTTATGTTTGGCATGACGAATGACCGATTCCCTTTCTTCAGGTCGAAATTTGCTTGGTGCAGTATTGGCGGTTCAGCGCTCACAATTACCATTGGCTGGCATCTGGAGCCGCATGCAGCAAGGGCGGGTGTGGGGGACAGGCGGAATGTTTCGTATTTGTTGGGGAGCACCTAAGAAACGGATACTCCCATAGGCGATTGACTTCGTTCGATTACGTGCAGTGCGCGACACCCCATGAATTCCAGCCAACTGCGCGCCAGGTACCGGGAAGGTACATCTGGTCCATCCACTCAATGTCAAAACCAGCCTTCCTTATTTCCTCCGGTAAATCCCGGTCCAGGTGGCAACCACCGGCGAAATACTTCCATAGCGGCGTTAGTGCATTTTGAACTCGCATTACCGACTGGTCCGGTGCGCTGCCATGTTCGCAAAAGATCAGTTTGCCTGAGGGTTTCAAGACACGATGCATTTCGGACAGGGCTGAACTCAAATCGTCTATCGAGCAAAGCGAATACGTCACCAGAACGGTATCTACAGCGTTCTCTGCCAAGGGAATGCTCGCGGCGTCCATCAGCACTCCTTCAAATGGTACCAAGGCTTTCTGGGCCTTTTTCTCTGCAGCATCGAGTAACTCCGGCGATACGTCTAGCCCAAGAACCATCTCAACCTGTGTTCTGGAATAGTAAGGCAAGTTTAGACCTCCACCTGCACCAATCTCCAGGACACGCCCTTGCGCCAAAGGCACCACTTTTTCGCGTTGTTTGCGAATTGGTTTGGAGGCGCAGGTCTTTGTGATCACCCATGGCAGAATTCTTTTGTCATAAAACCCCATCACTTTTTCTCCTGGTAGGTAGCGCTGGCGCATACATAGCATATCAGAAAAACGCCTGATGCGCGAAGCCGTCAGATATGGTATTGGGACACTCGGAATTCCATCCAGAGGGGACGTGTACACCATTTCTTACAGTCAAATGGGCAAAGCTCCATTTTACAAACGAAGGTGTTATCAAGCGCAATGGCGTGGCAGATCAGATAGGTGAAATCAACCTCTCCGCGCCCATCCCGATCGAAGAAAGCCGCCAGGAATTCGGGTTAGCCATCCTGTTACTTCAGTCAAAGATCGATTAGTGGCTATCTGGCGAAGCAGTTTTGAGAAACCAATATGAACAACCATGACTTGGATAAAGCCCCTGCCGTCCAGGATCTGATTGCGGCGTTTCCATTGCCAACGCTGATCATCGGACGTGCCGAAAAAGTCGAGATCCTGAACAGTGCAGCAGAAATATTGCTGGGCAAGAACGTCGTGGGTCGGCATTTCACCACCGCCCTGCGCCACCCCAAACTGGTTGATGCGGTCGAACATTGCCTGCTGGATCGGGCGCCGCGCAGCGTATCCTATCAGGTTGTCGAAAACGGCAGTGACGCGTTCTATGACGTGTATTTGCATGAGATTGCAGGTGCCGGTCTGCTGTTGCTCAGCTTTCAGAATATGTCCGATCTGGCCCAGGCCGAGCAGATGCGCCGCGATTTCGTCGCCAATGTCAGTCATGAATTGCGCACCCCCCTCACAGCGGTGATGGGTTTTATCGAAACCCTGCATAGTACCGCCCGAGACGACCCAATTGCGCGGAATCGCTTTCTGGGCATCATGGCGGATGAGGCGAAACGCATGAACCGACTTGTAGGGGATTTGTTATCACTGAGCCGGGTTGAGGCGGTTGAGCGCGTGCGCCCCACAGCACGCCTCGACCTGCGGAATATCTTGCAGACCACATTGCGCAACCTCAACCCGATGGCGCGGAACGAAAATGTGTCTTTGCAATTCGATCCCGGTCAGCTGCCACTGCATGTCATTGGCGATGGCGATCAGTTGTTGCAGGTCTTCACCAATCTGGTGGAGAACGCGATCAAGTATGGCGGTCGGGATCAATCTGTCGAGATTACCACGCTGAAACGCACGCACGATCCGGTTCTGCGAAGCCCCGCGATAAGTGTTGTGGTTACTGACCATGGACCCGGCATAGATCCCATTCACCTGCCGCGCCTGACCGAAAGGTTCTATCGTGCGGACAGTCATCGCAGCCGCGAACTCGGCGGTACGGGATTAGGGTTGGCGATTGTGAAACATATCCTTAATCGCCACCGGGGGCGACTGAAGATCAACAGTCAGCCGGGGCAAGGATCACAATTCACCGTCATTCTGCCGCCCGATGCCAGTGACCCCTGATATCCCGTACAAAAATTCAGCACCGGATGCAAATGTCATAAAACTGTAACGAACCTGTCGCAAAACCGAAGCGTTGCTCGCCGATAAGCGAGTCAGGATCACCAAGGGGTGGTCTTTGAACCGGATCTGACAGGAACCATCATGTCATTTAAACAACTCACAACATCCACATTGGCCGTTGCGGCCTTATCAGCGACGGCTGTTGCCGCCCGCGACAACGTGCAGGTGGCAGGCTCGTCTACCGTGCTGCCATATGCGGTCATCGTTGCCGAAGCCTTTGGCGAAAATTTCGACTTTCCGACGCCGGTTGTCGAATCCGGAGGATCCTCCGCCGGACTCAAGCGGTTTTGCGCCGGTGTTGGCGACAACACGATCGACATCGCCAATTCCAGCCGCGCCATCAAATCGTCTGAGATCAAAGTCTGCGCCAGCAACGGCGTGACCGACATCATGGAAGTGCGTATCGGGTATGACGGGATTGTCTTTGCCAGCGATATCAGCGGCAATAACTTCGCCTTTACACCTGCCGACTGGTATAAGGCGCTTGCCGCCGAACTGCCCGCCGACAAAGGCATGGTAGCCAACCCCAATACCAACTGGAATGCAGTGAACACCAGTTTTCCTGATCAGCCCATTCAGGTTTTTATCCCCGGAACCAAACACGGCACACGCGAGGTATTCGAGGAAAAGGTACTGCTTGAGGGCTGCAAAGACAGTGGCGCGATGGCCGCGATCCTCAGGCTGAACGGTGGTGACGAAAACGCTGCCAAGGCAACCTGCATGCGGGTACGCACCGATGGCCTGTCAGTGGATATCGACGGTGATTATACCGAAACGCTGGCCCGGATCGAAGCCGACGCCAATGGTATCGGCGTGTTCGGTCTGTCGTTTTACGAAAACAACACCGACAAGTTGCAGGTCGCAACCATGTCCGGCATTGTGCCAACCACCAAAAGCATCGCCGCCGGTGACTATCCGGTGTCGCGCCCGCTGTACTTTTATATCAAGGCGGCGCATTTGGGTGTGATCCCGGGCTTGCAGGAATATGCAGACTTTTTTGTCAGCGACGAAATCGCGGGGCCCGATGGACCCCTGGCGGAGTATGGTCTGGTCTCTGATCCTGAGCTTGCCGCCACCCAGACGGCGGTGGCAAATCACACGCTGTTGGGCGGCAACTAAGGCGGGAGGCGGGGTCGGCCTTGCCCCGGCCCCACAAGCATCAACAGGAAAGCTGCCTTGATGTGGGTTATTGATGTCGTTTTTTCATTGCCGGTGCTGGTGCTTGGTCTTGCAATCCTCGGGTTCACCGGCGCAAGGACACGGGTGCTGGTCGCGGCGCGGGGTGACATCCGCAGTTTGTCAGACCTGCCCCGCGCCCATGGATTGAACGCGTTTTTCAGCGTGATTATCCCTGCGGTTGCCAGCTTTGTGCTGCTGTCCCTGGTCCGGTTAATCGGAAATCAACAGGGCATTGAAACCCTGTCCGCGCGGACAGGGTTCTGGGTGGTGCTTGCCGTTGCTGCAATTGGAGGTGTCAGCGCAATCCGGCGATCCTCGGCCGGGTTTCGCGCCCGCGTGGCGTCCGAGACCTGGATCAAATCTCTACTGATCGCGGCGTCCCTGGTCGCCATCCTGACTACTGTCGGCATTGTATTGTCGATGCTATTCGAAGCGATCCACTTTTTCCGTCAGTATAGCTGGCGCGATTTTTTCTTTTCCACTGACTGGGCCCCGAACTTTCGCGGCAACAGTGCGCTTGGCATTCTGCCGCTGCTTTGGGGCACCCTTTATGTCAGTTTCATCGCGCTGATGCTGGCGGTGCCGGTGGGCTTGTTTTCCGCGATCTATCTGTCTGAATATGCCGGGCCGCGGATGCGTAGCGTCGCCAAACCACTGATCGAAATCCTCGCCGGGATTCCGACGATTGTTTACGGGCTTTTCGCCCTGATCACCGTTGGCCCGTTACTGCGAGACTATTTCGCGCAGCCCCTTGGGCTGGGTGGCAGCGCGTCGTCGGTGATGACCGCCGGGCTGGTCATGGGCATCATGCTGATCCCTTTCGTATCATCGCTGTCGGATGACACCATCAACGCTGTGCCACAGGCGATGCGCGACGGATCCTATGCCCTTGGCGCAACCCGGTCTGAGACCATTCGTCAGGTGGTCATCCCCGCCGCTTTGCCCGGTATCATGGGGGCGGTGCTGCTGGCGGCCAGTCGCGCCATCGGCGAGACGATGATTGTTGTGCTCGGGGCCGGTGCCGCTGCCCGGCTATCGCTGAACCCTTTTGAAGCCATGACCACCATCACCGTCAAGATCGTCAGCCAGCTGACCGGCGATACCGACTTTGCCAGCCCGGAAACGCTGGTTGCGTTTGCCCTCGGGCTTACGCTGTTCGCGTTTACGCTGGGATTGAACGTGCTGGCATTGATGATCGTGCGCAAATACCGGGAACAATACGAATGACCACGACCGCAAACTCCCTGTTGGTGCGGGATGATCGCACCAAGCGCCGCAACGCTGCCGAATTGCGGTTTCGTGCCTATGGGCTGGGCGCGATCGGCATTGCGGCTCTGGCGCTCGTGCTATTGCTGAGCTCGGTTTTATCCAGCGGTGTCGGGGCGTTTAGCCAGACCTTTATCACCCTGGAAACCTCCCTGCCCGAGGCCAAGTTGAACAAATCCGGCCTGCGCGATCCGGCTGTGATGGCAAAAGTCTCGACCTTCGGATATGCGCCCTTGCTGCGCGATGCCCTCCTGACAAGGATCGCGGAACTGGGAATTACCACATCTCTGTCCGACAAGAACGTGGACGCGATGATCAGCAAAGAGGCAGCGGCGAGTTTGCGCGATCATGTGTTGGCCAACCCCGATCTGATCGGCGGCAAAGTGACGATGGACGTGCTGGCCGATGGGCGGATCGACGGATATTTCAAAGGCCGGGTGACAATGGAAAGCGCCGCGCGGGACGGCAATACCTCGCCCGAGGCGTTGCGGGTCGCCCAACGCCTTGCTGATGCGGGTGTGATCGAGACACGGTTCAACTGGCGATTTCTGACCGCCCCCGACGCCAGCGACCAACGCCCCGAAGCGGCGGGCCTGGGCGTGGCCATTTTGGGGTCGCTTTACATGATGTTGGTGGTCCTGGTGCTGGCCTTGCCGATCGGGGTTGCCGCGTCGATCTATCTGGAAGAATTCGCGCCAAGAAACCGTCTTTCCGATCTGATCGAGGTGAATATCAGCAATCTGGCCGCCGTGCCGTCGATTGTTTTCGGGATCCTCGGTCTGGCGATCTTCATCAATTTTTCAGGATTGCGACAATCCTCGCCGCTGGTCGGGGGATTGGTGCTGACGCTGATGACCCTGCCGACGATCATCATCTCAACCCGTGCCGCGCTGAAATCGGTGCCGCCTTCGATTCGCGATGCCGCACTGGCGGTCGGGGCCAGCAAAATGCAATCGGTATTCCACCATGTTCTGCCCCTCGCGGCCCCGGGTATTCTGACAGGTACCATAATCGGACTTGCGCAGGCATTGGGAGAAACCGCACCCTTGCTGCTGATCGGCATGGTTGCATTCGTGCGCGAATACCCGGCTGCCTACAGCCATGAGGCCGGGCTTTTCGGTGAGGCTGCAACAGCGCTGCCGGTGCAGGTCTTTAACTGGACCCAAAGGGCCGACCCCGGCTTTGCTGAACGTGCCTCAGGGGCAATCATCGTGTTGCTGGTGTTTCTGGCGGTGATGAATACGGTGGCAATTCTGCTGCGCCGCCACTTTGAACGCCGCTGGTAAGAAAGGGCAATACCGTGAAGGACATCAGTTTGACAGAAAGCATCAGCACCATGGCGCAACTCAAGATATCGGCAAGGAACGTTGAGGTGCATTATGGCGACACCATCGCCATCAAGGACGTGAGTGTCGACATTCCCGCCAATTCCGTGACCGCCTTCATTGGGCCATCTGGCTGCGGCAAATCCACCTTTCTGCGGTGCCTGAACCGGATGAACGACACCATCAACATTTGCCGGGTGACCGGTGACATCCTTATTGATGGTCAGGATATCTATGACCACAATGTCGATCCGGTGCAGTTGCGCGCTATGGTTGGGATGGTGTTTCAGAAACCCAACCCCTTTCCAAAATCGATCTATGACAATGTTGCCTACGGCCCGAAAATCCATGGTCTGGCCCGCAACAAGGCCGATCTGGGCGATATCGTCGAAGATGCCCTGAGAAAGGCAGCACTTTGGAATGAGGTCAAGGACCGGCTCGGCAGTCCCGGCACCGGGCTGTCGGGGGGGCAACAACAAAGGTTGTGTATCGCCCGCGCCATTGCCACATCACCCGAAGTCCTGCTGATGGACGAGCCCTGTTCCGCCCTTGATCCCATCGCGACAGCGCAGATTGAGGAGTTGATCGACACCCTGCGCCAGAACTACTGTGTAGTGATCGTCACCCATTCGATGCATCAGGCGGCAAGGATCAGCCAGAAAACAGCCTTTTTCCACCTTGGCAATCTGGTGGAATATGGTGATACCGATCAGATATTCACGACGCCCCATGACACTAGAACCGAAAGCTACATCACCGGCAGAATTGGATAAGCCATGACGCATGACCATATATCTTCGGCTTTTGATACCGATCTTGAGGCGGTTCAGGCGCAGATCATGAAAATGGGTGGGCTGGTCGAAGACGCCATCCGCCTTGGCATGAAATCACTTGAAACCCGCGATCAGGAGCTTGCACTGCAAGTGCGCGCCGCGGATGCGGCAATCGACCGCCTCGAAGAGACAATCAACGAAGGTGCCGCCCGTATCATTGCCTTGCGCGCCCCGACCGCAGTTGATTTGCGCCTGATCCTGAGTGTGATCAAGATCAGCGGCAACCTTGAACGCATTGGTGACTATGCCAAGAACATGGCCAAACGAACCGAGGTTCTGTCTCAGGTAGCGACGATCAGTGACAGCATCGGAACCCTTCGTCGCATGACTCGCGCCGTCGAGATGATGCTGAAAGACGCGCTGGATGCCTATATCCATCGTGATACGGAGCTGGCCGCCGACGTGATTGCGCGTGATGTGGATGTGGATCAGATGTACAATGCGCTGTTTCGTGAATTGCTGACTTTCATGATGGAAGACCCGCGCAACATCACCGCCTGCCTGCACCTGCATTTCAATTCCAAGAACGCCGAACGCATGGGGGATCATGTGACCTCTATCGCTGAACAGGTTATTTACCTCGCGACCGGCAAGCAACCCGATGAGGCGCGCCCAAAAGCAGATGTGACATCCACTGTTTCAGGGGCTTGAGCAATGCCACCCTTAGAAGTGCAGGTACTTCTGGTCGAGGATGAACCGGCCCAGCGTGAGGTCTTGACCTATAATCTGAAAGCTGAAGGTTTTTCGGTGCGCTGCGCCGAAAACGGCGAAGACGCCATGTTGATGATCGCCGAAGCGCTGCCCAATCTGGTGATCCTTGACTGGATGATGCCGTTAATGAGCGGGATAGAGGTCTGCAGGCAACTAAAGACCCGCAGCGACACCCGGCACATCCCGATCATCATGCTTTCGGCGCGATCCGAGGAACTGGATACCGTGCGCGGTTTGGAAACCGGTGCGGATGATTATGTGATAAAGCCATACTCGGTCAGCGAACTTATGGCGCGTGTGCGCACGCAATTGCGTCGTACCGGTCCGGCGGTGGCAGGGGTTGGGCTGGTATTTGAGGACATCAGCCTTGATCCCGAAAGCCATCGTGTCAGCCGCGACCACCATCAACTGTCGTTAGGGCCGACAGAGTTTCGACTTTTGAGCAGGCTGATGGAGCGGCCAGGCCGCGTGTTCAGCCGCGAACAACTGCTTGACCTTGTGTGGGGGCGAGACGTTTTCGTGGATGCGCGCACCGTCGATGTTCACATCGCGCGGTTGCGCAAAGCGCTGACGCGATACGGTGGCAACGATCCGATCCGCACCGTACGCGGCACTGGCTATGCACTTGGATAAAGGATGGCGCGACAAGACTTGGTGGGTGTTGTCCTTGACCATACTGCAAACTGGTCCAGTTCCTAAAGGGCAGAGCAAGAGTGATAATGGCAGAGTTCTTCAGGCCAAGAATCGGAAGTGTCATGAACTTTGTGTATCTGGGCTGGCCCATGCGGGTTTCAGATACATTCACGCATTGAAGCGCTCCTCGAACACGATAGCGAATTGGTTTCAGGCTGCAAACCTTTCTCTTACATTTCTGCCTCCTTTCTCAAAGTTGCGGATCGCCAGATAGATCAGTTTGGTGGCGACCGTATTGGCGGTGGCAGCCCCTTAAATCAGGCGTAGATCGGCAGCCACAGCCTTGCGGTCTTTCCAGGAGCAGAAATTCAGCGAGTGGCGCGCCAGGTGCACGATACAGGTCTGCACAGTCGCTTCGGGAAAGGCAGCGATGATGGCATCTGGAAAGCTCTTGAGTCCGTCAACGACGGCAATCAGAACGTCCTGCACACCGCGTTCTTCAGCTCATTCATCACGGCCAGATCAAAATCATCCGTCTTGCTGGCGGAAATGGTGCCGCTGTCGTGGGTCTTGGCTTGTTGGTTCATCGTCTTTTCCGTTCTGCACCGTCATTCGTGCACTGTTTCATGGGGTGGGTTGGTGTCGCCGAATATCGTCAAACCATCGAGCCGATGTCCGAGGCGTAGCTGGGATAGGCAAAGATCATCGCCTTGATCTGATTTGCGGTCAGATCTGCGCCCATCGCCATGGCAAAGAGGTTGATCTGTTCCTCGGCGCCCGGCCCGATCAGATGCGCACCAAGAATATGGCCGCTGCCTTGTTCGACCAGAACCTTGTAGGCGGTCTGTTTCGCGCCGACCCGCATCGAAGAATACCAGTCGCCGGTTTTCTCGAAATGGGTGTCGAACTTCAGGCCCTTCTCAGTCGCGGCGGCTTCGGACAGGCCGACGGTCGCAACCGGGGGCAGCGTGAACACCACGCTTGGGATCGGCGGATAGGACACCTCGTGCGCGTCCTTTCCGGCCAGCAGGTTCTTGGCAGCTATGCGCCCTTCATTGGCCGAGACCGGAGTCAGGTTGGGTCCACTGTCGGCACAATCCCCGACGGCAAAGATCGCCGGGTTGGTGGTGCGCATGGACGCGCTGACCCTGATGCCGCGCGGACCGAATTCCACACCGGCGGCGGTCAGGTTCAGATCGTCGATATTCGGCACCCGCCCCGTCGCGTGCACCACCAGATCGCAGGTCACGGCCGCTTGCCCGCCCGGGGTATCGACTGTCACCGCGAATTCCTGTCCGGACTTCTCGATCTTCATGACCTTGGCCTCGGTCCGCAGGTCGATACCCAACTCGGCGGTAGCTTCAACCAGCATGGCGACAAGATCAGGATCAAAGTTGCCAAGTGGCCGCTTCATCATTTCCAGAACCGTAACTTCGCTGGCTCCGGCCCGTTTGGCGATATGGGCGAACTCCATCGCAATGAAACCGCCGCCGACAAAGACGATGCGGTCGGGCCTGTCGGGCAGTTCCAGAAATTCGGTGCTGGTGGTCAGCAGTTCTTCGCCGGGGATGTTCAGCGTCATCGGCCGGGCGCCGGTGGCGATGTGGAAATGCTTCGCGCGCAGGGGCTTGCCATTCAGCTCGATCGTGTCGGGACCGGTGAACCGGGCCTGCCCATGCAGCGTCGCGATCCCGGCTTTCTTGAGCCCCGCCTCGATGCGCGGCGGCATGTTGTCGGTAAAGGTGCGTCTGAAGGCCATCATCTGTGGCCAGTTGACCGACGTTTGGGCTTCCAGGCCGTTGCCGGCCATGTTCCGCGCCCATTCCACGCCCTCGGTGACGCCGATCAGCATTTTCTTGGGATCACAGCCGCGCAGGGCGCAGGTTCCGCCATAGGGCAGGCTGTCGATACTGGCGACCTTCCAGCCCGCCGCCGCGGCCATTCGCGCAACACCGTTGCCGCCGGTTCCGGCCCCGATCACGATCAGGTCGTAGTCATATGCGTCGGTCATGAAAGTCTTCTCCTGTTTTGGATTTTGGTGTTCCCTGATATCGGTGCTGCACGGCCCGTCTTTCAGGGGTTCTTCATGCGCCGCTGGCGCCGCCAGACGGCATAGATCGTCAATCCGATGAGGAACGCCAATGCGGGCAGCAGGACATAGTCGAGCCAGCCCAGCCACCAGGGCCGGTGAACCAGCCGCCCACGGCTGCGGCTGTGGCCGTCAGCAACACGCCGCCGCCGCAACAGACCACGACGATCGGTGCCGCGACCAGCGTCGCCAACAGGCCGCCCTGCAGAGGTCATCGCGCCTTAGGCCTAACCTTGAACAGCGGCGGGATAGCCTGCCTGTTCGGAGGCATGGGCGATGGCCGCGTAGCGAATAATGGTGTCCTGGCCCGGAATATGCGGAAAGCCCCGGAAATTCGCCGCATTGGCGAACTTGCTCTGACAGGTTTCAAAGCGCTTGTCGCAACCGGCGGAAATGTCAAACGTGCTGCCGGTCTCGACCGGGCGCACCGGGGCCTCGAGCAAAGTGATCATCACCTCGGCACCTGAACTTGCATGGCTCAGCACCTCGGCCCTGCGCCCGGCATTGGTACCGGTGAGCCAGGATAAGGTTCCAAGCGCAAACCAGCCCTCGGCAAAGCCCGAAAGACCCGAAACCGCAAAGCCGCGATCACCGGTGAGCGATACCACGGTACCGCTTGCCTTGAAGGCTGGATCGTTCAAATTGACCCCGCAGCGCGCATCCCCCAATGCCGCATCGCAACTCGCCTGAAACGTCCGCCCGACGGTCTGGCCGAGCACATGGGCGAGGGAGCGCATCTCGGCCACGAAATGCAGCCGCCCGCGCCGGATCTGGCCGATGGCGCCCCGGCGCAGCAGGGTCCGTTGGCTGGTGTCAGCCCAGTTGACCCGCCAGATTTCCACCGCGGCATTGTCCCAGCAGCCATCGAGAATATCGGTTTCGGTGATGGTGTCGGAGGTCAGCACGCCGGTCGCCTCCTGCGCATCGACCGCGAGGTCGGAGCCGGAGCGGATTTCCGAGGCGGTGAAGCCGGACCCGGGTTCAAACACCGAGCCGTCAAACCTCAGCGCCCGGTCATGGTCGGTGGCGGCACCGCGCCGCAACGCATGGTGCCAGCTATGGCTTTTGCTGCTGCACCGCGCATGCATTCCGGTGGCTGGGCGGGTCTAAAGCCTGACGAAGTGCCCGCGATCCTCCAGAAAGGCGAGCGGGTGCTGTCGCGGCGTGAAACCGCACAATACGGCGCCGGCAGTGCTCAAAACATCACCATCAACATCCAGACCCGCGATGCCGAGAGCTTTCGCCAGTCGCGCACCCAGGTCTCGGCCGACATTGCCCGGGCGGTCGCCATGGGCCGGAGGGGCATGTGAGCATGGCGTTTCACGAAATCCGCTTTCCCGACAATATCAGCCGCGGTGCGCGCGGAGGTCCCGAGCGGCGCACCCAGATCGTCGAACTGGCTTCGGGTGATGAAGAACGCAATGCCAGCTGGGCCAACTCGCGCCGCCGTTATGATGCGGCCTATGGCGTGCGCCGGGCCGATGATCTGGCAGCGGTCGTTGCCTTCTTTGAAGCCCGCAACGGGCGTCTCTGCGGGTTTCGCTGGAAAGACTGGGGTGATTACAAATCCTGCCTGCCATCGGGCATGCCAGCAGCGAACGATCAGGCCATCGGCACCGGCGACGGGGCGGCTACGGTGTTTCAACTGATAAAGGCCTATGCATCGGGCGCACAGACATGGGCCCGCTCCATCACCAAGCCGGTGGCCGGAACCGTTACGGTGGCGATCGACGGAATCGTTCAGGCCTCGGGCTGGTCCGCGGACACCACAACCGGTCTTGTCACCTTTATCACCGCTCCGGCCAGCGGCACCAGTATCACCGCAGGTTTCGAGTTCGACGTGCCGGTGCGATTTGACACCGACCGGCTCGACGTCACCCACGACATCGAGCGGCTCGGCTCGATCACTTCCATTCCCCTTCTGGAGATCCGCCGGTGAAATCCTTTCCGCCATCCCTGCAGGGCCATCTCGACAGTGGCACAACCACGCTCGCCTGGTGCTGGCGTCTTAGTCGCAAAGACGGCGAGGTGTTCGGTTTCAGCCATGCCGCCTGCATGCAATACCGGCGCAAAGATGCTGCCGAGATTGCCGAGCGCCCCTGAGAGCGCATTGGCCAGTGGTCCGAGAATGAACTTTCGCGTCGACAGTTTCGCCATGTCGGCCAGTAATGACGTCACCAGTGATCTAAAATCCAGCTTGCCGGTTTTTACGAACTCGCCAATGGCATTTTCGGCCGAAGTGAAGGCGCCGACCAGGGCGTTGCCGATATCACCGCCAATGTCGCGCGCCCTGGCGGCATAATCGGCAAGGCTGGCCACGGCGGCCTCCCATCCGGTTTTGGCGATCTCGGCAGCATCTGCGGCGGCACCGCCCGCGTTGGTAGCGGCATTACCGGCTTGGTTCAGCGATTTCCCGAAGCGATCGGCATCCTGCTCGGAGACCACAACCCCGAAAGCAAGCACGTCCGCGGTCGCCTGTCGCAGGCTCAAAGTGTCGATGCGTGACATGGCGATCGAGCCTTCCTCGCCAAAAAGCTGACCGGCGACTGCCGCGCGTTCGGCGGCGGGCACAAACTTCTCGATGGCGGCGTTGATGGCGCCGACCCGCTGGTCGAGCGGCAAGGCGATCAGGTCGCTGGCCGAGAGCCCCAGCCGTTCCAGCGCATCGGCGGCGGGTCCGGATCCTGCGGCCGCCTGGCTGAGCCGCCTCGTCAGATCCTTGGTCGCCTGTTCAATGCCGGACATGGAGACGCCCGCCAGTTCACCCGCCCGCTCCAGCGTCTGGATCGAGGCGACCGTCGTGCCGAGCGATTGCGCCAGCTTGGCCTGCGCATCCACCGTCTGAAGACCAGACCGGATCATCGCAGCACCCGCTGCTGCCAGCGCCACGGTTGCGCCAACCGCAGCGGCCCGGGCGCGGCGCGCGAATGCCGCCATGCGCGTATTTGCCATTTCCATCTCGGAGGACAAGCGCCCGAAACCCCGCGCTCCGGCGTCGCCAATACCTTCCAGCTCGGCACGCACCTGGCGGCCGCCTTCGGCCACCAGCCGGACGGATACACGTTTTTCTGTCATGGTGACATATCCCGATTGTTGATTGGCGGTGCGAGCGAGGTCGTTCCGCTCTTGCAATATGTATCATAACGTGATACATACACCTCATGATTATCAGCACGAAGGGCAAACGCGCGGCGAACGCGGTCAGCGACCAGTTCGGCAAGGGCTTCCCGACCGATCTGGTCAAGCGAACGCGGGCGATACTGTCTGCTCTGGACGCTGCTGTGGTCCTCGAGGATCTTCGGTTTCCGCCGGGAAACCACCTCGAGGGGCTCAAGGGCGACCGCGCCGGGCAGCATTCGGTGCGCATAAGCGGCCAGTGGCGCATCTGCTTCGTGTGGACCGAACAGGGACCGGCCGACGTTGAGATCGTCGATTACCATTGAAAGGACGCGACATGACATTGATGACAAACCCCTCGCATCCGGGCGAGGTCCTGAAGGAGCTTTACCTCGGGCCGCTCGATCTGAGCGCCATCGGGTTATCAAAGCGCCTGCACGTGCCGCGCACCCGGGTTGAGCGGCTGGTGAAGGGTGAGACGGCGCTCACCGCGGATACGGCGATGCGGCTCGCGACCTTCTTCGGCACGACGCCCGAATACTGGATGAACCTGCAGCGGGCCTGGGACCTCGCGCGGGCGCGGGACACGGTCGATGTGTCAGACATCACGCCCCTCGCGGCTGCCTGACACCATTTCCTCGTTCAGCTTCTTTACCATCACCGCCTCGATCCCGGGCAGCAGTTCAGCGGCAATCATGGTGTCGATGCCGAGGGCCTGTGCCAGCGCCAGAGCCGCGCCCATATCCCAGCCCAGGACGGCGCCCGGGGCCAGGCGCAGCTGGCCACCAAGGCGGCCGACCAGATCCCAGACCTGCCAGCCCTCGAACGTGACGGGCCGGTTCAGCCGCGCCGGGCAATCTTGGCAGGTTTCCTGGCAGGCTTCACAGTAGCGATCGCCCCCGCCGAAGGACCATTCGGCAAGGGCGCGGAGACGTTTTTTTCCGCGTCCAGGATCAGGCTGCGCGCAACGTATCCGGTCTGGAACGCCTCAAACACCGGCCAGACTTCCAGCAGAGCATTGATGCCATCGGGGGAAACCGGCACATCGTTGCCGGCATCATCACTGACGCCTTCCCAATCCAGCACGGCGCGGCGGGCGACGGCCTTTGCCATGGCGAGGGCCAGTTCTTCCGGGGTGGCGGTGTCGGGCATGGCCTCGATAACCGGATCGGCGCGGGCCGAGACCATCAGGGCGGTGGTCAATGGTGCCACCAACAGGCGCAGCCCAGGGGCCAACTCCAGCCATTCAGGGGCGGCGGTAAGGTTCAGTCTGATCATGTCTAATAACTCGCAATGCTGTTGGTGAGGACGGCGGTGCACATGCGCGCAGGGCTGGCAGCTTTGGCGGCTTGCCAGTCAAAGCTGGCCTGCACGCCCTGTGGCCCGGCGATCTCTATGCGCGGGATCGGCAGATAGGCGTGGTGCCGCTGGTGGTGGGTGCGCCAAAGGCCGCCTTCAGCCAGTAGCCGAACGCCTCGACATCAATCGGCACCACGACTTCGCCATCGGCGGTGACCGCATCCTTGATCGGGGCCAGGGGATCGCGGCCATAGCCCAGCAGTTCGGATTCCAGCAGCGGCTGTTCCGCGCCCAGCGTTGCCCGGGCGAAGGGCATCAATTTGAAGCCGCTGACCGGCGGCGTGCCGTAAACCGTCTCAAAGCCGAGCGCCATTTGCGCCCGCGCGCCTTGTGCACGTGCCATGTGTTTCTCCTTGTTGTCGGGATGTCAGGCCAGGGGGCCGGTGGTGGTGTAATGCAGAACGACGGTGATTACCGCCGCCTTCAGCGCGGCAGCGCCTTCGACCGGCAGATCGACTGAGGCCGGGGCTTCGGGTTCGACCCAGTCGCAGAGCCCGCCAAGCGTGCGGTCATCTTCAAGCGCGCTGCCGATGCTTGCGATCAGGGTGTCGAAGGCACTGGCCCGGTTATTCGCGGCCTGGACGACCACCTCCAGCTCGGCGCGGTGCTGGTAGTGATAGCGCAAGGGCGACAGCGTCACCTCGGGTTCTCCCGGCTGGCCATCTCGCAGGATGATCAGTCCCGCTGCTGGGATCCGCTCGGGCAGCACCTCGTCGCGTAGCACCGTGGCGGAAAGGGTTTGCAGCCGCGCGAGGAACGCGGCGAGGATGGTCTCAAAGGTGGTGGGCATATGTTATCCCTAAGCGGATGGCTTCGCCGACGGCTCCTCGAGCCCAAATCGTATAACTTCTACGGTATATCCAATGTCCACACTGCAAGTCCGCGCAAACATCTCAGCCCGCGTGCGATGTAGAAACCGGTCACAGAAATCTCCTAATCAAGAAGAAGATTCCTGAGGCTATCCGCGAGCCACTGGGCATAAGCCGGACTCGCGCATTTTTCGACCCGATTAATCAGAAGGAATAGTTCGGGACTTGCTAGGCGCCACAGTATGGTCCCGGCTTCCCCGGCATCCAATCCTCCCTTGAGCGGTCCATTTTGCAGGAGCGTTGCGGCGAACCATTCAAGGTTTGTGCGCCGACCCTGATGGAAGCGGGAATAAAGCCTCGCCATCTCTGGTTCCGTTCCGGCGGCTGTTCTTGCTACATCCATTAATGGCGCAACACGTGACAGGATCGCCGTAATGTCCTGGGCAAAGAGTTCTATCTGTTTGCCTTGGTCCGTCTCCCGCTCGATCTGCTTCGGCCTGTCTTGTTCTATAAGCGGCAGCCCCGGGTTGTCACCGCGTACAGCCTGACTCACCAGCTCCTGAAGCAGCGCCGTCTTCGTACCAAAAACACTATAGACGGTCTCGTTTGAAACTCCTGCCGCAGCAGCGATTTTCGCGATTGTTGTCTTCGCCCAGCCGAGTGAAATGAATAACCGCCGCGCCGCCAAAATCACGTCTTCGCGCGTGTTCGCGGCCTGTTTGGCCCGCTTTCGTGAATGATAGGGTCGCTTTTCTTGCTTTACTTTCATCTCTTTTTGATACAGTATTACCGTATTGAATACAATATCTACCTACCGAAATATTCTTGGTAGGTAGCCCGCAGAAAATGAAAAGGAGCTTAGGATGTACGGGCTGATCCTATCTTTGCAGTTTGCCGCCAGCCTTATCCTCGCGATGGTGGCCGGAAGCACTTTTGGAATATGGCGCGGATACAATCCGACCACCTATTCAGCCGCGACCTTCGTCGAAATGCATCAGGGCGCTGTCGGCGGCCTGAATGTCCTTCTACCGGGAATGGCCTTGGCGGCCATGCTCTGCACTATTGCGCTTGCTTGGCTAGCCTACGGCAGGGGCCCAGCATTCCAACTTTATGCCGGTGCCCTTGTGTTTATGGTCGCGGCTGGTATTGTCACGCGGTTCCTGAACCAGCCGATCAACGCGATAGTAATGACCTGGACCGTTGAAACACTGCCAGCCAACTGGGCTCAGATTCGTGATACATGGTGGACTTGGCACCTGGTACGCACCGGTACTTCAGTCCTCGCAATGGCGTTTCTGCTTGCCGCTGTAATCGTCAACAAGCCGGTGTTGAAGTGAGCCTTGCCATTGGAGATATCGATAGATGGGTGCACCAAAAAGTGGGACCCTGAAAGGGTACTCACACTTTTTCTTGGATGTCGATCGAGCTCTAGCGTATCCCACCTGCAACACGCCCTAAGAAGTTCTAGTAAAGGTGAGTGACAACGGCGCAAACGAACGTTTTGACCAATCAAAAAGCCAAAAACGGACATTGGTATGGGCGTATCGGACGGCAATTAAGTCCGCATAGCCGACATCAGCGTAATTGCCCCTCCACCCACTTCGCCACGATCAACCCCGGCACGCCATCCACCGCCCGCTCTGCATCCCGCGCCAGATTCAGCCGCTTGCGCAACCTGACCTGCGGCACCAGCAGGAAGATCGGCACGGTTGCCATGCCGCGTCCGGTTTTTGACCGTGATGCCACAGCGCGACCCTTGGTGTTCAGCCGCCCTTCGGCCACCAGCAGGCTCGGCCCCCGGCGGCGATAGACGAAACGCAAACGCAACCCGGTGCGGCGTTCCCATTCCACGGGGGTAATGCGCCCGCCCTTTAAGCTTTTGCCTGCAGCTGGCGTGGGGATCGCCAGCCAGAAGCCGTTTTTCGATCGGATCAGCGGCCCGGTATCATGGGCGCCGATGATCACCGGCGCTTTCGACCAGACCAGTGCCGCCGCATTCAGGCTGTCACCGGATTTCGGGAAGCTGGTGATCCGGATGCTGTTGCCAAGACGGGTACCGAGGCCCGCGCCGGTGATTTGCGTTCGCCAGGCGGATTTGAGGCCATTGCCGGCCTCACGCATCGCCGCCGATACCGCCTTTTCCCCGGCGGCGATCTCCGCCTGCATCATGGCGACGATGTCGGGGTTGATGTCGATCTTCAGCTTCATGTCGGGCTCAGATCCAGCGTCCAGATCAGCCGCTCACGATCCCGCATCGGTTCGCCCTGAATGGTAAAGCTGTCAGCACCGATCACGATCAGATCACCGGGAAGGGGATCGGGCAGGTCGGAGACACGCATATCCACATTCATGGTGTCGCTGACAAATCGGGCCGCGCCGAACCCGGTGATGCGATCGGGCGTGCGGCGGATGACGCGAATGGGGCGCTCCTCGGATGTGGTGGCGGAGATCCACAGGGCTGCCTCCGCCATGGACGGGTTGGCATAGATGCGGTCGATGGCGGCAGCGAAGACGGTCATGGCAACCCGTCAGTTTGAGGTGTGCAGCCGGATCGCGAGGCGTGGCCGCTTGTTGACCGGCAGGACTGAGGCTTCGGTCATCAGATCAATCCAGCGGCCCTTTTCATCAAGATGCTGGCGGGCATAAAGCGGCAGACCGAACGTGTTGGCGGCCTCCAGCAAATTGGCCGGGCCGCCATAGGTGGTGAAGGTATCAAAAGTACCCATGGGGAAGGCAATACCCTCACCCGCCGGGATAAGCCGTTCGGAGCTGCCGTTTGAAAGCGTGACGCTGCCATTATATTCTTCAAACAGCATACCGGCGAAGGGAAAGTCGCGCCGCATGTCTTCGCGCAGCGGCTGACCGCCGGTTGCCGAGAAGAACTTGTAGGCATCCTCGGTCTTGGGATGGGCGATCAGTTTGTCAAAGAACTCGGAACTGACCAATGCCCGGGCGCTGGTCATGGTCTCGCCCAACAAGTTATCCTCGATGCCGCGCAACACGGTGCGGACCTTGGCCTGCACATTGGTGGCGGCGGTGCCGAACACAAAGTCGACCGAGATCTGCTGCAGGCCAAACTCGGTGAAGTAATTGTAAAGCGTGGTGCCCGCACCATCCTTCACAATGCCGCGCAGCGCGTTCATCTCCATATATTCCCGGGTCTGGGCGTGTTTGCGTCGCATCAAGGTCAGTTTGCGGTTCATCACCGCCACCAGCGGATCAGCGGCATCCGAGGTTCCGATGGCCGGCATGCCCTGAATATCGGCCGGCAGAATGACATCGTCATGCGGGATCCAGGGCAGTGCGAAAGAGCGCATCGAGCGGCCCTCGCGGCTGCCAACAGTTGCCGGTGCGCCGAGGGGGACCGAAGGCAGCAGGCTGAGAATACCTTCAAACTGCTCGATGATGATGCTGCGTTGGGTTACGCCCTCAAAGCGAAAGAGGCCGATCTGGCCAAGGCGGGTGTAAAGGTTGGGCAGGATGTTGATGGCCTGCGTCATTTCCGCCAGCGAATAGCCGCCAGCGTCAAAGGGATTGCGAACAAGGGTCATGGGGTGCTCCGGGGAAAGAGGGGATGTGGCGTCAGACGCCGTCGCGGGCGATGATGCCGACGGTGGCGAGCTGGCCGAGCTTGGTGGTGATCTTGGCGCCGTCATCGACGCTGGCGTCATAGGCGAGGCCTGCGCGCGACACGATCGAGGGTCCGCGGGTGACCACAATGCCCGTGGCATCTGCCAAGGTGGCGTCGACGGCAAAAAGCAGCACGGCGCTGGCCGTTTGTGCGCCGTCTGCGCCGCCACTGGTTGCCAGCTTGTATTTGCCGCTGGCAGTGATTTTTCCCAGCACCGAGCCGACCGGATAGGGCATGCCTTGCAGCAGGGTGATCACTTCGCGGGTGTAGTTCGGGTTAACCTCGTATTTGAGGACATCGCCCATGCTGGGCGGCTCTGTCAGTACAGGCATGGTTCAGTCTCCGGGATGGTTGGCTGTAGGGAAGGGCGATTAAAGCTTTGCGTCGGACGCTGCCTTCCTGGCGGCGGTGATGATCGGGCTGTCTTTGGCCGCCGCCGCAGCCGGGACGCTGGCAATGATGACTGCCGCATCGTTGCGCGCGGCAAGATCGGCCAACACCCGGGCGCGCAGGGCCTCGGGCTTCAGGCCGCGCGTAACGGCATCGGCGGCGTCGATGTTTACCCCAAGCCGTGCCGCCTGCGCGCAGACCTGCGCCACTTCGGCCGCTTCGGCACGAATGGCGTCGGCGTCCATCACGGGGGCGTCCGGCGCAAGTGCCTCAGGCGTGGGCGCGGGCGCTGCGACGGGCGGTTCGGGCGCGCCCGGTGCGACAGACTCGGTGGATGGCGCGGCATCTGCAACCGGGGCCGGATTTGGGATGTCGGTGTAGGAGGTGGTCATATGAAGACCCTTTCTGCTGGTGGGATTGATACCGCGCGGGGCGGCGGCGAAGGTGCGAAAGGTGCTGACGGGATCGGCCAGTTCGTCAGCAAGACCGGCCGCAATGGCATCAGCCCCCCGGAACACTGCCGCCTCGCTCGCAA
This sequence comes from Paracoccaceae bacterium, assembly GCA_020425085.1. GTDB lineage: Bacteria > Pseudomonadota > Alphaproteobacteria > Rhodobacterales > Rhodobacteraceae > UBA5972. The sequence goes on from JAGQRW010000002.1 coordinate 25,956, forward strand.
GCGCGGCCGCATGGGTCAGCTGATCCCCGCGCCCGGCAGCGACGGTTTCCGCGAACAGGAAGCGCACCACCTCGAGCTCACGCTGCATCTGATCGCGCACCGTTTCGGGCAGGGGCTGATAGGGATTGGCATCGATCTTGTGGGTCCCGGCATGGATCAGCGTGACAGCAATGCCCCTCTGATCGAGCGCGCCACTCATATCGGTGTGCAGCGCCACCACGCCGATGCTGCCGACAGCGCCGGTGCGGGGCAGGATGATACGGTCGGCCTGCGAGGCCAGAACGTAGCCTGCCGACAGTGCATGTTCTGCCACGAAGGCCTGCACCGGCTTTTGCGCCCGTGCTGCCCGGATGCGATCCGCCAGATCGAAAGCGCCTGCAACCTCGCCGCCAAAGCTGTCAATGTCGAGTGCGATGCCGCGAACGCTAGGGTCGGCAAGTGCTGCCTGCAGCTGTGCCGCAATGCCTTCCACCGGCACACAGCGCGGCACAACACCGGGCATCCAGTCCGGCGTCATCCCGGCACGCGCCAGTTCGGCGACGCGGATTGCCATGCGCTTGCCGCCTAAGCTGTCTGGCATCCCCGCGACGGTGGCGGCAATCACTTCGGCGTCGGCATGGGTGTAACTGCCCATCTTGTGCTGACCACCATCGATCTTGCAGCCCAGCGCCGCGCGCTGCAGCAGGACGTATTCCAATCCAAAGCCGAAACCCTCCTCCGGCACGTCCTTTGGCGATGGCAGTTCCAGCCGTGCCTTTTCAACCCGGAACGCCCATTCGAGCACCGCCTGCACGCCCAGCGCGCGTTTTGCCTTCGGGCCATTCGTGCGCCCAATCCGTCCCTGCATGCTCATGGCTGCCATCCTTCAAAGAGATCCATCTGTGCCGGGTCCTCCGGCGCATCCGTCGGCCGCCAGATCCACGGGCCCGAGGCCATGGGCAGCCGCGAGAGTGCGCCACGCATGTGCTGCCGCCAGAGGGTGAACTCCATTGCCGAGCAGGCGCAGAGCGCGTGCCCGATGGGCCAGCCCATCAGCCATCCGACGAACAGCGGATTGAGCCTGCGTCTTGAGCGGGCCTTCAGGATCCGCCTTGATGCGACCCGCCCATGCGAGGCAATCATCAAAGCCCAGAGCGGGCGCGAGATCGGGGCGTGATGCGAGGATCGCGCTCCATGTATCCCGATCATCGGGGCCGGGCGGGTGAAGCCCTGTTCCGCCCGGTAGTGCAGCAGGTCCATTCGCGATTTGCCATCGGCGCGGATCACGCTGGCCGCGCTGCTGCCCTTCCAGTTCTGGGCGGCTGGCGTGGGCCAGAATGAAGATCCGCAACCGCTGATGCGGCGCGCCAACCTCTGCCGCGCTGAACAGGCCTGCCGCAGGCGTGTAACCCAAGCCCCAAAGCTCTCGCAGCACGGTCTCAAGGCCGAGGCTGACGTGACCGGCGACGTTCTCGAGGAACACCCATTCGGGGGTGCATTCCCGGATGATCCGGGCGACCTCTGGCCACAGGTGGCGGGGATCGTCGGCACCGCCGCGCTTTCCGGCGGCGCTGAAGGGCTGGCAGGGGTATCCGGCGAGGACGGTATCGAAAGCACCGCGGAACGGCCGGGCATCGAAGCTGCGCAAATCATCCCAGATCGGTGCCGGGGCAAAATACCCCGCGCGCTGGGCGGTGATGAGCACAGTTCGGGGCCAGTCCTCCCATTCGACCAAGGCGCGCGTGTGATATCCGGGCTCGGCCAGCATGAGGCCCAGATCAAGGCCTCCGCCGCCTGCGCAGAGGGACAATCCGTGCCGGGGAGGTAACACCAGGCCATTCACCGCACTCCCCGCATTCGGAGCCGTTCCGGCGTGACCAGCCCGCGGGCCAGCATCAATCGGCACATGGCGCTGCTGATCATGCGGTTGGGCAGGTATTCGCCGGAGTTTACCTTGGCGGCATAGAATGCCGCCAGCTTATCGTCGCTGGGCCGGGGCTTGTCGTCGCGCTTGCGGGTTTGCTTGGATTTCTTGCTGTTAGTGCTTGCTGCAGCCGCCTGCGCATTGCGCTGGGCGGCGCATTCCATGAACCGATCCAGCGCTTTCGGTCCATCAGGCGGGTTCGGATGATCGCGCCGGGTTTCGGTGGCGACCTCGATGATCCGATCCTCAGACAACCCGAGATCATCAATCCACCGGTGCACATGGGTCCGGGCTGGCCAGCCCTGCCACCAGGCGGGCAGCAGGCTGGCGTTGGCGGCAAAGCCCAGCGCAATCAACAGCTCTGCAAAGAACCGATCAAAATCTGATTCTCGCGCTTGCGCGTCCTCCTCCTCCTTTACTGGTTTACTTAGTGGTTCTCTTACAAGGTTAGTGTCCGAATTCCGGACACGGCTTTCGGCATTTTCCGGACACGGGTCGGCGCAAAATCCGGACACGGCTTTGGCTGGATTGCCGTGTGTGATTTCCGGACACGGCTCGGCCTGATCTGAGGCGATGGGTGATTTTTCCGACGCGGTTTCAAGCTCATGGTTGAGGGTCAAAGCCCCGTGTCCGGTTGCCGAACACGGATCAGGATCATCTGGCGTGAAGCCCGGCTCAAACCCCAGGATGTAGCGGGTTGGCATCTGGCGCTTGGTGACCGGATGGAGGCATGGAATACGCCGCAGGAGGCCCGCCGCTTCAAGATGGCCAAGATGGTCGTTCAGGGTGGAGCGACTGATTTCGCAATCATCGGCCAGTCGCGCCTGCGACGGAAAGCAGCCGTAATCCGGATTGTAGCGATCACAGAGATGCCAGAGCACAATTTTGGTCGTGGGTTTCAACCCGCGCTGCTGGATGGCCCAGTTGGTGGCATCATGGCTCATGGCGCTGCCCTCAGCACTGGGCGCACCCGGCTGGCGAAGCCTTGATCGCCCAAAGCGCCCAGCGCATCGTCGACCGAACGCACCAGCGCCCATCCAAAGCCCTGCGCGCAAACCGTGTCGCGAAACACCTCCTGCGATTTGCGCAACCGGCCGGTCTGGCTTTTGACCTCTAGAAACAGCACCTGGCCTTCCGACATCACGACCAGATCGGCAAAACCGGGATGCACGCCCATGCCGACCAGAATGGCCTGGCGCCTGGCACCGCGCGGCCCGGCCTCTGTCACCTCATTGGCGCAATGATGCACGATGGCGTCGCGGGGCAGGGCGATGCGTAAAGCCTGGACGATGGCGCGCTGGGCATCAGCCTCGGGAGTATTGCGACGTTTCATGACGACGCCTCCGGATCCCGGTCCGAGCGATGGCGATGCCGCCATGGGCTGCGGGCATCCAGCACCACCAGAAGCACGCGGGCCTCCTCGCGTTCTTTGACCGTTTCGCCGTAGCTGATAATCACCCGGCAGGCGAGCCGGTTCAGGTGGTCGCTGTGATGGGCAATATCGGCGATGACGGCACGGGCTTCCGCCAGCCGGTCGGCGAGCCATGGCGCGGGGTGACGGATGGGCCGGGTCATGACCGCCCCCGCGATTTGCGCACCGGATGCACCTGTTCCTGCGCCCAGATCCAATCATGCACGGCCGCCCGCCGGTAAAAGGATTTGCGGCCTATGCGTGTGCAGGGTGGTCCCTGGCGGCGTGCCTCCCATCTGGCAAGCGTGTCGGATGTGAGACCCAGCTCGCATGCAAGCTGCTCTCGGCTGATCCAGTCCGCCAGCAGGTCCAGCGGTTCATGTGGTGCTACAGGATAGGGTTGTGTCATGAGCTGCTCCGTTTTCTCTCGCCTCTCTGCCGGGGGCAGGGATAGCGAAGCAGAGGCCAAGGGGCGGAATACAGGCGGAAGGTGGAATTGAAACCCGCCTCCCAATTCCACCCCTTGTTTCATTGAGCTTTCCGGTGATGTGGGCCGCTGCATAGATCGGGTTGGCGCCCATCGCAGGCCCAATAGCATGTGGTCTCAATCGCTGGTCACGGGGCGGCACTGGCCGATGTTTCCAAACAGGCCGCATTGGCCGTCGTTCAGGGGTGTTTCGCGGGATTTGCCGGGGGCGGAACCGTCGGAACGACGGTATCCGGTTGTGTTCCGCCAACACGCATGGGGTTTTTTCAGGAGCCAGCGGCAGAAATCGAATTTCAAAGGTTGGTGATTGCAAACTCGTCCGGGGGTTGTGTAGTCTCGCCGCGAGCAGAATAAAGAATCGAAAAAGACGAACACAGCCAGACGCCAGCATCCCGCGGGATGCGCTCTGTCATACAGGCGGTTTTCCTCGACCAAAAGCTCACCACCCAGTCCGCCCGCATGCCTGGCATCGCGGGTTTTGTAATCTGCATTCCAACGGCTCTGGCCGCAGGATGCCGCATGTCTGAAAGGATTTTATTTATGGCTCTGCCGCCGATTGCTTTTTATTCGATCTACGAGATCTCTGCGCGCTGGGGGTGCCATCCGGCCGATGTCGCTGGCTGGGCGGCGGCTGGGCATTTTCAGGTGCTGGCGGGCATTCCTCCGGTCAGCTGTGGCGACGAGACCGTCGCAGGGCTGGTCGAGGTTCCGATTGCCGAACTGATGCCGATGTTCCGCCGGTATGGCCCGAGTGATGAACTTTGTCGCTTGAAGCGGGTCCTGCCGCTCGGAAACAAATCCTGGCTGAAGGTAAGAGCCGCAATCAGCATAAGACAAACTCATGCAACGCAACACCTGGCTCTTTCGAACGCAATCTGATTGTGGTCTAGTCTCTTCACTCAACGAAGGCGATAAGGTTGCAAAAGACATGTCGGCAAGCTCCATGGCGCGGCGCATCAAACAGCGGCATTTGATGTGCTTCCTCGAAATCGTGCGCTCAGGGTCTATCGTGCGGGCGGCTGATGAACTTGGGATCACCCAGTCGGCGGCATCAAGAACCCTAAACGAATTGGAAGGGATTGTCGAAGTTCGCCTCATGGAACGGAATCGGGCAGGGATCACACTAACGCCCGCCGGGGAAGTCTTCTTCCGGCATGTTTCCGCAAGCACGACAGCTTTGAGCCAGGGGCTTGAAAAGATCGCACGGACCAGACAGGGATCGCGGCAGTCCGTTGTTGTCGGCGTCCTTCCAAACGCGACTGAACGCATCCTGCCGGCGGCAATTCTTCAGTTCAAGCTTAGAAATCCGGGACGGCCGGTATCGGTCATGACCGGAACCAATACGTCGCTAATGCAATCTCTACGTGTTGGAGATCTGGATTTCGTGATCGGACGATTGGCAGCGCCGTCGGACATGTCGGGCATCGAATTCCGGTCACTCTACAAGGAATACCTGACGGTGGCCGTACGTCCCGGGCATCCGCTGCTTGATCCCGCAGCATCACCCGGCGACGTGCCGAGCCTGGCCGATTTCACATTTGTCATGCCGGTCGAAGGGTCGATCATTCGACGGGATGCAGAACAGATTCTGATTGCGGCGGGGATCACTTCACCTATCGACTACGTGGAAACTGTATCGTCTGCTTTCGGTCGTGCATTTGTTCTGTTGTCGGATGCGGTCTGGGTCGCGCCCTGGGGGGCCGTAGCCAATGATCTAAAGACTGGATCGCTCATTCAGCTTCCTGTTGATGCCTCGGCCTCCAGCGGTACAGTCGGAATCTCAATCCGAAGTCAGGCAGGTCTCACGCCACTTGCCAGGGATCTTGTCCAGATCATCAGCGACCTGACCCGTGATATAGCACAAAAAGATCATATAAACGGCCATAATCAACTTTGATCGTGCTGAATATATAGTGTTAATGTCCGATGGTGTAGATAGGGAGGACATTCTATGCCCAATTTTTCAGCAGCGATTTCGCTGTCATTTGCGCTTCTTGCCGGACAGGCCATCGCGCAAGCTCCGATTGCAATCGGGACAAACCCACAAGGTTCGCTGGCCTATGCATCCGGTTCGGCAATTGCCAGTGTTATCGGCCAAAGCATCGGCAGGAACTTCGTCGTGGTCCCGCTTGGCGGGCCCAGCGCCATTATTCCGGCAATGGCCGATCAGGAGTTCGAGTTCTCTTTCGCGAACATCACTGCCGCTGCGCAGGCCTACACCGGCACCGGTGCGTTCAAAGGCCGGCCTTACGAAGGGCTGCGTGTTGCCACCGTCGTCTACCCCCTGCAGCTTGGGGTCATTGCCAAAGCAGACGGCGGAATGACGAGTGTGACCGACCTGGCTGGCAAGCACGTGGCTTCGGACTTCACATCGCAGCGTAACCTGGCTGTCTTCATGTCGTCCGCCCTGTCCATTTCGGGGATGAGCTATGAGGACGTGCAGCCCGTGCCGGTCCAAAATGGCGTTCAGGCGCTTGACGAATTGATCGCAGGTTCGCTCGACGCAACGATCTTCTCGGTCTCGGCTGGCAAGACGGCGCAGGCTGATGCGGCGATCGGGGTCCGGTTCCTTGATTTTCCCGTCAATGATGAGACCAAGGCGGCCATGGCGAAAATGGCACCCGGTGCGACTGTAGCGAAAGTTGATCTTGGGCGTAAGGAAGCCGGCCAACAGGGTAATTCGATCATTCAGGCCCCCTTTGTGATCCTTGTGACCAATGAGGTCGACGAACAAACCGTATATGACGTCGTGTCCAGCATCGCCGCCAATATCGAAAGGATTGCAAAGGCAGACCCGCAGTTTGCGAATCTGACCGTTGAAATCATGGCGCAGCCGTCGCTGCCCATTCCCTATCACCCCGGGGCGATCCGTTTCTTCGAGGAGCAGGGCGTCTGGAAGTGACGACCCCGCGCCCCTGATCCAGGCGGTAGGGGGCGTACACTCGTTCAATTGCAAGAAGTGAGATGATCATGACGGTTGAACGTCTCGTTAATGCCTTGGGATTTCTGCTGGTTGCCGCCGCCATTTTATGGGCGCTGAGCGTTCACCGCAGCCTCGGGTTTAATTTCTTCGGCGGTCAGTACCTCTATTTTTTGCTTTCGATCGCCACGGTGACGATCTTCATCACGCACCCGTCCAGATTCCGCTGGATCGACATTTCGCTAGCCCTGATCGGATCCGGCGCGATGCTTGTCACAGTCGTGATGTTCCCGGATCTGATCGACCAGGCCAATTTCCGTGACTACGGAGCCCTCGGCCTGGCGCTTGCCGCGATCACCATCCTTGTACTGATCGAAGGTGTACGACGGACGGCTGGCCCGGCCATGACGATCATCGTCGTAGCTGCTGTTGCCGTGGCCGTATTTGCACAATACCTTCCGTCGCCGTTGACCGGGCGCCCCTTTCGTCTGGAAAGCTTCCTTTACAAGATGGCTTATCTTGACGGGAACATTCTGGGCGCCCCGCTGTCCATCGTGGGCGCGGTCGTCATCGCCTTTGTCTTCATGGGCTCGATGTTGCAAGCAACCGGTGGAGGAGAGTTCTTTTCCAACCTCGCCGCAGCCCTGATGGGCCGGTCGCGCGGCGGATCGGCCAAGATTGCGGTCACTGCATCGGGCTTCTTCGGGGCCATTTCCGGATCGGCGGTGTCGAACGTCGTGTCTACCGGCATGATTACCATCCCCTTGATGAAAAAGGCCGGATACAAACCCCACGTCGCCGGCGCGATCGAGGCCGTTGCCTCGACCGGGGGGCAGTTGGTACCGCCGGTCATGGGGGCCGCAGCCTTTCTCATGGCGGTCATGACCCAGTCCGATTATTCGGTGGTTGTGATTGCCTCCATTGTTCCGGCGCTGCTCTATTACCTAGCCCTATTCCTTCAGATCGACCTCATGGCGGGTCGTGACAACATTAAGGGTTTGGACCAGGAAGATCTGCCTTCGGTACAGTCGGAACTGCGCCATGGGTGGGTTTTCCTCCTGCCGTTCGTGGTCCTGATCTTCGGTCTTTTCTCTTTGGCGTGGCGCCCTGAATATGCTGCGATTGCGGCAACGGCATCAATGTTCGTGGCACTGTTGGCCTTTGGCTTCAGAGGCCAACGCCCGGGTATCAGCCATATCCTTCAGGCCTTCCGCGACACGGCCGGGGCTTCGGTTGGTATCATCTTTATTGCTGCCGCCGCAGGCATCGTAATCGGGGCATTGAATGACTCCGGTGTGCTTTTTGCGATCACGGGGGCCATTCTGGCGCTTGGCGGAAATAACCTGCCGCTGTTGCTGGTTCTCTGCGCCGTGCTGTGTATCATCTTGGGGATGGGCATGCCGACCGTCGGGGTCTACGCTCTTTTGTCCACGCTGGTCGCCGCACCACTTGTCGACCTTGGCATCAACTTACTCGCTGCACATCTCTTCGTGCTCTATTTCGGCATGATGTCGATGATCACACCTCCAGTTGCGGTGGCGTCATTTGCGGCGGCAGCGATTTCCCGGACCGGACCGATGCAGACTGGCTGGGCCGCGGTGCAGCTTGCTTGGGCAGCCTATATCATTCCCTTTGTCTTCGTGGTGAA
>JAGQRW010000012.1 GCA_020425085.1 Paracoccaceae bacterium
CATCTGCGAGCAATGCGTTCTACCGTCGCAACTGAATCTCGCGGGTGCGGCGGGGCTTGTTGTGGGTGCAGGTGAATACGCCGGGTTGAAGGTTTCCGGCGCCGGCCAAAACGCACCGCCGTAACGGATAAATGCCTTGTAGCCATAGGCGCCGATCACAATCACCAGCACCAGCGGAAGCAGCCTTCGAAACACCCCCGGCCGACCCCGCTCCCGACGCGGCTCGCGCGGCGCCCGGCGCACCGGTGCGCGATCCGGGCAGCGTACATTCACCGCGCGAGGCTTGCCGTCCTTGCTGAAACCCGTCTCGAAGCTCAAGCGCTCGCCAATCGCCGGCCGATCACCATCGCGCGGGAATTCCGAAATATGAATGAACACCGGCGGTCCGCCAGCGGTCGGGGTCACAAACCCGAATCCGCGGTCGTCATTCCATTGGGTCAGTTTGCCTTCGGTTCGCATGGGTGAGTTTGTCTCGTCGGGTGGCTTGTGCAGGGCAGAAAGGCGAATCGTCGTCTGCCGGTCGGTGTTCTTGGCGGATCGCAGTCGGTGGATGGCGTTGCGCATAGCCGTGCCAGCGATAAATGCCATTGGGGTAAGTGTGGCCCTCCTTTGCTGTTCACTACCCGACGATGCGCGTATGATTGCTTCGATTATAAAAAAAAAAGAAGTGACATCTGGTTTTGTTTTTTTGAGACAGGGAGAGAAACATGGCTGAACAGAAACAGGGAAATCCAGCCGTTGTCGGGCTGGCCGGCTTCGGACTCACGACGCTGGTTTTGCAATTCCACAACGTAGGCTGGATGGGTATTGGCCCGGTGATATGGCTGGGCTTGATATTTGGTGGTCTGGCACAGATGATTGCCGGCTTTCAGGAAAAGTCGACGGGCAATAATTTCGGTTATTGCGCCTTCACGGCCTACGGCGCATTCTGGATTTCATTGGCCTTGCTGCTGATGGGCAACCATTTCAACATCTACGTCTCGAGCAAGACCGACATTGGCTGGTTCCTTGTGGCATGGACGGCCTTTACGGCGATCCTGTGGATCGGCGCCATGCGCATTCACGGCGCCTTGGCAACCACCTTTACCTTGCTGCTGATCGGCTTCGTACTGCTCGATCTGGCTCACTTTGGCTATCCGGGGCTGACCGTGGTGGCGGGCTACGAATTGATGGTCACTGCGCTGTCGGCCTGGTACATCATGGCCCACCTTATTTTTGCCGACGTGTTTGGCCGTGACGTGCTGCCCGTCGGGCGCCCCTGGATCAAGGCCTGAGGCCCGGAAAGGAGATTGCCATGAATATGATTCACAAAGTTTCGATGCTGGTTCTGGCCGCGCTGTCAGCCGGATTGACGACCACGGCCGCGGTCGCCGACGAAGAGGCTGCGACGCCCACCGAGGCGGTGACCAAGGTCTGGGGTGCCGCAAAATTCCTGCAAACCAAGGGCGTCTCGGGTATTAGTTCGCTCAACAACCCCGATGGCCCGTGGGTCTGGAAGGATAGCTACGTGTTTGCCTTCGATTGCCGGTTGAACCGGATGGTGGCCCATCCGATGCGCCCCGATCTGGTCGGTCGGCCGATCCTGCAGATCACCGACAACAACGGACGGTTCGTCTTCAAGGAGTTGTGCCAGGCCGCAACAGGGAAACACGGCGGTTGGGTTGAATACATGTGGACCAAGCCGGGTGCTGGCGAGGTCACGCGCAAAGTCACCTACGCGGCCACGGCTGATCTGGCCTTCTCCACCGGCATCCAGATCGCCGCCGGGGTGTACGACAAC
>JAGQRW010000013.1 GCA_020425085.1 Paracoccaceae bacterium
AGCACCCAGACGGTAAAGCCGCCGCCATCGCCGCGACCCTCGCCGTCCTTGGAAACCAGTGCCATGCTGCCAGGCAGCCGGTCCAGGGAAAAACTCAGCGATAGCGTGCCGGACGTCAGCGCAAGGCTTTCCATGTGACCCGCGTCAAGATAATCGCCCGCGCTACCGGAATAGCTGCGCGACTGCATCGCAGAGAATTTGGGTGTCAGTTTCAGCCGATTATTCGACGTAGATTCAGCCATTGTAGGGGCTCCGATTCCAAAAGTGCGTAATTGACCTGATCAGGCATCCTTGTCTTAGTGCATCAATGTGGCGGCGATTGGATTATTCGGATAACTAGGCAAAACCCTGCCAACGATCAGCAACTGATTGGAAAGTAGAGTTTATTGTCTAAAGAATTGGTGTATTCCAGGGAACGGCTGGCGGATATGCGCCGGGAAATTGCCATAATCTCACATCATTGCGCCAACCGCTTGCCGACAGCTTCCGCGTCCTGCCGGTGCAAGCCTCAGTGGTATATCAGGAAGAACCGAATGAATGTTGTTTGTCACAACTCAGCCAGGCGGCGGCAAGAACGGCGATACTGCGCACCATCATGACCGCAAGCGCCAAATATGCTGTGCCTGAAACGCCGTAATTCGGAATAACCCAAAGATATGCAACAATAACCACGGGGACTATGCAAACATCTAGGCTGAGAAGAAACCGCCTGTTTGACAACAGAACAAACGGAAGGGCCATGGCCGACGTGGTCATCGCAAAAAGAGTACCGGGAACCAAGATCAGGAATATCGGAAAAATCTCGGTGAATTTGTCAGGCAGATGGTCTTGAATCTGGAAACCCGACAGGGACAGCAAGCCGACATAACATGCGGCGGATACTGCCATTAGCAATAGTTGATTTCGGCGAAAAAACGGGCCGAGCTGACCCGCGTGCGCATATTTTACCACCCGCGGCGTCAATACTATTCCCAGATACATACCGATCATGTCGGGCACCGAAGCAAGGGTAACTGCTGCACCATATGCTCCCAATGATTTTGCTGGCAGGAATCCACCCATCAACAAGATGTCCATTCGCGCCAGCGTCGCACCGAGGGCGAGTGTCGGCAGATACCACGCCAAAGACCTTGCAAGTGACGGAATATGATCAAGTGATCTGGCTTTTTCAGATGCTTCGAACTTGATTTGAAACAGCATTGCACCAGTGGCGATTATCGGGGCCAGGAAAAAGCACAGCAGAATGTTTAATGGCGTGGCCATACCAAACCCGACAAGTGCAAACGCCGGAACCATTTTCAGGGCAACGTGCAACAATTCGACCTTGCCATATTTGGCAAAGGCCTCTCGCATCTGCATGTGCAAGAGCAAAGAACGAATTGTGAGAAGCCCCAGGATTGCAGCACCGGTGACCAGGATCAGTGCCATGGGCCGCTGATGCTGCGCCAGCTTGATATCCAATACCAGGAACAGGGCAAACGCCATCAGTATGATCAGCGTCGCAAGCAGCAGTTTCAAAAAGAAGGCTTGTCGTTCGATTGCCAATGCGGTTGACGGATCAGACTTGATTATCGGCTGCGCCACCCTGATGACCGCCAAATCAAACGGTGTGCCGATTATGGCATCCGCAAGCAGTATGACATTGATTGCATATGCGTAATATCCATATTGCTCGATGGGAAAGACAACAACGAGTATCAAGCTGAGCAGTAGCGTCAGTGCGCCGTTTAAAACCTTTGGAACAACTGTAACCAGCACAGAAAAGGTAAGCGAATTTGTCGATTGCATTGCGTTTCTTTGCCAATTCGTTCCGTCCCGAATAGCACATTTACCGAAAGAGATGTCGAAAAACGAATTGAAATCTGGTTAGTATTGCCAACCATTAAATTTTTTCAGAGGTATTCCGACAGGGAGATTTTTTCATGGTAGGTGCCAAAACCGTTCTGGTAACCGGGTACGCGGGATTCATAGGGTCAGCCATATCCTATCGCTACGCAAAAGCCGGATTCAACGTTTACGGAATTGGCAACGGCGAACTTGGCCCAATCACGCTTGCCCGATCAAATCTGAAAGGGTGGAAGAAAGGTGAGATCTGTCGCGATCTGCTGCAATCAATCGAATTGAAACCTGACATCATCATACATTGCGCAGGCGGCTCGAGTGTCTCGGAATCGATCGAAAACCAGGCGGCTGATTACCGGCGGACGGTAAGTTCGACGCAAGCACTTGCATCATGGGTAGCTCGTAACGCCCCAAACGCCAGAATCGTCTATACATCGAGCGGTGCCGTCTATGGTGAAAAAGCCGGAGCACCTGATGAACGTGGATCCCCCGTTGTACCTGTATCACCCTACGGAAGGCACAAACAGCAAGCCGAAGACATACTCATGCGGTCAGCAAAGCAAGACGGGTTAAAGGTTGCGATTGTCAGACTGTTTTCCATATACGGTCAGGGACTTAGAAAGCAGATTGTTTGGGATGCCTGTTGCAAACTGATAAACCATCGCGCTGATTTCTTCGGAACCGGGTTGGAAAAGCGCGACTTTGTCGAAGTTACGGATGTGGCGGAACTTCTTCTGCTTGCAGCGGATGTCGCCGACAACAAAGTACCCATAATGGATGGCGGATCAGGTCAGGGCACAACGATCGCCGAGCTTGTGGAACTGATTGCAAATAATCTGTCTCCCGGATCTGCTGTACGATTTACGGGTTCTGCCCGTGCCGGTGATCCGGATAGCATGTTAGCCAACCCGCAAGCAGCAAAAGCGATCGGTTGGTCGCCAAGAATTGCACTACATGACGGTATCGACCGGTATTGTTCGTGGTTCAGCAGATCTATTGTACCCGTCCGTTGAGCACGGCCTGCCGGTCTTGTACGACCCTTGTTGGGCTGACCGGGGCATCTTGACGCCGAAATGAACAGCAGCCAGCCGTCGAAATCATCATGGATCGGCCCTGCTGTTACCTGTCGAAGCGCACTACCCAACAGGCCCAAAACCGGTCGACCGGGTTCGACGGATGCTCAGGATATTTCAACTTTTCGAGAATCTCAGATCATTGTGTAGACCACAATTGAAAATCTATAAGATTAATGATACGTTAACTAATCTTATAGTGGGGGCTTTAAGATGTTTGATAGTAATACCAATTACAACAAGTCATTTGAGATCATTGATGCAGATGTCTTATCCGTTGCCGGGCGTCATAAAACTGCCGCAAGCCGAGACGCGTACAAACCGCATTTTTTATATACGATTTGTGAACGTTTGGTATGTCTGGTTGCACTGATTCTCGCGGCGCCAATCATATTGCTGTTGATGCTGATCATCGTATTGGACAGCAGCGGTTCACCGATCTTCTTTCAAAGAAGAATCGCGATGGGCGGCAAACGACCGTTCTGGTTCATCAAGCTGCGCTCGATGTACGTCGATTCAAGCCGGCGATTCCCGGCGCTCTGCTCATATCAGTTTGCAGCCGATGAAGTGGATGACGTCAAGCTCGCCATGAGCGATGATCCGCGAGTAACCAACGTTGGCAGATTCCTGCGGAAAACCAGCCTGGACGAGTTGCCAAACCTCTGGAACGTCGTCACCGGGGAAATGACGCTGGTGGGTCCACGGCCTGAAATGTGGGTGATGTTACAGTATTACAACAAGAAATCATTGCGGAAATTCTCGGTAAAACCGGGCATTACCGGATATGCCCAAATTTACGGGCGGGGTGATCTTACGCTGGCGGAAACCATTGACCTTGACTTGCGGTATGTCGCCGAGGCTTCTTTGAATACGGATCTTCGGGTTCTATGGGAGACTGTAAGTGCTGTGATTTGCCAGCGTGGTGCAAAGTAATTGTAGGTGCGTGCAGGCAAGTATTGGCCGGTGTGTACGATGAAGGTGTCTAGGTAAGAACCATGCAGAGCAATATCACGAAAATGCTGCAAACTATTCCGCAATACACGCGCATGGGCCGGCACGGTCGTGCGGTATTGGAACACGGAACAATTCGAAAATGGGCCAACCTTGCACTTACCGAGGCGGAACGAAAACTGCGCCGTATCAAGGTAAGCGGAAAGCCCTACATTCTGTTTCTGGATCCCTGTAACGTATGCAACCTTCGGTGTCCGCTTTGCCCGACAGGCATGAAGGATCTGGGCCGCAAGCAAAGCATGATGAGTCTTGAATGCTTCAAGAGGTATCTGGATCCGCATGTGCCATATCTGTTCGAGGTGAATTGCCATAATTGGGGCGAGTCACTTATCAACGAGAACATTTTTGACATGATTGCCTATGCGCAAAGTCGCAATGTCGGAACGAACATGTCGTCGAATCTGGTCATTGCCAGTGACCACCATCTCGATGGCCTGATTGATGCCGGTCTTGAGCATCTTACCGTAAGTATTGATGGCGCGGACGCGGAATCCTATCGCAAGTACCGGGTACGTGGAGACTTTGACCGCGTGATCAACAATATGGCCAGGCTCGTCGAAAAGCGCGAGGCGCGCGGCGGTAGAGGGCCTTATATCGAATGGCAGTACATCGTCATGCGGCATAACGAGGACAAGGTAGAACAAGCCGAAAAGATTGCGAAAGAAATCGGGATCGACCGCATCCGGTTCATCCCCGTTGGCCTGCCCTATGAGGTAAAGAACCGTTCCGCACTGGCAGAGGAATGGTTTCCCCGGAAATTCAAGGGGCGCACGGAGACCGAGGAAACACCGCAGACCTTTGGCCAGGCTGACCGCCCGGCCCCTTGCTACTATCTGTATCGTTCGATGGTTGTGAACACCGATGGCGGCATATCGCCCTGCTGTATTGTCTATAAGGACAAGCGGGATTTCGATCACATGGAAAATCATCCGGACGGGAATATCGAACAGATCTGGAACAATGAAATGTACCAATCGGCACGCGCCCTTTACACCAGCAAGGAATGGGTCGGCCGCAAGAGGACGGTCTGCGATCATTGTGACATTTTTCAGCGGCACACGAGCAAATTGCCTGAGAATATGCGCAAGGTGAAAATGGCGCAGAAAGAGCAGGAAAAAACCGTGACGGCTGATTCTGTTGCGGGGCAGTGAACGTGCCTGAATCGTCAACATTCCCGGATCGTGACCTTGGTGATGTTGAACTGAGTGTTGTGATCGTCAACTATAACGGCTGCGATCTGCTGGAAGAGTGTCTGAGGTCGGTTCTGGAGCATGGGCAGACTGTCAGATATGAGATAATCGTCTATGATAACGCCTCGGCCGATCATAGCAGGGCCATGGTCCGCGAGCTGTTCCCAACTGTACGTTTGCTAGAAGGCGAGGCGAATATCGGGCTTTGTCGTGCGTTCAACAAGGGCGTTGCTGCCTCGTGCGGCAAATATGTCCTGTCACTGGATAGTGATACGGTGATTTTGCCAGGTGCGCTGGATGACATGATCGGATTCCTAAAGGAAAATCCGGAAGCGGGCGCATGTGGTGCCACATTGATCTATCCCGATGGAACGCGCCAGCGCACGGCCCGAGCCTTTCCGAATGCGCTGTCGGCGGTTTTTGGTCGGCGTTCCCTGATGTCGCGTATCTGGCCGGACAATCCGTTTTCACGCCGCTATATGATGGCTGACAAGGAAGGGTCTTTGACTCCATATAAGGTGGATAGCCTGTCCACCGCATGTATGATGGTTCGCAGATCTGTTATCGAAACCGTCGGAGCCTATGACGAGCGCTACTTTGTCTACTGGTCCGACACGGATTGGTGCCAGCGGATCAAGAAGGCAGGAAAGGCGATCTATACGCTTCCGGCCAGTACCGTTATCCATAACGAAAACATCAAGTCCGGCCACCGCAAAGTCCGCCGTACACGAATGGTAATGGATTTTCATCGGGGTGCGTATTATTATTACGCTACTCATCATGCCGGTGCGCTTAATCCGATGCGCTATGTAGCCTATGTCGGCCTTCATCTTCGGGCCTATGTAATTCTGTTTAATGATGAGGTTAAGCGGATGATCCGCATATTCGGCATTGGTTCGGTGTGATTGGTAAACTTGGGAAAAAGTAATGGCGAATGAATTGTTGGGGGCAATACTGGCTGCGGGTCACGGCACACGCATGGCACCTTTCGGCAAGGATATCCCGAAGCCGATCCTGCCAATCGGGAACAAGCCACTGATCGAGTATCAGATTGAGACGATGAAGCGTCTCGGAATCTCTGAAATCGTGATACTTATCGGTCACTTGGGGTATATGATCACCAAAGTGCTTGGTGATGGTAGCCGCTTTGGCGTGAAGCTGCACTATGTGGAACAAAAAAGCATGCTGGGTATCGCACATGCGGTCGGCTATCTGGAACCACTGCTTGATCGCCCCTTTCTGTTGATGCTCGGCGATATTTACTTCGTCGAAGATGACTTGAATGACATCGTCCGAAAGCACCGTGAGGCAGATTCCAGCTGCGTACTGGCGGCAAAGATCGAACATGATCCGAACGCCCTGAAGAAAAACTTTTCAATTCTGGTGGATGACAACGGCAGGGTAAGCCGGGTAATCGAAAAACCCCGCTATGCCACCAACAAGCTGAAGGGGGTCGGCCTATATCTTTTTGATCCGGTCATTTTCGATGCCATTCGCCGAACACCGCGCACCGCCATGCGAAACGAGTATGAGTTAACCGAGGCAATCCAGGTGCATATTGATGATGGGCACAAGGTGTGTGTCAGCACTTGCATCAACGACGATATCAATTTGACCACCCCTTCTGATTTCCTGCGATGCAATCTGCTTGTCGCGCAAGCAAACGGATTGAACAGCCTGGCCGCCGAGAGTGCACATATCAATACCGGAGCCATGCTTGATAATGCGATTATCGGGCCGGGGGCTACGATTCTGAACCCGATCACCATAAGGCGTTCCGTCATCTTGGAGAATGCCGTTGTCGAAACCGATCAGGATTTGGATGGTGTTGTAGTATCTCCGCAAAGCATGGTCGATGTTCGTTCGTTTTTTACCTCATGGCCCGCAGGGCTTATGCTCTGAATCATGCGCATTCTAGCGATCATGCCTTGTCAGCCGTTTCCTGCGTATAATGGGCAAACCCACCGTTTGAGCCATGTCGTCAGATCGCTTGCCAGAAAGCATCAGGTTTCGCTGGCGTGTTTTGTCGAACCCGATCAGGTCAACAGCTTTCCCGAGAAAGACCGCGCGCTTTTCAGTCAGGTGAAGTTGTCACCGATTGCGGAACCTTCAAACAATTTCATCGCCAAATGGCTGCGCCGTTTCGGGAAACACCCATTAGATGTGGTTCGACTATCCGCCCCTGATATGCACGCCCACATTGACAGCTGTCTGGAAGATTTTGATCCTGAGGTAATCCTGGTCGGC
This sequence comes from Paracoccaceae bacterium, assembly GCA_020425085.1. GTDB lineage: Bacteria > Pseudomonadota > Alphaproteobacteria > Rhodobacterales > Rhodobacteraceae > UBA5972. The sequence goes on from JAGQRW010000013.1 coordinate 7,364, forward strand.
GATCCGGCACTGACCCAATATGTGCCTGGCGGCAAGTCGAGGGTTGTTGCCCTGGACTATGTTTGCGAGGCAACCCTTCAATTTGAAAGGATGAGAGACCTTTCAACGGGCCTGGAACGGACGCTCTGGGAAGCCCGCCGCCGCAAGTTCGTCCGATTTCTGAAAGGCATGGATGATACTTATGACGCGGTTTTTCTTAACAGCCGTGAGGATGTCGATGCCCTGGCCCGCTATTGGAGCGCGGATAAGTTGCTGCATGTTCCAAATGGGCTGGAATTGTCGGATTACCCACGTGGACTGGCAGCGCCGGTTCATGGTCAAATGATCTATCCGGGGTCGGTTCTATATCCGCCGAATCGTGATGCGGTCGAGTGGTTTGCAATGGAGATATTGCCAAGAATCCGGGCACGCCATCCTGGCGCCGAATTGCGTGTAACGGGCGCATACGATGAAACCGCGCCCCAGGCAGAAGGACTGGTTTACACGGGTCGCGTCGATGATGTGCGAAAAGAAATTGCAGCCGCTTATCTCTGCGTGGTTCCATTACGGCTGGGGGCAGGCGGTGCGCGTTTCAAGGTCATAGAATCGATGGCACTGGGTACACCTGTTGTCGGAACCGCGATTGGCGTCGAGGGCCTGGAATTGTCTCACGCTCAGAACTACATGGCGGCAGAGAGTGCAAATGAAATTGCAGACGCCTGCACAAGTCTGCTTGAACAACCCGATCTGCGCAGGAAGCTGTCCGTGGGTGCACGCAAGTGCATTGAAGATACCTATAATTGGAATATCCTGTTTGAGCAGATAGAACAGCGGATAGTGAACCTTCACGAGGGCCTGAAATCATGATCGCTGGAATGAGTGTGCTTTCAGGAGAGATAATGACGGTTCATTTTCAGGCACGGAAATTTGCCGGGGTCCTGCTTTTCCTTTCCTTACTTTTTTTCATGGCATTTTGTAGGATTGCTTATTCGGCTGAATACCGTCTTGGGCCGGGCGATGAACTGGACCTGAGTGTTTTCGATCACCCGGAATTGTCGGCAAGCAAGAAGATCATTCAGGCCGATGGCTCGATTTCAATTCCTCGTATCGGTCGGGTATCTGCGTCGAATATCGGCATTTCGGCACTTAAGAATATTATTGAAGAAAAGCTGATGAACATCTTGGGCATATCCAATCCGAGCGTCAGCATCGAGATCACCAGATATCGTCAATTTTATGTCGCGGGATATGTGGCGAATCCCGGAAGCTACGAATACGTGCCCGATATTACGGCGTTGCAGGCCATATCCCTGGCAGGAGGGCTATTTCGACTTTCGGCAGACAACCTTGGCAGTTTTCTGGAATTGGCGCGTGTTCGTGAAAGACTGGCACAGTACCGCGAACAGATCGCCATCTCGCTGGTACGCCGCGAACGGTTTCTGGCCGAAAGAGACGATACAAAGATCGCAATTCCCGAAGAAATCAATTCGTTCATAGGGCCGGACAGAAAGCAATCGCTGGTTAATCGTGAATCCGATCTGATCGAAAAACGCCGGAACGCCTATCTTGGTGAGCTATCCATTCTGACCGACCTTGGCGAAGAATTGGACAAGGAAATTTCTGCCTTGAAAGCACAACGCAGCGCCAAGGAGGAACAGTTGAAGCTTATTGTCCAGGAGGCCGATACGCTGCGATCGCTGAAGGAACGCCAGCTTGTCACGCAGAGCCGAAGCCTTGCGATCGACAGGGAGCGGATCAGCACCGAGGCTGATGTGTTGGAGGTCACCGCGTTGATTGCACGCTCGCAAACGTCTCGACGCCGAATAGATCAGGACAAACTGAACCTTACCACCAAACGCAATCTGGAAATTCTGAACGGCCTGAAAGAAGAAGATGACACGATCGCGTTGCTGAGACACCTGATTGACGCGGGGCAGCGCCAACTTGGTGTTGCTGATGGACTGCCGATTTCAGCCCAGCAAGAGGTGGATTCAACCATTGGATCAAGAGCCTTGATAGTAGTTCGCGCGGATAAGGACGAAGCCAAGACCCTTCCAATCGGATTGAATGAAAAGATCCTTCCGGGCGATGTATTGTATGTACCAAGATTATTCGAAGGCGCATCAAACATTCTTTGGCCGAACGCCAACAGAAGTGAATGACATGGGTTGCCTGCGCAGCAGATATCGGGTGTAGAGGTATATGCGTTCTGACGGTTGGCCATTTTTCTGGCGGCATCGGTCAGTTCAGATGTCTGACGTCGGCGCCTGTAGGACAGTATCGCGGATTTGAACAACTGAGGCTTATGGTTCATCATAGCCACTAGAAGTGAAGATGAACCAGTAATCCGGAACCAGCAAAGCTGCGGCTGATAAGCTGGAAAAGAACATTCGTCGCAAGATCAGAGGTGCGTTCCGGGTCAATCGCGTCAGGTCTTTGCATTTTCATCATGGCTGACCTTGTTGCGCCGGGCATGGTCGAACTCCAACGCGCGATCACCCCTCGGATGCCCCGCTCAGCGCCCGGACGACGCGGTCGGCCATTCCGGCGCAGCGGGCGCCGTCAAACGGAAAGACACCGGAAAAATCTGTGGCGAGGTTCCGTCTGATAACATCACGCAGACGCCGTCGGGCGCGAAACAGCCGGGTTTTGACCGTGATCGGGTTGACAGCTAGAAGATCGGCAACCTCGCGCGTCGTCATCTCCTGCACATCGTGCAGCACATAGGTCAGACGGAGCGGTTCCGGCAGCGCGTCGATCGCTTGTTCCAGAAAGGCGTGCATCTCGGCCCGGCCAAGTTCGGCTTCGGGGGTCGTCGGCGGCGGTCTCATGGTGTTGGTGATGCCTTTTTCAACTTCCTTGCGATATTCTGAGAGATTGACGATGCGGGCCTGTCGTCGCAGCCGGCCATAGGCCTCATTCATCGCAATACGGGTCAGCCAGGTGGCAAAGGTCGCCTCGCCTCTGAAACCTTCAAGTTTGGTGAACGCCGACACATAGGTCGCCTGCACCACGTCTTCGGCCTCGCTGTCGTTGTGCAGGATGCCGCGCGCCACCCGGAAAAGCTGTCGGTTGCAGCGCCGGATCAATTCGCGGATGGCGGCCTCGTCCTTGCTGCGGGCGAGGGCGACAAGCTCGGCTTCCGGCCGATCATCGCCGGGTGCGGGAACGGATCGGGGCAGTGTTCTCATGTCAACCCTCCTTATGGTGCAGCGGGCCATAGGCAAGGATGTCGGCAACCGTCGGAAACCCGTCGAGCACCACCTTTTCGAGATCGCCGTCGGGATAATCCTTGAACTTGGTCACACCCGGTTCAGCCACGATGATCCGCCCAACCATGCCCGCCAATTCATGCGGGATACAGAAATAGTCATAGATCCCGGGTAGGTTCAACGTCACCTCGAAGCTCTCGCCTGTCAACAGATAGTCACTGTTGAACGGCGCCACGCCTTTGGGGATCCGGCGCGGATGATCATCATTGACGGCCGCATAGGCGGTGGCGGTATGCGAATTGGCCTTGTCTCGGTTGATCCAGCGAACCGTCTGGCCGGGATGGATCAACACACCGTAAGGATCGAACCAGACCTTTGAGCCATCAGGCCGCCCGGTCATGGTGATCTCGACAGATGCATTGCCCGATGCCAGCGACGGCGAGAACGGGAAAGCGGCAGCCAATGCGCCGCTCCCCCCGAGAAACTCCCTGCGTCGCATCTTATTTGGCCACGCTGGATTCATCAGCGGCCGGCACATGCCAGAGCACGATATGTTCATGCGGCTCCGCAACACCGGGGTGGCCGGCGTTGTAATAAATGTCCACATGATCGACATTGCCGCCCGGAGCTGCGAGATTGTCAAAGCCGACGTCGGCGTTCATCGCCGAAATCGGGATCATGTAGATGGTGCTGACAAGCCGCCCGTTGTGGTCATAGGCGACAAACGGACCGGCCGGCAGCGTCGCTGGATCAACGTAAAGCTGGCCAATGCCGGGCAGGAAATCCGGCAGTTTGACCAGATCGCTGACCTTCTGATAGGGCGCTTCGGGCGGGTAGCTGGCAACTGCCGTGTCCTGGGCCAGCACGGGGCTGGCGGCCATGGCACAAACTGCGGCAACGGTGGCGATAATCCTGTTCATCTCTTTACCTTTCAATGTTGATGGACACGGCTTTCTTGTCGCGTCTCCCCTGTTGGATGCGCCAACACTGAAAAGGTTCCCCTATTTTTTCGGATATAATTTTTCCTGCGTGTATCGCTTTGAGATGATTCACTGATTTCGGGCTGTATGGGCTGACCGATATCTACAAACAGCAAAGAAGACGGCGTCGCGCGATGAGGTCAGCAAACTCGTGCAGCAGCAGCTACACGACAGCAGGTTTTGATGAGCGCGGTGTGGCAGCATGTCCGCCGATTGTGGTATATGACGCGCAGGTCCGGGCGCGGGGCTGGGGACTTGCTTTGCAAACCACTTCCGGGCAGCGATAGGGACTGCACGAGGTCAGACCCCACAGAGTGATCGGATACAACGTAGAGCATTGACCCCAAGGACTTTGCCAAGACCGGAGGATAGTTGGGGCGCAAGTTACAATGTGCGCTGTCGGTCAACATAAAGTTCTTCTTGGGACAAGACGCGATCAATGCGACACTTCAGTATTGGCACCAACTGTCGGTGAATTCTGGCGATGGCCCGTCGACCGGGGCAGACGATCAAGCCGCCATGATGGTGCAAACAATTTACCCCTTTGAAAAAGGGGCCACGGTCAACGAGCTGTCGGCGCTTGCCGTCGATGAATAGCAGAACAGGAGCGCACCCCATGTCCGATCAGAACAAACCCGCCGACTGGAAGGAATTTGATGAATTCGCCGCCGGTATCGGTACCAACCGGTTGCCGACGACCGCCGCGCTGGTCGGCAAGGATTTCAGGATCACGCTCGACAACGGCCGCAAGATCGACCTGGCCTTTACCGCCGCCGACACCGTCGCCTGGAGCGAAGGCGACAAGGCCGGGGCCGACTGGTACGAGGCGCTTGAGGTTGCGCCGGGCGTGTTCTTCATCAACATGACATTCGTCAAATCACCGGCCGAGGACGAGGCGTTTGTTGTTTCGACCAACACCCGGCAGGTCCTGTCGATCCGCGAGCGCGTGCGCGACCCTGACGAGGCCAAGGGCGAGCCGCGCGTGGCGCAGGATTGGGTGCCGGGGGTTCTTGGTGATGCGGCGAAACCGCCAAGCGGCATGAAGCCTCATGCAACGCGGGATCTTGTCGGTATGGTTGCGCATTACCGCTACAGCCCGAACCACCTTTACGAGCATATCTATTTGTCATCCGAGCGTTATGGCTGGCAGAATATCCTTGGCGTGCAGCGCGGCCATGGCGATGTTGATCTTGCCACGACGTTCAAGTTTGACGATGGTCAATATGTCTTCGGTTTTCGCGAATTCATCATCCCGGTGGCGTCCCTGTTCTTTTACAACTGGGCCGACATGCGCTCGACCGGCAAGTTCCTTGGCGTGGCCTCGACCGGGTCGATCGAGAACATGCCGGCCGGCGCCTTTATCGAGAAGAAATCCCAGACCTTTTACAACGAGGGCGAAGAGCCGGTCTGAGCTTGTGGAGAACCCAGCATGAACAAGAACCTTGAGGCCGTCAGGGCGCATTATGCCGCCTCTGACGCCATGGATATGGCGGCGATGCTGGCACCGGTCACGGCGCAGTCCACCTGGACCGAGATGGCCGGTTTTCCCTATGCTGGAACCTATACCGGCCCGGATGCCCTGCTGAACGGGGTATTTGCGCGAATTGGCGCGGATTGGGATGGGTTCGGCTTCAAGCTTGATCGCCTGGTCGATGGCGGCGATACGATTGTTGCGATCGGCACCTATTGGGGCACCTGCCGCAGGACGAGCCGAAAAATGCAGGCCCGTGCGGTGCATGTCTGGGAAATGGCCGAGGGCAAGTTGCTGCGGTTCGAGCAATTCGCCGATACCAAGCTGGTTGCCGACGCGATGGCGTGATGCGGCGCAGTCCGTCGCGAATTGCCTTCAGTGAAGCGATGCGGCGGCCTGTTCGCGCATGTCCCGGGGGGTGGTGCCAAACCGCGCCTTGAACGCCCGCGAGAAATGCGCGCTGGAATTGAAGCCGCAGGCAAAGGCGATTTCCGAGATTGAGAGCGCCCTTTTTTCCGGCGACAACAGCGATTTCCGGCTGGCCTCAAGCCGGCGCTCCCAGATGAAACGCTCCAGCGTGGTATCCTCGTTCTCAAAGGCGCGATGCAGATAGCGGCGCGAGCAACCCATGTGGCTGGCAATATCGGCCAGTGACAGATCGCCCTCGGCGATCTGAGCATCGACATAATCAACGATCCGCCCGCGCAGCGCAGCCAGCGGCGATTGCCGCCCCGGCTGATCGCTGGCGTCAAACCGCACCAGGCCACGCACCAACTGGATCAGGCTTTCCCCGACCCGCGCGCAGCCCGCATCATCCAGCGTGTCCGCCTCGGACGCGGCCATCTGCATCAGGTTGAAGGCAATCCGCACCAGGCTTTGTTCCTCCGACAACAGCACGATCGGCCGCATCAATCTGGCCAATGTGTCATCATCGCAGGTATCGCGTGGCACCTGCAGGATCAGCTGATCAACGCTGGACAGGTTCCGCAGAACATAATCGCGGACCGGATCGTAAATTACTGCGGAAAGCCGTTCCAGCTTGACCGAGTCCGCATCCTGGCGGAACAGCGAATGACCCGATAATTGCAAAAGTATCTTGATGGAATCCGGGTCAAACGAGCGCCTGAGCGTACAATCGCCAACCACATCATGCGCCGCTGCGTGTATCTGGCTCAGGCGGCAACTGGACAGATCGACCGAGGCCAGTTTCGGTAGCTTTGGCGGTGCCTCGCCGACGAAAACCTGTCTGATCGGGCCAAACAGTTCCTGCGAGGTCTGCGCGAATGTTTCGCCATCGGCATAAAGATGCGATTTCTGGGCCAGGGCTTGCATAAACCGTTTCCTCCCTCATGCATCCGGGTGGCCGACATGGGTGCTTCAGATTGGCCACGCGGATCATACTCGGATCAACGAAGCTGAAACATTTCGGCTCATGCGACTTTCTGGCGCAATGCACGAACTTCGAAGTTAGGCCTTTTGTGAAACGAGTCAACATAAGTCATGCAGGTTTGCCACCGCCAAGGCCCGCACGATATGCCTGTCGGGTTCGTTCAAGGCCCTGTTTGGTTGCCCGGCTGACAGGTATTAAAGGCCCTGCGGGCGGATGCTGGCGGGCTTTGGCGGGCGTATCTTGCCTGAGGGGGAACTTTCATTTGACCGACAGCGCACATTGCCGTGCGGACCCGGAATGCTGATTTACAGGCCGTCGGGAGCAATGCAATCATCTGCCCAACAAGTGGGAAAGATATGAATACAGACCCTGGTACACTGAAGATCACGCTGTTGGGAACCGGAATGCCGAAGCCCAATATCAATGCCTTTGGCACCGCAACCATGATCGAGGCCGGGCAGGAGCGGGTCTTGATCGACTGTGGGCGCGGCACGGTCATCCGCATGTCGCAGATGGGATTTGCAACCGGCCATACCGATACGCTCATCCTGTCGCATTATCACTCGGATCATTATGCGGGGATATTCGATCTGCTGATGACCGGCACGATGCAGCACCCGCATTCAAACCGGGGCGGGCCATTGCATGTTTATGGGCCTCCTGGGGTGACGGATATCGCCGATGGTGCCTGGATCGCGACGCGACCGGATCGCAACATCCGTGTTGCCGACCACGAGATCGACCCGGAGCATATGCGCATCATCCCGCATGAATATTCCGAAGGCGTGGTTTATGAAAAAAATGGCCTGAAGATCATTGCCATCGAAGTGGATCATGGCGAGTTCATTGATATCGCCTATGGGTTTCGGGTTGAATATAACGGCCATGTTTTCGTCCACAGTCATGACACGCGCTATAACGAAAACCTGATTGCACAGGCACATGATGCGGATGTTTTCGTGCATGAGGTTGCGGGCGCCCCGGCAGACCTGATGGCGGAAAATCAGAAGGTAAAGTTGGTGATCGACCACCATGCAACCCCCGCTGAGGTCGGGCGTGTGTTTGCCCGGACCAAGCCAAGACTTGCCATGCTGACGCATCTTGTATTGCTGCCGCCCGACGAGTTCACCATCGACATGGTGATGGCGGATCTGGCCGAGGAATATGACGGCATCGTGCTGGTCGCCGAAGACCTGATGACGATCGAAATCGGCAAGAACATCAGCGTGATCCCGTACAATCACGGCGCGCGTCCTGGATGAGACTGAAATCAACTTTCACTAAGGAAAACAGATGTCTGTAACCAATCTGGAACAAAAAATCCAAGCGTCGGGCGGCGTTCTGAATATGCTTCGCAGCTCCAACCTCGGGCCGGTCATCTTTCCCGGCATTCCACCGGAGTTCACCAATTGGCGCGATGAACAGCGCGCCTGGCAGCATTCGGTCGTGATGCTCGAACAATCCTTTCACATGACCGAACTGCATCTGCGCGGCGCGGATGTGCTGAAATTCGTCACCATGTTCGCCACCAACAATCTTGCGGATCTGCACCCGCTGCGGGCCAAGCAACTGGTCATGGTGGACCAGAACGGCCACATGATTTCAGATGCCATCGTGTTTTGCGAAGCGGATGATTTCCTGCGCGTCGTCGGCCCGCCGACGGCAAGCAACTGGCTGCAATACAACGCCGAAAAGAGCGATCTGAAGATCGAAGTGACGCGCGACGAAAACATGATCGTGCCGCGTCCGGGCCGCGATGTGTTCCGTTTTCAGTTGCAGGGCCCGAATGCCCTGCCGCTGATGCGCGAGGTGGTCGAGGGTGATCTGCCCGACATCAAGTTCTTCCATGTCGGTGAATTCAAGATTGCCGGCCAGACAGTGCGCGCGCTGCGGCATGGCATGGCCGGGCGCCCGGGCTTCGAGATTTACGGCCCCTGGGACGCGCAAACCGCCGTACGTGCAAAAATCGAAGAGGCCGGGCTGAAACATGATCTGCGCAAGGCCGGTTCGGTAACCTACGCATCTACCGGGCAGGAAAGCGGCTGGATGCCCCGGCCTTTCCCGGCAACCTATCTCGGCGACCAGATGAAGGCCTTTCGGCAATGGCTGCCAGCGAAATCCTTCGAAGGCACCGCCTCGCTTGGCGGCAGTTTCGTTTCCGACAAGCCGACCGACTATCTGGTTGAACCGAACGAGCTTGGCTATGCCAAGATGATTCATTTCGAACACGATTTCATTGGCCGCGATGCGCTGCTGGCGAAAAAGGACATCGCGCCCCGCACCAAGGTGACGCTGGAATGGAACAACGAGGACGTGTTCCGCGTGTTGCGCCAGTCAGTCGGCCTTGAACGGCCCCGGACCAAGTTCATCTCGTTGCCGATCCCGATGTACGCGACCTATGAATACGATTCGGTTCTGGCCGACGGCAAACCGATTGGCATTTCGCAATGGTCGTCTTATTCGTCCAATGCCGGTGCCGTTCTGTCCACCGCGCTGCTGGATCACGATGCCGTCGAGATGGGCAGGGAAGTGACCCTGATGTGGGGCGAACCCAACAGCAAACGCCGCACTGTGGAAGACCACGAGGTTGTTGGTATCCGGGCCAAGATCGCGCCGGTGCCGTATTTCGAGAAGACCATCAAACGTGACTGAATCCTCCGGCAGCCAGGACAATGCCAAACAAAGCCGGATTTCAATAAACTGGCCTGAGAAAAGGGCCAGCGTCACAACAGCAAATGCAACTGGAGGAACCCGATCATGAATATCACTGGAAAGACCATTATCGCCGGCTTGTTTTCGGCTCTGGCCACAGGGGCCGCCGCCGATGAACAACTGGTCATGAACACCTTCTTTGGGCCGACCTATTTCCTCTACAAGCCAATCGTGGAGTGGACCGAAGACGTTGCCAAGGCCACGAATGGCCGGGTCACCATCTCGATACCGGCGGGTTCGTTGACACCGCCGCCGAAAATGGTGTCGTCGGTGCGCACCGGCATTGCCGATATCGGCATTACCGCCAACATCTTTTTCCAGCAACAGGTGCCGGAACTGAGCTTTCCCTCGCTGCCGTTCCAGATCAGCGATGCCGAAGCGGCATCGGTTGCGGTACGTGAGACCTATGACGAATTTCTGGCCGACAAGAAGCCGATGAATCGCCTTGGTGTGGAACTTCTCAGCATCGTGGCCTTCAATGCGGCGCATCTTTACAGCGTGAATGGCGGCGCGATCGACAGTATCGAAGAGTTGAAATCCCGTCGCATGTGGTCGTTGCCGGGCTATACCACCGACCTTATCGTCAACCTAGGTATCACGCCCGTCACCGGCCCGGCCGTGATGTTGAATGAGCATGTCTCCAAAGGTGTGCTTGACGCCTATTTCGGGGTCGGCCCTGATGCGGTTACCGATTTCAACGTTTTGTCCTACACCGATGGCGTCACCGTCTTCCCGACCGGGGTTTCCACGGCGACATTCTCGATCTTCATCAACGAAAATGTCTGGAAGCGCCTGTCCGAGGAAGACCGCGCTGCCATCGCCTCGGTGTCTGGGGTTGAGTTCTCGCGCAAGATCGGGGCTGCGGCGCAAGCCTATGCCAATGATGCGATGGCCCGGATCGCTGATGCCGGTGCCGAGGTCATCGACGCATCGGATGTGTTTTATGCCGCCATGCAAGAGGCCGCCGTGCCGATCTACAACAGCTTTTATGAAGCCACCGCCGCCCAGGGTGTCGATGGTAAAGCGTTGGTGAAATCGTTCCGCGACAACTACGCCAAAGCGGCGAAGTAAACACCATGAGCGGGCTGATCTCACGTGTTCTGCCCAAGCTGCAAAAGGGACTGGAATGGCTTGCCGTTCCGGTCCTCGGCGCGCTGGTCGGGCTGATCGTGCTGGACGTGGTCCTGCGCGGGGTCTTCAAGGCACCGATTTTCGGCTCAAGCGAAATGGCCAACTTCCTTTTGACGCTGTCGGTCGGGGTCGGCATGACCATCGCCGCCATGCGCCAGGGCCATATCCGGATGGATTTGCTTGATAAACGAATGGTCAAGTTGTTCGGAGCAAACCGGTACCGCCGTATTCTGCAAATCGTTACCGCTGTTGGCACCTTGCTGTTTGGTGGTCTGGTAGGCCTGTTCGCCTGGGAATCCGCCAAATATGATGATGTCACATCGGTCCTGCACTGGCCCATTGCGCCTGTGTTTTTCATAGCGGCAGGTCTGATGATCTTTGCCGCTCTTCTTGGCAGAAAGTAGGCCCGGATGACGATCGCGCTGATCGGCTTTGCCGTCCTGATCTTTCTCGCCTTTATTGGCGTGCCACTGGCTTTTGCCTCGCTTATCGTGGGCATTGCCGGTTTTGCCATCTTTCGCGGTATCGAGCCGGCGTTCTATGTAGCAAGCCAGCAGGTTTCTGACCTGATTTCGAATTTCAACCTGATCGTTCTGCCCTTGTTTATTCTGATGGGCGAGATGGCGCGGCATGGCCGCATGACGGATGCGCTTTATGATCTGGGGCAGGCGGCGGTTGGCCGCTTCCGGGGCGGTTTGGCCATGGCCACGGTGGTGTCCTGCGGCTTGTTTTCGACCGTCAGCGGCAGTACCATTGCCACGGCGGCAACCATGGCCAAGGTCTCGTTGCCGCCGATGCGCCGCTATGGATATGGCGATGGCCTGGCGGCGGGGTCGGTGGCGGCCGGTGGCACGCTTGGCATCCTCATTCCACCCAGCGTGCCGATGGTGATCTACGCCATCTTCGCCAAGCAGGATATCGGCAAGATGTGGATCGCCGGTATTCTGCCGGGCATATTGATGATCCTGACATTCATCATCGCCATCATGATCTATGTCCGCCTGTTCCCTGCCACGCTCAGCGAAAATGCCGGTACGGAAGACGCCGCTGAAGAAAAGGCCGCCCCGGGTGGCGCGCTGGCTTTTCTGGCGTTGTTCCTGCTGGTGATCGGCGGCATCTATCTCGGCATCTTCACCCCGACCGAAGCCGCCGCCATCGGTGCCTTTGGCGCCTGGATCCTTGCCATGCTGCGGGGACGGATGCGCAGTCTGGATGAATACCGCGAGGTGTTTTCCTCAGCCGCGGGGATATCCGCTTCGATCTTCGTGGTGGCCAGTTGTGCGCTGGTCTTCAGCCAGTTCATCAATATCAGCGGCTTGCCCTACACGCTGCTTGGATTCACGCAATGGCTTGAATTAAGCGGTTTGCAACTGATCCTGATGATCTCGGTCATCTGTATCCTTCTGGGCATGGTGTTTGACTCGCTTGGCATCCTTGTCCTGATCGTGCCGATCTTTCTGCCCGCGCTGGAGGCGCAGCAGATTGATCTGATCTGGTTTGGCGTCATCGTCATCATTCTGGTGGAAATCGGCCTGATCTCGCCGCCGCTTGGGGTGAATGTATTTGTCGTAAAGGCGGTGGATGGCCGAATTGACGTGATGAAGGCATTTCATGGCGCCATCGCATTTGTTCTGGCAATGATCGTGACGGTGGGGCTTATCATCCTGTTCCCGGGCATCACATCGGTTCTGACCAGCATGATGCGCTAGAGGGCAGGGGGGCTTGTCAGCAGAAATCTGGTTTATGCGGGCAGGGTGGTGACGTAACCCACCGGCATGAAAAATTCCGGCCCACTTCATTGCCTTGAAGCGTCCGCGGAGTTTATCCGAGCCCTCATGCCCGTTGGGCGACTCAGGCGCCCTTGGGCATCGCCGTCGATCCTGGCACCCAACCATCGCGGCGTTTCTGGTTGGTTACGGCACCGGATATACCCTGGCGGTCATCGAAGGCACGAACACGCAGAACCTATATGGCGCCGATGTGGTGTCCCGTCTGTCGGTTGCGATCAACAGCGATGCCGGAAAAGAAAAATTGCGCAGATCGGTGGTGAATTGCCTGAACCGGATGATACGCGAACTGTGCGCGCTAGCGGATGTGCCAAAGGCGCAGGTTTGTGAAATGGTGATTGCCGGCAATACCGCCATGCATCACCTGTTTCCGGGGCTTTCGGTCCGGCAGTTGGCGCTGGCCCCGTTCAAGCCCGATACCGACGCCGCGCTTTACCTGCTGTCAAAAGACATCGGGCTGGATATCCGGCCCGCCGCACGTGTCTCTTTTCAACCGCCAGGATGCGTAGTGAGGTGTTGACGTGAGATATGGATCAATTCGGTTTGATTTCGAAACGTTGCTGCAGTCAAGGCTATGCATCACGGCGTCGAAGGTCGGGCGTCCGGCACGGTCGATCCGGTATCTGTCATGCACCTTCTTGGGCCAATGGGCTGGCTCATGATCACGAAAAGGATATGCTTAAAGAGACATACAAATTCCCGCATTTACAATATGTTGATGCCATCCAAGATGTTGTCGATCTCACAGGTCAAGTGGTTTCCTGCGAAACCGCCCTGGATCGCGCGGCAAGCGTGTGCCAACCCAGGAATACTGCCGCGCTGGTGATACCGGCAATCTGCATCCAGGGGATCAGGGACAGAACGATGATCGCAAGCCCGATGCGCACAACGATTTCCCACCCGGCCAGTTTGCGAAGGTCAAATCCCGCCAGCGCGCTGGCAAGCAGATAAAGCGCCAGAACGATTCGCAGCAGCAAGAGCGTCAGGGCCGGCCAATTCACCGAACCATCATAACCGGGCAGGTAGGCGATGGCGTTGGTACTTGACGTCGGATCAATCACGGCGTCTTCGATCAGCAGTATCTCGGGGTATAGCGCAAAGACGAAGGGGATCACGAACATCACGATTCCGGATTTCACCGCCGAAAATCCGGTCATCATCGGACTGGCTTTGGTAATGGAGGCCGCCGCAAAAGCCGCAAGCGCGATTGGCGGGGTGATGGCGCTGGCGACGGCAAAGTAGAAAATGAACATATGGGCGGTAAATGTCGCGATGCCAAGGCCCGCCAGAACCGGCCCCATCAGGAGTGCGACGTTGATATAGGCCGGCACCGCGGGCATTCCCATGCCAAGCAGAAGCGCAATAATCATCGTGACGAACAACGCGATCAACTGAAATCCGACCGAGCCGCCTTGCCCCAGATTGAGCGTGTTCAACCAGCCCAGAATATCCAGCGAGAAAAAGTTGGGCAGGCCGGTGAATTGCAGGCAGAAGTCGATGATCGAAACCGCCAGGAACATCAGATAGAGGGTGGATACCAGAATTCCGGCCTCCGACAACGCCATCAGAATCTTGCCGGGTTTCGCCCTTACCTCGGGATCCACAAACAAAAGAACCAACAGCAGCAACACCGCCCACCAGCCCGCGCTGCCTGCATCGCCCGCCGCGTTTTGTATGGCTTTTTGAAACCACGACAGGCTTTCAACGACACAGGTCCCATCCACGAAAGTTCGCTCTGCCCCGGCCAGCCCACCCAAAAGACCGCATCCGACGGTGTCCTTGTTGGTCAAAAGCAAAACCAGGATCAGCAGGATCGGCCCGAAGATCATCACCAGGTTGAGGATGTCCTGCCGCGACAGACGCATGTAATCGGTCAGTTCGCCAATCGCCTGAATGTTCTGTTTGCGCGCCTGAAACACCACCGACAGGAAGATGCAGAAGAAATAGGCAACCGCCGGGATGATCGCGGCGATGATCACCTCCGAATAGGGCACCACGGTAAGCGACGCCAGAACAAAGGCGGCAACACCCATCACCGGCGGCATGATGGAGCCCCCCGAAGATGCCGCCGCTTCGATTCCGCCCGCGAATACCCGGGAAAACCCGCGCTTCAGCATCATCGGAATTGTCAGCACACCGGTTGACAGCACATTGACGATCGGCCCGCCGGAAATGGTGCCGAACATCGCGGATGAGACAATCGCCGCATGCGCAGGCCCGCCGCGCAGTTTGCGCGTCCAGCGAAACGCCAACTTGATCAGCGACTGGCCCCCGGCCGAAGCACCAAACAGCGAGCCCAGAACCAGATAGGGGAAAATCGTGTTCAGCATGATATTCATGAACTGGCCCAGCAGACCCGAGCCGTTGTTGACCAGAATGTCGTGCACCCTTGGTCGCCCGTCAGACAGCATGCGCGGTTCACCCGCCAGCTTGGTCATCAGGTATTTGTTGATGTCCTCGGGTCCGTGAAAGTACCAGACGAAAACGGTGACAATAGTGTAAATCGCAATGCCAAGCGCCACCGCAACCAGCGCCAGACCCCAGACCCGTATGTTATAGGCCAGAAATACCAGCACGGTCAGGCCGACGATCAGAACAAGCCAGCCGCCGGTGTTGCCGACACAGCTTGGATTTTCCACTGTCGTTGGTGCGGGCAGTCCCATGGTGCTGGCGATTTCGGTTTCGATGCGCAGGGCTTCACCGATCAGGCGGGCGCGTTCACCTGTAATCTGGTCGATCAGGCAGATCGATTCAATTTCGACAATGTAGGTCACGGACACCGTGAACGCTGAAACAACCATTGCCAGATCCAGAAACAGTCCAAACCGGCGCTTGGCCGCCGAGGCATTGGCCCATTCTTTCCAGGCCGAGTTTTTCAGCACGACGCACAGCATCATCAGCGCAAACATCAGCGGATAGAACCATTCGGTCGGAAACCGATGGATCCTGAACCAGCTAACCCCGGTCAGATCGCGCAATATGGAATCCAATCCGGGAATGCCGGGAATGGCGTTGGTAAGGCCGGCAACGACGATGAACAGAGACAGCCAGAATATAACACCGCGTGTGTCGGGATCCGGTGCCATTGCGGTATTGGATGTCTCGTTCATGTCAGACCTCGGTGACAAAGGTACAGAGGGCGACCTTCGCCGCCCCCCGGTTCCGAAAAATCAGGGTTTTGCGCAATCCGGCAAAGTGTACCCTGCTTCTTCCCAGGCACGCACGGCACCCGGGTGGTACTTCAGCGGGTTTGGTCCACACATCCCGGTTTTTGCCGGATCAGTTTCACCCAGCCAGCCACTTGGCATACTTGGTGTTCGCGCCTTGATTTTCGGCAAGCCCTCAAGGAAGGTCTTGGTCAGCAGATACGCCAGTTCCTCGTCCATGGCGACGTTGACCACATCGCCGCCGGTATCGGCATATCCACGAAAGAACCCGTCTTCGGATTCCACCGAGATACCGGGACCGAACAGTTCATCGACGATCGGTTCGACCACTGCGGCACTTCCCGGGGCGTCGCCGAATTTTTTGCCGGGTTCGCTTTCAAACACCTTTTTGGGAAAGGAAAAGACCACCATGTTGCCCGAGGCTGCGGCTTGCGATAGTCGGGCATCGGGGAAGTTCATCGGCAGGATATTGGCGTTGGCCGAACCATCGGTGATGGTGGTAACGGCAAGTCCCCAATTCACCTGAATACCCGAATAGCCCTTGCCTTCGTCCATTCCGGTTGCAAGGCGCACCATGGCGCGTGCCTTGTTCAGCGCCGCCCCCCGCGGCGGGCCGTTATAGATCGTGGCACCCTTGATCGCATCCCAACCACCAAAGTTCTTGCTGGTATAGGCAGAAAGACCAAACACCGCCAGCCGGTAGGTATAGAGAACCGCAAGGTTTGACGATAACGCCGCCCCGGACTCGGCCCCGAGGCTGGCGTAAGGCCCCGCACCTTTCGACATCAGGAACGGCAATACGAATGGCGCAGCGGCGATGTCGGTCTTGCCCTCGGCCACGTTCTGGATCGAGTTTGTCAGCGTTTGTCCGGCCGCCACCTGAATGTTGGCGATACCGGCATCTGCCGCCAGTTCGGCCACACCGAACATTGCCTGGGCTGCGATTTCCGTGGCTGGCGTGGTTTCCCCGGTAAGGTTGGCCTGCGCATGCGCCGCCGATGAAATTCCAAGTGCCGCTACGACACCTGCCAATATGTTGATTTTAGACATGGTTTCCTCCCTTTTTGTTGATATCAACTTGCTACGTGGCTTGGCATTTTCCTGCCATCTTGTTCGAGTTCGCCTTGATCAAGATATCCGATCAGAATGCCTGGCGGCTCCTTGTTCAGGGTCATCTTTTCGATGCTTTCGGAAGATCGTGTGATCCGGTTGTGATGCTGGCGGGACCATTGAAAATGCAGATCCGCAAGCCGTTTCAGTTCGCCGGCAAAGGCCGGATCGCCGGCCAGATCGCGCAGTTCACCGGGGTCGTTGTGCAGATCGAACAATAGTGGGCGCATCTTTTCGACATGGATGTATTTCCAACGCCCGTCAAAGATCATCGTCAGGCGGGCGTCGGCCTGATCGACACCGACATCCCGCCGCGCATCGCGCGTTGAATAATCGTATTCTGAAACGACAAAGCCGCGTAGATCCGATGCCTTTGCGTGCAGCAGCGGCGACAGCGAATGACCCTCCAGGATATGTGGCTTGGGCTGCCCCTTGAAGAAGTCAAGAAATGTGGGCACAAGGTCAATGGCTTCGACCAGCGCGTCCGTTTCGGTTCCCCGGGTTTCGTCGGCTTCGGCGCGCGGATCATAGATCAACAGCGGGATTCGCGCCGAGCAATCATAGAACAGGTCCTTTTCGCCCAGCCAGTGATCGCCCATATTGTCGCCGTGGTCGGAACAGAACACGATCATGGTGTCGTCCATGCGCCCGCTTTTGCGAAGATGGGAAAACAGTCGTCCCATTTGGTCATCAAGTTCCTTGATCAGCCCCATATAACAGGGGGCGACCAGATCGCGTACCTCATCGCGCGACATGTTTTTGCACACGCGCATGTTCATCCATGCCTGCAACAGCGGATGGTCGGTATGGCGTTCATGGTCGCTGCGGTTGACCGGCGGCAGATCATCGGCACCGTAAAGCGCGTTGTAGGGCGCCGGGGCGAGGTAGGGCCAATGCGGCTTGATATAGCTCAGATGGCATAACCAGGGCTGGTCATCCTGCGCGTCGATATATTCGATCGCGCGGGTGGTCAGCCATGCGGTTTCCGAATGCTCCTTTGGCACGCGTGCTGCAAGTGGCGCGTTTTCAAGCAGCCAGCCCGTGCGCTTTTCGCCGTCCGGGCCGATGGCGGTGTTGGCCCATTCTTCCCAGGGGTTCTGGCCGCCCATGCCATGATCGCGCAGATACTGGTCATAGTCTTCGGCGTGGCGGTTGGGATAGTCGTTGTGGTTGGTGCCATCATCTCGAACGATGACGTCAAAACCGCATTCCGACACCAAGGCACCGATCGTGCTTTGCGGGGAAATCCCCAGGCGTTTCATGCCTTCCTTGTCCGGCGTCATATGGGTCTTGCCGACCAACGAGCATTTCACGCCGATCTCGCGCAGATGGTCGCCGAGCGTGGGTTCCCCGACGCGCAGCGGAAATCCGTTCCAGGTGGCCCCGTGGCTGCGGACATAGCGCCCGGTGTAAAAGCTCATCCGGCTTGGCCCGCAAATCGGCGATTGCACATAGGCCCGGTTGAACCGCACGCCTTGCGACGCCAGCCAGTCCAGATTTGGCGTCTCGATATGATCAGCTCCATAGCAGCCGAGATAGTCCCAGCGAAGCTGGTCGGCCATGATGAACAGCACGTTTTTCGGGGTTTCAGCCATGGCGGGTGTCCGCTTGACCCGTTTGGGCG
Organism: Paracoccaceae bacterium; assembly: GCA_020425085.1. Lineage (GTDB taxonomy): Bacteria > Pseudomonadota > Alphaproteobacteria > Rhodobacterales > Rhodobacteraceae > UBA5972. Next base: position 25,927 of record JAGQRW010000013.1, read on the forward strand.
CCATCGTCGTCCAGGCCAGTGATGAGTGTGATCCTGCCCATATTCCCCCTGGGGTTCAGCACATTCAGGTGCATTCCAAGGGTAATTGTTGACGACAGTGACATATCAGTCCAATATTATTACTACAAGTTAACTTGCGTTTTTGATATGTATATCGACCCAAGACATCTTGAACAAATCGCCGCCATCGTCGAGCATGGAACCTTGCACGAGGCCGCGCGGCAGCTTGGAACATCGCAACCGGCGCTGAGCCGGATGATAACCAATCTGGAAAACCGGATCGGCATGCGGTTGTTCGAACGCAGCAGCCGACCGCTGACCCCGACCGAAATCGGCGAGAAGTTTGCCCGGCATGGCCGCGCGATCAACGCAATCCGCCAGCAAGCCTTTGAGGAAATGCAGGTCGGGCTGCGCGGCATGAGCGGCGAGTTGAATATCGGCGCGCCACCTTTTCTGTGCGAGCGGTTGGTGGGCGAAGCGATATCCAGTTTCTTGATGCAACGACCGGATATCCAGGTCAGGCTGGTCCCGGAATATTTTCCGCAACTCGAACGGATCGTGCTTTTGAACCAGGTCGATATTGTGATCTGCCCACTCAGGTTGCTGACATCCTCCAAGAATGAATTGGCAATAGATCCCTTGTTTCGTGACGACCATGTGATCGTTGCACGCAAGGATCATCACCTTTCCAAGAAAATGAAGATCACCCCGCGTGATCTCGAAGAATCGATCTGGATCAGCCATTCTGAACACAGCATGCTTCGCTCGGACATGGCGACGGCGCTAACATCGTTTGGTGTGTCCAATCTGAAAATAGCATTTCAAAGCGAATCCGCCGGGGCGGTTTTCGAAATGCTCCGCAACACAGATTTTCTGACGGTGCTGCCGCGATACGCCATCAGCAGAATTGCCGCTTCAAATGGGTTGTGCGCGCTGCCTGTCCAATTCCAATCCTCCTTCATGATGGTTGGCATGGTCACACCCAGGAACCGACTGGAACGCCCATTACTGTCCGCGTTCGCAGCACACATGCACGATTATGTGGCCAAGGAGCTGTCAGACGGGCCAATCCCCTGATGTGGCTTGAGGCAAAATCTTTCGATCTGCGTTCTGGTTCGCGGCTGGGGTTCTGGCAACAAACGGCGGCAATATTTTTGCTGTTTTTGAATAGGCATGGCCAGAAATCAAATGCGTTTCATGCAGGTTTCCCTGCAACAACCATAACCGCATCAGGGAATGTCTGGCTTTAGGAAACCCTCGTTCAATAACCAGCGTCTGATTGTGAATTCGCGGGTTCTGGTCAAATGCATCGGGTCGTTCTCGGCGATTTCCCTGGCCGCTGCCAGTGATTTGGCCCGGTAAACAATCAGCCCTTCACCGGCCATTTCGTCACCGGAAAAATTGGAAAGCGGACCAGCCAGCGCCAGGTTGCCAGCGGCTTCCTGTTTGACCTGGTAGGCCAGGTGCCCAGGCAATGCCGCCTTCACGGCATCGGGTGACTTTACCGGAGTGCTGATGACGACGAACAATTCCATGGCCAAAGAACCACGCGCGCGTGCCGTTTTCTTGTACTTGGTCCAGGCAACCATCCCAGCCTCCCCAATGGGTTTGGTGCAATCAGCTTGCCGGTCGAGTCATGGCCAATGCCAGTCAGTCCGCCGACCTGAAGATCCACACATTTATCTTGACCATGTGTCCCAGAATACAATACACTAGTACCATTATACGGTCAAACCAGAATCGCGGTTTGATTGTTGTGACAAGCTGGCAACCGCCAAATGTCGAGGGGAAGTCGTGTCAATGATGGGATTATCCGGGTGAATGCATTGACCAAAGACGCATTGTCGACGGCGCGTATGCAGGCTCAGGCGGCGGTGCGCGCCGTTCGTGCCAGAAAACCTTTTCTGGACGACGCCTCGATTGACCTTATCTTGCGCGACGCACGTTCGCATTACGCGTGGCAGGACCGGCCGGTTCCGGATTCATTGTTGCGCAGCATCTATGAAATTACCGCCAGCGGCCCGACCAGCATGAACTGCTGCCCGGCGCGTTTTACTTTTGTTATTTCGCCTGAAGGCAAGAAACGGTTGGCCAAGTCACTGAAAGACAAGAATATCAGCAAGATGATGGCGGCACCGGTGACCGCGATCATTGCCCATGATCTGGAATTCTGGACCGAGCTTCCGTATCTTTTTCCACATGAAGACCGACGGCCGCATTTCCAGGGCAAGCCGGAACATTCCGAAGAGACAGCGTTTCGCAATGGCACGTTGCAGGCTGCCTATTTCATGATTGCAGCCCGCGCTGTCGGTCTGGATGTCGGCGCTATGTCAGGTTTTTCAAATGACATTGTCGATCAGGAATTCTTTGCCGGTTCGAGTCTGCGGTCGAATTTTCTGTGCAACCTTGGCTATGCGGACGAAAGCGCCTTGTTTCAAAAACTTCCGCGCTTTTCGTTCGAAAAGGTCTGTTCATACAAATGAGGATCCGATGGCAGAAATCAGAATGAAAACGACGGTAAAGCTCAGGGCCAAGGCTGTTTGCCCGTCGCATTCGCGCGCCGACATTTCCATACGCGACCTGACCTTTGCGATTGATGAGCCTGAGGTGCGTGGCGGCGGCAATGCCGGACCCACACCCACCGATACTGCCATCGCGGCGCTGGTTGGTTGCACCAACGTGATCGGCCACAAATGCGCCAAATCGCTTGGCATCGACATCGGGCACCTGACCATAAACGCGGTCTGTGATTTTGACCGGCGCGGAGTGACCCTGGAACAGGAAATCGAGGTGCCGTTCACCGCCGTCAGTCTCAACGTGCGTGCCGATGGCAGTGCCGATCAGGCTGCGCTGGTGCGCGTTGGCGCCGAAACCGAAAAATACTGCCCGTTGTCAAAACTTTTCAAAGCTGCGGGTGCACGGGTGGAGGTCAACTGGCAAAAAGCCTGAGTCTTTTCACCAAACCAAACCAAATCAAACAAGATCAAGGGAGGAAATGATGTTTGTTTTTTCAAAAAGACTGGCGCTTGGCGCGGTAATGGCAGTTCTGCCGGCCTTGCCGGCAATGGCAACTGAAACCATCAAGGCTGTAGTGATCGACGGTTATCCGGCGCGGGCTATGTGGGTAAAGGAGTTCACCGATTTCTTCATCCCCGAGGTTGATGCCCGGCTGGCCAAGACGGGCAACTACAAGATCGACTGGCAGGAAAGCTATGGCGGTGCCATTGTCAAACCCAAGGGTGTTCTGGAAGGCATCAAGCTTGGTCTTGGTGATATCGGCATTGTCACCACGATCTTCCACTCGTCCAAACTGCCATCTCAGGCAATTTCGGCGGTAACACCTTTTGTGGCACCCGATGCGCCCGCAGTGGCCAAGGCGGTTGACGAGATCGCCCGTGAATTCCCGACCATGCAAAAGGAATTTGCCGCGCAGAACCAGGTATATCTGGCAACCGGCGTTGTGCTGGATACCTATCAGGTGTTCAGCGCGACTCCGATTGCCTCGATTTCTGATATGGCGGGCAAGAAGGTTGCCGGGGCTGGCATGAACCTGCGGTATCTGGAAGGCATTCCGGGGGCCGTCGGGGTGCGTGGCGGTTTGACCGACTTTTACAACATGCTGCAAACCGGCCTTGTCACTCAGGCGATGCTGTGGCCCGAAGCCGCCGCAACCTTCAAGATTGCCGAAGTGGCCCCCTATATGCTGCGCGCTGATCTGGGGGCGGTAAACACCAAGACCGTTACCGTGAGCCAGGATTACTGGAACAAGCTGCCTGATGAGGTGAAAGGCGTGCTGCAAGAGGTGGCCGTTCTTTACCGTGATCATGTCGCCGGTATTGCCACGGACGCCGCAGCAGCCAGCCGCGATGCCTATGTCGCCGCAGGTGGCACGATTGTCGAGGTCAGCACCGAAGAACGCGCTGCCTGGGCCAACGCCATGCCGAATATCGCAGCCGAATGGGCCGCCGATCTGGATGCCAGGGGTGAGCCTGGCAGCGAAATGTTGCGCGCCTATCTGGCCAAGCTGAAGGCCGCAGGGTTTACCGGTGTGCGTGACTGGACCGTGAATTAACGGCACAGCCCGGCAAGATGAAAGGCCGATGATAGTATGCTGAATGTGATCAAACCGGCGATCAGCGGCCTGTCTTCGGTTACCAGAATCCTGGCCAAAGGTGCCAATATCGCCGGGACCCTTGTGGTCCTGGCGCTTGTTGGTGTGGTGAACTTTGATGTCATCGCACGCGGGGCGTTCAACGCGCCGTTTCTGGGTGCGGTCGAGGTGGTGCAGTTTTCCATGATCCTGATCGTTTTTCTGCAATTACCTGACGTTGTCCGGGTCAACCGACTGACCCGGTCCGATGGCTTTCTGGTGTTTCTGAATGATCGTGCGCCGCGTCTGACCTTGGTATTGACCCGTTTGATCGAAATTGTTTCCTCGGTGTTCATGACATTGATCGCCATCGCGATCTGGCCTGAATTTACCGAGATGTGGCAAACCAGGGACTATTTCGGCGTGCCGGGGGTGTTTACCGCACCCTGGTGGCCGATCAAGCTGGTGATCTTTCTGAGCGCAGCACTTTGTGCGTTGATATTCGTGCTCAAGGTGCTGTCACCGGCCCACAAACCCGAGCTGATCCGCGCGCCCGAGTTTGAGGATACCCCATGAGCCCGATCGAAATCGGCCTGACCTCGGTCGCTGCCATCGTCATACTGATCTATCTGGGCTTGTATATCCCGATCGCGCTTGGCGTGGTCTCGTTCGTTTCCATCTGGTTGATGCGGGACAACTTTGAACTGGCGATGAACCTTCTCAAGGTGGCGCTCAGCGACAGCGTGATGGAATACACCTTTGCCACGGTGCCGCTGTTTACCTTCATGGGGCTGATCGTGTCCAAGGCCGGGCTGGGGGCGGATGTCTATGAGGTGATGAGCACCGGGTTTCGCCGCATCAAAGGCGGCATCGGCATGGCCACGGTGGGGGCAAATGCGGTCTTTGCCGCGGTGACCGGGTCGTCCATTGCATCGGCTTCGGTCTTTTCCAGGGTTTCCGTGCCGCAGATGCTGAACCTTGACTATAACCCGCGTTTTGCCGTCGGGGTTGTGGCGGGGTCATCGGTGCTGGGTATGATCATTCCGCCTTCGGCAATGCTGATCATCTATTCTTTTGTCGCCGAACAATCTGTGGGCGACATGTTCCTTGCCGGCGTGGTGCCCGGCCTGATGCTGGCGGCGGCCTATATCGCCGCGATTTTCTTGATGGCGCGTCTGACCCCGGCTTTTGTCAGGGGGCGCCCGGCATCGGATTATCAACCAATGACATGGGGCGAGATTGCGGCCAAGACCTTGCCGGTCATCGGGCTGATCGTGGTCGTTCTGGGCGGTATCTACACGGGCTGGATGACCCCGGTCGAGGCCGGTGCGGCGGGCGCGCTGGTGGCTCTGCTGATCGCGCTTTTCCGCCGCCGGATGACCCTGAAAGGATTTTGGGAGTCGCTGCTGGAAACCGGGCATATCACGGCGTCGATACTGTTCTTGATCACCGCCGCGTCGATCTACAGCCGGATGCTGGGGCTGGCCGGTCTGCCCAATCAGTTGGGCGATATTCTTGCCTCCAGCCATGCCAGTTTCTTCATGGTCATGTTTTTATATGTGATTCTGATGCTGTTTCTCGGCACACTTCTGGATACCGCTTCGATCGTACTGATCGTGGTGCCGTTATTCCTGCCCCTGATCGAGCCGATGGGGCTGTCGCTGGTCTGGTTCGGAATCATTACCGTGGTCGGTGCCGAGATCGGACTGCTGACGCCACCGCTTGGCATCTCGTGTTTCGTGATCAAGGCCACATTGAACGACTATGATATCAGTTTGAAGGACGTGTTCCTGGGCGCATTGCCTTTTGCAGGGGTCATGCTGGTGGTTCTGATCCTGTTGATCCGTTTTCCGGCACTTAGCCTTGCCATTCTGAACTAGGGGCTAAAGCGCAGCCTCGACCGTCTTCATGGTTTTCCGCAAGGCTTTCACAAGCATGTCGCGCTTGGCCGCAAACCGATGCGACGGCACCGGCAACGAGATTGAATAGATCAGACCGGCGGGATCCCTAAACGCCATCGCAGCGGCGGAAATGCCGCTGGTATGTTCATCAAGATCAAATGCCACAGCACTTTTGCGGACAGTTTCGATTTCGGCAATCACCTCAGACAGGGACCTGGTGTTTTTGTTGTTCTGGCGCAATTCACGCGCCGCGATGGTCGCCACCTGTTCTTCGTCCAGAAGGGCCATGGTGGCTTTGCCAGTTGCGGTGGTGACCATGGGAAAGGCTTCGCCAACGGCCGACACGGTTCTAAGCCGGTGTGAACCGACGACCTGATCAACGAACAACACATGGTTGTCGCGGTAAACCGAAAGATCGACGGTTTCACCGGTTTCATTTGCCAGTTCCGCCAGCATCGGGTGGATCAGTTCAACCACATTGATGCGACCGGCCGCTGCCAGTGCCTGAATTTCCGATCCCAAACGCAAACCACCCTCGGGCGAGGCCGACATCACCAACCGTTCCGCCAGCAGCGCGTTGACGATCCTTTGCACCGTGGAACGCGGCAGCGAAACCCGCTTGGCGATCTGGCCAAGGCTCAGACCCTCGTTGTCATTTTTCAGCACGCGCAAAATGTCGGCGGCACGGGCGATAACCTGGACTCCCTGGCCGCCTTTTTCCTTGTTGGCTGAATCGGTTTTCATTCTGCAAATCTTCCTCAACCTGAATTTCACTGGTGAAAACACAAACCGGCAAGACTGAAAAGCCTTATCTGATTTTGCGCATCACGGCATATTGGGTATTGATCATATTGCGGTACAGATGTATTAATATACAATACAATATCAAGTAGTGCAAATGCCGGGAGGGGCAAGCAATGCAAATCAAACGTTTTTCAGACGCACCGTATTATGATGCGCCAAATCACTTTGACTGCAAGGCCATGCGCCTTGCCGGTTTTGAGGATGGCGGACCCGAAAATTTCTGGATCGGGTGTTCGCATTTTCTGCCGGGCGGCGGGGCCGGGCCGGACAGTTCGCCACTGGAAAAGGTTTATGTGATCCTGAGCGGTCAGTTGACCATCCGCGTCGGCGGCAAGGAAGAAAAGGCCGGGCCGATGGACAGCGTCACCATTCCCGCTGGAGAAGAGCGTGAAATTGTCAATGAAAGCAACGATATCGTCACGATGATTGTTGTGATGCCTTATCCCAAGAAATCCTGAACAAAGGACAGAGCCATGAGTTTCTTCAAAAATCCGATTTCCCTGTTTGACCTCAAGGGCAAGGTTGCCCTCGTTGCCGGTGCATCTGGCGCATTCGGCAATGTGGCGGCCAAGACGCTGGCCGGGGCAGGGTGCAAGGTTGTTCTGGCTGCCGGCAACAGTGATGCGCTGGCCAAGATCGGTGCCGAATGCAAGGCGTTGGGGGCCGAGGTCACGCTGGTCAACGACCGCCCCGCCACCGAAGCGTCATGCGAGGAGATGGTGAAAGTTGCGGTCGACACCTATGGTGCGCTTGATGTTCTGGTTGTTGCCTCGGGCATCAACCGGGTTGCCAAGATTGACGACATGGCCCCCGAAACGTTTCTGGAGGTGATGGATGCCAATGTCACCCAATCCTGGCTGTTGTCGCGCGCTGCCACCAAACAGATGAAAAAGCAGGGTTCGGGAAAAATCGTGCTGGTCTCATCCGCGCGCGGGTTGCTGGGCCATCCGGCGGGATATACCGCCTATTGCGCCTCCAAATCCGGTATTGACGGCATGGTCAAGGCGCTTGGCTGTGAACTCGGTGGCGATGGCATCACCGTCAATGCGATTGCACCGACGGTTTTTCGTTCACCCCTGACGGCGTGGATGTTTGCCGACACCGACGAGGCGAAAAAGGTCCGCGAGGGGTTCTATGCCCGCCTGCCAAAAGGCCGGTTGGGGGAGCCGGAAGATCTGGCCGGGCCGCTGTTGTTCCTGTCGTCAAAGGCGTCCGACTTTTATACCGGCCACATCCTTTATGCCGATGGCGGCTATACCGCCGGATAGGTATCGGACTAACCAACAAGGGTTTTGGCCTATGACGACGCATGACTTTTACAACCCGATCAAGGCCAGGCTGAAGAACGGCCAGAAAACCGCTGGCGCGTTTTTGCAGATCCCCCACAGCATCCCGGCCGAGATATTCGGTCAGGCCGGGTTTGACTGGCTGATTGTCGATATGGAACATGCCGCCGGGGATTATGGCAATCTGCTGGTGCAACTACAGGCGATCAGCGCATCGGGCACGGTGCCATTCGTTCGCCCGCCCTGGAATGATGATGTGGCGATCAAGAAAATCCTCGATCTCGGCGCCAAAGGGGTTCTGGTGCCCTATGTGAATTCCGGGGCCGAGGCGGCATCGGCGGTGGCGGCATGTCGCTATCCGCCCGCCGGAGTCCGCGGCGTTGCTGGCAGTACCCGCGCCGCCAGATACGGCAAGAATATCCGCAATTACCTGGAAAGCGCCAATCGCGAGATCATCGTTATCGTCGCCATAGAAACCCGCCAGGCCATGGATAATCTGGATGATATCCTGGCGGTTGACGATCTTGACGGCGTCTTTATCGGGCCAATGGATCTGGCGACCAACCTTGGTCATCCGGGCAATCCCAATCATGCAGAGGTGAAGGCGGCGTTTGCCGAGATCGAGAAAAAGGTTCTGGCCTCGGATAAATTTCTCGGCACGCTGACCACCACCTGGGAACGCACCGAAGAATGCTTTGCCAAGGGGTATCAGTGGCTGATCGTGATGCAGGACGGCTCGGCCCTGGTGGCGGCGGCGGGCGCGATGGCCGACAGAATTCGTGCGACTTATGGAGGTGATGATGGCAAACCATGATGTGCTGAAACCCGACTACGCCCGTAACATGCACATCCTGGGCCATAGCGATCAGGGCGGGCGCGGCGACGGCGTACAGGTGATGGTAACCGGCGGATATGCCTATGTCGGGCATCTGTTTTCGCAGGGCTGGTCGGTGATCGACGTGCGTGATCCGCGCAATCCAACATTCGTCAAACACTACCCCATGCCCGGTTCGACCTGGAGTCAGCATCTGCAAACGCATGGCGATCTGCTGCTGGTCGTGAACATGAAGAACGTGATGGCCGACGAGGGCGTCAAAGGTGGCAACTACTACGAAGGCTCGATCGGCGACAAGATCGACACCACCGGCAGCGACCAGAGCTATTCTGCGGGCATGCGGGTTTACGACATTTCCAACCGGGCCAACCCGGTTGAAATCGGCTTCATGCCGCTGGAAGGTCTTGGCCTTCATCGCATCTGGTATGATGGCGGGCGCTGGGCCTATGTCTCGGCGCTGCCGCCGGGCTTCACCGACGACATCTTCATTATCATCGACCTGGCAGACCCGACCAACCCGAAACCGGTCAGCAAGCTCTGGCTGCCGGGCATGAATGCCGCCGCCGGCGAAAAACCCGGCTGGGACCCGAAATACCGCTATGCGCTGCATCACGCGATCGTCAAGGGCGATCTGGCCTGCGGTGCCTGGCGTGACGGTGGCCTGACGACGATGGATGTCAGCGACCGGTACAATCCGAAGATCCTCAGCCATGTGAATTTCTGCCCGCCTTTCGCCGGCGGCAGCCACAACGCGCTCGCCTTGCCCGACCGCAACCTGCTGGTTCTGGTGGAAGAGGCCACGGGCAACGACATGGCAGACGGTATCAAGCGCAACTGGATCTTTGACATTACCGATCCGTCAAGGCCGATCAGCATCTCGACCCTGCCGATCCCCGATGATGCGGACTACGCTACCAAGGGTGGTCAGTTCGGCCCGCACAATATCCACGAGAACCGGCCCGAAAGCTTTCAAAGCTCGGACATGATTTTCGTGACCTACCAGAATGCGGGCCTCAGGGTCTATGACATCCGCGATCCCTTCCGCCCGAAGGAAATCGCCGCCCTGGTGCCGCCAGCCCCGGAAAAGATCTTCGATGTCCGTCCGAACATGCCGAAGATCGTCGACACCACCGATGTATTCGTGGCCGAGGATGGGCTGATCTACATCACCGATTTCAACGCCGGGCTTTACATTCTTGAGATGGACAAGGGCTTGCTTGACTAGGGGCAGCGCATGAAAAAAGTGACGGTTATCGGCCAGCTTCATCAATCCGGGCTGGATATTCTTTATGGCCACGGCGGGCTGGAAATTACCGAATTTACTGATCCCAAGGTGCCGGTCAGCAAAGCCAGCATCACCGGTGCCGATGCCTTGCTGGTGCGAACCGGCAACCTGACGACCGAAGATATCAGGGACGCCGTCAACCTAAGGGTAGTTTCGCGTCACGGCGTGGGTTGTGACAACCTGCCGGTGGATGCCCTTTCGGCACGCGGCATACCGGTAACCATCGTCGGCCCGGTCAACGCGATTTCTGTGGCGGAACAAACCCTGACGATGATGTTGACACTGACCAAGCGGGTTGCTGAATATGACCGTGCGGTAAGAAGCGGCGATTGGGAGTTTCGCAACTCACTCAGATCCAACGAGCTTGCCGGCAAGACCCTGCTGCTGCTGGGATTGGGGCGCATTGGCAGTGAGGTTGCCAAACGCGCCGCAGCGTTTGACATGAACATTCTGGCCTATGATCCCTACCAGTCAGCCGAGGTGATACGCAGTGCCGGGGCGACCAGGATCGAAGTTTGGTTCGGGGCGCTTGGTTCGGCCGATATCCTGAGCATTCACCTGCCGCTCAGCGATGCTACCCGTAACATCATTGATGCCAAGGCACTCGCGGCAATGAAACCCGGCGCGATCATTCTCAATGCGGCACGCGGCGGGCTGATTGACGAGGCGGCGCTGTTTCACGAACTTGGCGGCCGGATGGCGTCCGGCGGTGCCGGGCTTGATGTTTTTGAGGTCGAGCCACCACCCCTGAACACGCCACTTTTGACCCTGCCCAACGTGGTTGTTAGTCCGCACAGTGCCGCCATGACCGAACAAAGCGCGCGCAAAATGGCCGAGGTTTCGGCACATAACGTCATCGCGGGGCTGGAGGGTGGACTTGACCCGGCGCTGATCTTCAACCGCAAGGCATTGGCAGACCGGGGGCAACATGAAACATGAAATTCCCACAGAGTTCACCATCGGGTTTCTGAACCGGACCATCGAAATCCATTGGGGCCTGCACGCTTGGCTGATGTTCATTTGCTGGTTCGTGCTGGTGCCGTTCGGCGTGATGTCGATCCGTTACCTGAAAACCAGACCCGTGCCCTTGGGGTTGCCGCGAGGGGTCGGCAAGTTTGACCCGCTGTTCATATGGTGGGTGATGCATATCTGGACTCTTTATACCGCGATCGGACTGTCGCTGTTGGGGGCCGCCATCGCGCTTGTGGTCAGTGGTGGGTTCAGCGGTTCGGTGCACTCTTTTTTCGGTATTGCGACGGTGTTGTTCGGGACACTGCAAATCGTGGCGGCCTGGAACCGCGGCTCGCATGGCGGGCACAACCATCTCAGCTCTGACCCGGATGATCCGTCAACCTGGCGCGGCGATCATTTCGACATGACACCGAAACGCCGCCTGTTTGAAGCTTATCACAAACCCGGCGGTTATTTCTCGGTGTTTCTGGCGATCGGAGCGGTTGCTTCGGGGCTGGTGCAATTCTGGATGCCGGCGATTGCAATTACCCTTGGCCTGATTTTCATCGGCGGGTTTGTTCTGATCGTTTTCAGCGAATTCAGGGGATATCGTTACGATACCTACCGGGCGGTTTTCGGCAGTCATCCGGATCATCCGGGCAACAAGAAGCGAGAAGGTCTTTGATGACTTCGGCGCTGTGATTGTTGCTGTCCGAAAGATGTAACTGAGCATCGACCGATGCGCCGCTTATGGCTGGCGGCATCAGAGACAGGCCTTCCGCCTTTGATCGGCTTTGGTCCGTCAGTTGCCGGTTGGGCGCGACCACAAATCCAATATCAAGGCCGATTCATCAACCGCTGGCAGCCGGTTGATCAATGTGATGGGTCAGGGCCAGTGAATCTTGATCACAAGTGCAAATTTGGATGCGGCCGGATATTCCCTTGTCCGTTAATAACGTTTCTACCGCTATCGACGGTATGGATATCAAGTCTCCCAACTAACGATTATTCATGCGGGTGCAAAACCGCTAGCGTCTGTTTCACTGGCCAAGCAACTTGCCCGCAGCCGGCTGAACCGGGCGAGGTTTCAGTGAATTACGATCAGAAACTAAGACAGGAACGACAAGCATGGAATACGCAGTACGCCACGATGCCTTGGGAACGCATCTTGACTGGAGCCTGAACGAGGTTACTGCCCGCCAGATCGACTGGTTCTGGAGCAACATGGAAAAGGCCTTCGTGCTCTGGCATCCCGAACAGCACGAATATCTGGAATGGCCGGTGCCGGTCAAGCATGGCGATCTGAGAGGGGCCATTCACAACGCACCACAGACCTGGCGCGACGGCAAGCGGCAGAACCTTTATATCCGGTATGAAAACCTTGCCGATGTGGCGCCGGAAATTCGCGATGTGCTGACGATGAAACATGCGATCGTGGTTGCCGGTCTTGGTTTTGATGAACAGGCATTGGCCAAGGGTGATCCGATGGGCTACCGCATTCATCAATGGGAACCCAGCGACAGCGGTGTGATCGGTATGTCCTCGGGTATCGGCACGCGGCGTAAGGAAACCGTCGAGGACGGCAAGATCTGGGCCGAGCATTGCGCACAGGAGGTTGGCAACTGGGAAGTGTTCCTGCCCGACCTCTACCGGCTTTACAAGGTGGTTGAACCCGGCAGCCGCAACCCCTTCACCGACCTTTCGCTAGACGGCAAGGGACGCAATGCGAGCTTTAGTCATATGAAATGATCCGGTCGCTATTGCAGGGGCATCCCATGATCCGAAGCATCGTTCTGCATGACCTTTCAGCGACCCGTATCGCCGCGATTGGGCGATGGTTCTGGCGAAATCATTCGCCGGAAACATGTCAGCAAAAAGGGCTGTTCAGGTTCCTTGGCATCGGCACCGCTGCCCTCAATAGCGGATTGGACGGAACCTGGCCAAGCCGCTGCATGCCACCAACGGAATCGTTTTCTGCCAGCCGGGTAGGGGTGATTGAACGCTGGTTTGAGAATTTTGATCACCGGCGAAATGCTGTGATCGACAACCTGCCCACGGATACCAAATCACCTTGAACAGCCGGATCACCCCGGTGTGACCGATTAGAGTTTGAAAGGAAACAGGATGAACGAACCGGAAATGCCGAAATGGCAGCCCATGCGAAGCGTGATCATGGTTTGTGTGCGCGATGATAGTGATCTGCCCGCCGCCTATCGCTGGCTTTACAAACACCATGTCGCCGACAGCATTTCGCAATTCGCCCCCTATGTGACGAAATATGCCAGCTATCGCGCCCTGCCGATCCCGCCGGGCGGCGAGGATTTCGGCACTTACAATTTCATCATGACCGAGCATTACTGGCTGATCGACCCGTTCAACAACTCATCGACCGGCGCACCGGTTGGCCTTGCGTTCAGCGAACATTTCACCGACGAGTATCTGGAAATCACCCGTCAGCCGACCGGACAGGGGCTGCGGCCGACCAAATGGATGGGATCGCGCGAGGGGTTTCACCCGACCGTGTTCACCTTTCTGCCGATGTTCTGGGAGGATGATTTCAAAGGCAAGCGTTCAATCGAGGATGGCGCCAACTATCGCTGGCAAATCTCATTTGCCTATCCCGACGGCATCTCCTGCGACGAGGGCGACAAATGGTTCCGCGAACATTTCGTTCCCGCAATCTGCGACCGGCCCGAGGTTACGCGCTTCATCTCCAGCCGGGTTCTGAACGATCCGCGCAAGTCGCCATTTCACCGGTTCGCGGAAATCTGGTTTGAAAACAGCCGCGACTGGGAAGTCGCGATAAAAGCGATCAGTGGCAAGGTCGCGCCGCCGCCTTGGGCAGGCTATGACCGTTTTCCGTTCTTTGAACCTTACAAGGATTTTGTCGGCATTTTCTTGCTGGACCGCCCGGAATCCGACCATCTGCAACAATTTCGGGGCTATGTGACCACACGCTAGCGCAATCCGACAGCACCACCCTAAAGCAATCAAAGACGGGGTTTGCGGCCAAAAACCGAATTCTGACCTCAGGCATCACAGTGTGCGATCGGTGTGCGCGAACTGAACGAAACCATCGCCAGCTGGTGTGATGCCTTCGGGTTTGAACTGGGCATCGCCATTGATATCCGGACCGGTCAATAAGTCTGGATCGGCGCAGCGGATTGTTAGGCGCAAATCGCGTCGGTTGAAGAAAAAGGGGACCATGTGCCCCCTTTAACCTTTTGCTGACGCTAACTGGCCGGACCCTAGTATTTCGACTCGGCCTTCAAAACCGGCATGACCTCTTCGGCGAACAGCTTCATGCTGCGTTCAACATCGGCGGTCTTGGTTCCGGGCGGGCGGAACTCCAGCATGATATGGTTGATAAGACCCGTCTCACCGCGCACGATGGGCAGGAATTTTTCGATCACATCCTCGACGGTGCCTGCAACCGGGGCGAACATGCCAACAGGTTTGCCTTCGGTATGGCCCTTGCGGAATGCTTCCATGCTGATGCGGTTGGATTCCGGCGGATAGCTACCGTCAAGCTCGCGCCGCGTCGCATAGATGTTGTTCACCCACAGCGATGGTTCGGCAATCGCTTCAAATGCAGCCTCGCGGGTTTTGCCGACGGCCAGGTGATGGGCAAAGCCAATGAACTTATCCTCAGGCTTGCCGCCGTTTTCGCGGATCGTCTTGCAGAACATGCCGGTGACATCCGGTGCGACCAGATTGAAGCCACGTTCGGCGGCGCGTTTCACGCCTTGCGGGCTGAAGCCGCCCCAGAAAAACGGAACCTTTGCCTGATAGGGTGGGATGATCCAGCGGATATCTGGGAAATTATAATACTTGCCCTCGTGCGAGAATTCTTCCTCGGTGCCGCTCAGGCAACGTTCAATGATATCAACCGCTTCCCAGGTGCGGGCGAAACGATCCTTGTAAGGAATGCCAAAGGTGTGAAATTCGCGATATTGCGACCCGACTCCAAATCCGAAATCGAACCGCCCTTTGGAAACGATATCGACCGCAGCAATGTCTTCGGCGACGCGCAGCGGGTTGTGAAACGGAAGGCAGGTGATCGAGGTGCCAACGCGAATGCGTTCGGTTCGCGCCGCGACTTCGGCCAGCATCACGAAAGGCGAGCTGTTACCGGAGGCAAAGCAGAAATGGTGTTCGCCGATAAAAAATGAATCAAACCCCAGTTTTTCCGCGCGCAGACCATCTTCGACAAAGTTTTGCCACGCCTCCTTGGCGGGCTGTTTCAGATCGGGCCGCTGTCGCGGGCCACCGATATAGGAAAATCGCATAATTCCTCCTGTTTGCACCTGATGTTTTCGAAAGCTTATAGCCGGTTCTGCAAGTGAACAAATCCATAGTTGTGATAGCGGAAATCCGGCTGGTGAATAATGGATGCCGGGCGGAATTGGGCCGGTCGCGCAGCACCCGGCAAAGTTTCACTTCGGGCCGATATCAAGCAAGCAGTCAAAGCTGCAGCGGAGATATTCATTTTGCCTATCAATTTGGTGAATACATACCCTCAAGCAAAATGAATTTATCAAATAATTCATTCACTGAATAAGGTTTCAGTCGGCACATCAACCAAACCGAAAGGAAATCAAAATGACCAAAACCCATTCTGGTGCAGGAAAGGCGGCGTTGGTTATCGGCCATGTTGCCGGCATGATTGATCTGGTGGCGCTGCCGCTTTGGGTCGATACCCTGATTCTTGGCTACAAGTATTCGCCGGCTCAGGCAGGCGCGCTGCCGACGCTGTTTCTGATTGGTGCGGTGATTGCATCGGTCGTGCTGTCCAGAAGGTTTCATGCAATCAATGGTCGTGGTTTGGTTCCGCTTGGCTTTGCAATCGCGGCGGTTTCGTTCTTTGTTGTCACCAAGACCGACAGCTATGTAGTCCGGGCAGGTTTGCACCTGCTAAGCGGAATTGCCGCCGGGACAAGCGTTTCGATCATTCACGGAACCATGGGCAAAACCGACCAGCCGCACCGGGTTTTTGCCATGGCGGGGATTGGACTTGGCTTATTTGCCATCCTGTTTCTTGGCGGCATGCCGCAGATCATCACTGCAGTCGGGCCGCAAGCCTTCTTTTATGGAATCGGTGGCACCATGGCGATCGCTGCGGTTGTTACCGCTGCGCTGATGCCGTCAAAAGCGGTTGAGGTTCACGCGCTTGAAGGCATTGATGCACTGCCCTTGTCGGTCAAATATGCCATCGTCGGTGTTATGGGCATGGCGCTGGTGCAGGGCATGGTGTTTTCGTTTCTGGTGCAGGTTGGCAATGCCCGCGGATTTGGCAGCAGTAATGTCGAGATTGTGCTGATCGTGCTTGGTTTCATCAGCCTTTCGGCCCCGGTTCTGGCGGCATTTCTTGAAAAACGCCTTTCCGCCATGACGGTGGCCAGGGTCGGGCCGGTGGTTCAGGCTGCATTTGCCACGGCAATCATGACGGCGCCGGTATATTTGGGTTATGCCGTGCCGGCGGTATTCTTTGCGGCAGTGATGATCTTTACCCATACTTTTGTTTTCGGCTTCATGGCGCGTCAGGATCCCACCGGCAGGGCGGTCGCTGCAACCCCCGCCATCGTGATGAGTGGCGCTGCCATCGGGCCATTTCTTGGTGGTGCGCTGGTTGAACTTTCGGGATATCCGGCTATCGGTATCGCCGCTATCGTGATTGCGGTGGTCTGCATCGTGATGTTCACAAATGCCGACAGAACCGCCAGGGCCGGCGGCACGGCGGCGGGTGCGATTGCCAACTGAACCGGCGATCAACCAACGCCTACCGGGGTGCAGCTAAGCCTGCACCCCGGTGGGACAACACCGTTCAGCCCTGACTTGACCAAAATGTAACGGCCGGGAATCTGTTTGCCATTGGGTTCAATGATCCGTCCGGTTGATACGCGATCTCCACAAAATCAACTTCTCAAATCCGGTGCTTGAAATAGGTTTATCGGAAAATCTGGTGCATCTTGGGAAAGGAAAACCATGCCGATCAAACTGATGGCAGCCTCGCGCCGCCGCCCCGGGTTAACCCGGTCCGAGTATCAGCGTTATCTTGAATTCTATCACGGCACCATCGCCCGCCAGGAACGCTTGAAGATCAGTACCTATGTGCAGAACCACGTCATTGATGGTGCCTTTGGCACGCTGGCAGATGAAACCCATCAGCAGGTGGCAAACCGTGACGCGGTGGTCGAACTGGTTTTTGACAGTTTCCGCGACATGATTGAAACGCTGGAGCCTGCTGTCCCTTCGGCGGCCTCGCAGGACGGTAAGTTCTTTGCCGATGAATGCAATAACATCATCGTCATGGCCGAAGAAGAAGAGGTGCCGGTACCCAACCCCATTCCCGCCTTCAACCCCGGCCTCGGCATCGTTCAAGGTGTCGGCGGCCTGAAGGTGCTGCAATATATCATGCGTGATGACAGCGTGTTTCGTGAGGATTACCTGATCCACTGGCGCAAGGCACACCAGCATGCAATGGAAAACGCGCCCTATGCGCGCGAACAGTTGCGGCGCTGCGTGATGAACAAGCGAAGCCGGATCAACGATAACGACGGTGCCGCACGAGCGCATTTCAAGATGGTCGATCCGCCGGTTTACGATCTGGTTGTCAGCCACTGGTTTGACACGATCGAACAGGCCGGTGCATTCCGCCAGTATCTTGAAGCGATGCAAAGCTATCCAGCGCCTTTCGCCAACTGGTCGAAATCATTCTACCTTTACACCCGGCAAGTCGTGATCATCCGCGACACCCCCCAGGACGTTTGAGAATCAGAGGAGTTAACAGGATGTCAGCAATCACCGCAGAAACCCGCGCCCAAAAGAACTATTCCGACTGGTACGCCTCGACCAAGGCCAAATCCCTGCGCCCGCCTCTGACCCCCGAGGAAGAAGCGCGGCCGTTTTCCAAATATTACTATGAAGAGATCCCGGAACCTGATCCGAAGCACCTGAAAAAGATGGACAAGCCTTGTGATCCGTCACTTGCGATCGAGCCGCATCAGATTAACGATCTGCTCGATCCGGGCGAACTGGATGTCGAGATTGGCTGGTGCAATCTAGAAAACGGCGCCGGGTTCATCGCCAACCGCATCGTTTATCCGGAAATCACCGCAGACATGATTGACTGGTGGTTTGCCTGGCACGCGCTGGAGGATCTGCGCTATCGCATCTGGTATCCGCCGCAGCATGGCGGCATCATGGTCAGCCCCGAGGCGCGTAAACGCCTGCTGGATCCGGCGGTTCCGTTTGCGGAAAAGAACTGGGGGCAAATCCATCATGTCACCGAAGATTGCAACTGCGGCATGGAGAATATCGACATCAATTTCCTGTCGCCAAAGGATATTGGCTTTGACATGAGCCGCTGGAAAAAACCGTTTGTTTCGGCCTTCGCGGGCGGGCAGGGCTGGGCGGTAACGGTCGACAAGACCGACATGTCGATCACCGCACCGGCCGTGATGTGCCACATTTTCCGCCAGCACCCTGACGGGCTGGAGCATCGCACGCGGTTCTGGATGGGGTATCGCCTGTCGAACGGCATGCCTGAACTGTCGCTGCCGCCGGGCATATCGGTGCCGGTCGAGGCGATTCAGGGGCTGGCGCGCCACAACGTCAAGGAATTCACCCGCTTCAAGTATTTCCTGCCGCGCATCTACGCCGAATTCGGCGGCCGGATGGAGGCATGAAGCAGCGGTAATTCCGCCGCAATCGGAAAACCTGAACAGACTCCTCCCGGTTTCACCGGGGGGGTCATACAGGATCGGTGTCCTTGAAAAACGCTATGAACTTCTGGCGAACCCAGGCAAGGCATTCGTCGCCGTCGTTGTAGATGTGCCACTGGATAGATTCGTCAATGCGCGGAATATCAATCGGCGGCTCGCTCATTCTGATCGGCATGGACTGGCTCAGAACCAGGGCGAGGCGGCGGTGCATCAAGGCTATGCGGTCGGTACCGGTCAGGAAATACGGCACCGCCGCGAACGAGCCCACCATGACTTCGACATTCCGTTCCGAGCCGTATCGCTCGAACACCCAGGATTCATAGGTGGGTTTGGAGTTTGGGAACTGTACCGCCACGTGGCTCTGGCGCATGAACTCGATCACGCTCATGCTTGAATAGTCGCGGGCATTCCGCGCGCAGCTGACGACGCAGTAATCGTCAAAAAACATGTGCTCGAACGGGTGGTCGGGCGACATGTACATTTCGGGAATGACCAGGAAATCGGCCTCGCCACGTTCCAGATCTTCGCGCGGGTTCAACTGCTGCGGCGAGAATTGAAACCGCAGTTTCGGCGCCTCACGGCGAATGTCGATCAAGGCCGAGGCCAGCCCGGCCATCAGCGAATAATCCGACGCGATGATCTTGATCTCGCGGCTTTCCTCGGCCGGGTTGAATTCCGGGCGCTTGATGACACGGCCCTCGATCTGAAGCAGCACTTCGCGAACCGATTGCGACAGTTCAAGCGCGCGGGGGGTCGGCACCATGGTGCGCCCGACCCTGACCAGAAGTTCATCCTGAAAATATTCACGCAACCGCGCCAGCGCGCTGCTGGTCGCCGACTGGCTGAGGAACAGTTTTTCCGAGGCGCGCGAAATGCTTCTTTCGGTCAGCAAGCGATCAAGCGTTACCAAGAGATTGAGGTCGAGTTTCTGAAACCGCATGACCGCGCCTGTCCTTTGTTTCCATCGGGTTTAGCATAACTTCCATCTTTGTGCGCACAATCATTATATAGTGCGAAGAACGACCATACCGCCGCACCGCTAGTTCCGGACGGTAATGTCTTGGGCGATCATCCTGCTTGTGCTTTTCAGAGTCCGCAGAAGTTCCGTTTCGACCATTGTCCGTTTTTCGTGAAACCTGTTGGACGGGATGGGAACTGATATCGCGTGCAGATCACCGGTCCAGTCCCTGAAGGCGAACCCGATTGCCGAAATGCCCGAGGTATGATCATCCATATCATAGGCCAGGCCTGTTTCGCGGATTTTTACAAGGTCGGCCAGCGTCTTGTCGATATCGCCGCTGATCTGGTTTCTTTCCCACTCATTGGCAATCAGTTGCCGCGCCTTGGGTTCCGGCAGTTGCGCGAGGCATGCGCGGCCATTGGCGGTGGAGGTCAGCGGAAACACTTCACCGATGGAGGAAACCGTGCGCAAGCGATGACTGCCTGGCGCCTGATCGAGAAAGATCATTCCGGTGCCACGCAGAACCGACAGATCGGCGGTTTCCCCGGTCTTCAGCGCCAGTTCCCTGAGCAACAGGCGGCAATGTTCGACGATATTGTAATTTGCCGCCTCGGCCAGGGTGGTGATTTCAGGCCCCAGACGCAGCGCACCGCCTTGCGAGTCGCTGATGATCATTCGTTCAGAGGCAAGTGCCGCGACGATTCGCTGTACCGTCGAGCGGGGCAGGCCGACCCGTTCGGCGATCTGGCCAAGGCTCATCCCGGATTGGGTGTCGCGTAACGTGCGCAGGATCGATGCGGCCCTGGCAATCACCTGAATGCCACCACGGCTGTTTTCATTGTCTTTTTCGGGCAATAGCGTGGTGTGGTTTGTGGATTTATCTGTTGGCATTAGCTGAACTTATTGCTGTTTTCGATGCGTTGCAAAGCGATTTGAGCATACCGTTCTGCAATTTATTCTTGACCACGATACGATGCAAGTGCATCATGATGCAAGACATATAGGGTGAGTCCTTCAACTTTCAAACTGGCAGAAACCGGTCATTCCGGTGAACAGAAAAGGTGTGCTTATGGTTAAAATCCGCGGAATTGAATTTCAGTCCAATACCGACAATGACATGGGGCTGGAGTTTTATAACCTGTCGCATCGGTTCGGGTTTCAGAACCCCAACTGGCCATATTTTGAGGATACCAAGATCGAACGTATCCACTACATGGCGAAATCCGGCGTGCTCAGCCAGCGGATCACTACCACGATGCACGCCACCACCCATATCGACGCACCCGCGCATGTGGTGCAGGGCACTCCGTTTATCGACGAGGTGCCGCTGCCGCATTTCTTTGGCACCGGCATCGTCGTCTCGATCCCGAAAAAGAAATGGGAGTTCATCACCGGCGACGATCTGGAAAAGGCCTGTGGCCACGTCATCCGCAAGGGCGATGTGCTGATCATCAATACCGGCTGGCATCACGACTATGACGACGGTGATTATTTCGCCTATTGCCCGGGTTTCGTGCCGTCGGCGGGCGAATGGATGGTGAAAAAGGGCATCAAGGTTGTCGGCCACGATACCCAGGCAAACGACCACCCGCTGGCCACCGCAATCGGCCCGCAAAGGAATGGCCCGCTGTTGCCGCATCTGGAACAGGAATACAAGGAATGGTCCGGCGGCAACGACTGGAAAGACGATTTCCCCGACTGGGAACCGGTCCACCAGATCCTGTTCAGGAACGGCATCCTTGGCATCGAAAACGTCGGTGGTGATCTGGATGCGGTTACCGGCAAACGCTGCACTTTTGCCTTTTTCCCGTGGAACTGGGATCGCGGCGATGGCTGCATCATTCGCCTGGTGGCGATGATCGACAAGGATCAAAAGTTCCGCATCGACGATGGTGCCGAATTCTGAATTCTCCCCGACTGGTCGCCGGGGAACCGGCGACCTTTTTATTGCAAGGCAGGCATGCACAGCAACCAATCATCAACCGACAACCGGTGCTACGAAAACCTGTGTGAGGGTTTTGCAAATGGCAGCGTCGGGGCCGGCGCGAAACGGGATTGATCATGACTGAACAGCTTCGGATCGGCATTGTAGGTGCGGGCCTCATGGGGCACGGTATTGCCCTTGCGCTGGCGCGTGGCGGCCAGCAGGTGGCGATTACCGATGCGTTTGCGGCGGCGCGACAAAGCGTGATCGGTCGGATCGCCGACAGCCTGAAGATGCTGGGCGAAAGCGACAGCAGCATTTCCGCCATCCTGCAAAACATCACGGTTGTTGATACCGTCGCTGATGCCGTCAGACAGGCCGATGCGGTGTTCGAGGCCGCGCCGGAAAAGCTGGACCTGAAACAGGCGATTTTTGCCGAGATCGAGGAACATGCGCCGGACGCTTGTATCCTGGCGTCGAACACTTCGGTGATGCCGATCACCAAAATCATGTCGCAGCTTCGCAACAAGAACCGCGCCCTCGGCACCCATTGGTGGAACCCGCCGCATCTGATCCCGCTGGTCGAAGTGGTCAGCACGGAATGGACCGATGACGCGGTGGCCGATCGGATGATGCGGCTGCTGGCGGAGATCGGCAAAACCCCGGTGCGGGTGAACAAGGACGTGCCGGGCTTCATCGGCAACCGTTTGCAACATGCCCTCTGGCGCGAGGCGATCAGCCTGGTGGAAAACGGCATCTGCGATGCCGAAGCCGTGGATACGGTGATCAAGTCCAGCTTTGGCCGCCGCCTTGCGGTGCTGGGGCCGCTGGAAAACGCCGATCTGGTGGGCACCGATCTGACGCTCGATATCCATGAAAACGTGCTGTTCGATCTTGAAAGCCGCAAAGGCCCGTCGCCCTATCTGGAAAAGCTGGTGCAGGATGGCCGTCTGGGCATGAAATCCGGCGAAGGCTTCAGAACCTGGACCAATGCCGAGGCTGACAAAGCCCGCGCAAGGGTCGCGAGTTTCCTGACCCGGCTGGACAGCATTCTTGAAGATTAACAACCGTGGCCACGCGCCACATGAAGGGGAGAAAAACATGAAAAGCAAACCTGTCAACCCGACCCGCCGCAAGTTTCTGCAAGTCGGCGCGGCGGCGGTCGCAGCACCTGCCATTCTTGGCGCAACCCGTGCCTATGCCGCGAACCCGGTGATCCGGGTGGGCCATATCAGCCCGCGCACCGGCCCGCTGGCCAATTTCGCCGAAGCCGATGATTATGTGCTGGATGCGATCAACAAGATCTTCGCCGCCGGTCTTGAAAACAACGGCAAGACCTACAATGTCGAGATCATCTCGAAAGACAGCCAATCGAACCCGAACCGCGCCGCAGAGGTGGCGGCGGATCTGATCCTTGGCGACGAGGTGGACATCATCGTCGCGGCCTCAACACCGGACACGGTGAACCCGGTTGCCGATCAGGCCGAAATCAACGAGGTGCCCTGCGTCACCACCGACTGCCCGTGGCAGCCCTATTTCTTTGGCCGCAACGGCGTGCCGGGTGTGGGTTTCCAGAGCACCTATCACTTTTTCTGGGGTCTGGAGGACGTGATCGGTGCCTTTCTGGACATGTGGGGACAAAGTGGCGTGACCAAGACTGTCGGCGGGCTGTTTCCAAACGACGCAGACGGCAACGCCTGGGGCGATGCGGAGCTTGGCCTGCCGAAACCGCTGGCCGCTGCCGGATACGCCCTGACCGATCCGGGCCGCTATCAGCCGCTGTCGGATGATTTCTCCAACCAGATCGCGGCGTTCAAGGCGGCAGGCTGTGAGATCGTGACCGGCAACATGATCCCGCCGGATTTCGCCACCTTCTGGGCGCAGGCCGCGCAACAGGGTTTCGCGCCAAAAATCGTGACCATCGGCAAGGCGCTTCTGTTTCCTTCGGTGATTGAATCGCTCGGCGCACGGGGCGACGGGCTGAGTTCCGAGGTCTGGTGGTCGCCGCACCACCCGTTCTCATCCTCGTTGACCGGTGCCAGTTCGAAACAGCTCGCCGATGGCTATACCGCCGCTTCGGGCCGCCCATGGACCCAGCCCATCGGTTTCAAGCATGCGCTGTTCGAGGTGGTGGCGGATGTGATCCGGCGTTCGGATGATCTGGATGACCCATCGGCCATCGTGGCGGCAATTGCCGCGACCGACCTCAACACCATCGTCGGGCCGGTGAACTGGGCCAATGGCCCGATCAACAATGTCACCAAGACGCCACTGGTGGCCGGGCAGTGGCAGCGCGAGGGCGATGCCTTTGACCTCAAGATCGTGGCCAATTCCGCCGCCCCGGAAATTCCGCTGACCGGGTCGCTGAAACTGCTGTGATCGCCAGATGACTGCGTGGTGTCCGGGTTTGCGGGCACCACGCACAACCGGTTCGGGAGATATGATGTCCGCCTTCCTCAGGCTTGAAAATGTCTGCAAGTCGTTCGGCGCGGTGACCGTTGCCGATGACCTCAGCTATGATCTGGCCGAGGGCGAGGCATTGGGCATCATCGGCCCGAACGGTGCCGGCAAGACCACCATGTTCAACCTGATCACCGGCACGCTCAGGCCGGATTCAGGGCAGGTGCATTTTCAGGGGAAAAACTTGACCGGGCTTAGCGCCGCACGCCGCTGCCGGTCGGGGCTGGTGCGCAGTTTCCAGGTGCCGCAGCCGTTTTCCGGCATGACGGTGTTTGAAAACGCGATGATTGCAGCGACACAGGCGGCTGGATTGACCGGAAATGCCGCCGAGCGGCTATGCCTTGAGGTGCTGGATCAGACCGGGCTTCTGGACAAGGCCAATACGCTTGCCGGTTCCCTGCCGTTGTTGGGCCGCAAGCGGCTGGAACTGACCCGCGCCCTTTGCACGCGGCCAAGGCTGCTGATGCTGGATGAAATCGCCGGTGGCCTGACTGAGGCGGAATGCACCGCGCTGGTAGGGACAATCCGGGATATTCATGTCAGTGGTGTTACCATTATCTGGATCGAACATGTGGTGCACGCGCTTCTGGCGGTGGTGGATCGCCTGATCGTCATTGATTTTGGCCGCAAGATCGCCGAGGGCGAGCCGCAGGCGATCATGCAAAGCCCCGAGGTTCAGGAGATTTATCTGGGGATCGAAGTCGATGCCTGACATGGTTCTGGAAATCCGCGGGCTGGACGCGCATTACGGCGACTTTCAGGCGCTTTACGGGATCGACATGACGGTGGCGCGCGGCGAAATGCTGGCGATCATCGGCGCGAACGGTGCTGGCAAGACGACGTTGCTGCGCTCGATCTCAGGGTTGATGAAAAACGGCAATGACCAGATCCGTTATAACGGCGCGCCGATCGGTGCCATGCGCGCCGATCTGGTGGCCCGCCTTGGCATTGCGCTGGTGCCGGAAGGCCGGCAGTTATTCCCTTCGCTTTCGGTCGAGGAAAACCTCGTCATCGGCGGGCAGGTCGGTCGCAAGGGGCCGTGGTCACTGTCCGAAATCTATGCGCTGTTCCCGATCCTCAAGGAACGGCGGCACCAGCCATCAACCTCATTGTCAGGCGGTCAGCAACAGATGGTTGCGATTGGCCGCGCCCTGATGGCCAACCCGGACCTGATCCTGTTTGACGAGATCAGCCTCGGGCTTGCGCCGGTCATCATCAAGTCGATCTACCAGGCGCTGCCAAATATCGTTGGTCAGGGAATGACGGCGCTGATCGTCGAACAGGATATCGCCAGGGCGCTGTCGGTGTCGTCGCGCGTCTATTGCCTGCAGGAGGGGAGGGTCTCGCTGGAAGGCGCATCAGGCGGCATATCGCGCGCGGAAATCTCCCGCGCCTATTTCGGAGTGACCTAGTTTGGAATGGTTCAATGCAGTGGTTCAGGGCGCCCTTCTTGGCGGGCTATACGCGCTTTTCGCGGCTGGCCTGTCGCTGATTTTCGGGGTGATGCGGCTGGTCAATATTGCGCATGGTGATCTGATCGTGCTGGCGGCCTATCTGGGACTGTCGGTGACCTTGGTGCTGGGCATCCATCCCTTGCTGGCCTTGATCGTGGTGGTACCGGCGATGGCGGTGGCGGGGTATATCCTGCAACGGGGAATTCTCAACCAGACGCTGGGTCAGGATCTGTTGCCACCACTTCTGGTTACGTTCGGTTTGTCGGTCATCATCCAGAACGCCTTGCTGGAAATCTATACCGCCGATCCGCAGAAAATGAATGCGGGCCTGCTGGAAACCGCTTCGGTGTCGTTGGGCGGGCTGTCGCTGGGGGTTCTGCCGCTTTTGACATTCGCGGTGGCGGTGCTGGTGATTGCCGGTCTGCAATGGACGTTTTACCGCACGGCACTTGGCCGCGCGTTTCGCGCGGTGTCGGACAATCAGGATATTGCGCAACTGATGGGGCTGAACCGGCATCACATATTTGGGCTGTCGATGGCGCTTGCGCTGGCGGTGACGGCGATCGCGGGCATCTTGCTGGGTATCCGCACCAGCTTTGATCCATCCATCGGCGGTGGCCGCCTGATATTCGGGTTTGAGGCGGTGATCATCGGCGGCCTTGGCAACCTCTGGGGGACGCTGGCGGGCGGTGTCATTCTGGGGGTGGCACAGACCATCGGTGCCAAGATTGATCCCGGCTGGCAAATACTGTCGGGGCATCTGGTGTTTCTGATCATTCTGGCGGTTCGTCCCAACGGCCTGTTCCCGAGGATCAGCGGATGAGCCATCGGGATTACAGCGTCACCCGCAGTTCACGCGCCGCGCGCGTTGCCACCGTTCTGGGGGCCATTCTGCTGGTCGTGCTGATCGCGGCACCCTGGTGGGCCGGTCGCGCCGATATGCGCCTGATGGGCGAGTTGTTTCTGTATCTGGCGCTGGCCAGCCTCTGGAACTTGTTGGCGGGTTATGCCGGGCTGGTGTCGGTGGGCCAGCAGGCATTTGTCGGATTTGGCGGCTACATGCTGTTCGCGCTGACCATCTTTGCCGGGTTGCCGCCGGTGGTGGCGGTTCTGGGCGCCGGGGTTCTGGGGGCGTTGATCGCGGTGCCGGTGGCGCTGCTGATTTTCCGGCTACGCGGTGCCTATTTCGCCATTGGCACCTGGGTCGTGGCCGAGGTGTTCCGCTTGTCGTTTGCGCAAATATCGGCGCTTGGGGGCGGATCGGGTTCGTCGCTTCCGACCAATATCGTAAGATCAATGGCGGCATCGCGCGACGGGCGCGAGTCGCTCAGCTATTGGCTGGCGCTTGGCGCGGCGGTGCTGGTGATCACCGTGGTCTACCTGTTCCTGCGTTCGCGCAAGGGTCTGGCGCTTAGTGCCATTCGCGACAATGAATTGGCGGCGGGATCGCTTGGCATTGATATCTGGCGCACCAAGTTCCTGGTCTATGTGATAACCGCCGCTTTGACCGCAACGGTCGGGGCGCTGATCTTCCTGCAAAAACTGCGGATTTCCCCGGATGCGGCGTTTTCGGTCAATGACTGGACGGCGTTCGTGATCTTCATCGTGGTGATCGGCGGTATTGGCACCGTCGAAGGCCCGATCATCGGCACGCTGATCTTTTTCGCACTACGTGAAACGCTGGCAGATCTTGGCACCATCTATCTGATCGTGCTGGGGATCGTCGCCATCATGATCATGCTGAAGGCCCCCAAAGGGGTCTGGGGCCTGATCCGCGCGCGCTATGACCTTCAGCTTTTTCCGCTTGGTTTTAGGGTGGAGCGATCCAACAACGACAAAGGAACCTGACCATGGCCAAACAGCAAAAGACCATCATCACCTGCGCCATTACCGGCGCGATCCACACACCCACCATGTCGGATGCGCTGCCGTATACGGCGGATGACATCACCGCGCAGGCGGTCGCGGCGGCCGAGGCGGGGGCGTCGATCCTGCACCTGCATGCGCGCCGCCCGGAAGATGGCGGCGTGTCGGTCGATGTCGATCATTTCGCTGCCTTCCTGCCGCGGATCAAGCAGGCAAGCGGTGCGGTGGTCAATATTTCCACCGGTGGGTCGCTGACCCTCAGCATCGCGGATCGGGTCAGGCCGGCGACGACGTTTTCGCCCGAGATGTGCTCGCTCAACATGGGTTCGATGAATTTCTCGTTCCATCCGCTTGCCAAACGCTATGACGATTGGAAATTCGATTGGGAAAAGGACTATGTGGCCAATTCCGAAGGCAACATCTTCCGCAACACCTTCCGCGATATCCGCGAGGCGGCCGAAACCCTGGCACCGCATGACATCAAGTTCGAACATGAATGCTATGATGTCGGCCACCTTTACAATTTGAAATTCTGCATGGAAGCCGGGCTGTTCAAGGCACCGGTATTCATCCAGTTCATCTTTGGCATCCTTGGCGGCATCGGCCCTGAGGTGGACAACCTGATCTTCATGAAACGCACCGCCGATCGCCTGTTCGGCGACGATTACCGCTGGTCGGTTCTGGGGGCCGGGGGGGCGCAGATGCCACTGGCCACCACCGCCAGCCAGATGGGCGGCAATGTCCGCGTCGGGCTGGAGGACAGCCTGTTGATCGCGCGCGGCAAGCTGGCAGAAAGCAATGCCCAACAAGTCACCAAGATCCGCCGCATCATCGAGGATCTGGGCAGCCAGGTGGCAACCCCGGACGAGGCGCGCGAAATCCTCGACCTGAAAGGCGGCGACAAGGTCGCGTTCTGATGCTGGGTTGAAATTGAACCGGACATGTCCCGCGCGCGGTTCTGCTCAGGTCATCTGATATTTTCTGCCCGTAATCAGGCATCGCCGGTCAACGAAGTCTTGCCCTGTTGGAAATCGCCTGAACCGGGACATTTTTGCTGCCGACGCACTGGTGGTGGGGCGGTGTGGCCACTTGTGGCACAGTTTGCGATGGTTCGGGATTAACGAAATTGTATACATAAATATATGAATCTTGCATGATTTTGCCGATTATCATCCGATCTTGACAAATGCAGACATTGTTCTGTATACAGAACTAGACATTCCAGCGATTGTTTGGGGGGAGCATGTCGAACGGGCCAAACCAGACCGACGAACGCGGTTCACAGGTTGAGCACGCCCTCTTGGGGCTTCGCTCGCTGGTGCTTGGCGGCGCGTTCGAGGCGAATGGCCGGATCTCCGAAGTTGCCACCGCCGAACGTCTCGGCGTCTCGCGCACGCCGCTGCGTCAGGCCATGGACCGGATGGTCGGCGAAGGCCTCCTGATCCGCAACGAGACCGGCGGCGTCCGGGTGGCCAGCTTTACCGTTGCCGACATCGTCGACGCCATTGAACTTCGCGGCGTGATCGAAGGTGCTGCTTCGCGCCTTGCTGCGGAACGTGGTGCCGAAACATCGGCGCTTGAAGCGGTGGAACAGATCATCAGCGGGATCGACCACGCGCTTGAACGCCCGCGCGGTATGGATTTCGATACCTATGTTGCGCTCAACGCCCGGTTCCACAGCCAGATCGCCGCGCTTTCCGGCAGCGCGATCATGCAGCGCGAAGTCGAGCGGGTCTATCAGTTGCCATTCGCCTCGCCGTCGTCGTTCTTGCAGGAACAAGAGATGATCCCGGATTTCCGCCAGTCACTGCTGGTGGCGCAGAGCCACCATCGCGCCATCCTTGACGCCATCCGCAACCGCGAGGGTGCCCGCGCCGAGGCGCTCAGCCGCGAACATGCGCGCCTTGCGCGACTCAACCTCGAACATGTCATGCGCGGCGATCCGGCCTGGATCGACCGTTTCCCCGGTCTCGCCCTGGTTTCCACTGGGTGAGGCGCAATCGCCGTTCTGAAACACCAAATCCCGATGGAGGAGAAACAAAGATGCCCAGCCTTACCGATGTGATTGCCCAGCACAAGAACCCGGTCGAGATGCTTCGAAACTCGAAGATCGGGATGTATGTCTATCCGGTGGTGACGCCCGAATTCCAGAACTGGCGCAACGAACAGCGCGCCTGGCGCGAGACCGCCGTTCTGTTCGACCAGACGCACCACATGGATGAGCTGATCGTCGAAGGTCCGCAGGCCGAGGAATTCCTCGCCCATCACGGCATCAACAGCTTTTCGAATTTCGACCTGAACCGCGCCAAGCACTATGTTCCCGTCACGCCGAACGGCCATGTGATCGGTGATCACATCATCTTTCGTGAACGGCAGGACAAGTTCATCCTGGTCGGCCGCGCGCCGGTTTCGAACTGGCTTCAGTTCTGCGCCGCCTGGGGCAAGTGGAACGTGCGCATCAAGCACGATCCCCGCTCCACCTCGCGCCCCGAGGGCGAGCGCGTGCTGCGCACCCATTACCGCTATCAGATACAAGGCCCCGACGCGCCGAAGATCATCGAAAAGATGAACGGCGGGCCGATTCAGGACATCAAGTTCTTCCATGTCGACTGGATCAATGTCGGCTCCAAGCGGGTGCAGGCGCTGCGCCATGGCATGTCCGGCGCGCCCGGTCTGGAGATCTGGGGCCCCTACGAGGACAAGAACTATATCCTGTCAACCGTCATGCAGGCCGCACAAGACGCGGGCGTCGACCTGGTCCGCTGCGGCAGCCGCGCCTATTCCACCAACACGGTCGAATCCGGCTGGATCCCATCGCCACTGCCCGGCATCTATACCGGCGACGGCATGCTGAAGGAGTACCGCGACTGGCTTGGCCCCGAAAGCTACGAGGCAAGCGGCTCGATCGGCGGTTCGTTCGTATCGGGCAACATCGAGGATTACTACGTCAACCCGTTCGAACTCGGCTATGATTTCTATATCGGCTGGAAGAAAAAGGACTTCGTCGGCAAGGCGGCGCTG
Source organism: Paracoccaceae bacterium (assembly GCA_020425085.1). Taxonomy (GTDB): domain Bacteria; phylum Pseudomonadota; class Alphaproteobacteria; order Rhodobacterales; family Rhodobacteraceae; genus UBA5972. Next base: position 56,489 of record JAGQRW010000013.1, read on the forward strand.
GAAAAGATGAAAGGCGCCAAAAATCGCAAGAAGGTCACCTTTGAATGGAACGCCGAGGATGTGATCAAGGTCGTCAGTTCGGCCTTCAAGCCGGGCGAGGAAAACTACAAGTGGATCGACTTTCCGCAGCCGAACTACGCCTCATCCTCGGCCGACATGGTCATGCATGGCGACAAGATGGTCGGCATGTCGATGTTCAACGGCTATTCGTTCAACGAGCGCTGCATGCTATCGCTTGGCGTCGTGAACCAGGACGTCAAGGTCGGCGATGTGCTGACCCTCAAATGGGGCGAGCCGGATCATACCGGCAAGACCTCGACCGAAAAGCACAAGCAGGCCGAGATCCGGGTCCGGGTTTCGCCGACCCCCTACGCCGCCGAGGCGCGCACCAACTACGCCGATAGCTGGCGCAGCAAGGCCGCAGCCAACGCCTGAGCAAATGCGCGCGGCCGGGGTAAATCCGTGGCCGCCCGGGAATTTGATTTGAGTACCGGCAACCGGTGTGGAATACCGGAAGTCAAAAACTGAGGAATGGGATGGCGGCCATGGTGGCCAAGACCCCGACCAACTTGGAGGAGACCAGAAATGACGATCAGGACCACTTTGCTTGGGGCGGCACTGGCCGCTGCAACAGTTCTTCCGGCCAGTGCCGAGGAACTGAAATTCGCAAGTTTCGCATCGCCCGCCCATACCATCACCGCATCGGTGATCGACAAGCTGAACGATTCGTTGTCAAGCGCCACCAACGGCGCCCTTACCGTCAAGGGCTATTTCGGCGGCGCCCTTGGGGCCGGTCCGGCCGAACAATATGTCCGCGTGCTACAAGGTGTCGCCGACATCGCCTGGGGTCTGCCCGGCTATACCTCGTCGCAATTCCCCAGAACCATGCTGGCCGAGATGCCGGGCGTCATCCCCGAAGGCGTGCCGGGTTACGTCGTGCTCTGGAAAGCCTATGATCAGTACCTGAAGGGCGAATTTCCCGGCACCAAGCCGCTTGCGCTCTGGACCGCCGAGCCGAACATCCTGATCATGAAGGAAAAGGTTATCCGCAAACCAGAGGATCTGGCCGGCCTGAAGTTGCGCGTCGCTGGCACCACTGCCGGTGAAGCGGTTTCGGCACTTGGCGCGACCCCGGTGCAGATGCCGATGAACGACGTCTATAACGCGCTTCAGACCGGGCTGATCGACGGCGCGATCTCGGGTTACTCGACGCTTTCGGACTTCAAACTTGACGAGGTGGCATCGTCTTACACCTTCGGTGTCCCGCTTGGCCGTCTGACCTTCTACACGGTGATGAACAAGGCCAAGTACGACAGCCTGCCCGACGACCAGAAGGCGGCGATCGACGCCATCGCCGGTGAACCGCTGTCCAAAAGCGCCGAGGATGCCTGGCTGGTCACCGCGACCGCAGCACTGGATGCGGCCCGCGCCAGCGGCGACAACACCATCGTCGAACTGACACCGGAACAGGCCAAGCCCTTCGCCGATGCCATCTCTGCGGTGACCGAGAACTACGCCAAGTCGGTCGGCGCCGAAGACGTGCTGAAATCAATGCGCGGTAAATGAACCAGCCGGCGGCGGGACCGATGCGGATCGTTCGCACCATTGCCGACAGGCTGATCGGCCTCGCCGCCATTCTCGGCTCTCTCGGGCTTCTGTCCGAGGGGGCGGTCATCCTGGCCGACGTGATCGGCCGGGCCTTTGGCCACCCGCTGTTCGGCGCGCAGGACATCGTGACCATGGCCAGCGTGATCGTGGTGTTTGGCGGCATGGCAATCTGTGACCGCATCGGCGGCCATATCGCGGTCGATATTTTCGAACGCTATTTTCCGCCGGCTTTCAACCGCGGCGTGGATATCGTCACGGCGCTGATAGGCACGGCAATCTTCCTTGGAATCGCCTGGGCGGTTCTGGACAGCGCCAGGATATCTTTGATGCTGAACCTTTCCACCAACATCATCCGCCTGCCCAAGGTCTGGTTCCAGTATGCGCTCTCGGGATTTGCCGTGCTGACTGCACTTGGCATGCTGCTGCGCGCGGTGGAGCTTGCATTCTCGGGCCGCGATGTGCGTGAGCGGGACAACGTGCGCATCAGGGAATCGGTATGAGCGCCGTCGCCACCGGCATTTTGGGTGTAATTTTCCTGTTCATCCTGTTGATGATCCGGATTCCGGTGGCATTTTCGATGTTTGTCGTCGGTTTCACCGGCATCTGGTATCTGAACGGTTTCGGTGCTGCGATGGCCCTGCTGGCCTCGGAAAGCTTCACCCTGGCCTCGTCGCCGGAACTGGTGGTCATTCCGCTGTTCATCCTGATGGGCAACGTCGCCTCGGCAACCGGCATGAGCCGCCGCCTTTACGATGCCGCCTATGCGCTGATCGGCTCGGTTCGCGGCGGGCTGGCCTCGGCCACCGTGATCGGCTGCGGCGGCTTTGCGGCGCTTTCCGGATCGTCGGTGGCCTCTGCCCTCACCATGGGCAAGGTGGCGCTGGTCGAGATGGATCGCTTTGATTACGACAACCGGCTGTCCACCGGCGCGGTCGCCGCCGGGGGCACCCTAGGCATCCTGATCCCGCCCTCGACCGGTTTCGTGATCTACGCCATCCTGACCGAGCAGTCGATCGGTCGCCTGTTCCTCGCCGGTGTCTTTCCCGGCATCCTTTTGCTGCTAGCCTTTGTGGCCTGTGTCAGCGTGATCTGCTGGTTCCGCCCGGCCTTTGGCCCGGCCGGACCGCGCACCAACACCATGCAGAAGCTGCGCGCCATCGGCGGTGCCGCGCCGATCATTCTGGTGATCCTGCTGACCATCGGCGGCATTTATGGCGGCTTTTTCTCGCCGGTCGAGGCGGCGGCGGTGGGTGCCGGTCTTGTCATCCTGATCGGCATCGTGACCCGCACTCTATCGCTCGGCGATCTGTGGAACGCCACCCGAGATTCGGTCACCACCACCTCCACGGTGATGCTGATCCTGATCTCGGCCTACCTCATCAACCCGTTTCTGGCCTACAGTCAGATCCCGGATTTCGTCGGCGGCGCAATCATCGGCCTGAACCTGCCGCCGATGGCGGTTCTGGCGCTCATGCTTTTGATCTATCTGGTGCTCGGATGCTTCCTCGAAGGTTTCGCCATGATGGTGCTGACGCTGCCGATCTTCTTTCCGATCATCACCAGCCTTGGCATCGACCCGATCTGGTTCGGTGTGCTGGTGGTGCTGACGCTTGAAATGGGGCTGATCTCACCGCCGGTGGGTCTTAACGTCTTCATCGTGAAATCGGTGGCGATGAACGTTCCGCTCGGGCGGATCTTTGAAGGCGTGATCCCGTTCTGGCTGATGATGCTGCTGACGCTGGCGATCCTGGTCGCGTTTCCGCAGATTTCGCTGTTCTTGCCAAACTCCATGTTCAACTGACGCCTGACCAAAGGATAATCGCATGCCAATTCTGCCTTTTTCCCGCAAACGCCCGAAACCCCGCCTGGTTGGGGTCGGCGACCTGTTGCAGGGGTTCTCGATCGAGGTGATGCCGCGCACCGCCGCCAAGATCGCGGATTTCCGCGCCATCCTGCCCGCTGGCACAATGGTATATATCGCCCATATCGAGGGTACGGAAATCAACGACATGGTGGCCACCGCCAAGCGGCTGACCGATGAAGGTTTCCGGGCAATGCCGCATATCCCGGCCCGGATCATCAAAGACCGCGCCGAGTTCGAAACCTGGCTTATCCGCTATGCCACCGAGGCCGGCGTCGATCAGGCGCTGGTGCTTGCCGGCGGTCCCAGGGTTCCGGCGGGCGACTATCACTCGACCATGCAGCTTCTGGAATCCGGCCTGTTCGACAAGCATGGCTACAGGCGCCTGCATGTCGCAGGCCATCCCGAGGGCAACCGCGACATCGACCTCGATGGCAGCACCAGGCTGGTGGACGAGGCCGCCCAATGGAAGCAGGCATTCGCCGAACGCACCGGGGTGGATATGGCGATGGCGACCCAGTTCGCATTCGACGCCGGCGCGGTGGTGAAATGGGCCGCCCGCCTGAAAGCGGCGGGCGTCGATCTGCCGATCCATGTCGGCGTCGCCGGTCCGGCCAAGCTTCAGACCATGATCAAGTTCGCCATCGCCTGCGGCGTCGGCCCCTCGCTTTCGGTGCTGCAAAAACGCGCCGCGGATGTGACCCGCCTGTTGATGCCCTATGAGCCGGGCGATGTGCTGTCGGACCTCGCAGCTCAGGTGCGCGACGCCGACACCAATATCGCCGGCGTGCATTTCTTCCCCCTCGGCGGCATCAACGCCACCGCCGAATGGATCGCCAACGCCACCGCCGAGACCCGGAGCGAGCAGGGCGCCGCTGGCGCCTGAAAGGACGCGGCGGCCATGCGGCGCATCCCACGCGAGGCGCCACCGTGGGTCAGCAGCTTGCCGCCATGCGAACCGGTGACGCGAGGCGGGCGGACGGGCTGTTGACGCCGGTGATCGCGGGCGCTTCGCGGATCAGCGCGGGGTCCGTCAACGCCGCCACCATGAACAAGGCGAAATCGCTGCGCCGGGTCAGGTTGCTGGCAAGGATCGGATCGCCCACATGTCTGGCCCAGACCGGCAGACCTTCGCTTGCGCCTTCCTCAAGGTTCGAGCCGCGCACCACGGTCCAGTTCCGGTTTGAGGCGAAAATCAGGTCGGTCGCGCGTACCTGGTCAGAGATATCGGCCATCCGGGTGGCCCGGCCGAGGAAGGTGAACAAGGCATAGATGAACCTCTGCCGCAGGCTGTAGCGGTCCTTGCCGTCCTTGGTAATATGCCAGCCGCAGGAGAAGATCAGCCGGGCGTGTGCCTCGGCATTTTCCAGAACGGCCCTGGCCGTGCCGCTTGCGTAGTTGGTGAAACCCCAGGGCGCGAGCACCGTGAGCACACCGTCGCAGCCTTTCACCGCGCGGGCAACCACGTCGGCGTCGTCGGTCCGCCCCGGCAAAACGGTGATCCGTCCCTTGAAGCGTTCGAGCTTGCCAACGCTTTCGGGGCGGCAGACGCCAACCACCTCATAGCCTTGGGCGAGCGCGTGTTCGGTCATGTATTGCCCCAGCTTGCCGGAGATGCCGATGATGCAGATGCGTTTCATGTCGATTGTCCTTTCTTGATTTGAATGAAGCGCGGGCAGGAGGCCGCCCGCGCCGGGTGTGGGTCAGGCCGCAGCCCGGGTCATGGAAGTCGCGGCGGGGCGCGGTCCACGGATCACCAGCCACAAGGAAAAGCCGACTTCGGCCAGCGTGACAATGCCGAGCGGGACGGCGGTGACAATGCCCAGCCCCGTGGCCTCGGGCAGCGCGAATTTGTGCAGGCTGTCGAGCAGGTAGCCGACCGAACCCAGCGTCATCGCGTGACCCAGAAGGCGGGGAAAACGGCCCGAGCGTGCGACGAGCTGGCCGAGAATGGCAAGGTGCACGGTAAAGAACACCTGCCAGATCCAGACGCCGGTATCGTGCATCCCCAGAAACAGGTTGCCGAGGTCAAGGCGCTGCGCTTGGGTGAAACTGGCCAGCGTTCCGCCCGGTTCAGCCAGCGCCAGCGCAGCGGCCGAGAAGAACAGCATCGCCGCCATCACGCCCACCATGCTGAGGCGTGCAAGTGCTGCGGCAAAGGACAGCGCGGCGCTGACCGGCTTGAACATGAAATAAAGCAGTGCGGTTGCCATGATCTCGGCGATCAGGATCGCAACTTCGCCACCGATGCCGGCCAAAAACAGCCCACGCCGGGCCAGGATGTTGTCGAAGGTCGCCGCCGCGTCGCCCGGCACCAGCAGTTGCGCTGGCACCCAGAGGATCGAGAAAAAGCCAAACATGGCGATGGAGAGGTAAAAAGCGCCGGTCAGACGGGCATAGCCACGCGACTGGGGATCGTTGAAGATGTGCATGTCGTCGTCCTTTCCTTGGGCAAACCGGGTCCGGTCCCGCACCGGGGGTGCGGGTCGACTGGTGTGCCGTCTTGGGTCTGTTTTCTGTGTTCGCGCGCTGCGTTTGCGTCGCTGAATGAGGGATAGCGCAAATGGAGGCTCAAGAAAATTGACTGGATATGCCGATCTGATATGCGTATTCGCATGGATTGGAAGTCGATCAAGTTTGACTGGAACCGGGCACGCGCGTTTCTGGTGACTGCCGAAGAAGGCTCGCTTTCGGCGGCGGCCCGCGCCCTCAAGCTGGCGCAGCCGACGGTTGGCCGGCAGGTCGAGGCGCTCGAGGCCGAGCTTGGCGTCGCGCTGTTTGAACGATCCGGCCATGGTTTGCGCCTGACCCCATCGGGCCACGAACTTCTGGGCCATGCCCGGATGATGGGTGAAGGTGCGCGCGCCCTGTCCCTGGCCGCCTGGGGGCAGACCGAGGCGCTGGAGGGCGAGGTGGCGATCTCGGCCTCGGACGCTTATGCCAGTTATCTTCTGCCACCGGTCCTTCAGCAGCTGCACCTCGTTGAGCCGCGCATCCGCGTCGCGGTGGTGGTGTCGAACGACCTGTCGGATCTGTCGCGCCGCGAAGCCGACATCGCCGTGCGCAACGTCCGGCCGAGCGAGCCCGATCTTGTCGCCCGCAAGGTTCGCGACGCTTCGGCCCGGCTATATGCGACTTCGGAATATCTGGATCGTCTGGGCCGCCCGGAAACGCCTGAGGCGTTTTCGGCCGCCGAATTCATCGAGATCGACGATCAGGGCAGCCTGATGGGCCTGCTGAATGGACAGGGCTTTGCCCTTGAAGGGCGCAACTTTCCCTATCGCTGCCGCAATTTCACGGTGATGTGGGAAATGGTGCGCCGGAGCATGGGGATCGGCATCCTAGACGACCGCATCGGTGATGCCGATCCCCAGGTCGAACGCGCCGTGCCCGGTTTCGATCCGGTCAGATTCCCGGTCTGGCTGGTGGCCCACCGCGACATCGCCCGTTCCCGTCGCCTGCGGGTGGTTTTCGATGCGTTGGCGCAAGGTCTGGGCGCTGCGCCCGGCAATCCCTGACCGGGTCTGGGGCGCATCACGGCGAACCATCACGCGGGTTTGAACCCACCGGAAGATATTTGTTCCATTTTATGGCCCTCCGTGTTTCACTGACCGGAACGCGGTCACGCAGGACGTGTCGAGTCGGATGACAAAACAACAGGTTGTTTCAGTTCAGACCATCGGGCGGACATCAATGGTGCTGCGCGCACTGGCGGATGATGCGGGCAAGGGAACCCGGCTTGCCCGTGTGGCCGAGACGACAGGTCTGGGCAAGACCACGGTGCTGCGCCTGCTCAAGGCGCTGATCGAGGTTGGCTATGTCGAATTTGATGACAAGACCAAACTTTACAGTCTTGGTTATGATCTGTTCCTTCTGGGGCAATCCGCGCGGCGTGTGCATATCATCGAACTGGCCCGTGCCGGGCTGGGCCGGCTGGCGGCCCAAACCGGTGATACGGTTTTTCTGTCGGTACGCGAAGGCAATATGGCCCGGTGCATCGACCGGTGTACCGGATCTTATCCCATTCGCAGCCTTACCCTGTCGGTCGGCGATCAGCGACCGCTGGGCGTCGGGGCCGGTTCACTGGCGCTTCTGGCGTTCGAAAGCGATGCTGAAATCAGTCTGATCATTGCCGCCAACAAACCCGAAAGATCGGCCTTTGAACGCTTTGGCGATGCCGACCTGCGCACCATGATCAATGCGGCGCGGCAGCAGGGGCATACCTGGAACGATGGCCGGATCGTTTCGGCGATGAATGCGGTTGGTGTGCCGGTGCTTTACGCGGACAAACGGGTCGCGGCGGCCCTGTCGGTGGCGGCCATCCAGGAACGCATGCAACCGACACGGCGGCAGATGATCGTCGATCTGCTCCGCCAGGAGGCGGCACATCTGGGTGGCCTGCTGGATGAAGCAAGGCGAACCGGTTCGACCGCCACAACCGACAGCAGCAAGGAAGCGGCAGAATGCCCGCACTGACCAACATGGACCGCGAAAGGTTTCTGGCAATGCTGCAACTGATGCACCGCATCCGGGCCTTCGAAGAGGCGGCGATTGCGGCGCAAAAAGACGGGCTGGTGCTGGGGGCGATCCATCCTTCCATCGGGCAGGAAGCGGTGGCAGCAGGTATCTGCGCCAATCTGGAGCGCAAGGATCTATTGCTGTCCACCCATCGCGGCCATGGGCATACACTGGCCAAGGGGGCGGATCCGCTGGCCATGATGCGCGAACTGTTCGGGCGCGTCGGCGGCACCTGCGGCGGCAAGGGTGGCTCGATGCATATCGCGGATTTCGGCGTTGGCATGCTGGGCGCAAATGGTGTTGTCGGCGCAAATATTCCCATTGCCACCGGTGCTGCACATGCGCTGAAACTGCAAGGGTCGCGTCAGATCGTTGTGTGCATCTTCGGTGACGGCGCGGTCAATCGCGGCCCGTTCCTCGAAGGGCTGAACTGGGCCCGGATTTTCAACCTGTCCGTCCTGTTCGTCTGCGAGGATAACGGTTTTTCCGC
>JAGQRW010000014.1 GCA_020425085.1 Paracoccaceae bacterium
ATGGCGGTGTCGGCGGCGCTGCTGGTGTCGCTGGCGGCACCTTTGCTGGATGAAATCGCCATCTCGGCATGGCTTGCAGGAAGGAAACGACGGCATGGTTGATCTGAACCCGTTCAGCCTGTGGCGGCGGCTGCTGGCATTGCCGAATGAAAGCCGCACCAAGACGATTGCGATGGCCTTTCTGATCTCGGGGCTTTGTGCGCTGATGGTCAGTGGTGCCACGGTTTACCTACGCCCGATCCAGACTGCGAACCGCGCCGCCGAACAACAGGCGCGGCTGTCGGCGCTGGTGGCGGGCATTCCCGGCATGTCGGCGCTGCTGGCGCAATCCGGTGGCAGCCTTGGCACCATCGTCGTCGATCTGGCGCGCGGCGCTGCGGCCACGGATGTCACGCCGGAAACGCTGGCGGCGGCACTGGAGGACACCGCCAACTGGACCGGGCTTGCGCCGTCCGACGATCTGGCCGGGATCCGAAGCCGCCCGAATTACGCGCAGATTTACCTTCTGCGCGACGAGGCGGGCGATATCTCGCTGGCGATCCTGCCGATCAGCGGTTCAGGCTATAACGGCCCGATTGACGCGATCCTGGCGCTGCAGGGCGACATGACCACCATTGCCGGGCTGGCGATTACCGGACAATCCGAAACCCCGGGCCTCGGGGCGCGCATCGAGGAACCGGCCTGGCTGTCGCAGTTTCCCGGCACAAGGGTTGCGGATGCCTCGGGCAATATCCGGTTCGCGGTGGCGCGGGGGGCATCGGGCAGCGAATATGAGGTGGACGGCATCACGGGTGCCACCCGCACCAGCAATGCGATCACGCAGATGGTGCGGTTCTGGCTGGGGCCAAAGGGTTACGGCCCGCTGATCGCCGCCATCCGCCGGGGCGAGTTCTAGATGCTGGCGCGCCCCGCCCTCTGGTCGGTTCTGACCGATCCGCTGGTCCGCCAGAACCCGGTGACGTTGCAGATCCTCGGCATCTGCTCGGCGCTGGCGGTGACGACGTCGCTCGCCACCGCGCTGACCATGTCCGCCGCGCTGACGGCGGTGGTGGTGATGGGGGCCGGGGTGATCAGCCTGATCCGCAACCATATTCCCAACTCGATCCGGTTGATCATCCAGATCGTCATCATCGCCTCGCTGGTGATCGTGATCGATCAGCTTTTGCAGGCTTTCCTGCCCGAGATCAGCCGCAAGCTGTCGGTCTTTGTCAGCCTGATCACCACCAATTGCCTGGTGCTGGGGCGCAGCGAAAGCTTCGCGCGGCTGAACCCGCCGATCCCGGCGATGATCGACGGGCTGGGCAACGGGCTTGGCTATTCGCTGGTGCTGATCGTGATCGGCGCGGTGCGCGAATTGTTCGGCGCGGGCGCGCTGCTGGGCTATCAGGTGTTGCCGCTGGTCGATCAGGGGGGCTGGTTCACGCCGCTCAACCTGATGCTGATGGCCCCAAGCGCCTTCTTTTTGCTGGGCGGGCTGGTCTGGGCTTTACGCAGCCTGTTGCCTGAACAGGTTGAGCCCCCCGAACACAGCGCCCCCGCCATCGCGGAGGATCGGGCATGAACGACCTTGCCGCCCTGTTCCTGAGTGCCGCCTTTGTCGAGAACATGCCGCTGACGTTCTTTCTGGGGCTCTGCACCTTCATCGCGCTGTCGCGGCGGCCATCCTCGGCGGTCGGGCTGGGGGTGGCGATGATGGCGGTGCTGGGGGTGACGGTGCCGCTCAATCACCTGATCTATACCGCGCTGCTGGCCCCCGGTGCCTGGGGCTGGGCGGGGATGCCCGGCCTTGATCTGTCTTATCTGTCGCTGATCGCCTTTATCGGGGTGATCGCGGCGGTGGTGCAATTGCTGGAAATGGTACTGGATCGCTTCTTTCCCGCCATTTACACCGCCTTTGGCGTGTTCCTGCCGCTGCTGACGGTGCAATGCGCCATTCTTGGCGGTTCGTTATTCATGGTCGAGCGGCATTATGATCTGGCGCAATCGGCGGTGTTCGGGCTGGGTGCGGGCGCAGGCTTTGCTGTCGCGGTGATCATGTTGGGGGCGATCCGGGCGCGGCTGGCTTACGCAGATCTGCCGGGGGGGCTGCGCGGGCTGGGCATCACCTTTGTCATTGCCGGCATGATGTCGCTGGGCTTTTCGGCTTTCGCGCAGATGGTGGCGTCATGACGGAAATCGCACTTGGCACCGGCATCGTTACCCTGCTGATCTTGCTGCTGACCACGACGCTGCTGGTGACACGGCGGCGACTGATCCCGGCCGAGGCTTTGGTGGTCACCGTCAATGACACCACCAATCTTGAAGCATCGCGCGGCGATCGCCTGCTGGAGGTGTTGCAGGATGCGGGCATCGGCATTCCGGCGGCCTGTGGCGGGGCGGGCACCTGTGGGCTGTGCCGCGTCACCGTCACCGGCGAGGGCGCGGGCCAGCCCCAGGCCACCGAAAAGGGCGTGCTGTCGGCGGCTGAGCGCAAGGCGCATCTGCGGCTGGCCTGCCAGACCGTGCTGCGCGGACCTTGCGCCGTTACCGTGCCGCAGGATTTTCTGAGCGCGTCGGGGTTCAGCTGCAGCGTGGTCTCGAACCGCCAGTTGGCACCGCTGATCCGCGAACTGGTGCTGGACCTGCCCGAAGGCCAGCCGTTCGAGTTCCGCGCCGGTGGTTTCATGCAGTTGACCGCACCGCCCTACCGGCTGGCCTTTCGCGATATCGCGGTCGAGGCACCGTTCCGCGAAGCCTGGCGTCATGCCGGCTGGCAGGACATGGTCTCGGCCTCGGATGCGCCCGTCACCCGCGCCTATTCCATCGCCTCGCGCCCCGAGGATGGCCTTCGCGCCGTGTTCAACATCCGTCTTGCGGTGCCCCCCGCCGGGCGCGAGCTTGAAATCCCGCCCGGGCTGGTATCCAGCTGGCTGTTCTCGCTGAAACCCGGCGCGGTGGTCGAAGCGTCCGGCCCGTTCGGCGATTTCCACGTTCAGCCCACGGATCGCGAGATGATCTTTATCGGCGGCGGTGTCGGTATGGCCCCGTTGCGGGCGATGATCCATGAACAGATCGGCCTGAAGACGCCGCGCCGGATACGCTATTTCTACGGCGCACGCACGGCGGCGGACCTGTTCTATACCGAGGAATTCGATGCCATCGCCGCCCGCCATCCGAATTTCAGCTGGACGCCTGCCCTGTCCGATCCGGCCCCCGGCGACCGCTGGACCGGCGCGACCGGTTTCATTCACGATACCGTGCGCGCCGCCCTGAAAAACCACCCGGCACCCGAGGATTGCGAATACTATCTTTGCGGGCCGCCGGTGATGATCTCGGCGGTGCTGGCCATGCTGGAACGGCTGGGGGTAGAACCGCAGTCGATTTTCAACGACGATTTTGGAGTGTGACAATGACCGGACCTGCACCGCACCTGACCCGCCGCCGCCTGCTGGCCCTGAGCGGAGCCGCCCTGGCGCTTGCCCCTGCCGTGCAGGCCAAAGCCCCGGAGGTGCAGCACCTCGATGGCCGTGCCTTTGGCAGTAGATGGCGCGTCACGTTGCCTGATGCCAGCGGCACCGAGCGGCTGCAACCGGCGCTTGATGCGCTGCTGGCCGGGATTGACCGCGCGATGTCGCCCTGGCGCGCGGACAGCGAAATCACCGCGTTCAACCGCGCGTCCTCTGCTGTCGAGATTTCCGGCGAAACCGCGCATGTCGTCGCCGCTGCACTGGACATCGCCACCGCCAGCGATGGCTGGTTCGATCCTGCGGTTGGCCCCTTGGTGCATCAATGGGGGTTCGGCCCGATCGAAGGCGCACCGGGCGGCTGGCGCGGCCTGCAGCTTCAGGATCGTCATCTGTCCAAGGCTGATCCCCGGCTGACCTTCGATCCCTGCGGTATCGCCAAGGGCCGGGCGCTGGACCTGATGGCTGAAACGCTGATAGCCGCCGGGCAGACGGATTTCCTGATCGACCTCGGCGGCGAACTGGCAGCGCGGGGCCGCCACCCGTCGGGCCGCGACTGGCAGATTGCCATCGAAGACCCCCGTCCCGATGCGCCGGGCAGTGCGGCTTTGCTGCGGCTGGACGGTCAGGCGGTGGCCACTTCGGGCAATCGCGCGCAGGGCTATGATCTGGGCGGGCGGCGATACTCGCATATCATTGATCCGCGCGCGGCGCGGCCTGCTTTGGGAACGCTGGCCTCGGTCACGGTTCTGTCGGATCGCGCGATGATCGCCGATGGCTGGGCAACGGCGTTGATGGCCGCGGGTAAGGCCGGCCCGGCGCTGGCGGGGCGCAATCGCATTGCGGCGCTGTTTCTGTTTGCCGAAGCGGGCGGGCTGCGCCCGGCAATGACCGGCGAATTTCAGCGCCATATCCTGTAGGGGGCACAAAATGGAAATTCTGCTGGTTCTGATCATCTTTTTTCTGGCAATAGGTGGGCTTGCACTGGGGCTGATGCTGGGGCGCGGACCATTGCGCGGCTCGTGCGGCGGCATGTCCTGCATCAAGAATATCACCTGCGAAGGTTGCCCGAACCGCGAAGAAGGGGCCGGATCATGACGGTCGGGCCTATTGACCAACTGGTCGTGACCGATCCGCTGATCCTGAGCGCCGACATGCCGATCCGGCGCGCCGCCGCGCAGATGGCCGAGGCCGATACCGCTGCCGCCCCCGTCACCGACGATAGCGGCACACTGCTGGGTGTGCTGACGCAAAAGGACTGTTTTCGACCCGCGCTGCAAGCCAGCTATTATCAGGAATGGACAGGCCGCGTCAGCGATTTCATGAGCGCCGATCCGGTAACGCTGCCGCTTGGCACCGATCTGGTTACGGCAGCCGAGGCGTTCCTTGATCATCCCTACCGCAGTTTTCCGGTGCTGGACGCAGACCGCCTGGCCGGAATGCTGCGCCGCGAAGACGTGTTTCGCGCACTGATACAGGCCGGATGATCGGCGTCTGGCTGATCCACTACAGCCACCAACGCCCGCAACAGATAAAACGGGGGAATTGGCAAGCCTGTGACCTCCTTGGCTCAACGGTGTCTTTTGCCCATCCCGGCGGTGTTGTGGCCAGGATCAGGGCTGGTTTGGAAGTTGCCAAAAGGCGGTGGGCACTGGATTTGAAACACCGGCTCCCCCCTGCCCTTTGCATCCAAGGTCGCTTTGACCAAACCCCGTGCAACCGGGGCAAAATCACTGAAAAAATCGGCCAAACATAGTGGTAATACGTATAGACAGCCCGCATTTTGATCGTCATGAATAAGGCTGATCTCAGTTACCCGCGGGAGTGACATCTTGCATTTTGTCAAGCTGACCAAAGTGACGAAAACATGAGCATCGTGCTAAAGGCCGAAGGTCTGACCAAGGAATTCAAGGGGTTTGTTGCCGTCAACAATGTTGACCTGGCGATCGAGGAAGGCACGATTCACGCCCTGATCGGCCCCAACGGCGCGGGCAAGACCACCTGTTTCAATCTGCTGACCAAGTTCCTGCAACCAACCGCCGGACGCATCATTTTTCGCGATCGCGACATTACGCGCCTGTCGCCAGCGGGCATCGCGCAACTGGGAATGGTGCGGTCGTTCCAGATTTCAGCCGTGTTCGATGATCTGAGCGTGCTGGAAAACGTGCGCATCGCATTGCAGCGCAAACGTGGCGAAAGCTTTGATTTCTGGCGCTCGGAAAAATCGTTGTCGCAGCTCGATGATGCTGCCCGCGGTCATATCGACGATGTGGGCCTGAGCGAATTCATCAACCACCGCGCTGCGGAATTGTCCTATGGGCGCAAACGCTCGCTGGAGATTGCAACCACTCTGGCGCTTGATCCCGGCATGCTGTTGCTGGATGAACCGATGGCAGGCATGACCCAGCAGGATATCGAGCGTATCTCGGCATTGATCCGCCGCATCGCCAAGAACCGCACCATCCTGATGGTGGAACACAACCTGTCGGTGGTTGCCGATCTTTCCGACAGGATCACCGTACTGGCCAGGGGCGAGGTGCTGGCCGAGGGTGACTATGAAGCGGTTTCCAAATCCCCCGCCGTCATCGAAGCCTATATCGGAGCCGAGGATGAGTGACACCGCCCCTGATACCCTTGTCGGCAACCCGAACGCCGATACCCTGCTGACGGTAGAGGGCCTGAACGGCTGGTATGGCGAAAGTCATGTTCTGCACGGCATTGATTTTGACGTAAGCGCCGGTGAGGTCGTCACCCTGCTTGGCCGCAACGGTGCCGGCAAGACATCGACGCTTAGCGCCATCATGGGCCTGTTGGGCAAGCGCACCGGTTCGGTCCGCTTTGGCGGCACCGAAACCATCCATTTGCAACCGCGCCATATCGCCCGCCTTGGCATCGCGCTCTGCCCGGAAGAGCGCGGGATATTTTCCTCGCTCAATGTCGAGGAAAACCTGATGTTGCCACCACGCATCGCCGATGGCGGCCTGACGGTCGAGCGGATCTATCAGCTTTTTCCCAACCTTCTGGAACGCCGCCGCAGTCAGGGCACGAAATTGTCGGGCGGCGAGCAGCAGATGCTGGCGATCGGCCGCATCCTGCGCACCGGTGCCAGGCTTTTGTTGCTGGATGAACCGACCGAGGGGCTGGCCCCCGTCATCGTGCAACATATCGGCGAGACGGTGCGCGCGCTGAAAAAGGAAGGTTTCACCATTGTGCTGGTCGAGCAGAACCTGCGGTTCGCCGCATCGGTCGCCGACCGGCATTATGTCGTCGAACAGGGCCGGGTGATCGACATGATCCCCAACACCGCCCTGGATCAGAATATCGACAAGCTGCACGGCTATCTTGGCGTGTAGGCAAAGTCGATCCAACCGCGCGTAATGCGTATAACAAAGGAGAAGACAGATGAAAAAGGCACTCGTCTTAGGGGGCTTCGTGCTTGCCGCGATGGCCGCGTCACCGGTTCTTGCCGCTGACATCAATGTGAAACTGGGTGTGTTGAACGACCGCTCGGGGGTCTATGCCGATCTGTCTGGCGAAGGCTCGGTCGTTGCCGCAAGAATGGCGGTGGACGATTTCAAGGCCGTCGACAAGGGCATCAAGGTCGAGATCATTTCGGCCGACCACCAGAACAAGCCGGATATCGCGTCGAACATCGCCCGCCAATGGTACGACACCGATGGCGTTGACGCCATTCTTGATGTGCCGACCTCATCCGCGGCGCTGGCCGTGGCCGAGATTACCGCAAAGGCAGGCAGGGTATTCATCAACTCGGGTGCGGCATCGACCGACCTGACCGGTGCGCAATGCCAGCCCACCACCATCCACTGGACCTATGACACCGCAGCCCTTGCCAACGGCACCGGCAAGGCCGTCACCGAGGCGGGCGGCAAGAAGTGGTTCTTTCTGACGGCAGATTATGCCTTTGGCCACGCACTTGAACGCGACACCACCAAAGTGGTCGTGGCCAATGGCGGCGAAGTGGTCGGATCGGTCAATGTTCCGTTCCCGGCAACCGATTTCTCGTCGTTCCTGCTTCAGGCTCAGGGCAGCGGTGCCAATGTGATCGGTCTTGCCAATGCTGGCGGTGATACGGTCAATGCGATCAAGCAGGCGGCGGAATTCGGCATCACCCAGGCGGGTCAGCAACTGGCCGCCCTGCTGATGTTCGTCACCGACGTACATGCCCTCGGAACCCAGACCGCACAAGGTCTGAACCTGACCGAAGCGTTTTACTGGGATCAGAACGACGCCACCCGCGCCTGGTCTGCCCGGTTTGAAAAACTGCACGGCAGCAAACCCACCATGGTTCAGGCCGGTGTCTATTCCGGCACGATGCACTATCTGCGCGCCATCGAGGCGGTGGGCAGCACCGACAGCAAGAAAGTCATTGCCAGCATGAAAGCCAACGGTTTTGACGATCCGTTGTTCGGCAAGGGCTATGTGCGCGGTGACGGTCGGGCAATCCACGACATGTACCTGTTCGAGGTGAAAAAACCCTCTGAATCAACCGGCGAATGGGATCTTTACAAGCAGATCTCGGTCATCAAGGGCGAAGACGCCTTTTTGCCGATGATGCCTCAGTGCGACTTCACCAAGTAAGCCGTCTTGTCATGGTGGCATCCCATTGGGGTGCCACCAGCAACTGAATATCCATACTGAGACAGGGGTCTTGTCATCATGTTCGAGCTATTGGGAATCGCACCGCAGGTGTTGATGGGCCAGCTTTTGCTGGGGCTGATCAACGGGTCGTTTTATGCGGTGTTGTCGTTGGGGCTGGCGGTGATCTTTGGCCTGCTCAACATCATCAATTTCGCCCATGGCGCGCAATACATGATGGGGGCATTCGTCGCCTGGATGTTGCTGAACTATCTCGGCATCGGTTATTGGCCGGCCTTGATCCTTGCTCCGCTGGTGGTCGGAGCAACCGGTGTCTTGCTGGAAAAACTGGCATTGTCGCGCCTTTACAAGCTTGATCACCTATACGGGTTGCTGCTGACCTTTGGCGTTGCGGTCATCCTTCAGGGATTTTTTCGCAACTACTATGGTATCTCGGGGCTGCCCTATCAAATTCCCGCCGCAATGGCCGGTGGTCAGAACCTTGGCTTCATGTTCCTGCCAAATTACCGGGCCTGGATCGTGGTTGCCTCGGTCATCGTCTGTTTGGGCACATGGTTCATGATTGAAAAGACCCGGCTTGGCGCCTATCTGCGCGCGGCCACTGAAAATCCGGCGCTGGTCGGGGCATTTGGCATCAACGTACCGCGCATGATCACGCTTACCTATGGTTTTGGCGCGGCGCTGGCAGGGTTCGCCGGCGTGCTGGCGGCACCGATCTATGCGGTCAACCCCAATATGGGGGCCGACATGATCATCGTGGTGTTTGCCGTGGTGGTGATCGGTGGCATGGGTTCGATCATCGGGGCGATCATCACCGGCTATGGACTGGGGCTGGTCGAGGGTCTGACGCGGGTGTTTTACCCCGAAGGCTCGGCCGTGGTGATCTTTGTCATCATGGCGATCGTGCTGCTGGTCAAACCCGAAGGTTTGTTTGGGAGGGCCGCATGATGGCGTTGACCAAGAACCAGGCGCTGGAACCGGCAAAACAGCCATCCAGTATCGGCATGCCTTTGCTGCACAAGGTAATATTTCTGGTGTTGCTGGCATTCCTGTTGGTGTTGCCATTCATGGTTTACCCGGTATTTGCCATGAAGGTGATGTGCTTTGCGCTGTTTGCCGCCGCCTTCAACCTGCTGCTGGGATTTGGCGGACTGTTGTCGTTCGGCCATGCGGCCTATTTCGGCGGGGCAAGCTATATTGCCGCACAGGCCGCCAAGGTCTGGGGCTTTACCCCGGAACTTGCCGTGCTGTCGGGCACCCTTGCCGCCGCCGTGCTGGGGCTGGTGATCGGCGCGCTGTCGATCCGCCGTCAGGGCATCTATTTCGCCATGGTCACGCTTGCCTTTGCCCAGATGGTGTATTTCTTTGCGCTGCAGTCCGATTTCACCGGCGGCGAGGATGGCATCCAGTCGGTGCCGCGTGGCGATCTGTTTGGCCTTGTCTCGTTGCAGGACAACATTTCGCTCTACTTCTTCGTTCTGGTGATCACCTTTGGCGGCATCCTGATGCTTTACCGCATTGTACACTCGCCTTTCGGGCAGGTGCTCAAGGCCATCCGTGAGAATGAGCCTCGGGCGATTTCGCTGGGTTATCAGGTCAATCGCTACAAGCTGATGGTATTCACCCTTTCCGCCACCTTTGCCGGGCTGGCCGGAGCCACCAAAAGCCAGGTGTTCCAGCTTGCCTCGCTTACCGATGTGCATTGGAGCATGTCGGGCGAGGTGGTGCTGATGACATTGCTGGGCGGCATGGGCACCATTTTCGGCCCGCTGGTCGGGGCGGCCTTTATCGTTTCCATGCAAAACTATCTTGCCACTTTCGGCGCATGGGTAACGATCATCCAGGGTTTTGCCTTCGTGATCGGGGTGTTGCTGTTTCGTGAGGGCATCATCGGCGTCATCGCCCGGATTATCAAACGCCCGCTGTAACATTTGGCCTAAGGCGCGTTTATTGACCGCCAATCCGACGCCGCCAATACCGGCGGCGGTGCGGTCGGTCATGAAATACGGAAAAGGGTGGTGTCCGGCCGTCGACAAATGTCGATCCCCTACCCCCGGCACCGCGAAGTTTTTTCGCACGCCGTCCGGCACAAGCCGGTTTCTTCTGACCGCAATTAGATCCTAGAGTGGCACCGGAACTGTTGCGGAGGGAACCATGAAATCGCATGTCGAAGTTGTCGTCGTCGGCGGAGGGTGCGTCGGCGCGTCGATCCTTTACGGGCTGACCCAGCATGGCTGCCGCGACATCGCACTGCTGGAACGATCCCAGATGACCGCCGGATCGACATGGCACGCAGCTGGCCTGTTGGTGACGTTTGTCCGCTCGCACAACATCTCGAAGATGACGCTGGAGACCATCCGCATCTACGGCGAAGTCGAACGGAAGCTCGGCACATCGGTCGGGCTGCGGCAGGTTGGCCAGCTGCGTGTTGCCAATACCCCAAAACGCTGGGACGAATTCCAAAGCTATATCGCAATCGCCGATGCCGCCGGCGTGCCTTGCAGCCTGTTGACGCCAGAAGATGTGACCAGGCTGCATCCGCTGTTGTCGCCGAATGAAAACATTCTTGGCGGCATCCTGCATCGCGAAGACGGTTACATCAACCCGTCTGACATCACCATGGGAATGGCCAGACTGGCGCGCGATCAGGGGGCAGCGATCCATCAGAACACCGAGGCGACGGGTTATGAAAAGCTGGATAACGGGTTTTGGCAGGTCAGCACCAATCAGGGTGATATCACTTGCAAACATCTGATCTTTGCCACCGGCAACTATGCCCGCGAAAATGCGCGTCGGGTCGGGCTGGATCTGCCCTGCATTCCGATCGTGCATCAATATTGGACAACGGAATCCGTGCCGGAACTGATACGACGCCGCAAGGAAGGCAAGCCGGAATTCCCGATCCTGCGGGATGAGGATTACGGCGCCTATCTGCGCGAGGATGTGGGCGGACTGCAATTCGGTCCTTATGAGTTTGAAAAGGACCTGAAGCTGTTTGCCGAAGACCGGGTTCCACCGACCTTCGAGGCCGATCTGCTGCCGGAAGATTTCGATGCCGTTGAAACCCAGTGGCAGCGCGCGATCGAGCGGGTGCCGGTTCTGGGTGAGGTCGGCATCAAATCCAATACCCGCGGCCCGTTCCAGATGACGCCGGACGAACTGCCGCTATGCGGGCCCGCCCCGGGGCACGATAACCTGTGGCTGGCGGAAGGGGTGCCGGGCGGTATCCTCTGGGGTGGGACGATGGGTGAGCGACTGGCGCGCTGGATCGTTTATAATGATCCCGGCATGGACATGTCCGAGATCGACCCCCGCCGCTTTGGCGATTTCGCGTCAAAACGCTGGACCATGGACAAGGTGCGCGAGACCTGGGGTTGCCACATGCACGCCCATGTCCCGGGCGAGGACCGGCCGGGCGCGCGGCCGATGAAAACCGCACCTTCCTATGATCTTCTTACATCCAGGGGCGCTGTCTGGACCACCTTGAACGGCTATGAGTTCCCGCGCTGGTTCGCCCCTTCGCCGAAGCTTGCCATTCCCGAGCACAGCTTTCGACGCACGGCGCATATGGAGTTCGTGGAATCCGAGGTGAAAACCACAAGAAACGCGGCGGGTTTCATCGAAATGTCGCCGATGACGAAATTCATGGTTCAGGGAACCGGTGCCGCCAAATGGCTTGACTGGATCATGGCCAACCGGTTGCCGAAGATCGGGCGGATTGCCCTGTCGGTCGCCTGCAATCCGCAAGGCGGCATTGATGCCGAATATACGGTGGTGCGCCTTGGCGAAAACATCTTCTATCTGGTCAGCACACCGAACGGGCAGGTTTATAACCGGGATCAGCTTACGCGGCTGTTACCCGATGATGGGTTGGTCGAAATTCGGGATGTCAGCGAACAAATGGGCGTGATTGCTTTGGCTGGGCCGAATTCGCGCGCGATACTGCAACCGCTGACCGACAATGACCTGTCCAACCGGGCCTTCCCCTGGATGTCGGCCCAGATGGGCGAAGTCGGCTATGCCCGCAATGTGCATCTGTTGCGGCTCAGCTATACCGGTGAGCTGGGTTGGGAATTGCATCACCCGATCGGCTATAACCGCCATCTGGTCGATCTGTTGCTGAAGGCAGGGGTTGCGCCATTTGGTCTGGAGGCGCTGGAATCGATGCGGCTGGAGAAATCCTATCGCGCGATCAACCGCGAACTTTGCCGGGACATCACCCCGTTCGAAGCGGGTCTGGACAGATTCGTGCGCATGGAAAAAGGCGATTTCATCGGGCGGGACGCCTTGCAAAAGCAGCGGGACGCCGGTGACCATAAGGTACTTGTGACACTGAAGCTGCCGTTCGGGGAAACCTCTGTCCTGGCCCATGAAAGCGTTTACGCAGGTGGCGAACTGATCGGGCGCATCACGTCGGGCGGGTATTCCTATTTCTGCGGCCACGACATTGCCTTGGCACTGGTACCACAGCAGTTCAGCGAAAAAGGCACTGAATTGCAGGTCAATGTTTCTGGCGCCATGCGCAACGCCGAGGTGGTGGAAACCTGCCTTTATGATCCCACCAGCGCCCGCGCCCGCAGCTAAGTTTTTCCGGGCACGGCACTCGGGTATCGCTACTTGAGGGAAGGTCATGCGGCCAGGCCACCTTGGCGGCAGAACCTGAACACCGGCTGATTGTCAATCGGGCGAATGCCAAGGCCACCCCTTACCAAACCCGATCACCATGTTATATGTTGTAACTGATGTCATCCTTTCGCCAATAAAATCGCAAGGAAGCCCGTCATGCCCAAACCGCTAAGCCTGCATGTCCCCGAACCCGAGGTCCGCCCCGGCGGGGTGCCGGATTTCTCGGGCGTCCACATTTCGCCCGCCGGCGAGGTGGGCCGCCCGCCGGTCGATGTCGATCCGCGTGAAATCCGGGACATGGCGTTTTCCATCATCCGGGTGCTGAACCGCGAGGGTGAGGCGGTTGGCCCCTGGGCAGGATCACTAAGCGACGACCAACTGACCGAGGGATTGCGCCACATGATGCTGCTGCGTGCGCTGGATGCGCGGATGATCATCGCGCAACGGCAGGGCAAGACATCGTTCTATATCCAGCATCTGGGTGAGGAGGCCGTCAGCACCGCCTTTCGCAAGGTTCTGAACAAGGGCGACATGAATTTCGCCACCTACCGGCAGGCGGGACTGCTGATTGCCGACGATTACCCGCTGGAAACCATGATCAACCAGATTTACGCCAATTCCGAAGACCCGCTGAAGGGGCGGCAGTTGCCGACGCTTTATTCGGTGCGCGAACAGGGGTTTTTTACCTTGTCGGGCAATCTGGCAACGCAGTTTCCACAGGCGGTCGGCTGGGCCATGGCCTCGGCGATCAAGGGTGAGACCAATATTGCCGCCGGCTGGATCGGTGACGGATCGACCGCCGAAAGCGATTTTCACGCGGGCCTGGTGTTTGCCTCGACCTTCAAGGCGCCGGTGGTGCTGAACGTGGTCAACAACCAATGGGCGATCTCGACCTTTCAGGGCATTGCGCGCGGCGGTGTCGGCACCTTTGCGGCGCGCGGGCTTGGCTATGGCATGCCCTCGCTCAGGGTGGATGGCAACGACTATCTGGCGGTGCATGCGGTCGGCCTTTGGGCGGCCGAACGGGCGCGGCGCAATCTTGGGCCGACGCTGATCGAATATGTCACCTATCGCGCCGGAGCGCATTCCACCTCGGACGACCCGAGCGCCTATCGCCCGAAAGAGGAATCCGCCGCCTGGCCGCTTGGTGATCCGGTGATCCGGCTGAAGGCGCATCTGATCGTCAAGGGCGTCTGGAGCGAAGATCGCCACGCCCAGCTTGAGGCGGAAATGCTGGATACCGTGGTCACCGCCCAAAAGGCCGCTGAATCGCATGGTACGCTGCACTCGGACAACCGCCCCTCGGTGCGCGACATGTTCGAGGGGGTCTATGCCGAAATGCCGCCGCATCTCAGGCGGCAGCGTCAGGAAACGGGGGTCTGATCATGGCACGCATGACAATGATTCAGGCGATCCGCGATGGCATGGACGTGGCCATGGGCCGCGACAACAGCGTGGTGGTTTACGGCGAGGATGTGGGTTATTTCGGCGGCGTTTTCCGCGCCACCCAGGGCTTGCAGGAAAAATACGGCAAGAGCCGTTGTTTTGACGCCCCGATCAGCGAAAGTGGCATCGTCGGCACCGCCATCGGTATGGCCGCGAACGGCATGCGCCCCTGCGTCGAAATCCAGTTCGCCGACTACATGTATCCCGCCTATGACCAGATCACCCAGGAAGCGGCACGCATCCGCTATCGTTCAAACGCCGATTTCACCTGCCCGATCGTGATCCGCATGCCGACCGGTGGCGGCATCTTTGGCGGCCAGACCCACAGTCAAAGCCCCGAGGCGTTGTTTACCCATGTGGCCGGCCTCAAGGTGGTGGTGCCAAGCAATCCCTATGATGCCAAGGGGCTGCTGATCGCCGCCATTGAAGACCCAGATCCGGTGATATTCCTTGAACCCAAGCGTCTTTATAACGGGCCGTTTGACGGCCATTACGAACGCCCGGTGACCGGCTGGGGCAAACACCCCGACGGCGAGGTACCCGAGGGGCATTTCACCGTGCCGCTGGGTCAGGCCAAGATCAAACGCGAAGGGCGCGATGTGACGGTTCTGGCCTATGGCACCATGGTGCATGTGGCGCTGGCGGCGGCCGAGGATACCGGCATCGACGCCGAGGTGATCGACCTGCGCACCCTTCTGCCATATGACCTTGACGCCATCACCGCCTCGGTGAAGAAAACCGGGCGCTGCGTCATCGTGCATGAGGCGACGCTGACCTCGGGCTTTGGCGCGGAACTGGCGGCGCTGGTGGCCGAGCATTGCTTTTATTCGCTAGAGGCACCGATCCGCCGCGTCGCCGGCTGGGA
Organism: Paracoccaceae bacterium; assembly: GCA_020425085.1. GTDB lineage: Bacteria > Pseudomonadota > Alphaproteobacteria > Rhodobacterales > Rhodobacteraceae > UBA5972. Next base: position 14,998 of record JAGQRW010000014.1, read on the forward strand.
CACCCCGTATCCGCATGCGCAGGAATGGGATTACTTCCCCGGCCCGGCCCGTGTCGGCGCCGCCCTTACCCAGACGATGGAGGCCTGAGCCATGGGCCAGCACACGATCAAGGTTCCCGATGTCGGCGAAGGCATTGCCGAGGTTGAACTGACGGAATGGAATGTCGCCATTGGCGATCTGGTGCGCGAGGATCAGGTGCTGGCAGCGGTGATGACCGACAAGGCCACGGTCGAGATTCCCTCGCCCTCGGATGGCAAGGTGCTGTGGCTGGGGGCGGCACCGGGCGACAAGATGGCGGTTGGCACGGCGTTGATCCGGCTGGAAGTGGCGGCTGATGGCAACAGCGAGGCCGCCGCCCCGGTCGATCTGCCCGAAGCCCCCGATCCTGGCCCGACCCCCAAACCTGTTCCCAAAACTACCCCCGGCCCGACTGCTGATCCGACACCTGCACCTGCACCCGAACCCCCGGTTGCAGCCGCCAAACCACCCCTGCTCCCGGCTGGGACCGCCCATCTGCCGCGCCCTGAGGGCGAAAGGCCGATGGCGGCACCTTCGGTACGGGCGCGGGCGCGTGAGGCCGGGATCGACCTGAGGCGTGTTTCGGGCAGCGGGCCGGCAGGGCGGATCATTCATGCGGATCTCGACCGGCTATCGGTCGCGCCCGACATGGTTCAACCGGTTGCGGGCTATCGGCGAAACAGTTCGGTCGAACAGATCAAGGTGATCGGGTTGCGCCGCAAGATCGCCGAAAAGATGGCCGATGCAAATGCGCATGTCGCCCCCATCACCTATGTCGAGGAAATCGACGTGACCGCGCTTGAGGAACTGCGCAGCGCCCTCAACAAGGCGCGGCGAGACGATCAGCCAAGGCTGACGCTGCTGCCGTTCCTGATGCGGGCGATGGTACGCGCCATTGTCGATCAGCCGCACCTCAACGCCCGTTTCGATGACGAGGCGGGCGTGATCGAGCAAAGCGGCGGCGTCCATATCGGCATCGCGGCCCAGACCGATGCCGGGCTGATGGTGCCGGTGGTGCGCCATGCCGAAGCGCGCGATCTTTGGGATTGTGCCGCCGAACTTGCCCGCGTCAGCGATGCCGCCAAGACCGGCAGCGCCACGCGTGAGGAACTTGGCGGATCGACCATCACCATCACCTCGCTCGGCCCGCTTGGCGGGGTGATGAGCACGCCAATCATCAACCGCCCCGAAGTGGCCATCATCGGCGTCAACAAGATGGCTATCCGCCCGGTCTGGAACGGCAGCGATTTTCAGCCGCGCAAGATGATGAACCTGTCGTCAAGCTTCGATCACCGGGTGATCGACGGCTGGGATGCGGCGGTGTTCGTGCAAAAGATCAGGTCGCTCTTGGAAACCCCGGCGCTGATCTTTGTCGAAAGGTGAACGGATGAAGGATATTGCCTGCAAACTCCTGATCATTGGCGCTGGTCCCGGCGGCTATGTCTGTGCCATCCGCGCTGCACAACTGGGCGTCGATACGGTGATCGTCGATTCCCGGCCTCGTCCGGGGGGAACCTGCCTCAATGTCGGCTGTATTCCGTCCAAGGCGCTGATCCATGCGGCGGATGAATTTGCCGCAGCCTGCGGGCGCGCCACCCAAGACGCGCTTGGCATCAAGGCAGGCAAGCCTGAGATCGACCTTGCGCAGACCATGGAATGGAAAGACGCTATCGTCACCCGCCTGAGCAGTGGCGTCAGCGGCCTGTTGAAAAAGGCGGGCGTCAAGCGCCTTGGCGGGCATGCCCGGTTTCGCGATGGCCGCACCATCGAAGTGGAAACCGATACCGGCGTGCAGGTGATCCATGCCGAAAACACGGTAATCGCCACCGGCTCGGCCCCGGTCGAACTGCCGGCACTGCCGTTTGGCGGGCGGGTAATCTCATCGACCGAGGCACTGGCACTGGACGAGGTGCCGGCAAGTCTTGCGGTGGTCGGTGGCGGCTATATCGGCCTGGAACTCGGCACCGCCTTTGCCAAGCTCGGCACCAAGGTCACGGTGATCGAGGCAGCACCACGCATCCTGCCGCAATACGACGCCGACCTGACCCGCCCGGTAATGCGGCGGCTGAAGGAAATCGGCGTCAAGGTGTTGTGCGACACCAAGGCGGTCGGGCTGACCGGCAAGGGCATGTTGCAAATCGACGGCGGCGGCGGGGAAAGCCGCCTCAAGGCCGACAAGGTGCTGGTGACGGTCGGGCGTAGGCCGGTGACCGACGGCTGGGGGCGCGAGGAACTGGCGCTGGAAATGCAGGGGCCATATCTGCGCATCAACCATCATTGCCAGACCGCCATGCGCGGCATCTACGCCATTGGCGATGTGACGGGTGAACCGATGCTGGCGCACCGCGCCATGGCGCAGGGCGAACTGGTGGCTGATATCGTTGCCGGCCGCAAGGTCGAATGGGACAAGCAGGCCATTCCGGCGGTCTGTTTCACCGACCCCGAAATCGTCACCGTCGGCCTGTCACCCATCGAGGCCCGCCACAACGGACACGAGATCAGAACCGGCACATTCCCGTTCAGCGCCAATGGCCGCGCCATGACCATGCAGGCCGATCAGGGTTTCGTGCGCATACTGGCGCGGGCCGACAATCATCAGGTACTGGGGATTCAGGCAGTTGGAAAAGGGGTTTCAGAGATGTCTGCGGCGTTCAGTCTGGCGCTGGAAATGCAGGCACGGCTGGAAGACATCGCCGCAACCGTTCACGCCCATCCGACCCTGAGCGAGGCGCTGCAAGAGGCCGCGATGGCCGCCCTTGGCCAATCGCTGCACGCCTGAGCCTGTCTTGCATTCTGTCGTGCAATCGGCCTTCCTTCCAACGGTCCGAGTTTGCGCCAAACCTTCGGGCGCATCCGGTGATCGCAAGCCGCTGGTTCGCGCATGAACCGGCAGCGCAATCAATCTGGAACGGCAAGGGCAGTTCGGATCAGATGGCGCGCCGGCAGACCGATTTTCGCACCAAATCGCCTGGCGGTGGCGTTGGTGGCGGAAATGATGCCGTCCTGGTAGGTCGAGCGGGCATCCCCGATCCGGGCTGACATGGCCGCGACGGTGACGGCGGCAATCCCTCGTGCGTCAAGCACGGGTAGGCGCGTGGTGCCGCCCCCGCCCCCGGCATCGTTAAACAGCGCAAGCATGGCATCCACCTTCAGCGCGTTCGCTGCATCGCCGCCAAACAGCGCACCATGCGAGCCGGTAACAATCACCTGACCGGAATCTTCCGGGCGTATCAGGCCGGCCGAGTCGACCAGGATCAACCGGCACGCCGCGCCCGGCGGCATCAGCACCTTGCGCCCTTCCCTGATGTCGGGGCATGGGCCTTGTGGCATGTCGGCAGCCGACAGCATCACTGCCGCCGCCTCGCAAGACATTCCCGGCATCAGGCCCAGCTTGCGAGCCGTGGCATTGACATGTGACAATCGCCCCTTGGTGAACATCTGCGCAGCATTGCCGATGTCGGCGCTGGCGAAATCGACGGCTGCGGCCGCCATGCCTTGCACCTCAAGCCATTTCAGCCCTCCGATCCCGGCATCGTCCAGCCCAACGCCCGCATCGTTGAAGATGGCGGCGCGGCAATGGGCGCGGCGCGCCAGATATGCGGCGTAAACCCCGCCATGCGAGCCGGTAACGATCACCCGCCCAACCGCGCTGTCGCCCAGTCTGGTGACGCTGTCGGCCAGAACCGGTCTCGACTCAGGCAACCCGGTCGCCTTTTTTCACCTTGACCGCCCGGCTGTCGGCGGCGGGCAGCATCTTGCCGGGGTCACGGGTGACCACAATGTCCAGCACGGTGGGTCTGCCGGTTTCGGCAAGCGCCCTTTTCAGCGAACTGGCCAGCATGTCGGGGGTTTCGATCCGGATGCCGAGGCACCCCATGGCATCGGCAACGCGCGCATAATTGGTTTCGGACAGATCGCTTGATTGATAGGCGTCGGGCCCGTACATCAGATGTTGCAGCGCCTTGACATAGCCTGACGCGGCGTTGTTCACCACGATGATCGTCGGTGCGAGCCCGATGCGCCGGGCGGTTTCAATCTCACCCAACACCATGTTGAAACCACCGTCGCCGGTCAGGGCAACCACCGGCCGGTCAGGGGCGGCCAGGCAGGCGCCAATCGCCCCCGGCAGACCATAACCGATCGAGGCAAAGCCGCGATCCGGCACAAACCCTCGCCCGGCCATTTTCACATCATAAAGCAGCCCCCCCCAATGGGCGGCGAACCCGCCATCGGCGATCAGGATCGCGTCATCGGGCAGATGCCGGTTCAATTCACCCATCAGGCGGCCCATGGACACCGGCACTTCGTCGCTATCCAGACGCTCGCGGACCATTGCGCGCCATTCGCCCATTTTGGTGCCGACATCGGCGCACCATTGCTTGCGCGCATCCGGTAATCTGCTGTCCTTCAGCGCGGCACAAAGGTCGCGCAGCCCTTCGCGGGCGTCGCCCCAGAGCGGCAGGGTGGAGGCATAGGTGCGCCCCATTTCCTCGGCCACGCAATCAAGGTGGATCATGGTCTTGCCAGGGCTTGGCACGGTATAGCGTTTGGTGGCGATTTCGCCCAGCTTGCAACCCACCACCAACAGACAATCGCTGGCGGCGATCAGATCGTTGGCGATACGGTCATACCGACCGAACAGGCCCGCCGACAGCGGGCTGGTGCAGGCAATCGCCCCCTTGCCGCTCATGGTGTGGGCGATCGGTATCTGCGCCATTCCGGCAAGGGCGCCAAGATCCGCGGTGGCCCCAGAGACATGCACCCCACCACCGGCAAGGATCAGCGGGCGTTCGGCAGCGGCCAGCATTGCGGCGGCTTTGGCCAATCCGGCAGCCTCGGGGCGGCAACGCAGGGCGGGTGCCGCCTGATAGCGCCGATCACCAGCAAAATCAGCATCGGTAAAGGCATGGGTTCCGTGGCAGATATCCTCGGGCACGATCAGCACCACAGGACCGGGGCGACCGGTCGTCGCCACCTGAAAGGCCCGCGCCAGCAGTTCGGGAATGCGGTGGATGGCCTCGATGCGGATCACCTCCTTGGCGGCGGGACGCAGGATTTCGGCCTGACGGGTTTCCTGGGTCATGTTCTTCCAGGAATGATCGCGGTGAGTATCGCCCACGATGGCAACGATGGGCGATCCGGCGTTCAGCGCCTCGATCAGGCCGGTCACAAGGTTGGTCGCACCCGGCCCGAGGGTGGCATCGACCAGCCCGACGCGCCCTGACACCTTGGCATAGGCATCGGCGGCGAAGGTGCCGCAGCGTTCGTCGTTGATCAGGTGGTGGTTCAGCCCCAGCCGTCGCGCCGCGTCATAAAACGGCAGCAGTTGAAACCCGCCCATGCCGAAAACCGGTCCCGCACCATGCGCCAGCAGGGAGCGGGCCAATGCCTCGCCGCCAGTCATCTCGTTGGTGATTGTCATATCGTCCTCGGATCAAGTTACACGATAGCCCAGCAACCGCGGCAGCCAGAGCGAGATTTCGGGAAAGACGATGATCAGCGCCAGCACGATGGCCATGCCAAGCAACAGCCAACCGACCCAGCGAAAAGTCGATTCCATCGGGACACCGGCGATCTTGGCTGTGACCATCAGGTTCACCGCAACCGGCGGGGTAAACTGGCCCATGGCAATATTGATGGCGATCACCACACCGAACCAGACATAGGACCAGCCGAAACTGTCCACGATCGGCATCAACAGCGGCAGGGTGATCAAATAGATCGACACCCCGTCCAGCACCATGCCCGCCAGCAGCATCAGGATCATCACCAGGGCCAGGATCACCCATTGGTTGTTGCTGAGCCCCAGAACCAGCTCGGCGGCGCCGGAAAACGCCCCCATGGTGGCACCGGCCCAGGCAAACAGCCCTGCAAGCGCCAGAATGATCATCAGAACGCCCGAAATCCGCGCACTCTGGGCCAATACGTCATAGGCTTCGCGCCAGCCCATGGTGCGATAGACCACCGTGCCGACGAAAAACCCGTAGGCAACGGCAACAACCGCCGTTTCGGTCGGCGTGAACAGGCCCGAGCGCAAGCCGCCAAGAATGATAACCGGCGCCATGAGACCGGGAAAGGCACGCCACAGGCTGGGCCAGAACGGCGGGCGTTGGGGCAACTCTCCGGCGCCGAAATCGTGGTGGCGGCTCAACAGCAGGGTCGGCACTGCGATGGCCACACCAAGCAGCAATCCAGGCAGCAGACCGGCGGCAAAAAGCGCGCGCAAATCCATCCCAGGCACAATCACCGAATAGATGATCATCGCAATCGACGGCGGGATCAGGATCGCCGTCGATGCCGATGAGGCAACAACCGAGGCGGTAAAGCCGCGCGGATACCCGGCCTTGACCATCGAGGGCAGCATCACTGTGGCCACAGCAGCAGCATCGGCGGGGCCGGATCCGGACATGCCGCCCATGATCATGCAGACCACGATGGCCACCAGCGCCAACCCGCCCCGGCGCGGCCCTATCAGCGATTGCGCAAATTCGACCAGATGCCTTGCCACGCCCGAGCGTTCAAAAACCGCCCCGGTCAGAATGAACAGCGGAATCGCGATCAGCGGATATTTGGCGATCCCCGCATAGGTGTTGGTTCCGATCATCGCCAGCGCATTGGCATCAAGCCCGATCCAGACCCCGACGGCACCGCCCAGCCCCAAGGCCACGGCAATCGGGGTGCCAAGCAGCATCAGCAGAATGAAAACGCCCAGAAGTGCCAGATTGGCGGCGATCATCGCGCCTGCCCCCTGCCCCGGATCAGAACCGCCCAGCCCCGGCCGAGAACCCTGAGCAGGATCGCCACCGACAGGATCGGCATCCAGATGGTATAGATCCAGGAAAGGTTGCCCAGCCCCGGCGTGGTTTCCTGCCAGTACCATTCGGAATAGGTCACGCGGGCGCCGTAATAAAGCACAAGCGAGAACATCAGCGTCGTCGCCAGCAACGTCACCACATCAGCCAGAAACCGCAGCCGCGGCGGCAGGCGCCTGCGCACAAAGGTGATGCGAATATGCTCATTGGCGGCAAACCCGGCCGAGGCACCGACAAAGGTCATGAATACAAGCAGAAAAACGGAATATTCTTCGGTAAAGGCAAACGAGATGTTGGTGGCATAGCGCGCCACCACGTTGCCGAACGAAATCAGGCAGATCAGCGCCATGGCGGCGGCCCCCAATGCGTCTTCAACGCGAATGGGTACGATGGTGTGATCCGTGCCGGTATCCTCCTCAGGCGGAAGGTCTGGAATATTGCTCATCGGCGGTCCCATTCTGGCTGACGCAGGCCGGGTTCAGCAGTAAAACCCGGCCCGGTTTTCAACAGGGTGCCCTGCCCTTGCGCCAGATGGCCGAGGGGCGCAGGCTTGCCATTCCTAACGATTGGCGATGGATTTCTCGGCCATATCGACCAGATCGGCACCGATCTTTTCTTTCCATTTCTTGTAGACATCGCGGCTGGCATCAACAAAAGCCTGGCGTTCCTGATCTGACAGGGTGACGATATCCACACCATGGCTCTCGATCTGCTTGATCAGGCTTTCGTCATCCTTGGTCAGGCCCTTGCGCGCCACCATGACCCCGTAAGCACCGGCGTCGATCGCGGCCTGGCGCAGGATTTTCTGATCCTCGGGCGAGAAGCTGTCCCAGACCTTGGGATTGACGACAAAGATCAGAGGATCAGCCACATAGTGCCAAAGCGTGACGTTTTTCTGTCCCAGATCCTGCATGTTCAGGACCGAATAGATGGTCAGCGGGTTTTCCTGGCCATCGACCGCACCGGTTGTCAGTGCCGGCTGTGCGTCGGCCCAGCTCATCTGGGTCGGGTTGGCGCCGAAGGCATCGAACATGTCGCTGAAGATCGGCGAGCCGACCACGCGCAGTTTCAAGCCTTTCATATCGGCAGGCATGCGGATCGGGCGAACTGAATTGGTCACTTCGCGGAACCCGTTTTCCGCCCAGGCCAGCGGCACCGCGCCATTTTTCTCGACGATCTCGAATATCTTCGTGCCGACCGGCCCCTGGGTAAGCGCGTCGATCGCGGCATAATCCGGCATCAGGAATGGCAGCGAAAACAGGTTCAGTTCGGTGATCTGTGGCGACCAGTTGATGGTGGAGCCCACCGCCATGTCGATCACCCCCTGGCGGATCGCGGTGAATTCCCGGGTTTGATCGCCCTGCACAAGCTGCACACCGGGATAGATCTTCATGTTGATGCGCCCGTTGGTGCGCTCTTTGGTCAGTTCCGCCCATTTGTCGGCCGCCAGCCCCCAGGGAAACGGTGCCGGAACCACGGTCGAGACCCGGTATTCGCTTTTGTAATCCTCTGCCATGGATGAGGTCGCCCCCAGTATGGCAACGGCTGCACTGGCAACCATCATGGTCTTGAAGAATTGCATTTCATGTACTCCCTTGATGTGTTGTGGCGAACTTGCCGCCGTTTCAGTTTGCGAAGCGTGGGGCAATCAACCCCTGCACCGCGTCGATGATTGCATTGTCACTGACCCTTGCGCGGTCTTCCAGCGTGGGGGCATAGGCGATGGGAATACGGGGCGCGCCAAGCCGGCAAACCGGGGCGCGCAGATGATGATGCAGCGCCTCGGCCACGCTGGCGGCGATTTCAGCGCCAAAACCGCCAACGCTGACCGCCTCGTGAACCACCAGAAGGCGACCGGTTCTGCGAACCGAAGCGAACACCGCATCACGATCCCATGGCCACAGCGTTCGCAGGTCGATCACCTCGACCTCGATGCCTTCGGCGGCCAGTGCATCGGCGGCGCGCAGGCAGGCGTGACGCATGGCCGACCAGGTGACGATGGTCACGGCGTCACCCGCGCGCGCGATATCGGCCTTGCCCAGTTCCACCAGATGCACCCCTTCAGGCACCTCACCCTTGAGCGACCAGAGGTTCTTGTGTTCCATATAGACCACCGGATCATCACATCGGATGGCAGTTTTCAACAGCCCCAGATTGTCGGCCGGGGTTGATGGGGCTACGACAACCAGCCCCGGAATATGGGCATACCACGCTTCGAGCGACTGGGAATGCTGCGCTGCCGAGGATCGCCAGATGCCGATCGGTTCGCGCACCACCATCGGCACCCGCATCTGGCCGCCAAACATAAACCGCGCCTTGGCCGCCTGATTGACCAGTTCATCCACCGCACAAAGGGCAAAGTCGGAAAACCGCATTTCCACCACGGGCCGGGTGCCGGTCATTGCCGCACCGACCGCAGCGCCCATGATGCACGCCTCGGAGATCGGTGTATCGGCAACGCGGTCGCTGCCGAACATGTCCTGCAATCCGGCATACTGGCCGAAAACGCCGCCCCGGCCCAGATCCTCGCCCAATGCCCAGACGGTGTCGTCCTGCTGCATTTCTTCGATCAGTGCGCGGCGCGCGGCGTTCAGATAGGTGTCTTCAGCCATCAGAATGCCCTTTGTGCGGGATCGCCGATGTCCTGAACATCGGCATAGGCCAGGGCGGCATCTGGCCAGTCGGTCGCTTGCGCCAGTGCGGTGATCCGGTTCATTTCCTGCCTCGCGCCGGTCTGAAGCGCCGCAAGTTCGGCCGCCGTCACACCCGCCAGCCCAAGCATGGACTCCAGCCGCGCGATGGGGCAATTCGCCCGTTGTTCCTCGACCTCGCTGGCGGGGCGGTAGGCTGCGGGATCAACCGCGGTATGGCCACTGATGCGATAGGTCCGGGCGTGCAACAGCATCGGCCCGCCGCCGGCGCGTATCTTGCCGATCGCGTCGCGCGCCGCCGCGTCAACTTCTGGCAGGTCGTTGCCGTCTACCCCGGTGGCCGGAACACCGATGCTTTCGGCCCGCGCCCCTGCCCCGGCACCCCCGGTCATCGTATTGGTGCGGGTGGTGGCGGAAAAACCGTTATCCTCGCAGACGAACAGGACGGACAGGTTGAAAATCCGGGCCCAGTTCAGCCCTTCGAGGAACGGGCCGCGATTGACCGCGCCGTCACCGAAGATGCACACAACGATCTGAC
>JAGQRW010000015.1 GCA_020425085.1 Paracoccaceae bacterium
CGCGGTCACGCGGTCGGCGAAACCTCAGCCGACCTGGTGGGCTCCGAGCGGGTTCGCCGCCATCCCCACCGCCGCGCTCGATCCGCCCCACAGTGCGGCGTCTCCTGCGGTCCCCGCGCTTGTCGGGTCCGGGTCCCCATCAGTTCTGGCAGCTTTGGCTATTCTGTCTCTGGCGGCAGGGTCGAGTCCATATCTGTGATCGCTTGAAATTCTGTCAAAAACTCTGGCCGATGTTGTATCAGGTACCGCACGACCCGGGCGTTCCCGAGCAGCTTTCCCAGATACGCTTTGATAACGGTGAGCTGCAGATGGTCCTGGCCGTAGGAGTCCTGAATTGAGGTGATGCCTTCCTGCAGTCGGGCCAGCTCGCGCTCCATGCGGGCCATTGCCTCCGGGGTGATGCCCCTCATCTTTTTGGGTTTCTTCGTGTCCACCAGCTGCGCCTGGGGCGTTCCTGCAAGGATCGCGGAGATGTACCCTGGCGAGTAATTGTTTGCGTTCATCATCAGCTCTGCCGCCTCAATCTGGCGCATGGCTTTCATCTTGCGCAGGACTTCGAACACGGCGGTCGCGCAGTGTTTGTCCTTCAGGATGCCGACGGCCTCTTCGCAGATCCCGTCGAGGAGCTTGGCCTTGCGCACAATGCTGCGCGGATTGAGGTCCAGCGCCAGGGCGATCTTTTCCTCGGAGACACCGCGCTCGATGGCCTTGCGGATCATCTTGTGCTCCTGGATGGGCGCAAGACGGCTGATCCGCTTGTTGTAGGTGAAGGCCTCGTCGTCGGTGGAAATCAGACATTCGACCCGTTCGATGCCGAGATCCTTCAGCACCTCGATCCGGATATGCCCGTCAAGCAGCATATAGGTGTCTTCCGCACCCGTGGATCGCGTGACGACCGGCGGTTCGACCAGGCCAACCTCTTTGATGGATGCCGTGATCTGGCGGTACTTGCGGCTGGATTTGACCGAAGCGCTGAGGGCGCGCACGGGCAGGACGGCCTCAACCGGCACGGTGACGCAATCACTCTCAAAGCCGAGCGCAACCGCATCCGGGGTTTTGCGCTTGCCCCGGCTCATTCTGCCGCTCCCGCATCCAGTGATTGCCCGAGATAGGTGGGCAGGGTATCCAGCCCTTCCGCGCGCAAGAGCGTCAGGAAGTGGTCATCGTCGCGCAGCGAGCGAAACGCCTCGACGACGAACATCAGGCGGCCCTGCGTCAGTTCGGCCTTCTTGATCAACAATTTCTGGCGTTCGGCCTCCTGTTTATAAGCACGCACGAGCGCGTCGCTGGTCAAAGGCCGTTTGGCGCCGTCGCCTCTGCCATAGTTGTTTCGATGAAGGCGTGGGCCCTGTGCATCGCGCTGCTGGATGAGACGGCGCACGGCGGCCAGTTTCTTGCCGCGCAGCTTTTTCTGGGTGTAGGCGTCCATCAGAGCGCGCTGTCCGCCCTCGGCATCTGTCTTTGAAATGTCGATGGCGAGGTTCAGTGGCAGAAGGCCGGTTTCCACGGCCGAGACCAACCGCTCTTCGCCGCGCTCGAGCAAGCCCGCGATCATGCCGACGTAGTCCGGCGTGACGCCGATCTTGTTTGCGATCTGGCGGTCGTTGTAGCCGCGTTTGCGCAGGTTGCCGATCTCGCGCATCAGGTCGATCGGGCTGTGCTGGCGGCGCGCGCAGTTCTCCACCAGGCTCATCACCAGGCAATCGCTCTCATCGGCGTCGATGATAATGGCCGGTATGGCATCCTGCTGAAGCTCCATGAACGCCTCAAGCCGCCCTTGGCCACAGACGAGGTCATATTCCGCAGGATCTGTCCCGCCGCGCTGCGCCACGGTGATTGGTCGCTTCAGACCAATCTTTGCTATGTTCTGGACCATTTCTTCGAAAGTGCGCCGGTTGCGTACACGGGGATTGAGAATGCGAATTCGGTCGGTGGGGATGAGAGTGATCTGTTTCTGGGCAATGTCTTGGGTATCGTCGGGCATCAGGCAGCCTCCGTGATCCGGGCCCGGCCAGCGAGCGCATAAAAATAGTCGAGCGTGTCGAAGCGGTAGGCGTCCAGCGACAGCCCGTTCTGCTCGGCCAACCTCAGCCTGGCCATGGTCATGTCGATGCTCGGCAACAGGTAATAATCGCGCGGCGCTTCGTTCAATTCGTCCATTCGCACGGCAATCGTGATGTCGGGCACCAGGCCAGTATCGAGACGGATGCGCCATCGCAGGGAACCGCCCTGCGTCTCGAAACACCGGGCAAGCACCACCGACGCCGTGAACTCGTCGTTGATGCGGATCAGGTCGGTGTCTGGATCTTGGACAGCCTGGCCGCCGCGTTCGCCGACACCGTCAAGGATCCGGGCTACGATGCCGGGGTGGGCCTGCCGCAAGGCCCGGTTGATCTCGACGTAACGGTAGTCGCGCTCCGGTTCATAGCCGATCATCTGGTAGGCGCGCAGCAAGCTGCCGAAGCGGTTACGGAAGGCGCTGGACGACGGCAGGTTGTCCTGTTCATCGATGATCAGTCCCGACAGCACGCCTTTCTGTTTCAGCACACCGCGCAGGGCTTCGAGCAGTTCGGCATCCGTGAAATGCTGACTGCGCGCGTCGACGATTTTGCGCGCACGCAGAAACAGCACCTCGTCCACAATGGCGGGGTAGGCGCCCTCGGCCCGGATCCACATTTCGCGTGGGTTCACCACTCGCTTGTGCTTCAGCTTGAAGGACACCTTGTTGTAAACGTTGTTGCCGATGTATTTTTCGTTGGTCAGGACCTGGTGCACCGATGCTCTGGACCATGGTCGCTCCAGATCCGTCAGATGCCCGTCGGCATTCAGGATTTCCGCAATCTCACGCTCCGAGCAGCCATCCTCAACGAACATTCGGTACATGCGGCGCACGACATCCTGTTCCTGCTCAGGGCCCGGAACGAGGACGACCCGGTCGGTCTGAAGGCTCTTCTGTTCGCCGCGGGACAACGCGCCCTTCGGGTTGCCGTGTTCATCGATGAGCACACGGCGCAGGCCGTATCCAGCCGCTCCACCTTGGCGGTAGCCAAGCTCCACCAGACGGCATTGCCCCGCGAAGACCTTCACCGAAAGCTCGCGGCTGTATTCGCCCGCCATCACCCGCTTGACGGTTTTCAGAAGGTTGGAGCCGATGCTCCCATCGTTTTCGAACTGCTCGCCACAATAATGGACCCGGATCCCGGCGCGAGAGCAGACATGCTCGTGGTAGGCCCCTTCATCAGCATCCTGAAACCGGCCCCAGCGGCTGACGTCATAGACCAGAATAGCCTTGAAATCCGCTTGGCCGGTTCTGACCTCTGCCATCAGGTTCTGCAGCGCCTCGCGGCCGTCCAACCGCAACCCGGACCGACCGGAGTCCTCAAAGACGCGCAGGATCTGCAGGCCCCGGGCGGTGGCGTAATCCCGAATGATATCGAGCTGGTTCTCGGTCGAGTACTTCTGGTGATCGGTCGACATCCGCACATAGGCGACGGCCGGCACATCCGTTTCAGGCGGCTCGTCGCTCTTGTCGGAATGGGTCGTCCATCGACCAGTCACATGCGTATCCCCTCATAATTCCAGGCAAATCCATCGCTCCCGTCGGAATCAACGGTTGAATTCTTCGCATCCATGTAAAGCGAAGGAGTGTGGAATGTCGTTTCCGAAAAAGGGCAAGTTCTTTCCAAAAGAAACCGGATATAATGGGAAAGGCGGTCATCAGACGAAAGGATGCTTTGTCGAAGAAATCGCATCGGCGTTAAAACGGTCGCTCGGCGACAGTCGGGCGGGTGTGAAGACCGTGGCGGCCTGGACGGGTGCCAACGAGAAGACGGTAAAGAACTGGTTCTCGGGCACGTATGGACCGAGCGGGGCGCACCTGATTGCGCTGGCGCGGCACTCTGACGAAGTGCTGGGTACCTTCTTGGCGATGGCTGGGAGGGAGGATCTGATGGTGGCCATCAAGCTCGCGGCTGCCGAAGAAGCAATTTCGGAATTACTTGACGCCGTGCGTCAGCTTGGTGGTGACGACCCAAGCGGCAAGGTCAGCTGATCAGCCGAGCGAACTGAAAGCTATTGTCCCTCAATGGTGCGCAGGATTTCGAAGCGATCCCGTGCGGTGGAAACCTGCACGGCAGAGAGTTGGGCGCGTGAGACATTTGCTCCGCCATTATCGCCATTGCGAACCAGTGACACCGCCCTGACGGGCACGGATTTTTCCGTGTTATCAAAGGGGTTTGCGAGAACCGACCGAACCTCATAGACGCGCTGTCTAGCTGAGTTTGGGCTCAGAATGTCCCTCAGTCTCAGTTTGGGCGAACCTCACCTTTTTCGGTTCGGTCTCGTTTTCTCATTACCTTTCAATAGCCTGCTGTCTAACGCCCGATCTTCACGCGCATGAGCCGCCCGTCTCTTTCAGCCGCTGCATAGTAGGTCTTGCTCTTGCGTCCGACCGACATGTTGAACCCGGCCAACTCGGTATCGTGGAACCAAGTCGTCGTGTCGTGGAAAGGCAGTCCGTCCACGACGGCCTGGGTGATCTTGATATGCCGGTCTTTTTCACGGCATAGAGGCAAGGCTCATGCTGCCAGTGGTAATCGCCACGGCTCAGCACCAGGCGATCCTTGGCCCAGATGATCTGGGAGCGGATGTTGAAGCCTGAGGCAATCAGGCTGTCAGCGACCGTGGTCGCATGCAGCGCACCGTGCCAGACATAGGCAACATCGCCCGGGAACAACGCCCAAGCCTCGCGCCAGTCTGCGCGGTCATCGTTCAGCACCTTGCCCGTGCGCTTGGTCGCGGCTGCCCCTGCTTTGTTTCGCCAGCACGATATGATGTACAGGATCGCAAACTGTTGGTGAACGATGACGAGGCCGCATCGGTCCGTCGCATCTTCGAGCGGTTTGTCGAACTCGGGTCCGCCACGGTTCTTGCACGCGAACTCCGCCGCGACGGCTTACCCCAATGCACACGCTGGTCATCGCCAAGCGGCATGTGACCGATTACTTCGACCTCTATCAGCCCGAGTTGAACGCGATCCAATCAATGCTCAAGGCACAACGCGAACAAATCCTAGCCGAGGATCCCGCTGTCAGAGGCTTCAATGTCGGGATCAACGCCGGGACCGATGCCGGTCAGACCATCTTCCATGTCCACGTTCACCTGATCCCGCGCCGGGAGTACGACGTTGCCGACCCCCGCGGCGGTGTGCGAGGGGTCATCCCTGAGAAGCAGAAGTATTAGGATGAAATGCGATCAGTTTACCCCGCGATGGGTCGCCGAAGGCTTCTACCCAACGTAAGGTGGCAATGAAAATATGACTCTAAAGTACAAGAGGCTTACAAAAATGAACCGAGCGGAAATATCTCGATCAACCAAGGAATCATCAAAAGAGTGGATTGAGAAATTTCCAAAAGTTGCAGCCATGGAACGGGACCCACGGGGCCTCCCGATCCCCGCGAACGTTAGCCGCGACTCGAAGAATGGAAAGCCAATTTTCGCGATAACAAATCCAATACAAGAGATAGAACTTTTTTGCTCCCAAAAGTGCGCTGTGACCGGAACGTTGCTCAACGTAGAAGACGTTTGGTTCATTACCACTCCGGACTTGGCTTTCGTACCATTCGGACTCCTATTGGACGCCCCAATGTGCGGTGAGGCTAAGGACTTTACATTACGAGTCTGCCCATACTTTGGAGTAAGAAATTATGATCGCCTTTCCGATACGCAGGCGAAAGCGATGGCTCCAAAGCTTTCCGATGCAAGCTCAGGCAAACGCTATGAGACCCCTGCTGAATTCGTGGCAGTCAAAGTCACAGGATTCCAGGGAGAACCTACCGCAGAAGGCATGCGATATTTACCGAGTCGGCATTATGCGAGTATTGAATTCTGGGAAGAGCGCAGCTGTCTGCGTGTCATTGATGGTCAAGGCGTCCGGGCGGAGATTGCTCAGGGACTGGAAAAAGCCTCGACGATCTGTCCGCCTGCACAGTGGCCGAGCTGGGCGACAATGTCTCTAGATGGAAGTCTGAACGGGCGCTGGCCTTGGACGCAACCTGAGATGAAGGAACTTCTGCTTCAAGAGGCTAGAAAGTTCGCCTGAAACGTCGTCGCGGTCAGCGAGACATGTGCGTCCAGCGGCGGGTGCAGTTCGAACGCCTTCGGCTCCCGCGAGAAATTCCAGAGCCGGAACAGACGCCATTCCGACCGGCACTCCTCGGCCACGGCCAACTCGTTGCGGGTGATGTGGAAGGGCGTGCGCTCCCAGCCGTTCGTGGTCTTGACCTCGATCAGCCGGGGTAGCCCGTCCGGCGCGAAACTCGCGATGTCGTAGCCCGCGCCATCGCCATCCTCCTCCGACACCCAGCGCACCTTGCGCGCCAGATCGTCCCGTCCTGCCGTTCGCAATGCCGCCCGTTCATGCGCCAGGACACGTTCCTCTCCAGCGCGGCCGAGGGCCCGGTTGCGCTCGTCCCGCCCAGCCACGTCGAATTTTCGGGCGATATGCAACATCTGCTCCAGTTCTTGCGGCGGCGGCTGGTTCGACAACGTCGGTGATGGTCCAGTCCAGATCTGCGCAGCCTCGCGCAAGCCATTTGCTGGTCGCGAGCCCGGCATCCGCCCAAGCCAAGCCGGGTTCCATGCCAACCAGCGCGCCACAGCATCAACCAAGGTCATCTGGAAATTGAACGCTGGCTTGTAGCCGGGGATCCAATCTTCGCCGAGCCCCTTCAGCACCGCGCTGATATTCTGATGCTTGAACTCGATCGAGCCTTCCGTTCGGCTCCGCAAATGAGGCATCAAACTGCGCCGGTGCTGAGCCTTGTTGTAGGGACGGCCCGCCATGTCCTCGGCCAGCATCGCGAAGTAATCCGCGACGATCAGGTCGTTTTCTTCATCTGTCCAGGGCTCGTTCGACATGCCGCCAGGCTATGAGCGGAAAGTCTGTTTGTCATCAACGACTTCTCGCGACCGTTCGCACCGTTTCGAAGAACCACGCCGCCTTCGAGTGTCTCCGTTTGCTTTGATAGCGGTCGAACCGGCCTCAACTGCGGCGTAATCCATTTTCGGCAAGCATCTGAAAAGAATAATAGTTTTGAATGCGTCTCGATTTGGGTGAAGGGCGGGTGAAAGGAGACGCGGGGCGTTCGGAGACCAATTTCGGGCCAACGGCCAGTCTCCGAAAGTCGGATGGCCTCGTTAAACCCCTTTGAACCAAAAAGAAAAAAGGCCCGCACTGGGGTCTCGTCTCGGGTTCGCGAATGGTTTGTGGCGGACAGACAGGGATTCGAACCCTGGAGGCGGTCACCCGCCTACACACTTTCCAGGCGTGCGCCTTCGACCACTCGGCCACCTGTCCGTTGCCCGGGTGTTTAGCCTGAGTTGTGCGGCGATTACAAGGCCCTGATCGCGAAACCCGGCCTTGCAGCGCCCTGGTTGGATGGTGCCTGATTGTGGCGGTCCGGCATTCGGTGGTTCAATCGACCAGAAAGACATTCACCCGCCGGTTCTGGCGACCCTTCTTTTCGATCTTGCCAAGGCGCACCGGCCCGATTTCGGCGGTGTTGGCGACATGGGTGCCGCCGCAGGGTTGCAGATCGACCTGCCCTTCCTCGGTGCCGATGCGGATCAGCCGAACCTGTCCGGCACCGGTCGGGGGTTTCACCGACATGGTTTTCACCAGTTCCGGCCGTGCCGCCAGTTCGGCGTCGCTGATCCAGCTTTGGCGGACCGGCAGGGCGCGACTTATCAAGGCGTTCAGGTGATCTTCTATCGCCTGTTTGTCCGCCGGGGCCTCGGGCATGTCGAAATCAAGGCGCGCTTTTTCGGCGGTGATGGCGCCGCCGGTGACCGGCAGCGGGATCACCACCGACAACAGGTGCAGCGCCGTGTGCAGGCGCATGTGACGTTGGCGACGCTGCCAATCCAGCCGCATCAGGACCTGGCTGCCGATGGCCGGCAATACTGCCGCTTGAGCTGCAAGCAGCACGATATCGTCACCCTCGCCCTTTTCGGCGCTGGTGACGGCCATGCTGCCACCGGGCCATTCGAGCCAGCCGCTGTCGCCGGGCTGGCCGCCGCCGGCGGGATAAAACAGCGTTCGGTCGAGCACTACCCCGCCCTCAGGCGTCAGGGCGGTAACGCGGGCGGTGGCCTCGCCAAGGTAGGGATCCTTGCCAAACAGGTTTTCGCTCATTCCTTGTCCTCGCTGGCCGGTGGCGCGCTGCGCGGGATTTCGGCACCAGACCGGCGGATGTCGCGCGTCATCCCAGCCTCATTCCTTGGGCGGTTTGACCGGTTTTGCCCCGGCAGTGCCAAGCGCGCCCTGCAATGCCTTGCCAAGTTCCGGCAGGTTCTTGAGGTGGATATCGCGCTGGCTGAACGGGATCTCGATCCCCGCCTCGGCGAAACGTTCGACGATGGCAAAATTCATGTCGGACTTCACCGACAACACCCAATTCACATCCTTGAGAATGGCGCGAATCTCGAAATCCATCGAATCCGCGCCAAAGCCAATGAAAACCACATTCGGTTTGGTGCGGTGATCGACCATATGATGCGCGTTGGCGATATCCAGCAGGATCTTTTCCACCACCCGGGGATCGGACCCATAGGCGACCCCGATCGGCACCTTGACGCGGCCGTTCATGTTGGAATGCGTCCAGTTGGTCACCGAACCGGAAATGAAATCTGCGTTCGGCACGATCACAGTGGCACGATCAAACGTGTCGATCTCGGTGGCGCGCACCGAAATTTTGCGGATATAGCCGGAATGCGGGCCGACCTCGACCCAGTCGCCCTCCTTGATCGGGCGCTCGACCAGAAGGATGATGCCGGACACGAAATTCGACACCACCGCCTGAAGGCCGAAACCGATGCCGACCGACAGCGCACCAGCGACAATCGCAAGGTTGGAAAGGTCGATGCCCGCCGTGGAAATGGCCGCCACCGCCGCCAGAAAAATCCCCACATAACCGGTGCCGGTCAGAATGGCATTGCGCCCGCCGGCATCCAGCGAGGTGCGCGGCATGACCGAGGTTCGAAGCGCGCTTTGCAACAGCCGCGTCAGGGTGTAGCCGATGGAAAATACCAGCACGAACAGCAAAAGGTTGCGTATGGTGATGCGGCTGTCTCCGATCGAGAACCCGTCATTGACATAGTTCCAGACCTCTTGCAGATCGGAAACCCTGGCCCCCCATATCAGCGCCAGCAAGGGAATGGCGGCGGCAAACAGAAAGAAACCCAGTGCCACCGGCACCAGAGACAGGGTTTTGTTTTCCTCATCGTCATTCTCACCCTGGCGCTGCAACGCCGACGACAGCAAGCTATCGCTGAGATCGGCCAGCAGGCGGAAAAGGATCAGGCCAACGCCGAACACCGCCAGCGTCAGAATGGCCGGAAACACGAACGAGGTCGAGGCGGTGTAATAGCCAATGGCGGCCAGCACCGGCGCCACAAGGCCAAGCACGATGGCGATCCGGGCAATCAGTTGGATGATCCGCCGTTGCAATGGATTGTCCGGCTGTCCCGGCGACAGCTTGCCCGGATCCATCAAGGCCCCCATCCGAAGCAACAGCAACCCCGCCACCAGCACGACCGGAAACGACAGGACCACCACCGCCGACTGGGTAAACGTATCGCCCTGATCAAGCCTGTGCAACAGGATGGCCAACGCCATCACCAGCCCCAGCAAACCGGCATAGCGTCGCCCGGCCCGGTTGTCGGCCTCGGTCAGGGTGGTGAAAAACAGCGGTGTTCCGTCACTGGTGGTGAACAGCGTCCGCGCCAGCCAGCGGCCACCGAAAAAGGCAATACCCATCGGCGGCAGCGCCGACAGGACCATCCCCCCCTTGATGCCCACCAGATGGGTCAGGTTAAGTCCCTGCACCAGGGCGGCGATACCCAGCATCGGCACGATCACCTGAGTGGTGGAAATCAGGATGGCGCGAATATCGCTGACAGAGGTGGAATGCGCCTGGGGCATCAGGCCGAACGCCTTCAGCATCCAGCGTCGGGCGCGGGTCAACAGCACCAGCCCCAGCACCACCAAAAGCAGGCTGACCGGCAGGTTCTGCTGCGTCTGTACCTTCTGGGTGTCCGAATTCAGCGCCGTCGTGACCTCGTCACCGATCGCCTCGATCAGATCGGCCACCGCCTTGATCGCTTCGGGCCAATAGACCGGGTTCAGCGGCGACACCCCAAGGGTCAGCAACTGATCGGCCAGGCGGTCGCGGATGATCTTGTCGATCTCGCCGATCATGCCGTTGGCGCGGCGATAGGCCTCCTGTGCGGCCAGCACCGGCGCCATTGTCTTGGCCAGTTGCTGGTTGAGTTCGGTGCGCCTGCGCGCCACCTCATCGGCCTCTTTCACACCTTCAGCGGGGGCCGGGCCAAGGGCGTCGAGTTGTGATTTCAGGGTGTCGATGCGGGCCTGGTTCTGGTTTTGCACATCCAGCGCCTGAGCGCGAAAATCCGCCAGCGTGGCGCGCAGTTCCTCCAGCGCCGCCGAGGATGCTTCGGCCTTTTCGATGGTGGCTTCGGCGCGGCTGGCGGTCTTGTCCCAACTGGCAAAATCCAGCACCTTCTGATCGGTCGAATCCTGGGCCATCAATGGCGCCGGTGCCAGCATCAGAACCGGCAGGGCAAGAAACAGGGCCAGCAGCAACAGGCCAAGGCCGGACTGGCGTAACGGTGTCATTCGCTGGCCTGTTGCATCACCGAGGGCAGTTCCGCCGCCGGCCGGTTCAGCCATTCCGGCACCGGCAAGCCCTTGGTGCGCAGAAATTCCGGGTTGAACATCTTGCTTTGATAGCGGTTGCCATAATCACAAAGCATGGTGACGATCACCTGCCCCGGCCCCATTTCCCTGGCCATGCGGATCGCGCCCGCGATGTTGACGCCGCTTGATCCGCCAACGCACAACCCCTCGGATTGCAACAGATCAAAGGCCAGCGGCAGGCTTTCCTCGTCCGGGATGGCATAGGCCATGTCAACCTTCAACCCTTCGAGGTTTCTGGTGATCCGCCCCTGCCCGATACCTTCGGTGATCGAGCCACCTTCGGATTTCAGCACGCCTGTGGTGTAATAGCTGTACATCGCCGAGCCAAGCGGATCGGCAACACCGATCTTCACCTTGTCCGACATCGCGCGCAATCCACCGGCCACCCCGGCAAGCGTGCCGCCCGAGCCGATCGAGCAGATGAAACCGTTGACGCGCCCCGCCGTCTGTTTCCAGATCTCGGGTGCGGTGGTTTCCACATGCGCCTGACGGTTGGCGGTGTTGTCAAACTGGTTGGCCCATACGGCGCCATTGGGTTCGGTTTTCGCCAATGCCTGCGCCAGCCGTTCGGAATAGCGCACATAGTTGTTGGGGTTCTTGTATGGCGCCGCCGGCACCTGCACCAGTTCCGCACCGGCCAGGCGGATCATGTCTTTTTTCTCCTGGCTTTGCGTTTCCGGAATGACGATGATGGTGCGAAACCCCATCGAGGCCGCCACCAGCGCGATACCGATGCCGGTATTGCCCGCCGTGCCTTCGACAATGGTGCCGCCGGGACGCAACGCGCCGCGTTTGATGGAGTCGCGAATGATGTAAAGCGCGGCGCGGTCCTTGACCGACTGGCCGGGATTCATGAATTCCGCCTTGCCGAGGATCTCGCAGCCGGTCAGCGCCGATGCTTTGTTCAGCCGGATCAACGGTGTATTGCCGATGGCTGACTGTAGATCGGGATGAAACTGCATGGCCATGGCCCCCTTTAAATCCGCATTTGTTCCTTGATACGCGCCCCCTGTACCGACTTCAAGCACTTGGGCCTGACCGGCGCAGCCGGGCGCGGTGGCGCACCAGCCAGTGGGCGCTGATCAGCAGCGGGCCGTTGTCAAACTCGCCGGCGTCAAGGGCGCGCTGAAAAGTTGCAAACGGCACCACAAAGGAACGGATATCCTCGACCTCGTCGGCCATGCCATGCACCGCCTCGGTGCGTCCGGCCAGATCGCAAAGGCCGATATAGGACATCAGATATTCCGAAACGGCGCCGGGCGAGGAATAATAGCTTGCAACCTTTTCCAGCCTTTGAAGTTTCAGCCCCGCCTCCTCGATCGCCTCGCGCCTTGCGGTCTGTTCATAGCTTTCATTCGCATCCACCCTGCCGGCGATCGGTTCCAGACACCAGGGGTTCGGATCCCCCCGCCCCATTGGCCCGGCCCGGAACTGTTCCACCAGCATCACCAGATCGTTCAGTGGATCATAAGGCAGCACCGTCACCGCATCGGCCGCCAGAAACACCGCGCGTTCGACCGTCGGGCTGAAGCTGCCGTCAAAACCGCGATAGCTGACATCGTGTTCCTCCAGCGCAAAAAAGCTGAAATAGGGTCGTCTGGTGGCGCTGATGCGGATATCATCGGCGGCATGGTCCTGCCGCAATCGCTGAGGGGCGGCAGCGCGCGCCAGCAAACGCGAATGCGCCCGGATCCGGATGGAGTCATAGCGGCGGTATACCTCATCCGAGCCACGCTGACCGTAATGCGCCATCACCTCGCGCGCCGCTTCGGCGGCCAGCCCCTGATCTTTGGCCTGCCATGCCGGAAGCGACCAGAGACCCTCGGGTGTCCAGCCCTGATGATCCGACAGGAACACCTCGGCCCGTTCGGGTTTGCCGTCGCAATCGACCTGAACCTCGACCAGATCGTAAAGGTATGAGCCTTCGTAATAGATCAGCCGGTCGATATCGTCCTGACCAAGGCCCGAAACCAGAAGCCCCTCGGCAGTGGCACCTTTGGCGGCCACGGCAAAGGGGAAATCCTGCCCCCGGACGGCAGAGGCCCGATAGCCGGGCAAAACCGCCTTGCGCATACTGATGGCAGCGGAATCGCGCCCCAGCACCGCCGAAAGTACCCCCATATCCCTGAGGGTGCCGTAAAAGAACAACTGTCTCATGTCGGGATGCCTAGCGCGCCGTGAACCGGACCACCAGCGCCGATTTCCAGGCCTGTCTGCAAATGCTCAGTTCCAGCGCTGTTTGGCGTATCGCGCAAACAGCGCCGAAATCATGCCGCCGATCAGCAGCGTGGCGAAAACATCGACGCTGGCCATCATCTTGAAATAGTTGATCATCAGTTCGATCATGTCGCCCAGTGCCTCGACCGGACTGCGATAGCGTTTGTCGAGCGAGCGCAGGATCATCTCGCGGAAGGAAAAGGCGAAATCGACCCAGAACAGCAGGATCACCGACGAACTGATTCCGTGCCAAAGGGCATCACGCCGCCCCTTGCCCTTGCTTCGGCCAATGGCGCGGCCCAAAACGAACCAGCCGACAAAGATGCCGATCACCGCACAGCTTTCCTTGAACCAGGTCGCGGCGGTTTCAGGCGGTTGCAGATGCGGCAGAAACACCGCCGCCGTCAGCCAGGCCAGCGCCGCGAAACATACCGCCGAAACCAGCTTTGCGGCATTGGGCATTTCATTCATGTGTCAACCATTTCCCGCCGCCGTTCTGGCCAGCGTCAGCTGTGTCACGTCGCAGTTGCCGGACCTGAAGGACGCGGCACAGGAGGTCAGATAGAAATTCCACATGCGTCGAAAACGTTCGTCAAACCCCATTTCTGCAATCTCATCCCAGGCGTGATTGAAGGTCTCGTGCCAGCGCCTGAGGGTCTGGGAATAGCTGTCGCCGAATTCGATCGAGCCGATCCGGTCAAGCCCGGCGCGCGCGATCTGTTCGCTAAGTGCTGCGGCACTTGGCAACATGCCGCCCGGAAAGACGTATTTTTGTATGAAATCTATGCTTTTTCGGTAGGTCTGAAAGCGCTTTTCAGTGATGGTGATGATTTGCAACGTGGCTTTGCCACCGGGTTTCAGCCGTTCGCGCACGGTCCGAAAATAGGTTGGCCAGTATTTCTCGCCGACCGCCTCGAACATCTCGATCGAGGCGATGCCGTCATAGATACCCGTTTCGTCACGGTAATCGCGAAGCGCAATCTCGACCCTATCCGACAGCCCGGCCCGGTTGATACGCGCCAGCGCATAATCATGCTGCTCCTTTGATATGGTAAGTCCGGTCACGCGCAAGCCGCGCTCACGTGCCGCGAATTCGGCAAACCCGCCCCAGCCACAGCCGATCTCCAGCACATGATCGCCGGATTTCACCCCCATCTGGTCAACCATCGCCTGATATTTGGCGATCTGCGCCTTGCCCAGA
Source organism: Paracoccaceae bacterium (assembly GCA_020425085.1). Taxonomy (GTDB): domain Bacteria; phylum Pseudomonadota; class Alphaproteobacteria; order Rhodobacterales; family Rhodobacteraceae; genus UBA5972. The sequence goes on from JAGQRW010000015.1 coordinate 14,196, forward strand.
TCCTCCTGCCCGCTGGTGAACATGGCCGAGGAATAGGTCATGGTTTCGTCCAGCCATTTGGCATAGAATTCATTGCCGAGGTCGTAATGATAGGCGATGTTGCGCCGCGCCTGTTCTTTGGTATTGGCGTTCATCCAGTGGCGCAGGCGTTCCAGAATGCGCACCAGCCCGAAGCCGGGAAAGCCGTAGAAAACCGTGTCGTTGCTGTCCAGAATGATATCCATGAAAGCCTGAAGGTCGCTGACCGACCACCAGCCTTCGAGATAAGCATCGGAAAAGCCGAGATCACCCTCGCGGATCAGGCGGGCAAAACAGTCGGGGTTATGAATCTCAAGCTCCACCGCCTGCCCGGGATTCTTTCCCTGGGCGCGGAAGACCCGGCCATCCGGCAGACGAAAATCAATCCGCCCGTGGTTGAGCGTGCTCACGATGTCGAACACCGCCGGGAAATAGCGCGGCAGGTCCTTGTGCCCCCTGGTGCTGGTCCATATCGTCATCCAACTCCCCTCTGGTTCAGGAACCTAGACCGATTCCAGCAATTCTGCCAAGCAGTTTGCGTTAACACCATGCTTTTGCAAAGGCTTTGGCTGGTGCTGCGACCACATCCCGCATTCCGACCCTGAGCCGGGCCAGCCAGGGGGGACGCTGTCCCCCCACGGGGCGATTGGGGGCCAATCACCCCTGCCCCCCTGGAGTATTTTGGGAACAATGAGGGGGCGGGCGGCGATCAGGCGTTCACATCGACCACCACCCGCCCGCGAACCTTACCGGCCAGAATATCGGCCCCGAGGGCTGGCAGATCTGCCAGTTTTGCCAGTCTGATCATTGATTCAAGCCGGTCCAACGGCAAATCGCGGGCGATCCTTTCCCAGGCGCGCAGCCGGTTGGCATAGGGCTGCATGACGCTGTCGATACCCAGAAGGTTGACGCCGCGCAAAAGGAAGGGAACCACCGTTGCCGGCAGAGCGGCACCACCGGCCAGCCCGACCGCGGCGACGCTGGCGCCGTATTTCATCTGGCCAAGCACACGCGCCAGCATCGCGCCGCCAACCGCATCGACGCAGCCGGCCCAGGTTTCCGCCTCGAGCGGGCGTTTTACCGTCTGGTTGATGTCATCCCTGGCCACGATCCTGCCCGCACCGAGGTCTTTCAGGTAGTCCGCCGTTTCGGGCCGTCCGGTGACCGCCGCCACCTCATGCCCGAGATGCGCCAGAATTGCCGTCGCCACCGAGCCGACGCCGCCCGCCGCACCCGTTACCAGCACCTCGCCATCACCGGGTTTCAGCCCGTGATCCTCCAGCGCCATCACCGCCAGCATCGCGGTGAAACCCGCCGTTCCCACTGCCATTGCCTGGCGCGTGGTCAGCCCCTTGGGCAGGGGCACCAGCCAGTCGGCCCTGACATTGGCGCGTTCGGCATAGCCGCCCCAATGCGCCTCGCCGACCCGCCAGCCGGTCAGGACCACCTTGTCACCGGGTTTGTAGCGCTTGTCACTTGATGTTTCGACGGTTCCGGCGAAATCTATGCCCGGAATATGCGGATAGTTCCTGACCAGCCCGCCACCCGAGCCCAGGCACAATCCGTCCTTGTAGTTCACGGTGGAATATTCCACCGCCACCGTCACCTCGGATTGCGGCATGTCCTTTTGGCTTATCTTTCTGATCGCCGCATGGGTGGCGCCAGATTCATCCTTGTCCACCATCAGTGCCCTGAAACTCATCATTCTCTCCTGTCCTGTCGGTTTGCCCTATCGCGGGCCGTGCCAGTCGATCTGGCAAATCTCGGCCGAGCGGCCATCGAAATCCCAAACCCGGCCATAGGCGCGAAGCTTGCCCTTGCTGGCGGTGGCGACGGTGATGTCCGGGCCCATCCAGTATTCGGTGTTGTTGATGACGATATCCTCGTCCTTGTTCTTGCCCGCGACCGGATAAACCACGCCTTCGATCTTGCGACCGACGGTGATGTGTCGGGTCTTGCCTTCGGTTTCATAGCGAACCGGTTGGCGTTCATGGCCCAGAACCTCGCTCACCAGCACCTGAAACAGGCCGGTGGTGCCGCGCGCAGCACCGCTGAAGATGGCGACCAACGCGTCATAGGCGGCGTCACTGGCGCGATCGTCGATGAACAGGCCAACCTTCCAGTTGCCACGCCCCATCTGGCCCGGAATCTCGATCATCAGACCGATATTCAACCCGCCAAGGTCGATATCGCCATAAGCACCACTGTCGATGCGAACCCCGCCCCAGGTCTGACAATGCCCTTCGGTGGGCGGGTGCTTGCCGAGGCTGACCACGCAGGGGCAGAACACGGTGCAGTTGCAGTTGAGGATCAATTCACCCTTCAGCTTCCAGTCAACCGGATCGCCTTTGGAGTTTGTTGCTTTGTTTTCCGCCATTTCCATCTCTCCTTTGATCTAAATTCCCATACTGGCCTGAAGGGTGGCAAAAACCCCCGCCAGCACCAGTACTGCGCCCAGTGGCCGGGTCACGACGCGGCCAATCTCAGGCAGCTTTTCCAGCGCCATCAACAAGGTGGCAATGCCCATCCAGGCAAGGTTCATCACGCCACCGACAAATCCCAACAGCATCAGCGCCCAACAGCAGCCAAGGCAAACCAGCCCAAGTTCGGCCCCCATCCATAGCGCCCCTTGCACCCCGCCACGCCAGTGACCGATGAAATACATCAGCGGTGCGCGGCATTTTGACAGGCACGACTTTTTTAACGCGGTAAACTGGTAAAGCCCGGCAAACAGCAACAATGCCCCGCTCAGCCCCCAGGACAAACTGGCGCCACCGGCCCCGATCAACCCGGCCCGCGCCAGCCATAGCTGCGCCATCGCCGCCAGGGCCGAAAATCCGCCCCATATTGCCAGATAACCGGCCAGCAATGCCACCAGACCGGCCTGGCCCGCCGCCCCGGCATGACCAAGATCGGCATAGGTTCTGAGATTGGGAACAAAGGTTGGCGCCATCATTGCCGCCGACATCAGCATCCACATGAAAAGAACCGACCAGAACCCCGCCTGCCCGCTGACCGGTGCGCAGATCGCCGACCAGAACCGGCTGCCGTAATCCTGTAGCAAACCGGAATCAACCGCGCCTGGCTGCATCAGAAACAACAGCATCCACGCCAGCAACACCAGGGCGAAAAAGCCAAGCCACCCCGCCGCCGCCGTTGATCGTTCAATGATGCGTTTCATCTGACCGCCGAACCCCTTCACCGCACTGAAACCCCTGGCTTGGCAAATGTCAAACAACCTTCAGGCCGGGTTGCGGGCGGAATAGATCAGCTTGCCCGCCAGAAACAGCCAGGGCGCGGCATGCAGCGCCAGATCGAACACATCCAGTGGCCTGACCAGATCACCGGCAACCAGCAGCTTCAGTTTTTGCCATAGATGCGGCTCGGGCCAGAACGGCGCCAGCCCCAGGCCCAGCACCAGCAACAGGACCACCGGCCAGGAAACCGCATCAAATACCTTTTTCATTACCACCTCATTGTTCAAGAAATACTCCAGGGGGGCAGGTGCCATTGGCCCCGGCTCGCGTCTCGGGGGGACAGCGTCCCCCCGCCCGGCCCCGCGTCAGCGGCAAGATCGTGCCTTTCAGGCTGCCTCCTCGGCCTCCTCGGCTTGCTGGCGTTGCCACATCTGCGAATATCGACCGTTTTTCACCAGCAAATCCTCATGCGTTCCCTGTTCTGTGATCCGCCCTTCCTCCAGCACCACGATCAGATCGCTGTCGATCACGGTTGACAGACGGTGTGCAATGGTCAGAACCGTGCGCCCCTCACCCATCAGCCTGAGGCTGTCCTGAATGTCGCGTTCAGTCTCGCTGTCCAGCGCCGAAGTTGCCTCGTCCAGCAGCAGGATCGGCGGGTTCTTGAGGAAGGTGCGTGCAATGCCTACCCGCTGTTTCTCGCCACCCGACAGTTTCAGGCCGCGCTCGCCTACGGTGGTGTCATAGCCGTCCGGCAGGCTCAGCACGAAATCGTGGATCCTGGCCGCTTTGGCCGCCGCGATCATCTCGGCCTCGGTGGCATCGGCGCGGCCATAAAGGATGTTATAGCCAATGGTATCGTTGAACAGCACCGTATCCTGCGGCACGATGCCGATCAGATGATGCAGGCTGGTTTGCGTCACCTCGCGCACATCCTGCCCGTCGATCAGCAATGCACCGGCATCGACATCGTAAAACCGAAACAGCAACCGCCCGATGGTGGATTTGCCCGAGCCCGATGGCCCGACGATCGCCACCTTGTGGCCGGCCGGAACCCTTAGGTTGAAATCGTAAAGAATGCTGCGATCCCGCGAATAGCCGAAATCGACATGCTGGAAATCGACTTCGCCGCCCTGAACCACAAGATCGGCGGCACCGGTCCGGTCAACCACCTCGGCGGGCTGTTCCAGAAGATCGAACATCTGCCCCATATCCACCAGCGACTGGCGGATCTCGCGGTAAACCGTGCCGAGAAAGTTCAGCGGCATGGTTATCTGGATCATATAAGCATTGACCATGACGAAATCGCCGACCGTCAGCGCGCCCTGTTGGACCCCGATCGCCGCCATCACCATCACGATGACCAGCCCGGTGGTGATCAACAGCGACTGGCCGAAATTCAACACCGCCAGCGAATAGGCGGTCTTGATCGCGGCGGTTTCATACTGGCGCATGCTGTCGTCATAGCGCAGCGCCTCGCGGTCCTCGGCGCCGAAATATTTCACCGTCTCGAAATTCAACAGGCTGTCGATGGCCTTTTGATTGGCGTTGGTGTCCTGATCGTTCATCTCCTTTCGGATCTTCACCCGCCATTCGGTGATGCGAAAGGTGAACCAGATATAGATGGCGATGGTGACCACCACCACCACCAGATACCAGACATCGAAAACCCAATACAGAACCACCGCGATGAACAACAGTTCCAGCACCAGCGGGCCGATGGAAAACAGCATGAAGCGCAGCAGGAATTCCACCCCCTTGACGCCACGCTCGATGATCCGGCTAAGGCCGCCGGTCTTGCGGGTAATGTGATATCTGAGCGACAGCGCATGCATGTGGCGAAAGGTTTCCAGCGCCAGCCGCCTGAGCGCACGCTGCCCGACCCGCGCGAACACCGCATCGCGCAACTGCTGAAAGCCGATATTCATCAGCCGCGCCACGCCATAGGCTACGGTCAGTCCGACCGCACCCGCCAGCAGGAAAAACACCGCCACCGGCGCGCCGCCTTTGGGTGCCAGCGCATCCACCGCCCCCTTGTAGAAAAACGGCGTGGCGACCGAGATCACCTTGGACAGCATCAGAAACCCAAGCGCCACCACCACCCGCCACTTGACCCAGGCATAGCCCGGCTCGGACGGCCAGAGATAGGGCAGAACCTTCTTGATCGTGCGCAAACCGCTTTTGCGCTCGGCAACATGTTCCGGCACATCGTTCCGGCTTGGCTCTGGCGCAAAATCCGGTGCCGGCTCCATCGAGTTGTCAATATTCGCCATAACTGTCCCTTCAAGCCACCATAGATAGGCAGACCAGCCGCCTTTCGCCAGTGGTGTCAGTCAGGAAGGGTGAAAATCTGGCCGGGATAAATCAGATCAGGGTCACGGATCTGCGAACGGTTGGCGTTGAAAATCTGCATGTAAAGCCGGCCCTCGCCATATTTGCCCTTGGCCAGCGCCCACAGGGTCGCGCCGCGTTGAATGGTAACCTTTTCAATTTTCTGCAAGGCGTTCTTCGTGTCAACTGCGGCCACCGCCTGCTTTACATCTGCCGGTTTTTCCTTTTGAAACGGGGTTTCCAGACGCGATGTCACCTTGCCCTTGTCGTCGATCTGATCGACCCTCAGGCGATAACGCCCGGCATCGACCTCGGGCAGCGCCAGTTGCCAGGAACCGTCTTCGGCGACGGTCCGGGTCTTGACCGGGCGGTCGTCGATATAGACGCGCACATGCCGGTCGGGCTTGCCGCGCCCGCTCAGCACCACTTCGCCGCTGTCGTCATAGGAAATAAGGTCAAGCGTCACCTCGGACATCACCGCCGGCGCTGTGTCGCCAGCCGGTTGCAGCAGCCGCGCCCCCTCGTCCGAAGCGATGATGATGGTTGGTGCCCCGGGTGCCGGTTCAGCTTCTTCGGTTCCGGTATTTGCCGGCTCGACCGCATCAACGGCGTTGCCGAGCGGCGCCTCCGCCTCGGTTTTCGCCCCCTCCTGCGCCAGCACCACCACCTGTTCCCCCGAGGTGGTTTCGCCCCCGTCCCGGTCGCGGCTGGCAAGGGTGATTACCTGCGCTTCTGAATGGGCGGGCATGTCGAACATCGCCACGAAATTGCCATTGGCATCGGCGGTCGCCTCGGCGATCGCTGCGCCGTCAAGATAGACCCCGACCTTGCCGCCCGGATCAGCCTTGCCCGCCACCAGTGCTGCACCTTTAGGATCCACCCGGACCAGATCGAATTTAGGCATTACCGGCAGTGCTGCATCCGGCAGAGTAGGCATTTCAGGCTTGTCCGCTGGCTCGGACGACGCCGCCGCGACACCCGTTTCGCTGCTGCCCGCCGTTTCCGGCGCGGCTGCGGCGGGCGCGGTTCGCTTGTCGGCGCTGGGGCTGGCCGGGTCGGGCTCGCCCGGCAGCATGATCGCGCCTTCGGTCTGGTCGGAGACGGTTGTTTCAGCCCTGGAATGGCGTGTATCACCAGCGGTATCTGTAGCCTTTTCCGCAGGTTGCGAGGTCAGGTTGAAGTAGGTTAGCAGCCCGGCAATCACCAGCGCCGCAACACCGCCAAGTGCCAGCGCCACCGCCTTTTCCTGCCCTTTGATCCCTGAAAGCAATGCCATCAGTCCCCCGTTGTCCGGCCAAATTCAACTGCAATAGACGGCTGGGCGCCCAGCACCTTTACCGCTGCCATTGCAGCTTGCCCTTTACATAACAACTCCGCTATGGGTTTTCCAATCAAACCTTGCCAAGAGCCTTGCCATGATCCCCGAAAACCCCTCTGTCTGTGTCTTTTGCGGCTCGCGATTCGGCGATTCCCCGGCCTACCGGCAGGCAGCGCATGAGCTTGGCGAGCTGTTGGCGGCCGAGGGTTGGCGGCTGATCTATGGCGCCGGCGATGTCGGCATGATGGGCGAGGTTGCGCGGGCGGCCCAGGCGGGCGGAGCCGAAACCTTTGGCGTCATCCCGGTGCATCTGATGGCACGCGAAGTCGGCAAGCGCGATCTCAGCCAGTTTGTGGTCACCGAGAACATGCACGAACGCAAGAAGGTGATGTTCATGAACGCCGATGCCATCGTCACCCTGCCAGGTGGCGCGGGATCGCTTGATGAATTCTTTGAGGTGATGACATGGCGCCAGCTAAACCTGCATCACAAACCGATTTATTTGTTGAATATCAATGGCTATTGGGACAAACTTACCGAACTGATTGAACATATGATCGACCACGGTTTCGCCGACAGACCGTTTCGCGACTATATGACGGTGCTGGACGGGGTGCCGGCACTTGCCGCCGCCCTGCGCAGGGATTTTTCCTGGCGCCAGCCGGACAGCGAATAAAGCACCAGCGCCAGCCAGATCAGCGAAAACGCCAGCGCATGCCAGCCGGTAAACGGCTCGGCGAACAGCAGCGTGGCGATCAGGAATTGCAGTGTCGGGTTCAGATATTGAATCACACCGATGGTTCCAAGCCGCAGCCGCCGCGCCGCATAGGAAAACAGCACCAGCGGCCCGGCTGTGATCCCGCCTGCCAGTACCAGCAACAGCGTTTCCAGTGCATCATGGCCAAATACCCCACCCACGCGGCCGTCAAATCCGCTCCAACCCCAGAAATGCACGCCGAAAAGCCAGACCAGCGCCAGCGGCAACAGAACCGTCACTTCGGCTGTAACGGACACAACCGGGCCGGCGGAAAGAAATTTCTTGATCACCCCATAGGTGCCGAAACTGCCCGCCAGAATCAGCGAGATCCACGGCGCGGCACCAAGACCCATGGTCAGCACCAGCACCGCCGCCACCGCCAGCCCCACCGCCAGCAGTTGCAGCCGCAGCGGTCGTTCGCCAAACACCAGAATGCCCAGCACCACCGCAACCAGGGGAAAGATGTAATAGCCAAGGCTGGCCTCGACCGCGCGGTCGATCTGGATCGACAGGATGAACACGAACCAGTTCAGCGAAATCATCAGCCCGGCAAACAGCACAAGCAGCATATTGCGCCGGTTGGCCAACAGCACAAGGAACTCACCCAGCCGCTTTTGCGCCAGCAGGACCAGCGCAAAGGTGACGAATGACCAGAGGGTGCGATGGCTCAGCACTTCAAGTGGTGGCACATCCGCCAGCAGCTTGTAGTAGATCGGCGAAAGGCCCCAGACGGTACAGGCGCCCAGCATCGCCAGAACCCCCTTGGCGGGTTCGCTCAGAACCTTTTGCGGCATTGGTTCAGCCCCCCGCTTGCGCACCTGAAAGAAATGGCCGCCCCGGTCAGGGACGGCCAGCATTGGATTGCCTGTCAATCCGCGCCGCGTCTAGACCAGGCGCGAGGCGACGTTTTCCCAGTTCACCAGGTTGTCCAGGAAATTGCTGAGATAGGCCGGGCGCTTGTTGCGAAAATCAATGTAATAGGAATGTTCCCAAACATCGCATCCCAACAGCGCCGTCTGCCCGAAACACAGGGGATTGACGCCGTTTTCGGTTTTCGTGACCTTCAGCGTACCGTTTTTTTCCGCCACCAGCCAGCACCAGCCGGAACCGAACTGTCCGGCACCCGCTGCCGCGAAATCGGCCTTGAACTTGTCGACGGAACCGAACGCATCCTTCAGGCGGCTTTCCAGTTCACCGGGCATCTTGCGCCCGCTCGGACCCATCATTTGCCAGAACTGGTTGTGGTTCCACAACTGGCTGATATTGTTGAAGATACCGTTTTGTGCCACCGACGAGGCGTTATAGGTGCCGGTGATGATCTGTTCCAGCGTCTTGCCGGCCCATTCGGTGCCTTCGATCAGCTTGTTGCCGTTGTCCACATAGGCCTTGTGGTGCAGGTCGTGATGATATTCCATCGTTTCCTTGGACATGCCGCCTGCGGCCAGTGCGTCATGTGCATATGGTAGATCGGGAAGTTCAAAAGCCATGATAAGCCCCTTTTTTATTCTATTCGCCAAAGACCAGATGTGGCCTTTGCACCGACTATATACAAGTGCCAAAGCGAAGGGAAAGGGCAAAGCGGCAGGTTGTGAAATTCACCCGGCATTGCCTGAGCCGGATTCAGATGCTGATCAGCGCGGCGGCAACGCGGCGCCCTTCGGACAGAAGGATGTTGTAGGTACGACAGGCCGAAGGGGTCTGCATTACCTCGACTCCAATCCCCGCCGCTTCCAGCGTGGCGCGAAATTGCGGCGGCAGAAATTGCATTTCCGCCCCGGTGCCAACCAGAACCACGTCGATTAAAGCGGCCAGTTCAAGGATGGCAGCACTGTCGTCAAGGCCGCCCCAGGCGACCAGCCCCCGCGCGCTCAGCAGGATTGCCCCGTCGTGAACCTTGCCGGCAACGCGGAAAAAGCCCGGCCCGTAGCCGTCGATCGGGGTGGGGCCGTCAAAGGTGATTTCGCTGATCTGCATGCCGATCTTTTAGCCGAACAGCGGCAGGTTCGACAAGGCAGAAGCGGCAATCAGCAGATAGGCAATGACCCGGTAGGTTCTGACCTGTTCCGGGCGAAACAGCGCACCGCCGATCATGTTGGCCAGCAGGAACGGCAGGATCAGCATGGCACCGATCAGCAACGCCACCGGGTCAAGCCGCCCGGACAAGCCGATCAGCAGAAAGGTCGAGATATTACCCAGCACCAGATAAAGCAGGATATTGGCCCTGACGGTTTCCAGCGGCTTGCGGCTGGCCATGTAAAGCATGATCACCGGCGGGCCAGCCAGACCGCAGACTCCGGACAGAAACCCGCCAACCCCGCCGCTGGCCACCACCATCGGCCGATTCAGTTCGCCGTTGTAACGCCAGCCTGAGATCAGCAGCAGCAAAAGGCCAAGCGACAACAGCGATACCAGCCAGCGAAACACCTCGGGCTCGATGCGGTAGATCACCGCCAGTCCCAGCGGCAGGCCGATCAGCGCCCCCAGAACCAGCCTCAGGATGTCGCGGGGGGTGCCATGCCTGATCGCCCTAGGCACGTTCGGCAGCGGGCCGAAGAAATCAAACACGATCATGGTCATCAGGGCCGATAGCGGCTCCAGTACCGATCCGGCAAACGGCATATAGACCATGGCGGTGCCAAATCCGGTAAAACCGCGCACCAGCCCCGCCAGGAACACCGCCAACACCAACAGACCCAACCCCGGCGTGGCCAGCGCCTGCTGAAGGCTGTCGCCGAACATCGGCTCAGGCGTCGATATTCGCGTATTGCGTGCCGGCGCTGCCGTCGGTCTTGGTCCAGTCGCGCTTGACCCCCAGCTTCAGCAGCAGGGTCGAGGCGATGAAGATCGACGAATAGGTGCCGATCACGATGCCCCAGATCATGGCAAAGACGAAACCGTGGATCACGTCGCCGCCCAGCACGAACAGCGCGATCAGCGCAATCAGCGTGGTGAACGAGGTCATGGTGGTGCGGCTGAGGGTGTCGTTGATCGACAGGTTCAGCAGTTCCTTCAGTTCCATCTTCTTGAACTTGCGCAGGTTCTCGCGCACCCGGTCAAACACCACCACGGTATCGTTCAGCGAATAGCCGACGATGGTCAGAAGGGCGGCGATGATGTTGAGGTCGAACTTGATCTGCAACAGCGAAAACAGCCCGATGGTCAGGATCACGTCATGCACCAGCGACGCCACCGCCCCGACCGCGAACTGCCATTCAAAACGCAGCCAGACATAGACCAGAACCGCCGCCATCGACAACAAGACCGCGATGATTGCCGTTTCGATCAGCTCGCCCGACACCTTCGGCCCGACGCTTTCGATCGAGGGGAATTTCATGTTCGGATCGACCGCCTTCAGCGCGGTTTGCACCCGTTCAATGGTCTGGGCGGTCATGCTTTCGCTGTCGCCTTGTTGTTCGATGCGGATCTGCGTGACATGTTCATCGGCGCGAAAGGTCGGATCGAACACCTCGGTGATGGATACATCGCCAAGTCCCAGCGGTGCCAGCGCGTCACGGTAAGCCTTGACATCGACAGACACCGTGCTGTCGGTGCGGATGGTGGTGCCGCCGCGAAAGTCGATGCCATAGTTCAGCCCCATGACAAAGAACAACACCACCGCCGTCACCATCGCCAGCCCCGAGGCGCCAAGGGTCAGCAAGGCGATGCGGAAGAAATCTATCTTGGTGTCCGAGGGTATCAGCTTCATTCGCATGGTGTTTTCTCCTCAAACCTCGATCTGGCGCGGGCGGCGCCAGTCGAACCAGATCGATATCATCAACCGCGTCACCCAGATGGCGGTGAATACCGAGGTGATGATCCCAAGCCCCAGCGTGATGGCAAAGCCCCTTACCGGGCCTGACCCCATGACGAACAGGATGACGGCGGCGATCAGGGTGGTGACATTGGCATCGACAATCGCCGAGAACGCCTTTTCATAGCCAAGTTCGATGGCGCGGGCCGGGCCTCGGGCGGTTTTCAGCTCCTCGCGGATGCGCTCGAAGATCAGCACGTTGGCATCGACCGCCATACCGATGGTCAACACGATCCCGGCGATCCCCGGCAGCGTCAGCGTGGCACCGATCACCGACAATAGCGCGAATATCATGGTGACGTTCAGGATCAGCGCCACATTGGCAAAAACGCCAAACAGGCCGTAACTGAGGAACATGAAGGTCAGCACCGCGATAAAGGCGACTGTGGTGGCAATCCTGCCCGCTTCGATGCTGTCCTGGCCAAGCTGCGGGCCGATGGTGCGTTCCTCCAGGAAATCCATGCCTGCCGGCAGCGCACCGGCGCGCAAAAGGACCGCCAGTTGGGTGCTTTCCTCGACCGAAAAACGCCCGGTGATGATGCCCGATCCACCAGCGATATGCGACTGGATCACCGGGGCCGAGATCACCTCGTTATCCAGAACGATGGCAAAGGGCGAACCGATATTTTCGGCCGTGTACTGCCCGAACTTGCGCCCGCCCGAAGGGTTGAAACGGAACGATACCGCCGGGCGGCCGTTCTGATCAAAGGTTGGCTGTGCATCCACCAATTCATCGCCGGTGACCACCGGGGTCTGGACCAGAACGAAATATTCCGACTTGTTTTCCAGATCTGGCACCAGGATGTTGCGCGGTCCGGGGTTGGTATTGGGATCGTTGGTCTTGCGCACCACCGCATGAAAGGTCAGCTTGGCGGTGGTGCCGATCAGGGCTTTCAGCTCATCCGCCGAACCGATACCCGGCACCTCGATCAGGATGCGGCGTTCGCCCTGACGCTGGATGGTGGGTTCGCGGGTGCCTACTTCATCCACCCGGCGGCGGATGATTTCAAGGCTTTGGTTCATGGTGCGGGTGTCGGTGGCAATCTGTTCGGCCTCGGACAGTTTCACCACCACGTCACCGTTTTCGGCTGTGACGGCGATATCCGAGGCGCCGATGCCGGTCAGGCTGACCACCGGTCGCGCCAGTCCACGCACGATTTCGACAGCCTTTTCGATCTGATCGGGTTTCGAGATGCTGATCCGCAACTCATCCGGCGGACTGTCCTGGCGGCGGATGGTGCCGATGGTGTCGCGCGCTTCGCGGAGCGCGTCGCGGATGTCTTCCCACATGCCGTCAAGCCGCGCACCGTAAACCTGTTCGACCTTCACCTCGGCCAGAAGATGCGCCCCTCCCCTCAGGTCCAGCCCGAGATTGACCAGATCCGATGGCAGCCAGGAAGGCCATGCGGCTAGTGCGGCCATGCGTTCCGGCGTTTGGGGCATGCCCTTGGCCAGTTCCTTGGCGGCATCGTTGTGCCGCTCGACCCGCGGATAAAAGGCGTTCGGCGCCGAAAGCGCGATCCCGAGAATACAAACCCCGATGATCACGGTCTTTTTCCAAATGGAGAACTGAAGCATCTGTTATGGCCCGGCTGTTGTTCGGATTGGTTTTGCGGCCTATTTTTCGACCGGTTCGGTCTTGTTCAGAACCGTGGCGATGGTTGACTGCACCACCCGAACCTTGACGCCGGTGGCGATTTCAACCTCGACCTCGTTGTCTTCCTTGACCTTGGAAACCTTGCCGATCAGCCCACCCTGCGTGACCACCTGATCGCCACGCCTCAGGGACGCCACCATGGTCTTGTGCTCTTTCGCCTTCTTTTGCTGCGGCCGGATCAGCAGGAAATACATGATGGCGAAAATCAGGATCAAGGGCAGGAACTGCCCGATTCCGGCAAGGCCGCCTGCGGCTGATTGCGCGTAAGCTGGGGTTGCGAACATCTAAGGGAATCCTCTGTCGGTTGGCGGCGCTGGATCCGCCGGTTTCAAAGTCGCGGCACACTAGCCGGGGCGAACAGGGTTTGCAAGGCGCGTTACCGCAAGGTAAGCGACACCGCCCGTACACAATTCCGCCAGCCAGAACCGCAAGAACCAGGGCTTTGGCCAACCCGGCTGATGTTTCACGGCAAAGGGTTGAAACCCACGACTTTCGGTTAGACCTGCCCTGAAACGTTGCCGTGGCAAGGAATATTTGCCTGAAAACGACTTTGGGCGCATGATTGTTGCGGCGCAGTCTGCATTTGACGCCGCAAAAAATCAAAAAATATGGAACAAAGGGAGTACGAATTATGTCTACGACAACCTATCTGAATCAGACCTTGGACGGCATCAACCCTATTACCACCCTGAATACGCCGCGCGGCTGGGACGTGGTGCAGTCGGGACCGACCTACGGTTTTCTCGGCTATCTCAGCAATCGGGACAATACCGCGGATGACGAACTGATCGTCAATGCCGGCCTTACCGGCACCAACTGGCAAATCGTCACGCTGCGCTACAGCGCGGCGTTCAGCAACACCACGACGCTGCACGATCTTGACGCACAGACCGGGCGTAGGATTAAGTATCTGGAACTGGGGGACAATTCCGATGTCGATCTGATCTCGACCAGGGTGGATTACATCCAGGGGGGAAGCGGCCTGCTGCATGATGTCAAGCTGGGTTCGGCGGATACCATTTCGGTCAATCTTTTCGCCGACCAGAACAAGGTTGAAACCGGTACGGGCTGGATCGGCTCAATTCAAACCGGTGACGGCGATGATTCAGTAATCATCGGCGGTGGCGGAGCTGGATACATCAACCTTGGAGGTGGCAGCAATATCTTCACCACCAATGCCGGCTGGGTCGACTCGGTCACCTCGCGCAACAGTGACAATGCGATCTCGATCGGCGATGGTGGAGTCGGGCTGCTTATTTTTTCAACCGATGGCGGCACATTCACGACACAAACCATCAGCGCAGATGGCTGGGTCGGATCACTGACCGCTTACGACAATTCGACGGTTTCCCTGACGCTTGGCGATGCGGGTGGCGGATCCATTCGTCTTTCGGGTGGCAACGACACCGTGGTGCTGGGGGCAGGACGTGTCGATACCATCATGACCGGCGACGGCAACGATCAGGTGACAATGGGATCGGGCGGGTTTGATTTTCTCAACCTCGGTTCGGGGAACGATGTCCTCAGGGTAAGCGATCAACCGACCGATAACGGGATCAGCGTCAATGCGCGGGGCGGCAACGATACCATCAATTTCGCCGCCTACAGCAACAAGGTGGTGTTCAATCTGAACCTGATAGGCGACTGGCAAAATCCCGGAGCGCCAAAAGGCGATATCGACCTTGCCGGCCTTGGCTATATTCAGGCGACCGGATTTGAAAACGTCGTCGGCTCACGGTTTTCCGATACCCTGACCGGCAACGATGTTGACAACAGGCTGACCGGGGCCAATGGGGCCGATGTGCTGAATGGTGCCAATGGGGCTGATGTGCTTAGGGGTGGCAATGGGGCCGATGTGCTGAGGGGTGGCAATGGGGCCGATATCCTTGACGGCGGACGTGGGCGCGACCGGATGTTCGCGGGCAACGACGCGGATCAGGACATATTTCGCTTCAACAATGTGAACGAAACAGCCCTTGGTAAAAACCGCGACAAACTGGTCGGTTTTGACAGCGGCGAGGATCTGATCGACCTTGCCGGCATTGACGCCAACACCACCACGGGCGGCAATCAGACCTTTGCCTTCAGCAACACCACCGCCGCCGCGCATTCGGTCTGGTACAAGGCCGTGGGGCCGAATATCGTGGTCAAGGCCGATATAGACGGCGACGGGGTGGCGGATTTCGTGGTGGCGGTGATGCAGGTCGCATCCCTTACGGCGGGTGATTTCATCCTCTGACCCAGAACCCGGGCTAATTGCCAGGCAGGCCATCCGCATCGCGGGTGATCTGTTTTTGACGGGCATCTTTATTCCGGCCCCGCAATGCTGCATAACCGGCCGCGAATCCTGCCCGGGAATCCCGATACTGACCAAAGGCAACAGACCATGCACGACATTCGCCAGATCCGTGAAAACCCCACCGGTTTCGATGCCGCCCTGGCCCGCCGTGGCCTGCCCGCGATGGCGGCTGAAATCCTGGCGATCGACGAAAACCGCCGCAGCCGCATTCTGGCTGCCGAAACCGCACAGGCTGAACGCAACGCCGCCAGCAAGGATATCGGCGCTGCCAAGGCCAGGGGCGACCAGACCGAATTCGAACGTCTGCGCGCCCTTGTCGCCGAGCGAAAGGAACAAGGCAGCCGACTGGAGGAAGAAGCCCGCGCCGAGGATCAGCGCCTGAACGACATCCTGATGGGTATTCCCAACCTGCCGCACAACGATGTGCCCGATGGCGTGGACGAGGCCGACAATGTCGAGATCAACCGTTGGGGCACGCCGCGCCGGTTCGATTTCAAGCCGTTGGAGCATTTCGACATTGCCGCTGTCAAACCGGGCATGGATTTTGAACTTGCCGCACGGCTGAGCGGTGCGCGCTTTGTGGTGCTGTCGGGGGCGGTGGTGCGGCTGCACCGGGCATTGGCGCAATTCATGCTGGATACCCATGTGAACGAAAACGGCCTGACCGAGGTCTGGACCCCGGTTCTGGTGCGTGATGAGGCGATGATCGGCACCGGACAACTGCCGAAATTCGCCGAAGACAGCTATCGAACCACCAATGGCTGGTGGCTGATCCCGACCTCCGAGGTGACGCTGACAAATATCGTGGCGGGCGAAATTCTGGATGCCGCCGAATTGCCGCGCCGCTATAGCGCGCATTCGCAGTGTTTCCGCTCCGAGGCCGGATCGGCCGGGCGCGATACCTCGGGGATGTTGCGCCAGCACCAGTTCGAAAAGGTCGAGATGGTGTCGATCACCCACCCCGCCGAAAGCCGTGCCGAACTGGACCGAATGACGCGCTGCGCCGAACGGTTGCTGGAATCGCTGATGCTGCCCTATCGCACCGTGGTGCTTTCTACCGGCGACATGGGGTTCGGCGCGCGGCGCACCCATGATATCGAGGTCTGGCTGCCGGGGCAGGATACCTACCGCGAGATCTCGTCCTGTTCGGTCTGCGGCGATTTTCAGGCGCGGCGGATGAACGCGCGGTTCCGCCCCGACAATGGCGGCAAGCCTGAATTCGTGCATACCCTCAACGGTTCCGGCCTGGCGGTCGGGCGCTGCCTGATCGCGGTGCTGGAAAATGGCCAGCAGGAAGACGGCTCGGTTTGGATTCCGCCGGCCCTTCACCGCTATCTTGGCGGCAGGACGACCATTTCACCCACCGGCGAACTGGTCTGAGACACCGGGCGCAGAACCGGTTCGCGTCTGATTTTCGCCACAGGTTGTTGCAAGGCGGCTGCAACCGCCCGTCGCCCCCTTCCCTCGTGCGGTTTGATCCTGTAGCAAACCCGCATCAGTGATCGCCCGGGGGCTTCATGCGCATTCTCATTACCAATGACGACGGCATTAACGCGCCGGGCCTGCTGGCACTGGAGGAAATCGCAACCGAACTGGCCGGTCAGGACGGCGAGGTCTGGACGGTGGCACCCGCGTTCGAGCAATCGCGCGCCGCGCATTGCATTTCCTATTCCAAGCCGATGATGATCGCCGAACTGGCACCGCGCCGCTTTGCTGCCGAAGGTTCACCTGCCGATTGTGTGCTGGCCGGGCTATATGACGTGATGAAGGGGCAGAAACCCGATCTGGTGCTGTCCGGCGTCAATCGCGGTAACAACGCGGCGGAAAACGTGCTTTATTCCGGCACCATCGGTGCGGCGATGGAAGGGGCGCTCAACGGTATCCGGTCGGTGGCGCTGTCGCAGTTTTACGGCCCCGACAACGCGGGCCTTGAGGATCCATTTCAGGCGGCGCGCGCCTATGCCCTGCCGATACTGCGCAACCTTGTGAAATCCGGCATCTGGCAGGATCGTGATTATGGCGTCTTTTACAGCCTGAATTTTCCGCCCTGCCCGGCGGATCGGGTCCGGGGGGCCAAGGCGGTGGCGCAAGGCAGTCGCAACAGCATCTCGTTCGGGGTCGAGCCGCATTTTTCACCTTCGGGGCACAAGTTCCTCTGGGTCAGGGGCGGCCCCCAGCACGAGGCGACCGCCCCCGGAACCGATGTCTGGGCCAATCTTGACGGCTATGTTTCGGTCACGCCGATGCGGGCCGATCTGACGGCGCATGACGCGCTGGAACATATCGCGGGAATTCTCTGAATGGAACCATCGGACGAAACCAGAATGCAGTTCCTTTTCAGCCTTCGCAGCCACGGGGTGACCGACAAGAAGGTTCTGGCTGCGATGGAAAAGGTCGATCGTGGCAAGTTCGTGCAGGGCCTGTTCGCCAGCCGCGCCTATGAGGACCGCCCGCTGCCGATCCCCTGCGGGCAGACCATCAGCCAGCCCTCGGTGGTGGGGCTGATGACCCAGGCGCTGGAGGTCAGACCGCGCAGCAAGGTGCTGGAGATCGGTACCGGCTCCGGCTATCAGGCGGCAATCCTGAGTTTGCTGGCAAGACGGGTCTATTCGGTGGAACGGCACCGTGAACTGGCGCAATCGGCGCGCCGGGTGCTGGACGATCTGGGGATGGTCAACGTCACCGTGATGACCGCCGATGGTTCGCTTGGCTTGCCGGATCAGGCACCGTTTGATCGCATCCTTTTGACCGCAGCCCCCGAAGACCCGCCCGCCAATCTGTTGGCGCAACTCAGTCCCGGCGGCATCATGGTGTTGCCGGTCGGGCAGTCGGATTCGGTGCAAAGCCTGATAAAAGCGCAGAAAACCGCCGATGGTGTAACCTATACCGAACTATGTGAAGTGCGATTCGTTCCACTGGTTGAAGGATTGGCCTGAACAGGCTAAACTCAGCCTCAATCAACAAGCCAGAAAAAGGCACAGGCAATGTTCAAGCGGTACGGATTAGGTTCGGCGTCGGTCAAAGTGGCGGCGTCGGTTTCACTGTTGGCACTGGCGGGGTGCGACACCGGGCTGGATATCGGCGGCTATAATCTGCGCGATCCGCAAGCCCCGGTCGCCAACACCGCGCCACGCCCCGAGGCGGATGCACGGGGTGTCATTTCTTATCCGAATTATCAGATGGCGGTGGCCAGATCGGGCGATACCGTAGCCAGTGTCGCCGCGCGTATCGGTCTTGGCGGTGAAGAGCTGGCAAGGCATAACGGCCTTGTGGCGGATTATGCCCTGCGCCCCGGCGAATTGCTGGCACTGCCCCGCCGGGTTGCGGCAAATGCCGCCAGCGGGGTTGATATCACCACCATCGCCTCCAACGCCATCACCACCGCAGAAGCGGGCAAGCCACCCGCGGATGGTGCGGTGACCGCCGGGGCTGGCAGGATCGAGCCGATCCGCCACCGGGTGGAACGCGGCGAAACCGCCTATTCCATCGCAAGGCTTTACGATGTCTCGGTGACGGCACTGGCGAAATGGAACGGTCTTGGCAGCGACCTGGCGGTGCGCGAGGGCCAGCAGTTGCTGATCCCGGTGGTTGAAGCCCCGGCATCGCGCATCATCGACGACAGCAAACCCGGCAAGGGCACACCGACACCGATGCCCCCGAGTGCGGCAAAACCGCTGCCGGAAACGGTCAAGACGGCGACGCTGCCGCCCTCGCCCGATCTCGGCAAGCTGAAAACCAGGGACGACCGCAAGTTTCTGACACCGGTCGATGGCGATATCCTGCAAGGTTATTCCGGCAAGTCCGGCGGCAACGAAGGCATCGACATCGCCGCCCTGCCCGGCACCGCCGTCAAGGCTGCCGAGGATGGCGAAGTGGCCCTGATCTCGAAATCCGTCGGCTCCAGCATCATCGTGCTTCTGCGCCATGCCGACAATATCTACACCGTCTATTCCAACGTGACCGGCGTCAGCGTCAAGAAGGGCGACAAGATCAAGCGCGGCCAGCCGATTGGCAAGGTGGCCGATGGCAGCCCGTCCTATTTGCATTTCGAAGTTCGCCGTGGCACCGAAAGCGTCGATCCGGCACCCTATCTATAACGGCTGTCGTCAGTGAAATTGCCGCAGGCTCTCCCGCCCGGCCGTCACCGCTGACGCGGCACGGCCGGTTGGGCCTGGCACCTCGCGTTGCGAGGTGTCTTGAGTATTTAGGCAATAAAGAAGCCGGGGTCAGGGTCAGATGGCAATGCCGTGGCGGCCCGCCAGATCGACCACGAATTGCCAGGCGACGCGGCCCGAGCGGGCACCGCGGGTCTGTTGCCACTCGATCGCTTCGGCGTGGAGGTCGCTGTCGCTGATGCTGATGCCATAGGCGTTGCAATAGCCGCGGATCATCGCCAGATATTGCGCCTGATCGCAAGGATGAAAGCCAAGCCAAAGGCCGAAACGGTCCGACAGCGATACCTTTTCTTCCACCGCTTCGCTGGGATTGATGGCGGTCGAGCGTTCGTTCTCGATCATGTCGCGCGGCATCAGGTGGCGGCGGTTGGAGGTGGCGTAGAACACCACATTGTCGGGCCGCCCTTCGATGCCACCGTCCAGCACCGCCTTCAGCGATTTGTAATGCGCATCGTCATGGCCAAAGCTGAGATCGTCGCAAAACAGCACGAAACGTTGATCCGCCTTGCCGAGGATGTTCAGCAGGCGGCTGATCGAGGGCAGATCCTCGCGCTGTACCTCGATCAGCTTGAGGTCGGGATCGAGTGTTAGAACATCGGCATGTACCGCCTTGACCAGGCTGGATTTTCCCATGCCGCGTGCGCCCCAGAGAAGGACATTGTTGGCCGGCAGGCCGCGGGCGAACTGCCGGGTGTTCTGCAACAGGATATCGCGCGAACGGTCGATGCCGAGGAGCAGCCCTAGATCGACGCGGTTGATTGCCCGGACCGGGTCCAGCCGGTCGGGGGCCACATGCCAGACAAAGCCTTCGGCCATGGTGAAATCCGGCGCCGCCAGCGGGCGCGGCGCCATGCGTTCCAGCGCCTCGGCGATACGGCTGAGGGATTCCTCGGTCATGTCGAGCCGGATTTGCCGCCATCGGTGGTGTCGCCGGGGCCGGCATCGTCGGCGGACGGATCGGCATCATCCTCGAACCACAGGCCCTCGGCCCGGAGCCGCGCCTCGCGCTGTTTTTCCACCCGTTGCACCAGCTGGATGGAAATCTCGTACAAGCCGTAAACCACGCTGAACAGGATCACCTGGGTGATCACATCCGGCGGCGTCACCACCGCCGCCAGCACCAGAATGCCGATCACCGCGTATTTCCGGACCGAGCGCAGACCGTTGGCCGAGACCAGACCCGCCTTGCCCATCAGCGTCAGCAGGACCGGCAACTGAAAGCAAAGGCCAAAGGCGACGATGAACTTGATCGTCAGGTTCAGGTATTCCTGCGCCGAACCCTGAAAAGCAATGGCGGCGATACTGCCTTTTTCGCCACCCTCGCCGATCAGGCTGCCGGGCTGCTGAAAACCGAGGAAGAAATTGAACGCCATCGGCGTGACCACATAATAGGCGAATGCCGCCCCCAGCAGGAACATCAGCGGTGATGCCAGAAGGAATGGCAGGAACGCGCCCTTTTCATTCTTGTAAAGCCCCGGCGCAACAAAGCGCCACATCTGATAGCCGATATAGGGAAATGCAAGGATCAGCCCGCCCATCAGCGAGATCGACACCGCGACGAAAAACCCTTCCTGCAGCTTGATCAGGATCAGCCCGCAATCGGGCTGGCCACGGGCATGCATGGCGCTGCAAAGAGGTTCGGTCAGAAAGTTGAAGATCGGGTTCCAGACGGAAAAGCAGATCACCATGCCGATGATGAACGCCACTGCCGAGTGGATCAGCCGGGTTCTGAGTTCGGCCAGATGTTCGATCAAGGGCGCGCTTGACTGGTCAAGATCATCGTTCATTTGCTGGCTTTCGCGCGCGGTTTGGTGGCGGGTTTGGTGGCAGTTTCAGCGGCGGCCTTGTCGGCTGGTTTCTTTGCAACCGGTTTCTTTGCCACCGGTTTCTTTGCCGCAGGCTTGTCCGATTTCGGCTTTGCGGCCTTGCTTGCCGCCTTTTCCAGGGCCGCTGCCTTGGTTGCCGTTCGTTTTTCCGCCAGCGCGCGGGTGTTCTCGCCCGCTGCCGCCAGTGCCGCTGCGGCCTTCTTGTCGGCCTCGATCTTCTTGGCGGCTTCGATCTTTTTCTTGCTGGCCTCGGCGTCATAGACCGGATCGGTATAATCCTTGGCCGCATCTTTCAGATGATCCAGCCCAAGATTGCGCAGCGAGGTTGCGGATTTCAAATCCTTGGCGACATCCTTGATCCCGGCTTCGTCGGCGGCATCCTCCATCGAGCGCTGGAATTCGCGTGCCATGGCGCGGGCGCGGGCGGTGAATTTGCCAAGCGTGCGGAACATCCCCGGCAGATCCTTGGGACCGACCACGATCAGGGCAACCACCCCGATCACCAAAAGCTCGGTCATGCCGATATCAAACATAAGCGTGCCGCCCGGATGTCAGAGGGATCAGGATTTCGTCTTGTCTTTTTCCGGCGTCACGTCGACCGCATCATCGGCCGCAGCCGCTTCGATTTCCGCCTTGCCTTCGCTGACACCGCGTTTGAACGAGGTGATGCCCTTGCCGACCTCACCCATCAACGAGGAAATCTTGCCGCGTCCGAAAAGCACCAGCACCACAACGGCAATCAGAAGAAGGCCCGGCAATCCGATATTGTTCAGCATTTCAGTCTCCCAACAGGTCCGCCACCGATAGGGGGCGGAGTTCGTATACTGTCCCGCGTGACATTTATGGCTTTTCAGCGGAAGATCAAAGCCCAAAAGCAAGAAAACTTTCACCCGCGACGCCGGGCGGCGGATTGCCGTCGGGCTATTCGGCTGGTTCGCTGCCGGCCTATGGTGCCGGCATGAGGATTTTCACCGGACTGACCCGTTGGCCCGCTGCCCTTTGCCCTTATACCACAAAACCGGTCGGCATCCACGCTGATAGAATTCCGGACAGAACATCAGGTGACATGGCGCGATTCCCGACTATATTAATCCTAATGCCCTGCAAATAATCCCTCCGGCAACCGGAAGGCCAAGGGGGCCGCAAACAAGTTACTGAATCATTCATATCTTGGTGATCTGGTAACGTTTTACTTGCGGAAAAAGGCGAAAACGGCTAATACCTGACCGGACGGTCGGTATATTACGCCCGAAAAACGGAGGATCTTATGTACGCACAAATGGTCAAGACGGCTGGTACCGGCGTCAAGAAACCCAAGGACATGACGGCTGAGGAAAAGGCATTTCAGGCAAAGATCGACCGCAATGAAAAGATCGAACCTAAAGACTGGATGCCCGACGATTACCGCGCCACGCTGATTCGCCAGATCGGCCAGCATGCACATTCCGAAATCGTCGGCCAACTGCCCGAAGGCAACTGGCTGACCCGCGCCCCGACGCTGGAACGCAAGGCCATCCTGCTGGCCAAGGTCCAGGACGAGGCCGGACACGGATTATACCTTTATTCCGCCTGTGAAACCCTTGGCGTCAGCCGCGATGAACTGACCGAGATGCTGTTGAACGGCAAGATGAAATATTCCTCGATCTTCAACTATCCGACGCTGAACTGGGCCGATATGGGCGCGGTCGGCTGGCTGGTGGATGGTGCGGCGATCATGAATCAGGTGCCGCTGCAACGAACCTCATACGGTCCCTATTCCCGTGCCATGGTGCGGATCTGCAAGGAAGAAAGTTTCCATCAGCGCCAGGGATACGCCATCATGATGAAGATGGCCGCAGGCACCGCGGATCAAAAACGCATGGCACAGGACGCGCTTGATCGGTTGTGGTTTCCGTCGCTGATGATGTTCGGCCCTTCCAACAAGGAAAGCGTGCATTCCGAACAATCCATGGCCTGGCGCATCAAGATCAACACCAATGATGAACTGCGCCAGAAATTTGTCGACCAGACCGTGCCACAGATCGAATTTCTCGGTCTGACCTGCCCCGACAAGGACATCAAATGGAACGAGGAAAAGGGTGGGTATGACTATACCGACCCCGACTGGTCCGAGTTTTTTGCCGTATTGAAGGGCAATGGCCCCTGCAACAAGGATCGTTTGGCGGCCAGAAATGCCGCCTGGAAAAACGGTGCCTGGGTGCGCGACGCCATGCTGGCACATGCAAGGAAAAAAGCCGCCCGCAAAGCCGTGGCAGCATAGGAGGAAATCAGATGTCAAACGAATGGCCCCTCTGGGAAGTATTCATCCGCGGTCAGCACGGCATGAGCCATCGCCATGTCGGCAGCCTGCACGCCGCGGATGCGGAATCGGCGATGATGAATGCCCGCGACGTTTATACCCGCAGGAACGAAGGCGTCTCCATCTGGGTGGTCGAGGCCGCGCATATCGCCGCCTCGGCACCCGGCGACAAGGGACCGCTGTTTGAGCCGGCCAATTCCAAGGTCTACCGCCACCCGACATTTTTCGACATCCCTGACGATGCGGGGGCAATGTAATGAACCGCGATCAGGCGTTGTTTGAGTTTCTGCTGAGGATGGGGGACAGCACGCTGATCCTGTCGCACCGGATCTCGGAATGGTGCGGCCACGCGCCGGTGATTGAAGAAGACATCGCGCTGGCCAACACAGCGCTTGATCTGATCGGGCAAACCCAATTCTGGCTGGAACTGGCCGGCGAGGTCGAAGGCAAGGGGCGAACTGCCGACAATCTTGCCCATCTGCGCGACGCCTGGGATTTTCGCAACCTTCTGCTGGTGGAACGCCCCAATGGCGATTTCGGCAAGACGCTGATGCGCCAGTTCCTGTTTGACGTCTGGCAATCGCTGATGCTGGCCAAGCTGAAAGGTTCCAGCGACCAGCGCATCGCCGATATCGCCGAAAAGGCCAGCAAAGAGGTGGCCTATCATGTCGAACGATCCGCAAACACCGTGATCAGCCTTGGCGACGGCACCGAAGAAAGCCATCAACGGATGCAGGATGCGCTGGAGGATCTATACCCCTATGTCGGCGAAATGTTCATTGGCGACAAGGTGGACGAGGTGCTGGTCAAGGCGGGCATCGCACCCGATCCGGCCAGCCTCAGGGCGGAATATGACCGGATCGTCGGTGATGTGATGTACAAGGCGACGTTGCAACTGCCCGAGGATGACTTTGCCCATCAGGGCGGCAAGACCGGGCGGCATACCGAACATCTGGGCTATATTCTGGCCGACATGCAGTTTCTGCAACGCGCCTATCCGGGGGCGGAATGGTAACCCTTACCCGCCCTTCCATTGATCAGGTCTGGCAATGGCTTGACACCATTCCCGACCCGGAAATCCCGGTGATCACGCTGGTTGATCTTGGCATCATCCGCGATGTGGAATGGCAGGATCAGGTTCTTGTGATCACAGTAACGCCCACCTATTCCGGCTGTCCGGCCACTTCGATCATCAATCTGGATATCGAAACCACCTTGCGCGAAAAAGGCGTTGAAAACCTTAGGCTTGAACGCCGCCTTTCGCCCGCCTGGACCACCGACTGGCTCAGCGACAAGGGCCGCGCGGCGCTGGAAAAATACGGCATCGCCCCGCCCGAACCCGCAGGTGGGCCGCGCCGTTGCCCACATTGCGGCGGCGACAATCTGGAAAAGACCAGTCAGTTCGGCTCAACCCCGTGCAAGGCGCTGTGGCGTTGCAAGGACTGTCTGGAACCCTTTGATTATTTCAAGTGCATCTGAGAGGCATAGCATGGCCCGATTTCACCCCCTGCGCGTGACCGACATCCAGAAAACCATCCGGGATGCGGTGGTGGTATCGCTGGCACCCGAGGATGGCACGACCATCGACTTTGTTCAGGGCCAATACCTGACCTTTCGCCAGAAATTCGACGGCGAGGAATTGCGCCGGTCCTATTCGATTTGCGCCGGGCTGGACGATGGCACCTTGCAGGTCGGCATCAAACGCGTCGAGGGCGGCACCTTTTCCACCTGGGCCAATCAGGATCTGAAGGTCGGCGACCTGCTGGAAGCCATGCCGCCGATGGGCAATTTCCACACGCCGCTGGATCCCGGCAGCCAGCGCCATTACCTCGGCTTTGCCGGTGGTTCCGGCATCACACCGGTTCTGTCGATCCTGAAAACCACGCTGGCACGCGAACCCAAATCGACCTTCACGCTGGTCTATGCCAACAAGGCGGTGAACAGCATCATGTTCCGCGAGGAACTGGAGGATCTGAAAAACATCCACCTTGGCCGCCTCAACATCATCCATATCCTTGAAAGCGATGCACAGGATATCGACCTGTTCACCGGCCTGGTGACCGAGGAAAAATGCGCCCGGCTGTTTCAACACTGGATCGACATCAAATCCGTCGATACCGCCTTTATCTGCGGCCCGGAACCGATGATGCTGGGCATTGCCAAGGCACTGCGGGATCATGGGCTAAGCGATGCCGATATCAAGTTTGAACTGTTCGCCTCGGCCCAGCCGGGTCGCGCGCGGCAAAAGGCCAAAGACCAGACTGCTGGCAGCAAGGCCGCGATCACCGAGGCAACCGTGACACTGGACGGCACCTCGCGCAGCTTCAGGATGCCGAAAACCGGGCAATCCCTGCTGGAGGCGGCGATCGAAAACCAGCTTGATGCGCCTTTTGCCTGCAAGGCCGGCGTCTGCTCCACCTGCCGCGCCAAGGTGCTGGAGGGTGAGGTGGAAATGCTGACCAACCACGCGCTGGAAGATTACGAAGTGGCACAGGGTTATGTTCTGACCTGCCAGTGTTATCCGATAAGCGACAAGCTGGTGGTGGATTATGACCAATAAGGGGGCGTGATGTCTGAAGAAATGAAGATCGAGGACTATCTTGCCAAGGGTGGCGTGCTTTCCTCGCCGGAAAATGCCCCGCCGCGATACCGCGCCGAGCTGTTGCGCCTGATGGCCAGTTTCGTTGACAGCGAATTGGCCGGTGCCGCCGGATTTGCCGATGCGATCAACTATGGCCCCGGCATCAAGGAACGTATCGCTGCCGCCAAGATCGTGCTGGAAAAAACCGATAACGCCGACAAAGTGCTGAAAATCATGGGGGATTTCGGTGCCAATACCACGCGCTATGTCAACCATCACCCCTGGACAGCGCGGCTGGACAGGGATGCCGATATCGGGGCGGAACGGATCGACGGCGACATGCGGCTGTCGGTGTTCAACTATCCGCTGGCCGGCTGGAACGATGCGGTGGTGATGAACCTGCTGATGGGCCGGGCCGTCATGCTGCAACTGAAGGAACATTGCAAGCTGTCCTACCAGCCGCTGGCCGAAGCGTTTCGCGCCATCCTGCCGGTGGAAACCAATCACGCCGATCTGGCCGCCGAAGGGATCAAACGCCTGATGGAAACCGGCAGCGACCCGGCGGAACTGCAAGCCTCGGTCGCCTATTGGTGGCCACGGGTCGATGCCAGTTTCGGTGCTGACAAATCAAAACGCTTTCAGTCGTTGAAAAAATTCGGCTTGCGCCACCTTGGCAACGCTGAACTGCGCAAAAGCTGGCAAACCGCCACCCGCGCCGAGTTGCAAGTACTTGGCCTTGACATAAAGTGACCAGATTTTCACAGGCGGTCGGGATCCTGACGGCCGGTGGCGAATTCCGGGTCTGGTCAGTGATCGTGTCAATCTTTGGCGACCTGGCGCGTGAGCCCGAGGATGAAATCAGCGGCGCGCTGTTGTCTGCCCTGACCGAGCGTCTGGGCATTCGCCCCGAAGCGGTGCGCGTCGCGCTGCACCGGCTGCGCAAGGATGGCTGGATCACCACCCGCAAGCACGGGCGCAGCGGCCACTACCGGCTATCGCCCAATGCACGCGAAACCAGCCGCAACGCCCGCGAACGGATCTATGCCGACGAGAACCGCAAGACCGACCGCTGGCACCTTTTGATCCTGCCGCCAATGCCGCAATCGGAACGTCACGACCGGGAAAAACCCTGGCTGGCGTCTGGCTATGCGTCGCTGGTGCCGGGGGTGATGCTGGGTGCCGGTGCTGCCCCCGTCCAAAGCGGCAATTTCACCTTTGAAGGCGAAGTGGCCGAGATTCCGGCCTGGGTGAAATCGGCCAATGCACCCACCGAACTGATCGCGGGCTATGCCAGGCTTGAAACCTCGTTGGCAAGCATCGGCACCCCCTTGCTTGACGCGCCGCTGGAAATTGCCGCCCTCAGGGTTCTGGTGATCCATCAATGGCGGCGGCTCTTGTTGCGTCACCCGGCCCTGCCCGACCGGTTCTATCCGCCCGAATGGCGCGAGGCAGCCTGCCGGCAACGGGTGGTCGAGTTGCTGAAACACCTGCCCCGCCCCAGCCTGGCGGAACTGGAAAATGCTGCCAGTCAAGGGGGTTAGGGCAGATTCAGGCGCGTTCAAACCCGCGCGCCAGCTCGTAATCCGTCACCACCAGGTCGAAATCGTCCAGCTCAACCTCGGCGGCGCGGGCGTAGTGTTCCACCACCTCATCGCCAAACGCTTCGCGCAGCATGGAAGACCCCAGCAGCGCCGTGCGGGCGTCGCGTAGATTTGCCGGAATGCTGCCGGTTTTACCCTTGTAGGCATCACCTTGGCTTGGCGGTTGCAGTTCAAGCCGATCCTCGACCCCTTTGAGGCCTGCCGCCAGCATCGCTGCCATCGCCAGATAGGGGTTGAGATCCGAACCACCGATCCGACATTCCACCCGCACCGCCGAGGTTCCTTCACCACACAGCCGGAATGCGGCGGTGCGGTTGTCCACCGACCAGACCATGCGGGTCGGCGCAAAGGTTCCCTTTTGAAACCGCTTGTAGCTGTTGATGTAGGGGGCCAGAAAAACCGTGTAATCCGGCGCATGGCGGATCATGCCCGCCATGAACCGGCGCATCAGTTCCGACATGCCGAATTGGCCATCGGGGTCGTAAAACGCGTTCTCGCCGCCCTGCCAGAGCGACAGATGCACATGCGAGGAGGAGCCGACCTTCTTACGGTGCCATTTCGGCATGAAGGTCACGCCATGGCCCTGCTGCCAGGCGATTTCCTTGATCGCATGCTTGGCTATGGTGTGGTAATCGGCCGTGGCCAGCCCGGTTGCATAGCGGATGTTCAATTCCTGCTGGCCGGTCTCGGCCTCGCCCTTGGTGTTTTCAACCGGGATGCCGGCGGCGAACAGATGGTTCCGGATCGGGCGCATCACCGGTTCCGCCCGCGTGGTATGCAGGATGTTGTAATCGTCGTTATAGGCGGAAATCGCCGCCAGATCGCGATAGCCGGACAGGCGGATATCATCGCCGCTGTTGGCGAACAGGAAAAATTCCAGTTCGGTCGCCATCATCGGATCGAACCCAAGTGCTGCGGTGCGGGCGATCTGGCGTTTCAGCATGGCGCGGGGGGAATGGGCGATCTCGGTGTGGCCGTGATGATCCAGCACATCACACAGAACCATCACCGTCTTTTCCAGCCACGGAACCGGGCGCAGGGTGGTCATGTCCGGGCGCATCATGTAATCGCCATAACCCTTTTCCCAACTGGTGGCGCGGAACCCTTCCGGTGTCGTCATCTCCAGATCAGTCGCCAACAGGTAGTTGCAGCAATGGCTTTCCTTCCAGGCTGAGACCAGAAAATGTTCCGCGTGGAACCGCTTGCCCATCAGGCGGCCCTGCATGTCGATGATGCAGGCCAGAACGGTATCGACGCTGCCATCTTCGACGCTGGATCCAAGGTCTTCAAAACTCATAACGGCGGTCATTCAAGGCTCCTGTTGATGATTTGCCGGTATTTTCCCGATTTGGCGCGGCAATGCAGCAAAAAACGTCGCCCGCCGCCATTTCCCGGCCATTAAGCGCACTTGTCAGGCGGCTTGACGTTCCACGGCGATCACAAACTAGGATTTCCAGCCAACATCCAGCCCGCGCCGGGATGCCGCCATCATGGCGTATTTGCGGGTCTGATCAAAGGCTCCGGGCATTTCCAGCATACCGTTGGTGTCGCGAATCCGTTCCATTGCCGCCAGCACCGCCTCGGGCGTCAGATCGTCATCTGCCAGCGCCACACCAAGGGTTTCGTGCAGCCTGATCTCGGCGAAACACCCGGCACCGGCGCCCAGGATCATCTTTGACGGGGCGTCATCGGCCACCAGCACCAGCAGCCCCGGCGTGATGGTTTCGGGGCGCAGGAGTTCATGCGTTTCCGGTGGCAGCAGTTCTTCGGTCATTCTGGTGGCGGCGGTCGGGGCCAGCATGTTGACACGGATATTGTGCTTGGAACCTTCCTGATGCAGAACGTTCATCAGCCCCAGCATGCCGGTCTTGGCGGCGCCGTAATTGGCCTGACCGAAATTGCCGTAAAGGCCCGAGGCCGAACTGGTAAAGACGATCCTGCCGTATTGCCGTTCCTTGAAATGATCCCATAGCGCCTTGGTTGTATTGACGCTTCCCATCAGGTGTACCTCCAGCACCTGACGGAAATCCTCGATCGTCATCTTGCTGAAACTCTTGTCGCGCAGGATGCCGGCATTGTTGACCAGGATATCGACCCGGCCCCATTCCGCCAACGCCTGGCGCACCATGTCTTCAACCTCGGCCATGTTGGCAACATTGGCACCATGCGCCATCGCCTGCCCGCCGGCGGCGCGGATTTCGTCCACCACGGCGCTGGCCGCATCACCTGACGCGCCGGTGCCGTCGGTTGACGCACCAAGGTCGTTGATCACCACCCTGGCCCCGCGCCTGGCCAGACCCAGTGCATGCGCCCGGCCAAGACCAGCACCCGCGCCGGTCACGATCGCCACGCGGTCATTGAAATTGATCGGCATCGGCTTGTCTCCCTCGACTGGCCGCGTCCTGTCGCGGCGCGGCTTCCGATCGGAAGCCTAGCGTTTTCGGAGCATTGGTCAAACGGCATTTCCCGTGTCACAGGCGCAAGCCGCAAGATCGGCCTTCAGTCCTGTTTGGCCGCTTCCTGCTCCTGACGCTTGCGCCGGACTGCGGCTTGTTTGGTCAGAACCGAAGTGGTCACCACGCCGACCGTCACGATGCTGATCAGGATGGTTGATAGCGCGTTGATTTCCGGACTGACCCCAAGGCGCACCTGCGAGAAGATCTTCATCGGCAACGTCGTCGCCGACGGCCCCGAGGCAAAGGATGCAATCACCAGATCATCCAGCGACAGCGTGAATGCCAGCAACCAGCCGGAAATCACCGCCGGCGCAATGATCGGCAAGGTCACGCTTTTGAACGCATCCCAGGGCGTGCAGCCAAGATCAAGCGCCGCCTCTTCCAGCGCACGGTCGAAACTGACCAGACGCGATGACACCACCACCGAAACATAGCACATGCTGAAGGTCGCATGCGCCAGCACGATGGTGCCAATACCGCGATCCAGCCCGATGGAAATGAACAACAGCAACAGCGACAGCCCGGTGATCACATCCGGCACCACCAAGGGCGCGTAGATCATGCCGGAAAACAACGTGCGGCCGAAAAACCGCCCACCCCGCACCAGCACATAGGCCGCCATGGTGCCAAGCACGGTCGCCAGCGTCGATGATGCCAGTCCGACCTTCAGCGTCACGATGGCCGCGTCCATGAAGGCCTGATCGTGAAAAAGTTCGCCATACCACTTGGTGGAAAACCCGGCCCAGACCGTCACCAGTTTGGATGAGTTGAATGAATAGACCACCAGAATCAGAATCGGCAGGTAGAGAAAGGCAAACCCGAGAGTCAGCGAGGTGGCGTTGAACCAGGAAAACCGGTTTCTCATTGCCCCGCCTCCTGTGCACGCTGCTGCTGGCGCTGGAACAACACGATGGGAATGATCAGGATCAGCAACAGGATCACCGCCACCGCACTGGCCAGCGGCCAGTCGCGGTTGGCAAAAAACTCGTCCCACAGCACCTTGCCGATCATCAGGGTTCTGGAACCGCCAAGCAGGCTGGGGATCACGAATTCACCCACAACCGGGATGAACACAAGAAAACACCCCGCGATCACGCCGGGGCGCGACAGTGGCACGGTGATCAGCCAGAAGGCGGATATGCGCGAACAGCCCAGATCCTCGGCCGCCTCCAGCAAATCGCCATCCAGTTTCTCCAGCGTCGCGTAGATCGGCAGCACCATGAACGGCAGATAGGTGTAAACGATGCCGATATAGACCGCGAGACTGGTATTCAGCAGCACTAGCGGTTCGTCAATCACCCCGATCCAAAGCAGGAACTGGTTGAGATAACCTTGGGATCCCAGAATGCCGATCCAAGCATAGACCCGGATCAGGAACGAGGTCCAGAACGGCAGGATGATCAGCATCATCAGGGTCGGGCGCCATTCCTCGGGTGCCTTGGCCATGCCGTAAGCGATGGGATAGCCGACCAGCAGCGTCAGGATCATTGATACCAGCGCAATCCAGACCGACGACAGATAGGCCTTGATATAAAGGCTGTCATCCACCAGCCACAGGAAATTCTCAAAATCGAAGGCGGCCCACATCTCACGGAAACCGGCCCAGCCTGCGGACAGGTCAAACGTCGGCGAATAGGGCGGGATCGCCAGCGCCGAATCCGACAGAGAGATTTTCAGCACGATGCCGAACGGCACCAGAAACAGCAGTAACAGCCAGATGTAAGGTACGGAAATCAAGAAGAAACGGCGAAAGTTGAACATCAGCTATGCCATCAGGATCAGCCCGCCTGTGGCGGTGAATGAGACCCAGACCTGATCCTCCCAGCTAAAGGCGCGCCGCGCCAACCGGCGCTGGTTGGTCATTTGCGACTTGATCACCTGACCATTGGCCAGTTCCACATGATAGGTGGACATGTTGCCAAGATAGCCGATGTCCAGAACCTTGCCCGGCAGCGCGTTGACGGCATCGGGCGGGCGCTCGGCGGAAATCGTCACCTTTTCCGGGCGGATGGCAAACACGCAAGCCTCGCCCGCACCGATACCCTGGGGGAGTCCGGCGGTGATCGGCGGCATGGTTTCGGCCCAGACGACGGTTGCGCAATCCTTGGTCAGCGTCTCGATACGCCCTTCGATCAGATTGACGTCGCCAATGAAATCAGCGACATAGCGTGAGACGGGAAATTCGTAAATCCGTTCCGGCGTATCCACCTGCACCAGTCGGCCATTATCCATCACCGCAACGCGGCTGGCGACGGTCATCGCCTCTTCCTGATCGTGGGTGACAATGACGAAGGTGGTGCCGAGTTTCTCCTGAATATCCATCAGTTCAAACTGGGTTTCCTCGCGCAGTTTTCGGTCGAGCGCGCCAAGTGGTTCATCCAGCAGCAACAGTTTCGGCGCCTTGGCCAAGGCGCGTGCCAACGCCACCCGCTGACGTTGCCCGCCCGAGATCTGATGCGGCTTGCGGGCGGCAAATTTCCTGAGCTGTACCAGGCCCAGCATTTCATCCACCCGCCCGGCAATTTCCGATTTCGCCATGTCGGAACGTTTCAGCCCAAAGGCAATGTTGTCGGCAACGCTCAGATGCGGAAACAGCGCATAGGACTGGAACATCATGTTGACCGGCCGCTTGTTCGGCGGCACCGGCACGATGTCGCGGCCCGCCAGCGTGATGCCGCCCATGCTCGGGTTTTCAAATCCTGCCAGCATCCGCATCAAGGTGGTCTTGCCGCAGCCCGATGGCCCGAGCAGGGCAAAGAATTCGCGTTCATAGATGTCCAGCGACAGATCGTCGATCGCCACGAATTCACCGAACTTCTTGGTGACGCCCTGAAAACGGATCAGTGGCTTGGCCTGCGGATCATCCCATGGTGCGAAGGCCGGCGTTGGAACCGCGCCCTTTTCGGCGTCTTCACTCATGCCTGTCCCCTGTTGGAAAACCCCGCCGGTCTTCTGCCGGCGGGGTGACACTGACCGGTCAGTTTCCGGTCTTGATTGCGGTCCACATACGGGTGGCGAAACGCTGGGTTTTCTGGTCATACGCCTCTTTGACGTACAGGTTCTTGATGGTCGCCTCATCCGGGTAGATGGCCGGATCGCCGATCACGTCTTCGTTCAGATATTGCTGGCTGGCCTTGTTGCCATTGGCGTAATAGACGTAATTCGACGCAGCCGCCGCCACCTTGGGTTCAAGGATGAAGTTCAGGAACTTGAGGGCGCCATCCGGGTTGGGTGCATCCGCCGGAATTGCCATCTGGTCGAACCACATCAGCGCGCCCTCTTTCGGGATCTTGTAGTCGATCTCGATGCCGGCATCGGCTTCGGCGGCGCGGTCGCGCGCTTGCAGGATATCACCCGACCAGCCAAAGGCGACGCAAATCTCGCCATTGGCCAGGGCGTTGATATATTCCGAGGAATGGAACTTGCGCACATAGGGGCGAACCGCCTCCAGCACCGGCTGGGCCTTGGCGATGACATCCACATCACCGCTGTTGGGGTCTTCGCCGAGATAGCGAAGCGCGGCGGGAATTACCTCATCCGGGGCATCCAGAAAATGCACGCCGCATTCGGCCAGCTTTTCCATGTTCTTGGGATCGAACACCAGCGCCAGCGAGTTGACCGGTGCATCATCGCCCAGAACCTCGGCCACTTTTTTCACGTTATAGCCGATGCCGGTGGTGCCCCACATGTAGTTGATGGAATAGGCATTGCCCGGATCAAATACCGACACCCGTTCGGCAATTTCCGGCCAGACATTCACCAGATTGGGCAGTTTCGACTTGTCAAGTTTCTGGTAAACCCCCGCCTTGATCTGCCGCGCCAGGAACGAGGCCGACGGAACCACCACATCAAATCCGGTGGAACCCGCCAACAGCTTGGTTTCCAGAACCTCGTTGCTGTCATAGACGTCATAAATCAGCTTGATGCCGGTTTCCTGCTCGAACTGCACCAGCAATTCTTCGTCGATATAATCCGACCAGTTATAGACATGCACTTCCTCGGCCAGAGCCGGGGTCGCAAGCGCCAGCGCCGACAAAGCGGCGAGAACAGATTTCTTCATGGGTTTCATCAAACACTCCGAGGTTGGCGGACAGCAGTCGTCCGCAGGAATTGCAGCCGGAGTTTGCGCAAAGCCGCACCAATTTGCAAGCCGGTTGAAGCGGTGGCCCGGTTCAATTTGCAAGCCGTTCGCAAAGGCAGATAACCCGGCCGGCAAAGCACGCAATATCATCAGCACGATATTGACAGCAACGCGCCGCTGGGTCAGGCAGGTGGAAATATATCCAGCCCGGGGAACATGCCATGTCACATCTTTTCAACCACCTTCCCACCGCCGAATTGCAAGCACTTGACGCCAGGCATCACCTGCACCCTTTCACCCATGGCCAGGCCCTTGCCGCCAAGGGCGCGCGCATCATCACCCGCGCCAAGGGCTGCTTTCTGACCGACAGCGAAGGGGCCGAGATTCTCGACGGTATGGCTGGGCTATGGTGCGTCAATATCGGCCACGGCCGCGAGGAAATGGCCCGCGTCGCCTATGACCAGATGATGGAACTGGCGTTTTACAACACCTTCTTTCAAACCTCACACCCGCCGGTGATCGAACTGTCGCAGAAACTGGCGGAACTGGCACCGGGCGATCTCAACCATGTGTTTTATGCCTCGGGCGGTTCGGACGCCAACGACACCAATATCCGGGCCGTGCGCCACTACTGGCAACTTGTGGGCAAGCCGGAAAAGACTCACTTCATATCACGCAAGAACGCTTATCACGGCTCCACCATGGGGGGTGGCAGCCTTGGCGGCATGGCGGGAATTCACGCCCAGGGCGGCTTGCCGATCCCCGGCATCAGCCATATCGACCAACCTTTCTGGTGGGCCGAAGGCGGCGACATGACGCCCGAGGAATTCGGCCTTGCCCGCGCCCGCGCGCTGGAGGCCGAGATTGACCGCATCGGTGGAGACAGGGTCGCCGCCTTCATCGCCGAACCGGTGCAAGGTGCCGGTGCGGTGATCGTGCCGCCCGACAGCTATTGGCCGGAAATCTCGCGCATCTGCCGCGAGCGTGACATCCTGTTGATCGCGGATGAGGTGATCACCGGATTTGGGCGCACCGGCAACTGGTTCGGCAGCCAGACCTTCGACATCAAACCCGACATCATGACCGTCGCCAAGGGACTGAGTTCGGGATATATCCCGATTGGCGGCTCGATCCTGTCGGACAAGGTTTTCGACGTGTTGTCCGGCGATGAATTCAACCATGGCTATACCTATTCCGGCCACCCGGTCGCCTGCGCCGTGGCGCTGGAAAACCTGCGCATCATGCAAGAGGAAAACATGGTCGAGACCGTCAGAAACGACACCGGCCCCTATCTGAAAGAAAAATGGCAGGCACTTGCCGATCACCCGCTGGTCGGCGAAACCCGTATTTCCGGCATGATGGCAGCCCTTCAGATGACCCCCGACAAAACCGCGCGCGCCGCCTTTGCCGAGGGTGACGGCGTTGCCGGGCTGATCTGCCGCGAAAACGCATTCGCCAACGGGCTGGTAATGCGGCATGTGGGCGATTCCATGATCATTTCGCCGCCACTGGTGATCACGCATGCACAAATCGACACGCTGATCGAACGCGCGGTGAAATCGCTGGATCAGACCCATGCGCGTCTGAAGGCCGAGGGGTTGATGAAGACCGCCTGATGGACATCCTGACCGCCAATGACCGGCAGGGCGAATATCCGAACTCCTACTACACCGCCAGCGCCTATCTTCTGTTCGCTCAACCACACCTGACCGGTGAAACAAAGACCGATATCTGCGTGGTCGGTGGTGGCTATACCGGCCTGTCGGCGGCGCTGCATCTGGCACAGCGCGGCTATGACGTGGCGCTGCTTGAGGCGCACCGCGTCGGTTTCGGTGCCTCCGGGCGCAATGGCGGACAGGTCGGCACCGGCCAGCGGCTGGATCAGGACGATCTGGAAAAGGTCGTTGGCCTGACCCGCGCCCGCGCCCTTTGGGACATGTCGCTTGAATCCGTGGCGCTGGTCAAAAAGCTGGTGGAAGGTCACGCCATCGACTGCGGCCTTGCCCCGGGCGTGATCCACGCCGACCACCGCCGCCGCTTTGTCCGCCACAGCCTTGCCTATGCGGAAAAGCTGAACCGCGACTACGGCTATGACCAGATCAGCGGCCTTGACCGCGACGCCATTCGCGCCCTTGTCGGAACCGAGGATTACCACGGCGGCACGCTTGACCTTGGTGCTGCACATCTGCATCCGCTGAACTACGCGCTTGGGCTGGCCCGCGCCTGCCTTGCCGCCGGTGTCCGGATTTATGAAAACAGCCGTGTTACCAGCCTTGCAGGCGGCGTTCATACCGCAAAGGGTCGCGTCACCGCCGATCAGGTGATCCTGGCCGGCAACGGCTATCTTGACCGGCTCAACCCTGATCTTGACCGGCGCGTCATGCCGATCAACAACTACATCATCGCCACCGAACCTTTGCCGGAAAAAACCGCCAAAGCACTGATCGCCAACAACCACGCCGTCGCCGACAGCCGCTTTGTCATCAACTATTTCCGCCTGTCCCAGGACAACCGCCTGCTGTTCGGCGGCACCGAAAGTTATGGCTACCGCTTTCCCGCCTATATCGCCGCCAAGGTGCGCAAACCGATGCTGCGGATCTATCCCGAATTGCGCAACACCCGTATCGACTATGCCTGGGGCGGCACCCTTGGCATCACCATGACCCGCATGCCGCTGTTCAGTCGGCTCGACAACCGGACCCTCACCGCATCGGGGTTCTCCGGCCATGGTGTGGCCATGGCAACGCTGGCGGGAAAATTGCTGGCCGAGGCAAGCGCCGGACATCTCGAACGCTTTGATCTGATGGCGGGCGTTCCCTCAAGACCATTTCCCGGTGGGGCGGGCATGCGCGCACCGCTTCTGGCGGCGGCGATGTTCTGGTTCAGCCTGCGCGACCGGCTCTGATCCTGACCGCGACAAAAGAAAGAGTTGCCATCGGATTGTTATATCGGTTAACAATCCAGCCGACCGTTCCAACGCGAAAGCCAGCCGATGAGCAAACCAGACGAAGTCCTGAAAATCAGCCTTGACGGGCCGGTCGCAACCCTGACCATGAACCGCCCCGCCAAACGCAACGCCATGTGCGATGAATTGTTGCTGGCGCTCGATGCCTTCTTCAGCAACCCGCCGAAAGAAACCCGCGTGGCGGTACTGACCGGCACTGACGGACATTACTGCTCGGGCCTCGACCTGTCCGAACACGTCATGCGCAGCGCCGAAGACACGCTTTACCACTCGCGCAACTGGCACGCGGTGATGGACCGCATCCAGTTCGGCGGCCTGCCGGTGGTATCGGCCATGTTCGGCGCAGTGATCGGCGGCGGCCTCGAACTTGCCACCGCCACGCATGTGCGCATCGCCGAACCCTCCACCATCTTCCAGCTTCCCGAAGGCCGTCGCGGCATCTTCGTCGGCGGCGGCGCCACCGCCCGCGTCGGCAAGATCCTTGGTGCCGACCGGATGACGGAAATGATGCTGACCGGACGCAAATACGACGCGACCGAGGGCGTCGCCCTCGGCCTCGCCCATTACGCTGTCAAAGACGCCGAAGCACTGCCCCTGGCCATGCAGCTTGCCGGCAAGATTGCCCGCAACGCGCCCTTGTCGAATTACCTGATGATCCAGTCGATCAGCCGCATCCACGACCTTTCCAAACCCGACGGCCTTTACGTCGAAAGCCTGAGCGCCGCCATCGCCCAAACCACCCCGGACGCGGTCGAGGGCCTGAAGGCATTCCTGGAAAAACGCCCGCCGAATTTCCGCTGACCCCACCTTGATTTCTTTATTGCCGAAATACTCTGGGGGGCAGCGGCGGTTGGCCCCCAATCGCCGCGCGGGGGGCTAGCCCCCGCCCGGTTCGCCCAAAGGGCGAAACACCCCTTGGCAATATACCTATTTCGGCGCCATCCTGATCGCCCCGTCCAGCCGGATGGTCTCGCCGTTCAGCATGGAGTTTTCCACGATATGGCGCGCCATCGCGCCGTATTCCGCCGGATCGCCCAGACGCGATGGAAACGGCACCTGCGCCCCAAGCGAGGCCTGAACCTCATCCGGCAACCCCGCCAGCATCGGCGTCTTGAAAATCCCCGGCGCAATGGAAACCACGCGCACGCCGCTGCGCGACAGATCCCGCGCCATCGGCAGGGTCATGCCGACGATTCCTCCCTTGGAGGCGGCATAGGCGATCTGCCCGATCTGCCCGTCAAACGCCGCCACCGAGGCGGTGTTGATGATCACGCCGCGCTCGCCATCTGCGGTCACCGGCGCGTTTGTCACCATCCCCGCCGCCGCGCGCGAGGCGCAGAGAAAACTGCCGATCAGGTTGATCCGGATCACCCGCTCGAAAAACTTCGCATCATGGGGCTTGCCGTTCTTGTCCACGGTCTTGGCGGCAACCCCGATACCGGCGCAGTTGATCAGGACATGTTCCTGTCCCTGCGCCTTGCGCGCGGCGGCAAACCCCGCCTCGACGCTTTCGGGATCGCTGACATCGACCTTGACGAAATGCCCGCCAAGTTCTGCCGCCAGCGCCCGCCCCCGCGCCTCGTTCAGATCGAACAGACAGACACTGGCACCGCCGCCCGCCAGGTTGCGCGCGCAAGCCTCACCCAGGCCCGAGGCACCGCCGGTGATGACCGCCCTTGTTTCACTGCTTATTTGCATTTCAACCCCTTTCCGGATCAGACAAATGGATGCGTTGCAACAACTGGTTCAACTGAACCCGCTCGGCTGCCGTCAGATTTTCAAGCATCCGCTCCTCATGGGCCGCGACCTTTTTCAGGGCCAAAGCATACAGTTTTCGCCCCGCCGCTGTCACCCGCAGCGCATAGGCCCGCTTGTCGCCCTTGACCGCCGAACGTCTTATCAGGTCTCGCTGCTCCAGCTCATCGACGATCACCACCGTGCCGGATCGCTCGATCCCGAGCGAGCGGGCGATGTCGCTCTGGCTGATGCCGGGGTTCTCGATCACCAGCGACAGCACCGAAAACGTCCGCTGGCGAAGATCGAAGGCCAGCAATTCCTGGCTGAAATCCTGATAGATGCGCATATAGGCGCGCTTCATGTTGTAACCGACCAGACCCAGTAAATCCCGCTGGCCGGTCGGTCTTTCGCTGCTGTTCACGGCCATATCCACCCCTTTCGGCCAGCCTGACCAGATCGTTCTATAACTGAACAATTACGGCGCAAACAGCGACGGGACAAGACAAAAACGCTATAATCCCATCTGCCGAACCGCCAGATCGCGCATGATCTCCTCCGAGCCGCCGCCAATGGCCATCACCTTGACCTCGCGATAAATGCGTTCAACCCGGTTGCCGCGCAAATAGCCGGCCCCGCCGAAAATCTGCATCGCCTCGCTGGCAACGTATTCCAGCGCCTTGGAGGAAAAGAACTTGCCCTTGGAAATCTCAGCCACCGGCACCTCGCCTTGCTGACAGGACCAGCAGATTTGGTTGAGATAGGCCTCGACCACATCAATCCTGGCCGACATTTCGGCAATCTTGTGGCGGATCACCTGATGCCGGATCAGGGGCTGCCCGAAGGTCTGGCGCGTATTCGCCCATGCGATCGAATCCTCAAGACAGGTTTTCATCATCCCCAACATGGCGGCAATCGCCACCAGGCGTTCCATGTTGAAATTCTGCATGATCGCCAGGAACCCGGTATCAATCGCCCCCATCAGGTTGCCCTCTGGCACCCGGCAATCGTCGAAATAAAGCGAGGCGGTGTCGGAACACCACCAGCCCATCTTGCGCTTGATCTCGGTGCGGCTGAAACCCGGCATGTCGGATTCAACGAAAAACAGTGAAATACCGCGCAACCCCTCGCCACCGGTTCTGGCGCCGATGACGAAATAATCCGAATTCATACCGCCGGTGATAAAGGTCTTTTCACCGTTCAGCACAAAACAGTCGCCATCGCGCCGGGCGGTGGTTTTCATCGCCGCCACGTCCGATCCGCCGCCCGGTTCGGTGACGCCAAGGCTGGATGCCTTTTTGCCGCTGACGATATCCGCCAGCACCCGATCCCGGATCGCCTCCGACGCCAGCCGCTGGATCGGTTCGATCGAGATGGTGCGCCCGGCCAGTGCTGCGGTGACGCCACCGGCACCGGCACGGGCGAATTCCTCGCCATAGGCGGCACGCATGAAAACTTCGTCAAACCCCAGCCCGCCATATTTCTCATCAATCCCGAACCCCCAGACGCCAAGCGCACCGACCTTTTGATGCAGTTCCGGCGGGATTTCGCCCGCCTCATCCCACTGATCGGCAAATGGCGTGATCTCAGCCGCCACGAAATTGCGCAACAGGTTGCGAAAGGCGCTGCGTTCTTCGTTGTCAAACGGGTTTTTCATCGGTTTTGCTGCCTGTCTGTGCCGCCACGTCCGGGCGTTTTCATGTTGCAATCGATTTTCGGTCGGTTATCCCTAGTCGCATTGTCCGTTTCATATCAAGGGTGATACGCGAATTCATGCCGGGTGCATCACAGACCATCAGGATCGGCGGCGCAAGCGGCTTTTGGGGCGATGCAGCACTTGCCACCGAACAGTTGCTGGGCGACGAAAAGCTTGATTTTATCGTCTATGACTATCTGGCGGAAATCACCATGGCGATCCTGGCGCGGATGCGCGCCGCCGATCCGGGTGCCGGTTTCGCCGGTGATTTCCTGACGGCGGCCATGCGCCCGAACCTGGCCGAAATCGCCCGCCAGCGGGTGCGCATCATCGCCAATGCCGGTGGCATGAACCCCGACGCCTGCGCTGCCGAGTTGCGGAAAATCATTGCCGATCAGGGGCTTCAACTCAAGGTTTCAACCGTTACCGGCGATGATCTGCTGCCCCGCGCCGCTGAACTGGCCAAGGCGGGTCATAGCGACATGTTCACCAATGCCGCCTTTCCGGACCCGGCGAGCATCGCCAGCATCAATGCCTATCTTGGCGCGTTCCCGATTGCCTTGGCGCTGGATCAGGGGGCCGACATCGTGCTGACCGGGCGCTGTGTCGACAGCGCGGTAACGCTGGGGGCGGCCATTCACGCCTTTGGCTGGCAGGCGGACAAATACGACCTTTTGGCCGCCGGATCGCTGGCCGGACACATCCTTGAATGCGGCACCCAGGCGACGGGCGGCAATTTCACCGACTGGCACCTGATCAAGGGCGGCTTTGAAACCATCGGCTATCCCATCGCCGAGCTTGCCGCCGATGGTGGCGTGACCATCTCCAAGCCGGAAAATACCGGCGGGCTGGTCAGTGCCGGCACGGTTGCTGAACAACTGGTCTATGAAATCGGTGATCCGCAGGCCTATCTGTTGCCCGATGTGACCTGTGATTTTTCCGGCGTCACCATCCGGCAGACCGCACCTGACCGCGTGGCCCTGACCGGTGCCAAAGGCCGCGCCCCGACGGCGCATTACAAGACCTGCCTGACCTGGCAGGACGGTTGGCGCGGCGGCCATCTGTTCGGCTATTATGGCATTGACGCCGATCAAAAGGCCAAAGCCTTTGCCAGCGCCGCCATCAACCGCACCAGCGCCGCACTTGCGCGCCGCGAAATGGCCGGTTTCACCGAAACCAGCGTCGAAATTCTCGGCGCTGAATCGCAGTTCGGAACCAATCGCCGCCCCGGCCCCTGGCGCGAAGTCAACGCCAAGATCGCCGTTCGCCACACCGCCGCCGCAGGCGTCGGTCTGTTTTTGAAAGAGGCAACCGGCCTTGGCCTTTCCGCCCCCCCCGGCCTGTCGGGGTTTGCCGGGGCAAGGCCGAAGCCCTCGCCGGTGATGGCGCTGTTTTCCTTTCTTTTGCCAAAGGAAGCGATCAGCGTCACCATCGCCGGCGAAACCGGCCGCCAGACCTACCGCGCGGCCATCCCCACCCTGCCCGCCAGCCCGCTCCGGCGCCCGGCAGAGCCGGCAAAACCGGCGGCTGAAATCGAAACCCGGCGGCTGTCGGTTATCGACCTCGCGCTGGCGCGCAGCGGCGACAAGGGAGACAGCGCCAATATCGGCGTTATCGCCCGGCACCCGGACTATCTGCCACATCTGTGGCACCTGCTGAACGAGGCGGAGATTCGCAAGGTTTTCGGGCATTTCCTAAAGGGCGGGGTCGAACGCTATCTGCTGCCGGGCTGTCATGCCTTCAACATCGTGCTGAACGGGGTTCTGGGCGGCGGCGGTACATCCAGTCTGCGCAACGATCCCCAGGCCAAGGGTTATGCGCAACTGCTGCTGGCGCATCAGATCGAGGTTCCCAACTCATTGCTGGAGGTCTGAACATGGCCGAATTTCAATCGCGTCTGATCACCGACAGCGACAGTTTCGCCGCCAACCGGCAGGACATGCTGGCGCTGATCGACCGCGTGCGCGGCCTGGAAGACCGCGCCAAAGACTTGTCGGAAAAACGCCGGGAGCGGTTTCAGGAACGAGGCCAGCTAAGCCCGCGCGAACGCCTGGCCGCCCTGCTTGATCCCGGTATGCCCTATCTTGAGCTATACAACATGGCGTCCTATCTGGTCGATGACGCCAACCCGGAAACCAGCGTGCCAGGGGCGTCGATCCTGACCGGGATCGGTTTCGTTTCCGGGGTGCGCTGTCTGGTCTTTGTCGATGACAGCGGCATCAATGCCGGGGCATCCACGTCAAAGACCGTCGATAAGGCGTTGGGATGTATTGATATTGCAATTAGGCAAAAACTGCCTTTCCTGCATCTGGTGGAAAGCGCCGGTGCCAATCTGATGGCCTATACGGTCGAACTCTGGGCGCATGGCGGTGGCCTGTTTGCCGGACTGGCAAGGCTGTCGGCGGCGGGAATTCCGGTGATCACCGTGCTTCACGGCCCCTCGACCGCGGGCGGGGCCTATCAGCCGGGCTTGAGCGATTATGTCATCGGCGTGAAAAACAACGGCATGGCGATGCTGGGCGGTGCCGCACTGGTCAAGGCCGCCACCGGTGAAGTGTCCGACGACGCCAGCCTTGGCAGCGTGGAAATGCACGCAACCACCACCGGCCTGATCGAATACCTGGCCGAGGATGACGCCCACGGCATAGAGATCGCCCGCGATCTGGTGGCACGGCTGGACTGGAATCGTGGCTTGCGCATCGCAAAGCGTCAGGCGGCAAAGCCGCTGTTTGACGCCGATAGCATCCTTGGCCTCGTGCCGGTCGATTATCACAAACCTTATGACATGCGTGAACTGGCGGCGCGGTTGGTGGATGGCTCGGACTTCATCGAGTTCAAACCTGAATATGGCGCTGCAACCATTTGTCTGCAAAGCAAATTGATGGATCATGTGATTGGCATTATCGGCAATAACGGCCCGCTTGACCCGCATGGTGCCGCCAAGGCGACGCATTTCCTGCAAGCCTGCGATCAGGCCGGTCATCCGGTAATTTTTCTCAACAACACCACCGGTTACATGGTCGGGCTGGAATATGAACAAGGTGGCATGATCAAACACGGATCAAAGATGATTCAGGCAGTAACCAACCTCAGGGTGCCGAAAATCTCGATCTATGTCGGTGCCAGTTTCGGGGCGGGAAATTACGGCATGTGCGGCTATGCCTTCCGGCCCGATTTCCTGTTTACCTGGCCAAACGCCGTCACCGGGGTGATGGGCGGAGAACAGGCGGCCGGCACCATGCAACAGGTGATGGAAATTGCCGCAAAACGCCGGGGCCAGCCGATAGACAGCGCCAAGATGCAGGCGCAATCCCTTGCGATCAAACAGCATTTTGATCGTCAATCCGATGCGTTCCACACTTCGGGGCGGGTGCTTGATCATGGCATGATCGACCCGCGCGACACC
Source organism: Paracoccaceae bacterium (assembly GCA_020425085.1). Classification (GTDB taxonomy): domain Bacteria; phylum Pseudomonadota; class Alphaproteobacteria; order Rhodobacterales; family Rhodobacteraceae; genus UBA5972. The sequence continues at coordinate 58,404 of JAGQRW010000015.1, forward strand.
AGAAACCTGTTGGGATTCTGCCTTGATACCTGTGCCGAGGCACGGGCGCGCAGCCTCAGGCCCAACAGTTTCGGCGTGGCAAGGATGTGAGGTATCTCATGCAACTCATTGTTATTAAATTTATATCACTTACGGGTGCCAACAGATGAAACCTCGGGAAACCCGGTTTTCGCGGCTGTTTATCGCCAATCGCGGTGAAATCGCCCTTCGCATCATGCGGACGGCCAAACTTGCCGGGCTGGAAACCGTGGCGGTCCATACCGATGCCGATGCCGACGCACCCTATGTGGCATTTGCCGATCAGGCGGTCAGGATCGGCAAAGGGCCGGTAGGCGACAGTTACCTTGACGCCGACAAGCTGTTGGCGGCGGCAGTGGCCAGCGGGGCGGATGCCCTTCACCCCGGCTATGGCTTTTTGTCGGAAAACGCCGATTTTGCCGCAGCGGTCATGGCTGCCGGGCTGGTTTTCGTCGGCCCATCCGCCGACGCCATTGCCGCCATGGGCAACAAGGCGGCGGCCAAACGGCTGATGCAGGCGGCGGGGGTACCCTGCCTGCCGGGTTATGAGGGCGAGGATCAATCTGATGCCAGCCTGATCCTTGCCGCCAGAACCATCGGCATGCCGCTGATGGTCAAGGCGGCAGCGGGTGGCGGCGGGCGCGGCATGCGGCTGGTTCTTGATCCTGCCGAACTGCCCCACGCCCTGACCGAAGCGCGGGCAGAGGCCATCAGCGCCTTTGGCTCAGCCCAGTTGATCCTTGAACGCGCCATCACCGATGCGCGGCATGTGGAAATCCAGATTTTCGCCGACCGGCACGGCAATACCATCCATCTGGGCGAGCGCGACTGTTCGATTCAGCGGCGCCACCAGAAGGTGATCGAGGAATCCCCCTCGCCCGCCGTCAATGCCGATCTGCGTGCAAAGATGGGCCAGGCCGCCGTAAACGCCGCCCGCGCCATTGATTATGAAGGGGCGGGAACGGTCGAATTTCTGCTGGATCAAAGCGGCGAGTATTATTTTCTGGAGATGAATACCCGGCTTCAGGTGGAACACCCGGTAACCGAACTTGTCACCGGCATCGACCTTGTGGACCTGCAACTGAAGGTGGCGGCAGGCCAACCACTTGGCCTTGGACAAGACGACATCCACCCCCAGGGCCACGCCATCGAGGCGCGGCTATACGCCGAAGACCCCGCCCGTGATTTTCTGCCGGATAGCGGCAGGATCATCCACTGGCAACCGCCCCGTGGCGATGGCATCAGGGTCGACAGCGGCATTGCCGAGGGGATTGTCGTTTCGCCCTTCTATGACCCGATGCTGGCGAAAATCATCGCCTATGGGCCGGATCGTGAAACCGCACGCAAACGGCTGATCGCGGCACTGGCCTCAGCACCGTTGTTTGGCCCCCGAAACAACCGTGATTTTCTGATTGATGTCCTGTCGTCGGACGGCTTTGCCACGGGCAAGACAACCACCGGGTTTCTTGGCCATGGTTTTGACATGGCGTCGGCTGAACCCGATTTCGCCACGCTGGCAACCCTGGCGGCACTGGCCTTTGCCGAGGCACAAAAAGCCGCAGCGGCCAGGTCGCTGTCGTCGCCGGAACTGTTGGGATGGGGCAGCCCGGGCGCGCTGAACAGTCGCTTTGCCATTCGCCAGCAGGATCAGGTTCTGAACCTGCAACTGACGCTAATGCCGGATGGTGCGTTGACCGTGCGGTCGAACGAAAACAGCGCCAGCGCAAGGTTTCGCGGCGATGACCTTTATATCGACGGCAAAAAACGCCAGATCGTTGCCTTTTGTCGTGATGGCACGCGGTATTTTCTGGCCGACCAGAGGCAAACCCACCGGTTTCACCTGAACCGACCGACCGACCATGCCACCGACAGTCAGGGCGGCAGCCGCCTGATCGCACCGATGCATGGCAGTATTCGCGACATATTTGTTGAACCCGGCGACCGGGTGGAAAAAGGCAGCCGCCTGCTGGTACTGGAGGCGATGAAGATGCAGCACGAACTATTGGCCGAGGTGGCGGGCATTGTCACCGCCATCAACGCCCGTCAGGGTCAGCAGGTTGCCATCGGCTCGGTTCTGGTAACCATCGAACCGGATCAGGACAGAACAACATGAACGATACCCGACCAACGATGCCGCAAGCCGAGGATTTTCGCCACGAAAGCCGGGTACTGGCCGAACTTCTGGCCCCCCTGGCCGAAGACGATTACAACATCCCGACCCTGTTCAAGGGCTGGACCATCAACGATGTGCTTGGCCATCTGCACATGTTCAACGTCGCCGCCGAACTGACCCTCAACGATATTGCCGCCTTTCAGGTGCTGTTTGGCCGCATCGCCCGTGAACTGGCGGCCGGACGCAGCATGTTGGAAACCCAGTTCAGCTTTCTGGACGGATTACATGGCCGCGCCCTTTTCGATGCCTGGCTGGCGGCGGCGGAAAGGACTGCCGATCTTTACGGCCAGGCCGATCCCAAGGCGCGGGTGAAATGGGCCGGGCCGGACATGAGCACGCTTTCGGCAATCACCGCGCGGCAGATGGAAACCTGGGCGCATGGGCAAGAGGTGTTCGACCGGTTGGGTGCGGTTCGACTGGAATCCGATCGCATCCGCAACATCGTCCATCTTGGCGTCAATACCTATGGCTGGTCGTTCCTGAACCGGGGCCTGCCGGTGCCGGAACCGGCGCCGCAACTAAGCCTTACCGCCCCGTCAGGGACCATCTGGCAATGGAACACCGAACAGGCAGACAACGCCATCAGCGGTTTGGCGGTGGAATTTGCCCAGGTGGTGACACAGGTGCGCCATATCGACGATACAGCACTTGTGACCAGCGGTCCCACGGCGCGCCGCTGGATGGAAATCGCCCAGTGTTTCGCCGGCAAGCCCGAGGATCCGCCCGCCAGGGGCAGCCGCCATATCGCAACCCCATCGCCGCGAGGCCGATAAAGCCAGCCACCAGTTTTCAGAACCGGGTGCGACCGGCAAAGCGTTCGAGTTTGTTCAATGCCGTATTCAGCGCCTGAACCTCCCTGGCATCAAGGCTGGCCATCAACTGTTCTTGCCGCCTGACCACAACCGGTGCGGTCTGCCGGTAAAGTTCACGGCCCTTGCAGGTCAACCTCAGCAGGCGTGGTTGCTGGTCGGCCTGATCCTCGACGGTGCTGACCAGCCCGTCCCTGATCATCGTCTTCAGGCAATGGCTGATCTGCCCCTTGTCAAGTTCGGACAGGCGTGAAACCTCGGCGCGGGTCAACGGCTCGTTATCGCCGAGGATCGCCAGAATTCGCCACTGCATCAGTGAAACGCCCGGCCCGTTGGCCAGCAACCTGACCATCTGCGCCGACAGCCTGGCATGCACCCGCGACAATCTGTAAGTCAGAAAATTCTGTATATGCAACGGCGCCGGGTCCGCACCGTCGGACTTGTCACTCGTCATACCCACACCACTTTTGCGCCAAGTGTTGCAGTCTTTTGCCGTTGGGTCAACATTTCCGCCAAACGGGGCAGGTATCTCGGGCCAAAGGCAGCCGGCCGGTGTCACCTGACGGACACCGGCCGGACTGTTGCCTGCACGATCATTTGCCTTTGCGGTTCGCCTCAGATGAACCGCAACAGCACCTCACCATAGCCCGATTGCGCAAAGCCGATCGCGGCCCCGGTCAGCGCCATCGCCCGCGCCGTCACCCCGAGATCTTCGCGCCCCAGAACGTTGTAGGTCAGCAACGCCGCCCCCACCGGCAGCGCCACCACCAGCAGCGTTGCATTGAAGGTGTATGTGGTCAGCCGTTGCGGCAGCGGTGCCTTGACTGCCGGGCCGAAATGGAACCCCCGCGGCTTTTCCTCGTCGTAAAGGGCGGCGCGCAGTTTCTGCATTTCCTCCGACATCGGCGCCGGAATATCGGGCGTGTCATTGGCGATGCTTGCAGTTTTGATCCGGACCGAGGCATTGATCGGCCCCGGGCGCGGCAGGCTGGTGCGCGAACCGACCTCCCATTCGTTCGAGGCAGTCTTGGGGTTTACCGGGCGCGGTGGAGCCAGCCCCTCGGCGGGTGGGCTTGACTGGGGTGTTTGCGCCAGATGGTCGGGGCGCACCGAACGCGCCCGCCCTGCCCTGTCGTCTGCGGAAAGCGCCAGGCGGATGGTTTGCGGACGCGGCGCATTTTTCCGGCGATTGCTTTTTTGCGCAACCTTGGCCCAGATATTGCCGCTATGCGTCGATGGCCCGACCTCGCCTGACAGGATCACCCCGTTCTTTGCCGGTTGGTCGCCTGTTTCTGGCGTATCGGAATCATCGGTTGCGACCTTGGTTTCGGCGGCCAGTGGCATTTCCGGCTGGTCGTTCTGTTTCTGGAATTCCAGATCGCAACGCTGCCACAGCAGATCCTCGTCCGGGTCGGCAAAGCGATCCAACCTTGGCGGCAGGCTGGTTTGTTCGGTTTCGGGGTTTTCGGCTGGAACGATTTCAGCGTCAGCGTCTTGATCAACTGCGGTGTCGTCAACCGCCTCCGGATGTTCCACCGCCTCGGAATGAAACGGCAGATCGGCGATCAATTGATCAAAATCCTCAGGGGTGAACGGATGATCAAAGCTGCGCCACAGCACCAGATCCGGTGGATTGCTGGCCTGAATCCGGCCAACAACCGAGCGGCAGATTTCCTCGCGGTGATCGGCGACCAGGGTGGAGCTACCGGTTTTCAGGCCATAGCCCACCGCCAGCAGCATCATCTCGCTATAGTCGTCATCCCGGTCCTGCGCGCGGCATTTACCGGTGCCGGACCTGTCCCGATCCCGAAGGGTGTTGCAACAGGCCGCAACCACCCGCGAACCGTCGATATCGAATACCGCGAAATCATCGTATTCCCAGGTCAGATCGAAACTTTCATGCTCGCTGCTGCGCAGCGCCAGTTCCAGTTCGGCAACATAGCTGCGGAAATTGATATCGGGCTTGTTCTTGAATAGCAGCGATACAATGGTGCTGGTGGTTACGTTACGCATCTCGGTTCTCCACAAGTTCTATTGTAGATTGATTGCGAATAATGCCCTGAGTTTGGGCAGATTGTGGAATGTTGATGGTAAACGCCGGGTTAATTGCACTTGGTACAGCTTGCACGTTATCATTCTATAATATTGTTTTAATTAGACAATCATTTGATCCGGCAGGCGCCCACCGGCGCAATGGCAGCAATTTTGCCACAATTCACCGGTTCAGGCTTGGATTGTTTCATTGCCGCCCGATCTGATGACAACTGCCGCAAATCCTGCGGTATTGATCACAAAACGGCGGTTGCCGAGGGTTGCAGCCAACCACCAGGATTTGCGTCCACCATAAACTTTTCCGGCGCAATATCCGGTGGCAGATTTGGTTGGCGACACCAGCCCTGCGAATTCGGCAACAGGGGATTCGCGCTGGCATTGGTCAAATCGGAAAACCGGTACCCGATTCCCAATATGGCAGATTTGCCCGTCTGACCATTTGACGCAGGCAAGCAAACCACTGCCACCAAGGGACACAGCGCAACTGCCCGCGAACCGGGGTTTTGCCGATTTTCAAGCCTTGCCGACGGCAGCGAACATTTTTGACAACGACATTTCAACCCGGCGGGGGAAAACCCGGTTTCTGCCTGCAATACATCACTTAAATTACTGATATATCTATTTTAATTTACAAGTTATCACATCGGTAACGGATTTGCCCGAATTTGATCCAGATCATGTCATGGCTGATGGAATCTGTTGATGCGCGGCGCGGTTGCAAGCCCATGCAAGGGATTTCCAATGGCCGAATTTCGTTGCCAACGCAACCAACGCGCGTTTCGGTCCGGACCACCGCCCCTGGCCCCACGAGTGTTGACTGCCCGCGGGAATACAATCAGAATGTGAATACACAAATTCGGCGCAGTCCGCGTCGACAGCAATGGATGTCCGCTCTGACGCAGATGGGGTGGACATTTCAATATTGGAGGGACCAATGGGAAAAACGGACAACGACGCCCAAGACAATTCAGACGAGCCGCTTGCGCCTGCCGACACACCGGCAATGCAGCGCATATTAGACAATCCTTTCCTGCTTCTGTTCATCGGAGTGACCATGCCCACTGTCCTTTATCTGCTGTGGGGCGTCATGGAAGTTGCCTCAATTCCCGTTGCCTACTAAGCGGAACCTAACAAGAAAGACCTAATCATGGCTATAAACGCTCCGACGAACCGCCTCTGGTGGAAGGAACCGATCCACAGCATCGAACTGGGCTGGATTATCATTGCTTTCCTCTGGGGTCTGTTCATGTTCTTCTTCATGATCGCCTGGCACTTCATCGGCGATCAGAACCTTTCCACCGAAACCTACCGGATCACTACCGACCAGTTTCAGGAAAAGGTGGAAGCATTCGCCGACGAATACGCCGTCAAGGACGCCAATGGCGAAGCAGTCGAAATCAATGGCACCCCCTTGGTCGCCCCGCCGGTCGGTGGCGATGTCTATATTCTGGGACGCCTCTGGGAATGGTGGCCGGCGATTGAGCTGAAAAAAGGCCAGAGCTATCGCTTCCACATCTCCAGCGTTGACTGGCAGCACGGGTTCTCGTTGCAGCCGGTGAACATCAACCTCTCGGTGCATCCGGGGCTGGAACATGTTCTTACTCTCACCCCCACAAAGGCTGGTGAGTACGGCATCGTTTGCAATGAATTCTGCGGAATCGGTCATCATACGATGTCCGGTGTCATCCGCGTAGTCGAATAATCAGGGGAAGCTAAATGACCGCTATCGAAATCGGACATATTGGGACATCAGGCGCCCAGTATCAGTACAGGACCTGCAAGTTCACAGGTCGAAGGGTGGAGCGTTCCGCCGAACTATTGATCCGCGCCAACGCCGTTGCGGCGGTGGTGTTCCTTGCAGTCGGCGGGCTGTTCGGCCTGCTGGTGGCGCTGACGCGCTGGCCTGCGGTGCAGTTGCTGCCCGCAGACTGGTTCTATCTGGTGCTGACCGGGCACGGCGCCAACGTGCTGTTGTTCTGGATCATCTTCTTTGAAATCGCCCTGCTATACTTTGCATCGGCGGTGATCCTTGGTTCGCGCATTGCGACACCGAAATTCGCCTGGCTCGGCTTTCTCTTGATGATCGTTGGCGCGGTGATGGCCAACTATGCGGTTCTGAAAGGCGATTCGACGGTGATGTTCACCTCCTATCCGCCGATGCTGGCCGAACACTGGTTCTATCTGTCGCTGATCCTGTTTGCAGTCGGCGCGCTGATCGGCGTGATCGTGTTCTTTGCCACGCTGGTGGTTGCCAAGGCGGAAAACACCTATAACGGCTCGGTGCCGCTGGTGACGTTCGGGGCGATCACCGCCGCGATCATCGCGGTGTTCACCCTGGCTTCGGGTGCGATCATCCTGGTCCCGACCTGGCTTTGGTCACTGGGGCTGATCTCGGGCATCGACACGCTGATGTACAAGATCGTCTGGTGGGGCATGGGTCACTCGTCACAGCAGATCAACGTGGCGGCGCATATCTCGATCTGGTACGCCATCGCGGCGATGACCGTCGGTGCCAAACCGCTGAGCGAAAAGGTCAGCCGTTTTGCGTTCCTGATGTACATCCTGTTCCTGCAACTTGCTTCGGCCCACCACCTTCTGGCGGAACCGGGGCTCAGCTCGGCATGGAAGATCGTCAACACCAGCTACATGATGTATCTGGCGGTGATGGCCTCGATGATCCACGGCCTGACGGTTCCGGGCGCGGTCGAGGCGGCACAGCGGCGCAACGGCTACACCCGCGGCTGGTTTGAATGGCTGACCAAGGCGCCCTGGGGCAACCCGGCGTTCTCGGGCATGTTCATGAGCCTGGTGATGTTCGGCTTTATCGGCGGTATCACCGGGGTCATCCTCGGCACCGAGCAGCTGAACGTCCTGATGCACAACACCATCTATGTGCCGGGCCACTTCCACGGCACCGTGGTTGCGGGCACCACTCTGGCCTTCATGGCGATGACCTATATCGTGGTGCCGCTGATCTTTCAGCGCGATATCATTCTGCCGGGTCTGGCCAAGTGGCAGCCTTATATCTTCGGCCTGGGTGCCGGTGGTATCTCGCTGTTCATGATGGGGGCGGGTACGCTGGGGGTTCCCCGGCGGCACTGGGACATCGCAATGACCGACGCGGCCAATGCTTACGAGTTCTCGCCTGCGGCCTACCTGATGATGGGTCTGAACGGCATCTCGGCCATTTTCGCCGCAACCGGCGGGCTGTTGTTCGTTCTGCTGATCGTCGGTTCGGTATTGTTCGGCAGAAGACTGGATGTACCGGGGGCCAAGCTGAACTTCCCGTTGCATGACGACAGCAAGGTCGTGTCGCAATACGGCAGCGAGGCAACTTTCAAGCTGCCTGGCACGGTGACGCTGGTGACCATCTTCTTCCTGACGTTCATCCTCTATTACTTCGTCAACTGGAAGTACCTGTCAGAAATCTGGCAGTTCAACTGACGACGGAAATGAAAGGGCTTCAGCGATGCTGACTGCCATCAACATGACCGTCTCGATCCTGAAGCTGAGGATCGGCACCTTCATCGCGCTCGCAGCAGTTGTGGGCGTGATGACCGGCGGCGGCGAATTGGGGGTCATCAAGGCCCTGGTATTCGCCGTTGCCGTTCTCGGCGCATCCGGTGCCGCTGGCGGGTTCAATCAATATTACGAACGCGTCAGCGACCGGATGATGGCCCGGACCCATCAGCGACCCTTTGCCAGCGGGTTGTTGAAGGAAGGTTTCATCTGGCCCCTGTCATTCCTGGCGCTGCTGAGCGGATCACTGCTGATGGCGTGGTCGGTCGGCGGCACCCTGGCCACGCTGCTGGTGTTCATGGGCGCGCTTACCTACGGCGTCATCTATACCGTCTGGCTGAAACGCCGCACTGTCTGGAACGTGGTGATCGGCGGCGCTGCGGGCAGTTTCGCGGTGCTGGCGGGCGCTGCCGCAGCTGCACCGCAATTCGGCCCGGTGATCGCGCCAATTCCGCTGGTTCTGTCAGCGGTTCTGTTCTTGTGGACGCCACCGCATTTCTGGGCGCTGGCGGTTGCCAGAACCGAGGATTACCGCCGCGCCGGCATTCCCATGCTGCCCGCGGTTTCCGGCCCCGATGTCTGGGCGCCGACCATCTTTCTGCATGTCGCCGCCCTGGTGGCGCTGTCATTCGTGCCGCTGCTGCTGGGCCTTGGTCCGGTCTATGGCCTGATGGCGGCAATCGGCGGCCTGCCCTTCCTCTGGGCCTCGTACCGGTTGTTTCGCGAGCCGACCAAAGGCAACGCCATGCGCACCTTTCGCTGGTCGCTGGTGCAGTTCGCCACACTTTCCGCCGGGGTGATCCTGGATCAGGCGATCCGGTGGGCGTGGTGAGGAAAAAACCCCGAATAGGTTGGCTGGCAACAGCGGCGGCGGCGCTGCTGTTGTTGCCGTTGATGGCACCTGGCGCAATGGCGCAAGCCCCAGCCAGCCGTCAGGTCAGCCTTGACGCCGAAGCGGTTTACAAGATCAGCCAAGCTGCGATCGGCCGCAGCGTCGGTGATCATGTCCTGACCGACCAGAACGGCAAGCCACTGGTGCTGGCCGATCTGCGCGGCAAACCCTTGGTGGTGTCGCTGATCTTTACCAGTTGCGCCACCGTTTGCCCGGTTACCACCGATCATTTGCGCGACGCGGTGGCCCAGGCGCGCGGCCTGTTTGGCACCGACAGCTTCAATGTCCTGACCTTCGGCTTTGACGCCGCCAATGACCGGCCGAATCAGCTCAAGGGATTTTCCGGAACCCATCGACTGAACAGCATGGCAAACTGGCAGGTCGCCAGCGCCGATCAGGACACCACCGAGGCGTTCCTGCGCGATCTCGGCTTTTCCTATCAGTTCACGGCCGGCACTTTCGATCATGTGACCCAGACCTCAATCCTGGATGCCGATGGCCGGGTATACGGCCAGATTTACGGCGAGGAATTTCCGCTGCCGGTATTCGTGCAGCCGCTGAAGGGCCTGATCTACGGAACCACAACCCAATCCGTCGCCCCCGGCGACCTGTGGAACCGCCTGACCTTTCTTTGTACGGTTTACAATCCCCTGACACGGGCGTATCGGTTCGACTACGGTATCTTCTTTGGCATCTTCTTCGGGGCACTGTCACTGATCCTGACCGCGGCAGTAATCATAAGGCTTTGGCTGGAAAAACGTCGGGCTGAAAGAAAAATCCGCTCCGGGCCGCATCGCCAGAACGGATAAGGTGACTAAATGAATGCTTTGCGCGCAGCCTTTAGACGAGGCTTCGACCGGTTTGAACGCGTTTTTGATCCCCTGTTCGGACCCGACTGGAACCCCCTGGGAAATCTCGGACAGCTTGGCTGGTATCTGTTCTGGATCGTGACCCTGACCGGGGTTTATCTGTTCATCTTTTTTGATACGGGCGTGACCGATGCCTATGCCTCGCTGCAATGGATTTCCGGCGATTTGTGGTGGCATGCCGGGCTGACCCGCAGTCTGCACCGCTATGCCTCGGACCTGCTGATCGTGGTGATGCTGATCCATATCCTCAGGGAATGGGTCTATGACCGTTACCGTGGCCATCGCTGGTTTTCCTGGGTCACCGGTGTGCCGATCCTCTGGTTCGTCTACATGTCCGGCATCACCGGTTATTGGCTGGTCTGGGACAAGCTGGCGCAATATGTCGCCACCACCACCACCGAGTTTCTGGACGCGCTGCCGTTCTTTGCCGAACCGATCGCGCGCAACTTTCTGACGCCCGAGATGCTGTCCAGCCGGTTCTTTACGCTGATGGTGTTCCTGCACATCGCCATCCCGCTGCTGATGCTGCTGATGATGTGGATTCATCTGCAACGGATCACCCAGGCCCAGACCCGCCCGCCGCGGGGTCTGTCGATCCTGACACTGGTGGCGCTGGTGGTGGTTTCCTATGTCTACCCGGCGCAATCCCAGGCCCCCGCCGATCTGGCGACGGTTCCGGCGGTGATCGGCCTTGATTGGATCATTCTGGGGCTGTATCCGCTGCTCAACATCCTGCCTGCCGGGGTGATCTGGACTTCGGTGCTGGCGATCACCATCTTGATGTTCGGCATCCCCTGGCTGCCGCCGCGCAAGGAAAACCCCGCCGCCGTCGTCGATCTGGACAACTGCAACGGCTGTACCCGCTGCGTTGCCGATTGCCCCTATACCGCCATCACCATGGTGGCGCGCACCGATGATGCACCGTTCCGTCGTGAAGCTTTGGTTGATCCGGACCGCTGCGTTTCCTGCGGCATCTGCATGGGCGCCTGCCCGTCGTCGATGCCGTTCCGCAGCGATGAGAACCTGATCACCGGCATCGACCTGCCGCACCGGTCATTGAACGATCTCAGAACCGAGGTGAACGCCATCGGCGCGCTTCCCAAGGACGGATCCGGCGGCCGGGTTCTGACCTTTGCCTGCGAACACGGCTCGGGCAATCAACCGGCCGAAGGGCGCATTTCGGTCGCCTGCATCGGCCAGATCCCGCCGTCGATGCTTGACTATGTCCTTAGCCGCGACATCGCCGACGGCATTGCCCTTGCGGGCTGTTCCGAACGCGACTGCCAGCACCGGCTGGGGGTCGAGATCACCAAGGCGCGGATCGCCCGAGAACGCGATCCGTATCTCAGAAAACGCGTGCCGCGCGAACGCCTGCTGACCGTCTGGGCCGGACCCAGCGAACGCGGCAAGCTGCCGGGCAGAATCGCCGAATTTTCCGACAAGCTGAAGGCGATGGGACCGTTCGAGAAGAAATCGAAAAAGGGACACAAGCTGCCCCTGCCCACAACCGACGCACCGGGCGAAACCGTCAAACCGAACCAAGAGGTGGGGGAATGAAATCGCGTATTCATCACCTGATCCTGGGCGGGCTGGTAACCATGGCGCTGACGGCTGTCGTGGCCTATTACGCCTCGTCGCCGCAATGGCGCGACATGCCCGAGGATACCGCCCTCCTCCGGCTCAGCTTTACCCATAGCGGCGATCGCAGCGCCACCTGCCGCGACCGCACGGCCGAGGAACTGGCCAAGCTGCCGCCCAACATGCGCGCCAAGCAGATCTGCGACCGCCGTCGCCCGCCGATCTATGTCGAACTGGCGGTTGACGGCAAGACGATCTATACTGTCGAACAGCCACCCTCGGGCCTTGCAGGCAGTGGCCCCTCGCGCATATATGAACGCTTGTTGCTGCCCATCGGAAACCACAGCGTCACCGTCAGGATGCGCGACAATCCGGCGACCGATGGCTTTGATTTTGTCGAAACGCGCCAGATTGATCTAAAGGCGGAACAGAGTTTCGTGATCGATTTCCGCACGGCCAGCGGTTTCACGTTTCACTGACTGCGAAAGGAACTGAACATGCCCCCCATCGCGTGGAAACCCGAATACAGCGTCGGGAATGCCGAGGTCGATTATGAGCACAAGGAACTGGTGGAACTGGTGAACCAGACCGCCAGTGCCATCCTGAACGGCAAGGATGCCGACGAGATACAGAAGGGTTTCGGCGAACTACTGAGCGCCATCTCGTCGCATTTCGCCCTGGAAGAACAGGAAATGCTCGGATACGGCTATGACCAGTTGGCGGTTCACAAGGCCGATCACGAAGAATTGCTGGATGAATTGCGCGACATCATGGACGGCACCGGCGAAAACCCGGACAAGACCGCCGAGCGGCTGGTGGCCTCGCTGGAGGCATGGTTTACCAACCACTTCAAGACCCATGACGCGCGGCTGCACAACCAGTTGGGTTAGGATGGGGGTTGCGGTTCCGGCAAGGAACCGGTTCACTTGTTCAAGCGGTGGAATTGCCGCAAACCGTTCACGATCAAAATCATTGCCTGCGATTGGAAAATCGCCGACCATAGAGCAACAAACTTAGCGGAGCAGCGCCAATGCGGATAATCCTGCCAAACGAACTTCGCACCATTCCCTGGCGCAACGGCCATGGCATCACCCGTGAAATTGCCGGCGATCAGGATGCCAAGGGCATGTTGTGGCGGCTGAGCCTTGCCGATGTGGAAACCGATGGCGATTTTTCCGCCTTTCCGGGCATGGCGCGCACCCTGATGGTGATTTCCGGCCCTGGCATGATACTGGCCACCGCCGATGGCGATATCGAGGCCAAGCCCCTGACGCCGGTGCAGTTTTCCGGCGATATTGCGGTGACCGGCCGCCTGACCGATGGGCCGGTGCAGGATCTGAATCTGATCTATCGCCCCGAAGACATCGCCGCCCGCCTGACCATCTGGGAAGGTCCGGTCCGGGTGCCGACACGAACTGGCGGTGACGGCATGCAAATCTGTTTCGTGCTGGCCGGTGTGGTACATATAGGTGATCTGGCGGTGCCACGCTACAGCACGGTTTTCGGCCCGAGAAAAGCCCTGAAGCTAGGCAAGCATGCGCAGGTGGTGGAAATCTTCATGGCACGGGGCAAGAACCGGACATGACGCCGTTGTGGTGCTGTCGCCGCCCTGTCAGCGGCGGCTGTTTGACACCACATGATCGCTGTCGATGCCGCCAAAGGAATGAAACAGTCCGCTGGTGTTGCTGACGCCGAATTTCTTTAGCAGCTTGGCGCGATAAACCTCGACCGTGCGATAGGAAAGGTCGAGTTTAAGGGCGATTTCCTTGCTGGTCAGGCCATCGGCAAGATGGCTCAGCACCTCGCGCTCGCGCCGGGTCAGCGGGAAATAGGGGCGGCTGTCGGAAAGGTCGGCAAAGCTCCAGACCGCGCGTTCAAGCGGCGTGTCGGGGGTAAAGGAATGGCCGCGCACCCGGCACCAGAACAGCGTGCCATCCTGTCGCGCCATGATCCGCTCGTCCCAATAGGTATTGGTTTCGCGCAACTGCCTGACCCCCCGGTCGCGGATGTTGACGAATTCCTCGTCGCTGGGGTAAAGCACGGAAAACCATTGGTTTTGCAGCTCGGCGCGGGCATATCCGAACATCTGCGCAAAGGCGAGGTTGCAATCGCGGATCCTGCGGTTTTCCGTCACCACCAGCCCGACCGGCGCATAGGTATAGGCCAGCTCGGCGAAATCGCCGTCTCGATAGCAATCATCGGTACGTATTTCCACGATCTTGCCCCGTTCGCCAAGGTGCGGGATGCTTCAGAGGCAAGCTAAACCATGGGTACCGGTCGTGCAACATCGGCTGGCCCGACCTTGAGGGAGATCAACATGACGAGATTTACGCGGCTGGCAGCAGCGGTTGCCGGCGTTTTGGCAATCGCAGGCGCCGCATCGGCCGAAGACCCGATCAAGATCGCGCTGGTGCACGGGGTATCCGGCAGCAGTTTCGAAGCCTTTTCCAAGCAGTCCGAGACCGGTTTCAAGATGGGTATCGAATATGCCACCGGCGGCAGCAATACCATCAAGGGACACCCGGTCGAACTGATCTACAAGGACACGCAGTTCAAACCCGACGTGGCCCGCGCCGTCCTGGCCGAGGCTTATGGCGATGACGACGTGTTGCTGGCGGTCGGGGCAACCTCGTCCGGCGTGACCAAGGGCATGCTGCCGATTGCCGAGGAATACGAAAAGATCCTGATTGTCGAACCGGCCGTCGCCGACAGCCTGACCGGGCCGGACAGCAACCGCTATGTGTTCAAGACCTCGCGCAACTCGTCCATGGACATGCAGGCACAGGCGCTGGCGCTGAAACCCGACGCCAACCTCTACGTCGCCACCATCGCCGAGGATTACGCCTTTGGCCATGACGGCATCGACGCCTTCAAGGCGGCGCTGAAAGGTTCCGGCGCCACCGTGGTGACCGAGGAATACGTACCTCAGGGCACCGCCGATTTCACCGCCGCGACCGAACGCATGTTCAACGCGCTGAAAGACAAGGACGGGCGCAAGGTCATTCTGGTTTACATCGCCGGCGGCGGTGATGCTCCGGGCAAGATCAAGGCGATGGATCCCGATCGCTATGGTATCGAGATTTCCATGGGCGGCCATATCCTGCCGGTTCTGCCGACCTACAAGCGTTTTCCCGGCATGGAAGGTGCGGTTTACTACTACTATGAAAGCTACCAGAACCCGATCAACGACTGGCTGGTCAAGGAACATATGGCACGTTTCGGCACTCCGCCCGACTTTTTCACCGCCGGTGGCATGGCGGCGGCTCTGGCGGTTGTCAAGGCGATCGAAACCGCCGACAGCCTGGAAACCGAAGACCTGATCAAGGCGATGGAAGGCATGACCTGGGACACCCCCAAAGGGCCGATGACCTTCCGCCCCGAGGATCACCAGGCGCTGCAATCCATGGTGCATTTCAAGATCCGGGTCGATGACAACGTCGATTGGGCCATTCCCGAACTGGTCCGCATCATCGGCCCCGAGGAAATGGATATCCCCATCGGTCGCCACAATAACTAAGCAATCCGGGTCGGCCTGCACCATGCGGGCCGACCCTGTCCTTGTCTGCCCCCCAACCATCTCAAGTCGTCACGGATCCATGACCGAGCCTTCACTAGTCACGCGCGATTTGACCATCCGTTTTGGCGGTCATGTCGCCGTCAACAAGGTCAGTTGCGCCTTTCGCCCCGGCGAACTGACGGTGATCGTCGGGCCGAACGGAGCGGGCAAGACCACCTATTTCAACCTGATCTCAGGCCAGCTTGCCGCCTCGGGCGGGCAGGTGCTGAAGGATGGGGTCGATCTGACCCGCCTCGGCCCCTCGGCGCGCGCGCATCACGGCATTGGCCGGGCCTTTCAGCTTACCAACCTGTTTCCAAGGCTGAGCGTTCTGGAAAACATCCGCCTGGCAGTACAGGTGCGTTCCGGCAATGGCTGGCGGATGTTTCGCGCTGCCCATCGTTTCAGGGAACTGACCGCCAGCGCCGAACGCTATCTAGAGGCAACACGCCTGGCAAAGGTGGCGCATCTGCCTGCCGCCGCCCTGCCCCACGGCGACCAGCGCAAACTTGAGGTGGCGCTTTTGATGGCGATGGAGCCTGACATCTACATGTTCGACGAACCAACCGCTGGCATGTCGCTGGATCACGCGCCCGACGTTCTGGAACTGATCGCCGCCATCAAGAACGACGCCCGCAAGACCGTGCTGCTGGTGGAACACAAGATGGAGGTGGTGCGCCAGCTGGCCGACCGCATTGTGGTGCTGCACAACGGCGAAATGCTGGCCGATGGCCCCCCGGATCAGGTGATGGCCAGCCAGATCGTGCGCGACGTTTACCTTGGCACCGCCACCGGGGAAACCGCATGACCCTATTGACGCTTGAAAACATGAAAACCGATATCGGCCAGTATTCCGTCTTGCACGATGTCAGCTTCAGCGTGCCCGAAGGTGGCGTGTTCGTGTTGCTGGGCCGCAATGGTGCCGGCAAGACCACCACCTTGCGATCCATCATGGGGCTTTGGAAACCATCGCCCGGTTCGGTCCGGTTTCGTGGTGACGACATTACCGACCTTCACACCGCTGATATCGCCCGCAAGGGTATCGCCTATGTGCCCGAGAACATGGGCATATTCGGCACCCTGTCGGTGGCGGAAAACCTGATCCTTGCCACCGCCAAGGGCCAGTTCGACCAGAACCGGCTTGATCGGGTGCAGGTGCTGTTTCCGGCGCTTAAAACCTTCTGGACCAAACAGGCATGGTCGCTGTCGGGTGGGCAAAAACAGATGCTGGCGGTGGCGCGCGCCATAATCGAACCACGCGCCTTGATCCTGATTGATGAGCCGACCAAGGGGCTGGCCCCCTCGATCGTCGCCGCCATGGCCGAGGCGTTTTCGGAAATCGCCGAAACCACCACCATCCTGCTGGTGGAACAGAATTTCAGCTTTGCCAGACAAATCGGCCGCGACATGGCGGTGATCGAGGATGGCCGCATCGTCCATACCGGCAGCATGGCGGATTTCGTGGCCGACAAGGCATTGCAATCGCGACTGTTGAGCCTGTCGGCATGAGGGGAATGATGCAGCAGATTTCAAACACTCTGGAACGGTTCGGTGGCGTAAACCTGTTGCCGCTGCTGCTGGCGGTACTGGCGTTTCTGCTGATCGGCGCCCCTTCGTCCTGGGCTACGCTGACCGTTGCCGGGCTGGCCATGGGGATGATGCTGTTCCTGATGGCCTCGGGCCTCAGCCTGATTTTCGGGCTGATGGACGTGCTGAATTTCGGCCATTCCGCCTTTGTCAGCTTCGGTGCCTTTGTCGCCGCCAGCGTGCTGTCTGCCCTTGGCGGTTGGCTGGCTTCCGACAGCATCACCCTGAATGCGCTGGCCCTGACATTCGCCATCCTTGCGGCAATGAGTTTCGGGCTGATCGTCGGCTGGCTGTTTGAAACCGTGATCATCCGCCCGGTCTATCACGACCATCTGCGCCAGATCCTGATCACCATGGGGGCGCTGATCGTGTCGGAACAGATCATCCTGGCGGTATGGGGCGGCAATCCGATCACCGTGCATCGGCCGCATTTCCTGGAAGGCGCCTGGATCATCGGCGATGTCTCGATCGAGATTTACCGCGTCTTCGCCTTTCTTTTGGGGCTGGCGGCGTTTATCGGTCTTTACCTTGTTCTGAACCGCACCCGCATCGGCCTTCTGGTACGCGCCGGTGTGGAAAACCGCGAGATGGTCGAAGCCCTTGGTTTTCGCATCGACCGGCTGTTCATCGGCGTTTTCATGGTCGGTTCGGCCCTTGCGGCCATCGGCGGCGCCATGTGGGCAGGCTATGAAACCCTGATCACCCCGGCGCTAGGTGGCGAGATGATGATCGTGGTTTTCATCGTGGTGATCATCGGCGGGCTGGGTTCGATCGAGGGTACGCTACTCGGTGCGCTGCTGGTCGGGCTGACCGCTAACTACGTCGGATTTCTGGCCCCGAAACTGGCGCTGGCATCCAACATGATCCTGATGATCATCATCCTGTTGTGGCGGCCAAGCGGCCTCAGACCGGCGGCGAAATGAGGTTCTGATGCAGGCAAGACAGACATATGGCGCCATCGGTATAAAGGCGGCGGTTCTTCTGATCGGCGGGTTGCTGTTGTTTGCGCCGTTCCTGTTTCAGGATGTTCGCGCACTGGAGGTTGCGGCGCGGATCTGCGTTTTCATCGTGCTGGTGGCCAGTTACGATCTGCTGATCGGCTATACCGGCATCGTCAGTTTCGCCCATACCATGTTTTTCGGCTTTGGCGCCTATGGGGCCGCGATCCTGTTGCGTCTGATGGGGCCGGGCTGGGACGCGGTGATCCTTGGCGGTTTGCTGGGGGTGGTGGCATCGCTGATCGTGGCTACCGCTGTCGGGTTACTAAGCCTCAGGGTCAAGGCGATCTTCTTTGCCATGATCACGCTGGCCACCGCCTCGGTCGTGTTGGTGCTGGCCTCGCAACTGTCGCAATTCACCGGCGGTGAGGATGGCATCACCTACCGTGTCCCCGATCTGTTCAAACCGGCAACCAAGCTGCTGCTGGACGATAACGGCAAGGTGGTCAAGTGGTTCGGCGTCAGCCTGAACGGCAAGATCGCCGCCTACTACTTCGTGTTTTTCACCTCGCTCGCGCTGTTCATCGCCATGCTGAAGGTGGTGGCCGCCCCGCTTGGCACCGTCCTCAAGGCCATCCGCGAGAATGAGGCGCGGGCCGAGGCGATCGGCTATCGCGTCGTCGCCTATCGCACCTTCGTTTTCTGCCTGTCGGCGGCGGTGGCGTCGTTGGCGGGTACGGTCTATGCGGTCTGGCTCAAATATACCGGACCGGATACGGTTTTGTCGTTTGCCATCATGATCGACATTCTGCTGATGGTGGTGATCGGCGGCATGGGCACCATGTGGGGGGCGGTGATCGGCACGGTTCTGATGGTGTTGGCACAGTATTATCTGCGCGATCTCATGGGTGCTGCGTCCGAGGCGGTATCTTCCCTGCCGCTGTTGCCCGATCTTCTGAACCCTGACCGCTGGCTGTTATGGCTTGGGCTGATCTTTATCCTTCTGGTTTACTTCTTTCCCAGGGGCATAACCGGCACATTGATGCAGAAAGGTTCAAGACAATGACGGGAGTAGTGACAAGGGCGATGACCGGTGCGCGGTTTTCCTTTGTGCCGGTAATGGATCACGAAATTCACGTGACCGAATGGGGTGATGCCAACAAGCCGGCGCTGATGATGTGGCACGGTCTTGCCCGCAATGGCCGGGATTTCGATGAACTGGCGGCGGCGCTGTCGGATCAGTACCGCGTTTTCTGCCCCGATCTGATCGGGCGCGGCCTGTCAAGCTGGTCGGACAACCCCGAGGCGGAATATTCGATCGAATATTTCACCGGCATCGCCAGCGATCTGATGGATCATTTCGGGCTGGATCGGGTGGCATGGCTTGGCACATCGCTTGGCGGTCTGATCGGCATGCGGCTGGCCGCCGGGCCGGATCAGGACCGGATTGCCAGTCTGCTGTTGAACGATGTCGGCCCGGAAATCCCCGCATCGGCGATTGATCGCATCCTGGCCTATGTTGGCGAGTTGCCGGTATTTTCGCGCTACGACGAGGCCGAGTCGTGGCTGCGCACGGTCTATCAGCCGTTCGGGCCGGCCGATGACCGTTTCTGGCAACGCATGGCGCGACATTCGATGCGGCGCATGGCGGATGGCCGCCTGACGCTGCATTACGACCCGAGGATCACCATCGAGTTCAGCGCCTCGGCGCACGAATTCTCAAGTTGGGAACGCTGGCGGCGGATCAAGGTTCCGACCTACCTGTTTCGTGGCCAAAGTTCCGATATCCTGACCGAAGGCATCGCCAGCCGCATGCGTGCCAGCGGCCCGAGACCGGTCGAAACGCTGTTTTCCGAATGCGGCCACGCACCCAACCTGTCACGGCCGGATGATATTGTGCTGGTGCGGCAGGTGTTGGCGGATCTGGCGGGCTGATTTCGCGCCCGCATTTTAACCAAGCAGTCGTTTCACCACCCCGACCAGCCATTTCACCCGCCGCCCATAAGGCGCAAACAGCACCGGCAGTGCGGAAAACCGGTTGCTGAGAATGGCACGTTGATGGCTGAAGGCGCGAAAGCCGAATTCGCCATGCGCCGCCCCCATTCCGGAATGGTTGACCCCACCGAATGGCAGGCCGCCATGGCTGAATTGCAGCATCGTCAGATTGATGCCGACACTGCCGGAACTGGTCGATTCGATGATATGATCGGCAAAGCCCCGGTTGCGCTCGAAGATATAGAGCGACAGGGGTTTGGGGCGGGAATTGATGCGTGCGATCACCGCATCCGGGTCGCAGAAACTGAAGATCGGCAGGATGGGGCCAAAGATCTCCTGATGGTCGATCTGCATTTCCGGGGTAATCGCCTCGATCAGGGTTGGCGGCATGTCGTTGCCCTGACCCGCTTCACCCATGATGGTTCGCGCCCCCTTGGCGCTGGCATCGGACAGCAGGCCGCGCAACCGCGTCGCGTGACCGGCATTGACGATCCGCGCCAGAAAAGGCGATTTGCCGCCTTCGCCATAGGCACGGCTGATGCGCGCGCGCAGGATGGCGACAAACTCATCCCTGATACTGTCATGCACGAACAGATGATCCGGCGCGATGCAGGTCTGACCGGCATTGGTGAACTTGCCGAATGTCACCCAGTCCGCCGCCTGTTTCAGATCGGCACCGGGGCCAATCACGGCGGGGGATTTGCCGCCGAGTTCCAGACTGACCGAACTGAGGTTTTTCGCCGCCGCCGCCATGACGATGCTGCCGACTGCCGGGCTGCCGGTAAAAAAGATATGGTCGAACGGCAGTTCCAGCAACGCCGTCGCTACCTCCTTGTCGCCATTGATCACCGTCACCAGATCCGCCGGAAAGCATTCCGCCACGATCGAGGCGATCAGCTCCGAGGTTGCGGGCGTCATCTCGGACGGTTTCAGTATCGCGCTGTTGCCCGCGGCAAGGCAGGAAACCAGCGGGCCGAGCGCTAGGTTGAAGGGGTAATTCCACGGTGAAATGATCAGCGCGGTGCCGCGCGCCTCATACCGGATCCGCGCCGAGGTGCCGAAAGTGGCAATGCCAGGCATCACCCGTCGCGTTCGCATCCAGCGCCGAAGATGCCGACGGGCTGCCCGGATTTCCTGACTGACCGGCAGGATTTCGGTCAGGATCACCTCAACCTCGGGCTTGCCGAAATCGGCGGCGATGGCGGCGATGATTTCCGCCTCGCGGCGTTTCAGGATTGCATGCAGATCCGCCAACGCCCGCCGCCGCGCCGCAAGGCCGAATTCCAGCCGCCGCCGCCCGACCCCGGCCTTCTGGGCGGCGAATGCCTGGGCGATATGATCCATTCGGTCTTTCTTCATGGAATTACCCGTGATTGCCGAGCACCCCTAGCGGCGGCGGGTCAGGCGATTGCTCGTCTGACCCGGTTGTTTCGGTTCCTCAGCCGCGACCGGTCAGAACCGGCAACTGCATCGCCCTGGCATAACCCTGCGCCACCGGCAGATAGGCGTCATAGCTTTCACGCACCAGCGCCACATCAGTGCTGGATTTGGTCAGCTCGTCCTGAACCTCCAGCCAGGCAGCGCGCATGGCGGTGACGATATCGTCATTGAAGGCGCGGAAATCGACCCCATCCGCCTTGAGAGCGGCAAACGCCTCGGCGTTGTGGAAATCGAAATTGGCGTGGTTTTCCAAAGCGGCGGCATAGGCGGCGTTTTCGCAGATGGCTTGCAGATCTGGCGTCAGTTCGTCCCAGGCATCCTGGTTGAACACGATCGACAACGCGGCACCCGGTTCGGTCAGCGCCGGCAGATAGCAGAGCTTAGTGATCTTCTGCAGACCGAACGCCTGATCCAGCATCGGGCCAACCCATTCGGCGGCGTCGATGGCGCCGGACTGCATCGACTGGAAGATTTCCGGCGGCGGCATCAGCACCGCGTTGACGCCGAGCTTGCGGAAGATCTCGCCGCCAAGACCGGCGATGCGCATATTCAGCCCCTTGAGGTCGTCAAGCGTGTTGATCTCTTTCTTGAACCAGCCTGCCGACTGGGTGTTGGAGTTGCCGGAATAGAACGGTTTCAGGCCGCGTTGGGCATAGATGTCATCCCAGATCTGTTGCCCGCCGCCGTATTTCAGCCAGGCGAAATGCTCGTTCGAGGTCATGCCGAACGGCACGGCGGTGAACCAGTGCAGCGCCGGGTTCTTGCCAGCGGCGTAATAGGTCGGGCCATGGCCGACCGGGGCATTGCCCTGCTGAACCGCGTCTTCAACCGCAAAGGGCGGCACCAGTTCGCCACCGCCAAACACCTTGAAGCTGAGGCGGCCATCCGACATCGCCGCGACCTTGGCGGCAAAGTTCTTGACGTTCGAACCGACGCCGGGGGCGTTCTTGGGAAATGCCGTTGGCAGGTTCCATTCGATCTTGCCTTGCGCCACTGCCGGGCTTGCCAGCGCGGTTGCGGCAACGGCAAGTCCCGCGCCGCCGCTAAGGAATTTTCTGCGTTTCATTTTTGGTTTCTCCTTGTCCCATTGGTAATAAAAGTCAGCCTCCGAACACCAGTTCTGGCAACCAGGTGGCCAGCACCGGAAAGGCAATCAACAAACCCAACCCGATGAGTTGCAATATAACAAAGGGGGCCACCCCGATATAGATGTCAACAGTCGTGATGTCGCGCGGCGCAGTAGATCGGAAATAGAACAGCGCGAAACCGAATGGCGGTGTCAGAAAGCTGGTTTGCAGATTCATCGCCAGCAAGACCCCGAACCAGACCGGCGAGATGTCACCGCCAAGAATGGCCGGGCCAAGCAGCGGCACCACGATATAAATGATCTCGACCGCTTCGAGGATAAAGCCGAGCAGGAACACCACCAGCATCACCGCCGCCAAGGCCCCCCACTGGCCACCGGGGATCGCCTCCATGATCTCCATCACCATTTCCTCGCCGCCAAAGCCGCGAAATACCAGCGCCAGCATCGAGGCGGCGACAACGATGCCGAACACCATGCCCGAGATTTTCAACGTGTCGCCGATGGCGGTCTGTATCATGCCGGTGCGCCACAGCCTTGTGGCGGCCACCACCACCCCCAGCACCATCAGCAGCGCCAGTACCGTGGCTACAACGCCAAGTGTCAGGCTTTCCTGCTGCGCGTCGCTGACCAGCCTGAGCAGCATCAGGGCAAATGCCGCCAGCACCGCCAGAAGCACCAGAACCCGCCCGGTTCCCGATACCCCGCTGCGATATCCCGCCAGCATCAAGGCACCGATGGCACCCAGTCCTGCCGCTTCGGTGGTGGTGGCGATACCAATCAGGATCGAACCGAGCACCGACAGGATCAACAAGAGCGGCGGCGCGAAACTGGCCAGAATCTCGGCCCCGCTGACCTTTGCCATTACCGCCATGGGCCGGGCCGGCTGTTTTGAGGGGCGCAGCCGCACGAACAGATAAACGGCATAAAGCCCGACCAGCACCAGCCCCGGCAGCAACGCACCCGCGAACAGATCGCCCACCGACACCGGATCCGGGGCGAAATTGCCCGCCTTTTGCTGTGCCTCAAGATAGGTGTTGCCGATCTGATCGCCCAGAAGCACCAGCAGGATCGACGGCGGGATGATCTGCCCGAGCGTGCCACTGGCGCAGATGGTGCCCGCCGCCAGCCGTTTTGGCACCCCCGCCTCCAGCATGGCGGGCAGGCTGATCAGTACCAGCATCACCACGGTGGCGCCGACAATGCCGGTGGATGCGGCGATGATCGCCGAAAACGCCAGCACCGACAGCGCCATGCCACGCGACGACCCGCCCAGCATCCGCCCCAGCACATCCAGCATGTTCTCGGCCAGGCGGGATTTTTCCAGCAACACCCCCATCAGCACGAACAGCGGCACCGCAATCAGCAAGGGATTGGACATGACGCCAAACACCCGCGCCGGAAAGAACTTGAGAAACGTCAGGTCGAAAACCCCGGTCAAGCTGCCCAGAAGCGCCATCAGCAGCGGCACCCCGGCAATCGCCAGCATCGCCGGCACCCCGCTGAGGATGCCCGCGAACAGCGCCAGCATAAGACCGGCCAGATACCATTCATGCGCGCTCATTGCGGCAATATTTCCGGGTCGAGCAGAATGGCTATTCCTTGCAGGATCATCATCAGGGCGGCAAATGGCAGCATCGTCTTGACCAGAAAAACCCCGCCAAGCCCGCCGGTCTCTATCGAACCTTCAACGATCATCCAGCTATAGACCAGATTGGGCCACCAGGCGTAGATCATCAGGCTGAACACCGGTATCAGCAGGATCAGCAGCGCCGCCCAGTCGGCAGCCCGGCCATAGACCTTTGGCAGGCGTTCCGACAACACCTCGACCCGCACATGCCCGCCCCGGCGCAAACAATAGGGCAAGGACAGGATCATCAGCGCCGAAAAGGCATAGACCGACAGGTTCTGCAACTTGATGAACCCGGTATCAAATCCAAAGCGCAGGATCACGATTGCCAGCACCGAGGCGGTCAGAACCACACAGGCCAAAACACACAGAAATGCCGTGATCCGGTCAAGCCCTCTGCAAATCGAAAGAAAGTTCGCTCGCAACTGTACCTCCGCACCACCGCATTGCCGGTTCACCGCAAACCGGACCGTGACGCAAGCCGGATGCAACGGGCGGAAAACTGGCATGTACTGCCCATAGGGATCAAGCGTTATCGCCGCGGCAAAAACTACAGGCTTGCCACTATGCCACCGATAGGGGCTTGGTCAGCACAAGAAAGGTCATCATCCCGAACGGCGGCAGTTTGACCCGTTTTTCCAGCGACAGGTCTTTCTGCTTCAACACCGTCTCGATCGGGAAATCGGAATGCCAGCCGATCTGATTGGCAAAAGGTGCGGCAAATTTCTCCAGCACCGCCAGAACGCCCTTGGTGCGCACGAAATGGTTGGCGATGACGATCTTGCCGCCGGGTTTGCAGACCCGCGCCATCTCGGCCATCACGGTTTCGGGATTTGGCACCACAGACAACACATGCATGGCGGCGATGGTATCAAAACTGTTGGTGTCAAAATCCAGATTGCGCGCGTCCATCTGCCTGAGTTCCGTAACCTGGGCAAGGCCAAGCCGCGCCACCCTTGCACGCGCCTTTTCCAGCATGTTCGGGCTGTAATCAATGCCGGTCACCTGCAATTCCCGGCCGTAATGCTGCAAGGACAGGCCGGTTCCGACACCAACCTCCAGAACCGAGCCGCCGCGATGGTTGATGTAGTAAACCGCGCGACGCCGCCCGATATTGGTGATGGCGCCGAATGTATGGTCATAGAACGGCGCCCAACGGGCATAGGAAGTTTGAACCGCGTTGATATCCATCTTATGATTTTCCTTTTCCGCCATAGGGCGTCTTGTCAAACAGTTGCCAGACGACAACGGCGATATAGGCAAGGCAAAGCAGCATCAGGCTGATCCAGGCAAAGGTCAGGACCGCCGCCCCGACAAAGGCGACGCCGACCAGAAAGAACTTGACGTTCTCGCGTGAAATCCGGGTGGTCTTGAACGACCAGGTGGGGATGCGGCTGATCAGCAGATAGCCGATCAACACCATGTAAAGGCTGACCAGAATATCCGGAATCACCACAAAATCGGGAAAGGCAAAGGCCAGATACATCGGCAACATCACCAAAAGCGCCCCCGCCGGGGCTGGCACGCCGGTGAAATAGGCACTGTCGTGATCGTTGTCGTCGGATTTGCTGTCAACATTGAAACGCGCCAGCCTGACCACGCAACAAACCGCAAACACCAGCACCGAAAGCCAGCCGATGCTGCGGGTGTCCTGCAAGGTCCAGTAATAGACCACCAGCGCCGGTGCGACGCCGAAATTCAGGAAATCCGCCAGTGAATCAAGTTCCGCACCCATCTTGCTGTCACTGCCCAACAGCCGGGCCAGGCGGCCGTCAACCCCGTCCAGGATGGCGGCAACGACGATCAGTTGCACCGCATGCACATAGCTGCCCTGCACCCCGAACCGGATCGCGGTCAGCCCGGCACAGATAGCAACAATGGTCAGGATATTCGGCAATAGCTGGATCAGTGCCAGATCGGTCTTTTTCCTGTCGCTGGTTTTCGGCATTTACGTATTTGCCTGATATTCTGTGGCCGGGCCAAGTTCAGCCAGCACCGTTTCGCCCGCAACCATGGTCTGGCCGATGCTGACCAGCGGCTCAACCCCATCCGGCAGATAGACATCAAGGCGCGAACCAAACCGGATCAGGCCAAATCTTTCGCCGGTCCGCATCCCCGCCCCCGGTGCGACGAAACAGACGATGCGCCTTGCCACCAGTCCGGCGATCTGTACCACCGCCAGTTCGCGCCCGTCATCAAGGCGCAGACACAGGCTGTTGCGTTCGTTATCGGCGCTGGCCTTGTCCAGCGAAGCGTTCAGGAACTTGCCCGGCCGATAGGCGACTTGCGTCACCTCGCTGGCGATCGGGATGCGGTTCACATGGCAGTTGAACACATTCATGAACACGCTGACGCGGGTCAGCGCCGCATCCGGCATGCCAAGCTCTGCCGGTGGCACTGCCGGTTCGATCAGCGAAACCACCCCGTCCGCCGGGCTGACGATCAGCCCCGGACGGCCTGGCGGCACCCGCTCGGGGTCGCGGAAAAAGTAATAGCACCAGATGGTCAGAACAACGCCGATCCAGCCAAGCGGGGTCGCAATCAGAAACAGCACCACCGTTACCGCTGCAAAGATCGCGACAAACCTGATGCCTTCCCGGTGCATCGGCTTGATGAAAGTTGCAAGCATGTGCATTCAGTGAATTCCCCCGGGATGATCCGTGGCGCATTCATAGGTCGGTTGACGGCCAATGCAAATGAATTCTCGGTCATGCCGCCCGGATCGGCCAAACTTCGCACCGCTGCCGCTGCTTTGGCCATTGCGTGGGACGATCTGTCTCAGTTCATGTCTGGATAAACCCGGCAGGCCGGGCGATAAGCATCTGAATGCACCCGAATACCGTCCGGGTACAAAGGGGGGGCAAGATGCGTGACGCCGAAACAATTCATGACATCGCGGTAATAGGTGCCGGGATGGCCGGGGCCTCGGTCGCGGCGGAACTGGCCAAAGAGGCCGCGGTTCTGCTTTTGGAAATGGAAAACCAGCCCGGTTATCACACCACCGGGCGTTCCGCCGCCTTGTTCGTGCCCGGTTATGGACCTGCGCCGATCCGCGCCCTTACCCGGGCCTCGGCGGCGTTTTTTCATGCGCCGCCGGGTGGTTTTTGCCAGGCCGCGCTGTTGTCACCGCGCGACATCATGATGATCGCACGCGCCGATCAGGTCGACTGGCTGGATCAGCAGATTGCCGAACTGTCGGCCGAGGCGGAAATCCGGCGGCTGAATGCTGCTGAGGTGCGCCAGCATCTTCCCCTGTTGCGGCAAGGCTATGCCGAGGCGGGTTATCTGGACCGGGCCGGCAGCGATATTGATGTGGCGGCGCTGCATCAGGGTTATCTCGGAATGTTTAAAAGGGCGGGCGGCAGGCTGGTCACCGGTGCCGGGGTCAACCGGCTGGAATACGGCCCGGATGGCTGGCGGATCTTCACGGCCAACGGTACTTTCAAGGCCCGAAAGCTGGTCAATGCCGCCGGGGCCTGGGCCGATCAGATCGGCGCGCTGGCCGGGGCCGAACCGATCGGCCTGGTTCCCAAGCGGCGCACCGCGCTGATCGTGGCACCACCGGCTGGCATCAAGGTCGATGACTGGCCGATGGTTGCCGATATCAACGAGGAATTCTACATGAAGCCCGATGCCGGGCGGTTGCTGATCTCGCCCGCCAATGAGGACCCCGAGGCACCGGGCGATGTGCAGCCGGATGAAATGGATGTGGCGATCTGCGTTGACCGGATCGAACGCGCCTTTGATCTGACCATCCGCCGGATTGAAAACAAATGGGCCGGACTGCGCAGTTTCGTGGCCGACAAGTCACCGGTGGCGGGGTTTGCAGGCGGCATCGACGGTTTTTTCTGGCTGGCCGGGCAAGGTGGATACGGCATCCAGACCGCCCCTGCCCTGTCACGGTTGGCGGCGGCACTGGTTCTGGGCAAGTCGGTGCCAGCGGACATTCTGGATCAGGGACTTGATGCACGCGATCTTTCGCCCGACCGCAGCGCCATTGGCTGAGAAACCGCCAGGGGTTGCAACCCTTTGCATCGAAAGCGATGGTTGCCCGGCGATGCCGGGCAGGACTGACCGACCTTTTCCGGCAGGCATTCAGAACGGTGCCGCTATCGGTTCAACCATCCATCCCACCAATAGCGTCTATTCAGGCAATCGGTTTTTCAAACCGAATTCCGTTCACTATCATTCCCCCGAATGACCGCGCCCGGCATGGGTGCGGACCGTTTTGCAGGAGTTTTGAACTGTGACACGCCCGAATTTTCTATACCTCATCACCGATCAGCATCGCGCCGACTGGCTGGGCTGTTATGGCCATCCGGTGGTTCGCACCCCCAATATCGACGCCATCGCCGCCAAAGGCACGCGGTTTGATAATTTCCACGTCGCCTCGCCGGTCTGCATGCCGAACCGTGCCAGCCTGATGACCGGGCGGATGCCCAGCATTCACGGGCTGCGCCACAATGGCTGTGTCTTGCCAAAACACGCCAACACCTTTGTCGATGTACTGCGTGCGGCCGGCTATCACACCGCCGCCATCGGCAAAAGCCATCTGCAACCGTTTTCCGATGTCGATATTCCGAACCGCGCGCCGATGCCCAAGGGCGAACAACTGATCGCAGAAGCATGGAAAGACCTGCCGGGCGATTACGCCACCGAGGCCCCATCAAACTACGCCGGTGACGACCTTTACCAGATCAAGGCACCCTATTATGGCTATGCCCATGTCGAAATGATCACCCGCCACGGGGATCGCTGTGGCGGACATTATGAACAATGGTTCCGCGCACAGGCACCGAACTGGCAAGACCTCCGCGACGATGCCAACCAGTTGCCGCACAACTATACCTGCCCGCAGGCTTACCGCACGCCGATCCCCGAGGAGTTGTACCCGACCACCTGGATTGCCGACCGCACCATCGACTATATCGCCGGGCGCGAAAAGGTGGATGATCCGTTCTTTGCCTTTGTCTCGTTTCCCGACCCGCACCATCCGTTCAACCCGCCGGGCAAATACTGGGACATGTATTCACCGGATCAGTTCAGCCTTGATCTGCCCTATCAGGCGCATCGGAACCCGACCCCGCCGATGCAGTTCCTGAATGCGCTTCATGATCAGGGCAAGCCGCCGTTCAATCCGTGGATGGCAATGTCCGAGGGCGATCAGGCGATCCGCGAGGCCATGGCGCTGAGCGCGGGCATGATCACCATGATCGACGACCAGATCGGCCGGATCATCGCGGCGTTGAAGGCCAGCGGGCAGTATGAAAACACCGTGATCATCTTCAATTCCGACCACGGCGATTATCTTGGCGATTTCAACATGCTGCTGAAAGGGCCGATGCCATCGCGCGCCATTACCCGTGTGCCGTTCATCTGGTCCGATCCCGAAATCCGCCGGGGTGGTGTCAGCGATGCGCTGGCCTCGACCATCGACATTCCGGCCAGCATTCTGGATCGCGCCGGTCTTGCGCCCTATAACGGCATGCAGGGCAGAAGCTTCACCGACGTGGTGCAATCGGGCAAGACCGAACACCGTGATGAACTGCTGATCGAGCATAACGAGGCGTTTCCCGTACTTGGCCTTGAACGCCCGGCGCGGGTGCGCAGTCTGGTGACCAGGAACTGGCGCTATACGCTTTATGGCGGTGAAAACTGGGGCGAACTTTATGATCTTGCCGCCGACCCGCATGAGACCGGCAACCTGTGGGACGATCCCGCACATGCATCGACACGCGCCCGTCTTGCCGAGCGGCTTGGTCACAACATGGCGGCCATCATGGACACCAGCCCAAGGGCCAACCGGTTTGCCTGATCTGCCGCCAATCAAAACGCAACGGCGAATACAGGCGCCAAAATGATGCCGATGCAATCGAAAAAGGGCCGCAGCATGATTGGAACAAAACCGGCGGCAGACAAATCCGTCGGGCTTCACGGCTGGAGCCAACGCAGCAGCAATCTGATTTCGGTGATTGCGGTGGCCTGCATGCTGACCGGCGCGAT
Organism: Paracoccaceae bacterium; assembly: GCA_020425085.1. Classification (GTDB taxonomy): domain Bacteria; phylum Pseudomonadota; class Alphaproteobacteria; order Rhodobacterales; family Rhodobacteraceae; genus UBA5972. Next base: position 88,547 of record JAGQRW010000015.1, read on the forward strand.
GGTGATCGTGACCGATGTGCTGCTGCGATGGCTGTTCGGCGCGCCGATCATCGCGCTGAACGAGATCATGAGCCAGGTCTTTGCGGTGGCGGTCGCCGCAACGCTGCCGGTCGGGGTGGCGCGGCGGATCAACCTCAGGGTCGATCTGTTCGCGGCGCAAACCGGTTCGCGGCTGACCGCGTGGCTTACGGCGTTCGGGTCACTGTTGCTGCTCGTGTTTTTCCTGATCCTCGCCTGGCGGGTTTTTGGCATTGCGGTCAAGTTTCATCAGCAGGCCAGATACACCTCGATCCTGGCCTGGCCGCTGGCGCCGACCTATTTCGCGGTGTTTGTCGCGCTTGCCGCCACGGTTCTGGTACAGGCGGGCATCGTCATCTTCGATCTATTGGCAGCAATCCGCACCCGGGGCGCGGATGGTTCGACCCTGGTGGTCAAGACCATGGTCGGCGTTCTGGCCCTGACCCTGCTCGGTTTCGGCCTTTGGGCGGCGTTTGATTTCAAGGGCGCGAGCCAGGCGATGATGGCCGAACCGGGGCTGTTCGTGATGGTGGCCTTCGGGCTGCTTTGGCTTGGGGTGTTTGCGCAGCTTCCGCTGGCGGCGGTTTCCGGGCTGATCGGGGTTTTCGGCACCGCCTTTTTTCTTGGCAACAAGGCGGCGGGCAATGTCTTCGCCACCGATGCCATGACCTTTCTGACCAATTCGCAGGTGGCGACGCTGCCTTTGTTCCTGATGATGGGCAGTTTCGCCGCCACCGCCGGGATTTCGACCGACATCTACCGGCTGGCCAACGCCATTCTGGGGCGGGTGCGCGGCGGGCTGGCCTATGCCTCGGTCGCGGGCTGCGCCGGGTTTGGTGCGGTCTGCGGATCATCGGTCGCAACCGCCGCCACCTTCGGGCGGATCGCCCTGCCCGAGATGAAGAACCGCGGTTATGACGCGCGGCTTTCCAGCGGGGTAATCGCGGCGGGCGGCACGCTTGGCGCGCTGGTGCCGCCATCGGGGGCGATCATCCTGTTCGCGCTGCTGACCGAGCAATCCATCGGCACGTTGTTCATCGCGGCGATGATCCCGGCGGCGTTGGCGCTGTTTTTGTATTTCATCACCATCCGCGTGGTGATCTGGCTGCGGCCGGGCGCGGTGCCGGCAACCGAACCGGACGCCGGCGACGATCTGGGCGGGGCAATCATCGGCGCGCTGCCGGTAATGGTGCTGTTCGGCATTGTCGTCGGCGGCCTTTACGGCGGCGTGTTCACCGCCACCGAAAGCGCCGCGGTGGGTGCGGTCGGGGCGTTCGTGCTGGCGGCGGCGCGCGGCAAGATCAATCGCCAGACCGCACTGTCGGTGATGTCCGAAACCACGCTGACCACGGCGCTGATCTATGGGTTGATCTTTGGTGCGCTGATCTTCTCGTTCTTCGTCAACCTGGGGCAAGCGCCCGATATGGTGGTGGCGTGGATCGGCACGCTCGATGCGCGTCCGGTGGTGATCCTGATGGTGTTGCTGTTCCTCTACCTGCTTCTCGGTTCGGTGATGGACAGTTTCGCGGTGATGGTGATCACCGTGCCGATTGTCACGCCGTTGATCCTGAACCTTGGCTACGACATCACCTTCTGGGGTGTTTTGATGCTGGTGATCGTTGAAACCGGCATGATAACGCCGCCGTTCGGCCTTAACCTGTTCGTATTGAAAAGCATTCAGCCCGAGGTAAAGATCGGCCGGGTGATGCTGGGCGTGATCCCGTTCATCATCGCCGACGTGGTCAAGATCGTGCTTCTGGTGGCGTTCCCGGCACTGGCGCTATGGCTGCCATCCACCATGAACTGACGCCGGAAAGGTTACGGGCCGCCCGGCGTATCTGCCGGGCGGCCCGCTATTTGTTTCCGGTTTGTCGGATTACTTGGCCTTGGCCAGTTCTTCCTTGAACATCTCGACCAGCATCTCGCCATCCGGCACCCGCGAGGTGAACGCCGCCTCGATCCCCGGACCCATCTTGTCTTTCAGCGCCTGAACCTGTTCCGGGGTCGCCGTGGTGAAGGTCTGGCCTTCCTTGCTTTTCACGTAGTTCATCGCGCCGTTTTCCCAGCCGTCGATGAACTTGCCGGCGTTGCGCGACGCCTCGCAGCCGGAATTGGCCAGGATCGCCGCCTGCCCTGCCTCGGGCAGGGAATCAAACTTGGCGCGGGTCATGAAGATCATGCCCACGGCCCCGCCGAACGGCCCGAGGAAGTGATCGGTCAGAACCTCGTCCAGCTTGAAGGCGGGAAGCGCGGTAAAGTTGATCAGCATGCCATCCGCAGTGCCGCGTTGCAGCGCCTCATAGGCTTCGGGCAACTGGATCGACAATGGCGCGCCGCCATAAGCCTGAATGATCGCGGCGGCGGCCGGCTGGTTGGTCATGATCTTTTTGCCCGCAACATCCGATATGTCGGTGATCGGCGCGTTTTTCAGGTGCACCGCGCCTTGCGGAAATTCGGCGAAGATCAAGGGCAGGATATCACCCATCTCGGCATCGAAGGCGCCGCGCTCCCACATCCGGCACATGGCGACCGAACCCTGTTCGGCGCTGTCGACGATCAGCGGCATCGTCGAAACCAGCGAGCGCGGGAACTTGCCCGGATTGAACACCGTCATGCCCCAGGTGATCTGCATCACGTCATCGGTCAGCCGGTCGTAGTAGTTGGCATGGTTGGCCAGCATCTGACCGTTGCGAAGCTCGACCACCACGGCACCCTTGGCGGCGGCGTTGACCCTGTCGGCCCAGGGCTGGAACAAGCCGCCAACCAGTGGGTTCTGCTCCACGTTGGTGGTGGTGAAAACCAGCGTTTCCTGTGCCATCGCACCACCTGAGAATATCGAAAGTGCCCCGACGACCAACGCCGGGAATGCAAGTTGTTTCATGGTTCGCTCCCTGAATGTCTGGTCGCGCGTCTGTTCGGCGACCGCCGTTTGCAAAGACTACAGCTTTCCGGGTTCATTGAAAAATCCAACCCAGCGATAGGCAATATCCATCCGATCAATAAATGATCTTGTGATCAGCGGGCCGACACGCCTTTTCAACCGGCGGTTTTCTGAAACACGCTGAACTGAAAATTCTGCCGGTTGCCCTTGGGGGTGATGTGCATGTGCCTGTGGGATTCAATCGGTTTGAACCGCCCCGGCAACTGCCGCTCGATCTCTGCGGCCAGGTCGTTTGGGGCATATCGCATCACCGGCAGGCCGGAACATTTCTCGGGGCCGTCATCGGCAAAGGTGGCGATGATGGCATGGCCGCCCGGTTCCAGCGCCTTGTCCAGCACCGCCAGATAGGCAGCGCGATCGGCAGGTTCGGTCAGGAAATGAAATACCGCCCGGTCATGCCAGACCCACCAACTTTGATCCGGGCAGAAGGTGGTGATGTCGGCCACCATCCATGCCACCTGATCGGCAGCCTCCCCCAGCCGCGCTCGGCTGGCTGCCAGCGCCGCCTCGCTGATATCAAGCACCGCAAGTGGCCCTGCCCCGAGGCCGAGCAGATGATCAACCAGCCGCGAAGCGCCGCCACCCACATCGATCAGGGCCTGACCGGGGCCAAGATGGCGTGCCAGCAGATCAAGCGATACGGTCGGCGTCGCCTCGAACCAGGTCAGCGCCGTCTCGGGTCTGGCGTCGTAGACCTGGTTCCAGTGATCCGGGTCCGTGGTTGTCATCCTGCCCCTCGCATCTGCATTGCTGCATTTGAATATAGACCGGCAAACCGCCCGGCGACAGATCTGAAATTGCGGTCGCCCATCGACCGGCCGTCTTTGGCCCGCTCATGCCTGACCATAGGTCCGCTGGGTCAGCGACACCCGGTTCAGTTCGGCGTCAAGCATGGCCGACAGCACCGACTCGGCCCGGTTCAGCGTGCGTTTCGGGTTGGTCAGCAGGTAGATATCTATCGCAGGCAGCGCACTATAGGGCGGCAGTTGCCACAACAATCCCAGTTGCACATCCTTTTCGGCCACATGCACCGGCAACGCGCCGATGCCAAAGTTGGACATGATCATGCGCCGGACCTCAGGCAGGCTGGATGAGATGCCCTTGAGGCCGGGCCGCATGCCGGCCTTCTGACGCAGTCCGGCGATGCTGTTGAGCGGGCCGTTGACCTCATCGGTCTGGAACGAAACCGCATCCTCGTTGCGAAGGTCGGCAAGGCGGATGTCACGCTGTCCGAACAGCCGGTGCTGCGGGCCGCAGAAAAATCCGAAATATTCGCGATAAAGGACGCGCGATTGCAGGCGGGCCGGTTGTTCATGCAACAGGCAGACCCCCAGCGTCACCCGGTTCTGTTGCAATCGCGCGACCACCTCGGCGCTGTCCACGGTCGAGATTGCATAGGTCACCTGCGGATATTCGGCGTTGAACCGCTCCAGCACCGCATCGAAATGCGGCGACACCACATGGCTGGCCATGGCGATGCTGACATGGCCGGTCACCTGATCGTCCATGCCGCCCATCAGGTCCGGCAGTTGCGTGATGGTGCCAAAAATCGAACTGGCCTCATTATACAGCACTTGCCCCAGCGGTGTTACGCTGAAATGGCTGGAGGAGCGGTTGATCAGCTTGCGCCCCACCACCGCCTCCAGCCGTTTCAGCGACGAACTGACGGTGGGTTGTTTCAGGCCAAGAAAATTGGCGGCCGGCGTGATGCCGCCTTCATCCACCACCACCATGAAGGTTCGCAACAGGTTCCAGTCAAGACGCCAGGGAAAGCGTTGTTCGTAAGGTTTCAGCATAGATTCTGTCTATTCTATCTATTCTCATTATCTATTTGCCCTATGATCCCGGCCTGTGCAAGACTAACGTGATGGCCTGAAACAGCCCCGGAAACCGGCTGCGGCCAGCAAGTTTCGAAATACCATTCAGGGAGGAATTGGAATGAAACGAACCAATACTGTTATGCGGCGCACATTCATCGCAGGCACTGTCGCCTTGCTCGGGCTTGGCTTTGCGCCATCGGCAATGGCGGATGAACTGGCGGGCATCAAGGAACGCGGCGTGCTGAGAATCGCCATGAGCGGCCAGTACCCGCCATTCAACTTCGTTAACGAAAAAAACGAAGTCGTCGGCTTTGACCCCGCCATCGGTACGGAAATCGCCCGGCGCATGGGGCTGAAGACTGAAATCATCACTACCGCATGGGACGGCATCATCGGCGGCCTGCTGGCCAACAAGTACGACGCGGTCGTGGGTTCGATGTCGATCACCGCCGAGCGTGACAAGGTGATTGATTTCGTCGGTCCCTACTACAACACCAAGCGCGCGATCTTTACCAAGGCAGGTTCGCCGATCACCACAGTCGAGCAGTTGAAGGACGTCAAGGTCGGTGTCACGCTGGGCGAAACCCACGAACAATGGGCCCGCGACCAGGGTTACAACATCAACACCTACAAGGGCCTGCCCGAACTGCTGCTGGAGCTGAACAACGGTCGCGTCGATGCCATCGTCAACGACTCCATCCCGGTGATGCTGGCGATGAAGGCCGGGCAGTATGATCTGGCCATCATCAACGATCCGGCGGCGGAACCGATCGGTGCCGGTATCGCCATCCGCGAAGGCAACCCCGAACTGGCAGCAGCGATGCAGGCGGCGCTTGATTCCATGATGGAAGACGGCACCTACCTCAAGATTGCCAAGGAATGGGTCGGCGGCGATATCCGCTAAACCTGTAAAAGACCGGCCTGCCCGTTATCACCGGGCGGGCCGTTTCCATTCGGGGGCAAGTTCATGACAACGACCTACGGTCATCTGACCTGGGAACAGGTGCGCGACGCCGACAAGGATCGCGTGGTGATCCTCAACGTCTCGGCAACCGAGGATCACGGCCCGCATATGCCGCTGGATACCGACACGGTGCTGGGCATGGCGGTCGCCGAAGGTGTGGCCAACGCCGCACCGGATGAGGTGCTGGTAATGCCGCCGGTGCCATATGGTTTCAATGAGCACCACAAGGATTTCCCCGGCGTCATCTGGATACAGCCGGAAACCCTGCTGGCCTTTGTCACCGACATTACCAAATCGCTGGCGCATCACGGGTTCCGGCGCATTCTGTTATTGAACAGCCACGGCTCGAACCACCCGGTACTGGATCTGGCGGCGCGCAAGACGGTGATCGACACCGGCATCATCTGCGTTTCCGCATCCTACTGGAACCTGATGTCGGCGCGTATCAACGAGATCCGCAAGTCCGACATCGGCGGCATCGCCCATGCCGGTGAATTCGAGGCGGCGATGTATATGCACCTGCACCCCGAGCGCGTACATATCGAAAAATCGACAACCCAGAACCTGCACGATCCGGGCAGCAAGTTCTTCAACCTTGATCTGGCGGGCAAGGGTGGCGGTGTCATGCTGATGCGCTGGTGGTCCGAGGTATCGCCCGACGGCACCATGGGGGATCCGACCGTCGCGGATGCTGAAACGGGCTCGCGGTTCCTGGCAGCGGCGATCGAGGAAACCACCGCCCTGATCCGCGAAATCCGCGCCCTGCCGATCCTGAAACGCCGGGATCATCACTGAACCATGACTGACGAGGCCAACCTTGGATATTGACCTGATCCTGCGTGTCTATCCGTTCTTCCTGGAGGCGGCGCTGGTCACGCTTGAACTAGCGTTACTGACCACGATCCTGGGCCTGACCTGCGGCTCGCTTGGGGCGGCGGCACGGATGTCGCGCAGCCGGATATTGCGGTTGATCGGTGCTACTTATGTCAGCATATTTCGCGGCACCCCGGCGCTGATTCAGGTATTCATCCTGTATTTCGGCGGCCCCCAGGTCGGCATTCAGCTTGATTCCTTTGCAGCAGGCACCATCGCGCTTGGGGTCAATATCGGCGCCTACATGACCGAAACCATCCGCGGCGCCATCCAGTCGGTTGACAAGGGCCAGACCGAGGCCGCCCGCACCCTTGGCATGAGCCGTTGGGAAACCATGCGCAAGGTGGTGCTGCCGCAGGCGATGCGAATGATGATCCGCCCGCTGGGGGTCAACATCAACGCGCTGATCAAGGGCACCGCACTGGTGGCACCGATCTCGGTGATCGAACTGACCTATACGGCACAGCGTTTCATCGGATCCACCTACAAACCGTTCGAGATGTTCCTGCTGGCCGGGCTGATCTACATGGCCATCATCTATGTCACCGGTCAGGGTATCGCCTGGCTTGACCGCAAGGCGCGTATCACATGAGCATGCAGCATCTGACAGGAGGCCGCCATGGGTCTTGATTTCAGCGTGGTGCCCAGCTATTTCGGCGTGCTTTTGCTTGGCGCGGGCTGGACCATCGCCATCACCATCGGTGCCGGTCTGCTCAGCTTTTTCGGCGGTATCGTGTTCGCGGTGGCGGCGCTTTATGGCCACTGGACCATCCGCCTGCCGATGCGCCTGTTTGGCTGGCTGTTCATGGGCACGCCGCTGTTGTTGCAGCTATTCCTGATCTATTTCGGCCTGATCCAGGTGGGCATCGACCTGCCTGCCTTTGTCGCCGGGGTGATTGGCCTTGGCCTGCATTTCGCCGTCTATAATTCCGAACTGATCCAGGCCAGCATTCTGGCGGTAGACAAGGGCCAGTATGAGGGGGCGCGCACCCTTGGCCTGTCGCGCGGCCAGACGTTGCGCCGCATCGTCATTCCGCAGGCGGTTCAGGCAGTGATCCCGCCCATGGGCAACAACATGATCGCGCTATTGAAGGATTCGGCACTGGTGTCGGTAATCGGGGTGATGGAGCTGACGCTGGCCTCTCAGCAGGCAATCAGCCGCACCTACCGGCCGTTTGAATTCTATCTGACAGCGGCGGCCATTTATTATGTCATCAACCTTGGCCTTGAAGCCGCGCTGCGCCGGATCGAGCGGCGCATTCAGGCTTCGCGCTAGAGCATCCGAGGATACCACCATGAGCGACACCGCCTTTATCGAAATCCGCAACGCCGCCAAGAGTTTCGGCGCGTTTGAGGTGCTCAAGGATATCAACCTGACGGTGGATCGCGGCCAGATCGTTGCCATCATCGGCCCATCAGGCAGCGGCAAGTCCACCTTGCTTCGGGCCATCAACGAGCTTGATCCGCTGACCTCGGGCGAAGTCTGGCTGGAAGGGGTGCAGATCAACCGCAAACTGCCGCACCGCCAGTATGAAAAGCACGTCAATCAGGTGCGCCAGGACATCGGCATGGTGTTTCAGCATTTCAACCTGTTCCCGCATCTGACGGTGCGCGGCAACATCACGCTGGCGCCGAAGATGCTGAAAGGCCTGTCCACCGACGAGGCCAACAAACTGGCCGAGGAACAACTGGCCAAGGTCGGGCTGTCGGAAAAGATCGACGAATACCCCTCGCGCCTGTCGGGAGGTCAGAAACAGCGCGTCGCCATCGCCCGCGCCCTGGCAATGAGGCCGAAGGTGATGCTGTTTGACGAGGCAACCTCGGCGCTGGATCCGGAACTGGTGGAAGAGGTGAACCTGGTGATGAAACAACTGGCCGAGGAACACATGACCATGATCATCGTCACCCACGAGATGGATTTCGCCGCATCAGTCTGCGACCGGGTACTGTTCATGGATCAGGGCGTGGTGGTCGAGGAAGGCCCGCCCGAGGTGATCTTTCAGTCCCCCGAAAATGAACGCACCCGCAATTTCCTGCGCAAACACCTGGCCCGCGCCAATGGTCAGGCCTGAAGGCGGATACCCGATGTCGAACTTGTTCTATCAGTCGAAATCACCCAGACCGTTGCTTGACCGGGCCGAGGGGATCTATATGTGGGATACCTCGGGCAAGCGGTATATCGACGGCTCAAGCGGCGCCATGGTCAGCAATATCGGCCATTCCAACCCCGCCGTTCTGGCCGCCATGCAGGCCCAGATGGAAAAATCGACCTTCGGCTATCGGCTGCACTTTCAAACCTCAAGTTCCGAAGAACTCGCCGCCAGATGCGCCGCACTGGCACCCGAAGGCATGAACAAGGTGTTCTTTGTCTCGGGCGGATCGGAAGCGGTGGAAAGTACGCTGAAACTGGCCCGGCAATATGCGCTGACACAAGGTAAAGCTGGGCGGTTCAAGGTGATCTCGCGCTATCCCAGCTATCACGGCAGCACGCTGGGGGCGCTGGCGATTACCGGCTATGCACCGATGACGGCCCCGTTTGATCCGATGATGCAGAGGATGCCGAAAATCGCCGCCCCCCGCGCCTATCTTGACGGGCTGGATGCCGATGATCCGGCGACCGGGCTGCATTATGCCAACCTTTTGGAAGATATGATCTTGCAGGAAGGCCCGGAAACGGTTCTGGCCTTCATCGTGGAACCGGTCGGCGGGGCCTCGACCGGCGCCTTGGTGCCACCCGCAGGTTACATGGCGCGCATCCGCGAGATTTGCACTGAATACGGCGTCTTGCTGATCCATGACGAGGTGATGACCGGCGGCGGCCGCACCGGGCGGTTTTTCGGCGCGGAACACTGGGGGACCACGCCGGATCTGATCGCCATCTCCAAGGGGTTCGGCGGCGGCTATGTCCCGCTTGGCGCCATGGTGGCGCGCGATGATATGGTCGATGCGGTGATGGCGGCAGGCGGTTTCATCCACGGGTTTACCTATGCCGGCAACCCGCTGGCCTGCGCCGCCGGTTGTGCGGTGCTGGACCAGATCGAACAGCACGATCTGACCGGCAACGCGGCGCGGATGGGCGACAAGCTGGCCGCGCGTCTTGACGGTCTGATGCAACGCTATCCGCTGATCGGTGATGTGCGCGGCAAGGGTCTTCTGACGGCGTTCGAACTGATGGCGGACCGCGCCGGCAAAGCGCCGCTGCCAGCAGCGTGGAACGCACATTCGCGGCTGGTCGATATCGCCTATGACAATGGCCTGATCATCTATTCCCGCCGCACCCGAGGCGGCATTTCCGGCGATCATTTCCTGGTCTGTCCGCCAATGATCGTAACCGAAGGGCAACTGGACGAAATCACCGATATTCTGGACCGAAGTCTTGGTCAGTTCATGGCGGAAATTCCCGCGCTTTCGGGCAGGACCTAGGGGCGGGCATGTCAAAGATCATCATCACCTGCGCCATTACCGGTTCGATCCACACACCCTCGATGTCGCCACACCTGCCGATCACCGCCGAACAGATCACCGAACAATCCATCGGCGCCGCCGAAGCCGGTGCCGCCATCCTGCATCTGCATGCGCGTGATCCGGCCAATGGTCGCCCCTCGTCCAGCCCGGCGCATTTCGCCGCCTTTCTGCCGCGCATCAAGCAAAACAGCGACGCGGTTCTGAACATCACCACCGGCGGCAGCGCCATCATGACACTGGATGAACGCCTTGCCGCCCCCAAACTGGCCGAGCCCGAAATGTGTTCGCTGAACATGGGCACGATGAATTTCGCGCTTTACCCGGCGGCTGCGCGCATCACTGACTGGCAATATGACTGGGAAAAGCCGTTCCTTGAAGGCTCTGACGATCTGGTATTCAAGAACACGCCGCGCGACATGGCGCATGTTCTGCACGAAATGGGCGACAAGCGCGGCGCAAAGTTCGAATTTGAATGCTATGATGTCAGCCATCTTTACATGCTGAGGCATTTCATGGATCGCGGGCTGGTCAAGGCCCCCCTGTTCATCCAGTTCGTGTTTGGCGTGCTGGGCGGTATCGGGCCGGATCCTGAAAACCTTACGCATATGAAGCGGATCGCGGACAAGCTGTTTGGCGACAGCTATGCCTTTTCGGTGCTTGCGGCGGGTCGGCACCAGATGCCGCTGATCACCATGTCGGCGATCCTGGGCGGCCATGTCCGTGTCGGGCTGGAGGACAGCCTGATGATCATGCGCGGACAACTGGCGATGAACAACGCCGAACAGGTCACCAAGATCCGCCGTATTGTCGAGGAACTTGGCCGCAGCGTCGCCACCCCAGACGAGGCCCGCAAGTTGCTGCAACTGAAAGGCGGCGACAAGACGGCGATCTGATACTGACGAAAGAAACCAAACTGGCCAAACCGCTGATTGGCGCGAGGGAATGACATGAAAGCAATCTTTGATGATCGGCAATGGAAACACCAGCCGCGCCACTTCATGGCCAATGGTGCCATCCTGCCCAACCCGGAACAGGCCGAACGCATCGACCGGCTGATGGCCGGGGCCAAGGCAGCGGGCTGCACCTTTGCGCCGCCCGACGACGCCGGCATGGGGCCGATTGCGGCGATCCATTCGCCGGAATACCTGACCTTCCTCAGCACCATATACGACCGCTGGCAGCGCATCGAAGGCAGCGGTGACGAGGTGATCCCCAACATCCACCCCGCCAACCGCACCGACAGCTATCCGAAATCCGCCGTCGGTCAGGCCGGGTTCCATCAGGCCGATACCGCCTGCCCGATCGCCAGCGGCACCTGGGAGGCGGCCTATTGGTCGGCGCAGACTGCCATCACCGCGGCGGATCTGCTGCTGGCAGGCGAACGCACCGCCTATGCCTTGTCGCGCCCGCCGGGGCATCATGCCTTTGTCGATCTGGCGGGGGGATTTTGTTTTCTCAACAATTCCGCCATTGCGGCCCAGCGTCTGCTGGCCGGGGGGCGGCGCCCGGCAATACTTGATGTCGATGTGCATCACGGCAACGGCACGCAGGGGATTTTCTATGGCCGCGATGATGTTCTGACCGTGTCGATCCATGCCGACACCGAACGGTTCTATCCGTTCTTCTGGGGGCAGGCGCATGAACGCGGCAGGGGGGCGGGGCTTGGCTATAACCTCAACCTGCCGCTGGCGCGTGGTACGGATGACGCCGCCTATCTGGCGAAGCTGGATGTCGCGCTGACGCGGATTGCCGATTTCGGGGCAAATGTGGTGGTGGTGGCATTGGGGCTGGATGCCTTTGTCGGCGATCCGTTCAAGGGGCTGGCCGTCACCACCGAGGGGTTCGGGCGCATCAGCAGCGCCATTGCCGGCCTTGGCCTGCCATGCCTGATCGTGCAGGAAGGCGGCTATATCTGCGATCAACTCGGCGACAATCTGACCAGCGCCCTTGGCGGCTTTGCCGCCGTGGGCTGATGATCCCGTGGCGCTCTGACCCGACTGTCATGCCCGGCCTTTGAGGCTGCTGGTGGTGGTCATTGTCCAACGACTTAAAACTGGCCTTGGCAGCGGTTTGCCGCTGTCGGATTTGAGTATTTTTGCAATAAAGAAACCAGCTTGCAGATAGCCGGGGCGGCGGCCCGATTCTACGCCTTGCAGCAACCATGGCTTACAAGCGGTTATCGCGTGCCAGGATCCGCGCCATCAGGTGCAGCAGGATGATGGCGGCGCTCAGCGGCACGATGCTGCCGACCAGTGCCATGTTTAGGCCCAGCCCGGGCGATATACGGTTGCTGCTGCGCCACAGAAAGCCGCGTTCGACATTCAGGCCGGGCCCGAAGAACGAATGATAAAGGATCGGCACCAGGAAGATGACGACGGTCAGAAACAGCATGGTCAGTCCAATCCGCTGCTGCCATTGCCTGGCGTTGGCAGGCAAGGTGGTGATGGTCGGATCAAGCCGCCGCCTGAAGGCGCAGGTAGCGCCGAGAAGGCCCGCCCAAACCATCAGGTAGCGCGCCAGTTCCTCGGTCCAGCTGAAGGGATAGTCAAAGCCGTAGCGCGCCCAGATTTGCAACAGGACCGTCAGGAACATGCCGCCAAGCGCCAGTTTGGCGACCAGCAGGCAGGCGCGGTCCACCGCCGCGCTTGCCTGGTTCAGCCGGTTCATTGGCGTGTGGCCGCTGCCAGTTCACGAAATGCCGCGACCGAGCCGGCGGGCATCAGCACGTCCCAGGCCGCCTGACTGCGCGTTTTGAAATCTTCGAGTGCTGCGGCATCCAGCACCGAAACCATCACGCCGCTTTTCTTCAGCCCTTCGATCTCATTCTTGGCAGCCACTGCTGTCCAGGCCCGGTTATCGGCATTGGCCTTGGCCACTGCCGCATCGACGATGGCGCGGGTGGCATCGTCAAGCCCGGCATACCAGTCCGCCGACATCAGCGCCGAACGAAACGGCGTGCCGGCGCCGATATCGGTATAATGGGTCAGAAACTCGGTATGGCGGAAGATCAGCGCCACCACAGGCGGGTTGACATAGCCATCGACAATGCCCTGCTGCACCGCACCGGCAAATTCCGGCATGTCGACCACGACCCCTTGCACCCCCCATTGCTTGAACAGTTCGATCTGGCTGGAATCAATCGCCCTGAGGCGCAAGCCCTTCAGATCGGCGACAGAGGTGATGGGTCTTTTGGCGTTGAAAATCCCCATGGTGCCGCCAAGCCCGGTCAGGGCGGCGATGCGGATGCCCTGCCCCTCCATCGAGGCGCGGATGCCGTTCATCAGATCGCTTTCGGTATCCTGGGTGGCGCGAAAGAAATGTTCCATGTCATCGAACATGTAGGGTGCGAGAAAGCCGAGAACGTTCTTGTCCACCTCGCTGATCATCACGAAATTGGTCAGCCCGAATTGCAGCAGGCCCTGGCTGAGCTGATCGACGATCTCGGGATCCTTGCCAAGGGAGCCGCCGGTAAAGACAGCCGCCTCCAGCCCGCCGGCCCGCAGGCTGGCGGCAAGGTCTTCGGCATAGACCCAGTCGGCGCAGGCCGGAACCGGCGGGCAGCCGACGGCGATCTTGATCTCGTCCGCCCAGGCGGGCATTGCCGTCAGCAGTGCCGCGGCCAGTGTCATCAGCGTCTTTTTCATTGTCTTTCTCCCTTGTGGTTTGGTTATCAGGTCAGGCCAAGCGCGCGCGGCAGGGCAAGTGTGAGGTCAGGCAGCAGGATCAGCAGGATCAGAAGCAGAACTTCTACCGCCAGAAACGGCAATACCGCAAGACTGAGGCGCATGTAGTTCACGCCGCTGGTGGCGGAGATCACCATCAGGCAGCCCCCGAATGGCGGCGAGATCAGCCCGAGCGTCAGGTTGAGGCACGAAACCACCCCGACATGCACCGGATCGGCCCCGCCCGCGATGGCCGCCGGGATCAGCACTGGCACCAGCAGCACCAGCGCCATCGACACATCCATCACCATGCCGGCCAGAAACATCACACCACTGGCCAAAAGGAAATACGAGGTGCTGTTCAACCCAGCCAGTTGCACCGCCGAGGCGATCTGTTCGGGCACCCGCAACAGCCCCATCAGATAGCCGAACACCGCCGCCGCAAACAGGATCATGAAGATCGAACCCGTCAGCATCACCGTGCGTTCGACCGAGGCCGAGGTCAGTTGGCGGGTAATCCGAAACGATGCCGGGATCGAGTTGCGATCCAGCAAGGCATAGGCAAAGACCAGCACCAGTGTAATCGCCACCGCAATGCCCGCCGCCTCGGTCGGGGTGACGATGCCAAAGACGATGCCGGCAACGATGGTGATCGGGATCAGCAACGCCGGCAGCGCCCGCAGGATGGTGGCCCAGAACGGCGGCAAGCTATCGTGCCGCCCGCCGGGATGGTTTTCGCGTCGGGCGATCCAGAAATTGTAGACACCGAGAAATACCGCCATCAGCAGCCCCGGCACGATGCCGCCGGCAAACAGCGCCGCCACCGACACATTCATCAATGCGCCATAAAATATCATCACGATGCTGGGCGGAATGATCGGCCCGATGACGCAGCTTGCCGCCGTCAGGGCGGCAGCGAAATCGGCGCGGTAGCCCTTTTCGATCATCGCCGGAACCAGCGTGTTGGTGGTCGCTGCCGCATCCGCCACCGCCGAGCCGGATATCCCGGCCAGAAACACGCTCGACGCGATATTGACATAGCCAAGCCCGCCCTTCAGCCGTCCGACCACCAGCATTGCCAGGTCGATCAGGATCCGGGTTACGCCGCCCTTGGTCATGGTCTCGCCGGCCAGGATGAACAGGGGCATCGCGAGGAAGGTGAACACGTCGATCTGGCTGAATATCCGCTGCGGCAGGATGCCGAGATAGGCCACATGGTCGCTTAGGACAAAGGCCAGCACCGCCGCGGCACCGGCGACGTAACTGATGGCGACCCCCGACAGAAGTGCCGCCAGCGCGAACAGGATGAGCAAGAGCCAGATCATGAAAACTCCTTGAGGCGAGTATGGTTTTACGATAGGAAAATTGTCAATGAATTTTCCTATTGGAAAACCAATGGCAGAGATCAATGCAGAAACCGGGACTGCAAGCCATCGCGCCGCATTTGGGGCGCGGGTCCAGAAACTCCGCAAGGCGCAGAACCTGACCTTGCAGCAGGTATCGGATGCCTGCGGTTTGGCGGCATCGACCATTTCAAAGATCGAAAACTCGCATCTGTCACCGACCTATGACGTCATGCTGAAACTGAGCGAGGGGCTGAGCACCGATCTGGTAACCCTGCTGGAAAGCACCCCGACCCTGACGCCAAAAGCCGCAGGTCATGGGCGGCTGGCGATTTCGCGCGGTCATGACATGGCCCGGCTGGACGCCGGAACCTATGTTTACGAACCGATCGCAACCCAGTTGAAGAACCGGCTGATCGACGCCACCTTTGTCACCGTGACGGCGCGCGATGTCACTGAATTTGCCGATCCGATCCGCCACGCGGGCGAGGAACTGGTGGTGGTGATTGCAGGCGCGGTCGAATTGCACACCGACCTGTATGAACCGATCCGCCTTACCGCCGGTGACAGTGTCTATTACGATGCAATGATGGCACATGCCTATGTTTCGGTCAGCGAGGATGACGCGCGCATCCTCAACATCGTTTCGGGCGCGTCCCAGAAGGGAGAGTTCTGAATGCTGACACGCGATGAATGGGTTGGCCACGATCTGGTCGGACTGGCCGAACTGGCGGCCTCGGGCGAGGTGTCGCGCCGCGATATCCTCATGACCGCCATCCGCGAGATCGAGCGGCTGAACCCCGCCCTGAACGCGGTGGTGCTGACGCAGTTCGAACAGGCGCTGGATGCGCTGGATCAGGCGACGGCAGTGCACCGGTTTTCCGGCCTGCCCTATCTGATCAAGGACCTGCACGCGCCGGTCAGGGGGATGCCGCTGTCCAATGGCAGCCAGCGGTTCAAGGGCACGGTGTTTGATTTTGACTCAACCACCGTGTCGCGGCTGCGCGCCGCCGGTT
Organism: Paracoccaceae bacterium; assembly: GCA_020425085.1. GTDB lineage: Bacteria > Pseudomonadota > Alphaproteobacteria > Rhodobacterales > Rhodobacteraceae > UBA5972. Next base: position 104,649 of record JAGQRW010000015.1, read on the forward strand.
TGGGCCTGCTGGGACGAACTGCTTCGCCGGAATTCGGTCTGTCGCTCAGCACCGAAAGCGCGCTTTGGGGTATCACCCGCAACCCCTGGAATCTAGATCATGGCGCTGGCGGTTCCAGCGGTGGCGCAGCCGCGGCGGTGGCCTCGGGCATGTTGCCTGCGGCCCATGCCACCGACAGCGCCGGTTCGATCCGCATTCCGGCGGCGTTCAACGGCCTGGTCGGCCTGAAACCGACGCGCGGGCTAAATGCTTTGGGGCCGCACCGGGGGGATCCGAATTTCGGCCTCAGCCATGAACATGCCGTGGCGCGATCGGTGCGCGACACGGCGGCGCTGTTGGATATCACCGCCGGCCCGGACGGCGGCTGCCCCTATTTCACCGCCAAACCCCAAACCCCGTTCGAGACGCTGATCCAGCGCCCGCCAGCGCGGTTGAGGATCGGTTTCGTCACCCGGCAGTTTCACGGCCCGGCGGTTCACGCCGAAAGCAGACGTGCCGTTGAAATGACCGCGAAACTGCTGGCCGGGCTTGGACATGAGGTAAGCGAAGAAATTCCCGATTTCGACAGCCTGCTGCTTGACCAGACCGCCATCCGGCTGCTGCTGGGTTCGCTTGCCGGGTTTTTCGCCGCTGTGCCGGGCGATGATACCGAGGCATTGTCAGGCTTTCAGCAGATCACCCAACAGGCGATAAGGTTTTCCTGGAACACTACGCTTGGCGAGTATCTGCAACGGGCCGCGATCGTCAATCAGCAGGTGCGCGCGCTGGCGCGGTATTTTGAACGCCATGACGTGCTGCTGACCCCGGCCAGCAACGGCCCGGCCCCGAAACACGGCATTGTCAGCATGGATCACGGCGATCTGGACGGCTTTATCAACTCGCTGTTCGGGATCAGCCCGTTCAGCGCCGCCTTCAACGCCTCGGGCCAGCCGGCGATCAGCCTGCCGGTGCATCAGACCCCGGGCGGCCTGCCGGTCGGGGTGCAGCTTGTCGGCAGGTTTGCCGACGATGCCACGGTATTGCAACTGGCCGCCGAACTGGAGGCGGCATCCGCCTGGCAATGCCTTGCCCCGTTGCGTGTCGCCGGGACTTGACGCCGGGAACGGCGGGCGGATTATCGGCGCAGCGACGCGCCGTTTCAGCCGCCATATTCGATGATTTCCAGCCCGGCATTGTAATCGGTGGCATAGATCAGCCCGCTGGCATCCACGAACACATCCGCCGACTGGATCACCTGTGGCCGGTTCGGGCGCGGATCCAGCAGACGGCGCGGCGCGGCGGGCACCAGTGCTGCGGTTTCAACCGGGCGGTAAGGATCGGAAATGTCAAAGGCGCGGATGCCGGCATTTTGCCAGGTGGCAAAGATCAGGCTGTCGGAAACGAATGAACCGGGGCGGTTCTCATGCAGATTATGCGGGCCGAAATGGCCACCCTTTCGGGTATAATCGGCCTCCGGCGGGATCGGCAGGGTGGCAATGCTGATCGGGTTTGACGGCTCGCGGATGTCGAAAATCCAGGTGTGCTTGCGCCCGTCCGCCTCATGGTCCAGCACCGCCTCATCGGCCACCAGCAACAGGCCGCGATCCACCAGCGGCAACGCCGAATGGGTGCCGCCGCCATAGGGCGGGCACCAGTTCCTGTGCGCGATCAGGCGCGGCGCGGCAGGATCGGAAATGTCCAGCAGCGTCAGCCCCCCGTCGCGCCAGCAGGCATAGGCGGTATCGCCCGCAACCAGCGCATGATGCAGCGCCCAGCGTCGCCCCTCGGGTGCTGTCAGGGTTTCACCGGCGGCGCGATTCATCCCCTTCAGCCACCAGCGCCCGACCAGTTCCGGTCGCGTCGGGTCGGCCATGTCGATGGTGACAAAGATGTAATCGGTAAACCCGTCCAGCAGCGCCGAAGCATAGGCATAACGCCCGCCGACATACCAGAGCCGGTGAAGACCGATGCCGTCCACGTCCAGCCGACCGATACGGCGCGGCTTGTCGGGGGTCGAGATGTCATAGACGAACATGCCCGCTCTCCAGGCGCGCCCCTTGCCGGTTGCGACCGTGTCACCGACCGATTTGGTGTAATAGGTCTTTTCGTCGGCAAAGGTGGCGGTATCGGCAAAGAGATCAAGCGCATTGATCACCAGCAACAGATCGCCATGGGTCTGAAGGTGGATGTTCCAGGTATTGGCAGGTGCGGCAACATAGGTGGTTTCGCCCAGATTGCGCGGATCACGAACATCGACGATGGAAAAACCGCGCGACCAGGGATGCGCCACATAGGCGTAGCCGCGATGCACCATCAGTTGCAGACCATCGCCGCGCCCGCCGATGTCGGAATGCCCGATCAGTTTCATGTTATGGGCGTAATCAGGGGCAAGCAGGTCGTTCATCATCGCAGGTTCCTTGAAAAGACCGGGGGCGCGAACATCGCCGCGCCCCCGTTATTACCGGTTCAGCCCTATTTCGCCGCCGGTATCCAGCTTGCGGTTGCCGCGTCGCTTTTGCGGAATGCCGGAAATTTTTCCTGCAACTCCTCGATGGTGCCGATGTTGTTGCTGATCAGGTCATCGCGCGTTACCAGCGTCGGTTGCAACAGGACCGAGCGGCCCGGGAACTGGCCCGCGATATCCAGTGCAACCGCCCTCACGGCCACCTCACCGACCACGGCGGCATTGGTGGCGGCGGTCGCCACCCAGGCGCTGTCGGGTTCGATCATCAACTGGATATCGGCGGTCGAGGTATCGACGCCGTAGATCTTGACGCTGCCGGACATGCCAAGCTCGTCGATCGCCAGCTTGACGCCCTTGGCGAACTCGTCCCAGGGGGTGAAGATCACGGAAATATCCGGGTTGGCCCTGAGCACCGCCTTGGTCTGATCGGCGACCGAGGCCGCAACGGTGTCGTTGACCACACCCCAGACCGCCTGTTCGGTCAGGTTGTGCTTGACCACGAACTCCTTCCAGACGGCATAGCGCCGATCAAGCGGCGCAAACCCGGCCACATAGACCGCCCCGCCGACGAAACCGTCGCCCTTGTCCTTGATCGCCTGTTCCAGCACCAGCCGCGCCATGTCCTGATCGCTTTGTTCGATCTGCGGGATCAGTGGATTATCCAGGTTGACGTCATAGGCCACCACCTTGATGCCCGCATCCAGCGCCTTTTGCGCCACATCCTTCAACACCTCGGGGCGGCCGTTATTGATGATGATGCCGGCCACGCCAAGGTTGATCGCCTGTTCCACAAGACTGCGCTGCGTGTCGTTGTCGTTGCGCGCCTGCGATATGGTCAGGTCGATATCCAGCGCCTCGGCCTGGCGCTTGACGCCGGATTCGAACGCCTGCAACCAGTCGCCACCGCCCAGAAAGCTGACGACGGCGATCTTCACGCCGCCTTTGTCGAACGGCGCGGGAGCGCCGGCGATGCCGCCTGCCAATGCGCCGCCAATGCCAAGGGCCGAGGCCACGGTGGCCGCTGCCAGGGTCTTGAAAAAGTTGTTCATGTTCATTCCCTTCTGGGTTGGTTTCAGTATTCAGGTTTTCTTGCGGCTGAAGCCGTAGGTAAGGCCAAGCGCGCCGACCAGAACCGCGCCCTTGACGAAATCCTGCGCATAGTATGGCGCGTTCAGCATGGTCAGGCCGTTCAGCAGGACGCCGACAAACACCGCGCCGACAATGGTGCCAAAGGTGTTGGGTCGTCTGAGGCCGAGAACCGCAAAACCGATCAGCGCGGCGGCAACCGAATCCATCAGCAATGACGCACCGGATGAAACGTCACCGCGCCCGACCCGCGCCGCCACCACGATGCCGCCAAGCGCAGCCAGCGTGCCGGAAATCACATAAGCCAGGGTTTTCAACCGATCCGTGGGGGCACCCGCCAGCCGCGTCGCCAGCTCGTTGCCGCCGGTGGCAAACAGCAGCCGCCCGATGCGGGTGCGTTCGGTCAGGACATAAAGCAATACCGCCACCGCCAGCATGATGATGACCGAAAACGGCACCACTCCGAACAGCTTGGACCTGCCGATCAGCAAGAAATTTGGATCATACCGCCCGCTCGCCGCCGTGCCATCCGGCAGGATCAGCCCGGCCGAGATCGACCGCCCGGCGGTCGGGATCAGTTGCAGCCCGGTCAAAAGGAACATAACCGACAATGTCGCCAGCAGGTCGGGCACCTTGAGCTTGACCACCAGAAAGGCATTGCCCAGCCCGACCAGCGCCCCGAATGCCAGCACCAGCGGCACGGTTATCCAGACGCCAAGTCCCCAGACGATCATGATATAGCTGGCCGCCATCACGCTCGATGCCGCCACCGCACCGATCGAAAGGTCAAAGCCGCCGACCGCCAGCGTGACGGTAACACCAACGCCAAGTATGGCCACGACCGATACCGCCTGTAAAATGCTCATAAGGTTGTTGATGCGGATAAACGCCGGTTGCGCGATGGTGAAGCCGATCATCATTGCCGCCAGAATGACAAAAACAGCGCTCTGGCGCAGCAGCCGCAAAAACCGGTCGGGATCGCGTTCCTTGCTGGCGGTGGCCTGTTGCTGGGTCGTGGTCATCCGGCGGTTTCCCTTGCAGGTTCCATGGTTGCTGTCTTGCTGTCGACAAGGCTGTGATGGTCCAGCACCAGTACCCGGTCGGCCACCTCGATCGCCTCTTCCGGGTCGGAGGTGGCGATCAGCGCGGCCCGGTCGGGGCGGCTGCGAATGGCGCTGACAATATCGCGGCGCGCACCCACGTCAACGCCCTGAAACGGCTCATCCAGCAGCAACACCTTGCTTGGCTCGGCCTCCCACCGGGCCAGCACGACCTTTTGCTGATTGCCGCCCGACAACGTCCAGACCGACGCATCCGGCCCGGCGGCGCGGATGCCAAGCCGGCGGATCGCCTCGACCGCCTTGGCGCGTTCCCTGCCGGCGCGGATCAGCCCCGAGGGATACCAGCGCCTGAGATATGGCAGACTGATGGTCGCGGCGATGGAAACGCCGGGCCATTCCGGCGGCATCAAGGACGAACGGTGGCGATCCTCGCCCGCCATCACCACGCCGGCAGTTATCGCCGCTTGCGGATTGCGAGGTTTATAGGGCTGGCCTTCCAGCCGCATCTGGCCACCCGCCAGTCGCCCTGCCCCGAACAGCGCCGACAAAAGGCGGCTTTTACCGGCACCCAAAACGCCGGTGATCGCCACCACCTCGCCGCGATGCAGCGTCAGATCGAACGGTCTGGCCGCCGCCAGCAGCCGGATTTCCGTCAGTTCCAGCACCGGTTTGGCACTACTCTGGCGTGGCTTGAGCCAGACCTGGCTGAGCGGTCGGCCGATCATCGCCTCGATGGTCTGATCAAAATCGACCGGGCGGGTGAAACTCGCCACCGCCTGACCGCCGCGCAACACCACCACCCGATCCGCCAGCGCCTGAAGATCGGCCATTCGGTGCGAGATATAGAGAATGGCGATACCGCGGCGTTTCAGCGCCAGCAATGCAGCATATAACCGCTCGGATTCCCCCGCCGACAGGCTGGCGGTGGGTTCATCGAGGATCAGAAGTTCGGCCTTGTCTGCAAGGGCGCGGGCAATCGCCACCAACTGCCGGTCGGCCGCCGAAAGGTCGGCGAAATCCCGATCCACCGGCAACGAGAACCCGGCCTCGGACAACATCGCCAGGGCCTCGGCCCGCACCCGTCCGGGCGAAACCATGAAGGGACGGCGCGGATCGGCAAAGCGATTGAGAAGCAGCGCATCACCAACCGTCAGCCCGGGAATGCCCACCAGATCGGTGGACTGATGCACCGTCACCACCCCGGCCATCCGCGCCTCGGCCGGTGAAGCGGGGGCAAAGCTGCGACCCTTGAAGGTGACCGCGCCGCTGTCGGGCGACAGCACCCCCGACAGGATCTTGACGAAGGTCGATTTCCCCGCTCCGTTTGCCCCCATCAGCGCCACGATCTCCCCCGGCTCGATGACAATGCTGAGATCGGCCAGCGCCATGGTCGAGCCGAACGATCGCGACAGGTTTCTGGCTTCTAGAAGCGGCATGGACGGGCACCGTCGGTTTCTTGAATGCGTTGTTGCGGTTCGGATGAAATCTGCGGACAGCGAACGACAACAGCGCCGCAACATCCATCAGCAGGGTTCAGTCACCCGCCGCAGCAAAGCCCAACTCCTTTCGCCGGTAAAGCCAAAACCCCGGGCGGCGGCAAGTGGTCGCGGGGCAAACTGCCGTCCGGTTGCCCCGATGGCCGGCGCGGCGGGAACGGTCTGGCGACACCGGCGCCGGGCGGCGCACATCCGTCAACAAATGCTGTGTCTGCGTCGTTGCAGTCCGTTTCGTTTGTCGTGACAGTCCAAGATCGGCCGGCAATCCGCGCCTAGCGTGATGGCTGACAGCAAACGGGGGATGCCATGCCGGATTACCAGATGAC
>JAGQRW010000003.1 GCA_020425085.1 Paracoccaceae bacterium
GCCTTCGAGGTCCATTCGCATTTGTCTTGCGATCACCTGCGGGTCGTCAAACACTTCTTTGAGGTTGTTGATCGGTCCGGCGGGAACGCCTTCGGCCTCGCAGGCAGTCAGGAGGTCCTGCTTGTGGCGTTTCCGGGTTGCCTGGTTGATCAGGTCGGTCATTGTCTTGCGGTTGGCGATCCGGTCACTATTGCTGGCATAGTTCGGATCGGTTGCCATTTCGGTCAGTCCGAGAAGATTGCAAAGGCGTTGGAACTGACGATCATTGCCGGTGGCGATGATGATGTGACCGTCCTGACAGTCGAAGACCTGATAGGGTGCAAGATTTTGATGGGCGTTGCCAAGGGATTTGGGTGCCACCCCTGTGGTCAGGTAATTCATCGCCTGATTGGCCATGGTCGAGGTCGCCACATCCAGAAGCGCCATGTCGATCTGCTGGCCTTCGCCGGTGCGTTCGCGTTGCAAAAGGGCGGCTTCGATGGCGATCACGCTGTAAAGGCCGGTCAGGATATCGGTGACGGCAACCCCCATCTTTTGAGGCTGACCCGCCGGTTCGCCGGTGACCGACATGATTCCGGCCATGCCCTGCATCAGGAAATCATAACCGGCACGTTTACGGTAAGGGCCGGTTTGGCCGAAGCCGGTGATCGAACAATAGATCAGCCTTGGATTGAGAGGTTTGAGCGAGGCATAGTCAAGCCCATATTTCTCCAGCCCGCCGAATTTGAAATTCTCGATCAGGACATCGGCATCGGCCACCAGTCGTCTGATAATTTCCTGCCCTTCGGGTTGGCTGAAATCAACGGTGACCGAGCGTTTGCCGCGGTTGCAGGAATGGAAATAGGCGGCTGAAATATCATCCCCTCGGGAGACGAAGGGCGGGCCCCATCGGCGGGTGTCGTCGCCTTCGGGGCTTTCGACCTTGATTACATCGGCACCGAGGTCGGACAGGGTCTGTCCGGCCCAGGGGCCAGCCAGGATGCGTGCAAGTTCGATGACCTTCAGGCCCTTGAGTGGGGTTTCGGCCATGATCAGTCCTTCAGCAGGGCGTCAATCACCTGCTTGAAATCGGCAAGGCTCATGTTGCTGTATTTCTTGCCGTTGATGACAAAGGAAGGAGTTGAATCGATCCCGTCCTTTTCGGCGTTTTCCTGATAGTCGGCAACCAGTGCCTGGGCCTTGGCGTTATCTTGCAGGCAGGCATTCATGGTATCGTCATCCATTCCCGCAAGGCGACCAAGCTTCATCAAGTTCTGTACGATTTCGGCATTGCTTTCGCCCTTGGTCCATTCCTTTTGGCGCTCATAGATCAGATCGGACAGGCCAAAGAACTTGTTTCCGCCATCGCAACGGGCCAGCATTGCCGCCCAGAGGCCAAAGCGGTCGAAATAGACATCATGGATGACAAAGCGCACCTTGCCGGTGTCGACATATTCCGATTTCAACTGTTTGAAGACGCCCTGATTGAAGTTCGCGCAATGGGGACAAGTGTAGGACGCGTATTCGACAATCGTGACCGGTGCGTCATCGGCACCCAAGGTCATTTCCTTGATATTCACATCAGCGGTGGTGCTGGTCGTTTCCTCACTGGTGGTGGCAGTTGTCGTTTCCTCGGCCGCAGCCATTGGTGGTGTCAGTTGCATCCAGGTAAAACCGGCACCGATGATCAGAACGATTGCCAAAACCGGCAGTATCAACTTGCGAAACATATATGAAACCCTTTGCTAAATCAGTCTTTGGAGCGTGTTAGGATATTCCGGCCCAGCGCCGCAAGGGCGGATCTGAGTGCGTTGCTTTCTATCGTCGCGACCTGCGTTTCAAGTTCCGCCACCTTGGCCGGATCGGGCCGGGGTTTTTCCGCGCGTGGGGCGGTGCGAAATTCGGTCTGCGCCTCGGCAAAGCCGGTGGCTGCGGTCTGGGTCACCCGGATTTGTGAAATCGCCGCATAGCCATAGCAGGCATTGACCCGTTCGCGAATTTTCGGCAGATCCGCCTGTAGCATGGGTGCGTTGGCGCCGTTGGTCAGAAGAGTTAGTGTCGCGCCAAAGCCTTGCCGACCATAGCCGACCTTGACCGGCCGGCAAATTGATGCGGTTGCTTCGCCGACAATTTCCGGCCAATGGGTCAACAGGCGGATTTCCACGAAACCACGTTTTTCCGTTGCCTTGCGCAGGCTGGTTTGCACGAAACCTCCGGTCTGGGCAAACCCCTTGCTCCATCGTTTTGGCGCATTTGTCTTTACAGATTTCTCGTTTCCGGGCGACATGGCTGTCCATTTCGGTTTCACTTGGTATCTTAACGGGGTCGCGGTCGAATTCCAGCGTATAGATCGAAAACGGAGGATAAAGATTGCGTGACAACGCCAGGATTGTGCAGCGGCCTGACAGCGCCGACCTGTTGGCATGGTATGACCGGAATGCCCGCGAACTGCCATGGCGGGTACCTCCGGCGGCAAGCCGTGCCGGGGTTTTGCCAGATCCCTATCGCGTCTGGCTGTCCGAGGTGATGTTGCAGCAGACCAGCGTTGCTGCGGTGATTGGCTACTTTGAGGATTTCACCAGCCGCTGGCCCCGAATCGAGGCATTGGCGGCTGCCGATGATGCCGAAGTGATGGCTGCCTGGGCCGGGCTTGGCTATTACGCACGGGCGCGAAATCTTTTGCGATGTGCGCGCAAGGTATCCGATGAATTTGGCGGTGTTTTTCCGGATCAGGCCGACGCGCTGCAAAAGCTGCCGGGGATTGGTCCCTATACGGCGGCAGCGATTGCGGCGATTGCCTTTGGCCGGGCCGAAACCGTGGTGGATGGCAATGTCGAAAGGGTGATGGCGCGGCTTTTTGCGCTGACCGATCCACTGCCGGGGGTCAAGCCGTCGCTGCGGCGGGCGGCGGCGGCCCTCACCCCTGCCAAAAGGGCAGGGGATCATGCGCAGGCGGTGATGGATCTGGGTGCCACCATCTGTAAGGTAGGATCCCCCCGATGTGGGGTCTGTCCCTGGCGCGGGGCGTGCCGGAGCGAGGCGATGGGGATTGCCAGTGAACTGCCACGCCGGATGCCCAAGACGAAAAAGCCGGTGCGTAACGGCGTCGTCTTTGTGGTTCGGCGCACGGACGGCGGCTTGTTGTTGGAACGCCGCCCGGCGCGTGGGTTGCTTGGCGGTATGCTGGGATGGCCAGGTTATGGCTGGGACGGAACCGACCACTTGCCGGTGCCGATAGCCGGTGATTGGCGGGTGTTACCGGTCGAGATCCGCCACAGCTTCACGCATTTTCACCTGCGCCTTGAAATCCGGTTTCTGGAGGTATCTGCAGATTGCAGGCCACAATCCGGGCAATTCATTGCACCGCGGGAATTCCGTGCGGTGGATCTGCCGACGCTGATGCGCAAGGTTTATGATGTATTGCCGGATAGGCAACTGGAAGGCGCTTGGTTCGGTTGATGTGCCAGAAAAAAACCCCACCACAGGGGCGGGGTCAGTTAGCGCGGCAAATAGCAGGCTTTGCGCGCCGGCGGTATTGGTTCAGCGGGTGGAGGATTGCATTTCAGCGCGAATTTGCTGACGCAGGATGTCGATCGGGATCATCTTACCTTCACGCTTGAAGCTCCAGAAGGTCCAGCCGTTGCAGCTGGGCGCACCTTCAAGTGCCGCACCGACCTGATGGATCGAGCCACGGGCATCGCTGGAAACCAGCGTTCCGTCGGCACGAACCCGCGCCGTGTGGCGACCGTTAAGCGAGGTCAGAACCTCGCCAGGGTTCAGCATGCCGCGTTCAACTACCTGGCCGAACGGCACCCGTGGTTCGGAGCGTTTGGAAACCGAAACCTCAAGCGAGGTACGTTCATAGCGGCGGGCATTGTCGATGCGGCGTTGCGCCACCCGGCGATAACTTGCCTCGCGTTCTATGCCGATAAAATTACGGCCCAGCTTTTTCGCCACCGCACCCGTGGTGCCCGTGCCAAAGAACGGGTCGAGCACCAGATCGCCGGGATTGGTCGTGCCGACCAGCACCCGGTGCAGCAGTGCCTCGGGTTTTTGCGTCGGGTGCGCCTTGTCGCCGTTTTCGTCCTTTAGGCGTTCACCGCCGTTGCAGATCGGCAGCACCCAGTCGGATCGCATCTGAATACCCTCATTCAAAGCCTTCAGCGCCTCATAGTTGAAGGTATATTTCGACCTTTCCGACTTGCCGGCCCAGATCATGGTTTCATGGGCATTGGTCAGCCGCATGCCCCGGAAATTCGGCATCGGATTGGATTTGCGCCAGACCACATCGTTCAGGATCCAGAGGCCCGCATTCTGCATTTCGGCACCGACGCGAAAGATGTTGTGATAGGATCCGATCACCCAGATCGCGCCATCGGGTTTCAACAGCCGCTTGGCGGCCTTCAGCCAGTCGCGGGTAAAGCTGTCATAGTCGGCGAACGAGGCGAACTGATCCCAATGATCATCAACCGCATCGACCTTGGAATTGTTCGGGCGGTAAAGCTCGCCTTTCAGTTGCAGATTGTAAGGTGGATCGGCAAAGATCAGATCGACGCATTCGGCCGGCAGGCCGTTCATCATATCGACGCAATCGCCGTCAAGGATTTGGTTCAGAGGGAGCGTTGCCCCCTCTTGTCGGTGGTTTTTCTTTGTCATCTCTGCCCCGCGCTTGTTGCGCTTTTCGTTGGTTCCAAGATGATTCAAAGGCGATTCGCGGTCAATTTCTTTTTTGAATCAATGAGTTATTAAAATTCTTGATACAACATATTGTGGACCGGTCTGAACGACCGTCTATGATGTGGGGTGACCCCTAGGGATAGCAGCGCCTTCAGATGCTGGGCGGTGCCATATCCGGCGTTGGTCTCCCAGCCATAGCCGGGGAACTGTTGCGCCAAATCCACCATCAGCCGGTCGCGTGTCACTTTTGCCACAATCGAAGCGGCGGCGATTGACAGGCTGCGGTCGTCGCCCCCGACAATGGCTGACGCATCACAGGGAAGATCGGGTGGCACTCGGTTGCCGTCGATCAGGGCGTGATCCGCTGGCACGTCAAGCCCGCCCAAGGCCCGGCGCATGGCCAGAAAGGTCGCGTTCAGGATATTGATCTTGTCAATTTCCTCGACGCTGGCGCTGGCGATGGAGACTTTTGCGCTGGCAAGGATGGCAGGAAAAAGTGCCTCGCGCCGCTTTTGGGTCAGTTTCTTGCTGTCACGCAGCCCATCCGGAATATTGTTCCGGTCCAGAATCACCGCCGCCGCAACCACCGGGCCTGAAAGTGGTCCCCGCCCGACTTCATCGACGCCGGCAATCAGGCGCGCGCCGGTCTGGCGGGCGGCAATTTCATAGGCAAGATTAGGCATGGTCGACAGGTTTCCGGACAAGGTTTGCGCCAGTTTCCCCGATCCCATGCCCGGCATAAAGACCGAAATGCAAACGAGGCGGCACTGGGCCGCCTCGTCCGGGTCTTGCCGGTTCAGATTACGAAAATGGGCAACATGAGGGGCAATGCCTGAACCTGGCAATTCTGTTACCGATAGGCGTGACGCGTGGGTACCCAGCGACCGGCACCATTCTTGGTCCAACCCAAATCGGCCATGCAGCGTGGGGCGAAGCGGTTCACCCAACCGCGCCGGGTATATTCACGCCGCATGCATTGGCGGGGCATTTGCGGCGTGACATAAGCCGGACGGGGTGGAACTGTCGGGCGGTAATAGCCACGCGGCGGACCATAGGTAACCGTAGCGCGGGGCGGGTTGTTGGCCGTGTGTACCAATGCACCAATGATCGCAGCCCCGATCAGGATACGCGCAAGCTCATCCGCGTTGTTGGCGCGGGCAGGTGCCGACAACCCCATGCTGGCGATGGCGATGGCGGTGGTGATGGCGATGATTCTGGTTTTCATGGGTCCGTTCCTTTTGATTTCTGATCCGGTGCTGGCCTGTCGCGGCCGGGTGAGGCACCGTTGGAAGGAAGGATTCGCTTCTCGGTTGGTGCCGATGAACCCAAGTTGCGCCAAACCGTAAAAGTCAGGCAATAACGCCCCAATGTTATCGCATAACACGCTCGAAACGCCGCGCCACATGCTGGTTGTTATTGAATAGCGGCCTGACTGCTGCGTATGTTTCAAGCATGATGAAAACATCGCTGAACCTGATTACAGTTATTCTGGCCCTTGCGCTGGCCAACCCTGCCTCGGCAGCGTGCTATGCCGAGTACAAGGCGAAAAAGGCGGCACCCCTGCAACTTCACTATGGGGTGGTGCAGATCCCTGATGCCATCTGCAACAACAAGCAGGCAATACGCGACAATATTCAGCAACGCATTAGTGTTGGCGGATGGAACCTGCTTAATGTTATGTCTGTGTTCGGACCCGAGGGGCTTTCACAAAGGCAGGGCAGTGCAGGGAACTTCTTCCTCAAATACTAAGCTGAAACTTTTTCAGCACGGCAATTCCACCGTTTCCCTTGGCATTGCCACCATTGTCGGCATTCTGATCGCGGCGACGCTGGTTCTGTTTTACAACTTGCCAGACGCCAATGCCTTCAACGACCGGGTAGAGCGGATCTTTGTTGAAAACGACAACTTGACCGAAAATACCGAGATCAAACTGCTGGAGATCCTCGCCCAGTCGGGCACCGCATTTTCCGACGCCTTGTCATCCTATAGATTCGTTATCATTGTTCTGTTGGTATTTTCGGCGGCTATTCTGGTGGCGGCGCTGGTATTTCTGGTCAACATCAATGCGATGAACCGGCGGATGACCGAGGTGGAACGCGCCGGCATCCAGATCAACAGCCTGATCATCAGCCGCGAAGAACTGGTGGTCTATATCAACAACATGGAATTTACTCTGACCGAGGCCCTGTTCGAGGCGCTGGCGGTGCTGTGTGAGGCGCGGATGGATAACGAATTCATCAGCGGTGTCGATCTGGAGGCGATGATTACCGGCAAGGACAAATCCGAATGCGACGAGGCGGCTGGTGCGACGCGAATCAAGCGGCTTCGCGATCATCTGGGCAATCAGATCGTGTCGGAATTGCTGATCAAGACCATCAGCCGCAAGGGCTACATGCTGGCGATCGACAAAGATGTGATCAGGATGATCTGAGTCAAGCAATGAACCAGTCGCCCGAACTTTCGACACATCAAGTTGAACAGGTAGCGCGTCAACTGGCCGCCAAATCACCTGAGGATGTGAAACTGACCACAGTTGGTGAAGCCGCCAATTCAGTATCGTTGCGGGCAGAAGCCAATTCCAGGCAGGTTTTCATCAAGCTGTTCCGACCGGGCATTGTTGCCCGGCAGGCTTATCAGCGCGAACAAACCGCGCTTGCAGTTTTCAGTGGCGATCTGGTGCCGCAAATCCTGCTGGCCGATCCGGAAACCGGGTTTCTGATAACCGATTTCATTCAAGGCCGCACATTGGCGGACAGCGTGACCGGACAAAACCTGCCACAAATGGCTGAGTTTCTTGGTAACTGGCTGGGCCGGTTGGCCAATCTGGCACCAAGACTTGACCATGATGGTGACTGGGCGGGCTATCTTGACCGCTATGAAAGCGGTTTTGACAAGGCGGTGCTGGCAGATCATGCACCGTTTCTGTCCGGCCAGAGGATCGGGCAACTGGTTCTGGCGCGCAACGACAATGCCCTGTCGAATTTCGTCATCGCACCGGACCGGCGGCTTTATGGCGTCGATTTCGAATTCAGCCGCATGAAACCCGAAGGCTGGGATCTGATCACCGCGGCCCGGGCGTTTCTTGACATGTACCCGCAGGAATTTGACGTGATCATCGCTTCAATGCTTCGTGGTTATCACCTGACGGTGATGGAAAATGGCATCGGTGAAGCATTTGAAAACGTGATCCGTGTCCTGGTTACCGCAAATCTTTTATCAAATGCCGCATCTTCGCCATAATTCAGCATCAAAAAACCCGCATCCAGTCAACAAATCCGCCGAAATTTCAGGAATTGTTGACAGGACCATGGGGTATTGTCGGGCAATATTGGTAGGGAGGGTGCAAAATGTACGGAAATGCTGCGATCGACCTTAGGCCCCATCCGCATGTTTCAAGCACCGACCGGCGGATGGCAAGCCCGGCATTGCTGGCGCTTTTTGCCGACGATCACCGGATTTATCTGTCGGGCGATGAACGGGTCGGCCGCCAGCTTGAACACACGATCCTGAAAGCGCACGATGATGGGATCTACCATCTGGAATGCGCCGCCTCGAAAACCCGCACCATTGCCTTTGATCTTGATCTTGATCCAGCCAGGGCCAACGAACTTGCCGAGCAGCCGCTGCCTGGTTTCGTTTCCGGCACCCGGATCGAAACCCCGATCGGGCCGATTCCCGTAGAGCAGCTCAAGACCGGCGATCTGGTCCTCACTGCAGATGGTGACGCGCACGCGGTTCTGTGGCAATCCCGTCAAAGCTATAGCAGCCGTCAGTTGCAGAATAATCCCGGCTTGCAGCCGATCCTTATCCGCAAGGATGCGCTGGCCCATGGCCTGCCCGCAGCCGATCTGCTGATTTCGCCGAACCAGCGGGTACTGATCGACGACTGGCGGGCAGAGCTGATGTTCGGTGAGGCCGGGGTGCTGGTAAGCGCCGTCGCGCTGATTGACGACAACCAGATTCGGCGTGCGGCGATCCAGTCCGAGGTGACCTATCATAGCCTGCTATTGGAAGATCACCGGATCGTTGCGGCGGAAGGGCTGGCAACCGACAGCCTGTTTCCCGACGAACGCACCATTGCCGGACTAAGTCCGTCTGACCAAAATTCATTGATGCTCGCCATACCCGACATGGGTTTGGCCGACAACACCCGCGCAACCCGCCATCCGGTCCTGAGCGCCGCCGAGTCGCTGGCGCTGCTTGGCGGTTGAATGGCAAAAATGGGGAACCTGATTTGAGGTTGATTTTTTCAACTCAGTCTTCCCCATTCGGCAAACCAGCGAATGAGAACCGACTTGTCCACGGCTGAACCTACTGTACTTAACTGGCAAGACGAGGCGCTTACCGCCTTCAAGGTGAGCTTGGATGACCGGCTTGACCCTGAGGACGTTGGCGGCAAGTACGGGCGAAATTTTGCGTCTGGACTGCCGGGAGTGGATGCTGCCTGCCTCCCAGCGGGTCAAGTCAAGCGCAGTATGATTTTCTTACTTGCGAGTGACACTTGTGTCGAAACCGTGACTGTTGCCGCTGCGGTGATGGCTTGGGGCGGCATGCACATGAGCTTTCGCAACATGTTATTTACCTCGCCGGATACAAGATGGTTGGAAATTGCCACACGTTTTCGCTCTGGTGAAATAGACAGGCAGACGGCTTATGCACAACTTCGGACGTTGCGTGTTGAGGGCAGTCTGAAGGGAACAGGGCCAGCCTATTTCACCAAACTGATCTACTTTCTTACGCCGCGAGGCCGGAAAAAGGCAGCACAAGGCTATATTATGGATCAATGGGCGGGGTGTTCCGTCAACCTGCTTTTGGGTCGTGAAGTCGTCCTGATGAATGTTTCGCGTAGCCATCAAATAAGCAAACGAGGCCACGAGGTTTCTTCAACATTTACGGTCTCGGACTGTAATTCTGAACAGAACTATGAAGATTTTTGTAGGGCGATTGATGTTTTGGCAGAACAGCTTAAACTTAGTGCCGACCAGATTGACAGGGCACTTATAGCGAATGGTGGTCGAAAGCCTTCGCAGTGGCGCAAATATTTAATCCAGAACAGATCCATTCCAACCTTCAACGCCAAACCCAACCTATAACATCAGGCAAAAGCATGCCTCAGCATTGCGGAAGTTACAATCGTCTGGAATGGTGACCCCGAGTGGATTCGAACCACTGGCCTGCCCCTTAGGAGGGGGCCGCTCTATCCAGCTGAGCTACGGGGCCTTGACGGTGTTCTTGCCGGTTTTCGGCGGTTGATCAACCCGCAAAACCGGTATTCAGGTCAGAAGTTCATGGTTTATCGCATCGCCCAGACATCCCGCATCAAAGGCTTTCCTGTGCGTTCAGGCTCATCTGATGTGCGGTTTCGACGCGGCTGGCGTACCAGGCAAGTTTGTCACGTAACGTCACAACACTGCCGATGATGATGATCGACGGTCCTTTCAGCCCGGCGGCCTCGGCCTGATCGAGAAGGGTGGCGATGGTGCCGACCACAACCCGCTGATTGTCGCGCGTACCGTTGTCGATGATCGCTGCCGGGGTGTTTGGATCGACCCCACGCGCCACGATTTCCGGTGCCAGATGGCGCAGTGTTGACAGGCCCATATAAACAGCGATGGTCTGGCGCGGGCGGATCATCACATCCCAATCCAGCCCCAGCACCCCCTCCTGGCCATGAGCGGTGATGAACAGGCAGGATTGGGCATGATCCCTGTGGGTCAGCGGAATGCCGGAATATGATGCACAACCCGATGCCGCCGTTATCCCCGGCACCACCTGAAACGGGATGTTATGTTCGGCCAGCTTTTCGATTTCCTCACCGCCGCGCCCGAAGATGAAGGGATCCCCCCCCTTGAGGCGCAACACCCGCTTGCCCTTCAATGCCAGATCCACCATCAACTGGCTGATATCTTCTTGCTGCATGGTGTGATTTTTCGGCTGTTTGCCGACATAGATACGTTCCGCATCGCGGCGCATCAGGGCAATGATATCCTCGCCCACCAGCCGGTCATAAAGCACCACATCGGCGCGCTGCATCAGGCGAAGGGCGCGAAAGGTCAAAAGGTCAGGGTCGCCTGGTCCAGCACCGACAAGATAGACCTCTCCCAACCGCTTGGTGCCGCCGACTTCGGCTTCGGCCAGTTCGTCCAACAGTGTCGCCTCGGCGGCCTCGGGTGCTCCAGCCAGAAACAGATCACCCACCGGGCCTTCAATGGCGGATTCCCAGAAACGGCGGCGGTCGATGTTTCGTTTGATCTTTTCGCCCACCCGGTCGCGAAACCGGCCGACGAATTCCGCCAATCGGCCATAAGTGGGCGGCAGCAGGCTTTCGATCCGGGCGCGCAGGATACGGGCGATTATCGGTGCGGCACCACCCGATGAAATCGCCACCACCAGCGGCGCGCGATCCACCACCGAAGGCGTGATGAAATCGCAGTATTGGGAAACATCCGCAATATTGGCCAGTACCCGATGTTTCTGCGCTGCGTCATACAACAGACGATCCCGCGCCTCATCCTCAGATGCGCCATATGCGATAACGGCACCTTTCACGTCGTTTGCGGTCAGAGGCCGGGTATGGTGTGTCAGGTTTTCGTGGTGCCGGAGGGTGTCAAATTCCGGTGATAGCCGCGGATTGAAAACCTCGACCAGCGCGCCGGCGGCAAGGGCGCGTTCGGCCCGTCTAGCGGCGATGGTATCGCCACCGTCCACCAGAACGCGTTTTTTGCGGATATCAAGAAAGATCGGAAGATAGTCCATTTTCGGCGCAGCTTTCAGTTGTCGGCGTCGGATTTGTGGGCCATCGCCCAAGCCTTCAGTTCGGCTGCCAGCAGATCGGCGCTGGCGGCATCAATGTCGATCTGGGTGATCCTTGTGCCTTCGCGCCAGATCAGTCGCAGCAGGTGCAGGCCGTTTTGGTAATCAACATCCAGCAGGCGAACCCGCCGCCCGAATGGCAGTTCATGTTCAGCCAACTCGCTTAGCGTGGCGGTGTCGTCAGTCATACCTTGTTCCCCGCGTGAACGCAGCCTCAAGCCGCCATTCCCATTTCCTTGGGGTGTCCCTGTAATCGGGTTTCAAGTCAAACTCCAGAAACATCTGTCCGCTTTCTCCGGCATTGGCGACGAGGCGTTCCAGTTCGTTGAAATTTTGCACTTCGGGGTGTTGGATGATCAGATCGCTCAGTTTGGCCATGGGTCAGGTTCCTTTCAGGCGGGGTCAAAACGGGTTTGGGTGCAGTCGGCCGGTGTCATTCCGGTTCTGTCCGGCATCCGGGTTACCAGCGTCGTGCGGCAGCTTGCAAAGGTGGCTTGTTCGCTGGTGAAATGAAGCACAAGATTCGGTTCAGCGCACCCCGCCGCCCGCGCCGAAGGCCGGAAATTCAGTGGATTCGCCGAACGGTTTTGGCAAGATGTTGCCGCGTCCAAAACCCAAGAAGATTTGTCGGGTTTTTGGCCGCTCCAGACCTGATGATTTTGGTCAGAAATCTGCGACCATCGGTTAACCATATGATTATGCAATGAAAATTTTTTCATGTTTGATGGTTTCCCTGTTGTGGATGGCCATGGTTTCCAACCAGAACCGCCTTGATCTGCCTTTGCATTTCCTCGCGTTTTTGTCGCAGTCGAAAAAAATGGACGGATGGCTTTACATTCATATATCCTAATATACAAAAGTAGAGGTGGAAATAACGATTTGGTTCCAATTACCGCATATTCGGATAGGTTGAAATAACCGCCGGATTTGGAGGCGAAACAGAACAAGAAAGGCTCTTGGCGATCCTTTCCAAGAATAACAGAGCCTGAATGGCCGCCCGATCAAACGCAAGAGGGAGACTTGTCATGAAAGATGGTGAAACCACCGAAAAAAAGGCACCGGCAAAGCAACATCCAACGCCAATGCTGGATCAGCTTGAAGACGGCCCCTGGCCCAGTTTCGTCACCGGGTTGAAACGTCTGCGCGACGCCAATGACAAACCTTTCGCGCCCATGGCCAATGATCTTCTCGGTCAGCTCAACCATTCCTATGAGGAACGGCTGGGTTTCTGGAAGGGCGGCACCGTATCGGTATTCGGCTATGGCGGCGGTATCATCCCTCGGTTTTCCGAGGTGGCGGACAGGTTCCCGGAATCCAAGGAATTTCACACCCTCAGGGTAATGCCGCCACCGGGATTTCACTATACCACCGATATTCTGCGCAAGCTTTGCGATATCTGGGAAAAACACGGTTCCGGCCTGATCGCCTTTCACGGTCAGTCGGGCGATATCATGTTTCAGGGCTGCACTTCCGAGGCGACACAACCGGCGTTTGATGAATTCAACAAGCTTGGATTCGATCTTGGGGGGGCAGGCCCCT
This sequence comes from Paracoccaceae bacterium, assembly GCA_020425085.1. GTDB lineage: Bacteria > Pseudomonadota > Alphaproteobacteria > Rhodobacterales > Rhodobacteraceae > UBA5972. The sequence continues at coordinate 13,009 of JAGQRW010000003.1, forward strand.
CGCTTCGCACTTCGATGAGCTGTGTCGGTCAGGCGCGTTGCGAACAATCCTGCTATGATGAAGGTAGGGCGCATCGCAGCACCATCAACCGTTTCCTTGACGAAATGCATCGCCCGGCGCTGCCTTACAAGTTCAAGTTCAAATTCTCGGGCTGCGGCAATGATTGCGTCAATGCCATCCAGCGTTCAGATTTTGCGGTAATCGGCACTTGGCGCGACGATATCAAGATCAACCAGGATGAGGTAAAAAAACACGTCGCGCGGGTTGGTCGTAAATACACCATCGACACGGTTGTTTCGATGTGCCCGACCCGTGCCATATCGCTTAACGACGACGACACGCTTGAGATCGACAACAAGTCTTGCGTGCGCTGCATGCATTGTATCAACGTCATGACCAAGGCGCTGTCTCCGGGTGACGACAAGGGCGCGTCGATCCTGATTGGCGGCAAGCGTTCGCTCAAGACCGGCGACATGCTGGGGATCATGGTGAAACCCTTCATCAAGCTGGAAACCGACGAGGATTTCGAGGCGTTGGAAGATTTCGGTGAAACCTGCATCGAATTTTTCGCCGACAACGCGCTGGAACACGAACGCATCGGTGAAACCATCGACCGCATCGGCCTGCCCGCGTTTCTAGCCGCCGTCGGGGTCGAGGCTGATCCGAACATGGTGAACCATCCGCGCACCTCGTCTTTTGTCAGGACCGACGATTTCGATGAGGAAGCGGCGAAATGGTTCGAACGCAAGGCGCATGAGGCGGGTTTGACCGTCGCCTCGGAATAATCAGCCATCAACGGCGCACCGCCGAACCGCGAACGCCGACAGGGAGCCAGAAAATGAACGAAGTAACTGCAAAAGCCAAGCCAAGAACCGCCGATGAAACCGGGGTGCCGGATCATATCCAGTACATGCATCCGGTTATGGTGGCCAATATGGGCAACTGGGATTATCACGACCGCCCCCGCGCCGGTGTCCTGCGCCACGTATCCAAAAGCGGGCAGGAGATATTCACGGTTCGCGCCGGCACGCAACGGCAGATGGATGTGTTTACCATCCGCAAGCTTTGTGACATCGGCGACAATTTTGCCGATGGGCATGTCAGGTTCACCACCCGTTCAAATATCGAATTCATGGTTGCGGACGAGGCCAAGGTCGAACCCCTGATCGCGGAATTAACCGCCAGCGGTTTCCCGGTTGGCGGCACTGGTGCATCGGTCTCCATGATCTCCCACACGCAGGGCTGGTTGCACTGCGACATTCCGGGAACGGATGCCTCCGGTGTCGTCAAATCCCTGATGGATTACCTGCACAAGGAATTCATCCAGGAAAAGATGCCGAACCGGGTCAGGATCACCACCTCATGTTGTCAGATCAACTGTGGCGGGCAAGGCGACATTGCCATCAACGTGCAATATACCAAGCCGCCCAAGATCAACCATGATCTGGTGGCCAATGTCTGTGAACGCCCGGCGGTGGTGGCACGTTGCCCGGTGGCGGCGATCCGGCCTGCCATGGTCAACGGCAAGCCATCGCTTGAGGTGGATGAAAAAAAATGTATCTGCTGCGGTGCCTGCTATCCGCCATGCCCGCCAATGCAAATCAACGGTGCGGAAAGCACCAAAATCGCCATCTGGGTCGGCGGCAAACATTCCAATGCCCGTTCCAAGCCAACCTTTCACAAGCTGGCGGTGGCCAACCTGCCGAACAACCCGCCCCACTGGCCCGAAGTTGCGGCGGTGGTGCGTACCATCATCGAGGCCTACAAGAAGGACGCCAAGCATTGGGAACGCGTCGGTGAATGGATCGAACGGATCGGCTGGAGCCGGTTCTTTGAAATGACCGGGCTGGCCTTTACCAAACACCATCTTGAAACCTGGACTGGTGCGCGCAAAACGATGAATTCATCCTCGCATATTCATTTCTGAGGAGAGCGCCGTGAAATTCGGAATCGTCGTCAGTGAAGGGCCGTATACCCATCAGGCCTCGGACACCGCTTATCATTTCGTCAAGGCGGCGCTGGCTGCCGGTCATGAGGTGCCACGCGTGTTCTTTTATCACGATGGGGTGAATGTCGGCACCCGCCTGTCGATCCCGCCGCAGGACGAGCGCAACATCCAGAAAAACTGGACCGCGCTTGGGCAGGAACACGGAATTGATCTGGTGATCTGCATCGCTGCTGCGCAACGACGCGGCCTGCTGGATGAAAACGAGGCGTCGCGCCAGGGCAAGGACGCCAACAATATCGCCGAGGGTTTCCGTATTTCCGGGCTGGGGCAGTTGATCGAAATGGGCATCCAGACCGATCGCCTGATGACTTTTGGCGATTAAGGGGGCAGGGCAATGAGCGAGATCAAGAAATTCCTCTATGTGAACCGCAAGGCGCCCTATGGCACGATCTATGCGTTGGAAAGCCTTGAGGTGGTGCTGATCGGTGCTGCGTTTGACCAGGATGTCAGCCTCGCGTTCCTTGATGACGGGGTGTTTCAGTTGCTGAAAAAACAGGACACTGCCGGGATCGGCGTCAAGAATTTCTCGCCAACCTTCCGCGCCCTTGGGGATTATGACGTGACCAAGTTCTATGTCGAACAGGAATCCCTGACCGAACGCGGACTGACGGCTGATGATCTTATGGACATCACCTATGAGGATGAAGACGACGATTATGAGGAAAAACCCTCGATCCGCGTTGTCAACCGCGACGAAATGGCGGCGATCATGGGCGATCAGGACGTGGTTCTGAGTTTCTAGGGGAAAAACATGTCAACACTGCACACCGTCAACAAATCACCCTTTGCCACAACAACGCTAGCAAGTTGCCTGAACCACGCGCTTGAAGGCGATGCGATCCTGCTGATCGAAGACGGTGTTTATGGCGGGGTTGTCGGCACCGAGTTGGCCAAGGCACTGGCCGCTGCCAAGGGTGTATCGCTTTATGTGCTGTCTGGTGATCTGACCGCACGCGGCATTGATACGGCGCGGCTGGTCAAGGGAATGAAGCCGATCGACTACGCGGGGTTTGTTGCCCTTGCTACCGAACATGACCGGGCTCAGGCCTGGCTTTGATTTCAAAAAGATCCGTGGGGGATCAAAAACCGAAAGGAAGCAAAGATGTCTTACCAAGTGAACGGCACCACCGTTGAACATGACGAAGAAGGCTACATCACCACCCTTTCCGACTGGTCGAAAGACCTGGCCGAGGTGATAGCCAAACAGGAAGATATCAACATGAACGAAGAGCATTGGGAGGTGGTGAACTTCCTGCGCGACTATTACGAGGAATATCAGATCGCGCCCGCGGTTCGTGTTCTGATCAAGGCAGTCAAGAAAACCATGGGTCCGGAAAAGGGCAACAACAAGTACATGTACGAATTGTTCCCCTATGGCCCGGCCAAACAGGCCTGCAAGATAGCCGGCCTGCCAAAACCGACCGGTTGCGTCTGACCCGCCAGGGGTTCTGGCCCGCCAAGGGAGGAGTCTGAAGTGTTGTCAACGCTTTATGCGCTGTTGTATTACTTTGCCACGCTGGTTCTGGTGGCCGGGTTGGCGTTGAAAATCAGACAATATGCCAAGACTCCGGCGCCTCTGAAAATCCCGACCACCCCGGCACCCACAACGGGCGGCGGGGTGTTCTGGCGCATGCTGCGTGAACTGGTTTTCTTTGAAAGCCTGTTCAAGTCGAACAAATGGATCTGGCTGTTTGGCTATCTGTTTCATGTCGGCCTGCTGATCGTTCTGTTGAGGCATTTGCGCTATTTCACCCAGCCCGTTTGGTTTTGGGTTGAGTGGATCCAGCCATTCGGGGTTTACGCCTCGTTTGCGATGGTGATCGGTCTGGCGGGCCTTTGGGCGCGGCGGTTTCTGGTGGAACGCATTCGCTATATCTCATCACCTTCCGACCATTTGATGCTGGCGCTGTTGCTGGGTATCGCGATTAGCGGCATGATGATGAAATTCGTTGATGGCACCGATATCGTTGCCGTCAAGGTGTTCTTTCTTGGGCTGATGCGGTTTCAGATTAATGAACTGCCGACCCAGACGCCGCTGTTGGTGCATCTGGGGCTGGTTGCACTGCTGATGATCATCTTTCCAATCTCGAAACTGCTGCATGCGCCGGGGGTGTTTTTCAGCCCGACCCGCAATCAGGTCGATAACCCGCGCGAAAAGCGCCACCTCGCCGCCTGGGCGGCCGAGTTGGAAAGGTAGGAAAACCGATGGCGCCGCTTGATGACGACAGCAAAAAGAACGATGTCCGCGGCCCCGAAGGGCATCCTCTGGAAATTCCGCGTCTGGCTTGCGGGGCCATGGCCGACCTCAAAAGCTATCCGGCCCATCCGGCCCATCAGGAGGCGTTGGGTTTCCCCGGTGAGTTGATTGATAACTGGAAGGAAGTGGCGATTGCCAAGATCGGTGATCTGGCGTCAAAAAACCGCGCCTTTCAGGTTTACCTTGATGCTTGCGTGAAATGCGGAGCCTGTACCGACAAGTGCCATTATTTCCTTGGCACTGGTGATCCCAAAAACATGCCGGTGGCGCGCCAGGATCTGCTGCGCAGCGTTTATCGGCGCTACTATACCTTTGCAGGCAAGAACTTCCCCTGGCTGGTTGGTGCGCGCGATCTGACGCGTGAAGTTCTGGATGAATGGTACAATTACTATCATCAGTGCAGCCAATGTCGCCGTTGTTCGGTATTTTGTCCCTATGGCATTGACACCGCCGAAATCTCCATGGCGGCGCGTGAGATCCTTGATACCGTCGGCGTGGGGCAGAAATATTGCAATGAGATCATCGCCAAGGTGAAGGATATCGGCAACAACCTTGGCCTGAACCCCAAGGCGCTGCGGGCGACGCTGGAAGATCTCGAAGAAGATTTGGAGGATGAGACCGGCATATCGGTGCGTCTGCCGCTGGATGAAAAGGGCGCAGATATTCTGTTGATCACCCCCTCGGCGGATTTCTTTGCCGAGCCGCATATCGACGGGCTGCTCGGCTACGCCAAGGTGTTTCACGCCGCCGGCGTCAGTTGGACGCTAAGTTCCTATGCCTCCGAGGCGGCGAATTTCGGCATGTTTATCGGTTCTTACGAAAACATGCGCGAAATCGCACTGCGCATCCGCAAGGCGGCGATTGAACTTGGCGTCAAGCGCATCGTTTTCGGTGAATGCGGCCATGCCTGGCGGGTTGCCTACAGTTTTCTGAACACGCTGGCCGGGCCGTTCGATTTTCTGGATCAGAACTATCCGATACCGCAGCACATCCTGGAATTCACTTATAATGAAATTCAGAAAGGCACGCTGAAATTCGACAAATCGAGGAACGACGAATTCCGCATGACCTATCACGACAGTTGCAACGTGGCGCGGGGTTCGCGCATGGGCGACATGCCGGGCGGGCAGTTTGAAATTCCGCGTGCTGTCCTCAGGGCGGTTTGCAACAATTACTTCGACATGGACCGCGATACCATCATGGAAAGCACGGTCTGTTGCGGCGGCGGCGGCGGGTTGCTGACGGATGAGCTGATGGACCTGCGCACCAAGGGTGCCAGCCCGCGCATGAAGGCGCTGCAACAGGTGACCAAGGATCACGGCGTCACCCACATGGCCGCGATCTGTGCGATCTGCAAAACCCAATTTTCCAAGGTCATGCCGAAATTTGGCTATGAGATGGATTCGATCCTGTCGGTGCATCAACTGGTATCGAACGCAATCATTCTGGATGGACAGGAGTCCAACCCGGATGGACAGGCGTCGATCAAAGACCAACAAGAAGCTGACGACAACAGCGCAACAGCGGCGGAGGAATAAGCCATGAACACCCAAGCCCCGACTTTCAGGCGCTTTACCGAAGGCGAAACCGCCGACGATTGGGATCTGGAAGACAAGATCTTCACCCAGGACAAATCCTACAAATGCCCGACCTATATCCACAAGACCCCACCCTGTCAGGCTGCGTGTCCCTCGGGCCACGAAATCCGCGGCTGGCTGTCGATTGCCCGCGGCATGGACAAGCCACCGGTCGAGGGCATGGCGTGGCAGGAATACGCCTTTCAGCGGATGGCCGAGGCCAACCCGTTTCCCGCCACCATGGGCCGGGTCTGTCCCGCCCCGTGTGAGGCTGGCTGCAACCGCAATGAGGTCGATGAATATGTCGGCATCAACGGGGTGGAACAATATGTCGGTGACTGGGCCAACCAGAACGATATCGGCATGGTCGCCCCGGGCGCCGACACCGGCCGCAAGATCGCAGTGATCGGCGGCGGCCCCGCCGGCCTCTCGGCGGCATATTTCCTGCGCCGTCAGGGCCATGCCGTCAGCCTGTTCGAGGCGCATGAAGAACTGGGTGGCATGATGCGTTATGGCATCCCCGGCTATCGTACCCCGCGTGAGATGCTGGACAAGGAAATCAGGCGAATCCTTGATATGGGGGTGGATGTTCATACCAATACCCGCGTCGGCAGCGACATTTCGATCGAAAAACTGGAATCCGCATTTGATGCGATATTCTGGGCGCTCGGGGCGCAAGTTGGCAGGCCGCTGCCGATTCCCGGCTGGGAGGATACCGAAAACTGCATCAACGGCATCGAGTTTCTGGATGCGTTCAATAGCGGTTACGTACTTGGCACGGCGCAAAAGGTGGTGGTGGTCGGCGGTGGTGATACCTCGATCGACGTGGCTTCCGTAGCGCGGCGGCTTGGGCATATCACCCATATGGCCGACTGCGAACATGCCGGCGGCTCGGTGATCGACTTCACCTCGCAGGATGTTGCGGGCAGTCTGGTGCGCGAGGGCATGCAGGCCACGCTGACCTCGCTGTTCCCGGTGGAACAGATGACCGCCGCCGAACACGAACGTGAAGATGCCAAGCGCGAAGGGGTTGATATCCGGGGCGGTGTGATGCCGCTTGAAGTAATCAAGAACGACAAGGGCCGCGCGATTGCCCTCAGGATGTGCGAATGCGACATGAACGGCATGACCCCGGTGCCGCGCGAGGGCACCGAGTTTGAAATCGAATGCGACATCATTATTTCCGCCATCGGACAGTCGGGCGATCTTGGCGGGGTCGAGGATCTGGATAACGGCCGGGGCTTTATCGACGTTGATGGTGGTTTCCAGGTCAAAGGGCGCAGCAAGCATTTCGCCGGTGGCGACATCGTTCGCCCGCACCTTCTGACCACGGCTATCGGTCAGGGCCGCATTGCTGCCGCCACCATTACCGATTTTCTGGATGATGGCGAAATTGAAAAACGTCCGAAAATCGACGTGCATCACTTCAAACTGATGCGCGAGTTGCAACAGCGCGGCAAGGAACCCACGGCCTATGGCGGTAAACAAATCCGTGGCACCTTTGCCGCTGATTTTGCCGTCCATAATTATGAGGATCGCGGTGCGACCCAGATCATTTCGCACGAAGAACTCTATAAGGGGCATTTTAAATATGTGCCGCGTGAGCGGCGCGGCCAGGTAAACATTGAAGGCGACAAGGTTCTTGGTAATTTCGAAGAACGCATTATCGCCTATTCCGAAGAGCAGGCGAAAAAGGAGGGTGAACGCTGCATGTCCTGCGGCATGTGTTTTGAATGCGACGCCTGCGTGATCTACTGCCCGCAGGATGCGGTGTTCCGGGTCAAGAAATCCGACCGTACCGTCGGGCGCTATGTCGATACCGACTATACCCGCTGTATTGGCTGCCATATCTGCGCCGATGTTTGCCCGACAGGCTATATCAAGATGGGGTTGGGCGAATAGATGAAACGCCTGCTGGTCATGCTGTTCCTAATGCTGGCGACGCTGCCAGCCGCGGCAGGCGGACTTGCGCCGGTGATCCCCAAGGCAAGCGGCAAGCCGCACCCCGAAGGCAATCTGTTCATGCGCATCAATCACATGAAACTGATGAAACACGATCGCGACCAGACCGTGCGCGAGGGGGATCGCGAGATTGGCCACAGCCTCAAGGCATGTATCGAATGTCACGCGGTAAACGGCGCGGATGGTCAGCCGGTTGATATCAGCAGCGACAAACATTTCTGCCGTACCTGCCACGATTTCGCGGCGGTGAAGGTGGATTGCTTTCAATGCCACAATTCCCGCCCCGAGGCTAAATCCCAGGTGCTGATCCTGCCAAGGCCGGGCGATACGAACGACCTTGCCGCGTATCTTGAAGGGGCGGCTCGATGAAACCACCGGCACTCAGCTTTCACAAGAAACCGTCCGAGATGTCGCGCCGCGATTTCCTGAAATCCGGCGGCGCGGTGGCGACCATTACCCTAGCGCAGGGCGTCACCCTGATGGCCTTTGGCGGGCAGGCCGGGGCGATGGCGGATCCGGGTAAACGCTGGGGTTTGCTGATTGATGTTGGCAAATGTACCAGCGACTGCACCGCCTGTGTCACCGCCTGTTCAACGGAAAACGGCTGGCAGGATACCGGCCATCCCGAAACCGATGCACAATGGATTCGCAAGGTTGATCTGGTGGATGACGCCACCGGGCATGAACTGTCGCTGCCGATGATGTGCCAGCATTGCGATGATGCGCCCTGTATTGACGTCTGCCCGACGACTGCCTCGTTCAAACGTGCCGATGGCATCGTTCTGGTGGACAAGCATATCTGCATCGGCTGTCGCTATTGCATGATGGCCTGCCCGTACAAGGCGCGTTCATTCGTGCATGAACCGGTTCGCGGGCAGAAAACCTATGCGCCACGCGGGCAGGGCACGGTAGAAAGCTGCACGCTATGTGTGCACCGCGTTGATCGCGGCGATAGCCCCGCCTGTGTCGAGGCTTGTGGTAAAACCGGCAATGGCGCCATGATGTTTGGTGATCTGATGGATCCCGAAAGCCAGATTTCGCAGGCGCTGTTGAACTACCCTTCGCTGGCGCTGCGCGATGATCTTGGGCTGCGGCCCGGCGTTCGCTATCAAAATCTTTAGGGAAGGGGCGGCATGGAACGGACAATCTACCGCGAGATCAAGGTGAACCGGCCCTTGATCCAGCTTGCCGCGCTGTTGGTGGCGTTCCTGTTGGCCGCCGCCTCATCTTGGTTCTATATTGAACATCACGGCCATATCGTCACCGGCATGAACAACCAGATCGTTTGGGGCCTGCCGCATGTATTCGCAATTTTTCTGATTGTTGCGGCTTCGGGCGCGCTGAATGTCGCCTCGATCGCTACGGTATTTGGCAAGGTGCCCTATAAGCCTCTGGCGCGTTTGTCGGGGTTGTTGGCGGTTTCATTGCTGGCGGGCGGGTTGGCTGTGCTGGTTCTTGATCTGGGTCGTCCGGATCGGTTGATCGTGGCCATGACCACCTATAACTTCAGCTCGATCTTTGCCTGGAACATATTGCTTTATAATGGATTTTTTGTGGTTGTTGCCGCATATCTGTTTGTGCAGATGGCACGCGGCATGCCCTATCAGGCGGTACAGATGGTGGGTTTTGTTGCATTCATCTGGCGGCTGATACTGACCACTGGCACCGGCTCGATCTTTGGTTGGCTGGTGGCGCGATCGGCCTATGACGCGGCAATACTGGCGCCTTTGTTCATCGCCATGTCGTTTGCGATTGGGCTGGCGGTGTTCATTCTGGTGTTGACGCTTGCCTGTCGTCTGACAGATCGTGCGCTTGGCGCGAAATTGCTGGCGCGGATGGGCCGCCTTCTGGGGATATTTGCGGCTGTGGTGCTTTATTTCGCCGCTGTGCAGCATCTGACCAACCTTTATGTTGCAGAACATGCCGGGGTTGAGCGGTTCATTCTTTGGAACGGCGGGATTTATACCTGGCTGTTCTGGTTCGGTCAGGTCCTGATCGGCGGGTTGGTTCCGATTGCCCTGGTGTTTCATCCAACCGGTGGTGCGAAACCTGCATCCACCATCACCGCCTCGGCGCTGGTGATTTTGGGCGGATTTGCACAACTTTATGTCATCATTCTCGGCGGGCAGGCCTATCCTTTGGAAATTTTTCCGGGGTTCACCGCCAGTTTCAGTTTCAGTGATGGCCAGATCAACATTTATATCCCAACCTGGCTGGAATTTTTTCTGGGTTTTGGCGGTATTGCACTGGCGCTGGCGCTGTCCGGATTTGGCATGAAAATTCTGCGCATCCTGCCAACCAGCCTGTCCGACGCCAATGTCGGTCAGGACTGAACAAGCGCCTGAAAGGCCGATTTGATGGCAGGCTTCATGATCGCGGCGGCGCATAAATCATCGGGCAAAACCATGGTTTCAACCGGGCTTGCCCATGCACTGGCGGATCATGGCGTGCAGACCTTCAAGAAAGGCCCCGATTACATTGATCCGATGTGGCTGGGTTTGGCCAGCGGACGCGCCTGTTACAACCTTGATTACAACGTCATGGACGCCGATGAAATTCGCGCGTTCTATCAGGCGCGCGCCGGTTCATTGTCGCTGGTCGAGGCGAACAAGGGCTTGTTTGACGGTGTCGCCTTTGATGGTTCGGATGCCAGTGCCGCATTGGCGAAACTGTTGCAAATTCCGGTGGTGCTGGTGGTGGATTGCAGCGGAATTACCCGTGGTATTGCGCCTTTGCTGATCGGCTATCAGGCGTTTGACAAGGATCTGAATATCGCCGGTGTGATATTGAACAAAACCGCAACACCACGTCATGAGGGCAAGTTGATGGCTGCGGTGGAAACCTATACCGATTTACCGGTTCTGGGCGCAATTTCCAGGCGGGCCGACCTGACCCTGGGGGAAAGGCATCTGGGCCTGATCACTCCATCGGAAACCGAGCAGGCTGCGGCAAAGGTAGCCACCATCGGGCGTGTTGTCGCCGAGGCGGTGGATTTGGACGCAATCCGTGAACTGGCGAAAGGTGCCGCTGATATTCCCGCCCGGGCGCCAACAACCGTCAGCAGCCACCCGCCAAACATACGCGTTGCCATCGCGCGGGATCGAGCGTTCGGCTTTTACTATCCCGACGACATCGAAGCCTTTGCAATGGCCGGTGCCGAACTGGTGCCGTTTGATACGCTCAGCGATCCGGCCCTGCCCGAATCTGACGCGTTGTTCATCGGTGGCGGTTTTCCCGAAACCCAGGCGGCAGGGCTTGCCGCCAATCAATCCTTGCGGGCCGATATCAAACAGAAGATTGAAAACGGCCTGCCGACCTATGCCGAATGCGGTGGCCTGATGTATCTGTCCAATAGCCTAAATTGGCAGGGGCAAACTTATCCGATGGTTGGTGTGGTTGCGGGTGATGTGGTGATGCATGAACGTCCGCAGGGGCGCGGATACACCCGATTTGCCAAGACCACCGCGCATCCCTGGCCTGGGGTGGGTAATGACGTGCGGGCGCATGAATTTCACTATGCGTCGATTGAAAACCTACCTGAAACAACAGAATTTGCCCGCAGGGTTCTGCGCGGAACCGGCATTGACGGGTCAAGCGATGGTATTGTCATCCACAACCTGCTGGCTGGTTTTTGCCATTTGCGGGCGACTGCCAGCAACCCATGGGTCGAGAATTTCGTGAATTTCGTGCGACAGAAAAGATAAACCAAAAACCCCGCCAAAAAGGCGAGGTTATGGGTCTTTCAGCCACAGATCAGGCGCGGCGGATTTCGAATTTGTATATTCCGCCGTCGGTCGAGGAACTGACCAGAACGTTGCCGGTCTGGTTGCAGAACGCGGCAAAATCCGCAACCGATCCGGGGTCGGTGGCGCTGATATGCAGGATCTCGCCCTCGGGCACCTCTTTCAGGGCCTTTTTTGCCTTGAGGATCGGCAGTGGGCAATTCAGCCCTTCGGCGTTCAGTTGATGTTGGGCCATATTTTTCCTCCGTCAAAAGGTTCGGCTTTTGTGCCGTTCAGATATAAAGGTTGATGTCGGATTTTACCGCGGTTTCCATATAGGTAGCGGCACCGCCGATCTCGATGCCGTCGATCATGTCTTCCTTGTTGAATTCAAACAGATCCATGGTCATCTGACAGCCGATCATCCGGATTTCCAGATCCACGGCCGCTTCGCGCAATTCCTCGATCGAAGCGACGCCCTTTTTCTTGATCAGATTTTTCATCATGGTCGTGGTCAGCCGGTCCACGCCGGGGATGGCCGAAACCAAGTTCGGCATGGCCATATGCATGCCCATAATCGGCATCTGCATCGCCGGGTTGCCAAGGGTCGAGATTTTCAGATCAAGTTTCCTGTTCAGCAAAGGCAGGCCGTAAAAGGTAAAGAACATTGTCACGTTGATATCCATGGCCGCCGCAGTGGTCGCCAGAATGAATGGCGGATATGCCCAGTCCAGTGTGCCTTTGGTGACGATGATCGACATGCTTTTGGCGTTGTCGAGTTCTCCAGGTTTTGCAGTATCCAGCATGACTTTCTCCCTTTTGTCTGCTGTTGCATTTGTCTGTAACAATATAGCATATTAGAAGAAATGAATACGAAACATTGTCGCGCCGGTCAAGAAAACGGCGGTTTTTATGCGGTATGGTGATACGCAGCATGTGAAAAGCAGGATTTTTCTGGCCTATGCAGGGAAAATCGAAAATAACGGGAATGAAAGCCCCGGAAAATGGCCCCCGGTGGCGAACAAGGTGTGCTGAATGAATATTGCCGAACTACAGGACAACGCAACCAAGGCCAGCGATCTTCTGAAGGTCATGGCGAACGAGTCGCGCCTGATGATCATGTGCAACCTTCTTGATGGTGAGAAATCGGTGCAGGAACTCCAAACCCATGTCGGTTTAAGCCAGTCCGCCCTTTCACAACAACTGGCGATACTGCGCGGGCGTGATCTGGTCAGCACCCGGCGAGAGGCGCAGTCGGTGTTCTATTCCCTTGCCAGCCCCGAAGCGGAAACCCTGATCGCCACGCTATACGATCTCTATTGCGCAACAGACACCTGATTGCACATTGGCGTGAATGCCAAGGAACTTTCGGCCTAATCTTCGTCCTGATCCGGGAACAACTGTGCCGCCACCTTCAGCGCGATGTTCTGGTAAATCACCGCATGCGGGCCCTTGGGGTCTGCCACCACCACCGGAATGCCCGCATCAGATTGCAGGCGGATGTCCATATGCAGCGGCACCGCACCAAGGAAAGGCACATTCAGCTTTCTTGCCTCATCCTCGGCCCCGCCATGGCCGAAAATATCCGAAGTCTTGCCGCAATGCGGGCACAGAAAAGTAGACATGTTTTCGACGATGCCAAGGATTGGTACATCGACATTCCTGAACATCTTCAGCCCCTTGCGAGCGTCGATCAGGGCCAGATCCTGCGGTGTAGATACGATCACCGAACCACTTAGCGGCACCTGTTGCGCCATTGTCAGTTGTGAATCACCAGTGCCGGGCGGCATGTCCAGAACCAGCACGTCAAGTTCGCCCCATTCCACCTCGCGCACCATTTGCATCAGGGCCGATACCACCATCGGGCCGCGCCAGATCACAGGCGATTCTTCTTCCTGAAGAAATCCCATCGACATGATCTTCATGCCGAATTTCGTTAGCGGAACGATGCGGTCGTCCTTGATTTCCGGGCGTCCGGTTTCTGCCAGAAGGCGCGGGATCGACGGGCCATAGATGTCAGCATCCAACAGGCCGACCTGGAAACCCAGAGCCCTGAGCGCCAGAGCAAGGTTGACAGCCGTGGTCGATTTCCCCACCCCACCCTTGCCGGATGCCACCGCCAGGATGGTTCTGACACCGGGGATTGATCCCGGCGCCGGTCGCAGATCAGGGCCAAGGTTGCGTTCCTTTTTGCGGCTCAGCTTGGGGGGTTGCTGGTTGGGGTCGAAACTTTCGGTCCGTTCCTGCGTCAGGGCGACCAATACGGTTTTTACCCCCGGTACCGAACCGGCCTTGATTTCTGCCGCTTCACGGATCGGGCCATGATCGCCGGTAAACCCTTCGGGAATGGTGATCGAGAAAACCACCTTGCCGTCGTTCACCATGATGTCCGAAACAAGACCCAGCGATACCAGATCACCGCCAAGTTCGGGGAGCTTTACCGATTTCAGGCGTTCACGAATCTGGTCCTGCATGTGGTTCTTTCCCGTTGGACTGTTTACTCATTCACAGATTAGAATGTAATCAAGTAAAGGACAAGTCGCCTAATCCGGCACATGGGGCAGATAGCTGCCCTTCTTGTCAACGATGAAACGGCGGAATTTTTCGGTCACTGCCGTCAGCGGCATGTCGCGCCGGTGCATCAGGAACCACTGGCGCAAGATCGGCACACCTGCCGCCTTGATCTGCACCAGTCGCCTGTCGGCAAGTTCGCTGGCCACCGCGTGACCGGATATCAGCGCGATGCCAAGCCCCGCCATGACCGCCTGCTTGATGGTTTCGTTGGAACCTGTGGTACGGCTTTCGTAAGACTGCCCTTCCCCCAGCCGATCCAGCAGGCGTTCCATCAGAATGCGCGTACCCGATCCACGTTCACGCATCAGAAAAGTTTCTTTCAGCAGGTCATCGGGCGAAACGTCGCAGCCCGTGGCAAGTGGATGCCCATTGGGCGCGATGAAAATATGTGGATGCGGCCCCAGAATTTCGGCCGTGGCAACCGGCGTTCGGGGTGGCCGGCCCATGATCGCCACGTCAACCGCCCCTTCCATCACCAGTGAAATGATTTCTTCACGGTTGCCGATCCTCAATCCGACCTGAATATTCGGATTTTCCCGCTGGAAATCCGCCACCAGTTGCGGAGCGAAATATTTTCCGGTGCTGACAACGCCGATAGCGATATGACCATACTTGCCTTGACGGATTGATTTTACTCTTTCGTAACAGCTTGTTAAGGTTGCATCAATCTGTCTGGCAGTGCGTAGAACTTCCTGCCCGGCCGAGGTCAGGCTTGTTTTGCCACCATTGCCGCGCATCACCAGGCGCGTGCCGAGGTTTTCCTCAAGCAACTTCAGTTGTGTCGAAACAGCAGGTGGCGTCAGTCGCAGCATCTCGGCGGCGGCGGTCAGTGACCCGTTCTCGTTGATGGCGACCAGGGCGCGCAGTTGTTTCAGGCTGATAGCGTGTTCGTTGATCATAAAAATTGTTTAACACGTCTGAGATTTTTTTCAATTTCCTTTTGGTTACGTTACGTCCAAACCAAGCAGAAATCGGACCAATATCGAGGAATCATCAGATGGCCAGCCATGTGGATCTTGCCGGATATCTGGCAAACAATCCCGACATTCCCCAGGATTTGGGCACCGTGGTGATGGCCATGTGCGATGTAGGAAAGACCCTTTCGCACAAGATCGCCCGCGGCGCTTTGGAGGGCGCGATGGGGGCCGCGGTTGGCGATAATGCCGATGGTGATGTGCAAAAGGCGCTGGATATCATCGCGGACGAAATGTTTTTTGCCGCCCTTGGTGGCACAGCGGTACGCTGGTATGCCTCGGAAGAGCGCGAAGACGTGGTGGCGTTAACGCCCGGCGGGCGGCTGGCGCTGGCGACCGATCCCCTGGATGGTTCCTCCAACATAGATGTCAACGTCAGTATCGGCACGATCTTTTCCATCTACCCCGCCAAGGATGACCCCGAGGCCAGCTTTCTGCGCCCCGGTCATGAACAGATATGCGCCGGCTACATCATTTATGGCCCGCAGACCGGTTTGGTGATCAGCTTTGGCCAAGGTACGATGTCGTTCATTCTGGACCCGGAAACCGGCCTTTTCATCCTGGTTGATCCTGCAATGAAGATCCCGGACGCGGCGTCGGAATTTGCCATCAACGCCTCGAATTATCGGCATTGGTCAAAACCGGTACGTGCCTATATTGACGATTGTCTGGCCGGTGAAAACGGGCCGCGCGGCAAGAATTTCAATATGCGTTGGGTGGCGTCACTGGTGGCAGAAACCCACCGGATCATAAGCCGTGGCGGCATTTTTCTTTATCCAAGCGATTCGCGTAAAGGTTATGAAAACGGCCGCCTTCGCATGGTCTATGAATGCGCGCCGATCGCCATGCTGGTGGAACAGGCGGGCGGGTTGGCCACCGATGGTTGTGACCGGCTGTTGGATCAGAAGGTCAAAACCCTGCACGGCCGCACCCCCTTGGTGTTCGGTACCCCCGACAAGGTCGGCCGCGTCGCCACCTATCACGATCTTCCCGAAAATGAGACATCGGCCCTGTTCCGCGACCGCGGTCTGTTCAGAGATTAAGGAAATCAACCGATGAGCAAGAAACACCCGATCATATCCGTCACCGGTTCATCCGGGGCTGGGACATCCACGGTCAAGCACACGTTCGACCAGATTTTCCGCCGCGAAGGGGTATCGGCGGTTTCCATCGAAGGTGATGCCTTTCACCGCTATAACCGCCAGGACATGAAGGCCGAATTGCAACGTCGGCTGTCCGAGGGGGATAATTCGTTCAGCCACTTCAGCTACGAGGCTAACGAGTTGCAGGAACTTGAAGACGTGTTTCGCATTTATGGCGAAACCGGCAAGGGGCGCACCCGCACCTATGTCCACAACGACAAAGAAGCCGAAGAACTCAACACGCCCTCCGGCTGTTTTACCGACTGGCGTGATCTTGAAGATGGATCGGACGTTCTGTTTTATGAAGGCCTTCACGGTGCGGTCAAGGCCAATGGCATCAACATCGCCCAACATGCGGATCTGAAAATCGGTGTGGTGCCGGTAATCAATCTGGAATGGATCCAGAAGATCCACCGCGACCGCGACAGTCGCGGTTATACCACCGAGGCAGTAACCGACGTGATCCTTCGCCGCATGGATGCCTATGTGAAATGCATCGTGCCACAATTCGCCCGGACCGACATCAATTTCCAGCGGGTGCCGGTGGTGGATACCTCGAACCCCTTCGTTGCCCGCTGGATCCCGACGCCCGACGAAAGTCTGGTGGTAATCCGTTTCGCCAACCCGCGCGGCATTGACTTTCCCTACCTCACCCTGATGATCAACGGAAGCTGGATGAGCCGCGCCAATTCCATCGTCATTCCCGGCAACAAGCTGGATCTTGCCATGCAACTAATCCTGACCCCGCTGATCATGCGCCTCAAAGATAACGCCCGCCGCGCCTAAAGGAAAATCCGATGACCCAAGCAAATGAAAAACTGATGGCCAACGCAATCCGCGTTTTGGCTATGGACGCGGTACAGGCGGCCAATTCCGGACATCCCGGTATGCCGATGGGCATGGCGGATGTGGCGACGGTTCTGTTCAACCGCTTCATCAATATAGACCCTGGCGCGTCGGACTGGGCGGACCGGGATCGTTTCGTTCTGTCGGCGGGGCATGGTTCGATGCTGCACTATGCCATCAATCACCTGCTTGGCTATGACGACATGCCGATGGATCAACTCAGGAATTTCCGGCAATGGGGATCACGCACCGCCGGGCACCCGGAATACGGCCACGCCAAGGGCATTGAAACCACCACCGGTCCGCTGGGGCAGGGCATTTCCACCGCTGTCGGCATGGCACTGGCGGAACGTATGCAAAACGCCCGCTTTGGCGATGATCTGGTGAATCACCGGACCTATGTGATTGCAGGTGACGGATGCCTGATGGAAGGCATCAGCCATGAGGCCATCGACCTTGCCGGCCATCTTGGCCTTGGCCGCATGATCGTCTTGTGGGATGATAACCGGATCACCATTGACGGTGCGACCGACCTTTCCACCTCGACCGATCAACTGGCACGGTTTGCTGCTAGCGGCTGGCATACCATGCGGGTCGATGGACATGATACGGATGCGATTGCAGCGGGAATTGCCGCCGCACAGGCCGATCCGCGCCCGTCGCTGATTGCCTGTCGCACCATTATCGGCTTTGGCGCCCCCAACAAGCAGGGAACTTCGGCCACCCATGGCGCACCACTTGGTGCTGAGGAAATCGCGGCGGCGCGCGAGTTTCTGAGTTGGAGCCTGCCGCCGTTTGAAATTCCCGATCAGGTCTATGCCGACTGGAACGCGGTCGCACAAAGGGGCGCCGAGCTTCGCGCCGCTTGGCAGGAGCGGTTGAGTTCTTCAAACCTTGCTCCGGCTTTTGCCGCCGCCCTTGATGGCAACACCCGCGCCCCGCTGGCCGAGGCGATGCGCGAATACAAGGCGAAACTAATTACCGACAAGCCCAAGGTTGCCACCCGCAAAGCCTCGGAAATGGCGCTGGAGATTGTCAATGCCTCGGTTGCCAACATGGTTGGTGGCTCGGCCGATCTGACAGGATCGAACAATACCCGCACATCGGGCATGACCGTGGTTAATCGTGAAAATTACGGCGGTGATTACATCAATTATGGTGTGCGTGAACATGGTATGGCGGCGGCGATGAACGGGCTAAGTCTGCATGGCGGGTTGCGTCCCTATGGCGGTACTTTTCTGGTATTTGCCGATTACTGCCGCCCGGCAATCCGTCTGTCGGCGCTGATGCAGCAACCGGTCACTTACGTCATGACCCATGACAGCATCGGCCTTGGCGAAGATGGCCCGACGCATCAGCCGGTGGAACACATGGCCAGCCTTCGCGCCATGCCCAACGTCAACGTGGTGCGCCCCGCCGATGTGGTGGAAACCGCCGAAGCATGGGAACTGGCGGTGGCCTCGGACGCTACCCCCTATGTTCTCTGCCTGTCGCGTCAGGGTTTGCCGTGTTTGCGTGATGACGCCGATCAGAACAAGACCGCCCTTGGCGCTTATGTTCTGCGCGAGGCTGACGGTGATCGGGCTATCACCCTGATCGCTACCGGTTCCGAGGTGGAACTGGCAATGAAAGCGGCGGATCAACTGGCCGCCGAAGGTATCAGGGCCGCCGTGGTATCGGCCCCCTGTCTTGAACTGTTCGCCACGCAACCGGCAAGCTATCGCACCAAGGTTCTGGGCAAGGCACCACGCATTGCCGTCGAAGCGGGGGTTGAACAGGGTTGGGGCAAATATCTGGGTGATCGGGATTTGTTCATCGGCATGACCGGCTTTGGCGCATCTGCCCCGGCGGATGAGTTGTTTGAACATTTCGGCATCAATGCCGAAGCGGTGGTGAAAGCGGCAAAATCGCTGCTGGCATAAGGTTTTAAGGGCAAAGGACATTGAACCCATGACATTGAAAGTAGCAGTAAACGGTGCAGGTCGCATTGGACGCAGTGCCATCCGGATGATTTTCGAATCTTATGGCGGTCGCATCGAACTGGTGGCGCTGAACGCCTCGGGCGGGGCCAGCGCCAACGCGCATCTCCTGAAATACGACTCCGTACATGGCCGGTTTGGCGGTACAGTTGTCGCCAAGGGCGACGACCTGGCAATCAACGGCAAGACGGTACGTCTTAGCGCCGAACGTGACCCCTCGAACCTTGACTGGGACGGCATTGATCTGGTGCTGGAATGCACCGGCGCTTTCAACTCAAAACAGGCGGCATCGGCGCATCTGACGCGGGGCGCAAAACGGGTACTGTGTTCAGCCCCGGCAAAAAATGCTGATAAAACCGTGGTTTATGGCGTCAATCACCAGGTGATCACCGAAAAGGATCTGGTGGTTTCCGCCGCGTCCTGCACCACCAACTGTCTTGCGCCGGTGGCGATGGTTCTGAACAATGCCATCGGCATCGAAAAAGGGTTCATGAGCACCATTCACGCCTATACCGGCGATCAACCGACGCTGGATCGTCGCCACAAGGATCCCTATCGCGGCCGGGCGGCTGCCATGTCGATCGTGCCGACCACGACCGGTGCTGCCAAGGCGGTCGGGCTGGTGCTGCCGGAACTGCTCGGCAAACTTGACGGCGGCGCCATCCGGGTGCCGGTACCGAATGTCTCGGCGGTTGACCTAAACTTCAACGCCACGCGCAAAACCACGGCGGAGGAAATCAACGCTGCCATCCGCGAAGCCGCTGAAGGCCCGCTGAAAGGTGTTCTGGCCTATGACGAGGAAGAAACCGTTTCGATTGATTACAACCACACCGACACCGCATCAAACTTTGCTGGCCTGCAAACCGGGGTGATGGATGGTGATCTGGTCCGGGTGTTCAGCTGGTACGACAATGAATGGGGCTTTACCAACCAGATGCTGAAAGCAGCGTTGGTAATCGGAGATACCCTTTGATGCCGATCACCCGCATTGAGGATATCAACGTCAAGGGCCGTCGTCTGCTGATCCGTGCCGATCTGAACGCGCCTGTCAACAATGGCAAGGTTACGGACGCAACCCGGATCACCCGGTTTGCCGAGGGCCTGAAACCGCTGCTGGCAAAAGGGGCGCGGGCGATCGTGCTGTCGCATTTTGGCCGCCCCAAGGGCAAGCGCGTACCGGAAATGTCGCTGGCACCCATAGCACCGGCATTGTCTGCCGCACTTGGGCAGTACGTAGAGTTTGTGAATGATTGCATCGGCGATGCGGCAGTTAATGCAGCGGCGCAGTTAAATGACGGTCAAGCAATGCTGTGTGAAAATCTGCGGTTTCACGCCGGTGAAACTGCCAATGATCCGGGTTTTGCCCGTGAACTGGCGCAGCTGGGCGACATCTATGTCAATGATGCGTTTTCCGCGTCTCACCGGGCGCATGCGTCAACTTCGGCGATCACCGGGTTACTGCCTGCCTGTTCCGGCCCGCTGCTGGATCAGGAGATCAAAGCGCTGACATCGGCACTTGAAACGCCAAAGCATCCGGCAGTTGCGCTGGTCGGCGGGGCCAAGGTTTCATCCAAGATTGCGGTTCTGAAAAACCTGGTGAACAAGCTTGACGCCATCATCATAGGCGGTGGTATGGCCAATACCTTCATGTTTGCCGAAGGTCAGCCAATCGGAAAATCGCTGTGTGAGCGGGATCAGGTGGAAACCGTTCATGAGATCAGGTCGCTGGCGCGTGCCGCGAATTGTGAATTGGTGCTGCCGGTCGATATTGTCTATGCGTTTGAATTTGCCGAAAATGTCGAAAACCATGTCGCGGAAATCGACGGCTGCCCGCCGGATGGCATGATACTGGATGCCGGCCCCAAATCCATCACCCGTTTTAATGAGGTTCTGGCTGGCGCAGAAACCATCCTCTGGAACGGCCCGCTTGGTGCCTTTGAAATCCGCCCGTTCGGCAAGGCCACCAAAAGGGTTGCCGAAAAGGCGGCGGAATTGACGCGCAGCGGTCAGGTCATCTCGGTCGCTGGTGGCGGTGATACGGTGGCTGCCCTCAACATGGCCGGGGTTGCGGGCGATTTTACCTATGTCTCGGGCGCGGGTGGCGCGTTCCTTGAATGGCTGGAAGGCAAGGAATTGCCGGGGCTGGCAGCACTCAATCGCGCCAAAGCGGCTTAAGGAGAAACGAAAATGGCACTTATCACCCTCAGACAACTTTTGGATCACGCGGCGGAAAATGCCTATGGCGTACCTGCGTTCAACATCAACAACATGGAACAGGGTTTGGCGATCATGCGGGCCGCCCAATCGGTCGATGCGCCGGTGATCATTCAGGCCAGCCGGGGTGCGCGTTCCTATGCAGGTGACATCATGCTGCGCCATATGATCCAGGCGCTGGCCGAGATGTATCCCGATATTCCGGTCTGCATGCATCAGGACCACGGCAATAACGAGGCGACCTGTTCATCGGCGATCCGTTATGGATTCACCTCGGTGATGATGGACGGCAGCCTTGAAAGCGACATGAAAACCCCGGCTTCCTATGACTATAACGTTGATATCACTGAACGTGTCTCACGCCTTGCCCATTGGGTCGGGGCCAGCGTTGAAGGCGAACTTGGCGTTCTTGGCAGCCTTGAAACCGGCGAAGCGGCGAAAGAGGATGGTTCAGGCGCCGAAGGTAAGCTGAACATGGAATCGTTGCTGACCGACCCCGATCAGGCAGTGGATTTCGTTAAAAAGACCAAGGTTGACGCGCTGGCAATCGCCTGTGGCACCAGCCACGGCGCCTACAAGTTCAGCCGCAAACCGACCGGCGAAATTCTGGCGATGGACCGGATCGAGGCAATTCACGCCAAACTGCCGAACACGCATCTGGTGATGCATGGATCATCCTCGGTTCCGCAGGAGTTGCAGGATATCATCAACGAATTTGGTGGCGAAATGCCGCAAACCTACGGCGTGCCGGTGGAGGAAATAGAACGCGGCATCCGTTCCGGCGTGCGCAAGGTCAATATCGACACCGATTGCCGCATGGCCATGACCGGCCAGTACCGCAAGATCGCAACTGAAAAACCGACCGAGTTTGACCCGCGCAAGTTCAACATCCCGGCCATGGAGGCAATGCAGGCGCTGTGCAAGGATCGTCTGGAACGTTTTGGCACCGCTGGTCACGCATCAAAAATCAAGGTCATCCCGATGGATGACATGGCCAAACGTTATGCTGGTGGCAGTCTCGACCCTGCTGTCGGCTAGATCAAAAGCAAGCCGGTGGCGGTCTCGACCCCGCCACCGGCCAAGTCCAACATAAATGGAGATTCACTATGGACCAGTCCAATCGTTATGCACGTCTTGATCTGAAAGAGAAAGACTTGATTGCTAACGGCAATCACGTTCTTGTCGCCTATGTCATGAAGCCCAAACCGGGTTTCGGCGGCTATCTGGAAACCGCGGCGCATTTCGCCGCCGAAAGTTCCACCGGCACCAATGTCGATGTATCCACCACCGATGATTTCACCCGCGGCGTGGATGCGCTGGTCTATGAGGTGGACGAAAAGCGGCAGTTGATGAAAATCGCCTATCCGCTGGAATTGTTCGACCGCAACATCATCGACGGTCGGGCCATGTTGTGTTCGTTCCTGACGCTGGCGATCGGAAACAATCAGGGCATGGGCGATGTGGAATACGCCAAGATGCACGATTTCTATGTGCCGCCCGCCTATTTGCGCCTGTTTGATGGTCCGTCAACCACCATCCGCGATCTGTGGCGCGTCCTTGGCCGCCCGCATGTCGATGGCGGCTTTATCGTTGGCACCATCATCAAGCCGAAACTCGGGCTGCGCCCCAAGCCATTTGCGGATGCCTGCTATGATTTCTGGCTTGGGGGTGATTTCATCAAGAATGACGAGCCACAAGGAAACCAGTTGTTCGCCCCTTTGAAAGAGACCATTCCGCTGGTTGCCGATGCCATGAAACGCGCCCAGGACAAGACCGGCGAGGCGAAACTTTTTTCCGCCAATATCACAGCTGATGACCACTATGAAATGCTGGCGCGTGGCGAGTTCATTTTGGAAACGTTTGCGGAAAATGCTGATCATGTGGCGTTTCTGGTGGATGGTTATGTCACGGGTCCGGCGGCGATTACCACTGCAAGGCGGTCTTTTCCCAAGCAGTACCTGCATTACCACCGCGCCGGGCATGGTGCGGTGACATCGCCACAGTCGTTACGCGGCTATACCGCCTTTGTTCTGGCCAAGATGGCGCGGCTACAGGGGGCCAGCGGTATCCACACTGGCACCATGGGTTTCGGCAAGATGGAAGGCGAGGCAGCGGACAAGCTGATGGCGTACATGATCACCGATGATACCGCCGATGGGCCATATTATCATCAGGAATGGCTGGGCATGGCCCCGACCACCCCGATTATCTCGGGCGGTATGAATGCCCTGCGGATACCGGGATTTTTTGCCAATCTTGGCCATTCCAACCTGATCCTGACAGCTGGCGGTGGTGCATTCGGTCATATCGACGGTGCCGCCGAGGGTGCGCTATCGCTGCGGCAAGCCGAACAATGCTGGAAAGAAGGGGCTGATCCGCTGGAATTCGCGCTCGACCACAAGGCGTTCGCGCGGGCGTTTGAAAGTTTCCCGCAGGATGCCGACAAGCTATACCCTGACTGGCGGAAAAAGCTGAGGATCAATTCTGCCGCCTGAAACGGGCTGGGGGCGATGCATTTCGCCCCTGGTTTGCCCCAATAACGGAGTCGACCATGTTCAACCGCGCCATCAAGATCGCCCCTTCCATCCTGTCTGCCGATTTCGCCAATCTCGGGGCTGAAATACGCGCCGTCGAGGCCGAGGGAGCCGACTGGATCCACGTGGATCCGATGGACGGGCATTTCGTGCCAAACCTGACCATCGGCCCCAATGTTGTCGCCGCCATCCGGCCACATGTGAAAACCTTCATGGATGTGCATCTGATGATCGCCCCGGCGGATCCCTATATCGAGGCGTTCGCCAAGGCCGGTTCCGACATGATCACCATCCATGCCGAGGCCGGTGCGCATCTGCAACGATCCCTGCAAATGGTGCGTGACAATGGTGCCAAGGCCGGGGTGGCGTTGAACATGACCACGCCGATTTCACATCTGGAACATATCCTTGACAGCGTCGACATGGTGCTGGTGATGACCATAAACCCCGGTTTCGGGGGGCAGAAATTCAATGCCTCCATGGTGGAAAAAGTGCGCCAGATGCGGGCGATGATCGGCAAGCGGCCAATTCATATCGAGGTTGACGGTGGCATCGACCCCACGACCGCGCCGCTGGTGGCAGCGGCTGGGGCGGATGTGTTGGTGGCCGGTTCAGCGGTATTTCGCGGCGGATCGGTCGATAATCCCGGTATCTACGGCCAGAATATCCGCGCCATTCGCGATGCTGCCAATGCGGCGCTGAAAGGTTAGATTTAGCGGGTTAAACCGTTTCTGCATCGATCCAGATCAGGTTCAATGATGCGGGCAACCAGGTGAAGTTCGATCCAGTGTCAGGACCATTCGACCTGACCAAGAAAGATATAACCCGCACCATAGATCGTCTTGATCAGTTTCGGGTTCTTCGGATCCTCACGCAGCTTGGTTCTGAGCCGCGAAACCCTGACATCCATCGCCCGGTCAAAACTTTCGCCGGCTGCACCGCCAAGGCTCTCTTGCATCTGGGCGCGGGTGATCAGGCGGTTCGGTGCATCAAGAAACAAGCGCAGAACTTCGCTTTCCGCCTGGGAAAAGCCGATCATCTCACCATCCGGTACTTCCAGCGTGAAACGGTCGAAATGCGCCGTCCAACCGGCAAAACGAGCGGTGTTGCGGTGGCCGGGACGCTCGGTTCGACCACGGCGCAACAGGGCACGGGCGCGGGCCACTACCTCAGCCGGATCGAAGGGCTTGATGATATAGTCATCCGCCCCGAGTTCCAGACCGGTCACCTTGTCCTGCACCTGGGCACGTCCGGAAATGATGATGATTGCCGCCCCGCTTTCCAGCGCCAGACGGTGAACCAGTGCCAGCCCATCCTTGTCGGGCAAACCAAGATCGACCAGGCAGATGGCCGGCATCAGGCTGGGAAGGGCAGCCTCGAATTCCGTGGCACGGCTGAAACTTGCCGTGCGGAATCCCGCATCTGCCAGAGCATCGGTCAGCATCAGGCGGATTTGCGGCTCGTCATCCAGAATGGCGACCAGAGGGGCGGGCGACGGGGTGGCGGTTGTCATGGTTGGTGGTCCAGAAAGTGGCGAAGTTGGTCAATCGTGAAAGGTTTGGCCAGCAACGGAAATTCAGCCGCCGCCGTCTGTCTGGTCGGGTTGGTCGCGGGCAGGGAGGTCATCATCCGCAAACGCGGCACCCGCGCCCCGGCCTTCAGGTTTCGCACCAGGTCAAGTCCGGTTCGTGTACTGTCAAGGGTAATGTCGGTCAGAACCGTGTCAATGTCGGTAATCCCCGCAAGGTTTTCGGCCTCATCCGCGCTGGTGGCTTCCAACACGGTATGGCCAAGGTCGCGCAACATTTGCCGGACCGAGGTGCGGATTTCCGGGCTGTCCTCGACCAGCAGCACGAATCGCGGTGTGGATTTCTGCGCTGCCGACCGCAAGGGCAACCTGAGCGTCACCAAGGCACCTGCGGAAGTATTGGCGATCTTGACATGGCCGCCAGACATTTGCGCGAAATCATAGACGATCGACAGGCCAAGCCCCGACCCCTCGTCGTTGCGCTTGGTGGTGAAGAACGGGTCAAGCGCGTGTTTCAGTGCCTCGGGCGAAAAACCGGGTCCGGTATCGCCGACCCTGATTTCCAGCCATAGCATTTCCACTGCCAGCAGGCTGACGGTGATCCGACCCGGCCTTTGGCCCAAGGCGTCGCGGGCGTTCAGGATCAGGTTCAGCAGCGTATCCTGTAAGAATCCGGCGTCCAGCAACAGGGGGGAGTCAATGTTGCCGATATTTACCTCAAGCGTCACATCAGGTGGTAGCGATGGAGTTGCCATCAGCCGGATATCGGCCATCAGTACCCTGAGATCCGTTGGCGAAGGATGAAGTTCGCGCCTGCCCGAGACATTGGAAAGCCGGTCAAGCAGAATGCCGCCACGCCGGGCCGCAGCGCGGGTTGCCGCAATCAGTTCATGTGCATTTTCAGGCAAATCTGGCAACTTTTCCAGCCTGCCCTGAAGCCCGAGGATGATGGTCAGTAGATTGGCGAAATCATGCGCCAGTCCCGATGTCAGTTGCGCCGCCAGTTCACGCTTGTGGGTTTGCAACAGCGCCGCGCGGGCTTGGGTCTCTTCTGTGATGTCCATGCTCAGAATATAGACACCGTTGATTTGGCCATCCGCCCCGATATCGGGGGTAAAGGCTGACCGAATACGCCGTGCCCCAACTGAGTGGGTGAATTCAAACACGCTGGGTTGGCCTGCAAGCGCCCTGTCAAGCCAGGGTTTGATTGCCGTGTAGACCTCGGGGCCAAGGACATCGTGCGCCATTGAGCCGACGATATCCACCGGCAGGCCGGGCAGGATCGAGGGCAGATTCCGGTTGGAATAGGTATAGATCTCATCCGGGTCCAGATGTGCAATATGCGCCGGCATCATTTCGGTCGTCATCCGCGTCAACGCTTCGCTGTCGGTGAGATCGCGCTTGGCCTCTTCAAGTGCGGCGTTGGTGGCGGCAAGTTCACGGTTGCTGCGCGCCAGTTGTTCGGCATGGGTCAGCAACTGATCTGACAGTTGCGCCGAATGGCCTCGCAACAGTTCTTCTTGCTGCCTTATGGCGGTAATGTCGGTATAGACAGTGACCCAGCCGCCCTGCCGTAATGGGCTGCCTTCGACCGAAAGGGTTTGTCCGTTGGCGCGGGGGCGTTCCATGTAGTGCGGTTTGAAGGCGCGGGCCTGTTCGACGCGCTCGCTGACAAAGGCGTCTATGTCGTCAACCGGTCCGTATTCACCGGTTTCCGCCAGATAGCGCACCGTTTCCTCGAAATTTGCGCCAAGGACTGTCAAATGTTCGGGCAGGCCGAACATCTCGCTGAAGCGGCTGTTGCAAACGGCCAGGCGCAGGTTCTTGTCGTAGATGGTGATCGCTTGCTGGATCAGGTTCAACCCGGTCTGGATCAGGCTGTCGGTTCGGTCGGTTTGTTTCGGCACGTTTACCTCCGTCCCGGTTTGGCTAGCATTGTACGCAGGTATTTGGCCAGAACCCTGATACAATCGCCTGCCTGTAACAATTTGATGCAATCGAGAAAAACTCAGGTATCATTTGACCTTCAGGAATTGCTTGTCAGAATACTGACCGGATTCGTGCGATTGTACGGATGTGATACGTCGGCGCTAGACCGACGAAAGGGAGAAGACATTTGCTCACACCGATAGCGCCTTCGGGCGGGCTGGATTCCATTCCCAAGCTGCTGGCACGCAACGCCGTAGAATTCGGTAATCGCCCGGCCAGCCGCGAGAAGGAATTCGGCATCTGGCAAAGCTGGACCTGGGCCGAAGTCAATGAGGAAACCCGCGCTTTGGCGATGGGCCTTTTGGCGCGGGGGCTGGAAGTCGGCGATTACGTCGCCATCATCGGCAACAACCGTCCGGCGCTTTACTGGTCGATGGTGGCGGCCCAGATGTGCGGCGCGGTGCCGGTGCCGCTATACCAGGATGCCGTTGCCGAAGAGATGGCCTATGTGCTGGAACATTGCGCCGCTCGGTTCGTCATCGCCGAGGATCAGGAACAGGTCGACAAGGTGATGGAGATCGCCGACAAGCTGCCGGTGCTGCAACAGATGGTCTATCTCGACCCTCGCGGCATGCGCAAATACGATCACACCGCGTTGCATTCCTATGCTGATGTGCAGGCCGAAGGCCGCGCCGGGCGTGAGCGGTTGGAGCCGTTCCTGAACCAACGTATTGCCGCCCTGAACTACGATTCGACTTGCGTGATGCTTTATACCTCGGGCACCACCGGGCGGCCCAAGGGGGTGGTTCTGTCCAATCGCAACATCATCGAAGCTTCTCGCACCTCGTCGGAATTCGATCATCTGAATGCCGGGGATTCTGTTCTGGCCTATCTGCCAATGGCATGGGTCGGGGATTTCATCTTTTCCATTGGCCAGTGTTATTGGAACGGCTTTTGTGTGGCCTGCCCGGAAAGTCAGGAAACCATGCAGGCCGATTTGCGTGAAATCGGTCCCTCGTATTTCTTTGCGCCGCCCAGGTTCTTTGAAGGGCTGCTGACTACCGTGATGATCCGCATGGAGGATGCCAGCAAGACCAAGCAACGGATGTTTCACTATTTCCTGGATGTGGCAAAAAGGGTGGGTGGCCGGTTGCTGGACGGAAAATCGGTCGGCATGATGGACCGGCTGAAATACCGACTGGGCGAATTGCTGGTTTACGGCCCGCTGAAAAACCGGCTGGGCATGACCCGACTGCGGATCGGCTACACAGCGGGCGAAGCGATCGGCCCGGAGATTTTTGAATTCTACCGTTCGCTCGGGGTCAATCTGAAACAACTTTACGGTCAGACCGAAGCCTCGGTCTACGTCACCTTGCAACCTGATGGCGAGGTTCGCGCAGATACGGTCGGCGTTCCCGCGCCGGGGGTGGAAATCAGGATCGGCGAGACTGGCGAGGTATTCTATCGTTCCGCCGGTTCGTTCGTGGAATATTACAAGAACCCTGAAAGCACCGCCTCGACCAAAGATGCCGAAGGCTGGGTGGCAACCGGGGATGCCGGGTATTTTGAAGAAGGCAGCGGGCACCTGAAGATCATCGACCGCGCCAAGGATGTCGGCAAGATGGCCGATGGCAGTCTGTTCGCGCCGAAATTCGTGGAAAACAAGCTGAAATTCTATCCCAATATCCTTGAGGCGGTGCTGTTCGGTGCCGGGCGCGATCATTGCGTTGCCTTCATCAACATTGATCTCAATGCGGTCGGCAACTGGGCGGAACGCAACAATGTCGGCTATGCCTCATATCAGGAACTGGCGGGACATCCGCAGGTTCTTGATACCGTTCAGGGCCACGTGGAGGAGGTGAACGCCTCGCTCGCCGATGATCCGATGCTGAACGGCTGTCAGGTGCACCGGTTTCTGATCTTGCACAAGGAACTGGACCCGGATGATGGCGAAATGACCCGCACCCGCAAAGTGCGTCGCAAGGTGATCGAGGATAAATTTGCGGATCTGATCGCGGCACTTTATAGCGGCGTACCCGAAATCTCGACCCGCACCGAGGTCACTTATGAAGATGGGCGCAAAGGCGCAATTTCCGCCACGCTGGAAATCCGCGACGCCAGGGTGTTTGAGCGCAAGGCGGAGGCGGCATGAGTTTGGACGAAGGTTATACCACCCCCGACGGGCGCAAAATTGGTGCCGTGGTAATGGAGATGAAAAATATCACCCTCAGGTTTGGCGGCGTGGTGGCGATTGAAAATATCAGTTTCGATATCCGCCAGGGCGAAATCCGCGCCATCATCGGGCCGAATGGTGCTGGCAAGTCTTCCATGCTGAATGTCATCAACGGGTTTTATCATCCGCAGGAGGGAGAAATCTGGTATAAGGGCGCCCAACGCCAAGCGATGAAACCGCATGCGATTGCCCGTCAGGGGATTGCCCGCACATTCCAGAACATCGCGCTGTTCAACGGCATGTCGACGCTGGATAACATCATGACCGGGCGGCTTACCCATATGAAATCAAGCCTGCTGATGCAGGCGATATGGAAAGGCCCGGCCGAGCGCGAGGAATCCGAGCAGCGCGAAAAGGTGGAAAAGATCATTGATTTTCTGGAAATCCAGTCGATCCGCAAAACCCCGGTTGGCCGTTTGCCTTATGGGTTGCAAAAACGGGTGGAGCTGGCGCGGGCATTGGCGGCGGAACCAACACTGTTGCTGCTGGACGAACCGATGGCGGGCATGAATGTCGAGGAAAAGGAAGACATGAGCCGCTTCATCCTGGACGTGAACGACGAATTCGGCACCACCATTGCACTGATCGAACATGACATGGGCGTGGTGATGGATATTTCCGACCGTGTGGTGGTGATGGATTACGGCAAGAAAATCGGCGACGGCACACCCGAAGAGGTCATAAACAATCAGGAAGTGATCGACGCCTATTTGGGGGTGGCCCATGACTGATATCAGCCAGAACAAGCGCAAGCACCCTGCACCCGGCGGAGGATACCATGCCTGAACAACTGCTTTTTGCCGCCGAGGTCACTCTGAACGGTCTGATGGCTGGGGTGATGTATTCGCTGGTGGCGCTGGGTTTCGTTCTGATCTTCAAGGCGTCGGGGATATTCAACTACGCGCAGGGCGTGATGGCCCTGTTTGCGGCGCTGACGCTGGTTGGCATTCAAGATGGTCAAATACCTTTTTCGCATCTGATCAACACGATTTTCGGCACGGAGATGCATGATTTCGGCTGGCATGTGCCTGCCTTCCTGGCGATCCTTCTGGCGCTGGGCGTGATGATCCTGTTTGCCATCGTTGTCGAGAAGTTCATCCTCAAGCATCTGGTCAATCAACCACCGATCATCCTTTTCATGGCGACCATAGGTCTGGCCTATTTCATGGAAGGTTTCGGCGATCTGATGTGGGGCTCGGACATCAAGAAGCTGGATGTCGGGCTGCCGCAGGGGATTTCCGGGGTGATTGATGAAACTACCTTTGACTGGTTCGGCTACGGCTTTTTCATCGACCGGCTGGATATCGCCGCCACCATCGTTGCGGCGATACTGGTAAGCGTGCTGGTGCTGTTCTCGCAATATACCAAACAGGGCCGGGCCATGCGTGCGGTAGCGGACGATCATCAGGCGGCGCTGTCGGTAGGTATTTCGCTTCGCTTTATCTGGGTGCTGGTCTGGTCGATTGCCGGGTTCGTGGCGCTGGTTGCGGGCATCATGTGGGGTACGAAATCCGGCGTGCAGTTCAGCCTGTCGCTGATCGCACTAAAAGCGCTACCGGTGCTGATGCTGGGAGGGTTTACCTCGATCCCCGGCGCGATTGTTGGCGGGCTGATCGTCGGGGTTGGCGAAAAGCTGTTTGAATTTGCCATCGGCCCGATGATCGGCGGGGCCACGGAAAACTGGTTCGCCTATATGCTGGCGCTGTTGTTTCTCGTCTTTCGGCCGCAAGGGCTGTTTGGCGAAAAGATTATCGAGAGGGTGTAGCGGATGCTTTACAGAGAAGCCGGTGACTACAAGACCACCTACACCGAAGATAGCCAGACCTTTCCAATCAAGCTGGACCGGATCGGCTATTATAGCGTTCTGATCATCGCCTTTCTGGTGGTGCCGTTCGTGATCAACGACTACTGGGCCAATGCGGTTCTGGTGCCGTTCCTGATCTATGCCATTGCCGTCCTGGGACTGAATATTCTGGTCGGCTATTGCGGCCAGCTAAGCCTTGGTACTGGCGGTTTCATGGCGGTGGGGGCTTATGCCTGTTACAAGCTGATGACCGGTTTTCCCGACCTCAACATCTTTTTCTGTGTGATATTGGCCGGGTTTGTGACGGCAGCAGTCGGCATGCTGTTCGGGTTGCCAAGCCTCAGGATCAAGGGGTTTTATCTGGCGGTGGCAACACTGGCGGCGCAGTTCTTTCTGGTCTGGCTGTTCAACAAGGTGCCGTGGTTTTACAACTATTCCGCCTCGGGGCAGATCAGTTCGCCGGAACGTACGCTGGGCGGTATTGCCATCACGGGCCCCCATACCGAGGCTTGGGCAAAATACCTTTTTTGCCTTGTCTTTGTCTTTCTGCTGGCGTGGCTGGCGCGAAATCTGACGCGCGGCAATCTGGGGCGTAGCTGGATGGCGATCCGCGATATGGATATTGCCGCTGAGATCATTGGCGTGAACCCGCTAAAGGCCAAGCTGACGGCATTTGGCGTATCGTCGTTTTTCATCGGTGTTGCCGGGGCATTGTTCTTCGCGGTCTATCTGGGCGCCGCCGAGGTAGGTGAGGCATTCGGCATCCAGAAATCGTTCCTGATCCTGTTCATGGTGATCATTGGTGGGCTTGGCTCGATCTTCGGATCCTTTGCCGGGGCGGCGTTTCTGGTGCTGTTGCCAGTGCTTTTGAAAAACGTGCTGGTTGGCGGGTTGGGCTGGCAGACCGACATCGCCGCACATCTGGAATTTGTCATCGTTGGCGGCCTGATCATCACCTTTCTGATTCTGGAACCGCACGGGCTGGCGCAGCTATGGCGGATCATCAAGGAGAAATTGCGTCTTTGGCCGTTCCCGCACTAGGGGTGGTCAATTAATTGCGGCGGCAAAAACCGCCGCATCAACCGTCGTAACCCAAGGGAGGAAAACGACATGAAACTAACCAAACTGGCGGCGGTTGCCGCCGTGGCCCTGACGGCCGCAAGCCCGGCCCTGGCCGATCTTGTGTTTCCGTCAATGAGCTATCGCACTGGTGCATTCGCCGCCGGCGGTATCCCGTTCGCCGACGGATATCAGGATTATTTCACCCTTCTGAACGAGCGTGACGGCGGTATCGGAGGCGAAAAGATCAGCGTGCCGGAATGCGAAACCGGTTATAACACCGAAAAGGGAGTAGAATGCTACGAAAGCCTGAAGGGGCTTAATCCGCTGATCCTGCAACCACTTTCCACCGGTATCACATATCAGTTGATCCCCAAGGTGACCGCAGACGGCATTCCGCTGCACACCATGGGTTATGGACGCACCTCGGCCGCGAATGGCAAGGTGTTCAAATGGGTGTTCAACTATCCCGGCAACTATTGGGACGCGGCGTCCATCATGGTCAAGCATGCACTTGAACAGGAAGGCGGCAGTCTTGAGGGTAAATCGATCGTACTGCTCTATCACAACTCGGCCTATGGCAAAGAGCCGATCCGCACGCTTGAGGAATTGTCCAAGAAACACGGCTTCAAGCTGACGCTGATCCCCGTTGACAGCCCCGGTCAGGAACAGAAATCGCAATGGCTGCAAATCCGTCGAGAAAAACCGGACTACGTGTTTTTCTGGGGTTGGGGCGTTATGAACCAGGTCGCCGTTCAGGAAGCCGCGAACATCCGTTTCCCGATGGATCATTTCGTCGGCGTGTGGTGGTCGGGTGCCGAACCGGACGTGTTGCCGGCAGGAGAGGGCGCCAACGGCTACAAATCTGCCAACTTCACCGGCACCGGCAAGGATTATCCGATCTTCGCGGATATCCAGAAATACGTCGTTGATACCGGCAAAGCGGCAGGCGATGGCACCTCGCTGGGGCAGGTCCAGTACAATCGCGGCATGTATGCGGCGATGCTGGCTGCCGAAGCGGCGCGGAAAGCACAGGAACTGTCGGGTGTAAAGGCAATCAACGCGGCCCAGATGCGTGACGGCATGGAAGCGCTGCAAGTGACCGCGGCACGGATGGCCGAACTTGGCATGCCTAACTTTGGTCCCGAGGTCAATGTGACCTGCGCCAACCATGGCGGCGCCGGTGTTGGATTGATCCAGCAATGGGATGCCGGTGCCAAGAAATGGGTGGCGATAACTGATTACATTTCCTCGGACCGTTCCGTGATAGATCCGCTGATCGCGGAAGATTCGGCGGCCTATGCCAAGGAAAACAACATCACCCCGCGCGACTGCAAGTAAGGACGCGTTATGAAATCCTCCGGCGCGGGCAATCGCGCCGGGAACCAATCAGACACAGTAAAGTGACGCCATGCTTGACGCCGGAAAAACCACCGAGACCCTGCTTGAGATCAACAATATCGAGGTGATCTACAATCACGTCATTTTGGTATTGAAAGGCGTTAGCCTGAACGTACCCAAGGGCGGTATCACAGCACTTCTGGGCGGCAACGGGGCGGGCAAGACAACCACGCTCAAGGCGATTTCCAATCTGCTGCATTCCGAACGCGGCGAAGTTACCAAGGGCTCGATCCTGTATCGGGGCAATCCGATTGCCGCGCTCAACCCGGCGGAATTGGTGAACCGGGGGGTCATTCAGGTGATGGAGGGGCGACACTGTTTTGAACATCTGACGGTCGAAGAGAACCTTCTGACCGGCGCCTATACCCGCAAGGATGGCAAGGCGGCGATCAATCAGGCGCTTGATATGGTCTATACCTATTTCCCACGTCTTCGCGAACGCCGGAAATCTCAGGCGGGCTATACATCGGGCGGTGAGCAGCAGATGGTTGCGATTGGTCGCGCACTGATGTCCAAGCCGGAAACGATTTTGCTGGATGAACCTTCCATGGGTCTTGCCCCGCAACTGGTGGAAGAGATTTTTGGCATCGTAAAGGATCTGAACGAAAAGGAAGGGGTCTCGTTCCTTCTGGCCGAACAGAATACCAATGTGGCGCTTAGATATTCGCATTACGGCTATATCCTGGAAAGCGGCCGGGTGGTGATGGACGGCCCGGCCGCCGATCTGCGCGAAAACCCCGATGTGAAGGAATTCTATCTTGGCATGTCAGAACAAGGGCGAAAATCGTTCCGCGATGTGCGTTCTTACCGGCGTCGGAAACGCTGGCTGAACTGATGATGATGGATCAACGGGTTTGTGGCCGGATGCTGGCTCCGGACAGGGCGAATGCGGCTTGTTTGCCCGCAGGTGGTTGGGGCGCAAGCAAAGAGACTGCGGCCCGTTGGTGGAGATCTTTAATGTCAGGCCATTGCCTCATGTTTCAGTTCGGCAATCCGCTCAAGCGCCTCGTCGCGCGTGTTGCGGATGTTCGGGCGGAAATCCTGGCTTTCGGCGCGCAGCCTGATTTCGGCCTCGGTTTCCGATCCGGCGGCGTAACGAACCGATCCGAGGCCGGATTCGATGTTCAGTTTCTTGCCGCGCCGGGCATAGGCAATCCAGGCCTCGGGGTTGATCCGGCAGTTATTGTAATTGACCAGAAAATACCATTTCCGGCCGGTTTCGCCGATGCGGTTTTCGAGGTGATCGTAAACATCATTCACATCGCGGGAATGCTGAAAGGTAAGGTTCGAGAAATCGACTTCCATGATGTTCTCGTCCGTATGAAAGGTCAGGCGACGCGCGATTTCGTCTGGCGAAAAGCTGGGAACAAGTTCGTCCATGCTGCGGCGTTTGGATGGCAGCGATTTCAGACGCTGAAGCGCGGATTCGCGGTCGGTAAACAGGTTTGCATCAAACTCTTCAGTTTTGGCGCGCCGCAGGATTTCCCGACGGGTTTCCTCGGAACTGTCGAACCTGACCGATCCCTGCGAATAGGCAAGGTTCAGCGATTTGCCGCGATGGGCATAGGCAAACCAGGCCCCTGGTTCGATGCGGAAATTGTGAAGATTGACCAGAAAGAACCACCATTCCTTGCCGGTTGCAGCGATTCGTTCTTCAAGACGATCATAAAACAGGTTGACCTCTTTGGAATTGGCAAAGCGCAAGTCGGAAAAATCAACCTCCATCACCTCGATATTGTCGTGAAATCTGATGCGGCTATCAATGTCGGTATACATCACAAAACTCCCTTGCCGGGTAAAGGTGTCAATCAATGCGGATTCGCCATGAATTATAGCCGAAGCTTCAAGTGTACACAATCGTATACATTTAGTCGGCGGAATATTGCCGTAAGGGTAGAACAACAACAAAAAGGATCATTTCATGAGCAGATTTTACGATGATCTCGAAACTCGCAACGCCGATCGGCGGGCAGAGGATCTGGCGCGAACGCTGCCGGCACAAATCGCCAATGCCAAGGCAAATACTGTATTGTTCGGTGAGCGTCTGAAGGAAGTGGACGCGGCAACCGTCACTTCACTGGCTGAACTGGCGCATCTGCCGGTGCTGCGAAAGTCCGATCTTGGCAAGGCACAGGGCAGGACGCCACCGTTCGGAGGGATGACCGGAATGGCGGCAAATCAGTTCGAGCATGTATTTCAGTCACCCGGCCCGATCTATGAACCGGGTCGCACCGTGCGCGATTGGTGGCGCATGGGGCGGTTTCTTAGTGCTTGCGGTATTGGCAGGGGCGACATCGTGCAGAATTGTTTTTCCTACCACATGACGCCCGCTGGCATGATGTTTGAGAGCGGCGCGCAGGCGGTCGGGGCAACGGTGTTTCCCGCTGGCACCGGGCAGACGGAATTGCAGGTTCGCGCCGCCGCCGATCTGGGAGTCACTGCCTATGCCGGAACCCCCGATTACCTCAAGATCATCCTGGACAAGGCGGATGAGCTAGGCATCGACCTTGGCCGTATCCGGCGGGCGGCGGTGGGGGCGGGGGCGCTGTTTCCCTCGTTACGGGCCGAGTATGCGGCGCGCGGCATCCTGTGCCTGCAATGTTATGGCACTGCCGATCTTGGCAATGTCGCCTATGAATCCGAGGCGCAGGAAGGGATGATCGTCGATGAAGGTGTGCTGGTCGAAATCGTCACCCCCGGCACCGGCAATCCCGTCACCGAAGGTGAGGTCGGCGAAGTGGTTGTGACGACACTTAATGCGGATTATCCGCTGATCCGTTTTGCCACTGGCGATCTTTCCGCTGTCCTGCCCGGCCAAAGCCCTTGCGGGCGCAGCAACATGCGCATCAGCGGCTGGATGGGCCGCGCCGACCAGACCACCAAGTTCAAGGGAATGTTCGTGCGCCCCGAACAGGTGGCCGAACTGGTGGCCCGCCACCCCGAAATCGTCAAGGCACGGGTAATCGCCACGCGTGAGGGGGAAAAGGACGTAATGACGGTCAAGCTTGAATCGCTCGGCGGGGATCCGCAGGCTTTTGCACAGACGGTACTTGAGACTCTGAAACTGCGCGGCGAAGTGGTATTGGTAAAACCGGGTTCGCTGCCCAATGACGGCAAGGTCATCGACGATCTGCGTACCTATGATTGACGAGCCAAAAACAGGAATCCGACGCCCCGATCACGACGAAAAAACCGCCGGAGTTTCCCCCGGCGGCAAAATTTCGGGTAACTGTCGGCGATCAGCCCTGGCGCGCCTTGAAACGTGGCTGGGTCTTGTTGATGACATATACTCGGCCCTTGCGGCGCACGATCCGGCAGTCGCGGTGGCGCGCTTTCAAAGAGCGAAGTGAGTTCTTGACCTTCATGGTCTCTCTCCTGAGTCGCGGCGCCTTTGCGCCAGTTGAATTCTTCCGGTCATCCCCTTGGTGAGGATGGTGGGCGTAACTGGGATTGAACCAGTGACCCCTTCGATGTCAACGAAGTGCTCTCCCGCTGAGCTATACGCCCGAAATGTCAAAGGCGTCGCCATAACCCTGTGGGAAAGCGGCAACGCCCACGTCGCGCCTCTATAAGCAGAGTCGCTTTGGGGTTCAAGAGGTTTTCGGAAAATGGAATGCTTGGATCGGATTGATATGCTAGACAGATTCTGATGACGCGACCACCTTACATACTGGCCATGCCGGACAGCCGTTCGACGGCAACGATTTTCGCCTCGCCGCATAGCGGTTGCGACTATCCGCGAAGATTTGTCAGTGACTCGGTGCTGACCGAAACAACCCTTCGCTCATCCGAGGATGCATTCGTCGATCGGTTGTTTGACCGCGCACCGCAATTCGGTGCGCCACTGCTGACAGCGGTGATGCCGCGCGCCTATGTCGATCTGAACCGCAGCGCCGAGGAACTTGATCCGGCCCTGATCGAAGGGGTTCGGCAGTTCGGCCATAACCCTAGAATCAGTTCCGGGTTGGGGGTCGTTCCCCGCGTGGTTTCCAACGGCAAATCCATCCGCCACGGCCGGATCAGCATGCAGGAGGCGCGTGAAAGGCTGGATCGGTTTTATCATCCTTATCACGATTGCCTGCATCGACTTATGGGCGAAAGCCATGCGATGTTTGGCTCGGCCTTGTTGTTTGATTGCCATTCGATGCCGAAAGATGCGCTTTTGGCGACGTCAAATGCATTTGTAAAAACCCCGGATATCGTGTTGGGCGATCGGTTTGGCACTTCCTGCGATGCTGGAATTGCCGCGCTGGTCGAGGGGGTGTTCAAGGATGCCGGTCTGGTGGTGTCGCGCAACCTGCCTTTTGCCGGGGCGTTCGTGGTGCAGAATTATGGCCGTCCTTCGATGGGCAGGCATGTGATGCAGATCGAAATCAACCGCGCGTTATACATGGACGAGGCGACAATTACCCCGAATGCCGGTTTTGGCGACCTGAAAGCGGTGATAGATCGAATTGTGGCGCATCTGGCGGATCTGGGACGTGACGAACTGAAACTGGCGGCGGAATAGGTCCGGGTTTCAGTTGAGCGAGCGGCCTTTGACGATAGCATCATGGCCGAATTTCCGGCGAATCTCGTCCGCAGCGCGTTCAGCCGTTTCGCGTTTTCGGGTTTCGGGGGCCAGAAGGTCGCCAAGAATTTCGCCGTCCCTCCCAGATTCAAGGTGGCTGATGCCGACACCGATCAGGCGGAACGGTCCTTGCTCGATCACGCTGTCAAGCAGGGTTCGGGCCACCGAATAGATCCGGTCAGCGAATTGCGTCGGATCATAAAGGCTGGTTCTGCGGCTTAGTATCTGATGATCGGATTTCTTCACCTTCAGAGCAATAACGCGCCCGGACAAACCGCGCGCCTTGGCGCGGTCGGCAACTTTTTCCGACAGCCGCCAGATGTGACCATCCAGTGTGGTCGGATTGGCGGTATCTTCGAAGAACGTGGTTTCGTTGGAAATGCTTTTGACCGGTGCGTCGGCAGAAACCCGGCGATAATCCATGCCGCGTGCCAGATGCCAGAGGCGCTCGCCCATGCCGCCATAGCGATGGCCCAAATCCTTGCGATCCCAACGCAGGATATCGGTGAAGGTGCGGATGCCATCGCGCGCCAGCGTTGCCTGAAACGCCTTGCCGACGCCCCAGATCATGCTGACCGGCTTGTTCTTCAAAAAGTCTTCAGTTTCGGCGTTGCCAATAACCGAAAACCCGCGCGGCTTGTCGATGTCCGAAGCGATCTTGGCCAGGAACTTGTTGTGCGAAAGCCCGATCGAACCGGAAATCCCCAGCTCGGTCTCCATTCGCCGGATCAGCCGCGCCATCTGTATCGCCGGGGGTTCATGATGCAGCTTGGTGGTACCGCTCAGATCCAGAAATGCCTCATCCAGCGACAAAGGCTCGATTGCCGGGGTGAGGGCGCGCATCATTTCGCGGATCGCACGCGAGATTTCCACATAGACCGCCATGCGCGGGCGGATTACCACCGCCTCGGGGCAAAGTTTCAGCGCCTGGAACATCGGCATGGCCGAGCGCACGCCCTTGATACGGGCGATGTAGCAGGCGGTTGACACCACACCACGTTTGCCGCCGCCGATGATTACCGGTTGGTCGCGGATATCCGGATTATCGCGTTTTTCAACGCTGGCATAAAAGGCATCGCAATCCATATGCGCAATGGTAAGGTCAAACAGTTCGGCATGCGCCATAACACGCGGTGAATGGCATTTGGGGCAACGCCGTTGTTCAGGGATCTGACTCAAACAGTCGCGGCAAAAGGCCGGCATTTCAAGGCTTGTCCGAGGAAGGCGACAGCATCCGCATTGCCGCCTCAAGGGTTTCACCCTTGACCAGCCATGACAGGGCAAAGGCCCAGACTGCCAGGGTTTCCAGCCAGAACATCCAGTCGGGGAACGGGCCGGCCCATTGGTTATCCATGTCGATCAACTTGATTGCCGCAATGGCGATCACTGCGGCGAAAATCGTCAGGCCCGAAGCAATGTAAATGCGGTTTTCGCGCTTTTTTTCGGCGGTCCATGCGGATTTCGGCGTGGCGGAGCGGGTAAATTTGAACAGCGCAAAACAACCAAGCGAGATCAGAAAGATGGCGGCAGAGGCAAAATGCAGCCCGGAAACGAATCTGGCCGAGGTTTCGATCACCGCGGCTTCGTTGCGACGATCAAGAAAACCATCGCTTGGAAACAACGCCACGCCAAGGGCAGCCGCAGCAGTGATCAGCGCCAGTTTATGATCGCTGATCCATTCGTCATGCTGCGGGACATAACCACGGTATGACCCGAGAAAAATCGCAATGGCAGCAAGCGAGCCGACCAGAACATCACCCATTTCGGTGTAATAATAGTGGCTGATCGAGGGTTCGATATCGTGGTGGACGATCCCAGCGACGATAAGCGAGAAAGGCAATAGAAAACCCAGAGCCCCGACACTGCGCCGGAGACTCTTGTAAGATGTGGCATGGTCTTCTTCGGTGCGGTTTTGCGGTTCCCACATGTCAGCCTCGATCATCGGGGGCGAATGGGCTGAGTTTAGCATAGTTCTAATGGGCTGGCAGGCAAAATGCGGCCCCTTTGGGGCCATTACCCTGTCTCGCCCCTTGTCGGGGCTCGGGTCTGGCGGTTGTGGTAATATTGTGTCTTGCCTGTCAGGCGTTTTGCAGTTCTTTCAGAATTTCCAGTACGGCCGCTTCTGGATCAGAGGCCTGCCAGATGGGTCGGCCGACTACGATGTGGTCGGCACCGTTCCTGATGGCGGTCGCAGGCGAAGTGATGCGTTTCTGGTCGCCTTTGTCGCTGCCATGGGGGCGGATACCGGGGGTGACGATCAGTTTTCCCGAGGCCTCGGGCAGGGCGCGGATCAGGGCAGCCTCATTGGGGGAGGCGATGACGCCGTCGGCTCCGGCGTCAAAGGCGAGGCGGGCGCGTTCTGTCACCAGATCGGCCAGTTTGCCGGGTTTGATCAGGGCTGCGTCAAGGTCGGAGCGATCAAGCGATGTCAGGATGGTGACGGCGAAAATTTTGGTGCTGCGTTCGCTGCGCCCGGCAACGGCGGCGCGGACCACATGCGGATCACCATGCACGGTCAGGAAATCCAGCTCGTATTGCGCAAGGCCGTCAACGGCGCGTTCGATGGTGGCACCAATGTCGAACAGTTTCAGGTCGATAAATATGCGTTTGCCGGCCTGTTTCAGCTCATCCGCCAGTGCAAGGCCGCCGCCGGTCAGCAAGCCGAGGCCGATCTTGTAAAACGACACGCTGTCGCCAAGGCGTTCCGCCAGTTTCAAAGCCATAAGGGCGTTTGGCAGGTCAAGGGCGACGATCAGGCGGTCATCGGGTTTGGACATGGCGCGCTCCGGTTCAGTTGCGTGTCTTTGATCGGCGCAGTACCCGGTGTCAAGTTTGGGATCGAGTATTTTGGGAACAATGATGATCAGGGGAACAGACGTCTGAGGTCCGGTTGTTCGGTGGTGTACATGTGGACCCATATATAGGTGTGCTGGAACAGGGCGAGGACGAGTGCGTTCCATGAGCCAAATAGAAGAGCGATTCCCCAGAGGCCGGTGAAAACCGCGCCGTACATGCCGTTTCGCGTATATTTGAAGATGCCGCCTGTGACCATTGGCATGGAGAGATAGCTATCGCGGAAATGGTCACCGCCTAGGGCGCGGGGCAGGGTGAAGTATTTGATGGTCGAGTGCATTCCCCAGATAGCCGGTGCCAGCAGTGCCGTGCCAAGGATGAGTTCGGCGGTGCGGTAGCCGCTGATCGGAACCGCATCGGCCCAGCCGGTCAGGATCAGGGTGATCGGGCGTATGATCAGGAGCGGAAGGAAGATGATGGCCCAGACCTTCATGTCGGATGCCCCGAACAGGTTGGTCATCAGGTTCTTGTATAGTTGCAGGCGGAAAACGAAGGCGACGATGAACTGGTGGATCAGCGCAAGCGTGATGCTGGTCTTGGCCCAGCCGACAGCAGTTAATCCTAGCAGGCGGGGAGCGTTTTCAGCGGTGTGGAGCAGGGTGCAGGCACCGATGGTCAGCAAGATGACAATGCCAAGATGCTGTAGCTGGCCCTCGATGATATCACCCCAGGTCGATTTGGCGCGGATTTCGGCAAGAGTTGTCATCATTGGCCTCGTTTCCTTGATCTGACTTCAGGATAGCACGATTGCCGCAGCTTGCGAAATTGCCGTGTTTCGGGCTTGCATGGCGGTGCTTGGGTTCCCATTTCTGTTTCAAAGGCCTGCAACTGACGTGCCGGGATCGGGCGTTGATTTCCAGCGGGCGCTTATGGAAGGGAATTGAAATGAACCTGGAAAAGTTCACGGAACGGTCGCGCGGTTTCATACAGGCGGCCCAAACCATCGCAATGCGCGAAAACCATCAGCGGATTCAGCCGGAACATCTGCTGAAGGCACTGCTTGACGACAGTGAAGGGTTGGCGGCCAACCTGATCAAGGCGGCGGGCGGCAATCCGGGCGTGGTGTTGCAGGCGGTGGATCTGGCGCTCGGTAAAGTGGCGCGGGTCAGCGGCGGCAACGAGCAGATATATGTCGACACCCAGACCGCCAAGGTTCTGGACGAGGCGGAAAAGCTGGCCAAAAAGGCTGGTGACAGTTTCGTGCCGGTGGAACGCATTCTGACCGCGCTATGCATCACCAAATCCGGCGCCAAGGATGCGCTGGCTGAGGGCGGTGTTACGGCGCAGGCGCTGAACGCGGCCATTGAGGACGTGCGCAAGGGGCGCAAGGCGGACAGTGCCAGCGCCGAGGATACCTATGAGGCGTTGAAGAAATACGCCCACGATCTGACCGAAGCGGCCCGTGAGGGCAAGATTGACCCGATAATTGGCCGGGACGAGGAAATCCGTCGTACCATGCAAGTACTTAGTCGGCGCACCAAGAACAACCCGGTTCTGATCGGGGAACCCGGCGTCGGCAAGACGGCGATTGCCGAAGGACTAGCCCTAAGGATTGTCAATGGCGATGTGCCCGAAAGTCTTGAGAACAAGCGGCTGATGGCGCTGGATATGGGCGCGCTGATTGCCGGTGCCAAATATCGTGGCGAGTTCGAGGAACGGCTTAAGGCAATCCTGAACGAGGTTACGGCGGCTGCCGGTGAGGTTATTCTGTTCATCGACGAGATGCACACCCTTGTCGGTGCCGGTAAATCCGAGGGCGCGATGGACGCGGCCAACCTGATCAAGCCAGCACTGGCGCGGGGTGAGTTGCACTGTG
The DNA here is from genome assembly GCA_020425085.1 of Paracoccaceae bacterium. Classification (GTDB taxonomy): domain Bacteria; phylum Pseudomonadota; class Alphaproteobacteria; order Rhodobacterales; family Rhodobacteraceae; genus UBA5972. Next base: position 55,991 of record JAGQRW010000003.1, read on the forward strand.
TGGGCGCGACTACGCTTGATGAATATAGGAAGCATGTGGAAAAGGACGCGGCCCTTGCGCGGCGGTTCCAGCCGGTGATGATCGAGGAACCGACAGTCGAGGATACCATCAGTATCCTGCGCGGCATCAAGGAAAAGTACGAACTGCATCACGGCATTCGTATTTCCGACAGCGCATTGGTGGCGGCGGCAACCCTTAGCCATCGCTACATCACCGACCGGTTTTTGCCAGACAAGGCGATTGACCTGATGGACGAGGCGGCCAGTCGTCTGAGGATGGAGGTTGACAGCAAGCCCGAGGCGCTGGACGCGATCGACCGTGAGCTTTTGCAAAAGCAGATCGAGGCTGAGGCGCTGAAAAAGGAAACCGACACCGCCTCGAAAGACCGGCTCGCCAAGCTGGTAAAGGATTTGGCCGAGTTGCAGGAGAAATCCAGCCAGATGACCGCAAGATGGCAGGCCGAACGCGACAAGCTGGCCGGTGCGCGCGACATCAAGGAGGAACTGGACCGCGCCCGCAACGAGTTTGAGACGGCCAAGCGCGCTGGTGACCTGGCGAAGATGGGCGAGCTACAGTATGGCGTGATGCCGAGTCTTGAAAAGCGTCTGGCAGAGGCTGAAGCTGCCGAAAGCGATGTGCTGGTAGAAGAAGCTGTCGGCCCGGAACAGATTGCCAGCGTGGTCGAACGCTGGACCGGTATTCCGGTGGACAAGATGCTGGAAGGTGAACGCGACAAGTTGCTGAAGATGGAAGGCCAGCTAGGCAAGCGGGTGATTGGTCAGGCGGCGGCGATCCGGGCCGTTTCAAACGCGGTACGCCGTGCGCGGGCCGGATTGAACGATCCGAACCGGCCTCAGGGCAGTTTCCTGTTCCTTGGGCCGACCGGTGTCGGCAAGACCGAACTGACCAAGGCGCTGGCCGAATTTCTGTTTGACGATGATACCGCGATGGTTCGCATCGACATGTCGGAATTCATGGAGAAACACGCGGTCGCCCGCCTGATCGGAGCACCGCCCGGCTATGTCGGTTATGACGAGGGCGGTGTGTTGACCGAGGCGGTTCGCCGTCGGCCCTATCAGGTGGTGCTGTTCGATGAGGTTGAAAAGGCCCATCCGGATGTCTTCAACGTGCTGTTGCAGGTGCTGGATGACGGAGTTCTGACCGACGGGCAAGGCCGCAAGGTGGATTTCAAGCAGACGCTGATCATCCTGACCTCGAACCTTGGCTCACAGGCGCTCAGCCAGTTGCCGGATGGCGCCGATGCAGCCTCGGTCAAGGAGGATGTGATGGAGGCGGTCAGGGCGCATTTCCGGCCTGAATTTCTGAACCGCCTAGATGAGATCGTGCTGTTTGACCGACTTAGCCGCGCAAATATGGATGGCATTGTGGATATCCAACTGGCGATCCTTGACAAGCGACTGGGTGGCCGCAAGATCCATCTGGATGTCGATGAGGCGGCGCAGGCCTGGCTGGCCAATCAGGGATATGATCCGGTTTATGGGGCGAGACCGCTGAAACGGGTGATCCAGAAGGCGTTGCAGGATCCGCTGGCCGAATTGCTGCTTAGTGGCAAGGTGCTGGATGGTTCGGAAATCGACGTTACTGCCGATGATGCCGGGTTGGTGATCAACGGGCTGTCGCAGGCCGATCACAAACCGGAAGGTGCACCACTGCAATAATCGTCAATACGGATTGACCAAAAGGCAAAAGCCCCGCATCGCTTTGCGGGGCTTTTTCGTTGGAAGCATTTGTCGACAGGTTGACCTTTGCGCCGCTGAAACCCTATCTTTTCGGACAATAAAGCATATGGATTGGGCATCAACTGTCCATTTGTCGCCAGATTGGGGAAAACATGACACGCAAGATTGACGCGCTGTTGGCTGAATATGGCGAAAGCCACCAGAACCCGGTCAACAAGGCGGTACATTGGATTTGTGTGCCGATGATCGTTTGGACGGTGTTGGCGCTTTTGTATGCGTTACCGGTGCCTGCGCTGTTGGCGCCGTTGCCTTACACCAACTGGCTGACTCCGGTATTGCTGTTGTCGCTTGTCTATTACCTGGCGGTTTCGTGGCGACTGGCGATTGGGGTGGCGATCTATGCAGCACTCTGCCTTTGGCTGATCAACTGGGTTGATGCCAACTTCAGCATGCCGCTTTGGCAAGTGGCTTTGATGGTTTTTGTGCTGGCGTGGATCGGGCAGTTCTGGGGGCACAAGGTTGAAGGCAAGAAACCGTCGTTCTTCAAGGATATGCAGTTCCTGCTGATCGGCCCGGTCTGGTTGCTTGGCTTTTTATACCGGCGGGTGGGAATCAGGTACTGAATCACCGGGCAATCTGGCGAACGACCATGATTCTTGCAAAAAATGCGGCGCATTCCGTCGGGATTCTGTGGATAACCTATTTTTCAATCACTTGGGTCTGGTCGTCCGGACAACAATCGTTCAAAAACCGAGGGCGTTTTGTACTATTGGGCCGATAAAGCCCCATATCTGGAGGGTAATTCCAGCCCGTTCAAAAAAAATCAGGTTTTTGCAAAAAAGCGCTTGCGGGTGTCGGCAACTAACCCTAAATACCCCTTCACCGGCGGGGCAAACAACTCGACGGCAACAAAAACAGTGACTAATCGAGCGGCGGGCGCGCCAAACAATCAGGGCGCTTCCAAAGTTTTTTGCCGCTGTGCTCTTTGAAATTGATGGTATCTGAAGAGATATGTGGGCGGTTTGGTCGTAATCGACGGACGGACTTCTACATATCAACTTACTAGGCAAGCGGCCTTGGCCGTAAACCGATGATGTAAAGTCAGCTTCACGTTTGATGTGGTTCTTTGTTTTCTTTGGAAAACTCAGACACAGAAAAACAACAAGTGACCATTACCTGTTTCAGTAAGGCGGGTAATGAGAAACGGTTCGCAAGAACCGGTTCAGATGTGCAGAGGTTCGAATGTCAAGGATATGATGGCAACATCATTTCAACTTGAGAGTTTGATCCTGGCTCAGAACGAACGCTGGCGGCACGCCTAACACATGCAAGTCGAGCGCATCCTTCGGGATGAGCGGCGGACGGGTTAGTAACGCGTGGGAACATACCCTTCTCTACGGAATAGTCTCGGGAAACTGGGGGTAATACCGTATACGCCCTTCGGGGGAAAGATTTATCGGAGTTGGATTGGCCCGCGTAAGATTAGTTAGTTGGTGGGGTAATGGCCTACCAAGACGACGATCTTTAGCTGGTTTGAGAGGATGATCAGCAACACTGGGACTGAGACACTGCCCAGACTCCTACGGGAGGCTGCAGTCGAGAA
>JAGQRW010000016.1 GCA_020425085.1 Paracoccaceae bacterium
CATAGGACTTGAATTCACCAAACTGCTTGGTAATCGCCGCCGTCAGAGTCGTCTTGCCGTGGTCAACGTGACCAATCGTGCCGATGTTCAGGTGCGGCTTGTTGCGTTCAAATTTTGCTTTTGCCATGATGGTCTCCTTTGTCTTTTCGGGTGGCGGTGTCCCGCCCTACGGTTGATGGGTAGGGCGGGTCGATCCCGCCATCCCGGTTATGCGAATTTTGCCTGTATCTCGTCCGATATGTTCTGCGGAACGCTGTCGTAATGCGAGAATTGCATGGTGAAGTTGGCGCGTCCCGAGGACATCGAGCGCAGGGTATTGATATAACCGAACATGTTGGCCAGCGGAACATTCGCGTCGATGGCAATCGCATTGCCGCGGGTATCCTGACCCAGAACCATGCCGCGACGGCTGGTCAGGTCGCCAATGATGTTGCCGGTATATTCCTCGGGCGTCACCACTTCGACCTTCATGATCGGTTCCAGCATTTTCGCGCCGGCTTTTTTCAGGCCTTCGCGCATACCCATACGGGCGGCGATTTCAAACGCCATGACGCTGGAGTCAACATCGTGGAACTTGCCGTCGATCAGTGCAACCTTGAAGTCGATCACCGGGAAACCGGCCAGCGGGCCGCTGTCCATAACCGATTCGATGCCCTTTTCCACACCCGGAATATATTCTTTCGGGATGGAACCGCCAACGATGCGGCTTTCAAAGGAATAACCTTCACCTGGCTCCACCGGGCTGATGATCATCTTGACCTCGGCGAACTGGCCTGACCCACCTGACTGTTTCTTGTGGGTATAGGTGATCTCGGCCTCGTGGCTGATGGTCTCGCGATAGGCAACCTGCGGCGCGCCGATATTTGCCTCGACCTTGAATTCGCGCTTCAGGCGATCCACCAGAATATCGAGGTGAAGCTCGCCCATGCCCTTCATGATGGTCTGACCGCTTTCGAAATCGGTTTCCACACGGAACGATGGGTCTTCGGCAGCAAGGCGTGCCAAACCGGTTGACATCTTTTCCTGGTCGGCCTTGGTTTTTGGCTCGACCGCGATCTCGATCACCGGTTCAGGGAAGGTCATGGTTTCAAGAACGACCGGATCCTTTTCGGAACAAAGCGTGTCGCCGGTGGTCGTCGCCTTCAGCCCTGCCAGCGCGATGATGTCGCCGGCATAGGCTTCGGAGATTTCCGACCGGTCATTGGAATGCATCATCATCATGCGGCCAACGCGTTCCTTTTTACCCTTGGTCGAGTTCAGCATCGCGTCGCCCTTGTTCAGAACGCCGGAATAGATGCGGGTAAAGGTCAGCGTACCGACAAACGGATCGTTCATGATCTTGAACGCCAGTCCCGAGAACGGCATCTTGTCATCGGCGCGACGCGGAATGTTACGGGTTTCGGTCTCGTCGCCGGGTTTGAAGCCCATGTAGTCAACCACATCCAGCGGGCTGGGCAGAAAATCGAGCACGGCGTTCAGAAGCGGCTGCACACCTTTGTTCTTGAAGGCGGAACCGGCCAGAATCGGCACGAATTTCATCTTGATGGTGCCGATGCGGATAAGCCGGCGCAGCGTTTCATCGTCAGGCTCGGTGCCGTCCAGATAGGCCTCCATGACGTCGTCATCCATTTCGACGGCCATTTCGATCATCTCGGCGCGCATTTCCTGGGCCTTGTCTTTCAGGCTGTCGCGGATTTCGCGCAATTCCCAGGACGCGCCAAGATCTTCACCTGCCCATACCCATTCCTGCATGGTGATCAGATCGACGATGCCTTCGAATTCATTTTCCGAACCGATCGGCAGCTGGATCGGCATCGGATTGCCACCGACACGGGTGCGGATCATCTTGACGCAGTTGAAGAAATCGGCGCCGATCTTGTCCATCTTGTTGACGAAAACAATGCGCGGAACCTTGTAGCGGTCGGCCTGACGCCAGACGGTTTCAGTCTGCGGTTCGACCCCGGCATTGGCATCCAGAAGCGCAACCGCGCCATCCAGAACTGCCAGCGAACGTTCAACCTCGATGGTGAAATCGACGTGACCAGGAGTGTCGATGATGTTCAGCCGATGCTTGCCGCCGATCGCCGTCACGCCATCTGCGGTGCGCTCCCAAAAGGTTGTGGTCGCCGCCGAGGTGATGGTGATACCGCGTTCCTGCTCCTGTTCCATCCAGTCCATGGTGGCAGCGCCATCATGCACTTCGCCGAGGTTGTGCGATTTACCGGTATAAAACAGAATCCGCTCGGTGCAGGTGGTTTTGCCCGCATCAATATGCGCCATGATCCCGAAATTGCGGTAATGGTCCAGTTGGTAGTCGCGTGCCATCGTCGTTGTGCCCTTAAAAAATTACCAGCGGTAATGGCTAAAGGCTTTGTTTGCCTCGGCCATCTTGTGTGTGTCTTCGCGTTTCTTGACGGCCGAACCGCGCGTATTCACCGCGTCCAGCAGTTCCGAGGCCAGACGTTCAGCCATCGTGTGTTCGTTGCGCGCGCGGCTGGCCTTGATCAGCCAGCGGATCGCCAGGGCTTCACTACGGTTCTGGGGAACCTCGACCGGCACCTGATAGGTGGCACCGCCAACCCGGCGCGATTTCACTTCGACCGACGGCTTGATGTTCTCCAGCGCCTCGTGAAACACTTCGACCGGAGCGCGCTTCAGCTTGCTTTCAACCCGCTCCAGCGCGCCATAGACGATACCTTCTGCGACGGATTTCTTGCCGTCCAGCATCAGGTTGTTCATAAATTTCGTCAGCACGGTATCGCCATATTTGGCGTCCGGCAGGATCTCACGTTTTTCAGCGCGATGGCGACGGGACATATCGGTTTCCTCTTGTTCCTCAGGCGGCGGTATTCCCGGATCGGCTCCGGGATAGCGCCAGGTTTATTTCGGCCGCTTGGCACCATATTTCGAACGACGCTGACGGCGATCCTTCACGCCCTGGGTGTCGAGAACACCGCGCAGGATGTGATAGCGAACGCCCGGAAGGTCTTTTACCCGACCGCCACGGATCAGAACCACCGAGTGTTCCTGAAGGTTGTGGCTTTCGCCGGGGATATACGAAATCACTTCGAACCCGTTGGTCAAGCGCACTTTGGCAACTTTGCGCATGGCCGAGTTCGGCTTTTTCGGTGTGGTCGTGTAGACGCGCGTACAGACGCCGCGCTTTTGCGGACAAGCCTGCAAATGCTGCGACTTCTGGCGTTTAACTTTTGGCTGCCGCGGTTTGCGGATCAGCTGTTGGATCGTTGGCATTCGGCGTACCCCGTTCTACCCGTTTCAGACTCGACTAGGCGCATTGTCTTTTGACAACACACCAAAACCGCCAGCGTCCCGTTTCAGGAAGCGCCGCGGTTGGAATTCCAGAGGATCGTGACCGCAGGATCAGGATCGTGACCGCCCAATAATGGCTTTTGCCGTGGAATGGCTGTGACCAATCCGCCGGTAAGCGCGCCTAATAGGGGGAATCGGACCCCTTGTCAACAGCAGCAGGTCGGCTTTTGCGGTGACGGGCGTGGCGTTGTCCCAACGTGGCCAAATCAAACATTCAGCCGGTTCTGGCGAATGGCAACGTTACCTCAACGTTGACGCTCTGACGCCATACCGGCCCTGGCAAGCACGACCCTTGACTGGTTGCGTTCGCGCACGAAATTGTAGATGCCGGTGCCGATCACCACCGCGCTGCCGATCAACATCCAGATGTCAGGAACCTCACCAAAGGCAACGATCCCCAGAACAATGGCCCAGATCAGTGCGGTATAGCGGAACGGCGAGACAAAGCCGATTTCGCCAACCCGCATCACCATGATACTGAGTACATAGCCCGAAATGATGAACAAAGACGCCCCCGACAGCAGGGCAAGCCTGCTTGCACCGATTGGTTGCCAGCCCTCTAACAGGGTTCCGGCTGCACCCAGCATGGTCACCGCAATCGCCGCCGACCCGGCCACCAGCAACGACGGCACCCCCTGGCTTAGCCGCCTTGTGGAAAGGTCGCGCAAGACCAGAAACACAACCGCCACCATCGCCAGCACGCTATAGCTATCAAAACCTGCTGAACCCGGCCTGACAATCAACAATACGCCGCAAAATCCAAGACCGATCGCGCTATATCTTCGCCAGCCGACCACCTCGGCAAAGAATATGGCACCCGCAAAGGTGATGACCAGCGGCAGTGACTGCACAATCGCCGTGGCATTGGCCAGTGGCATATGAAACAGCGCCAGCAGATAACAAAAAGTCGAACCCAGCTCACCAAAGGTCCGCCAGAATATGGCGCGGCGGTCAGATTGCAGTTCCGGTATGCGTATTTCGCCGCGCCAAAGCGCAATCAGCACAATGATCAGGCTGGTTAGCACACCCCGGATCAGGATTGCCTGAAACAGCGGCACATCGCCGGCAACAGATTTGAAGAAGGTGTCATTCAGCGCAAACGCCCCCATCGAGAGCATCATCAAGATTGCCCCGCGCATGTTTTCCGAAATGCTCATCTGACGTCCTGAATATTACAACCGGTCCAACCTGCGTCGAACAAACCAAAACCGCCAGCGCAAAGTTTCCTTGCTGACCTTTTGTCTCAGCGATCATTCATTCCCTTGCCATCAAGGATTTTCGCCATATACCTGCGGATCCTGGCATGCCGCGTTGCCGACTGCTTGGCTGCCGTGAAATAAAGGTTGTATGCCCGTCGCCGCCCTGGCGTCAAAGCCTCGAAGGCTTTTTTCAGCGCGGGGTTGGCATCAAGTTCGTGCTGTAACTCGTCCGGATAGACCAGTCGGTCTTTTTGCTTGAAATCCACTTTCAATCCGGCTTTTTCCAGCGCGATGGCCGCGTGGACATAGGCTTTCACCACAGTTTCCTTGTCAGCTATTTCCTGAACATTGGTAAACCGGATCAGTCGCATCGCCTGCGAATGCGGGCCTTGCCGATGAAGGATACTTTCAGGATCCGCCAGCAGCACTCCCTTGAAAAAGCCAAGACCGCAGTAATCCTTCAAGCCAAAGAAGATGGCGACATTGCTGTTCTGAAAGGTGTAACAAAGCTTGCCCCATTTCACCGCTTCATCAAGACCGCATTCCAGCAGCAGATTACGCAATGAAATCCTTTCCAGATGCCATTTTTCATTGGCAAGAAGCGCCCTGACCTCAGGGATCATTCTGGTCATTCACGGTCACCCCGTCGCTACCTTTCACATCAAACCTAACCTTCGATCTGAAATGCGTCCAGATTCGCAAAACACCACTTATGCAGATCCGGGGTCGGTCGTTACCCGAGCACCGGCGATCCCTGATTGTGCGGTTTCATCAATGTCGCGTTCAGCGTGCCAATGGTGGTTTCCCTGTTTAATCGCAGGATGGGCGGAAATCAGCCGATCCATAGCCTCGGTTTGGGCCAAATTCAGCCCACCATCCGGTACATGGAACCCCGCACTTTACCTATAGGCGAGTCGCGCGCATAGTTAACTCGCGTGCATAATCAACATTCGTATCGTGACTAGTGGACGTTTTTTCCTTTTATTTCAAACCTGATTTGAATGGAGATTGACCATGAAAACCCCTGAAAAAGATCTGAGCCTGCGTCAGGCCTCCAAATTTCACCTTATCGCCAATCCGAACTATTTCGGCAATCTGACCGAACTGAAACTGCCCAATATCCCAAAGGCGGTGCTCAAGAAGGTCGGCGATACCAGCTTCGAGGAACTGACCTGTCTCGGTTACAATCCCGATACCGAGATCCTGACCGCCATCATTAGCATCAAGCAACAATCCGGTTATAATGGAGACGCCTGCACCGACGGCAGTCAGGAATTCGTGCGTTTCTACCTCGACTACGGCGATGGTACCTGGGTTGACCACGGCGTGACCGGTTTCACGATCCACGACCTGCCGTTCAAGGATCCGCTTTGCTATGCCGTTTCGATCCGGATCAAGCCCAAACAGCGGAGCTGCTGTGACGACAAGCCGGTTCTGCCCAATGTACGGGCAATCCTGTCGTGGAACACCATGCCGCCCGCGAACATGCCGAACTGGCATCCGGTCTGGGGCAACCGGCTGGAACGTAACATCCAGATCGAGCCGCGCAACTGGTTCATCTGCAAGATTCTGGACCATATCGACGGTATCGGCATCCACAAGATCGACCCATCACTGGTCGAAAAACTGACCGCAGAGATCAGCAAGCAGCCGGTGCCGAAACCGGGTGCTAACTTTGCCGATCTCATGAAGATGGAGAAAGGTGCCGAGGAATTGACGGTGCTTCGCCATGTCTTTCCGGCGGTTGCGAAACTCGCCGACGACCCGACCGATGTTGCGGCCTGGCAGGCGATTTCCACACCGCTCAAGGCCCTCAACATCGACATCGCCAAGTTCTCGGATTTCCTGATCGCTCCAAACTTCAACACGACCTACGAGGAACTTCGTTGCGTCGGGCTGGACCGTGACGCGACAACGTTACACGGGGTCGTCGAGGTCAAGCGTCGGTCGGGCTATTCGGGTGGGCTATGTACCAATGGCAGCCGCGAATACATCGCCTTCTATCTCGATTTCGGGGCGGGCTGGGAATACCAGGGCACGACCTTTGTCGAGGTCCATGACATCGATGTACCAAGGGGCGGCCTCTGGTATCAGGCATCGCTGCCGGTCAACCTCGACAAACACCGGCTGGAATGGTGCAAGACCGGACGCGCGAAGATTCGCGGCATCCTGTCCTGGGCCGTGCCGCCAGCACCCAATCAGCCGAATTTCGTGCCGCATTGGGGCAACCGCGAGGATTGCTGGATCGAAGTCCGGCCCCTCCCCAAAGGCATCTTTCAGGGCGTCTTCACGCCGTTCCTTCAGTCAATCGGCAACATGTCGGTGGCCAAGATCAACGGCGCGGGCTATGCCAATGGCGCAAGTGTCGGCAGCCTGTTTGTCGCGGACGATGCACCGTTCGGCGGGCGTACACTTCTGAAAGGTAATGTCTTCAACCTTCCTGCCGGACCGCTTGAATACCGGATCATGATACAGGGGCCATCCGACGTGACGCCGCGCGTCTACAACACGCCATTCGACGTTGACGTAACCACGTTCCCGTCGACCACCCCAGTGACGCAGACACTGCATGCGGTCGGAGACTGGTTCCCTTATCTCGCCGCCTCGTCGCTGGTCACGGTTACCGATGGCCTTCTTGGCGCGCTGACCGGTCTCGAGAACGGGCTTACCACGGTCTATATGGAGTTCCGCCAGCCGTTCGGCCCGGTTCTTGCCACAACCGTGCCCAAAGCCTTCATGGTCGACAATACTGGCCCGAAGGCCGATGTCGAAATTACCAGCGGCGCGGGAAATTGCGGCAAGTTCGGCATCGGCGAGGTGATTTCTGGCACCTATGCAATGACCGGCAATCACGCGGGCAGCCTGCGAATTCATGTAACCCCGTTGCCCGAGGCTGCGGCCGGTACGATGATCATTACCTCGGCTGCACCGGGGGCGTTCTTTGTGCCACCCTTTGCGGGCGGGAATTCCTCGGTCTTGATCAGCTATGCCGGTTTGTCGCTCAATACCAACGGCGCGTCTGGTAACTGGGAACTGGACACCACCGGAATGGAACCTTGCGGCTACAACGTTCGCATCTATGTCGAGGATCGCACGATCGTCGGCAGTAGCTGGAGCCATTGGCACGACCAGGACATCGAAGGCTTCTGCCTCGAATAACGCCGGTTTATCACCTCATGGGTGACCATCGGGGGATTGTCCCCGCTGGTCACCCTTCACGCTTGATCGCCGCTCATGCGCGGCCATGCAATCTGAACCATCTTCCCACCCCCCGCCAGCCGCCATTCCACCACCAAAAGCGATCCCTTTGAATACCTCGCGGCAAAGCCGAGGTTCCTGAAACGATTGCAACAACCGGGTTGTCTGGAAAAGATATTGACACACACCATCGGAAACGGTGAGCCTGTGAGCAGACGAACCGATCCCAGTATGGTGGAAACCCGACTTGCAAAAGCCGCAAGATACCGTTGTCAATTCCCAGGATGCGAAATCGACGTATCAGCGTCTGATCCGTTATCCGGTGCTGTCACTGGTCGGCATGCCGCACAAGGTCCGGGCCATCCGGTCGATCGGTCAGCAGAATGGAGCCCACTGAGATGCCGCGCTGGATCAGGGCGTATGTGCGAATTGTCGATGCGATCAACCATCGGATCGGGCGGTTCGCGATGTATCTGCTGTTTGCAATGATGGCAGTGTTGGGCTGGTCGTCGTTGTCCAAGGTGACACCGCTACCCGCCAACTGGACGCTGCAAACCGGCGAACTGGACGGGGTTGCCTGGTCGGGCATCACCGAAGATTACACCGTGGGCTGGGCCGATGTGACCAAGTACTACCTGACCAACCCGATTTCCGGTGCATGGATCGGACATTTCTTTGCCAACATGGATCGCTGGAACGAAGTACCGCCGCACCTTCAGGTGATGCTGCAACTGGCGATGGACAGTTCGCATCTTTACCGTCAGCGCTGGTATTGGGCGGGCGAGGCGGACCTGCGCGTCAATGGCCCGAAACTGCAACTGACCACCATCCCGGATGCCGAATGGAAACAGGTGCAGATCGCCGCCGAAAAGTTCTGGGAAGAGATCGCCGCCGAAAGCGAAACCAAGGCGAAGGTGGTCGGCATCTTCCGAAAATACAACGAGGTGATGGTAAAGGCCGGGTTCCCCTATCGGTCCTGATACCAGCCCTTGAAGATCACGGGCGCGGCTGACCGGTCGCGCCCGAATTGATGGTGCAGCGCAGGCTTGCCTGCCAGGAGGCGATGATGACGAAGATGATCCAGTGTATTTCCCCGGTTGATGGCAGCGTCTATGCCGAACGCCAGCCCCTGTCTTTTGGTGCAGCACGCGATGCGGTTGCGCGTGCCAAGGCGGCCCAGGCGGCATGGGCGGCCCTGCCGCTGGAAACCCGTATCGCCAGGGTCAATGCGGGGGTGGCGGCATTAAAGGCAATGAACGATCGTGTGGTCGAGGAACTCGCCTGGCAAATGGGCCGCCCGGTCCGCTATGGCGGTGAATTCGGTGGCGTGAACGAGCGCGCGGCATATATGGCCAAAATCGCCGCCGAGGCGCTGGCCCCGATCGTGGCAGAATCCAGCGACCAGTTTGAACGCCGTATCGAATGGCAGCCGCAGGGCGTCGTCTTTGTCATGGCACCGTGGAATTATCCCTACCTCACCGCCATCAACACCATCATTCCGGCGCTGATTGCCGGCAATGCCGTGATGCTGAAACATGCAAGTCAGACCATTCTGGTCGGCGAGCGTCTGGCCGAGGCATTTCATGCCGGTGGCGTTCCGGCAGATATCTTTCAGAACGTAGTGCTGGATCACCCCACCACCGAGGCGCTGATCGCCGCGCGTTCCTTCGGTTTCGTCAACTTCACCGGCTCGGTCAGTGGCGGGCAGGCCATTGAACGCGCGGCGGCGGGCACATTTACCGCGCTAGGGCTGGAGCTTGGCGGCAAGGATCCGGCCTATGTCATGGACGATGCCGATCTTGACTGGGCGGTTGACGTGCTGATGGACGGGGCGATGTTCAATGCCGGGCAATGCTGCTGTGGTATTGAACGGATTTATGTCCACGAAAGCCTTTATGAGGCGTTTGTGGAAAAATCGGTGAAATGGGTCAATGCCCTCAGGCTTGGCAATCCGTTTGATGCCGAAACCACCCTTGGACCGATGGCCAACAAACGCTTTGCCAAAACCGTGCGCGACCAGATCGCCGAGGCTGTCAAGGCCGGGGCAAAACCGATGATCGATCCTGCGAATTTTCCGGCCGACGATGGCGGTGCCTATATTGCGCCGCAGATTTTGGTCAACGTCAACCATTCCATGCGGGTGATGCTTGAGGAAAGTTTCGGGCCGGTGGTCGGCATCATGCCGGTCAAATCGGACGCCGAGGCACTGGCGCTGATCAACGATTCCCCTTACGGCCTCACCGCCTCGATCTGGTCGGGCAATTCGGATCGCGCCTATGAACTTGGCCGTCAGGTGGAAACCGGCACGGTGTTTCTTAATCGCGCCGATTATCTGGACCCGGCAATTTGCTGGACCGGCTGCAAGGATACCGGCCGCGGTGGTGCGTTGTCGGTTCTGGGATTTCATGCGGTGACGCGGCCGCGCTCGTATCATCTGAGAAAGGTCAAATCATGAGCAACACCCTGGTTCCCCACGTCAACTGGTCCTATCCAACCGCCATTCGTTTTGGCGCCGGGCGCGTTGCTGAACTGCCGGATGCCTGCAAGGTTGCTGGGATCAGCCGCCCGTTATTGGTCACCGACAAGGCATTGGCCACCCTGCCGATCACCCAAGGGGCGCTTGACATGCTTGACGCCGACGGTCTGGGCCGCGCGGTGTTTTCCGAGGTTGATCCAAACCCCAATGAAATGAACATGGCGGCAGGCATCAAGGTCTATCAAACAGGCGGGCATGATGGCGTAATCGCCTTTGGCGGCGGCTCGGCGCTGGATATGGGCAAGCTGATCGCCTTCATGTCCGGCCAGACCCGCCCGGTCTGGGATTTTGAGGATGTCGGTGACTGGTGGACGCGCGCAAATGCCGACACCATCGCGCCCATCATCGCGGTGCCAACCACCGCCGGTACCGGATCAGAAGTGGGCCGGGCTGGGGTCTTGACCAATTCGGCCGCCCACATGAAAAAGATCATCTTTCATCCCAAACTGCTTCCGACCGTCACCATCTGCGACCCGGAACTGACCGTGGGCATGCCGAAATTCATCACCGCGGGCACCGGCATGGACGCCTTCGCCCATTGTCTTGAGGCTTATTCCTCGCCGTTTTATCATCCGATGAGTCAGGGAATCGCGCTGGAAGGGATGCGGCTGGTGCTGGAAAACCTGCCCCGCGCCTATAGCGACGGCAGTGATCTTGAAGCCCGCGCCAACATGATGAGCGCGGCGGCAATGGGGGCAGTGGCATTTCAAAAGGGGCTGGGCGCAATCCATTCCCTTAGCCATCCCATCGGTGCGGTTTACGGCACCCATCACGGCACCACCAACGCGGTGGTAATGCCGCCGGTTCTGACCTTCAACCGCAGCGCCATCGAGCGGCGGATCGAAAAGGCGGCGGCGTATCTGGGGATCTCCGGCGGCTTTGATGGCTTTTTCGCAAAGGTTCTGAACCTGCGCGAGGCGTTTGCCATTCCCAAAAACCTTACCGACCTCGGGGTGGAGGTAGCGCGGCTGGACGAGTTGACCGATATGGCACTGCAAGACCCGTCCTGTGGCGGCAATCCGGTCGAGATGACCCGGGAAAACACCCGTGCGTTGTTTGACGCCTGCATGTAGAAGGTTGCAAAATGGCGATTGGTGATTGATGGTCGCCCATCCGCAGTGACAAGTATCCAAAGGGCGAAAATGTCGGGAACAAGCAAGATTGCTGTCCGGCTGATCTGGGTGGCTGTGTCCACCCTGCTCAGCCTTGCGCTTGCGGTCTGGGCCGCACCTGGTGGACAGGTCACGGTGTTCGCCGCCGCCAGCCTGAAAAACGCGCTGGAGGATGTTGCACAACATTGGCAGCAGCAAACCGGCAACTCCATGATCGTTTCGCTTGCCGGCAGTTCGGCGCTGGCGCGGCAGATCGAACAGGGTGCACCTGCGGATATCTTCATTTCCGCCAATACTGACTGGATGGATCACCTGGAAGCCAAGGGGCTGATCCGGGCCGACAGCCGCTTAGACCTTTTGCAAAACAGCCTCGTGCTGATAGCGACCGGTCGATCCGCTGCCAAAGTGGCAATCACGCCGGGATTTGATCTGGCGGGGATGCTGGGCAATGAAAAGCTGGCAATGGCTTTGGTCGATGCAGTGCCGGCGGGTATTTACGGCAAGGCCGCGCTGCAAAACCTTGGAATCTGGGATAAGGTCGCCGCCAAGGTGGCGCAGACCGATAATGTTCGTGCTGCTCTTGCACTGGTTTCAACCGGCGAAGCGCCTTTCGGCGTCGTCTATGCCACCGATGCAAGCGCCGATACCAATGTGTCGGTCGCAGGCGTGTTTCCGGCGGATTCGTATCCGGCAATCATCTATCCGGTGGCCGCCGTCAGCGACAGCACCAACCCACTGAATGACGCATTTTTACAGTTTCTCACCAGTGAACCTGCCCGCGCCGCCTTTCTGCGCCATGGTTTCGAGATGGCGCACTGATGTGGTTTGACGCTCTGACCCCCAACGAATGGCAGGCAGTTTTCCTGTCGCTGAAGGTCTCATTCTGGGCCATGACCCTGAGCTTGCCCCTGGGCATTGCGGTGGCCTATGCGCTGGCGCGCTGGAGATTTCCCGGCAAGCAGATCCTCAACGGCATCGTGCATCTGCCGCTGATACTGCCGCCGGTTGTGACCGGCTATCTCTTGCTGTTGACCTTTGGTCGCCGCGCCCCGGTCGGCAGTTTTCTGGAACAGACCTTTGGCCTTGTGTTCGCCTTTCGCTGGACCGGCGCGGCGCTGGCGGCGGGAATCATGGCGTTTCCGCTGATGGTCAGGGCAATCCGGCTGGCAATCGAAGCGGTTGATCCGAAACTGGAGCAGGCAGCCGGTACGCTGGGGGCGTCACAAGTGTGGGTATTTCTTACGGTGACGCTGCCGTTGATCCTGCCCGGCATCATCGCCGGTGCGATTCTGGCCTTTGCCAAGGCGATGGGGGAATTCGGGGCGACGATCACCTTTGTTTCCAACATTCCCGGTCAGACCCAGACCCTGCCGACCGCGATCTATGCGCTGTTGCAGATCCCCGGCGGCGAGGCGGCGGCGCTCAGGTTGGCGCTGGTGTCGGTAGTGATCGCCATGGCGGCGCTGTTGTTGTCCGAGGCGATTTCCCGCCGCGTAGCCAGACGGGTAGCAGGGGCATGAGCATCAGCATTGCCATCAGACACGATTTCGGCGGCTTCAGCCTGCATTTGGCGTTCGAGGCACCGCCCGGTGTGACCGCATTGTTCGGCAGGTCCGGCTCGGGCAAGACCAGCGTGATCAACACCGTGGCGGGGCTGCTCAGCCCCAATGTCGGGCGTGTTGTGGTGAACGGGCATGTGCTGTTGGATACCAATGCCCGGATTTTTCTGCCCATCCACAAACGCCGCGTCGGCTATGTCTTTCAGGAGGCCCGTCTGTTTCCGCATCTCAGCGTGCGCCAGAACCTCGCATACGGTCAACGGTTCGCCCCCGGGTCGGAGGCAAGGGCCGACTGGGATCATGTGATCGAAATGCTTGGGATTGGCGGGTTGCTGGAACGACGGCCGGTTGCCCTTTCGGGCGGGGAAAAGCAACGGGTTGCCATTGGCCGCGCCCTTTTGTCGGCACCGGACACCTTGTTGCTGGATGAACCGCTGGCGGCGCTGGATGCGGCGCGCAAGGCGGAAATCCTGCCCTACCTTCACCGCCTCCGTGACGAGACCCGGATACCGATCCTTTATGTCAGTCACTCCGCATCCGAAGTGGCGCGCATCGCTAATTTCGTGGTGCTGCTGGAAAACGGCAGGCTGCGTCAGCAGGGCAGCGCTGCCGAAGTGTTGTCCGATCCCGATGCGGTTCCTGCCCTTGGGGTACGCGATGCCGGGGCGATGATCCGGGGCAGGATCCTGCGCCACCACGATGACGGGCTTAGCGAGATCAGCTTTTCCGGCGGCACCCTGCTGCTGCCGCGCCAGCCCGAAGCCCCCGGAAGCGATGTGCGGGTCTGGATCCTGGCCCGCGATGTGATGCTGTCGCTGGCCCCGGTCAGCGGCATTTCCGCGCTCAACACGGTTTCTGCCACCATCCATTCCATCCGCAGCGGTGAAGGACCGGGAGTGATGGTGCAGCTTGAGGCCGGTGACGACCTGATTCTTGCCCGTATCACCAAACGATCCGCCGCTGCGATGGACCTCAGGGTCGGGATGCGTTGTTATGGCATCATGAAATCGGTGGCCGTTGCGAAAGAGGATATCGGTTAGGGTAATCCACCCACCGCGCCCCGCCCCGACTGGTCAAAGCGCCGCTAGAATACGTTCA
Source organism: Paracoccaceae bacterium (assembly GCA_020425085.1). Taxonomy (GTDB): domain Bacteria; phylum Pseudomonadota; class Alphaproteobacteria; order Rhodobacterales; family Rhodobacteraceae; genus UBA5972. The sequence goes on from JAGQRW010000016.1 coordinate 14,033, forward strand.
GGCAACAGCGGCAGGTCGCTCAGCCTGGTATTCAGCGCGTGGTTGACGGCGTTGACGATAGCCGGCGCAACAGGGACAGTGGCTATTTCGCCCACCGCCTTGGCGCCGAACGGGCCGCTGGGTTCGCCTTCCTCAACCAGCAGCACCTTCAGCGGCGGCATTTCCAGGGCATTGGCCAGGGTATAGCGGGCAAAGCTGTCGGCACGCATCTGGCCGGTTTCAGGGTCAATCGCCACATCCTCGTATAGCGCGTAGCCGATGCCGATCTGGATGCCGCCATGAATCTGCCCCTCGACCAGCATCGGATTGATCGCCAGGCCGACATCATGGGCGGCAAGATAGTCAGTGACGGCGACGCGACCGGTGAAGGTGTCAACCTCGACCTCGGCGAAATGCGCAGCAAAGGAACTGGGATTGCCCGAGGCGCGATAGGTTTCGCTGGCTGCGGGCAGAGTCTGCCCCCGACCGATCATCCAGTCCGCAAGCGCGGCAAGTGACATTTCGCCTTCCTCGGATCGGGCCAGCCCATGTTCAAGACGGACACGCCCGGGATCCTCGTTCAGCGCCAGTGCCGCCCGGACACGGATTTCTCCGGCCAGCGCCAGTGCAGTGCGGCGCACCGCTTCGCCAACGATATAGGTCATGCGACTGGCGCGGGTGCCAAGGTCATAAGGGCAAAGGTCGGAATCCGCCGGGGTGATGCCGATCTGATGCGCCTTCAGCCCCAGCACCTCGGCGGCGATTTGTGCCAGCGTGGTATCCGAGCCGCAGCCGAGATCGTGAAGCGCCGAGACCAGTTCAACCATGCCGCCCGGCAACAGGCGCATCCTGACGCTGGTCGCTTCCTCCTCACCGGGATAGCAGCCGTTGATATGGGTGGCAGCGGCAACACCGATACCGCGCCGGAACCGCCCGGTATCACGCCGACGCGCCCAACGCGCCTGCCAGTCGAACATCGCCGCGCCGCGCGACAGGCAATCCAGCCCCCGGCCATTGCCGATCGACAGGCCCTGCCAGGGTTCGATCGCATCCGGTGCCACCAGGTTTCTGGCCCTGATCGTCACCGGGTCAATCCCCAGTTCACGCGCCGCCAGATCGAGGCTGATTTCGGCCAGCGCATGTATCTGCGGCGAGCCATAGCCGCGAAACGCCCCGGAAGGCACCGTGTTGGTATAGACCGCGCGACCGTCATAGCGTTCTGCCGGCACATCATAAAGCCGCACCAGCCGTTGCAGCATGGAACCGGGCAGATAGTTGCCACCGGTGGAATAGGCCCCGACATCGACCAGAGCGACGGTATCGCGCGCCATGATCCGCCCACTGCGCGACATGGCGATGCGCATCCGGCCCTGCATTGCCGAACGGGTACGGGTGGCGACAAAGGTTTCCCGCCGTGACAGCACGATCCGCACCGGCAGCCCGAGCGTTGCCGCCAGAAAGGCACAGATCGGGTCCAGAACCGGTTCGGCCTTGCCCCCGAACGAGCCGCCGATCGGTGATTTCATCACATGCAGATCCGCCTCGGCAATTCCGGTCGCCTGCGCCACCACCGCCTGAACCGCAAAGACGCTTTGACAGGGCGAGACGATGGCGATCCGCCCGCCCTTTTCCGGGTAGGCCAGACAGGCATGGGGTTCGACCGCGCAATGGTGGCTGCGGGGTGTGCTGACCAGAGTTTCAACCACAAGATCGGCGGCGGCAAATGCGGCGTCCGGATTGCCATGCACGAATTTCACATGGTCGATCGGATTGCAAAAGGCCGGCGCCTCGCCTTCGCCCACCGACCCCGGATTGGCAGCGGCGGCATCGGCGGTCAGGATGGCTGGTAGATCGGCATATTCCACAGTTATTGCCCGGGCAGCAGCACAGGCGATGGCGGCGGTTCTGGCAACCACGACGGCAACACGGTCGCCGACATGGCGAACGACGGGCGCAAACATCGCCTCGTCATTCAGCGCCACCTGCCCGACATACCAGATCGAACTGTTGTAACGAAGCTGCGGCACAGTTTCATGCCACCAGACACCGATCACACCGGGCAGCGCCAGTGCGGCGGCAGCGTTCAGGGAAACCACCCGGGCATGCGGTCGGGGCGACAGCACCAGTGCTCCATGCACCATCCCGGGCATGGTCATGTCGGCAAGATATTGCAGCTTGCCGCCAACCTTTTCTGCCCCGTCGATCAGTGGTACCCGTTGGTGAACCTGGCCCATCAGGCAGCCCCGGCAAACAGCGGATGGCGCGGCGAATGACCGGTCATGGCGGCGATCACATCATATCCCAGTCCGACAATCGCCCGCCGTTTCCAGACCCGCGACGACCGCGTCGGAATGGCGGTGTCGACTTCATCACTCAGCGCCTTGGCAAACAACTGCAAGGCTTTGGGCGACAGGAACCTGCCCCCCAGCGCTGCCTCGGCCAGTTTCAGGCGCTGCGGACGCGGACCAATGGCGCCGGCGACAATGCGCAGATCAACGATGCGCCCGCCTTCCTGCCGCATCAGCATCGCAAGATTGAGTTTCGAGATCGTCAGCTCGCGCCGCGATCCCAGCTTGGCAAATCCGCTTTTCGGTGCCGGGTCCGGATCGGGCAACAGGATCGCGGTGATCAGCCTGCCGGGGGAAGCGATATAATCCGCTATTGCAACCAGCCTAGATCCGTCATGATCCCGGATCTCCAGCCTGGCATCGGCAACCCATAACGGCGGCAGCAGGTCTGCTGCCGGGGCCGCCTCGGCGATGTTGCCACCGATGGTGGCGCGGTTGCGGATCTGGACCGCGCCACATTCGGCGGCGGCCTGGCTGAGGGCGGGCAGTCTTGCCGCCAGTACCGGATCCTCGGCCAACCTTGCAACCGTGGTCGCAGCACCGATGCGGATATGCTGGCCCACCACGCTGATCCCCGACAGTTCCGCAACCTGCCCGAGATCGACAAGGATGCCGTCCTTGGGCCGCAGTCGCCCGGCGATCAGCATGTCGGTGCCACCGGCAATGAAATGCAGCGGCCTGCCATCGGACATCAGCGCCGAGATCGCATCAAGGCTGCGCGGCCTTGCCACGGTTAGCATGTTCATGCCGACACGCGATTTCGCGACGCCGCCTCGGTTGCGATGGCGCGAACGATGCTGTCATATCCGGTGCACCGGCAGATATTCCCTGCCAGCGCATGGCGTATTTCCGCATCATCTGGATCCGGGTTGGCGCGAAGCAACCCTTCCGCCGCCATCACCATGCCGGGCGTACAATAGCCACATTGCACCGCGCCGACCTCGACAAATGCGCGCTGTATGCCTGATAACAGCCCCGGCCCGTCGCCAAGTCCTTCGATCGTGGTGATGTCGCGGCCCTCGGCCTGAAATCCCGGCGTCAGACAGGCGTGAACGGGAGCACCGTCAAGCAACACGGTGCAAGCGCCGCATTCACCTTCACAACAGCCTTCCTTGAGGCCCCTGAGGCCAAGCCGGTCGCGCAAGACGGTGCTCAGCGGTTCCAGCGGTTCGGCCTCCACGACGGCGGTGCGACCGTTGACGGTAAGATTGAATTTCATGATAATGCCTTGGTCAAGATAGCGATGGCATATTCGGTCCAAAAGGCGACGGTTGGCATTCGAAACTTAGTGAACATTTCGTTCCATTGATGAATTTATTCAACGATGACGTATTTTCCAATCCATCGCAATCTGGATAATCCGCACCCGATATCGCATAACAGGTCACAGCCTGTTGGGGTTGCAATGCATGACCCGCAGAGGATCCAGCCAACCCGAAGGGGACAAGAACCTGACCATGCCACTGCAAAACCGCGTTGATCACTATGGCGAAATCCAAGCTGTTTCCAGCCGGAGCACGCTGACAGGAAATCGCGGCATCCTGCACGGCGAGGACGGGGTTCTGCACCGCAAGTACCAACATCAAAACTGGGTCACCTGCGCCCTGCAATTCAACGACCGGAAGCGGGCATTGATGGCACCGGGCCGCTACACCCATTTGTTCTTTCTTGATGAGGCCACTGCCTTTGCGGCCGGACACCGACCCTGTGCCGAATGTCGTCGCAGGCGCTACAAATCGTTCGTTGCAGCCTGGTGCAAAGTCCACGGCCATTCCGAAAACGGCAAATCATTGCCGCAAACCATCGACCGCATCCTGCATGCCAACCGCGTGGTTCGAGGCGGGACAAAGGTAACCTACCAGGCACCACTTGCAGGACTGCCCGACGGAACGTTCTTTGCGGACCGGGGAAAGCCGGTTCTGGTCTGGAAAGGCGCGCGGTTCCGGTGGAGTTTTGAAGGCTATCGACAAATCAGCCACCAGACCTCAGTTCCGGTGACGGTGTTGACACCAAGACCAGTCGTTGAGGTGTTCGCCGCTGGCTGGACGCCCGATGCCAACGTCTGACAACGCGAACCAAAGGCAGGTGGATAATACCCGGTCTGCTGCATTTTGATATCCGGCAATGCTTCCCGCACAGCCTGCCAAACATGCCTGGGCCAATGCCTTTGGCGCGATCCCAACATGACACAGATGTAATTCTTGCGACAAACTAACGCATGATTGACCGCCGATGGTGACGCTCGGCGGAGGCAGGATTTTGCCGGAAGACCTCCGATGAATCACCAGCCGAAAACTTTCGGCGAATCAGAGGAACAGGAAATGCGGAACTTTCTACTAGCCTTGGTGCTTATTGCCATACCGGTTGCGGTCTTTGCCGCCGGTTATGTCTGGCTGACACCCGCCGCGACAACGGAAAAGGTCGCGGCTGCCGGCCCGTCACTGGGTGACATGACGCCGTTTTCAACCATCGTAAGCGATGTTCAGAACATTGCCACTTCGGGTGATCTGGCCGCGGCCGGAAAACGGATTACCGATCTGGAAACTGCCTGGGACAAGGCGCAATCGACCTTGCAGCCGGTCAATCCGAATGAATGGGGTTATGTCGATGGCGCCATCGACGGCGCATTAAAGGCCTTGCGTGCAGGCACCCCGGATGCGGCCACGGTTGCGGCGAAACTGGCCAATCTCAAAACAGCGCTGGCCGATCCGTCACAAGGTGCTGCCGCTCCTTCTGCTGCGGTCCAAATGGTTTCAGGCGTTGCAACCACCGACGCCAACGGCCACCCGCTGCCGTGTGAGGCAATGCTGAAGACCTTCCGCGACACCCTTGCCAAGGCGACCCTTTCCGACGCCAACCTCGCCACCGCGAAAACGCTGGAGGCCAAGGGAACCGAGCGTTGCAATGCCGATGACGACAAACGCGCCGGTGACTTTTTTGCACAGGGCATTGCCCTGATGTCCAAGTAACCCACATTCAAGGATGAAGACCATGACATCTATTTCCAGGCTGCACACCCCCGCTGACATCACGCTTATCGAACGTGACGACCCCATCACCACGCCCAACCGCGTTCCGGCCATCACCGTCGATTTCTGGCTTATCAAACTGATGGCCGTGACCATGGGTGAAACCGCCGCCGATTTTCTGGCCGTCAATCTTGGCCTTGGCCTGACGGCGACATCGGTTCTGATGGCTGCAATCCTTGTCGGCGCGCTGGTTCTCCAGTTCCGCCAGAAACGCTATGTGCCGTGGGCCTACTGGCTGGCGGTGGTGCTGATCAGCATCGTCGGCACACTGATTACCGATAATCTGGTGGACAATTTTGGCGTCCCGCTGATGACCACGACAATCTTGTTCACTGTTGCCCTCGCAGCCACGTTTCTGGCCTGGTACGCTTCGGAAAGAACCCTGTCGATCCACAAGGTCACGACAACGCGGCGGGAAGCTTTCTACTGGCTTGCCATCCTGTTCACCTTCGCGCTTGGTACTGCAGCGGGTGATCTGGTCGCCGAGAAGTTTGCGCTTGGCTACATGGCCACAGGTATCCTGTTCGGCATGATCATCGCCTCGATCACCTTTGGCTATTACGCGCTGAAACTTGATGCCATCCTGGCCTTCTGGATCGCCTATATCTTCACTCGCCCGCTTGGCGCATCGTTCGGTGACCTCATGTCACAACCCAAGGAATACGGCGGCATGGGGCTGGGAACCATCCTGACCAGCGCGATTTTCCTTGCAGCCATCGTCGCCATCGTCATCTACATGACCTGGACCCAGGGTGATCGGGAAAAGGCACAGGCAAACTAGGCAGCCTCAACTGCGAATGCGGCCCCGATCAGAGGGGCCGCATTCTGTTTTGTTAAACCTGAACACCGGCCCGCCAACAAGCATTCATTTCCGCCCCGGCCATGGTTATGATGCTTTCATGACACCTGATCTTTTCGACCATTTCCCCATGCGCAACGCCCGGATGCACGAAGCCTTCGGTGCCAGCGCATTTGCCTTTGCCTTTGCGCTGGCGGGCCATATGGCCGGGCCGGTCATGTGGATCCGCGAAAGCTGGCAAACCAGCGCCATCAATCCTTCAGGCTTCAGCCGCTATCTTGATCCGCAAAGGATGCTTCTGGCGCTTGGCCGCGATCAGGTCGAGGTTCTGGCCATCGCCGAAGAGGCGTTGCGTTCCGGCGCGGTGCCGCTGGTGGTGATGGAATCTGGCAAGGAGCTTGGCCTGACCGCAGCACGACGTTTGCAACTGGCCGCCAAGGCGGGAAACGCCACCGGGCTTTGCCTTTTGTGCGAAGGCATGGGCAGCAATGCCGCCGAAACCCGCTGGCGTTGCCAGCCGGTTTTTGATGCATCAAATGATGCTGGCGACTCGACTCTGCAAAGCTGGAGTATTATCAAGAACAAATCAGGAACATTGGGGTCTTGGGATGTTCGATGGGATGCAAAAACGCGTCGTATCATTGTGGTTTCCCCGTCTGGCAAGCGACCGGGTTCTAAGGGCATGCCCGCGTGATGCGCCGTTTGCGCTGATCGTCGAGAAAAACAATACCGTTGAGCTTTATTGCCTGAACCAGCAGGCCGAACGGCAGGGATTGCATCGCGGTATGCGCCATACCGATGCCCGCATCTTCTGCCCCGATCTGCAAAGCAGCCCGGCAGACCCGCAGGCAGATCAGCGATTTCTGCACGCATTGGCACGCTGGGCCAGACGCTATTGCCCCTGGGTCGGGCTGGAGGGGGGTGACGGACTGGTGATGGACATTACCGGTGTCGCACATCTGTTCGGCGGCGAGGCCGGTATGCTGGTGGATATCCGCCGCCGTCTGGCGCGCGCCGGGCTTGCGGTCAGGATCGGGCTGGCCGATACGCGCGGTGCCGCCTGGGCGCTGGCGCATCACGGCGAAGGGGTGGCAAGCGGGGAAATGCTGCCCCATATCGGCCCGTTGCCGGTGGCGGCATTGCGGCTTGATGCAGCCAGTTGCATCGCGCTGGAACGGCTTGGGCTGCGCACGATTGGCGATCTGGCGGCGCTGCCCCGTGCCGCCCTGACCCGGCGTTTCGGGCAGGATGTTCTGATGCGGCTGGATCAGGCATTGGGGGATCAGCCTGAACAGGTATCGCCCTTGGCTGAACCGCCCCATTACCGGGTGCGCCTGACCCTGCCCGAACCGATCGGGTTAAGCGATGATGTCATGGCCGGCACCGCAAGCCTGCTGGAACGGCTGTGTGCGCGGCTGAAAGCCAACGAGGCGGGGGCGCGGGTTTTATGCCTGACGCTTGGGCGGGTGGATCAGGCAAGCCAGCAGGTGGAATTGCGGCTGGCCCGCCCCTTGCGCGATGCCGGGCGCATTCTGCCCTTGTTTAAGCGCGGCGTCGATCAGGTAGATGCCGGTTTTGGCATTGAACGCCTGCAACTGGTCGCCGCGCAAATCGAACCACTACCGGCGCAACAGATCAGCCATGCCCAAAGCGCCCAAAACGCCCCAAACAATGAGTTATACGATCTGATCACCCGTATCGGCAGCCGTATCGGGTTGGAGAATGTCCGGCGCTTCCTGCCCGCCGACAGCCATATCCCGGAACGCGACCACCTGATCGCCGCCGCCGCCTTTTCCGAGCCAGCCGGACCCTGGATCAGCCCGCGACCCCGCCCCGGCCTGATGTTTCGGCCCGAACCGATATCCGGCGATGGCCCCCTGCCGCCCCGGCGTTTTCGCTGGCGGCGCATGGCGCTGAGCACCGCACGCGCCACCGGGCCGGAGCGTATCGCGCCGGAATGGTGGATGCAGGATGACAACTGGCACCGGGGCATCCGCGATTACTGGCATGTCGAAACGCTGGAGGGGCGGCGGCTATGGCTTTTCCATACGCCGCAAAACCCCGGCTGGTTCGTGCAGGGGGAATTCGCATGAACAAAAATCACCACACCCCGACCATCCCGCAGGGCGGCGCGGGCTATGCCGAATTATGCGCCACCAGCAACTTCACCTTTCTGACCGGTGCGTCCCACCCCGAAGAACTGATCACCCGCGCCGCCGCACTGGGGCTAAGCGCCATTGCCATCACCGACCGCAACTCGCTGGCCGGGGTGGTACGCGCCTATTCCGCGCTGAAAACCCTGAGGCAAGAGGCCGGGCAGGCGCCGCGCGCCCTGCCAAAACTGATCACCGGCTGCCGGCTGGTGCTGCGCGATAGCCCGGTTGACTGGATCGCCCTGCCCCGTGACCGCGCCGCCTATCAGCGCCTGACGCGACTTCTGACCCTTGGCAAACGACGCGCTGGCAAGGGCGAATGTCATCTTGACCGGCAAGACATGCTAAAGGGTTGCAAGGGCATGATCCTGATCGCACTGCCGCACAAGGGCAGCGGTACGAAACAGGTTTCCGCCGACATTCAGGCCGCCTTGCACCACTATCCCGGCCATGTGTTTCTGGGCGCGGCCCCGCGTTATGACGGTAGCGATCAGGCCTATCTGAAACGCTGCGCCGCACTGGCGCTGAAGACGGCGGCACCGATGGTGGCGGTGGGCGATGTGTTGATGCATCACGGCAGCCGCCACCAGCTTGCCGATGTGCTGACCTGCATGCGCGAACATATCACCATTGATCAGATCGGCACTCGCGCCCTGCCCAATGCCGAACGGCGGCTAAAGGGGGCTGCGGATATGGCGCGTTTGTTCCGTAATCACCCCGCCGCCATCCGCCGCACGCTGGAAATCGCCGCCCGGTGCAGCTTTTGCCTGAGCGAACTGTCTTATGAATACCCGAATGAGATCAGCGATGTCGAAGAACCACAGGCGCGACTGGAACGGCTGACCCGCGAGGGGCTGGAACGCCGCTGCCCCGATGGTGTGCCGGAACGCTATGGCACCCTTGCCGCCAAGGAACTGAAACTGGTCGAAGAACTGGGTTTCGCCGCCTATTTCCTGACCGTGCATGATATCGTGCAATACGCCCGCTCCTTGGATATTCTGTGTCAGGGGCGCGGATCCGCCGCCAACTCGATCCTTTGTTATGCCCTTGGCATCACCGATGTCAGCCCGGATCAGATCACCATGGTGTTTGAACGCTTCGTGTCGAAATACCGGGGCGAGCCGCCGGATATCGACGTGGATTTCGAACATGAGCGCCGCGAAGAGGTGATCCAGCATATCTATCGGAAATACGGCCGTCACCGGGCCGGGCTATGCGCCACGGTGATCCATTTTCGATCCCGCGCCGCGATTGGCGAGGTCGGCAAGGTGATGGGCCTGTCAAGGGATGTGACCGCCAGCCTGACAGGCCAGATCTGGGGCATGTCAAATGGCGGTGCCGACCCCGAACGTATCCGCGAGCTGGGACTGGATCCGAGTGAGCACCGGCTGGCGCAGACCATCGGCCTGATCGGCCAGATCATCGGCTTTCCGCGGCACCTTTCCCAGCATGTCGGCGGCTTTATCATCACCAAGGGGCGGCTGGATGAGCTTTGCCCGATCGAGAATGCCGCGATGGAGGATCGCACCATCATCGAATGGGACAAGGACGATATTGACGCTTTGGGCATCCTGAAGGTCGATATCCTGAGCCTTGGCATGCTTAGCTGCATCAGGAAGACCTTTCAGCTGATCAAGCAGCATGAGGGCAAGGCGCTTGGCATCGCCACCGTGCCGCAGGAAGACCGGGCCACCTATGACATGTTATGCATTGCCGATGCCGTGGGGGTCTTTCAGGTGGAAAGCCGGGCCCAGATGAATTTTCTGCCGCGCATGCGCCCGCGTACCTTTTACGATCTGGTGATCGAGGTCGCCATCGTGCGCCCCGGCCCGATTCAGGGCGGCATGGTGCATCCCTATATCAACCGCCGCCAGGGCAAGGAGGCGGTGCATTTCCCGTCCGAGGCGCTGAAAAACGTGCTGGGCAAGACCCTTGGCGTGCCGCTGTTTCAGGAACAGGCGATGCAGATCGCCGTGGTCGCCGCCGGCTTCACCGCCGAAGAGGCCGACCGGCTGCGCCGCTCATTGGCGACCTTCCGGCGGATGGGAACGATCAGCACCTTTTCCGAGCGTTTCATCAACGGCATGCTGGAACGCGGTTATGACCGGGCATTTGCCGAACGCTGCTTTTCCCAGATCGAAGGATTCGGCGAATACGGCTTTCCCGAAAGTCACGCGGCCGCCTTTGCCATGCTGGCCTATGTCTCGGCCTGGCTGAAATGTCATCACCCGGCGGCCTTTGCCTGCGGGCTGCTGAATTCGCAACCGATGGGATTTTACGCCCCGGCCCAGATCGTACGCGACGCGCGTGAACACCGGATCGAGGTTCGCGCGATCTGCGTCAACCACAGCATGTGGGACAATACGCTGGAACGCCGCGCCGATGGTTCACTGGCGCTGCGACTGGGGTTTCGCCAGATCAAGGGGTTCAGGGCCGAAGACGCCGAATGGATCACCGCCGCACGCGGCAACGGCTATCCCGACCCCGAAACGCTGTGGCTGCGCGCCGGGATCGGCCCCGGCGCATTGGAACGGCTGGCCGAAGCGGACGCCTTTGCCGATATGGGCCTGACCCGGCGCAAGGCGCTGTGGCAGGTGCGGGCGATTCGGGGACAAATGCCCTTGCCGCTGTTCAGCGACCCGATTGACGGCGAAGGCATCCGTGAACCCGAAGTCACCTTGCCCGCCATGCATCTGGGCGAGGAAATGGTCGAGGATTACCTTGCCATGCGCCTGTCGTTGCGCACCCATCCGATGGAACTGTTGCGCCCGGTGATGCCCGGCCTGACGCCGCATGCAGAACTGGCCGCCACACCATTGGGCAATATCAGCGTTTGCGGTCTGGTCATCACCCGCCAGCGCCCCGGCACCGCCTCGGGCGTGGTTTTCCTGACGCTGGAGGATGAAACCGGGGTTGCCAATGTGGTGATCTGGAAAACCGTCTATCAACGCTACCGGCAAAGCATCATGGGCGGGCGGCTGTTACGCGTCAGCGGCCATCTTCAGCGTGAAGGAATGGTCGTTCACCTGATCGCGAGGCAGATCGAGGATATGTCCCACCGTCTGAGCGACCTTGGACACCCGCTGGACGAAGAAATCGGCATCACCCGGCCCGAGGCCGACGATGCCCCCCGCCCGCGCCGCCGCCAGCCCGTTGGCGCAAGGCATCCCCGCGAACAGGCCAAACGCCTGTTCCCAAGCCGGGATTTTCACTAAAGCATCGCCGGCACCACCTGGTCGGGCGGGCGGTGGCCATCGGCAAAGGTCTTGATGTTGATGATCACCTTTTCGCCCATCTCCAGCCGCCCCTCACGCGTGGCCGAACCCATATGCGGCAGCAGCATCACGTTATCCAGACCGCGCAGGCGCGGGTTGATCTCGGGGCCTTTTTCAAAAACATCCAGCCCGGCACCAGCCAGCGCACCACTGCGCAGCATGCGGGTAAAGGCGTTTTCGTCGATCACTTCGCCGCGTGAGGTGTTCACCACATAGGCAGTCGGTTTCATCAGCTTCAGCCTTCTGGCGTTTAGCAGATGAAAGGTCGAAGGTGTATGCGGGCAGTTGATCGACAGGATATCGACCCGCGCCAGCATCTGATCAAGACTTTCCCAATAGGTCGCCTCCAACTCATCCTCGATCGTCGGGTGAACCTTTTTACGGTTGTGATAATGAATTTGCAGACCGAACGGTCGCGCCCGCCGCGCCAGTGCGGTGCCAATCCGCCCCATGCCAAGGATGCCCAGACGCTTGCCGCTGACGCGCGAACCCAGAAACGCCGAGGGCGACCAGCCGGACCAGTCGCCCGATTGCATCACAGTGGCACCTTCCTTGAAGCGGCGCATCACCATCAGGATCAGCGCAATAGTGGTATCGGCGGTGTCATCGGTCAGAACCCCCGGCGTGTTGGAAACCAGAATGCCGCGCTGGCGGGCGGTTTGTACGTCGATATGATCAAACCCGGCGCCATAATTGGCGATCAGGCGCAACTGCGGACCCGCCTGCGCCAGTGTTCTTGCGTCTATCACATCGTTCAGTGTCGGCACCAGCACATCGGCCCGCTGCATGGCGGCGACCAGTTGTTCGCGGCTGAACGGCGCATCGCTTTCGTTCAACTCGACGTTGAACAGCTCCTTCAGGCGGGTTTCAACCGCTTCGGGCAAGCGTCGCGTTACGACAACACTCAATTTACTTCCCGGCATTCGCTTATTCCCCCACTGGATTTCCTTGTCCCATAGTGGCAAGAATTGCGGCAAGGGGGCAAGGTGAAAACCGCCTGAAGACCCCCGAAATCGAGCGGCATGAAGGTCCGGGCAGTCGTCGTGACGAAAACCTTTGGCACCAGAGGCGCGGTTTGGCTACTGACCGCGATTTTCAGCCTTTGCGCGATCGCCGCATTGGCGGATGAACCGACGCGCGGGCCGGTCACCAATCTGCCCTTGCCAAGGTTCGTTTCCATGAAGACCGACACCGGCAATGTGCGGCGCGGCCCCAGCCTGACGCACCGGGTCGACTGGGTTTTCAAGCTGGAGGACATGCCGCTAGAAGTGACCGCAGAATACGGCAACTGGCGGCGGGTGCGCGATATCGAAGGTGTCGGCGGCTGGATGCATTATTCATTGCTATCGGGGGTGCGCACGGTGATGGTGCAAAAGGACTATACCCCGCTGCGCATGCGCCCCGACCCGGCGGCAGAACCCAATGCCTATGCCGAACAGGGGGTGGTGGCGTTTCTGGGCGATTGCACGCTTGACTGGTGCCGCATCCGCGCTGACGGTTTTCGCGGCTGGGTGATGAAGTCAGAATTATGGGGCGTTGGCACGGATGAGGTGCGCAACTGACCCCGACCAAGGCATTCAGGCAAGTCCCCTGCCCTGCAACAGCGCCTTGACCCCCGGCAATCGGCCCCGAAACGCAAGGTAAAGCTGATCCGCCTCGCGACTGCCACCGGCGGAATAGACATGCCGGGCCAGTCTTGTCGCCAGTTCCGGGTTAAAGGCATCGCCGGTTTCTTCAAATGCGGCGAAGGCATCGGCATCCATCACTTCGGACCACATATAGGAATAATAACCGCTGGAATAGCCATCACCGGAAAACACATGGGCAAAATGCGGCGTGGCGTGGCGCATGCCGATCGCCTTTGGCATGCCGAGATCGGCCAGAATTCGCGCTTGTTCCGCCATCGGGTCTGCCGGGGCGGGATTGGCGTGAAACCCCAGATCAACCAGCGCGCTAGCGGTGAATTCGACGGTGGCGAAACCCTGGTCGAAATTCCGCGCCGCCAGCAGCCGTGTCAGCAGTTCCTCGGGGATCGGCTTGCCGGTTTCAGCGTGGATGGCAAATTGCCTGAGGGTTTCCGGCACCGTCAGCCAGTGTTCAAAAAGCTGGCTGGGCAATTCCACGAAATCCCGCGCCACCGACGTGCCGGAAATCATCTGATAGGTGACATCGGACATCATCGCATGCAATGCATGACCGAATTCATGAAACAGCGTATGCGCATCGTCAAAGGTCAACAGGCTGGGCTGGCCCTTGGGGGCCTTGGCAAAGTTGCAGATATTGACAGTAATCGGCCGAACATCGCCATCCAGGCGGGATTGGGCGCGAAAACCGGAACACCAGGCACCTGAACGTTTGGTTGGCCTGGCAAAATAATCGCCGATGAATACCGCCAGATGGCGACCGTCCTTCCGGACTTCCCAGGCACGGGCGTCAGGATGGTAAAGCGGTTCGGATATCGCATGAAATGTCAGCCCGAACAGTCGGTTGGCGGTGTGAAACGCCGCCTCGATCATGCGGTCAAGCTGGAAATAGGGTTTCAGTTCCGCCTCGTCCAGATCATGTTCGGCAAGACGGCGGCGTTCGGCATAATGGCGCCAGTCCCACGGTTCAAGATCGCCGTTGACACCGTCCTTGTGCATCATTTCGGTCAGAACCTCAGCGTCACGTTCGGCCTGCTTTCGGGCCGGTTGCCATACTGCCATCAGAAGATCGCGCACCGCTTCGGGTGTTTTCGCCATTTCCGGTTCCAGCTTGAAATCGGCAAAACTGGCATAACCCAACAGCTGCGCGCGTTCCTGGCGCAACGCCAGCGTTTCGGCAACTATTTTGCGGTTGTCGGTGGCGCCGCCACCCTGACCACGACCTACCCAGGCGGCATAAGCCTTTTCGCGCAAATCGCGCCGGGTCGAGAATTGCAGGAACGGTACGATCAGCGAGCGTGACAGCGTAATCGCGTAACCCTGCTGATGCCGTTCGGCAGCAGCGGCGCGGGCGGCATCAATCAAAAATGCGGGCAAACCGTCAAGCTGATCATCCTTCAGCAGCATGAACCAGTCGCGTTCATCTGCCAGCAGGTTCTGGGAAAACGTCGTTCCGAGGGTTGCCAGTCGCTTCATCACCTCGGCCAGACGATTGCGCGAGGTGCCTTTCAACGCTGCGCCAGAGCGGATGAACATCCGGTGATAGAGTTCCAGCACCCGCATCTGCTCGTCATTCAGGCCAAGCGAATTCTGCCGGTCGAATAGTGTTTTCACCCGCTGAAACAGGCGTGGATTGAGCATGATTTCGGAATGTAGCGCGGCAAGGCGAGGCGAGAGTTCGCGCTGCAACCGTTCCAGAACCGGGTTGGCATTGGCCGAGGCAAGGTTGAAGAACACCCCGCCAACCTTGTCCATCAGGCTATCGGCACGTTCCAGCGCCTCGATGGTATTGGCGAAATCCGCATCGTCTGGATTGTCAGCGATCGAAGCGATGGCCGCGCGGGACTGTGCGATGGCCAGATCAAACGCCGGCGCGAAATCCTGATCGGTGATCCGGCCGAAGGGCGGCAGGCCAAAAGGTGTCGCCCAGGGTTCAAGTAAAGGGTTCATCATCGCTCCGCCATCTGATTTTCGCCGAGTGTCGGGACAAGCGGCGGCCTCTGCAACCGATAAATCGAGCTGGATTCCGGTTTCATGCCGGCGCTCCGGCCTGAACCGACCGCAGTGGTCATCGGCAATTTCCCGCCACATGGGCCGCATCAACCGCCCAAAAAATGCCGTTTTTTAGGTTTAGAACGCAAGGTAATTCAATAAGTCTGCCAACATCATCAGGAGTAAACCGATGAAAACCAAAACAATTTCTGCATTGTTTGCGGCTACATTGCTTGTGCCGGGATTCGCCATGGCAACCAGCGATGCCGAAACGATCGAACAATGGGATCTGAACTCTGACGGCGTTGTCTCGCTTGCCGAAGTCACCACACGTCTGCAAACCTCGTTCAACGAATTCGACACCAATGGCGATGGCTATCTTGACGCAGCTGACGAAGTTGCTGGCAGTGAGGACATCGGCGCGGAAACCGCCGAAGTTACCGTGGAATTTGGTGATATCGACGCGGATGATCGGGTTTCCCAAGCTGAATTCCTTGGCCGTGCCCAGGAATGGCTGACGGCAATGGACCGCAACGAAGATGGCAGCGTCACCGCGCTGGACTTTGGCGGCTGAACAGGTCTGGTCACGCCGACCCTGTTTCGCATCTGAATCTGAGGCTCTGGCTGGGTTTTCGCAACGAAACCCGGCCATTGCTGCTGATTGTGATTGCTACCTTTCAGGTGATCATCGCCTGAACTGATTATTGCAAATACCCAGATCCCGACGCCGAATGTCGTTTTCGCGCCCGGCCAAGTCGACTCAGCCTTGGACGGGCCTCGGATTTCCTGCAATTTGGCGGCGAACCGGATGATCTGAGGTGCGCAAGATGAAAACCCATGTAAAGGCCTGTGTTGTTGGCGGTGGCGCCGTTGGGGCCGGGATTGCCTATCACCTGGCCAAGGCTGGCTGGAACGATGTCATCCTGCTTGAACGGGATGAGCTTACCTCAGGCTCGACATGGCATGCGGCGGGTCTTTTGCCTTTGTTCAACATGTCCTACGCCACCACGCATATTCACGACTATTCGGTGAAGTTCTATAAACAGCTTGAGGCGGAAACCGGCCTCAATGCCGGGTTTTCGGTGGTTGGCAACCTCAGGATGGCGCAAACGGCGGCGCGCATGGATGAATACATGCTGTACGGTGCCACCGCCGAAAGCGTTGGCATCCCTTATGAGCGGCTTACCCCCAATGAGATCAAGGATCGCTGGCCCCTGATCCGCACCGACGATCTGAAGGGCGCGATTTATCATCCGACCGACGGCTATATCAACCCGGCCGACGTGACACAGGCGATGGCCAAAGGGGCACGGCAACGCGGAGTGGAGATCTACCGCAAGATGCAGGTGGACAGCTACACCTGGACCGGCAGCGAATGGATTGTTCGCGGCTCGGTGATGGTGGAAAAGGGCGGCAACCTCGTGCCTGGCGAAGAACGGTTTGAAATCCACGCCGAACATGTGGTGACGGCAACCGGCAATCACGCGCAGCGCACCGCGAAAATGCTGGGCATCAAGATACCGGCAGTGCCGGTGGAACATCAGTTCATCGTGATGGATCAGGATCCCGCACTGGTTGAATGGCGCAAGACCAATCCCGAGCACCCGGTGATCCGAGACGCTGATGCGCAATCGTATGTGCGCGAAGAACGCGGCGGCTGGATTCTTGGCGTTTATGAAAAGAACGCGCCGGCACGGTTTCAATATGGGGTGCCGGACAGTTTCCGCGCCGATCTGTTTCCGCTCGATCTGGAACGGATCGAGGCGCAGTATTTGGCGATGATCCACCGCATTCCGTCCTGTGAAACATCAGGGCTGAAGGATGATTTCAACGGCCCTATCTGCTATACCCCCGACGGCAACCCACTGGTTGGCCCGGCGCCGGGCTTGCGCAACATGTGGCTGGCGGAAGGGTTCAGTTTCGGCATCACCGCAGCGGGCGGAACCGGCTATTACATGGCACAGATGATGGTCGAGGGCGAGGCCGAGATCGACATGGCATCGCTTGATCCCAAACGCTACGGCAGTTGGATGACCAGCGAATTCGCAGCGCGCAAGAACGAGGAATGCTACAGCCACGTTTACATCCTGCACCATCCCGACGAAGAGCGCGAGGCGGCAAGGCCCCTGCGCACTTCGCCAGCATACGACCGGCAAAAAGCGGCGGGTGCGCAATTTGGACAGGTCAATGGCTGGGAACGACCGAACTACTACGCCCCGCTCGGATTTGACGACCACGCCGCGCGGTCATTCCGGCGCGGCGGCTGGTGGCAATACGCGGTGGATGAGGCCAGGGCGATCCGTCATGGGGTGGGCCTGATAGACGCAACGGCGTTTAGCAAACATCTGGTCAAAGGACCGGGTGCCACGGCGTTTCTGGATTGGTTCACCTGCAACAAACTGCCCGGCATCGGGCGCATCAACCTGACCTATGCGCTGACAGGCGCCGGAACCACCCGCACCGAATACACCATCGTCAGGCACGGCGAAAACAGCTATTACCTTGTCTCTGCCGGGGCGTGGACAGCCTATGACGCCGATTACTTGCGCAAAGCCGCCGAGGATAAAGCGGGCGCATTTGGCTATATCGAAATCCATGACGTAACCACGCAATGGGGCGTTTTTGCCATCGCCGGCCCGAAATCGCGAGAGGTTCTGGCACGGGTGATCCGTGACGCTGATCCGGCGACCGCGCTGTCAAACAAACGCTTTCCCTGGCTGACCGCGCGGAAGATCGAACTGGGCATGTGCCCTGTCAACGCAATACGTGTTGCCTATACCGGTGAGTTGGGCTGGGAGTTGCATCATCCGATCGAGATGCAGAATTACCTTTACGATCTGTTGATGGAGGCCGGGGAATCTTCAGGCATGAAACTGGTAGGGGCGAGGGCGCAGAACTGGCTCAGGCAGGAAAAATCCTATCGCGCCTTTGGCAATGAGCTTGGCCGCGATGCCACCCCGCTGGAGGCGGACCTGCCGCGTTTCGTCGATATGTCCAAGGATTTCCACGGCAAGAAAGCGATGGAGGCCAAAGGGGTGCAGTCGAAATGCGTGACTCTTCTGATCGACGGCCCAACCGATGCCGACCCCTGGGGCCGCGAGGCGCTCTATGATGGCAACACCAAGGTCGGTCGCCTGACCTCGGGCGGCTATTCGGTGCATTTTGGCAAATCCATCGGCATGGGTTACGTTTCGCCCGATCTGGCCAATGTCGGGCAAAAGCTGAAGGTCAGGATGCTGGGTGACCTATGGGATGCCGAGATCACCGAGGACAGCCCGTATGATACGAAAAATGCCAATATCCGGGTGGATGGCTAGTGCGCCAAGGCCCGCGCGAATATTTCGGGGTCCACGTTGCCACCGGACACGACCACGACCAGATCCCGATCCGGCAATTTGTCGCTATGAAACAGTGCCGCCGCCAGCGCCACGGCACCGCCCGGTTCCAGTACGATCTTCAATCGGCGGAACGCCAAAGCCATAGCGTGCAGGCAATCATCATCGCTGACCGCAACCCCCGGCTGGCACAGGCGTTGCATGATCGGGAATGTCAAATCTCCCGGTGACGGCGTGACGATGGCATCGCAAATCGAACCGGTCATCGCCGGGTTGCGCTCGATCCGCCCGGAAATCAGCGAACGAATGGTATCGTCAAACCCCACGGGTTCACACGGGCGCACCTGCATTTCCGGCGCATGTTTTTCCAGCGCCAGTGCAATACCAGCGGTCAACCCGCCGCCGCCGCAAGGCACCAGCACCTCAGCACCAGTCACACCAAGTTCCTTGCACTCCGTCGCTATTTCAAGGCCGCATGTGCCCTGCCCCGCAATCACCAGTGGTTCGTCAAACGGTTTCACCAGCGTCAATCCGCGTTCTTTGGCAAGTTTCGCGCCAATGACATCGCGGTCCTGAGTACTGCGATCATACAGCACCACTTCGGCCCCAAGGGCGCGGGTGTTGTCGATCTTGAGGCTTGGCGCATCATCCGGCATGATGATGACGGCAGCGACCCCGTGCATCCTTGCCGCCAGCGCCACGCCCTGCGCGTGATTGCCCGATGAAAACGCGATCACTCCGATTTTCCGCAATGCCGGATCCATCCCCGACAGGGCCGACCAGCCGCCGCGAAACTTGAATGATCCGGTATGTTGCAGGCATTCCGCCTTGATAAACAGACGCCGCCCGGCAATTTCATCCAGAAAAGGCGAAGTCAAAATTGGCGTCTGGCGCACATGCCCCTTGGCACGAATTGCTGCCGCACTGATCATCGCAAGCGTGCTCATGCAAGTTTGGCTAGAAATTTATTTATTATATCAAGGCTTTCTGGTTCATCCAGAAACGGGATATGGGCACGATCCGGCACCTCGGCAAACAGCATATCCGGTCGGCGGCGCTGCATTTCCGCGGCGGTTTTTGGGCTTAGCAAGGTCGAATTTGCCCCCCGAAGCAGCGCCAAGGGCAGCCCGGCGAACGCATCAAACAGTGGCCACAGATGGGCGTCTGGGGCATCCAGACTCGCCTTGGCCTGCACCTTCAGCGCCGGGTCGTAACGGATTTTCAGGCCAGATTCGGTTTCCTGCCACAGCCGCCTGACCTCGACTTGCCAGCGTTCAGGCGGGACGTTGGCGAAGCCTACGCAAAAATCGGGGTATTTTGCCGCCGCTTCTTCATAGTTGCGATAGGCCGGGTTATGCCCCAGAAAACCGACGATAAGTTCAAGTGCGGGCCGCTCAATCACCGGGCCGACATCGTTCAGCAACACACCGCTAAGCCGTTTTCGCGCCATCACTGCCAGCAGCATCGCCAGAATACCGCCGCGCGAGGTGCCGATCACCGCCGCCTTTTCCAACCCGAGATGGTCGAGAAGTTCCAGCGCATCGCGTGCCTCGAAGGGTGCAGAATAGTTCATCGGATTTGGATCCCAATCCGACTGGCCACGTCCGCGCGCATCCAGCCGGATCAAGCGAATATCGGGCAGATGCACCGCCATTTCATCGAAATCATGGTGGTCGCGGGTCAGACCCGCCAGACACAGAACCGCCGTGCCCTGCCCCTGATCGAGATAGGCCAATGACAGCCCGTCGCTGGTGGTGAATCGTTGCATCAGCTGGCCTTTGCGATTGAAGGAATTCCGGAAAGATCAGACAGCACCAGATTGGGCTGCCACGGCAGGCGGTCCATGGGTTCGCCCGCGCGATTGACCCAGACGCTGAAAAACCCCTGCCCGGCGGCGGCACAGGCGTCCCAGCAGTTTGACGAGGCAAACAAAACCTGATCCGCACGGCAATGAAACCGCTTGCCGACCAGATCATAGACCGATCCGTGCGGCTTGAAGACGCCGACATCCTCGACGCTTAGCACATCGTCCAGAAGATCACCGATGCCAGCGGATCCAACCGCGCCCATCAGCATATCAGGCGAACCATTGGACAGGATTGCAGTGTTCAGCCCTTGGGATTTCAGCGCCGCCAGCATGGCCGGAACCTCGGGAAAGGTCGCCAGTTGCCAATAGAGTGCTAAAAGCCGTTCTCGCAGTTCGTGGTCGTGACTGAGGCCATTGGCCTCAAGCGCGAAATCAAGGCCGTTTTGGGTCACCTCCCAGAGATCGGTATGGGCATCGGCGACGGCCCGCAGCCAGGAATATTGCAACTGTTTCAGGCGCCAGTCATTGGCCAGCTTTGGCCAGCATGCCGCCAGCGCCTTGCGCCCCGGTTCCGCGGCGGCCTGACGGGCAGCGGCGGCGACATCGAACAGGGTTCCGTAGGCGTCAAAAACACAGGTGGTGATCGGCATTCGGTTATTCCTTCAGGACAAGGGGCCGGGACCTTGATCAAAGATTCTCGGGTTGCGCCATGCCCAGAACGTGATAACCGCCATCGACCCTGACGATTTCGCCGGTGGTGCATGCGCCATAATCCGAGGCAAGGTAAACCGCCGTGCCGCCCACTGCCTCCAGCGTGGCGTTGGCCCTTAGGGGGGCGTTTTCTTGGGTTTGGCGATAGGTCTTGCGCGCCCCGCCGATGGCAGCGCCGGCAAGGGTGCGCATTGGCCCCGGACTGATGGCGTTGACGCGAATTCCATCCGGGCCAAGATCATTCGCCAGATACCGCACAGCACTTTCCAGTGCCGCCTTGGCCACCCCCATGACGTTGTAAAACGGCGTAACCCGGTTTGATCCCTGATAGGTCAGCGTCAGGATGGTGCCGCCGTTGGTCATCAAGGGTTTGGCGCGGCGGGCAACCTCGATCAGACTGTAGCATGAGATATCAAGCGAATTCTTGAAATTCTGCCGGCTGGTGTTGATGAACCGCCCCGACAGTTCCGCCTTGTCGGAAAAGGCGATGGCGTGAACCAAAAAATCCAGCCCGCCCCATTCTTTTTCCAGCGTGGCAAACGCCAGATCCAGTGATGTGTCATCCTGAACATCGACATCTACAAGGATTGTGGAACCGATGCTGGCGGCAAGGGGTTCCAGCCGTTTGCCGAACGCCTCACCCTGATAGGTAAAGGCCAGTTCGGCCCCCTCGGCGGCCATGGCGCGGGCGATGCCCCAGGCGATGGATTTGTCGTTGGCAACCCCCATAATAAGGCCGCGTTTTCCGTTCATCAAATCCGCCATGTCACCTCACCCGTGAAATTTGCTCATTGTTATTGTGCCGTTGGTACCGCCAAAGCCAAAGCTGTTCGACATCACGGTATCCAGCCCGGCATTGGTAACGAATTCGGTGCAGATTTCCGCCGGATCAATCGCCGGATCCAGCGTTTCGATATTGGCGGATGGGGCGATGAAATCGCCGCCCAGCATGATCAGGCTATAGATCGCTTCATGTACGCCAGCGCCACCCAGGCAATGGCCGGTCACGGATTTGGTCGAGGTGATCGGCGGAACCTTGCCTTCGCCGAAAACCCGGCGTGCGGCAAGCACTTCGGTCACATCGCCTGCCGGGGTCGAGGTGCCGTGGGCATTGATATAGTTGACCTTGCGATCGCCGATGGTGGCCAGCGCCAGTTTCATCGAGCGTTCGGCGCCTTCACCGGATGGTGCCACCATGTCGTGACCATCCGAGGTGGCGCCGTAACCCGTCACCTCGGCATAGATTTTGGCGCCGCGCGCCAGTGCATGGTCAAGTTCCTCCAGCACCACCACACCGGCACCGCCAGCGATCACGAAACCGTCGCGATCCGCATCAAACGCCCGACTGGCGCGGGTCGGGGTGTCGTTATATTTCGATGACATCGCGCCCATGGCGTCAAACAGGCAGGACAGCGTCCAGTCGAGTTCTTCACCACCACCGGCAAAAACGATATCCTGCTTGCCGAACTGGATCTGCTCTACCCCGTTGCCGATGCAATGCAAGGATGTGGTGCAGGCCGAGGTGATGGAATAATTCACCCCCTTGATCTTGAACGGCGTCGCCAGACAGGCCGAATTGGTTGACGACATGCAGCGCGTTACCATGAACGGCCCCATGCGTTTGGGCGCACCTTTTTCCTTGACGATATTATGCGCCAGAAAAAAGTTCGACGTGCTTGGCCCGCCAGAGCCCATGATCAGGCCAGTGCGCTCATTCGAGACATCGCTTTCTTCCAGCCCGCTATCGGCGATGGCCTGTTCCATGGCGATATAGTTATAGGCGGCACCCGGCCCCATGAACCGCAACTGACGCTTGTCGATATGTTCGGCCGGATCGATCTGCGGCATGCCGTGAATCTGGCTGCGAAAGCCGTTTTCGGTGTATTCCGGTGCGGCAATGATGCCGGATTTGCCTGATTTCAGGGCGGCAGTAACCTCATCGACATTGTTGCCGATTGACGAAACTATCCCCATGCCTGTGATGACGACGCGACGCATTTTAGCCCCCGTGTTTGAACTATTCCTGGAAAAGGCCGACCTTCATGTCGGTCACCTGATAAACCTCGACGCCATCCGCATGCACTCTGCCGTTAGCAAGCCCCAGTTTCAGGCGACGGTCAATAACGCGGGTGAAATCCACGTTATAGGTCAAAAGTTTGTTGGCCGGTGTCACCATGCCGGTCAGCTTGACCTCACCGACGCCGAGTGCACGGCCCTTGCCCGCCATGCCGCGCCAGCCAAGGTTGAAACCCGCCAGTTGCCAGAGGCCATCAAGACCAAGACAGCCGGGCATCACCGGATCGTTGGGAAAGTGACACTGAAAGAACCAGAGGTCCGGGTGAATGTCGAACTCGGCCAGAACATGACCCTTGTGATGACTGCCGCCATCGGCAGAAATCTCGGTAATCCGGTCCATCATCAGCATCGGCGGTAACGGTAACTGCGCATTTCCGGGGCCGAACAAGTTGCCCTCGGCACAGTTGATCAGCCCCTGTTTGTCAAAGCTGGATGGGTATTCTGACATTTGCGGATGGCTCCAATGTTGTTTTCCTGCCTGTCCCGTTCCTAGCACCCGGCAGGAACAGCTGGCAATAGCAACCACCGCAGCGTTCACATTGTCCGGCGGGGATTGAATTTGCCGCCCAAAGCGAAGATATTGCGCATGAATTGCGGCAAGTGGCCAAGGAAAGATCATGACACCGACCGAACGCGGATTGAAGTGGCTTCAGACAGCCGATCTCAGACCGACCCGTCAGCGCCTGGCGCTGGCAAGTTTGCTGGTGGGGGACGGCAAGGATCGGCATGTCACCGCCGAAAGCCTGCATGCCGCCGCAAAGTCGAACGGCGACACGGTATCGCTGGCAACGGTTTACAATACCCTTAGGGCGTTTTGCGAATCCGGCCTGCTGAATGAAATCGCCATGGACGGCAACAAATCCTATTTCGACACCCGCATCGACGACCATCCGCATTTCTACTGGGAAGAATCCGGCGAACTGACCGACGCCCCCAAGGATCAGGTGAAATTCGAAAGCCTGCCAGCGATCCCCGAAGATATGGAAATCACCAAGGTCGATGTGGTGATTAGGATGCGCCGCATCTGAACGGCGCCGCAATTTTCAGAACCACTGCCCCGGTTCCATCAGCCCGAGATACAGCAACTGATGCGAGTGCCAGGAAAAGCGTTCGGAATTGTGCCACTTGAAACTGTCGATATGTTCGGACGAACCGGGATTGGTTTTCAGCGATTTAGCCGCGCGGAACGAACAGATGGCAGCGGTCAGGTTGTGATGCCAGGGGCAGGAATAGGTGTTGTATTCATCGATATTAAAGGTATTGCCTTGCTTGAGTTCCAGGCCGCTCTGGGCGCGGAACAGGCCGATACGGTCGATCTTGCGGCTTTGGGGGGGTACATGTTCCTCAAACCGCCAGCGCAGACCGCCAAACATATCAAGTTGCCGGTCAAGATTGCCGTCCTCATCGGATCGCGCATGCGCGTAATAGCCGGATTTGTCCAGATGCGCCTCGGCCAGCGATACGCCATCGGGGTTTTTCGCCAAATCCTCGGCGTATAGGTCAATCACATAGGTCAGGATGGAATCGCGCCGTTCCTCGGCTGCGAAGGCAGTCATCTCGCTCACCGTGCGGGTTTCGCAGAACGGATAGAACAGGTATTCGGCGTTATAGCCGTAATAGACCCAGCGACCTTCAAGCATGGGTATCAGAGTATTGATGGCCAGCTGGGCCGACCCCGATTGCGACAGGTCAAAGACAACATGATCCACCCTGGCCGCCAGTTCCGGCGAAATCTCCAACCGCTCGGATCCAAGTACGATCAGGTTGTTCAGCCCCAGCCGCAAGTGATGGCGAATGGTTGAATTGGTCTCGCTGAGATCCTCCATCAGCAAGACGCCAACCGGACCCGGCTTCAGCCGCGGGGCGCCCCGAGACACATATTCAACGATCGAGTGAGACTGCATATCCTGATTGCCTGTGGTGTTTTAACCAAGTGTTTATGGAATTTCATGCTTTTTGCAAGGCTGCGGTGCGATTGCGCGCGTGCGCCGAACGGTATAGAGACGCGGCAAGTTGAACCCTCCATGGTAAAGATCGGGTGAAGGCATGACAAAGCCACGAAAGCTGTTCGTGAAAACCTATGGCTGTCAGATGAATGTCTATGATAGCGAGCGCATGTCGACAGCGTTGGGTGTTTCCGGCTATCAGGCAACAGACAGGCCGGAAGATGCCGATCTGATCCTTCTGAACACCTGCCACATCCGTGAAAAGGCAGCGGAAAAGGTTTATTCGGAACTCGGTCGGCTGAAGCCGCTGAAACTCGGCAATCCGGATCTGATGATCGGTGTCACCGGTTGCGTCGCGCAGGCCGAAGGGGCCGAAATCATGCGTCGCCAGCCAGCGGTTGACATCGTGGTCGGCCCGCAAGCCTATCACCGCCTGCCGGAAATGGAACGCCATGCGCGCCAAGGCGCCAAGATGATCGACACCGACTTTCCCGACGAAGACAAGTTCGATCACCTGCCAAGAGGACCGAAAATGCGTCGCGCACCTGCGGCTTTCCTGACGGTACAGGAAGGCTGCGACAAGTTCTGCGCCTTTTGCGTTGTTCCCTATACCCGCGGTAGCGAGGCCAGCCGCCCGGCGGCGCGCATTCTGGACGAGGCGCGCGATCTGCTGGAACGCGGTGTGCGCGAAATCACCCTACTGGGACAGAATGTGAACGCCTATCACGGCCATAGCGGCGATGGCGACTGGAGCCTGGCGCGTCTGATCCGGGAACTGGCGAAACTCGACGGGCTGGAACGCATCCGATTCACCACCTCGCACCCCAACGACATGCAGGAAGACCTGATCACCGCCTTTGGCGAAGTGGACAAGCTGATGCCCTATCTGCATCTGCCGGTGCAATCGGGCAGCGACCGGATTTTAAAGGCGATGAACCGCCGGCACACGGCGGAAAACTACCTGAAACTTGTGGACCGAATTCGCGCCCAGCGCCCCGATCTGATGCTGTCAGGCGATTTCATCGTCGGCTTTCCCGGCGAAACCGAGGCGGATTTTCAGGCCACGCTGGAATTGGTGGAAACCGTGCGCTACGGTCAAGCCTACAGCTTCAAGTATTCTGCTCGCCCCGGCACTCCCGCGGCGGAAAGAGCCGAGGTTCCGGCTGTGGACAAAACCGATCGGCTGGCTCGGCTTCAGACGCTTTTGACAGCACAGCAGAAAGAGGCTCAGAATGCGATGGTCGGACGGCAGGTAAAGGTGCTATTCGAGAAAGCTGGCCGTCGTCAGGGCCAGTTGGTCGGCAAATCGGAATACCTACATGCTGTACATGTTTCTTGTGGCCCCTCAAGGATTGGTGAGGTATTGCCGGTAAGAATCACATCCTCTGCCGTCAATTCGTTGTCCGGTGAGCTGGTCTGACAACAGATTCATCTGTGGCATATTTGTGTCATGTGCATGATTTTCAGCGTCAAAATACACGTTTGGAATACAATTCAAACGCATCGCTTGGATTGTTGCGCGACCTGTGGATAATCACCAAAAACAGACCCTTCACACGGCAATTTGATTTGTTAGAGTCAGGTGTGATTTTTTGATTTTCCGGGTGGGGGTGGGCGAACCGGACAGCCGGAAGGTTCTTGTAACAATTTGAGGCGAAGGATGATGACTGTTTTTCCCTATTTCGTGAAAACCCTGCGATCCGGCGTAATTCTTGCGCTTGGTCTCATGTTTGCAACGGTCGCAGCCCATGCAGATCACCAGAAACCGAAAAGTGAAAGTTACATACCGGGCATCTGGGTCGATCCCGACGGCTGTGAACATTGGGTGATGGATGACGGCTGGGAAGGCTACATGACCCCGAATGTCACCCGTGACGGCATCCCGGTCTGCCGCCGGGTTGAGGCCTGTCTGGTGGAAAGCTCGGACCAGTTATTCGCGGTCGACAAGCACCAGATCAATGCCGCCAACCGCAAGCGACTGGCGGATTTCTTTCGCAGTGCCGGAGCCACATCTTATGCCATTTACGGCCATACCGACAGCGATGCATCGGATGAATACAACATGGGCCTTTCAATGCGCCGCGCCAACGCGGTTGCCGAAATCGCCCAGAGCGTCGGCGCCAGGGTGGCTGCGGTGCGCGGATATGGCGAACGACAACCGATCGCGACCAACCGGACGGCCTACGGCAAAAGCCGCAACCGCCGGGTCGAGATCATCTGTATCAGGTAAGGGGGACAACGCATGAAAATGGCATCCACAATGATGATCGTCGCTGCCGCCTTCGCCCTGTCGGCTTGTGAGGAAAAGACCGACAAGACCGTGGACCGTGGCATAGATGCGCACCACGTCAGCCAGATGAAGGCAGGCATCTGGATCGACCCGCATGGATGTGACCACTGGATCATCGACGACGGCGTTGAAGGTTATCTGTCTCAGCGACTGGACCGCTACGGCAAACCGGTCTGCTCCGGTGTCGGGGCACCCAACACCACGGTCGGCGACTTCAAGAACGATATTCCGGATCCGATCTGAGGTGATGACCTTGGACCATTCCGACGGACCGCCGGACAAGTTCGGCGGCCCGTGTTGGTTTCATGCAACCTTCGATTCTGTCGCAGCATCGCGCAGGTTGAATATGCCGGTTGAATTTATCGTGTCTGCCCTTGCGCCCGGACAAGGATTTCGGCAGCATGGAATCAGCGTGGCCAACCGCAAGCCCGACCTATCTGGATCAAGTCAGCAACGGAGAAATCTTTGGCGACAACCGCCTTGCCCCCCCCGACGACACCTGATGACATCCACGAAACTCTGGTGGAATTCCCCGACAACCGCCTGTTGATCGACCTGTGTGGTGAATTCGACCGCAATCTGGCGCAGATCGAACAGGCGCTTGAGGTGCAGATACTGCGGCGCGGCAACGAATTGCTGCTGATCGGCGATGAGGCCGCGCGCCAGCGCAGCGCGGCAACGCTGAACGCGCTTTACAGCCGGTTGGAAAGCGGACGCGCGGTCGAATCCGGCGACATCGACGCCGCCATCCGTTTCGGCGCAACCGCCGAGGGCACCGGCAGCCACGACGGCGATCAACTGGAAATGTTCCGCGGCGGCACGACCGAGATCAAGACCCGCAAGAAATCGGTGATCCCGCGCACCGCCATGCAGGCGGAATATGTGCAAAGGCTGTTCGACAGCGAGCTGGTTTTCGGGCTTGGCCCGGCCGGCACCGGCAAGACCTATCTGGCGGTAGCTGTGGCGGTTTCCATGTTCATCGAGGGCAATGTCGATCGCATATTGCTGTCGCGCCCGGCGGTTGAGGCAGGCGAAAGACTGGGCTTTCTGCCCGGCGACATGAAGGACAAGGTCGATCCCTACATGCAACCACTATACGACGCGCTGAGCGATTTCCTGCCGGGCAAGCAACTGGCAAAACTTATCGAGGAAAAGCGTATCGAAATCGCCCCCCTCGCCTTCATGCGCGGCCGCACCCTCAGCAACGCTTTCGTGGTGCTGGACGAGGCACAGAACGCCACGTCGATGCAGATGAAAATGTTCCTTACGCGTCTTGGCCAGGGCTCGCGCATGGCCATCAACGGCGACATGAGCCAGGTAGACCTGCCGCGTGGCGTATTGTCGGGCCTGATCGAGGCGGAACGCATCCTGCGCAACGTAAAGGGCATCGGTTTCGCCCGCTTCACAGTCAAGGATGTGGTGCGCCACCCGATGGTGGCCCGGATCATCGAGGCTTATGACAGCGCCGGCAAACAGAATGCCTGAACCGGTCCCCGAGACTGTACCTGTGGAGCTGGTGATCGAGGACGGACGATGGCGGGAACTGAACATCGAAATCCGGGCAAACCTTGCCTGCCGCACTACACTGGAAACGCTTGGCATTGATCCGGCGCGCTGCGAAATCGCGCTGCTGGCCTGTGACGACGTGCGCATCAGCGAACTGAATCGCGATTTCCGCCGGAAACCGCAGCCGACCAATGTGCTGTCATGGCCAGCAGAAGACCTTGCCGCCGATCAGGATGGTGCTGCCCCCTTGCCGCCACTGGGCGAAGGGGGTGATTTTCCCATTGCGCTTGGTGATATCGCCATAGCATACGACACAACGATGCGCGAAGCGGCTGAAATGGGTATACCGGCCAAGGATCACCTGACACATCTTCTGATTCACGGCTGCCTGCACCTGTTGGGATATGACCACGTTTCAGAAAAAGATGCAGCCCTGATGGAGCAACTTGAGGTCACGATCCTTGCAAAACTGGGTATCGCGGACCCATATTGAAGCAACCCGATTACATAGGCAAAGTTTTGGACAGGAGTTATGGGCGAAAATTCAGACGGTTCTTCTAACGCTGCGCAGGGCGCGCAGGCAGAGGATGACGAGCGCAAGCAAGGTTTTTTTGAGCGTCTGTTCAGCAATCAATCCGCTGAAGCGGAACAAACTGAAGCCTATGTAAATGGCGAAACGACCCTTTCCAACGGACATTCCCTGTCGCCAGCGGGCGGGATCGGCAATCTCAACCGGGTGAAGGTAGAGGATGTGGCGGTGCCGCGTGCCGAAATCGTGTCGGTACCAGCCGAGATCAGTCTTGACGCAGTTGTCCGGGTATTTCGCAAAAGCGGATTGACCCGCTTGCCGGTATTCACCGAGACGCTGGACACCCCGCTCGGCTTCATTCATCTGAAGGATCTGGCGCTGAAACACGGTTTCAACGCTGACAGTGGCCCGCTTGACATGAAATCCATGCTGCGCCCGCTGCTGTTTGCGCCCCCTTCGATGCCAATCGGGGTTTTGTTGCAGAAGATGCAGACCGAACGTATCCACATGGCGCTGGTGATCGACGAATATGGCGGTGTTGACGGTTTGGTGACCATCGAAGACCTGATCGAACAGGTTGTAGGTGAGATCGAGGATGAACACGATCTGGAGGAAGAAACCTATTGGACGTTGGAAAAACCAGGTGTCTATGTCTGCCAGTCCAAGGCACCGCTGGATGCATTCGAAGCGGAAACTGGGCTGAGTCTGGTGGACCACAATGCCGATGATGAAGTCGACACCCTTGGCGGGCTGGTATTCCTGATGACCGGGCGCATACCGGCGCGGGGCGAAGTCATCAAGCATGACAGCGGCGTTGAATTCGAAGTGCTGGATGCCGATCCGCGCCGCATCAAGCGCCTGCGCGTGGCGCTGCCGCAAGTGAAAGCGGGCTGAGTGGACGACAGTCTGGGCCGTCTGGCCGACCGGATTGCCGTCAGCGGCGGGCGCCGGCTGGCTGCTGTAATATTTGGGGTTGTGCTGGCAACCGGGCAAAGCCCGCTGTCCTGGTATCCGCTTGCGCTGATTGCGCTGTTTGCCGCGCTGGCCATTTTTTCCAGGCTGAAGAAGTCAGTTCAGGCAGCTTGGTTCGGCTGGTTGCTGGCGGTCGGCTATTTCGCCGCCAGCCTGTTCTGGCTGATTGATCCGTTTCTGGTCGAACCCTGGCGGCATGGCTGGATGGCACCGTTTGCGCTGGTGCTGATGGCGGGCGGGCTTGGCCTGTTCTGGGCGCTGGCATTCGGATTGGCGCACCTGCTAGGCACCACCCCCAGCAAGCGGTTGCTGGCGTTGATCTTGCTGTTTTCGCTGGCAGAATTTGCCCGCGCCAACGTGCTGAGCGGTTTCCCCTGGGGGCTGCAAGGTTATATCTGGGTTGAAACTCCGGTTCGCCAGCTTGCCGCCTTGGTTGGTCCGCACGGGCTTGGCGTTCTGACCTTGCTGCTTGCAGCCCTGCCGCTGATCCCCAGGCGACGCTGGCTAGGTGGTATTTTGGCCGCAAGCCTCATGCTGGCGATGTGGGGCGGCGGGGTTTTACGCCTGCAACTGGTCAAACCTGAACCGGCAATGGGAACAAGCCTTCGCCTGATCCAGCCAAACGCACCGCAGCGCCAGAAATGGGATCCGGCTTATGCCCCCGGCTTTTTCAAACGCGCGCTGGCACTGACGGCGGAACCGGCGGAACGCCCGATTGATATGGTGATCTGGCCCGAGGCGGCGATAACCTGGTGGCTGGATGACGAACCCGAATTGCAGGCCCGGATTGCCGCAGCCGCCCCGCCGGGCGCACGGGTGGTACTGGGCGCAAGGCGTTACCAGGCGGGGCGGTTTTTTAACAGCGCCGTGCTGCTGGATGAAACCGGCATGTCGGCCGTGATCTATGACAAGCTGCATCTGGTGCCATTCGGCGAATATATACCGTTCGGCAGCCTGTTGTCGCTGATCGGAATTCATGGCCTGGCAGCCGAAGAAGGTGGCGGCTTCAGCGCCGGCAAAACCCCGATGCTGATGGATTTCGGCCAAGCCGGCAAGGCCCTGCCGCTGATATGTTATGAGGCGATATTTCCTGCGATGGCACGATATGGCAACCCGCGCCCCGACTGGATTTTACAAATCACCAATGATGCGTGGTTTGGAGAGCTCGCAGGCCCGCAACAGCATTTCATTCAGGCAAGGATGCGCGCCACCGAACAGGGACTGCCGCTGGTCCGGGTGGCAAATACCGGCATTTCCGCACTGATCGGCGCAACCGGCAAGGTGATCGAACAACTGCCGCTAGGCGTTGCCGGACGGTTGGATGTCACCCTACCAGGGCGGTTGCCCGCAACGGTATATGGGCGAACCGGCGATCTTCCGCTTTTGGTTCTGATGCTGGCCGGTATCCTGCTGACAGTCCTGCGACGATGGCACAAAAAATCTGATTGACCCGCCCGGCTTGCGCCTTTAACCACGGCCTGACCATGCTGACACAACGGCTTCCTGGCGTGTCAGTTAACCCCTAGTGGAGCACCAACATGTCACGTCAAAACTATTTGTTCACCTCGGAATCCGTTTCCGAGGGCCACCCCGACAAGGTCTGCGACCGGATATCCGACAGCATACTGGACGCATTCCTGAGCGAGGATCCCTTTTCGCGCGTCGCCTGTGAAACTTTTGCCACCACCGACCGAGTGGTAATCGGCGGCGAGGTGCGCGGCCCGGCCAGCGTCATCTCGCGGGTCGAGGAGATCGCCCGCGAATGCGTGCGCGACATCGGCTACGAACAGGAAGGTTTCCACTGGGCCAACATGAAGGTCGACAGCTATCTTCACGCCCAATCTGCTGACATCGCCCAGGGCGTGGACGCATCCGACAACAAGGACGAAGGCGCCGGCGATCAGGGGATCATGTTCGGATACGCGGTCCGCGAGACCCCAGAACTGATGCCCGCGCCGATCCATTACGCGCACGCGATCCTGAAACGTCTGGCCGAACACCGCAAGAGCGGGGCCGAGTCGTGGATGGGACCGGACGCGAAAAGCCAGTTATCGCTGCGCTATGCCGACGGCAAGCCGGTTGAGGTGACGCAGATCGTGCTATCGACCCAGCATCTGGACGAAACGCTGACCTCGGACGATGTCCGCGCCAGGGTGGAGCCGCATATCCGCGCTGTCCTGCCCGAAGGCTGGATCACCGCCGGAACCGACTGGCATGTGAACCCGACCGGCAAATTCGTGATCGGCGGTCCCGATGGCGACGCCGGGCTGACCGGGCGCAAGATCATCGTCGACACCTATGGCGGTGCCGCACCGCATGGTGGTGGTGCCTTTTCCGGCAAGGATCCGACCAAGGTTGACCGTTCGGCCGCCTATGCCGCGCGCTACCTCGCCAAGAACATCGTGGCGGCGGGAATGGCGGATCGCTGCACGTTGCAGCTCGCCTATGCGATCGGCGTGGCGCGGCCGCTGTCGATCTATGTCGATACCCACGGCACCGGGCAAGTTGACGAGGACGCAATCGAACGCGCCGTAGCCGAAGCGATGAACTTGACGCCTCGCGGCATCCGTGAACATCTGGGACTGAACAGGCCGATCTTCCAGCGCACCTCGGCCTATGGCCATTTCGGCCGCGCCCCTGAGGCGGATGGCGGTTTTTCGTGGGAAAGAACCGATCTGGTCGACACGCTGAAGGCGGCGATCTGACAAACCCTTGCCGCATCCCGGAATTATCCGGGATGCCGAGGTCGCTTTTGGGAAAAACATGACCGACCGCAAAGCCCCCTCCGGTGCGCCGTGGCGAAATTTTTATGGCCGCCGCTTTGGTAAAACACTGAAGGCCTCGCAACGGAGCTATCTGGACCACGACCTTGGCCCAATAACCGTGCAGAATGTATCGTGGCAGGATAACCCCGAGCGCAACCCGATTGATCCGTCAGCCCTGTTTCAAGGCAAGCGCGAGGCCTGGTTGGAAATCGGTTTCGGCGGCGGCGAACATATGGTGGCGCAGGCCGCCCACAATCCCGATATCGGTATCATCGGCTGTGAGCCTTATATCAACGGCGTCGCGATGCTGCTGGGCAAGATCCGCAAAGCCGGCGTTGACAACCTGGCGATCCATCCCGGCGATGTGCGCGATCTGTTCGACGTGCTGCCTGATGCCTCGATTGGGCGGGTGTTCTTGCTATATCCCGATCCATGGCCAAAGGCGCGGCATCACCGGCGGCGTTTCGTCAATCCTGAGTTTCTTGATCCCCTGGCCCGCGTGATGATACCGGGCGCGATCCTGCGCGTAGCTACCGACATCCAAGGTTATGTGCGCCAGACGCTGGAACAACTGACCAGGCATCCTGATTTCGACTGGTTGGCAGAAACCCCTGCCGACTGGCGCACCTCTTGGGATGACTGGACCCCGACCCGCTATGAACAAAAGGCGCTGCGCGAAGGGCGGGTGCCGCATTACCTGACGTTTCGGCGACATTGACCGCGCAATCGCCGGCGGAATTGACCGGTGGAAATGCCCCGATCCCTGAGATATAGCCAACGGAAACTACTTGAGACAGGTTCCCCATGTCCGGCCATGCAACGCCCATTCCGATGACTTCCTACCCTTCTGGCCCGCTGAAAGGCGTGGCGGCAGTGCCGGGCGACAAGTCGATCTCGCATCGCGCCTTGATCCTTGGGGCGCTGGCGGTTGGGCGGACCGAAATCACCGGCTTGTTGGAAGGGCAGGACGTGCTGGATACCGCCAAGGCGATGGCAGCTTTCGGGGCCGAGGTCACAAAGCGGGTTGATGGCGCCTGGCAGGTGCATGGGGTCGGTGTTGGCGGCTTTCAGGAACCCGATGACGTGATTGATTGCGGCAATGCGGGAACCGGCGTACGGCTGATCATGGGGGCGATGGCGACCTCACCGATCAGCGCGACCTTTACCGGCGATGCCAGCCTCAGGTCACGGCCAATGCGCCGCATTACCGATCCCTTGGCGCTGTTTGGGGCGCGATGCCATGGGCGTAGCGGCGGGCGGTTGCCACTGACCATCATCGGCACCGATCGACCGGTTCCGGTGCGCTATACCTCACCGGTGCCTTCGGCGCAGGTGAAATCGGCGGTGCTGTTCGCTGGGCTGAACGCACCCGGCGAAACCGTCTTGATCGAGGCTGAAGCGACACGCGATCATACCGAACGCATGCTTCGGGGCTTTGGCGGCGAAATCAGCAGCGAAAAGACCGCTGAGGGGCATGTCATTGTGCTGCGGGGTCAACCTGAACTCAAGCCGCAATCAATCACCGTGCCGCGTGACCCAAGCTCGGCGGCATTTCCGGTGGCGGCGGCATTGATCGTTGAAGGCTCGAACGTTTTGGTGCCGAATATCGGCCTCAATCCCACCCGCGCCGGTCTGTTCACCACACTGGTTGAAATGGGCGCAGATCTGACCTTTGAAAACCGACGCGAAGAAGGCGGCGAGCCGGTGGCGGATCTGCGGGCGCGGTTTTCGCCTGACCTTAAAGGGGTCGAAGTGCCACCGGAACGCGCCGCCTCGATGATCGACGAATATCCGATCCTGTCGGTGGTCGCTGCCTGTGCGACCGGAAAGACCACGATGCTCGGGGTAAAAGAATTGCGCGTCAAGGAAAGCGACCGGATTGATGCCATGGCCACGGGCCTGCGGGCCTCAGGCGTGAAGGTGGACACGGATCAAGACACCATGACGGTTCACGGCATGGGCGCGGGCGGTGTGCCGGGGGGGGCAACTTGCCAGACCCATCTTGACCACCGTATCGCCATGTCATTTTTATGTCTGGGGATGGCGACAAAAAAGCCGGTTTCGATTGAAGATGGCGCGCCGGTGGCTACCAGTTTCCCGATTTTCGAAGCATTGATGACAAGGCTCGGCGCAACAATTACGCGAAACAATTCCAAAGGGTAAGAATGGCGTGGAAGTGGAAACTTTACTGGCTGATATTTGCGCTGACACTGGGCGTCTATCTGGTGATGGTGCTTTGGTCGTTGCCGCACATCGCCGGTTTGGCAGGCGGGTTGACACCTTTTGACATGCGACTCGGCGGATACAGCCTTGCTGAAGCCAAATCCTTTCTGGCCGCATTACCACCGGAAGGGGTCGATTTCTATCTGAATGTCCAGCACCTTTTGGATATGGCGTATCCGGCGATGCTGGCGGTGGTTCTTGGCATCGGGGCTTTGGGTCTGGCGACTGGTCGCGCAGTCTGGATTGGTGTGCTTGCAGCAATTGCTGCGATGATCGGCGCGGCGTTTGATTATTTGGAAAACGCCGCTGTCAAGGGACTGCTACTGGTTGGTGCGGACGAGGTGACAGCCAATGCCGTTGAACAAGCCAGTCGTTGGACCCTGCTCAAATCCGGGCTAACCACCGTGGCCATGACTCTGGTTCTGATCCTGCTGATCGGGGTGGTTTTCCGCCGCTGGCGTGGGCGTCAGCGATGAAATTCACCGTTGCAATTGACGGGCCGGCAGCGGCTGGCAAGGGTACGATCAGCAAGGCTGTTGCGGCGCATTTCGGTTTTGCACATTTGGACACCGGGCTTTTGTACCGCGCAGTTGGACGACTTGTCCTTTTAGGTGCGGATCCGCTCGAAGCAGCAAGAAACCTTGCCGCAAACGATCTGGCTCACCTGGGTCTTCGGGGCGAGGAAGTAGCAAGTGCTGCCTCAAAGGTAGCAGCCATGCCTGAGGTTCGATCTGCACTGGTGAAGTATCAACGCGATTTCGCCCATGCTGATGGCGGCGCGGTGCTGGATGGCCGCGATATCGGTACCGTGATCTGCCCGGACGCAGATGTGAAACTCTATATCACCGCTTCGCCGGAGATCCGCGCCGCAAGGCGATACGCCGAACTTATCGCCAGCGGCAAACAAGCTAACCTTGACGCAGTTCTGGCGGATATCCGCGCCCGCGATCATCGCGACCAGAACCGCAGCGACGCGCCGCTTAAACCCGCCGATGATGCGCTCTTGATAGATACGTCGGAATTGTCTATAGACGCCGCTGTTGCCGAGGCGGTGACCAATATAAAAAGAATCATCGAGGGTCGGCACTGAAACCGGCCCTTTGTTGTTTTTTCATTGCCGCCTCAACCAATGAAACCCCAAGACCGACGGAACCAACCGTTCGGCCAGCAAAATACTGAAAAGGAACCACATATATATGTCCGCATCCGTATCAATGGAAGAATTTGAAGCCCTTCTGAACGAAAGCTTCGAGCTTGAAACCCCAGACGTGGGTTCTGTCGTCAAAGGCACCGTCCTGGCCATCGAAGCCGGACAAGCAATCATCGACATCGGCTACAAAATGGAAGGCCGCGTCGATCTGAAAGAATTTGCAGCCCCAGGTCAGGCTCCGGAAATCGCCGTTGGCGATACCGTCGAGGTCTATCTTGAACATGTCGAAAACGCCCGTGGCGAAGCGGTTATCAGCCGCGACAAGGCCCGCCGTGAAGAGGCGTGGGACCGTCTTGAAAAAGCTGCCGAAAAAGAAGAACGCGTCGAAGGCGCGATTTTCGGTCGGGTCAAGGGTGGTTTCACCGTCGATCTTGGCGGCGCTGTGGCGTTTCTGCCCGGCAGCCAGGTCGATGTGCGCCCAGTACGCGACGCCGGCCCGCTGATGGGCATGGCGCAACCGTTCCAGATCCTGAAGATGGACCGCCGCCGCGGCAATATCGTGGTGTCGCGCCGCGCCATCCTGGAAGAAAGCCGCGCCGAACAGCGCGCCGAAATCGTCGGCAAGCTGAGCGAGGGCGATACGGTTGACGGCGTGGTCAAGAACATCACCGAATACGGTGCGTTCGTCGATCTCGGCGGGGTCGATGGGCTGTTGCACGTCACCGACATGGCCTGGCGCCGGGTCAACCACCCTTCGGAAATACTGAATATCGGCGAAACCATCAAGGTGCAGATCGTCAAGATCAACAAGGATACCCACCGCATCAGCCTTGGCATGAAACAGCTTGAGGATGACCCCTGGACCCTGGTCGAAGGCAAGTTCCCGCTGGGTTCGGTCCACAAGGGCCGGGTCACCAACATCACCGATTACGGCGCCTTCGTGGAACTGGAACCGGGTGTGGAAGGTCTGGTTCACGTTTCCGAAATGTCCTGGACCAAGAAGAATGTGCATCCCGGCAAGATCGTTTCCACCAGCCAGGAAGTGGACGTGATGATCCTGGAAATCGACAGCGCCAAACGGCGGGTGTCGCTTGGTCTGAAACAGACCCAAGGCAACCCTTGGCAGAACTTCGAAAAGGCCTTCCCGGTCGGCACCGAAGTCGAGGGCGAAGTCAAAAACATCACCGAATTCGGTCTGTTCATCGGTCTGGAAGGCGATATCGACGGTATGGTTCACTTGTCCGATCTGGACTGGAACCGTTCTGGCGAGGAAGCCATGGAAGATTATCGCAAAGGCGATATGGTTCGCGCCATCGTCACCGATGTCGATACCGAGAAAGAACGGATTTCCCTGTCGATCAAGGCACTCGATGGTGATCCATT
The DNA here is from genome assembly GCA_020425085.1 of Paracoccaceae bacterium. GTDB lineage: Bacteria > Pseudomonadota > Alphaproteobacteria > Rhodobacterales > Rhodobacteraceae > UBA5972. The sequence goes on from JAGQRW010000016.1 coordinate 51,944, forward strand.
TGCCGAGGCGACTTCGGGGGTGAAACGCGGCGCGGTCGTTACCGTCACCGTAACCAAGATCGAAGATGGTGGCATCGAGGTCGAATACGATGGCATGAAAGCCTTCATCCGCCGTTCCGACCTCAGCCGGGACCGGGCCGAACAGCGACCCGAGCGGTTCTCGGTCGGTGATCACGTCGATGCCCGTGTGACCAATATCGACAAATCCTCACGCCGTCTTGGCCTGTCGATCAAGGCGCGCGAAATCGCCGAGGAAAAAGAAGCCGTTGAACAATATGGATCCTCGGACAGTGGTGCATCGCTGGGCGATATTCTGGGCGCAGCCCTGAAAAGCCAGGATTCGAAATAGTCCTGCGACAGGCTTTAAAAAACACATTTCAAGGCGGCCCCTTCTGAGGGGCCGCTTTTCGTTTCAGGACCGCAATCAATACAATCGAATCACCTGAACCTGCCGCAAGGCATATCAGGCAAATTCCGCCGAGGTCGTATCGCCAAAGCTGGCGACAGCGGCCAATAGGACAAAATTCATCCGGCAAACAGCACCTTAGGCGGGATAAACTGTCCGAGAACTGTAATCCGCTTATTCCCTGCAACCGTTTTTTCTGTCAATATTCCCCGACTTCAATCAAAAAAATGAACCGTGCAGATCCGCACGGTCAACCCATGGGAGGGCTTGCGCATGATCCGTTCTGAACTGGTTCAGAAAATTGCCGACGAGAACCCGCATCTTTTTCAACGTGATGTCGAACGCATCGTCAGCACGGTATTTGACGAAATCATCGAAGCGATGGCCAGGGGAAACCGTGTGGAACTGCGCGGCTTTGGTGCGTTTTCCGTGAAAAAGCGCGATGCCAGGATCGGACGCAATCCCCGCACCGGGGAATCGGTTTCGGTCGAGGAAAAACACGTTCCTTTCTTCAAGACCGGCAAATTGCTGAGGGACCGCCTGAACGGCGGCTGACCCCCTGAAGACAGAAAGATCGTTATGCGCTATATCCGTTACCTGTTTCTTGCCGTGGTCGGCATCTGCCTGATCACCGTGGCCCTGGCCAACCGCTCGATCGTGACCATCAGGATCCTTCCGGATCCGCTGGCCAAGTTCTTGCTGATCGGCAATGAGTATCGGATGCCGCTGTTTCTGGTGATCCTTGGCGGAATTCTGGCCGGGTTGCTGATCGGATTCGTCTGGGAATATTTCCGCGAACACCGTCAGCGTGCCGCCGCGACACGTCACAAGCGCAAAGCCGAACGTCTGGAGCGCGAGGTAGAGGGCTTGCGTGTCAAGTCAGGCGATGGCAAGGATGATGTCCTTGCGATGCTGGAATAATCCGGCACCCAAACGGTCGATATTGGAATGCTGGTAAAAATCTGCGGCCTGTCCGACCCCCGCGACGTTGCCGCTGCCATTCAGGGCGGCGCGCGCTATCTCGGTTTTGTACATTTTCCCAAATCGCCGCGACATGTCAGCCTTGATCGCGCCCGCGACCTGATGCTGGCGGTGCCCGAAGGGATTTGCAAGGTCGTCCTGACGGTGGATGCCGATGATGCTTTGCTGACGGCGATAACCGCAAAACTGCCGGTAGACATGCTGCAACTGCATGGCCACGAAACCGCCGACCGCGTTGCCGGGATCCGCGCCCGTACCGGTCTGCCGGTAATGAAGGCGGTCGGTGTCGCCAGCGCCGACGATCTGGCTGCGCTGGAAACCTATGCCCGCGTCGCCGATCAGTTGCTTGTGGATGCAAAGCCGCCTAAGACGGCGGAACTGCCGGGCGGCAACGGGCTGACTTTTGACTGGCGGCTGATTGCCGGGCGGCGCTGGCCGGTACCGTGGATGCTGGCTGGGGGGCTGACGCCGGAAAACGTGGCGCTGGCGGTTGAACTGACCGGGGCAAAACAGGTGGATGTTTCCTCGGGTGTCGAATGCGCACCCGGAGTGAAAGACAAAGACAGGATCGCGGCATTTCTGAATGCCGCCAGAGGAGCGGACTAAATGGCACAGGACCTATTCAACAGTTTCATGGCAGGCCCGGATGAGCGTGGCCGTTTCGGCGATTTCGGCGGGCGGTTCGTCAGCGAAACCCTGATGCCGCTGATCCTTGCGCTTGAGGCGGAATATGAAAAGGCCAAGGTTGACCCGGATTTCTGGGCCGAGATGGAAGACCTCTGGAAACACTATGTCGGTCGCCCAAGCCCGCTATATTATGCCGAGCGGCTGACCGAACATTTCGGCGGCGCCAAGATTTACCTGAAGCGCGATGAACTGAACCATACTGGTGCGCACAAGATCAACAACGTGCTGGGCCAGATCCTGTTGGCGCGGCGCATGGGCAAGACCCGGATCATCGCTGAAACCGGTGCCGGACAGCATGGCGTCGCCACCGCCACGGTCTGCGCGCGTTTTGGTCTTGAATGCATCGTCTACATGGGCGCGCATGATGTCGAGCGTCAGGCCCCCAACGTCTTTCGTATGCGCCTTCTGGGGGCCAAGGTGGTGCCGGTGACCAGCGGGCGTGGCACATTGAAGGACGCGATGAACGACGCACTCAGGGACTGGGTGACCTATGTGGACAACACCTTCTACTGCATCGGCACGGTGGCCGGCCCGCATCCCTATCCGGCGATGGTCCGGGATTTCCAGTCGATCATCGGTAAGGAAGTGCGCGACCAGATGCAGGAACGCGAAGGCCGCCTGCCCGACAGTCTGATCGCCGCCATTGGCGGCGGTTCCAACGCCATGGGGCTGTTTTATCCGTTTCTTGACGACAAGTCCGTTCGCATCATCGGGGTCGAGGCAGGCGGCAAGGGCGTCAACATGAAGATGGAGCATTGCGCCTCGTTGACCGGTGGTCGGCCTGGTGTTCTGCACGGCAACCGCACCTATCTCTTGCAGGATGACGACGGCCAGATATTGGAAGGGTTCTCCATTTCCGCCGGGCTTGATTATCCGGGGGTCGGCCCGGAACATGCGTGGCTGCACGATGTCGGTCGCGCCGAATATGTCTCGGTCACCGACAAGGAGGCGCTGGCGGCGTTTCAGCTGTGTTGTCAGACCGAAGGCATCATTCCGGCGCTGGAACCCTGTCACGCACTTGGCCATGTCGCCAGAATTGCCGGTGATCTGCCAAAGGATCATCTAATGGTGATGAACATGTGCGGGCGCGGTGACAAGGACATCTTTACCGTTGCCAAAGCACTGGGGATCGAGATCAATACCGGCGCCTGATCGCCATAAGGGCAATTAGGGCTTTTCTTACCCGGACCGGGGCCGTATATGCCGCAGTCTTGCAACCCGCTATCAGGGATAGGTTACGTTATGTCAGATCTGAAAATTGGTGATATTGTCGTGTTGACCGCCGGGTCGATGCGCATGGCTGTCGAAGCCATCAACGATGATGCGATTTCCTGCCTCTGGTGCCATGAAGGCCAGATCGGACGCGATACCTTCAACGCGGTCCTGTTGAAGAAATGGGAACACCGCGAGGATGATCGTGGTGGTGCAGGTCGTGGCAAGCCCCCCTACAAATCCAGTGGCGACCGTGATGGCGGCGGCGCTGGTGGCGCCAAACGGTATGACGACAAGCCAAAAGGCAAGCCCGGCTGGGACGGCAAGCCGCGCGAGAAGAAATTCTTTCGCAAGGACTAAGGTGGCTCTGGTGGCCTGATTATCGGAACTTGTCGACCAGTCGTTGCAGTACGCCGCGCGGATCGGTCGGGGGTTCTGGTGGCGTTTCGGTCTGGGCAGCTTGCTGGTCGGGCTTTGGTTTGCCGCTGCGTTGCGGCGTGATCTCTTGGGCAAATCGGTTGGAAAACCCCGCTGCGCCGTCTTCAGCCAGATAGGGGGCGGCGGCGCTGATGCCGTGCAGGACTTCTGCCAGCCAGTCCTGATCCGCCTTGGCGAAATCATGCAGCACATAGCCCGATACCTGATCCTTGTGGCCAGGATGGCCAATGCCGATCCTGATGCGCTGATAGTCCGGGCCGATATGCTGGTGCAAGGATCGCAGGCCGTTATGCCCGGCATGGCCGCCGCCGGATTTCACCCGAACCTTGCCAGGGGCAAGATCCAGTTCGTCGTGAAACACCGTGATCTGATCGGCGTCAAGTTTGTAAAATCGCATCGCGGCACCAACCGATTGCCCCGAGAGATTCATGAAGGTTTCCGGTTTGAGCAGAACCACCTTTTCATGCCCCAGCCTGCCTTCGGCAACCAGACCCTGAAATTTACCTTTCCAAGGCCCGAACTGCTGGTCAGCCGCGATCCGCTCCACTGCCATATAGCCGACATTGTGCCGGTTCATTGCATATTTCGGGCCGGGATTGCCAAGGCCGACAAAAAGTTTCATCAGATCATTCCAAACAAAAACGCACCGGCTGATACCGATGCGTCTTTGCTAACACGGGAAGTGCGGGAAAGCGACTTACTCGTCGCTTGCTTCTTCCTCATCTTCAGCGGCTTCGGCGGCTTCTGCTTCGGCTTCCTCTTCTTCTTCGCCTGCGGATTTCAGGCTGGACGGTTCGCTGATATTGGCAATCACAAAATCACGGTCAGTGATCATCGGCCGCGTGCCTTCAGGCAGGGTGATTTCCGACATGTGAATGACATCGCCGATATCGTGATGAGTCAGATCGACAACCAGCCGTTCCGGGATATCACCAGCCGTCACCAGAAGTTCGACTTCGTTCCGGACAATGGTCAGAACGCCGCCACGTTTCAGGCCAACCGAAACATCTTCGCCGATGAATTCAACCGGGATGAACAGGTTGATGCGCGAATTGCGGCGCAGGCGCATCAGGTCAAGATGCCGTGGCAAATCCTTGACCACGTCGCGTTGTACATCACGGCAGATGACGCGCACGTCTTCCTGGCCTTCGACCTTGAGGTTGAACAGGGTCGAAAGAAACCGCCCCGCTTTCAAGTGTTTCAACAGAACGTTATACTGGATGTTGATCGGTTGCGGATCTGCGCCGCCACCATAGACCACACCTGGTACTTGTCCTTCACGACGTGCTTGCCGGGCGGCCCCCTTGCCTGTCCCCGTACGCGCCGTGGCTATGAGATCTGGTATTGCTCCAGCCATCGGAATTCTCCTTAGGTTACGAATGCGGCTTCCTCCAAGGGTGCAAGGCCGCGCGAAGCCGTCCCTATAGGGGGAATCGCATCCAAAGGAAAGCGGAATCAGGCCTTTTTCGTGCTGCGGGCCTTTGGGGTAGGTTTGGTGGGTTTGGGTGTTTCCCAATCACCGGCAAAGCCTTTGGGAATGCGCAAGATGTCCGGGCCGACGTCTTCCAGCCTGCGATGACCGCAGAACGCCATGGAGTAATCAAGTTCCTTGTGAATCACCTCCAACGCGCGCGTCACCCCTGCCTCACCCATGGCACCAAGGCCATAGACGTAGGCGCGGCCGATATAGGCACCCTTGGCCCCCATGGCGATGGCCTTCAGAACATCCTGGCCTGAGCGGATACCGCTGTCGATATGCACCTCGATCTTGTCGCCAACCGCATCCAGAATTTCCGCCAGCGCCCGGATAGACGATAGCGCCCCATCCAGTTGGCGGCCGCCGTGGTTTGATACGATGATCGCATCCGCCCCCGCCTTGACCGCCATTTTCGCGTCTTCAACATCCAGAATGCCCTTGAGGATGACCTTGCCGCCCCACATTTTCTTGAATTCCTTGATCCGGTCCCAGTTCAGCGAGGCATCAAACGCCTCTTCGGTCCAACTGGTCAGGGATGAGGGGTCGGAAACCCCTTTGGCATGGCCGATGATATTGCCAAAAAACCGCCGTTTGGTGCCAAGCATGCCAAGACCCCACTGAACCTTGGTCATCATGTTGGCAATGGATTTCGCGGTCAGTTTCGGCGGGGCCGACAGGCCGTTTTTGATATCCCGATGGCGTTGGCCGCCGATTTGCAGATCAAGCGTGATAACGATGGCGCTGCACGCGGCAGCGCGGGCGCGGTCAAACAATCGCTGCATGAAATCGGTGTCTGTCAGGGTGTAGACCTGAAACCAGAAGGGCTTGGTCGTATGTTCGGCCACATCTTCGATCGAGCAGATCGACATGGTGGAAAGGGTGAATGGCACGCCGAATTTTTCCGCCGCGCGGGCCGCCTTGATCTCACCATCCGCGTTCTGCATTCCCAGCAGGCCGACGGGTGCCAATGCCACCGGCATCGCCACATCCTGCCCGATCATCCGGGATTTGGTGGTGCGGTTGGACATATCGACCGCCACGCGCTGGCGAAAATAGATATCGTGAAAGTCGCTGGTATTTTCGCGAAAGGTCTGTTCAGTCCAGGAACCGGTTTCAGCATATTCATAGAACATCTTTGGTACGCGCCGCTGATAAAGAACGCGCAGATCTTCGATACAGGTGATGGCGGGCATTGGCGACCCTTTCGGACTGTTCCGCATGGAAAAGCAGTAACAACCGGCGATGGATTGCGCAATCGGTCTTGGAAATGGCCTTGGCCGGTGGGCCGGGCTATTTGGTTGGCCGATGCGCCCCCTCGGCCAGGGTCTTCACGAATTCCAGAACCTCGGCCAGTGATCTGCCATTGCCCAGCAGATCGACGATGGCCGAGCCGACAACGACACCATCAGCCACCCTGGCCATCGCCTCGGCCGCCTTTGCGGTCTTGATGCCAAAGCCGACGCATACCGGAATGTCGGTCGATCGCTTGATCCTCGCCACTTCTGGTGCAACCAGGGCGGCGTTGGCTTCGGCGGCACCGGTAATGCCGGTGATCGACACATAGTAAAGAAAGCCCGAGGTATTTTGCAGAACCTTCGGCAGGCGCTTGTCATCGGTGGTCGGTGTCGCCAGACGGATGAAATTCATCCCGGCCTGATTGGCGGGTATGCAGAGTTCCTCATCTTCCTCAGGCGGCAGATCGACCACGATCAACCCGTCGATACCGGCAGCTTTGGCATCAACAAGGAATTGCGCCACGCCGTGACTGTAGATCGGATTGTAATATCCCATCAGGACAATCGGCGTTGTCTGGTCGGATTTACGAAAATCCGCTGCCAGCGCCAGCGTCTTTCTCAACGTCATGCCCTGCGCCAACGCGCGTTGCCCTGCCAGTTGAATGGTCGGGCCGTCGGCCATCGGGTCGGTGAAAGGCAGGCCAAGTTCGATCACATCAACGCCTGCCGCAGGTAACCCCTTGACCACCGCCAGCGAAGTTTCTGGGTTCGGATCACCGGCCATTACATAGGTGACAAAGGCGGCTTTGCCTTCGGCCTTCAGTGCGGCGAATTTGTCGTCGATGCGGCTCATTTTAATCCTCGTATTTCGTCGCCCGCAGGTTTCGCCGAATGGCCGGGCAAAATCAATGGCCGATTGCTCGCCGCCTGGGTCAGCAAGGCGCGGCCAGCTTGAATCGCCCCCTGCCCCATCTGCAAGCATGGCTTGTAAGCAGGATCGCTTGGCCCTACAAGCGGGCCGGATTTCAGTTCAGGATCGGAGACATCAATGGGCTTCAAGACCGGTATCGTCGGCATGCCGAATGTGGGCAAATCGACCTTGTTCAATGCCCTGACCAAAACTGCCGCCGCACAGGCCGCGAATTTCCCGTTCTGCACCATCGAGCCGAATATCGGCGAAGTATCCGTGCCGGATCCAAGGCTGGAGCGCCTGGCGGCGATTGCCGGCTCAAAACAGATCATTTCAACCCGCATGACGTTTGTCGATATCGCCGGGCTGGTCAAAGGTGCCAGCAAAGGCGAAGGGCTGGGCAACCAGTTTCTGGCCAATATCCGCGAATGCGACGCCATCGCCCATGTGCTCAGGTGTTTTGAAGATGATGACGTTACCCATGTCGAAGGCCGGGTAGATCCGGTTGAAGACGCCGCCACCATCGAAACCGAACTGATGCTGGCCGACATGGAAAGCATCGAGAAACGCCTGCAAAACCTTGTTCGCAAAACCCGTGGCGGCGACAAGCAGGCCATCGAGCAAGAGGCATTGCTGCGCCGCGCCCTTGCCGCGCTGGAACAGGGCCAGCCCGCCCGCAGCGTCGAGATCTCTGATGATGAACGCAAGAACTGGTTGATGTTGCAGCTATTGACGGCAAAACCGATCCTTTACGTCTGCAATGTCGAAGAAGAAAACGCCGCCAGCGGCAACCGACATTCCGCCCGTGTGGCGGAACTGGCGGCGACAGAAGGTGCGGGCTGTGTGGTGATCTCTGCCGCCATCGAAGAGGAAATCAGCCAACTTGAGGTCGAAGAACGCCAGATGTTCCTGTCTGAAATGGGTCTGGCCGAGGCCGGGCTCGATCGGCTGATCCGTGCCGGGTACGCATTGTTGCACCTGCAAACCTATTTCACCGTCGGCCCGAAAGAGGCCCGCGCCTGGACCATTCGCCAAGGCACTCTTGCCCCGCAAGCCGCTGGTGTGATCCACGGCGATTTTGAACGCGGTTTCATCCGCGCCGAAACCATCAGCTATGACGACTTTGTTTCATTTGGCGGAGAGCAGGGTGCCAAAGAGGCGGGCAGGATGCGCGTAGAGGGCAAATCCTATGTGGTCGCCGACGGCGACGTCTTGCATTTTCTGCATAATTCCTGAGTCGCGGTTCAGATACTTCAAAGCTCCTTAAACTTTCGGCCCCAACCTAGCCTCATGGGGGTGCTGATCATGGGAGCCAGGGGTGGCGAACTTCATGCACAAGTCCACGTTAGTGGGCGGTCCGTTCACGCATATGAGCGGGATCACGGACCTTGAGATTTATAAGATCAACGGGCAGGAATATCTATATTCCGCGTCCGTATCCGATGGAGGCATGCAAAGCTTTCATCTTCAGGATGGGCTGGTTGCCAGCTATTGCGATGCGTTGGGCGGCAACAACAATACTGGCACCATCGGGGTCAGTGACATAGTTCTGGCGTCAATACGCGGCACCAGTTTTCTGATTCCAAGCGGGCGCTATGACGACAATGTAGTACTGCACCGGATTGGCACCGATGGCGGTTTTAGTCGCAAACAGACGGTTACTGGGCCAAGCGGCATGTTGAACAACTATTCCGACAGCGAAATCGTCAAAGTCGGGTACAAGTTCTTCATGTACTCTGCCCAGGCGGGGGAATCCGGGTTGGTGCAATCCAGAATCGCGCCCTCGATGGATGTCATATTCAGGGAACATATCGACGATACGCCGGATCAGTTTCTGGGCGATGTTTCGGCCATGACCTCAATACGATTCGGCAAATTCCAATACTTGTTTGCCGCATCATCGGCTGAACCAGGTATCAGCAGTTTTAGAATCAATGCATTCGGTCGCCTGACACTTGCGGACAGCATCGCTGCCTCGGATGGATCGGGGTTTTCCCATGTCAGTGAACTTGAAACCATCAAGTTTGGCGGCGGTCGTTATCTGATTATGTCGGCGGCAGGTACGGATTCGATCAGCGTATTTCAAGTGACGAAAAACGGCCAGATGATCGAAACCGATTTTCGTCAGGATACGCAGGAAACCCGATTTGACGGCGTTCAGGCGCTTGAAACATTCAAGGTTGGCAACCGTGCCTTCGTGCTTGCGGGTGGTGCTGATGACGGGGTGACATTGTTCGAACTCAATCCCAACGGCAAGCTGTCCACCCTTGCCACCATATCGGACCAGTTCGACACCACGCTGAACAATGTTCAGGCCATTGCGGCACAGGTTTTCGCAAACGAGGTTCAGATTTTTGTCACCGGCGAGAAAAAAGCAGGCGTTACCCAGCTTTCGCTTGATCTGGGCCAGCTTGGCGACATGATCAATGGCCGCCGAGGCAATGACATATTGACCGGTGGTGATGGCGACGACCTGATCTTTGGCAGGGCTGGTTCGGACAGGCTTATTGGCGGCGCGGGCAATGACCGGCTGATAGATGGCGGAGGAAGCGATACTCTGACCGGCGGCAGTGGCGCGGATGTGTTCGTGTTCCACCAGGACGGGCGGCGAGATACCATCACCGATTTCGTAAAGGGCGAAGATTTGCTGGATCTTTCGTCTTTCGACATGCTCTATCACATCAGCTCGCTCGACATTCGGCCGATGAACTGGGGTTACAGGATTTTCGTCCATGATGAAGTGATACGCGTCATGGTCGAAAACGCCGAGGACACCATCGCCGCACCTCTGACCCAAGATGACTTCATTTTCTGAAACCAGCGATATGGCGGTTCGTTAGTCAACCACGATAGATCCCGGTTTCAACCCTTACGTGGCGCCCAACTCACACCGTACCGCAATCGATGAATATTCTGAACACCAGACGTTTTCCCCTTGTTTTCCGAACCTTTGCCCTGATAGACCCATCGGCGGAGACGTGGCCGAGTGGTCGAAGGCGCTCCCCTGCTAAGGGAGTAGGCGAGGAATCGTCTCGAGGGTTCGAATCCCTTCGTCTCCGCCACACCATCTAATCCATTGATTTATATAGTGTTATATGGATGCAGTACACCCTACTACATGGTACATGATGGACCACATGAATCTCGAGCTTACATCGTCAGAAACCTAGGAAGGAGAAACGTCACCGACCTTGGAGAGACTTGTTCGCATTCATCTGGCGGCATCAGATTTTCTGAAATCCTCATAGGAAGCCAAGCCTGTACTGCTTGTCACTTTTTCACACCACGAACGCTCAATCCGTTCAGGTATCGCATCAGGTTGTTTTCTCAAGGATCGCGCGAGGCAACACTCTCGGCGAAGTATCCGATGGAGATGCTACCTGGTTCAAAGAACCAACTGTCACCACCGTTTGAACCGATAGTAGTACTATTGCCAGCGAGAAATTTCGCATAAATCAACGGCGCAACGCAATATCTTTGGCTCCTGTCGTCGGGAAAAATCAACTTTGGAACAGCAGAATGGAAATGTGGCATTGCCAAATGACAGATCCTTGCTGACCTGCTCTGCCGGTCTGCAGATGACAAGCTGCTTGCGGCCGTCGACAAATCCTCTATAGCGCAATATCGTCGTTATTGCGCGGCAAAACTGCCCCCTGATCAGCAAAGGAACAGCTCATGACCACGGAATGTGACCCGGAGACCGGAGCCTGCCTGCTGCCGGGTGCGGCGGCGCAACGCCCTGATGCTGCGGACAGCGATCAGGTGCAGGTCTTTTACATTGGCGATCCGATGTGTTCCTGGTGCTGGGGCATGTCGCCGGAGATCGAAGCATTGGCCGTGCATTGTGCCGATCGGGGGATGCGCTTCCGCCTCGTGATGGGCGGATTGCGGGCCGGAGGCGGAGATGCTTGGAATGCCGCCTTTCGCGATTTTCTCAGACAGGAATGGACGCATATCGCTGCGCAAACCGGCCAACCCTTTGGCTTTCGCTTGCTCGAGCGTTCGGCGTTCTCTTATGACACCGAACCGGCGTGCCGCGCCGTTGTGAGCGCTCGAGAGTTTTTCGGCCAGGGACAGGATGCCATCCGCCGCGAGCTTGCCTTTTTCGCGGCGGTTCAGCGGAAATTCTATGTCGAGGGCGAAGACCCGAAGGAACCCGCCTTTTACCGCGATATCTGCACGGCCACGGGCATTGATCCGGAACATTTTGAAAAGAGCTTTGCCAGCCCCGAGACCGTTGCCGCCACGCAACGAGAGTTCCGGCTTGCGCGACAACTGGGTGTGCGGGGGTTTCCGACCGTGATGCTGCAAACCGCGACCGGCTTGCATGAACTATCCGTTGGCTACGCACCCTTCGCCACCTTGGCTGACCGACTTTCCAGTTTCAAGGTCGTCTGACGGCTTCGCGATATGGCAACTGAATCGCCCCGGTTTTACCGAAGACCTTTTGCTCAACTTTACGCGACCATATCGAACACGTCGCACTGTGCATCGTAGTTCTCTTCGGCGTCGCTGGGGGGATGTTCCCAATGGGACCAAGCAGCCGCCTATTGTTGAACCAGTTATCGCTATCAATCCGCTACACAATACTCAAAGTCCGGGAATTTGCGAATGCAGCAATGAGCACATCAATCAGCGCGCGAACGACAATACGGACCGACCATGTAGAACCAGCCCCCGGGCAGAGCGATCAATTTGACCGGGATTCGCCACCGGCCGGGTGGGAGTTCCGGTGCTGTTGCCGCTGCCAAGCGGTTCGCCACAACAGCCGACAGGCAGCGTTTCATTTTCGCTTCAACCACCTTCATAGTCGTAGACTGGTTGCCAGTCCTCACCCCAGGCATCGCGCCAAAACTCGTTGCGTTCGCTGTGTTGCAGCGGCGCGCCGCCGTTCCACAAATCAGCCTCGGGCCGGACGTGAATGGCAAAATACTCCGTCAGTAACGTGTCGAGTCTGTCGCGGATGTGCGCATGGGTGAGGTTGTTGGCAAGGTTGGTGGTTTCGCAAGGGTCTGCTTCCACGTCATAAAGCTCGTCGCCGATCGGATGACCGGGCGCTTTTCCAAACCGCTTGAAATAGGCCCATTTCGGGGTTCGGACGACCCGGGTTTCCTCCTGCTCGGAATAGACCGCGTCCTCGCCCCAATCACCGGGATCGCCAGTCAGAAGTGGTTTCAGCGACCGGCTGGGAATCACCATATCGCCTTGGTCGTTGGGTTGCCCGGTATAGTCGAGAATGGTTGAGAAAACGTCCATGTTCGATACCATCACCTTGCAACGCTGACCAGCCTCCACACTCGGAGAGTGCCGCACGATCAGTGGCACCGAATGTGCCGCATGATGCAGGTTTGCCGGAAAGGTCGCCGCTCCGTGGCCCCAGAACCCGTGCTGACCGACGGAAAGCCCGTGATCCGCAGTGAATACCAGGATCGTGTCTTCGGCTAAGCTCAGACGATCCAAGGCCGCCGTAATCTGGCCGACACCATCGTCTACCATAGATATCTGCGCATAATAGTTTCTGAGCGTAGGTAAATCGTTCGGCGCCCGAAGAGTCATGGAATAATCCAGCCCGCCACCTGAATATTTCTGCCGCAGTAAAAAGGCATCAATGGACCCCTTGCTCAGACCCTCACGCGGTACCGACTCCATCGGACAATCGGCATACAGGTCAGAATAGCGACACCAAACGTCTTCTTTCGTCGCGGGCCAGTGGCCGTAGGGTGCCGGGAAAGGCAGGTACAGGAAAAATGGCTGATCAGCGGCGACAGTTCGCTCCATGAAATCTATGCCCTTTCGGGAAAAGAAATCCACTGTGTGACCTTCATGGTCATAAGTGTCGCCATTTTCTGTGATACGGTTATGATAGAAGCTGCGCACATGCCCATCGGCCATGGTGCACCAATAGTCGAAACCTTCCATTGCGCTTGTCGGATCTCCCAAGTGGTACTTGCCAACCAGCGCGGTCGCGTACCCTGCATCCCGCAACGTTCCCGGCAGAGTCCGCAACCCAGCCAGTGCGTGCCAGTTTTGAGGCCATTCCTGCATGTTTCGGTCATCGATCCAGCTGTGCACGCCGTGCTGGGACGGCAGCAGTCCGGTCAGAACTGATGCGCGGCATGGCGAGCAAAAGGCGTTGGGGCAGAAAGCGTTTTCAAACAACATGCCTTGGCTGGCCAGACAATCCAGATTTGGCGTATGGATTTCGGAATTTCCGTAACAAGCCAGCGTTGAAGCTTGCTGATTATCCGTGAAAATCAACACGATGTTAGGGCGGTTCGGGACAGTCATAAGGCGATATTTTCTCGTTTGTTGCTATTGACGGCTTTTTCGCAGATCAATCCGTGCCCGGATCTGCACGAAAACGATCAGTCCAAGCCCGGCCAGAATGAATATGACCGCCACCGGGTAATTCAGAAGACGTACTGGGTCGCCCCGGGTCAGGATCATTGCTTGAGTCAGAGGAAATTCCCAGATGCGGCCCAGAACGAATGCGATAATGAAGATCACGACTGAGAAATTCAGCACCCTCAGCAGATAGCCGAATGCACCGAAAAAGCCCAGCAGAACAAGACCCACAGGGCCGCCTCCGCTGACCCATTCCCCGGCAATGCACAACAGGATCACACTTGGGTAAATGTAAATGGCACTGACCTTGGCGATCAGACCGAACAGGTTCAGACCCATCCGGCCGATGACAAGGTTGCATATGTTGGCAATCGCCATTGTGGTGAAGATCGAAAACACCAGTTGGCTTTCGTCGCGCATCAAGGTCGGGCCGGGAATGATGCCGTGGATGATCAAAGCCCCCATCAGGAAGGCCGCGGAAACGTTACCCGGCACCCCCAATGTCAAAAGCGGGATCAGGTTGGCGCCGGATACAGCACTGTTGGCGGCTTCAGTTGCAGCCACTCCTTCGATCGTGCCTTTCCCGAAATCTTCCGGCGTTTTTGAGGCACGTCTTGCTGTTGAATAGCCGATCGTCGCGGCCAACGCAGAACCGATGCCTGGCACAGCCCCGATCAATGTGCCGATTACGGCCGAACGGAATATTGTGGCTTTCACGGACATATACTCCGACAGGGACAGTCGGGCGTCATCACCGATTGAAGGAGGGGCAAGGCGGCCTCGTGCCGAAACACCGCCCTCGGCAATGGAATGGATGATCTCGCCCAGCACCAGAACGCCCATGCCGACCGCAACCAGCGGGATGCCGTCTTCAAGTTCGGGAAAGCCGAAGGCCAAGCGCGGCGTAGCCTCTTCCGGGGCCTGGCCCACCGAGGCCAGAACGAAGCCCATCGACGCAACGACAAGCCCCCTTAATGGGTTGTCCCCGATCAGTGCCGCCAGAACACAAATCGAAAAAAACACCACCGCCGACAGTTCCACCGGACCCATCATCATTGCCACCACAGATAACGGAGCGGCGGCAACAAAAAGCACGATGTCCGAAAACGTGTCACCTGTGACCGAACTGAAAAGCGCCATCTTCAGCGCCTTGCCCGACTGTCCCTTCTGTGCCAGCGGAAAGCCGTCCAGCGTCGTGATCATCGCATCGGGTGTTCCCGGCGTGTTCATTAGAATAGCCGGTACAGCGCCTCCAACGGTCGATCCCTTCATGATACCCACCAGAAAACCGATGGCCGTAACTGGTTCAAGATAGAAAGTCGCGGGCACCGCAATCGCGATGGCCATCGGCCCGTTCAGGCCAGGGATCGCACCGACGACGATCCCCAATGTGACGCCCGCCGCAACCAGAAGCAGGGTCCAAAGTGTGAGCGCGTCAGCGATCCCGGCCAATATGATGTTGAGTTCCACGATCATGACAGAATCACGGCAGAGGCCGCCCCAATAAAACTGCGAAACCAACCCAGACGACAAGCGGGGCTGCGACACATATGGCGGCGATTCGCAGCCAGTGATGTTCACGCATTGCCAGAAGCGTGATCGCACAGACGCCCGCTCCGGTGGGCAGGAACCCGAGAATCGGGACAAGAAGCATGGCACCTACCAGAAGGATCAGGGCCACCGCAAACCGGACGGCGAACAAGGCAGGCGGGATCTCTGTCCGATCGGCCTTGGTCGAGATCAGCCCGGAAACGGTTAGGGCAATCCCCGATATGACGAGCATCATGCTGGTGATATTCGGGTAAAAACCGGATGGAACTGAGGCAAATACCGCCGGCACAGTCTGGGCCGGAATGATCCACAGTATCAACGCGACCCCCAGAAAAGTGGCCGCAAGCCCGGATAGCAAGTTCGGCATGTGCCGCATGATATTGTCCCCTTGCAAACAGGCGCCACACCATAAGAAGTGGTGCGGCACCTGGTTCGAGTTACTTGAGGAACCCGATAAGGGTTTTGTTGGCACCACGCCCTCCAGTGATTTCTTCCATGAGCGTGTCGCCCGAGGTGAATACCATCTTGAGGCTCATCTTGTCGGTGATGAACGAGCGCAGTTCTTCATTGTCCATCGCGCTTTCAATGGCTGCAGACCAAGCATCTTTCACCTCTTGCGGCAGACCTGCGGGGGCGGCGAGCAGCCATTTTACCCGGAAGGTCGCCAGTTCCACACCGGATTCAGCAACCGTCAGGGCGTCCCCACCGACCACTAGCCGGTCCGCTTCCAAGGAAGCCAGTACTTTCAGATCACCGCTTCGGACATATGGGGCCTGGGGACCGGCAACCAATGTTGTGGCAAGGTGCTTGTTCAGCACGTTATTTACGCCTTCATTGCCGCTTTTGATCGGAACCGGGATGAACTCGACGCCAAACTGCTTGCCGATTGCCCGTACGGCGGCATTCGCCCTCGGGCTGAACACACCAACCTCGATCTCGGCGCCACCTTTCGCGGCAGCAACCAAATCTTCAAGTGAGTTGTAAGGTGCGTCTGCCGGAGCAACCCAGCCGATCTGTGTGTTGGCTACTGCGCCCAGAAAGGTGAAATCATCGGCGCTGTAACCGACTTTGGGGTTCATGATCGGCGCAAACGAGTAGGTTTCCGAAACCGCAAAACCGATGGTCATGCCGTCGGCTGGGGCCTCTTTCAGCACCTTTGCCATCGCGGCACCGCCGCCGCCCGGCTTGTTGTCAACTACGATGTTCCAGCCGAGCGTGTCCTCAAAATGCTTGGCCACGGCGCGGGACAGAACGTCACCGCCACCGCCCGGCGGGAACATGGTCATCATCGTGACGGATCCCTCCGGTTTCCAATCGGCGAACGAAGGTCCCGCCATCAACAACAGGGCAAATGTGGTTCCTGTGACTATCTTCTTGAACATTGATATCCTCCTTGTTGGTAGTTTTGGCATTACATTTGAAACGGCTTGGTCAAATTCACATGCCGTTGTTTTTCTGCGTAAAAACCCTGTTCCCGAAACTCATCGGTGTGCATATAGCAATCGATAACCACGTTGTCCGAGCCGTCTTTAAACGTGAACAGACGCGAATGCGGCATGGCGTGCGGTTGAACGAAATGTCGCGTCAGGGCAGAAACGTTGACGAAGGTGACGCCACCATATCGCGTCTCGACATGTTCCTTGTTACCATGGCGATCGTCCGGGTTTGTATGGGTGTGACCGCCCAGCCAGAAGTCGACCTTGCCGGGATTACCAGACAGCCAGGTTTCAAACTCTCCACCGCCCGGGTTCCCTCCGACCCAATAGAGGTATGAGGCGGCATGTGGCGTGCCGTCCTTGTAATAACCGTGATAATCGGTGGCCCATTTTCCATCGGCCTCACGTTTCATGCCTTCCCAGTCACCGGTTGCGACGGTCGTGTCCTTCAGCAGGTAGTGATGCGCCGTAATGATGATCTTATCCTGGTGGTTGCTTTCGACCTGGTCGACCCACCAGTCGAAGGTTTCGCGCTTGACCACTCCACCGGGATTTCCGCCCAGTTCACCCCGGCCTATGGACTGCGTCGCTTCGTTTACATCACTCATCATCAAGAAACGAATATTGCCGACTTCGAAAAAGTACCGTTCAAACGTTCCGGCCGGTGGGAAACGGAATCTTGCCGCTTGGACGCCAGAGATTTCCGGATGCTCGCCCATCGGGTCGATCCAGCGGCGGAACCACATCGCTTCCGGTTCATCTGGCGCATTCCTGTCGTGATTGCCGCAGATGGTGTAAATATCTTCGCGGCGATGCTTTTCCAGAGCGCCGAATTGACGGATGATCTCCGCGCCCTCTTCGTCCGTCGGTAATCCGAAAGAAGCCGAAAAATCGCCAACATTTATCCCGATGTCCCAGTCGAAGTCGCGTTCCGACTGCCGAATGGCGTCGCCAAGACTTTCGCGTCCCCGCTTCTTGTCTGCGGAAACATGGGGGCATCCAGATGCCCAGATTCTGAAGCTCGGTCTCGACACGATGCGCTCCAAAAGGAGATTTTCCGTTCTCTTTATTACGCATTTGCTACATTCTGTCAATTAAAGAGAATAAACATTCTCTAAATACTATTCACACGAAGGATTTTTGGTTATAAGGCATTTGAAGGCAGGAGATTGGTTTGAATAAGCGAAGTACAGAATTCACTAAATCCGTCGAGGGTGTATTCGATGTTCGTCAGGATCGCAGCCAAAAGTCGCTCGATGCATTCATCGAGTCCGGAATAGCCCTTTTGAACCAGATGCGTTTCGACGAACTGAAAGTGTCCGACCTGGTGCGCCACAGCGGTCGGTCGGTCGGCAGTTTCTACAAACGGTTCGAGGATAAGGAAGCATTTTTCCGGGCCTTGCAAATGTCTGCCGTAGCCCGTGACCGCAGGATTATCGAATACCGATTGGGGCGCGAGCGGTTGAGCAGCCTTTCGCCCCCTGAGGTTCTAGACGAACTCGTCGACACGCTGGCTGATATTTTTTCAAGCGAAGTGCGCGGCGTTTTGAAGGAGTCCCTTCTTCGCATTCTCGATCCCGAGGACGGCTGGGCGCTGATGCGGAAGTCCGGACAAGACATTCAGCAAGGGATTGTTGACAGGTTGAAAGATGCCTACCCAGATCGGAGCAGCTCCGAAACCGAGCGGAAACTGAGATTCTGCTATCAGGTCGTGGTCGGCGTTTTGCAGAACGATTTGGTCAACGACTACCATGCGTTCTCCACAACCGACCAGTCTGTCCGATCAGCACTGAAGGCGGTGATCGCCGATCACATGAAAAGCACTTCAAGTTATTGAAGAATTCGGGTTCTGGATCTCAAATATAGGCTCAATCTCAGTTGTTGAAGGCCGTGAAAATGTCGGAAATCGTTGAATGCCTGCGAAGGCTAGCCCAACGAAATTGGCTTGTTTCTCCGCGGCGTAGTCGTCCCAATAACGAGAGGCTGCGCAATCCACCAAGGTTCACTTTTGGGCTGAAGGCGGCCTTTGGCGCGTAAGTAATGGCATATCTACGGCTTCATGCAACACGCGGATTCCTTGATTGCAATCTGCCGGAACGTAAAGTGTATTGGTTCCGACTTGATCTGACACCACTAACTTGCAGCGTTAAAGAACCGACCTCCTAGGATCACGAAACAATGTCCATTGCCCGCCCGTTTCACGTAATGACCAAACCCATTGGACCGCGCTGCAATATCAACTGCGAGTACTGCTACTATCTTGAAAAGGAAAAACTATTCCCTGATGAAAAGAAGTTTCGCATGGCCGACGATGTACTGGAAGCCTATATCCGTCAGTTGATCGAAACCTCGGTCGAAGCCGGAATGACAGAAGTATCCTTCGCCTGGCAAGGGGGCGAACCGACGATGTTGGGTGTGGACTATTTCCGCAAGATCGTCGATCTTCAGAACAAATACACCCCTGAGCGAGTAGAGATTGCGAATTCCCTGCAAACCAACGGGACACTGCTTGACGACGAATGGGGCGCGTTCCTGCGCGACAACGGTTTCCTTGTCGGCATCAGTATTGATGGGCCAAAGAAAATTCACGATCGCTACCGCGTTGACCGCGCCGGGCGGCCCACGTTTGATGATGTGATGTGTGGGCTTGAATTGCTGCAACGCCACGAGGTCGAGATCAACGCGCTGACGGTTGTGAACCGTGCCAATAGCGGAAAAGGCAAAGACGTCTACAGGTTTCTCAGGGGTCTCGGCATTGACTTCATCCAGTTCATTCCCATCGTCGAGCGCAGCACAGGTTGTGGACTGGCCGCAGCGCCGCAAGTGGACATGGACCCCGGCAACAGCGTCACGCCTTGGAGCGTCAGTCCGCGAGCTTATGGCAAGTTTCTGTGCGATGTTTTCGATACCTGGTTCAGGAAGGATATCGGCAAGGTCTTCGTCCAGTTCTTTGATGTGCAACTCGGCCTTTGGATGGGCGGCCCGTCATCGCTTTGTGGCTTTGCCAAGACCTGTGGCGGCTGTCTGGCGCTGGAGCATGATGGCAGCCTCTATTCGTGCGATCATTATGTATATCCGGAATATCGCTTGGGCCGGGTGACCGAAACGCCCCTGCGCGACATGCTCTGGACCGAACGCCAGCAGGAATTCGGCCACGACAAGCTCGCCGGTCTGACCGCGCAGTGCCTCTCGTGCTCCTACCGTTTCGCATGTAACGGCGGTTGCCCTAAACACCGCTTTGCCAAATCAAAAGATGGCGAGCCAGGCCATAACTATTTCTGCGAAAGCTACACCAGCTTTTTCAATCATGCCGGTTCGAGGATGCAGGAAATGGCCAGACTGGTCCGCTTGGGCCGACCTGCCCGTGAAGCCCAATCAAAACCTTGATCAATGGATGAGCAAGCCTGATGCAGTAGATAGCGCGCGTAGGGCCCATCCGAGATCGTATCGTTTCCTGGCAAAGCCTTCGCAGCATTGATCGGATGGTTGCCCATCGCAGGACCGCCAACGCAATAGGTTTAGGCACTACCTGCCTTCTGCCAGGCGGCGACAACGATGGCGCCATCCCATGGCCCGCTAGACCACCAGCCGCCTTGTCAGAACGATGAATTTTTCAATATCCGACACTTGAGGTTTTCAATATTGACCCTGCGGCAAGTATTCTTCAACCATTCCCGGAATTTCGGCCCTTGGGAACCGTTGACGGCGTTAAGTTTTAGTAATGAAGGATTGACCGAGCCAATCCTGTGTATTCATCGGGTCGGCGCTACCTTGGCTTGCAACAGGCAGGATACTCAGCTTGCGGCTAACAAACATCACCGTCAGGAACAGTGAGCCGAAATAGCAAAGCAATGGGATGAGTACCGTCAAAACGACACTGGCATGGGCAGTTTGCGTCACCTGGAGCGTCATAACGCGCACGCCCGCCTTGGCACGCGCGATGCGTATCGCGTGCCGATTGCTCAGCCGGTGAAAGGTTCATGCGCCATCCACCAAAGTACGCATGAACCCGAGCCGTTCCATGATTGGCGCATCCGAGAAACGGAACAGATCGAATTGTGACTCGGCCTGAAGTGACCAGGGTATCCATGACGGGATTACGAACAGGTCACCCTTCTCAAGCTTGTGTGTCTTTCCATCCAGCACCACCGCGCCCGTCCCGTCGAATACCTGAAACACGGTTGAGCCGACTTCACGGCGCATGGGGGTCTCGACGCCCGCGCGCAAGCGATGAAATTCGCAACGGATTGTCGGCATCACATCGCCGCCTGTGGTTGGGTTGGTATAGCGGATCGCGGCGTGACCTTGCTCGACCGTTGCGGGATGACCTTCATCTTCTAGCAATAATTGCTCTGTCAGTGCCCGGTCCGTGAATTCCCAGCGATAGGACCCGATCGGGGAGTTCACCGTATCTTGAATTCCCGACAGAGGACGCAGACCAGGGTGGCACCACAGCCTCTCACTACGCGAAAAATTGGGCGTGGAATAATCAGTGACACGCTCAGAACCAAACTCAAAAAAGCCCACATCGTTTTGTTGGCTGAAAGGAATATCCAGCCCGTCGATCCACGTCATCGTGTGATCGGTATCATTGTGATGGCCGTGGAAATGCCAGCCCGGCGTCAGAAGCAGATCGCCGCGCGACATGCGGACCGGATCGCCGTTGACTACGGTCCAGACACCGTCGCCTTCGACAACAAAGCGAAACGCGTTTTGGGAATGGCGATGTTCGGGCGCGGTTTCGCGCGGGCCGAGATGCTGGATGGCGGCCCAAAGAGTCGGGCTGACATAGGCGTTGGGTGCAAGGCCGGGATTGGCCAGACCAAGCGCGCGGCGTTCGCCGCCCCGGCCCACAGGTATCAGTTCGCCGGACTTTTCGGCCAACGCATTCAGATTTGACCATTTCCAGACATGTGGCACAGCCTTGGATTTGGGGTGAACAGGCATCAGATCACCAAGTTGTGTCCAGAGTGGAATGATGCTTTCGTCCTTGAAACCCTTATAGAGCGCCTTCAGTTCAGGCGTTTCTTCAGGAAGCATTACATTGTCTTTTCCATGGTCCATATCGTTTCCTCTCTTTTGAATATTATCAGATGACCGCTTCACGAGGCGTTGGGCTGGTTGGGGCAGCCTTTTGGAAGGCCGGGAGCTTGTCCAGTTCGGTGTAAATACGCGCGGTGGTTGTGGTTCGATGCAATACGCAACCGCGTCGATGACAAGGAACGATAGAAGTTGTGCAGTTTCAGACTCACTCCTTCGGCCCGATATGTGTGGTCAGGTCGCCCAAACCCTCGATTGAGACGACACATGTGTCCCCCTCGATCAACGGACCAACGCCGGCGGGCGTGCCGGTCATGATCAGGTCACCCGCTTTCAGCTCCATCGAATGCGACAGGATCGAGATCATTTCGGGCACCGACCAAATCAAATCGGCCAGGTCAGCCTGTTGCTTGATCTCGCCATTGACCGTCAACTTGATCGCGCCCTTGCTGGGGTGGCCCACTGCCGACACGGGGTGAATTGGACCAATTGGTGCAGATCGGTCAAAGCTCTTTCCCAAATCCCATGGACGGCCTTGCTCTCGCGCTTTGAGCTGGAGATCCCGGCGAGTCAAATCATTGCCTACGCCATAACCCCAGACATGATCTAGCGATTTGTCTTCTGAAATATTCTTGCCATCCCTGCCGATGACTGCGACCAACTCTGCCTCGAAGTGAAAATTCTCGGTTTGTGGAGGATAGGGAATAGTCGCGTCATTATCCACCACGGCATCGGCGGGCTTGAGAAAGAAGAACGGTGGATCACGATCAGGGTCTTTACCCATTTCGCGTGCATGGGCTGCGTAGTTGCGCCCGATGCAGAAAATGCGGCGAACCGGGATGCGGTCCTCGCTGCCGGCTACCGCGACAGAAGCCACAGGGGCCGGGCCAAATATATAGTTCATTTTGATATCCTTTTGTTTCGTAGTTCATAACCTGCGAAGTCACCGGAGCTGCCAGAATCGTATTGAATCGCTCCGTGGTGGTCGGCGTGCATTCAGGCCAGACCCGTCGGGAAAGGCATACGGTCAACCCCGTCGATTTCGGCACGGGCAAGTCGCTCGATCATGCTGGCGCGGACCGTGAAATGCTCCGGGTTGTCCCAAAGATTCAGGAACTCTCCCGGGTCGTTCTCCAGATCGTAAAGCTCACCCCAGGCGACGTTGGAAAGGATGCTGAGCCTCCAGCGATCGGTCCGCAGCGTATGGACCCGAGGCCCAACACCGATGTTTGGATTATCCTTC
>JAGQRW010000017.1 GCA_020425085.1 Paracoccaceae bacterium
CCTGACCGCGTCCTTTTCCGTCGTCACCATCTGTGCGCCCTTGAAAAACGCATCTGCCTCCAGTCGCTGCATCAGACGCCGGTCCAGCGGCTGGTGATCGCTCAGCGCTTCCGCCTGCACGATTTCGGCCCCCAGTTCTTTCAGGGTAAGGAAGAATTTTTCCGGGCGTCCGATACCGGCAAAGGCAAGAACGCGGGTTCCATGCCAGTCCACACCAGTGACAAGAGGTCGAAGCTCGGCACCAACAACCGACAGCTTCGCAACCATCGGCCAGCGTTTCACCAACCGGTCACGCGCCTCGGTTGCACCGATCACCAGCACCGCATCTGCGCGCGCCAACCCGCCTTCAAGCCTTTCACGCAATGGTCCCGAGGGAATTATGCGGCCATTGCCAAACCCCTGAACGGCGTCGACCACCACAAGCGACAGATCTTTCGCCAGTGACGGATTTTGCAACCCGTCATCCAGCAGAATGATGTCGGCACCCGCTGCAATCGCCGTCCGCGCCCCGGCTGCGCGGTCACGGGCTACCCAAGTGTCGCAGAACGCCGCCAGCAACAATGGCTCATCGCCGACCTCGCTTGCCTTATGCCGACGCTCCACAACCTTGATCGGTCCATGCAGGCTGCCGCCATAACCACGCGAAACCACATGCGGTGCCCAGCCCCAGGATTTCAAGCGTTCGGCCAGTGCAATTACCGTCGGCGTCTTGCCGGTGCCGCCGATATTGATATTGCCAACGCAAACCACCGGCACCGACAGCCGCAGCCATTCGCCCCGCGCCAGCCGCCTTTCCCCCGCCAGCCGCCACAGTGCCGCCAATGGCGACAACAGCCGCGCCGCCAGCCCAGGTTTCTCGGGTGGATTTTGCCAGAACCCGGGCGGCTGCATCAGATCTCTCCGCCGGGCTTGCGTTCCAGCATGCCAAGCAACAGATCAAGCGCACGGTCGGTCACCTCGGCACCACTGGAGGAAACCTCCCAGGCGGCATGCGCCATCGCTGCTGCCCGGTCGGGCATCAAAACCCGGCCAACCGCATCGGCAAGTTCAGCGGGTGATTTCACCTCAAGCGTTGCCCCGGCCGCTGCCAACCTGGCATAAATATCGGCAACCTTGTGCACATATGGACCGTGGATGATCGCAGATCCAAGCGCCGCCGGCTCGAACGGGTTGTGACCACCGATATCGACCAATGAGCCACCCAGAAAACTGACCGGTGCGATGCGATACCAGAGCCCCATCTCGCCCAAGGTATCGGCCAGATAAATCTGCGTCGCCGGTTTTGGCAACTCGCCTTCAGAACGGATGGCGATTTCCCAGCCGTCGGCCCTCAGCCGGGCGGCGATTTCCGGCCCGCGCTCTGGGTGGCGCGGCGCGATGATAAGCAACAGTCGTTGTGCCGCGCGTGAGGCTTTCTGATGCGCGGCGGCGGCCATTTCCTCTTCGCCGGGATGGGTTGATGCCGCCAGCCAGACCGGACGCCCGGCAAGCTCACTGGCGAAAAGCAACCGTTCGGCCTCATCATGCGGCAGGGCCGCCGAACCTTCCTTCAGCGTACCGGTGGTTTCAATCCGCTCCTTTGGCAGTCCCAGCCGCCTGAGATAGCGGCTGGTCGCAGCATCCTGCGCCAGCACGAACCGAAACCGCGACAACAGCGATTTCGCGGCACCCGGAAACCATCGCCAGCGTTGATGACTGGCCGCCGACAACCGCGCATTGATCAGCACCATCGGCACACCCACCTGATCGGTCTCGTGAATCAAAGCTGGCCACAATTCACTTTCGGTCCAGACTGCAAGATCTGGCCGCCAATGCGCAAGGAACCGCCGCACAAAGGGGCGCACATCGACCGGAACATATTGATGAACCGCCCGTTCCGGCAATCGCGCAGCGATCATCGCCGCCGAGGTGACGGTGCCGCTGGTCAGCAAAAAATGCGCCTCCTCACACTGATCGGCAAGCCGCCTGACCAGTTCCAGGATCGACAGCGATTCACCAACACTGGCGGCATGAAACCAGATCAGCAAACCTTCCGGGCGCGATGCCGAGGCGATTCCCCTGCGTTCCGCCAGTCGATCGCGGTCTTCCTTGCCTTCCAACAGACGCTTTTCCAACTTGCTCTCGGCAAGATTTGCGCCACGTTCGGAAAACGCCAGATAGGCGGCAAGCCCCGGCGACAAAGTCATCATGCCGCCTTTCTAGCCAAGTTCCTCGGTCGGGCCGGCCGGGGTCTCCTCATCGCGCAGCCGATGCAGATGGGCGATGAAGTAACGGTTATGGGCATTGTCGACATTGCGTTGCGCAGCGGCCTTCCAGGCGTCATAGGCGGTTTGATAATCGGGAAAGATTCCGATGATATCAATATCCGCAACATTCTTGAATGCGGTCGAGGAAGGGCTGACAAGATCGCCGCCGAAAACCAGATGCAGACGTTGGGGCATGGTGCTGTTCCTTCCGTTTCTCATGGGTTCTAGGGGTTTCATGCCGTCGGTACAAGACCACCGCGGGCAGGCGCTCGGTCAATCACGAGGGGTCAGATGTGACATCAAACCGGCATGCACCAGCGGGCTGGCTGCCAGAACACCGGGTCGGGTCGGGTTTCGGTTGTTGAAAACCAGATCATTGCCCAACCGGTCGCTGATGGTGACGCCAGCCTCGCGGCAAATCAGGTCACCCGCGGCAATGTCCCATTCCCAGGCGTCGCGCAGGGTTACCATGGCATCGAACCGCCCCTCGGCGATCAGGCACAGACGATAGGCCAGCGACGGGCGGAAATGACGATCAATCTCAGGCACGCCACCCGGCCAGTGTTCCGGCTGAAACAACTGGCGCGTTCCGATCACCCTGGCGTTGACCATTTCCGTACATCCGCTTTCGGTCAGTTTTCGACCGTTGAGAAAGGCACCGTGTCCAAGGCTTGCCTGGTAGGTGAAACCGCGCATTGGCAGATGCACCACTGCCGCCGTCACCCTGCCGCCTTGGGCAATCGCCAGCGAATGCGCGAAGGTGCGCTTGCCCGCCACAAAGGAACGCGTGCCATCAATCGGATCGACGATAAAAACCCGGTCATGTTCCAGCCGCGCCGCATTGTCCTCAGATTCCTCGGATAGCCAGCCGTAATCCGGTCGCGCCGCCAGCAGTTCAGCGCGCAGCATGCGGTCAATCTCCAGGTCCACCTCGGTCACCGGGCCTTGGCCGCCTGCCTTGTCCTCGACGGTAAAACTGCCCTTGAAATAGCCGGCAGCAATGTCACCGGCGGCACGGGCAGCGTCAAGCAGAAGGTCCAGATCATCCGCCGGCAATGGTCAGGCCCTCGACCAAAAGACTGGGAACCATGCGCGAATGATGCGGCTTTGCATCATTGGCGGCAACAAGGCTCAACAACATTTGGCGTAAATTTCCGGCGATGGTACATTGGTTGACAGGTCCGGTGATTTCACCGTTCTTCACCCAGAATCCCGACGCACCTCGGGAATAGTCACCGGTGGTCGGGTTGATGGATGCCCCGATCAACGAGGTCACCAGCAGTCCCTCGCCCATATCGGCGATCAACGCGGCGCGGTTTCTGGTGGAAGGTGTAAGTGCCACGTTTCCCGCGGCAGGTGACGGCGGTGATGAGGTTCCGCGCATGGCGTTGGCGGTACTTTGCATCCCAAGTCGCCGCGCCGTCGCCAGATCCAGTGTCCAACCGTTCAGGATGCCGTCTGACACCAGTTCGCGGCTCTGTACCGGCAGGCCTTCGCCGTCAAACGGGCGCGAGCCGGAAATACGCCGCCGCAGCGGGTCTTCGGTCAGGCTCATGCCCTTGGGCAGCACCTGTTTGCCCAAACCATCGCCAAGCCAGCTTGAACCGCGCACGATCGACGCACCGTTGATGGCAGCCAGCAGATGCGAGATCAGCGAACTGGCGATACGCTCATCAAACAGCACCGGAAATGCACCGGTCGGCGGCCTGTTCGGGCCGTGGCGTTCCACCGCGCGTTCGCCTGCAAGCTGTCCGATTTCGGCAGCATCCGGCAGGTCGGCCTGGAAGGTACGGGATTCACTGGCATAATCACGCTCCATCGACAGACCTTCACCAGAGATTGCGACGCAAGAGGTGGAAATACCGGTGCGACCATAGCCGCCGGAAAACCCGTTCGAGGTGGCAAGATGCAAATGCCGCGATGAATACCCGGCCGATGCGCCCTGCACCTGCTTTACACCCTTTACCGCCAATGCCGCCGCCTCGGCCTTCAACGCCTGCCGCTCCAGCGTGGCGGGGTCGGGTTCGGGTGCCGGATCGAACAGCTCCAGCCCTTCGGCATCACGCTTTTCGGCAAATTGTGATGGGTTGGCCAGACCGATTGCATCGTCATCCGGGGCTTCGCGGGCCATGGCGACCACGCGCCGCGCCATTTCATCAATGGTTTCCCGCCGTGTGTCCGACGACGAGACACAGGCCTGACGTTGGCCGATCAACACCCGAAGGCCAATATCGATACCTTCGGCGCGTTCGGCATGTTCAAGTTTACCGTGCAGCACTTCAATGGAAACCGAGCGCGCCGAAACCGCCAGCGCATCGGCAGCATCGGCACCGGCCCGTCGCGCCGCGTCAAGCAGTTCACCGGTCAGATTTTCCAGATTTTCCGCCATTTCGCGCCCGCCCTGCCCATAGTTCCTGAGAACGGATTAAGTCATTCACGATAGCAGGCGCAAGGGCGGCGGGTCAGGGAAAACCTGCCCGCCGCAACTTGTTACTTGATCCGTTGACCATTCGCCTTGATCGAACCATCTTCGGAAATCTCGATCTTGCTTTCAAATTGGTCATCGCCCACCGGCTTGGCAAAGGCACCCAGCATGGCGCGCAACCCGGTTGCAGTTTCTTCCGGAACCAGACGTAGTGAAACCAGCTTGTCAAGCAGACCGAAACCGCCCTTGAGGCTAAGGTTCACCTCGCCTGCGGGGGCGGGAATGCCGTTGATGGTGTTCGGGTTCTGAAAGTTGAACTTGACCTCACCGCTGCCGTTCAGCAGCGCACCTGCGATCGAGGCGGTAAGTTCATTCAGGTTCAGCGATACCGGCAACATCGGCGGGCCTTTCATTTCGGCCAGGTTTTCCGGATCCATCAGGTTGGCCAGAACCATCGCTGTACCACTAAGGTCAACCACCACCGTAGCAGGATCACGCGGCAAGACCTTGCCACTGTCGATCAGCGCCCAGAGCGATTCGCCAACCGTAACCCCCCGCAGCGCCACCTTGGCAGCAAAGGGTTTGGGTTCCTGTCCCGGCGAAAGCGGCATGTTGAAGGCGATTTCAGCGTCATCATAAGCCATTTCAACCGAAGGAAGCGGAATGTCCGATGATGAGATGGTCATCTTGACACCGGAACCGCCGACATCATAGGTGATCAGATCCGGTGTCAGGCCAACATCCAACCGCCCGTTTACAGCCGACGAGGTCATGGCAAATCTGTCGCCCTTGTTGGCGAAATTGATTTCAGCCGAACCATTACCATAGCTCATCTGACCCGAGCCGGCCAATCCGGCTTTCAGCAGGTCGTCGGGATTGTCGACCTTTGGAATGTCAGCGGTGAATCCATAAGTCAGATCGGCAATCAGGACATTGAAGTTGAAGAACCCGTCGCCATCCGGTTCCTTGGCATCGGCAACAACACCCAGGCTGGCGATCGAGGCCGTGCCAGACAGTTGACGCCGGTCACCATCGGCTTTGACGATGGTGTAATCAGCCGTCGTCTTGCCAAAATTGATCAGTGCGGTCAGAGGGATGTCCTTGTTTTCGACGGTCATCCTGTCCAGCACCGCCTGACCGATATCCATGTTGGTCCGGATCCTGAGGTTGTCCATGCTGCCGGAAAGGTTGATGGCCATGTTGGTCGCATCTATATGCGCGGCAAATACCGCCTCTTTGCCTTCATCATCAACATTACCGGTGATTTCAATCGTGTCTGGAAACGTGATATCAACCGCGCCACCGGTTTCCGTCATCTTGACCCAATCATAGGCAATGACGATCTGGCCTTTGCCATCGGGGATGTCGACCTGAATGGAAACATCATCCAGCAGCAACGCGCCATCGGAGATCTTTTCCGAACCGATATCGACGGTATAGCCGAAGCTTTCATAAAAACCGACAATCTCGTTTCGCGCCTCTATCGCAGAAATATCGGCAGCGACCGGAAAAGCCAGCGAAAGCGAGGTGATCCCCGCCACGATACCCGTTTGAACAATCGTTCTCATAATAACCTCTCTGATGGGAAAACTAGGCATAGCATTCCTGTTCGCAACTTCAACGTCAAGAATAATGGTTCGCTGGTCAAAATTCGCATGTAATCGTCTGACCTGACCTTTTTTTCAGCTTTACCGAAACAAATCGCCCTAATTTGGCCGTGTAAAAGGCGTTGTTTTACCTCAAGGCAGCTTTCCGAGGGTTCGGCGCACCGCGTCCTTCCATCCGGCATAGGCAGCGTTGCGTTCGGATTCGGGCAGTCTGGGCTGAAACCGCTGCTCCAACGCCCAGCTTCGGGCGAATTCAGCCGGTTCCGGGCACAGCCCGATCTGAAGGCCGGCCAGATATGCGGCCCCCAGGGCGGTGGTCTCGGTGACCACAGGTCGATCGACCGGCGCGCCAAGCTGATCGGCAATCGCCTGCAACACCCAGTCGTTGGCGGCCATCCCGCCATCGACCCTCAGCACGGTTTCGCTGCTGGCTGACCAGTCGGCATGCATCGCTTCCATCAGGTCGCGGGTCTGGTAGGCCACACTTTCCAAAGCGGACTTAGCTAATTCATTCGGGCCGGTATTTCTGGTCAATCCATAGATCGCCCCACGGCATTCTCCATCCCAGTATGGCGCGCCAAGGCCGGTAAAGGCGGGCACCAGGTAAATCCGCTGGGATATATCGGCGGCAATCGCCATTGCCTGGGTTTCGGCGGCCTGATGGATCAGGCCCAGACCATCACGCAACCATTGTACCACCGCACCGGCGACAAAGATCGAGCCTTCCAGTGCATAAACCGGCTTTCCGGCCAGTTGATAGGCAATGGTGGTCAGCAAGCGGTGTTTGGAATGCACCCGCGTATCGCCGGTATTCAGCAATGCGAAACAGCCGGTACCATAGGTGGATTTCATCATGCCCGGCAGAAAGCAGGCCTGCCCAACGGTCGCCGCCTGCTGATCCCCAGCAACCCCACGGATTGGTATTGCGCGGCCGAAATGTGCCGCATCCACCTGCCCGAAATCGTCGGCACTGTCGCGCACCTCGGGCAGAATCTCGGGCGGAATGCCAAAAATTTCCAGCAGATCCCTGTCCCAACACCCCCTGTCGATGTTAAATAGCATGGTGCGCGCGGCGTTGGTTGCGTCGATGGCATGCACCCTGCCGCCAGTCAGTCGCCAGATCAGGAAGCTGTCCACCGTTCCGAATAACAGCGCACCCGCCCTGGCACGCTTGCGCATGTCATTGTCCTGATCCAGCATCCAGGCTAATTTGCTGGCCGAGAAATAGGGATCCAGCAACAGGCCGGTCTTTTCCGTGATCATCGGCTCCAGACCATCCGAACTTAGTTCGGCACACCTGGCCGCTGTACGCCTATCCTGCCAGACGATGGCATTGCCCAACGGTTTGCCAGTGTCACGCGCCCATAGCAGGGTGGTTTCACGCTGATTGGTGATGCCGATGGCGGCAACCTCATTTATATCCGCCGCCGCCAAAGCGGTCCTGCAAGTGGTCAGGACCGATTGCCAGATCTGTTCAGGATCATGTTCCACCCAGCCGGAATTGGGGTAATGCTGCGGGATTTCCTGTTGGCC
This sequence comes from Paracoccaceae bacterium, assembly GCA_020425085.1. Lineage (GTDB taxonomy): Bacteria > Pseudomonadota > Alphaproteobacteria > Rhodobacterales > Rhodobacteraceae > UBA5972. The sequence goes on from JAGQRW010000017.1 coordinate 7,812, forward strand.
GATTGCCAGCGGTTCAAGACCAGCGCTGAAAAGAATGGCGCGTGTCGAGGTGGTACCCTGATCAATCGCCAGCAAGGTTTTCATCAATTACCCCCTTCATCCACGCATCAAGCGCAAGGATCTCGTTGCCGGTCAGCCTTAGTCCACATTTGCTGCGCCGCCAGACGACATCCTCGGCGGTCCTGGCCCATTCCCTTGTCATCATCCAGCGAACCTCGACCTCGGTCAAACCGGCGCCAAAGGATCTGCCAAGATCGCCCGGACTTTTTGCGTCACCAAGCATTTGCCAGGCGCGCGTTCCGTAAGCCGCCAACATCCGGCGCGCATCGCGGGGCGACAGAAACGGTTTTTCGCCTAACAGGCGTGAAACCATGGCAGTGCGGTCGCCAAAGGCGAAATCACCCCCCGGCAAAGGGGTGTGATCGGTCCAGGCGCGCCCCTGCAATTCAAGATAGGGTGCCAGTTCTGCAACCACCTGTTCCGCCAGCAGGCGAAAGGTGGTGATCTTGCCGCCGTAAATGGTCACAAGCGGCGCACGGTCGCCCTCATCAGTCAGCCTGATATGATAATCCCGCGAGGCATCACTTGCCGACCCGCCGCCGGTATCGTCAAGCGGCCGCACCCCGGCATAGGTCCAGACCACGTTCTGCGGCAGTACCGGCGCCGCAAAATATTCCGACGCAGCATCGCAGAGATAGGCGATCTCCGCCTCGGAACAGCTGACTAAGTCCGGGCTTTGACCATGGTCCGCATCGGTGGTGCCGATCAGGGTGAAATCCTCCTCATAGGGCAGCGCAAAGATGATCCGCCCATCGGCATTCTGAAAGAAATAGGCGCGGTCATGATCAAACAGGCGCGCCACCACGATATGCGAACCGCGCACCAGACGGATGGGATCATGCACCCCCATCCCGATCACCCCCTCAGCCACCAGATTGACCCAAGGGCCAGCGGCATTGACCAGCGCCCGCGCCCGGATGTGCCTATGCTGACCAGTGTTTTCATCAATCGTTTCGATCTTCCACAGTCCGGATTCACGTCGAGCCGCGACAACCCGTGTGCGGGTCAGAATCTTGGCACCGCGTTCGGCTGCGTCAACGGCATTCAGGACCACCAGCCGTGCATCATCAACCCAGCCGTCGGAATATTCGAACGCCCGCACAAGATGCGGCTTCAGCGGCTTGCCTGCGATATCGCTGCGCAAATCAACGCTGCGGGTTGGTGGCAGGTGACGATTGAAAACCAGATGGTCATAAATGAACAGGCCAATGCGCAACAGCCAGGCGGGCCGCATTCCGCGCACTAGCGGTAGCAGAAACCGCATCGGATGCGCGATATGCGGCATGTTCGCCAACAATATTTCGCGTTCCTTCAATGCCTTGCGAACCAGACCAAAGGCATATTGTTCAAGATACCTTAGCCCGCCATGAAACAGCTTGGTCGAGGCGGACGAGGTTCCGCAGGCAAGATCGCCCTTCTCGCACAGGATCACCGACAGACCGCGACCCGATGCGTCACGGGCAATTCCCGTTCCATTGACGCCGCCGCCGATAACCAGCACATCCTCGACCTTTTCTTCGTCCAGCATCCTTCCTCCGTCAGGACGAGTCTATGTAATCCCGATGCGATATCATAGCGCATTTCACTGTTGGATGATTGCATCCGGGCCGGATTCCGATAGGCTGAGCAAAACACAAACCTACTAGGGAAAAATCCGATGAAAACACGTGCCGCCGTCGCGCTTGAGGCCGGAAAGCCGCTTGAAATCATGGAAGTGAACCTTGAAGGCCCAAAGGCGGGCGAGGTTCTGGTGGAGATCAAGGCAACCGGCATCTGCCATACTGACGAGTTCACCCTATCAGGCGCCGACCCCGAAGGGTTGTTTCCCGCGATCCTAGGCCACGAAGGCGCCGGTGTGGTGCTGGAGGTCGGGCCGGGTGTCAAATCGCTGCAACCCGGCGATCATGTGATCCCGCTTTACACGCCGGAATGCCGCGAATGCGAATACTGCCTCAACCCAAAGACCAACCTTTGTCAGGCGATCCGCACCACGCAAGGCAAGGGGCTGATGCCGGATGGCACCTCGCGGTTTTCCATGCAGGATGGCACGCCGATCCTGCACTATATGGGCTGTTCCACCTTCGCCAATCACACGGTATTGCCGGAAATTGCGCTGGCCAAGGTGCGCAAGGACGCACCGTTTGATAAGATTTGCTATATTGGCTGCGGTGTCACCACCGGTATCGGCGCGGTAATCAACACCGCCAAGGTGGAAATTGGCAGTCGGGCGATCGTGTTCGGTCTGGGCGGTATCGGACTTAATGTTGTACAAGGTTTGCGGCTGGCAGGGGCCGATCAGATCGTCGGTGTCGATCTGAACCCCGGCAAGGTAGAAATGGCCAAACGCTTTGGCATGACCGACTATGTCAATCCAAAAGATGTGAAGGGCGATCTAGTTGGTCATCTGGTTGAACTAACCGGCGGCGGCGGCGATTATACCTTTGATGCCACCGGCAATGTCGGCGTCATGCGTATCGCGCTGGAAAGTGCGCACAAAGGCTGGGGCGAAAGTGTGATCATCGGCGTGGCCCCAGCGGGGGCTGAGATTTCTACCCGCCCGTTCCAGCTTGTTACCGGTCGCGTCTGGCGCGGCACCGCGTTTGGCGGTGCATCCGGGCGGACTGACGTCCCCAAGATCGTCGATTGGTACATGCAGGGCAAGATCGAGATAGACCCGATGATTACCCATAAACTTAGTTTGGATAATATCAACAAGGGGTTCGATCTGATGCATGCGGGCGAAAGCATCCGGGCGGTCGTGGAATATTGAGCGAACCGGCCAAACGCCCCCTGTTTGCGGTTCTGATCGACGCCGACAACATCCCTGCACGTTACGCCGAGGATATCCTGAAGGAGATCGCTGCCTTTGGCGAACCGGCGCTACGGCGTGTCTATGGTGACTGGTCTTCGGGCCAGTTGGCAAGCTGGACCAAACAGGTACGCGAACTTGGGCTGGTCGCCCATCAGGAAAGTGCCAATACCAAAGGCAAGAATGCCAGCGATATCGGCCTTGTGATCGACGCTATGGACATTTTGCATAGTGGGCGGTTCGATGGCTTTGTGCTGGTATCGTCCGACAGCGACTTTACCGCACTGGCGAACCGCATACGTGAACAGGGGCTGGAAGTGATTGGCATTGGCGAGGCGAAAACCCCGGATTCCCTGAAAAACGTCTGTAACCGTTTCATCCGGATTGAAAACATCGCCGAGGTTCCGGAATCGCCAACCGGCCAAACCGCCGGCAGCAAGTCTGAAAACCCGTCCGGTGCCGTGCCGCTCATTCGCAAGGCAATGGCTGCGATCCCTCAGGATGCCGAATGGTACACGCTGGGTCAGATTGGCCAATTTCTGACCGTCATCAAGCCGGATTTTGATTCCAGAACCTATGGCTACAGCAAACTCAGCGATCTTGTGCGCAAACTTAGTCAGTTTGAACTTCGCCAACAGGGCAATCGCCTGGAAATTCGCAAAGCCAAGTCGAAATCGGCAGGCAAAACCTGATACCCCGAACCGGTCCTTTGCCCGAATTCGCCAAACAACCATAAGATGTTCAGGCTCCGACATGACCCTCACGATCCTTTCAGCTACTACGGATGACCACGCCGCCATCTGGGCCATTCTGAAACCAATCTTTCGCGCCGGTGAAACCTATGCCCAACCCTGTGACATTTCCCATGATGCGGCACTGGCCTATTGGCTGGGCGGCATCCACACCGCCTTTGTGGCCCGGCAGAACGGTCAAACCCTTGGAACCTATTACATTGGTCCGAACCAGCTTGGCGGCGGTGCGCATGTCTGCAACTGCGGCTTTGCCACCGCTGAATCCGCGCGCGGCAAGGGTGTTGCGCGGGCGATGCTGCTGCATTCCCTGGAAACCGCAAGGCAGCAAGGTTTTCGCGCCATGCAGTTCAATTTCGTAGTTGCCACCAACCAAGCCGCGCTGAAGATCTGGTTTGACAACGGTTTTGCCGAGGTTGGCAGATTACCTGGTGCATTCCATCATCCAAGGGACGGCTATGTCGATGCGCTTGTGCTTTACAAATGCCTTTAGGCGGGCCGCCCGACCAGGTTTGAGTTGTGGGTCAAGTCAAGCCAGAGACTGGTGATGTTCATTGGCGATGCCTGCCTTGTCCATATCAACGGGCAAACTCAATTCTTCTATGAACTGGCAAGCAAGACCTGACTAAGTTTGTTTCTTTCTTGTTTTACAAGCCGTATTGTTCAAATTTTCCTACATGCAGTTACAGCAGAGGTGTATTGTATGAGTTCACGACCATCGGCTGTGTTCCGACCCTGGCTTCGGCAAACGCTGGGGTCAGCGGTTGATCCATACAGCAATCCGGGCTAGTCAGAGCTTGGCGAGGACAGGAGCGTTTGATGAAAACCATTTCCGAAAACCGGTGTTTTGACGGCGTGCAGGGGGTTTATTCCCACAAATCGAAAGTCACGAATTGCGACATGACCTTTGGCCTGTTTCTGCCCCAAGAGGCGCAGCAAGGCAAAGTACCGCTGCTTTGGTATCTGTCCGGACTGACCTGCACCCACGAAAACGCCATGGTCAAGGCCGGCGCACAGCTATGGGCCGCCGAACAGGGCATTGCGCTGGTTTTTCCCGATACCTCACCACGTGGCGAAGGGGTTGCTGACGATGACGATTATGCGCTTGGGCAGGGGGCGGGGTTCTATGTGAACGCCACCCAACAACCCTGGGCACCGCATTTTCAGATGTGGGACTATATCGCCAGCGATCTGCCATCGGTCCTGTTCAACAGTTTTATGCTGGACGAAGAGGCGCAGGCGATAACCGGACATTCCATGGGCGGGCATGGCGCGCTGACCATAGCCATGGCGCATCCGGGGCGGTTTCGTTCTGTCTCGGCCTTTGCGCCGATTGCCAGTCCCAGCGCCTCAGACTGGGGGCGGGTGCAGTTGGTGGCCTATCTTGGCGATGACGAAACCACATGGCAGCGCCACGATTCCACCTTGATGATGCGCAAGGTCGGATTTGACGGGCCAATCCTGATTGATCAGGGGTCAAATGATCAGTTTTTGGCCAATCTCACCCCCGAAACTCTGGCCGAAGCTATGGCGGCGCGGCGGCAGCAAGGAAGTTTCCGGCTGCAAAAGGGCTATGACCACAGCTATTTCTTTGTTTCCAGCTTTATGGAAGACCACATCGCCTTTCACGCCGAAGCTCTGTATGCCTGAATCATGAGCAGTATTTACGTCGATGCCGACGCCTGCCCGGTCAAGCCCGAGGCGATCCGGGTTGGTGAACGCCATGGTCTGAAAATCTACATGGTGTCAAACGGTGGCATCCGGCCAAATCCACATCCACTGGTGGAAACCGTCATCGTTGCCGATGGCCCGGACGTGGCCGATATGTGGATCGCCGAACGCGCGGTTGCTGGTGATGTGGTGGTGACCGGTGACATTCCGCTGGCGGCAAAATGTGTTGCAAGCGGCGCACGGGTGATCCGCAATGATGGCGAGGTTTTAACCAAGGCCAATATCGGCAACCGTCTGGCAACCCGAGACCTGATGAGCGACCTTCGCGCCGCCGATCCGTTTCGTCAGGGCGGCGGGCGGCCATTTTCCAAGGCGGACCGGTCGCGGTTTCTGGATATGCTGGAGCGCGAGGTCAGAAAGGCCATGCAAGCAAAATGAGCAACAGCGTGCAGGCCGTGGTTTTCGACATTGGCAATGTTCTGATCAAATGGCAGCCGGAACGCTTCTATGACCGGACTATTGGCAGCGACGCCCGCAAGCGCCTGTTTGCGGCGGTCGATCTGCATACCATGAACGAAGAAATCGACCGGGGGCAGGATTTTTATCAAACGATTCACCAGACCAGCCTTGAACATCCCGACTTTGCCGATGCCATCATGATGTGGCATCATCGCTGGAATGACATTGCGGCACCGGTGATTGAGTCAAGCTTTGCCCTGGCGATGGCCCTGAAATCACGCGGTCATGCAATTTTCATCCTTAGCAATATCGGCCAGAAACCGTTTGATCTGGCCATGCGGCGCAACCCGAGACTGGCGGCGTTTGATCGCATCTTTATTTCCGGCGCACTTGGCGTTGTCAAACCCGACCCCGAAATCTACCAAAAAGTCGAGGATGACAGCGACATTCCCCCCGCCGGCCTTCTGTTCACCGATGATCGCGCCGAAAACCTGATGGTGGCGGCGGCTCGTGGCTGGCAGACGCATCTTTTTCAATCAGCCGATACCTTTGCCCGCGCCCTTGTCAAACGCGGCCTGCTGAGCGATGCCAAAACAGAAATTACCTGCTGAAGAGGCAGGGTGTTACCGGTTCAAAAATCCAGATTTTCCACGCTCAGCGCGTTGGTCTGAATGAATTCTCGCCTGGGTTCGACAACGTCGCCCATCAGCTTGGTGAACAGATCATCGGCATCGGCCAGATCCTCGACCCTTACCTGCAACAGCGTTCGCGCCTCGGGATCGAGCGTGGTTTCCCATAGCTGATCGGGGTTCATTTCCCCCAGACCCTTGTAGCGTTGCAGCGACAGACCTTTTTCACCTTCGGTCAGCACCTGTTGCAACAGGTCGCTGGGTGCCAGGATCAGCGTTTCACGGTCCTTGCGGATCAGGTTGGCGGGCTGGCGGTAAATTTCCTGCAACGAGGCGGTATAGCTTGCCAGCTTGCGCGCCTCGCCCGATCTGAGGCACGCGCCGTCAAGGCTGCGAACCTCATCCACACCACGAATGATGCGCGAAAATCGAAGGCCGGCGTCCTGGGTTGGTCGCCCGGTCCAGCCTTTTTCGTATTCGGTTGAAACCAGATCAAGCCGGGCCGCAACGCTGTCGGCAACGGCCTGCGGGTCATCGTCGATCCGCCCAGGTACAAGTGCGCCGGCAATCGCCGATTGTTCCAGCACATGGCGTGAATAGTGGGTCGGAAAGGCATTCAGAACGGTGCGAACCTGCCGCGCCTCTTCGACCAGACGGGCAAGATCGGCACCCATGATCTGGGTGCCATCGCCAAGGCGCAGCAATGCGCCGTCAAGACCCTGCTCGATCAGGTAATCCTCAAGCGCGTGTTGATCCTTGAGGTAAACCTCGGACTTGCCACGCGCCACTTTGTAAAGCGGTGGTTGCGCAATATAAAGATAGCCGCCCTCGATCAGTTGCGGCATTTGCCGGAAAAAGAAGGTCAGCAATAGCGTGCGGATATGCGCCCCATCGACATCGGCATCGGTCATGATGACCACCTTGTGATACCTGAGCTTGTCGATGTTGAATTCATCCCGTCCGATACCGGTACCAAGTGCAGTGATCAGCGTGCCGATTTCCTGACTGGACAGCATCCGGTCAAACCGCGCCCGTTCGACGTTCAGGATCTTGCCCTTCAGCGGCAGCACCGCCTGATTTTGCCGTGACCGGCCCTGTTTGGCCGAACCGCCAGCACTGTCGCCTTCGACAAGAAACAGTTCCGACAGCGCCGGATCCTTTTCCTGACAATCCGCCAGCTTGCCGGGAAGCGAGGCAATGTCCATCGCGGTCTTGCGCCGGGTCAGATCACGCGCCTTGCGCGCCGCCTCACGCGCGACCGCCGCCTCGACGATTTTTGAGACGATAACCTTGGCTTCGGCGGGGTGTTCTTCAAACCATTCGGCCAGCTTTTCGTTTACCAGTCCTTCAACCGCTGGGCGCACCTCGGAGGAGACGAGCTTGTCCTTGGTCTGGCTGGAGAATTTGGGATCCGGCACCTTGACCGACAGAACACAGGTCAGCCCCTCGCGGGCGTCATCGCCGGTAAAGGTTACCTTTTCCTTTTTGGCAATCCCCGAGGAAGTGGCATAATTGTTGATGGTGCGCGTCAACGCACTACGAAATCCGGCCAGGTGTGAACCGCCATCGCGTTGTGGGATGTTGTTGGTGAACGGCAATACGTTTTCGTGATAACTGTCGTTCCACCACATCGCCACTTCGACCTCGATATCGTCGCGGGTGCCGCTGATATAAATCGGGTCATCCAGCATGCCGGTTTTCGAGCGGTCCAGATGGCGCACGAATTCGCGCACGCCGCCTTCGTAAATCATCTCGGATTCCAGCTTTTCGACCGGGCGGCGGTCTTCGATACGGATACGCACGCCAGAGTTCAGAAACGCCAGTTCGCGCAACCGGTGTTCCAGCGTCTTGAAGCTGTAATCGAGGTTGGAAAACGTTTCGGTCGAGGCAAGAAACCTGACCTCGGTTCCCTTGCGGCCATTGGCGTCGCCAACAACCTTCAGATGCTCGACGGTTTCGCCATATTCAAACCGCGCGTGATGTTCCTTGCCGTCGCGCCAGATCCTGAGTTCCAGCCATTCCGACAGCGCATTGACCACCGATACGCCCACACCGTGCAGACCGCCGGAAACCTTGTAGGAATTGCTGTCGAATTTACCGCCCGCATGTAGCTGGGTCATGATCACTTCGGCAGCGGAAACGCCTTCGCCTTCGTGGATGCCGACCGGGATGCCGCGGCCATTATCAGAAACGGAAACCGAACTGTCGCGGTGGATGATTACCGTCACCGTGTCACAATGCCCGGCCAACGCCTCGTCGATGCCGTTGTCCACCACCTCGTAAACCATGTGGTGCAGACCCGAGCCATCATCGGTGTCGCCGATATACATGCCGGGGCGCTTGCGAACCGCCTCCAATCCTTTGAGGACCTTGATGGAATCTGCACCGTAGTCTTCCGGCTTTTTATCGTTCTCTGGCATCTGTCCCGCCCATGTTTCACTTTACCAGATATACGTGTTCAGAAACGGAATGTCACGCATCAGCCACAATATTTTGGGGTTGAATGGATCAAATCAACACGATCACCAACGCCACCAGAATCAGCGCCACGCCGGATCCCAGATTGATACGTCTAAGGCCATGATCCGGCGAGATAAGCTTGCGTGCCTTGTTGAGAAATACCGCCAGCATCAGATTGCCGCAAAGTGGCACCAGCATCGAGACAAGGGTGATGGCGATGATATCCCATTTGGTAACGGTGCGAAGATCGAAAAATCCCGGCAACACGCCCATATAAAACAGGATCGCCTTGGGATTTCCCAAAATCACCAGCACCCCGGCGGAAAACCCGGCCCAAGCACCGGGCGCGGTCAGACGGCTATCGCGTTCGATGCGCCTGCCGGCATGGCGGATCAGCAAAATACCCATGACCGTCAGCATGATCGCACCGGTATATCTAAGAAGGATCAGAAAATCCGCATAGATTGCCACCAGCCAGGCAACCCCGAATATAGCCAGCACCGGCCAGACCGTATCACCAACCACCACCCCCAGCGCCAGCGGCCAGGCGGCGTGAAAGCCGCCGGAAAGGCCGCGCGCGATGATCGCCGCCCAGACCGGCCCAGGTGTCAGGAAAAGAATAAGTACCGCACCTGCATAAAGTGCCAGTTCATAGATCGAAACGGTCATGTCGGTCCTATCGGTGGAATTCCGGCCGCAGGTAATCCAGCGGAACACTTTTCAAGGTAAGCATCATCAACTGGTGGTAAGACATCCGCCCTTGCGATACCGGCACCAGAACCGCGCGCGCTTCGACATGATCGGGATTCTCGCCCCAGGAATAAAGCAGGCGGTCCGCCATATACGGCTGCAACATCACATAGCCGGTTTCAACACAAAATTCCTGCCCGGTGGTGATCTGTTCGCGGAATTCCAGCAAGGCAAGCGTTTCGCGCAAGAACTGCCAGTTGCCGGTGCATTCCGCCGACGGATAGGCGACGGTGGCACCATCATCGGTCAGAACCACCTCGATCGACCAATGATTGCCATCATTCTGCCAGCCAACACCGGTATAGTGGCCCTCGGCATGGATGCGGTCACGCAGATCATTGGCGTTGGTAAGTTGCGGCAAACACAAAAACAGGGTCAACATGATTGCGAGGGTTTTCATGGCCAATCCAGCTCCTGTATTCTTGATCCATCCTGACCTTCGCCAACCTCAAACAGCCTTGCGCGATGGCTTAGTCCCTCAAACAGCCCCCGGTCGGTAGCGGTCAGCCATGCCTGCGCGCCAATGGCGCAGATCTCGTCATAAAGGGCGGCGCGGCGATCCGGGTCAAGATGGGCTGCCACCTCATCAAGCAAAATAATCGGCGGCGCACCGAAATCGGCCGCAAGTGCACGCGCATTGGCCAGGATCAGCGAGATCAGCAACGCTTTCTGTTCACCGGTGGAGCATAGCCGCGCCGGGGTTTCCTTGGCGGCATATACCGCTGCAAGATCGCTGCGATGCGGCCCGACCAGGGTCCGACCCGCCGCCATGTCCCGGTTGCGGGATTGTTCAAGCGCGGTCGATAGATCGGCAGCGGTTTCCGGACAATCTTCGGCAGTACGAGTCTCCAGTGACAGCACCGCTGTGGGAAAAGCTGTCTTGGCTGCCGATTGCGCGTCGGCCAACCGGATCAGCATGAATTTGCGGTTGCCGATGATCGCGGCACCGGCCTCTGCCATGCGGGTTTCCAGTGCACGAAACCAGCCGGGGTTGTTGACGCCATCCTTCAACAAGCGGTTGCGTTCACGCATCGCCTTTTCATAGCTGAGCGTTACCTCGGCATGGTCCGGGAAAAAGCTGAGGGTTATCCGGTCAAGAAAACGACGCCGGCCATCGGCGCCTTCCAGCCATAGCCGATCCATCGACGGAACCAGCCAGATCACGCGGGCAATCCTGCTCAGCCCGGTCTGTGTCGCCGCCTTGCCGTCAATCCTGACCTGACGCGCCTGTTCCGGCTCGGCCCATGTTTCAATTTCATGCTGTCGGCCATGACTGGTCAGGCGAGCCGCGATCTTCCAACCGATCCGTTCGGGCAGTCTGGACAGTTCATCCGCCCCGGCGCGCCGTATACCACGCCCCGGCGACAACAGCGACACCGCCTCAAGAATATTGGTCTTGCCGGCACCATTGGCACCAAAAAACGCCAACGGTCGCTGATCGGGCAAAATCCGCGCCGATTTATGCGAACGGAAATGCGACAGCGATAATTCCGTCAGGGCAAGCCCCGGCAAGATATCAGACCCGCATCGGCATTACGACATAGACTGCAGTTTCGTCGTTACCTTCACGCATCAGGGTCGGATCACCGGATGTGTTGAACAGGAACACCGCATTTTCGCGATCCACCTGCCCGGCAATTTCCAGCAGATACTTGGCGTTGAAACCGATTTCCAATCGTTCGTCACCATAGGCAACCGCCAGTTCTTCTTCGGCAGCGCCGCTTTCCGGGGCGTTGACCGACAGGATCAGCCGATCTTCGTCCAGCGCCAGCTTTACGGCGCGTGAGCGTTCGGATGAGACGGTGGAAACCCGATCGACCGCCTGGGCGAATTCGGCAGCGTCCACTTCCAGCCGGCGGGTGTTGCCGGTGGGAATGACGCGGGTGTAATCGGGAAAGGTGCCGTCGATGACCTTGGAGGTCAGAGTGATTTCCGGCGTGGCAAAGCGGATCTTGGTTTCCGAAACCGAAACCGCAATCTCGACATCATCATCCTCAAGCAGTTTGCGCAATTCACCGACGGTTTTACGGGGTACGATCACCCCCGGCATATCCGCGGCACCTTCGGGCAGATCGGCGTCAATGCGCGCAAGCCGATGACCGTCGGTCGCCACGCACCGCAGCACCTTGCCGCCTGCGGCGTCGGCGGCATGCATGTAAACCCCGTTGAGGTAATAGCGGGTTTCCTCGGTCGAGATGGCAAATTTCGACTTGTCGAACAGGCGGCGCAGCACCGGTGCTGCTGCGCTGAAATTGCAGCTATATTCGGACGAGGCCATGACCGGGAAATCTTCGCGCGGCAATGTCGCCAGCGAGAAATGCGACCGCCCTGCACGAACCTCCATTCTCCCGGTAGCGCCGTCATCGCTGAGTTCGACAATCGAGCCATCCGGCAGCTTGCGCACGATCTCGTGCAGGGTAAGGGCGGCGACGGTTGATGCCCCGGCCCGTTCGACCATCGCGGAGGCCTTGTCGACCACCTCGATATCCAGATCGGTGGCACGAAAACTGACGACACTGCCTTCGGCTTCAATCAGGACATTGGCGAGGATCGGAATGGTGTTGCGCCGTTCGACAACCGATTGCGCCTGGCTCATGGCCTTTAACAGCGCGCCGCGCTCGATACTGACTTTCATCTCCCTACTCCTCGTGCAATCGGGGAGGGCAGACTAGCTGAATCCCCCCTGGATTCAATGTTTTTCTCTTTGTTCACAGGATTTCAGGCAGGGTCAAGCCAGCAACGCGATTGCGGCCCTTGATGCGTGGAAATAGTCGCGGTTTTTGCCTGAAATATCGTTCAGATACGCGGAACCCCGGACGATGCTTCGTGATTTTGTGTTCAGGGGCAGTCTAATCCGAAAACCGGTTGCCGATTTCCGGATCTTGCATCAGGCTTCAAGCATCCGGCGCAACAGTTCGATATCTTCGGAGATCTGGTTGTCCACCGATTTCAGTTCCTCGATCTTGCGCACCGCATGGATCACCGTGGTATGGTCACGGCCACCAAATCGACGACCGATCTCAGGCAGCGATTTCGAGGTCAGCATCTTGGAAAGATACATTGCCACCTGACGCGGCCGCGCAACCGAACGCGCCCGTCTTGGTGATAACATATCAGACAGGCGCAGGTTATAGTGATCGGCCACCTTGCGAATGATCTCATCAATCGTGACCTTGCGGTCCGAGGCGCGCAGGACATCGGCAAGACATTCCTGAGTAACCTCAAGCGTCGCCTCACGGCCCACAAGCGAGGCGAACGCGCAAAGGCGATTCAGCGCCCCTTCAAGCACCCGCACATTGCTTGAGATGCGGTGGGCGAGAAATTCCAGCACACCGTCGGCCAGACGCAGATCAGGATACAGCCTTTCCTGCGCCTCGACCTTGGACTGAAGGATGCCAAGGCGCAATTCGTAGTCGGTCGGATGCAGGTCGACCACCAGCCCCCATTGCAGACGCGATTTGATCCGTTCTTCGAGGCCATCAATCTCGCCGGGGGCACGGTCGGCGGAAATCACGATCTGCTTGTTTTGGTCAACCAGTGCGTTGAAGGTGTGAAAGAACTCATCCTGGGTGCTTTCCTTGCCGGCGATGAACTGCACATCATCCACCATCAGCACATCGACCGAGCGGAACATTTCCTTGAACCCGATCATGTCCTTGAACCGCAGCGACTGCACAAATCGGTACATGAAATTTTCCGCCGACAGGTACAGAACCTTGGCATCTGGCCTGCGATTCTGGATCTCCCAGGCGATGGCGTGCATCAGGTGGGTTTTACCAAGGCCGACACCGCCATAGAGAAACAGTGGATTGAAGGTAACCGGCCCACCTTCGGCAACCCGGCGCGCGGCGGCATGAGCCAGTTCATTGGGCTTGCCGACGACAAAACTGTCAAAGGTAAACCGCTTGTCGAGCGGCGATCCCGGCAGATCGATATCTGGCTTTGGGCTTCGGCGCGAAAGGTTCGAGCCACCCTGCCTTGTATCATTGGCATCGGCACCTTCCGACGGTGTCAAAATACTGGGCAGAACCGAAAAATCCAGCCTGTCAACCTCAAGTCCTGCCTGATTGAACCCGTTCTTGATCCGCTCGCCGTAATTGCGCGAAACCCAGTCGCCAAGAAAATTCGTCGGCACGCTGAAACTAACCACACCGTCGGATTCTCCAACCAGTTCCAGGGGCTTTATCCAGTTATTAAATGCGTCCCTGCCCAAATTCTGCATAAGATCATCTCGTACACGCCCCCAGGTGTCTTGGTTCATTTTCTGTCCGTTCCAGTTTTTTCTTGTTTCAGGTCTGCCGCCAGGGCAGCTCTCGTTTCTTCCAGCCGTTCAGGTTCCCTCGGTGTTTTGTCCCATCAAGATCGCCTTCAAACCCCTCCTCCACATTGAAGCAGCGGGTCTTGCGACCGATTTCCGCCAGCACGTCCGCAACATATTCCGCGGCATCGAGTGAGCGGACCCCGGAACGACAGATAAAAAAAATCTTGTCCGGAAACCGGTCGCTAAAATTCGAGAACAATTCGCCTGTAAACTCGGGATTCACGGACATTTCCGGAAATGCCAGCCATTCCACCCTGATAAGCTTTTTATCAAGCTCATCCAGATCGGGAATGCCCACATAAGACCATTCTGCCTTGGTGCGTACATCGACCAGAACCGTATCGGGTTCCGATTTCAGAACTTCCCAGGCCTCATGCGGCAGCACTTCGGCAACGACATCGTCGTTATCCGTGATCATCCTGTCCCCCCAGACGTATTGAATCACTCGGCGAAACTAGCAGTTGCTCAGCGGCCAGTTCAACATATCTTCACGCTTGACTCAGACAAACCTGAGCCGCGAATCTGGGGTGAATTGGCGCACCCCTAAATCTATGGCAAGCCCCCGGTCGGGGCCATAGACACGAAGGGTTGACAGGGTCGGGAAACACAACCGCACCGGGTCTTGATCGCAGATGCAAAAGGGACGCGGTCAAACAAGACCGCGTCCCCTTGAAACGATTCTCTGCCGGGCTGGTTTAGGCGCCCAGTGCTTTCACCCGGGCCGACAGGCGCGAAATCTTGCGGCTGGCGGTATTCTTGTGAAGGATGCCCTTGGACACACCGCGCATCACTTCCGGCTGGGCTTCGCGCAGGGCGGCGGCCGCCACAGCAGCATCGCCACCGGCCAGCGCCTCTTCAACCTTGCGAAGGTAGGTGCGGATGCGGGTCCGGCGGGTCTTGTTGATAAGGGTACGGCGCAGCGCCTGGCGCGCGCGTTTTTTTGATTGTGGCGAGTTGGCCATGATAAAATTCCGGTCTTTTCGGGTTTCGAAAGATGAAACGCGCTTCTAGACCCGAGTCCGGATCAAGTCAACATGGGTGAACAAGGTTTTTTCACTTGGCTACAGGCCGAAATCAGGCTGCTGAACAGTGGCATTTCTACTGTTTAGCGGCCGCGAAATTGCGGCTCGCGTTTTTCCTGAAAGGCGCTCATGCCTTCTGCCTGATCCTCGGTGGCAAACAGCGCGTGAAACAGCCGACGCTCGAACAGAACCCCTTCGCGCAGGCTGGTTTCATAGGACCGGTTGACCGCTTCTTTCACGGCCATGGTCGAAAGGGTGGATTTCTCGGCGATCTTGCCAGCCGTCGCTATCGCGTCTTCCATCAGTTTCCTGGCCGGAACAACACGGCTGACCAAGCCGGAACGTTCAGCCTCGTCCGCGTCCATCATGCGACCGGTCAGGTGCATTTCCATGGATTTGGATTTGCCGACAAATCGGGTCAGACGTTGGGTGCCGCCGATGCCTGCTATGACGCCAAGGTTGATTTCCGGTTGGCCGAATTTGGCATTGTCGGCCGCAATGATGAAATCGCACATCATCGCCAACTCGCATCCGCCGCCCAGCGCATAACCGGCAACGGCGGCGATGATCGGCTTGCGACAGCGAAGCAATGCCTCGGATTCTTCAGTAAAGAAATCGCTGGCAAACATATCGACAAAGGACTTTTCCGCCATTTCCTTGATATCAGCGCCTGCCGCAAACGCCTTTTCCGAGCCGGTCAGAACGATCGCTCGAACCTTGTCGTTTTCTTCCATTGCCTTCAACGCTGCGCCAAGTTCGCGCAAAAGGGCGCTGTTGAGGGCGTTCATTGCATCAGGGCGGTTCAGACGAATCAGACCGACATGGTCCTCGATTTCTACAATCAGGGTCTCATAGGCCATCTGCTTCCCTCCGGTCGGTTTCAGACCGCCTTGATTATCAGCAAATACGCCACTTTCAAGCTATCTTTGGCAGGTGCGACAAAAGAAGGTAGATCTGCCCGACTGCCGGATTCGCGAAATTTGTCCATCACAGCCCGGTGTTTGGCAAGGTTCACCTTCACGCCCATAGGCGGCAAAACTGTGTTGAAAATACCCCAGTTCACCATCCGTCCGGCGATAATCCTTGAGCGAGGAGCCGCCGGCCGCAATCGCCTCGGTCAAGACATCTCGAATCACCGGGACCAGCGAACCGGCATTGGTTGCAGACAGTTGGAAAGCCCTGCGGGTGGGCAGGACATGGGCCCGCCAAAGCGCCTCGCACACATAGATATTGCCAAGTCCGGCCACCAGTTTCTGATCCAGAAGGGCGGACTTGATCGGCGTATTGCGCCCCTTTAGCGCCGCCACCAGATAGGGCTGATCAAAGCTGTTGCCCAATGGTTCGGGCCCCAGTTGCGCCAACAAGCGGTGCTGTGACGCAGTAGTGGTCGCCACCAGATCCATCGCACCAAATCGCCTGGCATCATTGAAAACGACACGCGCCCCGGTTTCCATTTCCAGAACCACATGATCGTGTTTTTCAAGATTCGGCAGCGATTGATGAAACCTGCCCGGTTTCACCGCCTGTTTCGGCAAATGAATGGTCATCCGCCCGGTCATGCCCAGATGCACGATCAGCGTCTCGCCTGAGGCAAGATCAACCAGAATGTATTTTGAACGCCGATGCATCCCCACGACAGGCTGGCCGACAAGACGCTCGCGCATGTGTTCGGGGAAGGGCCAGCGCAGACCGGAACGGCGGATATCGGCATTGGCAATAACATGCCCCTGCATCACCGGCACAAGTCCACGTAAAACCGTTTCCACCTCGGGAAGTTCGGGCATTTTTCACCTGTTCACCAATGGGCAAGTGTGATCTTGATGCGGGCCGGTCCGTTGAACGCGGATTGTAACCCCCAAAAACATCCCTATAAGAATAGACAGTTTTCCAGGACGGCAAGGCCAGATGACAGCAAGCGAACAAAAAACCACGCATTTTGGCAATCAGACCGTGGCCGAGGACGCCAAGGCCGGCTTGGTACATGGGGTTTTCACCAATGTCGCCTCGAAATATGATGTGATGAACGACGCCATGTCGCTGGGTATTCATCGCCTCTGGAAAGATGCGATGATGGACTGGCTGGCGCCGCAAAACGGTCAGCATTTGCTGGACGTGGCAGGCGGCACTGGCGATATATCGTTTCGTTTCCTGAAACGCGCACCAAAGGCACATGCCACGGTGTTCGACATGACCCAGAGCATGCTCGACGAAGGCAGACTACGCCCCGAGGCAGTAGCGCAGGCGGACCGGCTTGAATGGATATGCGGCGATGCCATGGCGCTGCCGTTTGCGGATAATTCGTTTGATGTCTACACCATCAGTTTCGGTATTCGTAATGTCACCCGCATCCCCGACGCCATTGCCGAGGCTTACCGAGTGTTGAAACCCGGCGGGCGGTTTATGGTGCTGGAATTCAGCCAGATCCCGAACCCGGCGTTGCAATGGGTTTACGACCGCTATTCCTTCAACATCATTCCGCCGATGGGCAAGATCATCGCCAATGACCGCGACAGCTATCAATATCTGGTTGAAAGCATACGCAAATTTCCCGATCAGGAAAATTTTGCCGCCATGATCCGTACCGCCGGGTTTCAGAACGTCAAATACCGCAATCTGACCATGGGAATTGCCGCCCTTCATTCCGGCTGGAAAATCTGACAGATGCGCGGCCCGCATAACATTTGGCGGCTGGTCCGCACCGGCGCCACGTTTGAACGTACCGGTGCCATGAAACAGGCGCTTGAGGCGCTGGATGCGCCGCCGATGCTACGGGTGGCGGCGCGGGTGATGGGCTGGCCGTTCAAATGGCTGGGACTGCGTGGAGACCCTGATCAGCCGCCGGTATTGCGGGCGCTGACCGCACTTGGCCCGGCCTATATCAAGTTCGGCCAGATCTTGTCGACCCGCCCGGATGTGGTTGGCGATGAACTGGCGGGGCAGCTCAGGGTTTTACAGGACAAACTGCCGCCGTTTTCGATGCAGGATGCTGAGGCCGAAATCAAAAGCGAGCTGGGCCACAATATCGACGATATTTTTTCCAGCTTCAGCAAACCGGTTGCGGCGGCCTCGATCGCGCAGGTGCATCATGCGACGGTGCGCGAAACCGGACAGGATGTGGCGGTGAAGATCCTGCGGCCACATATTGAACAGGCGTTTCGCCGCGACATCGACGCCTTCTACTTCGCCGCCTGGATGATCGAATTTCTGTCGCCCGCCTCACGAAGGCTGCACCCTTCGGGTGTTGTCCGGCATTTCGACAGTGTCGTTCGGGGTGAACTTGACCTAAGGATGGAAGCCGCAGCGGCGGGTGAATTCGCAGCCACCACCAAGGATGACCAGGGGTTCGTGGTTCCAACCCTGAACTGGGAACTGTCGGCGCGGCGGGTAATGACCATGGCATGGGCCGAGGGGATCGCGCTTGGCGACAGTGATGCCCTGGCGGCTGCGGGTCATGACCTCAAGCAACTGGGTTCGCGCATCATCCAGATGTTCCTGCTGCATGCCCTGCGCGACGGGTATTTTCACGCCGACATGCATCAGGGCAATCTCAAGGTGGCGGCCAACGGCGATCTGATCGCACTTGATTTCGGCATCATGGGGCGGATCGACGAATATACGCGGCGTATCTATGCAGAAATCCTGATGGGATTCATCCAGAAGGATTATCGCAAGGTCGCCGAAGTGCATTTCGAGGCAGGTTATGTACCCGCCGATCAGGATGTGGATGAATTCGCGCAGGCGCTTCGGTCGGTAGGCGAGCCGATTTTCGGGGCCGACGCCACCAGAATTTCCATGGCGCGGTTGTTGTCGCATCTGTTTGAAGTGACCGAACGTTTCGGCATGGAAACCCGGGTTGAACTGATTCTGTTGCAACGCACCATGGTGGTGGTCGAAGGCGTCGCCCGAAGTCTTGATCCAACCCTGAACATGTGGACCGTGGCAAAACCAGTTGTGGAAAAATATATCTACGACAATATCGGTCCAAGGGCGATGTTGCGGGATATCTGGGCAACCTTGCAGGTACTTGCGCGGTTCGGCCCGAAACTGCCGCAACTGACCGAAAAGGCACTGCGGCAAATGGCTGAGCCAGCCGCCAGGCCACCAAAACCGCAGTTGTTCGCGCCGGTGGTCTGGGCCGGGATCGGTATGATCGTGGCGACGCTGGTTCTTGTCGGGCTCGATCTGCTGCTGCGCAACTGATGCCTGGCCCAATGGCCGGCTATTCCACAATCTTGACCAGATCACCCGGTCGCATGTCGGCATTGGCGCGATAGCCGTTCATTGCCCGAAACTGTGCTGCCTGCATCCCGGTCAGAGGCATGGTTCGCGCAAGTCCTTCGACCGTGTCGCCTGGCCTTACGGTCACAACCCGCAACCGGTAGACCTGCAAGTCGCGGATTTCCTGATCCGTCAATCGCCGAAAGGACTGCAAGGCCGAGTTCAGGGCGTTCCGGGTTGCACCATCGGATTTTGTGGTCAGCCCAACCAGCCGGATCGTGGAATCGCCAAGTCGCAGCGCCACCAGTTGCGCGATGCGCGGGCCGTCCACGGTCGTTACATCCATCAGCGCCATTGCCGCATCAATGCCGTGGATCTCCAGGTTTCGCACATCCCGCAGATTGCTTGCGGGTACCTCACGCATAATCGCCTGTGACCAGCGCGAGGCGATATAGCGATCCATCGCGCCGATCCATCTGGTATCACCCTTCATGATGAACCGGGCACCGGATTTCGAAACTGCGCTAACCTGTTGAGGCGAATTTTGCAGGATGAATCCGGGCGGCAGGGTAATGGTAATACGCATTTCCGGGTGGCTGAAGGTAAGGCCACGAATGAACCCCTCTTTCGCGGTGTCACCGTAAACCAGGCCGTCGATTTCAGCCAGATACTCGACCTCGTTCAACCGACCTTTGCCGGTACTGACGGCGATCCGCTGTGCCGCCTCGGCGGCCAGTCGGGTGCGCTTGCCGGTGGCCGGATGCGAGGCAAAGAAATCGACGACATTGGGGTTATACTGGTCACCGGCAACCTTTCGTTCCAGTTCCTCCTTGGCGGCCAGTTGTTCCAGAAAGTCGGCGGCCGCAAATGGGTTATAGCCTGCCTGAACCAACAGGCGGACACCAATATTGTCGGCCTCGATCTCCTCGGTCTGGGAATGGCGTGCGAGATATCCACCTGCCAGTCGGACACCAAGCTGAACAGCATCCGACGCGCCGTCCTTGCCACCGATGACACCACCAAGAATGGTGCCGATGACCACGCCAATCCCGGCACGATTGTTGCGCCTGATGCGATCTTCGCCGTGATGCAGGGTGACATGCCCGATCTCATGGCCCAGAACACCGGCCAGTTCCGCCTCGTTGTTTGCGATGGCCAGCAGACCGCGTGTGACATAGACATAACCGCCCGGCAGGGCAAAGGCATTGACAACTGGGCTGTCAAGAACGGTAAAGGTCCAGCGATCCTGGGATTCCTCGGTCGAGGCGATCAGACTGCGACCGATCCGGTCAACATAGTCGGCCAGTGTCTGGTTGCCGATCTTCCCGCCAAACTGCGCGATGATGGCAGGGTTCTGTTCGGCACCGATACCGTCCGAACCGGGCAACCGCTCGGCCTGAACCGGCACTGACAGCAGCAGACCGGCAAGCACCGCCTTGGTGGCGTACAGCATCTTGCGGTAGTGCATTCAGCCCCCATACATCAGCGAACCATTCGCAATGCTGAATATGGGTAGAAACGGGTTTGATTTCCAGCCAGAGATTTTCTGCAGTGAACAACCGGACAGGGCCGCCGGTTGTGATCAGTTTGATTGCCGCATTGCACTGACCAGATCGGTTGGCACCACTGAGCCGTCTTTCAGCATCAACAGCATGGCGTCACCTTCGATCCGCGCCTCGACAACTTCGGAATAGACCGATGCCTGATTTGTTGACAATATTTCACCACCCTTATGGCTTTCGACCGCCAGCCGGTAAGTTCCGGCGGCAAGCGGATCGCCAGATTCCCGCGTCCCTGCCCATTCGAACATCCGCTCGCCAAGCGGCAGTGCCAGTCGCTGCATTTCGGTGCCTTTTGCATCGGTAACCACCAGCCAGGCAGCGTCAGCTTTTTTGTCCGGGGAAACATAGATGTCCAGCGGCTGGCCGTTGAATACCACGTCACGCTCTGTACGAACTTCCTTGCCGATCCAGGATGACAGGCCCTGAACCGAGTTGCCGGCAAAAAGGTCTTTCAGCTCAGCCAGGGAATCATTGGTCCTGACCTGCTGCTCGACCGCAGAAAAGCTTGCCAGTTGCGCAACAAAATCCGTGGATTCCAGAGGCTTGAGAGGATCTTGATTTTTCAGTTGCGTGGTCAACAGTGTCAGAAAGGTTTCAAAATCCGCATTGGCCGCATCGGTGGTACCACCAGAACCACCCGATTTCGGGATGGTTGTGGCTTGCAGGCTATTGGTAATGGCATCCATTTACAGTTCCTTTTCCGATTACAGCCTGAGGTCAAGCCCGCCGATACCATTGGCGACACGACGAGCGGGAATAACGTTGACGATCGGTGCTGTCGAGGCGTCCGGGGTTTCCATCCACCAGTCTTCACTGCCCGCCTGATCTGATAACGCTGATCCGTTATTCTGCTGGCTGAATTCAAAACCGATATCGGAAAACCCCAACTCACGAAATTCCGCTTCTAGCTGGCCGATATTGCGCCGCAACAGGTCGATTGCATGCGACCGTTCTGCGACAACCTGCACATTCATGCCGGTATCGGTTGCCCTGAGCGTCAGTCGTATTTTGCCCAGTTCTGCGGGATCGAGGCTGATCTCGACACTGCCTTCGGCACCATTCACCGCCTGAGCCACCTGAACGACCACTGCGCGTTGCTGGGCGATTGATACCGGCGGACCAGCAAGTTCGCGCTTGGAAATGGTGCCTTCGACTTCGGAATGACGGGAAAGTGCCGACAGTGCCGCCTGATCGTCGGGGGTTTCAGCATTCGCTTGTAGCGTCGCTTTGGTTTTTACCTCAAGCAGGGTAGCCGCCGCTGCGGAGGTTGCTGGCGAATCGGGCAGGACCGGCGCAGAATTTTCCATATTGGCAGCCTGTTTTGGCTGCGCCATACCGGTTTCGGATAGCGGACCAGTTCCCGGCGATTCACTCGCCAAAGGGGTTGTGGATTGCCCGCCCGGGCTGCCACTTGTTTGCGTTGAGGTTTCTTGTCCTGCCACCGAGTTTGCCGTCATCTTTCCAATCGGTACTATGGTTGATCCCGATTCCCCGGCTACATTCGTCACCGGTGATGCCACTGAAGATTCAGCCACGAAGCCTTTTGACGGCTGGATGTCGGTTGGAACAACGAGACCGCTATCGGTGGCATCTTCGGCCAAATCTTGGCTTTCGGCCTGATTTTCGGGCTTTTCTGTTGCCTTCTCTCGCGGCGAAAATCCCTTCTGCGATCCGCCGGGTTTTGGTTCTTTGCGTTCTTGTGGCGAATAGGCGCGGGCAAAATCATTTTCTGAATCAACGTTGTTCGCGCTTTCGGGAGACTTGCGAATCTTTGGTGCCGTGCCGGGGGCATCGGTGGGGGGCAAAGATGAAATCATGCGGGTTCCTAGCATTCTGCTATCTCGATTCCATTCACCATTGCCGCAATCCGTTACGAATTCTTTACCCGGACACCGCAAACTCAGGGTGATTTCAAACAATTCGGAGGGCTCAGAATGGGACCGATCACCAATACTCCCGAAATCGGCACCGCCATGCCAGCAGGGAAGTCGGGGCGCAAAGACGATCCGATGTTTGTCGCAGCACAGAAATTCGAAGCATCGTTCATTGCCGAAATGCTGAAATCCACCGGTGCTGGCAAGCCCCGCGACAGTTTCAACGGCGGTGCAGGCGAAGACGGATTTTCATCCTTTCTGGTCGAACTAAGGGCAGAAAAGATTGTCGATGGCGGCGGATTTGGCCTGACTGAGGTGGTTTTTGAAGCCTTGAAACGATCGGAGGCTGAAAATGATCGACAAAGCTGACCTGACAAAGCTAGAACGACTGCTGGAAGATGTGCGAACGACACTAAGATCCGGCGACTATCAACAGCTTGCAGCACTGGCAACCGAACAGGAACGCATGATCGGGCGCCTGCAAACGCAGCCGCAAGGTACTGCGCCAGACAAGGGCCTGCCTGCCCGAATCGCTGACGCCGCCCGGCGTAACCAGCGGCTGATCGAGGCGGCGATGGAAGGGTTTAGATCCGCCGCCAGGCGGCGCAACGAAATCCTTGCTGCCCAACAGCCAATCAAGACCTATGACCGGTCCGGGCAAAAAACCTCGCTGGAATCTGATCAGGCAACCCTGGAAAAGCGCAGCTAGTATGGGATCATCGGATTTTCGTATCAAATTAGCTGCGTTTTGGGGTTTGCGTTAGGCAGACGTTAAGGTCTCCCCAACATGGTCACACTTGCATCCCTAGGGGGTGGCGCGGAACCAGGTCTGACCCGGTCACCGTAATAGTCAGAAGACGAAAACGTCACTGAAACCAGTGACATAAACCTATACGCCGTCAAAATGACGGCGTTCGTCTGAAGGAATGACAATGTCTAGTATTCTTACCAATTCCAGCAGCATGATCGCGCTGCAAACCCTGAAAACCATCAATTCCGGACTGAATAAAACCCAGGGTGAAATCTCGACCGGCAAGTCCATCGCCTCGGCCAAGGACAACTCGGCGATCTGGGCAATCTCGAAAGTCATGGAAGCCGATGTAAGCGGCTTCAAGGCCATTTCCGAAAGCCTGTCGCTTGGTGAATCCACCGTCGCGGTTGCACGTCAGGCTTCTGAAACCGTGACCGACCTATTGACCGAGATCAAAGGCAAGGTCGTGGCGGCGCAGGAAGAAAACGTCGATCGTGAAAAGATCCAGACTGATATTTCGGCCTTGCGCGACCAGATCAACTCCATCGTCGGCGCAGCACAGTTCAATGGTTTGAACATGTTGTCGGGTACCGAGAATGTGAATGTGCTTTCCTCGCTCGACCGGGCATCGGATGGTACGGTTACAGCCAGCAATATCACAGTTTCACGTCAGGATCTGACGACCGAGGCCGGAACATATGGCAGCGGCACCAGTCTTTCGGCCAACGCCACGGCCAGCGCGAGCGCAGTTGTCAACACGGCAAATACCGAAACCCTGACGATTGCTACGGATACCGATGTTTCTACCGATGCCTTCTCGGTGACCATTGCCGGCAGTACTATCAGCTTTGACGCTGGCGATCTTGCCGGTGACCAGGACGCGGCGGCATTGGCGATCAATGGTGCCATCAATGGTCTTGGTCTTACCGGTGTGTCCGCCAGTGTTGCTGCCAACGTCATAACCATATCATCGACCCGGGCGTTTGAAGATGTATCACTTGCTGCACTGAAAAACGGTGCTGCAACCGGTGTAACGCTGTCGGGTACAGCAATCGGCGAGCGGGCGGAAAACATCGCCCTTTCCACATCGGCAAAAGTCAACGACGGTGACGGTTATCAAGTGACGGTCGGCAGCAGCGCATATACCTATGTCGCGGGCCCGAGCGAAACCATGGAAGACGTCGCCAAGGGCCTGAAAGCTGCCATTGATTCGGCAGGTCTGAGCGACATCACCACGCAGGTTTCAGAAAAAAATGGCCAATGGTCGTTGAAGGTAGACAATAACGGTACAACCCTGGCGTTCAGCGCGGTTGGTGCGGCGGGCGGTACTGCCTCAGGCGGTCTGTTCGGACTTGGCGGTATTGATGTCACCACCGACAGCGGCGCCAAGGCAGCACTCGGGAACATCGAAACGCTGATAGGTACTGCAATCGACGCATCGGCGTCATTCGGTTCGGCTCAAGGGCGGATCGAAACGCAATCCAGCTTTATCGGCAAATTGACCGATTCACTCAAGGTCGGGATCGGCTCACTGGTCGATGCCGATATGGAGGAAGCCTCGGCAAGGTTGCAAGCGCTTCAGGTGCAACAGCAACTGGGTATTCAGTCTCTGTCCATCGCCAACCAGGCACCACAGAACATCTTGTCGCTGTTCAGATAAGTCAAACCGAAGGGGCGGCCGGTGCCGCCCCTTCTTGACCCCCCAATCTGACAACCCGCGCCGAAGGAGAATTTCCGATGAACGCCGCCGAAATGGCCCGCACCGCCTATGGTCAGTCCCGACCGTCGATTCGCACCGACCGCAGCACCGAATACGACGTATTCGCGCGGATAACCCACAACCTCAAAGCCGCGATCGAGCGCGGTAAACCCGGATTCACCGCATTGGTTCAGGCATTGCATGAAAACCGGAAACTATGGACCATCCTGGCCGCCGATGTCGCCGGAAACGACAATGCGCTGCCCGAACAGTTGCGGGCGCAGATATTCTATCTGGCTGAATTTACCGATATGCAATCACGCAAGATTCTGGCCGGAACCGCCGATGCCGCCATTCTGGTCGAGATCAACACCAACATCATGCGCGGTCTGCGCAGCGTCAGGGGACTGGCAGCATGAGCGGGCTGGTTCTGAAACTCGGGCCGGGGGAACGGGTGCTGATCAATGGTGCGGTGATCGAAAACGGCGACCGCCGCAGCCGGATCAGCATTCTGACCCCAAATGCCAACATCCTGCGCCTGCGCGATGCAATCCATCCAGAGGAGGTGAATACGCCGGTACGACGGGTTTGTTACATCGCACAACTGGTGCTTTCTGGCGATGCCGATCCGTCCGAAGCACGCTTGCAGATCTTGCGCGGAATCGAGCAGTTGTCACAGGTTTTGACCGATCATGATAGTCGCGGCGTTTTGAGCAATGCGACCGACAGCATTCTGACCGACCACTTCTATCAGGCGCTGAAAATTCTCCGTGGACTGCTACCACGTGAACAACGCCTGCTGGAAACCGCCCGATCATGAGCTTTGAACCGGTCATACCGCTTGGCGGCATGGCCGGTTGGGCCTTTTTGAATCGCACATTTGAGCGTCAGACAGAAGCGTTCCGCGCATCTGGCCAGACTTCACAAAATACCAGCTATTTCCGTGAAAACATCGGCAAGATCACCAGCGCTACCGACCTGGTTGCGGACCGCCGCCTGTTGACCGTGGCGCTAGGGGCGTTCGGCCTTGATGATGACATCGACAAGCGGTTCTTCATCCGTAAAATTCTTGAAGAAGGCACCGTGGATACTTCGGCGATGGCAAACCGACTTGTCGACAAACGCTACGCCCGCATGGCCGAAGCATTCGGCTTTGATTCAAAATTTGGCCCGAGAACCCGGCTTGACCATGTGGTTAGTCAGATGATCGCATCCTATGAAACCCGGCAATTCGAGATTGCCGTTGGCAATCAGGACCAGACACTGCGCCTGTCGCTCGGTTTTGAGCGCGAGATTGCATCGATTGTGGAACGGGCGAGCAGTGACAATTCAGCCTGGTATGGCATTCTTGGCAACCCACCGGTTCGCAAGGTAGTGACCGATGCCTTCAACCTGCCCTCGGCCTTTACCGCGCTGGATCTGGACCGGCAGGTGGAAACGCTGAAAGACAAGACTCAAGGTCTTTATGGCAGCGACAAGGCCTCGGTTCTGACCATACCTTCGAACACCCAGGATCTGGTGCGTCGATATCTGGTACAAGCGGTAAATACCGGCAGCAGTATCAACACAAGTGGGCAGTCATCGGCGTTGGCAATCCTTCGGGGCGGCAGTGTTGGAATCAATAGCACGACAACGCTGGAGGCCTTGTTCAGCGCGCTTTATTCAAAATGAATGCAAATGATGCCGCTTGTTTGAAACCAGCAAATCAACCACCAGCAAGACCGGCCAGCCCCCTATTCACCTGCGTTTCATCCAGTGGAAAACAGGCCGCCAAGGCGTCAAAACTGTCGCCAATGGTTTCAACCTCGATTTCGCTGAAATACCTTTCAAATTTCGGCCAGGATTCGATTGCTTGGTCCACCAGTGGATCGGAACCAGGCACATACAACCCAGCCCTGATCATCAGTTCGGCCGAATCATAGGCCGCCAGCAACCTGCGGGTGGCACGGATCGCGGCATTTTCCGAATCGGTGGCCACATCCGGCAGACAGCGCGAAACGCTTCTGAGGACATCCACCGCTGGAAAGCGACCCCGCTCGGCTATTTTCCGGTCCAGGATCACATGGCCATCCAGCACGCCGCGAATGATATCGGCGATCGGTTCATCCATATCCGAAGCGGCAACCAGAACGCTGAACAGTGCGGTAATGTCGCCGGAGGTTCCCGCCCCCGGCCCGGCCCGTTCGCAAAGGGACATGATGATCTGCATTGTCGACGGTGGGTATCCGCGCATCGAGGCGGATTCACCCGCAGCCAGCGCCACATCCCGATGCGCCTCGGCAAAGCGGGTGATTGAATCAACCACCAGCAGTACCTGTTTTCCCTGATCACGAAAATACTCGGCAACCGACATCGCCGCCCATGCGGCACGTCGCTTTTCCAGCGAGGATTTGTCCGATGTCGCCGCCACCACCACCGCCCGCGCCATTCCGGTCGGGCCAAGCTTGTGCTCTACGAATTCGCGAACCTCGCGGCCACGCTCGCCAACCAGGGCGATTACGGTCACGTCAACTTCGACATTGACTGCCAACTGGCCGATCAGGGTGGATTTTCCGATACCCGACCCGGCAAAAAGGCCGATCCGTTGCCCCCGGGCGAGAGGAAGTATGGTGTTGAACAGCTTCTGTCCGGTCGGCAACCTTTCGCCCAGCGCCCTGCGTTCAGCGGCAGCGCGTGGTGGTGCCTGAAGCGGATAGTCGACACTGCCCGCCAGTATCGCACGACCATCCAGCGGGCGGCCGCGGGAATCGATAACCCGGCCCAGCCACGAACCATCAGGGCAGAACCCGACGCGCGGTTCCAGCACCACCTGATCGCCGAGGGCAACGCCGCCTGTCGGTCCGTCAGGCAGAACCGTCACCCCATCCGGGCCCAGGCGCAATACATCCGCCGGAATCGCCATGCCTGATTTCGGCCTGACCGATACCCGATCGCCAAGAACGCAATCATGCCTCAACCCGGCCACTAGAAACCCACCGCTGTCCGTGCCGATGACCCGCCCCACCGACTTGACTGCGGCGGTAGCGACAAGGTCGGCAGTCAATGGCGCGAAATCGATTAGGGACATGTGAAACCTTTCAAAGCTGATTACCTTTTCTAAAGGAATGGAAGTTAAGGCTTGGTTGAAAGACATCCCGGGAGAAGCCCGAATGACCAACGATATCAGCATTCTCAGCCTTGCGCATTCTGTTGCCAGGCATGCAAGCCAACGCCAGAACATCGTTGCCGCCAATATCGCCAACGCGGATACCCCTGCCTACAAGGCACAGGACATCAAGCCGTTTCAGATCGAACCCGACCAGGCCGATCCAGCTTTTCAGCCTTATGCGACCCGCACTGGACATCTGAACAACTATAGATCCGAATCGCAGATTCAAACCTTTGCGAGCAATGGCGAGGCTTCGCCAAACGGCAACACGGTTTCATTGGAAACCGAAATGACCAAGGCCGTCGAAATTCGCCACCAATATGACATGGCGCTTACCATCTATCGGAAATCAATGGACATTCTGCGCACCAGCCTTGGCAGGTAACAGAATGCACGGGGGAAATCATGAGTGATTTTGAAACATCTCTGGCAATGTCTGCCAGTGCCATGAAGGCGCAGTCGATGCGCCTGCGACTTGCATCGGAAAACATCGCCAACAACGATACGCCGGGTTATCGCCGCAAGACGGTTTCGTTTCAGGAAACCTTTGACCGCGCGCTTGGCACAAATGTCGTCAAGACCGGTCAGGTCAGGCTGGATCAGGCGGAACTTGCCAGAATCTATAACCCCGGTCATCCACTGGCGGATCAGACCGGCAGCTATGACGGCTCGAACGTCGATCTGATCGTGGAAATCGCCGACGCTAGGGAATCCCAGCGCAGTTATGAGGCGAATCTGAAGATGTTCGACCAGGCACGCCAGATGGCCAGTGCCGCGCTTGAACTACTGCGGCGCTAGGAAAGGGAACCAACATGACCATCAGCCCCGTTGCCGCCGCGCATCTTTATTCAGTCGCCAAACCCGCCACCCAGCCCGATCAGGAACAATCCGGCACGGCCAAGGCTTTCGCACAGGTCGCTGCCGATTTTACCCAGACCCTTCAGGCGGGTGAGGATACTGCACGCGCAGCGATGACGGGAAACGCCGACCTACCGTCATTGGTCGAGGCGCTGGCAAAATCTGAACTGGCAGTGGAGACGGCCGTCACCATCCGCAACAAAGTGGTCGAGGCTTATCAGGAAATTCTGAGGATGCCGGTCTGATGATTGATGAAACGATTCTGATGGATACCCTGCGCCAGGGATTGTGGACGGCGGTGGTAATATCGGCACCGATTCTTGCGGTTGCCCTGATCGTCGGTCTGGCCATCGGCCTGTTCCAGGCGCTTACCTCGATTCAGGAAATGACCCTGACTTTCGTGCCAAAACTGGGCGCGATCTTGATCGCCTTCTGGGCCTCGCTTGGTCTTATCTCGCGATCATTGAATGCGTTCTTTGTCGGTCACATCATCCCGTTGATCGCAGGCGGAAACTAGCGATGGCAATTCCCACTTTGGAGACAGCGCATGAGTAATGCCGGATATGTCAGCCTGACCCGACAGTCAGGCCTGCTGAAGGAAATGCAGGCGGTCGCCAACAACATCGCCAATATCTCGACCACGGGATTCCGTCGCGAAGGTGTGATCTTTGCCGAATATGTAAAAGCCACTGGTAAAAACAGCCCGTCGATTTCTCTTGCCGATGCAAATGGCCGCCTGACCGACCCATCACAGGGCATGCTGGACCCGTCCGGCGGCACCTATGATTTCGCGCTGGAAGGCAGCGGTTTTTTTCAGATCGAAACCCCCGATGGCAATCGACTGACCCGCGCTGGTGCCTTCATGTCGAATGCCGAAGGGGAAATTGTCTCGCCCGATGGCTATCGACTGCTGGACAGCGGCGGTGCGCCGATTTTCGTGCCGCCAAGTGCCGCTTCGGTTGCGCTGGCCCGCGATGGAACGCTTTCCGCTGATGGCGTACCACTGGCGCGGGTCGGGATCGTTCTGCCCCAAGACCCGGCAACGCTGGAACGTCAGGGTGGGGTGATGTTCAAGACCGATTCCGGGTTGATTCCGGTCGAAGACCCGGTTGTTTTGCAGGGTTTTCTGGAAAAATCGAACGTCAGCCCGGTCGGCGAAATGACCCGCATGATCGAGGTTCAGCGCAGCTATGAACTCGGCCAGAAATTCCTTGATCGTGAAGATGAGCGAATTCGTTCGGTCATCCGCACTCTCGGACAGAAATAACCGAAAGGATCCCCCATGCGTGCCCTCAAGATCGCAGCCACCGGCATGACCGCCCAGCAAACCAGGGTCGAGGTGATTTCAAACAACCTCGCCAACATGAACACCACCGCCTACAACACAAGACGGGCCGAGTTTGCCGATCTCCATTACCAGCAGGTGGAACGTGCTGGTGCGATCAACGCATCTGACGGCACCGTCCTGCCGGCCGGGGTTCAGCTTGGCCTAGGCGTCAGGCCATCTGCGGTTTCGATGAATGTGGAACAGGGCGCCCTTGGTGCCACCGGTGGCGAACTGGACCTTGCCATCGACGGCAAGGGTTTTCTTGAGGTCACCCTGCCGTCGGGTCTGCCGGGATATACGCGCGACGGTTCGCTGAAACGCTCCGGTGACGGGTTGATCGTCACCTCGGACGGATATGCGGTCGCACCTGAAATCACCATCCCCAGCGACGCACGCAGCATTTCAATCAACCCCGAAGGTGAGGTTTACGCCTATTTCAACGATCGGGTGGAACCGGAACTGCTTGGACAATTCTCGCTTGCGGGGTTTGCCAACAATAACGGGCTTGAGGCGATCGGCGACAATCTGTTCCTTGAGACCGCCGCCTCCGGGCCATCGCTGGTCGGCACGGCAGGCAGCGACGGCTTGGGAACCTTTCGCCAGGGATATCTGGAAAACTCGTCGGTGGATGCAGTCCGTGAAATCACCGAACTGATCGAGGCGCAGCGTGGCTATGAACTCAACGCCAAGGTGATCACCGCCGCCGACCAGATGCTGGGGGCGACGACGCAAATCCGATGATGCCGAAAACCTTTTCTGCCCTGATCTGCCTCTGCCTGCTCGTGACCGACGTCGATGCCCAGGTGGTGGTGGCCAACCGGACGATCCGTGGCAAATCCCTGATCTCTGCCGCCGATCTGGCCTTGGTGGACAAATCCATGCCCGGCGGGTTCGACAATATCGACGAAGTCGATGGAATGGAGGCGCGAACGATCCTTTATCCTGGCCAGGTCGTGCGCCGTTCGGATATCGGCCCGCCGGCGGTGGTTGAGCGAAATGAGGTCGTTACCTTGTATTTCAGCAACGGTATTCTGACCATTTCGACCGAAGGACGCGCTTTGGCGCGGGCCGGTATCGGTGACCAAATCCGGGTGATGAATCTTGATTCCCGGACAACTTTGACCGGGATCGTCACCAATCCCGGCGTAATCAGGGTGATGCCATGAAAACTGTCAAATCTGCCGTCTTTGTTGCCTTTGGTCTTGTGCTGACCGGATGTGGCGATATTTCCGAGGTCGGCAAGGTGCCGGCCTTTACACCGATTGCATCGTCAAATGACTATTACGCGATGAACTCGGCCTTGCCGGAAAGCCGCAGCAAGGCCAGCAGCAACGCGCGAGCGTCGCTCTGGCATTCCGGGCCAACTTCGCTGCTGGGTGATCGGCGGGCGGGCCATCTGGGCGATCTTCTGACGGTTGTGATCGAGATCAACGACAAGGCGGAAATCTCCAACTCCAGCAAGCGTTCTCGCTCGGGCAAGCAGAACATGTCGGTGCCGCAAATGATGGGCATTCCCCAACGCATCGACCAAAACCTGCCCGAAGGCGCCACAATGAGTGACGCGGTTGATCTGTCTTCCAGCGGCTCATCGGCTGGCGACGGTTCGGTACGGCGCAATGAAAAGTTGACGCTGCGCGTGGCCGCGACCGTCACCGGGGTGCTTGCCAACGGACACTTGAAAATCGAAGGCAGTCAAGAGGTCAGGGTGAACTATGAATTGCGGGAATTGCTGGTTACCGGGTTCGTCCGCCCCGAGGATATTTCGCGCAAGAATGAGATCACCTATGACAAGATTGCATCGGCGCGCATTTCCTATGGCGGTCGGGGCCAGATTTCGCAGGTACAGCAACCGCGGGTCGGTCAGCAGGTTCTCGATATCATCCTGCCATTCTAGGGGGCGACGTGAAAAAATTCTTTCCGGTACTTCTGGCGATCATCGGGCTGGCCATGGGAACAGCCGCCGGCAAATTCCTGCGCCCCACACCCGAGGAAACTGCAATGGCCGATCCGGACCATGCCACAGCAGAAGGCGATCACGCTGCGGCTTCTGAAAACAGCCAACATGCCACAGGCGAAACGGCGACAGAACCGGTCCGGCGCAGCGACCGGGAACATGCAGCACCCGAGGGTATTTTTGAATACGTCAAACTGAACAATCAGTTCGTTGTTCCTGTGGTCAGTGGCGCAAAGGTTTCCGCCCTGGTGGTCCTGTCGCTGAGTATCGAGGTATCTGCCGGGCAGAAGGAAATCGTTTTTGAGGTTGAGCCCAAGTTGCGCGATTCCTTTTTACAGGTATTGTTCAATCACGCCAATTCCGGCGGTTTTGACGGCGCTTTTACGGCTGGCGAAAAGATGAGCGATCTCAGAGGTGCCTTGTTCGAGGCCGCCTTCAAGGTGCTCGGACCGATTGTCTCCGATGTTCTTGTGATCGATATCGTCCGGCAGGACGTTTGAACAACCGGGCTTGATTACAGGGCTTCACAAGGCTGCGCGCCGTTCGGCCAAACGCTTTTCAACTTCGGTTTCGCGTATTGCAATCTGGTTGATGGCCTCGACCCGGCCAAGTGCGATACGCGCAGCTTGACGCGCTTCTTCCATTTCCGCCGCGATGGTTCGGCGCTCATTTTGCAAACGACTGATCTTGCCCCTTTGCCAGAGTTGCCATTTTGCCAACTGAGCCAGAGTCTGGATATCTGAATTGCAATCCCGACCGGAACCGGAATTACCAAGTGCAGCAATCTTTTCGTCAATCGCTCGGGCGCGGGCTGCAACCTCTCTGAAACGTGCCAGTCTGGCCGATTCCAGCAGTTTTGCCAGATGTGCAAGTCGATCAAGATCACCGCTACTCATTTCGTCCCCGGCCTCTGGCGAGTTTGCGAACCTTTTCGGCATACCGGATAGCAGCAGCAACCGCCTTGTAGTGTTCCGGGCGAACCTCTTCACCGATTTCCACCACCGCGTGCAACACGCGGGCGGTAGGTGGATCCCGATGGATCGGAACACCTGCCTCGGCAGCAATCTCACGGATGCGAGCCGCCACCTGATCAACGCCCTTTGCCACGCAGACGGGCGCACCGCCGCCGTTGCGATCCCATTTCAGGGCGACGGCATAATGCTGCGGATTCACCAGAATGACATCGGCCTTGGGAACATCCATCATCATGCGTTGCGTGGCGATATCATAACCACGTTGCCTTCGCGCCTGTTTCAGATGCGGATCACCTTCGGCGTTCTTGGTCTCGTCCATGACCTCCTGACGGGACATCATCAGTTTACGATTGTGATCAAACGCCTGCCAGAAATAGTCCGCAGCGCTGATGATCAAAGCGACGGCAAACACCAGCCACAAGAACCGGCTGAGGTTGTCGGCAATCAGATTGGCAACATCAAACTGGCTTGAATGAATGCTGCCGATGATCTGATCGAGATTGGCATTCAGGAACATGGCAACCACGATGGACAAGACCACAAGTTTGGTGAAACTCTTGGCGAATTCGAACAGGCCGCTGGCGCCGAACTTGTTTTTCGCCTGCGCCAGAGGCGAGATGCGCGATAGTTTCGGTTGCAATTTATCCGGGGCGAAAACCAGAGCGCGCTGTGCGATTATCGACAGAAGAACCGCCAATGCCGGCAAAAGGAACAAGGGCGCAACCGCTTTGGCAACCCGTCCAATCAGGCCAAGAAAGACCACCGCACCCCCAGCCCCCAGAATTTGCCTTGAAAGCGTGTCAGCCATTCCCAGTGCCGCAGAAATAGCAGCGCCGGTGTTTTCCACCGTCGCCGGACCCGCAAAGATCAGCGCCAGTCCAAACCCCAGATAGGCAGCAGCAGCCGAAATGTCGTTGGAACGAACCACATTGCCTTTTTGGCGGGCATCCTCAATCTTTTTTGCGGTTGGATCATGGGTCTTTTCCCCGCCACCGCTGTTGCTATCTTCGCTCACCAGTTGCCACCGAACGGGTTGGCCAGGCCGGCGTTGAACCGTTCCAGCCAGAGATACAGCAACAAAGGTGCCGTCGTGGCAAGAAGTAAAAGCCCGCCGAAGGTAATCGCGGGTGCGCCGATGAATGCAACCATCAACTGCGGCATTGCCTTGTTGATGGCACCGATGGCAACATTATAAATGACCGAGGCGATCACGAACGGTGCCGCCAGAGAAAACGCCATACCGAAGGCGCGGCCAATACCGGACACCCCCCATTCGGTGAATTCCGATGGTGAAGGAAACAGGCCAAATGGCAGCACGGTATAGGATTGCGCCAGCGCGAGCGCCAG
The DNA here is from genome assembly GCA_020425085.1 of Paracoccaceae bacterium. Lineage (GTDB taxonomy): Bacteria > Pseudomonadota > Alphaproteobacteria > Rhodobacterales > Rhodobacteraceae > UBA5972. The sequence continues at coordinate 42,454 of JAGQRW010000017.1, forward strand.
CTTGACGTGCAATCCGCTGGTCATTGCCAGTGCCAGGCCACCGATCACCAGAAGGTTGCCAAATGCCGGCATCGGGTCCGGCGTGGCACCGCCACCGAAAATCTGCGATAGCGATGTCGCTTGTGCCGCCATCATGCCTGCAAGCTGCAAGATCATCACGAACAGACGGAAAAAGATGCCAAGCGCCAGTCCGATCACCGCTTCGGTCAGGAAGTATTGCGGCTTCAGCACCAATGGCACATCGGGCAATGCCCCGGCCGCCATTGGCCAGACAATCGCGGTAAACGCCAGCGCCAGTACCAGCTTGACCCGCATCGGTACCGTTTGGTCGCCAAATCCCGGCATCAGAGCCATAGCGGCACCGATCCTCAGAAACACCGCAAATGCCAAGACCAGTGGCCCCCTAAGCATTTGCGTCAGTTCAAGCATGGCGCCGGTCATTCAGGCCATACCGACCAGTGAAGGTTTTGCCGAGGTTCCGATCTCGTCAAAAGAATAGACCGGGTTCAGGATGCCCTTGGCAGAAAGTACAGTGCGTACGAAACGGCGGCGTCGGGTAGAAGTGACGATTGCCGGATAGATCCCCGATTCGCTGGCCTTGGCGATTTTTTCGGCAACCGAACCGGCCAACCGGCTGAACTCATCCGGAGGCAGGGCAATATCCTGAAGACCGCTGTCGCCAGTGATGGCATATTCCTGAAACAGGGTTTCCCAGGCCGGGGCCAGTTGCACCAATGGCAGGGTGCCGTCGATGCGGCGGGTTTCGGCGATGATCTGAAATCCAAGCCGGTGACGCACATGTTCGGTGATCTCTTCGGGGGTGGCCATGCGCGGGCGCGCTTCGGCAATCGCCTCAAGAATCAGAGGCAGGTTGCGGATCGAGACCTGCTCCTCCAGCAACAACCTCAGAACCGATTGCAACAGTTCGAACGGCACCTTGTCCGGCACCAGTTCATCCAACATCCGGCGGTTCATCTCGGCGCGTTTCGGATCCGACAGATTGGTAAATTCGTCAAGAATCTTTCTGAGACTTCGAAAGGTCAGCAATCGACCAAAATTTCGTTTGATCACCTCCAATAGATGTGTCGCCAGAACCTCGGTCGGGGAAACCACGGTCAGCCCGCGCAATGCGGCCTCTTCCTGCATGTCGGGGTTGATCCAGCGGGCCGGCGCACCATAGACCGGCTCTTTCACCTGCGAATCCCTGCCGCCCTCGTCTTCGTCAAGCAGCACCAGTACCCGTTCGGGTTCAAGCTGATCGCGCGCCTGTTCGACACCCTGAATGCGGATGGTATAGGTGCCCTTGGGCAGGGCGGCATTGTCGGTCAGCCTGATTTCCGGGATGACCAAACCAAACACGCTGGCTATATGGTTGCGCATGTTCGAAATTCTGGCATCAAGACCGGTGGCCTCATCCATCGCCATGCTGATCAGGTCAGCGGCAAATTCAACGTGGATTTCATCAAGTTCCAGTCGGTCACCCAGTGATTTCGGTTGCGGCACATCCGGCTGAACCGTCGCGGCAATCGACTTGCTTTCAGCTTTCAACTTGCGGTGGACATGGTAGGCCGCAACGCCAAGCCCAACTGAACCGAATAGAAATGGCAAGAACGGCAACCCCGGCACCAGCGCGAACAGGAACATCAGGATTGACACCGCTATCAGCGCAACGGGGTGCCGACCGAGCTGTTCGAAAAACGCCTTGTCGGCAGCACCCGTGGTACCACCGCGCGATAACAGCAAAGCGGACGCAATGGAGATGATGACGGCCGGCAGTTGCGAAACCAGCCCGTCACCCACGGTCAGTATCGCGTAGGTTTCCATGGCCTGGCGAACCGGCATGTCATGCAGGACCACGCCGATCACCAGACCCATGACCAGATTGAGCAAGGTGATCAGCAGACCGGCCACAGCATCGCCCTTGACGAATTTCGACGCCCCATCAAGCGAGCCGAAAAACGTCGTTTCCGCCTGTTCGACCCGGCGCCGCTCCTTTGCCTCCTTATGGTCGATGGCACCCGCCGACATGTCGCTGTCGATGGCAAGCTGCTTGCCCGGCATACCGTCCAGCGCAAATCTGGCGCCGACCTCGGCCATGCGGGCGGCACCCTTGGTGATGACGATGAAATTGACAATCAGAAGAACGCCAAAAACCACCAGTCCGATCAGAACGCTGCCGCCCATCACGAACATGGCAAAACCTTCGATCACATTTCCAGCCGCAGCGGTGCCGGTATGACCCTGTCCGATAATCAGCTTGGTTGACGAAACGTTTAGCGACAGGCGCAACATCAGCGACGCCAGTAGAACCGTTGGAAAAGCGGAAAAATCCAGCGGTCGCTCGATGAACAGCGTCACGGTAAAGATCAGGATTGCCAGTGCAAACGATGTAGCCAGCCCGATATCCAGAACCCAGGACGGCATTGGCAGGATCATCATCACCATTACACCCATCAGCGCCATTGCAAGCAGCAGGGTCGGCTGAAACCTGAAAACGGATTTTTGGTCGGTTTGGGACTCGATCGTCAGAATAACGGCCCTCTTCCCGATGTGATCAGACTGCTGGTTCCGGTCTTGCTTGCCAGTCTGACCAGCGAACCCTTGAGCGCCGCCGTATCCTTACCGGCTTGCAACAAAGGATAGGTATTGACGCGCGATTCCAGCGTCGATTGTTCCGCTTGGACAAGTTTGAGTGGCGGAATCGCGTCCGCATCTCCAAGACCGGCACGGATGCGCTGAAATCTGGCCTTGTACTTGTCGGCAAATTTCGGCGTGCGGGAATGATAGGCACCTGCCGCATCCTGCCAGTTACCCTTTTCTGCATAAAGTTCCAGCAGGTGTCGGGCGGCATAGGCAGCATTTGTCGCCGGATCAAACATCGCCTCGATCGAGCTGAAGGCCTTGCCGTGCCATTTGTAGTTGATCTGAAAACACCCGATATCAAAACTTCTGGCACCGCGTTGGTAATTGGCGATCACATATTCATAAGCTGCGGCGCGGGTATCAAACCAGATACCCTTGCCTTCCATGTTCACGGTCCAGGGCCAGGGTTCAAAATTGCCATTCCGGTTTCTGCCCGTTTCGGTAAGGGAAATTGCCAGCAGAACCGTCAGTGGAACACCGCTTGTGGCAGCGGCCTGGCTGGCAACGCTGCGACAGACATCGGCACCGGTCGCGGTATCGCGGGCAGATGCGGCTTGCAAAGGGGTGATCGTGAACGACATGACCAAAACACCGACCTTTAAAAAGGTCCGATAACGCAAGCTATCGTACAATGTGCTGCGGGCATGATGGTTATGCTCATTCATTTGGAAGATTTCTTCCCCGTTTCCCGGACGGTTTCAGTCCGGCATGTTGTGAACGCTAATCTGCCAAGGTTTAGAAAAGGTAACCGGACGAGTTGTGGCTGCTCAGGGTGCCGGATAGATCCCTAGCAGATCTTCCAACCTTGCCCGGGCCGCTCGGCTTTGGGTCAGAAGACCATCGAGCATTGTTAGCGACGGTTCATCCGGAATGCCGGGCCTTTGGGCCAAGCCGGCACCTTCGGTTGCAGTTCCCAAATCCGGCCCACCACTTTTCCGGGCCAGCACGAACCTTGCCGCCTCACTCTGGATACCGGTATTCTCTCTGGCCAGCAGTTCCCATATCCCACCACGCCAGGCGAGTTCACGACGTATACCCCCGGCCTGCTCATCATCGGCAATTCGAAGCGCAGATTCGTAATCCCGTAACTGACTTAGCGCCTGAAGTCGCAAGGCTTTCGCCTCGGCCATCGGATTCGCCGAAAGTTCGTCAAGCGCGGCCGCAGGCTGTTCCAGCCGCAGATGGATCTTTGCCCGCAACAAGCTGTCCGCCGATTTCGGACGGGCCTTCAGGGTTTGCATCAATTCGAGTGCTGAATCCGGCAGCCCGGCACCAAGCAGCAATTCGGCAACATGACGCCTTGCATCATCCATCAAAGGCGTATCAACCAGAAATTGTCGATAACGAAACACCGTCTCGACCTTGGCCGGCGCCGTTGCATCCTGAAACGAAAATGACAGAAAGACATCCGAGGCGATTTCAGTCGCCGCCAAGTCAAGTAATCTGTGTTGCGATACTTCATCCGACAAAACCACAAAGGCACCATTCTGATCACCGGCAAGGGCGCGGGCGCGAATTTCAAGCGCGCGCAGGATTGGCCCGTTTTCGCTGAATTGCGCCTGAAACGCTCGGCTGGCAGTATCTTCAATCAACCAGTCCGGTGGTGCAGTGGCTGTTTCAATATAGTTCCCGAGCAAGGCAATCAGCGCCCCTTCGGTTGCGATGTCATTGTTTTTTACCAGAACCTCCAATTTCGCTCGGGCGGCAGGCAGGTTTCCTTGCACCAGATCAAGCCTTGCCGACAAAAGCGCGAATTCAGGGCCAGCCTCGCCACCAGCCCGGGAGATCAGTCGTGCAATCGCCTGGGCCTGATCCGGAAAATCCGCCTCCAGCAATCTTGTCGCCAGGGCTGGACCGATCCGGCGTCGCAATCCGATCGGCAATTCTGCAAAATGGCCCTGCAACTTTTCAGCATCCGGGGTTTCACCCGGTGGAATTCGGGGCCGTGCCAGGATCGCCCAAAGTGCAGCCGCACCGGGGCAACGAAACTGCGATGCAAGCGTGGATTTCACCGGGGCATTGCCGGTTTCCACAATCTTTGCCAGATCCAGCAGAACATTCTGATGACGGCCTGGAAAAGGAAACGCCTTGATCAGATTTGCAGCCTCGACACCAAACCCAAGACCGATCTGGAGCCTTACAAGACGGTCAAGGATGTCCGGATCAACCCGATCAAACTCACCAATCAGCGCCCGTCGCAAATTACCAAGTTCTTCGGTCGCAGCGACGCCCGACAGATCCCCACCGACATCGAACAATCCATCCTCCATGCATTTCTGCCCAGGCAGTGGCAAAGTTCCCAGTTCAAGTTTGGGCATTGTCGATCGGTCGAATCCGGTTGCCGCTTCAAGATTGAGATGATCCAGAAACAGCGTATGCGAACCGCTGGTTTCCGGTGAAAACGGAAAATGAGCGGCATTGCGGTCCTCATGCTCAACGGTTGCGGGTTGGGGACGGGCAATAGCGGTTTCATGTGGCATCGGGCCAACAGACTTAGCCGCGCCTTCAGTTTTTTCGCTGGGTTCGATTATCCCTTGCGTCATGGCGCGCCCAAGCTGTTCCACCAGAATTTCCTGTGCGGCCAGCACGCGGGCATCAGGCATCCCAACCGCCAGCTTCATTGCTTGATCGCTATGTCCGGTTACGGCTATTGGATTGGGCGTGATTGGCTGGGATTCCGGCCTGGATGAGGTTTTCAGGTGGTGGGCGGGCACAGCCGGGTCGACTGCATCCGGCATGAGGGCTGGTGAATCCATCGTAACGACCGCGTTTTCGGGCTTTTCTTCAGGGTCTTCCAATGATCTCAGTGCCTCAATTTCTGGCGCGGCACCAATCAACACGTCAACCACCACCACCCCCGGCCTGATGGCAAAGACTTCGACATGATGATCAATGGCAGTTTCCAGCAGGATAGTTTTACCGTTGTCATCGGTCAAAGTAACTTCATGCAAGCGGGTTCGCGGCATCCGCTGATAGATCTTTGAAAGGTCGATTTCTGCGCCTGATTCGGAAAATTGCAGGGAATAGCGATTGTTTTCATGGGAAAGCTGCCATTCCACCGGCCTGCCAAATTCAAACACCAGACGCGAGAATGTCGGATGCTCGCCCGACCTGACCGCAATCACATTACCGGTTTGCGCCGCCGCATACTGCGTGCAAACCAAAAACAGAACGAAGGCGATTGCCCAGCTTCGCAGAATCACGCAGCCTCCCCCTGTTTGATTGATTTCAACGCAGCCTCCAATTCACTGAAGGACGGGCGAAGCTGGCTTGGGGTATTCTGTCGGCCGACCTCGATACAAATATTGGCAGAGTGGTTATGCAGATTGGCCACCAGAACTTCGCGGATAAGCTGATAGAAGTGCTGATCCTCCTCGACCACGGCTTTTACCTTGGCGGCAAACGGACCAACAATGCCATAGGCAAGAAAAACCCCCAGAAAGGTTCCGACCAGTGCCCCGCCAATCAGCTTGCCCAGAATTTCGGGTGGCTGGTCGATCGACGCCATGGTCTTGATGATGCCCAGCACCGCTGCAACGATACCAAGTGCGGGCAGACCGTCGGCGATTGTCTGGAGCGAATGGCTGGAATGCAGCGCATGCTGGAAATTCCGCTCCATGCGCTTTTCCAGCACTTCCTCCACCTGGTTGGGATCATCATAGTTCATCAGGGCCGATCGCAAGGTATCGCATATCAGGTTGACGGTTTCCTTATCTGCCTGAATCCTGACAAATTTGGAAAAAATTGCGGAACTCTCTGGCGATTCGATGTGTTCTTCCAGCGCCATAGGGTTCTGGCGCGATAGCCGGATCAGTTCGAACAGCAGACATAACAGGTCTTGATAGTCGGCCTGTTTCCATTTCGGACCTTTGAACACCTTGCCGATATCCTTGAAGGTATGCTTGACACCGGCCATATCATTGCTGATGGCAAATGCGCCTATCGCAGCACCAAGAATGATCACCATTTCGTAAGGCAGGGAATGCAGGATGATCGGCATTTTGCCGCCTGCGGCAATATAACCGCCAAAGACCATCACAAAGATAATCACGATACCCGCCAAACCAATCATTTACCCGCCTCTTTCGTCTTCTGCCGGAATCATCCGACACATGCATTCTTGGCGGTGAGTGGTTAACAAACCTCTGCATGCGGCTTGTTATCGGCGGCTATTGCAAAGGTGCACGCGCATTTCTGCCCGCCAATATCAGGCTGATGGTATAGGCTTTTCCCGGCGCAAGGTTTGACAGGATTTCCGCCGCCGCATTCGAACGCATGCGACCCAGGAACCCGGCTGCAAATTCCGGGGCCATTTCCGAAAACAACCCGGCGGCATTCTTGGGCTTCATGCTTTCATATACCGTGGTCAATCGCGCCAGATCGTTTTCGGCCGCACTGTCAGCGATGGCCAATGTGGCCGCCAGTCGTTTTTCTGCGGCAATCAGGGCATTGGTATTCTCGCCGAGTTTCAGTTCCGCGACCTTCAACGCCTGAATGCGGTTTTCCAGTCTCAATTCCCGTGCGTCCAACTGCGCCTCGCGGCGGCGAATCGCCGCCAGCAACGCATCGGGTGCTTGTTCAGATGCACAATTTACCAGATCCGGTTCAGGCAAGTCAGCGTTGGCCACGGGGGTCGGCGAGATATGTGAATTCACTTCTTCGGCGATCGCTGCCCGGCTGTCACCAAGCCTGAGCAGCCCCGAACCAAGCAACCCGACAAAGACCAGCGACAGAAACCATGAACGATTTCCGAAAATCCTGTGCCTGTGCCTCATCGCGTCTGTCCCGGAAACGGTGCCTTGGGTTTGCGCGCAACCAGTCGGGAAATCTGCCGTGAGGCAGCCAGACCATTCTGCTCCTGAACAATCTTGTCATTTGGCGCAAGTTTCAGAATGTCTTCGGATGTGATACGCGGCTCGGACACCGGTTCATCCGTTTCGTGCAGGCTGGTCAAAAGCAGTTCAAGCCGTCGAGCGGCAATATCACCACGCGCCACCAGCCTTTCCATTTCAAGCGCCTTTTGACTGGCTGTAATGGACACCCTGTTCAGCGCCGCCTTCATTTCGTCAACCTGCACCGACAAGGTTGAAATTGCACCACCCAGCCCCTTGTCGGTATCGCCCAGCCGTTTCAGCCTGAGCGCCAGAATGCGACAATAAAGTGCTGCCGCAATCGCGGCGCTCAACAGCAATGCATCGGCAATCAAAGACATCATACCCCCTAATTCAGTACAAATTCAGTTATCAGAAGGTCATTCACCCGACCCTCGCCAGTTACGACCTGAACCCGTCTCAGCATCTGTGCACGCAAACGCCACATGGCGGATGGATTCTCGATATCGCGAGTGTCGACTGCCCGCAAATAGCTGTTCAACACGTCAAGTATTCGCGGTTTCAAACCGCTGACCTCATCCTGATAGGCAGCGGCTACTTCTAGCTGTGCAACGAATCTGAGATGCCGGTTTGCCGATTCCCGGCCGAGCGATACCACCAGCGGATCGAGCGGGACAAATCCGATTCCAGACAGTACAGAAACACCATGTTCATCCGCTGATTCGTGATTTCCACCGGTAGTGGGCAATGTGTCGATCAAGCCGGAATAGGTCGAATAAAATCCGCCCGCGGCAAGTAGAACAGCTGCCAGAGTGCCAAAAATCAGGCCCTTCTTGCCGCCCCCCCGGGCTGGTTCCTCGCCTTCTGCGACATTTGCGTCGGTCGACATTTTCACCATCGTTTCTGGCCGTTGCAGTAGCTGCATATAAGCTCGGTTGGACTAACCAAATGTTAAGACGGTTGGAGCAATCTCGGGCTCGGACCAGCCGGAACCAGAACGGTTTCGTGACAGACAGAGGGCTTGAATTTGCAGCAGCTCGTTTCCCTGTGGAATGCCTTGGACGCACGTCGCCGCCTGATCGTCGGCGTAGCGGTTATCGGTGTTTTCGTTGCGGTATTGCTGCTGGCACGGGTGGCCAGTACACCTTCAATGGCGCTGTTGTATTCGGGGCTTGAACCGGCGGTATCAGGCGAGGTTGTCAGCGCACTGGAACAGCGGGGCATCACCTATTCGGTTCAGGGAAATGCCATCTATGTAGATGCTTCCAAACGCGATCTCATGCGGATGTCGCTGGCCGAGGAAGGGCTGCCGTCCAATGGTTCGGCTGGGTATGAACTGCTTGACGGGTTGACCGGTTTCGGCACCACGGCACAGATGTTCGACGCCGCTTATTGGCGCGCAAAGGAGGGCGAGCTTGCGCGTACCATCCTGGCTTGGCCACAAGTGAAATCTGTGCGGGTGCACATTGCAAATCAGGTTGCGCGGCCTTTTTCTCAGACACCCGCACCGGCGGCCTCGGTCACCTTGACGATGTCAAATGGCGCTCTCGCGGTGGAACGCGCGCGGGCGCTGAAGTTTCTGGTCGCATCAGCAGTTGCCGGCATGTCACCTAAAGATGTTTCCGTCATCGACAGCGACCGAGGGCTTATTCTCGACGGTGAAGATTCTCTGACCGGCCAAGGTCGGGCAGGTGATCATGCACTTGAACTGAAGGCCAATGTCGAACGCTTGCTGGCCGCGCGCGTCGGCCCTGGCAATGCCGTGGTCGAGGTTTCCGTCAGCGTGGCGCAGGATCAGGAAACCATCGTGGAACACCGGTTCGACCCCGAAGGCAGGGTCGCAATCAGTACCGATAACCAGGAAATCTCGGGCAGTACGACCGATGGCGGCGCCGGGCAAGTAACGGTTGCTAGCAACCTGCCCGAAGGGGACGCAGCACCCGCCAACAACTCGTCCAACAGCTCAAATACCGAAACCCGCGAACGGGTAAATTACGAGGTATCGGAAACCACCCGCGAACTTGTCATGCATCCAGGCAAGATAAACCGGATCAGTGTGGCGGTCATGGTAAACGGCCAGACGAAAGTCGATACAAACGGCCAAACCGTCTGGACACCGCGCAGTGATGAGGAACTTGCCTCGCTCGGCGAACTGGTGCGATCTGCGGTGGGTTATGACGAAAAGCGTGGTGATATCGTTACGTTGAAATCGCTGGAATTTCAGCCGATTGCGCAAGCTGGTTCGCTGGCGACCGCATCGGTTTTCTCGGGAATCGCTGCCAATGCCATGACATTGTTCCAGACCCTGATTCTGGCCATCGTCGCCTTGGCGCTCGGATTATTCGTCATTCGCCCCGCCTTGAAGATACGCGCCTTGCCAGCAACGGCCCCGGCCGGACTGCCGGCCCCAGAACTTGATGGAACGCCACAACGAACCGCCCTGCCCCCTATCAGTTCCGATCAGCCAGCAGGCAACACAGCACAAGTCGAGGCTGACCCGGTTGCGCATCTTCGCCAGATCATTTCCGAGCGTCAGGATGAAACCATCGAAGTGCTGCGCAACTGGATCGAATCAAGCGAGGAGCAGGTCTGATGGCAACACCGGTCAACCTTGAGTTTTTTGAAGAGGGTGACGCCGAAACCAGGACCATGTTCCTGTCTGCAGACCGCCTTATTGATCTGCGCAAACAGTCGTTCGAGCGCGGCCATGCCGAGGGGTTTCTTGCTGCAACCTCGAAAACCAAAGCGATCGAGGCAGAAGTTGCCGAACATCTGATCGCAAGCATTCGCGATATCAGTTTTACCCATATCGAGGCGCGTCGGGCGGTGCTGAATTCGCTTGAACCGCTGTTGATTCGGTTGGTCGAAATAGTGATGCCCGTCCTGTCAAAAAACGCTTTGGCCGATATGGTGATCACCCAGGCCACGGCGTTGGCAGAGTTCATGACCGACGGAACAATAACCGTTACCTGCGCGCCCGTGGCAGTCCCGATACTGACAACCGCGCTTGCCGAGGCAGACAAACTTTCAATCAACGCCGCGGTTGTCAGCGACCCCACTTGTACCCCTGGTGAGGTGCGCATTACGTCGCCCGAGGGCGAGCGCCATATCGATCTTGACCAGGCGGTAAATGGCATCCGCGACAGCGTGATGGCCTATTATCAACTTATGTCCGAGGAAATCAACCATGCCAGATGACAGCACCATCCACCCTGAGAATCCACCTAAAATTCCGGATGCGAACCAGCCTTCGGCGATTTCCGACCTTACCCGGAACCCATTCAGTCAGGTTCCGATCGAAATCACGGTTTCGGTTGGCCACGCGCGCCCATTGATCCGCGATCTGGTCGGCATGGGGCGCGACCATGTATTGGCGCTGGACCGCAAGATCGACGATCCTGTCGAACTTTATGTCGGCGAACGGATGATCGCTCGCGGTATCTTGGCCGAACTCGACGACGGCGAACCAGGTCGTCTTGGCGTGCGCCTGACCGAGGTTGCCGAGCCGGGAAAAGGGCTTTGACCGCGGTGGCCATGACCTCAAATTCACCATTCCACCGGCTGGCATTTATGGCGCTGGTGCAAATTGGCGCTTTGGTTATTGCCGGATCGGTCGCCGCACAACAGGTTTCAATCGATTTCGGCGATCAGAGCTCGCTGACCTTGCGCAGCATCCAGTTATTCGCACTGATTACACTTCTTAGCCTTGCGCCGGGTTTGGCGATCATGGTCACCTGTTTCCCCTTCATGGTTACCGTATTTTCGATCCTGCGCCAGGCGATCGGGCTGCAACAGGCGCCGCCAAACATGATGATCATCAGCCTTGCGATGTTCCTTACCTATTTCGTGATGGAGCCGGTTTTCAGCCAAGCCTGGGCCGAAGGCATCACGCCACTGATTGCCAATGAGATTTCACCGGAGCAGGCGTTTCAGTTGGCCATGGCGCCGTTTCAAGAATTCATGCAGGCAAGGATAAACCCTGATACTCTGACAACGCTGACCAATGCCAGACCCGGCTCCGGCGCTGCAAATTCACTGATGCCTGACTTGCCAACTTTGGTGCCGGCATTTCTTCTCAGTGAAGTTCAGCGCGCGTTCGAGATCGGATTTTTGATCTTTCTGCCGTTCCTGATCATTGATCTGGTGGTTGCTGCCGTGCTGATGTCCATGGGTATGATGATGGTGCCGCCAGCCATCGTTTCACTGCCGTTCAAATTGGCATTTTTCGTCGTCGCCGATGGCTGGGCCTTGCTGTCCGGTGCGCTGGTGCGCAGCTATTTCTAGTCTGAACTTGACTTGATATGGAGATAAATCTTTGAAACCCGACTTGAAAACCCTGTCACCAACGAACCCGGAAATCACCAGGGCCGTGAATCTTACGACAGCAGAAAAGGCGCAGTTGGTGATGCATGCGATGGGTATGGACGATCTTGATACTCGAATTCCCGGATCAGCTTTTGCGTTCGCAACCGAGAAATCACATGGTCTGCCGCTGGCAGAAAAATCTCAAATCAACCAGATCCTTCTGGAATTCGCCGAGGCGCTTGAAAAACAACCGAGCTCGACAGTTGAGCCTGGAACCAAACAAGGCAATCAGGCAACCCCGCCAAAACAAGATCATCTGGCAAAACCAGTAGCAGCACGCGACGATAAGTCCCAAACACCGTCGCGCAAAGGATCCACCGTACAACTGGGCAAAAACCCGACACGCCCGGGTGCCGGTATTTCAGCAGTTCCAAGGAAATTTCGGTTTTCGGAAGAACATCCCAGGGTTTGCGCCCTGCTATTGGCGCAGGAAACGACTGCTCGCGCCAAGGACCACCTTCAGACCGTGGAGAAATCGCTGGCACAGAAAATCGTTCTCAATCTATTGGAAATCGAAACTCAGCCACCGGTAATGGCCGGAAACGCCCGCAACATCCTTGGCCGCAACCTGACTGCTTCATGATCCGACATTCATTGTCATAATTCACCGGATCCTATTGCACCACGAATTCGGCATGCAATGCGCCGGCCGCCTTGATGCTTTTCAAAATATCAATAAGGTCACGAGGTGAAACACCCAGTGCGTTCAGTCCGGCAATCAACTCCGACAACGAGGTTTCACCGCTGACCTCGGCCAACCCGGTCCCGGGATCTTCATTAAGCGAAACGCCGGTTCGCGGCACGACGATCGATTCACCGTCTGACGAAAACGGATTTGGCTGAACCACTATCGGCGCCTCATGAACCCTGAGCGTAAGATTGCCTTGCGATACTGCTACCTTGGATATACGCACATCCTGCCCCAGAACGATGGTGCCGGATCGCTGGTCCACGACTACCCTGGCTTTTTGCTCGGGCTCTACCTCGATATTTTCGATCCTCCCGACCAGATGCGCTGGTGATTTGGCACGGGCGCGAGCCAGATCAATCTCGACAGTTCCGGAATCAATCATGAGGGCAATCGGCGATGCCGAATTTCTGTTAATGGCATTCTCAATTTTCAATGCGGTGGTAAAATCCGGGTTGCGAAGGGCCAACCGCATGGTTGACATGCTCTGAAAGCTGAATTCAATCTCGCGCTCAACCCTGGCACCGGAAGGGATGGCCCCGGATGTCGGCACCCCTTGAGTTACACTGGCCGCATCACCGCCGACCGAAGCGCCTCCGGCGATGACCGAGCCTTGCGCGACGGCATAGATCTCGCCATCAGCACCATTCATCGGTGTAAGAATCAAAGTCCCGCCCAGCAAACTTTTGGCGTCACCGATCGTGGAAACCGTCACGTCGATCTGGCTACCGGCGCGGGCGAACGGCGGCAATGTACCGGTAACGAAAACCGCAGCGACGTTTTTCGGACGGAACTGCTCACCCGAGATATTGACGCCTAGCCGCTCCAGAATGTTCGCCATGGTTTCTTCGGTAAAAGGCGCGTTGCGAATACCGTCGCCAGTGCCGTTCAGGCCGACCACCAATCCATAACCAACCAGGTCATTGCCGCGCACCCCACTGAATTCTACCAGATCCTTTATTTTCGCCGACGCGGCATATACCGGGTTAGGGTGGATCGGGATGATCGCCAACAGCGACATGGCGGCAAGATTCAAAAGGCGAAACCAGTCAATCATCTGAGATACCTTGTAAGTGATAGTTGCGACAGACGAGAGGTGGACAGATAAAGCGCCTCAAGCTGGTTCTCTACCGCTTGAAGCCCGGTTGCGGTTTCGTATCCGTCGACGGAAACAGCATCATTCAACATCATCTGAAATGAGGTTTTCCGGGCACCGTTGACTGTTGCCACCGTCTCGATTCGCGCTTCGGTTGCGCCGATGGTGGCGCGGATATCCGTGATCGCGTCAGTTGCGCCAAACAACCCGGACGCGGCAGATTCCATCAGGTTGACACGCGCCAAAAGATCGCCGCCCAGAATACCCCGGCCCAGCAATGCGGCGGTCGCCAGGTGTTTCAGGGTTTCGCGGATTCCCGTATCGGCACCGGTGATGCCATATGAGGCGGACTCAGTATCGGAAATCGACACCGGACCGGTGGGTTTGGTGCTGCCGAGGTAAACCCCGGTTTCAAACCCGCCACCCGCGCTGTCAAAGTAATCGGTGACAATGGCGCGGATTTCATCGGCGGTGGTTGCCGCCAATGTCAGGGTTTCAAGATCGCCAAGAATCTTGTCCGCGCCGGCCATTGCCGGGCCGATGGCGCGGTTTCCAGCAAACAGGCTCTGCCCGGCAACCTGCTGGTTCAGGGAACCAATGGTCGAATTCAACGCCTGCAAAGCTGTTTCCGAACCGGATTTGATCGAGGCTGCCGATCTGCTGCTGGCCGCTGTGGCGGCGGTGGCTGCGGTGGTCGCGGTCAATGTCTGGATATTTTCAAGCGACATTTGCAGAAAATCTCCCTTGGCCTTCAGTTCGGAATTGTTGCGCTCATATTGGCCAGTCATTTTCAGTGACCGTTCCAGATCGGCAATTCGGTCAAGCCCACCTTTGGTCCGGGCCGAGATATCTGCAGTTTTGCCGGTCGCAAGTTCCAGTGACAGCCGTTGCGACTGGCCTTTCAGTTGCGAATTGAGATAGCGGAGCCGATAGCTGCTGGAAAGATCGCCGATAGATACGAATGACATCTTCTACATCTCCAGAATTGCGCGCAACATTTCATCGACCGTGGAAACCACCCGTGCGTTGGCGGCATAGGCCTGTTCAACCAAAAGAAGCTTTTGCATTTCCTGATCAGTATCAACACCCGCATCCAATTCCGTCGACAACAGCGCCTGATAGCGGCTGGTGGCAAAAGCCTCGGCCTCGTCGGCATGCAGCCGCTCGGTACTGTTTAGGGCGGTCAGATCACCGGAAAGCCCGGCCAGGCTGAGTGCGTGCGGTGAAAAACTGCCCGATAATGGAGCGCGACCATTTGTCAATGCGTCGCTAAAGGCCAAAAGCAGGCTGTTATCGCCAACATCACCCGGCACCAACGCCCCCAGACCGTCGCGCAAACGCCATGAAACGCCCCCCTGGTCGGGATCAACCGCTACGTTAAGCGCCAGCCGCCCGGCCAGGCCGGTTTCCAGCGCGGTATCAAGTTTGCCGCCGCCATCGGTGAACAGACCGGCATCGCCAGCGTTCAAGGTGGAGTCGAGCCCGCCAGCCTCAAACCGCTCCATCAGGTTGCGGGCAAAGGCGTCGATCTGCGCGCTGGCTTTGGGGGCGATCACATCGCGCACCTGAAACAGCGCCGACAATGAACCGCCTTCCAGACCACCCGAACCAGTTCCGATGGATATGTCCTTGCCGTTCACCTGCAAGGCAGAAAGCGCGCCGGATGCCAGATCCATTTCCGGCGTGATCAGACCGGTCGGGGAAAACCCGAACTCCGCTGCGGAACCGTCAAGCAGGCTGACGCCGCCGATTGAAACGATGGCAATCTGGCCATGGTCACGCTGATAGGTCTTGATCGGTACAATTTCAGCCAGCTTGTCTACCAGTTGCTGTCGCTGATCCAACAATCCGTTCACGTCACCGCCGCCGCCGACGTGAAGCCGGATATCGTGGTTAAGAGTTTCGATCCGGGATAGCGTTTCGTTCAGAATGCCGACCTGCCGACCGATTCCAGCATCGGCAGACATACGCATTTCCTGGGTTTCGTCAGAAATTCCACCAACAGTTGCGATCAAATCCTTGGCTGCGAACAGAACATTTCTGAGCCGCACCTCAGCATCCGGGCGCCCCTCGGCATCCAGCAGAGCGGCTTCAAATTCGGTGACCCGATCCGACAGGGAGCTGCCATCACCGGGGGTGCCAATCGCCGATTCCAGTCTTGCAAAGGCATCGGCCCGCACCCGGTTGCCCCCAAGCGCTGACTCGGCCAGAAGGCGGTCGGATATGGCGACTTGGTCCACCAGCCGCAGCACCCCGGCAACCTGGACACCGGCACCACGCCCGTTGATCGAGGCGGCACTCAGTTCCACTTCACGGCGGCCATAACCGATGGTCATCGCATTCGCCACGTTGTTCGAGATCGCTTCAGCGGTTCGCGCTGCGGATTTCAGACCGGAATAGGCGTTAAACAAGGAACCGGATATGCTCATGCCACTTTATGCCTTTGTCATCGTTTGATATTGGTGGTTTCCTGCAACATTTCGTCCACCGTCTGGATGATCTTGGCGTTGGATGAATAGGCACGCTGGGTCTGGATCAGTTGCGTGAGTTCGCCCGCAACATCGGTTGCCGATTCCTCTCGTGCATAACCGATCATTTCACCAGCCGGACCATCACCCGCCTCCCACAGGAAGAACGCACCGCTGTCGGGTGAAATCTGATAGGCCTGATTATCCAGTGATATCAGGCCGTTGGGATTTGGAACATCAACCAGAGGCACCTGATAGATGGTGCGGGTAAAGCCGACGTCATAAATTGCGTTGACATAGCCATTGGCGTCAATCTCGACCGAAGTAAGGTTGCCGACCGGCGAGCCGTCCTTGCTGATCGAAACCGGCGCAAAGCTGCTGGAAAGCTGGGTCAGGCCACCTGAATCACCCGGTTTGCCAATCGCCAGCGTCAGCGGGCCACCGGCAACGGTCAGGGCAATCTCACCGGTGAGCGCGTCATAGGCACCGCCGGAAACCGTAGTGACCGAGGCTATGGTGCCGCCAGCGCCGCGGGTATCATCAAAGCTGATGGTGTATTTTCCGACACTGGCACCTCCAAGTGCGGAATCGTACACGTCCATGGTCCATTCATTCGACTGGCCAGACCCCGGAATCGTCGGCGTAAAAGTGACATCAAGCGATTCCGACGTGCCGAGATTGCCAAAGTATTCAATCGACAGATCGCGGCTATTGCCGGATTCACCCGCACGGGATTCGGTTGCCGGCAGGTTGATACCAAGATTGATAGCGGTGGTCGGATCACCGGCAAACTGGTTGAGATCAACCGAAACCGGTTCCAGCCCATCAATGGTATCGCGCGGAAAAGCCGGCACCGTACCATCGGTATTGGCGGGCCATCCCATCAGAACCAGCCCGCGTTCGGTTTTCAGGATGCCGCTGCTGTCGGGGCGAAAAGAACCGGTGGTGACCAGCATCAAAGGATGCGTTCCCGACGATCCGCTTAGCGCCGAGGCCTGAGTTACCGGTAGCATGCCGCGCCCGGCTATCGCGATATCGGTGGCATTGCCGGTGGTGATCAACGGTCCCGAGCTGCCGATATCACGAAACGTCGAAACCCGGACACCGCCCGCTGAATAGGCCCCTTTGCCATTGTTCAAAACCAGCGAATGAAATTCGGCTATCGCGCGTTTGTAACCGTAGGTCGAGGAGTTGGCGATATTGTCCGATATCGTGGCCAGACGACTGGCATTCACGTTCAGGCCCGCGACACCGGCGATAAGAGAAGAGGAAATGGTCATACATGCGCCTTTCTGCTGCACTATCCGTCAGGTTGACTATCCGCGCGCAGCATTAAGAAGGCGCTAACAGATCAAATCCGACTATTATTTCCGCACTGCCGCCTTGTCGCTGCGCAGCAGGATGATCTCCAGACGGTTGTTGCGCACGGCCATGGGGTTGGGATCGGCGGGCAGCCGGTCGGCCCAGCCGACAACCTTTTCCACCCTTGATTTCATCAACCCACCGGTTTCCAGAAGCTCGCGCACCTGATGCGCCTGTGCGGTTGAACGGTCCCATCCCGGATCCTGGCGCAGCACGATGGGATAGGATTGGGTGAACCCGTTGACTGAAACCTGATTGGCAGTGATGGCAAAAATTCCGGCGATCATCGCGGTCAGTTGCCGCAGCATCTCCGATGGTTCGGTACCGCCTTGTTCAAACAGGGGCTCGCCCGGCAGGTCAAATATTTCGACGATCAACCCCTCATCGGTCACGCGGGTCACGATATGTTGCAATAGATCGTCGGCAACATTGCTTTCGCCGCTGTTGGCCATCAGTTTCTTTTCCAGTTCCAGCATCTGCTGTGCCTCGCTGGCGTCCGATATGGTCAAATCAGTCGCGTCAACCCCGGTGGTTCCCTTTGCCTGACGCTCAGCGGCTGGTGAGGAATTTTCACCACCGGTGCCGTTCTGTGGCAAGACATCCTCGGCAAACACGCTGTCGCCGCCGAACATGCCATCACCACCACCGGAAATGCGATTGATCGGAATGGTCGGACTGAAATAATCGGCGATGCCCTTTCGCTGGCTTTCTGTTGTGGCGTTCAAGAGCCACATCAACATGAAGAACGCCATCATCGCGGTGACAAAGTCGGCATAAGCCACCTTCCACGCGCCGCCATGATGCCCGCCGCTGGCAACAATCTTTTTCTTCTTGATAATGATTGGCGCGATCGCGCGCGTTTCGGTCATCGTTCATCCACAGTCCCACACGAGACCAGCGTTAGCAGGCGGAAATGAATTGCCGCTTAATAGCTAAAATCATCAGCAATCGAGGCCGGTTCAATTCTCTTTGTCGGCAGGTGGAAAATTTGCGGTTTCCTTGACAACAGATTAGGTTAAAAATGTTTCGGCACCCGCAACAACGCAGGCATTGGCAATTCCATGATTTTTCCCGTTATTTTATGCGGCGGGTCCGGTACCAGACTCTGGCCCCTGTCGCGAAAAAGCTATCCCAAGCAGTTCGCCCGCCTGACTGGTCGCGAAAGTCTGTTTCAGGCGTCGGTTCGCCGCCTGTCCGGCGAAGGGTTTGCACCGCCGCTGATTCTGACCAATGCCGATTTCCGATTTATCGTGGCCGAACAACTGGCCGAAATCGGGGTGGAACCGACTGCAATTCTGATCGAGCCTGAAGGCAGAAATACCGCTCCTGCGGTTCTTGCTGCTGCCTTGTGGCTTAGGCTAACCGCACCTGATGCCATGATGCTGGTGGCGCCTTCGGATCATGTGGTGCCGGATGCCGGCGCGTTTCGCGCAGCCGTTCTGGCGGGGATGGCAGCGTGCGAACAAGGCGACCTTGTAACCTTTGGCATTCGGCCCGACCGGGCCGAAACCGGTTATGGCTATCTGGAACTGGCGGACAAAGATAGTGATTATGCCTCGGCGCCGCGCAAGCTGAAACGGTTTGTGGAAAAACCGGATGCCGCGAATGCCGAACGAATGCTTACGGCGGGGTGTTACCTTTGGAATGCCGGTATCTTCCTGTTTTCGGTTCAATGCATCGTCGAAGGTTTCACCAAACACGCCGCCGACATGCTGGAACCCTGCCAGCAGGCGGTCGCGGAAGCACGGGCCGACCTTGGCTTTCTGCGGCTAGCGGCGGAACCCTGGGCCAGGTTGCGGGATGTTTCGATCGACTATGCGGTGATGGAACACGCTCATAATCTGTCTGTTGTGCCGTTTGACGGCGGCTGGTCCGATCTCGGCGGCTGGGATGCGGTCTGGCGCGAAAGTACCGGTGATCAGGCGGGCGTGGTCATTTCGGGCGAGGCTACTTCGATTGATTGCAGGAATTCGCTGCTCAGATCAGAAAATGCCAATTTGGAAATCGTCGGTATCGGTCTGGAAAACATCGTTGCCATCGCCATGCCCGATGCGGTTCTGGTGGCGGACATAAGCCGCGCACAGGACGTGAAACTGGCGGTTGCCGCCCTCAAAACCAAGGGCGTGAAGCAGGCCGAACAATTCCCCCGCGATCATCGCCCCTGGGGCTGGTTTGAAACCCTGTCGCTTGGTGGGCGGTTTCAGGTCAAACGCATCATGGTGCATCCCGGTGCCGCACTTAGCCTTCAAAGCCATGTGCACCGGTCGGAACACTGGATCGTTGTCGCCGGGACTGCACAAGTGACGGTGGGCGAAACCGTAAGCCTCGTGACCGAGAACCAGTCGGTTTATATTCCGGTCGGCTCCAAACACCGGCTGGAAAATCCCGGCAAGGTCGATTTGCACCTGATCGAGGTGCAAACCGGCAGCTATCTGGGCGAAGACGACATCACCCGCTATGAAGATGTTTACAGCCGCGATTAGCCAAAGGCATTGTTCGACTTGCGCCTAGCCATTTGTTTTGCAGCCTTTGGCCTAGCCATCAGCCATAACGATTGTCGTGGTCAAAACCCCCAACCCGGCAATCGAAACCTTGCAGATATCACCAACCTCCAACCTGCCGACACCGGCGGGTGTACCGGAATAGATCAGATCACCCGGCCGAAGTTCGACTGATCCTGACAGAATCGAGATCACCTCGGGCACCGACCAGATCAGTTCGCTCAGGTCCGCATCTTGTTTGACTTCGGCATTCACCATGGTCTGAATTGCCCCGGCGCTCGGATGGCCGACCGAGGCTACCGGATGAACCGGGCCACAAACGGCAGATCTGTCAAACGCCTTGCCCCAATCCCAGGGCCGACCCATTTCGCGCGCCACCAGTTGCAGATCGCGACGGGTCAGATCGTTGCCGATGGCATAGCCCCATACATGCGAAAGGGCATTGCTTTTGGCGATATCCCGGCCGCCCTTGCCAATAGCAACGACCAGTTCCCCCTCAAAATGGAAATTACTGGTTTCCGGCGGGTACGGCACAACCTGATTGTCATCAACCACCGCATCCGCTGGTTTGGTAAAAAAGAACGGTGGCTCACGATCCGGGTCGCGCCCCATTTCCCGCGCATGCGCGGCATAGTTGCGACCAACACAAAAGATGCGGCGAACCGGAAATCGCTGATCACTGTCAGCAATGGCAACTGATGGTTGCGGTGGGCAGGAGATGGCATAATCGGTCATTGAATTTCCTTCAGGAATTGCCGCGATCATCGCGGAACAAACCAAGCTTCTGTTGTGCAACACGATCGGAATAGCTGAACAAGACCGCTTCGTCATCAACTTCGTGGCTTACCCATTTCCAGCTTGGAACCACAAAAATGTCCTTTGGGCCCCATGCAAACACCTTGCCGTCAATGGTGCTACGCCCATGTCCTTCAGTCGGGACATAGACCGTCGCGTCGGTAGAGCGGTAAGATGCAGTCTTGAACCCCTTTGGCAACAATTGCAAAAACGGTGAGATCGTCGGCATCGCCCAGCCCCCGTCTACCGGATTTACATAGCGCATCTTCAGACCGTGGCAGGGATCCCATTCATCCTGCGCCTTCATCACCTCCAGCGCCTCGCGCGAACGCGCATAGGGGTAGTTGAAAATCGGAGAAGCAAGCCTGTCCTGTTGATGATCTACCGGCAGCATGTTGGCGCCATAGCGCGCAAAACTGTCACCGGTTTTGCGGCTGACAAGTTGTTCGTCGTCACTATACCCTTCGGCGAATGAGGCGTCGAAAAAACCAACGATGGGAATATCAAGACCGTCAAGCCAGATCATTGGCTGATCGGTGGTGTTGCCGTGATCGTGCCAGGCACCGGGCGGAGTAATCACGAAATCACCAAACTGCATATTGGTTCGCTCACCATTGACGGCGGTATGCGCCCCTGCACCATCCAGCACGAATCGCAGCGCCGACTGACTGTGCCGATGCGCTGGCGCAACCTCACCCGGCATCACAAGTTGCAAGCCGGCATAAAGTGAAGTGGTGATCCTGGAAGAGCCGCGCATACCGGGATTTTCCAGGATCAGCACCCGCCGTTCGGCCTCTTTGGCGGTGATCAGGCTGCCTGATTCCAACAAGAACGCCTTGGCCGCATCGTATTTCCACAAATGCGGCTGACAAGCGCTTTTGGGTTCTGGTGTGATAATGTTGGAAAGCACCGTCCAGAGCGGCGTCATCGCGTGTTTGTCGATACGGGCGTAGAATTCCTGCCGCTCGGGCGTTTCTTCGGGTTTTTCGGTAAGTGACATGTTTCCCCCCTTTTGATTTCCACACCGTTGCCACGTTCCAGCACAATTTTTCAGGCATCCGTTCAATCGGAACAACCGAACGATAGGTGGTAGGTCCGGAAACCTGCGGCGCACCACCAACGTTTATCTGCTGGCGGATGTTTGAACGAATACCAACCATCGCTGAACATATCAATGATGCCAGCTCAAACTGAATCCTGCCACCGCCGCTTCAACCCGGAAAATCAATGGGGTTCCCGGGCTGGCCGGACCTGACTTAGTTAAATCGCCCTGGGATACAGCCCGCCAACTGCCAGAATCGAACACCCTTGCACGCCTGTTTTCAGCCTGCTAGATCACGTTCCCATGCCCCAATAGCTCAGTCGGTAGAGCAACTGTTTCGTAAATAGTAGGTCGGCGGTTCGAATCCGTCTTGGGGCACCAGAATTGTCAATTCATTCCCCTATTGATAACCACTTGAATCAAGTTTGCTAACATATGCACGCTTTCCCACGCTATGACTTGTGTGAGAATCGAGACCTCCAACTCGGACTATTCTCGGTATTGGCCTGCTCTCGCATTTGCATTGGATGCGGTGAGGGTCGCCGATAATCCGGTCAAGGCCACTCACAAGCAGACAAAAACGGATACGCAGCCACTTCCATTGCTACTTCTCTACGCTAAGACAAGCGTCATTCTGATGGGCACTATCGTGGCGATGAATCAGTTACAGGCACAGGCCATTATTCTCGAACAGTGTTAATCCAGTCAATGATCGCAGCAAAGCTGTTGCGTGCGCGGGTGCTGCGGTGGCGGGCGCGCAAATAACCATGGACAAGTTGCGGCTCATTTCGCCATTCAGCCACTATCCCCTCTGCCTTTAGGGCATCGACATAAGCCGGCCCATCGTCGCGCAGCGGGTCGACATCGGCGGTCACGACAAAGGCACGCGGCAGCCCGGCAAAGCTTTTGGCTTTCAGCGGGGAAAGCTCGGGATCGGTTTCCAACGGGCCGGGGTCGCCATTGGTCAGGATGCCTTTGTAAAAGATCAGGTCCGATGTACGCAGCAACGGTGCCTCGGCGTTCTCGGTATAAGACGGTGCCTGCATGTCGCCACCAAGCCCCGGATAGATCAGAACCTGCGCCATCGGCATCGGTCCGCCGACCCGCCGCATCCGCATGCACAGCCCGGCAGACAGGTTGCCGCCCGCGCTGTCACCGATGACGATACCCTGGCGGCCCCCCTGATCCGCTTCGGCCAGCCAAACGGCCGACACATCGTCGAGTTGTGCCGGGTAAAGGTGTTCGGGTGCCAACCGGTAATCAACCGACACCACCTCACATCCCGTGCCGTCGGCCAGTTCGGCGCAGACGTCATCATGGCTTTCCAGACCGCCAATGACGTATCCGCCGCCATGAGAATAAAGCAGAAACGGCCGTTTGTCATAACCATCGACCTGGTATCGGCGGACCGGTACGCCGGCAATGATCTCATCGCTTGCCTGTACGCCGTCAGGGCGCGGTTCACGGAATACGGCACACATGGCATCATAGTTGCGGCGGTTCTCTTCGGCGGTGGCGACATTGGAATCCGCCGGATAGGCCGCTTCGGTATCGGCGATGAATTGCAGGATTTCGGGATCAGTTATCAACATCTGTCTGGGCCTTCTTTCGTTGTTCCAGCGTATGATCCAGCCAGTCGGGATCCATTTCCGCAACCGAGCTGAGCAGCAGTTTCGTATAAGGGTGGTGCGGGGGTGTGAACATCTGGTCCCTGGAACCCTGTTCCATTACCTCGCCGTTTTGCATCACTACCACATGATCCGCAATGGCGCGCACCGTTGCAAGGTCGTGGGTAATGAACATATAAGCCAGACCGCGTTCGTTCTGAAGCCGCTTGAGCAGGCGCAGGATATCCTCGGCGACAAGTTGATCCAGTGCACTTGTCACCTCGTCGCAGATTATGAATTGCGGCTCGGCGGCCAGTGCGCGAGCGATGCCGATGCGCTGTTTCTGTCCGCCCGACAATTCGCCTGGCAAGCGGTCAATGAAGCGGTCCGGCTCCATCTCGATCGACGTCAGCAGGTCGCGCACCTTTTCGTCGCGCTCGCGGCCACGCAGGCCCAGATAAAACTGAATCGGTCTGCCGATGATCTCGCGGATGGTCTGTTTCGGGTTCAAGGCCGTATCGGCCATCTGATAGATCATCTGCATCTGGCGCAACTGGTCCTTGCTGCGCTGTGCCAGGCGTTCGGGCAACACATTGCCGTTCAGCTCGATCCGCCCTTTGCTGGCGGGCAACAGGCCGGTGATCACCCGCGCGGCAGTGGATTTGCCCGATCCGCTTTCGCCCACCACCGCAATGGTACGGCCTTTGTGGATATCGAAACTGACATTGCGCAGCACCGGCTGGTCACGCACATATTCCGCCGAGATACCTGCGACCCGCAGCACCGGGCATTCATCTGCCGCGGGTTCCGGATTCGGTTCAGACCTGAACTGACGCACGGCCCAGAGGGATTTTGAATATTCCTCCTGCGGGTTGGCCAGCATGTCGCGGGTCGGCTGTTCCTCGATCTCGTCACCGCGCAGCAACACCTTGATGCGGTCGGCCATCTGGGCAACCACCGCCAGATCATGGGTTATATAGATCGCTGCGGTACCGATATCGCGCACCGCGTCGCGAATTGCCGCCAAAACCTCGATCTGGGTGGTAACATCGAGCGCCGTGGTTGGCTCGTCGAAAATTATAAGGTCGGGCTTGCACGCCATTGCCATCGCTGTCATCGCCCGCTGCAACTGCCCGCCTGACACCTGATGTGGATACCGAAAACCGATTTCGGCGGGATTGGGCAGGCGCAACTGGGCGTAAAGTTCACGCCCGTGGCGTTCAGCATCGGCCTGAGATTCGATGTGGTGGATATCGACCGGGGCCTCGGTAAACTGTTTCATCAGCGTGTGCGCCGGGTTGAAATAGGCGGCAGCCGATTGTGCAACATAGGCGATGCGTGCGCCCCGAAGGCGACGGCGGCGGCGTTCGGGCAGGCTAAGCAGTTCCATCCCGTCAAAGGTAACCGTTCCCTGCGAAATCCGCGTTCCGTCGCGGCAATAGCCCATGGCAGCCAGCCCCAGGGTTGATTTTCCTGCACCGCTTTCGCCAATCAGGCCCAGCACCTCGCCCTTGTTCAGGTCGAGATTGACGCCGTTGATGATCGGTTGCCATCCAGCATCCTGACGGCCCTGGATGTGCAGATTGCGGATGCTAAGAAGTGGTTTGGTCATGGCGAGTCCCGCTTTTCAATCTCTGAGGCCGGATGTGCGGTGCAGCATCCAGTCCACAACGAAATTGATTGCAACCGTCAACAGCGCGATGGCAGCAGCCGGCAGCAGGGGTGTGATGTCGCCGAAGGTAATAAGTGCCGCGTTGTCGCGCACCATCGAACCCCAGTCAGCAGTCGGCGGCTGGATCCCGAGGCCAAGGAACGAAAGCGCCGAAACTGCGAGAAAGACAAAGCAGAAACGCAGCCCGAATTCGGCCACCAGCGGTGCCATGATATTTGGCAGGATCTCGCGCCTGATCACCCAGACCAACCCCTCACCACGAAGCCGCGCCGCCTCGACAAAATCCATGACGACAACGTCCATTGCCACGGCGCGGGCCAGCCGGAAGACACGGGTCATTTCCAGAACCGCGATCACAATGATCAGAATGGTGATGCCTGTACCGAAGATCGACAGCAGCAACAAAGCAAAAAGCAGTGAAGGGATGGCGATCAGCATGTCGATCAGCCGCGAAAGCAACTGATCGGCCCAGCCACCAAGCACCGCAGCCAACAGGCCAAGCCCGGCGCCCAGCGAAAAGGCGATGGCCGTCGTGGCCAGTGCGATACCAACAGAATTGCGCGCACCCCAGATCATGCGCGACAGCAAATCACGGCCAAGATTGTCCGTACCCAGCAGGTATTCGGCGCTGCGCGGTTCAAATTCCATACCGACGATCGTGGTCTGCGAAAATGGTGCCAGTTGCCCGGCAAAGATCGCAACGACCGCATAGGCAAAGATCACGACGATACCGAACCAGGCGGTCGGAGGGGCGGATTTCAGATCACGCAGTTTCATTGGTCACTTCCTGTGCATCAGTCGCGGATTGGTGGCTATGGCAAACACGTCGGCAGAAAGATTCAGCAGGATATAGATGGCCGCAAAGATCAGGCAGCAAGCCTGCACCAGTGGAATGTCCCGCTTGGCCACCGAATCCACCATCAACTGCCCAAGGCCGGGATAGACGAACACCACCTCGACGATGACAACCCCGGTGATCAGATAGGCCAGGTTCAGCGCCACCACGTTGATGATTGGTGCCAGCGCATTTGGCAGCGCATGGCGCAGGATCACCCTTGCTGGTGATGCACCCTTCAGTCTGGCCATCTCGATATAGGGTTGCGCCAGCAGGTTGATGATGGCGGCACGGGTCATCCGCATCATATGCGCCGTCACCACCAACACCAGCGTGATCGCCGGCAGGAAGGTGCGATAGATCATGGTGCCGAACCCAGCGTCATTGCCGAAATCGGCGATGGATGGAAATATCCCTGTGCGCACTGACAAAAACAGCAACAGGATATAGGCGACAAAATATTCGGGAAACGAGATTGAAGTCAAAGTGACGACATTCACCAAACGGTCGAACCAGCTACCCCGATAGAGCGCCGCCAGCAGACCAAGACAAAGCGCCAGCGGCACCGAAATTACCGCCGCATAGGCCGCCAGAAACAGTGTATTGCCAAGCCGCGATGCCAGCAGGTCGACAATCGGCCGGTTATTGGCAAGCGACATGCCGAAATCGCCCTGAACCATGCCCCCAAGCCAGCTCAGGTATCGTTGCCAGGCCGGCAGATCGAGGCCAAGTTCTCTGCGAAAGGCGGCGACGGTTTCGGGTGTTGCGGACTGGCCCAACACCTCTTCGGCAAGGTCGCCGGGCAACAGTTCAATCGCCATGAAGATAACCAGAGAGATGACGAAAAGCGTCAGCAGGCCAAGGGCAAGGCGATGCAAGATCATGCGGGCAAGGGGATGCATGTCAGGCCATCTCTTTCGCGGGCCAGCCGATATCGCGGATCGCGCTGCCGGCGTGGTCAGGATGGCTAATGCTGCGTTGGCCCGGTGCCATCGCGGCCAGCTTATCGCCAAGCGGCGCACGCATCGGGCAGGCACAATTCGCCCTTGTGTCCACATGCAGCAGCATATGTTCGGCGGTCGCCTGTATCGTACCCGCCGGGTCGGTCATTTCGTGAAGCAGGTGGATCCGCTTGTCGTCATAACCCAAAAGGGTGGTCTGCACCGCAAGTCGCACATTGGCTGCGGTCTCAGCCAGATGGCGGATATGGGTTTCGACTGTATAGACCGAAAGCCCCTGTGCGCGATATGCGTCATTCATACCGATATGGCCGAGGAACGCATCGGTCGCGTCGCCGAACACCTGCAAATAGCGATGCTCGGTCATATGGCCGTTGTAATCCAGCCAGTCGCCGCGCACCTCGGCGCGGTGAAGGGTCAGCGGCTTGCCGTAATCCGGTGTTGCATCCTTCGCCTCGACCTTGGCGCGTTCAAAGAAACGATTGTTCATCTCGCGCAGTGTCTGTCCCGCGCCCCAGTTGTTGGCACGCAGCGCCTGAAGGATACCGATCAGGTTGCCGTCACGGATGCGCTCCAGTTCACGCAGACTGTGGGCGCCGGACTGCGCGTCAGACTGGCTGGCAATTTCATTTACCAGCTCGTCGGTCAATTCGGGGACATCCATCAGCTTGGTCCACGGCCATTTCAGCGCCGGGCCGAACTGGCCGATAAAGTGCTTCATCCCCGCTTCACCCCCCGCGATACGGTAGGTTTCAAACAGGCCCATCTGCGCCCAGCGCAGGCCAAAGCCATAGCGGATCGCATCATCGATTTCCTGGGTCGAGGCGATGCCATCCTTGACCAGCCAAAGGGATTCGCGCCAGACGGCCTCAAGCAGGCGGTCGGCAATATGGGCGTCGATCTCAGCCCGGACCAGCAACGGGTGCATACCTGTTTCGCTGAGGATTGCAGTGGCGCGGTCCATTACGGCGGCGGAATTCGCTTCACTGCCGACCAGTTCGACCAGCGGCACCAGATAGACCGGATTGAACGGATGCGCAACAAAGATGCGCCCGCGATGCCGCGCACCCTGCTGCAATTCCGACGGCTTGAACCCGGAAGTTGACGACCCGATCAGCGCATCCGGGTTTACCGCCGCCTCGATCGCCGCAATGACCCGGTGTTTGAGATCCAGTCGTTCCGGTACACTTTCCTGGATATAATCGGCATCTGCCACCGCATCGGCCAGTTCATCATGAAACGTCAACGCACCTTCGGCGCAGAGCGGTGCCGACAACAGTCGACGATAGGCGTTGCGGGCATTGTCCAGCACTTCACCAACGATGCGCCGCGCATCCGGGTGCGGGTCGTGAACGGCCACGTCGATGCCGTTCAGCAAGAAACGGGCGACCCAACCGCCACCAATGACGCCACCGCCAATGCAGGCAACTCTGTTGATTTCTTGGGACATTGCTCACCTCTTCGGTCAATCGGGGGGTGCGACTAGGGGTGGGTGGGCGGCCCCGCCACAGAGGCGGGACCACTATGCTCAGTCCTTGAGCCACCAGCGTTCGACAACTTTCCAGCCGTCAAGATAGCGGTTTGCGGCGACTTCGCCATGGCCTACCCTGTCGGTTTTGCCGTCAATGTAATTTGCGAACATCGGAATGATCGCGCCGCCATCGTCACGGCAAATCCTCTGCATCTCGCCGTACATCTCGGCCCGCTTGTCGTTGTCAAGTTCGGTACGTGCCTCAAGCAACAGCTTGTTGAACTTCTTGTTGTGCCAATGGGTTTCATTCCAGGGAGCGCCATCAGCATAGACCAAGCTGAACATCCAGTCGGCGGTCGGGCGTCCGTTCCAATAGCCGACAAAGAACGGATCCTTCAGCCAGACATTGGACCAATAGCCATCCGCCGGTTTGGTTTCGACGTTAAGGTTGATCCCCGCCTTGCCGGCCGATTCCTGAAACAGGATGGCGGCATCAACCGCTCCGCTGAACGCACCGGTGGAAGTTGAAAGTGACACATCAAGGCTGTCGAGTCCGGCCTTCTTGAGGTGGAATTTCGCCTTTTCCGGGTCATAGACCCGTTGCTCCAATTCCGCATCGAAAAACCGCTGGGTTGGCGCGATCGGGTGGTCATTACCAAGGCTGCCATGCCCGCGCAGCACCTTTTCGACCATTTCCTGCCGGTTGATCGCGTATTTCAGCGCAAGGCGCACGTTGACATCGTCAAATGGGGCCTTGTCGCATTGCATGGCAAAGGGGAAATGGGCGGTGCCCGTTACCTCGACAGTCTGCACATTTGGACGCCGTTCAAGCAGGTGCACGGTCTTTGGCGGCACCGCATTGATGATCTCAACCTCGCCGGTGACCAGTGCGTTTTGACGCGCCGTCGAGTCGTTGATCGTCAGAATGGTGACCTCATCAAACCAGGCACGGTCTTTCTTCCAGTAATCGTCGCGCCGCTTCAGGCGGATCCGCACACCCGGTTCGAATTCTTCCAGCGTATAGCCGCCGGTGCCGATGCCCGACTTCCAGTCAAGCCCGCCATTGCCGTCTTCTGGCATGATCCAGAGGTGATAATCCGCTGCCACGAAGGCAAAGTCGGCATTGCCGCTTTCCAGTTCGAAAATCACGACATCGTCGCCGTCGGCGCGAATATCCTTGACCTGCGACAGCAGTTCCTTGGCACCCGATTTGGTATCTTCGCCGCGGTGATGGTTATAGGATGCAAGCACGTCCTTTGCGGTCACCCGCTTGCCGTTGGAAAAATCTGCCTTGCGCAGCTTGAAGGTCCAGGTCGCCGCGTCGGCGCTCGGTTCGAAACTCTCGGCCAATTCGGGGATAGCCCGGCCAGCGACGTCGATCTCGACCAGGTTGTTGCAGACCCCGCCCAGCATCGCCAGGGCGACAACGCCGCCATATGTCGTAGCCGGGTCCAGCGTGTCGGATGTCGCGCCGCCCGAACTGCCGATCCGGACGGTACCGCCGCGTTTCGGCCCCTCCTGCGCCAGCAGCGCCTTTGGGCCAAGCCCCGCCGCCAAGGCAACGGCAGAAGTGCCTTGCAAGAATCCGCGGCGATTAATCAGGTTGATTGTCATGTGTCTTCTCCCTTTGTTGTTGTCATTGGTCAATCTTCGGCCGGTCCGCTCAGGTCGGGCGGCGCAAGTTCAGCTTTTTACGTACCTCTGCCGGGGTCATCACGCCGACATTCATCGTCGAAAGCAACGTTGCCGCGCGTTCAACCAGATCGCCATTGCTGGCTTTAACGCCTTTTCCCAGCCAGATATTATCCTCCAGCCCGACACGCACATTGCCACCCGCAAGCACCGCCTGCGCGACATAAGGCAGTTGCATCCGCCCGATCGAGAACGCCGAATAGCACCAGCCCTTGGGAATGTTGTTGACCATCGCCATCAGCGAATTCAGATCGTTCGGCGCGCCGAACGGGATGCCCATGCAAAGCTGGATCAAAACCGGATCATCAATCAGCCCTTCGTCAGCCAGCGTTTTTGCCAGCCACAGGTGCCCAAGGTCAAACACCTCGATCTCGGGCTTGACGCCCGCTGCCTGAATCCGCCGGGCCATCGCCCGCAGGGTGCCGGGGGTGTTGGTCATCACATAATCGGCCTCGGCAAAGTTCATGGTGCCGCAATCGAGCGTGCAAATTTCGGGCAGCAGTTCTTCGACATGCACCAGCCGTTCGGATGCGCCGACAAGGTCGGTGGCGTCAGCATTCAGCGGCAGCGGTGCCTCGGGCGAGCCCAGCACGATATCGCCACCCATGCCCGCTGTCAGGTTGATGATCACATCGGTATCGCTGTCACGCACACGCGCCACTACTTCACGATAGTGCGCCGGATCACGCGACGGCGCCCCGGTTTCCGGATCGCGCACATGTATATGCGCAACGGCCGCCCCTGCCTTAGCCGCCTCGATGCAGGCATCGGCAATTTGTACGGGTGTGACTGGCACCTTGTCGCTTTTGGTGTGGCTATGGCCAGATCCCGTCACGGCACAGGTAATGAAGGCGTCCCAGTTCAATGGCCATCTCCAAGTAATTGTGGAATCGATATTTGTGTTCAGGTGATAAAAGGATGCTAAAGGGATTCTGACGCTTTCATTTTTCCTATTTCGCCATATTCTTTGCATATGCAGACAGATTCACCATATCGGGCAACTTTCCTTTTGCTTGACGGGTTTTCGAACATGGTGCTGGCCAGTGCCATTGAACCGTTGCGTGCGGCATGTGCCTTTTCCGGTCGTCGATTGTTTGAATGGCGCGTGGCGTCGCTTGACGGGCAATCGGTCCGCAGCTCGTCCGGTCTCAGGTTTGAAGTTGATGCGCCGCTTGGTCAGGTGGGCCGGATGGAGGCGCTTATCGTGGTGGCGGGCTATGGCGTGCGCGAAGTGGCAGAACTGGCTGCAACCATTGTCGCGGTGCGGGGTGCTGCACGCCGGGCCGATATGATAATCGGGCTGGATATGGGTGCCTGGGTGCTGGCCGCTGCCGGCCTTCTGAGGGGGCACCGCGCAACTGTCCACTGGCAGGAAATAGATGCTTTCGCCGAAAAGTTTCTGGAGGTGAACGTGGTTACAGAAAGCCATGTCATCGACGCCACCCGTCAAAGTGCCGGCAGTGCTGCTTCGACGATGGATCTGGTGCTGGAACTGATCCGCCACCTTGCCGGCGACGCGCTGGCCTATGACGTTCGCAGCCTGTTCATCTATGATGATGCCGATCTCCATCGCGCCCAAAGCGGTGCATTGTCGCCGCGTCTGGGCCGAGCGGTCCGGCGAATGGTAGATACACTTAGCGAACCCGAACCATTGCGCGATATTGCCGCCCATGCCGCTGTTTCGGAGCGGACACTCGATCGGTTGTTCCGGCGTGAACTGGGAGTCAGCACCGGAGAATACTATCGCAGTTTGCGCTTGCAGCACGCGCAAACACTGGTGATCGAGACGGACATTCCAGCACAGGATATCGCGGTGCGCACCGGGTTCACATCTGTTTCGACCTTGTCACGGGCGTTTCACGCATATTTTGGCCAAACCCTTCGCGGGATGCGCAAACACCAACGCCCCTGATTTTCAACCTCTGCCTTACCGCACATGGTCTGGATTCCCTGAAATGGAGAGTTCAGCAATGAAGGGCGGGCAAGCGCGGAATACTACTTGACCTTGTTGGCTACTGAATGACCTGACGGTTTCGATGGGACTTTGGCCGATGTTTCCATCGCCGGGATACGGGCGTTCGGTATTTCGTAAACCCTACCGTTTGGCAGCCTGTGGAACCGTATAGGGATCGCCAAGAATTCCGTCCATGTCGTCGGAACTGTCGGAAACCTCGTCGGCCAGGGTTTTTCCGCCGGATGGTTCGGTCTTTTCCGGTGTGACGACTTCCGCTTCGGCAATGTCGGGTTCTTGTCCCGACTTGTCTTCAAGACTGCCGACGATCAGCGGCAGCATGTCGCGCATCCGCGCGGTCGGCTCGGTTACATTTGCCGCAGTCTGCCAGGCAAGAGTATCAAAACCGGCGCAGTTTTCACAGACTGGCACCCAATCGCCGTGAACATGGTTGCACGAGGTGCAGATCCACTGCGGACCACGAGACGCCCCCAACGCCTTGGTCAGCCAGCCACGAACCACGTTGTCCGGGGCACCTTCGCCGCGTTCGATCGCCGCCATGATGGTAAGTGAGCGGATGGTCGGTTCGGTTTCCGCCAGATCGCCGATCACCTTGCGGGCTTGCGGAAAATCTTCGGCCACCAGTGACAGTTCGGCAGCCAGCAGCCGGGACTCGGTTGACTCAGGTTTCAGTTTCAACAGTTGATGAAAACGCTGGAACCGCGCCTCTGGGGTTTCGTCCGGAACGATTTCGGCAAATGCCGCTGCCAAATCCGGGTGCGGCCCGGCAGACCATGCCTTGGACAGCGCCTTTACCGCAGCTTTCGGTGCATTGTTCAATACATGCATTTCCGCAGCAAGCACCGCCGCCGGAACCAGATCAGGCGACAAGCGGTTAGCCTCGAATGCAGCTTTCGCGCCGCCTTCGATATCGCCCTTTTCAATTCTTTCACGCGCATCCGCCACCGCCAAAACGGCATCGCGTCGCTTGTGAACGTCACGCGGCAGCGACTTGGCCTTCAGTTTGGCGCCCAAGGTTTCGCGCGCACCTTTCCAATCGGATTTACCGGATTGCAGCGAAAACAGCACGTCCATGGTCTTGTCCTGCCGGGGTTTCAGCGCGAATGCCTTTTCCGCCAGTTTCAGCGCAGTTTCGGTGTCGCCTTCGGCCAGTTTCTGTTTCAGAAGGCCCTGAATGCCAACAAACCTGGTGCGGTCATCGGCCAACAGTTTCTTGTAGTATTCCTGCGCCCTTGCCGTCTCGCCGGTCATTTCCGCCGCTTGTGCGCTGATCAGCAGAGTCAGATCGGGGCGGCCAAGATATTTCTCGGCGCGCGATGCCTTGGCCATGGCAACCCTTCCCTCGCCCGAGGCCAGCGCCATCAGGCCATCCGCCAACGCTTCAAACCCGCGACGCTCGCGGTTGCGGTTGAAATAGCGTGAGAGTGCGGTTTCGTCGCCATTGAAAAAACGGAATACCGCAACCAGCAATCCTGCCAATCGAAAAACCAACCAACCGAACAGCAGGATCAGGATGATCGCAATCATTCCTGCCAGCGGTGTCAACGAAAACTCCATCGCGCCGACAGCTACCCTGACTTCGCCGCCGGCTTCGATGATATAGGATGCGCCAAAGGCGGCGGCGGTCACCAGAACCACAAACAACACAATTTTGACAAGTGACCATATCATTGGCGAAGCCTCGGTTTATTGCTTTGTATCAAGCACTTGATTGAACTTAGTCAATGCATTTTGCACTGCCAGACGCGATCTGGCAGCATCAAGCCAATCCGCCATTTCCGCTTTTCCAGCATCAGGTAATCTGCCGACAAGATCCACCGATTGCTGAAGCTCGCCGCGATCCAAGGCCGCCTCGGCCTGCGACAGGATTGCATCGGGGTCATCCCCCGGTCTTTCCTCCAGCGACCGCGCGCCAAGTTGTGCCTTCAGGAACGCTTTCAGTTTGGCGCCAATCCCAGGTCCTGCCTCGGCCTCGATCGAGGCTTTCAGGGCGTTGCGGGCAGCATAGGGAAAACTCTGTTGCAGTTCCAGCATTGGCGCAACCCCCTTGTCGGCACCCTTCATCAGAGCATCGGGGATGTCGATTGCCGCCTGCTTGGCAATGGCAACCAGTTGATCGGCATAGGATTTTCCGGATGCCACCGCTGCATTCAGCCGCTCTCGCGCCAGTGTCAGATCGACATTGCTGGCGGCATCGCTGATCTTTTCTGTAAGTTCGCCGACCTTTTGGCGCGCTTCATCAAGCTGTTGGCCCGCCTTGTCTGAAACCGAGTCCAGCCGTTCCGACAACGCCTTGCCTTGCGCCTTGAGGCTGTCGATTTCCGCCCCGTACCGCGCCACGAGTTCGGCAGTAGCGGCGCTGATTTCGCCGCCGGTCGCCGACAGATTATCACTGAGACGGGCGCGCGCCGATTCAAGTTCGGCAAGTTTCGCATCAAGCATCGCCTGACTATCTGCCAATCGCGCCGCAACCCCCGAAGACTGAGCATCCAGGGCGGATTTCAGATCGGCAATTTCCTGTTCCAGTCTTGCCAAAGGCGCATTCGCCTGAGCCGCCTCAAGTTCGGCGATACGCGCCTCAAGCGACGAAATTTCCTTGGAATATTCGCTATTCAAAGCCTGAATTTCGCTGCTGTAATCAGGAATCACAGGTGGTGGATTAATATAATTCGCCCCAAAAAATCCCATTGACGCCGCCAGAACACCACCGGCGATCAAGCCAAGGAAAACCCCAAGTCCCGAGCGGCGCTTTGGTCGGTCTTCGGGCTGGATCTTCGCAGGTGCCGCATCGGCCTTAGGTAGCTCTGCGGCCATTTCCGAAGCTTTTTCTGCCTCTTCCGGGTTTTCCACAGCCTCTTTTGCTGCCTTCTTTGGCTGGTCCAGAACCACCGGTTCGGTCTTGGCGACCGCAGCCCTGGCGCTTACGGCTTTTGCCAGCGCACCGGATTTTTCCTTGGGATCCGTTGCGCCGGATTTGTTTGCTTCGGCCGGTTTGCCGTCTGGCTCATTAGATTTTTTCGTCGCCACGCGATGGTAATCCTTTTGGGCTGGAATACGAAAACCGGCAGAACTGTCCGGCTATGGTTCAAGATAGGACACCAACAGACTCCCCACAAGGGATTCGGCCCCTGGTCAGATAATTGCGGCAATTTCCTCGGTTATCGACTCGGCCGTCGGCTGCCTTGCTACCCTGACAGATGAAAATCGCGACGGCTCCAGCAGCTTGGCGGCATTGTCACTGATGGCGATGGCAGTGGCATTCGGCATTACCAACCCTGTGGTCTCGGTCATCAACCGGCGCGCGGTCAAAGGTGAAAACAGCGGAACAAATATCCTTTTGTCACCTGTAAGTGCGGACTTAGTCTGGTCAGACAGGCTGATTCCAACCTGCTCATAGACGATGCTTTGGTGAATTGTAAAACCGGACTGGCTCAGGATAGTGGTAAGGTCGCTGGCAACCTGACGGCCTCGCATATAGTGTAAATGCCCGGATTTTCCCGACATCCGACTTTTCGCCAGTCGCAACAGATCATCAGCGGCGCCATCTGCGGATTCCGCCAGCAATCCGTGCGAACGGGCAGTTTCGGCGGTTCGGTTGCCGACGCAGAGACAGGGGATATCGCGTCGCTCAAACTGTGCGGCAAAGCTTTCAACTGCATTGATTGATGTGAACATCAGATAGCTGACATTGCCAGGTTCAAATTCTGCCGCAACTTGTCGGATCGTCAGAAGCGGGGCAATGATCACCTCGATTGCATCGCCGAATTCAGCCTTTAGCTGGCGGGCATAGACATCGGCCTGCGCCTTGGGTCGGGTCAGAATGATGGTTATGTCGGGATTGCCTGCCATACCCACAGGTGTTACCTGCGAGACAAGCGACAGGCAAGACAATGATATGACCAGAACCCTGACAATTCTTGGCCTTGAAAGCAGCTGTGACGACACGGCGGCGGCAGTGGTTCGGCACCGGCCGGGTAATCGCACCGAGATCCTTTCGTCGGTGGTATTTGACCAGACCTCGCTGCACATGGACTTTGGCGGCGTGGTACCTGAGATCGCCGCCAGGGCACATGTGGAAAAGCTGGATTACTGCGTCGAGGCGGCGCTGGCGCAGTCGGGCATTCAACTTGTCGATCTGGATGCGATTGCAGTGACGGCAGGACCTGGCCTGATCGGCGGTGTGCTGGCCGGGGTGATGTGTGCCAAGGGGCTATCGGCTGGATCCGGTGTGCCTATGATCGGAGTCAATCACCTGGCGGGCCATGCCTTGACGCCGCGAATGACCGACGGGGTTGATTTTCCCTATCTCATGCTGCTGGTTTCAGGCGGCCATTGCCAGTTTTTGATCGTAAGGGGGGCAGAAGACTACACCCGCCTTGGCGGCACCATTGACGACGCACCCGGCGAGGCGTTTGACAAATCCGCCCGGCTGTTGGGTCTGGAACAACCGGGCGGTCCGGCTATTGAACAGGCGGCACTGGCGGGAAATCCGGAAAGGTTCCGGTTTCCCCGCCCGATGCTGGAAAGACCGGATTGCAACCTGTCGTTTTCCGGCCTGAAAACCGCGCTGCGACGCGCAAGGGACGATCTGACGACAGCGCAGGGTGGATTACATGGAAATGACATTGCCGATCTTGCCGCCGGATTTCAGGCGGCAGTCACCGATGTTCTGGTTGGCAAATCGAAACGCGCGATCAAGGCGTTTCTTGCACAAGAGGCCCCTAATACACCTGTCCTTGCCGTTGCGGGCGGGGTCGCGGCAAACCACGGTATCCGCACTGCCCTGACCGGGCTTTGCCGTGAAACCGGGCTTGGTTTCATCGCCCCGCCGCTGCAATACTGTACCGACAACGCGGCAATGATCGCCTGGGCCGGGCTTGAACTTTTTCGTGCGGGCAGGGCCGATGATTTCAGTCTTTCCGCCAGACCACGCTGGCCACTTGACAGGAAAAGCCAGCCGATGCTGGGATCGGGAAAGAAAGGGGCAAAGGCATGACAATGGTAACCGTCGCGGGCGCCGGTGCATTCGGCACTGCCCTGGCGATTGCACTGGCACGGGAGTCGGGCAAAATCACGCTTTTTGGCCGCAATCAGGCCGGCATTGAACACATGCGGGCGAAACGCAGCAATCCGCACTATCTGCCGGATTGCCGGTTTCCCGAGGATCTGGCAATCAGCAACGACCCAGGGGTTCTGGCAGAGGCCGCAACCGTGTTGCTGGTGGTGCCGACCCAACATCTGCGCGCCTTTGTCTTGCAACACCGCAAACAACTTGATGGCAAGACCTGCGTTTTATGCTGCAAGGGCATCGAAAAAGACAGCGGTTTGTTGCCAAGCAGTGTGGCCGGTGAAATTCTTGCCGATTGCAAAATCGCGGTCCTGACCGGCCCCGGTTTCGCCGCCGAAATCGCCCGTGGCCTGCCAACCGCACTGACCCTTGCGGCAAAAACCGATGGCGCCGCCTTGCAGGCGCTTTTGTCTACCCAAACCCTCAGGCTTTATCTTTCAGATGATGTGATTGGCGCGCAACTTGGTGGGGCCCTCAAGAATGTTATCGCCATTGCCTGCGGAATAACACTTGGCGCCGGACTTGGCGAAAGTGCGCGCGCGGCGGTAATGACACGAGGCTATGCCGAGATGCTGCGCCTTGCCACTGAAATGGGCGCCAATGCCACCACCCTTTCCGGTTTGTCGGGCCTTGGCGATCTGGCGCTGACTTCGACCTCAGCCCAATCGCGCAACTTTTCGTTTGGCTTTGCGCTTGGCAAGGGCAGTGGAATCGCCGACGGCCCCACCATCGAGGGTATCGCCACTGCCCGCGCCACCCTGACCCTGGCCAAACGGCGCGGCGTTGACATGCCGCTAACCGGGATCGTTACCGCGGTTCTCGAACAAACCCTTACCATCAGGCAGGCAGTCGATGCCCTGCTTTCACGCCCGTTGAAACCGGAATAGGAGGCGCATATGGCTTATTGGTTGTTCAAATCCGAACCATCGACCTGGGGCTGGCAGGACCAGCTTGCCAAAGGTGATGCAGGCGAAGAATGGGATGGCGTGCGCAACTATCAAGCGCGCAACAACATGCGGCTGATGAAAATTGGCGACAAGGGTTTCTTTTATCATTCTCAGACCGAAAAGGCCGTAGTCGGCATTGTTGAGGTTTCAGCCCTCGCCCATCCCGACAGCACAACCGATGACGAGCGGTGGGATTGCGTCGATATTCGCGCTGTCAAGTCGATGCCAAAGCCGGTGACACTGGAAATGTGCAAGGCCGATCTACGCCTAAAGGACATGGTGCTGGTCAACAATACCCGCCTGTCGGTACAACCGGTCAGTGAATCGGAATGGCGTATCATCTGCACACTGGGCGGCCTTTAACCGGCTGGATTTTTCCCAAGCTTCGCGGCATATTGTAGCGGTAACAACAATAAACCAGGGAAATCTGATGGAATATGCAGGTGTGATTGTTGCAGCGATTGCTGCCTATGCGTTTGGCGCTGTCTGGTACATGTTATTGGGCAAGCAATGGATGGCGGCGGCCGGGATCAGCCCGGATAGCATCAATCGCAGCAATCCTACACCATACATTCTATCCTTTGTTGCGGTTCTGCTGGTGGCGGGCATGATGCGCCATGCTTTTACACAGGCTGGCATTGGCACTGCCGGTACAGGTCTGATTGCCGGTTTTGGCCTTGGCGCCTTCATCGCGGCACCCTGGACGATTACCAACTACGCCTATGCTGGCCGGCCGCCAAGCCTGATGCTGATAGACGGTGTTTATACGGTTGTCGGATGTTCGATCATTGGTCTGGTGCTGACGCTGTTCTGACCGATATTGTGCATCTGAAAAAAGCGGAGGGTCCCGACCCCTCGGAACCCTCCATCACCCCACGTGCGCACCGCCATACGCGCCACACGCTCCTGAAAAGTCCCGGCCGTCCTGGCCCGATGTAATGACCCTATGACAGATAGCGGCAGAGGGCAAACCTATTGTCTGGAAAATTTTATGCGAAAACAGATTGTTATGGTTAACAAAGGCAAAAGGCGCATGGTTTCCCACACGCCTTTTGATCCATCAGGGGTCTGAATTTACTTGTAAACAGACTCTTTCTTGAAATGCTTGGTCAGCATGTAATAGATCACCGCGCGATATTTGTTGCGCTCGGATTTGCCATAGGTGTCGATCACCGACACGATGGCCTGATCCAGCGCCGGACCATCCTTCAGCCCCAGTTTCTTGATCAAAAAGTTGTTCTTGACGGTTTCCAGTTCAGAAGCCTGCGAACCCGCCACGGTCGAGGCATCGGCGTCATAGATCGACGGTCCGCAACCGATTGTCACCTTGGTCAATAGCGCCATGTCCGGGGTCATGCCGCATTTGTTTTTCAGATCGTCCGCGTATTTGGCGATCAGTTCATCACGTTTGCCCATTAAAACTCTCCCATGTTTGGACCAGAACCACCTTAATAATCAGGCAGACTAATTGAATCTCGGCCCGGAACAAGTGGAAACAGCATCCCTAATTCCCACCGCAAGCTTTATAGGCTGCATCCCGCGCCGCCGCCTCGGCCAGCAGGAACACCGGATTCGGATTGGCAAGGCACCAGTTGAAATGTGCGTTGTAGTCCTGCAACCATCGCGGTCCGGTCATGCCACAGTTAAGCGCCGCAGCCTTGGCGGCAATCTTGATCGCCTCATTGGCATATAGCTGACACATCGGCACGTTCGAATTGGCTGGTGGCTGTGGCGGCGTTTTTGGCGGCGTCTTGGCCTTGGCCTTCTTGCAGTCATCCAGCCGGTTCTGCCGGTTCTTGGTTTCATTGGCGGCAAGGTTTTGGTTGTTGCCCTTTACGCACCAGTCAAAATGCATCTGGTGATCATTCGACCAGACCGGCGGCTTGAACCCGCAGCCAAGTTTCAGCGCCTCCTGGTTCTGCTGCACCGCCTTCAGCGCATAGTCGCGGCAGACAGGGTGATTGCCGGGATTGGGCGGAACCTTGGGCACCGCCTGGCCTACCGCCTTGGCGATGTTAAGCCCGAGAGCGAAATCCAGTCTGGCGCGAAACGTGTCATGGCCGATGGCGATACGCCCGTCCCCGACCAGCCGCTTCACCTTGCCGAAATTGATATCGAACTGGTTCTGCCGCTTGCCGGTCATCGTGCGCGCCTTGCCGGAATTGGTGTAAATTTCGATGACGGCGGCGCCGAAACCATCGGGATAAATGTCGAAATCGGCCCAGTCGTCTTCGAAGTCGTCCTGTTCCTCGGCACGAAAAACGATTTCTACATGCGAATGGCGCGGCACGTCGCGGATGATGAACCGCTCGGGGATGGGATAGTCGTGAAACTCGAACTGGATATTCGGGATCGGCAGGTCAAGTTGCCAGCTCCGGTCGAACGCGCAGACCATCGGTCCCTGCCAGTTCGGTTTGGTGTCATCAAACTCGCGCGCCTTGATATTGACGAAATACTTCATTTCGTAGGCGTTGCCCGCATCGTCCTCGCGCCTGTCGATCCCAAGCTGAACCGGGTCGAAAATCACCATTGCAAATTCTGTGTCTGCAGTTTTTTTCGGGCAGGTCAGGACGGTATCCGCGGCGCGGGCGAAACCCGCACCCAGAACCAGTATGGCGAGCGTTGTGAACGGACGGATATTTCGGAACAGGCGTGTAGAATTGACAGGCATAGTCGCTACTCCCCTGAAAACGGGTCGGATCCCCCGTTACCGGGGAACCGGCGCTACATTCGATCAATGATGGGTACGAATGTTGCGCAGCAGCGATGCTTGAGTCAATACCGGTAGTGTTCGGGTTTGAACGGCCCACTGGTTTCAACACCGATATAATCCGCTTGTTCCTTTGAAAGCTTGGTCAGCCGGACGCCGATTTTCGCCAGATGCAGGCGGGCAACCTTTTCATCCAGATGCTTGGGCAGGATATAGACCTGGTTCTGATACTCATCGCCCTTGGTCCACAATTCGATTTGCGCCAGCACCTGATTGGTGAAACTGGCCGACATCACGAACGAAGGATGGCCGGTGGCGTTGCCAAGGTTCAAAAGACGCCCCTGCGACAACAGGATCATGCGGTTGCCGCTCGGCATCTCGATCATGTCCACCTGGTCCTTGATGTTGGTCCATTTGTGGTTTTTCAGGGCCGCAACCTGAATTTCATTGTCGAAATGACCGATATTGCCAACGATCGCCATATCCTTCATTTCGCGCATATGCTCGATGCGGATCACGTCCTTGTTGCCAGTGGTGGTGACAAAAATATCGGCGGTGGCAACAGCATCTTCCAGTCGCACCACCTCAAAGCCGTCCATCGCGGCCTGAAGGGCGCAAATCGGGTCAACCTCGGTCACTTTTACCCGCGCACCGGCACCGCGCAAGGACGCGGCCGAACCCTTGCCGACATCGCCATAGCCGCAAACAACAGCGGTCTTGCCCGCCATCATGGTATCGGTGGCGCGGCGTATACCGTCAACCAGCGATTCCTTGCAGCCATATTTGTTGTCGAATTTCGACTTGGTAACGCTGTCGTTGACGTTGATCGCGGGAAACGGCAAATGGCCCTTTTCCATCAACTGATACAGGCGATGCACGCCGGTTGTGGTTTCCTCGGACACGCCCTTGATCATGTGACGTTGTTTCACGAACCAGCCGGGGCTTTCTTTCATGCGCTTCTTGATCTGGGCGAAAAGCGCGACTTCTTCTTCGGAAGTCGGGGTTTCGATCAGATCGGTTTCACCCTCTTCGACCCGCGCGCCGATCAGGATATACATGGTGGCATCGCCGCCATCATCCAGGATCAAGTTGCAGCCGCCTTCCTTGAAATGAAAGATCTTGTCGGCGTAATCCCAATATTCCTCCAGTGTTTCGCCCTTGATGGCAAAAACCGGCACACCGCTGGCGGCGATGGCAGCAGCGGCATGATCCTGGGTGGAAAAGATGTTGCACGAGGCCCAACGCACATCGGCCCCAAGCGCCACCAGAGTTTCGATCAGAACTGCCGTCTGGATGGTCATATGGAGGCTGCCCGCAATCCGCGCGCCTTTCAGTGGCTTGGTCTCGCCAAATTCCTCGCGCAGCGCCATCAGCCCCGGCATTTCGGTTTCGGCAATATCAAGCTCCTTGCGCCCATAATCGCTTAGTTTGATATCCTTGACGATATAGTCCCTGGCCATGCGGCATACTCCAATAAAATCCATCGAAGGCTCCCTTAACATCGCCTGTATGGCTCGACAATGGGTTTCCCGATTGGCTAGGTTCAGCACGGTGAAACAATCGGCAAGGCAATCATGAAACAACCCCGCGCATGGCAGCGCATGCTGTCCGGTCGCAGGCTTGACCTGCTGGACCCGGCGCCCTTGGATATCGAGATCGAGGATATCGCCCGTGGTCTGTCGTTTCAGGCACGCTGGAACGGCCAGACCATCGGTGAATTTCCCTATTCAGTGGCGGAACATTCCATTCTGGTGGAGCAGATTTTCGCGGCCCTCTACCCCAAATCCGAACCTCGCTGGCGGCTGGCGGCGCTGCTGCATGATGCACCGGAATTTGTTATCGGCGACATGATTTCACCGGTAAAGGCAGCCGTCGGTCCGGGCTATAAAGAGTTGGATGATCGCCTGATGGCTGCGGTACATTTGCGGTTCGGACTGCCGGCAAGCTTGCCAGCGGAGATCAAGAAACAGATCAAACGGGCCGACAGGATATCCGCCTGGCTGGAGGCGGTTCAGATCGCCGGATTCAACCGCCCCGAAGCGGACCGCCTGTTCGGCAAACCAAATTCCGAACTGATTGAACGGGTAAGGATCACGCTGAGGCCGCCCAGCGAAACACGCGAATCGTTTCTGGCGCGGCATACGGAACTGCTTGGCGGTTTCTGATTTCTCAGCGCGGCGAGCGTTTGGCCAGTATCCGCTGCAAGGTGCGGCGGTGCATATTGAGACGCCGCGCGGTTTCACTGACATTGCGGTCGCAAAGCTCAAACACCCGCTGAATATGTTCCCAACGCACCCGATCCGCCGACATCGGATTATCCGGCGGCGGCGGTCTATCCTCGCCATTGGCAAGCAGGGCAGCGGTCACGTCATTGGCGTCGGCGGGTTTTGACAAATAATCGGTCGCGC
This sequence comes from Paracoccaceae bacterium, assembly GCA_020425085.1. GTDB lineage: Bacteria > Pseudomonadota > Alphaproteobacteria > Rhodobacterales > Rhodobacteraceae > UBA5972. Next base: position 85,587 of record JAGQRW010000017.1, read on the forward strand.
CGATCTTGACAGCAGCAACAGCAGTGGCAATCGCGCCATAACCGGTCAAGACGACGATTTTCGCATCCGGCCGCTTTTCTCGCAGTATCTCGACAATATCCAGACCATTGCCATCCTCAAGCCTGAGGTCAATTACCGCATAGGCAGGCGGGCGGGCGGTTGCTATGGCTTTACCGGCAGCGACTGTTTCAACTGCTTCTGGTGCAAAGCCACGTTTTTCCATCGCCCTTGCAAGGCGACGCAGGAACGGTTCGTCATCGTCAACCAGCAGCAACGAGTTATCTTCACCGATCTCTCGTGCGTCTTCGTCTTCCATTTCCGTCGTCCCGTCCCAAATCCAATTAAGCAACTTGTAATATGTCGCAGGCCGATGGTCAAACCATTCAGGACTTGTCGGCGAAACAGGCCACACTATCGGCCATCTGTTCGGGCGTGACGGATCGGCCGTAGCTTTCGACAAAGCCGTTTTCCGGCAGCACCAGGTAGGTGAAAGTGGAATGATCCATCAGGTAATCTTCGCCTTCACCCGCCTTGCGGTAAAAGGTTTTATACGCTTTCGAGACGGCCTTGATCTGTTCATCGGTGCCGGTCAGACCAATCATTTTTGGGTGCATGTATCCGACGAATTCGGCCATCACCTCGGGTGTGTCGCGGGCGGGGTCGATGGTTATGAACACCGGTGCCGCATCAATCCCCCGTTCGGTCAGGATATCCACCGCCTCGGCGTTTCTGGCATTGTCGGTGGGGCAGACATCCGGGCAGTAGGTATAGCCGAAATAAAGCAGTGACGGCTTGGTGATCACGTCCTTGTCGGTAACCGTCTTGCCCTGTTGATTGACCAGTTCGAACGACCCGCCAATGGCCGGTTGTCCGCCCATGACAACCGAACTGCGGCAATCGGCAAAAACGTCGCTTTGCTGCCCGCGATAAACGAAAAACGCCATTACCCCCAGCACGGTGGCAACAATCAGGATGGCGATATTCGCATAAAGTCGGGTCATATTGCTTCCGTTCATGGTTATCTGTTGTTGATCCACAAATCCCGCCCAAGTATCAATGCACGAATCCGCGAGTGCGACAAAAAAACGACGGTGCCAATGGCCGATGCCCCTCCCAGCCTGTTAAACCGTCAGGGCCGCAGTGACTGGGTTCGCCTGCGAACCCTGATCAACCTCAGATGGATGGCAATCACCGGGCAAACCGCGGCAGTGATGTTTGCAACCACTTATCTGGGGATCGCGCTTAATATCGGGCTTTGCATGATAGCAATCGGCGTATCGGTGGTTTTCAATGTCGCCTCCAGCGTGATGTTTCCGAAAAACAAGCGCATGTCGGAACGCGAAACCATGCTGACGCTTCTGCTTGATCTGTCACAACTGGGTTTTCTGGTGTTCCTGACCGGCGGGCTGAGCAATCCGTTCGCTCTTTTGATTCTGGCGCCGGTGATTATCGCGGCCACGACACTCCGGCAGTACTCGACACTGTTTCTGGGGACGGCTTCGGTGTTGATGATTTCCTTTCTGGCCAAATTCAACGTGCCGTTAAGAACCTATGACGGCGTAATTCTGAAAATGGCCGATCTGTTCCTTTACGGTTTCTGGATTGCCCTGATCATCGGTGTGGTTTTTCTGTCCGGCTATGCCCGTCGGGTTGCCAATGAAACCTATTCGATGTCGCAGGCGCTGATTGCCACCCAGATGGCGCTTAGCCGGGAACAGAAACTGACCGATCTTGGCGGCGTGGTTGCTGCTGCGGCGCATGAACTGGGGACGCCGCTGGCCACCATCAAACTGGTCAGTACCGAGCTGGCGGATGACCTGAAGGATCAGCCGCAGTTGAAAGAGGATGCAGACCTGATCCGCGAACAGGCAACGCGCTGTGCGCAGATTCTCAGGGATATGGGTCGCACTGGCAAGGACGACATGTTGATGCATCATGCGCCAATCTCTGCCGTCATACGCGAGGCTGCGGAACCCCACGAAAGTCGGGGCAAGACAGTGCATTTCGATTTTTCAGCACATAAAGGCGCCAACGCCAGACAACCCCGGATACGCCGTCGCCCGGAAATCATTCATGGTATCCGAAACCTGATCCAGAATGCAGTGGATTTCGCAACGGCAAATGTCTGGGTCGATGTCCGGTGGTCGAATGAAACGATTTCGGTAACGGTCGCCGATGACGGGCCTGGCTATCCAGGCGACATGCTTGGCCGTATCGGCGATCCTTTCGTTCGACGGCGCAGACGCCAGACCGAAACAGCAGCGCGACCTGAATATCAGGGCATGGGCCTTGGTCTGTTCATCGCCAAGACGCTGCTGGAACGCTCGGGCGCTGAACTGACATTTGCCAATGCCAGTGATCCGTTTCTGCGTTATGAAGAAATCCCGGTCAGGTCCGGTGCGGTGGTCGAGGTGATCTGGCCTCGGACCGAAGTCGAGCAATCCCCGAAAGACGCCAGTGGGCCACTTGGCAAGAATACCGCCCTGAAAATTTAACGCCGCATTAACCAATTCCAATTAACCGTTGTTAACCCAAGCCCCAGCCACGGGTTTGCCCTAGGGTGTTGGAGGGCAGAATGCCTGCTGCACAAGTATCCACCGGCCTTTTTTTGTTGGCCATCAGTCTGTTTTCTGCGTTTTCGGCGGTGCTTGTCGTCGGGCGGCGGCCACGGGTATCGCCCAAGGGTGTCAATATCCGGTCTTACCTTACGGATTCGGATCAGGCAATTCTGGCGGCGTCGCAACTTGCCGAACTTGCTGATCTGCAAGAGGTAATCGAATTTTCGCCCGTCCTGACCTGGCGAACCGATTCAAATGGTTCGGTAACCTGGGGAAACCGTGCCTATCTGGATCAGGTCAAGACCCTTCCTGACGATGAATCGCCAAAACCTGATGCCCTGCCCGATCTGTTCGGCCCACTCGCAGATCTGCCCAAAAGCATGCGTAAACAGATCGTCACCGACCCTAAGGCCAAACCGCTGTGGTTCGAGGTGGTGCAGGTCCCGATGAAGGATGACTCGGGTCTGAATTTCGCGCTGCATGCGGATTCGGTCGTTCATGCCGAAGAGGCGCTCAGGAATTTCATACAGACCCTGACCAAGACATTCGCACATCTGCCGATCGGTCTGGCGATATTCGATCGCAACCGGCAACTGGCGCTGTTCAACCCGGCGCTGGCCGATCTTACCACGCTGGAGCCGCAATGGCTGACCGCACGACCGACGCTATATGCCTTTCTCGACCGGTTGCGCGACATTCGAAAACTGCCCGAACCCAAAAACTACAAATCCTGGCGCGACCGGATTTCAGCCCTGGAAAAGGCGGCCGAAGACGGGTCCTATGAAGAAACCTGGCCTTTGCCCACCGGTCAGACCTTTCGCGTGACCGGCAGGCCACATCCCGAAGGGGCGGTGGCATTTCTATTTGAAGACATTACTTCGGCCATTACCCTGCAACGACAGTTTCGTGCCGAACTTGAACTAAGTCAATCCGTGCTGGACAGCCTGGATGAGGCACTTGCCGTGTTTTCCTCAAACGGCCAACTGGTCATGAACAACGATGCCTATGCTGGTTTGTGGAAACAGGATCCGCGCGAAATGCTGGCAACACAGGGCGCCGCAGAGGCGTGTGAAATATGGCAATCCAACTGCCGCCCAGTCGAAGCCTTTGATGATTTCCGGCGTTTCGCCGCATCCGGCCGCAACCGTTCACCCTGGAGGAAAACCATATCGACAGGCGATGGCAGATATTTGTCGATGCGAGTCACCATGTTGCCGCGCGCGGCCTATCTGGTGGGATTTCAGGAAATCGACCCGGCACAGGTGCAGGTACGCGGCATCGCACCGCAAACGGCAGAAATCACCTCATAGTACCTTGCGCAAATCTGGCGAAGTGGTCAGAATCCGGCCATGGCACATGATAGATCGCAGGCCTGGTCACAAAAGATATTGCTGCGAAATGACCAGCAGACAGACAAATTTGCAGAGGTAATGAAACCGGGTCTTGGCGCGGGCGATGTTTTGCTGTTGTCCGGACCAATCGGTGCCGGCAAAAGCCATTTCGCGCGCAGCCTGATCCGGATGTTTCTGGCTGAACATGATGCGATCGAGGATGTACCTTCGCCCACCTTCACACTGGTGCAGACCTATCAAGCGGGCGATCTGGAGATCTGGCACAGCGATCTCTATCGACTTGAATCATTGCATGAGGTTGATGAACTAGGCCTGACAGACGCCTTTGCCACAGCACTTTGCCTGGTCGAATGGCCGGATCGCCTGGGCAAAGCGACGCCAAAAGACGCGTTGTCACTGCACTTTGCCATTGCCGCCGATCCCGATCAGCGGGTCTTGACGGTTTCTGCCAGCGCCGCCAGATGGCAATGGCTGCGCGACATGCTGCAATCGGATCTTGCCGATGTCAGCTGACAGATTGGCCGATTACGCGGCGTTTCTTACGGCGGCCGGCTGGGACGGGGCAAGGCGGCAGCCACTGGCGGGCGACGCTTCGGCCCGACGATATGATCGCGTGACCAAGGCTGAGGGCAGCCAGCGCGCGGTATTGATGGACGCGCCGGTCGGAACCGGCGAGGAAATCCAACCTTTCCTCGGCATCGCTCGGTTTCTGCGTGACTGCGGTTTCAGCGCGCCCAGAATTTATCATGAGGATGAGGATACCGGTTTGATCCTGATGGAAGACCTTGGCGATGATCTTTATGCCCGACTATGTAGCCGCGATCCAGCCTCTGAAACCTTGATCTACGGTGCCGCGGTTGATCTGCTGGCGTCATTACACCGGTTCCAGCCACCCGCCGGTTTGCCGCCCTATTCAGCCGCAGTCTATGCAGATGAGGCGAAGCTGATGGTCGATTGGTACCATCCAGCCGCCACAGGTAAGAAGCTAAGTCCGAAACATCAGGCGGAATACCTGAAGCTGGTCAGTTCGACCACTACCCGCTTTGCGCCGGATCGAAGCGTCTGTGTTTTGCGCGATTATCACGCCGAAAACCTGCTTTGGCTAGAGGACCGATGCGGCCTTGCGCGGGTCGGACTGCTGGACTTTCAGGACGCGCTGCTTGGCCATCCGGCCTATGATCTGGTTTCGCTGCTTGAAGATGCGCGGCGTGACACCAGCCCGGAACTCAGACAGATGATGCAGGACAGATATATCAGGCTTAGTCAAGTTGACCGAAAGGAATTTCTTGCCGCCTATGCCGCACTTGGCGCACAGCGGAATTTGAAGATCATCGGCATTTTCACCCGGCTTTGTCAGCGCGATGGCAAGGCGCAATATCTGGACATGATTCCAAGAGTCTGGGCGCATCTGGCAAATGACCTCAGGCACCCTTGCCTCGCTGAACTAAGTTTATTTGTTTCACTGCACTTTCAGGTACCAACTCCGGCAATACTTGCCCGTATCCGGCAGGGCCGGGCATGAAGCCCGACTGCGTCATGATATTTGCCGCCGGGCGCGGAACCAGGATGCGTCACCTGACACGGGAGCTGCCGAAACCTCTGTTGCCGGTTGCCGGAAAGCCATTGATTGATCACGCTTTGACGCTGGTGGATATGGCTGGCGTCACGCGAAAGGTCGTGAATGTGAACTACTTTGCGGAAAAACTGCGAACGCATCTGAGAAATCGTCAGGATGTGGAAATTTCCGCCGAGACTCCCGATGCACTGGAAACCGGTGGCGGGCTGAAACGCGCGTTGCCGTTGCTGGGTGATGAGCCGGTTTTCACCCTCAACCCCGACGCTATCTGGACCGGCCCGAACCCTCTGACACAACTGGCAGGTAACTGGCACCCCGGCAAGATGGCAGCGTTGCTGTTGCTGGTGCCGCTGACAAAGGCAAGTGGGCACGCTGGACAGGGTGATTTTTCGCTTGCACCCGATGGCCGGATCAGCCGCCATATCGCCGAAGGCCAGCATCCCTATGTCAATACCGGGGCCGAGATCATTGATACCGGCGGGATCGCTGCAATAGCCGAAAATTGCTTTTCCCTAAATCTCGTCTGGGACCGGATGATCGCCGAAGGGCGGTTGTTCGGCTGTGTACATCAGGGTGGTTGGGCCGATGTCGGCACCCCGGAAGGGATCATCACCGCCGAAAAAATGCTGGCCGAGATACGCGATGTTTGATCCTGGCCCCGGACCCAGATGTTTCGCCCTGCCGCCTGGATGTGATTTTTCACAGGAGTTGCTGACGGGATTGCGCCTTCGACTGCGCGGTCAGACACCCGAGGCAATGGCTGAGATAGAAATCTATGTGAATACACAAAGAACCCGGCGCCGGCTGATGGATCTGTTGCTTCAGGGACCAGCGGGTTTTCTGCCACGGATTCGGGCGATTACCGATCTTGCCCATGATCCGGCAATCGGCGGATCCATTCCGGCGGCAATTTCACCCCTGCGTCGGCGGCTTGAACTAAGTCAGGCGGTTTCGGCGCTGTTGGATGCCGAACCCGACCTGGCACCTCGCAGCGCCTTGTTCGATCTTGCGGATTCGCTGGCCAATCTGATGGACGAAATGCATGGCGAAGGGGTCGATACCGACGCCTTTCGCAATATCTCGGTCGAAAATCATTCGGCACATTGGGCGCGGAGTCTCAGGTTTCTGAATATTCTTGCGCCCTATTTTCGCCAGTCGACCGAACCGGATATCGAAACGCGGCAACGCATGGTGGTGGAATACCTGGCCGAACAATGGCGTAAATCGCCACCCGCGCATCCGATAATTGTCGCAGGCTCGACCGGTTCAAGGCGAACGACCGCCCTGTTCATGCGCGCGGTTGCTGATCTGCCACAGGGGGCCGTGGTGCTGCCGGGGCTTGATCCCGAATTGCCAAACGACGTCGCAGCAATGCTGGACGAGGCCGAAGCGGCCGGCGACCATCCTCAGGCCTGTCTGATCCGGTTCGTTCGCTCGCTTGGCCTCTGGCCGAGTGATATCAAACAATGGACCGGCAGCCAACCGCCAAACCCGGCGCGAAACCGGCTGGTGTCGCTGGCGCTCAGGCCGGCGCCGATCACCGATAGCTGGCTGACCGAAGGACCGGCCCTGACCGATATCGAAAACGCCATCGCCCGAGTGACACTGATCGAGGCACCAAGCCAGCGTGACGAGGCGGTGGCAATCGCCCTGCGCCTGCGCGCCGCCGCCGAGGCGGGACAAAAGGCGACGCTGATTTCACCCGACCGGCAGTTGACCCGGCAGGTAACGGCGGCGCTGGGCCATTGGAACATCACGCCTGACGACAGCGCCGGGCAGCCCTTGCCCCTAACGCCGCCGGGGGTGTTCTTGCGCATTGTCGCCGATGCTCTGGGCCGCAAACTGGATACCGAAACCCTGTTGATCCTGCTGAAACACCCGCTGACCAATTCAGCCGGCCCGGATAGAAACCGCCACCTTCTGCGGAGCCGCGATCTGGAACTTGCGGAAATTCGCGGCAAGTCACCGTTTGTTGATTTCCGCCGCTATGCCGCATGGGCTGCACGCCGCGAGCAGGATCAGGATGCTGTCGGCTGGATCGCCTGGCTTGACCGGCTGTTCGACGGGAATGAAAACACCGACGTTAAACCACTGGCCGAACATGTTGCGCGCCATCGCCGGTTGGCTGAGAATCTGGCACAAGGTCCGGAAGCGACCGGCGAATGCCCGCTATGGCTGAAAGAGGCGGGTACCGAGGCGGCGCGCATCTTTGCCGATCTGGAAAACAATGCAGACGCAGGCGGCACCTTATCGACCAGCGACTATGCGGCGCTTTTTCGTTCGGTCCTGACCTCGGGTAATGTCCGTGAAAGCCTGATCGTGCATCCGGATATCACCATTCTGGGAACCCTCGAAGCGCGGGTTCAGTCCGCTGATCTGGTGATCCTCGGCGGCCTGAACGATGGTATCTGGCCGGCACTGCCAGCGCCTGATCCCTGGTTGAACCGCAGCATGCGGCGCGATGCAGGCTTGCTGCTGCCGGAACGGCGGATCGGACTTGCGGCACATGATTTCCAACAGGCGATTGCCGCGGGCGAGGTGGTGCTGACCCGCTCGCTCCGCGATGCCGATGCACCAACGGTTGCATCGCGCTGGCTGATCCGTCTCAACAATCTGCTGGAAGGGCTGGGTGTAAACGGCAAGCAGGCGCATGCCGCGATGCTGGCGCGCGGGCAGAACTGGCTCGATATGGTCGCCACATTTGAAACGCCGGATTTTTGTATTCCGCCCGCAGCCCGGCCTTCACCCCGCCCCCCGGTTTCGGTCAGGCCGAGCCAGTTGTCGGTAACCCAGATCAAGACGCTGATCCGCGACCCCTATGCAATTTATGCAAAGAAGATTTTGCGGCTTTACAAGCTGGACCCGATCCGCCGGGAACCCGATGCAATGCTGCGCGGTCAAGCACTGCACAAGGTACTTGAGGTTTTTGTAAAAGACCTTCCCGATCCGATACCCGGCGATGCTGAGGCGCGGCTGCTGACAATCGCCGCGCAGGTATTTTCGCGCGACGTTCCTTGGCCTGCGACCAGACGGTTGTGGCTGGCACGGCTTGGCAGGGTGGCCGATTGGTTCATCAATTCCGAAAGGGATCGACGAACAAGAGGTATGCCACTGGCCTATGAATGCAAGGGAATGCTGGGGATGGATGAACCGGTCTTTCAGCTGACCGGCACCGCCGACCGGATCGACCGGCTTATCGATGGCAGCGTGGTGATTTATGACTACAAGACCGGTGCAATCCCGACCAATCCGCAGATCCGGTATTTCGACAAACAGATGCCGCTGGAGGCGATGATGGCAGAACAGGGTGCGTTTGGCGATCTTGGCCCGCTTACGGTCAGCGGGCTTGAATATATCGGTCTTGGCAGCAGCCCCCGGATCGCCGCCGTTGATATGGATGATCAGTTGGTTGAACAGACCTGGCAGGAATTACGGCTGTTGATACGCGCATATGAGGACAAGAACCTTGGCTACACCGCACGGGCGCGCATGGAACGGCAGAAAGACGTTTCAGACTACGACCATCTTTCGCGCCATGACGAATGGCAAGCCAACGATGCCCCCAGCCCCGAGGATGTTCCATGACCGCCATCAGCGATGCGACCCTGGCCCAGATCCGGGCAGCAGATCCCGGCAAATCCACCTGGGTTTCGGCCAATGCCGGATCGGGCAAGACCCGGGTTCTGACCGACCGGGTGGCACGACTGCTGCTGAAAGAAGTGCCACCAGAGCGGGTTCTTTGCCTGACCTATACCAAGGCGGCAGCGGCGCATATGCAGAACCAGTTGTTCAGACGGCTGGGCGAATGGTCGATGCTGGCTGACGGGGATCTTGGCGAACGACTGACCGAACTCGGCGAGGATCAGGGCCGGATAACGCCGGAATTCCTGCGGCGGGCGCGTACATTATTTGCCAGTGCGCTGGAAACCCCCGGCGGGCTGAAGATCCAGACCATCCATTCCTTTTGCGCCGCGCTTTTGCGCCGCTTTCCCCTGGAAGCTGGCATCTCCCCGCAGTTTCAAGAGATGGACGAACGCAGCGCAACCAGGTTGCGCGCCGATGTTCTGGAAGCAATGGCGGATGCGCGGGACAGCAGCGCCTTTGACGCCATGGCGGAATATATCTCGGATGAGAATGTTGAAAGGTTCATTGGGGAAATCTGTGCCAAGGCGGATCATCTGGCGCGGGATATTTCACGGGCGGATATCTGGTCTGCCTTCGGTCTGACCGACAGTTTTGATCGGGGCAGCGCATTGGCAATCGCCTTTGACGGTTCTGAGGCTCCGTTGATCGACGCCGCAATCCCGATCCTGCAACAATCCACCAAGACCATGCAGAGCCTTGCCGACAGCCTGTCCACGCTGAACTTAGTCACGCCTGAACTTGCAGATCTTGAACAACTGTGCGGCTTGTTTCTATTGAAATCCGGCCCTGAGATGTATCAGCCAAAATTTGCCAGCCTGCCAACCAAAACCGCCGCGGCGGCAATGGGGAAACTTCTGGCGCCGTTTCAGGCATTGATGCAGCGGGTATCCGACGCAAGACTAAGTCTGCTGTCGCTGGCGGCGGCACAGAAAACCTGGGCGCTTTATCGCTTTGCTGGGGCCTTTTTGCCGCAATACGCGCGTCGCAAACAGGCGCATGGCTGGATGGATTTCGATGATCTGATCCTGAGGGCGAGGGATCTGCTGACCGATTCGACCATGGCGCAGTGGGTGCTGTTCAAGCTGGACGGTGGCATCGACCACATTCTGGTGGACGAGGCGCAGGATACCAGCCCCGAGCAATGGGCGGTGATCGCGCGTCTGGCCGAAGAATTTTCCACCGGTCAGGGTGCCCGTGACATCGAACGCACCCTGTTCGTGGTTGGCGATGAAAAGCAGTCGATCTATTCATTTCAGGGTGCCGACCCGGCCGCTTTTGGCAAGATGCGCCGGTTTTTTGCCGACCGGCTGGAGGAATCGCAGACTCGGCTGAATAGCAGCGAATTGCTGTTTTCGTTCCGCTCGTCTTCGGCAATTCTGGCGCTGGTCGATATGGTTCTGAACAAGGACAGGGCCGAGGTCTCGGTTGAGATCGAACACAAGGCGTTTTTCGAAAACCTGCCGGGCAGGGTTGATCTCTGGCCGTTTCTGGAAAAGCCGGACAAGGACCAGCCGACACCATGGTTTGACCCGGTGGACGTACCGGCACCCAACGATCCTTCGCTGCAACTGGCCGATCGAATTGCCGAGGTTATTGAACGAATACTGGCGAAAAAGACCATTCTTCCGACGCCGAAAGGCGGCCGGCGGGTCGGCCCAGGCGATTTCTTGATATTGGTGCAGCGCCGCTCGGATCTGTTTCATGAGACGATCAAGGCGTTGAAAACCCGGAAACTGCCGGTAGCCGGTGCGGATCGTTTGAAAATCGGCGCGGAACTGGCGGTCCGGGATCTGGCTGCGCTGCTAGGTTGTGCCGCAACACCCGAAGATGATCTGTCGCTGGCTGCTGCATTGCGTTCACCGCTGTTCAATCTGTCTGAGGGCGAGCTATTTGCCCTGGCACAACCGCGAAAAAGATCGCTGTGGGAGGAATTGCGCAATCAAAGGGCGCGCCATCCCAAAGTAATTGACTGCATGAACGATATCTTTGGCCAGGCGGATTTCCTGCGTCCCTACGAATTGCTGGAACGTATTCTGATCCGACACATGGGGCGCGAAAACCTGATCGCCAGACTTGGCGCCGAAGCCGCAGAGGGCATTGATGCGATGTTAAGTCAGGCATTGCAATACGAACAGATGGAACCGCCCAGCCTGACGGGTTTTCTTGGCTGGATGTCTACCGACGACAGCGACATCAAACGCCAGATGGACACAAAACCGCGCGAAATTCGAGTGATGACCGTGCATGGCGCCAAGGGGCTGGAGGCGCCGATCGTGATTTTGCCAGACACCGCAGCGCGCAATCTGAACGACACCAGCCAGATCGTCGAAATCGAGGGCGGCCTGCATATATGGAAAACCCGGCGCGAGGACAGCACACCGGTGATTCAGCAGGCGACCGAAGCGCGCAATAGATTTCTGGAGGAGGAACGCACTCGCCTGCTTTATGTGGCGATGACGCGGGCTGAAAACTGGCTGATGGTTTGTGGTGCTGGCAACCGTGGCACGGACGGCGAAAGCTGGTACAACCGGATTGAAGCCGCGGTTCACGAAATCGGCGCTCAACCGGTAAGCTTCTTCGGACAGGAAATCTTACGCCATCAGGTCATGGATTGGTCGCAGCCCGGCGAACTGCTGCCCCCGGTGCCATTGCGTGAATCTGTCAAACTCAAGGAATGGGTACGCAAACCGGCACCAGCCACGGTCGCGATGGTCAAACCGCTCAACCCTTCCGATCTTGGTGGTGCCAAGGTTGTCGGCGAAATTGGCATCGGGTCCGCCGAAAGCGAAGCCAAGCGATATGGGCGGCTTTTGCATCTGTTGCTCGAACATCTGCCGCAAATCCCGCAGAATGAACGTCAGGCAAGGGCGGCGGGAATACTGGCGAAAAGCGGCGAATACCCGTCATCTGACGAGATTTCGGCAGTGATGCACGAGGCCATTTCGGTTCTGGATAATCCCGAACTTGGCGCGATTTTCCGACCGGGATCTCTGGCCGAGGTTGAACTGGTTGCGACATTCGGTGATCGGCGTATTCATGGCCTTGTCGACCGGTTGGTGATCACACCCGACAGCGTTCTGGCCGTTGATTACAAATCAAACGCGGATATTCCCGACGCGCCCGCCAATGTCCCCGAGGGCATACTGCGCCAGATGGGGGCCTATGCCCATGCACTGATGGAAATCTATCCGGAACACGATGTCAAAACCGCAATCCTTTGGACCAAGGCGCCCATGCTTATGCCTTTGCCCAACGATATGGTGACAGATGCCCTGCGAAGAGCCACCATATCTTGACGATCCGTCGGGCCTTGCCTAGGTTGCGGTCAACAAAATCCCAAACCGGTCAGGAGGCCGCGAAATGGCAACAGTTAAAGTCACCGACGCAACATTTGATCAGGAAGTCAAGGAATCCGAGATTCCGGTTGTGGTCGATTTCTGGGCGGAATGGTGCGGTCCGTGCAAGATGATCGGCCCAGCCCTGGAAGAATTGTCCGAGGAATATGCGGGCAAGATCAAGATCGCCAAGGTGAATGTCGACGACAACCCGAATTCACCAATGACGCTTGGGGTACGCGGCATTCCGGCGCTGTTCATGTTCAAGGATGGCAAGGTGGTTTCCAACAAGACCGGCGCAGCCCCGAAATCGGTACTTGAAGACTGGATCAAAAGTGCCGTCTGAGCAGCTTGGCGCAATATGAAGGGCGACTCTGGTTGCCTTTCACCGCTTTTCACTGGTTTTTTTTGGCAAGCGTGGTTCTTGGGTTAACAAAAACGTTGCGTCCACAATAATAATGGCGGAAACTCCCTGCGAAATGAATGAAGACAAACGAGAACCCGATACCGCACTTGGCCTGCTGTTCACCCCGCCAGTGGTGACGCTTGCATCGCGCTTGGCGATGGTGACACAGAAAAAGGTTCTGGCACCGCATAACCTCAAGATGATGGAGTGGCGGGCAATCTACCATCTCGTTCAAAGCCACGATCTGCATTTGCGCGAATTGGCACGTCGGGTTTCCACCGATGCCTCGCATGCCAGCCGGGTGGTTGCCAATCTTGAGGAACGCGGACTGGTTCAACGCTTTGACGACACCGAAGATGCCAGGCGCACCAGATTCAGCGTTACCGAAGAGGGGCGTGCGTTATTCGACAAGATCTGGCCGCTGGCAAATGCCATCAGTGACGAGTTCAACGCGCTGTTCACAGTCGCCGAACGCCGCCGGTTCGAAGCGATGCTGATCAAGGCAACCAATCATGCCAATCAACTGTTGGGTTGGCAGGATCACGACTGATCCCGGTCTTGAACGATCAGGTCAGTGGTGGCCGCCTATTTGTTGCGACTGATCCAGCCCGACATCAGCCCGGCATCGTGAAAACACTCGGCAGGCACCTGCAAGCGCTTGCGTCTTGCAATCTTTTCCGCAAATCCAACCTGGCGCGAGGTTGCAGTACCGCCCGAACGCGCGGTAACAGCGGCTTTGCGATAGGCATCTTGATGCGCACCGATCCAGTTGGACAAGGCGCGGCGGTCGCTGATATCGCTGGCCGGGATCTGCTCATGCAGACGGCGGGATATGGCGCGGGCATAGTCCACCTGTGCCGGGGTCGGACCGGAAATAAAGGATTGTTCTGTGTTCATGGCAACCTCCGTCGCAGTAACGAGAGCTGTGAACAAACATAGAACATGCGCGCAGGTTTGTCCAGATCCGCACCGCTCACATCTGTGTCATCATTGCGGACCCGGATATGGTGAAACGCATGGGCTTGCTAAAAGGATAAAATAGTACCAGAATGCGTCTATCAAAGATTCCCAGCCATTCGACCCTGCGTCGACGTTGGGCCAAACCAGCTGTTGCCAGAGGTCGAGGTTAACCACATGCGCGAGATTTTGATTTTGGGACGTGGCGGACAAGGTGCACAAACTGCAGGTAATCTGTTGGCCCGCGCGTTCTTTGAACAGGGCAGTTTCGTGCAGACCTTTGCCACCTATGGCGGGGCGCGGCGGGGTACACCGGTGACAGCCTCGCTCAGGGTAGACGATCAGCCGATCCGCCAGCGCAGCAATATCGAACATGCAAGCGCCATGCTATGTTTTGACGAAAGCCTGCTGGAACCCGGATTTCTTGGTTTCGCACGGCCCGACACAGTGATCGTGGTAAACACCCACAAACCCGCCAGCGCCTTTGCCGGCCTTGGCGATTACCAGTTTTTCCCGATTGACGGCCGAAGTATCGCGCAGCGCAACGATATGGGCAAGGTCGTCAACTCTGCCCTGTTGGGCGCGTTCGCAGCAAAACTTGATCAGCTTGATATCGACATCGTCTGCAATGTCATTCAGGATACAGCCCCGGCCAAGAAGGATCAGAATGTCGCCGCCTGCCGCGATGCCTATGCCATGGTCCGAAATCAAGATGCTGGAGGTCAGCAATGAACAAGCCGCAATCGCCACTTTGGACCAACAGCACCTCGGAAGCGCGCAAAACCGGCACTTGGCGCAGTGCGCTGCCGGACTATCAGAATATCCCCTCGCCCTGTCTTGGCGCCTGCCCGGTGGACGGCGAAATTGCTACCTGGCTGCGTCAGGTCACCCAGATCGACCATTACGGCGCCTGGCTGACCCTGATGGAGAACAACCCGTTTCCGGCCATTGCCGGGCGCATTTGCCATCATCCCTGTCAAACCGCATGTAACCGGGTGCAACTTGACGAAACCGTTGGCATCTGCTCGCTGGAACGCTTTGTCGGCGACAAGGCCATCACCGAAGGCTGGAGCATTCCCAAACCCGAAGTTGAACGCACGGAAAGCATAGCGATAATCGGTGGCGGGCCTGCCGGCCTGTCGGCAGCCTATCAGTTGCGCCGCCGTGGCTATCAGGTGACGATTTATGAGAGCCGCGAACAGCTGGGCGGCCTATTGCGCTATGGTATCCCTGCTTACCGGCTGGACAATTCCATTGTCGATGCCGAGGTGGGGCGTATCACCGATCTGGGCGTCAAGGTTCATCTGGGCGTTGAGATCATGAACAGCGCGGCCCTTGCCAAGCTGAAGGAAGATTATAGCGCCGTATTCCTTGCCACCGGTGCCAGTCGGCCCAAAGCACTGCCGGGGCTGGATTACAGCCAGCCCTACGTTCAGGACAGCGCCGATTTTCTGGCCATAACCAATGGCGGCAAGACCTGCGAACTGGGCGAAAACCTGCTGGTGATCGGCGGCGGTTCGGCGGCTATGGATGTCGCGCGCACGGCCAGACGGCTTGGTCGGCATGTGACGGTTCTGACGCTGGAGTCAGATGAAAACCTGCCCGCGCAACGGACCGAGGTGGATGAGGCGCGTGAAGAAAACGTCGAATTCATCTGCGGGGCCATGCTCAAGGATGTGAACAGCACCAAGGACGGCCTGATCCTGACCTGCGCGCGGGTGGATTTCCAGCCGGGCGCGGCCAAGGGCCAGTTCACCACCACGCAGATTGAAGGCAGCGAATTTGAACTGCGGGTGGATGCAATCATTCCAGCCATCGGTCAGGACGCCGATCTGGCCCGCTGGCAGGATGTTGTGCCGGGCGACAAGGGCCTGATTGACACCGATCAAAGCTGGCGCACCCAGACCGAGGGAATTTTCGCCGCCGGTGACGTTGCCAGCATGGCTCGATTCGTGACCGAGGCTGTTGGTCAAGCCAAACACGCCGCAGTTGCCATCGCCCGTTATGTCAGCCCGGATGAGGCCAAAGACCCGCCGCCGCTGTTGGCTGAGGCGAAATTCAACGTCATCAACACCGCCTATCACAGCCCTGATGCCCGGCATAATCAGGAAAACCTGAAGGTCGAGGTCCGACTGCAATCGTTTGACGAGGTGCAGATCGCCCTTTCCGCCGAACAGGCGATCGCCGAGGCCGGGCGTTGTTTCAGTTGCGGCACCTGCATCGACTGTGACAACTGCTATCTCTATTGTCCGGATATGGCGATCAGCAAGCTTGAGGGGGGCGGCTATGTCGTCAACCTTGATTTCTGCAAGGGCTGCGGCCTTTGTGTTGCTGAATGCCCCACCGGCTCCATCCACATGCAGGAGGATTTGCCGTCATGAACCTGATGAATCGCAAGAACATGCAGTTGCTCAGCGGTAATCACGCGGTCTCCTGGGCGGCGCGACTGTGTCGGCCGGATGTGGCACCGCTATATCCCATTACACCGCAAACGCCGATTTTGGAAAAGATCACCGAGTTTCACGCCGAAGGCCTGATGAAAACCGAACTGCTGACGCCGGAAAGCGAACATTCGGCCATGGCGGCGTGTATTTCCGCCTCGCTGACCGGGGCGCGGGTTTTTACCGCCACCTCGTCACAGGGTTTGCTGTTGCAGCATGAACTGCTGCATTACGCAACCGGTGCCCGCGCAGCAATCGTGATGTGCAACGTCAACCGCACGCCCGCCTCACCCTGGGGGTTCTGGCCGGATCAGCTTGACAGCCTGTCACAGCGCGATACCGGCTGGGTGCAGTTTTATTCGGAATCACCACAGGAAAGCCTTGATAGCGTGATCATGGCCTTTGCCATTGCCGAATCCGTTGGGGTTCCGACCATGGTCTGCCATGACGCCTTTTATGTTTCGCATTCGATGGAGCCGGTGGAAATTCCGGATCAGGCGATGGTGGACGATTTTCTGCCGAAATTTGACCCGGCACGGAAACTTGATACCGCGGTTGGTGCCTCGTTCGGTGCGCCGCTGGATCAGAACACCTGGCGACGCAGCCGCATGGATCTGGCAGAGTCACTGGCCGCGGTCACCGACGAAACCATCCGCGTGGGCGAGGCTTGGGGCAAACTGACCGGCCGCAGCTACGGCCCGCTGGAACGCTATCGCTGTGACGATGCCGAAATGGTGATCGTCACCATGGGCAGCATGTGCGGCACGGTGCGCGACGCTGTTGACACGATGCGTGAAAACGGCAAGCGCGTCGGATTGTTGAAGGTTCGCCAATTCCGCCCATTGCCCGCCTCGATGCTGCGTGATGCGCTGGCCGGTGTTCCGGTTGTCATGGTGCTTGATCGCAACTATTCCCCCGGTACAGGTGGTATTCTGCATCAGGAACTGAAGGCCGTGCTTTCTGGTATGGCTGACGGGCCCAAGGTGCATGGCCTTCTGGCCGGCATCGGTGGTGCCAATGTATCGTCGGAAACGATTGACCGGTGGGTCAGGGATTATCAGAACGCCGAACCGAAACCTGAAAGCCAGTGGGTAGAATGACATGATGGAAACGATCGAATACACCGACCGGGGGCAGTTCTTTTCCGGTCATGTGGCCTGCGCAGGCTGTGTCGAGGCCCTGTCGCTAAGGGTGATCCTGAACACCGTCGGCAAGGATGCTGTGGCAGTGGTACCGCCATCCTGCACCGCGGTAATCTGCGGCAGCTATCCGCATAGTGCTGCCAACATTCCGGTATTTCACACCACGCTGGAAAGCGGTGCGGCATCTGCCAGTGGCGTCAAACGCGCACTGGTTGCCCAGGGTAAGAACGATACCACGGTTCTGTGTCTGGCCGGCGATGGCGGCACCTATGACATCGGCCTTCAGGCGCTGTCATCGGCGGCGGAACGCAACGAGGATATCCTTTACGTCTGTTTTGACAACGAAGGCTATATGAATACCGGCGGGCAGAAAAGTTCGTCCACCCCGCTAAGCGCGGTGACCGGCAGCACCCCCGCAGGCAAGACCACACGCAAGAAAAACATGGTGGAAATCCTTGCCGCCCACCGCATCCCCTATATCGCCACCGCCAGCCCGTCGGATTTGAACGACATGGAGGCCAAGGTGAAAAAAGCCAAAGGGTTGCGCGGCACCAAGGTTCTGATCGTGCTGATCCCCTGCCTGCCCGGCTGGGGTGTGGCCGACAACAGCGCCGTCAAGGTGGCGCGACTGGCAGTGGAAACGGGGGTTTTCCCGCTGTTCGAGGTCGAAGGCGGCATTGACTACAAAATGAACGTGACCACCCGCAGCCGTCCGGTCCAGGAATATCTGAGCACCCAGAAACGCTATAAACACCTGACGGCCGAAAACATCGCCACCCTTCAGGCCGATGTCGACGACGACTGGCAACGGTTGGTAAACCGTTGCGGCTGATGGCCGGTTTTTAGTCCGACGCGATTTTTGCTTTGGCCTTGGCCGCCTTGCGCTCTTGCGCCAGGGTGCTGAGGCCGAAATCGTCCAGGATGGCGTAGATCCCGGGCAGTACAAACAGCACCATCAGGCTGGCCGCCAGTATGCCAAACACCAGACTGGCCACCAGCGGGATCAAGATTTGTGCCTGCAGGCTGGTCTCGGTCAGGATCGGCATCAACCCGGCCACGGTGGTCAGCGAGGTCAGGAAAATCGCCCGAAACCGCGCCCTCGCCGCCTTTGCCGCCGCCTCGGCCACGGTATCGGCGCCTTCGTGTTCACGCTTGACGAAATCGACCAGCAGGATCGAGTTGTTGACCACGACCCCCGCCAGCGCGACAAATCCCAGCATGCTGGGCATGGAAAAATCCAGCCCCATCGCCATATGCCCGAAGATTGAACCGACCAGTGCCAGCGGGATGATCATCATCACCACAATCGGTTCGACATAGGATCGAAACAGAAAGCTCAGCAGCAAGAACACCCCGATCAGACCGATCACAAAACCCTTGAGCATGGATTGCTGGGTTTCGCCTGCTTCGGCGTTCTGGCCCTCGATCTCGATCGAAATATCTGGATACTCGGCCAGCAGACCCGGCACAAACCGCGCCAGCGTGTCACCGACAATGGCATTGGCATTGGCAATGCGTGTGTCGATCGAGCCTTGAACCGTAACCGCGCGAATACCGTTTTCCCGGTTGATGCGGCTATAGCCCTGGCCGATCTCGATATCAGCAACCGTGTTCAGGGGAACGTATGATCCATCCGGGCGGGTGACGGTAAATTCATCAAACCGGCGGAAATCCTGACGCGCGGCATCGGCGAATTGTGCGCTTACCTCCAGCAACTGACCGTTGACCTGCATCTCGCTGATGGTGGTGCCGAAATAGGCGCTGCGCAACTGGTCCGCGACCATTGCCGCCGTGATCCCCATCGGCCCGGCAGCATCGTTCAGGCGGATCTGGAACTCGCGCTTGCCGGGGCGCAGATCATCAAGGATCGAGGTAACGCCCCGATATTGCCAAAGCCATTCCTGCAATTCCAGCGATGCCGCCTTGAGCTGACCAAGATCATCCCCCAACAGATGCATGTCGATGGCAATACCAGCCGGGCCAATGGTGGCTTCGGCGTATTTCAGGCTAAGGACATCGGGGATGTTGCCAACCTTGTCACGCCACAATTCCATGATCTCATCCGGGCGACTGATGCGTTCGGCCGAGGGCAGAAGATCAACGCTGATCGTCACCACATGCGCGCCGGTTTCAAAGGCATCGCGGTTCAGTCCATAGGAAACCGTTACATGGCGAACCAGCGCCGCCTTTTCGGGTTGCAGCGGCGTCAGTTCATCGTTCACCGTGTTCAGGCCATTCTGCAACCGCGCCACCACCTGTTCGGTTCGTTCAAGCGGTGTGCCCTGCGGCAGCAAGACGCGCGCCACAATGGTGTCGCCGTCAAGTTCGGGAAAGGCGGTGAATTTCAGATAGCCGCCCGCCAGCATGGCCACGGACACCAGCAGAATTGATAGCGCAAGCCCGGTGGTGGCATAGCGCCAGCGGATGGTAAAATCTACCAGCGGGCCGACCAGCCGCTCGCGGGAATAGTTGATCGCAGCCTCGACCTTGGCGCGGGTACCACCAGGTTTTACCGTCGCTTCCAAGGTATGAACCAGATGATGCGGCAGGATCAGGAACGCCTCGACCAGTGATACCATCAGAACGAACAGCATCACCACCGGCACCACGCGCAGAACCGCGCCAAGATTCCCCTCCAGAAACGCCAATGAACCGAAGATCATCGCCGTGGTACCAAACGAGGCCAACACGTTGGGAAACACCTGTGTCGCCCCCTCTACTGCGGCGTCCAGCGCGCTGCGGCCCTTTTCGCGCAGGCGGGCGATGTTTTCGGCGATAACGATGGCATCGTCCATCAACAGGCCGATCACGATCAACAGTCCAAGCGTTGTCA
Source organism: Paracoccaceae bacterium (assembly GCA_020425085.1). Taxonomy (GTDB): domain Bacteria; phylum Pseudomonadota; class Alphaproteobacteria; order Rhodobacterales; family Rhodobacteraceae; genus UBA5972. The sequence goes on from JAGQRW010000017.1 coordinate 105,832, forward strand.
TCAGGTTCAGCGAATAGCCGATGAACCCCATAAGGGCGACACCGCCCATGAAGGAAACCGGCAAACCCATCGCCACCCAGAACGAAAAGCGGAATCCGAAAAACAGCCACAGTACCAGAAATACCAGCGCCAGCCCTTGCAGGCCGTTCACCACCACCAGTGTCAAACGGTCCCGCACCACCGATGTTGCATCCGAGGTGATTTCCACTACCACCCCTTTGGGTGCGACTAGTTGTTCCTGCGCCAAAAACGCCTTGAGACTGTCGATCACGTTCAGCGCATCTTCGGCCTGGGTCTTGGTGATATCCATGATGGCGGCGAGTTTGCCGTCAAACAGGATCACGTCATCATCGGTGGCAAAACCTTCGGAAATGGTGGCGATTTCATCCAGCCGAACCTGCCCGCCCGAGGTCGAGGAACGAACCACCAATGCGCTGAGTTCGGCCAGATTCCGGCGTTCCTCGGCTACCCGGATGAGCAGGGTTTCGGTGCTGGTTTCGAGGCTGCCTGCGGGCAGATCAATGCTGCCGGCCTCGACCGCGCGGGCCACATCGGAAACCGAAATGCCGAATTGCTGCAAGGCAAAAGGATTGAGGCCAATTTGCAGTTCGCGGGTGGAAAAGCCCCGGATGTCAATTTTGGGAATGCCGCCAAAGCGCAGCATGCGGGTGCGAAGATCCTCGGCATAGTCTTTCAGATCGGTGCGCGATTGCGGCCCGGTTACAGCCACGGAAGCGACAAAATCGGTCAGACCAAGGGCGCGCACCCGCGGGGTTTCGGCCCGGTCGGGGAAATCGGGGATTGCCTCGATCTCGGATTTCACATCGGCAACAAAAGCCTGAAAATCACCGCCTTCACGCATGGTGACCAGACCACGCGCCAGATTTTCCCGCGCTTCGCAGGCATAGCGTTCAATGCCTGTGACCGCATCAAGCGCGTTTTCCATTCGTTCGCAGATGGCGCTTTCAACATCTTCGGGGCGGGCACCGGGATAGGCGATACTGATCTCGACCTGACTGGGCTTTGGGCGCGGAAAGGTTTCGCGCAGCAGGGTCGGGCCGACAAACAGGCCCGAGACCAGAAACAGGATCATCAAAAGGTTGGCAATGGTCGGATGACCGGTGAAAAACCTGATCATCTGGCTGGCCCGGCAGCATCGGCAAGGCTTGCCTCCAGTGCCTTGTCCTCGGTGATTTCCAACAGCAGTCCTTCGATCAGCGGAACGGGGGTGCTGACCACGACGCGTGTTCCGGGTTCCAGTCCCTCGGTCACCACCAGAATATCGTCGCGCACCAGTGCTGGCGTAATCGGCAGCAACCGCAGCCGGTTGTCGCTGTCGGCCAGCATCAGCTGGCCGTCATGCAATGCCGTTCTGGGCAGAACCATTCCGGGTTTCGACGGGGCTGATAGCGTGACCTCAACAAACATGCCCTTGGTCAGAGGCGGCTTGTCACCGGGGGTAACGCCACTATAGGCGGTATCGACACGAACGATCACTCCCAACGCGCCGCTTTTCTGGTCGATCGTATCGCTGATCCGGTCGACACTGGCAGGCCATTGCAGCGAACTGTCCCCCAGCCGCAGCGTTACCTTTGCCGTCAGGTCAAGGCCGCGAAGGATATCGTTCATGCCGCTCGGATCAATCGGCAACACCGCCAGTGCGACATTGGCGGATTGCAACAGGAGCCGCATGTCGGCAACCGAGATTTGCGCCTCGACCTCGGCGGCGTCCACACTGTCAAGCACGGCGGCAACCTGACCAACGCGTACGAACTGCCCCTCTTCTACCGTCACGGATGCAACCCGCGCGGTGAATGGCAGTGTCAGTTCGGTACGTTCAAGGTTCAGTGTGGCGGTTTCAAGGCTGGCTTTCTGAACCGCAATTTGTTCGGTTTGGACCTGCTTCTGGGTCGGGATCAGGGACAACGAGTTTTCGATGCTCTGCACCTTCTGGCGTTGCGCCAGATGTGCGGCGCGGGCACCGTCGCGCGCGGCCTGCGATACCGTACCATTGGCAAACAGCGTTTCCGTGCGTTCAAGATCCGCGGTTTTCAGCGCCAGTGCTTCGGTTTCGATGGCCAGTGCTGCTGTCTGATTTGCCTCGGATACCGTGATTTCCGCCAGTCGCGCCTCGGCGGCGCGAATGTTGGCGCGGGCTTGTGCGATCGCCAGATTGAAATCACTTGGCGACAGGCGCAGCAAAACGGCGCCCTTGGGCAGAATGGCGCCTTTGGCAAGATCAGGGTTAACGTATTCGGCAGTACCGCCAACCTGGGCAATCGCCTCATAAGTCCGCGCCGGATGGACCAGCCCGAATCCGGTAACAAGCGGCGAAACCAGATAGGATTTTGCGATGATCGCCCTAACCGCCGCTGCGCGCTCTTGTGGCTGATTGCGTTCCGGGGGCGGGCTGTTGGTCACCGTATAGGCCAGGAACCCGACCCCAAGCAGCGCCAGTGGCAGGGTTATCAGCAGAAGTTTGATGCCGGGTTTCATCTGGTCTTTTCCTTGTTTTCCAACGAAGATAGCAGCAAATTCAGCAATCGTTCGCCATTTTCCAGAATATTCTCGCGCTTGCGGGTAAACAGCATCAGCAGAACCTGACTTTGGATGACACCGAACACCAGCGCTGCCGCATCACTGGCATCAATCGAGGGGTCAAGGCTGTGGTCGGCCTTGGCGGCATCAACGACGCTGATCAGCGCGCTGCGGAAATCCTCCATGATCGTTTGCATGGTGGTTTGCAGTACCCCGTGATGCTTGTCGCCGCTGCGCATCACCATGATATCCGGCAGCGCCGGTGTCTGGTTGACAATGGCTAGCTGATCGCGCACCAGCATCCGAATGCGGTCAACCGGTGCATGTTCCGGTGCCAGGGCGCGGCTGATATTGGCGGAAATCTCGGCCTGCAGCGACTTGGCGATTTCCACCCAGATTTCACCCTTGCGGGGAAAATGCTTGTAAATCGCTGGTTGGGTCAGACCAAGCCGGGCTGCGATCATGCCGGTTGTCACCCGGTCGGGGCCTTGTTCGAATGCAAGGTCCAGCGTTGTCTTTACGATATCGGCGCGGCGGTTGGCGGTAGGTTTGCGACGGGTCATTTTTGCCGCCGGTATAGCGCAAGGGCAATGACCCCCCAAACACCGGTGCGCAGACCCAGGGCAACGACGGTTCGCATCTCATAAGCCTCGCCGACCAGGATGTGATACAGGAACAACAGCGCGATCAGCAAAGTTGCCAACGCAATCACTATCGACAGCGGCAAGGCCCAGGCTCGCCCCAGCCAGATTCCGACCGCTGCCAGAACATAAAAGAGCCCGGCGATAAAGTTGAACCACAGAACGAACGGCACATAGTTTCCAGCCGCGGCCCGTGCGGATTCCGGCCCGAACAGGATCGACCCGCCGGAAAACAGCGTCAGCGCCCCGAAAATCAAGGCAATGATGGCAACCACACGTTGCCAGAGCGGCACAGAAGTGATGGGAAACCGGTTTGCTTGCATTTGCACATCCTCCAAAAACAACCGACCGAAACTGGCCGCGCACATCACTGGGTTATTATAATATAACTTGTGAGTCGGTTCTGCAAGCTGCAAGCCGCGATCTTGTCGCAGCGATCGGTTCTGCCGAAATCAAAAAGGCCAGCACCCGAGGGAGGCGGGCACTGACCTTTCGCTTACGGCCGCCTGATCAGATCTGGCGACAGAGGGTAATGCGTTGCGCCGGGGCGAATCCGGTGGTGCTCAGATAGGCAATGACATCGACATCATCCCAGTCAACCTCGGTATAGACGGTCTCGACCTTCAGTATTGCGAGATTGGCCATCAGTTGCGACATCAACGCCTTGCCGACGCCCTGGCCCTGATAGCCGGGGTCGACACCGATGGTGTCCATCACTGCCTCTTTGCCGGTGCGGCCGAATTCGCCGAAATCCACCCGGGCCATGATGAAGCCGACCGGGTAATCCTCCAGCTCGGCCACCAGCGAGACACCGATGCCGGAACCGTTCAGAACTTCATTCTGCTTGCGTTCATAATAGGTGGTTCGTTCCTGACCGGACACACGCGAATCTATCTTGATCAACGACTTGAGATCGGCCTCTTTCATGGAACGGACCGGCACCTTGTCGCGGGCAAGCGCAACAAAATCATCACCATCCGGCGAAGAATGGTCGATTTCCGACGGTTCTTCAATGCTGCCTGCTTCGGGATAGTCGGGTGGAATTTCGTCGGTGGAACGTGCCAGCACCATACGCGAATCCATGGCGAAACCATTATGCCCAAGAAATCCCAGAAGGGCGCGGTCGCTCCATTCAACCTGGCTGTGAACTTCGCTGACACCCTTGTGGGTCAGGATATTCTCGACCTCTTTCAGGATTCGCTGGGCGATGCCCTTGCCCTGCATTGCGGGATCGACCCCGATGGCATCAAGCGAGGCGCTGGCGCCGGGTTTGCCGAATTCGCCTTCGACCAGCCGGGCAAAGGCAAAACCCACCAGGTTGCCGCCGGAATGCAAGCCGACATAAACGTAATCCCTGGGCCGGTCGGTTGCCGCGTCCAGCCGTTTTTCGAAATAGCCGCGCCGCGATACGCCTGAATTGGCGCTGTCGATGGCGATAACTGCCTCCAGATCATCAGCCGTCAACGGTGCGATCTTTTCATCCTTGTTCATGTTCTTGTCGGACATGCGTTCCCCTTCCACGGGTTACTGTTGAGATTGTTCAAATGCTTCGGCCAATTCCATATCCATTTCCGGTTCAAGCAGATCCTCCAGCATGGGAAGCAGCGACATTTCCTCTTTCTGGATATGCGAAAGCATGCGCTCGATCAACTCACCAGCAAGGTTGCGGAATTCGGTCCAGCTTTCCTGGGAGAAGCCCTGGTTCAGCGCCTGTGCGGCAAGTGTGGCAACGTTTTCGCCCAAAGGCAGGATCGCGGCGTGTTCTTCGCGCAGATGCTCGCCGATGCTGGCATCGCCCGCTTCTTCGAGGCGGGTGAACAGTTCGTCTTCCTCGAACGAGAAGTGGTGGTTCAGTTCGTGTTCGATCATGGCCGCAGATTTTTCAAGCGTTTTCCTGACCGCAGCATCGTTGATATCAGGGGCATTTTTGCGCGCTTTGGCAATCATGTCTTCCAGCATCTCGATGAGCGAAATCGTTTCGGCGTGATCTTCATGCAATAGCTGAGAGATTCGGCGGGAAAATTCCATGACGGGGCCTTTCGTTCGGGTGTGGATGCTATATAGTTATTTTGGTACTTTAATACCGATTAAGAATGTTGACAAGCATTTTCGATCCTTTCGCGGCCGGGTTGCGGACTCAGAGCTTTTGTTTGACACGAAACACGATGTAGCCGACGAAAACTACAAACGACAGCGCCCCGACCAGGCCCGCCACTGCACCAAGCATGATAAGCTGCGGCAGGTCGGCAACGATACCAACCGAACACAGGACCACCGCCAGAGGGTGCAGGATGGCATGAATTTGCAACGGGCGCTCCAGCGTCAGATCAGACAGCAACAGCGGTTTGCCGCCCTTGCCCGACCCATGCATGGTGGCCAAAAATGGCATGATCCGTTGCAAGATAGCCCCCAGAAACGTCAGCATCCATCCCGCCAGCGCCAGAAACCCGAATAGCGCGATGCCGTTTGGGATAAAATCGCTGCTCAGCACCACAAGCCCAACCACGACACTTAGCGCCAGCATCGCCCAGGAAATCCTGACCAGCACAAACGCCAGCCCCAGCCGCTTGCGCATGCGGGTTTTCAGCGCATGCCGCATCAGCCACAGATAGGATGCGACCGCCACAAGACCCAGCACCGCACCGGCCATCAACAGCCAGAAATAACCGCTAAGCGCACCCAGCACCGTGACCAGCAGGGCGAGGGTAGTCAGGGCAAGTTCGCTCCAGGCCAGGTTGGCGGGCATGGAACGTGACAGTGCAAACATCGGGATCAGCACATGGCTGAATCCGAAAACCAGCATCCCCATGAACCCGAACACCGCCAGGATCACATGCCCCAGCGCCAGCCGGTCGGGGTCGTCGATGAACCCATGGGCAAAGTCGGCAATCAGCAGCACCGCCAACGCCATCAGCCCCAGCAAGGATGCCATCGCCACCCAGCCATGCAGCGCCACCACCGGCAGGCTTGAACTGGCCCGTCTCAGGTTGTCGGCGGTCAGTATGCCGAACACCGACAGCCCAAGTACCGTCATTGCAGCACCGGTATATAGCGTGTGCAGCGAATAGGCCGCCATGCCCCATGTCAGCAACAAGGTCCCCGGCATGAACAGCCAATAACTAAGCCGCGTTGGCCAGACCCGGGCCAATGGCTGGCGCGTGGCAACCGGCAACAACTGATAGGTAGCCCCCATCGCCGTCATTGCCAAAACCCCAAGCGTTGTCAGATGCACCGCCGCCAGAACCGGGCCAAGACCGTCGGCAAAGCCCGGCACCTCGTCTGCGGCGTAAAACAGCATCGCCCAGAACAGCACCTGAAACACCGTTGCCGACACGAAAAACCGAAAGGGAACCGAGGCAGGCAGCAGCCGGTCCTTGGCCCCGCCCATGATCAGCGTTCCCATGCTCATGGCAGTCTGATCAGCATCGGCCGCCCCTCTGATTCGTTGCCTTGACTGGCAATCTGTTCACCACAACATACCGGCGCCACCGGGGATCGCCCAATTCTTGCCGGGTGGCACCTTCTAGCCAAGACAAAGCTCCCGCGCCAGGCGTTCGGCAACCGCAGCAATCGACAGGCGGCGGTAATGCGATCCGGTGGTGGTGGTTCGTTGCGGGGATACCGATTTCTGCACATCCTTGTTGATGGCAGCAAAGAACGCATCTTGATCAGCGCCCAACATCTGCGCTTTGGTCAGCTCCACCATCAAGGGCATCGAATTGGTGCCGGTAACGGCAACGCTCAGGGTTTCATCACCCTTCGCGCCGGAACAGACCAGCGCCACCCCGGCCAGCGGGAAATCCATTATTTCGCGGATGCGAACCTTGCCATAGGCCGAACGCGCATTGCTTTTCGGCAGGTGCACGGTGGTCAGAATCTCACCCGGTTTCAGGTCAAGATGCGCCGCACCATCCTCGTGATAGAAATCCGCCAGTTTCAGGCGACGGGTGCCGTCTGGCCCGACCAGGGTGATTTCCGCGCCAAACACTATCAGTGCCGGGGCCAGATCACCGCTGAAGGCAGCGCGGCAGCGGTTGCCCTGCGGCGCGACATGGCAGGTGTCGCCCTTGTATTTCAGGCAGAAGTTGTTGGATTTCCGCCACCAATGGCTTTGGTTATAATAAAGGCAGCGGGTATCCAGACACAGATTTCCGCCAACCGTTGCTGATTGCCGGTGGCTTGGCCCGGCAATGGCGCCGGCGGCCTCAAGGACGGCGGTATAGGTCTGAACCGCCTTGTTGGCGATCAGATCGGCCAGGGTCACGCCAGCACCGATTTCCAAACCTTTTTTGGTTTCGGTGATCTGGTTCAAACCGGCAACCTTGCCAAGATCGACCAGCATGTCGGTTTCCACCAGACCCCTTCGCATATTGACGATCAGATCGGTGCCACCGGCGCATAGCCGGGCATCGGGATGGGATTTCAGCGTGGCGACCACCTCGGCAATACTGGCGGGGCGGCTTAGCTGGAATTGCGGCAGGGCTTCGCTCATGCTGATACCTTTTTCTTTTTCTTGGCTTCGCGCCGGGCCTTGATCAGGGCATCCATCACCCGATCCGGCGTCAGCGGCAGAAAATCAACGTCAAGTCCGATGGCGTTGGCAACCGCGTTGACCACCGCGGGCGGAAAGCCGGAAAGGGCGCCCTCACCCGCTTCCTTGGCACCAAACGGGCCGAGGGGGTCGTTGCTTTCGACGATGAAAACCTCGATGTCGGGCGTGTCAACAATGGTCGGCATCCGGTAATCCAGGAAATTGGCATGTACCGGCAGCCCGTCCTGATAGCGGGTTTCCTCGGACATCGCCTGCCCCATGCCCATCCAGACCGATCCTTCGATCTGCCCCTCAACCGCCAGCCGGTTGATGGCAAATCCGCAATCGAGTGCAGCCCAGACCTTTTCCACCTTGATGCGCCCGGTATCCAGATCGACATCGACTTCGACCACCTGTGCGGCATAGGAAAAGCCCATGGTCGAACCAACGGCACCGCCCCGATGCTTGCCACCCTGCGCCTCGGGCGGGGTGCGGAAGGTGCCCTTGACGTTGATGGTGCCTTCCAGTGCCAGCGCGGCAAACGCCACCTCCTGAAAGTTCAGCGAGGACTGTTGCGATCCGCGAACCGAAAATACTTCACCTTCGCATTCGATATCAGCGGGGTCAGCGTCGAGTTTCTGCGCTGCGGCCTCTCGCAGTTTGCGGCTCAATTCCTTGGCGGCCTCGATCGCGGCATTGCCGACCATGAAGGTCACGCGCGAGGAGTATGAACCGTTATCTTTCGGTGTGATCGCACTGTCGTTGGCAACGACTCGGACGCGCCCGATGTCGATTCCGAGGATCTCGGCCGCCGCCATGGCCACAATGGTCGAGGAACCCTGACCGATATCGGATGCGCCGGTCAAGACGGTGACACTGCCGTCGAAATCCAGTTTCATCGCCACCACCGCGTGCGGCTCGCCGGTCCAGTGGACGGGTTTGGCGGCACCCGAAACGTAATGCGAACAGGCCATGCCGATGCCACGGCCGGGCGGCAATTTACCCAGCCGCTGTTTCCAGCCGCTGGCCTTTTCCACCTCGTCCAGACATTCCGCCAGACCATAGGAATTGACCATCAGTTCATTGGCGGTGCGCATCGGCGCATACAAGAGGTTGGCGCGGCGAACCGCAAAGGGGTCAAGCCCCAGTTCACGCGCCATCCGGTCCAGCAAACATTCAAAGGCGTGGCGCACATCGACCGTGCCATGACCGCGCATGGCCCCACATGGCGGCGTATTGGTATAGACGCGATAGCCGTGATATTTCACCGCCGGGGTATCATAAATGCCCTGAAGCAGCGCACCGGCATAAAGGATCGTCACCAACCCGTAACCGGCATAACCGCCACCCGCCATCACCGCCTCGCAATCCACGGCCAGGATCTTGCCGGTTTCGGAAAGGCCGATCTTCAGCCTGACCTCGGTGTCGGGGCGGCCGCGATGGGTGATGAAGGTTTCTTCGCGGCTCATCCGCATCATCACCTTGCCGCCGCACTTGCGCGCCAGAAGGGCGGTGATCATCTCAAAATTCAGTGCCTCGGTGCGGGCGCCAAAGCCGCCGCCGACAAACGGCTTGATGACGCGAATGCGCGATGTGTCCATGTCAAGGCAGCGCGCCAGCATCAGATGCACATAAAACGGCACCTGTGTTACCGAATGCAGCGTCAAGCGGTCACGTTCCACGTCATATTCGGCAAGGGCAGCGTGCGGTTCCATCTGTGCGTGGTTGACCTCGGCACAGTCAAACACCGCTTCGCGAATCAGCGCGGAATTGGCGAAACCAGCGGCAACATCGCCAAATTCATTGCTGACCTCGCGTTCGATATTATTGGGCTTGTTGTCATGCAACAGCTCGGCCCCTTCGGCGCGGGAATCTGCCGGGCGGTAATAGGCGGGCAGTTCTTCGATCTCGACCTCGATCAGTTCCAGCGCGGCGGCTGCCGTTGCCGCGTCAATGGCACAGACGGCGGCAATCGGTTCACCGCGATAGCGCACCTTGTCACGGGCCATCGGATATTCGTTCATGGCAATCGGGATGACGCCATAGGTCTTGTCGCTGTCATCGCCGGTGACGACGGCAACCACACCCGGCAGCGCCTCGGCTTTTGAAGTATCGACGCTGATGATCCGCCCATGACTGACGGGCGAGCGCAGAATTCGACCGATCAGGCAATCCTCGGATTCCATGTCGGCGGTATAGATGGCGCGGCCAGTGACCTTTTCGATACCGTCAACCAGCGGCACATACTGGCCTGCGACCTTACCTTTGATGGGCGTGTTCATTGCATTTCCTTTGCAGCGACCTGAACCGATTTGACGATCTTGATAAAGCCGGTGCAACGGCAGAGGTTGCCGCCAAGGGCCGCCTTGATCTGATCTTCATCGGGATCGGGATTTTCGCGCAGCAACGCTTCGGCGGTCATGATCATACCAGGGGTGCAATAGCCACATTGCGCGCCAAGGTTTTCATGAAACGAGCGTTGCAACGGCGTCAGCTTGCCCTGTTTCGCCTGGCCTTCGATGGTTTCGATCTCGGCCCCGTCGCACATGGCTGCCAGCGTGATACAGGAAAGGTGCGGTTTCTTGTCCACCAGCACCGAACAGGCACCGCATTCACCGCCGTCACAGCCACGTTTCGCACCGGTCAGCTTGCGGACATCGCGCAGATAATCAATCAGCAAAAGATTGTCGGCAATCGCGTCATCATAGCGTTTTCCATTGATCGTCAGACTGATCATGCGCTTCATCGAACTGGCCTCATTTCCTGCAGATTCCCTTAAATGCTAATTTCAGTACCATTATACTTGTTTGAATGCTAGAGTGCAATAAATCAGCTTGTCGCGGACGAACTGCACCGACCCCAACGCCACACAAGACGGGTGAAAATTCGTCCGATAAAGATTTTTGATTGCAAGCTGCAAACTGGTGCGTGAATACTGGATATGACGAAATCAGGGGAAATCAAGGATGAACAAGGCAGATAGCGCCATCGCAAAGCCCGACATTACCCTTCGCCGCATCCGTCAGACCGACCTTGCTTCGGTGGTGGCGCTGGATACGCGCGTTACCGGCCATGCCAAGCCGGAATACTGGAACGACATGTATGAGCGATTCGCCTCGCGTCGGGCAGACCAACGGTTTTTTCTGGTGGCCGAAGGCGATGGCAAGCTGCATGGCTATATGGCCGGCGAGGTGCGGGCCTGGGAATTCGGATCAGAACCCTGCGGCTGGATTTTCGGCTTCGCGGTCGATCCCGATTCGCGCCTGCGCGGCATCGGCGAGGCGTTGTTTCAGGGCATAGCCGACGAGTTTCGCCGTGTCGGCATTACCACGATGCGCACCATGGTACCACGCAGCAGCACCTTGCCTATGGCTTTTTTCCGCAGTGAAGGAATGGTGGCCGGTCCCTATATTCAACTGGAACTGGATCTGGAACATTGAAGCCGAAACCTCAAATCAGGCAACGAAGGTAGACGAAATTGCAACAAGCAAGCCGACTGGCAATCTATGCCCTGATCGAACTGGCCTCGGACCCGGACAAACAGGTTTCGGTTTCCGAGATCGGTGAAAAATACCGTATATCCGCGCATCATCTGGCCAAGGTGATGAACACGCTTGGCCGCGCCGGGCTGGTCCGTTCCATTCGTGGGGTCGGCGGCGGCTACAGTTTCAGCGGCAATGCAAGACGAACCACACTTCTGGATGTGATCAACCTGTTTGAAGATACCTCCAGCGATTGCCGGTTGCACGACAGCCATGTTGCAACACCGGTGGAATGGGCGCTGTTCGACGTTACCAAGGAAATCAACGAGATATCCAATGCGACGCTGGCATCCATCACCATTTCCACAATGCTTAAACAGATCGAGCGCAACAACAAGGCCGCCGCACGCAAGGAAGCCGCCACCGTCGAATGACCTGACGGCTAGCGCGGCCCAACTAGCTTGCCGGCAGTACCGCTGTCGCCTCCAGTTCGATCTTGCCGGGGTGATCCAGAAGGTCTGACACAAAGATCATGCTCATCGCCGGGAAATGCTTGCCCATCAGATCGCGCCAGATCTTGCCAAGTTCGCCGCGTGCCGCCAGATAGGCGGGTTTGTCGCAGCAATAGGCGGTCATGCGACATATATGCGCTGGCTGACCACCCGCCGCCTTTACCACCGCCAGCACATTTTTCAGTGCCTGTTCGAATTGCGGAACAAGGTCTTCACTTTCAAATACTTGCTGGGCATTCCAGCCGACCTGACCGGCAACAAAAACCAATTCGCCTGCTGCAACCTTGATACCGTTTGCATAGCCGATCGGCGGCTCCCAGCCTTCGGGGTGAAGCGTGACCATGTTAATCTTCCTTTGCAGTTTCATCCATTACATGTATATAGGTACTTAAATACCAGATTAACGCAAATGCAAGAAAAACCAACCGACAGGGGCAGTCCATGGACACCGCGACGAATTCAGGGGCGACAGGTTGATTTTAATCATGTATAGGCGTACCGTTATACGCAATTAACCCCGGATCAGACTTCTCTGGAAAGGCCAAAAACATGAAAGACACCTTAAAGCAAGGCGTTACGACAACCGCAACCTACACCGTGGACAAAGACCGCACCATTGATTTCATGGGCGAAGAATGCCGCGTCTATGCCACGCCTTCTTTGGTGCGCGACATCGAACAGACCTGTCGCGATCTGATCATGGAACATGCCGATCAGGGCGAAGATTCGGTCGGCTTTTCGGTTCAGATCACTCACATGGCACCAACCCTGTTGAACATGAAAGCGACCATTACCGCAACCATCGCCGAGGTGGATCGTGCCAAGGTGGTTTTCGACATTACCGCAAATGACGGGTTGGACGACATTTGCACCGGTAAACACGTCCGCTTTGTCGTAGACGTGGAAAAAACCCGTCAACGGCTGCAAGCCAAAGCGGCCAAAGCCGCCGCCTGATCCAATCTGACACCGAAGGCCGCTATGACAAAAACCGCAAAAACCAAGTCGCAGGTCCATTCCTATTGCTATCAATGTGTGGCCGGTCCCGACATCCTTAAGGTCGAGATCGAGGATGGGGTGGCGACTCAGGTGAAACCCAGTTTCGAGATTGCCGATGTGCATCCGGCTGGCGGCAAGGTTTGCGTCAAGGCGTTCGGGTTGATCCAGAAAACCTATAACCCCTACCGGGTTCTTACTCCGATGAAACGCACCAACCCCAAAAAAGGCCGCGATCAGGATCCGGGGTTTGTGCCGATTAGTTGGGATGAGGCGCTTGAGGCGGTTTGCGGCAAGCTGAACAAGGCGCGCGAAGAAGGTCTGAAAGACGCAAGCGGCTATCCCCGTGTTGCCGCCAGTTTCGGCGGTGGTGGCACGCCGACCTCGTATATGGGTACGTTTCCGGCGTTTCTGTCGGCCTGGGGTGCCGTGGACATGAGCTTTGGATCAGGCCAGGGCGTCAAATGCTACCATTCCGAACATCTTTATGGCGAACTCTGGCACCGCGCCTTTACGGTTTCGCCTGATACGCCCCTGGCGGAACTTATCATCTCGTTTGGGGCCAATGTCGAAGCTTCGGGCGGGGTCTGCGGCATCAAACGCCACGCCGATGCGCGTGACCGCGGCGTCAAGCGCATCCAGGTCGAACCGCACCTGTCAGTGACCGGTGCCTGTTCCGCCGAATGGGTGCCGATCCGCCCGAAAACCGATCCGGCCTTCATGTTCGCCATGGTCAATGTCATGCTGCATGAAATCGGTATGGCGCGGTTGGATGTGCCATTTCTGAAAAACCGCACCTCATCACCCTATCTGCTGGCACCGAACGGCTTTTACATGCGCGATCCGGCCAGCGGCAAACCGTTGATGTGGGATCTGAAAACCTCACGCGCGGTGCCATATGATACACCCGATGCCGACCCGGCGCTGGAGGGCAGCTTTAAGGTGTCCGGGCAGGAACTTGGCCCGGACCAGGTGATCTGGAACCACGATCAGGTGGATTGCTGCCCGGCCTTTGCGGCGCTGGTCAACCACGTCAAGGACTACACCCCGGAATGGGCCGCCGAAATTTGCGGCGTCAAGGCCGAACAGGTCCGCTCGGTTGCCAACCAGTTTGTTGATCACGCACATATCGGTGAAACCATTGACATCGAAGGTCGCACCTTGCCGTTCCGCCCGGTGGCAATTTCGCTGGGCAAGACGGTGAACAACGGCTGGGGCGGCTATGAATGCTGCTGGGCACGCACGTTGATGGCCTGTCTGGTTGGCGGGCTGGAAGTGCCGGGCGGCACGCTTGGCACCACGGTTCGCCTGAACCGCCCCGCCGATAACCGCTGGACCAGCGTCAAGCCGGGGCCGGACGGGTTCATGCATTTCCCGATGAACCCGACCAAAAAGGGCGAATGGAAATCCCGTTCCTCATCGCGGCACGCGCATGAAACGCTGATTCCGCTGGCGGCGAATTCCCCCTGGAGCCAGGCCTTGGGGCCGACGCATCTGGCGTGGATGATGCAAAAGGAAAACTTTGAGAACATGCCGGACGCAACGCCGCCGGATGTCTGGTTCGTTTACCGCACCAACCCCGCCGTATCGTTCTGGGATACCAAATCGGTGTCCGAGGTGATGGCAAAGTTCCCGTTCACCGTGTGTTTTGCCTATACCATGGACGAAACCAATTACATGGCCGACATCCTGCTGCCGGAATGTACCGATCTGGAAGGGCTGCAACTGATCCGCATCGGCGGTTCCAAATATGTCGAACAATTCTGGGAACACAGCGGATTTGCGCTGCGCGACCCGGCCAGCCCACCGGCAGGCGAATCGCGCGATTTCAGTTGGATCGCCACCCAACTTGCCAAGGGAACCGGCCTGCTTGGTGCCTATAACACCGCCATCAACAAGGGCGCTGCCGGGGTTCGTCTTATGGGCGAGAACTTTGATTTCGCGCTTGATCCCGACGTGGAACACTCGGTCGAGGAAATCTGGGATGCAAGCTGCCGCGCCGCCAGTGCCGAATTGACCGATGGGGCCGAAACGCAGGGGCTGGAATATTTCCGCGAACACGGTTTCAGGGTCAAGAAGTTTCCAAAATTGCGCTGGTATCTGTCGCCGGCACTGGAAGATCAGGGATTGCGGTTTGAACTGCCATATCAGGAACGCTTGCTGAGGATCGGTCAGGAACTTGGCGACCGGTTACATGAACAGGGCATCAACTGGTGGGATCGCCAGTTGAAGGAATATGAGGCGATGCCGCATTGGCAAGACCTGCAAAAGCTGTGGGAAACCGCACTGGAAGACGGTTTTGGCATCAAGATCGGTGACTATCCGTTCTGGTTGATAACCGCGCGGTCAATGCAATATTCCTGGGGTGGCAATGCGGGTTTGCAGATGATCCATGAGGTCGCAAGCAATATCGCGGGCCACAAGGGTGTCATCATGAACCCCTCGGCCGCGGCCAAACTGGGTCTGAAAGAGGGGGATTTGATTGAAATCGCCTCACCTCTTGGCAAGACCAAGGGACCGGTGGTTCTGCGCCACGGCATTCGGCCAGACACCCTGCTGATGGTCGGGCAATTTGATCACTGGGAAACGCCGTTCGCCAAGGATTTGCATGTACCCAGCATGAACGCCCTGACACCGATGATGCTTGAGCTGACCGACGCCACCGGATCGGGTGCCGATCTGGTCAAGGTCAAGGTAACCCGGCTTGGGGGTGCGGCATGACACGTTATTCCATCGTTGCCGACCTCAATCGTTGTGTTGGCTGTCAGACATGTACCGCCGCCTGCAAACACACCAACGCCACAGCACCCGGCGTACAGTGGCGCAAGGTGCTGGATATCGAAACCGGTGAATTTCCCGATGTCCACCGTGCCTTCATGCCGGTTGGCTGCATGCATTGTGACGATGCGCCCTGCCTTTCGGTCTGCCCGACCACAGCGACACGCAAGCGTGACGACGGCATTGTCACCATCGACTATGATCTGTGCATCGGTTGCGCCTATTGCACCGTCGCCTGCCCCTATCAGGCACGCTCGCGGGTGGATCTGCCGACCCGTGCTTTCAAGGGCAAGACGATGAAGCACGAGGTGGTGCGCGAAGATCCCAAACGTATCGGCGTGGCGCAGAAATGTACCATGTGTTCTGACCGGATTGATTTCGGGCTGGAAAACGGCCTGATACCCGGCCTGGACGCCGATGCGACACCCGCTTGTGTGAACGCCTGTATCGCCGGTGCGCTGCATTTCGGCGATGCCGAGGATCCCAACAGCAACGTTTCGCAACTGCTGGAGAAGAATCAGCATTTCACCATGCATGAAGAATTGGGAACCGGTCCCGGCATCCACTACCTTTGGGGCAAATCAACCGGCAACGACGAACCGGCACCTGAACCGGAAATGATCGCCGAACCCCTGGGTATGCCCGGCGTTGTTCCGGCCTTGCAAAAAAGCTGGGACTGGCGCGCCGCCTCCAACTTCATTCTGGGGGGTTCGGGAACCAGCCTGTTTCTGGCAACCGCCATCGGCGGCACCACCGGCATGAGCATGGTTTTGCCGGGGCTGCTGGCGCTGGCAATGGTTGGCCTCGGGCTGTTCTGTGTCTGGCTTGAGATTGGTCGGCCGTGGCGGTTCTTCAACGTGTTCTATCACGCCCGCATGTCCTGGATGACCCGCGAAGCCATGGTTGGCATTCCCTTCATGGGCCTTGGATTTCTGACAGTTCTGACCGGATCAATCCCCCTTGGGGTGGTGGCGGCGGTATTTGGAATGGCCTTTCTTTATGCGCAGGGACGGATCTTGCGTGCTGCCAAAGGCATCCCTGCCTGGCGGCATCCGGGCATCGTGCCTTTGATTGTGGCCACTGGTCTGACCGAAGGGGTCGGAATATTCGCTGTTTACGCCGTCATTGTTGGGGCTGGTTCTTCCAGCTTGCAAACGCTTGCGTCGATTCTCTTGATCCTGATCGCTCTGCGGGTATTTGCCTGGAGCAGCTATCGCACCAGTCTCGGCCGTATCGGCGCACCGACCGGCACCTTTGCCGCATTTGCAGCTGACCCGATAAAGCTGACCCCAACGCATCAGGCGATTCCGGTGGTTCTGCTGCTGGTGGCGCTGGCGGTTCCGATGCTGTCGCCGGTGCTGGTCGCCCTTGCCGGTGCGCTGGCGCTGGCCAGTGGCTGGGTCTTCAAATATGGCCTGATCACCCGCGCCGCCTTTAACCAGGGCTATTCTTTGAAAAAGATGCCGGCGCGAGGTGCCGGCCTTAGCAGCCCGGGGGTCAAGCCCGGCTGGACAACAAACTGATCAAGATACAACCAGGGAGAAATACAAATGGGCTCAACTGCCAGACAGATGTCTGACGCCGGAGACGGATTCATGTTCGACCGCGAGGTCGAAACCATGTCGCGTGCCGGGATTCAGGGTTTGCAGACAGAGCGCCTGAAATGGTCGCTGGCGCGGGCCTACGACAACGTGCCGCATTTCAAGCGCAAGTTTGATGAGGCCGGGGTCAAACCCGGTCACCTCAAAACCCTCAAGGACATCAAGCATTTTCCGTTTACAGTAAAAACCGACCTGCGGGACAATTACCCATTCGGCATGTTTGCCTCTCCGCAGTCGGAATTGCGTCGGGTGCATGGTTCATCCGGCACCACCGGCAAGCCGACGATTGTTGGTTACACGCAGGGCGATCTGGATCGCTGGGCGGGGCTGGTGGCAAGATCCATGGCCGCAGGCGGAGCCCGCCCCGGCGATCTGGTTCACAACGCATATGGTTATGGCCTGTTCACCGGCGGCCTTGGGGCGCATTACGGTGCCGAGCGGCTGGGCTGTGTGGTGGTGCCGGTCTCGGGCGGCGGCACGGAACGGCAGGTGATTCTGTTGCAGGATTTTGGTGCGCGCATTCTGTGCTCAACGCCTTCCTACGCCCTTAATATCGCCGAAGTGGCGCGGAAAATGGGGGTAGACCTGACCACTTTGCCGCTGGAACGCGCCTTTTTCGGTGCCGAACCCTGGAGCGACGCCATGCGTGGCGAACTGGAGCGGCAACTGGGTCTTCGCGCCATCGACATCTATGGTCTGTCGGAAATCATGGGTCCGGGTGTTGCCTGTGAATGCGATTCCGTTCAGGTCGGCCTGCACGGCTGGGAAGACAATTTCCTGTTTGAGATCATCGACCCCGAAACCCTTGAACCGCTGCCCATGGGCGAAAGCGGTGAACTGGTCATCACCACGTTGACCAAAGAGGCGCTGCCGATGATCCGCTACCGCACCCGCGATATCACCCGGCTGACCGACGAGCCATGCGCCTGTGGCCGTAGCCATGTGCGCATCCTGCGCGTGACCGGTCGCGACGACGACATGCTGATCATTCGCGGTGTCAACATCTATCCAAGCCAGGTTGAATCGGTGCTGGTCAGCGTTCCCAACCTGGCACCGCACTATCAGATCATCCTCAGGCATGACGGGATGATGGATACCATGGGGGTGGACGTTGAAATTGCACCGGACATTCCGTGTGCAGACAGCGACCTGACCGCACTTGCGGGCGAGGTGCGGCAACGTATCAAGGCGATTATTGGTGTCACTTGTGCTGTTGTGGCCAAGCGACCCGGCGAATTACCCCGTTCGGAAGGAAAAGCCGTTCGGGTTCTCGACCAGCGCAAGAAGATCTGACCGCGAAAGGTTCGGACATAACAAAAACAAGAATGCCGAAGTCGGGGATGGTTCTTCGACAATCGGAGCATTTGAGGAAGGAAAGCACACAAAAGCAATACCTTAGAGTAATGCCCGTTGCACAAAAACGTGTATAGTGGTACGGTTATGCTTGATTTAGTCTCTGGACTATTTCGTCATTCACAGCGGAGGAAAGTAATGACACGTTTCAATCATCTGAAAACCACGGCACTGGCGATCGCCCTTGCCGGTAGCGCGGCAATCGCCGTCCCTGCCCATGCCGACATCAAGATCGGCAGCAGCCTGGCCATTACCGGTCCGGCCTCGTTCCTGGGCGACCCCGAGGCAAAGACCCTCAAGATGCTGGTCAATGAACTTAACGCCAATGGCGGCATCAACGGCGAGAAAATCGACCTCATCATGTATGACGATGCCGCTGACCCGAACCAGGCCCGCACCTTCGCCACCCGTCTGGTCGAGGATGACGAGGTTGTGGCCGTGATCGGTGGCACATCCACCGGCGCCACCATGGCAATGATCCCGGTATTCGAAGAGGCCAAGGTTCCCTTCATTTCGCTTGCCGGTGCGGTGGTGATCATTGATCCGGTCAAGAAATGGGTGTTCAAGACACCGCATACCGACCTGATGGCCTGCGGCAAGATCTTTGAAGATATCAAGGCACGCGGCCTTTCCAAGGTCGGCCTGATCTCAGGCACCGGTGGTTTCGGCAAATCCATGCACGAACAATGCCTGTCGGTCGCCGGCAAATACGGCATCGACATCGTTGCCGATGAAACCTACGGCCCGAAAGACGCCGACATGACCCCGCAACTGACCAAGATCGCCGGCGCTGCCGGACTTCAGGCAGTGGTTAACCCCGGCTTTGGTCAGGGTCCGGCAATCGTGACCCGCAACTTCAAGCAGTTGAACATCAAGGTTCCGCTCTATCAGTCGCACGGTGTTGCATCAAAAAGCTTCATCGACCTTGCCGGTGATGCGGCCGAAGGTGTTCGCCTGCCTGCTTCGGCGCTTTTGGTTGCCGACATGCTGGACGACAGCGATCCGCAAAAAGCGGTCGTCGTTGGCTACCGCGATGCCTATGTAGCCGAGACCGGCCAGCCGGTTTCAACCTTTGGTGGACATGCGTATGACGCTTTTCACATTCTGGTAAATGCGATCAAATCTGCCGGGAGCAACAATCCGGCGGCTATCCGCGACGCGATTGAAAACACCAAAGGCTTCATCGGCACCGCCGGCGAAGTGAACATGTCGGCAACAGACCACCTTGGTCTCGACCTGAACGCGTTCAAAATGCTTGAAATCCGCGATGGTGACTGGACTATCGTCAAGTAATACGATTCGGCGGGGCGTACCCGATACGCCCCGCCGACCATAAAAACAAAAGACAACTGCGGGGGTCAAATGTCTGAACTGTTGCAGTTCTTTTTTTCCGGGATCACAGTCGGTGCGATTTATTCGCTGGTGGCGCTCGGATTCATCATCATCTACAACTCAAGCGGTGTGGTGAATTTCGCCCAGGGCGAATTCGTGATGCTGGGTGGCATGTCCACGGTGTTTCTGTTCAACGCGGGTGTGCCATTGGCCATCGCTGCGGTTGCGGCCATCCTGATAACCTGTTTGGTCGGCATCGCCTTGAACAAGTTGGCGATCGAACCGGCCAAGGGTGCCTCGGTGGTGACGCTGATCATCATCACCATCGGTGCCTCGATCTTCATACGCGGTATGGCGCAGCTTGTGTTTGACAAGCAATTCCACCGCTTTCCCAGCTTTTCCGGCGACGATCCGTTTCTAATCGGCGGTGCCACCATCCTGCCGCAAGGCGTCTGGATGATCGCTGGTGCCATTGCAGTGTTTATCGGTCTGTTCGTGTTCTTTACCTATTCGCTGACCGGCAAGGCGGTTCTGGCCACCTCGAACAACAAGCTGGCGGCGCGACTGGTGGGGATTTCCACCAATATGATGATGACGCTCAGCTTTGGCCTTTCGGCGGCAATCGGTGCGCTGGCAGGCGTTTTGGTGACGCCGATTACCCTGACCAGCTATGATGTCGGCATCGCACTGGCGCTCAAGGGTTTTGCGGCAGCCATTCTCGGCGGTATGGGCAGCCCGTTCGGTGCCCTTGTCGGCGGCATTCTGGTTGGTCTGATCGAAGCGATGACGGCAGGTTATATCAGTTCCGAATACAAGGACGCCGCCTCGTTCATCGTTATCCTTGCGGTGCTTTTCGTCATGCCGAACGGCATCTTCGGCCGCTCGACGATTGATCGGGTATGAAATTGACCAAATTGTCCCCCAAAATTCTGACGCTTCTGGCGCTTGCGTTGCTTGTCATCATTGCGCCGATGTTCTTTCCCAGCTCGTTCTATTACCGGATCGGTGCGCTGATCTTTATCAATGGACTGGCGGTAATCGGGCTGGTCATTCTGGTCGGCTATGCCGGACAGATCAGTCTTGGCCATGCCGGATTTGTCGGCATCGGTGCCTATTCCTGTGCGCTTGCACCCGAACATCTTGGAATTTCGCCGGTACTGGCAGTTTTTCTGGGGGCTTTCCTGTCAGGGCTGCTGGCCTGGCTGGTAGGTCGCCCGATCCTGAGATTGCGAGGCCACTATCTGGCCGTGGCGACACTGGGTTTCGGCATCCTGATCTACATGGTCCTCAGCAACGAAGCGCAATGGACAGGCGGGCCGGATGGCATGGCGGTGCAGGCTACCGGCCTGAAGGCGCTGCTGAAATCCATGGGCTTCAAGGTCAGCGCCTCCGAAATGTGGTACTGGATCGCGGCGGTGGTGATGATGATCGGTGCGCTGATCGCGCTCAACCTTCATACCAGTCCGACCGGCCGTGCCCTCAGATCCCTGCATGACAGCGAAGTGGCAGCCGGAACCGTTGGGGTCAATGTCGCCAACTACAAGCTGTCGGCGTTTGTCATCTCGGCGATATACACCTCGGTCTCGGGTTCCGAACTGGCGCTGATGAACCGTTTCATTTCACCGGATGTGGCCGGGTTTCTGCATTCAGTGGAACTTTTGACCATGACGGTGCTTGGGGGTGCCGCAACCGTGTTCGGGGCCGTCATCGGTGCCGCGATCCTGACCTCATTGCCGCAGGTTCTGACGGTTCTTCATGATTTCGAACATATCGTTCTGGGGCTGATCATGATGCTGGTAATGATCTTCATGCGCGAAGGTCTGGTTCCCAGCCTGGCCAAGATTCTGCGCAGGAGGCCGAAATGACCCTGCTGACAGTCGAAGACCTGAGCATCGAATTCGGCGGCCTGAAGGCCGTTGACGGGGTGAATTTCAATGTGGAAGCCGGCAAGATCGTGTCGGTGATCGGCCCCAATGGCGCCGGAAAGACCACGCTTTTCAACATGCTGTCGGGGCTTTACACGCCGTCGCGCGGACGGGTGACGCTGGCGGGCAAGGATGTTACCAATCAGCCCCCTTACAAGCTGGCCCGTCTTGGCATGTCGCGCACATTTCAGAACCTGCAAATCTTTTTGCAGATGTCGGTTCTGGAAAATGTCATGGCCGGTTGTCATCTGACCGAAGGCCGGCATATCGTGACCGACCTTCTGGGTCTGCCAGCCTCGGGGCGGCGTACCAGGCAATCCATGAAGGATGCGCTTGGCCTTCTGGAACGCATCGGCTTGCAATCCCATGCCACGGACGAGGCATCGGGCCTTTCCTATGGCGCGCTGAAACGGCTGGAGATCGCCCGTGCACTGGCGGTCCGGCCACAACTGCTGCTGCTGGATGAACCCGCTGCGGGCTGCAACGCCGTGGAAACCGAGGAAATCGACCATCTGATTGCCGAGATTGCCGCCGAAGGCGTCGCCATTCTGCTGGTCGAGCATGACATGAAACTGGTGATGAAGATATCTGACCATGTGATCGTGCTGGATCAGGGCATGAAAATAACCGAAGGACTGCCCACCGAAGTGGCGCAAAATCCCAAGGTGATCGAGGCCTATCTTGGCGTCAAGGCAACCGAGGAGGTCCACAATGCTCTTGGTTGAGGATCTCTGGTCGCGCTATGGCCGGATCGAGGTGCTGCACGGCATCAATCTTGAGGTGAAGGCGGGCGAAGTGGTGGCCGTAGTCGGTGCCAATGGCGCTGGCAAGACCACGCTGTTGCGCTGTCTTTCCGGGGTGCAGCCGATGGCGGCGGGCACGATTACCTTTCGTGGCTCGAACATCACCCGCGTTCCGGCGCACCGCCGCCTTGGCCTGGGTCTGGCGCAGTCGCCGGAAGGGCGGCAGATTTTCACCAACCTGTCGGTCGAGGAAAACCTGCGTCTTGGTGCCTATCTTTACAAGGATGCCCGCGTGGAAAAGGACATGGAAGAGGCGTTTACCCTGTTTCCCATTCTGAAAACCAAGCGGAACCTCAATGCCGGTGATCTTTCCGGCGGCCAGCAACAGATGCTGGCGATCGGTCGCGCCCTGATGGGGCGGCCACATTGCCTGCTGCTGGATGAACCCAGCATGGGGCTTGCCCCGATTCTGGTGGATCAGATTCTGGATGTGGTGAAAAACCTGCGCAGTTATGGCGTCACCGCATTGCTGGTGGAACAAAACGCCTTTGCCGCACTTTCCATCGCCGATCGCGGCTATGTCATGGAAATCGGCAAGATCACCATGTCGGGCCCGGCGCAGGAACTGATCGCGGATGAGCGCGTGCGCGAAGCATATCTGGGAATTTAAGCAGCACCCGACCAGTCCGCACCGGTCTTGCCGGTCAGAAAGCCATCGGAAAACGCCCCTCCCGGTGCCTCGGACAACAGGGCGGCGTTCAGGCCGACGGCATCAATCCGGCCATCCAGCAGATCGCGGAACCCCTGACACACCGCCAGAAAATTGCCGGAATGCGGCGACAGGCGCAAGGCCGTCACCCCGGCATCGCGCAGGATATCAATCTGTAACGCTGCGTTGGCGCAGGTGGATGAAAGTGTCTGCACCCCGTTCATGGCAAAGATCGGCTGATCGTCCAGCGTGTCCACCAGCAGGCCATCGACATCCTCGCCGCATACGAACTGACAGTTATCCTTGGTACGGTTGTGCAGTCGCGCATGATAACAGCGACCGGAAATCGCCAGCGGCAGGCGGCCATAGCCCCAAACCTCGATAATCATACCCAGATCGGCCCCAGCTTTTGCCAGTGACGCGACAGAACCAAGCGGCAATTCCGGCGGCAGACATACCCGCGTCGCGCCCTTTTTCGCCAGCCATGCCAGCGTACCTTCGTTGTAGACATTGACCAGCGGCCCAACCGAAAACGCCGCTCCTTTGGGGATATGCGCCAGCGCCGTCAGGTCGTTGATTTCAACCTCGATCCCCATCTCGCCAAGATCGGCGGTCAGGTTGCGTTCGCGTTTCAGCGTCACCAGCGCCAGACTGGTCAACGACACGGCCTTGCCGGATGCCTGCACCTGCTCCACCGCTTCGGGGATGTGGTTCTGGTAAAACGGCAGGCGTTTGGAACAGACCAGTTCGCCCAGAACCATGCGATCAACCGGCGCATCGGCGGCCATATTGCGGTTGAATTCGCGCCAGATATCCGCCTGCCAGAAAAACTGGTTCGGCCCTATGGTCAGTTCCATTTTCGGCCCCCTAACGCCACTTTTTCTGATAGGCGCCCGAGGTGGCGGCCTGCCCCTCGGCCAATGCGCCAAGGGTGCCGGCGGGCACTGGCAGGCCGGCCTCCACCGCCTCGACCGCGGCGCGGAAATTGCGCACCACTTCGGCGACGTAAGAACGCGAACGCTGCCTTCCTTCGATCTTCAGTGCCGATACCCCGGCCTTGGCCAGCGCCGGAATGAGTTCCGAAGCATCAAGACTTACGGCATCTTCAAACACATGCCCGGTCTGATCCCCGGCCGAAAAACATCCCTTGCACAAGGTCGGATAGGGAACCGGGTCATCCTTGGCGACGCGGTGTACCATCTGACCACCAAGTCGCGCCACCAGATCGCTGCCCTCTTCGGCGTAAACCACATGCGACGCGGGCGAACAGACGCCGTTCATATTGGGCGATTTGCCGGTGATATAGGACGATAGCGAACACCGACCCTCGGCCATGACGCAAAGGCCGCCAAACACGAACGCCTCGGTTTCCACGTCGATTTCGCGGTTGATGGCAGCGATTTCCGCCACCGTCAGGATGCGCGGCAGCACCACCCGTTTGACGTCAAATTCCGAAGCATAATAATTGATGATATCCGGGTTCGCCGCTGCCGCCTGCACCGACAAATGCCTTCTCAGGCCCGGATGATGTTCCGCCGCATGCGCCAGAAGGCCAACATCGGCCAGAATGACGGCATCACAGCCAGCCGATTCTGCATCGGCCAGTGCGCGGTGCCAGATTTCCTCGGCCCCGGCGCGCGGAAAAGTGTTGATCGCCACCAGAACTTTGGCCCCACCCTGGTGAGCATAAGCGACCGATTCCGCCATTTCGTCGCGTTCAAAGTTCAGGCCGGGAAAGTTGCGGGCGTTGGTTTCATCAGCAAAGCCGCAATAAACCGCATGCGCCCCGGCATCGACCGCCGCTCGCAAAGCCGCAGGCGTTCCCGCCGGACAAACCAGTTCCATCATCACATGCCACCTTTCGCACGTTGCAGACTAAGCCCGGTGCGACGTTCACAAATCGCCGCAAATTGACCGATCAGCCCGGCAAGCGGCGGCGTCAGACTGGCCACCTCCTCTGATAGGTCAAGCTCGGCGTCGTCAATGGCGTTGCGCAGCGCCAGCGTGGCCGAGGTATCCCCCTCGATCACCAGATCTCGCGAGAAAAACAGCGCATCACCATCACAGGATCCATGCACCAGCCCCAACAGCGCCGACAGCGTACCGGCAATCCGACAATCTGCCCCGTCGGCATTGCGCTGAACCGTGATCCGGGGTGTTCCGCCGGGAAAATCCATCAGCAAAACAAACGGCAAGTCGGTGGGATCAATGGCAAAACGCTTGTCGATGCTACCGGCCAAACGGCGCAGAATTCGCGGATGACGCACCGAGATTCGCCGCGCCAATGCACTCAGCGCCAGTGTCAGCGGCATCATCGGCAACAGGCCGACGGCGCGAGACAGCATCGGATTGAACACCGGAAAATGAACGGGGCCTTGTGTCAACGGAAACTCTCAGAAATTTCAGCGATATATCCGATCTAAAACCCCGGTCGATTCACTGCCTTGACCTACATCAAGGCGGGGTGGTCGGCCGGTTCATAATTTCGGTGAAAATCCCGAGGATGCGACCATACGCGACCTGCCCCCCTTTCCCAGCCTGCGCAGCTTTTTAAGCTGGTGCAAGGTTGAAAGCTGTTTCAAATCGATTCCCGACCGGGTTTCGGTACGCCATCAGCTATCGGCAGTGCATGAACGTGTGCTGCGACATCAGGGGCCGGTTCTCAGGTTTGACGCGCCGGTGCAGGATTCGGGGGAATTGTCAAAGATACCGGTCATTGCCAATCTTTTTGGCACCACGGATCGGGTTGCGGCGGGGCTGGGTCTTGTGCCCGAAAAGGTGCCGATGCTGGGCGAGTTTCTGGCGGCTTTGCGCGCGCCCGCCCCGGTGGACGGGATGCGCGACGCCCTGTCGCGCTGGCCGATGCTGAAGGCGGCACTGGCGACAAGGCCGAAAATCACCAACCGCGCACCGGTGCAAGAGGTTCGCCTGGAAGGCAAGGATGTCGATCTGACGGCCTTGCCGGTGCAGACCTGTTGGCCGGGGGATGCCGGGCCGCTGATAACCTGGCCGGTGGTGCTTAGCCGGCCTTTTGACAGCAAACCTGACGATTTGGCGCGTTACAACACCGGGGTTTATCGCGCCCAGGTGATCGGCAGGAACCGACTGATCATGCGTTGGCTGGCACATCGTGGCGGTGCGGCGCATCACCGGGGCTGGATGAAGGCGGGGCAGAAGATGCCGGTCGCCATCGCCCTTGGTGCCGACCCCGCCACGCTGCTATCCGCGGCGCTGCCGCTGCCCGAAAATCTGTCGGAACTTGGGTTTTCCGGTGTGCTGCGCGGTGTGCGAACCCAACTTGTCGCCGCAAAAACCGTGCCGCTCCTGGTCCCGGCCGAGGCCGAGATCATTCTGGAGGGCTGGGTTTCCCCCACCGAAACCGCGCCCGAGGGGCCATTTGGCGATCACACCGGTTATTACAATTCGGTCGAACCGTTCCCGTTGATGGAGGTGACCGCCATCACCCACCGGCGCGATCCCCTGTATCTTTCGACCTATACGGGCCGCCCACCCGATGAACCTTCGATCATCGGTCAGGTGTTCAACGATCTCACATTGCCGGTGATCCGTCAGGCGATACCGGAAATGCGCGATCTGTGGTTGCCGCCTGCGGCGTGTTCCTATCGCATGGCGGTGATTTCCATCGACAAACGCTATCCCGGTCAGGCCAAGCGGGTAATGATGTCGCTTTGGGGGATGCTGACGCAGTTCAGCTATACCAAACTGATTGTTGTCGTGGATGACGATATCGACCCGCGCAACTGGGACGATATTGCCTGGGCGCTGGCGACCCGGATGGACCCGGCGCGCGATGTGACGATCCTTGATCGTACGCCGATGGATTATCTTGACTTCGCCTCTCCGCTGGAAGGTCTGGCAGGCAAGATGGGGATTGACGCCACAACCAAGATTGGCGCCGAAACCAGCCGCGAATGGGGCAGGGTGATGGAAACCGCCCCCGACGACGCGCATTTTGCGGCGGATCTGGTCGGCAAGTATTTCCCGGATTTCGGCCAGTGACGGCGCGTTCGATCTCTGCGCCATGTCGTCGCACCTCGGTGAAAGACGCGCGCGATTGAAAACCAGCCGCGCAAGCATGCAATGAATGAAACGAAAGGTAGAACCATGTCCAACCCGCTAATTTCCGCCGACACAAAGGTCGGAGAACTGGCCGCGCATATTCCCGAAGCCGCCCAACTGTTTCGTGACAACGGCATCAGCTTTTGCTGCGGCGGCAAGCTAAGTCTTGGCGAGGCAGCCCAAAAGCACGCCAAATCCATTGATGCCCTGTTGGCGTCGCTGAATGCCGGTGCCCATCAGGCCGCCAAGGATGCACCCGACAAAACCGAAGAACTGATCGCACATATCAAAAGCCGCTATCACGACACCCATCGTGCCGAACTGGCGGAACTGGTGCCGCTGGCGGAAAAAGTTGAATCCGTACACCACGATCATGCCGATATTCCACGGGGTCTGAGCAAGTTGCTTGGCCAGATGCAATCGGAAATGACGGCGCATATGGCGAAAGAGGAACAGATTCTGTTTCCGATGATGCTAAGCGGCGGCCATCCGATGATCGCAGGGCCGATTGGCGTCATGCGCCATGACCACGAAGGCCATATGGATCAACTGAAAGGGTTGGAGCATCTGACCAACAGTTTTGCATTGCCGGCAGATGCCTGCAAATCCTGGACGCGACTATATACGGACACCAGCAAATTTGCTGCCGATCTGGTGCGCCACATGTATCTGGAAAACGAGATTCTGTTTCCACGCTTTGACAACGCCTGATCAAACGAAAAAGCGACCGATCCGGCGGCAAAACCGGTTCGGTCGCTGATCAGACGCGACCCAAAAGGGGAGACAGGGGCGGCCCGATATTTCCGCCGGGCTAGTGCGACCCGGCGGAATTCCTAGTTCAGGGATTCGTATTTCGCCTGAAGCTCTTCTTCGGTTTCTTCCCAGTCGGGATTGTCCACGATGCAGGCTTCGGGACAGACCAGCTTGCATTGCGGTTCATCCTCGGCACCGACACATTCGGTGCACTTCATCGGGTCGATGACATAGATCGGGTCACCGGCGGTGATTGCCTCGTTCGGGCAAACCGGTTCACAGGCGTCACAAGCCGTGCAGGGTTCAACTATCATCAATGCCATTTGCTCTCTCCTAGTTTTGACTCATGATGCTTTCAGAAGCGTCCCGGCCTCTGCCAGTTTCTGATGCCGGAACACCCCGAAAAGCGCCGCGCCGATGGCACCGGCGAAAATCGAGTCCGGATGGCTTTCGACGTTGGCTTCAATGCCTTTCATCTTTTCCAGTTCTTCACGAATTGCCTGAATCAGGCCTTCGTCCTGGGCGCTGCCGCCAGTGACCAGCACAAGACCTTCCTTGGCACCGATGGATTTCAGCAACCGCGCCAGCCGTCCGGCCATGGAAACGTGAATACCCTTTAGGATGTTGGGCGCTGAAATGCCGCGCGAAACCATGTTGATAACATCAGTTTCCGCCAGTACCGCACAGATGCTGGATACCGTTTCAGGATCGTCGGATTGCATGGAGAGCGAGCCGATTTCATCCTGGGCGATTCCCAGATAACGCGCGATATTCTCAAGAAACTGGCCCGAACCCGAGGCGCACTGGCTGGTCATCTTGTAGTTCAGCACCTTGCCGCGTTCATCGGTAATGATGGCGCGACCGTGCAAGGCACCGCAATCCAGCACCGAACGTGTCTCAGGATTCAGATGCCGCGCACCGCGAGCATGGGTGGTCATCGAATAGAAGTGACCGGTGTGAAACGGAATCGCCTCACCCTCGCCAGTAGTGGCGATATAATCCATGTCCTTTTCGGTCAGCCCGGCATCGGCCAACGCCTCATCAAAGGCTTCGCGTGCCAGCTCCATCGGATCGCGCTGGCGAATGCGTTTCATTGACCGCGCCAGCCATTTTTCGTTGCCGTCATCGTCAACATCGAAGATGACCGCCTTGACGGCACCCGTGCCGACGTCAATTCCTGCTGCCAGTGTCATTCTTCCACTCCTTCAATTTGTCCATGGGCGGCACGGCGGGCAAATTCTGCCCCACCCAGCGCACCGGTATAGATCGAGTCCGGGTCGATGTTGATCTTCACTTCGCCGTAGTTCTCGAACACCAGCTTTCTGAGTTCACGAACCGCCGCCTCGTTCTTGGCAACGCCACCGGTAAAGGTGAACTCATCCGCAACCCCGCCCGAGCGCGACAGGATCGACATCGAACGCAGGATGATGGCGCGGTGAAGACCTGCCAGAATATCCTCACGATTCTCACCCATTGCCAGCCGGTCACGCAATTCGGCACCCGCAAAAACCGTGCAGGTCGAGTTGATGCGCGAAGGCTTTTCGGATTTCAGCGCCATCGGTCCGAGTTCGTGCAGACCCATGTTCATTTCATCGGCGATATAGCCCAGATAGCGTCCGGTGCCGGCGGCACAGCGGTCGTTCATCTGAAAGTTTTCGACGATGCCCTGGGGGTTGACCTGAATGCCCTTGGTGTCCTGCCCACCGATATCCAGAACCGTGCGGGTCTTGGGATACATCATATGCGCCCCCAACCCGTGGCACAGGATTTCGGAACGGATATGTTCCTTGGAGAACGGCAGCGTCACCCGGCCATAGCCAGTGCCGACCAGATAGGTTTCCTCAAGGTCAATACCCAGGGCGTGGTCCACCCGATCGCCAAGTTCGGCGGCGTTGGTATCACCTGCACGGGCAATGCGATCCATTGCGCGCTTGAACTTTTCGTTCAGGCTGCCTGAGGGGGGGCGGTTTTCCACTGCGATGATCGACTTGTCATAGACGTTCAGCAGAACGTCATAGGGCAGACCGGCTTCGCGTGCCACTTCTTCGGCCAGGGCCAGATACCGTGAACCGGCGATATCGCGAAAGAAATCCGACTTGCGGTCGGCATCCGGCGCGAACATTGCCGGGGCTTCTTCGCGCAATCGCCGGAACACTTCGGTCAGCGCCGCCTTGACGCCATCGCCGGTCTTTTCAAATCGCTCACCCTTGACCTGATCTATGCAGGTATTTTCCAGGTCGGCCAACTGCTCCAGAAACTGTTCCAGGCGGAATGAACGTTCCATTGCGCCCAGAAATTCCTCGACCTTGCCGTCACTCTTGTCCTCGGCGCCGAATTCGCGCCGGAACATGGTGAAACGGGCGTCGATCATCGCCTCTTGCTGGGCCACCCGACAGGCGGTGTCATAGTTCGACCGTGAGTTGGTGATGCCGCGTCCAAGGATATCCTGGTTCTCATCCAGAATCACCGCCTTGGTGGTGGTTGATCCAAGATCAATTCCTACGAAGGTTTTCATGCCGCCGCTCCTTTTCCGCTGCGCTTCTGTTCGACCATCTGGAAATAGCTTTCCAAACGGTTCTTGACGTTGGCTGCCGAGAAATACCGCGGATCAACCAGGTCGGTTTCGATGAATGCCGCCGGTTTGCCGGTGCGCTTTTCAACTTCGCGCATGATCAGAAGCTGACCGGCGGAAAAGCTGTTGCAGCTTTTGATCGAGTTGATCAGCAGGCCATCAGCCTCGTATTCGTTGATATAGTCAACCAGCATGTCGATGCGCATCGGCAAACTGCGGTTGGTATAAACGCCCAGACAGTATTCAGCCATGGTTTCCAGCGGCCGTTCGTAATCATGGCGAAAGCCAAGATCATAGGTGCCGCCAACCTTGGTATAGCTGGACGCAACCACCGTCGCACCCTCTTCATAGAACATCTTCCAGAACTGGCGGAAGTTGGTGTAGTTCGGCGGGCCTTCGACCACCAGGCGGTATTTTTCCTCGGGCATGTCGCCATCGGGTGTTACCGGGCCTTTGCCAGCAGCAACGCGGGCATCGACCTCTTCACGCAGGAAGCGATAGTAGTCGATGGCATCGTCCGTGCCGCGGAAAGCGCCGAAAATCGGCCCGATATAATAGATGCCCCCGAAATAGGCGTCGATCGGCGACGGCTTGTTCTTGGCCGATTGCAGAACATGCACCAGATCATCCTCGGCCTTGGCCGATTTTTTCAGGTACTCCCTGAGCCGGTCGATGTCGAACTTGACGCCCGAAACCTTTTCCAGCGTCGGAATCACGTCTTCCTTGAACTGCTTGACCATATACTGAACCATGTTCGGCGTAACCTTGCCATCGGCCATATAGGGGGTTTGCAAGAAGATGGTCGGGCATTTGTACTGCTCGCGCAGCAACTCGAACCATTTCAGGAAGGTGAAACAGCCGGTATAGGACAGCAACAGAACATCGGGGTTCGGCAGCTTGCGCCCGTTCGGGCCGATATTGCCCTTCATCATCATGCCGATGTCGGATTTCACATAGGTGCAGACATCCTCGGAATGGCCTGAACGCTCGGCCTCCATGATGTAACCGCCCGATTGTCGGCGCAGGCCGCTTTGAATGGCGTTCACCTCGGGCAGGTTGTTCACAAGGTCAAAGCACATGAGCAGTTCGTTCAGGTTGCCCGGAACGAAGGTCGAGGCAACCTTTTGACCGGTTTCGGGCGCATCCGACAAACGATCATAGTGTTTCGCCATCATCTCTTTCTGCTTCAACATCGAAGCGTCCTTGATGACTTCCTGTGCTTTCGCTTTCACTGGGGTCGGTTTCATGCTGCGCTCCATAGTTTGATTGAATCGACAAAGGTGCCGGCCTGTTCGCGGATGGGCTGCATCTGACCGGAATTCTCGGCGTATTTGAAGGCGATGTAAGGAATGCCTGCGTCAGCCAGAACATGCTGCAACATCGGACGATCCAGCAATGCCGGGTCACAGAAGCTGGGCGAGGCAAAGATCACGCCTTCTGCACCGGTGCGTTTCACCGAGCGTACCAGGAACTGGCCTTTTTCTTGCTGGTTCGGTTCATATTTCGCGGCGGTGCTGCGGGAATGGTGCAGAAATGCCTGTGACAGGTTGTAAACCGGATCGCCTTCGGTCGGCACATCGTCGACCAGCCAGCGTGAAACCAGCATGAAATCGTCGTCGACCACATAGCAACCGCTGAGTTCAAGCGACTTCAGCAAGTTCAGCGGTGGCTGTTCACAGAACATGCCGGTGACGATCACCTTGCTGTTGTCCTTGATCGGCCGATCCTCTGATGACGTGGCGTCGATATACTGACGCAGCAGTTTGGAATGCTCCTCGACCGGCAGAACCAGCCCGGCGCGGATCACCAGATACGCCTCGGAGGCCGGCGCGAGCCAGGGTTTGGCTGCACGCAAATCATAAAGCTCGGCGATCAGCTTGCGGTTCTCGTTATAGACCGCAATCGAATTCCGGATGTCGTCATCGGTGATCTTGCGCCCGCCCAGTTCCTCCAGATCATGCAGGAATTCGCGCATCTCGCCAATATAGAACTCGCCGCCAACTGAATCTTCGTAGGTCTGTGGAACGTCGAAATACTTGCTGTAGACATTCGGGAACAGCATTTTCCACATGCCGCTGAGGTTGCGGATCACGTCACAGATCGACGGGAACAGCATGGCGTCAACGAAATCAAGCCGACCGGAAACGCCCAGTTCGATGGTCGATCTTGGGATACGGCAGATATAGCTTTGATAGTAAGCGTCGCCATGGATGACCTCAAGATTGTCACCGCCACCCATGATGCCAAGCGGCAGCATGCCGGCGGCGTGGATCAGCTCACGCGGGATATAGATCGGCATGAAACCCACGACCTTGCGGCCCGGCACGGCCTTTTTCCATTCGCGCGCAGCATTGAAATGCATATCGTCATAGAGCGCCTGGCAGCGTTCGACTATTTCGCTAGTTGTCGTATTGGTCATTTATTCCCCCATTTGGCAGGACGTTTGGCCAGAAAGGATTGCAGACCTTCCAGCGCGTCGTGAGTGGACATCAGTTCATCCAGGTACAGGCGCTCGACCTGTTCGAGCTTGGCTACCACTCTGTCGGTATAACCAAGACGGGCGGCTTTAACCGCCAGTCGCAGTGAACTTGCACTTTTGTTTGCAAGGTGGGTATCAAAATATTCAAGTGCCGCAGCCGACGGATCGTCGGCAATGGCATCCACCAGGCCTGCCGCCAATGCATCACTGCCCGACATGCTTCGACCGGAATAAAGCAAATCCTCGGCCATGGCCTGGCCGATCCGTTCCGGCAGCAGGCAGGATGCGGCCGGGGCGAATACCCCAAGCTGCATTTCCGGCTGGCCAAGACTTGCCTTGGGATGGGCGAACAACCGGTGCCCGGCTGCGGCCACTTCCAGACCGCCGCCAAGGCATTGACCCTGGATTGCAACGAAAACCGGAACCGGGCTGTAAAGCATCCGGCGAACCAGTGCATGCAGCGAGGCCAGCATCGACGCGCAGCCTTCGGGCAGGTGTTCCTCGACACTGGCGCCAAAGCTGAAATGCGGGCCTTCGGCATCCAGCAACACCGCCTTGAGGTCGGTTCCGCCAAGATTGTCGACCAACGCCGTGTCAAGAGCAGCGATCATCGCCGCATCGACGATATTCGCCTTGGGCCGGTCCAGCCGCAACCGCAGCAGGCTACCCTGCCGGTCGAACCATATTTTAAGCGGTCCGCTCATCCACGCGCCCCCGGCATATGGCTGTTGATGAATTCTTCGGTCCATTTCACGCCTTCCGCCAGTTCGCGGCGAAGTGCGACAAAGTCGATCTCGCGGCCGTGTTCCTTGGTGCCCTCGTTGAAGGCGCGGAACCCGGTGCGGGCCTCGGTCATCATGTTCAGGCTAAGCCAGGCACGCGAGTTTTCCTTGTTGGCGTTCCAGGCGTTCAGCTTGGGTTTGCGCAACTCTTCGACCGATTTGGTGGTGCAGTCCGGGAAGGTCAGCATCAGCTTGGTGCAAAGTTCTTCAACCTTGGCATCAAGGGCGCTGAGGTCTATTTCGCCACGTTTCAGCATTTCCTTGCCGGCGGCCAGATCATCACCGGTTTTTGCTTCGCCATGCAGGATGCGGCCAAATTCGTCGGTTTTCATCCTGAGTTCCACCAGCGGGTTGCCGACATATTTGCCATCAACCTTCAGTCCCGGAACGATGTCGGTCAGAATGCCAAGTCGCAGTGCCTTTTGCGCCGAAAAGCTTTCGCAAAGAACGCCGGAATTCATCGCCTGTTCGCAGCCGATCATCACCGGCAGGAAATCGGTAGAGCCGCCGATCGCAGCCGAGCCGTGCTTGGGACCAGCCTGGCCAAATCGTGCCATGTCCTGTGCGACCGAGAAATCGCAAGCCATGCCGATTTCCTGCCCGCCGCCGATACGCATGCCATTGACGCGGCAGATCACCGGCTTGTCGCAAGCCAGGATGGCCGAGACCATGTCGTTGAACAGGCGCATGTACTGGCGGTATTCATGTGGGCGACCGGCATAGTATTCGGCATATTCCTTGGTGTTGCCACCGGTGCAGAATGCCTTGTCGCCGACCGCGGTAAACACCACCGCATTGACGTCGCGCGCATTCGATGCGGCGCGGAATGCCAGAATTACCGATTTCACCATGTCGGTTGTGTAGGAATTGAACTGGGTCGGATTATTCAGAATAATCCAGGCGTTATAAAGACCCTTGGCAACCGAACCGTCGGGCATTTTGGCCGGGCGTTTTTCATAGATCACGCCGCCGGTGATTCCTTCGCGGATTTCATCGGAAACCAGGTCATGCGGCAAAAACTCGAAACCTTCGGGCTTTGTCGGTATATTGTTCATGTCATCCCTCATGTTAGTTCACCGACGGCACGAGAATGGCACGGCGAACAAATTTTCCGTCATGGACGGCTTGAAAAACTTGGTTGATGTCGTCCAGCGGATGCTGTTCGACGAATGGGGCCAGCTTGACCTTGCCATCCAGCACCAGATCCAGCGCCCCGGCATACAATTCAGGCGGGCAGCCCCAGTTGCCAAGCAGGCGAGCGTGAAAGGCCATCAGGTTGGACAGGCGAACCTCGACCTTGTCCATGGTAAAGCCGACAACGCACATGGTCGCCCCATGGTTGAGCAGACCGAATGCCGCCTGTTGCCCGGCGGCGGTGCCGGAACATTCCATGATGATCCATTCGGTTGTCCGTAGGCCATTGGCCTTGGCAAAACCGATGATTTCCTTTTTCAGGCTGCGCGGGTCGTATTCGCGGGCATTAAGGGTCAGCGTCGCGCCGTATTGTTTCACCAGCTCCAGCTTGGCGGCAACCACGTCGATCGCGACCACCGTCGCGCCCAACGCCGCCGCAACCTGCACCGCATAGCCGCCGACACCGCCAACACCGTTGACAACCACCAGATCACCCTTGCCGATACCTGCCTGCACCGCCGCCTGATAGGGCGTGGTCAGCGCATCGGCCACCACCGACACATCGGCCAGCGACAGGCCGACTTTGGCCAGGCGATCCACGTCGACCGCGCACAAACCGCGCGCCGGTACGGTTATGTGGCTGGCGAATCCGCCTTCGATATCGTTGCCGGGCATTTTCTGGCTGCGGCAGATGGTGCCTTTGCCGCGCTTGCACAGATCACATTCGCCGCAGGGCATGACCGCCGGAATGATGACCGCGCGGCCCTTCCATTCCTCGGCGCCCTTGCCGGTCTGGGTGACGTAACCGCTGATTTCATGGCCAAGGGTCAGCGGCAGCGGCTGATTGGTGGAAACACCGTCGTAGTAATAACCAAGGTCGGTGTGACAGACACCGCAACCGGCGATTTCGACCACGACCTCACCTTCGCCAGGTTGGGCTGGCTCAAACTCTTCCATCCTCAGAGGAGCTTTTTGTGCATCCATTACCCAACGTCGCGCCATTTGTCGTTCCTTTTCCCTGAATGCTTGCGATTCGGGCGAATTTCCTGAACCACCTTGGTCGTATTGAATTGACAGCATTTGATTTCACTATTACCGTAAAGTGGTACGCGAATACTTTAATTAGGTCAATACCGAAATCCACAAGGTTTCCTCAACGCAACAAAACAGGCCGGATGTCATGACGAACAAAGCAATACCAAAGAAGAGTGTCTCAGTCGCAATCGTCGGTTCCGGCGGGGCCGGGTCCATTACTGCCGGGTCCATTCTGCTGGAAGCTGCTGGAAAAACCGGCTGGTACGGGATGATGAACCGCTCGGTCGGGCCACAGATTCGTGGTGGTGAGGCGGCGGCGCTGGTGCGTCTGGCCAATCACCCGGTGGAATGTACGGCGGAAAAATATGACTTGCTGATTGCCATCGACTGGAAGAACGCCGACCGATTCGCTGCTGAAATGCCGCTGAAGACCGAAGGTCTGATCATTGCCGACCCGACCTCGGGCCCAATCCCGGAACTGATCAGTTCTTCCGGGGCTACGGTTGCCGAAATTCCGATCAAGGAACTGGCCAAGGAAATTCCCGGCGGACGCGAAAACATGATCGCCGCAGGTCTGGCCGCCGGTTTCATCGGCCTTTCGGTGGATGACCTGATGTCGGTCATCGGCACCAAACTTGCCAACAAGGGTCAGGCCGCCATCGACGCCAGCCGCGCCTGTGTCGAAGCAGGCATCGCCCAGTCCAGAAATTACGACTTCCGCTTTGAAATCGGTGAGGCCGACCTCAGGCACAAGGGCCGCTGGCTGATCACCGGCAACGAGGCGATTGGCCTTGGCGCGATCCGTGGCGGCGTTCGGTTTGCCGCCGCCTATCCGATCACGCCCGCGACCGAGGTACTGGAATGGCTTTCCCCGTCGCTGACCGAGGTTGGCGGCGCGCTGGTTCAGGCCGAAGATGAACTTTCGTCGATCAACATGGCCATCGGCGCTTCGTTCGGCGGCCAGCCTTCGATCACCGCTACCTCGGGACCGGGTCTTTCACTGATGATGGAATCGCTAGGCCTGGCCGCTGCATCAGAAGTGCCGATCGTGGTGGTTGACGTGATGCGGGTCGGCCCATCGACCGGGATCGCCACCAAATCGGAACAATCCGATCTCAATATCGCGGTTTATGGCTTTCACGGCGATGCACCGCATGTGGTGGTGGCACCGCTGACCGTGGCCGATTGCCTTTATACCGGCCAATGGGCCGCACATCTGGCCGAAGCTATGCAGGTGCCGACCATCGTTCTTTCCGATCAGGCACTGGGTCAGTCGCGGGTTCTGATGAAACGCCCGGCCAACCTGTCGTTTTTCGCCAAACGCAAGACCTGGGAACGCACCAGCGAAGAACCATATCTTCGCTATGCGCTGACCGCAGACGGCATTTCACCGATGGCCATTCCCGGCACCACCGGCGGCCAATATACCGCTGATGGCCTGACGCATTCGCTGCGGGGTCATCCATCGACCCGGCGGTCGGACCAGCAGGACCAGATGGACAAACGCCACCGCAAGGTCGCCGATTTCGATTATGGCGTACATTGGGGCGAGATCACCGGCGAGGGTGAAACCGTCATCCTGACCTGGGGTTCGATCACCGGCCCGGCGCGTGAGGCGATTCGCAGCCTCAAGGCTGAAGGCATCAAGGTAAAGCTGGTGGCGATGCGATTGATCGCTCCATTCCCCAAAGAGGCGCTGGATCAGTCGCTGAAAGGTGCCAAGCGCGTTCTGGTGGTGGAACAATCGCATTCCGGCCAGTTCCGCAACTACCTCAGGGCCAATACCGAAATCCCCGGCGAGATCCGCCATTTCCATCGCCCCGGGCCGCATAATATCGGCGCCGGTGAAATTGCCGCTCAAATCCGAGATTGGAAATAATCATGAACGCTCCAACCAAGAACAAATTCTCTGCCCGAGACTTCACTTCGGATCTCACCCCGGTCTGGTGCCCCGGCTGCGGCGATTTCCATGTGCTGATGTCCACCACCAAGGCGCTGGCCGAACTTGGCACTCCGCCCGAAGATATCGCGGTGATTTCCGGCATCGGCTGCTCCTCGCGCATTCCGGCCTATACCGATTGCTATGGCTTTCACGGCGTGCATGGCCGTTCACTGGCGCTGGCAACCGGCCTGAAGGTGGCAAGCCCCGGTCTGACCGTATTGGCAATGAGCGGTGATGGCGACGGGTTTTCCATTGGCGGCAATCACTTCATCCATGCCTGCCGGCGCAATATCGACATCACCTATATTGTGATGGACAACCGGGTTTATGGCATGACCAAAGGCCAGCCATCACCAACCACCGAACCGGACTGGGACAGCGCGCTGTCACCGGGTGGTACCGGACTTAGCCCGTTTCACCCGCTGGTGATCGCGCTGGCATCCGGTGCCAACTTTGTTGCCCGCTCGTTTTCGGGCGACATCAAGAACACCACAAAGATCATCGTCGAAGCGGTGAAACATCCCGGATTTTCCTTTGTGCAGATCCTCAGCCCTTGCGTGACTTTCCGCCCGGATGAGAAGGATTGGAAAAACACCGTTCACCCCGCCTCGGTCGAGGAAACCGATGATCCGGCCCGTGCGGCAAGGCGTATCATGACCGATGACGGCATGAATACCGGTATCCTTTATCGGGGCAATCGCGCCCCCTATAAGCCGCAAGTTACCGGCAAAGGTGTGGAAACCATCGAACTTGAGCGCCAGTTCGAGATCTGATCCTTGTCAGCCGCCTGCCCCGGTGGGCGGCTGAAACGCCATTTCGCGGGCGGTATTGATCTGACGCAGGATCAGATTGGTCTGGGCCGAATCAACCGCCGGCAGGCGAAACAGAAACTCCTCCAGAAACCGGTTATAGGCGTCGATGTCGCGGCACAGCACCAACAGGTGATAATCCGCCTGCCCGGTGGTGGCGTAACATTCCTGAACCTCGGCCCGCCGCTCCACTGCGCGGATGAAACCGACCATGTTGTCAGGATTGTGCCGGGTCAGGCGCACATGCACGATGGCGCGGAATTCCAGGCCGCAGGCGCGGGCATCAATGCGAATGCCATAGCTTTCGATCACGCCGCTTTCTTCCAGTGCGCGTACCCGCCGCCAGCAGGCAGATGCGCTCATCCCGACGCGATCGGCCAGTTCGGCGTTGGAAATGCGCGAGTCCTTTTGCAACTGGTTGAGAATGCGGAAATCGCTGGTTTCAAGACGGGTGCGTGACATGGCATGAATTTCCAGATTGGCAGATTTCAAGGATTATCCTGCCTATATATCGCCCGTTCCTGACAAGAAGGAAAAGTTTTTTC
Source organism: Paracoccaceae bacterium (assembly GCA_020425085.1). Classification (GTDB taxonomy): domain Bacteria; phylum Pseudomonadota; class Alphaproteobacteria; order Rhodobacterales; family Rhodobacteraceae; genus UBA5972. Next base: position 145,101 of record JAGQRW010000017.1, read on the forward strand.
ACTCTAACTGGTGTAATTGCATCAAACTAGCGCAGAAAAGTCGTATCATCATGACCAAACCAGAATTATCCTTGGCCCCGTATCAACTTGCCGATCGCTATACCCGGCGTTCGGGGCGGGTTTTCATGACCGGAACCCAGGCGTTGCTGCGTATCCTTCTGGATCAGGCGCGGCGTGATCGACGGGCCGGGTTGAACACCGCCGGGTTGGTATCTGGCTATCGCGGCTCGCCGCTTGGCGCGCTTGATCTGGAAATGTGGAGCGCCAAGGCCCTGCTTGATGAACACCGCATCGAGTTCATGCCCGCCATCAACGAAGACCTTGGCGCCACCGCCGTTCTTGGCGCCCAACGCGCTGCGCTGGAACCGGGTGCCGATGTCGAAGGCGTGTTTTCCATGTGGTACGGCAAAGGCCCCGGCGTTGATCGTTCCGGCGATGCGCTGAAACACGGCAACGCCTATGGATCCGCCCCCAAGGGCGGGGTGCTGGTGGTGGCGGGGGACGATCACGGTTGTGTCTCCTCCTCCATGCCACACCAGTCGGATGTGGCGTTTCAATCCTGGTTCATGCCGGTTCTGAACCCCGCATCGGTAGGGGAATATCTGGCCTTTGGCGAATATGGCATTGCATTGTCCCGCTTCAGCGGCACTTGGGTCGGCTTCAAGGCGATATCGGAAACCGTGGAATCCGGGCAATCCCTGGAACTTCATCCCGACCGCAACTTTACCATCCCCGATTTCACCCCACCGCCGGGTGGGTTGCACATGCGCCTGTCGGACCCGCCCGGTGCCGAGATTGAGATCAGGATCGCCCATAAATTGCGGGCGGTGCAGGCGTTTGTCGAGGCAAACCCGATTGACCGCAAGATCTACGGCACCAAAACAGCGCGATTCGGCATCGTCACCAGCGGCAAGGCGCATCTTGACCTGATGGAAGCCCTGCGCCTGCTTGGCCTAGGCCCGGATGAATGCCGCCGGATCGGCATTGATATCTACAAGGTCGGAATGGTCTGGCCGCTGGCCCGGCGCGATGCGCTGGATTTCGTTCGCGGCAAAACTGAAGTTCTGGTGGTCGAGGAAAAGCGCGGTATCATCGAAGGCCAGCTCAAGGAATATTTCTACGACTGGCCCGGCGACAAACCGCACCTGATGGTGGGCAAGACCGATGCCGACCTTAACCCGCTGGTGCCGTGGACCTCGGAATTGTCGCCGCTGAAGCTGGTGCCGATCGTGGCGGCGCGGCTGGATCATGTGTTTCCTGATCTCAACCTGACCGCCCGCGCTCGCAAACTGACGGCAAATCCGCCCAAATTGATCGAGGTCGCGGGTGCCGCCCGCATTCCCTATTTCTGTTCCGGCTGCCCGCACAGCACCTCGACCCGCGTGCCCGAAGGCAGCCGCGCCGGCACAGGCATCGGCTGTCACGTGATGGCAAGCTGGATGAATCGCAATACCTCGGAATTCACCCAGATGGGCGGCGAAGGCGTCGCCTGGGCCGCCGCATCAAAATTCAACCAAAGACGCCACCGGTTCCAGAATCTGGGCGAAGGTACCTGGTATCATTCCGGCATTCTGGCAATCCGGCAGGCCATCGCCGCCGATGCCAACATCACCTACAAGATCCTTTACAACGACGCCGTGGCGATGACGGGTGGGCAGCCGGTTGACGGGCCGATATCGGTGCAGAAAATCGCTGCTTCCTGCCGGGCCGAAGGGATCAGCCGTATCGCGCTGGTTTCCGACGACATCGGCAAGTTCAGGCAATCCGACTTTCCCGACGGCACCAGCTTTGATGGCCGCGAAAACCTCGACCCTATCCAGCGCGAGTTGCGCCAGATCAAAGGTATCACCGCCCTGATCTATGAACAAACCTGCGCCACCGAAAAACGCCGCCGCCGCAAACGCGGCACCCTGCCCGACCCGGCGCGTTTTGCCGTCATCAACGATCTGGTATGCGAGGCGTGCGGTGATTGTTCCCAACAATCCAACTGCCTGTCGGTGGAGCCCAAGGAAACACCCCTTGGTCGCAAACGCCGCATCAACCTTTCAAGCTGTAACAAGGATTTCACCTGCCTGAACGGCTTTTGCCCCAGCTTCATCACTGTCGAGGGCGGTAAAAGGCGGCAGAAATCCGGTCAGGTGGGGAATATCGACGCGCTGCTGGCCGACCTGCCGCTGCCTGCACCCGCACCGCTGGAGGAACCGTTCGATCTGCTGGTGGCGGGTGTTGGCGGCACCGGCGTTGTCACCATCGGCGCGATCATCACCATGGCGGCACATGTTGCCGGACTTGGCGCCAGTGTGCTGGATTTTACCGGGTTTTCCCAGAAATTCGGCACTGTCCTTAGCTATATCCGCATTGCCAGTCAGCCCGATGCAATCAATCAGGCGCGAATTGATCTTGGCAGCGCCGATGCGGTAATCGCTTGTGACATCGTTTCCGCCTCATCTCCCAAGGCATCGGAATGCTATTCGCCTGAAACCCGGATGGTTCTGAACCTTGCGGAAATGCCAACCGGCGATCTGGTACTTTCGCGTGACGCCAGCCTGCGGGTGGACATGCGCAAAGCCGCCATCGCTGATCGGATTGGCAACCAGCGGCTAGTGGCCTTTGACGCCAACCAGATGGCGGAAACGCTGTTGGGTGACGCGGTATTTGCCAATATGCTGATGCTTGGCCATAGCTGGCAAACCGGGCTGGTGCCGATTGAACTTGATGCCATCAATCGGGCGATTGAACTAAACGGCGTGGCGGTGGACAAGAATCGGCTGGCCTTTGCCATCGGGCGCATTTTGTCCGCCAGACCCGATGCTTTTGGCGATACCGCCCAGACCCAGACCGCCAAGGCAGAAACGCTGGAAGATGTAATCGCCTATCGCGCCCAGTATCTGACCGACTACCAGAATACCGCCTATGCCGACCGCTATCGCCAGCGGTTGGCGGCATTTCAGGCGGCCCTGCCCGCCGATATTTCAACCGTTGAGGTCGAAACGCTTGGCATTCTGGCCGCCAAATCGCTGTTCAAACTGATGGCGATCAAGGATGAATATGAGGTGGCGCGGCTGCATGTCTCAAAACCCTTCCGCCAGCAGTTGCAGCAGGATTTTGAGGGGGATTTCAGCATCCGCTATCATCTGGCACCGCCGTTCCTGCCACTGGGAAAGGATCCGACCGGTCGCCCGAAAAAGGTGCAGTTCGGTGGCTGGCTGACACCGGTTCTGGCAGTTCTGGCGCGACTGAAACCGCTGCGTGGCACCCATCTTGATCCATTCAGACATAGCGCCGAGCGGCGTCAGGAACGCGCCCTTGTTGGCTGGTATGAAACTTGCATGGATGCAGTGATAAATTGCCCGAACCTGACACCAGACACCCGCGCGAGGTTGCTGGCAGCGGCGATGGACATTCGCGGATTCGGCCCGGTCAAGCAGGCGGCGATTGCCAGTGTTCAAAAGGAAGTCAGCAACTTGCTTGTCTAGCCTGCCATCTGCCCCGGCCTTGACCGTTTCAGGTACTTTGGCCTGGCCGTCAAATCCGGATTTGACGACCGACGGTAACCGTCTGCCCCACCGGCAGATTGTAAAAGGATGCGGCGCGGGTGGTGTTGCCCCACAAAAAGGCGAAAATGCTGTTGCGGATGTTTTGCAGGCTCAATCCCGAATCCGAAACGATCAACGAGTCGCGGCCCAGATAAAAGGTTGAATTCTCTGGGTCGATTTCCAACCCAAGCACGGCACAGAACCGCAGCGCCACCGGCAGATTGGGGTTTTGCATGAACCCATAATGCAGGGTGACTTGATAGAAATCCGGTTGAAAAACCACGATCTCGGCCCGTTCGGCACTGGGTACGCGCGGTACATCCTCGATCTTTACCGTGACGAATATGATCCTTTCGTGCAGCGCCGGGGCCAGGCGCATCTCCTGCAACAGCACCGTCGGGGTAAAATCGCGGGTTGCGGTCAGATAGATCGCGGTACCGGGAAACCGTTGTGGCGGATCCTGCCGGATACGTTCAAAGAAATCATCCAGCTTTTCGCGGTTTTTGCGGGTCGTCTCGCGCAGATTTTCAATGCCGTTGCGCCAGATCGACATGATGGCAAAGATCAGGGTTGCGATCAGCACCGGATACCAGCCACCTTCAAGAAACTTGAACAGGTTAGCGCCCAGAAAGGCGATATCGAAACTCAAGAATCCGACTGCCAGCGCCCCGGCCAGCCACGGGTTCCAGCCAAACCGGCGCGCCACGAAAAAAGCCAGACAGGTGGTGATGACCATATCCGCCGCCACAGCCAGACCATAAGCCGCCGCCAGATTGCTTGAGGTTCTGAAACTGATGACCAGTCCGATGGTGGCCAGCATCAGTGACCAGTTGACGAAGGGGATATAGATCTGGCCGATATGCTGGCGGTCGGTTTGCAGGATGCGAACGCTAGGCAACTGGCCCAGTTGTACGGCCTGCCGGGTCAGCGAAAACACCCCGGAAATCACCGCTTGCGAGGCGATGATGGTGGCAATGGTTGCCAGCATGACCAGAGGATAATGCGCCCAATCACCCCCAAGCCCGTAAAACGGATGCGCAATGGTTTCCGGTTGCGCCAGCACCATCGCGCCCTGACCGAAATAATTCAGCAAAAGCGATGGCAGCGCCACGGTGAACCACGCCAGCCGGATCGGTTCGCGGCCGAAATGCCCCATATCGGCATATAGCGCCTCGGCCCCGGTTACCGACAGGAACACGGTGCCAAGGATGATAAAACCGACAACCCCGTTGCCGAACAAAAAACCAAGCCCGTAGAGCGGGTTGAAGGCGATGAACACCCCAGGATTTCGGATGATGCCGTTCAGACCCATGATTGCCAGCACCAGGAACCAGACCAGCATCACCGGCCCGAACAGCGCCCCGATCTTGGAGGTTCCGCGCCGCTGAAAAGTGAACAAGGCCAACAAGATGCCGACAGTGATCGGGATTACCAGATGATTGAAGCTTGAACTTTCAACCGTCAGACCTTCGACCGCGCTCAGCACCGAGATGGCCGGGGTAATGGTGCCATCGCCGAACAACAGGGCCGCACCGAACAGGCCCATGATCATCAGGATATTGCGGCTGGTTCCCTTGGCCGCATTCCATGGGTTCAGCAGCGCAACCAGGGCAATGATGCCACCTTCGCCATTGTTGTCGGCCTTCAGGACAAACCAGAGGTATTTGATCGACACCACCAGAATCAGCGACCAGACGATCAACGACAGGATGCCAAGGACGTTGGCGGGCGATGCCGCCACTTCCTCAGGGCCATTGAAGCATTGCTTGAAGGCATAAAGCGGGCTGGTGCCGATATCGCCATAAACCACCCCGAGGGCCGCAAGCGAAAGGGTTCCCAGCGGTTTTCTGGTTTTTTCAACATCGGGTGAATCGATGTCATCGCTGGGGAGTTCGACCATTTTCGGTTTTTCCATGCCGGATGGCCCGGTTTAATTCAATGCTGCCTGAGTGTGAAGGAAAAAGTCTTGGTTCAGGATGTTCGTCCCTCCGGGCTTCTATTCCAGTTCCACCAGCAAATCCTTGGCGTCGATCTGATCACCGGGGCGCACATGCACGGCCTTGACCACGGCATCGCGGTCGGCATGAATGCCGGTTTCCATCTTCATCGCTTCGATGGTCAGCAGCATGTCGCCCGATTTGACCTTCTGGCCAACCGTTACCGTAACGCTGGCCACCGCACCCGGCATGGGTGCGCCGATATGGTCGGGGTTGCTGGTATCCGCCTTGGGCCGTTTGGCGGTTGCCGCCTGCACCCGGCGGTTCGCCACCCGGATCACGCGGGGCTGGCCGTTCAGTTCAAAGAACACCTTGGCCTCGCCGTCGTCATTGGTTTCACCAACCGCCTGCAAGCGGATCTCCAGCGTCTTGCCGGGGTCGATTTCGGCCTCGATCTCGTCGCCGGGTTGCATGCCGTAAAAGAAGGTCAGGGTCGGCAGGGTGCGCACCGGGCCATAAATGCGGTGCCGGCCCATGTAGTCCATGAACACCTTGGGATACATCAGATAGCCGTTCAGATCCTCGTCATCCAGCCGGAAACCCTCCAACTCGGCCGAGACCCGCTTGCGCACAGCCTCGATATCCTCAGCCGGCAGGTGCAGGCCGGGGCGTTCGGTATTTGGCACCTCGTCCTTCAGCACCTTGGCGATCAGCGCGGTCGGAAAGCCGCCGGGCGGCTGGCCGAGATTGCCGCGCAGCATGTCGATCACCGAATCGGGAAATGCGACCTCGTGATCCGGATCCTCGACCTCGGCGCGGCTCAGGCCCTGGCTGACCATCATCAGCGCCATGTCACCGACCACCTTGGAGCTGGGCGTGACCTTGACGATATCCCCGAACATCCGGTTCACGTCGGCATAGGCTTCGGCCACCTCGTGCCAGCGATCCTCCAGCCCCAGACTGCGTGCTTGTGCCATCAGGTTGGTGAATTGCCCGCCCGGCATTTCATGCAGATAAACCTCGGACGCGGGGGCGGCCAGACCGCTTTCAAAGGCGGCGTATTGGGCGCGCACGCCTTCCCAGTATTGGCTGATCGTGCGCACCGCGCGCATATCGATACCGCTGTCGCGCCCGGTATGGTGAAGCGCCTCGACGATCGAGCCGAGACAGGGCTGCGAGGTGCCACCAGACATCGAATCCATCGCCGCATCGACCGCATCAGCCCCGGCATCACAGGCCGCCAGCACCGTCGCCGCCGCCAGACCGCTGGTGTCGTGGGTGTGGAAATGCACCGGCAGGCCCACCTCATCCTTCAGCGCCTTGATCAGCACCCGCGCCGCTGCCGGTTTCAACAGGCCCGCCATGTCCTTGAGGCCGAGCACATGCGCGCCCGCCGATTTCAGATCCTTGCCCATTGCGACATAATATTTCAGGTCGTATTTTGCCCGGTCAGGATCCAGAATGTCGCCGGTGTAACAAATTGCCGCCTCGCAGATCTTGCCGCTTTCGATCACCGCGTCCATGGCGACGCGCATGTTCTCGACCCAGTTCAGGCTGTCGAAAACCCGGAAAACATCCACCCCGGTTTCGGCGGCCTGACGTACAAAGAACCTGACCACGTTGTCGGGGTAGTTGGTATAGCCAACGCCATTCGACCCCCTTAGCAACATCTGCGTCATCAGATTCGGCATGGCCTTGCGCAAATCGCGCAGCCGCTGCCAAGGGCATTCCTGCAAGAAACGATAGGCGACATCAAAGGTCGCACCGCCCCAGCATTCGACACTGAAAAGCTGCGGAAGATTGCGGGAATAAGCCTCGGCCACCTTCACCATGTCATATGACCGCATCCGCGTCGCCAACAGCGACTGATGGCCGTCACGCATCGAGGTGTCGGTGATCAGCACCTGCTTTTGCGCCAACATCCAGTCGGCAACCGCCTGCGCCCCTTTTGACTTTAGCAGATCGCGGGTTCCGGGGGGTGCGGTTCCAACCAGGTTGGCCGGGGGTTTGGGGCTGCGGGCGGTGGCGGGTGGTCTGGGTCTGCCTTCGGTTTCTGGATGGCCGTTGAGGGTGATATCGGCGATATAGGTCAGGATCTTGGTTGCCCGGTCGCGCCGCTTGCGGAAATTGAACAGTTCGGGTGTCTCGTCAATGAAACGCGTGGTGTATTTGTTGCTTAGAAATGTCGGGTGTTTCAACAGGTTTTCCACAAACGCGATATTGGTGGAAACGCCACGAATGCGAAATTCCCGCAAGGCCCGGTCCATCCGCGCAATCGCCTGTTCCGGGGTCGGCGCCCAGGCGGTGACCTTTTCCAGCAGGCTGTCGTAATAGCGCGTGATGACCGCCCCGGAATAGGCGGTGCCACCATCCAGTCGGATACCCATGCCGGTCGCCCCGCGATAAGCGGTGATGCGGCCATAATCGGGGATGAAATTGTTTTGCGGATCTTCGGTGGTGATACGGCATTGCAGCGCGTGACCGTTGAGTTTCACCCCCGCCTGCGATGGCGTGCCGGTGGCATCAGCCAGACTTGCCCCCTCGGCAATGCGAATTTGCGCGCGCACGATGTCGATGCCAGTAACTTCTTCGGTGACGGTATGTTCCACCTGTACGCGCGGATTTACCTCGATGAAATAGAATTCGCCGCTGTCCATATCCATCAGGAATTCGACGGTGCCGGCGCATTCATATCCCACATGCGCACAGATCTTGCGGCCCAGCGCACAAATGGTTTCGCGCTGTGACTGGCTCAGATAAGGGGCGGGGGCGCGTTCGACCACTTTCTGGTTGCGCCTTTGCACCGAACAATCACGTTCCCAAAGATGGTAAATCGCGCCATACTGATCGCCGAGGATCTGCACCTCGACATGACGAGCGCGTTCGACCAGCTTTTCCAGATAGCCTTCGCCATTGCCGAATGCCGCTTCGGCCTCGCGGCGGCCTTCCAGCACTTTTTCCTCTAGCTCGCTTGCATCCTTGATTGGTCGCATACCGCGGCCACCACCGCCCCAGCTTGCCTTGAGCATGAAGGGATAGCCGACCTTGTCCGCCATCTTGCGAACCTCGGCCATATCATCGGGCAGAACGTCGGTTGCCGGTACCACCGGCACGCCTGCGGCAACGGCCACCTGCCGCGCACTTGCCTTGTCGCCAAGCTGGCGCATGGTTTCAGCCCTCGGGCCGATAAAGGCCAGCCCGGCGGCATTGCAGGCATCAACGAAATCCGGGTTCTCGCTTAGCAAACCGTAACCCGGGTGGATGGCATCAGCACCCGACATGCGGGCCACGCGAATGATCTCATCAATCGACAGATACGCGGCCACCGGCCCCAGACCTTCGCCGATCTTGTAGGCCTCATCCGCCTTGAACCGGTGAAGGCCAAGTTTGTCTTCTTCGGCGTAAACAGCGACGGTACGTTTGCCCAACTCGTTGGCGGCGCGCATCACCCGGATGGCGATTTCACCGCGATTGGCAATCAGGATCTTCTTGAACTGCCGCTGTTTGCCTGTCATCAGACCAGTTTTGCCTCGGTCGCGGCCTTGATGTCGTCCAGCGTGACACCATCGGCCATTTCAACCAGCTTCAGCCCGCCTTTTACCACGTCATAAACGCCAAGTTCGGTAATGATCCGATCGACCACGCCCTTGCCAGTCAAAGGCAGCGTGCATTCCTTCAGCAGTTTGGAATTACCTTCTTTGTCGACCTGACTCATCAACACGATAACCCGGCCAACACCGGCGACCAGATCCATCGCGCCGCCCATGCCCTTGACCAGTTTGCCCGGCACCATCCAGTTGGCCAGATCGCCGTTTTCGGCAACTTCCATCGCGCCAAGAATGGCCATGTTGATCTTGCCGCCGCGGATCATCGCGAAACTTTGTTCCGAACTGAAATACGAGGTTCCCGGCAGTTCCGTCACCGTCTGCTTGCCAGCGTTGATCAGATCGGCATCAACCTCATCCTCGGTTGGAAACGGGCCGATTCCCAGCATGCCATTCTCGCTTTCCAGCGTCACGTTGACACCTTCGGGGATAAAGTTTGAAACCAGTGTCGGGATACCGATGCCAAGGTTGACATACATGCCGTCTTCCAGTTCCTGCGCGGCCCGTTCGGCCATTTGATTGCGGTCCCATGCCATGATCTTGTCCCCTCAAGCGGTGCGCAAAGTGCGCTGTTCGATACGTTTTTCATGCTCGCCCTGAATGATGCGATGCACATAGATGCCGGGCGTGTGGATCATGTCGGGGTCCAGTTCTCCGGGCTGCACCAGTTCCTCGACCTCGGCGATGCAGATCTTGCCACAGGTGGCGGCAGGCGGATTGAAATTTCGCGCTGTCTTGCGATAGATCAGGTTGCCCATGGTGTCGCCCTTCCACGCCTTGACGATGGCAAGATCGGCCACGATGCCGCGTTCCAGGATATAGGTCTTGCCGTCGAATTCCTTTACTTCCTTGCCGTCCGCTATCACGGTGCCAACCCCGGTCTGGGTATAAAAACCGGGAATGCCGGCCCCGCCTGCGCGCATGCGTTCGGCCAGCGTGCCTTGCGGGTTGAATTCCAATTCCAGTTCACCCCCCAGATACTGACGCATGAATTCCTTGTTTTCACCGACATACGAGCTCATCATTTTTTTGACCTGCCGCGATTCCAGCAGAACGCCCAGACCGAAACCGTCGACCCCGGCATTGTTGCTGGCCACGGTAAGGTTCTTGGTGCCGGCTTTGCGGATGCCAGCGATCAGTAGTTCGGGAATACCGCAAAGGCCAAATCCCCCAGCGGCAATCAGCATGCCATCAAACAGCACCCCATCCAGAGCCTCGGCGGCGTTTTCGTATACTTTTTTCATCAGCAAGCCCTTTTCGCTATCGGTGCTTTTCAACCTCTGCCGGATATATGGCCGGAACCCATGGAAAATACAATCGACAGAACGCGAAACGACGCCTTCAGAGGCGTCGTTCTGTCCAGCAAGTCTTGTTTGTTCGGGCTAAGTCTGTCCTCAGACCAGTTCGATAGGGCCGGGATAGCGGCCAACCACCTTGTCGGCGGTCAACAAGACCATGGATTCCACCGTCGCCTGCGCCACCAACATGCGGTCAAACGGATCACGGTGCAGCAGCGGAAGATTGGCCGCCGCCAACGCATGCGGGCCGGTCACGTTCAGTTCACGATAGCCACGCTGCAACAGACCACGGCGCAATTCAGCCCCGTCAACATGCAACTCGGAATGTCTGAGACTTGATTTGATCGCGATTTCCCACAGGCTTGCCGCGCTGAAAACCAGATCATTCGCAGTGTTTTCCAGCATCCTTGTTGCGGCTTCAGGCAGTTTTTCCGGCATCGCCGCCGCCAGCAGCAATATTCGGGTGTCCAGCAGAATTTTCATGACATGCCCTCAAACATCTCTTCGACATCGCCAACGCCGAGCGAATCAAAATCATCCGGCAGACTGATCTGGCCCTGCATGAAGCCAAGACGCGCCACGTTCTCGTCGTCTTGCGGCAATGCTTCGACCCGGACCAGAGGTTTGCCAGACTTGGCAATGATAAAGGATTCACCACTGACAGCTTCGGCGATCAGGCGCGACAAATGGGTCTTGGCCTGATGAATATTGACAATTTTCATGTAGTTACCTCCGACTTAGTTTGCCCAACTTAGTCTGACGATTGCGGCGAATCAAGCCGCTATTCCAATCCGGCATAAAACTGCCTAACCATTGTCCCGCAACACTTGCCCGGCCAGATAAAGCGAGCCGCAGATCATGATCCTGGCTTTGGGTTCGATCGCGGCAATGGCGCTTGTCGCCGCCAGAACACTGTCGGCAACTTCTGCCTGCTGCATCCCTGCCCTGACCGCTTCAAACACCGTCTTTTCGGCGGGCAGGGTATTGATTTCGTTTGGAATACCAACGCCATAGAAACTTTTGACCAGCGGTGCCAGTGGGGCAAGATAGCCGCCGATATCCTTGGTATTCAGCATGCCACAGATCATATGCAAAGGCCGCTTGGGCAGGTCTAACAGCGACTCGGCCAGGGCCTGACCGCAGGCGGCGTTATGGCCGCCATCCAGCCAGATTTCGGCATCTGGCGCGGCGGCAACCAGTGGGCCGGAACGCAGACGCTGCATCCGGGCCGGCCATTCGGCACGGGTTACAGCGGCCCGGCAGGCGTCTTCGCCAAATCCCAAAAACCTCAGCGCCGCAATGGCTGCACCGGCGTTTTGCACCTGATGGGCACCGATCAGATTGGGCAATGGCAGATCAAGCAAACCGGTTTCATCCTGAAAAACCAAGCGACCGTGTTCGGTGCCGACATGCCAGTGCTGACCATGAACCAACAGCGGGGCGCCAACCCGTTGCGCCTGTTTCTCGATCACATCCAGCGCGTCATCGGGTTGCGGGCCTACAATGCAGGTCACGCCCCGTTTCAAAATCCCCGCCTTTTCAAACGCGATCTCGGCCACGGTATTGCCCAGATACTGCGGATGATCGAACGAAACTGGCGTGATGATCGAAAGCCTTGGCTTGTCGATCACGTTGGTAGCATCAAGCCGCCCGCCCAACCCGACCTCAAGCAGGGTGAAATCAGCAGCCGTGCGGGCAAATGCCAGAAAGGCGGCGCAGGTGGTAATTTCGAAATAGGTGATCGGAATGGCCTGATTGACCGTTTCGCATTCCAACAACAGGGCGCTCAGCACCGGTTCTTCGATCAGTTTGCCGGCAACGCGAATCCGCTCATGAAACCTGACCAGATGCGGCGAGGTATAGGCGTGTGCCGACTTGCCGGCACCTTCCAGCCCGGCACGGATCATCGCCAGGGTGGACCCCTTGCCATTGGTGCCCGCCAGATGAATGACCGGCGGCAGCCTGCGTTCGGGATGATCCAGCGCCGCCAGCAGCCGCAATACCCGGTCCAGCGTCAGATCAATGATCTTGGGATGAAGGGACATCAACCGCTCAAGTACGATGTCGCTGTCCGGGTGGTTCACGCTTTGCCGTTCTCCGCCGGAACCGGGGTCTTCCCGGTGATTTCGGGCCTGGGCAGATCGGCGACAACCTCGGGCGTCAGGCGCATCAGCATGCGGCAGATGGTGATCAGTTCACCCCGCAAATCCTTGCGGTGGGTCACCCGGTCCAGCATGCCGTGATCCAGCAGGTATTCGGCCCTCTGAAACCCCTCGGGCAGGCTTTCGCCGATGGTCTGCTCGATCACCCTGGCCCCGGCAAAGCCGATCAGGGCGTTCGGTTCGGCGATATGCACATCCCCCAGCATGGCATAGCTGGCGGTAACACCGCCGGTGGTCGGATGCGTCAAGACCACAATGAACGGCAATCCGGCATCTTTCACCATTTCGACAGCGACGGTGGTGCGTGGCATCTGCATCAGGGACAGGATCCCCTCCTGCATCCTGGCACCACCTGCGGCGGTGAACAGGATATAGGGACATTTCCGGGCAATGGCGCGTTCGGCACCGGCCAGAATGGCATTGCCCACATGCATCCCCATGGAACCGCCCATGAACTTGAAATCCTGCGCGCCGGCGACGATCGGAGTGCGGCCGATTTCACCTTCGGCAATCAGCATTGCCTCGGCCTCGCCGGTGGCCTTCTGGGCGGCTTTCATGCGTTCTGGGTATTTCTTCTGGTCGCGGAAATGCAGCGGATCGGCCAGCGGTTTCGGCACCTCGACCTCGGTGAACAGACCGCCATCAAACAGGTTGATGAACCGCTCGCGCGGCGAAATATGCATGTGGTGGTTGCAGTTCGGGCAGACGTTCTGCGCCTCGGTCAGTTCGCGGTGAAACAGCATGGTGCCGCATTCATCGCATTTGGTCCAAAGGTTGTCCGGCGTTTCGCGGCGCGAAAAGATCGAATTGATCTTGGGGCGGACATAGTTGGAAATCCAGTTCATGCAGGCCAAGGCTCCGGGTTCTTTGTGTCAGGGCTAAATAGGCCGCGCCGGGCAGAATTGCAATCGTTAGAGGCCGCGCCGCCGCATCAGATATAGGTAGACCAAATAGCCCACGACGATCACCGCCATGTCGGACAAAAGCGCGGTTCGCATCGCGTCCCAGTCGTTCACGCCAAACGCCGTGACGTTCAGGGCAAGACCGTTCATGTCCCCCGTCGGTGCGATGAACAGGATGGCCATGGCATTATTGACGAAATGCAGCCCGATCGCCGCGCCAAGGTTGCCGGTGCGGGCAGTCAGATCCGCTGCCACCAGCCCGAAAAGCGCCGTGTCTGCCACCACCAGCCAGGCATTGGGGCCGTAACCGGACGGATCATAATGCAGCATGCCAAACAGCAGCGACGGCAGCAGCAACCAAACCAGCGGCGAGCGAAACCTTGCCGCCAGTTGCGTTTGCAGATAGCCGCGAAACAGCAATTCTTCGGATGCGCTCTGGATCAGTATCAGGGTCAGAGAAATCGGCAACCATGCCAGCCAGGTCAATAGTGGCAGATGGCTTTGTGGCTGGCTGTAGGCAAGGCTGAGGGCCTGCACCAGAACCCCCAGCGTCAGAACTGCGGTGGCGGCGATGGCGAAATGCAACCGGAATTCCGCCGGGTCCGGGCCGAAAAGCCCGCTCAGATTACGTTGCTGAAATACCCGCGCCGCCAGTGCCACACCCAGCACCAGACCAACGAAACTTAGCAATATCAATGCGGTTTCCGCCGCACTGCCCTTGCCTTCAAACACAGCACCGGGATCAAGCCCGAAACCCCGTCCCGTCGCCATAACCAAAATTGATGTGACCAGATAGACCGCCACCAGCAGAACCACACCCAGAAGCAATCGCCAGATTTCGGGATGAATGCGCGCCGGGGCGATATAGGCCTCGAATCGTGGGGAAATTCTGGGAAACATGCCTGGCCTTCCGGTTTTCAGAACGCTAGCGCCGATTTGTCCCAGCCGCAATCAGGTGTCTTGTACAAGCCTGCGCTGTCGCCTATTCCCGTTAATCAGCAAAACAGAACTTCCGAGGGAAAGACCATGAGCATGCGCAATCAGAGATTCGACAAAAGCAAACTGCCCAGCCGCTATGTGACCGAGGGGCCAGCGCGGGCGCCGCATCGTTCCTATCTTTATGCGATGGGTCTGTCGGAAGAGGAAATCCATATGCCACTGGTCGGGGTTGCGACCTGCTGGAACGAAAGCGCGCCCTGCAATATCGCGCTGCAACGTCAGGCCCAGGCGGTCAAGATGGGGGTGAAGGCCGCCGAAGGCACACCGCGCGAATTTACCACCATCACCGTCACCGACGGAATCGCCATGGGGCATGAGGGCATGCGTTCTTCGCTGGCCAGCCGCGAGGTGATCGCCGACAGCGTGGAATTGACCATGCGCGGCCACGCCTATGACGCGATTGTCGGCCTTGCCGGTTGCGACAAGTCGTTGCCGGGGATGATGATGGTCATGGTGCGGCTGAACACGCCATCGGTGTTCATCTATGGCGGCTCGATCCTGCCAGGCCGGTTCGAAGGCCGCGACATCACCGTTCAGGACCTGTTCGAGGCGGTCGGCCAGAACCAGGCCGGCAACATGTCCGAGGAAACCCTGCGGGTGATGGAGGCGATTGCCTGTCCTTCCTCGGGCTCCTGTGGCGGCCAGTTTACCGCCAACACCATGGCCTGTGTGTCCGAAGCGATCGGCCTTGCACTGTTGAACTCCTCCGGTGCACCCGCCCCTTACGAAAGCCGCGATCAATATGGCGAGGCGTCGGGCCGTGCCGTGATGAACCTGCTGGAAAAGAACATCCGCGCCCGTGATATCGTAACCCTGAAATCCCTGCAAAACGCTGCAAGGGTGGTCGCCTGCACCGGCGGTTCCACCAATGCCGGCCTGCACCTGCCGGCGATTGCCCATGAGGCGGGGATTGATTTCGATCTGGATGATGTCTGTGAAATTTTCCGCGACACGCCGTATTTTGTCGATCTGAAACCGGGCGGAACCTATGTCGCCAAGGATCTTTATGACGTTGGCGGTGTGCCGGTGGTGATGAAGGAATTACGCCGCGCCGGCCTGATGCACGAGGATTGCATGACCGCATCCGGCCGAGAAATAGGCGAAGAACTTGACCGGATCGAACGCGAGGCCGACGGCAAGGTGATTTATCCGATCGACAAACCCCTCAGCAAGACCGGCGGCGTTGTCGGGCTGAAGGGCAACCTTGCACCCCTCGGTGCCATCGTGAAAATCGCGGGAATGGCAGAGAACGAGATCGTCTTTTCCGGCCCAGCACGGGTGTTTGAATGCGAAGAAGACGCCTTCGCCGCGGTGCAAAAGCGCATCTATAAGGAAGGCGAGGTTATCGTCATCCGCAACGAAGGCCCCGCCGGTGGGCCGGGGATGCGCGAAATGCTGGCCACCACCGCGGCCTTGTCCGGGCAGGGCATGGGCAAAAAAGTGGCGCTGATCACCGACGGGCGCTTTTCCGGCGCAACCCGCGGTTTCTGCGTCGGTCATGTCGGCCCCGAGGCGGCACATGGAGGCCCGATTGCCTTTGTAAAGGACGGCGACATCATCACGCTCGATGCCGCCAAGGGCGAAATCTCGGTGGCGATTTCCGACGAGGAAATGGCCAAACGCAAGGCCGAATGGAATGGTCCGCGCGAAACCATCTATGCAACCGGCGCGATGTGGAAATATGCCCAGCTTGTCGGTCCCGCCAATCTTGGTGCAGTAACCCATCCCGGCGGCAAGAAGGAAAAGCATGTCTATATGGACATTTGACCACCAACCGGTCAAAGCCATTGTTATATTAATGCTTTTTGCGGGTCTGGCGTCTTGCACGTTGGCCCGTCTTGGCGGAACTGGGGTGCGAAATCCCGTCAGTTCCGCCAGCAGTTCCGTCAGGATCGCCGACAAGAATGTGGTGATCGAAGGCCCGCACGGTTTCTGTATCGACCGGCAGGCATCACAGATCGGCGGCAATACCGCTTTTGTGCTGCTGGGAAACTGCCGGATCGTCTCGCCCGACGACGATGCGCCCTCGCCTGCGGTTAGGGCGCTGCTGACCGCTTCGGTTTCCACCCGTGATCCAAATGGTGCGCGGGTGGCGGATTCGCTGATCGAAATGGATCGTTTCTTTCGCTCGGAAGCTGGTCGCGCGGCGCTCAGCCGCAGCGCCGATCCGGCCACGGTCGAGGTGCTGGATACCTTTCAGCAGGACGAAACGTTCTATCTACGTGCGCTTGATACCAGCGATGGCATCATTCCGGGCGATGCCGACGATTACTGGCGCGCCTATTTCGATGTTGACCTGCAAATGGTCTCGGTTTCAGTTATCGGTCTGGAATCAAGTCCGATTTCCGCCGATCAGGGGTTGAGAACGGTTCGGGAATTTGCCGGTCTGATCCGGCGTCGGAACGGTGTGATTTCCGCCGTTACCGCCGAAGCTACACCAGAGACGGCCACCGAATACAAGAACGACCCCGCCCCACCACGCTCACAGACGGGGCGAACATTGCGCAAGGTCGGATTGCTGCGCAAACTGTTCAATTAGCAAGAATTCCGTGCAAGTCAGAGGATTTACGTCTAACAAAGGATCGAGCGGTAGTATTTCATCATGCGCAACCTCATTGCAGGCATCATCAACGGTTTTCTGCATCGCCGCACCTTGCGACGCTGGGAAAGGCTTGGCCAGACGGCTCAGACCATCAGCCTTGATCAGTTGCGCGACATCCGAACCACGGCCCGCGCCCTGTCACAGCGGGTGACATCGGTTCTGCATACTGCGGAAATGCGGCTTACTCGCCCGGTTCTCGGCTCCAACGCCATGCTCTTGCCGGGCGCGACCGACTGGTCTTATCGGCCGATGCTTTGGGCCGGTCCGGTGGTGCCACCAGGCTTTGCCCCGGCCAGAAACAAGACCGAGATTGGTCAGGAAGTCACGGTTTTTCACGACTGCAAGGATCCGGGCCTGTCCATTCGCCAGATCCGCAATACCAGATCCGAGGATTTGGCACCTTGCGGTTTGCAGATGGATATCTTCAATTTTGACGGCTCGTTCCTGTCGCTGGTGCTGAAGGCACCGGATGAAATCGTCAAGGACTTGCAAAAGAAACACGTCATCCGCCTGACGCTGCGGCTGGAAAGCGAACGACCGATTGAAATCAACGCCCGCCTGAACCTGAAAAACGGCCCGAATACCGAACAGGTCAGCCACCACGTCAAACATGCGCGCGATGGTTCCTCGACCGAATTCGATCTTGCTTATGTACCGTTCAACCCAAACAAGGCCGAACATATCTGGATAGATCTGTTTTTCGAAAGCCCCGAGATGAACCAGATCACGATATACGACCTGACCCTGTCACGACACCCGCGCGCCGAGTTATAGGATATAGCGATGAGCGATTTCAAACTGACCAGACGACGAATTCGCGGCGGTTATTATGAGGGGCTGCTGACCACCAATGCGCGGCTGAAGGGCCAACCGGTGGTCGAACTACATCTGCCCGATACCTCGCTTGGCGATGTCAGCATCACCGCCACCGGCAAAGGGGGTAAGACCTGGGACGTCATTGCCAAGATCCCCTCGGTTTCAATCAACGAGGGGATCCAGACCTATATCCTGCGGGACGGAAATTCAGGCGATACGCTGGACAGTTTCGCCGTTGTAACCGGCGAGCCGTTGCAGGAGGATTTGCGCAGCGAGATTTCACTGATGCGGGCCGAACTGGACATGCTGAAACGCTCATTCCGCCGTCATGTGGTCGATTCTTCCGGCTGACGTGGCGTTTGGCGTGACAAGTTAGTAGAATATCTGCAAATTCCCGTAAAATTTCGATTTTCAAGGACCGAACATGCCGCATTCGCAATTCCCCCACCTTCTTGCCCCACTTGATCTTGGATTCACCACCCTCAGAAATCGCGTGTTGATGGGTTCAATGCACACCGGGCTGGAAGAGCTTGGCGATTGGGATCGCATCGCTACCTACTACGCCGACCGCGCCAAAGGTGGTGCCGCTCTGATCGTGACGGGCGGCATGTCACCCAGCCCCGAAGGCGGGGTTGCCGCCAGTGCCGCCGGACTGTTCAGCGATCAGGACATCGCCAATCACGCCATCGTCACCAAACGTGTGCATGAAAACGGCGGTCGCATCGCCATGCAGATCCTGCATGCGGGGCGTTACGCCTATAACCCCGCCTGCGTTGCGCCATCCGCGATAAAATCACCGATCTCGCCATTTGTACCCAAGGAACTTGACGACGCCGGGATTGAAAAACAGATCGGCGACTTTGTCACTGCGGCCAAAAATGCCAAAAAGGCCGGCTATGACGGGATCGAGGTGATGGGCTCTGAAGGGTATTTCATCAACCAGTTCATCGTCACCCACACCAACAAGCGCAAAGACCGCTGGGGGGGCAGCTATCAAAACCGGATTCGTTTGGCTGTCGAGGTGGTACGCCGTTGCCGCGAGGCGGTCGGGACGGATTTCATCATCATTTACCGGTTGTCGATGATCGACCTCATACCCAACGGTTCCACTTTCGAAGAAGTGGTTGAACTGGCCCAGGCCATCGAAAAGGCGGGCGCAACTATTATCAATACCGGCATCGGCTGGCATGAGGCACGGGTACCGACCATCGCCACTTCGGTGCCGCGCCGGGCCTTTAGCTGGGTGACAAAGCGGTTGATGGGCAAGGTTTCCATTCCGATCATCACCTCAAATCGCATCAACACCCCAGATGTGGCCGAATCGGTTCTGGCCGAAGGCTGCGCCGACATGGTGTCGATGGCCCGGCCATTTCTGGCAGATGCGGAATTCGTCAAAAAGGCCGAAACCGGCCGCGCCAACCTGATCGCACCTTGTATTGCCTGCAATCAGGCCTGCCTTGATCACACGTTCGGCGGCAAGATCTCGACCTGCCTGGTCAACCCGCGCGCCTGTTATGAAACCGAATTGTCACTTGCCCCCGCCCGCGGCACAAAAACCATCGCCATCGTCGGAACCGGGCCTGCCGGCCTTGCCACGGCGGTTGCCGCTGCCGGCCTCGGCCACAATGTAACGCTGTTTGACCGCGCGGCTGAAATCGGCGGGCAGTTGAACATGGCCAAGGTAATCCCCGGCAAGGAAGAATTTCGTGGCCTTGTCGAATATTATGCGGCCGAAATTGTCGATAGGGGGATCGAGTTGCACCTGAGTACCGATGTCGATGTCGAAACCCTGAAACCGTTTGATGAAATCGTCATCGCCACCGGCGTCACCCCGCGTGATCCACAAATCCCCGGTCAGGATGGTGCCAATGTCCTTTCCTATATCGACGTTCTCAGAAACGGCGCACCGGTCGGTAAAAGGGTCGCCATCATCGGGGCGGGTGGCATCGGTTTTGATGTCGCCGAGTTTCTGGTGCAAGACGGCGAAAGCCCGACGGTGGATCTGGAACTGTGGAAACGCGAATGGGGCGTCGGGGATCCGCGGATTACCCCCGGCGGACTGGCGGCAGACGGGCCAAGACCCGATGCTCCGGCACGACAGGTGACCTTGCTGCAGAGAAAGTCGACGAAACTTGGCAAGGGTCTGGGCAAAACCACCGGCTGGATCCACCGCGCCGCCCTCAAGATGAAGAACGTCAAAATGGTTGGTGGCGTCAATTACGAGCGGATTGATGACAAGGGGTTGCATATCAGTTTCGGTGAAGCCCGCGAAAACCCGACGCTGATCGAGGTCGATAATGTCGTCCTGTGCGCCGGGCAGATATCGGCACGAGGGCTTGCCGATACGCTGATTGCCGAAGGATTGACACCGCATGTGATCGGTGGCGCGGATGTTGCCGCCGAACTCGACGCCAAGCGGGCGATCAATCAGGGGGTCAGGCTGGCGGCGACCTTCTGATTGCGGACTAAGTTCGATCTGCGATCAGGCAATGAGCTCGCGCATTTCGTCCATCGCCTTGACCAGCTCGCGGGTGATCCCGGGTTCCGACAGGGCATGTCCGGCGGTGGCCACCAATACCAGCCGCGCCGATTTCCAGCCGCTGGCCAGGGCATAGGCCCGCGCCGGGGGGCAGATCATGTCATATCGCCCCTGCACGATGATGCCGGGGATCGTTTGCAACCGGTCCAGATTGCTTAGGATCGCCTGTTCTCCAGTCAAAAAGGCATGGTTGGTGAAATAATGGTTTTCCAACCGCGCAAAGGCCCGGGCATAGTTTGCCGGGCTGGCGCCATGACGCTCGCCGGGATCCAGAACTGCCAGCGCACTTTCCCAACCGGCCCAAATCCGGGCAAATTTGGTCTGAACGTCGATACTTTTTGAAAACAACCGCTTGTGAAAGGCCATGATCAGGTCATCGCGCTCGGATTCCGGGATTTGAGATATAAACTTAGTCCACTCTTCCGGCCAGAAAATCGCGGCACCGCCACCGTAAAACCAGTCCAGCTCGGCCTGGGTTGCCAGGAACACGCCACGCAGCACCAGCGCGCGCACCTGTTCGGGATGGGTCTGGGCATAGATCAGCGCCAGTGTTGCGCCCCAGGAACCGCCGAAAACCACCCAACGGTCGATTTCCAGCATCTGGCGGATCTGCTCGATATCGCTGATCAGATCCCAGGTGGTGTTGTTGTCAACACTGGCCAGCGGGCGCGAACGGCCACAGCCTCGCTGATCAAACAGCACCACGCGGTAAATTTCTGGGTCAAAGAACCGCCGCATTGCCGGACTGCAACCGCCACCAGGGCCGCCATGCAGAACCACTACCGGTTTTCCGTTCGGATTGCCGCACTGTTCCACATAAACCTGATGGCCACCGGGAACCTCGATCATCGACTGATAAAAAGGCGTGATCGCGGGGTAAAGCATGTCAGAAGCGCTTTTTTGGGTCGCGGATTTGTGCATCTCTGGGCTATAGGGGTTTCTGTAGGTTTCCTGCCCCATCCTTGGCAGGTTGAATTGGAGAGTGCAATGCCATCCGCTACCACGATTGACCAGAACGAAGTCGCCAAATTCGAAGCGATGGCAGCCGAGTGGTGGGACGTGAACGGCAAATTCAAGCCGCTTCACATGATGAACCCGGTGCGGCTGGAATATATCACCCGACAGATCGCCAGCCAGTTCGGGCGCGATCTGACGACCGAGCGGCCATTTGCCGGCCTGCGATTGCTGGATATCGGATGCGGCGGCGGATTGCTGTCGGAACCGATGGCACGGCTTGGGGCAGATGTGGTAGGTGCCGACGCCGCGGCGGGCAACCTGCCGGTGGCGCGAATCCATGCTGAACAGTCTGGACTGAAAATCGACTATCGCCATACCAGTGCCGAGGCGCTGGCCGAGGCAGGTGAGGTTTTTGATATTCTGCTGAACATGGAGGTCATCGAGCATGTCGCCGATCCGCTGGCCTATCTGACCGCCTGCCAAAAACTGCTTGAACCAGGTGGTCTGATGTTGTGTTCCACCATCAACCGCAATCCGAAAAGTTATCTGGTGGCGATAGTTGGGGCCGAGCAGGTGATGCGCTGGTTGCCAAAAGGCACACATGACTGGACTAAGTTCATAACTCCGGAGGAGCTTGAATCCCTGACAACCAGATCAGGGATGAGTCAGGTTGACAGCAAAGGATTTGTTTTCAACCCTCTGACTTGGTCCTGGTCGATCTCGGACCGGGATCTTAGCGTCAATTATGTAACGGCCAGCGTTCGGCCAGCCTGACTTAGTCTTCTTTTTCCAGCTGCGTCCGCAGATCGCGCAGCAATGGCAGCGTTGCCTTGATCCGCTCGGCCCCCAGCGCCTGCACCACGCTTTCGAACATCGGTGCGATGGCGCGAACCGCCTCATTGCGTGCCTGTGCTCCTGCCGGACTGATGGCAACGAATTTTCGTCTGGCGTCGTCCCAGTCCGGGCGGATATGCACGAATCCTGCGGTTTCGAGCTTGCCAAGGGTATTGGTCATCGCACCTTTGGTCACATGAAACAGCCGCGCCAGTTGCGCCGGGGTGCGTTCAGCGGAAATATGCGCCAGGTGGTTCAGGACCGAAAAATGCGACACTTCCATGCCCTTTGGCAGCACCTTGGACAGACGGGCGCGGGCCAGTTGATCGGCCATGGCGACCTCGCTGAACAGGGCAATCGCAAGGGGATCATTGGTGATCGTCATCCGCCCCACCCATAAGTCCGGTCATGGCTTAACGAGGGAATGCGACTGCGGGCGATGTTTACTTCCTTCAGGTCGATTTCCAGAAAGGTAACACCGGGCTCCGAGCCACCATCCGCCAGAATCTCGCCCCAGGGGGATATGGCCAGCGAATGGCCAAAGGTCGAGCGCTGCTTGCCGTGGGAAATATCATGGGCTCCACATTGCGCCGGGGCCAGAATGTAGCACCCGGTTTCAATCGCCCGCGCCCGCAACAGTACATGCCAGTGCGCAGCCCCCGACACAGGCGAGAACGCCGCCGGCTGGGTGATGATTTCAGCCCCCGCCTTGGCCAGATCGCGGTGGAGATGCGGAAACCTGACATCGTAGCAGATCGTCATGCCGATATTGCCGATTTCGGTTTCGGCCATGACCGCCTGATCGCCGGGGCGGTACCCTTCGGATTCGCGCCAGCTTTCAACCGCGTCGATATCGACATCGAACATGTGAATCTTGTCGTAACGTGCCACCACTTTGCCTTTGGGGTCGATCAGAAAACTGCGATTGGCGAACCGGCCATCGGCATCACCGGTCTTGAGCGCAAGCGAACCGATCAGCAGCCAGATTTGCAGCTCCGCCGCCAGTTGCCGCAGCCGCGCCAGTGTCGGGTCATCCTGCTCCAGATGCAGCACTTCGTTCTGGAAGGTGCGATTGGTGGAAATGATGTTGGTCACCTCGGGTGTCAGCACGAATCTGGCACCACCCGACGCCGCCTGACGGATAAATCCCTCGGTTAGCGGCAGGTTGTCGGTCGGCCGGTCACTGACATTCAGCTGGATCAATGCAACCCGCAAGCTCTACCCCTCCAGAACGCTGTCAAGCTTGCCCGAGCGTTCCAGTTCATAAAGCTCGTCACAACCGCCGATATGCCGTCCGCCGATGAAAATCTGCGGCACGGTACGCCCACCAGCGGCGCGTTTGACCATCTCGGCACGCCTTGCCGGTTCCTCGCCCACGTCAATTTCGCTGAAGCTGGCACCCTTTTCGTTCAGCAGGCGTTTTGCCGCAACGCAGAAGCCGCAATAGCGAGTTGTGTAGATCTCGACCTGTTTCATGATTATTCTTCCGTTGTTCGCCGTCGACTTACAGGATTTAGGTATCCGAGGCAACGCGTGCCAGTACCGTGACATTTACCGCCAGGACTCCTGCGTCAAAGCAGGCTTCGGCACAGGCAGCAAGGGTTGCGCCCGAGGTCATGACATCGTCAACCAGCAGCAACTCGCGCCCTTTCAGCAACTTTTGCCGCGACTGCGGAACCTGATAGGCGGCGCGCTGGTTTTCAAACCTTTCGACGCGGCTCATGCCCTGGTGCGGTCGCGTGGCGCGGGTACGGATCAGAAGATCCGGGCAGAAATCGGCATTCATCAGCCGCGCCATCCTGGCACCCAGCAGGGCCGCCTGATTGAACCGTCGGCGAAACAGGCGATGCCGGTGCAAGGGAACCGGTGCAATCAGGACATCGGCGCCGGTAATCACCCTTGCCTGCATCACCATCCACTGCGCCATCGGTTTCAGGTAATCGTGCCGGTCACCATGTTTGAAGGCAAGGATCATGCTGCGCGCTGTGCCCTGATACAACAGTGGCGCGCGGCCCCGCGACCAGAGGTGCGGTGCCATCATGCAAGCGTCACAATGCACCCGTTCACCGCTTCCTTCGCCCGCCAGCGGCACGCCACATGCATCGCAGACCAGCCCGGTTATGAACGGCATTTCCCGCCAGCACCCACCGCAAAGCGAAAAATCTTCGGCGGTTTCGGCACCACAGGTCAGGCATTGCGGCGGATAAAGCGCATGAATCGCGGATTGTAATTTCACCGGTTACTCCGTATTTCCGAGGTTTGGCGAGGGTAGGAACCGCAAGTGACCAAAAATCTGTTTGACATGAACCGGCTGGCGCGAAACCGCCGCCGCGCCGCCAGCCTTGATCCGGCGGCGATGTTTCTGCACGACCTTGCCGCCGATCAGCTTTCAGAAAGACTGAGCGAAGTTAACAGAAGGTTTACAAACCCGGCCATCGTGAGCGGATTTAACGATTTCTGGGCCGAAAGGTTTCCCAAGGCAGCCATGGTGGCGGAATCCGAGGTGCTGGATATTCGCACGGCCGCACATGATCTGGTGGTGCATGCGATGTCGCTGCATTGGGCCAATGATCCGGTCGGGCAGATGATCCAGTGCCGTCGCGCCCTTCGACCGGACGGGCTGTTTCTGGGCGTGTTGCTGGGCGGGCGCACCCTGCATGAACTGCGCAGCACCCTGACCGAGGCCGAGATCGAGACCCGCGGCGGCCTGTCGCCCCGGGTGGCACCGATGGCGGAACTGCGCGACCTTGGCGGGCTGTTGCAACGCGCCGGTTTCGCCCTGCCGGTGGCAGATTGTCAGGTGGTACCCGTCAGCTATCCTTCGGTCAGGGCGTTGATGCTAGATCTCAGGGCAATGGGGGAAACCAGTGCGCTTGCCGATATGGCCCGGCATTTCACACCGCGTCGTCTGATCGACCGGGCAGATGCGATCTATCGTCAGCATTTCGCTGAAGATCCGTCGCGTGTCCGGGCCACGTTCGAGTTGATCTTTCTGACCGGCTGGGCACCCGACGAAAGCCAGCAAAAACCGTTGAGGCCGGGGTCGGCCAGGATGCGGCTGGCGGATGCGTTGGCAACCACGGAAAACCCCGAACCAGATCAACACAGGTAGATCATGCCAGACAATGCGAAACCCGCCGACCACCCCGTTGTGAATCACGGCAAGACCGGCGTTCTGATCGCCAATCTCGGCACGCCGGACGGTACGGATTACTGGTCGATGCGGCGTTATCTGAATGAATTTCTGTCGGATCGGCGGGTGATCGACTATGCCCGGTGGAAATGGCAGCCCCTGTTGCAACTGATCATCCTCAGCAAGCGGCCGTTCAGTTCGGGGCGGGCGTATAAAAGCATCTGGAACCACGACCGCGACGAAGGGCCGTTGCGCAGCATTACCCGCGAACAGCGGGATCGGCTGGCGGAACGGCTTGGCGATGACGTGGTGGTGGAATATTGCATGCGTTACGGCAACCCATCGACAAGGGAAAGGGTGGCCGCGCTGGTGCAACAGGGTTGCGAGCGCATCCTGTTCTTTCCGCTTTATCCACAATATGCCGGCGCCACCACCGCCACAGCAAATGACAGCTTTTTCAGGACCTTGGCATCGCTGAAATGGCAGCCATCGGTCAGGACCGTCACCGCCTATCACGATCACCCGCTTTATATCGAGGCGCTGGCGGGTTCGGTCAGGCAGGCCTTTGCCGGATTGACCCAACCGCCCGAGGTATTGCTTGCATCCTATCACGGCATGCCGGAACGCTATCTGGCCGAGGGGGATCCCTATTATTGCCAGTGCATGAAAACCACACGACTGCTTCGCGAACGGCTCGGGATGGACGAGAAATCGCTGGTCGCCAGCTTTCAGTCAAAATTCGGGCCCGAGGAATGGCTGAAACCGGCGACGGTCGATCATGTTGCCAAACTGGCCAGATCAGGCGTTCGCCGCCTGGCAATCATGGCACCTGCATTTTCCGCCGATTGTCTGGAAACACTAGAGGAGATCAAGGTTGAGATAAGGCAGGCTTTTCTGGGCGCGGGCGGTCAGGAATTCACCTATATCCCCTGCCTGAACGCCGATGCGGCACATATCGACATGATGGCGGATATCGTTGACGCCAACCTTCAGGGCTGGCGCTAAAGCCAGTCGCGCAGGACCGCGATCAGCGGTATGTCGGCGGGCGGCATCGGATAGTTGCCAAGATCATTGGCCCGCACCCATTTCAGCGCCTGGCCTTCGCGCGACCTCGGAATGCCCTGCCATTTGCGACAGGCAAAAACCGGCATCAGCAAGTGAAAATCGTCATAGGCATGGCTGGCAAAGGTCAGGGGCGCAAGACAGCTTTGCCAAGTGTCGATGCCAAGTTCTTCCTGCAATTCGCGGATCAAGGCCGTTTCAGGGGTTTCGCCAGGTTCGACCTTGCCGCCGGGAAACTCCCAAAGCCCCGCCATGGATTTGCCTTCGGGGCGCCGGGCCAGCAGCACCCGCCCTTCAACGTCGATCAGGGCAACCGCCGAAACCAGAACCGTTTTCACGAGCGATAATCAGCGTTGATCGCGATATATTGCTTGGTCAGATCACAGGTCCAGGCGGTAAAACTGCCGGATCCGATGCCCATGTCAACAGCGATCCTGATCTCGGGCTGTTTCATGTATCCGGCACCGTCTTCTTCGCGATATTCCGGGCAGACCCAGCCGTTTTCAGCCACCAGAATGTCGCCAAAGCGAATGGTCAGTCGATCACGGTCGGCCCTGGCACCGGATTTCCCCACCGCCATCACCACCCGGCCCCAATTCGGGTCTTCTCCGGCGATTGCGGTCTTGATCAGGGGCGAATTGGCAATCGCCATCGCCACCTTGCGGGCATCCGGCGGGGTGGCGGCACCGGTCACTTCGACCTCGACGAACTTGGTTGCGCCTTCGCCGTCCCTGACCACCAGATGCGCCAATTCACGCATTACCTGACCCAGCGCATTGGCAAATTCCTTGCCGGTACGCGACCGGACACCGCCGATTTCACAGCCGGATTTGCCGGTCGCCGCCAGGATCAGGCTGTCCGAGGTCGAGGTATCGCCATCCACGGTTATCGCGTTGAAGGTGTTGCGATTGGCCTGCGACAGCATCTTCTGCAAGGCTGGCTGGCTGATGCTGGCATCGGTAAACAGGAACACCAGCATCGTCGCCATATCCGGTGCGATCATCCCGGATCCCTTGGCGAATCCGGCGATTTTCACCGGCCTGCCGTCGATCTCGATTTCAGCGACAGCACCTTTGGCAAAGGTGTCGGTGGTCATGATGGCGCGCGCTGCCGATTCGGCCGCATCCGGCGACAGGTCGTCACTTAGCTGGCTGATCACATCGGTGATCTTGCCATATGGCAGCGGCTGGCCGATGACGCCGGTCGAGGCGGAAAACACATGTTCCGCCGGAATGGTCAGCGCCGCTGCAACCGCCGAAGTGGTCATGGCCACCGCCTCGGTTCCGGCAGCACCGGTAAATGCGTTGGAATTGCCCGAGTTCACCAGAATGGCAAATCCCTTGCTGCCGGCGCCCCTATCGGCCAGCCACGCCAGTTTTGCCTCGCAGTCCAGCACCGGGGCCGAGCGGGTCGAGGAACGGGTGAACACCCCGGCAATCGACGCCCCGGCTGAAATGCTGACCAGCATGACATCATCGCGGTCGGCATATTTCACCCCGGCCCTGGCCGCGGCAAAGCTTACGCCGTCGATTACCGGCAGGGCCGGAAACCCGTCCGGTGGGGCCAGCGGGGAAACGCCATGCGGCGTTCCCAAAGCCGCCTCAAGTTCGGCTCGGGCCTCTTTCAGCTTGCGCCTTAGCCGGGTCAGCTTGTTTTCCAATTCGGAGACATGCTCGGCAGATTGCTGATCTTCGCTGTCATCACCCGGCATCATTCCCATTCCCCCTGCTAGGTCGTTTAGTCGTTCAACAGGTCTACATCGCGGATCACCGACGGATCAACCGCCAGTTCGGTCCGCGTCACTTTTGCCGCTTCGGTCAGGCGGGCTATTTCAGCCTCCAGCGATTTCTGCCGCAGTTCATTGGTCAGATCGGCCCGCACATCCTCGATCGTGGGGGTTTCAAGGTTGCGCATGTCGTTCAGTTTGATCACATGCCAGCCGAACTGCGTTTCCACCGGTGGCGACACCTCACCGATGGCCAGCTCCATTACCGCATCCTCAAACGGTTTCACCATCTGGCCCTTGCCGAACCAGCCCAGCTTGCCGCCGCCCGGCCCCGAAGGCCCGGTCGATCGTTCCTGTGCCAGCGTGGCAAAATCGGCGCCATCCTGAAGAAGCTTGATGATTTCTTCGGCCTCTTCGCGGGTCTTGACCAGAATATGCGAGGCATCGAATTCGGTTTCCGGCACCATTGCATCATAGTGTTCGTCATAGGCAGCCTTGAGCTCTTCCTCGGAAATTTCGCGTTCGGCCAGTTGGTCGATGGCGGCATTTGCCAGATAGGCGCGCTTTTCGTTCTCAAGGCCGATGACCGTCCTGGCGTTCATCTTGTCCTTGATGGTGTTCATCAGCACGGTCTGCTGGATCAACTGTTCGATCATTCCCTCCAGCAGCACATCATCGGGCAGTTGCTGGTACTGCTCTGGCAACCGGGTGCGCAGCGAAATGACGTTTCCGACCGTGATATCGGTGCCATCGACCGTCGCAAGCACCGATTTGGCGGTGACCGGTTCTTCGGCGGCGGCGCCAAGCGGCAACAGTGCGACGCATGCGGCCAGGGTCAGGGATTTGGCCAGATTTCTGCTTGTCGGGTTCATCATGCTCTCCAAAGGGCGGTGCGGTATGGCACCTTTATTTGACGGTCATCCCACCACCTGCCAGTGGTGACGTTGACACAGGTGAAGCATCCCCTTACATGCCTTTTGTCAGTGTGGAAAGACAGGCAAGGCTTGGCTATTGGGCGATTGTTCTAGGGCCGCCGATCAGGGCAGGCAAGACCGGCCTTTGCACATTTCTGTTAGTGCGCCGTCATTCACGGCACAGTTCAACGTTATCGGAGCCTGAATGCTGGGTCTTGGAACCATCGCCAAAAAAGTTTTTGGCACCCCGAACGATCGCAAGATCAAGGCAACGCTGCCATTGGTGGCGAAGATCAATGCGCTGGAGGCGGAATTCAAGGCGCTGAGCGATGAAGGCATCATCGCCAAGACCCATGAATTCAAGGAGCGGGTGGCGAACGGCGAAAGCCTTGACGACCTGCTGCCCGAAGCCTTTGCCAACGCCCGCGAGGCGGCGCTGCGTGCGATCGGCCTCAGGCCGTTCGATGTGCAGTTGATGGGCGGGATTTTCCTGCATCAGGGCAACATCTCGGAAATGAAAACCGGTGAAGGCAAGACCCTGATGGCAACCCTGCCGGTTTATCTGAATGCGCTGACCGGGCGCGGTGTGCATGTGGTTACGGTCAACGATTATCTGGCGCGGCGCGATGCGGAATGGATGGGGCAGGTCTATTCAGCCCTTGGCATGACCACCGGCGTCGTGGTGCCGGGGCAAAGCGATGCCGACAAGCAGGCCGCTTATGCCGCCGATGTCACCCATGCCACCAATAACGAGCTTGGATTTGATTATCTGCGCGACAACATGAAATCCGAACTCAAGGACATGTACCAGCGCGATCATTATTTCGCCATCGTGGACGAGGTCGACTCGATCCTGATCGACGAGGCGCGCACGCCGCTGATCATTTCCGGCCCGTCGGATGATCGCAGCGCGCTATATGAAACCATCGACAAGATCATCCCCGACGTTACCGAAGAACATTACACGCTGGACGAAAAGACCCGCAACGTCACCTATACCGATGCCGGCAACGATTTCATCGAACAGCGCCTGCACGCCGAGGGTATTCTGGATACCGAAGCCACACTTTATGACCCCGAAAGCACCTCATTGGTGCATCACGTGACGCAGGCATTGCGTGCGCATGTCCTGTTCAAGCGCGACAAGGACTATATCGTCAGGAACAATGAAATTGTGCTGATAGATGAATTCACCGGCCGCATGATGGCGGGACGGCGACTGTCGGACGGGTTGCACCAGGCGATCGAGGCCAAGGAAGGCACCGCGATCCAGCCGGAAAACGTCACCCTCGCCTCGGTCACCTTCCAGAACTATTTCCGACTTTACGACAAGCTGTCTGGCATGACCGGCACCGCCCAGACCGAAGCCGAAGAATTCATGGAGATCTATAAACTCGGCGTGGTCGAAGTACCCACCAACAAGCCGATTGCCCGTATCGACGATCATGATGCGGTCTATCGCACCGCGCGGGAAAAGTTCGAGGCGATCGTGAAAACGATCAAGGCTTCGCACGAAAAAGGTCAGCCGATTCTGGTAGGCACTACATCAATCGAGAAATCCGAGATGCTGTCGGAACTGCTGAAAAAAGAAGGCATTCCGCATAACGTCCTCAATGCCCGCCACCACGAACAAGAGGCGCAGATCGTCGGCGATGCCGGCAAGTTCGGCGCCGTCACCATCGCCACCAACATGGCCGGTCGCGGCACCGACATCCAGCTTGGCGGCAATGTCGAGATGAAGGTGATGCAGGCGATCGAATCCGATCCTGACGCCGACCCCGAGGAGATCCGCCGCCGCATCGAGGCGGAGCATGCGGACGAAAAGCAAAAGGTTATCGCTGCGGGCGGCCTTTACGTCCTGGCCACCGAACGCCACGAAAGCCGCCGCATCGACAACCAGTTGCGCGGCCGTTCCGGACGGCAGGGCGATCCCGGCAGATCCAGCTTTTTCCTAAGCCTCGAAGACGACCTGATGCGGATTTTCGGCAGTGAGCGGCTGGACAAGGTGCTGTCGACCCTCGGCATGAATGAGGGTGAGGCGATCATTCACCCCTGGGTCAACAAAAGCCTGGAAAAGGCGCAGGCCAAAGTCGAAGGTCGCAACTTTGACATCCGCAAACATCTGCTGAAATACGACGATGTGATGAACGACCAGCGCAAGGCGATCTTCAGCCAGCGCCTTGAGATCATGGAGGCCGACGACCTTTCCGACGTGGTCAGCGACATGCGCCATCAGGTGATCGACGATCTGGTGGAACAGCACATGCCACCGAAATCCTATGCCGATCAGTGGAACATGTCCGGGCTTTACGCCGATGCCTTGCGCTATCTTGGCGTGGATGAGCCGATCGTTGCCTGGGGCGAGGAAGAAGGCGTTGACGATCAGGTGGTGACCGAGCGTCTATACGCCGCCTCTGACAAGCTGATGGCGCAAAAGGCGGTGGCGTTTGGCCCGGAAAACATGCGCTCGATCGAGAAATCGCTGCTGTTGCAGACCATTGATGCCAAGTGGCGCGAACATCTGGTGACACTGGAACACCTGCGCTCGGTGGTCGGGTTTCGCGGCTACGCCCAGCGCGATCCGCTGAATGAGTTCAAATCCGAAGGTTTCGGTTTGTTCGAAAGCCTGCTCAACAACCTCAGGACCGATGTTTCGGAACAGTTGTCGCGCATCCGCCCGCTGTCTGAAGAAGAACAAAAACAGATGCTGGCGCAAATGATGGCACAACAACAAGCCCAGCAACCAAAAGCCGCCGAAACGCCCAAGGATGTGCAGCCCGCGGCACCGGGCTTTGATGAAAACGACCGTTCGACCTGGGGTAATCCCGGTAGAAACGCCCAATGTCCGTGTGGTTCGGGCAAGAAATTCAAGCATTGCCACGGAATTCACTAGGGCCGGATTCAGCAATTCTTCATTTTCGGGCGGCAGTATCGGCGTTGATAAATCAATGCAGATGGAATTGACGCAAATTGTCGCATGGGCAAAGATCAAACTATCGACATGCGAATTTGGTATTCTGGCCACAATTCCCTGCGATGGTTAACCGTGGATCGGCCATGAAACCCGGAGTGTACCTTGCGAAACGGCGATAAATTGGGGCTACTCGGCGCGGCATTGTTGCTGGCGGGTTCGGGTGCAGTGCTGGCCACCCATGCCGGTTCCATATTCAACACCGGGACCGGCGGGCATCCCGGCGCGGTGCGCGTTGCCAGCCTGAACCGGATGGCGGATGATACCACCATGACCGATTTCACACCGGCCACGGAACTGCTGGGCTTTGAACCGCAGTTGAAGATCAACCGCCGCGAACTTGAAATCACCAATGTGCATCTTGGACATACGGCCAGTGCCGAAATCACCTCGATCCCGGATTATGGCGCGCCGCTGGCCAGGATTGCCGTTGATCCGCCGTTAACCTTTCAGCGCCCTGAACCGGTGGCGCGACCGATGGTCGGCAAGGACATGATTGCGGCCGCGCCCATGCAGCCCGACAGTCCGAATAGGGTGAAACAGGATGCCATCGGCACCACACAAACCGCCGGCAATAGGCCGCCAGTGGAAACGGGTCCGATCCTGCCGACAGCACCCTTTGGCCGTGACAGCGCCGGTTTTCCCTTTGGTTCCGATCTTGGCAAAAAGGCGAATCTGACCCATTCCGACAACGGTATGCAGGTGCCGATGGTCAGCGATCTTAACGATCAAAGCCCGTTCGGTGTCGACTGCAAGGTCGATCTTGATGCCGGTTCCGCACCGGGGGCAATGGTTCATCTGGCGCTGAACGTGCCGTGCCTGCCCAACAGCCGGGTCGAAATCCGACACGGCAAATTGTTCTTTGCCGCCGCAACCGATCCTGTCGGCAAACTTGATATCAATGTGCCCGCGCTTGAAGAAGATGCCTCGATCTCGGTCCGGCTGAGCACCGGCACCACGCTTGATGCCAACGTCAAGGTGCCGGAACTGAAAGATTTCGAACGCGTTGCGGTTCTGTGGCGCGGTCTGCTTGATCTTGAAATTCATGCCCTTGAATTCGGTGCCAACCAGAATTCGCGCGGCCATATCTGGCCCGGTCACCCCAGTGAGCCGGAACAGGCCAGACGGCAGGGTGGCGGATTCGTGATCACCCTCGGCAACGAAACGCTGCCGGAACCGGAGCGGGCGGCGATCTATTCACTACCGCGATCGGCCCGAAACAAGGCGGGTGTGGTGAAAATGATACTGACCGCCAATGCCGACGCGGCAACCTGTGGCACCAGCCAAACCGTCTATTCGGTGCATTCAAAACAGGGGCGGATGGTCGGCGCATCGGGCTTTCAGTTCGAAATGCCCGCCTGCGGCAGTGAAACGCAAAGCATGGTCTTGAATAATGCGGTTCGGGACTTGATTATCGCCGCAAAGTGATTTTGCCACAGGCGGGGATGCATGAATCGGTTTTACCGGTGGGGTTCGGGGTTGGCCGTGGGTCTGGCATTCGCCTTTGCGGGTGCCGCATATGCAGAAGACATCACGCTTTTTTCCGCCGATGGCGCATTGCAGGTTTCCGGAACGCTGTTGAATTATGACGGTGAGTTCTACACCATTCAGTCGCGCTTTGGCGAACTGACCCTGAACGCACTTGGCCTGACCTGTCAGGGCGCGGCCTGCCCGGATCCCGGGTTATATGCCGCTGACCTGTCGCTATCCGGGGCCAGCGCCATGGTGCTGGATCTGCTGCCCGGACTGATCGAGGATTTCGGCTTTTCCACCGGTCACGATACCAAACGCATCGACCTTTCGCATACCGAATGGACCTATTTCGTTGCCGACAAGGCGCGTATCCCGGTGGCCCGCCTGCAAGCCCGGGCCAATAATTCGACCGATGCGATTGGCGATCTGATCAACGGTGACACTGATCTTGCATTTGCCACGCGGCGCCCGGACAAAGACGAACTGAAAGCCGCCAAAAAGGCCAGAATCGGCGAGCCGAAAACCCCTTTCCGGCAGCAGATCATCGCCATTGATGCACTGGTTTTCATCGTTTCGAAATCAAACCCGGTATCGGCACTCAGCCTTGCCGATATCGCTGCGATCTACGCCGGCGAGATCAGCAACTGGTCGCAACTCGGCGGTTATGACGCGCCGATTGCGGTGTTTCACCATCTGCCGGATTCCGACCTGGCCGCCGCTTTCACCAGTGCCACATTTCCCGAGACCCCGGATCAGCCGCTCAGGCCCGGGCGTATTTTCGGCGACGCGCGTGATCTGTCCGACGCGATCACACAGGATCCGTTCGCCATCGGCTATACCAGTTTCGGCGCAGTCCGGAACGCCCGTGTGCTGTCGCTGAAGGGGGATTGCGGCATCCTGCAACCACCGGACAGTTTCAGCCTGAAGGCGGGCGACTATCCGCTGATCCGGTTCCTCTATGCCATTGCACCAAGCCGCCGCCTGCCATTGTTCGCGCGGAACTTTCTGGCCTATCTGGATGGCGAACCGGCGCAGCAGTCGATTGCCGACCTGGGTTTTGTTGCTCAGGATATCGAACGTCGTTCCCTTTCCGAACAACAGGATCGCCTGTCAAATGCCATCATGCAGGCAGATTACGAGGTCGGGCTTGAAGATCTCAGGTCCTTTGTCACTACCTTTCAGGGGGCCGAAAGGTTGTCTGCCACCCTTCGGTTTCTGGACGGTTCGACCGCGATGGATGCACGATCAAGCCGCAACCTGAGGATTCTGTCGCAAATGATCGAGACCGGCGATTTTGACGGGCGCGAACTTGTCATCGCTGGTTTTTCCGACAGTCAGGGCGGCAAACTCGGCAATCAGCGCCTGTCGCAACAGCGCGCCGATCTGGTTCTGAGCGCGCTGAAATCCCACGCCACGCGGGCCAATCTGTCGCGCGTTACCTTTACCACCATTGGCCTTGGCGAAATCTCGCCGCTTGCCTGCAACGATGACGAGGCGGGTCGGCACCTTAATCGGCGGGTGGAAATCTGGCTGCGCTGATCGCGCCCGCTTACAACAACCCCGCCGAACGGAAGCTGAAATCGCTTTCCTTGCCGATGATCAGGTGGTCGTGAATGACGATGTTCAGGGCGTCTGCGGCATCCCTGATGCGGTTGGTCATGACAATATCGCTGTCCGAGGGGCTGGGGTCGCCCGAAGGGTGGTTGTGTACCAGAATGATCGCCGAGGCATTCAGCTCCAGCGCGCGCTTGATCACTTCACGCGGATAGACCGGGACGTGATCGACCGTGCCCTTTTGCTGTTCCTCATCCGTGACAAGGATGTTCTTTCGGTCCAAAAACAGCACCCGGAATTGTTCCAGCGGACGGTGCGCCATCGCCGTCTTGCAATATTCCAGCAGCGAATCCCACGATGACAGAACCGGGCGGTTCATCACCCTGGCGCGTGCCATCCGATGCGCTGCCGCCTCGACGATCTTCAATTCCTGCACCACGCTTGCACCAACCCCCGGCACCTTGGCCAGTCGTTCGGCCGGGGCAGCAAGCACATGGTTGAAATCACCAAATTCACGCATCAGGCGTTTGGCCAGCGGTTTCACATCCTGTCGCTGGATGGCGCGAAACAGCACCAGTTCCAGCAGTTCATAATCCGGCATCGCCGCGGCACCGCCTTCCTGAAACCGCAGGCGCAGACGGGTTCGGTGATTTTTGCGATAATCTTCCTCATCCTTGCGCTGACCCGGAACATTGGCGGCAAAGGCGAATCCCGGCAAGGGGGATTCGGCAAATTCCGGTTGTTTCCGATCAATGCTCATGACCGCAAATCTGCTGCCATTCCGGTTAAGAAATGCTTAACCTCAGGCCCAGGTCGGGTGGAATTTACCCGCTGGCGACAGCGTGAAAATCTCGCAACCATCGGCGGTGACACCGATCGAATGCTCAAACTGCGCCGAAAGCGACTTGTCCTTGGTCACGGCGGTCCAGTCATCCGCCAACACCTTGGTGTCTGGCTTGCCGAGATTGACCATCGGTTCGATGGTGAAGAACATGCCTTCTTCCAGTCTTGGGCCGGCACCGAACCGGCCATAGTGCAACACGTTCGGTGCGGAATGAAACACCCGCCCAAGCCCGTGACCGCAGAAATCACGCACCACCGACATGCGCTGCGCCTCGACATAGCGCTGGATGGCGGCACCGATATCGCCAAAGGTGTTGCCCGGCCTGACCTGATCAATGCCCAGCATCAGCGCGTCATGGGTGACCTGAATAAGGCGTTCCGCCTTGCGATTCAGCCGCCCGGCCACGAACATCCTTGACGAATCTCCGAACCAGCCATCCAGAATGCAGGTCACGTCAATATTCAGGATATCCCCGTCCTTCAGACGTTTTTCCGACGGAAT
Organism: Paracoccaceae bacterium; assembly: GCA_020425085.1. Classification (GTDB taxonomy): domain Bacteria; phylum Pseudomonadota; class Alphaproteobacteria; order Rhodobacterales; family Rhodobacteraceae; genus UBA5972. The sequence goes on from JAGQRW010000017.1 coordinate 181,466, forward strand.
GCCGTGACAAACCACATGGTTCAGCGAAATGCAGCTGGATTTCGGATAGCCCTTGTAGCCCAGCGTCGCCGGGACCGAGTCATTGGCCAACATGAAATCGTGGCACAACTGATCCAGCCGTTCGGTGGTAACACCCGGCACCACATGTTCGGCGATCATGTCTAGGGTTCGCGCGGCAAGGGCTCCGGCGCGACGCATGCCTTCGAATTCATCCGGGGTGTGGATCTGAATGCCGTCTCTGTTCAGACGGCCAGGTGTCTGACCTTCCACTCTATGCTCCGTCATCTGGCGTTTTTTTCTAGTTAGTCTGAAACCTTGGTTGATACCAGCCCGGGGATGGTCAAAATTGTCGATCTGCGTCAACGGGCAGCGGATTTCTCAGGGTTTCCGCCTCGGGTGACAATGCGATATCATATGCCAGCATTTCAACCCCGGCGTCGCGCGCGGCATCAAAGGCGCGGGCATAGTCGGGGTCGATGTCGGCAGCAACACGAAATCCTGTACAATCGGTGCGATGGATGGCGTAAAGCATGACCGCACGAAACCCCTGTGCGATCATCCGGGTCAGTTCTTCCAGATGTTTGGTGCCGCGTTTGGTAATCGTATCGGGAAATTCGGCAACCTGACCCTGACGCCGCAGCGTCACGGTCTTGACCTCGACATAGGCGTCCGGCAGTCCGGGTTCCGACAACAGGAAATCAATGCGGCTGTTCTTGCCATAGGCGACCTCGGGCCTGATTTCACCATAGGCTGCAAGTTCCGGCACCCGGCCCAGGCGCAACGCGTTTTCAACCACGCGGTTCGGCAGGCTTGTGTCGATCCCGGCCCAGTGATCATCGCCGAGTTCCACCAGTTTCCAGCTGTAATTCAACTTGCGTTTCGGATCGTCGTTCGGTTCCAGCCAAATCCGCAACCCTTCCATGTTCAGCCCGGTCATCGCGCCGGGATTGGCGCAGTGGGCCGTGACAATGCTGCTGTCGGACAGGCGCGCATCGGCCAGAAACCGTTTGTAACGGCGGATCAGGGTGGCGGCAACCAAGGGGGTTTGAAACTGCATCCGATGGTCCTATAGCTCGCACAGGTTCAAAACAAGTTCCGGGGCGATGAAATGGCAAACCCAACCGCTGGATTTCTGGTGATCGGTGACGAAATACTTTCCGGCCGCACCAAGGATGTCAATGTCGGCTATTTGGCCGAACAACTGACCAGGGCGGCGATTGATCTGAAAGAGGTTCGGATCGTTGACGACAACCATCAAAACATTATGGCAGCGGTGCAGGCGCTTAGCCAGCGATGGGACCATGTGTTTACCAGCGGCGGCATTGGCCCGACCCATGACGATATCACTGCCGACGCCATTGCGGCGGCTTTCGATACACCGATTGACGTGCGCGAGGATGCCCGCGCGCTGATGGCGGCGCATTACCAAAAGGCCGGGGTCGAACTGAATCAGGCGCGCCTCAGGATGGCGCGAATTCCCGATGGCGCCAGCCTGATTGTCAATCCGGTTTCGTTTGCACCGGGGTTCAGCCTGAAGAATGTGCATGTGATGGCCGGGGTTCCGTCGGTATTTCAGGCGATGGTCGATATGGTCGTGCCGGAACTGAAGGGCGGCAAGGCACTGATTTCCCGCACCCTCAAGATCGACCGGGCCGAAGGTGACATCGCCGGACCACTGGCAACGATCGCATCGGCATTCCCGGCGGTTTCAATCGGCTCATACCCATTCCACCGGGCGGGGCGATACGGCAGCAACGTGGTTTGCCGCTGCTCTGACAGGCCGCTATTGGATCGGGTGATGGCCGAACTGAAATCGACCTTTCCCGAAGGGCAGGAGCAGTGACCGACGCGCCAGACGAAAATCGCCTGTTGGCGGCGATGGACCGGACATGGACACCACTAGGGATCCAGAGGTTCGGCCCGTGGACTTTGCGACGCGACAATGGTGGTGGCAAACGGGTGACGGCGGCATCCACTGATTCGCCGGTAAATGCCGCCAATATCGCCGAAGCCGAGGCGGAAATGCTGGCCATCGGCCAAAATCCGCTGTTCCGGTTGAGCGCCGAAAACCCGGCGCTGGATGCAGATCTGACCGCTCTTGGCTACCGCATCGTCGACCCGGTTCTGATCTATTCCATCGCTGCTGCCGATCTGGTCTGGATCAACCCCGAGCCATTGGACGCGATTCCCTGCGATGAGCCACTGGAACGGATGCAGGAAATCTGGGCCGCAGGCGGCTTTCCAGAACCCCGCATCGAAGTGATGCGACGCACGCCGGGGCCGAAAACCTATCTGTTCTGCCGATTCCGCGATAAGCCCGCCGGGGCGGCCTTTGTTGCCATCGACGGCGAAATTGCCATGCTGCACGCGCTGACGGTCATTCCCGGATTGCGCCGTCATGGGATCGGTCGGCGGACTTTGGCGCGTGCGGCGATCTGGGCGCTGGAAAACCAGGCAAAGCATCTTACATTGGTTACGACCGCCGACAACCAGCCGGCGCAAAAGCTGTTTGCCGGCTTGGGGATGCAGATTGCAGGCAGATATCATTATCGAATGAAATAAAGGACTTGATGGATGAGCGTCAAAGGTAAACCGATCCATGCGCTGGATCTGCCGCCGGTCGAAAAACTGCCGCCGGAAACCCAGAAGTATTTTGATCTGTGTGTCGAAAAGCTGGGGTTTGTTCCGAATGTGCTGGCGGCTTATACCTTCAATATCGCCAAGCTGAACGGTTTTACCGGCATGTATAATGACCTGATGCTTGGCCCCAGCGGGTTGAGCAAGCTGGAACGTGAAATGATCGCCGTTGTGGTTTCGTCAATCAATCACTGCTTTTATTGCCTTACCGCGCATGGCGCTGCCGTGCGGCAACTGTCGGGTGATCCGACCTTGGGTGAGGTTCTGGTGATGAATTACCGCGCCGCCGATTTTTCGCCGCGACAAAAGGCCATGCTGGATTTTGCCGTCAAGATCACCGAAGCGGCCCACAAGATCGAAGAGCCGGATCGTCAGGCGCTGCGCGATGTCGGGTTCAGTGATGCTGATATCTGGGACATTGCCTCGGTCGCCGGATTCTTCAATATGTCCAACCGCATCTCCAATGCTGTGGATAAACAGCCAAATATCGAGTATCATTCCCAAAACAGATGAAAATTCGAGCCGTCATATCCTCCTTGCTGGTCGTGGTCGCACCGTTCGGTGCAGATGCCGCGGGCGCGCTGCGTTTTCCGGCTGGCTCCAGCCAGGGATATGAAGAGGTGTTGCTTGAAACCACCGCCCATATCCCGGTCGGGCCCTTTGTAAACGGCAGTATTGATACCCGCGCCGCCGATGGTGTGGTGATGCGTCGGGTCTGGAAAACCCCGCCGAACAGGACCAATACTCAGGTGCTGCTTGCCGCGCTGCGCAAACAGTTAAAGGACGATGGCTTTTCCGTTCTGTTTGAATGCGAGACACGCGATTGCGGCGGATTTGATTTCCGATTTGAAACCGACGTGATTGATGAACCCGACATGCATGTCGATCTTGGCGATTTTCGCTATCTGTCCGCCGCCAAAAAGCAGGGGAACAGGGAAGAATTCGTCGGCCTACTGGTAAGCCGCAGCCCGGAACATGGTTTCATCCAGGTAACCCGCGCCGGGCTTGACGCGGAAATGGCAACAACCGGTTCACTATCGTCAAAATCGCCCGAACCCGAGGTCAGCGCCGAAACCGGCAACGAAACCATTGCAGCAACCGATCTGGATATCGCGTCGTCGTTTGCCACAACCGGTTCCGCCGTTCTGGAAGGCGTGACATTTCGCATGGGATCGGCCGATCTTGACGGCAACGCGGCGAAATCACTTGCAGAGCTGGCCGCATTCCTGACGGCGAACCCGAAAAAATCGGTGATTCTGGTCGGCCACACCGACGCCTCGGGCTCGCTCAGCGGCAATGTTGCGCTGTCACGCAAGCGCGCCGAATCGGTTTTGCGGCAACTGGTCAGCGAATATGGGGTCAACACCGGGCAACTGGCGGCCGAAGGGGTTGGCTATCTGGCGCCGCGCGCCACCAACTCCACCCAGGAAGGCCGCGACAGAAATCGCCGGGTCGAAGCGATACTGGCCACGATCGACTGACGCCGCGAAATCCGAACATGAAAAGACCCGGTTCGCCTGAAACGAACCGGGTCTTGGCTGAAACTGCTGCGGAATTATCCGGCGCTGGTTTACCAGTCTTCCGGGCCTTTGGACTTGAAGTGCTCGACAAGAAAATCAATGAATGCGCGCAGCTTGGGCTGGGTATAGCGGCCCGGCGGGTAGACGGCATAGATCCCCCGTTTTTCGATGGGCAATTCCGGCATCGCTTCTTCCAAAAGGCCGAGTTCCAGCTTTTCGTAATAAAGGAAGCTGGGCAAATAGGCGATGCCAAGCCCCGCCGATGCCGCCGTCAACAGCGATTGCCCGTCATTCACCGTCAGACAGCCGGTGGTCCTGATCTGCCGCGTTTCCCCCGTGGGTGAGGTCAGTTTCCAAACATTGCCGGATGCCTGATTGGAATAGTGCAACAGCATATGTTCGTTCAGATCGTCAATCCGCTTGGGCTTGCCGTGCTTGGCGAAATATTCCGGCGAGCCGACCATCTTCATGTTCGCCTCGGTCAGTTTACGTGCCCTGAGGGTGCTGTCTTCCATCTCGCCTACCCGAATCGCCAGATCGAAACCTTCGGAAATCAGTTCGACATACCGATTGTTCAGTACCAGGTTGACGTTGATTTCCGGGTATTGATGCAAAAACGCCCCCAGCGCGTTGGAAATGTGATTGACCCCGAAATCCGTCGCCGCCGACAAACGCAGTGAACCGCTGGGTGCGGCCTGCATGGAAGTCACCATCGCATCCGCCTCACCGGCGTCGTTCAGTACCCGGCGCGCCTTGTCGTAATAGGCAAGGCCGATCTCGGTCGGGCTGACCCGGCGGGTGGTGCGGTTCAACAGCCGCGCGCCCAGCCGTGATTCCAGCGACGAGACGTGCTTTGAGACGGCGGATTTGGAAATCCCCATCTTTCGCGCTGCATCCGTGAACCCACCTTGGTCCACCACGCTTGCGAATGCTTCCATTTCAGTTAGTCGGTCCATTTGAATACCCTTTTCCACTCAGAACTGGAGTCAATATGGTCATCCGATTTTGTCAGCAATTTGGAAACAACCCGACAATTACAGGTCTTTTCATTCACTGTCGCGCGCAACGAAACGCCATTGCAGCGGGTGTTGACCGCATCGAAACGATCCCATCCAATTTGCGATATCGTATACAAATATCGGGTTTTGTCGTGCTTTACATGAGAACCAGCGAAACCGACAGGGAAGTTGGGGGTTTCCCGAATTGTGTCAAAAACCCGCACCAGGCCGTAAATGCAGTCAAAGCCAGGTCTTGCCATTGCCGGCCGTTGCGCCTATATCCCGTTCAACAGCGGCAAGACTGGCCTCCACCCCCAGACTTCCACCGGAAATTTTAACGGGCCGCGCGCCCGTTTTTTTGTGCTTCGAGACTACCATGACCGACCTGATCGCCAGAACCACCATTGACAAGCGGCTTGCCGGGATTGTCGAGCCCCTGATCGTTTCGATGGGGTTTGAACTGGTGCGGATTCGCCTGATGTCGGGCAAATCGACGACGTTGCAAATCATGGCCGAACGCCCCGATGGCGGCATCGAGGTTGACGACTGCGCCAAAATCTCAACCGCCATCAGCGCGGTTCTGGATGTCGAGGATCCGATCGCCGGGGAATACACGCTTGAGGTTTCCTCGCCCGGGATCGACCGGCCCCTGACCCGGCTAAAGGATTTCGACAACTGGGCCGGGTATGAGGCCCGACTGGAAACCTCGGAACTGATCGACGGGCGCAAACGCTTCAAGGGCGAATTACGCGGCAGCGAGGGTAATGAGGTTCTGATTGAAATTCCCGAGGGTATCATTGGTCTGGAATTCGACTGGCTGACCGAGGCCAAGCTGGTACTGACCGATGAGCTGATCGCCGAAATGCTGAAGGCGCGCAAAGCCCAGGGTTTTGATGAAACCGAATTTGACGACATAGAAACTGACGAAACATCCAAAGAGGAAACGACATGAGCATAACCAGTGCCAACCGGCTGGAGCTTTTGCAGATCGCAGATGCGGTCGCGCGGGAAAAACTGATCGACCCCGAACTGGTGATCGAGGCGATGGAAGAGTCAATGGCCAAGGCGGCCAAGTCGCGCTACGGCGCGGAACTGGATATCCGTGCCCATATCGACCGTAAGTCGGGCGAACTGACCATGACCCGCATCCGGCATGTGGTGGACGAGGTCGAAAACCACTTTACCGAAATGGCCCCGGCCGATGCCCGTGCGCATCTTGACGACCCCAAGGTCGGCGACGAGATCATTGATCAGCTTCCGCCAATGGATTTCGGTCGGATTGCCGCGCAATCGGCAAAACAGGTGATCCTGCAAAAGGTGCGCGAAGCCGAACGCGCCCGCCAATACGAGGAATTCAAGGATCGCGAGGGCGAGATCATCAACGGCATCGTCAAGCGCGTGGAATACGGCAATGTCATCGTCGATGTCGGTAGGGGCGAGGCAGTGCTGCGCCGCGACCAGTTGATCAACCGCGAAACCTTCCGCACCGGTGATCGGGTGCGTTCCTATATTCGTGAGGTGCGCGAAGAGGTTCGTGGGCCGCAGATCTTCCTTAGCCGTACTGCGCCGGAATTCATGGCCGAACTGTTCAAGATGGAGGTGCCGGAAATCTACGACGGCATCATCGAGATCAAGGCGGTGGCCCGCGACCCCGGCAGCCGCGCCAAGATCGGCGTGATTTCCTATGATAATGCCATCGACCCGGTCGGTGCCTGCGTCGGTATGCGCGGCAGCCGGGTTCAGGCGGTGGTGAATGAACTTGGCGGCGAAAAGATTGATATCATTCCCTGGAATGATGATGCGCCGACTTTCCTGGTCAACGCCCTGCAACCTGCCGAAGTGACCAAGGTGGTTCTGGACGAAGACGCTGAACGGATCGAGGTGGTGGTGCCTGACGATCAGCTTTCGCTGGCAATCGGGCGGCGTGGCCAAAACGTGCGTCTGGCCAGCCAGTTGACCGGATTCGACATCGACATCCTGACCGAGGCCGAGGAATCCGCCCGGCGTCAGGCCGAGTTCGCAGAACGCTCGCAACTGTTCATGGACGCGCTTGATGTCGATGAAATGGTGGCGCAGCTGCTGGTATCCGAAGGTTTCGCCACCCTGGAAGAAGTCGCCTATGTGGAAATCGACGAGTTGCTGGTGATCGACGGCTTTGACGAGGATACTGCGGTCGAACTGCAAACCCGCGCCCGCGAATGCATCGAAAAAATCCACGCCGAAGCAATCGAAAAGGCCCGCGCCCTTGGCGTGCAGCAAAGCCTGTTCGATTTCGAGGGCCTGACCCCGGAAATGTTCGTCGCTTTGGGCGAGGACGGCATCAAGACGCTGGACGATTTCGCCACCTGTGCCGACTGGGAACTGGCGGGCGGCTATACCACTGTCAACGGCGAGCGCGTCAAGGACGAGGGGCTTTTGGAAAAATTCGACATGTCGCTGGAAGAGGCGCAGAACCTGATCATGACCGCCCGCATCCAGTTGGGCTGGGTCGATCCCGCCGATCTGGTGGGCGAGGAAGAAGAAACCGAAGTCGAAGAAGGAGTCGAGGCCTGATCCTTCAGGCTTCGGAACGTGCCCGTGACCCGCGGCGGCCGATCAAAGATCCGGGGCGAACCCGAAAGACGCTGCATCGCCACCGGCGAGGTGTTGCCGATGGCGGCGCTGATTCGATTTGTCGTCGGGCCGGATCGGGTGATCGTGGTCGATGTCACCGGCAAGCTGCCGGGGCGCGGCATCTGGGTTGCCGCCGACCGCACGGCCATTCAAAAGGCGGTGAACAAGCGCCTGTTCGCGCGCTCTGCCAAGCAGGCGGTTGAGGTTCCTGCAACGCTCGTGCAGAATGTCGAGGTGCAGTTGCTGCGCCATCTCACTGGCCTGATTGCCCTGGCCCGCAAGTCGGGGCAGGCTTTCGCCGGGTTTGAGAAGGTCAAGGAGGCGGCGACGAAAGGTTCCGTTGCCGTTCTGCTACAGGCTTGTGACGGATCCGCGGCGCAAAAGGCCAAGATTCGCCCCAACCGGGGTAAAACCTCTGTGATTTCCTGCCTTTCCGCCAAGGAATTGGGTGTGGCATTCGGGCGGGAAAATGTGATACATGCGGCGCTTGCCGCTGGCGGACTGAGCGAACGTATAGTAGAGGGTGCCACAAGACTGGCTGGCGTCCGCAATGGACTCGTCCCGAATGGGGCTGATGCATCCGGCACGGGGCCGGAACAAGAAGGTGCGAAAGACGTATGACTGAGAACGACAACAAATCCGGCAAACCCCTCGGCCCTCGTGGTGGCGGCGACCGGAGTCATGTGCGCCAGAGCTTTTCCCATGGCCGGACAAAATCGGTTGTGGTCGAGAAAAAGCGCAAGCGTGTGGTCGTACCCAAGCCCGGTACGGCGGCACCTGCCGTTTCAACCACCACACCGGCATCAACCGTACCGTCCAAGGGCAAACCTGTATCCAAACGCCCGGCTGGCATTTCCGACGCCGAAATGGAACGCCGCCTGCAAGCCCTGAAGGCCGCCAAGGCCCGCGAAGCCGATGAGACAGCCCTGCGCGAGGAAGAAGCCCGCAAACGCGAAGAGGAACGCGAAGAAAAGCGCGCCGAACTGGAAGCGAAAGAACGCGAAGATCAGGAACGCGAAGAACGCCTGCGCGCCAAAGAGGCTGAAGAAGCCAAGAAACAGGCCCGCGAGGCCGCCAAGACCGCCGCCGCCGAACAGTCGGCCGATATGGCGATTCCCGTACCTGCAACCGATGAAGACGCAAAGCCTTCGGCCTCTCGTCAGGCACCAGCGGTCAAGAAATCCGCCGACCGGCCGGCCCGCGAGGAACCGAAAAAACCGCAGCGCACCAAGGACGATGATCGTCGCCGTTCCGGCAAGTTGACGATCAACCAGGCACTGGCCGGGCGTGAAGGCGGCCGCCAGAGATCTATGGCGGCAATGAAACGCGCCCAGGAACGCGAGCGCCGCAAGGCCATGGGCGACGGTGGCGAGCGTGAAAAGATCATGCGCGACGTGCAGATCCCCGAGGCAATCACGGTTCAGGAACTTGCCAACCGCATGGCCGAACGGGTTGCCGCCGTGGTAAAGACCCTGATGCAGAACGGCATCATGGCAACCCAGAATCAGGCCATCGACGCCGACACCGCCGAACTGGTGGTCGAGGAATTCGGTCACCGCGTGGTGCGGGTTTCCGACGCCGATGTCGAGGATGCGATCGACACCGTTGAAGACGCCGCCGAGGATCTGAAACCGCGCGCACCGGTCATTACCATCATGGGCCATGTCGATCACGGCAAGACCTCACTTCTGGATGCAATCCGCAAGACCAGCGTGGTCTCAGGCGAGGCGGGCGGCATTACCCAGCACATCGGTGCCTATCAAATCACCACCGACAGCGGCCATCTGCTGACCTTCCTCGATACCCCTGGTCACGCCGCTTTCACCTCGATGCGCGCCCGTGGGGCGCAAGTGACCGATATCGTGGTCCTTGTCGTCGCCGCCGATGACAGCGTCATGCCGCAGACGATCGAGGCGATCAACCACGCCAAGGCCGCCGGTGTGCCGATGATCGTGGCCATCAACAAGATTGACCGCCCCGGTGCCGATCCGGGCCGGGTTCGCACGCAACTGCTGCAACACGAAGTCGTGGTCGAAAAGATGTCCGGCGATGTTCTGGATGTCGAGGTTTCGGCCATCACTGGCGATGGCCTTGATGAACTGCTGGAAAACATCGTTCTTCAGGCCGAACTGCTGGAACTGAAGGCAAACCCCAACCGCGCCGCCGAAGGCGCCGTGATCGAGGCGCAGCTTGACACCGGGCGCGGCCCGGTGGCCACCGTTCTGGTGCAGAAGGGTACGTTGCGTCAGGGCGACATCTTCGTTGTGGGCGAACAATGGGGCAAGGTTCGCGCCCTGATTGACGACAAAGGCGAGCGGGTGTCCGAGGCCGGACCATCCACCCCGGTCGAGGTTCTGGGCCTGAACGGCACCCCCGAGGCAGGCGACGTTCTGAACGTGGTCGCCGGCGAAAGCAAGGCGCGTGAAATCGCCGATTACCGCCATCAACTGTCCAAGGACAAAAAGGCGGCAGCCGGTTCGGCAACCACGCTGGATCAGTTGCTGGCCAAGGCCAAGGCGGATCAGGATGTTTCCGAACTGCCGATTCTGGTCAAATCCGACGTTCAAGGCTCGGCCGAAGCGATCATTCAGGCGATGGAAAAGGTCGGCAACGAAGAGGTGCGCGTGCGCGTACTGCATTCCGGCGTCGGCGCCATCACCGAAAGCGACGTTACCCTGGCCGAAGCCTCGGGCGCGCCGATCATCGGCTTCAATGTCCGCGCCAATGCACCGGCACGCGAATCCGCGCGCCAGAAGGGCGTTGAAATCCGCTATTACTCGATCATCTACGATCTGGTGGACGATGTGAAAGCTGCGGCCAGCGGTCTGTTGTCGGCCGAGATCAAGGAAACCTTTATCGGTTATGCCACCATCAAAGAGGTGTTCAAGATCACCGGCGTCGGCAAGATCGCCGGCTGCGTGGTTACCGAAGGCGTGGCACGACGTTCCGCCGGGGTTCGCCTGCTGCGCGATAACGTGGTAATTCACCAGGGCAAGCTGAAAACCCTGAAACGCTTCAAGGATGAAGTGAAAGAAGTGCAGGGCGGGCAGGAATGCGGCATGGCGTTCGAGAATTACGAGGATATCCGCGAAGGCGACGTGATAGAAATATTCGAGACTGAAGAGATTGAACGTACCCTATGAAGTATCTAATGTGATATGCATTACTACGGATAGGGTATTCAACAACTCCAGTCTGCGAAGGATTTCATGGCCGAGGACGCAAAGCCAAACCCGCACCAAGGCAAGATGGCCCCGGCGTGGCTGGCTGAAATGCGCAAAAGCCGGATAAACGGCCATCATGTTTCAAGGCCGAACGGCTTTTACGTCAATTACCAGAAATTCGCCGCCGTTCATGTGGCACGCGGCGATGATATTCTGGTCGTAACCTTTGACAACCTGTCTGCCGTCAACGACGAAAGCCTTGAACGCGAGGCTTGGGGCGACAAGTTCTTTGCCGAAAACAGTTGGTCCAGTCTTGGCATCATCTCGTTCGACGCCAACTGGTATCGTGACGACACGCTTTTCGACTATCTCGAAGGTCTGCGTGACCAGGGGTTTTTCGCCGCCTACAAACGGGTCGTCTTTACCGGCACCTCGATGGGTGGTTACGCCGCCTGTGCATTTTGTGGCCTGGCACCCGGCGCGACGGTGATCAGCTATTCGCCGCAATCCACGCTGAAAAAGGATCTGGTTCCGTGGGAAAAACGGTTCAACCGGGGTCGGCAACAGGACTGGTCCGGCCGTTATGCCGACTCGGCGGCACTGACGGCGAGCGCCGAAAAGGTCTATCTCTGCTATGATCCCTACGAGCAGGGCGACAAGACCCATGCCCAGCGGTATTCCGGCGACAATATCGTGCACCTGCATTCCAACTATGTCGGCCACAAGACCGTGGTGTTCCTGCGCCGCGCCGGCATCCTGAAATCGGTGACCGGCATGTGCATCAGCGGCGACATGACCGAGGCAATATTCAATGATCTTTACCGCAGCCGGCGCAAATTGCCCTGGTATTACATGGGCCTGATCGACATGGCGATGGAACGTGGCCATTTGGGGCTGGCCGAACGGATCATCAAGACTGCATCATCGGCATCGGGTAATCCCAACCTTTCCAGTTCGTTGCAGAAACGCCGTGATCTGTTCCTGGACAAAAACAAGAAAAGCAAGAAATAGGGGGCCGAGTCGATGACCACACCGCCAGATTTGTCACTTGGCAACGAACCGATTATCCGCAATATCAAAAACGGCATCGTGGTACCCATCCCCAGCGATAATGACGGTATCCAGCCGTTGAATTGCGGTGTCCTGACCGCGGATTTGCAGCATGTCGAAGAAAGCATAACCTGGCGCGACGGCCGCACGTTCACCTTGCCACCGCGCATCCCGGAACCTGCGGAGATCGAGCAGCGCAACGGCCGCTACATGTTTGCTGGCCTTCTGTTCGGGCATTTCGGGCATTTTCTGGTGGAAAGTACCGCGCGGCTTTGGGCCTATCAGCGGCTGGAAAAGGAAATCGACGGCATCGTTTTCATTCCCAAGGTACAGCGGCAGACTGAACATGTGCTGAATGTATACAAACCGTTCCTGAAGATGCTGGATATCGAGGCTGAGGTGATCAACCAACCCGAGCCGGCCCAGTTTGACGAGGTTCTGGTGCCGCAACAGGGTTTCGGCATGTTCGGCATGATCGAAGGGCTGCCGGAATACCGCGCCTTCATGCGCGCCCGCATGGGGGTGCATATCGCCGATGACCGGGCGCGGAAACTTTACGTCTCTCGTTCGCAACTGCCACAGCAAAGGGGCGGGCTGGTGGCTGAAGAACTGATCGAACAGCACCTTGAGGCCGAGGGTTATGAGGTGATCCACCCGCAAAAGATGAAATTCGCCGACCAGCTTGCCGCCTATAAATCCGCCGATTTCATCATTTCTGCCGATGGATCACCGCTCCATATGGCAGCACTGGTTGCCAAGCCGACCGCAAAGATCGCGGTAATCGCCCGCAGGCCCGACGTTGCCGCGCAGTTCGAACTGCAATTCCGGGCGTTTTGCGACATTGAAACCGTTACCATCAATGCGCTGAAACAACACTGGATACCCAACAATCAGGCCCGGCCAAGCCGGATGTCCTATGGCGAACTCGATTTCACCAAAGTTTATCACAAACTGAAAGAAGGCGGCTTGATCAATGGCAACACTCCTTGGCCCGCCATGACCGATGCCGAACGCGAAAGCCTGATGGCGGATCTTGAGGAACGCCAGAAGATTGGCTTCAAACTCTACGCGCCGCCCGCCTAGATTTCCCAACCGAACCGGCGACAATAGGCCAGAATTCGTTCTGCCGCCCCCTCGCGGCCGGCATTGATCGAATTTCCTTGTAAAAACCAGTAGACATATTTTGCATAAGCCATCCGCGCCGCCGTCACGTTGCGAAACGCGCGGGCGACACCGATCTGGTTCACGTTCTGAAACAGGTGATGGAAATCCGATGCGCCAAACAGGATCGCAGGCCGGGTATGCAACAGCCCCTTGAATGCCACGCTGGAATTCTGCGTCACCACATAATCGCAATCGTTCAGCAGCAGGCCAATGTCATCCTGGCGAAAACTGACGCGCGGATTGTTTCTAAATTCCTGCAAGGCGGCCAGTTCCGGTTCTGAATAGGTTTCCTTGGGGTGAAGCTTGATCACGATTTCCCGGATCACATCCTGCGCGATGGTTTCGCGGATCATTTCGATCGGCGTCATGGACTGGCCGTGCCGTTGGTCAAGCAATCGCCCCTGCAAGGCAATCAGAACCGAACCGACGCCGGCAAAGCGGTGCAATTCACCCACCCCCAGCCGATGTCGCCAGAAGCGAAAGAATTTCTTGGCCTCTGCCTCGTCCACTTTTGCCGGGTCAAATTCAGCCCTGGCCACCTGATAATCCTCTCGCCACTGGGCCTTTTCGATGCGCCAGAACGGGTACATATAGGCCAGCCGAACATCCAGCGCCCGGTCGTGAAACGGGGTTTGCAAGTGAAGCAGGCTGTAGCCGTCGCGCTGTTCGGATTTCAGCAATTCGTCCGGGGTATCGGGCAGGTATGCCACCTCAAACCCTTTGTCTTTGAACGCTTTATCGAGAATGCCGAAAAAATTGTGATTGCCGGCCTCGGCTTCCTGCCTAAGGCCATCCTGCAAATAGATCGTCAATTTTCGGCTGTTGGCCACTTTGACCCCTCTGGTTTCGCGTCAGCCTAGGTTTTTCGTGCAAGCGCGGCAAGAACTGTCCGGCTCCGTGGTTGTTTCCCCAACCCGAAAACGCCATATAGAAGATCAGGAAAAAGGCGGAGGGTATATGTCTGATAATAGTTTTCCGGGCTGGCACGGCACCACGATCATCGGCGTTCGCAAGGGTGGCAAAGTGGCGGTTGTCGGTGATGGACAGGTCAGCCTTGGCCAGACGGTGATCAAGGGAACGGCGCAAAAGGTCCGCCGCATATCGCCGGGCGGGTTCGATGTTGTCTGCGGCTTTGCCGGTTCAACCGCCGATGCCTTTACCCTGCTGGAACGGCTTGAAAAAAAGCTGGAGGCAGCCCCCGGCCAACTGGCCCGCGCCAGTGTCGAACTGGCCAAGGACTGGCGAACCGACAAATATCTCAGGAATCTTGAAGCGATGCTGATCGTCACCGACGGCAAGGATCTGCTGGTGATCACCGGTGCGGGTGATGTGCTGGAACCGGAACACGGCATCGCCGCCATCGGTTCGGGTGGCAATTACGCGCTGGCCGCCGCCCGCGCCATTATCGACGGCGACCGGACAGCCGAACAAATTGGCCGACGGGCGCTGGAAATCGCCGCCGATATCTGCGTCTACACCAACGGCAACGTAACAGTAGAGGTGATCGAGGCATGACCGATCTGACCCCGCGTGAAATCGTTTCCGAACTCGACCGGTACATCATTGGCCAGAAGGACGCCAAACGCGCCGTTGCCGTCGCAATGCGCAACCGCTGGCGCCGCAGGCAACTATCGGACGATCTGCGCGATGAGGTTTATCCGAAAAACATCCTGATGATCGGCCCGACCGGCGTTGGCAAGACCGAAATCTCGCGCCGCCTGGCAAAGCTGGCGCAGGCCCCCTTCATCAAGGTCGAGGCGACCAAGTTCACCGAGGTCGGCTATGTCGGGCGCGACGTGGAACAGATCGTGCGCGATCTGGTCGACAGCGCCATCCTGATGGTGCGCGAAAACATGCGCGAAACCGTCAAGGCCAACGCCCACAGTTCGGCCGAGGATCGGGTAATTGACGCGCTGGCCGGTTCCGACGCCCGCGAAGCGACCCGTGAAATGTTCCGCGATAAATTGCGCAAGGGACTTTTGGATGACAAGATGATCGAAATCGAAGTCGCCGACACCTCCAACCCGATGCAGATGCTGGATCTGCCCGGGCAGCCGGGCATGGGTATGTTGAATATCGGCGACCTGTTCGGCAAGGCGTTCGCCGGACGCACCAGCCGCAAGCGGTTGTCGGTGGCCGAAAGTTACGATCTGCTGATCACCGAAGAGGCCGACAAACTGGTCGATCAGGATGTGGTGACCCGCGAAGCCATCTCGGCGGTCGAGGAAAACGGCATCGTCTTTCTGGACGAGATCGACAAGGTTTGCGCCCGCACCGATGCCCGTGGCGGTGATGTCAGCCGTGAAGGCGTGCAGCGCGATCTTTTGCCGCTGATCGAAGGCACCACGGTTTCCACCAAATACGGCCCGGTCAAGACCGACCACATCCTGTTCATCGCTTCGGGCGCGTTTCACATCGCCAAACCATCGGATCTTCTGCCGGAGCTACAGGGCCGACTGCCGATCCGCGTGGAACTCAGGGCGCTGACCGTGGATGATTTCGTACGCATTCTGACCGAGACCGACAACGCGCTGACCCGGCAATACTCTGCCCTGATGGCCACCGAAGATGTGACCGTCTCATTTACCGAAGACGGGATCAAAGCCCTTGCCACCATCGCTGCCGAGGTCAACCAGGCAGTAGAAAACATCGGTGCGCGGCGTCTTTACACAGTGTTGGAGCGGGTGTTCGAAGAACTCAGCTTTGCCGCCCCCGACCGGGGCGGGCAATCGGTGGTGGTTGATGGCGATTTCGTCGAAAAGAACCTGGGCGAGCTGTCGCGTTCCACCGACCTTTCGCGCTATGTTCTTTAGATTCCGGTCATTTTCGGCGTGACGCCACCCTGAAACCACCGCATGATCCCGGCGATGGGTTATGTCGATTTCATGCGGGCGAATGCCAAGTGGCTGGCGGCGGGGGTTATCCTTACGTTTTCGTCAAGCTATGGGCAGACCTTCTTCATATCCATTTTCGCCGGCGAAATTCGCGCCGAATTTGGCCTCAGTCACGGCGCTTGGGGCGGCATTTATACCCTTGGCACCAGCTTGTCTGCCGCCACAATGATCTGGGCGGGCGGGTTGACCGACCGATTCCGCAGCCGCGTGCTTGGCCCGGTGTTCTTGTGCCTGCTTTCGGCCGCCTGCGTTTTCATGGCGCTGAATACCGCTGCCTGGGCGTTGATACTGGTGATCTTCTGCCTGCGCTTCACCGGCCAGGGGATGACCAGCCATATCGCCGTTGTTTCCATGGCGCGCTGGTTTTCAGCGGCGCGGGGCAAGGCGCTGACGGTGGCCGGTTTCGGCTTTCCGCTGGGGCAGGCGATCCTGCCGCTGGTTTTCGTGGCGCTGATGACCTTGATCGACTGGCGCAGCCTTTGGCTGATTGCGGCGGCGTTGCCCTTGCTGGCGATACCGTTTCTGATCTGGCTGCTGCGGGTAGAACGGTCACCCCGCAACCCGGAACTGGCCGAACACAGCAAAGGCGTGATGGACCGCCACTGGAGCCGGGCCGACATGCTGAAAGATTGGAATTTCTGGCTGGTTCTTCCGGCGGTGTTGGGTCTGCCGACCTTTGGCACGGCGCTGTTTTTTCAGCAGGTGCATTTCGTCGAAACCAAGGGTTGGGAACTGGTCGATTTCGTCGCCCTCATTCCGGTTTTCACCGGCGTCACCATTCTGGCCAATGTCCTTGGCGGATCATTGGTGGACAGGCTCGGCGCGTTCAGGATGCTGCCGCTGTTCCAACTGCCCTTTGCCGTGACCTTCCTGATCTTCGCCAGCGGCCAAAGCCTGATTTCGGCGGCGGCGGCGTTTGTGTTCTTTGGCCTTACCCAAGGCATGGCCACGCCGGTTATCGGCTCGTTCTGGGCCGAATTCTATGGCACCCGCCATCTGGGGGCGATCAAATCCATCGGGGCGGCGGTCATGGTGTTCGGCACTGCAATCGGTCCGGGTCTGACCGGCTATCTGATTGATTTCGGGATTGATTTTGTTGATCAAATGTATGCAATCGCCGCCTATATCGTGCTGAGTTCGATGCTGGCGGCGCTGGCGATGCGGCGCGCCAGACGTTTAACGCTGGCGGCGCAGATAAATGTAATACGCCCCTGATCCGCCGTGTTTGCCATGCGCCTGCGTCACCTGCAAGACCAGTGGCGCCAAGGGTGGCATTTGCAGCCATTGCGGCACCTGATGCCTGAGGATACCGCGCCTGACCGGCATGAATCCCTGATCCTCGCCGGTTTTTCCCTTGCCGGTAATTATCAGCAGCAACCGCTTTTCGCTGACATGCGCGTCGCGCACGAACGAGATCAGGCGGGGATGCGCCTCGGCCAGGGTCAGGCCGTGCAGGTCAAGCACCCCATCCACCGGTTTCTTGCCCTTCCTGAGACGGTCGAAATTGCGCCGGTCCATGTTCGGTGAAACCTTGGCAAAGGTTTCATCAAGGCTGGGTTGCAACCGGTTTTCGGGGATTTTTTTCTGGCTGGCTTCTCCCAGCTTAAAGGGGGTGATCCTGGATCGGTCCGGTTGGATGCGGCGCTGTGCCGGTTTGATGATTTCAACGAAATCCGGCACCTCCTGCCGCAGCGGATCGGTCTTGCTGATGGCCTGTTGCCACAGCGCCTTTTCCTCATCGCTCAATGCCCGTTTGCGGCCCCGCGTCCGTGTCATCCCTCAACCCTCGGGGTCAAGACGGTTGGCGATGGCGATTGGCATCAAGACCACCATGCGGCCGCTGTTCTTGGTGTTGCCTGCCGCCGTTCCCGCTGCATCGCCGGTGCCGAAAAAGATGTCGGCGCGCTGTGGCCCCTTGATGGCCGACCCGACATCCTGCGCCACCATCAAGCGGCGAAAGGCATTCTGCCCGCCCTTTTCGATCCAGACCGGCGCGCCAAGCTGCACGAATTTCGGATCAACCGCAACGGATCTGAGGGCGGTGATCGGTCGCGCCAGCGCACCCTTCGGCCCGCTGTTTTCGTCCTGGATCTCAAACCGTTCAAAAAACACATAGGATTGATTGAATTCCAGTGCTTTCATTCCCTTTTCCGGGTTGGCCTTGACCCATGCCTTCAGCCCTTCGATCGAGGCATCGGCATAGTCGATCTCGCCCTGCCGCACCAATTCCCCGGCGGCGGAACGATAGACATGGCCATTCTCGCCAGCATAACCAACGCGGATGGTGTTGCCGTTGGTCAGCCGGATGCGCCCGGATCCCTGGATATGCAGATAATACGCCTCGACCGGATCATCGACATAGGCGATTTCCAACCCCTTGTGAACCAGCGCGCCGTTATCAATGGCGGCGCGGGTCAGGTCCGGATCCCCGGCCACCAGATTGTCCGGTTTGCTGTAGATCGGATATTGGTAAGGCCCAACCTTGTAGAGCGAACCGTTCAGGATCGGTTCGAAATAACCGGTGAACAGCGCCCGCGCCTCGGGCTTGACAATGACCGGGGTAAAGAAGGTTTCAAAAAAGGCTCTGGCCGGCGGGTGGGTTTCTGCCAGCGCGCACAGCGGCGCCCATTCACCGGCGCGGATATCCATACAGGATTTGCGGAACGCCTCCAACGCCTCATCGTGGTTGTCAAATTGCCAGCCCAGCAACTGATCGAACCTGATGGCCTTGTAATCCGGGCCAGCCTCAGCCTGTTCCGTGCACAGCACCAGAAGGCAGGCAGCAGCAAGTTGCCCGAGGCGCATCATCCGCCGGTGGCGACAAGCTGCCAGTTCGGATCGTCACTGCCCATGATGCGGGCAAAGGTCCAGACATCCTTTTGCCGCTTGGCCTCTTCTGCGTGACCTTCGACAACTTCACCCGCAGCGTTGCGAACCACCGAGGTCAGTTCGGCCAGAAACTTGATGGTAATCTCGGCCTCTTTGGTGTCCGGGTTCAGCTCGGCATGGGTCAGCTTCATTTCGCGCAGGCCGATGAACGTTGCCTCGACCTTCAGACCCTCTGCTTCGCGCGCTTCGACCACGCTGGAAAAGCTGGTGTAGACATCTTCGGACAGGAACTGTTTCAAGGTTGCCAACTCGCCGTTTTCGAACGCCATCAGAATCATTTCATAAGCACTCCGGGCACCCGACAGAAATCCGGTCACATTGAATGACGGCTCAATCAACTTCATCGCTGCCAGCGCCTTGCCGGAATCGCTTTTGACACTGATGTGGTCGGAAATATCGCGGTCAACGCCACCTTCGATCACCTCGAATTCACGTTTGACCGGCGACGGGCCGCTGGGTGCCTTGGCAATCGGCGGCTTTTCAAAACCGCTGCGGGTGCCAAGCACGTTTTTCAGGCGCAGGATCAGGAACAGTGCGATTCCCGCCAATACGATTAGCTGGATGATTGCAGAGCTCATTTAGATGCCTCCTGAAAATTTTACTCCGATCATGGAAACCGGCGCTGTTTGCACATATGTATGTCACGTCTGTGGTCAAGTCTACCATAGCCGCGCAGAAGAATTGAAAGGCCGTCTGCCCATGTGGTTGTTTTTACTGTTTGTCATGGTACCGATCATCGAAATCGCCCTGTTTATTCAGGTCGGCGGTGCAATCGGGCTGTGGCCGACGCTGGCCATTGTCGTCTTGACGGCGATTATCGGCACCGCATTGATGCGTGCGCAGGGGGTTATGGCGCTGAACCGGCTGCAACAGGCAATCGCTGATGGCGGTGATCCGGGAACGCCCCTGATCGAAGGGGCGATGATTCTGGTCGCCGGCGTCTTATTGCTGACACCGGGTTTTTTCACCGATACTGTCGGACTGCTGTTGCTGCTGCCACCGGTTCGCATGGCTCTGATCCGCTGGGGCTCGGCGCGGGTATTGGCATCAGGTTTCACCTTTGTTTCAACCGGATCGGCCGGACCCGCACGGCGACCGGACCGGGATACCATCGAAGCGGAATATTCGGTACTTGACGATGATGATCAGGAACCGCCGGAAAATCCGTCAGGATGGGCAAAGCGGTGACGTTTTGCAGCATGCACCGATTGTGAAGACCACGCCGACCTGATAACGAAGGTGTCGGCAAAGATTTCAGTTATTCAGGAGAGTTCGATGGCCGAACAACCAACCGCCAAACCCGCACAGGCCGAAATGAAAGCGCCACAAATGAAGATACTCGGGCAGTTCATCCGGGATCTGTCGTTTGAAAACGTCGCCGCCCAAAAGGGGCTTGAGGGCAACGTTCAGCCCGACATTCAGGTACAGGTGAATATCGATGCGAAGCGCCGGGAAAAGGACGGCGAATTTGAGGTTGTCCTGAAGCTCAATATCGAATCCAAGGGCAAGGACAAGAATGTTTCCCTGTTCGTTCTTGAAATCGAATATGGCGGTGTGTTCCATATTCAGGACGTGCCGGACGAGCAGATGCATCCCTATCTGCTGATCGAATGCCCACGGATGATCTTTCCCTATCTCAGGCGCATCGTTGGTGACATTACCCGCGACGGTGGATACCCGCCGCTCAACCTGGAAAACATCGACTTTTTAACGCTTTACCGGCAGGAAATTCAGCGTCGCGCCGAAGCGGAAAAAGCGGGCGCAAAGATCGTCTGATAAAACCGTGCTGTGGTATCAGTGAAGCCTGAACTTCGGCCACAGCGCGGCATCGCCCAGCTTTTCGATGAATTTACGGTGATTTTCCGCCTCGGTCGGCGTCAGCCGCGACGGCAATGGCGCCGGGCGCGGCGTTGGTCGCCAGATTTCCGGCGCTTGACCATTCTGCCCCGCCGTTTCACGGTGACTGCCGGCCAGCATGAAATCGGGTTGCCTGCCGCCGATCAGTTCCAGATAAACCTCGGCCAGCAGTTCGGAATCCAGCAATGCGCCGTGCTTTTCCCGCGCCGCATTGTCGACAGCAAACCGACGACACAGCGCATCCAGCGAATTTTGCGCGCCGGGAAACCTCTTGCGGGCAATTTCAAGCGTGTCGATGGCCTGGCTCATCGGCAGATGCTGGCGATCCAGCCAGCCAAGTTCGGCATTGATGAATTTCATGTCAAAGCTGGCATTGTGAATGACCAGCCTGGCATCTCCGACAAATTCCAGAAATGCATCGGCGATCATGGCAAAAACCGGTTTGTCGGCCAGAAATTCGTCCCCCAGCCCATGCACCGCAAACGCCTCCTCGGGCATGGAGCGTTCGGGGTTGATGTACTGGTGATAAATCGCGCCGGTGGGCATGTGGTTGAACAATTCGATCGCCCCGATTTCAACGATACGATCGCCGCTAAATGGGTCAAGCCCGGTGGTTTCGGTGTCCAGAACGATTTCACGCATCGCGGGCTATCCTGTCGGTCAAATCCCTGATCACATCCTCTACCCCCTGACGCGCCACATCAAGTGATGTGGTTTCTATCACATAATCGGCGCGCTGGCGTTTTTCGGCATCGGGAATCTGATGCGCCAGGATGCGGGAATAGTGTTCTTCGGTCATGCCCTTGCGCGCCATGACCCGGGCCTTTTGCACCTTGGCAGGGGCGCTGACCACCAGAACCGCATCAACCCCGGATTCGGCCCCGGTTTCAAACAATAGCGGCACATCGACCACAATCAGCGGCACGCCCTTGGCGGCAGCAGCTTCGATGAATTCCTGCCGGTCCTGCGCAACCAGCGGATGCACCACGGCGTTCAGCTTGTGCAATGCACCCGCATCATTGGCGATCCAGTCGCGCAGTGCCGCGCGGTCAACACCGACCGCTGATACCGCGGCGGGGCAGATTGCGGCCACCGCTTCGGTGGCAGCACCGCCAGGGCCATAAAGGCGATGCACCGCCTCATCCGCATCCCAGACTGGCACGCCGGCGTTGCGGAACATCTCGGCGGTGGTGGTTTTGCCCATACCGATGGACCCGGTCAGACCCAGCACGAAAACATTCCTGTTCATGCGTTCAGAACCACTTGTCTAAGCCCGATATCGACCTCTGGCCTGACGCGGAACCAGTTTTCAAACCCCGGCACCGCCTGATGCAAAAGCATGCCCAAACCATCAACCGTCCGGCAACCGCGTTCCGCCGCTTTTTGCAACAACCCGGTGTTCAGTGGCGAATAAACGATTTCGGCAACCAGTGTCGACGGGCGCAACCGGTCAAGGTTGAGCGTAAGTTCCGGCTGCCCGGTCATACCCAGCGAGGTCGCGTTGACCAAGGTTGCAGCGTGCTGCATTTCGGACGCGGCATTTGACCATTCAATCACCGAAACCCTGCCACCGAAATGCTCCTTCAGCATGTCGGCACGGTTGCGGGTGCGGTTGCTGATCCGGACCGACGGGGCGCCCTCGGCCAGAAGTGCCGAGACGATTGCCCGCGCCGCGCCCCCGGCGCCCAGAACCATGGCCGGGCCAACCGTGGCATCCCAGTCCGGCGCCTGCTGGCGGATATTGGCGATAAAACCGAAACCATCGGTATTGTCCGCCTGAATGCGCCCGTCCTTCAGGAATGTAATGGTGTTGGCCGCCCCGATCAGCGCGGCTCGGTCGGTGATGACATCAGCCAGGGTCAGCACCTTTTCCTTGAACGGAATGGTGATGTTGACGCCATGAAATCCAAGCAGCGGCAGCGAACGCAACCCCTGTTCGAACGTGTCATAGCCAAGCTCGATCGGGATATAATATCCCTTCAGGCGATATTTCCTGAGCCAGTAACCATGTAGCGCCGGTGATCTGGAATGCGAAACCGGTGCGCCGATCACACCTGCCAGCGGGATGGGTTCGCCTGTCATTTCTCTACAATCCCCGTCTCTGCCAGATAATTCAGGAGTTCAATCAATGGCAAGCCAAGCACGGTAAAGTAATCGCCTTCGATTCGGGAAAACAATCGCGCCCCTTCCTGTTCCAGTTTATAGGCACCGACTGTTGCAAGCACGTCATCTCCCATGCGATCAAGATAGCCATCAAGGTAAGTATCCGAAAACTCGCGCATCCAAAGCCTGGTTTCTCCGACATGCCGCCAGATCGGTTGACCGTCAAGCGCGATCACCGCTGCGGAAATCAGCTGATGCCGGTTGCCGCGCAGCATTTGCAACTGCGAACGCGCTTCGGCGATGGTTGCCGGCTTTCCCAGGGGCTTTCGCTGAAATTCCAGAATCTGATCGGCACCCAGTACCGGAATGCCGGGGTTTTTCAACGAAACCTGTCTGGCCTTCATTTCTGCCAGCGTGTCGGCCATATCCCGCGGGCTGACCTCATCGGCCAGCATCGAGGTTCGGATGGTTTCCTCATCAATCCGGGCGGGTATGATCTGGAATTCAACCCCGGCATCCAACAGCAAACGCTGCCGGATGGATGACCCCGAGGCCAGAACAAGACCTTCAGACATGCCCGCAACCTTGTGGAGTACTTGCGTATGATTTCCAGAACAACATCACTCTATCCACAGCGCCTTTACCATTGCGGCCGGAATGCCGACCCTATTACGATTCTGTTCAGGTTTTTTCCACAAGGGATGGTTTTTCTCGGGCCTGTGGACCAATGGCACGGATTCGGACGGGATTGGCGTTTATGGATTTGATCAACATCTTTTCCACAAGTAAAATTTGTACTACCTATTGATAATGAAGGATATAATCCTGCCAACCTGATTGTTGATCCTTTCATCCCCCTTGTTCCTTTTTACACCGAAAAACGCCATCTTGGGATAATACCGGTAATCCGAGTTATTCAGTGTACCTACCATTACAACAACCTTTTCTTAATATTTATTTATATTTAGAAGGGACAGGTTCTCGATCAGGCAGGCGATCAATATGGCAAGTGATCTTTTATCGGAATTTCAGCTCTGGACCAAATCACTGCATGTGATTTCGGTGATTGCCTGGATGGCCGGAATTTTCTATTTGCCCAGATTGTTTGTCTATCACACCGAAAGCGTCGGTTCGGAAGGCGAAACACATCGCCTGTTTCAGATCATGGAACACAAGCTATATGCCCTCATCATGACACCGGCGATGCTGTCTAGCTGGCTGTTCGGGTTGCTTCTGGTGTTGACGCCGGGGTTGATCGACTGGCACCAGTTCTGGCCCTGGATCAAGGCGGGGATGGTGCTGGCAATGACCTGGTTCCATTTCTGGCTGGGGGCTCGCAGAAAAGAACTGGTGGCGGGAACCTGCACCGTTACCGGCCGAAAATTTCGCATGATGAACGAGGTTCCAACGGTTCTGATGATCGTGATCGTCATCATGGTAATCGTCCGCCCGTTCTGACGGCGTTTGACAAGCGTCGTCAAACGGTTGTATTGCTCGAACTGTCCGGCCGTCCGGCCATCAGCGACGATTCCTTTAATTGCAAGAACAACCTGACAGCCTGTTGTCGGGGAACGGAAAATATTCATGACCCAGGAAAAAATGTACCTGTCCGAACTCAAGGCCAAAAGCCCGGCTGACTTGCTGTCGATGGCCGAGGAGCTGGAGATCGAGAACGCCTCGACCATGCGCAAGGGCGACATGATGTTCGCCATCCTGAAAGAAATGGCCGAAGAAGGCGTCGAGATTTCAGGCGATGGCGTGCTTGAGGTGATGCAGGACGGTTTCGGTTTTCTGCGCTCGCCCGAGGCCAACTATTTGCCCGGTCCAGATGACATTTATGTCAGTCCGAACCAGATCCGCAAATTCTCGCTCAGGACCGGCGATACCGTCGAAGGGGTGATCGCTGCACCGCAGGAAAACGAAAGCTATTTCGCGCTGATCAAGGTGTCACAGATCAATTTCACCAATCCTGACGAAGCCAAACACAAGGTGCATTTTGACAACCTGACGCCGCTATATCCTGACGAACGCCTGAACATGGAAATTCCGGATCCGACGATTAAGGACAAGACCGCGCGGGTGATCGACCTGGTGGCACCGATCGGCAAGGGCCAGCGGTCGCTGATCGTTGCGCCGCCGAGAACCGGTAAAACCGTTATTCTTCAGAATATTGCTCATTCAATCGCGCAGAATCATCCCGAGGTTTATCTGATCGTTCTGCTGATTGACGAACGCCCGGAAGAAGTCACCGACATGCAGCGTTCGGTCAAGGGCGAGGTGGTTTCATCAACTTTCGATGAACCGGCAACCCGGCATGTCGCTGTGGCCGAAATGGTGATCGAAAAGGCCAAGCGACTGGTTGAACACAAGCGCGACGTGGTGATCCTGCTTGACAGCATTACCCGGCTTGGCCGCGCCTTCAACACGGTGGTGCCGTCCTCGGGCAAGGTACTGACCGGCGGCGTTGATGCTAACGCCCTGCAACGCCCGAAACGGTTCTTTGGTGCCGCGCGCAACATTGAAGAAGGTGGTTCTCTGACCATCGTTGCAACCGCGCTGATCGAAACCGGCAGCCGCATGGACGAGGTGATTTTCGAGGAATTCAAAGGCACCGGTAACTCGGAACTGGTACTGGACCGCAAGGTTGCCGACAAGCGGGTATTCCCGGCCATCGACATCCTGAAATCCGGCACGCGAAAAGAGGAATTGCTGGTCAACAAGACGGATTTGACCAAGACCTATGTCTTGCGGCGGATTCTCAACCCGATGGGAACCACCGATGCCATCGAATTCCTGTTGGGCAAGCTGAAACAGACCAAATCCAACGCGGAATTCTTTGATTCCATGAATGCCTGACCGCCGGCAATGCTGCCGACGGGTTTAGGAGGGGCCGATGGACACGATATTCGCCCTGGCTTCGGCGCGTGGCAAGGCGGGTGTGGCAGTGGTGCGCGTTTCCGGCCCCAAGGCGATGCAGGCCGGGCGGGTTCTTGCCAAAACCCTGCCAGAGCCGCGTCAAACCGCGCTCAGGCGGCTGGAAAGCCCGGAAACCGGTGTTCTGGATGATGCGCTGGTGCTGTGTTTCGCCAGGGGTCGCAGTTTTACCGGCGAAGATGTGGTCGAATTTCATCTGCATGGCAGCACTGCCATCGTTGCGGCTGTGCTGGCAGCACTTGGCCGAATCGACGGCCTGCGCCTGGCCGAACCGGGTGAATTCACCCGCCGCGCTTTGGAAAACGGTTGTCTTGATCTTGCGCAGGTCGAAGGCCTCGGCGATCTGATCGAGGCCGAGACCGAGGCGCAAAGGCAACAGGCGCTGCGGGTGTTTGAAGGGGCGCTGGGGCAAAAGGCCGAAATCTGGCGGCGAAACCTGATTCGAGCAGTTTCCCTGATCGAAGCGACGATAGATTTCGCCGACGAAGACATACCCATAGATGTTGCGCCCGAGGTGTTGTCGCTGTTGAACGAAACGCTGGTCAGTCTCAGGGCTGAAAGTGTTGGCAGCAAGGTTTCCGAACGAATCCGCGACGGGTTCGAGGTGGCGATCGTCGGTCCGCCGAATATCGGCAAATCGACGCTGTTGAACCGGTTGGCCGGGCGCGAAGCGGCAATAACATCGGAAATTGCCGGCACCACCCGCGATGTCATCGAGGTTCGGATGGATCTGGGCGGATTGCCGGTGACTTTTCTCGACACTGCCGGCATTCGGAAAACCGAAGATATTGTCGAAGGTCTGGGGGTTGATCGCGCCATTTCCCGTGCCGCTGCTGCGGATTTGCGGGTGTTCCTGACGGAAGTGGGCAAGCCCCCAACCGGTGAGTTGGAGGTAAGAAAAGGTGATGTTGTTGCGAGCGGTAAGGCAGATATAGGTAAATATAACAACAACTTAGCTGTTTCTGGCAAAACCGGTGACGGGGTGGCGCAGTTGATCAGGCTCATCGAATCTGAACTGCTGGATCGCGCCTCGGGCGCTGCAACCGCTACCCGGCTAAGACACCGCCAGGCGATAGACCGGGCGATTTTGCTGTTGGAATCAGGCCGGGATCGTGTAGGTAGCGGGACGGAGCAGGTTGAACTGGCTTCGGCCGATATCCATCTGGCGATCAGGGCGCTGGATTCGCTGATCGGGCGGGTGGATGTCGAACATATACTGGACGAAATCTTTGCGAATTTCTGTCTTGGCAAGTAGGGGATGTTTCACGTGAAACATTTTGATTTCGATGTGATCGTGGTCGGCGGTGGCCATGCAGGTTGCGAAGCGGCACATGCTTCGGCAAGGCTGGGCGCGCGCACGGCCTTGGTAACGCATAGTCAGGCCAAGATCGGTGAAATGTCGTGCAATCCGGCAATCGGCGGTCTTGGCAAAGGCCATCTGGTCCGCGAGATCGACGCACTGGATGGACTGATGGGCAGGGTTGCCGACCGGGCCGGAATTCAGTTTCGGCTGTTGAACCGACGCAAAGGACCTGCTGTGCAGGGTCCACGCGCACAGGCCGATCGCGCTATCTACCGCCGGGAAATGCAGGCGGAAATCGCAGCCAGCGACAAGATAAAGGTGATCGAAGCCGAAGTCGCCGATTTCATATTGTCGGGGAATTCGGTGGCCGGAGTGGTTTTGGGCGACGGTTCTCGCCTGTCTGCTGGTCGGGTTGTTTTGACAGCGGGCACTTTCCTGCGTGGGGTCATTCATATTGGCGATACGCGCAGGCCGGGCGGGCGCATCGACGACGAACCGGCAATCCCTCTGGCGGAACGGATCGAATCATTTGGTCTGCCGCTGGGGCGGTTGAAGACCGGCACACCGCCGCGTCTGGATGGCCGCAGCATCAACTGGGAGGTATTGGAAAAACAACCCGGTGACGACGATCCGACGCTGTTTTCCTTTTTGTCAAAAAGTGTTTCGGCACGGCAGATTGGGTGCGGCATTACGCACACGAATGAACGCACCCATGGCATTATCGCAGAAAACCTTGATAAATCAGCTATGTATGGCGGCCACATAGATGGTGTCGGCCCCAGATACTGCCCATCAATCGAAGACAAGGTTGTGCGGTTTGCGAAAAAGGAGTCGCACCAGGTCTTTTTGGAGCCGGAAAGCCTCAGCGACGATGTGATCTATCCAAACGGCATTTCGACATCATTGCCGCTTGAGGTGCAACAGGCGTATGTGGCAACCATTAAAGGACTGGAGAATGCCAGAATTCTGCGGCCAGGTTATGCGATCGAATATGATTATGTCGATCCACGGGCGCTGACCGCCACTCTGGCGGTAAAGTCCGTGCCTGGATTGTATCTGGCCGGGCAGATCAACGGCACCACTGGTTACGAAGAGGCGGCTGCGCAAGGTCTGGTTGCCGGACTTAACGCCGCCCTGTCCGCGCTAGGGCGAGAGCCGCAGTATTTTGATCGCTCGCAGTCCTATATCGGTGTGATGATCGACGACCTGATAACCCGTGGCGTTACCGAACCTTACCGTATGTTCACCTCGCGGGCCGAATACCGGTTGTTGTTGCGGGCCGACAATGCTGATCAACGGCTAACGCCGGTTGGTGTGGAGTTGGGCTGTGTCAGTGACCTGCGGAAAGAACGATTTCTTGACCGGATGAATGATCTGGAAAAAGCCAAGCAAAACCTGTTATCACTGTCCTTGACGCCAAGCGCGGCTCAAAAACACGGCATTCAAATCAATCAGGACGGGGTGCGTCGCACCGGGCTTGATTTGTTGTCCTATCCTCAAGTCACCTTTCAGTCTTTGGCCGAAGTTTGGCCACAGATAGCTGAGACCAGGCCGGAAATCACCCTTCAACTGGAACGCGACGCGCTTTACGCCAGCTATATCGAACGGCAAAAAGCAGAGATCATGGCGCTGCAACGTGATGAAGCACATGAAATTCCTGCGGATTTTACATTTGCCAATATTACCGGACTTTCAAATGAGTTGACCGCAAAACTGCAACTGATTCAGCCACGAACTTTGGGGCAGGCTGGGCGGGTTGAGGGGATGACCCCGGCGGCGCTTACCCTGATCTTGGCGCGGTTACGGCAGAAAACGCGAAAAAAGTCTGCTTGAGCGGGGCTGAGGCGTGAAATCCGACATTTTAAAGGAGCTGAATGTTTCACGTGAAACATTAGACCGCCTCGACCTCTATGAATCGCTGATCAAAAAGTGGAATCCACGGATAAACCTGATCAGCCGCCATACACTGAATGAGATCTGGACGCGTCACTTTCTCGACTCGGCGCAAATTTGGCGCTTGCGGCCGGAAAACCCAAGAAAATGGCTTGATCTAGGCAGTGGGGGAGGCTTTCCGGGCTTGGTGATTGCCATTATTGCGGCAGAGGCAACACCGGAAATGAAGGTAACATTGGTAGAAAGCGACGCCAGAAAAGCCGGTTTCCTGATGAAAGCCGGTCAGGAAATGGGAATCTTACCGGAAATCATTATTGACCGGGCCGAAAGATTGTCGCCGCAGCATGCCGATGTGGTTTCTGCGCGGGCGCTGGCACCGCTTGACTTGCTTTTGGACTACGCGGCGCCTCATCTGGCTGAAAATGGCCGCTGTCTGTTTTCCAAGGGCGAAAACTACGAAAGCGAATTGACCGCAGCGCGAAAATGCTGGACATTCAGCCTTCAAAAATCGCCCAGCCGGACGGGTCATGGTGGCGTTATTCTGCAAATCGGAGATATCAGGCGTGCCAATTCCCGCAACTAGTGGCGACAAACCAAAAATCATAGCCGTCGCCAACCAAAAGGGCGGGGTCGGCAAGACGACGACAGCGATAAACCTGGGAACTGCGCTGGCAGCGGTTGGCAAGAAGGTCTTGCTGGTCGATCTAGATCCCCAGGGAAACGCCTCGACAGGATTGGGGGTTGATGCTGACAGCCGTGGCTTGAACACCTATGACTTGTTATTGGCGGACGCGAACATCCAAGATGTAGTGTGCGAGACATTGGTTCCAAAACTTTATCTTGCCCCCGCAACCACCGACCTTAGTTCTGCGGATGTCGAACTTGCGGATCATGAAGATCGGGCTACAAGGCTAAGGAATATTTTGCGTGGCGAGGATGTCGGGCAGTTCGGTCTCGACTATATCTTCATCGACTGTCCGCCATCGCTAAACCTGTTGACGGTGAATGCCATGGTTGCCGCCGACAGCGTTCTGGTGCCGCTTCAGGCCGAGTTTTTCGCGCTGGAGGGGCTGTCGCAACTGATGCTTTCGGTGCGCGAAGTGCGGCAATCCGTTAACCGAAATCTCAGGATCGAGGGGGTGGTTCTGACCATGTTCGACGCCCGCAACAACCTTTCGCGACAGGTTGAACAGGACGTGCGTGAAAATCTAGGGGAGCTGGTTTATAAAACCATCATCCCAAGGAACGTGCGCCTGTCAGAAGCGCCATCGTTTTCCATGCCGGCGCTTCTCTATGACCACACCAGCAAAGGCAGCATTGCCTATCAGAAACTGGCGGCGGAACTATTGCGGCAGAATAGCCGGAATTAGTAATAAAGGATTGATATCATGACGAATTCCGATAAGAAACGGCGCGGCCTCGGGCGCGGATTATCGGCCCTGATGGCCGATGCGGATATCGCCGGTCCAGGGGATGAACCATCGGCAAGACGCCAGCCCGATACGCATCTGCCGATTGAAAAACTGCACCCGAACCCGGATCAGCCGCGCCGGGATTTCGTCATGGCCGATCTTGAGGATCTGGCGGCGTCGATACGCGAAAAGGGCATCATCCAGCCGTTGCTGGTTCGCCGGGACCCAGGCAGAATCGGAGACTACCAGATCGTTGCTGGCGAGCGGCGCTGGCGAGCGGCACAGATGGCCAATCTGCACAGCGTCCCGGTGCTGATCCGCGATCTTGACGACGGCGAAGTCATCGAAATCGCCATAATCGAGAACATTCAGCGAGCCAACCTCAATGCCGTAGAAGAGGCACAGGGATTCCGGCAGTTGATGGACCGATTCGGTCATACCCAGGAAAAACTGAGCGAGGTACTGGGCAAAAGTCGCAGTCATATTGCCAATCTGTTGCGGCTGCTGACCCTGCCGGATGAGGTGCTTGGCTACCTTCGCGATGGCAAGTTGACGGCAGGTCATGCCCGCGCACTGGTTCCTGCTGATGACCCGGCCAAATTGGCACGTCAGATCATCGGCAAAGGACTGTCGGTACGCCAAGCGGAAAAGCTGGCAAAGCCTGCCGACCACAAGTCGAAAAATCCCAGCAAAGTCAAAGCGGGAAAAGACGCGGACACCAAAGCACTTGAAGATGAACTTGCCAGGGTTCTGGGTATGAAAACCGAACTTAGCTATAACAGCGCCAACACGCTGGGGGTTCTGAGCATCACCTTTGAAAGCCTGGACCAACTGGATGAATTGTGTCGGTTGCTGATGGCTAGGTTTCCGGACGCGACCAGATGAATATCGTCACCGCCAGCAAAACCACCGCCTGAATTGCCAGCACGGTACTGCCTACCTGCAACCAGAGCGAAATGCCAAAGGTCGCCAGAATTGATGCCGAAGCGATAATCTTGGCGCGTCGCCGGATCACGCCGTTGTTGCGCCAATCCTCGATCGGGGGGCCAAGCACCGGATGCGCCAGTAACCAATCGTGCAGGCGATCGGATGAACGCGCGAAACAGAATGCCGCCAGCAATAAAAACGGCACCGTCGGTAGTAACGGCAAAACAACGCCGATCATGCCAAGACCCAGCGCCAGAGTTCCCGCAGCAATCCAGATCAGGCGCATTTTAGCCTCATGATTGCAAACTTAGTCATGAATCAACTCGCGAATGATCGCATTCAAAACCAACCTGCCGTTGGTGGTGGCACATAACATGCCCTGTCGTTGTTCAAGATAGCCCAAATCTTGCAATTCCGATATTTTATCATTGTTTAACAAGCTATTGTCCAGATCTGACAGTCGGGCAATGTTGCTTCCTTCGGACAGGCGAAGCGACATCATCAGATATTCGATGGCCTGATCGCGCAGGTTGATCGTATCGCGTTGACGTTCGCCATTGCCTGCCAGTGCCGCTGCAAGCCAAACCTCGGGTATCAGCCCTGTATCGGTGGCCAACCGCTGTCCATCAAGAGTAATGCGCCCATGTGCGCCCGGGCCGATACCCAGATAATCACTGGCCCGCCAATAGACCAGGTTATGTTGTGACCGTGCCCAGGGACGCGCATAATTGGACACCTCATAAGCATCAAGCCCAAATGCCGCGCAAGTTTCCTGCGTCAACAAATACATATCCGCAGACAATCCATCGTCCGGCAAACCGTGCAGCTTGCCCAGCGCGTGCAGTTTGCCAAATGCTGTGTCTTGCTCGATGGTCAGTTGATAGGCCGATAAATGCTCGGTTCCAAGGTCAAGGGCGCGGGTCAGTTCCGCCCGCCAATCCGCAAGTTGCTGATCTTGACGGGCATAGATCAGGTCGATGCTGACGCGGGCAAAGGTTTGTTGTGCGGTCGCAATGGCTGCAAGTGCTTCGTCGGCGGTATGCAAACGGCCCAGTTTTTTTAAATCGCTATCGTCAAGCGATTGAATACCAAGGGAAACACGATTAATCCCGGCGGTTCGATAGCCCTGAAACCGCCCCGCCTCGACCGATGAGGGATTTGCTTCGAGCGTGATTTCACAATCCGGCGACAGCCCCCAGTTTTCGGCGATGCAGCTGATGATGGTTTCCACCAATTCCGGTTGCATCAGACTTGGTGTGCCACCACCAAAAAACACCGAGGTTACGATGCGCCCCGCGGTTTCAAGGTGATAGCGTTCCAGTTCCAGAACAAAGGCGCGCGCCCATTGACGCTGATCAATTTGGGCGCTGACATGCGAGTTGAAATCGCAATAGGGGCATTTGGACTGACAGAATGGCCAGTGAATATAGACGCCAAAGGCGCGCTGATCGGTCCTAATCATGGGGCAGGGCAGCCAGAAGTTTGGCAAAGGCTGCGGCGCGGTGGCTGATCCTGTGTTTTTCCTCGGGGTCCATCTCGCCAAAGGTTTCGCTGTGACTATCAGGCAAAAACATCGGGTCAAAACCGAAACCGCGTTCGCCGCGCATCGGCCACACCAGCCGACCTGCGGCGCGACCTTCGAACAGTTCGTCATGACCATCGGGCCAGGCCAGGCAAAAGGTGCAGACAAATTCGGCACGGCGCGGTTCCGGTGCGGATTTTTCCTGTAACTGCGACCAAACCATGGTCATTGCCTTGGTATAATCGCGGCCGTTGCCGGTTTCGGCCCAGTCGGCGGTATAGACCCCCGGCGCACCGTCAAGTGCGTCTACCATCAGCCCGCTGTCATCGGAAAGAGCGGGCAGGCCGGTCTTTTCAGCGGCATAATGGGCCTTGATCCGGGCATTACCGGCAAAGCTGTCCTCGGTTTCGGCAGGCTCGATCAGACCGTGATCTGTGGCAGAACTGACCGAAATACCAAGCGGCGATAACAGCGCCGAAATTTCGCGAAGTTTGCCCATGTTATGGGTGGCGATAACCAGCCGTTTTTCCGTAAGCTTCCGCATCTAGCCGGCAATCGCCGCCTTCTGCGCCGCAACCAATCCGGCGATGCCTGTCTCGGCCAGATCCATCAGATGGTCAAACTGAGCGCGTGAAAAAGTCGCGCCCTCGGCCGAGCCTTGAACCTCGATCAACCCACCGGAGCCTGTCAGAACAAAATTCGCATCGGTTCCAGCCTCGCTGTCTTCGGCATAGTCGAGATCAAGTATCGGCATACCGCCGTAGATGCCGCAGCTGACCGCAGCAACGTGATCGGTCAAGGGGTCAGACTTGATATCACCCGCCTTCAGCAGTTTGTTGACCGCCAGGCGCAACGCGACCCATCCGCCGGTGATTGACGCACATCGCGTGCCGCCGTCGGCCTGAATGACATCACAATCCACGGTGATCTGGCGTTCGCCAAGGGCAACGCGATCGACGCCGGCCCTGAGCGAGCGACCGATAAGACGCTGAATTTCCTGGGTCCGGCCGGACTGCTTGCCAGCTGCAGCCTCACGCCGGTTGCGGGTGTTGGTGGCGCGCGGCAACATGCCGTATTCGGCCGTTACCCAGCCCAGACCGGAATTTCGCAAAAACGGCGGCACCCTCTCTTCCAATGAAGCGGTGCAAAGCACATGTGTATCACCACATTTGATCAGGCACGAACCTTCGGCATGACGGCTGAAGCCGGTTTCAATGATGACGGTTCGAAGCTGTTCTGCATTTCGGCCTGAGGGGCGCATGTACTATCCTTTTCCAAGTTCGCCTGCCCATACCGCGACCGGCGCTTTGGAGTAAAGAGGACTGAGGTAAATAAGCCGTTGATTCGATATTTCGTGGTGTTCCTGTCCCGGTGTTTTTGTTAGGAGTTTCGCATGTCCGAACCCGCCAACCTGTTCAGCGATCTCAACGCCCGCAGCCGTGATATTTTCCGGGCGCTGGTCGAATCCTATATTGATACCGGCGAGCCGGTCGGTTCGCGCACCCTGTCGCGCACCCTTGCTGCAAGCCTGTCGGCAGCGACAATCCGCAATGTGATGCAGGATCTGGAACATCTCGGCCTGCTCAACTCGCCGCATGTTTCCGCAGGAAGGATTCCGACGCAGCTTGGCCTCAGGCTGTTCGTCGATTCGCTGCTGGAGGTTGGCGATCTTTCCGGTGCCGAACGCCGCAAGATCGAAAGCACCATCGACGCCGATCAGAACGACGTGGCGCGGATCCTGGACCAGACCAGCAGCGTATTGTCCGGTCTGACACATGGCGCAAGTCTGGTTCTGACGCCAAAATCCGAGGCACCGATCAAGCATATCGAATTTGTGTCGCTGTCACCGGAACGCGCGCTGGTGGTGCTGGTCACTGCTGACGGGCAGGTGGAAAACCGGGTTTTCACGCCGCCCGCCGGCCAGACACAATCGGCAATGCGTGAAGCGGCGAACTTCCTCAATACAATCGTGCAGGGTTATACGCTATCGGAACTTGGCGCGGTTGTTGCCACGGAAATCGCCGCACGGCGTCAGGAACTTGACAGTCTGGCGCGGCAACTGGTCGAGGATGGCGTCGCAGTATGGGATGACAAGGGCGGTGTGCATGAGCGACTGATCGTGCGCGGACAGTCAAACCTTATCGACAACGCCGCCATCGGTCAGGATCTTGAACGTATTCGCACCCTGTTCGACGATCTGGAGCGCAAGCGGGAACTGGCGCAATTTCTGGAGCTGGCCGAAGAAGGTGAAGGGGTGCGTGTCTTTATCGGCTCGGAAAATAAACTTTTTTCACTTTCCGGTAGCTCTTTGGTGGTCTCTCCCTATATGAACTCTGACCGAAAGATTA
Source organism: Paracoccaceae bacterium (assembly GCA_020425085.1). Lineage (GTDB taxonomy): Bacteria > Pseudomonadota > Alphaproteobacteria > Rhodobacterales > Rhodobacteraceae > UBA5972. The sequence goes on from JAGQRW010000017.1 coordinate 216,694, forward strand.
TCGGAGCGGTGGGAGTCATCGGGCCGACGCGCCTGAATTACGGGCGCATCGTGCCGATTGTCGAATACACCGCCAAACTGGTCGGGCGCATGTTGTCCGAACGTAAATAGAGCATGAGGCAAAGATGTCTGAGAAAAAGAATTTTGATTTGACGGGCGACACCGATTTCGACCCGGCCGATTTTGGCGATTCCGATCCGCTGGCGCTGGATGACGGCCCGGATGAGTGGGAGCAGTTGCTGGCCGAACGCGACGAATTGCGCGACCGTCTGATGCGCGCCCTTGCCGATGCCGAAAACAACCGCAAACGCGGTGAACGCGACCGTCGCGACGCCGAGGTTTACGGTGGCTCGAAGCTGGCGCGAGACCTGCTTTCGGTTTATGACAACATGTCGCGGGCATTGGAAACCGTTGACGAGACGCAGCGCCAGTCGTCAAAAGCCCTGATCGAAGGGATCGAACTGACCATGCGCGATCTGCTCAATACCTTTTCCAAGCACAAGATCGAACGTGTGGCGCCCGAAGTCGGGGAAAAATTCGACCCGAATATCCATCAGGCAATGTTCGAAGCACCAGTGCCGGGAATCGAGGCGGGCAAGGTGATCCAGTTGATGGCCGAGGGTTTTGTGATCGGGGACAGGTTGCTGCGGCCGGCACAGGTCGGGGTAAGTGCGGCACCGCCAAAAACCCAGGCAGATTTCAATCTGGATAGGCCAAACTAAGTTTTGTCTTGGCTGCGGGCAACCTCTTGTAATTCATAGACAAGTTGAAGCGCCTGGTTGGGTGTCAGGTTGTCGGCATGGATAGCTTGCAGCCGCTTTAGCAGAACCGCCTCCTGCGGCGGTTCGGCTGGTGCCGATGGTGCAGCCGAAAACAGCGGCAGATCGTCAAGCAACGCGCCGGTCTTGCCACTTCCTGCCTGATCGCTCTTTTCCAGTGCCGCCAGGATGCTTTTCGACCGGTTGACCACGCTTTCCGGCAGCCCCGCCAGCCGTGCAACCTGTACCCCATAGGAACGATCAGCAGCGCCTTTCCGGACCTCGTGCAGAAAAATAACCTCACCCCGCCATTCGCGTACCGCCACGGTGGCATTGGTCAGACCGTCAAGGGTTTGCGACAGCGAGGTCAGTTCGTGATAATGGGTGGCAAACAATGTCCGGCACCGGTTGACGCTGTGCAGATGTTCCAGTGTCGCCCAGGCAATCGACAGCCCGTCATAAGTAGCGGTTCCGCGTCCGATTTCGTCAAGAATGACCAAGGCCCCCGGACCAGCCTGGTTTAGAATGGCGGCGGTTTCAACCATCTCGACCATGAAGGTCGATCGCCCCCGCGCCAGATCGTCCGAGGCGCCAACGCGGGAAAACAGTTGCGTGACCAGCCCTATATGCGCCTCGCGGGCCGGAACGTACGATCCCATCTGCGCCAGCAGCGCAATGATGGCGTTCTGGCGCAAAAAGGTTGATTTCCCGGCCATGTTGGGACCGGTCAGCAGCCACAGCCGGGCCTCATCGGCGGATGCCGGTGTCAAGTCGCAGTCATTGGCCACGAAAGGCGCGCCGCCATTCCGCCTTAGCGCGGCTTCGACAACCGGGTGGCGGCCTTGAGCGATGTGAAATGCCCGCCCTTCCTCGACCACGGGACGGCACCACTCCTCGGACTTGGCCAGATCGGCAAGTGCCGATGACAGGTCAAGCAGCGCCAGGGATTGCGCCGCCTGACCAATTTCGGTCGCCTTGTCGTTGATGGTCTGGCGCAGTGCCTGAAAAACTTCGGACTCAAGTTCCTGCGCGCGGCTGCCGGCATTCAGGATACGGGTTTCCAGGCCTGACAGCTCGACCGTGGTGAAGCGCACGGCGTTTGCTGTGGTCTGGCGATGGATCAGCCATTCCGACAGCGGCGGCGAAAGCGTCTTGTCAGCATGGCCCGAGGGCACTTCGATGAAATAGCCAAGCACATTGTTATGCTTGATCTTCAACGCGTTAATGCCGGTCTTCTTGGTGTATTCCGCCTGTAGACCGGCCACCACGCCTCGCCCCTGATCGCGCAGCGTGCGCGCCTCATCAAGTTCGGTGTTGAAACCGGGTGACACAAAGCCACCGTCGCGTGTCAGCAGCGGTAAATCAACCACCAGCGCCGTGTCAAGCAGGCCGATCAGCGAATCAAAGCCGGTAAGTGATTGCAATGCCTCGGCGATTTCAGCCGGCAGATCCTGGTCCTGTAATGCGGCGACAAGTCCCTGCGCCTGTGACAAGGCGGCCCGTACCGCGCCAAGATCGCGCGGCCCGCCCCGGTCGAGCGACAGCCGCGACAGGGCGCGATCCATGTCCGGGGTCTTTTTCAACGCGGCGCGAACCTGATCAAAGGCCGGGCGGTATTGCAGAAAATAATCAACACTGTCCAGCCGGGCATTGATTTCGGCCTTTAGGGTTGAAGGATTGTTCAACCGGTGCGCCAAAAGGCGCGCGCCGGGGCCGGTAATGGTGCGATCAATGACCGTAAGCAAAGAGCCTTCGCGTTCGCCCGAAAGGTTTGAACTTAGTTCAAGATTGCGGCGGGTTGCCGCGTCGATCTGCATCGCCTGTTCGCGCATCTCCAGCACTGGAGGCAGCAGCAGCGGCAGTTTGCCCTTTTGTGTCAGGTCAAGATATTCCACGATCGCCCCGAGTGCCGACAGTTCCGCCCGGTTGAACTGCCCGAACCCGTCCAGCGAAGCAACGGCATATAGCTGGCAAAGCCGCCGTTCGGCGCCGGTACTGTCAAAACCAGCTTGCGCCAATGGCGTCAGGGAAATGGAGAATTCTGCCATCAGCGGCCTTAGCTGGTCCTCCAGCGGCGGGGGCACCAGGATTTCGCGCGGCGCCAGACGCGCCAGTTGCGCAGATAGCGCGGCGCGGGGGCAAGACATGACGCGAAAGTCACCGGTCGATACATCGACCCAGGCCAGTGCCGAAATACCGCGAATATCACCATACGCGGCCAGGTAGTTGTTTTTACGCGGTTCCAGCAGGGAATCTTCGGTCAGGGTGCCGGGCGTCACCAACCGCGTTACCGCGCGCCTTACGACGGACTTGGTTCCGCGTTTTCGTGCTTCGGCCGGGTTTTCCATCTGTTCGCATACGGCAACACGGAACCCTTTGCGGATCAATGCCAGCAGGTAATTTTCGGCAGCATGTGCCGGCACGCCGCACATCGGTATGTCCTGCCCCAGATGCTTGCCGCGCTTGGTAAGCGCGATATCCAGCGCCTCGGCCGCCAATACCGCATCGTCAAAGAACATTTCATAGAAATCGCCCATGCGATAGAACAACAGGGCATCGGGATGGCCCTGTTTGATCTCAAGATATTGCGCCATCATCGGTGTGGCGCCGGCGCTGGGCTGGCTCAAGGCGAGGCTCCTCGGTTTTGGCAAATCTAAACAACCGGGGTGATTGGTGAAAGCGGAAAACCCTGATATTGGTTGGTCAGCTTGTTGCGGGCAATCGGGGCATAAAATGGCGGTTTTCAATCTTGGCTCGATCAATATCGACCATTTCTATGGCGTCGATCACCTGCCAAAGCCTGGCGAAACCCTGACTGCCAATAGCTATAGCAGGGATGTTGGCGGCAAGGGTGCCAACCAGTCGATTGCCGTGGCCTGGGCGGGCGGCCTGGTTCACCATATCGGCGCAGTTGGAATAGATGGCGACTGGGTGCTGGAAAAGCTGGAGGCATTAGGCATTTCAACAAGCCTGATAGCGCGGCTTGATTGTCCGACCGGTCACGCCATCATCAATGTCGAACCGGGCGGCGAGAATGCGATTGTCGTTCACGGTTCCGCCAATACCGCCCTTGGCCCGAGCCAGGTTCTGGCGGGACTAAATGGTTCAAGGCCTGGCGATTTCCTGTTGCTGCAGAATGAAACCAATCTGGTGCAGTATGCCGCAGAACAGGCGCGGTTGCGCGGCTTGCAGGTGGTCTATTCCGCCGCGCCGTTTGCCAGCAAGGCGGTAGCTGGCATGCTGCCTTTGATTGACATTCTGGCGCTTAACCAAGGCGAGGCGGCGCAGTTAACCTCGGCCGGTATTGGTGGCAACGAGTTGTCCGAAATCGGCGTTCTGGTGACGAAGGGTTCAAAGGGCGCAGAATTTCGCCGGGGCGGAGTGTCGATTTCCGTTCCTGCCCACAAAGTTTCGGCCGTCGACTCCACTGGTGCCGGAGATACTTTTCTGGGGTTTTTCGCGGCAGGTCTGGATGGCGGCATGTCGGTGGAAAACGCCATGCGTCAAGCGGCGGCGGCAGCAGCGATTCAGGTGACACGCCACGGCACCGCAACGGCTATTCCCACTTTGGCCGAGGTAACGGCGTTCCTGACAAAATAAGGTGGACTTAGCCCTTCATCCCATCCCAGAAGGTCTTGACCTTGTGGAAGAAATTGGAACTTTCGGGATTATTGTCCTTGCCCAAATCCTCGAACTCGCGCAGCAGTTCTTTTTGTCGTGCGGTCAGGTTGACGGGTGTTTCGATCGCCAGTTCGATGTATAGATCGCCCGCGGGTCCGCCACGAAGGGTTGGCATGCCCTTGCCGCGCAGGCGCATCTGTTTGCCGGTCTGGCTGCCGGCGGGAACCTTTACCCGGCTGCGGCCCCCGTCGATGGTGGGTGCCTCGATCTCGCCACCAAGGGTGGCTGTGCCGATCGAAACCGGGATACGACAGAACAGGTTCTGGTTTTCACGATCGAATATCGGGTGATCCTGAACCTCGATAAAGATGTAAAGATCACCGGTCGGTCCGCCGCGCAGGCCAGCTTCACCCTCGCCGGCAAGGCGTATGCGGGTGCCGGTTTCAACCCCGGCAGGTACGTTGACCGACAATGAGCGTTCTTTTTGCTTGCGTCCGGCCCCAGCACAGGAACCGCAGGGATTCTTGATGATCTGGCCGCGCCCGGAACAGGTCGGGCAGGTGCGTTCAACCGTGAAAAAGCCCTGTTGCGCGCGTACCTTGCCCATACCCGAACAGGTCGGACAATTTGACGGTTCGGCACCGCCTTCGGCACCGGTTCCATTGCATTTGTCGCAAGCGACCGAGCTTTGCACCGAAATGGTTTTCTGCCGTCCGGCAAAAGCATCCTCAAGCGAGATCCTGAGGTTATAGCGAAGGTCAGAGCCCCGCGCCGCCCGTTGTCCGCCGCCGCGATGGCCGCCCATGAAATCACCAAACAGGTCTTCGAACACATCGGAAAAGGCGGATGAGAAATCGCCGTTGCCGCCGGCGCGATGGAACCCTTGGGGGCCGTTCGAGCCACCCTCAAAAGCGGCATGGCCAAAGCGGTCATAGGCGGCCTTTTTGTTGGCATCCTTCAGAACGTCATAGGCTTCGTTGACTTCCTTGAACTGCGCCTCGGTTTCCGGTTTGCCATTGTTACGGTCGGGGTGAAGCTCCATCGCCTTCTTGCGATAGGCCTTTTTCAGCTCTGCGTCAGAAGCGCCTTTGGCCACCCCCAGAACATCATAGAAATCGCGCTTGGACATCAAAAATCAGCCTGCCGTAACATGGTGTCGGCCCGGACCGGGCCGACACATGGTTGGTATAAGCCGCAGAGTTATTTGCGGCGGTCGTCGTCAAGATCCTCGAAATCGGCATCGACGATATCTTCGTCAACGGCGCTTGGCCCTTCGTCGACTTCGGATTCACCTTCTTCTTTCTCGGCCTGCGCCTTGTAGATGGCTTCACCGAGTTTCATCGCCGCTTCGGTCAGATCCTGGCTAAGCGACTTGATCTTGCCGGCATTGGCATCCTCAAGCGATTCTTCCAGCGCCTTGATCGACAATTCGATTACTTCGACGGTTGAGGCATCCACCTTGTCGCCATGTTCTTCCAGCGACTTCCGGGTGCCGTGGATCAGGCTTTCGGCGTGGTTTTTCGCCTCGACCAGTTCGCGACGATCCTTGTCGGCTTCGGCGTTTTCTTCGGCCTCCTTGACCATCTTTTCGATGTCGTCATCGCTAAGCCCGCCCGAAGCCTGGATGGTGATCTTCTGTTCCTTGTTGGTGCCCTTGTCCTTGGCGGAAACAGACACGATACCGTTGGCGTCAATGTCGAACGTTACCTCGATCTGCGGCAAGCCGCGCGGTGCCGGGGGAATTTCCTCAAGGTTGAACTGACCCAGCAGCTTGTTGTCGGCGGCCATTTCGCGTTCGCCCTGGAAACAGCGGATGGTCACGGCGTTCTGGTTGTCCTCGGCGGTGGAAAACACCTGGCTTTTCTTGGTCGGAATGGTGGTGTTGCGGTCGATCAGGCGGGTAAACACACCGCCAAGGGTTTCAATCCCAAGGCTAAGCGGTGTTACATCCAGCAGAACCACGTCTTTGACGTCGCCTTGCAGAACCCCGGCCTGAATGGCGGCACCCAGTGCCACAACCTCATCCGGGTTGACGCCTTTATGTGGTTCCTTGCCGAAAAACGCCGTCACTTCCTGAATGACCTTGGGCATGCGGGACATGCCGCCGACCAGAACGATCTCATCAATGTCGCCTTTGGCAAGACCCGCGTCTTTAAGCGCAGCCTGACAGGGTTTCATGGTACGCTTGATCAGATCGCCAACCAGGCTTTCCAGTTTGGCGCGGGTCAGTTTCAACACCAGGTGCAAGGGCTGACCGCCTTTGGGATCCATGGAAATGAACGGCTGGTTAACCTCGGTCTGGGTTGACGAGGAAAGTTCGATCTTGGCTTTTTCCGCCGCCTCCTTCAGGCGTTGCAGCGCCATCTTGTCTTTGGTCAGATCGACGCCGGATTCTTTCTTGAACTCGGCCGCAAGGTATTCGACGATACGCATGTCGAAATCTTCACCGCCAAGGAAGGTATCGCCGTTGGTCGATTTCACCTCGAACAGACCTTCGTCGATTTCCAGAATCGACACGTCGAAAGTACCGCCGCCAAGGTCATAGACGGCGATGGTTTTCGCGCCTTCCTTGTCCAGCCCATAGGCAAGGGCGGCCGCCGTCGGCTCGTTGATGATCCTTAGTACATCCAGACCGGCAATCTTGCCCGCATCCTTGGTGGCCTGACGCTGGGCGTCGTTGAAATAGGCCGGAACGGTAATCACCGCCTCGGTGACGGTTTCACCCAGATAGCTTTCGGCGGTTTCTTTCATCTTGCCAAGGATGAAGGCGGAAACTTGCGAGGGGGAATACTTTTCACCCCGAACCTCGACCCAGGCGTCGCCATTCTTGCCCTCGATGATCTTGAACGGCACCATTGCCTTGTCTTTTTCCACCGTCGGGTCGCTAAAGCGACGGCCGATCAGACGTTTGATCGCATATAGCGTGTTTTGCGAGTTGGTTACCGCCTGACGTTTGGCGGATTGTCCGACCAGACGTTCATCGTCGGTAAAGGCAACGACAGAAGGCGTGGTGCGCGTGCCTTCCGAGTTTTCAACCACTTTGGGTTGCGATCCATCCATGATGGCGACACAGGAGTTGGTGGTCCCAAGGTCAATACCAATTACTTTAGCCATATCTATAGCCCTTTCTTCGCGGCGATTTGAATGACGGCAAATCCGCATTCGGCATCTGCCATCTGATCCCTGTGCCCAACCCAGTAGCTGGCCGAGCACGACTTGTTGGCTATATAGGTTCCGCAATTTTGGGCTGCAAGCATCAGAAATGTAAAAATGCGCTGTGTTGCGGCATATTCCGGGGATATGCGTCTTAGCGGGCGCTGTTCCAGCTGGCCGAGGCGTTTCGGCGGGCAAAGAATTCCACCATCATGCCGATCACCATTACCCCAAGACTGAAATAGATCGGATAGGTAATCGAGGTCACATGTGGCGTATAGTTGATGAATGCCGCCCCACGCGCCTGATCAATGGTATGAAACAGCGGATTCCAGGCGAAATACGGCAGCACATAGGCCGGAAGCTGATTGGCAACGAACATCTTGCCGCTGGCGATCATGTTGGCGCGGGCATAGACCATGGTGCCGATGCGGGTGAAATTCGGCGCAAACGGCTTGATCCCCAGAAAGATCAGCCCGACAGCAAGGCCCGAGAACCAGGCCAGAATGAATGACAGAAACACCCAGCCCGGATCCTCGATCACCACCGGGCTGAATACCACATCGACAAAAAACAGAATCACCGCCATCGAAAGGATCTGCAGATAAAGCACCGCCAGCGCCGCCGATGAAATACTTAAAAATGTGGTCATCGGCGCGTGTTTCATGATGGCCGAGGTAGGCCCCTCGGCGCTTACGACGGCACCCATGGTCTTGGTGTGGGTCAGGAACAGAAAGATGCCGGTCATCAGGAACATCAGGAAATCGCCCCGGATGGCATTCGCGCGCATGCCAAGCACATTGAACAAAAGATAGAATACGCCGATCATCATGACCGATTGAAATACGTTGTTGAACAGGCCAAGCAGGGCGTTGCGGCTGGATTTCCTGACCACCCTGACGGTCGAATGGAACAAAAGATCGCCAAACCGAACGATTGCCCAGAAGCCCGAGTAACCCTGTTGGTATTGAAACATTACGCCTGCCTGAAGACTGCTGAGGGTTTCTTGTTGTTTTCCGCCCGACTGTCTTGCCGTTCGATTGCCGCCGGATCATAAGGGAGATGCGTGAACTATTCAAGAATTCGGCGAGGGTGCCGGTAAATGAGCAGGAGCATCGGCATTGGATTTTGACGAATTGACCAAAGTATTTCGCCGCCTTGCACTGGAAGGCGGCGCAAAGATCATGGAGATCTATGACCGCGACGATTTCGACGTGAAGATGAAATCCGACAACTCGCCAGTGACCGAGGCGGATGAGGCCGCAGACCGTATCATCTCTGCCGGGCTTGCCGCGGCGTTTCCCGGCATCCTGCTGGTGACCGAGGAACAGGCCGCGACCCATGGCGAAAGCGCGGACAGTTTCATCATCGTCGATCCGCTGGACGGCACCAAGGAATTCATCAAGCGCCGTGGCGATTTCACCGTCAATATCGCCTATGTGGAAAACGGCAATCCGATCCGGGGCGTGGTTTATGCGCCCGCCAGGCAGCGTTTGTTCTATACCGATGCCTGCGGCAGATCGGTCGAGGAATTCGGCGCTCATGCCATTGATACAGTCGGCCCGATCAAGCCGATCAGGGTGTCAAAGCCGGACAACGGCGCATTGGTAGTGGTCGCGTCGAAATCCCATCGTGATCAGGCTACGGATGATTACATCAGCAAATATTTGGTCAGAGACAGCGCCAGCGCCGGCAGTTCGCTGAAATTCTGCCTGCTGGCCACCGGTGAAGCCGATCTTTATCCAAGGGTCGGGCGAACCATGGAATGGGATACGGCGGCAGGGCACGCGGTTTTGAACGGTGCCGGCGGCAAAGTGGTGCGGTTTGACGATCATCAGGTGCTGACCTATGGCAAGGAAGGTTATGCCAACCCGTTCTTCATTGCTTACGCGCCCGGCGTGAAACTGCACAGGGCTTAGTTCATGTCGGTTGTGGTGATCATTCCCGCGCGATACGCCTCGACTCGCTATCCGGGCAAGCCATTGGTGGCGCTGAAGGGTGCCGGCGGGCAGTCACGGACATTGATCCGGCGCTCCTGGGATGCGGCCATGGCGGCGGGCGGTATTGACCGGGTGGTGGTGGCGACCGATGACGATAGAATTGCCGCCGAGGCCCGAGGGTTCGGGGCCGAAGTGGTCATGACCTCAGCCGACTGCGCCAACGGAACTGAACGCTGTGCTGACGCGCTGGCGCGGCTTGGCGGGGAATATGAGATTGTCGTGAACCTTCAGGGCGATGCGCCCCTGACCCCGCACTGGTTTGTTGAAGATCTGGTTGCGGCGATGAAGGCAAACGCGACCGCCTCGGTTGCCACCCCGGTTCTGCGTTGCGATGCCGATGCGCTTAACGGCTTTCTGGAGGATCGGCGCAGCGGGCAGGTAGGCGGTACCACGGCCGTGTTCGACTTGAACCTGCGCGCGCTCTATTTCTCGAAAGAAGTCATTCCCTATACCGGGCGGACTTATCGGGATGGCGATGTAGTGCCGGTTTTTCACCACGTCGGGGTCTATGCCTACCGGCCAGATGCGCTCATCGCCTACAGCAGTGCCGTTTCCGGGCCACTGGAAAGGCTGGAAGGGCTGGAGCAGTTGCGGTTTATGGAAAACGGCGTTGATATCCTGTGTGTCGAGGTTGAAGGCCGGGGCCGTGCGTTTTGGGAGCTTAACAATCCGTCGGACGTGGCACGGATCGAACGGAAGCTGGCGGAAATGGGTGTGGAATGAACGCCTTGCCAAAGGTCAGCCTGATCATCGTCAGCCACAACCGTCCGGCGGAATTGGCGCGGGTTCTTAGCAGTTTGCGCTATCTTGATTACCCGACGTTTGAGGTGATTGTCGTTTCCAACCACGATCCCAGGGCGCTGTTTCCCGCGATTTTTGGTATCGAACATATCAAATTCGTTCCCTTTGAGCGGGCCAATATCTCGGCCGCGCGAAACCTTGGCATCAATGCGGCGGCGGGCGAGATCATTGCCTTTTGCGATGATGACGCGGTGCCGGAACCAACTTGGCTAAGTCATCTTGTCGCCGGCTTTGCCGATCCGGCGATTGCCGCCGCCGGGGGTTATGTCCGCGGACGAAACGGCATCTCCTTTCAATGGCAGGGCAACCGGTTTGATCGTTTCGGCAACCAGTTCCCGCTGAAACCGGTACCGAATGAAACGCTGGCTATTTCCGGAAATGCCGAATTCGGGGTCAAGACCGAAGGCACCAACTGCGCTTATCGTGCCGACACCCTCAGGGCGCTGGGCGGATTTGACGAGAGTTTTTGTTATTATCTGGATGAAACCGATCTGAATTACCGGCTTGGACTGGCGGGTTGGAAAACCGCACTGGTACCCAAGGCCGAGGTTCACCACCGTTTCGCCGCCAACGATACCCGCAACCGACAGCGCGCACCAAAGGACTTGTTCCAGATCGGCGCCAGCAAGGCGTATTTCTGCAAGAAACACGCCAATAGCAGCGACCTCAAGGCTGAACTTGACAGGTTTCAGACGGCACAGCGCATTCGTCTGATCAAATTCATGCTGGCAGGCAGCATCGAGCCGCGCGATCTTCGCCGGATCATGCCGACTTTGCTGGCCGGATATCAGGATGGTCTGTCCCGACAGCCGATATTAAACAAACTTAGTTCACGAGGTAATCAAGCCTTTCAGGCGTTCCCTGCGGGAATGACCGGCGGTGCCTGCCTTGGGTTTGCCTGCCGATGGTGGCAATGGCCGAAATACCGCAAAGGGATCAAGGTATTGTCGGCGCGCGGCTATTCGGTGACGGTTTTTCGCCTGTCGCTTAGCACGATGTTTCATCGCATGAGGTTTTGCCCAGAGGGATATTGGCTGCAAAGCGGCGGAATTTTTGGCCGCGCAGAAAGGAAATCAACGATTTTCCGCAAAAGCAGCCTTATAGTCAGGGCTGAAAGCGAATTGACCAGGCTGAAAGAGGTCAGGCCAATAAAAAAACTATCGAGCTGGAATGAGTTGGAGGCGTTGGTCAAATCGTGAAAAAGAACAAGGTAATCAAGGCGATCTTTCCGGTTGCCGGCTTGGGAACGCGGTTCTTGCCGGCCACCAAATCCATCCCCAAGGAAATCATGTCGCTGGTTGACAAGCCACTGATTCAATATGCCATCGACGAGGCGCGCGCCGCAGGTATCCGCGAGTTCATTTTCGTGACCTCACGCGGCAAAGGCGCGCTGGAGGATTATTTCGACAGCGCACCCCGGCTGGAATCGGCGCTGAAGCGTAGCGGCAAGACCGAATTGCTGGCGGCGGTGCGGCAGACGACAATGGAAAGCGGTGCGATTGCCTATATCCGGCAGCATCAGGCACTTGGCCTTGGTCATGCGGTTTGGTGTGCGCGGCGTCTGATCGCCAACGAACCGTTTGCGGTGATCCTGCCCGATGACGTGATCGCGGCCGACAAGCCCTGTCTGCAACAGATGGTCGAAGCCTATGACGAGACCGGCGGCAACATAGTCGCAACGATGGAAGTTCCCCCGAGTCAGGCCTCATCCTACGGATTACTGGATATCGGCGAGGCAAATGGCAATATCCTGTCGGTCAAGGGGATGGTCGAAAAACCCGACCCGAAAGACGCGCCGTCAAACATGGCGGTGATCGGGCGCTATATCCTGACGCCGAAAGTCCTGCAAAATCTCAACCGGAAAATGGTGGGTGCGGGCGGCGAAATACAACTGACCGATGCCATTGCGAAAGAGATTGCGGATTCGGGCAACGTGTATGGCTACAAATTCGAAGGCAAGCGGTTTGATTGCGGCTCAAAGGCCGGGTTTCTCAAGGCAACGGTGGCCTTTGCGCTAAATCGGGACGATTTGCGCGACGATTTTTTGGAGTTTCTGCGCCATATCGTGGCGAAAGATGGTTTGTATAAATAGCGAGTACATGAATGAGCGAAAATCCCAGGAAAACCGTATTGGTGACCGGTGGTGCCGGCTATATCGGATCACATGCCTGCAAGGCGCTGGCGGCCAACGGCTTTGTACCGGTCACCTATGACAACCTTTCTACCGGTTGGCGCGATGCGGTAAAATTCGGGCCGTTCGAAAAAGGCGATCTGAGCGATCGCAAGCGGCTTGACGCAGTTTTCGCTACATACTCGCCCATGGCGGTGATGCATTTTGCAGCGTTGTCGGATGTCGGCCAGTCGATGCGTGAACCGGCGCTTTACTGGCGCAACAACGCGTCGGGGTCGCTGACGCTGATCCAGGCGATGCTGGCGGCGGGTTGCAAGCGGATGGTGTTCTCCTCGACCTGCGCGACATATGGCGAACAGGATGGCGTGATGCTGGATGAAAACAGCGCCCAAATGCCGATCAATGCCTATGGTGCGTCAAAACTGGCGATTGAACAGATGCTGGGCAATTTTGACGCCAGCGACAACATGAAAAGCGTTATCTTTCGCTATTTCAACGTAGCAGGCGCAGATCCCGAGGCCGAGGTGGGTGAACATCACCGCCCGGAATCACATCTGGTGCCACTGATGCTGGATGCGATTGACGGCAAGCGGGCAAATCTTACGGTTTATGGCACTGACTATGCCACACCGGACGGTACTTGCATCCGTGATTATGTACACGTCACCGATCTGATCGACGCGCATGTCAGCGGGCTGAAATGGTTGCTGGACGGCAAAGGCAGCCGGGTTTTCAATCTTGGCACCGGCAAGGGCTTTTCGGTGCGTGAGGTGGTTGACGCCTGTCAGCGTGTCACTGGCCGGCCAGTTCCGATCACAGATGGACCCCGCCGCCCTGGCGATTGCACGCAACTGATCAGCGGCAGCGGTCGCGCCAGCGCGGAACTTGGCTGGAACCCGGCGCGTTCGACCATGAACGACATGATCGCCGACGCCTGGCGCTGGCATCAGACCGGCAGTTTCGAGCGTTAGGTGCGGGCCAGGCTGCTGGATATATCGCGGCTGATTTCCCGGATGGGACAGGGGCCGCTGACCGGCATCGACCGGGTTGAACTTGCCTATTTCCGTGAGTTTCTGTCGCGCCTTTCGCCGGTCTGGTTCTTGTGCCGCACGCCGCGTTCTTATGCGCTGCTGGATCGCAAGGGCGGGCAGGCGGTTCTGGACCGGATCACCGGCGCAAAGCCCTGGGGCGGCCGTGGCATGGCGCGACTGCTGGCACCGAGTCTTGGCGCGGATCGGCAACGGGCGATTGCCGATGTTTGGCGACTGGCGAGGTTTCGCGTTCCGGCGCGCCGAGGTGCCGATTGGTTGGCCGAGGTGTTTGCCGACGGGGTCGAGTATTTCAATGTTGGCCACAGCAACCTGAAGCCCGAAATTCTGAAAACGATCAGCACCATTCCACAAAGCAGAATCGTTATTTTTATTCATGATATCATACCGATAACCTTGCCTGAATACTGTCGTACCGAGGTGATTGCGCGCTTTCGCGCCGATATGGAAAATGTGACTAAGTTTGCTGATCGGGTTATCTTCAATTCATCTGCCACCCAACAGGAGGCCGAGCGGTTCTTTCTGACCTGTGGGCGCGTGCCGCCGTCACTGGTGGCGCATCTGGGGCTGGATCTATCCATCGCCAGCAACCCGGACCGGTTCGCCGCCGCCAGCCCAGAGCCCCGGTTTCACGTCATCGGCACCATCGAGCCGCGCAAGAACCATGCCTTGCTGTTAGACATCTGGCAGGATTTCTGCCGGGCGATGCCACCCGAAGATGTACCCGAACTGCATATCATCGGCAGACGGGGCTGGAATAACAGCGATGTTTTCCGGGTGCTGGACCGGGATCCGATGATCAATCGGGCGGTATTTGAACACAACTCGCTGTCCGATGCTGCGGTTCGCGCACATATCGCGCAATCATGGGGCCTGCTTTTCCCCAGTCATACCGAAGGTTTTGGCCTGCCGCTGATCGAGGCAGCAGCCTTCGGGGTGCCGATCTTCTGTGGCGAAAATGCCATTTATCATGAGATTCTGGGGGATTACCCACTTTACTTGAGCCTTTCTGATCCCTACCCTTGGCAACAAGGAATTCTCGGACGGGCAGGTCGTAAACGGGAATCAGAAGCTGACAGGCGAATGCGGGCAGAAACGGTGAAATTGCCGGACTGGAAGACGCATTTTGACCGGATCTTCAGATTTGTCTGATGGGCTGTCCGCATTGACGCATTTTTGCGGGGCGGATGGATGAGGATCGGCAGGTGAGCCTTTTTGGCAAATATCGGTTGCGGCTTGAACGACGGCGCAAACGGTTACGTTCGATCCGCAAGCGGCGTGAACTGACCTCGGTGGTCAATCGTACCAAGGATATCAAAAGCGACGGCATCCTGTTGTTCTGCACCCTCAGGAATGAGCGGATTCGACTGCCGTTTTTCCTGGAATATTACCGCCAGCTTGGCGTCAGCAATTTTCTGATCGTCGAAAATGGCTCGGATGACGGGTCGCGCGAATTCCTTCAGGCGCAAGAGGATGTGTCGCTCTGGACGTCGCACCATAGTTACAAGCGTTCCAAGTTCGGAATTGACTGGCTGAACTGGCTGCTGGCGAAATATGGCATCGGCCATTGGAATCTGGTGGTCGATGTGGATGAGTTTTTCGTCTATCCGTTTTGCGACAGCCGCCCGTTGCGCGCCCTGACCGACTGGTTGGATGCTTCGTCGATCAAATCCTTTGGTGCCATGCTGGTCGATATGTATCCCAAAGGTCTGCTTGACGACGCCGAGTATCAGGAAGGTCAGGATCCGCTGGAGGTGGCGGAATATTTCGACGCCGGCAACTACATGATTTCGCGCAATCCGAAATATGGCAACCTGTGGATTCAGGGCGGCGCACGGGCGCGGGCATTTTTTGGTAGCGAACCGCGGCGCGCCCCGGCCCTGAACAAGATCCCGCTGGTAAAGTGGGGGCGCGGCAATGTTTATATCAGTTCGACCCATATGCTGCTGCCGCGCGGCTTGAACTTAGTCTATGATGATTCAGGCGGTGAAAAGGCATCGGGTTGCCTGATGCATGCCAAGTTCCTGAAAACCTTTCGCGAAAAGTCAGAGGAGGAATTGAACCGCCGACAGCATTTTGCCAACAGCCATGAATATCGCGCCTACAGCAAGGGGCTGAAAACCTCGCCCAGTCTTTGGTGCCGTTGGTCGGAAAAATACATCAACTGGCGGCAGCTCGAGATTCTCGGTCTGATGTCCAAGGGAAACTGGGTCTAGGCGATGGCGGTCGGTTTCATCATCCTTGCGCATCAAGACCTTGACCGCGCCGCCGAGGTTGCCGCCTATCTGGCACGAAACGGCGCGCCGGTGGTGATCCATGTCGATGCCCGCACCGGTGAGAATGATTTCAATTTGATGCAATCCACCCTTTCCCGGTACGAAAATGTCCGGTTTTCCAAACGGTTTGCCTGTGATTGGGGCAAATATTCCATCGTCCGGGCCACCCAGGAGGCGGCCGAAATCCTGTTGCGCGACTTTGCCAGTGTTAGCCATGTATTTCTTGCCAGCGGATCCTGTTTGCCCTTGCGCCCGATTGCCGATCTGAACGCCTATCTGGCGGAATTTCCGGCCACCGATTTCATTGAATCCGTCACCACGGAAGAAGTTTCCTGGACCATTGGCGGGCTTGATCTGGAACGGTTTACCCTGCGGTTCCCGTTTTCCTGGAAAAAGCGACGGCGGATGTTCGACCGCTATGTCAATCTACAGCGCAAGATCGGCTATTCCCGGCGCATCCCGAGGGGGGTTGAGCCGCATCTTGGTTCACAATGGTGGTGCCTGACACGGGCCACCCTGACCCTGATCCTGCGCGACCCGCAGCGAGAGAAATATGACCGTTATTTCAGCAAGGTCTGGATCCCGGATGAAGCATATTTTCAGTCGCTGGTGCGCAAACACGCGGTCAATATCGAAAGCCGTTCACTGACACTGTCGCGGTTCGACTATCAGGGCAAGCCGCATGTGTTTTATGATGATCATCTGCCTTTGCTGCTCAGGTCGGATTGCTTTGTGGCGCGCAAAATCTGGCCACGCGCCGACAAGCTTTACAACCGATTTCTGACCGAGCAGGAACAGCCTCTATCCATTGCCGAACCGAACCCGCGCAAAATCGACCGAATTTTTCAGCGCGCCAATGAACAGCGCACCCGCGGGCGAACCGGTCGGCGGATGCAAAGCCGTTTTCCCACCTCCGAGGTCTGGTCGCTGCAAAAAACCTGTGCGCCCTATTCGGTTTATGAAGGGTTCAGCGAGATATTCTCGAATTTTGAAAACTGGCTGGAAAAACGTACCGGCAGCAGGGTGCATGGCCGGCTTTTTCACAAGGCCGAGGTCAAGTTTTCCGGTGGGGTCGAGGTTTTGAATGGCTGTTTGTCAAACAGCGCCAAACTGCGCGACTATAACCCGGCGGCGTTTTTGGAAAACCTGATCTGGAATACCCAGGGTGAACACCAGAGCTTTCAGTTCGGCCCGGCAGACCGGCAGGATATCACCCGTTTCATCGCCAGCGATCAAAATGCCCGCGTGCTGGTGATCACCGGTGCCTGGTCGATACCGCTGTTGCATTCGCGCATGGAATTTCACCGTATCCGGGCGATTGCAGCGCGCTATCAGGCGACCGAGGCGGCGCATGTCGCCATATTGAAATCTCACGATACCCGCGCCGAGGTAAAGGTCTGGACCCTGGCCGAGTTCATCGAAGATCCGATGACGATCCTGCAATCCATTCTTGACGGGCTGGAACCGGGGCTAAGCCGCAAGCTGACCGAAGTGCCGAAAATGGCCAATCTTGCCGACCTGGGCCAATTCGTTCAGCGTCTGAAAAATGAGGGGATGAACCCGCATTCGGTTGGTGACATACCGCTGGGCAACCGTCCGGCGCGCAAGAAAGCCCCGCCCAAACCTTATGTTGTGCGCTGATGACGGGTAGGGAATTCAGCTATTTCGTTATTTTCGGCGAAATGCGGACCGGTTCGAACTTTCTTGAAGAAAACCTGAACCAGTTTCCCGATCTTCGTGGCCATGGCGAGCTGTTCAACCCGCATTTCATCGGCGGCGCCAACAAGTCGGAGATGTTCGGCATCACGCTTGAATCGCGCGAGGCGGATCCCGGTCGTCTGATCGAACTTATCCGCGCCGAGAACCCGGATGTGGTTCCGGGTTTCCGGTTCTTCAGCGACCACGATCCGCGAATTTTGGCGCGATGCCTTGACGATCGGGATTGCGCCAAGGTCATCCTGACGCGCAACCCGCTGGAAAGCTATGTTTCGCGCAAGATCGCTGCGGCAACCGGGCAGTGGCGGCTGACCAATCTGAAACGGATGAAATCCGCCAGCATCCGGTTCGAGGAAAAGGAATTCAGCGACTATCTGGAACAGGCGAAGCAATTCCAGAACCGGCTGCTTCATGCGTTGCAGATTAGCGGACAGACGGCGTTTTATATCAATTACGACGATATCCTGTCGCTGGATGTGGTGAACGGGTTGGCGCGGTTTCTTGGCTCGGAACACCGGATCAGTTCGATCAACAAGAAACTGAAAAAGCAGAACCCGGCGACCTTGCAGGAAAAGGTCGAGAATTTCGATGATATCCAGGCGGCGCTGGTCAAGATGGATTTCATGAATCTGGGCCGCACACCGAATTTCGAACCAAGGCGCGGGGCCGGGGTGCCGCAGTTCATTGCTTGCGAAACCGCGCCCCTGCTGTTCCTGCCGATCAAGGCCGGCCCGGTCATGGCCGTTCGCCGCTGGATGGCGGCGCATGACGGGGTGGCAGCGGGCAGCCTGCTGAAGGGTTTCAACCAGAAATCCCTGCGCGACTGGCGTGAGGCGCATGTGGGCCATCAGTGTTTTACGGTTTTGCGGCATCCGTTGGCGCGGGCGCATGTTGCCTATTGCGACCATATCTACGCCAATGACAAACCAGCCTATTCCGACCTGAGGGCAGCGGTGATCAAGCGCTATGATGTGGCGGCACCAATCGAAGGCCCCGGTCAGGCTGGCTATGATCTGGCGGCGCACAAGGCGGCATTTATCGGATTTCTAAGGTTTCTCAAGGCCAATCTGGCTTTGCAGACCAGCGTCAGGGTCGATCCAGCCTGGGCCAGTCAGTCGGCGATCCTGCAGGGATCGGCGGAAATCGCCCTGCCTGGCCATATCGTTCATGAAAATGACATGGGGCAAGCATTTGACTTGATTGCGGATTTAGCTGGACTTAGTCCGAATATTCCGGTTGTTCCCGAGGCTGAAACTGCGCCGTACCCGCTGTCGCAGATTTATGACCAGCGGATCGAATCGCTTTGCCGCGACATCTATGCCCGCGATTATCAGATGTTTGGTTTTGCCGACTGGCACCCATCCCGAGCCTGATCAGGCAGCGCGGTATTTTGCCACTTCGGTAAGGATGGCGAACAGGGTCGAGACATCTTCGTTGGCGCGCAGCTTGGCGCGCATTGACGGTTCGCGCAGCAATCGTGAAACCAGCGCCAGCGCCTTCAGGTGTTCGACGCCGGAATTGACCGGTGCGAACAGGGCAAACACCAGATCCACCGGTTGGCGGTCCACCGAATCGTAATCCAGCGGTTTTTCCATGCGAAAAAACACCCCTACCACACGTTCCAGCCCCTCAAGCCGCGCATGCGGAATTGCCACGCCTTCGCCCACACCGGTCGGCCCCAGACTTTCACGTTCCTGCAAGGCACTATAGGCGGCTTCGGCATCGACGCCGTAAACGCTGGCGGCGAGTTCCGACATTTCCTGTAGCACGCGTTTCTTGCTGGCCGGCTTGGCGACCGACCTGATCGCCGCTGGCTTGATGATTTCCGAGAGTTCCATGCAATTCCCTTTGATAACAAATCGGCGCCATAGAGGCGGCGCCGATCCTTTTCCTGTTTCCGGGGCCGTAATGTCAGTGGCTGTCAGACGGATCAATCCAGCCGATATTGCCGTCTTCACGACGGTAGACCACATTCAGCCCTTTGTTTCTTTCGTTCTTGAACACCAGAACCGGCGCACCGACCAGTTCCATCTGCATCACCGCCTCGCCCACCGAAAGGGATTTGATCTGGGTCTTCATCTCGGCGACGATGATCGGTTGCAGCGAGTCGGGTTCGTGTTCCTCTTCATCCGATTCCGATCCGGCGAGGATATAGGACGCAGCCGACAGAAATTCAACAGGAGATGCACGATCCTTGTGATGGTCCTTGAGCCGCCGCTTGTAACGTCGCATCTGTTTTTCGATCTTTTCGCGGCATTTGTCGAAACTCTCATAAATATCAAAGGCGCGACCTTTTGCCTGCGTGGTCAGCCCGGTGGATAGGTGGATGGTTGCCTCGCAGACGAATTCGGTCGCGTCCTTTGAGAAAATGACGTTTGCGTCGATTGGGCGCTCGGCATATTTGCGCACGGCTTCGCCCAACTCGGTTTCGACATGTTCACGCAGCGCGTCGCCGATATCGATATGAATGCCACTGACCTGATAACGCATAATTGCTCCTTCTTGTAACGGGAAGTTTGTGGCCGTGTGGCCGAAAAAATGCCCAACACGCAATCGCTTTTCCCGGATATGACAAATCCCGGCACATTCAAAGAAACCCCTTTGATCTGCGTCGTTGAATCGAAGACGGTATGTTCAGGCATTGTCTGTATTTGGCTACAGTACGACGCGCGATGTCAACACCACTTTGGCGCAGACTGCTTACAATTTCGGCATCCGACAGGATACTTGCATCGGATTCCGCGTTGATCATGCGTCTGATCTGTTGCTGCACCACATAGGCCGAAACGGCCGGATCGCCGTCAAGGGTCTGGATCGCCGCAGAAAAAAAGAATTTCAGGGCAAAGATCCCTTGCGGGCAGCTAAGCGTCTTGTGGGCGATGGCGCGTGTCACCGTCGAAGGGTGCAAACCCAGGGCCGTCGCAACCTCGCGCTGGGTCATCGGTTTCAGCCCTGCCTTGTCGTTGGTGAAAAAGCCGTGCTGGCGGGCAACGATCTCGTGGGTGATGCGCAGAACGGTTTTCGAACGCGCCTCGATGGCGCGAATCAGGGAATTGGCGCGCGTCAGGTTTTGCTTGAGATAGGTCGCAGCAGCGGCGTTGCTGTTCCGGGCGGAATTAACCAGCCCCGTATTGACCACCAGCGCCTGCACCGGGGAATCGACAAGTTCAATAGCAAAACCCCCACCTGAAAGCGGCTCGACCGTTATATCTGGGGCGACAATGGCGTTGCGGTCTGTCGATAGCAATTCCATCGGATAGGGGTTGAGGGACTGCAGGATCCCTTGCAGGCGCTTGAGTTCCGCCACCGGTAAATTGCTGTGCCGGGTTAAAAACGGCCAGTCGGATTCGGCAAACTTAGTCAGGTTTTGCAACAGCAATTTCCGAGCTTCGGCGGATACCCCGCGTGCCTTCAGTTGCAGATCAAGGCAGTCGCGCAGATCACGGGCACCGATTCCGGCGGGTTCGCATTGCTGCAAAAGTTCGATTGCCTGTTCGACCAGTTCCACTTCCAGCCCTAGGGTGCGGGCGATCGACCAGGCGCTTTCGGCCAGGAACCCGGCTTCGGTCAGGTCGGATGCAAGATATTCGGCGATCTGGCGGGTCTTTGGCGGCGCCTTCATCAAGGCGATCTGCCGTCTGAGCAATTCGGCCGCCGAGTGGTTTTCGGCGACCGTATCCAGCGCATAGTCGTAGGCTTGCCCGGTTTGGGTGTTGTGGTTCTCCTGCCAGTCCAGCAGCGGATTTTCCGCCAGTTCCGCCTTGATCACCTCGTTAAGTTCGCCTGCCGACATCGCAAGAACACGGATCGACAGCCTTAGTTCAGGGGTCAGCGCAAGACGCTGGGACTGTTGCAGACTTAGACCGGGTTTCATTGCCATCGGATGGCCCCCTGACGGTCAGATGATGCGAAAATTCTGACCAAGATATACCCGCCGAACATTCTCGTCTTTCACCACCTCATCGGCGGTGCCGCTCATCAATACCTTGCCTTCGTGCAAGATATAGGCGCGATCGACGATTCCAAGGGTCTCACGCACATTGTGATCGGTGATCAGAACGCCGATGCGCCGGTTTTTCAGTTGCGCCACCAGTCGGCGGATATCGGCAACCGCGATGGGATCGACCCCGGCAAAAGGTTCATCCAGCAGCACATATTTAGGATCGCTCGCCAGACAGCGGGCGATTTCCACGCGCCGGCGCTCACCGCCCGACAGCGACATGGCCGAGGCGCGGCGCAAGTGTTCAATCGAAAACTCGCCCAGCAATTCCTCCAGCCGCTCATGGCGCTTTTTGCGGTCTGGAACCCACTGTTCCAGAATGGCAGTGATGTTGTCCTCGACCGACAGGCCGCGAAAAATTGACGCTTCCTGCGGCAGATAGCCGATGCCAAGCCGGGCGCGGCGATACATCGGCATCAGGGTGACATCACGCCCGTCAATGAATACATGACCGGTTTCCGGTGTGATCAGCCCGGCAATGGCATAAAAACAGGTGGTCTTGCCAGCGCCGTTCGGCCCCAGCAGTGCCACCACTTCGCCACGATTCAGTTTCATCGAAACGTCATGGATGATGCGGCGGCGGCGATAGCTCTTGCCGAGATTTTCGACCTTGAGGCCGCCAACCGACGGGGTGAGTTGCAAATCGGCCTCTGGACTCATTCCACCGGCTCGGCCTGAAAGATGGTTTTCACCCGGCCTTCGAACCGGGCTGAGCCGTCATTGAGGTTGATGGTGAATTCCTGACCCGACAGGGCGCTTTGCCCCTGCGTGACCAGAACGTTGCCTTCCAGCACGATGATGCCCTCGGACAATCGGTAGATGGCGCGGTCCGCCTCGGCCGCCTCGTCACCATTGACCAGCGTCACGCCTCCGGTGGCAATCATGCGGCTGATCTTGCCGGCATCTGTGCTGTCGGCGGCACCGTATTCGACCAGGATGTTGCCCGCCGACAGGCGCATATCGCCCTGCCCGACCACGACATTGCCGTCGAATACCGCCGTTCCCTTGTTCTGGTTCAGGGTAAAGGTGTCGGCGACAATTTCAACCGGCAGTTTCGGATCATGTGTGGATGCGCCAAAGGATACGGCGGTGGTCTGCGAAAAAACCGGCGATACGCTGGTCGTCGAAATGATCAGGATGGCCAGAACCGAGGTTACTAATCTGTACATTATTGCCCTGCTGCCCGTTGCTTACGGTTGGTATAACAGCTTTACGCCGTCTTTGAATACCAGAAGATATCCGGGCGGCGATTCCGCGTCCGCGTCCTCATCCAGCTTTAGGTGGAGCATTCCGGCGCGGATTTCACCCAAGGGGCCGGTTGCGGTAATTTCGCCCTGGCTTTGGATGTCCAACCGGTCCAACGCAAAGTCGAAACCAAAGGTCTGGGCCACATACCCGTATGAGGTGCTGAGGATGACGCCACCGGTCAGCCGCGCGGCCATCGCCAGCGAGTCGATCGAACCTTTCAACGCCTCGATATCAATGGTGGCGCCATCCGGTGTTTCGATATGTGCGGTTAGGTCGTCGGCATCAAATGCCGGTCCGCCGGTGCGCCTGGGGCTGGCCTCGGCTGCGGCCACCTGAATTGCCACGCCGGATGGGGTTAACCCGGCAAAGCGCGGTGCGGTAATGCGTTCCTTGCGGGCAATTTCGGCAAGATCGCCATCAAGGGCGCGAATACCATTGGCCACATCGTTTGAACGCGACAGCAAAAACAACGAGGACAGGATCGCCAGTGAGGCCAGCGGCAGCACGATCTTGGAAAATGCGATGATGCGCGAACGGAAATGATCGCCTGCCATTTGATCAGCCGATCCCGGCGCGCAGGCAGTCATGGATATGCAAGATGCCACAAACCGCGCCGCTGTCCGGTTTGTCGCGCACGAACAGCGTGGTGATCTTGCGCGTGTTCATCACCGCCAGCGCCTGTTCCGCCAGCGTGTCGGGCGTGATGGTGGCGGGGTTCCGGGTCATCACCTCGGCGGCGGTGCGTTCCAGCAAGCCCTGCATGTGCCGCCTGAGGTCGCCGTCGGTGATGATGCCGACGAGCTGATCGTTTTCGATGATTCCGACAACGCCGAAACCTTTCTGACTGATCACCAGCAAGGCGTCGCCCATTGGTGTAT
Source organism: Paracoccaceae bacterium (assembly GCA_020425085.1). Taxonomy (GTDB): domain Bacteria; phylum Pseudomonadota; class Alphaproteobacteria; order Rhodobacterales; family Rhodobacteraceae; genus UBA5972. The sequence continues at coordinate 240,324 of JAGQRW010000017.1, forward strand.
CGGGTGTGACCAGTGGCAGGCTGTCAACGCCATGCATCAGGTCGCCGACCTTTGAAAGACGCGCGCCAAGTTTGCCGCCGGGATGAAAGGCGCGAAAGTTTTCCGGGGTGAATTGCCGCAGTTCCATCAGCGCAATCGCCAGCGCATCACCAAGTGCCAGCGTCATGGTGGTCGAGGTGGTGGGAACGATGCCCCGATCGCAGGCCTCTTGGGCCTCGGGCAGCAAAATGGCCACGTCGGACTGGCGCAATAGCGTGCTGTCGGTCTTGCCGGCGACACCGATCAGCGGAATTTGAAAACGCCTTGTATAAGCGATGACATCGGCCAGTTCCGGGGTTTCGCCCGAGTTTGACAGCATCAGCGCCACATCACCCTGGGCCATCATGCCAAGGTCGCCATGGCTTGCCTCGGCCGGGTGGATGAAATGCGCGGGCGTGCCAGTCGATGCAAAGGTGGCGGCGATCTTGCGGGCGATATGGCCGGATTTGCCCATGCCGCTGACAATCACCCGTCCCTTGGCGTTCAGCAACAGATCGACCGCATCGGCAAATGCCTGATCCAGCCCCTTGCCCAACAGGGCAAGCGCAGTCGCCTCGCGGGCAATGACGCGGCGTCCGGTGGTCAGGGATTTCTCGTTCTGGGCCGGTTCGGTCATCTTGTGCCTTTAATGGGCGAATATGTCGATTTCAGGCCAGCCGCTTAGATCCAGCAAGGCCCGTTGCGGCAGAAAGTCAAAACAAGCCTGCGCCAGTTGAGTGCGATTTTCCCGCGCCAACATGGTGTCGAGTATCTGTTTCAGCCGGTGCAGGTAAAGAACATCCGAGGCGGCGTATTCAAGCTGCGCCTTGGTCAGGCTGTCTGCCCCCCAGTCCGAGCTTTGCTGTTGTTTGGAGATGTCGATGCCAAGCAGTTCCTGCAACAGATATTTCAGTCCGTGCCGGTCGGTATAGGTGCGCACCAGCTTGCTTGCGATCTTGGTGCAATAAACCGGGGTGGCGGTGACACCAAACCGGTTGTGCATGGCGGCAATGTCGAACCGGCCGAAATGAAACAGCTTCAGCACCTTTGGGTCGGCCAGCATCCGCGCCAGATTGGGCGCGGTGGTCTGGTCTTGCGCGATTTGCACCATATGCGCATTGCCATCGCCCGAGGATAGCTGCACCACGCACAGACGGTCCCGCTGCGGATTGAGCCCCATGGTTTCGCAATCAATCGCCACCACCGGACCCAGATCCAGATCGTCCGGCAGATCGCCCTGATAGAGATGATTGGCCATGAAGCATTCCTTGTCCCGCTTGCAAGGCAGGGATTGCAGCGCCTGCGGGCCTTGTCAAGTGATTGGCCCGGTAGTCGGCGTTGGCAGTGTCATTTCCCGCCCGATGACCCCGCCAAACACCCTAGGCAGCCCCGAACCTGGCCTTTATGGTTCGCAGCAGTGCAGCAAGGCTTTCGCCCTGGCTACTGTTGGAAGTGTCGATCTCGGCCGATGCCTTGGCGTAAAGAACTTCGCGGCTGTTAAGGATGTTGCGCAGATCCATCATCGCATCCGGGTTGCCGGTCATCGGGCGTTCATCGCCTTGTCCCTGCACCCGCGCCATGTGTTCCTCGGGCCGCGCCCTCAACCAGATGGCATTGTAATGGCGCAGGAAATAATTGTAGGTTTCGGGTTCTGAAACGATGCCGCCCGCCACCGCCAGGATCAGGTTTTCATGAGTGGCAACGATGCGTTCCAGCGCCTGCCGTTCAAGCCGGCGATAACCGTCCTGCCCGTAAAGCGAGAACACCTCGTTCACCGGCATGCCGATGGCTGCCTCGATTTCCTCATTCAGTTCCAGAAACGGCAGGCCCAGTTCCGCTGCCGCCAGCCGCCCAAGTGTGGATTTTCCGGCCCCCCTCAGCCCGATCAGCGCGATTCGGCCAGCGCGGGTATATTCCGGGTTTTCGGTTTCCAGAATATCCAGCACCTTGCGGCGTTGATCGCGGGTGGCGTTGCTGAACAGATAGCGTGACATCGCCATGTCCGAGGACCACGGGTCATCACTGCTGACCAGCCATTCGATGTTGAAATCAAGGGCGGCGGCGATCTTCATCAACAGCGCGATAGAGATGTTACCTTGCCCGCCTTCCAGTTGTGCCAGATAACGCGGCGATACGCCGGAAATCTCGGACAGTACCCGTCGCGACATGCCCTTGCGATTGCGGGCGGAACGCACCCGGTCGCCGACCATTGCCAGAAAGTTTTCAAGCTGCGCATCGGAAACCCGACCCGGCTCGGCCGATGTCGTAACCTTTCCTCCGAATGTCACGATCTCGCTCATTTGCCTCACCAATGGCCGTGCTGGTGGAAATATAGTGCATAAAAGCGATTGGCACAATAGTGCCTAACCGTTCATTCAGCCAACAATAGTTTCCTAAGATCCTCGGGCGGCGGACATGCCTTGAAGGTCTTGGAATCAACCAGCACCGAGACGAATTCACCGCGAAAGCATTCCTTGCCGTTCTGCCGCCCGATCACCCGGTGGCGCAGCGAGGAGGTTCCGAGTTTCAGCAGCGAAACCTCGCATTCCAGCTTGTGGCGCGGCGTGACCGGCGACGAGAAATCCAGCGACATGTGAACGAACGGACCGTCAAGCTTGCGATCTACATTCAGCGCATACCAGTCGATGCCGGTTGTGTGTTCCCACCAGGCATCAATCGATTCCAGCCCCCAATAGGGAATGCGCCCGGTATAGGCGATAAAGGCCGGATCGCAATCCGCCCAGGCGACCCTGATTTTATGAACAAAGGTCGCTTCAGTAGGTTTCAACATGATATCGCCCGTCTTCCCGCATCTGATCGCGGATTTCTTTCCAATCCAGTCCGGCGCCACGCGCGATATCTTCTAATGCGCTTTCGACACCGGATTCCATTGCTTTCAATCCGCAGAGATAGATGTAGGTATCCGGCGAAGTCAGCATCGGCGCAATAGCCGAGGCGTCACTGCGCAGCAAGTCCTGAACATAGGTTTTCGGCGTATCTTTCTGGCGACTGAAGGCAAAATGTTTTTCCATGAATTCCTCGGGCACCTTTTTCAGCGGCCCGAAATACGGCAGCGAATCGGGCATCCTTGCGCCGAAAAACAGTTTCATCGAGCCGCTAACCTCGGGCATTTCCCGCTGGCGGCGCATGGTAAAGCCGCGAAATGGTGCGGAACCGGTGCCAGTACAGATCATCAAAAGCCGGGTCTTTGGATCCTCTGGCAAAAGAAAGGTGGAACCGAACGGCCCGGTCAGCCTGACCTTGTCGCCGCGCTTGAGGTCGCAGACATAGTTGGAACAGACACCGTGTTCTTCGCGTTTCACGGTCAGCGACAGGTTGTTGGTTTTCGGTCGCTCGCCATCGCGGGGGCTGGATACCGAATAAAGGCGCGGGCCATGCGGGCGGCCTTTGTCATCCTCGCCAGGGGCAAGTATGCCGATGGTCTGGCCTTCCAGGATCGGAAGGGAAACCGTACCGACATCAAGGATGATATGTCGAACATCTGCATCTGATCCCTCGGCCGTCAGGCGGTAATTACCCTGGACCGTGGCAATCGCCGGGCTGGAATTGCTGAAAAGATTGACCGCCGGTTTGGCAGCCGTCGCCGGCGCCTTGGCCGCGCCGCCTGCCCCTTTGTGCGCCTCTGCCAACAGGGCAGCGATGGTATCGTCCATCCCCTGATCCGCGTTATCGGCATCAGGGGTGAGTTCCTGTTGCGTCGGCAATTCGGTCCAGCCAAGCTGTTCTTCCAACGTGTAGGGTTGCATCACCACCAGCCAATTGTCGATGGCCCCGGTAGGGCAAGGGCCGATACAGCTAAGCCCGTGATCGCACACGGCGACATCCACCACCACGTTATCATCGTTGAAAGTGATCGCATCCTTTGGGCATGCCTCGACACAGGCATGACAGCGGATGCAGATTTCCGGATCGATCAAATGCTGTTTGATGGGCTGGTTCATTCACGCCTCCGGGGGCAGCCACCCGCCCGGTACAATGACGGGGCGGGCAGGTTGATTCAGGCATTACGCCATGTGGATCTGCACATATTCAAAATCGCCCGGCTTGTTGTCGATGCCAACACGAGGCGGCGCGATCCAGCCGGCATATTTGCCGGTTTCCCATTCAGGCTTCATCAGCGATTGAATGAAATCACCATCCGCCTTGGAGGGCAGCCATTCATCACGCCGCTTTTTCCATTCGTCGGTGGTGACCACCTTGCCATCCGGCGTGATCGGTGCGCCGTTGAAGGCACCGATCTGACGGTGGAACCCCTCATGCGGCAGCGTCAGTTCAAAGTTTATATTGTGCTTGGCGATGATCGCATTCCAGCGTTTTACGCCACCGGCCGCATCGCGGGTGTAATCGTCGCGCAGGCGCATGTTGATGGCGGTAAGGGCCGGAACATCGCGCACCAGCAGCTTGCCATCGGTGAATTCGGAAACCGGATAGGTGGCGTCTTTCAACCGGTGGTCATCCTCGATCTTGGTTTCCTGATAGCGCCCCTTTATACCATAGTTGAAGGCATTGGCGGCGTTGGTGGAAACCTCGGAGCCGAACAGGTCAAGCGACAGGGTATAGTGGAGGTTCAGCTTTTTCTGGATGGTCGGCAGGTCGATCACACCCAATGCCCGCACGGCATTGATGTCGCTGGGATCGGTAATGCCCGCCTCAACCATCGCCTCGCAGGTGCGCTGGATAGTGCGGCCGACGCCGGTTTCGCCGACAAACATGTGGTGCGCCTCTTCGGTCAGCATGAAGCGGCAGGTGCGGCTGAGGGGGTCAAAGCCGGATTGCGCCAGCGATTCAAGCTGCATCTTGCCATCGCGGTCGGTGAAATAGGTGAACATGAAGAACGACAGCCAGTCCGGCGTTTCTTCATTGAAAGCACCCAGCATGCGGGGTTTTTCGTCTGAACCTGATTGCCGCAGCAACAACTCATCCGCCTCTTCGCGGCCATCCTTGCCGAAATATTTCTGCAACAGATAAACCATCGCCCAAAGGTGGCGGCCCTCTTCGACGTTGACCTGAAAAAGGTTGCGCATGTCGTAAAGCGAAGGCGCCGTGGCACCAAGGAAGCGTTGCTGTTCAACGCTGGCCGGTTCGGTATCGCCCTGGATGACGATCAGACGGCGCAGCATCGAACGGTATTCGCCGGGCACTTCCTGCCAGGCGGGTTCACCATAATGTTCGCCGCAAGGGATGCGGCGGTCTTCGACCTGCGGTGCAAGCAGAACGCCCCAGCGGTATTCCGGCATCTTGACGTAATCGAATTTCGCCCAGCCTTTGGGGTCAACACTGACGGCGGTTCTGAGATAAACCATGCTTTCCTGAAACCCGACCGGGCCAAGACCTTTCCACCAGTCGATATAGCCGGGATGCCATTTTTCCAGCGCCTTCAGAACACGGCGGTCACTGGACAGGCCGACATTGTTGGGGATTTGCGTGTCATAGCTGACATTGATGAGGTCTAGCATGTTCGTCTCCTGTTGAAATCTGATTCAGACGCGGCGTCTGTCGTATTCGCCGCGTTGTCCGGTGCCGTAACGCTGCAATGCACCATCTTTGCCAACCGCATTGGGACGCTGGAAAATCCAGTTCTGCCAGGCAGTCAGGCGGCCAAAAATCCGGGTTTCCATGGTTTCGGGACCGGCGAAACGCAGGTTTGCCTCCATCCCTGTCATTGCGTCGGGCGAGAAGCTGGCACGTTCTTCCAGGAACACACGGATTTCATCTTCCCAGTCGATATCGTCAAAGGCATAGGTGACAAGGCCAAGCTCATCCGCCTGTTCCGCTTCCAACGCCTCGCCGATGGTCGCCTTGGCGGCATCTACCGCCTCGGGCGTGCCCAAAAAACGGGTTTCCAGCCGCGTCAAGTCGTTGCCCATCGGGAAGCGGCCGAAATTTACCTCGCTCAGGCGAATGGCGGCGATAGGGCGATTGTCACCTTCAAACTCCCCCTCGGCCATGTAGGAGCGATCGACCGCGAACAACAGTTCCGCCAGTGTTCCGGCAAAGCACGATCCCGGCTCTACCAGTGCCACCAGCGAGCGCGAGGTCATATCGACCCGTTTCAGCACGCGTTTCCAATATAGCAGGATTTCACGCGCCAGCCAGTCGTCGTCGTTATCCAGCAGCATCGCCTCATGCGCCAGCAACTTGTCGGCATCGCCGGTGGTCTTGAAGATCATCACCCCGGTTTCCAGCTCGTTCAGGCGCAGATGCAGAATGGCGTCGTCGAGTTCCCGCGCGGCGCGCAGCATCCATGTCTGTGAACCCTGTTTGTGCAGGTCGGCAACGCTGGCGGGCGCCTTATCTTCGGGGCCGGCGATGGTGACGGTGACGATGCCTGCGTCGCGGTCGAGATCGACCTCGACGGTGGAATAGCTGACGGAACCATTGTCGGCGAATATACGCTTCAACGGTTCCAGCGTGATCCCCTTGCCGACCGCCGCGGGCCGGTTCCTGGCGGCAAACTCGGCGGCACGTTCCGCGACAGTTTCGGCGAATTTGGAATTCGCCACCACCTCATCCACCAGGTTCCATTCCTTGGCACGCTGTCCGCGCACCCCTTCCTCGATCGAGCAGAACACATCGGCGCGGTCACGGCGCACCTTGCGTTTGTCGGTCACCCGCGTCAGCCCGCCGGTGCCCGGCAGAACCGCCAGCAACGGTACCTCGGGCAGGGCCACGTTGGTCGAACCGTCATCGGTTATGATGATGTAGTCGCACGCCAGCGCCAGTTCATAGCCACCGCCGGCGCAGGAACCCTTGACGGCGCAAATATAGGTCTGGCCGGAATCTGCACCAGCCATTTCAAAAGTGTTGCGGGTTTCGTTGGTGAATTTGCAGAAATTCACCTTGTGGGCATGTTCCGCCCCGCCCAGCATGCGGATATTGGCACCGGCACAGAATACGTTGTCCTTGCCCGACTGCATCACAACGGCACCGATTTCCGGATGTTCAAAGCGCATGCGCTGAACCACGTCGGCCAGTTCGATGTCCACACCAAGATCATAGGAGTTCAGCTTGAGTTCATACCCCTCAAACAGGCCGCCCTGTTCGTCCACATCCATGTATAGACTGGCGACGTTACCATTATATTCCACCCGCCAGTGGCGGTATTTCGACGGGTCGGTTTGAAAATCTATTACCTTGGTCATTAGAATCCCTTTGATCCGGTTTGCGCCATCTTATATTGCAATATAATACATAGTCAACCAAGTTCTTGCCGGAATTATGCACTATCATGCATGTTCATGCATTATTGTGCAGATACTCGTGCATATCGACCCTGGCCGCCTCGATCCGTTTCAGCCGCGCGACAAACTCGGCAACGGCGTCAAGTGTGGCATCGGCTTGATCAAGATGTGGTGCATGGGCGCAGTTTTCCAGAACCACGCGGTCAAAGGGTGAATAAAGCCCGTTTTCCAGCGCGTCCAACTGGCGCAGGCTGCCATATTGATCCTGCTCCCCTTGAATTGCAAGAACCGGCACCCGGATATAGCCGATCACGTCCTCGATATTCCAGTGCACGAATTCCGGGTCAAGCCAGGCATCGTTCCAGCCGCGAAAGGTATTTTCGGCGTCTTTGTGATGCCGCGCCATACGGGATTTCAGGTCGGTCGACTCATACGCGATCTTCGCCTCGGCGATCGAGGCAAGGCCGCCCGGCTCGGTAAAGAAATGTGGCGCAAACAGGCAGATGCCGCGAATGCGCCTGTCCTGGAATGTGCCGGCATAAATCGCCGCGATGGATGCGCCGTCGGAATGGCCAAGCAGAACGCCCTGCTGAACCCCGATCTGATCCAGCACCCTTGGCAGAACCTCAACCGCCTCGCGCGTCATGTAGTCAAGCGGTCGTGGCAGGGTGGCGGGGTCGGATTGGCCATACCCGGCCCGCGAATAGGCCAGGACGCCGCAACCGGTCGCCTTGGCCAGAGCCTCGGGAAAACCACGCCAGAGGGAAACCGAACCCAGCCCTTCATGCAGCAAGACCAGCGACATTGCCTGATCCGGCGACGGCCCCCAGCATTGATATTCCAGCCGCGTGCCGTTCACGACCAAGTCCTGTCGCCCGCCGGTTTGCCACATGAACTAACCCCTTAGTTTGAATCGCTGGATCTTGCCGGTGGCGGTTTTCGGCAACTCATCCACCACTTCGATCCAGCGCGGATATTTCCATTTGCCGATCTGGGTCTGCACCAGTTCTTTCAGCGCCTCGGCCAGACCGTCGGCGGATTCGCCTTGTTTCAAAACCACAAAGGCGGCGGGTTTTTCCAGCCCTTTCTCATCCTTGCGCGCGACCACTGCGGCCTCCAATACCGACGGGTGCCGGGTCAGTGCCTGTTCCACTTCGAACGGTGATACCCAAATGCCGGAAACCTTGAACATGTCATCGGTGCGCCCGCAGTAAACCAGCCGCCCGTCGGCGCGTTTTACATATTTGTCGCCGGTCCTGGTCCATTCACCTTCAAAGGTATTGCGCGACTTGTCGCGCTGGTTCCAGTAATTGTCGGCGGATGATTTGCCTTTGACCAGCAGTTCGCCGATCTCACCGGCGCCAACTTCAGCCCCCGTTTCGTCCACAACGCGCAGTTCATACCCCGGCACGGCCACGCCCGAGGTTCCGTATTCCACGCTGTCGGGCGTGTTCGACAGAAATATATGCAACATTTCGGTCGAACCGACGCCGTCAAGAATATCGGTGCCGATAACGGCCTTCCAGCCTTTGCCAACCTCTTCCGGCAGCGCCTCGCCGGCTGAGATCGAGCGGCGGATGGCATCCGCCCCCTCGGGCCTTTTCGATCTCATCGCCGCCACCATTGCGGCATAAAGCGTCGGTACGCCGCCAAAGATGCTGGGCCGGGTGCGGGCGATCACCTCGAAAACACCTTCGGGGGTTGGCCGCAACGGGTAAAGTACCGTGGTTGCCCCGACCGACATAGGAAAGGTCATGCCGTTGCCAAATCCATAGGCAAAAAACAGCTTTGCGGCGGAAAAGATCGTGTCATCCTCGCGGATTCCCAGAACATTGGCGCCATAGGTATCGGCGGTGGCCGCAAGCGAGGAATGCACATGCCTGACCCCCTTGGGCAGCCCGGTCGAGCCTGAGGAATATAGCCAGAATGCGGTCTCATCGCCGCATGCATCAACCACAGGTTCTGGTTTGCCAGCCGCCAGCTCATCCGCAAAAGACAGGTACGGGCCGGGTTCACCGATTACGAATACCTTTTTCAGATAGGGATTGTTGGCAAAAGTACTTTCCACCGCTGGCAAAAGCAGTTCCGAGATGAACAGTACCCGCGCCCGGCAGTCTTTCAGGATGCCGTCATAAATGTCGGTTGCCAGCAATGTATTCAGCGGCACCGGCACCACCCCCGCCTTGAGGCTGCCCCAGAAGATGATCGGAAACTCGATGCTGTCCAGAACCATCATCGCCGCGCGTTCTTCGCGCCGGATGCCGTGACGGGCATAAAGATCTGCCATCAGATCGGATTGCTCGGCCAAGGTACCATAGGTCAGGATGCGGCCATTCTCGATCCCTTCGACAAAAGCTGGCTTTTGCGCCAAAGGGCCGCGGCGGTGTCGTTCTACAAAATAGATGGCAGCATTCTGATTGGATTCGGTCATTTGCTTTCCCTCCTGTTCTCAGCATAACATTCTGTCCGGTCGTTCGGATAAGGTGCCGGGTGCGGGTTCAGGTCGGGCAGGTCGGATCCTAGGCCGATCTGTTTGCCGGGTTCAAACCCCCAGATACCGCTGCATCGCATCCCGATCGGCGCGTAACGCATCGGAATCACCGGTCCAGACAATCCTGCCGCGTTCGATTATGAAGTTGCGATCGGCAATCTTCAACAAATCCTTCAAATTCTTGTCCACCACCAGAATCGAAATATCCCGCCCCTTGATACGATTGAGCGCGGCCCAGATTTTCTGCCTGACCAATGGTGCCAGACCTTCGGTCGCTTCATCCAGGATCAGCAATTTCGGATTGGTCATCAACGCGCGGCCGATCGCCAGCATCTGTTGTTCGCCCCCGGACAAAAGATTGCCCATCGAGGATTTGCGCGTCGCCAGTTCCGGGAAAATCTCGAAAACCTTGTCGACGGTCCAGGGGTCGGCAACCTGCAAATGGTTGCTGGCGGTGGCGATCAGGTTTTCCTGCATCGAAAGATTGGGAAATATCTGCCGCCCTTCGGGTACAAGTCCGATCCCCAGATTGGCAATCCTGAACGAGGCGCGACCCACCAGTTCCTGATCATCGAACCTGATGGTGCCGCCGCTGGCCCTGACGATGCCCATGATCGAACTGATCGTTGTGGTCTTGCCCATGCCGTTGCGACCCAGCAGTGTCGCCACCTGCCCGGCCTTAAGTTCAAGATCGACGCCGAACAACGCCTGCGAGGTGCCGTAATGCGCCGTCAGGTTGCTTATGCTCAGCATCTGCTATTCCTCGCCCAGATAGGCATGGCGTACCTCGACATTGCCGCGGATTTCATCTGGTGTGCCGGTGGCGATGATCTTGCCGTAAACCAGCACGGAAATCCGGTCGGCCAGTGCAAAAACCGCATCCATGTCGTGTTCGATCAATAGGATGGTCTTCTTGCCGCGCAGCAGCTTCAAAAACGCCACCATCTGCGTGCTTTCCTCGGGGCCAAGCCCGGCCATCGGCTCATCCAGCAGCAGCAGTTCGGCACCGGTCGCCAACGCGATGGCGATTTCCATCAGCCGGTGTTCACCATGCGATAGCGCGGCGGTGGGCTGATCGGCGCGGTCGCCAAGCCCGACCTGCAACAGCATGTCCCGGGCGGCATCGCGCAGGTGGGTGATTGAACGCGCCGGTTTCAGAAAACGGAACGAATGCCCGTCACTGGCCTGCACCGCCAGCGCCACGTTATCCAGAACCGACATGTCCATCACCAGCGAGGTGATCTGGAACGAGCGCGCGATCCCCAGCCGTGCCCGCGTATAGGCCGGGCGGCGGGTGATGTTGGCACCCCGGAAACGGATCGAGCCGCGATCAGGTTTTTGCCCGCCCGACAGTTGCGAAATCAGCGTGGTCTTGCCGGCACCGTTCGGGCCGATGATCGCGTGAATTTCGCCCATTGCGACCTCAAGATTGACATCATCGGTCGCCGCTACGCCGCCGAAACTTTTCCTGAGATTGCGGATTTCCAACAGGGCGGCCATGTCAGTTGCCCCTGCCACGGAACATGCCTGTCAGCCCGCCGCGGGCGAACAGGACAACACCGATCAGCAGCAGTCCGAACGGCAGATGCCAATAAATGGTGACGGACGAAAAGATCTCTTCCAGCAGAATAAAGGCAGCCGACCCCAGAACCGGACCGAGCGTGGTTGCAGCACCGCCGAGGATCACCATGAACATCAGTTCGCCGGAACGGCCCCATTCCATCATTGCCGGCGATATGAAGCTGCTGAAATTTCCCATCAACGCGCCAGCATAACCGCACATCGCGCCGGAAATCACATAGGCGGTCAGCCGATAGACATAGGTGTTGTAGCCTAGCGTCACCATACGCTCATTATTGCCCTTGGCACCCTGCAACACCATGCCGAACCTGGAATGCACGATGGTGCGCACGATCAGCATGGCCACGACCAACGACATCCAGCACAAAAGGAATAGCTGCACCGGGGAATCCATGTCCATGAACGGCATTTCCGAACGAACCTCGATCACCAACCCGTCGTCTCCGCCATATTCGTCGAGCGATAGGAAAAAGTAATAGGCCATTTGCGCAAAGGCCATGGTTATCATGATGAAATAAACGCCCTTGGTCCGCAGGCTGATGGCCCCGGTGATCAGTGCGAACAGGGTGGCGATTCCCACGGCAATGGCGATCTGAAACAAGCCGTTGGTCGAGGCGATGCTGTCAAAGCCGCCATAGAATTCGTGATAGACCGGGATGCCCACCGCATAGGCGCCGATGCCGATATAGGCCGCATGCCCGAACGAGATAAGCCCGCCGTAGCCAAGCACCAGATTGAGGCTGGTCGCGGCAATACCAAGGATCACCAGACGGGTTGCCAAATCCAGATAAAAGGCGTTGTCATAGAAATAGAACCCCAGTGGCACGACCAGCAACAGCAACAGAAACCCGAGTGTCGGCCAGATTGATCTTTTTGTCATGGACATCAGCGTACCTTGGGCGGAAACAGCCCTTGCGGGCGGATAGCCAGCACCATGGCCATGATGATATAGATCAGCATCGCTGAAACCGCCGGGGCCGAGGTTTCGGCAGCGTCCGAGGGCATGAACAGCTTGAACAGATCATCAAGAAAGGAACGCCCGAGCGTGTCGATCAGACCTATCAGCAATGCGCCGATGAAAGCACCTTTCATCGAACCGATGCCGCCGATGATGATGACGACAAAGGCGGTGATGATGATGTTGTTGCCCATGCCGATCGACGCTTCGGTGATCGGCGCAATCAGCATCCCGGCCAGCCCCGCCAGCATCGCACCCAGCGCAAACACCAATGCGAACAATGTCTGAATGTCGATACCAAGTGCCGAAACCATGGTGCGGTTGGACGCCCCCGCGCGGATCAGCATGCCAAGGCGCGTATAGTTGACCAGCCAGAAAAGAAAGGCGGCGGTAACCAGACCGGTTGCAATGATCAGCAACCGGAAACTTGGCACTACCACACCGTTGAAGACCTCGACCTGTCCGCGCAGCCATCCGGGCAGCGGTACGGCGATGCCCGCTGGCCCCCAGATCAGATGTGCAAGCGTGTCCAGAACCAGGATCAGGCCAAACGTCGCCAACACCTGATCCAAGTGATCGCGCGTATAAAGGTAGCGCGCCATCAGACGTTCAACCGCCAGCCCCAACAGGCCGGTAAGAGGCAGCGCCAGCAACACCGCATAGATGAAATTGCCCAGTTGCAGCGTCAGCCAGGCGCAGATGAACGCCCCGAACATATATAGCGAACCATGCGCCAGGTTGACGAAATCAAGGATGCCGAAAACCAGGGTCAATCCCGAAGCCACCAGAAACAGCAATAGTCCAAGCTGAATGCCGTTCAGGGTCTGTATGAACAGAAGGTCGTAATCCACAATTCAGATAATCCAGGTGTGTGTGGTATGGCCGGAGGGTAGATTTCCCCCGGCCATGATTTCAGGCGTCAGCCCTATTCCATGTGGCATTCAGCGGCAAAGGGATCGACGTGATCCTTGTAAACCGTGGACACCACCCTGGTTGTCCAGACGCCGTCTGCATCGGCAACCACTTCTCGTTCATAGAAATTCTCGACCGGCATGTGGTTGACACCATAGGTATATGGCCCGCGAACCGAATCGTATTTGACCGCCATCATGGCGTCGCGCATGCCGTCCATGTTGGTCAAGTCGCCATTCACCGCCTCGACCGCCGATTTGATCAGGAACATCGCATCATAGGACTGGGCCGCATAGAACGACGGATAGGTGCCGTATTTCGCCTTGAACGAGGACACGAATTTCTTGTTGGCGGCGTTGTCCAGTGTTGGATCCCATTCCTGGGTAAAGACCGAACCCAGCACCGATTCAAAATTCGCTGCCTGCAATTTTGGCAGGCTCAGGGCATCAACCGTAAATGCGGAATAAAGCGGCAGGATATCCTTCAGACCGGCCTGATGATACTGTTTGACAAACGCACCCGCAGCCGCCCCCGGATAGAACACGAACAGCGCCTCGGCACCGGATGCTTTGGCTTTTGCCAGTTCGGCGGAAAAATCAAGTTGCGCGTCGGCGCCCCATTTGGTCAGATCCTTGCCAAGCACCTTGCCCTTGAAGGTCCGCTCGACCCCGGCGACCATATCCTTGCCCGCCGCATAGTTCGGCGCCATGATGTAAAGCGATTTCACGCCTTTCTGGTTCAGCACCTCGCCCACTGCCATGGTGGTTGAATCGTTCTGCCAGGAGGTGGAGAAGAAGTTCTTGTTGCAAAGCTTGCCGGCCACCTGCGACGGCCCGGCATTGGCCGAAATCAGAAACTTGCCCGCATCCAGCACCGATTTGCGCGACGCCAGCAAAACATGGCTCCAGATATAGCCGGTGACGAAATCGACATTGTCCTGTTTGACCAGTTTATCGGTGACCTGCTTGCCGGTCTCGGGCTTGAAACCATCATCGCCGTAAATCACGACGGCATCCAGATCGCCCATCTTGCCGCCCATGTGTTCAAGGGCAAGTTCGACGGCGTTCTTCATGTCATTGCCAATGACCGCAGCACCCGTTGTCAGCGTGGTGACAAATCCGATTTTGACCTCTTTTGCCCAGGCGGGCGTTGTCAGCATCGAGGCGGCCAGCGCCGCTGTAAGTATCTTCTTCATGTTACCTCTCCCGTTGTTATGGTTCGACGTTCTTCTTTTTATCGATTCATGTCAAACATGCATAATTATGCATTATTTGACACAAAGGAATGTTTTGTTGTCAGTTTGTTGCATTATTATGCACCTAATTCAAGGTTCAAAGGGTCGCAGTCTGGTATTCCCGCTGCTGCGATTCCGCTGGCGCATCCGCTAGTTGAACGGGTTGTTGTCCACATCAACCGTTCCCAGCACCGTGACACAATCCGACAACCTGAGAATGGATGCTTTCGATCCGGCCAGCGAATATCTTTCGATCAGCCCGCCGGAACTGTTGTAAAGGTTCAGGACATTGCCAAGCATGACCTCACGCAACAGCCGCATCGAGGCGTTTGAATCGTTGAGGTTGAAGAAAACCGAGTTCTGATTGAGGTTCGAATTGTTCAGTGTCCAACTGGGCCGGCGATCAACCCTCAGAACCACATCTGCAACCTCGTTGTCAAAATGCCAGGCGGTATTGTAGAATTGCAGGCTGGTACTGTTGTTGAGATAGGCCCACAGCAGAAATGAACTGTCCCGGTTGCCGACCTGTGCCATGCAGGCAAAGGTTCCGTCGTCAAAGGCAACCAGGCTTACCTCCCATGCCTTGTGGCGAAACAAAACCTCGCTATCCCTTACATCGGCGTGGGCTACCGGTGCCAACTTGCCGGGCAACAATGGCATCGCCGCAATCAAACCAACAGTGATCAATGCAATCAGTGTCATTCTGAATTTCATCACTTACCCCCTGATTCCGAGCCTGACGGCGCAAATCTGCACCGGTGGCGATCGGTTAATTGCGGATGTCCTCTGCATCCCTGATCATTTTCCCCTGAGTTCCCGCCTCAGCATCTTGCCCACGGCGGATTTCGGGACTTCGTCGATAAAGGCAATCTGTTTTGGTATTTTATATGCCGCCAAATGCTCGCGGCAAAAAGCAATTATTTCATCCTTGCCGACCGAGGTGCCGGGTTTTCTGACCACAAACAGTTTTACCGCCTCGCCGGTCACCTCATCCGGGATGCCGATGCAGGCGCATTCCTGAATGCCAGAACATCGGCTGGCAGTCTGTTCGACATCATTCGGGTAAACGTTGAAACCTGACACGATCACCATGTCCTTTTTGCGGTCCACTATCTTGTAGCGCCCCTGATCGTCGCGGATCGCAATATCGCCGGTGCGAAAGAACTTGTCCTTGGTGAATGCTTCGGCATTTGCCTCGGGTCGCTTGTAATAGCCTTGTGTTACCTGCGGGCCACGGCAGATCAGTTCGCCCGGTTCACCATCGGGCAATTCCACATCATTCTCATCAACGATCCTGATTTCAGATTGCTTGACAGCATAGCCAATGGTGCCGGTAAATTCGCGCCCATCCGGTTTGGAAACCGTCAGCGCCGGTGAGGTTTCCGACAGGCCATATGCCTCAAGTATCGGTTTACCGGTTGCCGCCTGCCACTTGTCAGACACAACCTGCAAGGTGGCGGTTCCGCCGCCAAGCGCCAGTTTCAGGCGGGAAAAATCAATCTTGGCGAATTCCGGATGCAGCATCATGCCGGCATATAGGGTGTTGACGCCATTGATGCGGGTGAACCTGGCGTTCCTGATGGCGCCGATGAACTGATCCATGTCGCGTGGATTGGTGATCAGAATGTTGGTGCCGCCAAAGCTGGCATAAAACAGGAAATTCCCGGTCAGAGCAAAGATATGATAAAGCGGCAGGGCGGTGACGATGATTTCTTCGCCCTCTTCGGTAATGCCTGCAAACACATCGTGGAACTGGTCGAGATTGGCCAAAAGGTTGCCATGGGTCAGCATCGCCCCCTTGCTGGGGCCGGTGGTGCCGCC
This sequence comes from Paracoccaceae bacterium, assembly GCA_020425085.1. Classification (GTDB taxonomy): domain Bacteria; phylum Pseudomonadota; class Alphaproteobacteria; order Rhodobacterales; family Rhodobacteraceae; genus UBA5972. Next base: position 256,541 of record JAGQRW010000017.1, read on the forward strand.
GGTATATTGCAACAACGCCAGATCGTCGCGCGTTACGGCAACGGGCGTGAATGGCAGCGTCGCCCCCTTTTTCAACGCATCCGACAGCAGCACGAAATCGTCAAATCCATCCGGCACCGGTGGCGAAGGCAGCGCCACTTGCCCACAATCGCCAAGATGGATCACCACCACCTTTTTGACGCCGACAACATCGCGTATCCGGGCAAAACTGGCGATCGAGCCGGAAAAGATCAGAATGACTTCGGCCTCGCTGTCGATCAACTGATGTTGCAGTTCGTCGGGGGTGTACATCGGATTGACGCTGACCTGAATCGCACCGCATTTCAGGATCGCCAACGTGACACAGGGATGTGCCAGGCAGTTGGGAGCCATCAGCGCCACCTTGGTTCCCTTGCCCACCCCCATTTCGGTTTGCAGAAAGGCCGCAAGGGCATCGGTGTAGCGACCCATATCGCCAAAACTCAGGCTGTTGGAATAGTTCTGAAACGCCACCAGATCGCTATAGGCAGCAACCGCACCGTCCATGAGTTCCGGGATCGAGTTCGCCTTGCGAACCCGCTCGATCGCCGTTTCTTGCATCAGTTTCCCCCTGAATCCCTTATTCTTTCACCCACTCCCAAGGCCGGACAAAATCGCCAAGCACCGCTTGCACGGCGGCATCGTCAACTTTACCGGTCTTTTTCAACCGCGCCACAAGGCCGCGTTTCTTGTCTTCCACTACCGAAACCACTTCGGCCTTGACCTCGGCCTTGGTCAGGGCCTGGTTGAAAACCCGCGTGATGGCGGATTTTCTGAGGTCGGGCTTGAACACCTTGCCAACGGCGGTTTTCGGCAGTTCCGCGATAACCTCCAGGTATTTCGGCACCGCCGCCTTTTCATTGATCCGTTCCTTGGCAAAGGCCATCAGATCGTCGCGCGTGGCCTTGCCGCCGACGATCAGTTCGACATAAGCAGCGGGCAATTCACCGGAATGGGCATCGGGCTGACCGATGGCGCCGACAAAGGCAACATCGGGATGTGCGGCCAATGCCTCTTCGATGGTGGCCGGGTCGATGTTGTGGCCGCCACGGATGATCAGATCTTTGGCCCGCCCGGTGATCCACAAATAGCCATCGGCATCAATCCGGCCCAGATCTCCGGTCCGTAGGTAGGTTTCAAGCGTGAACAAGCCCTTGTTCTTGCTTTCTTCGGTATAGGTACCGCCGGGAATAACGCCAGGGTTGGAAACGCATATCTCGCCAATCTCATCGGTGCCGTATTCGGTTTTTACGTTGCCGTCGGCATCGCAATCAAGGATTTTGACGTCGGTATAGGGGAAAGGCAAACCGACCGAGCCGATCTTTTTCACCCCGTCAAACGGATTGACCGATATCAGCGTCGTTGCCTCGGTCATGCCATAACCTTCTAGAATGGTGACGCCGGTGGATTTCTCGAACTTGTTGAACAGTTCAACCGGCAGCGGCGCCGAGCCGCAGAACGCGGTCTTGAGCGTGGACACATCGGCATTGACCGGGCGCTGCATCAGCGCCGCCGCCGCCGTTGGCACGGTCACCATGAAGGTACATTTCCACCGTTCGATCAGCTTCCAGAAGTTGTCGAACACACCATCACCGCGATAACCGGCAGGCGTCGGCATGACCACATGACCACCGGCACCAATCGCCGCCATCAGGATCGGATAGGCTGCAAAAACATGAAACAGCGGCAAGGGGCAGATCACCACGTCGCCCTCACCCATCAACAATTCGGAGCCAAGCCAGCCCTGATAGATCATGCCGGAATAGCGATGCCGCGCCACCTTGGGCATGCCGGTGGTGCCACCGGTGTGAAAATAGGCAGCCACGCGGTCGGTGGTCGCATCCTTGAAATCCAGCGCATCGGCACGCTGCTTGGCCAGTTCCTTGTTGAAATCCAGCACCTGTGCATGATGGCGTACCGGGTTTTTCGGTCGAATGAACGGCACGATCCAGCTTTTTGGCGGGCTGAGATAGTGAAGCAGATCAACCTCCAGCACGGTTTTCACATTCGGTGCATGCGCCACGGCTTCGGCGGCTTTCTGGGCGACATCGGTTTTGGGAAATGCCTTCATCGTCACCAGCACCTTGGCCCCGGTTTCCCTAAGGATCGCGCCGATCTGTTCGGGTTCCAGCAACGGATTGATCGGGTTCACGATGCCCGCCACCGAGCCGGCAAGAAAGCTGATCGCGGTCTCGTTGGCGTTCGGCATCAGATAGGCGACCACATCGTTTTCACCCACACCAAGGCGGCGGAACATATTGGCGGCCTGCGTGACCTTGCCCAGAAGTTGGGCCCAAGTCAGGGTTTCCGCCTTGTCCTTTGGCCCCGATGTAATCTGAAACGACAACGCATTGCCCTTGCCGAAATGCTTGGCGGCACGTTCGACATATTGGTAGATGGTGCGGGATGGCTGAACCTTATCCCAGGTTCCGATTTTTTCGATCGCGGTTTTGTCGGCAAGGGTTGCGAATGTCGTCATGGCTGTCTCCCGTTGCGGTCAGTTCCCGCAATTATATTTATGACAGCATGAAACAAAACACCCCGCACAAGCAAGCCTGTAGCGGGGTGTAGTCAAAGGTTTTCACTTGTTTTGGGCGGGTTTGGCTATTCTGCCGCCAGTCCTTCGGTGAACTGAAGTCTGGCCAGTCTGGCATAAAGCCCGCCTTCGGCCACCAACTTGTCGTGGGTGCCGGTGGCGACGATGCGTCCGCGGTCGAAAACCACGATACGGTGGGCTTTTTTCACCGTTGCCAGCCGGTGCGCCACAATCAGTGTGGTGCGATCCGCCGACAGGGCATCCACCGCTTTTTGCACCGCCAGTTCGCTTTCCGCATCAAGTGCCGAGGTTGCCTCATCCAGCAGCAACACCGGTGCGGCGCGCAAAATGGCGCGGGCGATGGCAATGCGCTGTTTCTGACCACCGGACAGCATCACACCGCGTTCCCCGACAAAGGAATCATAGCCATCGGGCAATTCGGTCAGGAAATCATGCGCCGCAGCGGCCTTGGCGGCAGCCTCTACCTCGGCATCGGTGGCGTCGGGGCGACCGAAGCGGATATTTTCCCTGGCGCTATCAGCAAAGATCACCGGATCCTGCGGCACCAGCGCGATGGACCGGCGGAAATCTTCGCGCTTCATCGACTTCAGATCAATCCCGTCCAGCGTGATCCGCCCGTCGTCCGGATCGAAAAACCGCAGGGCCAACTGAAAGATCGTCGATTTCCCTGCGCCCGAGGGGCCGACCAGCGCCACGGATTCACCCGGTTTGACGGCAAAGCTGATCCCGTCCAGCGCCAGCACGCCGGGGCGGGAGGGGTAACGGAAACTGACATCCTGAAACTCGATCGCACCTTTTACCACCGACGGCAGTGCCAGAGGCGTTGCGGGATCATCAACTGAATCGCTGGCATTCAGCAGTTCCACCAACCGTTCCGTGGCACCGGCGGCGCGTTGCAGTTCACCCCAGATTTCAGACAGGGCGGCAACCGAACCCGCCACCATCACCGAATAGATCACGAACTGTATCAGGGCACCCGTGCTCATCACATCGGTGCGGACATCACGCGCACCGACCCAGAGCACACCGACAACACCGCTGAAAATCAGGAAAATCACGATAACCGTCATGATGGCGCGGATTTTGATCCTGGCGCGGGCGGCATCATACGACTGCTCGGTCACATATGAAAACCGCTCACGGCTTGCCGCTTCGTGGGTGAAGGCCTGAACGGTCTGCGCCGCCTGAAGGGTTTCCGAAGCATTTCCGCTGCTTTCGGCGATCCGGTCCTGATTAATCCGGCTGAGATTGCGCAGACGCCGCCCCAGTAACAGGATCGGCACGATCACCAGCGGCACCAGCAGCAAAACCAGCCCCGCCAATTTCAGCGAGGTTGCCAGCATGAAGGCCAGACCGCCGACAAAGATCAGCAAATTGCGCAGCGCCACCGAAACCGAAGAACCAATCACGGACAGGATCAGCGTGGTATCGGTGGTGATGCGCGACAGAACCTCACCGGTCATGATGCGTTCAAAAAAGGCCGGACTCATGCCGATCATCCGTGCATAAACCGCCTTGCGAATGTCGGCGACGACCCGTTCGCCAAGCCGCGTCACCAGATAATACCTTAGCCCGGTGCCAAGTGCCAAAAGTGCCGCAACCCCAAGGGCGGCGGCAAAATACTGATCCAGCAACTCTACCGAGCCGCTGGAAAATCCGTCGATCACACGGCGCACCGCCAAAGGCAGCGCCAGCGACAGGGCTGCGGTCAGGATCAATGCAACCCCCGCCAGGATCACCAGACCCCGGTAAGGGCGGATATAGGGAAACAACCCCCGCATCGGCCCGATGGTGGCGGCTTTTGGGCGATCCTGAGGATTTTCTTCGATCTGGTTGGCCATGTGCGACACCCCTGTTCGTTACCCGATTTCCTTAGTCGAGGCTTTCACCGACCTCAACCCGAAGAGAGCGGAAATCAGATCTAATATTTCAACTTGCCGGCATGAATTTTTGCACCGTATGTGACAATCCTGCCCGCGCAATGCCCCAAAAGGCCGAAAAGTGGCGTCTTTTCAATGCCCCGGAAATCCGAAACATGCGGCCCACCGACATTCCACCATGGTGCAGATTGGAGCGGGCGGCGGGAATCGAACCCGCGTCTTTAGCTTGGAAGGCTAAGGTCTTACCACTACACAACGCCCGCGACGCTGATCTATCTAGCGACCGCGCCCGACCTGCGCAAGAGGGCTTGGCCATTGGAAAGTTGCAAGTTTCCGGTGATCCGCACACTGCCACAGCCGGACAACCAGGATGATTTGCCGACAAGGGGCAAGATTATTTTCGCGTTTTTAAGTCAATTCCCTTGCTATCGTGCAAACGTCGTCTACACCGCAGGCAAAAGGAACGAACCACACGATGATCCCCGAATCCGGCCTGACACCCGCAAATCTGAACGCCACCCCCACTTCGCGCGAATGGGTGCAGATACTTGCCAGATACCGCGATCCAAGTTCCGGTCGCAGCCTGTTTGAACTGGCGGTCACGGTCGGGCCGTTCATCCTGCTATGGGGCGTCGCCTGGTGGGCCTTGTCGATCAGCTATTGGCTGGCGCTGGCGATTGCCGTTCTGAACGGCATCTTTCTGGTGCGGATTTTTGCCATCCAGCACGATTGCGGCCACCGCGCCTTTTTCAAAAGCAAATTGGCGGGCGATTGGCTTGGCCGGATATTGGGGGGGCTGACGCTGACGCCTTATGATGTCTGGCAGCGCACCCATGCGGTGCACCATTCGGCGGCGGGCAATCTGGACAAACGTGGCATGGGCGACGTTCACACCCTGACGGTAGCGGAATACCGTGCGCTGTCGGGATGGGGCCGGTTTGTCTATCGGCTGTACCGCAATCCGCTGGTACTGTTCGGACTCGGGCCGATCTATCTGTTCTATTTGCAGAACCGTCTGCCCGTCGGGCTGATGCGTTCAGGGATGAGGTTCTGGACCAGCGCGATGATCACCAACGCCTTCATCGCGGCCATCATCGTGGGGTTGATATATTTCGGCGGCTGGATGACGGTGACGCTGATTTTCATTCCGACGACATTGGTCGGGGCCTCGATCGGTATCTGGCTGTTCTATGTCCAGCATCAGTTCGAGACGACCCAGTGGGACAAGGACGATGACTGGCAGTTGCACGATGCCGCGTTGAACGGCAGTTCCCATTACGAATTGCCGAAGGTTCTGCAATGGCTGACTGCGAATATCGGTGTGCATCACGTCCACCATCTATACAGTCGCATCCCGTTTTATCGCCTGACCGAGGTGTTGCGCGACCATCCGGTTTTGGCCAATACCCAGCGACTGACCCTGTGGCAGAGTTTTCGCTGCGTGCGTCTGCAACTTTGGGACGAAGAGCAGCGCAAGCTGCTGACCCATGCGCAGGCACAGCGGATATACGGACCGATTTCCAACTAGAGGTACCGGCAGGAAATCTGTTAGCGCCCTCATTGGCTTGCATGCTTCGGGCAATCATGCTTTCCTTTGCCGACTTGATCAAGGTTCAGACGGTTTCGGCCATGACCCGGCCTCGGTGCCGGTTGGCGACACTGGAATGTGGGGTTTTTTGGCGCGGGCAGCAGAATCCAAGACACCAACCCGGATCCAGCGGGAAAAGACCGGCCTGATCCTGAAAGCGGCGCTTGAGGTGTTTTCGACCTATGGGTTTCGCGGCTCGACCATCGACCAGATCGCCACCGAAGCCGGGTTGTCCAAGCCCAATCTACTATATTATTTCGACAGCAAGGAGGCGATCCATGCGTTACTTTTGGAACATCTGCTGGATACCTGGCTTGACCCCTTGCGTGCACTTGATCCCAAGGGCGATCCGGTCAGCGAAATCACCGGTTATGTGATCCGCAAGCTGGAACTGTCGCGCGATTATCCCCGCGAAAGCCGCCTTTTCGCCAATGAGATCCTGCAAGGTGCCCCAAGGGTCATGGGCCTGATCAAGGGGCCGCTGAAAACGCTGGTGGACAATCGCGCCGCTGTCATTTCCGACTGGAGCAAAAGCGGGCGCATCGCGGATGTAGACCCTTACCACCTGATCTTTTCAATCTGGGCCACCACCCAGCATTACGCCGATTTCGACAGTCAGGTCAGCGCGGTCCTTGGCGATGCCGCCGAGCGCCGTTTTGAGGCTGCCGCGGATTACCTGACCACATTGTTCACTAAGATGCTTCTTCCTTCAGCAGGATAAGCAGCGCCAGAATGGTTGCCCCGACCCCCAGAAAGACCATCGGGCCAGGCAACCCGTTGCCAAATGCCGCCTCCCACAGGATCACCCAGGCCGGGGTCAGATAGCTATAGGCCATCACCTTGGCCGATGGCAGAACCATCGCCCCGTATTGCAGCAGCACGAACGATGCGGCGGTGGAAAACAGCACCAGATAGCCAAGTGTGATCCAGACCATTCCCGGCAGTTCCGCCCAGGGAGTCGCCCACAGATCACCAAACCCAACCACAATCAGCAGGATCGAGCCGGCAACCAGCGTGCCAAAGGTAGACACCACCGCACTTTCACCCCGGTTCAGCCGGCGCACCATCGGCGTAAAGATCGCATGGCTGATGCAGCCGATGAAATAGATCAACTCGCCCCGTCCGACATCCAGCTTTGAAACCGCCGAAATATCGCCCTTGAAAATCACCCAGAGGGCGCCCAGTGCGGCAACGCTCAGCGCCAGCGCCATGCGCCGAGTGGTGACCTGCCTGAGCAGCAGGTAACCAAAGAACGCCGACATTACCGGCATCAGGGTGAACACCGCCGATGCCGAAACCGGTTTGGCGGTTTTCAGTCCTTCGAACATCAGCACGAAATAGATCCCGAACAGCCCGCCCAGCACCAGATAGCGCCAGGGTGCGGCAAAATCCGAACGTTTGAACCCCTTGGTGAAATGGGCGAAAAACCCCATCACCATCGCCGCCAGCAAAAACCGGACCGCATTGATGGCCGCGGGGGCTATCTCATTGGCGACGATATGGCCAAGGCTGAACGAGCCTGCCACCAACCCCGAAAACGCCAGCATGGCCAGATGCCCGCGCCATTGTTCTGCTGTCAGGTTCATTCAGGGATATCCATGCAATATTCGACCTGAACACCCCTAACGGGTTTGAAAACCGAGCGGTAGCCCCCAAAGACAATCCGCCACACCTGCCCATCGTAAACGGGCGACACCTTGAAAGGCTGCCAGACCGCTATTCAGCCGCTTTTGCCGCCGGGTTGTTCGGGTGGGTCTGCCAGTTGGCGTATTCCCGAACCGTCTCACCGGTTCTGGGATCGACGCTGCCGATCGCCAGTTGTTCCATGGTGATACAGTTTTCAACCGGACAGACATTGACGCAAAGATTGCAGGCGACGCATTCGGCATCGTTCACCAGGAACCCGCGTGCGCCGTCAATGGTATCAAAAATCGCCTGATGGCTGGTATCCTCGCAGGCGGCAAAACAGCGCCCGCATTTGATGCAGAGATCCTGATCGATCTTCGCCTTGGTGACATAGTTGAGGTTGAGATCCTGCCAGTCGCGGCAATTCGGCACTGCGCGACCAACCACGGATGCAACGCTTGGATGGCCCTTTTCATCCATCCACTGTCCCAGGCCCGAAATCATCTCCTGGACGATCTTGAAGCCATAGGTCATGGCGGCGGTACAGACCTGCACGTTGCCAGCCCCCAGCGCCAGAAACTCGGCCGCATCGCGCCAGGTGGTAACACCGCCGATACCGCTGACCGGCAGATCCGCGGTTTCCGGGTTTCGCTTGATCTCGGCCACCATGTTCAGTGCAATCGGTTTCACCGCCGGGCCGCAATAGCCGCCATGGGCACCGACCCCGTCGATCATCGGTTCGGGGGAAAACAGGTCAAGATTGACCGAGGTGATCGAATTGATGGTGTTGATCAGGCTGACCGCATCCGCCCCGCCCCGCATCGCCGCCGCCGCTGGCTGGCGAATGTCGGTGATGTTCGGCGTCAGCTTCACGATAACCGGCATGCGTGAATATTGCTTGCACCAGCGGGTGACCATTTCGATATATTCCGGCACCTGGCCGACCGCGCTACCCATGCCGCGCTCGGCCATGCCGTGCGGACAGCCGAAATTCAGCTCGACCCCATCGGCTCCGGTTTCCTCGACCAGCGGCAGGATGGTTTTCCATGCCTGTTCCTCGCAGGGCACCATGATCGAGACCACCATTGCACGATCTGGATAGTCCCGTTTGACCGATTTGATTTCCCTCAGGTTCACCTCCAGCGGGCGGTCGGTGATCAGTTCTATGTTGTTCAGCCCCAGCAATCGGCGATCCGCCCCCCAGATCGCGCCATAGCGCGGCCCGTTGACATTGACGATGGGCGGGCCGGGTTCACCCAGGGTTTTCCAGACGACGCCGCCCCAGCCAGCCTCGAACGCGCGGCGGACGTTATATTCCTTGTCGGTTGGCGGTGCCGAGGCCAGCCAGAAGGGGTTGGGGGATTTGATACCTATAAAGGTTGTTGTCAGATCAGCCATTGGGCTTCCTTTCGTGCTCTGCCGCATATTCTTTGATAAGCTTGGGAAAATCGGCAAAATCGGGGAATTTTTCATAGGAGTGCTGCGCCGGTGTTCCGGCCCAGGGCAGCATTTCGGATGTGTAAGTTTCGATGAAAGGCACAAACCACGTGGGATCGTCCAGCATCGTGGCCCGCAGATTGACGACCCCCTGAAAAAACTCAGCGGTGGTAAACACCCAACTCAGGCAATGTGGGCAGTGATGGTGATGCACGTCGCCGTGCATCCCCCCCATAACCGGCTCGCCCTGCGTGACTGCAAACCCGTCGGATGGGATCGTCACCGTGATTGAATACGCGCTTCCCGTCATGCGCTGACAACCCTTGCAATGGCAGGCCGCTGCAAGAATCGGCGGCGTGCTGACTTTGATGCGAACCTGACCGCAGCGGCATCCGCCCTCGTAAGGCAAGTCCGGGTGTTCAGACATGTCTTGCCCTTTGCAAGCTGGCATGAATATCTTCAGCCGCATCACGCCCGTGGGCAACTGCCGTCACCGTCAGGTCTTCGCCGCCAAGGGCGCAGTCCCCACCGGCCCAAACGCCTTTGACCGAACTTCTGCCGTTGGCATCAATCCTGATCTTGCCGCCTTCCAGCACCAGAGCCTCTGGCGCACCTGCAAGCGTCTGACCGATGGCGCGCAGAACCTGATCGGCGGGCAGTTCAAATTCCGCGCCGGTTTCCACCAGTTTGCCGGCCCGGTTTTCTGTCCTGACCAGTCGGATACCGTTTGGGGTAATCGCTTTGGGCGCGACATTGTAAAGGATCCTTACACCTTTTGAGGTCGCCAAATCCTGTTCAAACCCAGACGCCGCCATTTCCGCCTTGCTGCGCCGATAGGCGATCACCACATTGGCCGCCCCCAGAAGGCGGCTTTGCACTGCAGCATCAATCGCCGTCATGCCGCCGCCTATCACCACCACGTCACGACCGACGGCAATGTCCGTCATGTCATCCGACTGGCGCAACGCCGCAATCATATCAACCGCATTCGAGACCCCGGCGCGATCATTGCCGGATATCGTCAGCGCATTAACCCCGGCCAGTCCGATGCCCAGAAACACCGCATCATGATCCGCTTGCAGGCTTTCCAGCGTCAGCCCGTCGCCAAGCCTTTGGCCATATCTGACCTCGATGCCGCCGATCCCCAGCAACCAGTCAAGTTCGGCCTGGGCAAACCCGTCGGTCGCCTTATAGGCCGCGATGCCGTATTCGTTCAGCCCACCACCCTTTGGCCGTGCGTCATAGATCACCACGCAATGACCTTTCATCGCCAGCCGATGCGCACAGGCAAGCCCCGCCGGACCGGCGCCGACCACCGCAACGGTTTTGCCGCTGTCAGCGGCACGCTGGAACGGATGTCCACCCCTGGCCATCAGCCGGTCGGTGGCATAGCGTTGCAACTGACCGATCAGAACCGGTTTGCCCTCGGCCTCCTCGCGTACACATGCTTGTTCGCACAGGGTTTCCGTGGGGCATACCCTGGCGCACATGCCGCCAAGAATGTTCTGTGCAAAAATGGTTCGTGCCGATGCCTCCGGGGTGCCGGTTGCGATCTGGCGGATGAACATAGGGATGTCGATACTGGTCGGGCAGGCGGTAATGCAAGGCGCATCGTGACAGAAATAACACCGATCCGCCGCCACCAGCGCCTCATGATCATCAAGCGGTTTATGCAGGTCGGCAAAGTTTGCAGCAATTTCGCCAAGCGGCAGGCGCCCCGCAACTAGCCCCGGTGTGAATGGATCTGACGGCATGATCTATGGTCCCTGTTATTTTCCTTCAGGTTTGCACAGGTCTGTTTTTTTATCAACTGGTAAAATATTACCAGTTGGTTTTTCTGATACCCGCCCTTTGGCGGCCTTTGGCCAACCCCGACGAGTTCCGAAAATCAGATGCTATGACCAAGCTCGCGAATCTTCTGTGCCGTGCGCAAGTTGCGTCCGGTTGCAGGCACCCCCAACAGCTGTTCCAACCGCTCGGCCAGTTTCGAGCCGGACAGAAGTTTCGGTGTATGCAGATACAGGGCGCGCTCGGTCAGAACGAACTGCTCTTCCTCGCCCTTGGCGGCGATCAGAACCGATTCGTCAACCAGCGATGGTGACGCCAGAAAAAACAGATGCAGCGTCTTGGGGTTTTCGCTGGCCTGTGCCAACGGGTTTGAATCCACCACCGCCTCGAAATTTTCGAACGGCATCAGCATTACCCTTGGGCGAAACCCCTTTTCTGCCTCGATTGCATCGCAAATCCGGGTTTCCTCCAAAGCACCGCGAAATACCGCATTGCCGCTCTGGATATAGGTATGCACATCCTTGGCCCCCAGGCCTTTCAGAATTGACCGCAGTTCGGCCATCGGCAAGACCGCGTGTCCGCCGACATTCACTCCACGCAAAAGGGCAACTTGAATGCTCATGGCTTGACGATAGCCGAGATTCGCCATAAACGACACCCAAATCATGGAAGTGTCAGACGCTTCCGGTGTCGGGAAAAGACCCGATATCGCCACCAGTCAGCGCGTTGCGCCCACTGGTGCGTTTGTCGTTTGGCGGGTCACTTCCCACATGCACCCCAAGGTCCAAGGAGGGCCGCCAATGTTCGAAAGCCTATCCGACCGCCTGTCAGGCGTCTTTGACAAACTGACCAAACAGGGTGCCCTGTCAGACGCCGATGTTGCCACGGCGCTGCGCGAAGTCCGGGTTGCGCTGCTTGAGGCTGACGTTTCCCTGCCGGTCGCTCGCGATTTCGTAAAGGCGGTGCAGCAAAAGGCCACCGGTCAGGCGGTTACCAAATCCGTCACCCCCGGCCAGCAGGTGGTCAAGATCGTGCATGACGAACTGGTCGCCTTTCTGGCCGGTGACGATGCAAAGGCCGGTGATCTCAAGATCGACAATCCGCCCGCACCGATACTTATGGTCGGCTTGCAAGGGTCGGGCAAGACCACCTCGACCGCGAAACTGGCCAAGCGGCTGAAGGAAAAGAACGGCAAACGCGTGCTGATGGCCTCGCTCGATGTGAACCGGCCCGCCGCGATGGAACAACTGGCGATCCTCGGCAAACAGATCGGTGTCGATACCTTGCCGATCGTGCGTGGTGAAAAGCCCGAACAGATCGCGCGGCGTGCCAAACAGCAGGCAACACTTGGCGGCTATGACGTCTACATGCTCGACACTGCCGGCCGTTTGCATATCGACGAAACCCTGATGGCCGAGGTGCAATCGGTCCGAAACATTGCCACTCCGCGTGAAACCCTGCTGGTGGTCGATGGCCTGACCGGTCAGGACGCGGTCAACGTCGCCGAACGGTTCGATGGCCAGATCGGCATTTCCGGTGTCATCCTGACCCGGATGGACGGCGATGGCCGCGGCGGTGCCGCCCTTTCCATGCGTGCCGTCACCGGCAAACCGATCAAGTTCGTCGGCCTCGGCGAAAAGATGGACGCGCTGGAGGAATTCCACCCCGAACGCATCGCCAGTCGCATCCTTGGCATGGGTGACATCGTTTCGCTGGTGGAAAAGGCCCAGGAAACCATCGAGGTCGAACAGGCCGAACGTATGATGCGTCGGTTCCAGAAGGGTCAGTTCAACATGAACGACCTCAGGATGCAGCTGGAACAGATGATGAAGATGGGCGGCATGCAGGGGGTGATGGGCATGATGCCCGGTATGGGCAAGATGTCAAAACAGATGGAAAATGCCGGCATCGACGACAACGTATTGAAACGCCAGATCGCCCTGATCCAGTCGATGACCAAAAAGGAACGTGCCAATCCGCAAATCCTCCAGGCCAGCCGCAAGAAACGCATTGCCAAGGGCGCCGGACTTGAGGTTTCCGAACTCAACAAACTTTTGAAAATGCAGCGCCAGATGGGCGACATGATGAAAAAGATGGGCAAGATGGGCAAGGGCGGCATGCTGAAACAGGCGATGAAAAGCATGTTCGGCAAAGGCGGTATGCCCGACATAAACGACCCTCAGGCGATGGAACAGGCGGCCAAGGCCCTTGGCCGCAAAATGCCCGGTGGCGGCCTTCCCGGCCTCGGCGGCGCTGCCCTGCCACCGGGCCTGTCGGGCTTTGGGAAAAAGAAATGACCATGGCTTCTTTATTGACCAAATACTCCCGCCGGAGGCTCCAGCCTGTTCAGGATCGGAGGTCTCTATGTCTGATCCCGTAGCCCTTGCCGCAACGCTTCTGAAATCCCACCGTGAAAGCATCGACCGGCTGGACGCAATCCTTGTCTATACCCTCGGGGAACGCTTCAAGCACACCCAGGCGGTGGGCCGGCTCAAGGCCGAACACAACCTGCCGCCATCTGACCCGGCGCGTGAAACCGAACAGATCGCCCGCCTTGAACATCTGGCGCGCGAGGCCGATCTCGACCCTGAATTCGCCCGTGATTTCCTGAACTTCATCATTCAGGAAGTCATCCAGCATCACAAGAAACACCAGTCATGACAATCCGTCAGGCAGGGATTATCCCGCCTGCCAACGCCATTCAAAAAGGAGAAACTTAAAATGGCCATGAAGATCAGACTAGCCCGAGGGGGCTCCAAAAAGCGCCCGTTTTACCGCATCGTTGCCGCCGACAGCCGCATGCCGCGCGATGGCCGCTATATCGAAAAGCTGGGCACCTACAATCCGCTTCTGGCTAAAGACAGCGAACAACGTGTCATAATTGATATTGACCGGGTGAAACACTGGCTGGGCGAAGGCGCACAGGTCACCGACCGCGTATCGCGGATGCTGGAAGCAGCCGGTGTCATCGAAAAGAAACAACGCGCCAACCTGAAAAAAGGCGAGCCCGGCAAACAGGCCAAGGCCCGCGCCGAACAGAAAGTGGCCAAAGCCGCTGCTGCCGCCGAAGCCGCCGCCGCACCGGCCCCGGAACCCGAGGCCGAAGTCGAGCCTGAAGAGGCTGCAACCGAGGCACCCGCAGAAGAAACCGTGGCCGAATAGGCCACGGATTTTCCGCAAATCAGAGATCAGCCGTTGGCAAATAATCGCATTTGTGTTGGCGTCATTACCGGCTCATTCGGCGTTCGTGGCGAGGCGAGGATCAAGTCTTTCTGCGCCGAACCCGCAGCCATCGCCGATTATAGCCCGCTCAGCAACGAAGACGGTTCGGTTTCTTACCAGATTACTCTGACCCGCCCGGTAAAGGGCGGGTTTGCCGCGCGCATCAAAGGCATCATCGACAAGGAGGCGGCAGACTCGCTGAAAGGCACGCGCCTTTTTGCCGATCGTGGCGATCTGCCAAACCTGCCAGATGATGAGTATTATCACGCCGACCTGATCGGGCTTGCGGTTTATGATACCGGCGGACAACTGTTGGGCAAGATCACCGCCGTTCATAATCACGGTGCGGGCGATCTGCTGGAGGTCAGCGGCCCGGCTTTCAAAGGTTCGGAATTGCTGCCCTTTACCAGTGAGGTTATCCCTACCGTGGACCTCACCAGTGGCCGCGTGATCGCCGACCCGCCGCAGGAATTTGTCGAAGACACGGAATAAGTGCTGCCAACTTACAACCTGTCCGTCATGGTCAGGCGTCAAATTCGGATGCGAATGCCATGGTCGGAAAAATCGTCATCCACCCCGGATTTCACAAGACCGGCACTACCAGCCTGCAAGCAACCCTGCGCCAGAACGGCCCTGTCCTGTGGCGCAGCACCGCACTTGCAATCGGCCCGAAGATCGAGCCGATCCGGCGCGCTGCGCGTGGATTTTCCACTTATCGCGATCAGATCAGCCTGCTTAAATTTTCGTTGCGTCTGAACGCCTATCTTGGCGAACTTGCCTTGCCTGAAAACCGCAACCTGGTGATCTCATCCGAAGAAATTGCCGGTCATATGCCGGGGCGCAAACTGGTGCCGGATTATGGCGCCTTGCCGATACTCATGCGCGAAGTGGTCGAAGTGCTGGAAGGGCGATTCGGCACGGATCTGGACCTGACCTTTTATCTAAGCACCCGTAACCCTGATAGCTGGCTTCAAAGCGCCTGGGCCCAGCAAGTCAAGGGGTCGCGAATGATACTGGATTATCAGGATTTCCAGCAGCAATATGGTGCCTCCGCCAATCTGGCGGCGATGGTTGCCCGAATTGCCGAAGCGGTCATGCCCTATAAAGTAGTCACACATGGTCTGGAAGACAGCCAACATCTGAAACTTGGCCCGGCGGAACCGATTCTGAAACTTCTGGATCTGCCAGCGGCAAAATTCGCCCTGCTGAAACCGGTCCGCATCCAGAATGTCAGCCCGCCAAGTGATGTTTTGCAGCAATGCCTTGAACTCAACCGCACAAACCTTGATGAAGGCGAACTGCTAAAGGCAAAAAGGCTGTTATTGGCGGCGGCATTCAAGCTATAGGTCAGATTTATGGCAAACCAACCCAAATCCCATGGCCGCCTGGCTATCCGCCCAAGCCTGAAGCCGCGCGAACTGATGGTGGATCGACCGGAACTTGCGGGAGCATGGCAAGCCAAAGTTATCACCTTGTTCCCCGAGGCGTTTCCGGGCGTTCTGGGCCTGTCCCTGACCGGGCGCGCCTTGCAGGAAGGGCTTTGGTCGCTGGAAACCATCGACCTCAGGCAATTCGGGGTAGGCAAGCACAAGAACGTGGATGATACCCCAACTGGTGGCGGCGCCGGGATGGTGATGAAACCCGACGTGGTGGCCGCTGCCTTTGACGCGGCGGCTGAAAATACCCCGCCAGACCGGCAAGACTGGCCGCTTGTCTATGTCTCGCCCCGTGGCAAACCGTATGATCAGGCCACCGCAGAAAGGTATTCCAGGGCCAGTGGCATGACCATTCTGTGCGGCCGGTTTGAGGGCGTGGACCAGCGGGTTCTTGAACACTATCAGGTCGAGGAAATCTCGATCGGCGACTATATCCTGACCGGAGGAGAGATTGCTGCACAGGCCTTGATTGATGCCAGCGTTCGGCTTATACCCCGCGTGCTTGGGAATACCGAGTCGGCAATGGAGGAAACTTTCACCCACGGCCTTCTGGAACACCCGCAATATACACGGCCAACAGAATGGAACGGCCGCACGGTTCCCGACATACTCCTTTCGGGCCACCATGCGAACATCGCCAAATGGCGATCCGCCCAATCTGAAAAGCTGACAAAGGAACGTCGTCCTGACCTCTGGCGGGCTTATCTGAACGATAGGGACCCGGACGGAGACCAAGAGCTCTAGGGACGCTGAACAACTTCGCTGAACAACAGCGAGCACAAAGGACGACTGAAATGAACATTATCGAACAGCTCGAAGCCGAGCAGGTTGCCGCCCTCGGAAAGGAAATTCCCGACTTCAAGGCCGGTGATACCATCCGCGTCGGTTACAAGGTGACCGAAGGCACCCGCTCCAGGGTACAGAATTACGAAGGCGTGTGCATTGCGCGCAAAGGTGGTAGCGGCATCGCCGGTGCCTTTACCGTGCGCAAGATCTCGTTCGGTGAAGGGGTCGAGCGGGTATTCCCGCTGCATTCGCAAAACATCGACAGCATTACCGTGATCCGCCGTGGCCGCGTGCGCCGCGCCAAGCTTTACTATCTGCGCACCCGTCGCGGCAAATCGGCGCGGATCGCCGAGAAAGCCAACTATAAACCGGCATCTGGCGCTGACGTATAAGGAACGGACCGATGAAAAAAGACATCCACCCCGATTATCACATGATTACCGTCAAGATGACCGACGGCACCACCTTTCAGATGCGTTCGACCTATGGGGCCGAAGGCGATACGTTGGCGCTTGATATTGATCCGACGGTTCACCCAGCCTGGACTGGCGGCAACACCCGCCTGATGGATACCGGCGGGCGCGTCAGCAAGTTCAAGAAGAAATACGAAGGTCTGGGCTTTTAGGCACCGGCCATCTAAACTTCCCACCCGCGGGAAACTTGGCTATAGCTCAAAGCGCGTCACCAAAAGGCGCGCTTTTTGCGTATCAAAGGGTCGGGCGTGTCGCATATCATCGTTGTAGGGAACGAAAAGGGCGGATCGGGCAAATCCACCACCTGCATGCATGTCGCAACCGCGCTGGCGCGTCTCGGGTTTCGGGTGGCGGCGCTTGACCTTGATCTGCGCCAGCAGAGCTTTACACGATATCTGGAAAACCGCGCCGCTTTTGCCCGCCGGACGCAAATCCGGTTGCCGATGCCGGTTCTTGGCAGGATAGCGACCGGTGAAAGCGATAGCGAAGGCGATCGGGTGAACGACGCCATTGACGCGCTGGAAAGGTCCAGTGATTTCATCGTGGTCGATTGCCCCGGTGCCTATTCGCGCATTTCCGAGGTTGCACATTCGCTGGGCGACACGCTGGTAACGCCACTCAATGATTCATTCGTTGATTTCGATCTGCTGGCACGGTTCGACCCGGCCAGCAACAAGGTTTCCGGCCCATCGGTCTATTCCGAAATGGTGTGGAAGGCACGACAGGCGCGTGCGCATCAGGGATTGCCGCCGATTGACTGGGTCGTCATTCGCAACCGGTTGGGTCCGCAAAACATGCATAACAAGCGTCGGCTTGGCGATGCGTTGACCGATCTTTCGCGCCGCATAGGGTTTCGCGTCGCCTCGGGGTTTGGCGAGCGGGTGATCTTTCGCGAAATGTTCCCGAACGGCCTGACGCTGCTTGATATGCGAGACACCGGGCTTGGCGGTCTCAGCCTGTCGAATATCGCGGCCCGCCAGGAACTGCGCGACCTGATCAAGGCGCTGAACCTGCCGGATGTGATCGTGAAGTTCTAGGATCCGGGCCAGGGACGAATCATCCTGGGGGATTCATTCCCAATCAGGGTTAATTTCGAATTAATTCGGCCACTGATTCGACCGGTGATCCGGTGGTAAGCCCGAAAACCGACACAATCTCGCATGTATTCGCCTAATTTCTAATGGCAGGTTCGAGGCAGATCGAACCGGACCGTACTCGTATCATCAGTTTTTTCGGATTGAAACGGGTCGATCATTGATGCAGTTTTTGAAACAATCGGGACTGCGTCGCTGGCAAAAAACAAAACAATCCCCTGCCTTTGGCACGTTTGGATGCATTGCGGTTGCCAATAACCGCTACGACCGACCGGATTCGCGGCAATTCGGCAAAAACCCGGAAACAACGTTGTCGCATGACCTGCCTTGATTCACGCAACCAGCCAGCGCAAATGTGGCGAAATCATGCATCGATGAACACAATTCGGACAAATTCTATTTGGATTTAAGTCGATTTCGTCTAGATTGGTCTGGTTGATACCCGATCTGGGACGGGTGGAATCAGTTGGCCTCGGGGGTGGCCAGGTATCGGGGCTGCGCATCGCGCGCAGAAATGGTGTGAATCGTGTTAATAGCTGCCAGTGCGCATTACGCGCGAATCTTCTTTGTTCTATGCCTTGTCATCGCCTGGGCGCTAGCCGCAGGGGTCGCTTTGATCGCAAGCGGCATTTCCTTGGGCGCAATTACCACCCTGTGCATTCCTTTTGCTGTCGTGCTTTTGGCATATCAGCATGTCCGAAACCGTTGATTATTCATTCCGCGCCATTCGGCGGAAATTTGTAAGAGAGTAAAGCCATGTCAGATCCAAAAGACGGCGTTGTTTCCGGAACCAACAAGGACGATACGATCGGTTACTATTATACCGGCGACCCCGAAGGGGATCGGATCGACCATAATGACGGCACCAGCGGCACCACGGGCAATCAGGATATTGTTGATGCCAAAGGCGGCGACGATACGGTTTGCGCCGGTGCCGATAACGATGTCGTTTACGGCGGTGAAGGCGACGATCTGATTTATGGCGGCGATGGTGACGACGTGCTTTTCGGCGATTCGACCCTTGGCGGTAGCGAAACTTCGGGCGGATCCGGTTCGGGTTCGGGTTCTGGCTGCGGCGGTTCGGGCAGCGGCTCCTCTTATGATGATGTCATTCACGGCGGTGCCGGCAACGACATCATT
The DNA here is from genome assembly GCA_020425085.1 of Paracoccaceae bacterium. Taxonomy (GTDB): domain Bacteria; phylum Pseudomonadota; class Alphaproteobacteria; order Rhodobacterales; family Rhodobacteraceae; genus UBA5972. The sequence goes on from JAGQRW010000017.1 coordinate 275,586, forward strand.
TATGGCCAACAAGGTGACGATGTTCTGACCGGCGGCGAAGGCGATGATTTTATCGTCGGCGGCGCGGGCGATGACTGCGTCAGTGGCGATGCTGGCGACGATATCCTGTTCGGCGACGGCGCCAATCATCCGTCTGACACACCGAACCTGATCGTCAATGGCTCGTTCGAGGATCTGACCGGACTGACCGAATCCACCTTTGGCTATGTGGGCATTGGCGGCGTTCCCGGATGGACATCGGCCGACCCGGCGCTTGGCATCGACATCCATGGTGATGCGCGTGGCGACGTGGAACCGGCCGACGGCGACTACTGGCTTGACCTCGAAGCGACGCCCGGAAACGTGACGATCGGTCAGGATGTGGCCGGGGTGGAAAACGGCGAACTTTACCTTCTGACCTTCAGCGCCGGCGACCATGCGCGCGACGAAAACACCTTCAGTGTCATCTGGAATGGCGAAGTGGTCGAGGTCAAGGCCGAGGCGATCCTAGACCCGGTGAATGGTGGCATGCAGCAATACAGCGTCGCCTTGACCGGCGGTTCCGGCGATGGCACCAACCGGCTGGAATTTCAAGGACTGGGCGAGGAAAACCGCCGCGGCGTTTCCATCGACAACGTGAAGATGATCGCGGTCGACGGCGGGGCCGGTGCGGGTGACGATACAATTTTCGGTGGCGATGGCGACGACCTGATCTTTGGCGGTCAGGGCCAGGATTTCATCAACGGCGGCGACGGTGATGATGTGATCTATGGCGATGACCGTGATAATGGCACTCCGGCTGGCGGATCGGGTTCCGGCAGCGGCCACCACGGTTCGGGCAGTGGTCACCACCACGGTTCCGGCAGTGGCCATCATGGCAGCGGGTCCGGTCACGGTTCGGGTTACGTCGATGCCTGCGATCTGACCCAGGGTGTCGGTTTCAATGGCGACACCATCATTGGCGGTGCTGGAAATGACGTGATTCACGGCATGTCCGGGCATGACTATCTGACCGGCGGCCTTGGCGATGACGTGATCTATGGCGGATCCGGCAATGACAAGATTATCGGCGGCGAAGGAAATGATACGCTGGACGGTGGTGACGGTGATGATTGCATTGTTGGCGGAGCCGGCGATGATACTCTGATCGGCGGCGATGGAAGCGACATGATCCATGGCGGCGATGATCGCGACCTGATCTATGGTGGCGCCGGCGATACGGTTGACGGCGGTTCAGGTGGCGATGATTTTGACCGTCTGGTGGTTGATCCCGCCAGCATCGACCACATCGAATATACCAGCACCGACCACGAGGACGGCATCGTTCATCTGCTTGGTGGCGGCAAGATCGAGTTCACCGACATTGAAAGGGTCGTACCCTGCTTTACCCCCGGCACCAGAATTCTGACCCGGAAAGGCGAAGTGCCGATCGAGGATCTGAAGGTTGGCGACAAGGTGGTTACGCGCGACAATGGTGCGCAGGAAATCCGCTGGATCGGCAAGAAAACGCTGGATGGCCGCATGCTGATCGAAAATCCGCACCTGAGGCCGATTTTGGTTCGCAAGGGCGCGCTGGGGCCGAATCTGCCGGAACGCGACATGATGGTCAGCCCGAACCACCGTTTCCTGGTGGCCAACGACCGCACCTCGATGCTGTTTGAGGAACGCGAAGTTCTGGTGGCTGCCAAGCATCTGGTTGACGAAAAAGCCGTGCAACAGGTCACGACCGTTGGAACCACCTATATTCACATGCTGTTCGACCACCACGAGGTCGTGCTGAGCGATGGAAGCTGGAGCGAAAGTTTTCAGCCAGGGGATTATTCGCTCAAGGGTATCGGCAGCGCGGAACGGGATGAGATTTTCGAATTGTTCCCTGAACTTCGCGACTCATTCGGGCGGGAAAAATACGTTGCCGCCCGCATGTCCCTGAAGAAGAAAGAGGCGCAGTTGCTGCGTTGAAGTTTCAATACTCGCTGCAATGAAACGGGGTGCCGGCTTGTCGGTACCCCGTTTTCGTCTGGCAGCCGCAATGATGTCGTTGAACGGGGAAACCCCATCGCCGGTTCTGCTTGAAATCGCAGAAACAGATTGTTATGCAAGTTAACAATATTGATCAGCAGCAAGGTGTTCCATGACATCCGTTTCAGGCCTGATTCCGCACCGGGTCAATCTGGAAATACGCAGCGATGGCGTTTTTCTGATGCAAAGCCGCTACCAACTCGGCCCGGTTGCTGCCAAGACCGGCGAATGGCTGCATCACTGGGCCGAGACCACCCCGGACCAGATCTTCATTGCCGAACGCAGCCAGGATGGCGGTTGGCGCGAACTCAACTATCGGGTGACGCTGGAAAATACCCGCGCGCTGGCAGCAGGCTTGCTGCGCCAGGGGCTGAAATCCGGTGACCGGCTGGCGGTTCTGTCGGGCAGCGGCGTTGATCACGGGTTGCTGGCGCTGGCAACGCAATATGTTGGCATCGTACTGGTACCGGTGGCCGAACAGTATTCGCTGATCCCAGAGGCACGAGACCGGCTGATCTATATCCTGAACAAGACCAAACCGGCGATGATCTATGTCAGCAGCGCCCAACAATATGCCGCTGCGATCAACCTGCCGGAAATAGGGCCGATTCCGGTCCTGACCAGCGATGCGGGCAATGCAGGGCGCAAGATCATCGGGTTCGACAGCCTTTTGACCGGCCCGGTGGGGGACGATGTTGACACTGCCTATAAGGCGGTCGGGCCGGACACACTGGCAAAGATCCTGTTCACGTCAGGCTCGACCTCGAACCCGAAGGGGGTTTGCACCACCCAGCGGATGATGTGCGTCAACCAGGCACAACTAGCCACCTGCCTGCCGTTTCTGAAATCCCACCCGCCCAAAATCGTTGACTGGCTGCCTTGGAATCATGTTTTTGGCGGTTCGCATAATTTCAACACGATACTGGCAAATGGCGGCAGTCTTTATGTTGACGACGGCAAACCTAGCGGCAATCTTTTTGCCCGCACCCTGGAAAACCTTGACGATCACACAGGAACGATTGCCTATAACGTACCCATCGGCTGGTCCATGCTGGCGCAGGCGCTGGCCCGGGATGCGGCCCTGCGTCATCGGTTCTTTCAGGAACTGGACATGATCTTTTACGCCGGGGCGGCCTTGCCGCAGGATATTTGGGTGCAACTCAGGCAACTGGCCGAGGCTGAGGGCCTTGAGCCGCCGTTGATGACCACCAGTTGGGGCATGACCGAAACCGCACCATCCACGCTTATCCAGCATGAACCGATCGACCGATCGGGCGTGATCGGCGTGCCGGTGCCCGGCGCCGTTATCAAGCTTGTTGCCGATGCAGACATGCGGTGCGAGTTGCGGGTCAAGGGGCCGAATGTGATGACCGCCTATTACGATGATCCGGCCAGATCTGCCGAAAGTTTTGATGAGGAAGGGTTCCTGTTCACCGGTGACGCGGTCAGATTTCTTGATCCGGACGACCCGAACAAAGGGCTGGTTTTCGATGGCCGTATCACCGAGGATTTCAAACTGATGAGCGGCACCTGGGTGCACGCGACCACCATCCGCGTTCACGCCCTGAGCGCGCTGGGCAGTCTTGCGCAGGATTTGGTGATATCCGGCCAGGGCCGCGCCGAGATCGGCCTGCTGATCTTTCCCAACCTTGAAACGCTTGCGGAGAATGACTGGGCAACAGAAGACGACAACGGGGCGCTTGTTTCGGCGGATCTCAGCCGCGAAATCGTCGCCCGACTGACCGAGCTGGCAGAATCCGCGACCGGTTCATCAACCAAAATCACCCGCGCGCTGGTGATGGCCGAAATGCCTTCTGTCAGGGCGCATGAAATAACAGCCAAGGGAAATCTCAATATTGCCAGGGTATTGTCGGAACGAAGTTTGCTGGTCGAGCGGCTGTATGATGACAACGATCCGGCGGTCATTCGAATCTGAAAGGCAGAACATGGTAGATTTCAACAAGATCCGCGCCATCGACATTCACACCCATGCCGAGGAACCCTGCGGTTGCCATGCAGACGACGGCTATGACGATCTGCAATCCACCATGGCCAACTATTTCGGGGCACCGTGGAAACACCCGCCGACAATCGAGGAAACTGCCCGGCATTACCGCGAACAGAATATCGCAGCGGTGATCTTTCCCGTCGATAGCGAACGCGAAACCGGCTATCGGCGTTACCGGAACGAAGAGGTTGCCGAACTGGCTGCCGCCAATGACGACGTTCTGATTCCGTTCGCTTCGATTGACCCGTGGAAGGGCAAGATGGGGGTGCGCGAGGCCAAAAGGCTGATCACGGACTTCGGTATCAGGGGGTTCAAGTTCCACCCGACTATGCAGGGGTTTTACCCCAATGACCGCATTGCTTATCCGCTATACGAAGCCATTGCCGATGCAGGCGGCATCGCGCTGTTTCATACCGGGCAAACCGGGGTCGGTTCCGGCATGCCGGGCGGCAATGGCATGCGGCTGAAATATTCCAACCCGATGTATATTGACGACGTGGCGGTGGATTTCCCCGATCTCAGGATCATCCTGGCGCATCCCTCGTTCCCCTGGCAGGAGGAGGCGCTGGCGGTGGCCCAGCACAAGCCAAATGTCTATATCGACCTCAGCGGCTGGTCGCCAAAATATTTTCCCGAAATCCTGGTGCGGTACTGCAACTCGATCCTGAAGAACAAGGTTCTATTCGGATCCGACTGGCCGATGATCACACCTGAGCGCTGGCTGGCGGATTTCGACAAGATTGCCATCAGGGATGAAATTCGTCCGCTGATCACCAAACAGAACGCCATGCGGCTGTTGGGTATGGGTGGGGCTGTCTGAAGGTATAGATCCGGTCACCGGAATTGCGGCAAGCAGCTTTTCGCTCAACCTTACCTGCACAACCATGGGGGATGTTCTTTTGCCGTTACTTATGGCAAGATTCATGGCAATTCGCCTCAGAGCGAAAAGCGGGTGACACAAGGACAGCAGGTTGGTCGGACCGACCGCTGCAAGCTACGGGCGTAAGGTGGGAAATCAATCCAAATCTGCCGCGATTGTCGCGTCGTTGACGCTGGTGATCGCCGTTGCCTTGCCCTTGTCAGCGGTGGCGCAGTCAAGCCTGTCGTCACTGTGGCCGTTCCGCACGAAACAGGCAAAACAGGCGAAAACCGGTCTGCCCTTTACGGCCTCGCTCAGCACTACCGGATTTTCCGATGATCTGACCCGGGCTGTCACCAATGCCTCGCTGCTGCTTTCACCGCCAGCAGGCGGGGTGGAATCCAACGCCGAGCTTCTGAATATCGCGCGGGGGGATTATCGCCGCATCCTGATGGCGTTTTACGAGAACGCCTATTATGGCGCAGATATTTCGATTCGGTTGAACGGGCGCGAGGCGGCTTCGATTCCACTGACTGCCGATCTTGGGCAGCCGGTTAATTTGGTTATCACTCTCAATCCGGGACAGGTTTTCACCTTTGGCCAAACCGTTGTCGCGCCTTTGCCGCCTGCCGATCACTTGGTGCAACCCGAACTTGAGCCAGGCGAGATTGCCGGATCCGGTCGCATCCGCGAGGTCGGGGCGGCGGCAATTCAGGCATGGCGCAGACATGGCAATGCGCTGGCCAGGATAGGCCAGCAGGCAATCGAGGTGGATCATCGCAATTCGCGACTGGATGTGGCGCTGGCCATCGAACCTGGCCCGGTGCTGACCTTTGGCGCGCCCGAGGTGAAAGGTACCCGGCGCGTTGATCAGGAATTCGTCGCCTATATTGCCGATCTGCCGCCTGGTGGCAATTTCGACCCCTTCGTTCTGGAACAGGCGCGTGATCGGCTGCTTCGGCTTGGTGTGTTCAAGTCGGTTGAGGTGATCGAAGGCAATCGGGCAAGTCCCGATGGCAGCCTGCCGATCACCCTGATGGTGGATGAAAGCAAGCCCAGACGTTTTGGCTTTGGTGCGGCGCTTTCGTCCTATGACGGCATCCGGCTTGAAGGGCACTGGACCCACCGCAACCTGTTTGGTCGGGCTGAACGGCTGACGCTTCGTGCCGCCGTTGACGGGCTGGCAAATCGCGGCGGGGTGAATGATTTTGATTATTCTCTTGGGGCTGAGTTTCAGAAACCCGGTGTGATTTCACCGGATATCAATCTGGTTGCCTCGATCACTGCCGATCGGACTCAGGTTCTGAGTGTTGATACCCGCAGTCTGGATCTCGCTGCGGGTTTCGTGCAGACCAGTGCCGGGAAAACCATGGGCCTGAGCGGTTTTGGCAGTTTCAGCCGCACCCAGGACCTGAGCGGATTGAAAACCTACCGCATCGCCGGGCTAAGGTTCGATCTGACCCAGGACAAGCGCGACAATTCACTGGATGCCAGCCGCGGATCATACTGGAAACTTGGCCTTTCGCCATTTCACGAATTCTCCTACGCAAATACTGGCCTGCGACTGGTCGGCGACGGAAGGATCTATCGCAAGCTTGGGGGAAGCGGCCGGATTGTTCTGGCTACGCGGGCCTATTTTGGCAGTCTGCTTGGGGTTCCGCTGGCCGAAAGCCCGGGGGACTATCAGTTTTATTCAGGCGGCGGCGGCAGTGTTCGCGGATATGATTACCAGTCGTTAGGCATCACCACTCTTGGGGTATTTTCCGGCGGTCGCTCGGTCGTCAATCTGAACTTCGAGGTCCGTTCCCGCCTGACCGAGACACTGGGCCTGGTCGGTTTTGTCGATGCCGGTAGTGTCGGGCGCAATCCGGTGCCGGATTTCGCCAATGGCTGGTATGTAGGGGCCGGGGTCGGCCTTAGATACATGACCGCATTCGGGCCGCTAAGGGTTGATCTGGCACATGGGTTGAACGCCCCTGCCGGGGATCCCGGCTGGGGTCTTTATATCGGACTGGGCCAGGCATTTTGAGGAGCATCATTTCACATATGCTCGGCCTGACGCTTGGCACAACCTTGCTTGCCTGTCTGGTATTTGCAGCCGGACAGGCACAGGAAACCACCGCTGAAGAAAATGGTTTTCTGGTTCGCAAGCTGGAAGAGAACCTTTCGGCCGAAGGCAGGACCGTCAGATTTCGTGATGTCAGTGGCATCCTTTCATCGGATGCCACCATAGGCGAGATCACCATTGCCGACGAAACCGGTGTCTGGCTCAGGATTGAAAATGCTGGCATCATCTGGACCCGAACGGCCCTTTTGCGCGGGGTTGTAAGCGTCAACAGCCTTTCCGCCGACCGCATCGCCATCCTGCGAAAGCCGGTAGCCGCCAATGCGGGTCTTGAACCGAATAGCAGATCCTGGACAATCCCGGACCTGCCGGTTTCGGTGAATATCGACAAGATCACGATAAAGCGGCTGGAGATTGATCCCAGCCTGACCGGTATCGACGCGGTTCTTGCCGCCAACGCCGCCCTTGGCATCGACAGCACCGGCATGCGGGCAAGTCTGGATGCGTCACGTCTGGGCCGCAGCGATGACCGTTTGCATCTGGACATTGACCTGGTGCGCGAAACCCGCACGCTCAACCTTGATGTCGTGCTGGACGAAGCGGCGGACGGTCTGATTGCCAATGCCTTGCATATCCAAGACCACCCGCCGGTCAGGGCGGCGATAACGGGCAAGGGAACGCTTGACGAAATCGAAATCACGGCCTCGGTTTCGACCGACCAGCCGGATCTTGTCACCGGACGATTTTCGGTCAAACCCAGCCCCGAAGGTCATGATATGACGGCATTGATCGAAGGGCAATTCGGCCAGCTGGTGCCGGCCATATACGCCGATTTCTTTACCGGAACCAGCCGCCTTCAGGCCAGCGCCCTGCTGAAAACCGATGGCGGGCTTGAAATCAGCGATTTTCAGACGCAGTTGCAGGGGTTCAACCTCAGTGGCAATGCTTCGACAACGCGCGATTTCTTTCTTTCCCGGCTGGAACTTCAGGCCAGAACCGGTGTCGCGCCCAAGGGTGGCCTGGTTCTGCCTTTCGGTAACGGCGCTTACCGGCTGCAAACGGCCGGACTGGATATCGCCTATGGAACTGCCGACGCGACTGGCTGGCGCGGAATATTCTGGGCCGAAGGGTTGCAAACACCGGATATCAGCCTTGAACGTGTGCGCGGCGGCGGCCAGGGTACGATCAGCGACATCACCAACCCAGACAGCCGTGCCCTGACCGGACGCCTGACCGCCAGCCTGTCCGGAGCCAAGCCGCTGCGCCCCGGCTGGGCCGTGATGCTGGAAGACGGCATCACCGCCAATCTGGTCTGGGACTGGTCTGCGGGAAATCCGTTAAAGATTTTAACGCTGAAAATCCTTGGCAAGACAGATCAGCTTGAGGCATCGGGCCAAATGGTTGGCACAGGATTTGACGGCAAGGCCAGCATCCAGCTTGCCGATCTTCGAAGGATCGGTCCGCTGTTTGACGGTTTCTCGCCGACCGGAGCTGCCGATATCGGCTATGCTGGCAAGCTTGATTTCCTCACTGGCGGTTTTGATGGCAATCTGCTGGCAACCACGCGCGATCTTGGCACCGGCATCGACAGGCTTGATCCTTTCCTGAAGGGAGAGGCCCGGCTCGGGGCTAAAATACGCCGCGATGAAACCGGCCTTTCGCTTGGCGAGGTTGAACTGCGGGCAGCTTCGGTTTCGGCCGTTTTTGATGCCTTTCTCGGCCCGGATCAGCATCGGCTGGACCTGAAGGCCGAGTTTGCCGACCTTTCGATAATCGCACCGGATCTTGGCGGCAAAGGCCAGCTTGCGGCGAATTTCCAAGGTTCGTTCAGGTCAAGCGACGGCAAGGCAACGCTTGAATCCGATAGCGGAATCGCAGTCAGTCTGACCGGTCGGGTCGGTGACCAGTTCGATCTGGCCTTCAGCGTCACCGAACTACCCCTGGAACTGGTCAATGAAATTGCACCTGACCTTGGCCTGCAAGGCCGGGTCGATGGCAGCGGCAAGATCATTGGCCCTCGCAATAACCCGCTGATCAATTTTGATGCGGTGGCGAAGGGTGTGACCGCGACCGCGCTGACGGATTTGAAACTCGGGCGGCTCGATGGCAAGGCAGCGGGAAGCTGGCAGAACGGCTTGCTGCAACTTGATACGATATCTGCTTCCGACGGGGGTGGCCTGTCGGCCAGCGGCAAGGGGGCGCTGGACACAAATCAACGTCACATCGACATGCAGGTTGACGGAAGTGCACCGCTTGGGCTGGCCAACCGGTTTCTGGCTGGCAGCAACATGCTGGTTTCCGGCGAAGCCAGATTCGACCTTGCCATCGCAGGCAGTTTTGAGCTGCCGCAGATAACCGGCAGTGGCCGGATTGCCAATGCGCTTGTCGCCCTGCCCGATTACAACGTGAATCTTGGCGGACTTGCCGCAGATCTGGTGTTTGAAGGGCAATCGGTAAGGATCGTATCGGCAAATGCCGATGTGCGCGGCGGCGGGCAGGTTACGGCAAAAGGCTCGGTCGGGCTGAGCGGGGGATTGCCGGTTGACCTGACAGTAGATTTACGCGCAATGCGCTATAGCGATGGCGCAATGATCTCTACCGTCCTGAATGGCCAACTGGCGCTGACCGGCGGCCTTGGCAGTGCGGTCACGATCAGCGGTCTGGTGACGCCTGACGGAATCGACATTGCGTTGAATCCCGCCACCGTCGAAGGCCGCAGCCTGATCGAGATACGCCATATTTCTCCACCGCCTTCGGTGCGCCGCACACTTGAGCGCGCCGGTCTTGGGCCGGAAAGCAAGCTGAACCGTGGCGGTGGCATTGGCATGAGGCTGGCCTTGCGGGTTGATGCGCCAAACCGGATCTTTATCCGAGGCCGCGGCGTTGACGCGGAAATGGGCGGCGCAATCGACGTTTCTGGCGATATTACCGATGTTTCCGTAGCAGGCAGTTTCAGCTTGTTGCGCGGCCGGATCAATTTCCTTGATCGTCGGCTTGATCTCAGAGACGGCAGCCTCAGTTTCAGCGGATCACTGGACCCGGTGATCAATTTTTCTGCCGATACCAGCGTGAATGGCACCGAGGTTACCTTGTCGCTGTCTGGCCTGGCTTCGGCCCCGGAACTCAGCCTGCGTTCAAGCCCCGACATGCCACAGGACGAGATTCTGGCGCAGCTGATCTTTGGCCGTGACATGTCCTCGTTGTCGCCGTTTCAGATCCTGCGGTTGGCTTCGGCGGTTGCGGAACTGGCGGGGGGTGGTGATACCGGGCTGGTCGATGGCCTGCGCCGCGCCGCCGGGGTGGACAATCTTGATGTGCGCACCTCGGACAATGGAGCGACCACCGGCACGGTCGGCAAATATTTGCAAGACAACATCTATTCCGAGATCGAGGCCACCACCGACGGCAAGGCCAAGGTCAGCATCAATATGGATTTGACCCCCAACCTGTCGGTGCGCGGGTCGGTTGACAATGACGGCTCCGGCGGGGTCGGTATTTATTTCGAGCGGGATTACTGATCCTTATCCGGTCCGCCGACAAAGTTCTGACGAACCTTGCCGCGAACCTTTACCAGCAATTCCTGATCCACTTCGGAACCATCCACCAGGCCCAGCAATATTCCCTTTCGCCGTGATACGCCACGCTTCTGGTCGATGTCATGGTCCGACAACGCAGTTCGTTGTGACATACGCCGCGCCCAGTTTGCCATGCGCTGATACATCAGTTCGATCACCTCGGCATATTTTGTGTCGTCACCAAGATCGTGAAGTTCATCCGGATCTGCCTCCATATCAAACAGCATCGGGCGGAACCCGCCTTCGGCATGCATGAATTTCCAGCGTTTGTCGGCAACCATAAACAACCTTGCATCACGCGGCTTCAGGCCAAGATTGACCGACATCGGTGTCGCGCTGAAATCAAACTCACTGATGGCATAGTCGCGCCATTTCGCGGGCGGCATTCCATGCAGAAACGGTATCAGGGATTTGCCTTCGACGATGTGATCCGGCACCTCACCACCTGCCGCCTCGATGAAAGTGGCGGCAAGATCAATGCTTTCGACCAGTTCATCGCAGACCGTGCCACGGCTGATGTCCGCCTCGGGCGAGGGGTCATAAATAATCAGCGGCACCTTGACCGAACACTCGTGAAACAGGCTTTTCTCACCCATCCAGTGATCGCCGAGATAATCACCGTGATCCGAGGTCAGAACGATCATGGTATCTTGCATGCGACCGCTTGCTTCCAGAAACCTGAACAAACGCCCCATCTGATCGTCGCATTGCTTGATCAGCCCCATATAGGCCGGGATCACGGTTTGCCGCACTTCGTCACGGGAAAACGCCTTGCCGATGATGTTGTTCATGTGCTGATCGAATACCGGATGCGCATTGTCGCGCTCAGCCGCGGATTTGTTGGCTGGAAGGATCTGATTTTGGCCATACATCGCGTGATAAGGCTGTGGCACGATATAGGGCCAGTGCGGCTTGATATAGCTGACATGCGCCATCCAGGGTTTGCCGGGGTCTTGTTCCTTGATGAAATCAATGGTGCGTGAGGTCAGCCAAGGCGTTTCGCTGTCTTCTTCGCGGACATTGGCAGGCTTGTCGGCATTCATCATCAGCCAGCCCGAGGCGATCTCGTTCTCATCCCCGACCCCGGCATTGGCATAATCAAGCCAGGGGTTTTCCGCCTCATATCCCTTGGCTTTCAGGTATTCGTTATAAGGTGACCGGCGTTGGTCATAAAAGCCGTCCGGCCCTTCGGCCCACAACCCGTCGTCGCGAATATACACATCAAAGCCACATTCCCCCAGCCGGGTGCCGATCACGCTGTCATGGGCGATACCGAGGCGGTTCAACCCCGCGTCATCGGCCTTCATATGCGTTTTGCCGATCAGCCATGTATCCATGCCAAGGCGGCGCAGATGATCGCCCATGGTCTGTTCGCCGACTTTCAGGGGAAAACCGTTGAAGGATGCACCGTGGCTGTGGACATAGCGCCCGGTATAGGTGCTCATCCGTGACGGGCCACAGATCGGCGACTGGACATAACAGCGATCAAACCGAACGCCTTTGGCCGCCAGAGCATCCATATGCGGTGTTTCCAGATGCGGGTGCCCGGTGCAGGAAAGGTAATCGAACCGCAACTGGTCGAACATGATGAACAGGATATTTTTCGGTTTGCGATTCACGAAGATCCCTCGTTTGATGCCAGACGACGCTGGGAAACGATCATTACAGGCTACCTTTCGCGCTTCAAGTCAAAGCCGCAAGAATGAAACCTGCAATGTTTCTGGCGCGGAATTGAACATTGACTTAGATGCGCACCGACATGAATACTTGTGGTTACACCAGACAACATACCCACAGCATTTGCGCACCGATTGCCTGCCCAGAACCCCGAGGAGACCTCACAATGCGCCTGATCGACAAACCACTGGCCCTGACCGCAAGCATAATGATTGCAGCCACAGGTCTGATGGCAACCACCGCCTTGGCAAAATCGACACTGGTTTACGGCATGCAGCAGGAACCGACCACGCTTGACCCGACCAGCGATGCCACGGCCTCGATCGACGCTATTGTGTCCCACAATATCCTGGAATCGCTGACCACCGTCAACGAAAGCGGCGAGGTCAGGCCGGATCTGGCTGAAAGCTGGACGATTTCCGACGATGGCCTGACCTATCGGTTCAATCTGCTGCATGGGGTGAAATATCACGACGGCACGGATTTCGACGCCAACGACGTGAAATTCGCCTTTGACCGCGCCATGGCCAAAGACAGCGTGAATCCTACCAAGGGGATATTCAAGCCGGTCGAATCCGTCACAGTGATCGACCCCTACACGGTTGAAATCGTGCTGAAGAACAAGGATGCCTTTTTCCTGTTCAATGTCGCGCAGGGCGATGCCTCGATCGTGGCACCGGAATCGGTTGAGAACAACAAGACCAATCCGATTGGCACAGGTCCGTTCCGCTTTGACAGCTGGACAAGGGGTGATCGGCTGAAGTTGACGAAATCACCGGATTTCCGCGATGCGGACAAGGTGGCGCTGGAAAGCGTCGAATACCGTTTCATCGCTGAACCCGCAGCCGCCAGTGCCGCCCTGATGGCGGGGGAGCTTGACGCCTTTCCCGGATTTCCGGCCCCCGAAATGCTGCCGCAATTCGAGGCTGATCCGCGCTTCAAGGTGATCGTCGGCAGCACCGAAGGCGAGGTCATTCTGGCGATGAACAACGCTAAGCCGCCGTTTGACAACCTGAAGGTGCGCCAGGCGGTCAGCTATGCCATCAACCGTGCCGAGATCATCGACGGTGCCATGTACGGCCGCGCCACGCCGATTGGCAGTTTCTATCCGCCGCATGGCACTGCCTATATCGACCTGCTGGATTACTACAAACACGACACCGCCAAGGCCAAGGCAATGTTCGAAGAGGCGGGCGTGGCGGGTTCGACCATGACCATCCGGGTGCCGCCGTTTCCCTATGCCATGCGATCGGCCGAGATCATTCAGGCGGAACTGGTGGCGGCAGGAATCGACGCCAAGGTGGAGAACGTCGAATGGGGGTTCTGGCTGGGCGAGGTTTACAAGAAACAGGCCTATGACATGACCATCATCGCCCATACCAGCCCCAACGACATGGGCAATTTCGCCCGCGGCAAATCGTATTTCTATGGCTTCGAGGATCCGGCCTTTACCGATCTCTGGGAAAAGATCAGCACCGAAACCGACATGGCCAAGCGCGATGAACTGCTGAAACAGGGGCAGCAGTATCTGACTGAAAACGCGATCCATGCCTTTCTGTTCCAACTGCCGCAACTTGGCGTTTATGATACCAGGCTCCAAGGTTACTGGACCTCATCGCCAGTGCTGTTTCAGCCGTTGGCCGGAGTTTTCTGGACCGAGTGACCTGTCAGCATGTTACATTCGGCCAGCGGGTGACTATTTTGCCCGCTGGCCGCAACTGAAGCCAGATCCGTATGGGATATTTCCTGTTTCGTCGCACTTCGGGGTTTATCCTCACACTGTTGAGCGTTTCGCTGGTGGTGTTTCTGGTAATGAACATCCTGCCCGGCGATCCGACGCTTTCCATTCTTGGCATTGAATCGACCGAAGATGCCCGTGCGGTTCTGCGGGCGCGGCTTGGGCTGGATGCGCCGCTTGCCGAACGCTATGTCACATGGGTTTTTCACGCGCTTCAGGGTGATTTCGGCGACAGTTATACCCATGGCGTGCCGGTCATCAGCCTGATTGTCGAACGACTGCCAATGACGCTGTCGCTGGCACTGTCGGGCATGGCGCTGACCGTCCTGCTGGCGCTGGTTCTGGGGATCACGGCGGCGTCTTATCACAAACGTCCGGGTGACTGGGGGGTGATGCTGCTCAGCCAGCTTGGCATTGCGGTGCCGGCATTCTGGTTGTCGATGCTGCTGGTCCTGTTGTTTGCGGTCAAACTTCGCTGGTTGCCGCCCGGAGGTTTTCCCGGTTGGGATGATCCTCGGGCAGCGGTCCGGGCCTTGATCCTGCCGACGGTGGCACTGGCGGTGGTGCAGTCGGCGGTCCTGGCCCGCGTCACCCGCTCCTCGGCGCTGGAGGTGATGCGGCTTGATTTCGTTCGCACCGCCCGCGCCAGCGGCTTTTCGCGCCGGCGCATCCTGTGGGGGCATGTTCTGCCAAACGCCCTCATTCCCATCATTACCATTGTCGGGCTGCAATTTGCGGGCCTTGTGACCGGCACCATCGTGATCGAAAACGTGTTCTATCTGCCGGGTCTGGGGCGGTTGCTGTTTCAGTCGATTTCAAACCGCGATTTCCTGACAGTACAGGCGCTGGTGATGATGTTTGCGGCCATTGTTGTCACCGCCAATTTTCTGGTCGATATCGCCTATGTGCTGATCGACCCGCGCCTCAAGGCGAGATCACGATGAGGCGGGGCGCCATTCCGGCCAATCTGATGGTTGGCGGCATTCTGGTCGCGATGGTGATTGGCGTTGCCTTCATTTCAACATTCTGGACACCCTATCCCTATGCCGAACTTGATATCGCCAACAAGTTTCATGGCCCGTCATCGGCGCATCTGCTGGGTACCGACCAGTTGGGCCGCGATGTGGTTTCGCAACTGATGGCAGCGGCGGGCAATTCGATGACGGTGGCGGTGCTGGCGGTGCTGATCGGGTGCAGCATCGGCACTGCACTTGGCCTACTGGCCAGCGCCAAAGGTGGCTGGGTGGAGGAGGCAATCATGCGCTTGTGCGACCTTGGCTTTGCCTTTCCCGCATTATTGTTTGCAATCATGCTGGCGGCGGCCCTCGGGCCATCGCTGCCGAATGTGGTGATCGCCATCGCCTTCATCAACATCCCCATCTTCGCACGGGTGGCGCGGGCCTCGGCCAATCAGGTCTGGACACGGGAATATGTCTATGCCGCCCGCGCCTCGGGGCTGGGCAACCTTGCCATCTCGCGCGACCACATCCTGCCAAACATTGCCGCCCCGATCATCGTACAGGCGACCATCGAGTTTGCCGTGGCAATTCTGACCGAGGCGGCACTTTCCTATCTTGGCCTTGGCGCACAACCGCCATCACCTTCATGGGGGCGGATGTTGTCCGAGGCGCAGACGCTGATGTATCTGGCCCCGCAACTGGCGATCTATCCGGGGTTGTGCATCGTGACAGCGGTGCTGGGGTTCGGCCTGCTGGGTGACGGCCTGCGCGATATTACCGATCCGCGTCTATCGCGGCAGAGGCGCGGATGATCGAGGTTCAGAACCTTTCGGTACGTGTGGGCGACACCAGGGCGGTGCGTCGGGTGAACCTTTCGATCGGTGCTGGCGAACGGCTGGGCGTGGTCGGTGAGAGCGGATCGGGCAAGACGATGCTGGCACTGGCGCTGATGGGCATGGTGCCGGACGGCCTGACGGTTGACGGCGTGATCCGGATTGACGGCAACGATCTGAGCCGGGCATCCGAAACCACCTGGGCCGCCTATCGTGCCCAAAAAATCGCCATGATCTTTCAGGAACCGATGTCGGCGCTCAATCCTCTCAGGCGAATTGGCGATATCGTTGCCGAACCCCTGCTGGTGCATCAGGGAATTTCCCGCAATGATGCCCGGCAAAAGGTGTTGGCACTGTTTGATGAAACCGGTATCCCCGACGCAAACCGGCGCCTGCAACAATATCCACACCAATTATCGGGCGGCCAACGTCAACGGGTGCTGATCGCACTGGCGCTGGCATGCGATCCGTCGCTATTGATCGCAGATGAACCGACCACGGCGCTTGATGCCAATATCGCCCTCAGGATTACCGACTTGCTGGTCAGGCTGTCGCGTGAACGGCAGATGGCGCTTTTGTTCATCAGTCACGACCTGTCGGCGGTCAGCCGCACCACCGAGGATTTGCTGGTGATGTATGGCGGTGATATCGTCGAGCGTGGCAAAACCCGGCACTTGCTTGCTTCGCCGTCACACCCCTATACCAGCGGCCTGTTATCGGCACGGCCACGCATCGAACAGAACGCAGGACCGCGCCGCCTGCCGACCATTCCCGGCACGGTGCCATCGCTGTTTGATCTGCCGCCAGGCTGTCGGTTTGCCGGGCGCTGCGACAGGGAATTGCCGATCTGCCGGGCAACGATACCCCAGCCGGCCGCCACTGTGAGCGGCGGTTTTGCCAGTTGCCATCTGCTGAACCAACCATCCCAGGATCAGACCGGTCAGGCCCCACGATGAAACAGAGCCTGCTATCGGTCGAAAATATATCCCGGCACTATCGCCTGCCACGACGACGATTGCTGGACAGGCAGCCGGTTCTGACCGCCGTTGATGGTGCCAGTTTTCAGCTTCAGCGCGGCGAGACACTTGGCGTTGTCGGGGAAAGCGGTTCGGGCAAATCAACCCTCGCCAAGATGGTGATGGCGTTTGAAAGGCCCGATCAGGGGCGGGTGTTGTTCGACGGCAGCGATATCAATGAACTGTCGGCGGCGGCACTGAAACAGATCCGGCGGCATTTCCAGATGGTGTTTCAGGATCCGTTCGGCTCGCTTGATCCACGCCGCAAGGTCGGCTGGTCGATTGCCGAACCTTTAAGGGCGATGGCAACCGACGACCTGAGCCAGATCAATGACAGGATCAGCGCGACCCTGCAACAGGTGGGGCTACAGGCCCGAGATGCCGACAAATACCCGCACGAGTTTTCCGGCGGCCAGCGACAACGCATTGCCATCGCCCGCGCCATCATCACCCACCCCGCACTGCTGGTGGCGGATGAGGCGGTCTCGGCGCTGGATGTTTCGGTTCAGGCACAGATCCTGAATCTGTTGATGGATCTCAAACAGGAACTTGGCCTTGGCATCCTGTTCATCAGTCATGATCTGGCGGTGGTGGCCAGCATCTGCGACCGCATTCTGGTAATGCGAAACGGCCGGATCATCGAAACAGGGCCAACGGCACAGGTTCTGACCAATCCTGCGCATGAATACACCGGCACGCTGCTTGTCGCCGCCCAAATCTGATAAGGGACAAACGCGATGGAAACCCGATTTCTGCACCTGACGGATCTGCACCTTTCGCATCCCGATCTGGCAGACCCGCATCTTCATTCCGACACCCATCTCAATCTTGTCGAGATGGTCAGACGCATCAGGGACATGTCACCGCAACCGGACTTTGTTGTCATCAGTGGCGATCTGACCAATCAGGGCGATGTCGCCAGCTATCAGCTGCTGGCAGAGATACTGAACGGCATTGCGCCGCCGGTTTTCCTGACCCTTGGCAATCACGACAAGCGTGAGAATTTCAGGCAGGTGTTCAGGCATTTGCCCGGATTGCTAGCCGACCTGTCTGCCCCCTGCTTTCAATCAACCCATCTGGGCGGTTTGAAGGTGATCGCGCTGGATACCTCATTGCCGGGCCGGGTCGGCGGGGGCATCGGCGAGGCGCAATTTGCCGCTCTTACGGCGGAACTGACGGCGGATGTAGGTATTGCGAAACTTCTGGTGATGCATCATCCGCCCCTGATCGACGTATCGGCACTTCGATGGGAAAGCCTTGATCAAAAACAAACCGAAGAACTGGCAAAACGGCTTGCCGGACACCATATCGTAGGTATCCTGTCAGGCCATATCCATATCAACCGGGTGATTCATTGGCACAACATTCCGGTGATCATTTCCAACGGGCTGCATGCAACCATTGATCCCACCGCAACATCCGGTATGCAGATCGAAGAAGGAACCGGATACGCATCATGTGTTTATCGCCCCTCAGGGCTTGATTGCACTTTTGTACCGCTGTTGCCGCGCCGCGCCATACTTGGTCATATTGACACCAGTGTTCTGCGTTCTTTCCGATAATCAGTTCTGGACCCATTGATGCCTAATGACAACCAAAGACACCTTCCCCTTGCCGGGGCTTATAACATCCGCGACCTTGGCGGTTATGCCACCTGGTACGGCCCAAGGACAAGCTGGCGGCAGTTTCTGCGCGCAGATTCGCCGCATCGCTTGTCGCGGAGCGATCTGAACAAGCTGATCGACGAAGGGCTGAGCAGCGTGATCGACCTGCGCAGCGCCAATGAGGTGGCCAAGGCACCAAATCCGTTCGCCAAGATGGATGGTGTCCGCTATCGCAACATCCCGCTGTTCGATCGCCTTGCACCGGACAACATGCGCCCGAATGAACATGCGGCAAGTGACGACCCCCTGCTTGATTTTTATTGCCACACGCTTGAAACCCGCCAGGTTGCCATCGGCAACGCCCTCAGGGGTCTGGCCGAAGCGGGCGATGGTGCCGTGATGTTCCACTGCACCGCCGGCAAGGACCGGACCGGGCTGATCGCGGCCCTGTTGCTGGGGCTGGCCGGGGTGAACGACGACGACATCATCGCCGACTATGTCGAAACCCGGGCGCTGATCGCCGACCTCGTGCTGGAGTTTCTGGAACATGCGAAAACCAACGGTACCGATCTTGATACCTATCGCAAATTGCTGGAATGCAACCCCACGACCATGCGCCGGGCAATCGCCCATCTTCGCCGCAAATACCGCTCGGTCGCCAGGTACATGACGGAAATCGGGCTGGAGGCGGATATCGTCGGACATCTCAGGAATCGTCTGCTGACAGTGGACTGAATGCGCTATCGCCGCCGCCAAGCCTCGGATCGTTTCAGGATCAGCTTTGAACCCAGCGAATGCAACAGCCGCGCCCCGGCATTGGTATAGAAGATCATCATCCCCATTGCTGCCGCCGGAGCAATATCGCCGGCATCATCCATGTTCAGAACCGCTACTGATGCCAATGCCGTATCGGTGGAATAAAGGAACACCACCGCCGAAACCGTGGTCATCGCGTTGACGAACAGGTAGATTGAAATATTCAGGATCGCGGGCATGCAGACCGGCACCGTCACCTGCCGAAACAGCTTGGTGAACGGCTGTTTCAGCGATGCCGCGACGCTTTCAAATTCCACATCCATCTGCTTTAGCGCGGTCACCGCCGTCAGGTGTGAAACCGTGTAAAAATGCGTGACGGTTGAAACCACCAATATGGCCATGGTGCCATAGATCAGGTTCAGCGGGTTATCGGGATTATTGAAAAAGAAGATATAGGCCAGCCCCAGTACCATGCCGGGAATCGCCATCGGCAGCATTGCCAGCATCTGAAACAAAGCTCGCGCCCGGTGAAAACCTTTGGTCTTCTCCACCATATAGGCGCCTAGAAACACCACCACTGTGCCGACAATTGCCGTCAGAAGGCCAAGTTTGATCGAATTGCCATAGGCGGACCAGCCGCCGCCATCCATGCGATTGAAATTATAGTTGTTCAGCGACAGGTTAAGGTCATATGGCCAGAACTTGATCAGCGCCGCCATCTGGCAAATGCCGATGATGCCGACGATGAAAACCGCCACGACCGCACAATAGCCGAACCACATCAGATCCACGCGCCGGTTCGGTTTGGGCTCAAACACCACCGAACGCGCCGTCAACCCGGCAATCTGTCGTTTTTGCACCTGCCGGTCAATCGCAAACGCCAGCACCGCAGGCAGCAACAGGATCACCGATACCACTGCGCCCATTTCAAAATTCTGTTGGCCGATCACCTGCTTGTAGATGTCTACCGCCAGCACGTTGAACTGCCCGCCGATCACCTTGGGCAGACCGAAATCGGTGATGACCAGGTTGAAAACCACAAAGGCCGCCGAAATCAGGCCATATCGAGCACCTGGAATGGTTACTGTCCAGAAAGTGCGCCAGCGGCTTGCCCTGAGCGAAACTGCCGCCTCATAAAGCCGCGCATCCGAAATCGAAAGCGCGGTACCGATGATCAGCATTGCGTGCGGAAAGGTAAAAAATACCGATCCGATAACGATACCGATCGGCCCATAAATGCTATGCCCCAACAGGAATGATTTCAGTATGCCCTGATTGCCGAACAGATAAACCAGCGCAATCCCCGGCAGCAGCGAAGGCACCAGAATCGGAAGCATGGCAACCAGCCGGAAAAACCCCTTGAAACGCATGCAGGACCGACTGATTGCATAGGCAAACCAGAATGCCAGCGTGACGGTAATGACGGTCGAAACCAGCGCGATCATCACCGAATTGCCGATCGACTGAAACAGCGACGGCGTGGAAAAATATCGTGCGAAATTCTGAAATCCGTGCGCCTTGAGCGGCCGTATCACCACTTTGCGAAAGGTGTTGCTGTCTACTTCAACCGGTACCTTGCCGCTATGCCGTTCGGAGCCGACCAGAAACACCGCCGAGTCGTCCACACCGGCAATGCGGTATTTGACTGGGCTACGGAAACTGAAATCCGGGAAAAACGGTGTCAGCGACAGGCGGCCATCGCCACTGGCAGTCATGTCATCGGGGCCAAGAACACCAATTTCGGCGTTAATGTCGGCTAGGTTCCGGGGTAAATCGGGAAAGGTGCCGTCTTCGCTGCTGACCGCTATGGTGAACTGATCAAGTTGGTAGATGTTCACCTCAAACGCCTTGGACAGCATCGCATATAACGGGAGCGCCAGCGAGATGATCAGATATAGCGCGATAATCAGGATAAATCCCCGTTGTATCCAGGCATCGCGGCCTACCTTTTCGCGTATCCTCGGGCCGGGGGCAACATCGCTGACGCTCATGCGATCGCCCCGCTTTTGGCGTCAAAAGCGATCAGGTTTGATTTCTTCATTTCGACCATGAGGTCGTTGCCTTCTTGCATCTTCAGGCGTTGAACCGCGTTGACGGAAAAATCGGCAATCAGGTTCTGGCCACCAAGTTTTGTCGTGGTCAGATGCGTTCGCCAAAATGAACCAAGGAACTCCATCGCGTCGATATGCACCTTCAGGCTGTTTTCCGGTGTGGCCTTACCGCTGTCCGGTTCCACCGGGAACACGTCTTCGGGGCGGATCACCACAATGGCATCGCTACCCTGGTCAAGCCCGCCGGTATTGCAGGCAAATTCCAGATCGCCGATAACAACCCGGTTCTTGCCACCGACTTTTGCCGACATCTGGTTCATTTCACCAATGAACCCGGCGACAAACAGGGAAACCGGTCTGGTGTAAACCTCGTTCGGGGTGCCGACCTGTTCGATACTGCCATGGTTCATCACCACAATCTGGTCGGCCATTGACAACGCCTCTTCCTGATCGTGGGTTACCATGATGGTGGTCACCTTCAGTTTGCGCTGCAAATCCTTCATTTCATGGCGCAGGTGGACACGAACCTTGGCGTCAAGCGCCGACAACGGTTCATCCAGCAGCAACAGACCGGGCGACATGGCAATCGCCCGAGCCAAGGCGATACGCTGTTGCTGACCACCCGAAAGTTGCGCGGGGTATTTATTGGCCTGCTCAGGCAGACCCATCAATTCCAGAAGTTCGGCCACGCGCTTGTTGATCTCGGATTTTTCAACGCCGGTGTTTTCCAGCCCGAAGGCGATATTGCGGGCAATCGTCAGGTTGGGAAACAGGGCGTAAGACTGAAACACGATACCGAAATCCCGCTCAGCCGGAGGCAGGCTGGAGATATCCCGGCCCGCCTGATGCACACTGCCCGAGGTTTGAATATCAAGCCCGGCAATGGCCCGCAGCAGCGTTGTCTTGCCGCAACCTGAAGGGCCAAGGAAACACAGGAATTCACCTTCATTCACATCCAGTGAAATATCCCTCAGCGCCACGAACGATCCAAAGGATTTCCACAGTTCCCTGATCCGCAAAAAGGCCGTCATGTTTTCCCCTGTGATTGCCATGCCAAGGTGCAATCGCGTGACTGACCCGCAAATTCCATTGTTGCCAATCGAGATTCGGGACCGGCACGATGTCCGGTCCCGCTCAGATGTCGGATCGCCTATTTCGGATCGGACTTACCATCATAACGACGCGACCATTCTTCCAGAATTGCCGTGCGGTTATTCGCGGCAAATTCGAAATCGTTGTCGATCATCGCATCCGACAGGTTCGGGGGGAAGAATTCCACCGCCTTGGCGACTCCGGGATAGGCCACCACCGCATAACCGGTGTTGTACATTTCGTTGGCGGTCTTGGTGATCGACCAGTCAAGCAGGGTTTTTGCCGCTTCCAGGTTATCGGTGCCGGCTACGATTGCGCTTGCCTCCATTTCCCAGCCGACGCCTTCGCTGGGAACGATGATGTCAATCGGTGCCCCGGCTGCCTTGGATTTGGCACCCCGGAAGGCAAATGAAATGCCGATCGGGATTTCACCGGCGGCCGCCAATTTGCAGGGTGCGGACCCGGAATGGGTGTAACGCGCGATATTGTTGTGGAGTGCGTCCATGAATTTCCAGCCGCCTTCCTCACCGAACAGTTGCAACCAGCTTGAGACATCCAGAAAACCGGTGCCCGACGATGCCGGGTTCGGCATGATCAGATATCCCGAATATACCGGATCAAGCAGGTCCTTCCAACTGGTCGGTGCCGGCAGGTTCAGCTTGGCTGCCTCAACGGTGTTAAAACAGATCGCGGCGACATAGGCATCCATGCCAACCCATTGCGGCGGGTTGCTTTTGTCGACGAATTTCTTGTCCAGAAGTTCGACACCCTTTGGCGCATACGGTTCCAGCATACCTTCAGCCTTGAACAGCAATAGCGAGGTTGCGGCCAAGCCCCAAATAACATCAGCCTGCGGATTGTTCTTTTCTGCCAGCAACTTGGCGGTGACGACGCCGGTTGAATCCCTTACCCAGTTGATGGTGATATCCGGATGATCCTTGTTGAAGGTTTCGGCGTAACGTGCCAGATCTTCGGCCTCGACGGCGGTATAGACCGTCAGTTCCGTCGCCATGGCAGTGCCGGATATTCCAGCGGCAAGCACCGAAACCGATAGCAGATTTTTCCAATTCGTCATGTTTTTTGCTCCCTGTCAGGATGGTTTTGTGGGCTGATCCCACTTTGGATTATACGGTGATTATTGTCTTATCGTCATGATAACCATAATCTATTCTTCTTATCGCTTCATCGCCTTGGCCTATACATTTGCGGCCAGTGTCATCACGATGATACCGATCACAACCACAGTTGCTGCGGCAATTCTGGATTTCCATGGTCTTTCCCCCAGCACAAGTATTCCGATCATCGCAGCAAAGATCACGCTTGTTTCGCGCAGAGTGGAGACTAATCCAAGATAGGTCAATGATTTTGCGTAAATTGCCAGACCATAGGCAATGCCCGAGATCAACCCGCCGGCCATCCCCGGAATCCAGACCCTTGGTGTCAGTTGCAGCATTTCACTTCCGCGCCGGTAAAAGATGAAAGCGGATACAAAACCTTCAAAAATGAACAGCCACGCCACATAGCCCAACACGTTGCCCGATACCCGAACCCCCATCCCGTCAACGATGGAATAAGCGGCGATAATCGCCCCCGTAATCAGTGCAACACCGGTTACCTTGCTTGCAGCCAGCGACAAGAGCGCCTTGCTGGACAGCATCATGATTCCGACGGAAACCGTAACAATGCCAACCCATGCCATCAGCGGCAGCACCTCGCCGGCAAAATATTGCGCCCCCAGCGCCACCAGAACCGGTGCGATACCGCGGGCAATCGGGTAAACCTGTGAAAGGTCGCCAAGCCGGTAGGAATGATAAAGGAAAAAGTAATATCCCCAGTGAATCAGGGTGGAACCGACGATGAATCCCCAACTTTCCATCGCCGGCAACGGTGCCATCACCGCCATGCCCACACCCAGAATGACATGCCCGAATGAAATCATCCCCAGAACAACTGCCCGGTCGGCAGCCGCCTTGACCAAAGCATTCCAGACTGCATGCAAAGCTGCTGCCAGCAACACGATGGAAAAGGTAAAAACGCTCACAAAGCCGCCGTTTCAGTTATTGCGGTCTCAACCATGAACAGCACAAGGTCCGGATCTGTCCTGTCGCCAGTTGATGGCAGCGAAAGGGTCAAACCGCAATCGCACATTTTGCCGACAATTCAGCAGGTTGTCGGTTCATGCCGGCCATGGAAGCGAATAAGTCTTGACGTTGGTAAAGAACCGCATCGCTTCAATCACCCCCTCCTTTACCGCATTACCGCTATCCTTGATGCCGCCGAAAGGCGACATTTCAATGCGGTATCCCGGCTGTTCCCAGATATTGACGGTGCCCACCACCAGGCCGTTCACATAGGCGATGGCACGGTTGAGGTCGTTGGTACAGACCCCGGACGACAGGCCGAAAGGGGTTGAATTGGAAATTGCCATTACCGCAGCATCATCATCCGGCACCCGCACAATCGGCACAATCGGGCCAAAGGTTTCATCCATCACCAGTTCGCTGTCATGGGGCACCTTGTCGATGACAATCGGTGGCAACAGGGCACCCTGCCTGCCGGGGTGGTAGAGGATTTCGGCACCTTGTTTTTCCGCGTCAAACACCCGTTTTTCAAACACTTCAGCGGCGGTCGCGTGAATGACGCAGCCAAGCTGGGTTTCGGGATCCATCGGATCACCAAATCTGATCGCCTTGGCCTTGGCCAGAACCAGCGGCACGAAACGATCCGCAACGCTTTCCTGCACTAAAATGCGTTTCACCGCTGTGCAGCGTTGCCCGGAATTTCCGGTCGCTCCAGCCACCGCGATGGTTGCAGCGCGGTCAAGATCGGCATCAGTCAGATCGTTACAGATGATCAGCGGATCATTGCCGCCAAGTTCCAGTGCCGTGCGTTTATACCCGGCCTTTGACGCGATCATCTTGCCCACCGCCACACCGCCGGTGAAGGTGATGATGTCGATGTTTTCATTCAGGATCATCTCATCCCCGATATCTTTCGGCCAGCCGGTGACGATCTGGAACATCTGATGCGGCAGACCGGCCTCATACAGAATATCCGCCAGCGCAATCGCGGTCAGCGGCGTCCGTTCCGTCGGCTTGCAGACCACGCAGTTGTTGGTGGCAATCGCGGGCGCGATCTTGTGGCTGACCATGTTCAGGGGATGGTTGAATGGCGTGATCGCGGAAATTGACCGGACCGGTTCACGCATGGTGTAAATCTTGCGCTGCTTGCCTTGCGGCGTCAGATCGCAACTGAATATCTGCCCGTCATCCAGTATCGCCATCTGCCCTGATAGCATGAACACATCATACGCCCTCCCGGTTTCATATAATGCGTGTTGCAGGCAGATGCCCAGTTCCAGCACCAGCCAATAGGCCAGTTCATCGCGCCGCGCACGGATCAGTTCGGCGGCGCGAAACAGGATTTGCTGGCGCTCATACCGGCTGAGCGTTGGTTTATAGGCGGCGGCGATTTCAAAGGCGCGCCTTGCATGTTCGGCCTTGCCCGCAGGAACGGTACCGACAAGCTGATCGGTATAGGGATAACGAACCTCGATCACATCGTCAGTGAATACCTTTTCGCCGCCAATGCGCATGGCCTCATGCTTGATTGCGAAATTTTCCGGCATTGCGGCATCCTTCATGTCAAAGCGCCGCCGCCTTGGTCGCGTAATAGAACGCATCGAAATTGCGCAGAACCGGTGCCTCGGGCAAATCAAGAACGCGGTTGGCGATGAACGGCACCACCTGTTCGGTCAAACCGCCATGACTGCGAAGTGGTTCATTCAAAGCCGCCAGATCATGACGATGGGCCGAGGTTCCGATGGTCATGTTTTCGCCCGAAACCAGTACAATATCACCGATCCGGTCGGCGGGAAGTTCAAAGCGTTTTACAGCCTCGGCGCGGGTCAGCACATGGGTAATACCGGGCGTTGCCTTCAGCTTGGCGATGATGTCGGCTTGATCGGCACCCTCGGGCAAATAGGCGGTGGCGTATGAACCAAGCGCACCGTGATGCACCACATAAGGATCGGTGATCGGCAGGATCAGCCGCGCCGCCGCCTTGCCCAGCCAGCCGTCAAGCAAATCCTGAACATAGACCACCGCCGGGCTGCCATCGGTCAGATGCTTGGGCTTCATGCCGTGATCGGCGGTGACAACAATCGCCGCACCCATGGCGTCAAGCTGGCCAAGATAGCCGTCGAACATCTTGTAAAACGACTTGGCCTCGGCATCGTCGGGGGCATATTTGTGCTGCACGTAATCCGTGGTGGTCAGATACATCAGATCGGGCTGCCATTCCTTCAGCAGCTTGACCCCGGCGGCAAAAACGAATTCCGACAGATCGGCAGAATAGACCTCGGGCTGGGGCATCCCCAGCCATGCGCTTGCCTTGTCCTGCCCGTGTTCCGCCTTGGTGGAACTATCGGATTTTTCGGCCGAAAAACACCGCGCCCGGTCCTGATCAAATTTCAGACCGGCACCCAGCAGGGCGCGCAGTTTGTCCTTGGCGGTGACGATGGCAACCTTGGCACCTGCGTCATAAAACATGGAAAAGATGGTTGGCGCACGCAAAAATCGCACATCGTTCATCATCACTTCCTGACCGGTTTCCGGTTCAAACAGGTAGTTGCCGCAAATGCCGTGGATAATCGGCGGCCGACCTGTGGCGATGGAAAGGTTGTTGGGGTTGGTGAAGGACGGAATAACCGAATGCGCCAGCCGGTCGGTGCCGGTTTCGCGCATGCGCTTGAGGTGCGGCATCAAACCATCGGCAATCGCCGCGTCCAGATAGGCAGGCTCACACCCGTCAAGACAGATGGCTATCGCCGTCACTTTCGGAACGGCATAGATGCGGTCGTTTGCAGCAACCGGGGCTGATATGGTCATATTTCTTCCTTCGGAAATCTCAGGGTTTTCAGGCCGCCAGTCTGGCGCGTTCGATCAGGGCTATTTCGGGCGGCGATGCATCATCAACCCCCATTTCGGCAAGTGCCTGGCCAGCAGCCACAACCACCTTGCGCATCACATGTTCATCCATCTGGCCGATACAGCCAACGCGAAAACTGTCAACCACTGTCAGCTTGCCGGGATAGATGATGAAACCCTTGTCCTTCATCAACTGATAGAAACGGTCGAATTTGAAACCGGGATCGGCAGGACAAAAGAACGTGACGATGATCGGCGACAACCAGCGATCTTGCAACAGCGTTACAAAGCCAAGATCGCGCATGCCTTCGACCAGCACATCGCGATTGTTGGTATATCTGGCACCGCGACCTTTGACGCCACCCTCTACCCGATGCGCCTCAAGCGCCACCAGAAACGCCGCTACCACATGCGTCGGCGGGGTAAATCGCCACTGACCCGTCTTGTTCATATGCGCCCATTGCGCATGAACGTCGAGGCTCAGGGAATGCGAATTGCCCCTGGCCTGTTCCAGCGCATCCTTGCGGGCAATGACAAACCCGAAACCCGGCACACCTTCGATACATTTGTTGGCCGAGGATACCATCGCCTCAAACCGGATGTCGGTTACATCAAGGTCAACCGCGCCAAACGCGCTCATGCTGTCCAGAAGCATCTTGCGCCCGGCGGCATAGGTAGCATCGGAAATCTCTTTTACCGGATTAAGGATACCGGAACTGGTTTCGCAGTGAATGGCGATCACATGGGTGATTTCAGGGTCCGCTGCCAATGCTGCCGCCACCTCGGCCCCACGGGGCGGCAGGTAATCGCCCTTGTCGATCAGGCTGAAATCGCGGCCAAGATAGCCAAGCGTTTCCGCCGCGCGTTTGCCGTAGGCGCCGTTGGCCAGCACCAGAACCTTGCCGGTTTTCGGAACGAACGAACCGATCATCGCCTCGACCGCAAAGGTTCCGCTGCCCTGTATCGGCACGCAATCAAATTCACCCTTGGTGTCACCAATAAGCGCCAGCAATCCCTGCCGCAGTGTCACCGTCATCGCCCGAAAATCGCCATCCCATGAACCCCAGTCACGCAGCATCGCTGACTTGACCGCATAAGAGGTGGTAAGCGGGCCGGGTGTCAGCAGATAAGGTTCACCCAGATGGGGGGCAGGCATTTCTGATCCGGCACCCGAATTATGCGTATCACCTGTCGTCATCAGCCGCATCCCTTTGAAAATCAGCCCTGACAGAGGCTGGTTGCACGGCACAATGAAACGCGATGACCTATTTGTAAAATCGTTATTTTATATTGATCCATCGGTTTTTTCGTTTGTCTCGGGTTCAGGCTTTTCCAGCAGTTTGGTGTCAAGCATCAGGTTGGCTCGATACAGGATCGGATAGGCCACCGCCGCGAATAACGAGTTGATTTCCTTTAGTGTATTCAGGGTTTCCAGATGGATATCACTGGTTTCAAAACTTAGTTCCTGCCCGGAACCCAGACGTTTCAGGTGGCGTTTGCGGCTGGAACGCACCACGGCAGTCAAATTCGCCTTTTCCTCGACCAAACGCCGGGCGGCGTCGATGTCTTCGGAAACCAGCACATTCAGCGCCAGCCGGATATTGGCGGCGACCATGGCATGCGCCTCGCGCAATTCCTTCCAGCCGCTATCGGAAAACCGCAACTGCTTTTTCTGCTTTTCCGCCGCCAGCCGCAGCAGACTTTTGACCACACGGTCGGCAGCTGCTTCAAGGTTGATGGAATAATCGGTCAGTTCCCGCGCCTGTTTCGCCTCGCGTTTGGACAGGCCGACGCGGTTCATTTCATGGGTGTAGCGGCGAATATCGTCAAACGCCTTGTTGACTTCTCGCTCCAGCGCAATGGTCTGTGCCACCTGCGCATCACTGCCCTTGGAAAACACGTCCATCACCGGTGCGACCATGGTTTCAACCATATCGCCCATGCGCAAAACCTCGCGCAGGATACCCGCCAGCGCCAGGCTGGGCGTACCCAGAACCGCCGGGTCAAGCGCGCTTTTCGGCATGCCAAGTGTGCCGGTGCCATCGTCAAGCGGCCGGGGTATGAACCGAAGCGACAGACGTTCGGCAAGTCCGAGTGTCGCCAGACCCAGCAACAGCACCGCCAGATTGAATACCACATGCACCGTCACCAGAACCTGCCCCGGCGGCCAGCCAGGCAGTTGAACGATTTCCGGAAACCACAACAGCAACATCAATGCGCCAATGGCCCCAAGCCCGCGCAGTGCCGTATTGGCGAATACGATACGCCGGTCGTGCGGCGCCACGTTCCGCGTCAGCCAGACCGGCAGCAGCGCCCCACCCAGATTGGCCCCCAGCACCAGCGCCGCACCGACCCCGGTTGACAGTACATGATGGCTTGCCAGGGTCGCGCACAAAAGGATCATTGCCACGCTGGAATGCATCACAAAGGCAAATATCACCCCCAGCACGAATGCGGTCGCCACTTCCTTGTCCAGATAGCTGGCAATCAGCGGCACCAGCGTGCTTTCCTGCATTGGTTGCGACGCCTGGGAAATCATCCCGAGTGACAGCAATATAAAGGCAATGCCCAACAGAACCCGGCCAATCTGACCCGCCTGCCGTCCATCGAACCTAAGGAACATCCAGCCGCCAAGTGTCAGCAGAACCGGGATAAGCCAGTCCAGCCGAAAGCTGAGAACCTGCACCACCAGCGCCGAGCCAAGATCGGCACCCAGCAGGATCGACAGCCCACCCATGAACGGGATCAATCCGCCCGCAACAAATCCAACCGTCAGGATTGCGGTAGCGGTGGCGCTTTGCAGCAAGACCGCAATCACCAGTCCGACCAAGGCTGATGGCACCCGCCCGCGCTGATCGCCGATCAGCACCCGGCGCAGACCCGGCCCCGAGGCACGCTCGACCCCGGTTCGGACCATGCGAACCGCATAAAGCAGAAGAAAGATCGCGCCCGCCAGATGCACAAGAAACAAAGGTAGTGTCATAGGTGACTGAACTTTCGGTTTAATTACCGATATACCATCGGCCAAAGGCGGGAATTTTCGCTATACTTATTCATAATCAAATCGTTATACTAAATCCATAGATCAATTCTGCTTATACCAGGTGAAGGAAATGCGATATGTCCAGTTGAGGGCGTTTCACAATGTCGCCATCCACGGCGGATTCTCGCGTGCCGCCGAGGCGCTGTTTCTGACCCAGCCCGCCATTTCCGATCAGGTGCGCAAGTTGGAGGAAGAATACGAAATCCTGTTGTTCAACCGCAAAAAGAAACAGGTGACGATAACACAACAGGGTGAACGCCTGCTGGAAATCACCAAGCGGTTGTTTGAAAATGAAAATCAGGCACTGGAACTGTTGTCGGAAAGCCGTGCCTTCAGTTCCGGCACCTTAAGGATCAAGGTTGATTCCGCCAATCATGTGCTAAGCAGTATCCGCCGGTTTCGTGAAAAATTCCCCGCAATTCATATAGAGATTCGCACCGGCAATTCTGATGAGGTGATAAAATCCCTATATGCCTATGAAACCGATATTGGTGTTCTGGGAACGGTGCCGAAAAATGCCGATATAGATGTGGTGCGCCTTGGCGAAAGCAGGATCATTGCCTTTGCCGCCAAAACCGGCCCATTCGCCGAAAACCTGGCGCTCAGCCTTGGGGATCTGGAAAAATTGCCTCTGGTGATGCGCGAACCCGGATCCAAAACCCGCCAGAAGATCGAGGCAGCAGCCAAGAAACAGAACTTCAACCTCCACCCCTTGATCGAGGCTGAGGGGCGCGAGGCGGTGCAGGAAATCGTTGCCTCGGGTGCCGGCATCGGCTTTGTCTCCGAAAAGGAATTCAGCAATGACGCGCGGCTGGTGCCGATCGCCATCAAGGGAAGCGCGATCCTGATGCAGGAAACCCTGGTATCCCTGCGCGAACGCAGCGGCAGCAAGCTGATCCATGCCTTCAAGGAAATGGTGCAGCAGGAAATCTGAATCAGCCACGGGAGGCAACGATCAGCACAAACGATACCCTTGGCCGGATCAGTGCTCTGCCCTGCTGGAGCGGAAAGATTGATGTTGAACCCATGACGGGCGGCATCACCAATCAGAACTACCGGGTCACGGATGCAAAAGGCGCTTATGTCGTGCGCATCGGTGACGATATTCCCCAGCATCATGTGATGCGCTTCAACGAACTGGCAGTTGCGCGTGCTGCTCACGCCGCGGGGATCGGTCCTGCGGTTGTCTATGCCGAGACGGCGGTGACAGTGCTTGCGTTTATCGAAAGCCGCACCCTGACACCGGACGAGATCGCCGCACCTGAGATGCTGCCGCGTGTTCTTGATCTTGTGAAACGCTTTCACCGCGACGCGCCAAAGCATCTGCGCGGGCCGTCGCTGGTGTTTTGGGTGTTTCACCTGATCCGCGACTATGGCGTGACGCTGCGCGAACTGAACAGCCCGCATTTCAACCTGATCGGCCAGCTTGTCGATGCAGGTAATGCGCTTCAATCCGCCTTGGGGCCGATTGACCTGGTGCTTGGTCATAACGATCTTCTGGCGGGCAACCTTCTGGATGACGGCAAGCGGTTGTGGCTGATTGATTTTGACTATGCCGGGTTCAACAGCCCGCTGTTTGACCTTGGGGGGCTTGCCTCCAACAACGGGCTTGGCAGGGCCGCGGAACACTCGATGCTGGAACGCTATTTTGAAATGCCGCTGAACGATGATCTTTGGCAACGCTACAGCGCCATGAAATGCGCCTCGCTTTTGCGCGAAACCATGTGGAGCATGGTCAGTGAACTGACCTCGGACCTTGATTTTGACTATGCCGCCTATAGCGCCGAAAACCTCGCCCGTTATCGCGCTGCCCATGACGAATTCATCGCAAACAGGGGATCAGCATGACCGAACTACCTTCAACCGCCAAGGCGGTGATCATCGGCGGCGGCATCATCGGCTGTTCAACCGCCTATCACCTGGCCAAACTTGGCTGGAACGACACGGTCCTGCTGGAGCGGAAAAAACTGACCTCAGGCACCACCTTTCATGCCGCCGGGCTGGTGGGGCAGTTAAGGTCCAACGCCAATATCACGCAACTTCTGGGCTATTCCGTCGATCTTTACCGTAGGCTTGAGTCCGAAACCGGGCTTGGCACCGGCTGGAAGATGAACGGCGGCTTGCGCCTTGCCTGCAACCCCGAACGCTGGACCGAGGTAAAGCGACAAGCAACCACAGCCCACAGTTTCGGTCTTGAAATGCAGCTTCTGACACCGCTTGAGGCGCTCGAACTCTGGCCGTTGATGAATATCGACGATCTGGTTGGGGCTGCCTTCATGCCGACCGACGGGCAGGCAAACCCCGCCGACATCACCCAGGCACTTGCAAGGGGGGCGCGACAAGGCGGCGTGAAGATATTCGAGGATACCGGTGTTACCGATATAGAGATCGAAAACGGCCGCATCCGCGCCGTCATCACTGAAATGGGCCGTATTGAATGTGAACGCGTGATCTGTTGCGCCGGTCAGTGGACCCGCGCCTTTGCCGCCCGCTTTGGCGTCAACGTGCCACTGGTTTCGATGCAGCACCAATACATGCTGACCGAACCGATCAAGGGCGTCACCCCGACCCTGCCGACCCTGCGCGATCCCGACCGGCTGACCTATTACAAGGAGGAGGTCGGTGGTCTGGTGATGGGCGGCTATGAACCGAACCCGAAACCATGGGCGGTAAACGGCATTCCCAAGGGGTTCCACTATACCCTGCTGGACAGTGATTTTGATCATTTTGAACCGATCATGGAACTGGCGCTGGGGCGGGTTCCGGCGCTGGAAACCGCCGGCATCAAAACCCTGACCAACGGCCCGGAAAGTTTCACCCCTGACGGCAATTTCATCATCGGTGAGGCCCCGGAACTGAAGAATTTCTTTGTCGGTGCCGGGTTCAACGCCTTTGGCATCGCCTCGGGTGGCGGTGCGGGCATGGCGCTGGCGGAATGGGTGAAAAACGGCGAGCCGCCTTATGATCTGTGGGCTGCCGATATCCGCCGTTTTGGCCGCCCGCATTTCGACACCAATTGGGTGCGAACCCGCACCATCGAGGCTTATGGCAAACATTACACCATGGCCTGGCCCTATGAAGAACATACCTCGGCCCGCCCTTGCCGTCGCTCGCCGCTATATGAGGTGTTGAAAAACCAAGGTGCCTGTTTTGGCGAAAAACTGGGCTGGGAAAGGCCGAACTGGTTTGCCCTGGCGGGCCAGAAGGCGCAGGATGTCTATAGCTTTGGCCGCCAGAACTGGTTTGATGCGGTGGGGCGTGAACACCGCGCGGCGCGCGATGCGGCGGTGCTGATCGACCAGACCTCATTCGCCAAATACTTGCTGAAAGGGCCGGATGCACTGGCCGCCCTTGACCGGGTCGCCGCCAACGATATGGACCGGCCAATCGGATCACTAACCTATACCCAAATGCTGAACCGCCGGGGTGGCATCGAATGCGACCTGACGGTGGGACGCTTGAAAGTGGATGAGTTTTACATCGTCACCGGCACCGGTTTTGCCACGCATGATTTTGATTGGATCCGCCGCAACATCCCGGCCAGGATGAACTGCCAGTTGTTCGACATCACATCTTCCAATGCGGTTCTGTCGCTGATGGGGCCAAAGGCGCGGCAGATACTTGAGCAGATTTGCCCAAATGATCTGTCCAACGCGGCGTTCAAATTTGCCACCTTGCAGAATATCAGCATTGCCGCCTGCCCGGTCACGGCACTGCGCATCACCTATGTCGGGGAGCTTGGCTGGGAACTGCACATGCCGGTCGAATACGCCAGTACGGTCTATGCAGCGGTGATGGCGGCGGGGCACGAACATGGCCTGCTCAATGCCGGTTACCGGGCGATTGAATCGCTGAGGCTGGAAAAGGGGTATCGCGCCTGGGGGGCGGATATCGGGCCGGATCACACACCGCTGGAGGCCGGGTTGGGCTGGGCGGTGAAGCCGGGCAATCAACGCGATTTCATCGGTTGCGCCGCTTTCAAGGCACAGCGCCAGGAAGGCGTGAAAAAACTGCTGGCAACCTTTACCGCAGCACCCGAAGTGGTGCTGCTGGGACGCGAAACCATTTATCGCGACGGCCAGCGGGTAGGCTGGCTAAGTTCGGGTGGATACGGCTATTCCATCGGTAAATCCATCGGCATGGGTTATGTGCGCAATCCGGATGGGGTTGATGCGGAATATGTGCTTAGCGGTGATTACGAACTTGAGGTCGCCAGCCAGCGTGTCCCGGCCACAGTCACCCTTGCACCGCTTTTTGACCCTGAAATGCGCCGGGTTCGGGTTTGAATTTGTGGCCGAACGGCGGCTCTGTGACATCCTGTCCCGGTAGCGGATCGAGTACGAATACAGCTTGACCGCCACCCGTCCCGGTGTGATTTTGGCGCCGCAACCTCAGGGCGCTGATCGCGGCACACGAATGTGGGCAACCGTGGCGCAGGCCCCAATCGTGATTTGTCCGGTTGCCACGAAATCTCCGGGGCCGAATTAGGAGCCCAGGATGAAAACCATCATCGAACCTTTTCGCATCAAGTCCGTCGAACCCATCCGCATGACCACGCGGGATGAGCGAAAGAGCCTGATCAAAGATAACCACTACAACCTGTTTTCGCTGAAATCCGACGATGTGCTGATCGACCTTCTGACCGACAGCGGCACCGGCGCCATGAGCTCAAACCAATGGGCCGCCATCATGCGCGGCGACGAAAGCTATGCCGGCTCACCCTCGTTCCTGCATTTTGAGGCGGCGGTGCGCAATCTGATGCCGTTCACCTATATCCTGCCGACCCACCAGGGCCGCGCCGCCGAGGCGATCCTGTTCTCGATCTATGGCGGCAAGGGCAAGAATATTCCGAACAACACGCATTTTGACACCACCCGTGGCAATATCGAAGCCACCGGTGCGCGCGCTCATGATCTGGTGATCGACGAGGGGCGTGACCCGACCAATGAGCATCCCTTCAAGGGCAACATGAACCTTGACAAGCTCGAGGCGTATCTGGCCGAACACAAGGACAGCGTTCCTTGTGTGATGATGACCATCACCAACAACGCGGGGGGCGGGCAGCCGGTCAGCCTTGAAAACATCCGCGCGGTTGCGGCGATTGCCAAAAAGCACGGCAAACCCTTTATCATCGACGGTTGCCGCTTTGCTGAAAATGCCTGGTTCATCAAACTGCGCGAACCCGGACAGGCGGATCGTTCCATCACCGATATCGTGCGCGATTGTTTCACTTGCGCCGACGGCATGACCATGAGCGCCAAGAAAGATGGCTTTGCCAATATTGGTGGCTGGCTGGCGCTGAACGATTCGGATATCGCTGATCTGGCACGGGCCAAGCTGATCCAGACCGAGGGGTTTCCCACTTATGGCGGCATGGCCGGGCGTGATCTTGAAGCGATTGCGCAAGGTCTGAGCGAAATCGTGGACGAGGATTACCTGCGCTACCGCATCCGCACCAACGCCTATATCAGCGAGAAACTCGATGCCATGGGCATCCCGGTGGTGAAACCGGCAGGCGGGCATGCGGTGTTTGTCGATGCAAGGAAATGGCTGTCGCATATTCCGCCCCTGTCCTATCCGGGGCACGCACTGGCGGTTGCGCTATATGAAATCGGCGGCATCCGCAGTTGCGAGATCGGCACCGTGATGTTCGGGCGCCAACCCGATGGCACCGAGCAACCGGCCGCAATGGATCTGGTGCGCATGGCCTTTCCGCGCCGCACCTATACGCAATCCCACGCCGATTACCTGATCGAATCGTTCGAGGAACTGGTGCCGCTGAAAGACCGCCTGAAGGGTTTCAAAATAACTGAGGAGCCGAAACTGATGCGTCATTTTACCTGTCATTTCGCACCGCTCGGCTGATCGGCTGACCACTGGCGACAGACGGATATGCCCCGCACCGACATCTGTGCGGGGCATATTCGACCATTCACTTCCCGGCCCCGGCCCGATCACCAGCCCCGCAGACATGGCAATCGGCGCGCCTGACGATCTTCAACTTGCGGCTTTCGCCATATAGTGCGTCATAGATCAGCATCTCGCCCCGCAGGCCTTGACCGGCACCGGTGATCGCCTTGATCGCCTCGACTGCCATCATCGAACCCATCACGCCGGGCAAGGCACCCATCACCCCCGCCTCGGCACAGCTTGGCGCCAGTCCATCGGCGGGTGCTTGCGGGAATATGCAGGCATAACAGGGCGTGCCTGATTTCGGGTGATAGAGACTGATCTGCCCCTCCCACTGGCTGATCGCGGCGGCGATCAGCGGCAAGCCCTGTGCAACCGCCGTCTTGTTAACCAGTTGCCTTGTGGTAAAATTATCGGTTCCGTCCAGAACCATGTCGAATTCCGCAAAAAGGGTTTCGGCATTTTCCTCATCCAGCCTTCGATTATAGGCTTGAACCGCAGTATTGGGGTTGATCGCCTTCAGCCCCTGTTCGGCGGAAAACACCTTGGCCATGCCGATACGATCCACCGAATGCAAAATCTGTCGTTGCAGGTTCGACAGGCTGACCACATCATCATCAATGATGCCGATGGTGCCAACCCCGGCCGCCGCCAGATACATCAGCAAGGGCGAACCCAACCCGCCCGCGCCAATTACCAGAACCCGTGCCGATTTCAACCGCTGCTGACCGGAACCTCCAATTTCACGCAACACGATGTGGCGGGCGTAACGTTGCAGTTCGTCGGCCGAAAACGGTCCCTGAGGTGTGGTAGTATCGGGTTCCGGCACCCGCCGTTTCAGCGCCGCAATCACCAGCGCATAAAGCGCCACCAGCACAAGGCCGCCAAGCAGGATCAGCCAGGCCTGTATTGATCCACCCGTGGCCTGCCGCAAACCGTTGCCCTCCGGCAGGGTTAGCTGGATCAGAAGTATCGACAAGATCAGCACCGCCAAAACAGCGATGATTACCTTGCGCGGCACCCCCAGGATCAGGCCAAGGGCCAGCAATAGAACGGCAATCAGAAGAACCAGAGCCATCAGTCGCGCCCGGTCGAACCAAATCCACCGGCACCCCTTGAGGTGTCTGCCAGTTCGTGCACCAGTTCAAGTCGCGCCTGAACCACCGGTGCCACAACCAGTTGCGCAATCCGATCCCCATGGGCAACGAGGAAATCTTCGGCCCCGAGATTGATCAGGATCACCCCGAGTTCGCCGCGATAGTCGCTGTCTATGGTGCCGGGCGCATTGGCCAGCGTGATCCCGTGTTTCAGCGCAAGGCCCGATCGAGGCCGCACCTGCGCCTCAAACCCCTCAGGCAGTTCCAGATGCAGACCGGTCGGCACCAGAAGGCGTTGCATCGGCTGGATCCGCAACCCGCCATGCCGATCATCAACTGCAAGATTGGCCCGCAGATCCGCCCCAGCCGCCCCAGCCGTTTCATAAGCGGGCAAGGCGATTTGCCGATCTGCCCCGCTGGCCCAGCTTAATCGCACCACCGGTGTCATTTCAACGCCTCGGCGATCTTTGCGGCCAGCTTTGCCGCCACCGCGTCCTTGCCCATCCTCGGCCAGCTATCGGCACCATCCTGGGAAATCAGCGTCACCGCGTTTTCCGACCCCCCCATGATGCCGGTGGCCGGATTTACATCATTGGCAAGAATCCAGTCGCATTGCTTGCGCTTGCGCTTGGCGGTGGCATTGGCGATTACATCGTCGGTTTCGGCGGCAAAGCCGACAACCAGCCGGGGCCGCCCTGATTGCATCTGGGCCACCGTCGCCAGAATATCGGGGTTTTCGGCAAATTCCAGCACCGGTAATGCCCCGCCTGCCTGTTTCTTGATCTTGGAACCCGATGCCGATGCCACGCGCCAGTCGGCCACAGCCGCGGCAAACACCGCCGCATCCACCGGCAAGGCTGCCGCCACGGCATTCGCCATCTGTTGCGCGGTTTCAATCCGCACCAGTTCCACCCCCAGCGGCATCGGTGCCTCGGCCGGGCCGGTCACGAACACCACCTCGGCCCCGAGCGCCACCAGCGCACTGGCAATCGCTGCGCCCTGCGCGCCCGAGGAACGGTTGGCGATATAGCGCACCGGATCAATCGGCTCATGGGTCGGCCCCGATGTGACAAGCACCCGGCGACCGCGCATCGGCCCATTGGCCAGGGCCGCCTCAACCGCCGCCACAATCGCCAATGGCTCGGCCATACGACCGGGTCCGAATTCGCCACATGCCATGCTGCCGCTATCCGGCCCGACAAACAAAACCCCGTCATCGCCAAGCAGTGCCACATTGCGCTGGGTGGCGGGATGTTGCCACATCCTGACATTCATTGCCGGAGCCACCAACACACGTTTGTCGGTCGCCAACAAAAGGGTCGAGGCCAGATCATTCGCCAACCCGCTGGCCATTTTCGCCATCAGATCGGCCGTTGCCGGTGCCACGACGATCAGATCCGCCGACCGTGACAGTTCGATATGCCCCATCTCGGCCTCATCGGTCAGATCGAAAAGATCGCGATAAACCTTGTGGCCCGCCAGTGCCGCAGCTGACAGAGGGGTGACGAATTCCTCACCCCCTCGGGTCAGAACCGGTACCACGGAAGCACCCTGCTCTTTCAGTTTTCTGATCAGATCAAGCGATTTGTACCCGGCAATTCCGCCACCGATAATCAGCAATATACGTCGGCCAGCCAGCATTTGTCGCCCTTCCCCAGAGATCCTGCAACCTGTGTAAGCCCGCACCCGCATCAAGGCAAGCAGACCCGAACATCAGAGTGACCGGTCGCGCTGAAACCTCTTTTGCTTTTGCCGGATCGCTGCTAGGCAGACATCTGATCCTTCAGAACCGGGAACCGAAAACTTGAACCCGACACGATTGGCGCTGGTGACCGGCGGCACTGCATCCGGCAAATCCCGCTGGGCCGAACGACTGGCGCTGGCGCACGGCAAAAAGCCGGTTTATATTGCCACAGCCCAGGCCCATGATGACGAGATGGCGATAAAGATTGCCCAACACCGCGCAGGTCGGGGGGAAAAATGGCGGCTGATCGAAGCGCCTTTTGATCTGGTTTGGGCGATTGACACCATCAAGGCGGATGAAATCGCCCTGATTGATTGCCTGACCATGTGGCTATCCAACCATCTGCTGGCGGAAAATGACATTGCCACAAGGCGAGCCGAGTTGCTTGACAGAATGCACGACATTGCGGCACCGCTGATTTTTGTCACCAACGAGGTTGGGCAATGTGTGGTGCCCGACAACCGACTGGCCCGCCAGTTCCAGCAGCAACAGGGACTGTTGAACCAACTGATCGCAGCCCGCGCGGATCTGGTGGTTGCGGTAATGTCCGGTCTGCCGCTGGTTCTGAAAGGGCAATTACCCGAGGTTCCGGCATGACCACATGGTGGTGGATACGTCATGGGCCGACCCATGCCAGTGGCTTGGTCGGCGCCACCGATCTGCCGGCAGATCTCAGCGATCGGTTTGCCCTTGCGAGGCTTGATCTTCACCTGCCTGACGATGCCCTTCTGGTTTCTTCGGATCTTTGCCGGTCAATCACCACAGCAGATGCCATCCAGAGACAACGGACACGGCTGGAACATGCGCCAGAGATCCGCGAGATCAATTTTGGCGATTGGGAAGGCAAGACATTCGATCAGGCAGTGGCTTTGCACCCCGAAATCGCACATTCCTATTGGCGCAACCCCGGTGATATTGCCCCGCCTGGTGGCGAAACCTGGAATCAGGCATCAGATCGGGTCGAAGGTTTCGTACAGTCCATGAACCGTGCCTACCCGAACGCCCATATCATCGGGGTTGCACATTTCGCGGTGATCCTGACACAGTTGCAACGCGCCACGCGAATAAGCGCACGATCGGCGTTGAGTTTTCGCATCGACAACCTGTCGGTAACGCGGCTGGAATTTCTTGGCCCCGGCTGGCAGGTGCATGCGGTCAACCACATCCCCTGACCGGCAGCCAGAACCCGACAGTTGGTTTTACGGACTGAATTGCGATACTTCCAACCGCGTTTACCAAAAATAAACCATCCGCCGTTAACCATTCCTAACCCAGGTGAGGATTGCGGGCAGGATGGTAACCAAAGCCTATACAGTGGCCTTCCAGGGCGTTGATGCGCGCCTGGTCGAGGTGCAATGCGCGGTCACTGCCGGTTTGCCTGCATTTTCCATCGTCGGTCTGCCCGACAAGGCGGTCAGCGAAGCCCGTGAAAGGGTGCGCGCCGCCCTGACCGCGATGTCGATCGCCCTGCCGGCGCGGCGTATCACCATCAACCTTTCGCCCGCCGATCTGCCCAAGGAAGGCTCGCATTTCGATCTGCCGATTGCACTGTCACTGCTGGCGGCGCTGGAAATCCTGCCTGCGGATGAGGTGGCACAATCCGTGTCACTTGGGGAACTGTCGCTCGACGGCACATTGGTCAGTGTCAATGGCGCCCTTCCCGCCGCTCTGACCGCCGCTGAACAGGATTGCCGTCTGATCTGCCCGAAGGGCTGCGGTTCCGAGGCGGCCTGGGTCGATGCCTGCGAGGTGATCGCGCCCTCATCCCTTCTGGAATGCGTCAACCATTTCAATGGACGCAACGTGATCGCACCCGCCACCCCCGGCGAGGTTGCCGAAGAACGGCAGTTCCGCGATCTTTCTGATGTCAAGGGACAGGAACGCGCCAAACGCGCGCTGGAAATTGCGGCTGCCGGACGGCACCACCTGTTGATGGTTGGCGCACCCGGTGCAGGCAAATCCATGCTGGCGGCACGGATGCCCGGTATCCTGCCGCCCCTGACACCGGGCGAGGCGCTGGAAACTTCGATGATCCACTCGCTGGCCGGATTGCTGGATGAGGGCGGGATTTCCCGCAGCCGCCCGTTTCGCACGCCGCATCACACCGCCTCGATGGCGGCGATTGTCGGCGGCGGCAGGGGTGCCAAACCGGGCGAGATTTCACTGGCGCATCACGGTGTCCTGTTTCTGGACGAGTTTCCGGAATTCCCGCGCACGGTTCTGGAAACCCTGCGTCAGCCGATTGAAACCGGCGATGTGGTGGTGGCCCGCGCCAATGCACATATCCGCTATCCCTGCAAGTTCCTGCTGGTGGCCGCCGCCAACCCCTGCAAATGCGGCCATCTGGCAGATGCCAACCGCGCCTGCAGCCGCGCGCCGATTTGCGGTGAGGATTATCTTGGCCGTATTTCCGGCCCGTTGATGGATCGTTTCGACCTCAAGCTAGAAGTGCCGCCGGTTTCGGTTAGCGATCTTGACCTGCCCGAAAGCGGCGACAGATCCGAAGTTGTTGCAGCGCGGGTGCAGGCCGCGCGCGAACGGCAAAGCCGGCGTTTTGAAAACCACACCGACTGCCGGGTCAATGCCGATGCCGAAGGCGAATTGCTGGAGGAAATTTCCCGCCCCGACAGCCAAGGCCGCGATCTTTTGAACCGGGCGGCGGAAAAATTTCACCTGACGGCGCGCGGATATCATCGAATCCTTCGCGTGGCCCGCACCATCGCCGATCTGGAAGGCAAGGAAGGCGTCGAACGCCACCACCTGGCCGAAGCGATCTCGTTCCGCCTGTTGACTAAATCGGCTTAGGACCAAGGCTGGCGGCGACAAAACCGGCAACATCGGCAAGTGCCTTATCGGCTTGGTTTAACCGGCCCTGAAATATCTGCCAGACATGCGGCACGTCGGGCCAGACATGTAATTCGGCCCGAACTCCCTGCGATACCAGCGCGTCCAGCAATCTGCGGGAATCATCCAGCAGGATTTCGGTGCTGCCGACCTGAAGATAAACCGGACCTGCACCCCTGAATTGGCCAAACAGTGGCGAGGCAGTGGGGTTCGATGCATCCGCTCCGGCAAGATACATCGCCGCGGTTTCTTTGGTGCGCTCGACCGGCAAATAGGGATCGGTATCGCGATTAACCTTCAGGCTGGCACCGCTGAGGGTCAGATCTGTCCAGGGTGAAAAGGCAAACAGCCCCGCCGGGTGCGGCAAATCGTTCTGGCAGATCAGATGCAGCAGTGCCAGTGCCAGACCGCCGCCCGCCGAATCGCCGCCAAGAACGATGTTTTCCGGTGCATATCCCCGCGCCAGCAGCACGCGATAGGACAGCAATGCATCCTCGGTCGCCGCCGGAAACGGGTGTTCCGGAGCCTTGCGATAATCCGGCAGAACCGCCACAGCCTCAGCCAGCCCTGACAAGCGCGCCAGCATCGCGCGATGTGTCCGGGGTGATCCGAATAGGTAGCCGCCACCGTGGAAATAAAGAATGACCCGATTGCGATCCGCCCCACGCGCCATTGCCCAATGCGCCGACACCGAATGGCCCTCGACCGCCAGAATGTCGTCAAGATAGGTGGTGTAAGGTGGTGACAGAAACAGCCAGCGCGCCTGAAATTCGAATCGTCGGCGCATCTTCAATGGTTCGGCCATGTGCCGCAGATACGGTTTTTCGATCCACCGCAGGAACAGGTTCAGCAGCGGCAGCGGCAACCTCACCGCGACGACCGCCTTGCCTCGATCGCCTGCCAGATCTTTTCGGCGACATTGATGCCGTCAAACCGTTCCAGTTCCTGAATGCCGGTGGGCGAGGTCAGGTTGATCTCGGTCAGATTGCCGCCGATCACGTCGATGCCGACAAAAATCTGTCCGCGCTCGCGCAGCAAGGGGCCGATCCGGTCGCAAATCTCGCGGTCGCGGGCGGTCAGTTCCACCTTTTCCGGGCGTCCGCCCACATGCATGTTGGATCGCGTCTCTCCGGCGGCCGGCACCCGGTTGATCGCCCCCACCGCCAGGCCATCCACCAGGATAATCCGTTTGTCGCCCTTGGCGACATCATGCAGGAATTTCTGCGCGATCAGCGGTTCATTATTGATGCCACAGAACAATTCGTAGAGCGAACTGAGGTTTCGATCGTTCTGGTCCAGCCGGAAAACCCCGGCGCCGCCGTTGCCATACAAAGGCTTGAGGATGATATCACCATGTTCATGCTTGAACGCCCTAAGGGTTTCCAGGTTGCGGGCGATGGTGGTCGGCGGCGTCAGATCGGGGAACTGCAACACCAGCAGTTTTTCCGGATAGTTACGCACCCATGTCGGATCATTCACCACCAGCGTTTCCGGGTGGATCATATCCAGAATATGGGTGGTTGTGATATAGCCCATGTCAAACGGCGGATCCTGGCGCAGCCAGACCACGTCCTGACTGGCAAGGTCGATCTCGCGCATCTCGCCCAGGGTGAAGTGGTTGCCGACCTCTCGGCGTACGGTCAGCGGCCAGCCGCGCGCTGTAACCTTGCCCTTGTGATAGGCCAGCTTGTCAGGTGTATAGTAGAACAGGCTGTGACCACGCGCCTGCGCTTCTTCGGCGATGCGAAATGAACTGTCGGCATTGATATTGATGGTATCAATCGGATCCATCTGGATCGCTACTTTTAAGTTCATGGCCCTGCCCTGATCCGGTTACAACGATATTCATATCTGGGCCAAGTGCTGACAGGTTGCAACCTTGAACGCGTTCAGGGCTGAATGGCGTTTTTCAGTATTTCAATCTCACCGCTCGGGCCGACCAACGCCACATCAAACCTTGCCGGGGTGTTCTGGCCGTCCGGCTCACCTTCCAGAAATATCTGGGCGGCGGTATAGATGCGGGCGATCTGGCTTGGGTTCAGCATTTCCGCCGCGCGCGCGATGCTTTTGCTTTTCTTCACTTCGACAAACACCACAACATCGTTCTTGCGCAGGATCAGATCGATTTCACCGGCTTTGGAACGCCACCTTGTCGCCACAAGTTCATAAGCGCGCGCCAGATAGTGGCGTTCGACACTGCCTTCTGCCGCCAATCCGCCCTGATATGATGTCAGACCGCTCATTTGTTGCCTGCCATTTTCAAAGCCTGTTGATAAACCTGTTTTCGCGGCAGACCCAATTCCGCCACCACATCATCAACCGCATCCCTGAGGCTTACGGCATCCTTCAGGGCTTGTTTCAATGCTCCCTCCAGTTTTTCCGGGTTGTCTTCCCTTTCCGGGGCAGCACCAATGACCAGCACGATTTCACCCTTTGGCGTTTCATTTTCGTAAACGGCCGCCAATTCGCCCAGAGCATCACGATGCACCTCTTCAAATTTCTTGGTCAGTTCACGGCAGAGAGCCGCCTGTCGGTCTGCACCCAGACATTGCGCCATATCTCTTAAGGATTTGCCAACACGCCTTGGGCTTTCATAAAATACCAGAGTGGCGGGGATGCTTGCGTAATCCATCAGCAATTTTCGCCGCGCTGCCGATTTTGGCGGCAAGAATCCCGCGAAAAAGAAACGATCCGTCGGCAGCCCTGCCACCGTCAGCGCCGCCAGCAGGGCCGAGGCGCCGGGGGCGGCAACCACTTTTATTCCGGCAGCGATGGCTTCACGCACCAGTTGAAATCCCGGATCGGCAATCAACGGCGTTCCCGCATCGGAT
The DNA here is from genome assembly GCA_020425085.1 of Paracoccaceae bacterium. GTDB lineage: Bacteria > Pseudomonadota > Alphaproteobacteria > Rhodobacterales > Rhodobacteraceae > UBA5972. The sequence goes on from JAGQRW010000017.1 coordinate 320,214, forward strand.
ACGTAAGCAAGCGATTTCCCCTCTTTCAGCATGCCGATCAGGCGCGGACGCTGCATCGGGCCGTTATGATCGTGATAGGGAACAAGAGCGCGACCGTTCAGTCTGACGCCGTGCAGGTCAAGCAGGTGGCGGGTATTCCTTGTATCTTCGGCCGCCAGCACATCGGCAGCAGCCAGAACATCCAGCCCGCGCAATGTTATATCACGCGCCGCCCCGATCGGCGTCGCCACCAGATAGAGCGCCGGTTCCAGTGGTTTCTTGGGGTCGATCAACTATTCCACCTAAAATTTTCAAGGGTCGTTTACTTGCTTGCGGCAGTTCTTTAGGTTTTGACACAACATCAACACGCATGCCAGTCAATCAGGAGTGCCGCCATGTCCCGCTTGCTATCTTCGGTGTTTCGTCCGTTTCTGGTCATGCTTGCGGCATTGACGCTTTCGGCTTGTGAACTCGATATGGGCCGCACCGGCGGGCCGCTGGTGAATACCCGGAACGCGGTGCCGGTGGCACTGCTGGTGCCGTTCGGTTCGGATGTCGCCACCAACGACGTTCTGGCGGGCAGTTTGCAAAACGCTGCGCAAATGGCGATCAGCGATCTTGGCGAGGTCAGGATTGACCTCAGGGTCTATCACACCGCTGGAACAACTTCGGGCGCTGCAACTGCCGCCAAACGAGCGGCGGACGAAGGGGCCAAGATCATCCTTGGGCCGGTTTTTGGCGATGCCGCCAATGCTGCCGGTTCGGCAGTTGCCAGTCGCGGCATCAGCGTCCTGAGCTTTTCCAACAACACCGAGATTGCCGGCGGCAATGTGTTTGTGCTGGGCCATACCTTTGAAAACACTGCAAACCGGCTGGTGCGCTTTGCCGCGTCCAGGGGGCTTCACAATATCCTGATCGTGCATGCCAACAATCTGGTCGGCGATGTCGGGCGACGCGCCATCAGTACAGCGGTGCACAATACCGGTTCAATTCTGGCCGGATCCACGTCTTATGAATTCTCGCAAGAAGGGGTGATCGCGGCGGTTCGCGGTATTGCGCAACAGGTGCGTGATACCGGCACGGACGCGATCTTTTTCACCGCCGATACTGCCGGTGCTTTGCCGATTCTGGTGCAGCTTTTGCCTGAAAACGGCGTCAGTCCCAGCAAGGTCAAGTTCATCGGGTTGACGCGCTGGGATATCCCGACGCAGACGTTATCGCTGACCGGCCTGCAAGGCGGCTGGTTCGCGTTGCCGGATCCGGCACTGACCGGTGATTTCAATTCGCGCTACGCCGCAGCTTATGGCAGCACCCCACACCCATTGGCGGGTCTGGCCTATGACGGTTTGGCCGCCATTGGTGCGCTGATTGCCAAGGGCGATTCCGATGCTTTGTCACGGGCCAATCTGACGCAGAGTTCGGGTTTTGCCGGGGTAAACGGCATTTTCCGCCTGCTGCCGGATGGCAGCAACGAGCGCGCCATGGCGGTGGTCGAAATCCAGAACAATCAGCCTGTGGTGATCGACCCTGCCCCCCGCAGCTTTGGAGCGGCAGGATTCTGAGCGAAAAGGGACGGCTTAATTGGCGCGGTCAAATATCGGGCTGATTTGCCCGAAAACCAGGATATTCGACTGCAAGACGGTCAGTGCAGCCATTGACCGTGACCTTGACGGCATCACCGGATCACGCGAAATGCGCGCGTCCGCCGTCGGACATCTTTCGCTGGCCTACCGGACCGGGTTCGATCTGATCGGTGACAGCTACAAGGCGCAGCCGTTCAAGACCCGCGCCGTCACCCGATCCTATACCTATCTGACCGATTGTCTGGTGGCCGAGGTTCTGCGGGTGGCGGAAATCTCGACCTCCAAGCTGGCTGGCAACAACACGTCGCCACGCCTTGGGGTAATGGCCATCGGGGGGTATGGCCGGGCGGAAATGGCACCCTACTCGGATATCGACCTACTGTTCGTGGTTCCGCCCAAGGGTGGAGCCGGGGCCGAAAAGGTGGTCGAGGCCATGCTTTACATGTTCTGGGACCTGCGCCTGAAGATCGGCCATGCCACCCGCACCATTCCGCAATGCCTGAAACTGGGCAAGACCGATTACACCATCCGCACTTCGCTTCTGGAGGCGCGATATCTTTGCGGCGACAGCGATCTGGTGGCCGAACTAGAACAACGGCTGTGGTCGGAACTGTTCAAGGATACCGCCGCCGATTTCATCGAGGCCAAGCTGGCGGAACGCGCCGAGCGGCACATCAAACAGGGCGGCCAGCGATACATGGTCGAACCCAATGTCAAGGAAGGCAAAGGCGGGCTGCGCGACCTGCAATCGCTGTTCTGGATCGCCAAATACCTGCACCGGGTACAAAGCATCAAGGAACTGGTAAAACTCGGCATGTTTTCCAGACAGGAATATGCCATCTTTGCTCAGGCCGAAGAATTCCTCTGGACGGTGCGATGTCATCTGCACCTGATTGCCAAACGCGCCACGGAACATCTGACCTTTGACAGCCAGGTCGAAATCGCCCGCATCCTTGGCTACAAGGACAGCGAGGGACGTCGCGCGGTGGAACATTTCATGCAGGACTATTTCCGCCACGCAACCCAGGTTGGTGAGCTGACGCGCATCTTTCTGACCAGCCTCGAAGCACAACACGTCAAGCGCCAGCCGGGTGTGGGTGAGCTTTTGTCCAAGGCAGGACGACGTTTGCGCACCCGGATATCGGCAGGCTACAAACTTGACAAAGGTCGGATCAATATCGTCGACAAGGCCAAGTTCCTGAAAGACCCGATCAACCTTTTGCGGGTGTTCGAAGAAGGCTTGCGCACACGCTATCTGCTGCATCCCGATGTCATGCGGCTGGTGACGGCCAACCTTGATCGCATCGACGACAAGATGCGTTCCGACCCTGAGGCGAACCGTATCTTTCTTGACATGCTGCTGGATCACGGCAACCCGGAACGCGGCCTCAGGCGGATGAACGAACTGGGCGTGATCGGTGCCTTCATTCCCGAATTTCAACCGATCGTGGCAATGATGCAGTTCAACATGTATCACCACTACACGGTTGACGAACACACCATCCAGTGCATCTCGACCCTAAGCCAGATCGAGAACGGGGAGCTGGTGGAAAGTCTGCCGGTGGTGTCGGGCATCCTGAAAAAGGGGGTGAATCGGCGGATCATCTATGTCGCGTTGCTGCTGCATGATATCGGCAAGGGCAGGCAGGAGGATCACTCGATCCTCGGTGCCCGTATCGCGCGAAATCTATGCCCGCGGCTGGGACTGGATCCGGCTGAATGTGAAACCGTGGAATGGCTGGTGCAAAATCATCTGTTGATGTCGGATGTGGCGCAAAAGCGCGACCTGAGTGATCCAAGAACGGTGCGCGATTTTGCCAACACGGTGCAAAGCCGTACGCGGCTGAAGTTGCTGACGGTTCTGACGGTTTGCGATATTCGCGGGGTCGGGCCGGGAACCTGGAACAACTGGAAGGCGCAGTTGTTGCGCGACCTTTATCATGCCACCCGCTCGGTTCTGACCAATGGCATCGACGATGGCAGCCATGCACAGCGAATCGAGGAATCGCGCGAAAAACTTCGTATTGCGCTGAAAGGCTGGTCAAAGGACAGGATCGAATCCGAACTGGCGCGGCATTATGACCCCTATTGGCAGGGGCTGGATATTGAAACCCAGACAATCTTTGCCGGTTTGCTTGACCGGATCGAACCCGGTCAGATCCTGTCGGATTTCAAGCAGGATACCGACCGCGATGCCACCCGCGCCTGTTTCGTGCTGGAAGACCACCCCGGTATCTTTTCCCGCCTTGCAGGTGCGCTGGCGCTGGTCGGGGCCAATGTGGTGGATGCGAAAACCTATACATCGTCCGACGGCTTTGCCACCTCGGTTTTCTGGATTCAGGACATCAACGAGGAAGCCTATGAACAACACCGTCTGAAACGCCTTTCAAACATGGTCAACAAGGCCCTGAAGGGCGAGGTAGTGGCCCGCGACGCCCTGAAAGTCCGCGACAAGATCAAGAAGCGCGAGCGTGATTTCATCGTCCCGACCGAGATCACCTTTGATAATGAAGGTTCGGAGATCTACACCATCATCGAGGTGGACACCCGCGACCGCCCCGGCCTGTTGTATGATCTGACCCGCACCATTTCCGCCAGCAACATCTATATCGCCACTGCCGTGATCGCGACCTACGGGGTGCAGGCGGTGGATGTGTTTTATGTCAAGGACATGTTCGGCCTGAAACTCTATTCAGAAGCCAAACGCCGGGCGATCGAGAAAAAGCTGCTTGAGGCGATCAGCCTTGGCACCAAGACCGCGATGACCCCATGACCCGGCAGATCCGCCTGATCTCGGGCTTTTTCACCGTGGGCGGCTGGACCATGATCAGCCGCATCGCCGGGTTCGTCCGTGACATCATGATCGCGGGATTTCTTGGTGCAGGACCGGTGGCCGAGGCGTTCCTGATCGCGTTTTCCCTGCCAAACATGTTCCGCCGGTTCTTTGCCGAAGGTGCGTTTAACATGGCCTTTGTGCCGATGTTCGCCAAGAAGATCGAGGCGGGTGAAGACGCCGAAGGTTTCGCGCGCGACGCCTTTTCCGGGCTGTTGGCGCTGTTGGTCGTGTTGAGTGTTCTGGCGCAGATTTTCATGCCGTGGCTGGTTCTGGCGATGGCCAGCGGTTTTCTGGCCGATGAACGGTTTCAACTGGCGGTCGATTTTGGCCGCATCGCCTTTCCATATATCCTGTTCATCTCGCTGGCGGCACTGATCAGCGGTGCGCTGAATGCCATGGGCCGGTTCTGGGTGGCGGCGGCGGTGCCGGTGGTCCTCAATCTTTTCTTCATTGCTTCGATGATGCTGGCATGGCTGGCGGGCTGGAATATCGGGCTGATGCTGATCTGGACGGTGCCGGTGGCGGGAATGGCGCAACTGGCGCTGGTCTGGCTGGCGGCGCGACGGCTGGGGCTTAGTCTTGTTCCGCGCTGGCCAGTGCTGACGCCCGAGATTCGGCGGCTGGCGATAATCGCCGCGCCGGCCGCGCTGGCGGGTGGCGTGCTTCAAATCAACCTTCTGGTTGGCCGTCAGGTCGCCAGCTTTTTTGACGGTGCGATTGCCTGGCTGAACTATGCCGACCGGCTTTATCAGTTGCCGCTGGGGGTGGTCGGAATTGCCATTGGCGTCGTGCTGTTGCCGGATCTGTCGCGCAAGCTCAGGGCAAGCGACGAAGCTGGCGGTCAAAACGCCGTCAACCGCGCAGCAGAGTTTTCGCTGGTACTCACCCTGCCTGCGGCGGTAGCGCTGATGGTGGTGCCGCTACCCTTGATCTCGGTCTTGTTTCAACGTGGTGCCTTTTCGGCCACCGATGCGGAAATGACCGCGCTGGCACTGGCGATATACGCCATTGGTCTGCCGGCGTTCGTTCTGCAAAAGGTACTGCAACCGCTGTATTTCGCCCGCGAAGACACCAGGCGGCCATTCTATTTCGCCGTTGTTTCGCTGGTGGTGAATGCGGTGCTGGCGATTGGCCTCAGCGGCGTTCTGGGTTTCACGGCGGCGGCAATCGGCACCACGGCGGCGGGCTGGTCGATGCTGGCGCTGCTCTGGTTTGGCAGCCGCAGCATGGGGCGTTCCGCGATGCCGGATGCGCGGCTGATACGCGGTTTCCCCCGCATTCTGGCAGCGTCCGGCGCAATGGCCCTGGCGCTGTGGCTGGCGGCAAATATGATGGCGCCGTGGTTTCACCTTCCAGGTCTGCGATATGGCGCATTGGCGATTCTGGTGATCGGTGGCATGGGCGTCTATACCATCGCGATTTTCGCTTTTGGCGCGATTGATGCGGGCGATCTGAAACGCGCGATTCGACGCTAACGGCGGCGGCGCAGGCGGTTCACGATATTGACAATTCTTGCGCCACCCTGAGGGGCCAGGAAAAAAGACAAACCGAATCCGGTCAGAAACCCGGCAATGTCGGCCACCCAGTCATCCGCCCCGCCAAACACCAGCTTGAAGAACAACTGTATCCCCATCAGCGCCAGGATCAGGCTGAAGGCGCGCAACTGATTGCTGCCCTCGAACCGAGCCCGAATCCACAGCATGTAGCTGAGCGCCCCGATCATGCCGTAAACCGCCGGAAATGCGCCGATCAGCGGCTGGCTGGAGTTCAACAGCAAAACATAAGCCAGCGCGCCAACGATGGTTGACAGAAAATAGATCGCCAGAAAGGCCAGTGACGAAAACGCCTCGGCCACCATCTTGCCGATCGCCAGCAGCATCACCACCGCAAAGGCGGCATGGGTGAACCCGGCATGCAGAAACGAATAGCTGACAAAACGCAGCAAATGCTCGGGCGGGACACGCCAGGTTTCGATCATCCAGTTGAAAACGCTGTCGAAAACCCCATAGACCGTAATCGCCTCAAGCCGCCATGCAATCCCCTGAGGGCCGCCTATGAATCCCGCCTCGGCGGCCTGCATCAGCAATTCGACACCGATGATGGCCAGCGCCACCGCCACCACCACCGGCGGAATGGCATTGAAGGGCGAGGCATTGTGATTGCTATCATACATTCATCGGTTTCCGTTATTGACCCTTTCAGGTGATGCAGCGATAAGGCACGCCAGATCATTAGTCCAGTCACCAGACAGGAGTGCGCATGTCAGCCCCGGCCCACAAACCGCGTGTCTTTTCCGGTATCCAGCCGACCGGCAACCTGACCCTCGGAAACTATCTGGGGGCGCTGAAACGCTTTGCCGAGATGCAGGATCAGGGCATTGAAACCATCTATTGCATGGTCGATCTGCACGCCATCACCACCTGGCAAGAACCGAGCGACCTTAAACGCGCCACGCGTGAATTGGCCGCCGGATTCATTGCTTCGGGGCTGGACCCGACAAAATCAATCCTGTTCAACCAGTCACAGGTGGCCGCACATGCGCAACTGGCCTGGGTGTTCAACTGTGTCGCCCGCATGGGCTGGCTGAACCGCATGACGCAGTTCAAGGACAAGGCCGGCAAGAATCGCGAAAACGCCTCGGTCGGGCTGTTTGCCTATCCGTCGCTGATGGCGGCAGATATTCTGGTTTATC
>JAGQRW010000018.1 GCA_020425085.1 Paracoccaceae bacterium
CCGCCACAGGCTGAACGGGTTCAGATCAACCATGCCGTCGTTTCCTTCCTGCAAGCCATGCCGAGATGGCGATTTCATCCAGCAAAGGTGCCGCCAGCGACACCAGCAGCGCCGCCGACACCGCCATCTGCAAGGGCGCGGCCTGTTGCCATTGCAGCGCGAACAGGATCATCAGTCCGCTGTATAACAGCCCACACAGCCAGCCGCCCAGTCGGGTCGAAGCGGATGCCACCGGATCACCGACCAGCAGCACCAGCACAACCCCGGCAGCAGGCAGCACCGGGCCAACCGCCAGACCGGCCCAAAAGGCCGCAGCCCCAACCAGCGCGGCGGCCAATACGATGCGCGCGGGCATCACCCCCGCCACCATGCCGATCAGCGCCGCCGGGATCGCCGCCCAGGCCAGTGGCAGCGGCAGATCGGGCCAGGCGGCGGCGGGAAATCCGAAGCCGAGGAAGGCCAGCGTCACCGTCGCCGGGTGCAGCACGTTGCGCCCCCAGCCCCCCATCACCAGTTCCGCCATCACCGCACCAAAGCTGATGCCCAGAACCAGCTGGAACAGGCTAAGGTCCACCGGTGCCAGCATCGCCACCGCCAGCGCCGTCAGCGCCCCGGCAAAAGATGGCGGCTGCGCCCGGGCCAGCATGAACACCAGATGCCAGAACCCCGACAGAAACAGCGTCAGGACCAGCCGGCCCATGGCCGCACTGCCGCCATACCAGAGCCAGGCCAGCGCCATCGGCATCACCGCCGCCAGCAGCACCAGCGCCACCATCTCGCGATCCCACAGGCCCCGTGTCATGCCGCGTCCTCCTCGATGGCGATGGCATCCAGCATGGCGCGCAACTGCGCCGAGATGTGCGGCTCGGCCCCGGTGACGTAATCGGCCAGCGCCAAGTCTTCCTCCAGCAGCGACAATGCGCCCAGCCTCGTGGCGGCCTCAGAATCGCCCGAGGCAAGTGCGCGGATCAGCGCATGGGCGGGAATATCGCCCCCCAAAGCCTGTTCCAGCGCCGCCGTCGGTATGATCGGCAGGGGCCGCGCGGCGCGGCGCAGGGCGGCGGCAAACCAGTGGCGATGCGCCGGGGTGCTGGTGCCCGAAAGGAAGGTTGCCTGCCGGTCGCGCGGGGCCAGCCATTGCGCCTGATGCCCGTCGAGCGCCGATCCGCTGAGCATCCGGTGCGGGCCGGGGCGCAGATACCCATGCCCCAGCCCGCGCAGATCGGCGCCTTGCTGGCAGCGCAGCAGGCGGGGTTCACGCAAGGCGGCCCCGGTGACACTGACCAGCCGGGTTTGCGCCAGCATGCCGGTGGCGATCAGGGCTCCGAAATCGGCCACATCCTCGGCGTGGATATCCCAGACGGGGGCATCCAACCGGGCCGGGTGCAGGCGGTGAATCTGCATGCCAGCCAACCCTTGCGGATGCAGCGGGCCGCAGCGCACCCGGCGCACCCCGGTCGGGGCGGGCAGATCACCCGCACCAGCCTCGCACAGCCAGACCGGCCCTTTGGTCAGCCTCTGCAACGCGGCCAGACCGGCGGCAAATTTGTCCTCCTGTCCGCGCAGGGCAAGGCGCGGATCGGGGGCACCGGGGCGGCTGTCGCTGGCCATCACGAAGATCGCGGCGGGGGCCTCGTCGCCGCCGGGCATCCGCCCGAAGGGCCGGCTGCGCAGGCTCCGCCACAGGCCGGACTCTTGCAAAAGCGCGCGCAGGCCGGCCTCGTCCTGCGGCCCGGGCTTGCGGGCGTGGCGATCATCGCCCTCGCGAAACAGCACCACCTGCCCCAGCCGCCGCCCCGGGGCCAGTTCGATCCGCGCCACGCGACCTGCCATCGGGGCCACCAGTGCAATCCGGGGATCGGCGCGCAGCCTGAGCAACGGCTGGCCCTGGGCCACCAACGCATCCTCGCCCACCAGCATATCAACCCGCAATTCCTCGTTGCGTGCGGCGGTAATCGCCGCCTCGTCCGTCAGCATAACCGGGCAATCGCCGGTTGTAGGAACGGCAATGGCGGGCAAGCGCAGACCCTGGGAATGAAGGCTTGTAAACATCCGGCTTCGGCACGCCCCCGATCTGTTGCGCTTTGTGCCACATGGCCGGAACGCATTATTCGCCTAGTATGGCCCTGACCCGATTGATGCCGACGACAAAACCGAGGTGAGACCCATGACCGACCCTATCAAGTATCTGGCCGCGATGGCCATCGGGTTTACTGCCGCACTGGCCACTTTGCCAGCATGGGCGCAGGAAACCAAGGCCACCGCGCCGGAAGCAACCGAAATCCAGCAGTTGGAACAGGCGCTGTCACCCTATGTCATGCCGAAATCCGGGCCGTTCCGGCCCGACCGGATCGCCATTGCCCAGGCGGCGGCGATTGCGGCCTGGGCAGGCTCGCCGCATGCCAATGCCGCATCCGAAGCCTTTTCCCACTGGAACCGCGAGGGTGAAATCCCGCCGTTCTGTGCAAGCTGTCATTCCGGCGCGGGCTTTCGCGAATTTCACGGCCTTGACGGCAGCGCGCCCGGCATGTCGAAAACCCCGACCCCCACAGGTGGGGTGGTCGATTGCGAAACCTGCCACAATCCGAACCTCGCACAAATCGAGAAAGTGCGCTTTCCCAGCGGGCTGATACATCCGGTCGCGACGGTGGGTGAGGCACCTTGCCTTACCTGCCATCAGGGCCTGGCGGCGGGTGCGACGGTAAAAAAGGCGGTGGCGGACAAGGATGACGATACGCCGGATGCCGATCTCGGCTTCATCAACCCGCATTACGCGGTTGCCGCCGCCTCCTGGCTGGGCGGTTATGGCGCATCGGGCTATCACTATCCGGGCAAGGAATATTCCGGCCGGTTCTTCCATGCCCGCCCGGTCACCACCTGTGCATCGTGCCATGATCCGCATTCGCTGAAGGTGGCCGAAAAGACCTGCCTGACCTGCCACCAGGAATCCGCCACCGGCGATATTCGCCTTTCACGGCTGAGCTATGACGGAAGCGGCGACCTGACCAAGGGCATCAAGGCCGATATCGCCGCCAATGCCAGCGTTCTGAAACAGATGTTCACGGATTACGCCGCCAAGGTGGCGGGCACGGCGTTGGTCTATGACGGGCACCGCTATCCCTATTTCTTTGCCGATGCCAATGACGACGGGCTGGCGGATGAAAAGGATGGCAAGCCGGTGGCCTATAATTCCTGGACACCGCGTCTTGTGAAGGCGGTCTATAACTGGAAATTCGTCACCTCGGATGCCGGCGTCTATGCCCATAACCCGCATTACGCGTTGGAATTGCTATACGATTCCATCGAAGACCTTGCCGGTCTTATGAATCGCGACTTTGCCGGCATGGGCATTCAGCGATAGGAAAACAGGTCATTTCAGCCTTGTCTGCGTAGCAAGGGAGCATCGCCGGTTTGCAGAATGCCGGGATTTCAACCCGTCTGGCGGCGGGTTAATCCGGCAACGGAACAAACTCATATCGATCATCAACTGGCAGATCAAACAGGCCCTTGCCCCAGCGGCCCTGGCGCCATTCCTGTTTTGCGGCTTCAATTTTCTCGCGGCTTGAAGCCACAAAGTTCCACCAGATATAACGCGGCCCGTTCAGTGTGGCGCCACCCAACGCCATGATGCGCGCACCCTGCACACCCGCAGTGACGGTGATCTTGTCGCCGGGTCGAAAAACCATCATCCGGCCTGCCTCGAATTCCTGCCCGGCGATCAGGACCGACCCCCGGGTGACATAGATGCCGCGATCTTCGTGATCATCCGGCAGCGGCATGCGTGCGCCGGGTTCAAGAACAACGTCAAGGTAGAAGGTTTCGGAAAACATCGTCGCTGGCGCGGTTTGGCCGTAAGCGGTGCCAAGGATCAGACGGGCCTTGATACCTTCTGATTCGATCTCGGGCAGGGCGTCCTTGCCGTGATGCTCAAAGACTGGTTCCATATCTTCTCGGTCTTCCGGCAGCGCGATCCAGGTCTGGATGCCAAACAGCGAATGCGGGCCGCTGCGCCCCTGTCGGGAAGTGCGTTCCGAATGGGTCACACCCTTGCCCGCCACCATCCAGTTCAGCGCACCGGGGTGAATGATCTGATCTGACCCAATGCTGTCGCGGTGATGGAAATCGCCCTGATAAAGATAAGTGACAGTCCCCAACCCGATATGGGGATGCGGGCGTATGTCGATGCCCTGGCCGGTCAGAAACTCGGCTGGACCGGCCTGATCAAAGAACACGAACGGCCCGACCATCCGGCGCCGGGGCGCTGGCAATGCGCGTTTCACCTCGAACCCGCCAATGTCACGGGCGCGTGGAATGATCAGCGTTTCAATGGCATCAACGCCGGTTTCATCAGGGCAACCGGGAATAAGGGCGGGATTCCAGCTCATGGTTTTCTCCTTTTCGACCTGGATCGATCTTGGCAGAGTTCGGGTCAGTTGAACAGCGATCAGCCCTTGATCTCGTCCAGCCCCCTGGTCACCAGAATCGCCGCCAGCGACATTGCGGCAAAGATCATCAGCGTGACATTGGCCCCGGCCAGCGAGGCCAGGGCGCCGAACAGTCCCGATCCCAGCAAAAGCACCCCGATCACCGTGTTTGACACCGCAGTATAGGCGGCGCGGCTGTTCTTGGGTGCCATATCCACCAGATATATCACCCGGCCCTGCCGCACGCCGTGATAGGCGGTCATCAGCATGAACAGAACCAGCGGCAATGCCCAGACGGTTCCGGACAGACCGGCCAGATCCAGAAAAACCGCCGCCAGCAGCGACACGGCCCCCGCCATGCCGGAAAACATAAGCACCTTGCGGCTGGACCGGTCCGCCAGTCGCCCCCAGATCCACGAACTGAAGAACGATGCAACCGACGAGGCCAGAACCAGCGCCCCCAACCGGTCGAAACTGCCGTGGCCGGCCTCGGCCCCCAACAGCACGATATACGGCGGCGCCAGTGCCGTTGCCGTCAAAAGCCCGCGCGCCCAGATGAAACGCCGCAACTGCGGATCGCGGCGCAGCAATGTCAACTGTTCCAGCGCCGCCGTTCCCGCCTTGCCCGGCGCCGGTTCCTCGCGCAGGGTGGAAAAGAAGATGCCGGCAGCCAACCAAAGCAAGGCCGCAAGTGCGATTGCCATCAGCACCAGTGTCGCGCGATCCACCAGCCCCGACATGAGAACCAGCGCAAAGATCACCACAGCGCCGGCACCCAGCGAAGTGGCAACGCCGGTTGCCGCACCGCGCCGCGACTGGCCCACCGTTTTGCCCAGCACGTCGCTGTAACTGACCGAACAAATGGACCGGGACACTGCCAGCACCGCCAGCAAGGCGCAGATCACTGCCCCCGCCATTGCCCCGGTCAGCGACATGGCGGCCAGAACGATTCCCGCCGCCGCAGCACCTTGCCCGATACTGCCCGCGACCCAGGCCCATTTGCGCCGTGCCATGGCATGCACAAAGGGGGCGGTGAACAACTGCGGCAGCAACGCGCCCGCCTCGCGGATCGGGACCAGCAAGCCGACATAAAATGCCGACGCGCCCAGATGGGCCAGCAGCCAGGACAAGACCAGTTTCGGGTCGATCAGACCGTCGGCGATCTTGCTCATCGAAAGCGATATGGCATGACGAAGGAAATTCGCCGGTTCAACCCGCGCCTGTGCCTCGGTCAGACCACCCTTGCCGCTGGTGTCGTCCACCAGTGCCTGAAACAAGGTTTCTTCAAGGTTTTTCATCTTCAACTGACCGCCATCAATCGGGTGGCGGTCAGTGGCTTGATTTTCGCAGAAGAGCCGGAAAAATCATAACACAAGCCTGTACCGCCTTTCCGCCAGCCGATGATAAAAAGCGATCCAGCCTTGAGGCGACTAGCGTATGACCAGAACGGGAATGGGGGTCTTGACCAACACCTCTGAGGTCTGGCTTCCCAACAACATCTTTTGCACCCCCCGTCGCCCATGCGACGACATCACGATCAAATCGCAGCCGCTCAACTTGGCGACCCGGACGATGGCTTCGGCAGCGGAATCGTCAATCTCGTGCGTCAGACCCACCGTGATGCCGTATTCCTTTGCGCGGCCTTCAATAAAGGCAAATCGTTCCTTCATCAGGCTTTCAAGCTGTTGATCATAGCGTGTGGCGACGTTTTCGATACCCGCCTTTTGCGCCGCCCGCGCCGCCTCGGGATGCATGGGTTCTGACACCGACAGGATGGTAACCTTGGCATCAAGTTGCTTGGCAAGTGCCAATCCATGTTCAAGCCCCTTGCGCGCAAGTTCGGACCCGTCAGTGGCGACAAGAATGTGTTTATACATGTGATTTCCTTTCTGTGACCTGAACCAAGAATTTTCCAGCGCATCCGCAACCGTTGCGCCATCTTGACCCGGATAGGGTGACAGGGCAAGCGGTTCCGGGCCACGCCACCGCGTGATCTGTGCGACTGGCGGCGGTATCGGCTGGTCAGGGTGCATCCGGGCATGCTGGCATTGTTCCCAACAAAAACGGCAAGTCTTGCTAGAGCAGCCATTCCACGGGCAGCCAGCCGATAATCGTCAATGCGAGGCGTTTGACAAGGGTCGTGCCGGGTTCGATACGCGTTTGGATTTCGTCGGATGAATTGACCCATGCAAGCCGGCGATTGCGCATCTCGACCCGCCAGGCAAGATCGCCCAGACCTTCATCGAACGCTTGATGCATCATTTCGGCCATGTTCGTGCTGTGGATCAGCAGGCCCATTTCCGTATTCAGCGTCGCCGAGCGGGGATCGAAATTGAATGAGCCGACGAAAACCCGATCCCCGTCCACGGCAAATGTCTTGGCATGCAGGTGCGAGCCTGACGATCCGAACGGCCCCAGAATATCATGCGAAGACGGTCCCGCAGCTTGCGCACGCATTTCAAACAGGCCGACATTCGCGCGCAACAGATCCTCGCGCCGTTTGGCATATCCGGCATGGACCGGCAGCGCATCTGTCGCCTCCAGCGAATTGGTCAGCATCCGAACCGAAACGCCACTGTCTATGAGTGCGCCAAGGGCTTTCACACCGGCGGCACCCGGAACGAAATAGGGTGTCACACCGTCAAACCGGTTCCTGATCGGTCCAACCGCGTCAAGCAGCCGCGATATGAACAGATCGGCGCGCGGCACCGCGTCAAAGCCAACCACCGGATCGTCACTGACCAGAACGACCTTGGTCCATTCCAGCGCCAGTTCACCCCGCGCCAGGGAGCCAACGGTATCGGATGCCTCAAGCAACGGGCGATACTTGTTGAACTCGGGTTCTCTTTCGAACCCGTCCAGTGCAGTTGCAATCAGACGGTTGTCGCTGGCCTGACCCAGAATCTGCGCAGCAGGATAAACCGGTTTTGAATTCCAGTAGCGATCGAAATCCGCCGAAATGGCGGGAACGATGTCGCCAACCGCCAGAACATCCAGATCAATTTGCAAAGGGTTGATGCCGGTGCCGAAATATTCGTCGCCGACATTGCGCCCGCCCAGAATGCTGGCCCGGCCATCAACCGTGAACGCCTTGTTGTGCATCCGGTGATTCAGCCTGAAGAAATCAAAAGCAAAAGACAGCCTTTTGAAGCGGCGCAGCACGAATGGATTATAGAGGCGGACCTCGATTTCGGGATGGGCGTCAAGTGTCGCCAGAACAGCGTCAAGCCGATCAATGCCGTTGTCATCCAGCAACAGGCGCACCCGCACCCCACGATCGGCGGCGCGAAGCAGGGCCTTCAGCATCAGATGCCCGGTCATGTCGGCGCGCCAGATATAATACTGAACGTCGATCGACGACACGGCGGCATTGGCAAGCAGAATGCGCGCGGTAAAGGCATCAAGGCCGTTTCGCAGGGACGCAATGCCGGTCAACCCATTGTGATCCTTGCCGATTACCTTCAGGGCCGCAGCCAAGGCGCCGTCTTGGGCAGGCGGCAGCGCGGTGGTGGTCTTGCGCATGGCATTGGCGGGGGCCGGAAAAATCAACCGTAGAACGACAATTGCCACAGCCAGAAAACCGATGATCAATATCAAGAACAGCAAAATGGTCAGAAACATTCAGTCAACCTTTTCTTGCGATCCCGGAAGAACCCATGCAGCAATGGCCGCCGGTCTTTTGCAATCCGCAATCAGGGATCACCCGGCATCGCATAATTCAAAGGCAATGTTGCGGCTTATCCCGGCTTTGTCCAGTTTCAGCAAGGGCGGCCGGATGATTGGCCGGAACTGGGCCAATGGGCATCGTCATTGATCATCGGTACATATGATCGCAGCCATGCTATCGGCCCGTCGAATTCCTGAATGGCAGTACCTATATCAGTTGGGTAATCCCAAAGGCATTGAAAAGGACACTCCATGCTTCACGTTGATATCCCCACCCGGCCGGAAATCCGATCACTTATTGAAATCCGCGCCGACGCCTGTGTTTCGATTTATCTGCCGACGACGCCTGAAACCCAGCATGTGACCACAAGTCGCATCGCGCTTGGCAACCTGACGCGGGCGGCGCTGGCGCAGCTTGACGCGGCGGGTTTTGACAAACGCCGACGCGCTGCACTGGAGGAAGAACTGGAGGCGCTGCGCGAGGATGATGAATTCTGGCGGCTGCAGGCCCACAGCCTTGCAGTTCTTGCCACGCCTGATGGTCTTCGCACCTTCCGGCTGGCCACCGAGGTAAAAGAATGGTCGAGGTATCCGACCGGTTCTACCTTAAACCCCTGTTGCGTTCCGTGGCCTTGCCGCAGCACGCATTCGTGCTGGCACTGTCCGAAAACGGGGCGCGACTGGTCGAGGTATATGCAGACCTGCCGCCAAGCGAGGTGCGCGTGCCTGGCCTGCCCGACAGCGCGGCCGACGCCGCTGGCCGCGCGTCGCTCAACAATCTCACCCAAGGTACGAGGACTGCCAACGCTGAGGGCAAGAAGAAACTTCTGCTGGAATATGCCCGCAAGGTGGACGCCGCCCTGCGTCCGGTTCTGGCGGGGCGCGAAACCCCGCTCATCCTGGCTGCGACCGATCCGCTTGCGCCGATGTTCCGCTCGGTCAACAGCTATCCGGCCTTGCTGGCCGAAGGGTTGCCGACCAGCCCTGACCGCATGAGCAAAATTGCGCTGGCAACGGCTGTGCGGTCGGTTCTGGACGGGCATTATGCGGCGCAGATCGAGGCGGCGCGCGGGCTTTATCATGAGCGGGCCGGGCAGCGGCGCGCAACCTCTGAACTCAACGACATTGCCCGCGCTGCCACCTTTGGCGCGGTGGATCTGCTGCTGGTCGATATCGACGAGGTGGTGCCCGGAACGGTGGGCGCAAGCGACGGCGTCGTCACGCTGGCTTCAACCGCGGGTGCTGGCAGTTTTGGCGTGATAGACGAGATTGCCGGCCGGGCGATCCTTGCCGGCGCCGAGGTTCTGGCGGTGCGCCGGGCCGATATGCCGGACGGCGCACCGGCGGCGGCGATCCTGCGTTACCCGGTCTGATGGGGCAAATGGCTTGGGCGTTCCGGGCAGGTTCAGGGATTGGTGCTTGTGGTTCCTGAACCTTTCTGAACGTTCTTTTTCGCGGATTTCCGCAGGTCGCGATCTTTCATCGCTTCAAACCCGATGATTACATCCAGAAGTTCGGTGGTGATCTCGCTCTGGCGTACCGATCGGGTTTCGGCGGTCAGTTCTTCCAGCTTGTCGTCGATCGACTGTTCCGCCTGCTGCATCCGCGCCAATCGTGCGGCATTTTCTGTCACCAGCGCCTCGGCGGCGGCGCGGAATATTTCGGCAAACAGAAAGCTGTTGATCAGGGCCGCAAACAATCGCTCCGGCGGCAGGCTGAAGGCCGGCAAACTGCGCGATGACCACCGGCGTTTGGCCAAGGCCTGCGTCATCTCGGGGTCGAGCGGCAACATACGCTGCGTGGTCGGTTGCTGTTGCCCGTGCAAGGCGCGCTGCATGAAAACCAGCGACACCGAGATGCTGCCGTTGGCATCGGCAAGCCGCAGATCATCAAGCACCTTGATCAGCCGACCGGCCAGCCGCCCCAACCCTTCGGTGGTTGCCGGCGGCATCAGCGTCTGTTCCGGTGGGATGCCCTGCCCGGACAGGGCGTCCTGCATCTGCACCCCGACAGCAATTATGCGACTGCCGGGGGCGAAAATGCGCAGAACTTCACCCGCCACCACCTCGTTATAGTTACCGCACAGCCCATGGTCCGAGCCAAAGGCAATGATCACCGGCAGCGCATCCGGGCCTTGGTCAACCGGCAAGGGGCCGTTGCCAACCACAAAGGCGTGCAGTCCGGTCAGAACCGTGTCACGATAGGCGTCGATGCTTTGTGCTGCCTGTTCATAGGGCAGCGCATTGATTGCCGACATGGTTTTCATCGTGCGCACGATGCTGCGGATGCTTTGCATCGTGCCGGTGCGTCGCGTCAGGATTTCAAGCGTCTGCGCCATCGGTTCCTGCCTTACCTGCGATTGCAATACCGGCGGCCTTCAGCATCCTGTCGCGGGCGTCATCGGTCAGCTTCTGGTTTGCCACAATGGCTGCCGCCAGCCCGTGATCATCGTCGCGGACACCTTCACGGATTGCCAGCATCGCCGTTCTGGCCCGCGCCTCGTCCATACCGTCAAGCAACCCCTCCATCGCGGCGACCAGCACGGCCAGTTGCTCATGCGCGGGCATCGGGTCGCGTTCAGATTGACGCAGGGCGGCGCGTACCGCGGCACCTCGTGCCAGCCGGGCGCGGGTTGAATCGTCCAGCCGGGTGCCAAAGCGGGCAAACTCCTCCAACTCCTCGAACTGCGACAGCGTCACCCGCAGGTTGCCCGCAACTTCGCGGAACGCGCGCGCCTGTGCCTTGCCACCGACACGGCTTACCGAAACACCAAGGTCAACGGCGGGAAACTGGTTGGTGCGCACCAGACGCGGCGACAGGTAAATCTGCCCGTCGGTGATCGAAATGAGGTTGGTCGGAATATAGGCCGACAGGTTTTCCGCCTGGGTTTCCACCACCGGCAAAACGGTGATCGAGCCGCGACCCTCAATGAACTGCCCGGCGCGTTCCAGCAGGCGCGCGTGGACATAAAAGATGTCGCCGGGAAATGCCTCGCGCCCCGGCGGGCGGCGCAGCAGCAGCGACAATTCGCGGTAGGCGTGGGCGTGATGGGTCAGATCGTCCATTACCACCAGCACATCGCGGCCCTTGTCGGCAAAGCTTTCGGCGATCGACATGGCACCGTAAGGGGCGATATAGGCCAGGCCCGGCGCATCCTCGTCCCCGGCGGCGATGATCACGGTCTGGTCCATCATGCCGCCATCGCGGATTGCGCCGATCACCTTGGCCACCGCATCGCCGCGCTGTCCGATGGCGCAATAGATGCAGATGACGCCGCTGGCCTTCTGGTTCAGGATGGTGTCGACCGCGATCGAGGTCTTGCCGGTCTGCCGATCGCCAATGATCAGTTCACGCTGGCCAAGCCCCACCGGCACGGCGGCATCCACCGCCTTCAGCCCGGTCGCCAGCGGTCGCGCCACCGCGCGGCGTTCCAGGATATCCGGTGCCTCGGCCTCGATCGGGCGCTGGCTGGCGCTGTCGACCGGCCCGTTGCCGTCCAGTGGCTGACCGAGGGCATCAACCACCCGGCCCAGCAAGGCCGGGCCGACCGGCACGCTGACCACCCGCCCGGTGCGGCGCACGTCTTCGCCAAGGGTGATCTTTTCCGAAGGGCCAAGCAGAACAACGCCCAGTCGCCCCGGTTCAAGGTCAAACACTATACCGCGCGTGCCCGAGGCGAACTCCACCAGTTCATCGGACAAGGCGCGAGCCAGACCGGTTACAACCGCGATGCCGTCGCCAAGTTCCGCCACGCGACCGATCTCGCTGACCTTGGGCGCCGGCGGCGGCATGTCCAGCAACGCCTGCAAAAGCTCGCCTGAGGTTTGCGCTATCTCTTCAATACGCATTTCAGTTGCCCTTGCCGATGGATCGCCCGGAAAGCTCATCAAGTGCGGCATCAAGGCCATCAAGATAACTGTCCAGTGTCCAGGCCACCTGTGCGCCGCCAAGGCGCAGGCTGACGCCCGGTGACAGTTCGGGGTTGGTATCGAATTTCAGGGTGAAACCCGGCAACGCCGCGGCAAACCCCTTGCGCAATTCCGCCTGCATGTTTTCAGGCAACGGATCACGGGTCAGCGCGATCGCCTCGCGGGCATCGCCGGCCGCATCCGCCAGTTCACCCGCCATATGCCGCACACGGGTGGCGGCATGGGCAACGATCTGTTGTTCCAGCGTTTCATCGGCCAGATCCGACAGCGCCTTTCTGGTCAGCGCCAACAGGGCGGCGGCACCGTTCTGGTGCAACTCGGCGGTGAACCGCCTTGCCTCGGCGGCCCGGTGTTGATCACGCTCGGCCTGTTCGCGGCCAAGCCGGTCGCGGGTTTCCGCCAGCAGCGCGGAACGCTCCTGTTCGGCGGCATGGCGCGCCTCGTCCAGCATCTCGGCCCGGCTGGCGCTTAGCGATGCGACCTCGGCCTTGTAGCGCGCCTCGGTCGCCTCGGCGGTCTTGCGAACCTCGGCGGCCTCATTCATGCGGGCGGCGATTTCCGCCTCACGCGCGTTGATGCCGTCAAGGATCGGGCGGTAAAGAAACCGCTTCAACAGCCATACCAGCACCAGAAAGTTGACGATCTGTGCGCCGACCGTGATCCAGTCAACCGACATGCGCTCAGCCCCCCGCACCTTGTTTGGCAGCCTCAAGTGCGGCGTTCCAGAACGGGTTGGCGAACAGCAGGATCATTGCCACCACGAAACAGTAGATTGCGGTGGATTCGATCATCGCGAGGCTGACGAAAAGCGTGCGCGACAGGGTCGAGGCCGCATCCGGTTGTTGCGCAATGGCGCTGAGCGCGGTCGAGGCGGCGCGGCCTTCGCCCAGTGCCGGGCCAATGGCACCGAAGGAAACGGTGATCCCGGCGGTAAAGATGGAAATGGCGGCGATGATGGCAAGATCGGTCATGGTGTTTCCTTTGCAGTTTCAGGCGTATCGGGGCGGGGCGGCGTGGCCGTTGCCGATGAGATATAAACCGTGGCGAGGATGGCGAAGATATAGGCCTGAATGACGCCGGTCAGCAGGCCAAGCATATCCATCACCACCGGAAAAAAGAACGGCGCGACGCCAAGCAGGATGGCGCCGATCACCGCCCCGCTCATGATGTTGCCGTAAAGGCGGATCGCCAGCGAAATGCCGCGCGAAAACTCGCCAATGATGTTGAACGGCAGCATGACGAAGGACGGCTCGATATAGGTTTTCAGATACCCGAAAAACCCGCGACTGCCGATGCCGAAAACCGGCACCGCCACCAGCACCGACAGCGCCAGCGCAGCAGTGGTGGAAAGCGAGGCGGTGGGGGTGTCAAACCCCGGCACCACGGTCAAGAGGTTGGCGGTGACGATGAACAGGAACAGCGTGCCGACGAAATAAAGGATGCGCGGATCGCGCCGCTCGGTGATTTCCGCGATCTGCCCGACGATGCCGTTGACGATCACCTCCAGCATGGTGCGCCAGCGGTTTGGCGGCACATCCGGGCGCAAATTGCGGGTGATCAGCATGGAAACACCGGTCAACAGCGCCATGATCAGCCAGGTGTTGACCACGGTGGCGGTGATGGAGATGCCCTGAAGGGTGAAAATGATGTTTTCGTCCGGCGTCAGTTCCATGGCGCGGCCTTTGTTTCTGCCTTGGTCGGGTTTGACGGCATGCGGGCAAATGCGAGGATGCCGAAACGCACCAACAGAAACGCCAGCGCAAAGCCCGCCAGCGCCGTTACCCCCTGCAATGCCACCAGCCAGCCAACGCCCAGCAGGGCCGCGATGCGCAACGCACTGCTAAGCAACA
The DNA here is from genome assembly GCA_020425085.1 of Paracoccaceae bacterium. GTDB lineage: Bacteria > Pseudomonadota > Alphaproteobacteria > Rhodobacterales > Rhodobacteraceae > UBA5972. The sequence goes on from JAGQRW010000018.1 coordinate 13,870, forward strand.
GCACCGGCGTCGGATGACTGCTGCCAAGGGCCAGACGCATGCCAAGTGCAAGCCCGGCAAAAAACAGCGCAGCGGCAATCGCGCCTGTCAAAGCCCCCAATCCGAGCATTGCCCAGTCAATCGCAATCATTCGCTACCGCCTTCCTTGCCGATCCATCCCCAGGCGATGAACCCGCCCAGAACCACGCCGCCAAGCAACAGCGCGATGGTCCATGAAAAATTCTGTGGCGCCACCCGGTCAAGCCACAGACCCAGAAACGCGCCGCCCACCGTTGGCACGGCGATCGACCAGCCGATCATGCCGAAGGTGCCGATCCCCCTGAGCGGGCTTGGGCCGGGATTGTCGCGTGCCGCCTTCATGCGCCGGGCGCGCCGACCGATGTCGTTGGCCGATCTGTCATCCTTGTTGTTCATTGGTGCGGCTTTCTGAGGCTGGCAAAACGACGCACCATGTCGGCCTCTAGCCGGGACAAGGCGGCGCGGGCGACTTTTTCTTCTTCTTCAAGCCCCTGAAAACTTTCGCTGACGGTATCGCGCAAGGCGTCGAGTTCCCGGCTTTCCACACCGCGCCGCACCGCCAGTTCAACCTTGTGGCCCTTTTTGACCAGCAGCCCTTCGTCGATGCCGAAAATCCGTTCTTGCCCGCCCGGTTGGGTGATCAGCAACACCGAAGGCACCAGCGCGGTAACGAAATCCACATGGTTTGGCAGGATGCCAAAGCCGCCATTGGCCGCCTCGCCCTGCAAGGCAGTCGCCGCCCCCTCGAACAGCACACGTGAGGGCAGTCGCAAAACAACCTGCATTTCGCTGGTCATGCTCATGCCGCGTCCGCCTTCAGATCGCTTAGGCCGCCGATCATGTAATAGGCGCTTTCCGGCAGATCGAACGTGGTCTGGGCCAGCAGCGCCTCGCAGCCATCCAGCGTTTCGGCAACTGGCACCAGCCTGCCGGTGGTTCCGGCCGATGCGCCGACGGTAAAGAACGGCTGCGTCAGGAACCGTTCCAGCCGGCGGGCGCGGGCGACCACGGCGCGGTCATGGGCCGACAATTCCTCGATCCCCAGCATGGCGATGATGTCGCGCAGTTCCTCGTATTCCGCCAAAGTGCGGCGCACCGCGCGGGCGATGTCATAGTGGCGCTGGCCGACCACCTGAGGCGTCAGCATCACCGAGGTCGAGGCCAGGGGATCAACCGCCGGATACAACCCCTCGCTGGCACGTTTGCGCGACAGAACCACCGAGGCGGAAAGATGCGAAAAGATATGCGCCGCCGCCGGGTCGGTGAAATCGTCGGCCGGCACATAGACCGCCTGTATCGAGGTGATCGAGCCTTTGCGGGTCGAGGCAATGCGTTCCTCCAGCTCCGCCAGTTCCGTCGCCAACGTCGGCTGATAGCCCACCCGTGAGGGCATGCGGCCAAGCAGGCCGGAAACCTCGGATCCGGCCTGCACGAAACGAAAGATGTTGTCGATCAGCAAAAGCACGTCTTGCCCCTTGTCGTCGCGGAAATATTCCGCCAGCGTCAGGGCGGATTTGCCCACAAGAAAGCGCACGCCGGGGGGTTCATTCATCTGGCCAAACAGCATCACCATCTGGTCACGCACGCCCGCCTCGCCCATTTCGCGCCAAAGTTCTTCGGCCTCGCGCGAACGCTCACCGATACCGCAGAACAGGCTGACGCCGTGGTGGTGTTCCACGGTGTTGTGGATAAGCTCGCTCAGAAGAACGGTCTTGCCGACACCGGCGCCGCCGAACAGCCCGGTCTTGCCGCCGCGTTCAATCGGCGACAACAGATCAATCGCCTTGATACCGGTTTCCAGAACCTCCGCCTGCAACACCCGTTCCGACAGGGGCGGCGGTGGCCGGTGGATCGGGCGGTGTTGGCGTGTGATCGGAGGCGGCAGGCCGTCAAGCGGGGCGCCGAACATGTTCAGCATCCGCCCCAGCACCGCCTCGCCGACCGGCACTGTGATCATTTCACCGGTTGACGTGACCGGCGCCCCCAGCCCCAGCCCTCGGGCCGGGCCAAGGGCGATGCATCGCACCACGCCATCGCCGATCAGCGATGCCACCTCGAACGCAACCTCGCCGGCCTGAACCAGCGTGTTGATCCTTGGCACCTGTTCGCCAAACACCACATCCACGACGCCGCCACGGATGGCGACAATCCGACCCTGGGTGGTGGCGGTTTGGTTGGCAGAGACATCATCGGCCATCTGGCAGGATCCTTTCAGTACCGCGATCAGGTCGCGGCCATGCCACCATCCACCGGATATTGTGCGCCGGTGATGAAGGCTGAATCGTCCGAGGCCAGAAACAGCACCAAGTCGGCAATATCAGCGGTTTCGCCATAGCGCCCAAGCGGGATGGAGGCGACAAGCTGATCTTTCACCGCATCGCCATGGCCCGGGTTGAACCCTTCCTCAAGCGAGCGCATCATGCGGGTATTCACCGGCGCGGGATGGACCGAATTCACCCGCACCCCATCCGGGGCAACCTCGATGGCGGCGGCTTTGGTCATACCGACAACCGCGTGTTTCGAGGTGATATAGGGCGCAACATTGGGGCTGCCTTTCAGACCCGCGATCGACGACATGTTGATGACGCTGCCCGATTTCTGCGCCGACATCACCGGCAGAACCTGTTGCAACCCCAGGAATGCGCCGCGCACGTTCACCGCGATCACCCGGTCGAAGTCCTCGATCTTCTGTTGGGTCAGGGGCGCAACCTTGCCCTCGATGCCGGCATTGTTGAAAAATATGTCGATCCGGCCGAACCGGTCAACGCATTCACGCACATAACGCGCGCTGTCCTCGGGCGAGGATACATCCGCCGCAATCGTCAGCACCTCACCAAGCCCGGCAAGGGTTTTGGCGGCACGCGCCAGATCATCCGTTTTAAGGTCCACCAGCGCGACGCTGGCGCCTTCGTTCAGAAACAGGCGGGCAGTTTCTAGGCCGATGCCGGCTGCACCGCCGGTTATCAGCGCAATCTTGTCGTGAAGTCGTTTCATGGCGTTTCTCCTTTGTACAAGATGTAGGCATGGTGCGTTGACACTTCCACCAGGGCGACGGCAGGAACAGGCGTGGCGTTCTGCCGCTGCCCCCGGCCAAAGCCCCGAAATTCGATGGCTATGTCTTGAGCGGACTGACCAAAAGCCCGACTTCTGCCTGAAAGCCGAAGGATTGTCCGGGGCGCGGCGACAGCAGCCTCAGTTCGGCGCCGGCCCCCTTTGCAATGGCATTCACGATGGCAAGGCCAAGGCCGCTGCCGCCCGTCGCGGCATCGGCACGCTCAAATCGCCCGGTGAGGCGGCCGAGTGCCGCCTGCGAAATGGCCGGGCCGTCATTGGCCACCACAAGGGTTCCCTCGGGGGCGAGCGTCACTTCGACCGGCGCCGACTGTTTGCCGTGGCGCAAAGCGTTCTCGATCAGGTTTCGGCAGAGGATGGCGAAAATATCCGGGTCGAGATTGGACATCACCGGAGATCCGGGCAGCGAAAGCCGGATGCGCCCCGGCGCCGATACCCGCCCGAGATCGTCCGTCACCATTTGCAACACCAGCCTGAGATCCGAGGTTTGATCCAGCCTGAGCCGCCCGCCCTCGGCCCGGGCCAGTTGCATCAGGCGCTCGGACAACCGGGTCAGTCGCTTCAACCCTGCCTCGATCTCGGCTGCCCGTGCTGCGGCGGCTGAATCGGCGGTCTCGGCGGCAAGTCGTTGTGCCTGGGCGATGGCACCGGCAAGGGGGGTGCGCAGTTCATGCGCGGCGTTGGCGGCAAAACTGCGCTCGGCCTCAAAGGCTGACTGAAGCCGTTCCACAACCCGGTTCAGCGCGTCGGCCAAGGGCGCGATTTCAGGCGGCAGATCGCCCGATGGCACCGGTGAGAGGTCGCTTTCACTGCGCGCCCACAGTCGTTCGCGAAACCGCCTGAGTGGTGTCAGGCTGATCCGGACGACGATGACGATGACCGCCAGCGCCACCGGGATCATCACCAGAATCGGCAGCACCAGCCCCATGGCGATCTTGCGCAAGGCTGTTGCGCGATGTGCCAGCGGTTCGGCCACGGTGATGCGCACCGTGCCGTGCAATGTCGCCTCGCTATAGAAACGGTGCGTCGCGTTCTGGCCGAAACCGGGGCCGGACCAGGCCGGAAACCCGCCCGGATCGGCGGCATGGGATTGCAGCAGGACATGCCCGTCGCCGTCGCGCACAATATAGGTAATCAGTTCCCCGTGGGCGCGCAGCGCGGCAAGCCGTTGGGTCAGGTGTTGTTCCTCGCGGTCGATGATGTCGCCGACCGCCAGCGGCAGGATGCGCTGCGCCGTTTCCTGAAGGGCGGAATCAAAGACCTCGCCCATCTCACGCTGAAGGATGACCACTGTCATCGCAGCCGCCGCAATCCACAGAAGCGTCAGCAGGATCCCAAGCGACAGCCCAAGCCCGGCCATCAGGCTTCGCGGCCGTCTTATGCCAGACCTGACCGATGGCGGACGATGTTTCTGCGCATCTGGTGTTGCCATTGCCTGTAGCCGCCCGGTGAAGGTGCGCCCTCAGCCGGTCGCCCAGTTCAAAAAGCGGTTGCCGGTGATGAAGTCCTGGTTTTTCGCCCAGGCGTCCAGACCCCAGGCATGACCGGCCTGCCTGACGATCAGCAACCACAATACCAGTGCGTAAACGATATGGAAATCGACGATGAAGCTGTTCTTGTCGCCGATATAGGGAAAATCCATATGGGCCATCCAGTAAAGGATCATCAGCAGAATCCCGAACGGGGCCGACAGCCGGACAGCAAGACCGAGGATCAGCGACAGACCGATCAGCAGATGCCCCCAGGCCACCAGGAACGAGAATACCGGCGCCATCGCCGAGCCGGTGAAGACGGCGAACAGGTCATGGAAGGTTTTGGTGTGTTGCAAGAATCCGGCGATGCTCCAGCCGGGCGCAAAGACCTGATGCGATGCCGCGTACAGAAATACCCAGCCAAGGCTAAGCCGCAGCAGCAACAGGATGATACGTTCAGTTACCGAAGTGGACATTTTTTCCTCCTTTTGTGTGAACCGTGCTTTTCGCGCAAATCAACGCGCCCGTATCCGATTGGCATCTTCAGGCGGATTCCGGCAAATGTGCTGGACAAGGATTTCAGAATACTGGCGGCTGGTTTCGTATTGATACCCGTCACCGAACCAACCCGCATTGATTTTTGTCAATCGGGTCAGCGACTTTGTGCCTGTTTCGTCGTGAAGGTCAACATGGATCCCCGGTTTTGCAGCAGTGGGCCGGACAATAGCCCGGCGGCACACCTTCCGCCAGTCGGGCCGCATCACGGCGTGCCCAGCCGATAACCAAGGCCGCGTTCGGTCCTGATCAGGTCGGCCCCCAGCTTCTTGCGCAGCCGGCTGACATGCACCTCGATGGTATTGCTGCCAATCTCGGCATCGAAGGCATAAAGCTTGTCCTCCAGTTGCGCCTTGGAAAGTAGCTGACCGGGGCGGCTCAGAAACGCCTCGAACAGCGCCCATTCGCGCGCCGTAAGCTTCACCGGCCGGCCATCGCGGTGAATGTTGCGTGCGGCAAGGTCGATGTCCAGCGCGCCATGGGTGACGATCGGATTCGGATTACCGGCATAACGCCGCGCCACCGATCCAATGCGGGCCGAAAGCTCGGCAAGGTCAAACGGCTTGACCAGGTAATCATCGGCTCCGGCATTCAGCCCCACGATCCGGTCCGATATCTGATCAAGCGCAGTAAGGATGATCACCGGCGTCACGTCGCCTTGTGCGCGCAGGCGTTTCAGAAAACCGATTCCCTGCCCATCGGGCAGCATCAGGTCAAGCAGCACCAGATCGTAGACCGCCGTCGCCATCGCATCGACGGCATGGTCAAGCCGCAACACCCAGTCAACCGATTGCCCGTCGCCCGCGATCTGATCGCGTACTGCGCCACCCAGAACGGTATCGTCCTCGATCAGCAGGATTCGCATCGCTTCCCCTTTTCCGCCGTGTTCACCGGTTCTTGCCATCTTGTCGGGGTTCTGGCTGACAGCAGGCTGAAGGCCGTGTCGGATCGGCTTCAGCCTGCTGTCAGCTTTTCATGCAACCAATCGGGCAACGGTTCATTACGAAAGGAGTTTGACCGATGAGAAGGACACTGACAATACTGGCGGTTGCGATGGCGTTACCTGCGGGAGCGGCATTTGCCGATGACGATTGCCGCGTACCCATTGCCGACTGGCAACCGCGCGATGCGGTTCTGGCACTGGCCAGCCAAAAGGGCTGGACGGTCACGCGCGTCAAGGTTGACGACGGCTGTTATGAGATCAGAGGCAACGACAGCGAAGGTCACCGCATCGAGGTCAAGATCGACCCCGGCAGCCTTGATCTGGTCGAGATGAAGACCCGCTATCGCGATTTGGCGAATCCCTTGCCGCGAAACCCTACAGAGGGCAGCAATGACTGATGCAACGCACGAACGGCTGGCACCGGAAGGTGCCGCCGTCACAAAGGCCCGGATCTGGGATCCCTGGATCCGGGCCTTTCACTGGGGGCTTGTCGCTGCTTTTGCCATTGTCTGGCTGACGGCGGACGAGGTGCAGAAGGTGCATGAGATCGCCGGCTACATCATCGCCGGCCTGATTGCCTTTCGCCTGATCTGGGGCCTAGTTGGCAGTCGCTATGCGCGGTTTTCGCAGTTCCTGCGTGGCCCGAAGGCAACGCTTTCTTATTGCCGCGACATGGCGCTTGGCCGCGAGAGGCGTTACCTCGGCCACAATCCGGCCGGCGCGGTGATGATCGTGGCGCTTCTGTTCACGCTTGCGGCCACCGCCCTGACCGGCTGGTTGATCGAGGAACCGGACCGCACGGCAAGATTGCCCGAACTGGTGCAGATCGTTCCGCCCGCCCGTGCGGATGAGGCTGGGCATCATGACCACAAGAAAAATGACACGCTTGAAGATGTGCATGAGGTGCTTGCCAACCTGCTGCTTATGTTGGTGGCGCTGCATGTCGCGGGTGTCATTCTGGCCTCGGTCCGGCATCGCGAAAACCTTGCCCGCGCCATGGTCACCGGCAAGAAACGCGCAGCCGAAGCCGGCGATATCGCCTGAACGAATTCAAGGCCACTCCGGTTCCCAAGGCCCCGCTTCCGTGGCGGGGCCGTTGCATTTCTGACGCCAGGCTGAAGCGAAAACGGCATCATCGTCAGTCATCCCTCAGCTTGTCATCGCAGACTGATGCCAACCGTAAATCACTGGAGAAGATTCAGATGCAACCCAAACTGATCACCATTGCCGCCCTGTCAATGCTTGCCATGCCGGCCGTTGCGGCCCCGCTTGAAACCCCATATGCCCTCAGCGCCATTCACGCCGATTTTCAGGCGCAGCTCGGACAACTGGCGCAGATGCCGGGCAGTATCGGCATTGCCGCCAGCCAGGCGTCAACCATCATGACAGCGCATAATGCGGCGCAGGAACGATTGATTCTGCCTCTGCTCGGCCTGGCCGATGCCACTTCGGCGGGACAAAGGCCGCCCTTTGCGGCCATCCCCGACCGGATGCAACTTGAGGCGGAACTGACGCAACTTTTTGATGGTGATGTCGACCTTGTCACCGCATTGGCAGAGTTGTACGCCGCGGCCGACAAGGCGGGTGAACCCGAAATCGCGCGCCTTGCCGAACGGATGATCTGGCACGAGACCGGCGATGTCGAGGTGCTGTATCCCACGGCACTGCTGATAGGCTCGGCGTTGCAGGCGCTTCCGGTCGGTTTGGAGCCGGCCTCCATCCAGATCGGGCCTGGTCCGCTTTATGGTGAACAGCCGGTGCCGATGGTCGGCACCGGTAAACCGCACGGCACCGGAACGGGAAACTGATCCGCAACAGGTCCGGCCAACCAGCAAAGGCCAGCCAATATCGCTGGCCTTTGCCGATTTGAGACTTAAAAACGACAGGTATTTTTGCAACCTTTCAGGGCATCGCCGCCATTTTACGTTTCTGCCATGACTGGCGCCGGGTAAATAGACAGGGAAAAACAAGAAGGTGGCGCACCCAGTAGGATTCGAACCTACGACCTTCGCCTTCGGAGGGCGACACTCTATCCAGCTGAGCTATGGGTGCTTCGGGTTTGGCGTATAGGCGATCCCGCCTGACTCCGCAATCGGGTTTTCACCCTCATTGCCTTTGCCCCAACATGTAGCGCGCCGGGCGTTTGACCGGCTTGCGGAATTGCCTCGTTTCATTGACACCCGCGATATCAACGATAAAGCGCGTTGCGCGGGGCCATGTTGCGGCATAGCCTGTGACTGTTGATCGGGAGGCAGGATGGCGGATCCGCAGGCGCGCATGACTCTTTGGGGGATCGAGATTTTTCTGGCAGCCGTCGAGGAGGGGTCGATCCTGGCGGCGGCCAGACGGCTGGATGCCAGTGCTTCATCCGTCAGCCAGCAGATTTCCAATCTCGAACAGGCACTGGAGGTGCGGCTGATCGACCGGGCGGCGCGGCCTTTTGCGCTGACACCGGCGGGCAGTCTGTTTTATCGCCGCGCCCAGACAATCATGGAAGAGGCGCTGTTGGCGCGTTCCGAACTGGCCAGCCATGATCTTAGCGGTCTGACCCGGCTGCGATTGGGGATGATCGAGGATTTTGATGCCGAAGTGACGCCAAGGCTGTTGTCGGATATGGGGGATGAGCTGAAATCCTGCCATTTCGTGCTGGAAACCGGGGCCAGCTATCATCTGGCGGCGATGCTGGAAACCCGTGCGCTGGATGTGATCGTGGCGGCGGATCTGGATATTTCTGCCCCCTGGATGGAGGTTTTTCCGCTGCTGAGCGACCCTTTCATGGTGGCGGCACCGCCCGGCTGGGTGGACAGGTCGGGCGATGTTCTGAAACAGTTGCTGGCGCGGCCATTCATCCGTTATTCGGCGCGTCAGATGATGGGCCGCCAGATCGAGGCGCATCTTGGCAAGCTGGGGCTGGATCTGCCGCAACGCTTTGAACTTGACAGCTATCACGCCATCATGGCGATGGTGGCGGCGGGGGCGGGCTGGACCATCACCACGCCGCTTGGGGTGACGCGTGCACAGCGGTTTCGTGCCGATGTCGCAGTGATGCCGCTGCCGTTTGAGCCGCTGGCGCGGCGGATTTCGCTGTTTGCGCGCAAGAAGGTGATGGAGCGGATGCCGGGTGAGATTGCCGGCCGGCTGCGACCCTTGTTGCGCGATCTGGTGGTGGCACCCTGTTTACGCGAAATGCCCTGGCTGGGGGAGTCGCTGGCTGTGCTGTAACGCCAGCGCGTTCGGCTGGCGGCGGAGCCTCCGGCGGGAGTATTTGATGCAATAAAGAAGCCGGGTCAGGGTTTGATTTCGGCAACGCTGCTGAGGATGGCATCGGCGATCTGGTCAAGTTCCGAGCGGCCAAGGCGGGCGGGCAGGCGCAGGTCGCAGGCGCGCATCAGCATGTTGCGAGTTTTGGGCAGATCCGGAATGTTGCCGATGAAATGCCAGTTCCAGAAGGCGCGCGCGTTGTCCTCGGACAGGCCGAAGATCGAGATGGCGGCGCCTTTCGTTTGGGCGATCTTTGTCAGGCGGCGGGCCTCGGATTCCGAAAAGCCGATCAGGTTGAACTGGATCGAATCCGGGGCGCGGCTTTCTGCTGGCAGGGGTGGTGGCACGCTCAGGTGGGGTGAGGTGTTGAGCCGGGCCGCAACGTGGTCGTGGTTCAGCCGCCCATCCCTGGTGCGGCGGTCGATCTCGGCGATTTGCGGGCGGATGATGGCGGCGGAAAGGTTGTTCATCCGCAGGTTGTAAAGTGGCAGGGTGTTTTGATATTTGGCGAACAGGTTGAGGTTCAGCCGGTGTTTTTGCCAGTTGTGTTCATAAGCGCCTGACATGATGACGGCGCGGGCGATCACCTCGTCGTCATCAGTAATCAGCATGCCGCCTTCGCCGCCGTTCACCATCTTGTAGGACTGAAAGGAAAAGCAGCCGACCTTGCCGATGGTGCCGATTTTCCGATCATGCCAGAGGGTGCCGAGGGAATGGGCGGCATCCTCGATCAGCGTGACACCGCGTTCGGTGCAAAGTCTGGTGATCGCATCCATGTCCGAGGTGTGGCCGCGCATGTGCGAGATCACCACCGCGGTGACGGATGGGGTCAGTTTCGCCTCGAAATCCGTCATGTCGATGCGATAATTGTCGCCGACCTCGACCAGGATCGGTTGGGCGCCTGCATGCACCACCGCCGACGGGACGGCGGCAAAGGTGAAGGCGGGAATCAGCACCTGATCGCCGGGTTTCACGCCGATGGCTTTCAGCGCGAGGAAGATGGCCGAGGAACAGGAATTGAGCGCAAGCGCGTATTTCACCCCCATCCTGGCGGCGAATTCCGCCTCGAGCCGCGCCACCGGGCCGGGCTGGTCGGCCGGGGCGGTGTAGCGAAAGAGATCGCCCGAGCCAAGCAGGGCGTCAATTTCGGCGCGGGCAGAGGCGGGGATCGGTTCGGCGTCGTAGGTCGAGGCGGGAAGCGGGGGCATGTTTCGTATTTTCCGAAATGTGGTTTCGGTTAATCCGTAGCGCATCCGGCCGGGGAATGCCAGTTGCCTGATCACTGTTTCGGCGGATTCTGGCGGATCGAAACGCTGGTCAGCCTTTCGGCGCGATCAGGATGGCGCGAAAATCGTTGACGTTGGTCAAGGTCGGGCCGGTGATGACCTGATCGCCAAGGCGGGCAAAAAATCCGTGGCCATCGTGGTCGGCAAGGGCGCGTTCCAGCCGATAGCCGAGCCTTTCGGCGCGGCGGATGGTGTCGGGCGCGACATGGGCACCGGCGATTTCGGCGCTGCCGTCGATGCCGTCGGTATCGCAAGCCAGCGCATGGATGCCGGGCGCGCCGTTCAGTTCTTTGGCCAGGGCCAGCAGGAATTCGACATTGCGTCCGCCCGAACCTTTCGCCGGTTTGGTCAGGGTCACGGTGGTTTCCCCGCCCGACAACAGTACCCTCGGTCTGGTGTCACGGAGTTCGGCAAGGGCGCGTCTGGCCATCCGGCAGCCGATGTCGCGGGCCTCGCCCTCGATGGCGTCGCCGAGGATGATTGGTTTGATGCCGGCTGCCTCTGCGTATTCGGCGGCGGCGGCCAGCGACCGGGCGGGCGAGGCGATGATATGCGCCAGGCTGTTCGACAGGCGCGGGTCGCCGGGTTTCGGGGTTTCGTTGCCGGGGTTTTTCAGCGCCGCCAGAACCGCCATTGGCAGATGGTCATGAAACGGGGCCAGAATTCGCCGCGCATCCGCCAGCGTTGAAGCATCGACAATGGTCGGACCAGAAGCGATGGTACCTGGATCATCGCCGGGCACGTCCGAAATCATCAGGGCAAGGCAGCGCGCCGGCCAGGCGGCGGCGGCGAGGCGGCCGCCCTTGATTGCGGACAGGTGTTTCCTTACCACGTTCATGTCGTTGATCGGTACGCCTGAGGCGAGGAGCAGCCGGTTGGCCTCCTGCTTGTCAGCGAGGCCAAGCCCGGCCGCAGGTAGCGCCAACAAAGCCGAACCGCCGCCCGAGATCAGTACCACCAGCAGATCGTCAGCCCCAAGACCATCTGCAAGGTCAAGGATGCGGCGTGCTGCCTGTTCGCCCGCTTTGTCGGGTACCGGATGCGCCGCCTCGACGATTTCGATGTGTCGTGTCGCAGCGCCATGACCATAGCGGGTGACTACGAGGCCGGAAAGTGGGCCGTTCCAGTTATCTTCGAACGCTGCGGCCATGGCCGCCGATGCCTTGCCGGCACCGACCACCACCACCCGACCCTTGGGCGGGTCGGGCATGAACGGCAGCATCACCGCCTTGGGCTGGGCGGCGGCAACCGCACGGTCGAACATCGCCCTCAGAACGGCGCGCTCAGACATTGGTAAGAAGGTGTTCCCGCTCCCATGGGCTGATGACTTGCAGGTATTCGTCCTGTTCGGACCATTTCACCGCCGCATAGACCTTGCAGAATTCGGTGCCGAGCACGCTTTCCAGTGCCGAGGATTCCTCGAACTTCATCAGCGCCTCGCGCATGCTCAGCGGCAGTTCCTCGTCGTTGACATAGGCGTTGCCCTTGAACTCGTCCCGGGGCAGTTTCGCCTCTTTCAGGCCGATCAGGCCACAGGCAAGGCTGGCGGCGATACCGAGATAGGGGTTGCAATCCATGCCCGCCAACCGGTTTTCCACCCGCCGCGCCTCGGGCGGGGAGATCGGGATGCGCAAGCCGGTGGTGCGGTTGTCACGCGCCCATTCCAGATTGATCGGGGCCGAGAAATCCGGCACATAGCGGCGATAGGAATTGACATAAGGCGCCAGCACGGCGATGGCTGAGGGCAGGTGGTTTTGCAGCCCGGCGATGAAATGCAAAAACGCCTGGCTTTCGCTGCCGTCATCTTCCGAGAATATGTTGCGTCCGGTTTTGATGTCGGCGATGGAATGGTGGATATGCATGGCTGAACCCGGCTGTTCCTCCATCGGTTTGGCCATGAAGGTGGCGTAGCAGTTATGCCTGAGTGCTGCCTCGCGGATCAGGCGTTTGAAATAGAACACCTGATCGGCCAGGCTGACCGGATCGCCATGCGGCAGGTTTATTTCGATCTGTCCGGCACCGCCCTCGTGGATGATGGTGTCGATTTCAAAGCCCTGAAATTCGGCGAAATCATAGATGTCGTCGATGATCGGGCCGAATTCGTCGACAGCACTCATCGAATAGCCCTGGCTTTTGGCGACGCGCCGGCCCGAGCGTCCGAATGGCGGCTCCACCGGCTGGTTGGGGTCGATATTGGGTTCCACCAGATAGAATTCCAGTTCCGGTGCCACCACCGCCTTCAGCCCGAGTTCGGCATATTGCGCAACCACGCTTTTCAACACGTTTCGCGGCGCGAACGGCACTGGTTTACCTTGTTGGTCATCGACGTTGTGGATGATCTGGATGGTGGTGTCGGCGGCCCAGGGGGCGGCGGTGACGGTGCTGAAATCCGGGGTCAGCACCATGTCGGGATCGGTAAAGCGTTCTTCGGAACCGAAATCGGCCCAGCCACCGGTAATCGTCTGGTAATAAAGCGAATCCGGCAAGAACATGTTGTCGGATCGGGCAAATTTGGCGGCGGGCATGGCCTTGCCGCGTGAAATCCCCGGCATGTCGGAAACGATGCATTCCACCTCTTCCAGGCGGCGACCGTCAAGGTAATCCAGAACCGCCTGCGGCAGTTGCTCGATCCAGTTTTCGGCTTGTGTCATGGTTTGTCCTTCAACCGCGGGGTTGTTTGAAAAATTCAGCGATGCGTGCGGCCATCCAGGCGTTGGAGTTTGGCAGCGCCAGTCGTTCCCTGGCCGCCTTCAGCATGGTATCCGGCACCACGCCCTTGCCGCGATATTCGATCAGGCCGTCGATGAAATCGCTTTGGTATTCCGGGTGCGGCTGAATGGTCAGTGCCTTGTCGCCATAAGCAAGAAAGGCGTTTTCGCAAAAAGCCGAAGAACCAATGACGGTGGCACCTTCCGGCCGTTTCACCACCTGATCCTGATGCCAGGCGTTCAGGGTTAGTTTCCGGCCCTCAAAATCGTATTCGGTGGCCCCGACCGACCAGCCGCCTTTGAATTTTTCCACCTTGCCGCCAAGTGCCTGCGCCAGGATCTGGTGGCCAAAGCAGATGCCGACGATAGGAACGCTTTCGCTATAGGCTTTGCGCAGGAATTCCTCCAGCGGTTTGATCCAGGGGTGGTCTTCATAGGCACCATGGCGTGATCCGGTGATCAGCCAGCCATCGGCATCGTGAACGCTGGCGGGTAGCTCGCCATCCTCAACGCTATAGGCCTGAAAATCGAAATCCTGACCGTCCAGAAGTTTTGTGAACATGATGCCGTAATCGCCAAAACCCGACTGCAAGGGCCCGCTTGGATGGCCGGTTTTAAGAATGCCGATTTTCATGGATCACCTTCAAAGGATATAGCGCCAGTGCTAGCAGAGGCATCAGACGGATTCAACATAGGTAATGAATTCCAGCCCCTCGGGTGCATCACGAAAACGTGCCGCTTCCTGTTGTTTGCACATGACGAAATTGGCGATCAGATCGGCGGGGAAAATCCGCCGGATCACCTCGCTGGTGTTGAACAGTTCAATCGCTTCGTCCCAGTCTTCCGGCAGGTTGGGGGCGTCGGCGCCATAGGCGTCGCCTTTTACCGGCTTGGGCGGTGAGATGCGGTTTTCGATGCCCTCAAGTGCGCCGCCAAGGATTACCGCCAGCATCAGATAGGGGTTGGCATCACCGCCTGAAACCCGGTGCTCAATACGCCGCGCCTTGTGATTGCCGCCGGGAATGCGAATGGCGGCGGTACGGTTTTCATACCCCCAGCCGATCGAGGTCGGCGCATGGCTGTTTTCGGAATGGCGCTGATAGGAATTGAAATGCGGTGCGAATATCAGGGTTGACGGGCGCATCGCCGTCAGCAACCCCCCAACCGCGTGATGCAGCATTTCCGAACCTTTGGCGGTGCCGTCGTCAAACACGTTGTTGCCATCCCGGTCCAAGAGCGAGAAATGCGAATGCAGCCCGTTGCCGGGCTGGCTGCCATAGGGTTTGGCCATGAAACTGGCCATCAGCCCGTGTTTTCGCGCCACCCCACGGACTGCCATCTTGAACAGCCAGGCATCATCGGCGGCCTTCAGCGCATCATCGGTATGCAGAAGGTTGATTTCAAACTGGCCGATTCCGCCCTCGGAAATGGCGGCGTCGGCGGGAATGTCCATCGCTTCGCACGCCTCATAAAGGTCGGTGAAAAAGTCGTCGAACGCATCCAGCCCGCTGATCGACAGGACATTCATACGCTGAAGGCGTCGGCCTGACAGCGGCGACAAGGGCGGCAAGGCCTCGGTTTCTTCACCGTCCAGCAGGTAAAACTCCATCTCGGTCGCCACCACCGGGGTCAGGCCAAGGGCGGAGAAACGCTCGACCACACGGCGCAGGGCATGCCTTGGATCGCCGGCAAACGGTTTGCCGCTGTCGGTCGACATCCAAAGCGGCAGCAATGCCGAAGGACTGGCGAACCAGGTCATCGGCACCAGCCCGCGTTCGGTCGGCAACAGGGTGCCATCCGCATCGCCCGATTCAAACACCAGCGGCGAATCCCTGATATCCTCGCCCCAGATATCGACGTTCAGAACCGACAGCGGCATCCTTGCTCCATCGGTAAAAACGCTGTCCGCATGGCTTGTGGGAATCCGTTTGCCGCGTGGCAGACCGTTCAGATCCGGGGTCGCAAGGCGCAGGGATTTCACCTCGGGATGGTCAAGCAACCAATCCAACATCTTGTTTTTCATGTAAAATGATCCGTTCAGTTCAATAATAAATCCATGCGACCAAAGGTGCGAACCTGGTCGATTGCATTCGCTTCAAGCTTACGTTACGTCCTAGCCCGAGACTTTCACAAAGACAGATGGATGCCAAGATGAGTGATAAACCCAAGCTGAAGGCCAAGGATAAACCGGATTTGTCGTCATTCCAATGGGATGACGCCCTGTTGCTGGAGGGGCAGTTGGAAGAGGATGAACGGATGATCCGTGATTCCGCCCGCGCCTATGCCCAGGAAAAACTTCAGCCCAAGGTCATCGCCGCTTATCGTGATGAAAAACCCGACCCGTCGGTTTTCGCCGAAATGGGTGAAATGGGCCTGCTTGGCACCACCATTCCCGAGGAATACGGCGGTCTTGGTGCCGGTTACGTTTCCTACGGGCTGGTGGCGCGTGAGGTCGAGCGGGTCGATAGCGGCTATCGTTCGATGATGTCGGTGCAATCCAGTCTGGTGATGTACCCGATCTACGCTTATGGATCCGAGGAACAGCGGCGGAAATACCTGCCGAAACTGGCCAGCGGTGAATGGATCGGCTGTTTTGGTCTGACCGAACCAGATGCCGGATCCGATCCCGGCGGCATGAAAACCCGCGCCACCAAGGTGCAGGGCGGCTATGTGCTGAACGGTACCAAGATGTGGATCTCGAACTCGCCCTTCGCCGATGTTTTCGTGGTCTGGGCCAAGTCCGAGGCGCATGACGGCAAGATTCGAGGCTTTGTTCTGGAAAAAGGCATGAAGGGTCTGTCGGCACCGAAAATCGAGGGCAAGCTTTCCTTGCGCGCCTCGACCACCGGTGAGATCGTGATGGAAGGCGTCGAGGTCGGCGAAGAGGCGCTGTTGCCGCATGTCGAAGGGCTGAAAGGTCCGTTCGGCTGTCTCAACCGCGCGCGCTACGGCATCGCTTGGGGCGTGATGGGGGCGGCCGAATTTTGCTGGCACGCCTCACGGCAATACGGGCTTGACCGCAAGCAGTTCAAAAAACCCCTGGCCGGCATGCAGCTTTACCAGAAGAAACTGGCCGACATGCAGACCGAAATCACCCTTGGCCTTCAGGCCGCGCTCAGGGTTGGGCGTCTGATGGATGCGGCCAATGCCGCGCCGGAAATGATCAGCCTGATCAAGCGCAACAACTGCGGCAAGGCGCTGGATATCGCGCGGATGTCGCGCGACATGCATGGCGGCAATGGTATTTCCGAGGAATTCCAGGTGATGCGCCACATGGTCAACCTGGAAACCGTCAACACCTATGAGGGGGCGCATGACGTGCATGCGCTGATCCTTGGCCGGGCGCAAACCGGGTTGCAGGCGTTCTTCTGAGGGTTCTCAGGGGTTTGGAACGCTGAGATAGGCGGACTGGTCGATCCTGACCAGCCGCCTGATCCGCAAGGCGCGACGGTCAGGCGGATCAAGCAGGCCGATGGCTGTATCAACCGCATCAAAAACCAGATCGGCGTCAATCGCGGCACCGCAGATATAGGGCAGGCCGGGTGTTGGCTTGGTCCATTCCAGCACCCTTAACCGGGCGGAGAACCGGTCAAACCGCCGGATCATGTCCCATGTCAGCGCATCCAGCGCCGCGATATCGGCGCGGCCTTCGGCAACCGCGCGAGCGGCATCAAGATGCCCACCGGTTGCCAGGGTTCGGCTGAATCGAAATCCGCGACTTGCCGCATGGCACTGCGGTGCGGCCCAGCCGGATTGCGACATTTCCTCGTTATAGGCGAAAACCGCGTCGGCAAATTCCACCAGCCCGGTGCGCCTGTCCTGCTGGCGGACCACAAAGGCGCTGCGGTAATGGCCGGGGGGGCAATCTTTCAACCCATAATCCGGCGTTCCCACCAGATTGACCCTGCCGCAGAGGTATTGCCGAAAGGGCAGTCCGCAGGTCTGGGCCAATACCAGATCATCGGCCAGCCAGGTCTGAACGGGTGTCAGGCTGTGGTTCAGCTGGTCGGGTGCATTGACACCGCGCCGTCGCAGATTGTCGCGGATCAACCGCCAGAATTCATCATTGGCGGCGCGGGTTTCGGGGCGGTCATACACGCCAAGGCTGGCAATCACCGGTTGGCGGCCTCGACCCTTTGGCGCATCAGGGCGCTGTCGAGGTCACTGACACCGATCAGGTTGGCGACAAGGCGCAGCAGACGGTTTTCGTCATCGTTGCGCACCCCGTCCGCCAGTGCCACCTGCCACATTGCCTCGATGATCTTTTCGCGATCCTCATAGGCCACTGCGTCCTTGATGGCACGGGTGAAACGCACGGTGTCGGGCGCGTTGGCCTCGACGGCTTCGGCCTCTTGCAGCAATGCGGCGGCCGATGCGGCATCAAGCGTATAACGCCGGCTCAGAATCGCCAGTATTTCGCGGCTTTCCGCCGCCTCATAATTGCCATCGGTGCGGGCCAGGCGCACCAGCAGTGCGGCCAGCGCCAGACGCGCATCCTGATCGCCAAGCGGGGCGGGTGCGGGGGCCAGCAGTCGTTTCAGCATCGGCAGCACCGGAGTCAGCCCTCCCAGCCTTCGACGATGGCAAGATTGCCGGTTGAATGGGGCAGTCTCAACTGCATTGCCGCCTGATATTCCGGTGAATCATAGCAGGCCCGTGCGGTCTCAAAGTCCTTGAATTCGATCACCACGATGCGGCTGTTCATCTGACCTTCGCGCAGTTCATGTTTGCCACCACGGGTCAGGAACCGTGCCCCGTATTTCTGGAACGGCACCGCATTTGCGGCAATGTATTTCTTGTATTCGTCCAGATTCTCGACCTCGACATTTCCAACCCAATACCCTTTGGCCATCGCTAGTTTTCCTTTCCTGCTGCTTTTCTGGTTAGCGCCTTCATGTCGATTTCGCAATGACTTCACGCGCTTTTGCATGCACGGGATCAGACCAGCCGCGATTGCTCCACGGCGGCGCGGATAAAGTCGGCAAACAGCGGGTGCGGCTTGAACGGCTTGGATTTCAGTTCCGGGTGAAACTGCACGCCGATATACCAGGGATGGCCCGGCAGCTCGACGATCTCGGGCAATCTGCCATCGGGCGACATGCCGGAAAATACCAACCCCTGCTTTTCCAGCATTTCGCGGAACTTGGTGTCCACCTCATAGCGGTGGCGATGACGTTCCGAGATCGAGGTGGTGCCATAGATGCGCGCCACCTGGCTGCCCTCCTTCAGCGTCGCATCATAGGCGCCCAGGCGCATGGTGCCGCCCTTGTCGTCCGTCGCCTCGCGCTGGATGGTGCGGTTGCCCTCGACCCATTCCTTCAGGTGATACACCACATGGGTAAAGCGTTTTTCACCGGCTTCGTGGTCGAATTCCTCGGATCCGGCGTCTTTCAGACCGGCCAGATTCCGCGCCGCCTCGACCACTGCCATCTGCATGCCAAGGCAGATGCCGAAATAGGGGATGTTGCGGGTGCGGGCGAATTCGGCGGCCTTGATCTTGCCCTCGGTGCCACGTTCGCCAAATCCGCCGGGAACCAGAATGGCATGAAAGCGTTCCAGATGCGGGGCAGGGTCCTCGCGTTCAAAAATCTCGCTGTCGATCCATTCGGAACGCACCTTGACCCGGTTATGCATGCCGCCATGGGTCAGCGCCTCGGCGATGGATTTATAGGCGTCTTCCAGTTGCGTGTATTTGCCGACGATCGCCACCCGGACCTCGCCATCGGGGTGATAGACCCGGTCGGCCACGTCCCGCCATTTCGCCAGTTGCGGCTGCGGTGCCGGCGAGATTCCAAACGCGTCCAGCACCGCCCGGTCAAGGCCGACCTTGTGATAGGCAAGTGGTGCCTCGTAGATGGATTTCAGATCGCGCGCCTCGATCACCGCGTCTTCGCGCACGTTGCAAAACAGCGCCAGCTTGGCGCGTTCCTTGTCCGGGATCGGATGTTCGGACCGGCAGAGCAGAATATCCGGCGCCAGCCCGATCGAGCGCAGTTCCTTGACCGAATGCTGGGTCGGCTTGGTTTTCAACTCGCCCGAGGCCGCCAGATAGGGCAACAGCGTCAGATGCATGAAGATACAGTCGCCACGGGGTTTTTCCTGGGCGAACTGTCGGATCGCCTCAAAGAACGGCAGGCCCTCGATATCGCCGACGGTGCCGCCGATCTCGCACAGCATGAAATCGACCTCATCCTCGCCGATCGAGATGAAATCCTTGATCTCGTTGGTAACATGCGGAATGACCTGGATGGTTTTGCCCAGATAATCGCCACGGCGTTCCTTTTCCAGGACATTGGAATATATCCGGCCCGATGAAACGCTGTCGGTGCTGCGCGCGGCGACGCCGGTGAAGCGTTCATAGTGGCCAAGATCCAGATCGGTTTCGGCACCATCATCGGTAACGAAAACCTCGCCATGTTCAAACGGCGACATGGTGCCGGGATCGACGTTCAGATAGGGGTCAAGTTTTCGCAGCCTGACGGTAAAGCCTCGCGATTGCAACAACGCCCCAAGCGCCGCCGACGCCAGTCCCTTGCCAAGCGAAGAAACCACGCCGCCGGTGATGAAGATGAATCGCGCCATAGGTTGTGGAAACCCCCGTGAAATGGTCAGAATTTGGGCAATATCCGGTGCGGCTTGCCCCTATATCACGGGATTTGAGATATAAGGGATTCGCCCGGATTTGGCAAGCGCAGACCCGCTATATCCTGTGGAAAACCACAGCCCATTTACAAGTAGTTGTAGTGACGTGTTATTCCGAGGCCTTTGGCGGTGTGGCCGGAGCGTCACTGGTCGAGGGCGGCAACAGGTTACCGTCCAGCCCGGCAGGTGCCGGGGCCGCCGGCTGGCTGGTTTCGGGCGCTGCGGTGCCAAGCCGTTCGATCACCGAATCCCCGGCGGCATTGCGCGCCGCCAGCACGGTCAGCGAGATCGAGGTGATGATGAACGCCACCGCAAAAAACCAGGTCAGTTTGGCCAGTGCACTTGCCGCCGAACGCCCGGACATCACACCACCGCCGCCACCGCCGCCGATACCAAGACCGCCGCCCTCGGATCGTTGCAACAGCACGATACCGATCAGGCACACCGCCAGGATCAGGTGGATGACCAGGATGATGTTTTCCATTTTGGCGTCCCTGCTTGCGCCCAAAAGGCGGGAATTTCGGCTTTGCGCTGTCTAATGCAGGCATTCCGGCTTGTCGATGGTCTATTTAGGGTCTTTTCCCGCCTATCGCAAGGCGACGGCCGCTGACACCGCCAAAGTCGGATGGCCCGGAAATGGCGCTGCCTGAATGGCTGATCGCCTGGCCGATACCGGCCTGAAGGCCAATGCCACCAGCGATAGGCCGACCTTCAGCGCGGTATTGTCCAGTATCGTGATGATTTTGAGGTTTCGCGCCGGCTGGCAGCCGGTTATACGAGGCGTCGGATTTCACGGAACCGGAAAGGGTCTTTCAAACATGGCCAATGTCGTTGTCGTCGGTGCCCAGTGGGGGGACGAAGGAAAAGGCAAGATCGTCGACTGGCTGAGCGAACGCGCCGATGTGATCGTCCGGTTTCAGGGCGGGCATAACGCCGGGCATACGCTGGTGATCGACGGTACGGTCTACAAGCTGTCGCTTTTGCCATCGGGGATCGTGCGCGGCGGCAAGCTCAGCGTGATCGGCAACGGTGTGGTTCTGGACCCCTGGCATCTGGTCGAAGAGATCGCCAAACTTGGCGGGCAGGGGGTGGAAATCAGCCCGGAAAATCTGATGATCGCCGAAAACGCGCCCTTGATCCTGCCGGTTCACGGCGAACTTGACCGGGCGCGCGAAAATCAGAACGCGGTCGCCAGAATCGGCACCACCGGTCGCGGCATCGGGCCGGCCTATGAAGACAAGGTGGGCCGGCGGGCTATCCGGGTGGCGGATCTGGCCGATCCGGCAACGCTGGAACTCCGCGTTGATCGACTGCTGGTGCATCACGATGCGCTCAGGCGCGGACTGGGCCTGCCTGAGGTTGATCGTGCCGCATTGATGGCGGCCTTGCAGGAAATCGCCCCCAAGGTGCTGCCCTATGCCGCCCCGGTCTGGAAGGTTTTGAACGAAAAGCGCAAATCCGGCAGCCGCATCCTGTTTGAAGGCGCGCAGGGCGCATTGCTGGACATTGATTTCGGCACTTATCCGTTCGTCACCTCGTCCAACGTCATCGCCGGGCAGGCGGCGACCGGCAGCGGCCTGGGCCCCGGCGCGATTGATTTCGTGCTTGGCATCGTCAAGGCCTATACCACGCGGGTCGGCGAGGGGCCGTTTGCCGCCGAACTTCACGATGCGGACGGTCAGCGGCTGGGCGAACGTGGCCATGAATTCGGCACCGTCACCGGGCGCAAGCGGCGCTGTGGCTGGTTCGATGCGGTGCTGGTGCGCCAGACCTGCGCCACCTCAGGGGTCAACGGCATCGCGCTGACCAAACTTGACGTGCTGGACGGGTTCGAGGAACTGAAAATCTGCGTTGCCTATGAACTGGATGGCGAACGGCTGGAATACCTGCCGACCGCCGCTGATCAGCAGGCGCGTTGCAAGCCGGTCTGGGAGGTGATGCCGGGCTGGTCGGAATCGACCGAAGGCGCACGAAGCTGGGCCGATCTACCGGCCGCCGCGATCAAATATGTGCGAAGGGTCGAGGAGCTGATCGACTGTCCGGTTGCGCTTCTGTCCACCTCGCCGGAACGCGAGGACACGATCCTGGTCACCGACCCGTTCGCCGACTGATGGCGCTTTCCTACAAGACGCGGCGGCGCTTGTCGCTGCTGGTGCTGCTGGTCGGACTGCCGGTCTATATCGTGCTGGCGCTGAACATCGTCGCCCTGTTCGAGCGGCCGTCATTCCTGGTGGAGATCGCGGTCTATGTCGGGCTGGGCATCCTTTGGGTATTGCCGCTGAAAGCATTGTTCAAGGGGATCGGCCAGCCCGATCCCGAGGCCGGAAACGACAAGGGACCATCCGATCAAGGATGATCCCCTGTATCTTTTGGCCGAAATCCGGTGGTTGGATCAGTCGGCGTCGCGCAGTGCGATCGAATAACGCGACGAGGCAGCCAGCCTGAACAGACCGTCTTCGACACGCATCAGCTTGCCCTCGTTCAGAAGCTTGCCAAAGGCGCGCAGGCCGATTTCCTTGGAATAGCCGTCACCATGGTTCAGCGCGGCGATCTTGTTCATCACCTCGGCCCGGGCAAAGCTTTCCTGACCTTCGACGATGGCGGTGAACGCCGCTGATGCCTCCAGCAGGTCGTGCATTTCAAACGCGCCGACACGTTCGGCGAATTCGCTGAAATCGCTCGCGTTGAAGGCGTCTGCCGGGATGCCCTGGATTTCTTCTTCGACGGTGTCAAAATCCTCGCGCAGCGTGATCTGGCGCTTCAGGGCCAGATTGCCGCTGACATCGGCATCGTCTGACGAACGCCGGAACGCCGCCTCGCGCAGGGTGTCGCCACGGGAATTGTCGATGCGCTGTTCCGAAACCAGGATCAGCGGCGTGGCCGACGGGCGCGGCGTGGGGCTGCTGCCGGACGGACGGGCCAGGCGTTCCGGGGTTTTCACCTGGGAATAGTCATCGCGGTACTTGTCAAGTCCGCTTGCCGATTCCGACTTTTTGGTCTTGGCGTCGGACTTGCGGTTCCGGTATTCTTTCTCGGCCTCGGTGGCGGCGGCTGCCGCTTTCAGATGGCCGAGCGTGTCAATCCGCCGGATCAGTTCCGGGCGCTCCATCTTGCTGCGGGTGGTCGCCATCAGACGATCCACCGATTCGTCGGCATCGCTGCCTTCTGCCTGATGCAGCAACTGTGCGGCGCGGCTGCGGCGTTCCTCGCGCCGGGTCGATGCGGCAAGAAATTCCTGATCGGGTTCGGGATTGGCCGCCATCGCCTCGGCCAGATCGCGCGCCAGTTCCAGTTCCTGTTCAGCGGTCAGTGACGAGATCAGCGGCGATTTGTAGACATCCATCTTCGGCGCCGCCGAAGTCGTGGCCGGCACCATTGTTTCGTCAATCGCCGGTTCTTGATCGCGCAAAGCCTCGATTTCGATCTCTGCCTCCGCTTCGGCTTCTACCTCAGCCTCAGCCTCCGCCTCGACTTCCACCTCAGCCTCTGCCGACTCGGGTTCATCATCCTTGAGGGTGAAGCTGTCCATATAAGGTGACAGGTTGTCGATTTCCGGCATCGGATCGTTGCTGGCATCTTCATAGACCCAATCCTCGGCGTCCTTGGCTGCGGCAGACGGTTGATCGGCGATATCATCGTCTGCCGGTTCGGCGTTCGGATCGGCGGAAACATCGAATACCCTCAGGCCCGAAGTATCCAGCGGCGGCAGTTCTGCGGCACCGATGTCTTTCACCGCATTGGCGATCCGATCGGCGACCGCCTGGTTTTCATCGGCCTCGGGTTCGGCCGGATCTTCTTCGAACATCATCTCGCCTGCCATGAATTCGGCGGCCAGATCCGGCATCGCATGCGCAGCAACGTCCTGCCCGGCGATCTCGGTTTCTGCCTGTTCGACGTTATGGCGTATCGCCGCCAGGGTTTCGGCCACGTTCTTGGCTTGTGTGGCCGGTGCTGTGGCAACCGGTTGCGGTTCGGCTATGGCTGGTTCGTTTTCCGGGTGCTTGGTCTTGAATACCGTCACCGTCCTGGGCGCGGACTTTTCGGTAGCCACCGGATCGGCCACAGGTTCGGAAACCTTCGGCGCGGCGGGTTTTTCGGTCTGGCGCAGCACCACACCGTTTTCGCTGGTCATGGCGTCGACCTCGCGCTGGCTGTTGCGCGCGGCGATTTCCTTCAGCATCTCGGTGCTTGGGGTTTGCGGTGTGCCGCCGAAATATCGGTCGGCAGCGGCCAGCTTGCGGAAATATTCCGCGACTTGTTGCAGCGTTGTGAAGGGGTCGTCAAAACCTTCCAGGGTACAGGAAAACGTACCGTAGGAGACGGTAAGAATCTTGCTCGAGGTTACCATAAACTCGTCACTTTCTCCCCCGACCTGAGGATCAATTTACCACGCTTCATGGGATTCAACCAAACAATTTCATGCTTTTTATCCCCAAAACCCTGCAAAAAAATTGCACTTTGTTTCCGGATAGCGTGATAATGCCCCCATGAATCAGCCGATTGTTCACACGGCCACTGGAATCACGATTCTGGGTGGTGGCAAAGCGTCCGAAAAACAAATCACCCGTGCGCTTGATCTCGCCCCCTGTCTGGTCGCGGCGGACGGCGGCGCACGCACCGCCCTTCGCCACGGTCTGATGCCCGAGGCGGTGATCGGCGACTTGGATTCGCTTGGCCGTCACGCCAGGGCCATTCCAAAGGCACGGATTCACCGCATCACCGAGCAGGATAGCACCGATTTCGACAAATGTCTAAACGCGGTTGAGGCACCTTTTGCCATTGCGCTTGGCATGCTTGGCAACCGGCTGGATCACAGCCTGGCGGCCTTGCGCAGCATTGCGGCGCACGGGCGGTTTCCGGTGATTGCGCTGGCCGGCAAGGACGTGGTTTTTCTGGCGCCCGAGCGGCTGGATCTGGCGCTGCCGGTGGATACGCGCGTGTCGCTGTTTCCGCTGGCCCCGGTTAAGGGGCAGAGCACCGGGCTGCACTGGCCGATCCGGGGGCTGGATTTTTCACCCCTGGGGCGGATCGGCACCTCGAACCGCACATCCGAGTCGCGCCAGACCCTCAGTTTTGACCGACCGCACATGCTGGTGATCCTGCCGCGCCACCATCTGGCCGAGGTCGTGCAGGCGCTGGTGCCGGGCCATGCCGGGATCAGCAGTTCGGCACGTTGACCGCCAGCCCGCCCAGTGCGGTTTCCTTGTACTTTTCGTTCATGTCCAGCCCGGTCTGGCGCATGGTTTCAACGCAGGCGTCAAGGCTGACCAGATGCTGCCCGTCGCCCCGCATCGCCAGCGAGGCCGCCGAAACCGCCTTGATCGCGCCAAGTCCGTTGCGTTCGATGCACGGCACCTGCACCAGACCCCGGATCGGATCGCATGTCATGCCGAGGTGATGCTCCAGCGCGATTTCGGCGGCATTTTCCACCTGCTCGGGGGTGCCGCCCAGAACCTCGCACAGACCCGCCGCCGCCATGGCCGCGGCCGAGCCGACCTCACCCTGGCAACCGACCTCGGCACCCGAAATGCTGGCGTTCTGTTTGATCAGGCCGCCGATCGCCGCTGCCGTCAGCAGAAAATCCGCAACCTTCGACGGTTGCGCCCATGGCACATGGTCAAGGTAGTAGCGAATGGTGGCCGGAATGACGCCAGCGGCGCCGTTGGTGGGGGCGGTCACCACCTTGCCCCCGGCGGCGTTTTCCTCGTTCACCGCCATGGCATAGGTGGCGATCCAGTCGTTGATGCTGTGGGGAGCGGTCAGGTTCTGGCCGCGTTCGGCCATCAGTTGGGTATGCATGGCCATGGCGCGCCGCCTTACCCTGAGGCCGCCGGGCAGGATGCCCTCACCCAGCAGGCCGCGATCAATGCAGTCGTTCATCACCTGCCAGACCTGTTGAATGCCGTTGCTGAGTTCCGGGTGCGATTTGGCGGAAATCTCATTGTCCCACTTCATCTGGGAAATCGACTTGCCGCTGGTTGTCGCCATTTCCAGCATTTCCGCAGCGGTGCGAAACGGAAACGGCACGTTGCTGGGCAGTTTCGGCCCTGGATCGGCTGCCAGTTCCGCATCGGTCAGAACGAAACCGCCGCCGATGGAATAATAGGTTTCCTGCAGGATCACATCGCCTGATCTGTCAAGCGCGTTCAGGATCATGCCGTTGGCATGGCCCGGCAGGCTTTGCTTATAGTCAAATATCAGATCGCGCGCAGGATCAAAGGCAAGGGGGTGCAGGCCATCGGGGTGAATCATCTGGCTGGCTTGAATATCGGCCAGCACCGCCTCGGCGCTTTGGTGGTCGTAGGTATCGGGCCGAAACCCCGCCAGCCCCAGGATCACCGCGCGATCCGTGGCATGGCCCTTGCCGGTAAACGCCAGCGCACCATGCAGCGAACATCGCACCCCATGGGCGCTGAAGGCGCTTTTGCGCATCAGTTCCAGAAACCGCGCCGCTGCCAGCATCGGCCCCATGGTGTGCGAGCTGGAAGGGCCGATGCCGATCTTGAAAATGTCAAAAATGCTGAGGAACATGCTGGGTCCGCCGATTATGCCTTGGCGATGTCTAACTGGTTTTCGCCGGGCATTCATGCTGAATCCGACGCTCGCCAAGGGAAATCGGACGCGATGGCAGACCTGCCGCCGGGCATTGCCAAATCGCGCTACGCCGCCTAGGCTCCGGTCTCTTGCCCGCATATCGGTCCTGCCCATGAGCCTGTTCGTTTTTCTGACCGTCATGACTGCGGCCATGCTGCATGCGCTATGGAATGTGCTGGTCAAAGGCGGGGCGGACAAGCGGCTTGGCATGGCGGCGGTGGTGCTGGGGCATCTGCCGCTGGCGCTGGTGGCGCTGGCCATCGTGCCGGCACCGGCACCGGCCAGTTATCCTTATCTGTTTGCCGGCATCGGCCTGCATGCAGGGTATCAGTTTTTCCTGCTGAATTCCTATCGTATCGGTGATCTGACCCAAGTTTACCCGATTGCCCGGGGCAGTGCGCCGTTGCTGGTGGCGCTGGTTTCCGTGGGCTTTCTGGGGGTCCGGTTGCAGGCGGTTGAATTGCTGGCGGTGCTGATCATCGGCGCCGGTATCATCAGCATGAGTCTGGTGCGCCAGAACGACGGGCTGAAGAACCACAGGGCGGCGGTTCTGGCGTTTCTGACCGGCTGTTTCATCGCCAGCTATTCGCTGGTTGACGGGCTGGGGGCGCGGCTGGCCGGTACATCGCTGGGGTTTTACGCCTGGCTTGGCATCGGCAATGCGGTGATTTTTGCTGTCTACCTTCTGGCAACCTCGCCGCGCACCCTGCTGGCGGTGCCGAAACAGGGCAAGTGGGTTTTCCTGTTTGGCGGTGCCGCCTCGTTCACCGCCTATTCGCTGGTGATCTGGGCCTTTACCCAGGCACCGATCGCGCTGGTGACGGGATTGCGCGAAACCAGTATCATATTTGCGCTGCTGCTGGGGGTTTTCTTTCTCGGGGAGCGTATGGATCTGGCCAAACTGGTCGCTACCTTCACCACCCTGTTCGGGGCGGCATTGCTGAGGTTTTCGCGCTGAAGGGCGGCATCGCTCGGGCCAGGGTGCTTTTCCCCCTCGCGGCCCCGCCAGCTTTTGCCTATAACATTGGCCAAACGCCAAAAGAGGAGTCGTTTCATGGTTTCCGACCTGTCGCCGATTGACACCGCGAAATTTGTTTCGGCCAAACGCGCACTGGATTTCGTCGAAAGCGGCATGCGGCTGGGGCTTGGCACCGGTTCGACCGCCGCCTGGATGGTGCGCATCCTGGGCGAGATGGTGCGCAATGAAGGGCTGAAGGTGGTCGGGGTTCCGACCTCGGAACGCACCGCCGATCTGGCACGGCAATGCGGCATAAAGGTTGCGACGCTGGACGAGGTGAAATGGCTGGACCTGACGATTGACGGCGCCGATGAATTCGACGCCAACCTCAACCTGATCAAGGGTGGCGGCGGGGCGTTGCTGATGGAAAAGATCGTCGCCACCGCCTCGGATCAAATGGTGGTGATCACCGACATATCAAAAGAGGTGGAAACCCTTGGCGCCTTTCCGCTGCCGGTCGAGGTGATCAGTTCCGGCTGGGAAACCACCAAGGCGCTGACCGAAGAGGCGTTGATGAATATCGACGTGATGGGGCGATCCGGCACCTTGCGGATGGACCGTGACCGGCCGTTCGTGACCGACGAGGGGAACTATATCCTCGATTTCCATCTGCGCCGCATTGGCGAGCCGCGAAAATTGTCGCTGGTTCTCAACCAGATTCCGGGCGTGGTGGAAAACGGCTTGTTTCTGGACATCTGCGATACCGTGGTGATCGGTTATGGCGACGGCAATGTCGAGGTGCGCGACATCAATGCCGGCACGGTGGAACATGAGCGTATCGACGTGATCGAACGCGACAATCTTTTCATGGATATAACGGACTGACATGGATTTTGACTTTGATCTTTTCGTCATCGGCGGTGGTTCCGGCGGTGTAAGGGCCGGGCGGCTGACCGCCGCGGCGGGTTATCGCGTTGGTCTGGCCGAAGAATACCGCATGGGCGGCACCTGCGTCATCCGGGGCTGCGTGCCGAAAAAGCTGATGGTCTATGCCTCGGCCTTCAAGGATGCGTTCGAGGATGCGGCGGGGTTCGGCTGGAGCGTCGGGGAAACCCGGTTCGACTGGGCGAAACTGATCGCCGCCAAGGATGCCGAGATTGCCCGGCTCGAAGGGATTTACCACGCCAATCTGGAAAAGGCGGGGACGCGTATCTTTG
The DNA here is from genome assembly GCA_020425085.1 of Paracoccaceae bacterium. Lineage (GTDB taxonomy): Bacteria > Pseudomonadota > Alphaproteobacteria > Rhodobacterales > Rhodobacteraceae > UBA5972. The sequence continues at coordinate 42,596 of JAGQRW010000018.1, forward strand.
CCGCCCGCGCCCGGCTGGTCGATGCCCATACCGTCAGCCTGTCAACCGGTGAGGTTTTCAGCGCCAAGCACATCCTGATCGCCACCGGCGGCACGCCGTTCGTTCCGGCGATCGAGGGGGCCGAACACGTCATCACCTCGAACGAGATTTTTCATCTGGAAAGTCAGCCGAAACGCATCCTGATCGTCGGCGGCGGCTATATTGCCTGCGAATTCGCCGGCATCATGAACGGCCTTGGCACCAACGTGACGCAGTTTTACCGCGGTGCCCAGATCTTGCGCGGTTTTGACGACGAGGTACGCGGCCATGTCGCCGGCGAGATGATGACGCGCGGTGTCAATCTGCATGTGGGTACCGATGTGACCTCGATCACCAGGGTTGACGGCGGCCTTTTGGTGAAATGCACCAATGGCGCATTGACCGAGGTTGATCAGATTTTATACGCCACCGGCCGAAACCCCGCCACCGCCGATCTGGGGCTGGATCGGGTGGGCCTTGAAACCGGGCGGCGCGGGGAAATCCCGGTGGATCAGTGGTCGCAGACCGCGATCCCGTCGATCTATGCGGTCGGTGATGTGACCGACCGGGTGGCGCTGACGCCGGTGGCGATCCGCGAAGGGGCGGCGTTTTTTGAGACCGTGTTCAACGCCAATCCGACCATGGCCGATCATGAGGATATCCCGACCGCGGTTTTCACCCAACCTGAAATCGGCACCGTCGGCCTGAGCGAAGAAGCCGCGCGCGAACTTGAACCGATCGAGGTTTACCGCTCGGATTTTCGCCCAATGCTGAACATTCTGGCCGGCCGGTCCGAACGCATGTTGATGAAAATGATCATCAGCCAGGCCAGCCGCAGGGTTCTGGGGGTGCATATCATTGGCCATTCGGCGGCGGAAATGATCCAGATGGTCGGCATTGCGATCAAGATGGGCGCCACCAAAGAGGATTTCGACCGCACCATGGCGCTGCACCCTTCGGCGGCAGAGGAACTTGTAACCATGAAAGAACCGGTGCGCGCGGGTTGAATGTTTGGGGTTTTAACCCCAATTTGGCGGTAACACAGCAGATAGATGGTATGAAAAGGATTTTCAGGCACATGGCGGGAAACAACGGAGGCGGTCCCTGGGGCGGCAGCGGTGGCGGTGATGACAAGGGCGATGACAAGCGCGACCCCAATCAGGGTGGCCGGCGTGGCCCCGGCGGCAATGGTTCGCAAATGCCCGAAATTGATGAAATTGTCCGAAAGGGCCAGGAACAGCTGAAGGTACTGATGGGCGGGCGCGGCGGCGGTGGTCGTGGTGGCGGCGCAGGCAGCGGACCGGGTTTCGGCCGCGGTACCATCGGTATCGTCGTGCTGGCGGCGATAGGCCTGTGGTTGTTCGCCTCGTTCTATTCGGTAAAACCTGAACAAAAGTCGATCGAACTGTTTCTGGGCAAGTACTATGCCACCGGCGAGCCCGGTCTGAACTTTGCCCCCTGGCCGCTGGTCACCAAGGAAATCGTCGAAGTGACCCGCGAACGTACCGAGGATATCGGTGTGGGGCAGAATTCACGCTCCGATCAGGGGCTGATGCTGACCGGTGATGAAAACATCGTCGATATCGACTTTCAAGTGGTCTGGAACATCGACGATCCGGCGCAATACCTGTTCAAGCTGGCCGATCCGCTGCTGACCATCAGCGCGGTATCTGAAAGTGCCATGCGCGAAATCATCGCGCGTTCCGAATTGGCGCCGATCCTGAACCGTGACCGGGGCGTGATCTCGTCTGAATTGCAGACATTGATTCAGGACACGCTGGATTCCTATGAAAGTGGCATCCATATCGTCCGGATCAACTTTGAACGCGCCGACCCACCGCGTGAAGTGATCGACGCCTTCCGCGAAGTGCAGGCGGCGGAACAAAAACGCGACACGCTGGAGAAAAGGGCCGATGCCTATGCCAACCAGGCGGTGGCCGGCGCAAGGGGTGAATCGGCACAACTGTTGCAAGAGGCCGAAGGCTATCGCGCCCAGGTGATCAACCAGGCCGAGGGCGAAGCCAGCCGTTTCGAGGCGGTCTATCGGGAATATGCCAAGGCACCCGAAGTCACCCGCAAGCGGCTATATCTTGAAACCATGGAAAAGGTACTAGGATCGGTCGACAAGGTGTTGATTGATCAGAATGCCGAAGGCACGAGTGGCGTGGTGCCGTATCTGCCCCTGAACGAGTTGAACAAAGGGAAGGCGAAACAATGAAGCGTACCACATTAATTCTGCCGATCATCGTGGTCTTGCTGTTTGTTGCCAGCTCCTCGGTTTTCATTGTCGATGAACGCGAAAAGGCGCTTGTTCTGCAATTCGGGCAGGTCAAATCCGTCAAGCAGGATCCGGGCCTCTACTTCAAGGTACCGTTCATTCAGGAAGTGGTAAAATACGACGACCGTATCCTGTCACTGGATACCCAGCCAATGGAAATAACGCCGCTGGATGACCGCCGGCTGGTAGTCGATGCCTTTGCCCGCTGGCGTATTGCCGATGTGGTGAAGTTTCGCAAAGCCGTCGGTTCGGGTGGCGAACGCCTGGCCGAAAGCCGCTTGGAACGCATCTTGAACGCCGCCACGCGTGAGGTGCTGGGTTCGGTTTCCTCCAATACCATCCTGTCGGCAGACCGGGTGGCGCTGATGAACCGCATCCGCGATAACGCCATCAAGGAAGCAAATGCACTTGGCGTCGAAGTGATTGATGTTCGCATCAAGCGCGCCGATCTGCCGGAACAGAACCTTGATGCCACTTTCCAGCGGATGCGCGCCGAACGTGAACGCGAAGCAGCGGATGAGGTTGCCCGAGGCGAGGAAGCGGCACAAAAGGTGCGCGCCCAGGCCGACCGGACGGTGGTGGAGCTGGTTTCTGAATCGCAAAAGAAGTCGGATATCATCCGCGGTGAGGCCGATGCGAAAAGGAACGCCATCTTTGCCGAAGCCTATGGTCTTGACCCCGAATTCTTCGCCTTTTACCGTTCGCTTACCGCGTATGAAAAAGGGCTGAAGGGGGACAACACCACCATGGTGATCGACCCGGACAGCGAGTTTTTCGACTATCTGAAATCGGATCGCGCCAGGTGATCGCCGACATACTGACCGGCCTTGGTCTGGTCGCGGTTCTGGAGGGGCTGGTGTTCGCACTGGCCCCTTTGCGATTCGACCAACTGCTGGAATTGCTCAGCCGCATGCCGGTGGAAACCCGGCGGATGATCGGCCTTCTGGCGGTATCCATCGGCGTATTGATGGTATGGCTGGCGCGTTTCGTGATATCGTGAATCCGTGATCCGGGCAGGGATTCATCATCCGTAGCCCGGTAATTCGGAACAAATGGTAACGCGCGGTTTCACGCGCATTTGAGATACCCGCCGTCGGGATTGCCTTGAAACCCCGATGAAAAGCTCCGATCTTGGCGGGGAAGTGGCCCTGACATTTGACATGGCCGAAACATGCAGTACGGAGGATCCTGCGATGGAGTCCAGAAAATTGGCACTTCCTTATCCCAACCAAATGAATAAACAGATTGGCCTTGCATTTCTGCTGAGCCTGATTTTCCTGCTCGCCCAGGCAATGGCCAGCTATGCCCGCGGCACGCCGGACAGTTTTGCCGATCTGGTGGAAAAGGTCAGCCCGGCGGTGGTCAACATTACCACCACCACCATGGTTTCGGCGCGCACCGGCCCCTTGCCGAATGTGCCGCCCGGCTCACCGTTTGAGGAATTGTTCCGCGATTTCATCGAGCGTCAACCAGGCCAACAGGGTCAACCGGGCCAACCAGACCGGCCGCACCGCGCCTCGGCACTGGGTTCGGGGTTCATCATCTCTGAAGACGGTTATATCGTCACCAACAATCACGTCATCGCCGAAGCCGATGAAATCGGCATCGAGCTTTTCGATGGTGGCAAGCTCAAGGCCAAGGTAATCGGCATTGACCCGAAAACCGATATCGCGCTGTTGAAGGTAACAAGCGACAAACCACTGCCGTTCGTACGGTTCGGCGATAGTGATATTGCCCGCGTCGGCGACTGGGTGTTGGCGGTGGGCAACCCGCTGGGGCAGGGTTTTTCGGTTTCTGCCGGTATCATATCGGCGCGCAACCGCGCCCTTCGCGGCACCTATGACGATTTCCTGCAAACCGATGCTGCGATCAACCGCGGCAATTCCGGCGGTCCGCTGTTCAACCTTGATGGCGATGTGATCGGCGTCAACACCGCCATCCTCAGCCCCAATGGCGGCGGCTCGATCGGTATCGGCTTTTCGATGTCCTCGGCCGTGGTTTCCAAGGTGGTGGCGCAGTTGAAGGAATACGGCGAGACCCGGCGCGGCTGGCTTGGTGTGCATATCCAGGACGTGACCAAGGATGTTGCCGAGGCGCTCAACCTTGACAAGGTGACCGGTGCCATGGTCACCGATGTACCCGACGGCCCCTCCAAGGATGCCGGCATCAAGCAGGGTGACGTGATCCTGAGTTTCGACGGTACGGACGTGACCGACACCCGCGAACTGGTACGCATCGTCGGCGAGGCCGAGGTTGGCAAGGCAGTGAAAGTGGTGGTATTCCGCGATGGCGGCACCAAGACCCTGAAAGTGGTGCTTGGCCGGCGTGAGGATGCCGAAGGCAATGCCATCGTTCCGACATCCGTTTCACCCGCTGAACCGCAGCAGCAGGACATTCTCGGCCTGTCCCTCAGGGGGCTTGACGACGATGTGCGCGGCCAGTTGGGCCTGACCGACAAGACCATGGGTGTTGTGGTGATGGATGTGGATGAAACCAGCCAGGCGTTCGAAAAGGGCCTGCGCGCCGGTGACATCATCACCGAAGCCGGTCAGCAAAAGGTCACCAGCCCTTCGGAATTCAGCAAACGTCTGGATCAGGCACGCGAGGCCGGCAGGAAGTCGATCCTGCTTCTGGTGCGCCGCGCCGGTGAGCCACGGTTCGTGGCGCTGTCGCTGGAAAGCTAAGGCAAGCCGATACGCCAATGGTGAAAAAAATCAGGCGCCCGGAGTTCATCCGGGCGCCTTTTTTCGGATCTGCCGAATGGTGGCCTATTTTACCGGCCGCTCCACCGCCACCAGCCCAAGCTTGCGCGCCGAAGCCAGCGACAGGGTTTCGCTGTCAAGGCCGAGCGGTTTCTGGAACCGGCGGATCGCCTGGCGGGTGGCATGGTCCAGCTTGCCGGTGACTGGCCCGCTGTAATGGCCGCGAACTTTCAGCGCGCGTTGCAGCGAGGCGTTGAAATCGCCAACCATCTGTTCCGGGCAGGGGGCGGTGAACCAGACATTCTGCCGTTCCCTGACGATGGTTTGCAGCGATTCCGTCTGATAGGCGGCGGGCGATACCACCACTCCGTTTGCGTCAAGAACCGCCGGGCGCGCCACCACCTGCTTGGTCACGGTTTCGATCACCGCCGCCGTCTCGGTTCGGCCATAGCAGATTCCCGGCTCGGCATTCGGCGGCCTTTGATCGGCCTCGGTTGCGGCTGTATCGGTGATCCCGACAAGTTCAAGTTCGACGCAGCCCGCAAGCGCGAATACCGCGCCAAGAGCGCCGATTGATCTGATGTAGCGCATGCTGCCTGCCGTTTTCTTGTCGGTTGCCCGTAGGTTATGCCGGTCTTTTTATCCGCATTTCCACCCGAACGAAAGCAAATTGCGCCGGGCGGTGCGCCATGGCGGGTTTTCGGGCTGGTCATGAAAACCTGCCTGTACTAGATACGCAGCCAATGACGACCAAGGACCATGAGGAAGCAATGGCGAAGATCACCTATATCGAGCATAACGGCACCGAGCATGTTGTAAATGTAGCCAATGGCCTGACGGTGATGGAAGGCGCGCGCGACAACAACATTCCCGGCATCGAAGCCGACTGCGGCGGTGCCTGCGCCTGTTCGACCTGCCATGTCTATGTCGATGACGCCTGGCTGGCGAAACTGCCGCCAAGGGACGCGATGGAAGAGGACATGCTGGATTTCGCCTGGGAACCCGACCCGAAACGCTCGCGCCTGACCTGCCAGCTGAAGGTCAGCGACAAGTTGGACGGGCTGATCGTGCGGATGCCTGAAAAACAGATCTGAGGCCCTGGCACCGCGTATTTTCACCGGGGTCGGCCAGGAAAAGTCCCGATGCCTCCGGCGGGGATATTTCTGCCGACAAGAAGCCGGGAGGCCGGGGATTACAACGCCCGCCAGCCGATATCCTTGCGCCAGAAACCTTCGGGCCAGTCGATTGCCTGGATCATTTGGTAAACCTTGTCATGCGCCGCTTGCAGGCTGGCAGCGCGGGCGGTGACATTCAGAACGCGACCGCCATTGGCAACGATCTGGCCATCGCGGGTGGTGGTACCGGCGTGAAACACCTCTTGCATCGAGGTTGACGGCAGGGTGTCAAGGCCGTGGATTTCCGAGCCTTTGGCGTAGTCGCCGGGATAACCCCTGGCCGCCATCACCACGGTCATCGCGTGATCATCGGCCCAGGAGGCGCGGGTTTCGGCCAACCGGTCTTCGGCACAGGCCAGCAGCAGATCAAGCACCTGCGCGCCGAGGCGCATCATCAGAACCTGACATTCCGGATCGCCAAAGCGGGTGTTGTATTCCACCAGCCGGCACTGGCCGTCCTTGATCATCAGCCCGGCATACAAGACCCCCTGATACGGCGTGCCGCGCCGCACCATTTCTGCCAGCGTCGGGCGGATGATCCGTTCCATTGCCTGTTGTTCCAGTTCCGGCGTCAGCAGCGGTGCCGGGGAATAGGCGCCCATGCCGCCGGTATTGGGGCCGAGATCGCCGTCATAGGCGCGCTTGTGATCCTGGGCCGAGCCGATCGGCAGGCAGTGCTCGCCATTGCACAGGACAAACAGCGATACTTCCTCACCTTCCATGAATTCCTCGATCACCACTTCGCCGCCGGCGCTGCCATAGGTGCCGGCGAACATGTCGTCGATGGCAGCCAGTGCTTCGTTCTCAACGGTTGCCACCACCACGCCTTTGCCGGCGGCAAGGCCATCGGCCTTGACCACGATTGGCGCGCCCTGTTGGCGGATATAGGCCCTGGCTTTGGCGGCATCGGTGAAATGGGCATAGGCGGCGGTGGGGGCGCCGGAGGCATCGCACACCGCCTTGGTAAAGGCCTTGGAGCTTTCGAGTGCGGCGGCGGCCTTAGAGGGGCCGAAGGTCAGGATGCCGGCCGCACGCAGCTTGTCGGCAACGCCGGCGGCCAGGGGCGCCTCGGGGCCGATCACCACGAAATCAATGGCGTTTTCGACCGAGAAATCCCTGACCTCGCCCCCGTCAAGGATATCCAGATCGGCACAATCGGCAATCGCATCCATGCCGGCATTGCCCGGCGCACAAATCAGGCGGTCGCATTTCGGGTTCTGCTTGATTGCCCAGGCCAGACTGTGTTCGCGCCCGCCACTGCCCAAAATCAGGATATTCATCGCACCCTCCTTGGCCTTCTACTCAGCGCGTTCTAAGGTGGCGATCAGCAACATTCAAGCGAGGCCGAATGTCCGATCTGATTGATGAACCTGCCGCCGCCGGTAACGCCCCGGAATTCTCGGTTTCCGAGATTTCCGGCGTGGTCAAGCGGATGATCGAAGGTGAGTTCAGCCATGTACGCATCCGGGGCGAGGTCGGGCGGGTGTCGCGCCCGGCATCGGGGCATCTTTACCTTGATCTGAAAGACGACCGCGCGGTTCTGGCCGCGGTGATCTGGAAGGGCGTTGCCTCGCGCCTGCAAACCCGGCCCGAAGAGGGGATGGAAGTGGTGGCAACCGGCCGGCTGACCACTTTTCCGGGACAGTCACGCTATCAGATGGTGATCGAGGATATCGCGCCTGCCGGGGCGGGTGCGCTGATGCTGATGCTGGAAAAGCGCAAACAGGCGCTGGCGGCCGAGGGGCTGTTTGATGCCGGTCGCAAGCAGCCGATACCTTATCTGCCAGAGGTGATCGGCGTCGTCACCTCGCCCTCGGGGGCGGTGATCCGCGATATTCTGCATCGTTTGCGCGACCGGTTTCCAAGGCATGTGCTGATCTGGCCGGTGGCAGTGCAAGGCGAGAAATGCGCGCCCGAGGTGGCGGCGGCGATCGCCGGTTTCAACCGGCTTGAGGCTGGTGGTGCCATTCCAAGGCCGGATGTTCTGATCGTGGCGCGCGGTGGTGGCTCGATCGAGGATCTCTGGGGATTCAACGAGGAAATCGTGGTTCGCGCGGTTGCCGCCAGCCGGATTCCGGTGATCTCGGCGGTGGGGCATGAAACCGACACGACGCTGATTGATCACGCCGCCGACCAGCGGGCACCGACCCCGACAGCGGCGGCGGAACTGGCGGTGCCGGTCAGGGCCGATCTGATGGCGCATCTTGCCAAGCTGGAGGCGCGCCGGCTGCGCAATCAGGCCGGGTTGCTGGAAAACCGGCGACAGCGGCTGCGCGATCTGGCGCGGGCCTTGCCGCGGCCGGCTGATCTGGTCAGCCAGCACAGCCAGCGGCTGGATCAACTGGCGCTGCGCCTGCCCAATGCGCTTAGGGCGGTTTCACAGGCGCAAAGAGTACGGTTGGCACGGCTCAAGGCAGGGTTACGACCGCAGGCACTTAGCCTGTTGATAAGTCATAAAGATATTTACCTGAAACGACTTGCAAGTGGTTTTGAACAAGTTGCGCGAACCGGAGTTACCCGGCAGCGGCAGCGACTTGACGGGCTGGATCGACTGCGCCGCACCCTTGGATATCGGCAGACGCTGGCGCGGGGTTATGCGGTGATTCGGGATCAGGCAAATAATGTGATCACGAATGTCCAAACCGCCGGCGAGGCCGAAATGCTGGAGATCGAGTTTCAGGATGGGCGCATCCGCCTTGATGGCGTCCGGCGCAAGGGTAAATCCGATTCGGGCGGGCAGGGAAGCCTGTTCTGAATTGGCCACGCCTTTGGCCGTGGTCGTTCAGGTGCCAACCTCGGGGCCGGTGCAGATCACCGGTTGCTGGTCCTTCCAGATCACTTCAAGGTCGGCGCCGGGTTCGCGGCCAATGGCACGGGCGGCATAGCGGTTTTCCGGCTTTTTCAAGAAATTCCAGCAATGTTCGCCCGAATCGTCGTCATAGACGAAACAGATCAGATCGTTTTCAGCATACCAGATGCCTTTGGCGCAACTGCCATCGGCATATTGCCAGATGGATTGCCGGTTGGGCAGATATTGTTCGGCCCCATAAGGCTGTCCCGCCTCTGCGAAATATAGCGTCTTGCCGCTGGAGTAGCTTTCAAATTGCTCGGGCGTCAGCACCTCTTCGGCGTTGAGCGTCAGGGGCAGGAACAGGAATAGCAGCAGAAATCTTGGCACGTCAGGTCGATCCGGTCAGGTTGTCGATGCTTCTATAGCGCCAATTCGGGGTTTGCGGCATAGAATTTTTTGCCCCCCAACCCCTGCTGGCGTCGCCAGGCATCGACCCTCGGGTTCATCAGCTTGCGCCAGAGGCCCGGAACCAGCGCAATGGCCGACATCACCGGCACGCTGTATGGCAGCATGGGTGCTCCGTCATGGGCGCGGATGCGCAATTCGTCATAGGGTACCGCCGGATGGGCGTGATGGTCGGAATGCCGCGGTGCGTTCAGCATCAGGGCCGAGGTGAAAACCTGCGGTGCGTTCCAGGAATGGATCAGCCCGACCGGCTGATAGCCACCATCGGGGCGCCTTTGCCGTTCCAGCCCGTAATGCTGTACATAATCGCTGAGCAATAGCTGGATCTGCGCCGCACTTGCCAGGCCGAGATAGACCAAAACGCCGCGCCAACCCGCCATCACCTGCGCCAGCGCCAGAAAGACAAACCCGCTGCCGCAATAGATCAGATAAGGATGGGCAATGTGCCGGATCGAGCGCCCGGATTGCGCCAGACGCCGGTTTTCCGCCCTCAGCCCTTGCCGGAACGAACCTTTCCAGGCGCGGCGGTAAAAGTGATAGAACCCCTCGTTCAGGCGGGCAGTGTTGGGATCGTCCGGCGTCGCCACATAGCGGTGATGTACTGCCAGATGGGCGCTGACATGGTGGCCAAACAGCATGGAACAGAAGATCCAGCGCCCCAGGGCGGCGCGGTAAACACCCCGCCGATGGATCAGTTCATGGGCGTTGGCCATGCCGATGGTGCCGAAATACAACGCGAAAGCAGTGAAAACCGCCAGTTGATCCCATCGCCCCAGCGGTGCCGTGGCCAGCGTCAGCACCGCCAGCGGCAGCAAAAAGAAATGCACCAGGCCAAGGATTATCGGCACCATTGCCGCAAAGGCCCGGTCAACCGTGCGCGCGTTTCGGTCAACCTCGCCGCTGGCGATCAGTGCTTCGTCCAGCAGAAAGGCAAACAGCGTCAGGTAAAGCAGCAGCACCAGCGCCCAGACCGGGCCATATATCAGGCTGGCGATCAGCATCGGCAGCGGCAACAGTGCCGTCATTTTCAAAATCAGGTTTGCCTTGACCATCGTAGCCCCCTTGTTACCTGAATACTGGTTTAAACAACGATTCCGGCAGCATGATGGAAATATCTTGCCAAATTCCTGCGCCAACGTGCGCAGCGAACCCGCAGCATAGCCGATTTTTCCACCGTTGTCGCGCATTGGAACGCTTTGGTGTCGCATTTCGGGTGGTCTGAGATTGGCAAACCGCCTAAGCAGAAAGGCAGGATAGGGTTAAGACAGGGCTGTGAAATGTCACCGAGCAAGGGTTCAGGCGTCTGGAAAAGCGGCGAAGGCAAAGGGCGGCACCATCCCAAGGGGCGACAGTACGATGATGGCGCGCTGGCCGAAGTCCGGGCACTGCTGGGCAAGCGGCCTCGCCGGCGCGATCTTCTGATCGAGTTTCTGCACCTCATTCAGGATGCATATGGGCATTTGTCCACCGACCATATGCGGGCATTGGCCGAGGAAATGCACCTGTCGCAGGTGGAAATCTTTGAGGTCGCCAGCTTTTACGCCCATTTCGACCCCTTGCAGGAAGCCGAGGCACCGCCGCCAAAGCTGACCATCCGGGTTTGTGATTCGCTCTCGTGCGAGATGGCCGGGGCCGAGGCGTTGCTGAATGCGCTGAAAACCGGGATGGACCGGGCCGAGGTTCGGGTGATGCGCGCGCCCTGCATGGGGCGATGCGACACGGCACCGGTGCTGGAGATTGGCCATAATCATCTGGATCATGCCACCCTTGCCAAGGCAAAGGCGGCGCTGGCAGCGGGCGAATTTGTCGCTAAAATACCGGATTATCAAGAGTTTGATGAATATGCTTCATCCGGCGGATATGAACGGCTGACGGCGCTTCGGGATGGTGCGGAAACCCCGGATGAGGTGCAGGAAACCCTGCTAAGTTCCGGGCTTCGCGGCATGGGCGGCGCGGGGTTTCCATCCGCGCGCAAATGGTCGTTCGTGCGCGCTGAACCCGGCCCGAGATATCTGGCCGTCAACGCCGATGAGGGGGAGCCCGGCACCTTCAAGGACCGGCATTTTCTGGAGACCACGCCGCATCTGTTTCTGGAAGGCATGTTGATTGCAGCCTGGGCGATCAAGGCGGAAACCTGTTTCATCTACCTGCGCGACGAATATCCCGCCGCACGCGCAATCCTTGGCCGTGAGATTGCGGCGCTGGAACAGGCGGGGCTGGTTGCGCCCGGTCATATCGACCTAAGACGCGGTGCCGGCGCCTATATCTGCGGCGAGGAAAGTGCGATGATCGAATCGATCGAGGGCAAGCGTGGACTGCCGCGGCACCGCCCCCCATTCGTGGCCCAGGTCGGCGTGTTCAACCGCCCGACGCTGGTTCACAACGTTGAAACCCTTTATTGGGTCGGGCGCATCTGCCGCGAGGGGGCCTCGGTCTTTGCCGATCACGGCGCCAACGGGCGCAAGGGGATGCGCAGCTATTCGGTTTCCGGGCGGGTGCGCCAGCCCGGCGTCAAGATTGCGCCCGCCGGTTTGACCATCGCCGAGCTGATCGAACTTTCGGGTGGCATGCTTGAGGGGCACAACTTCAAGGCCTATCAGCCGGGCGGCCCTTCCTCGGGCCTGCTGCCTGCCAGCATGGCCGATATCCCGCTGGATTTCGATACGCTGCAACCTTTTGGCAGCTTTATCGGTTCGGCTGCAGTGGTGGTGCTTTCGGATCAGGACAGTGCGCGAACTGCCGCCCTTAACATGTTGAAATTCTTTGAAGATGAAAGCTGTGGCCAATGCACCCCTTGCCGGTTGGGTTGTGAAAAGGCGGTCAAGCTGATGCAGGCGGATCATTGGGATCAGCCGCTGCTGGAGGAACTTTGCGACGCCATGGCCGATGCCTCGATCTGTGGTCTGGGGCAGGCGGCGCCGAACCCGATCCGGATGGTGATGAAACATTTCGCCGATGAGGTTTGAGGGCAGGCGATGACCATTCTGCTTGGTCTTGCCTCATTGCTTGCCTCACTGGTTTATGGTGTATATTTTTGCAAACAGCCGCCTACGACGCTGAAAACAAACGTAAAAACCGTCTCGGTTGCCAGTCTGGCGCTGCTGGCGCTTGTTCTGGGTACGCCACCGCTGCTGGTGCTGGCACTTGGGTTTTCCGCCCTTGGCGATTATTTTATCAGCCGCGCCGGCGACAACAGCTTTCTGGCCGGGATGGCGGCGTTTTTGATGGCGCACCTGGCGTATGTTGCGCTGTTTCTGTCATATGGTGAACCGGCTCAGGTCCTGCAACGCTGGCAATGGGCGCTGCTGCTGGTGGTGTTGGCGGCGGGGCTTTTGTGGCTGATCTGGCGTGGGTTGGGGCGGTTTCGCGGCCCGGTTATCGTCTATACGCTGGTGATCCTCAGCATGGGGCTGTCGGCATTCAGTCTGCCGGCAAAGGGTGGTCCGCTGTTGATGCTGACCGGCGCCTGCCTGTTCATCCTGTCCGACGCAGTGCTGGCGGTCGAGAAATTTGCCCGCCCTCAAATCGGCCGCGCTGCGCTGGCCCATGCCGTCTGGTCGTTTTACTGGCTTGCACAGGTCTTGATCCTGCTGGGCGTACTGACGGCGTGAAAAAAGGGGCGGTTGTGACCGCCCCGTTTCGGTTTCATCACCCGATCATCCGGCTGATCAATGCGACATCAGAACCGGCACTTCGGCGGAGTTGATGGCGGAATTGGTGGCGCCGCCCCAGATATCCTCAAAAAACTTGGAATGCTCATAGGCACCCATGACCAGAAGGCCGGCGTCGTGTTTTTTCACCGCCTCCAACAGCACCCGACCGATGGATCGCTTGGATCGTGGCACGATTTCCGCCTCGGACTCGATACCGTGAGTTGCCAGATGTGATTTGACCCGTTCCAGTCTGGCCTTAACCTCGTTTGAACTTTCGCCCACGGTGACGATGGTGATTTCCGGTTTGGTTACAAGGATATCCAGCGCGTCGTTCATGGCGCGGGCGGCGGATTTGCCGCCGTCCCAGGCCAATACCGCCTTGTCGTTCATCGAGGAGGCGGGGAAAATCTTTGGCACCACCAGCACCGGGCGGCCGGAATTCAATGCGATCATGCCGGGATTGGGCACCAGATTGCGGTTTTCGCGCGTGCCGTCATATTGACCCATGAGAATGATGTCATAGGTCCGGGCAATGTCCATCAGGCTGTAATCGACATCGCCGCCGCTTTCGATCCAGTGAACGCGCTCACCCTCGGGCATTTCCAGAACCTCGAAGAACTCGGCCCGAATGATTTCGCGGCGTTCCTTTTCGGCGCGTTTGATCACGGTTGTCAGTTCGGCATTGGCATAGGGTCTGAGCGTGGTGCTGATCTCGCTTGGTGCCCAGGTCAGCGCCCCGGTCAGATGGGCGTCGTATTTCTTGGCCATGAACCCGGCAAGCTTGACAGCGGTTTTTGACGAGGTTGAGCCGCTATAAGCGACGAGAATATTCTTGATTGCCATTCTGCCCTCCGGGGTCTGATTTGTAATAGAATGTAAGGACCGGCTGATGTTTGTAAACCGGATTCACTCAAGTGAACCGATTGCGAGTTGTCGCAGCACTTGGCCCTTTCCCTTGCTACGCACAGCCATTAGGTGGAAAAGGCAGGAATTGAAAGCTGCGCGAAAGGGCGGGAATGTCGTTTTTTTCCAAACTGAAGAACCGGATGTTCAAATCCTCGTCCAGAATCGACGAGGGGCTGGAGGCGATTCTTGAAGACGGCGGTGAGGCGGAAGCGGTTGACGAAGTTGTGGAATTGACGGTCGAGGCCGACCCTGCTCCGGCAACCGAAGCTGACCCCGTTCGCGACCCGGCACCGAAACCTGAACCAGAGCCGGCACCCAAGGCTGAATTGCCGCCAGCCCCGCCCGCAGCCAGGGTCGATAAACCGGAACCGGCCGGAAAACTGCCGTCTGAAAATCCTGCGGAAGCACCGGTTGAAAAAACGGTCAAGAAGTTCACAGAAAGGCCAATAGAAAAGCCAACTGCAAAGCCAGCAGAAAAACCAGGTGTGTTTGGCCGTCTTCTGGGGCGCGGTGCGGCTGAGAAAACCGTCGTTCGCCGGGTGCTGGACGACGCCATGCTGGAAAGTCTGGAGGAACTTCTGATCACCGCCGATATGGGGGTGGATACCGCCCTGCGCGTTACCGCCAACATGGCCGAGGGGCGTTATGGCCGGAAACTCGGCAGCGACGATATCAAGCGACTGCTGGCCGACGAGATCGCCCGCATCATGGAACCTGTCGCAAGGCCGATGCCGCTATACGCCAAGCGCCCGCAGGTGGTGCTGGTGGTCGGGGTCAACGGCTCCGGCAAGACCACCACCATCGGCAAGCTGGCCAGCCAGTTCCGCGCGGCGGGCAAGTCGGTGGTGATTGCCGCCGGCGATACCTTTCGCGCCGCAGCGGTGGAACAGTTGCAGGTCTGGGGCGAACGCGCCGGTGTGCCGGTTCTGACGGCGCCCGAAGGATCCGACCCCGCCAGTCTTGCGTTTGATGCCATGACCAAAGCCGAGGCCGACGGCGCCGATCTGCTGATGATCGACACCGCCGGGCGGCTTCAGAACCGTGACGATCTGATGCAGGAACTGGCCAAGATCGTGCGCGTGATCCGCAAGAAGGATCCGACCGCGCCGCATAACACGCTGCTGGTGCTTGATGCCACCACCGGCCAGAACGCCCTGAGACAAGTCGAGATCTTTCAACAGGTTGCCGATGTCTCGGGTCTGGTGATGACCAAACTGGACGGTACCGCCAGAGGCGGCGTGCTGGTGGCACTGGCCGACAAGTTCGGCCTGCCGATCCATGCCATCGGCGTTGGCGAACAGATCGACGATTTGCAGCCCTTCGATCCCGATGATTTTGCCCGTGCCCTGACCGGGGCAGCGTGAGCGCCTGGCTGATCTCGCTTGAAGGCACCGAGGCCGGGCATCAGCTTGCGCTGGTGCTGGCGCTGATGGCGGCGCTTTTGCACGCGGTGTTCGGGGCGATGCAGAAGGGCAGGCATGATCCCTGGATCAGCCGGGGCGCGGTTGATCTTTCCTATGGCCTGATGGCCGCCCCGTTCGCGCTGTTCGTGGTGCCGTTTCCTGAACCGCACATGTGGCCGATCTTTGCCATCGTCTGGCTGATTCATGTGGTTTACAAGCTGTTGCAGGCGCGGGCCTATACGCTCGGGGCCTATACGGTGGTCTATCCGGTGGTGCGCGGCACCGGCCCCCTGATCACGGTGCTGGCGGCGGGGGTGGTGTTTCATGAACATTTCGCACCGATGCAGTGGTTCGGTGTGCTGGTGCTGGTCAGCGGCATTTTCGGGCTGGCGGTTTATAATCTGGTCAAGATCAGGGTAGATCGCGATATCCTGATCCACGCGCTGATACTGGCGTTCCTGACTGGCATCATGGTAGCCGCCTATACCACCTATGACGCCTATGGCATCCGTGCCGCCGCCGATCCGTTCACGTTTCTGGCATGGTTCTTCATGATCGACGGGTTCTTCATGCCGATTCTGGTCAATCGTCGTCTGCGCGCGCTGGTGCCGTCCGAACGCGCCGGGCTGGCGCTGAGGGGGATCAGTGGTGCGTTCGTTGCATTCTTCAGCTTTGGCGCCATCATGCTGGCGACACGGCTTGACAAGGTGGGCGAGGCGGCGGTGCTGCGCGAAACCTCGACCCTGTTCGCGGCGGTGATCGGCGTGGTGTTCCTGAAGGAAACCGTCGGGCCGCGCCGGGTTTTTCTGATGGGCCTGATCGCGCTTGGTGCGGTTCTGGTGGAATTCGGTAGCTGAAGGGATTAGATGAGCGACATGAGCGAACCAAAGAAAATAGGTACCGGGCTGAAACTGGCCCTCGAACTTGGCCCGGTGGTCCTGTTCTTTGTCGGCTACAGCCGCATCAAGGACATGACGTTCGAGGTTTTCGGCACCAGTTATCAGGGCTTTATCGTTGCCACGGCGGTGTTCATTCCGGTCCTGTTGCTGGCCACCGGGTTCTTGTGGTGGAAAACCGGCAAGCTCAGCCGCATGCAACTGATGACGGCGGTTCTGGTGGTGGTCTTTGGCGGGCTTGGCATCTGGTTCAATGACGACAGTTTTTTCAAGATGAAACCGACCATCCTGTATGTGATGTTCGCAGGCGTTCTGGGATTCGGTCTGCTTCGGGGTGAAAGCTATCTGCAATATGTGATGGATGAGGCAATGCCGCTGAAACGCGAAGGCTGGATGATCTTCACCCGCCGCATGACGCTGTTTCTGGCTGCCCTGGCGGTTGCCAATGAATTTGTCTGGCGCACCATGTCAACCGATGCCTGGGTCAATTTCAAGACTTTCGGCCTGACCATCGCCATGTTCCTGTTCTTCATGACACAGATGAAGCTGTTCACCAAATACAGCGTCGAAGACAAACCGGACAACGAGGTCTGACCGGCGGCAACCGGATGGCAGATTACCGTGCCTTTTGCCCGAACAGCACCGCCTGCGCCTTTTTCTGCTCGCCGGTTTCTTGTGGCCGGTCGCGGATTTCCTTGGCAACCCGCCGTCCGGCCTGAACGCTTGGGCGCGCGTAAACCCGGTCAAGCCAGGCATTCATGTGCGGAAAGTCGGCGATGTCCTGTTCCTGCCCTTCCCACAAACAGGCCCATGGCCAGATCGCCATGTCGGCAATGGAATAAAAATCCCCCGCCACATATTCCCGATCCGCCAGGCGCCGGTTAAGTAAACCGTATAGCCGGTTGGTTTCATTGCGATAACGATCCTGCGCATAGGGCAAGACCTGCGGCGGTTCCATCGCCGGGGCGTATTTCAGGAAATGATGCGCCTGACCCGCCATCGGCCCAAGCCCGCCCATCTGCCACATCAGCCACTGGTCGACCTCGATCCGTTCGCGTTCATTGCTGCCATAGAACTGGCCGGTTTTGCGTGCCAGATATTGCAGAATCGCACCGCTTTCAAAGATCGAGATCGGCTGGCCATTCGGCCCGTCCGGGTCAATGATTGCCGGCATGCGATTGTTCGGGGCGATTTTCAGGAAATCCGGCTTGAACTGCTCACCCGCGCCTATATCCACCAGATGCAGATTGTAAGGCAGCGCCATCTCTTCCAGCGCGATGGAGATTTTCCAGCCGTTCGGGGTGGGCCAGTAATATAGATCAATCGGTTTGGTCATCGGATGCTCCTGTCTGAAAGACTGAGAATGGTGGTTTTTCAGAAATTCACAAGAGACAACCACCACCGCAGATTGACGGCGCAATGGTTTTCCCCTAAATGCGATTGCGTGGCGATTTGTAACCGGATTGTGGGCCACGTTAAACACCCCACTAAAGAGGTCGCGGAGAGAAACCCCCGATCGCCATGCGGTACGGGGTTTTTTTGTGCGGCGCATTTTGGAGACATGCGATGAACAATGACTGGCAACCAAAAACCAGACTGGTGCATGCGGGCAGCCGCCGCAGCCAGTATAACGAGGTATCCGAGGCGATCTTTCTGACCCAGGGATTCGTCTACAAGACCGCTGAACAGGCCGAGGCGCGATTCATCGAACTTGGCGAGGATGAATTCATCTATGCCCGCTACGGCAACCCGACAGTCAGGATGTTCGAGGAACGCATCGCGGCGCTGGAAGGCGCCGAAGACGCATTCGCCACCGCCAGCGGCATGGCGGCGGTCAGCGGGGCGTTGTTTTCGGCGCTGAAGGCCGGGGATCATGTGGTTTGTTCAAAGGCGCTGTTCGGCTCCTGCCTTTATGTGGCCGAAACCCTGCTCAGGCGGTTCGGGGTCGAGGTCACGTTTGTTGACGGCACCGATCTTGCGGCATGGAAAACGGCGGTGCGCAAGGATACCAGACTTTGCTTTGTCGAAGCGATTTCCAATCCGACGCTGGAAGTGATCGACATTCAAAGTGTCGCCGCAATCGCCCATGCCGCCGGGGCGCTGCTGGTGGTCGATGCAGTGTTTTCGACCCCGATCTTTCAGCGCAACCTTGAACTTGGCGCCGATGTGGTGATCTATTCCGCCACCAAACATATCGACGGCGGAGGTCGCTGCCTTGGTGGGGTGGTTCTGGGCAGTCGTGATTTTATCCGCAAAACCCTGGAACCCTATCTGAAACATACCGGTGGCGCCCTAAGCCCGTTCAATGCCTGGGTGATGTTGAAGGGTCTGGAAACGCTAGATCTGCGCTGCAACGCCGCCGCCGATACGGCGCTGATGTTGGCAACCGCGCTGGAGGGGCATGAAAAACTGCTGCGCGCGATCTATCCCACGCTGCCCTCGCATCCCGAGCAGGCGCTGGCGGCCAGACAGATGACCAAGGGCGGCACGGTGCTGTCGCTGGACCTGAAGGGCGGCAAACCGGCGGCATTCCGGTTTCTCAACGCGCTGAAAATCGTTAAAATTTCCAACAATCTTGGCGATGCGAAATCGCTGGTTACCCATCCCGCCACCACCACACATCAGCGGCTAAGTCCCGCACAACGCAGCGAATTGGGGATTTCCGATGGGCTGGTGCGGCTTTCGGTCGGGTTGGAAGATGGCAGCGATCTGCTGCACGATCTCGTTGGCGCCATTAACGTCTGTTAACAACCACAAGTTGTTATCTTTACATAAAACTAGTCTTGCAGTAGCATAAGATTCGGGGTGATTTCCGAAACCACACCAAAGATGTTGCATTGGCACTGGAATTACCGATCCAAAAACGCCAGATATACGTA
Organism: Paracoccaceae bacterium; assembly: GCA_020425085.1. GTDB lineage: Bacteria > Pseudomonadota > Alphaproteobacteria > Rhodobacterales > Rhodobacteraceae > UBA5972. The sequence goes on from JAGQRW010000018.1 coordinate 61,762, forward strand.
ACAAGGTGAAACCGAAGGGGAAGACATGAACATTCATGACCCGGCTATTGAAACCGAACACGAAGACATTTCTCTGGTCATCAAACCAACCCGCGCCGAGGCCGAAGAAGCGGTACGAACCCTGCTTCGATGGGCTGGGGACGACCCGAAACGCGAAGGGCTGCTGGATACGCCGTCACGCGTGACCAAGGCCTATGGCCAGTGGTTTCGCGGCTATAACGAAGATCCGGTGGAAATGCTGCAACGCACCTTTGAAGAGGTGGCGGGCTATGACGAAATGGTGGTGCTCAGCGGCATCCGCTTTGAAAGCTATTGCGAACACCACATGGCGCCGATCATCGGCAAGGCGCATGTCGGCTATATCCCCACGGATCGCGTTGTCGGCATTTCCAAGCTGGCGCGGGTGGTGGATGCCTATGCCAAGCGCCTTCAGGTGCAGGAAAAGATGAACGCCCAGATTGCCAATACCCTTTATGAGGTGCTGAAACCCAAAGGGGTGGCGGTGGTGCTGGAGGGTGAGCATCACTGCATGTCGACAAGGGGTGTCTACAAGCCCGGCGTGTCGATGATCACCAGCGCCATGCTGGGTGAATTCAAGACAGATCGTGAAACCCGGCGCGAATTCATGGCCCGTATCGGCAATCCCGGCAGTTCCTGCGGATGACAGCAGGCAGTCAAGTCTGATCGACAGGCGCTGCACCGGATGGCTTAATGCCCGCCGATGCAAAGTTTGTGATCCGACAACGCCTCGATCACCCGGCACTCACCGACATGGCCGTCGTCGTCCATGTCGCGGATCCGCGCCAGTTCCCGTTCCAGCCGCCTGAGGCTGGCGATTCGGCGCTTGATGTCGGCGTGATGTGCTGCGGCGATCGCATGCGCCTCGGCGCAACTTCGTTCAGGGTGGCTGCTGAGTTCCGCCAGATCGCGGATCGCCTGGATCGACAGGCCAAGATCGCGTGCGTGCCGGATAAACGACAGCCTGGCAAGTGCGGCCCAATCGTATCGCCGCTGATTGCCGCTGCTGCGTTCAGGCGGTGAAATCAGGCCCATACCTTCATAATACCTGATGGTCGGAATCCTTACCCCGGTGCGCCTTGCCATTTCGCCGATGGAAAACATTTGAAAAACCCCTTGAACCTCTAGCAGCTATAGAGATTACATTACCGAGATCACCTTGCAAGATCAGGACGGAACCAATGAGCGGCCATGAGCACCACCATATCGACCCTAATGCCGGCGACCGGCAGGTATTGCTGGCGTTGGTGGCCAATTTCGCGCTGACGCTGGTGCAGATTGTCGGCGGTATCCTGTCGGGCAGTCTGGCGCTGATTGCCGATGCCATTCACAACCTTTCCGATGCCATGTCGCTGGTGATCGCATATGGTGCGCGCAAACTGGCGCGGCGACCAGCCGATGGCGGCATGACCTTTGGCTATGGCCGGATCGAGATGGTGGCGGCGCTGATCAACTATACCACGCTGATCATCGTCGGGTTCTATCTGGTTTACGAGGCAGCCTGGCGGTTTCTTGATCCCGGCGGTATCGACGGCTGGATGGTGGTGGTGATCGCCGCCGTTGCCCTGGTGATTGACCTGGCGACGGCGGCGCTGACCTTTCGGCTGTCAAAGGAAAGCGTGAATATCCGGGCGGCGTTCTTGCACAATCTTGCCGATGCGTTGGGGTCGGTGGCGGTGATCGTGGCTGGCACGCTGATCCTGTTATACGACTGGCGACTGGTCGATCCGCTGGTGACGCTGCTGATCGCGGGATACATCCTGTGGCAGTCGTTTTCCGAGATCGGCGGCGTCATCCGCATGCTGATGCTGAGTTCGCCGCAAGGGCTAGATCTGCTGGAACTGGTTGACCGGGTCCGGTCGGTGCCCGGGGTGGCAGGGGTTCACCATGTCCACCTCTGGCAGATGCAGGAACATGAGGCGGCGTTCGATGCCCATCTGGAAATCGAAAATGGCCGCTGGGGGCAGGCCGACGCCATCAAGGCCGAGGTCAAGGCCATGCTGACCGGGGAATTCGGCATTGGCCATTCGACATTGGAAACCGAATGCTCGGTTCACAGCTGTGATCGGCGCGAACTGCTTCAGCATGGCTAGGAATTTTCCCAAACCCCGCCTTCGCACTTGACAGCAAGCGGGCTGTCCCACAACCGTTTGCCATGTTTGATTTGCGCCCCGTCGGATTTGTTATCGGTCTTCTGGTTGCCGTCCTTGGGCTGACCATGATCGTGCCAATGCTGATGGATCTGGCGGATGGCAACGCGCATTGGCCGAATTTCGCCATCTCGGGGTTCTTGAGCTGCCTTTGCGGCGGTGCCCTGGCAATCGCCACCGCCAATTCGCGCAAGGTCGGGCTGACGGTGCGCCAGACCTTTCTGCTGACCACTTCGATCTGGCTGATCCTGCCGATCTTTGGCGGACTGCCCTTCATGTTCGGCGCCACCGAAGCGCGGTTCATCGACGCTTTTTTCGAAGGCATGTCGGGCATGACCACCACCGGCTCGACGGTGTTTTCCGGGCTGGACGATCTGCCGCGCGGCCTGTTGCTGTGGCGCGGGCTTTTGCAATGGTTCGGCGGTGTCGGCATCATCGTCGTCGCCATGGTGTTCCTGCCGGAACTCAAGGTTGGCGGCATGCAGATTTTCCGCACCGAAAGTTTTGAAACCTTCGGCAAGATCCTGCCCCGCGCCGCCGAGATGGCGCGCTCGATCTCGGGCATCTATGTCGGGCTGACCATCGCCTGCGTGGCCGCCTATCTGGCGGTGGGGCTTCAGCCGTTCGATGCGGTGGTGCATGCGCTGACCACGCTGTCAACCGGCGGGTTTTCCACCTATGATGCCTCGTTCGGCACCTTTCAGGGGCCGGCGGAATATGTCGCCTCGGTGTTCATGATCCTGGCCAGCATGCCGTTCACCCGATATGTGCAGTTCGTGGCCGGGTCTGCCCGCCCGTTGTGGCGCGATGTGCAGGTGCGGGATTTTCTGGCGGTAATCTCGGTCTTTGTGCTGGTGATCACGCTTTTTCGCATCGTGTTCAACGGCGATCACATGGAACATTCGTTCCGTGAGGCGCTGTTCAACGTCACCTCGATCATTTCCGGCACCGGCTACGCCAGCGTCGATTATCAGCTTTGGGGGCATTTTCCGATCGTGCTGTTTTTTCTGGTCGGCCTGATCGGCGGTTGCGCCGGATCGACCTGCTGTTCGGTCAAGGTATTCCGCTATCGCCTGCTGATGGTTTCCCTGTGGTCGCAGATGCGCAAGATCCACTCGCCCAGTGGAATCTTTCGGCCGCAATTTGACGGCAGAACCGTTTCCGAGGATGTCCTTTCGTCGGTGATGGCATTCTTCATTTTGTTCATGGTGTCGCTGGCGGTGCTGTCGGCGCTGCTGGCGATGACCGGGCTTGACATGATCACCTCGATTTCAGGGGCGGCGACGGCGCTGGCCAATGTCGGGCCGGGTCTGGGCGATCAGATCGGCCCGTCGGGCAATTTCGCCGGGCTGAACGACACGGCGAAATGGCTGCTGATCTTTGCCATGCTGCTGGGGCGGCTGGAGCTGATGTCGGTTTTCGTGCTGTTCTCGTTCAGTTTCTGGCGGCGATGAAATCAGCGCCAGCAGGAAACCTTGGCGGTGAATTCGCCGGCCATCATGGCGATATCGACCGCATCCAGCGGCGCCATCACATGGCTTAGCTCATAAACCACCCCCTGTTGTTTCAGAAACGTGGTGATCCGTTCCGATTTTAGTGCGAAATTGACGAATTCCGGGGCATCGGCCAGCGGCTTTTTCTGCATCTGCATGCCGATCACCGCACCACGGTTGTCCAGAACCGGACCACCGAAATCGCCCGGCTCGATAAAGGCGGAAAGCTGGATTTCACTGTCGGGCAGCGTTGCCAGAACCGCATCTTCGGCCTCGGAACCGGCCAGCGTGCCGTAGTTCAGCGTTGCAACCTCCATCACCTCGGGAAACGAGAATCCGGCAACGGTGATTTCCGCCCCGGCCACCTGTTGATCGGCCGAAAACAGCGCATGGCCCGGCGGCGCAAAGGCGGCAACCGGTCGCAACAGCACCAGTTCGCCAGAAGGGTCACGGGCGATTTCCTGCATCTCGATGTCATCACTGGCGGTGATGCGCCGACAGTTTGGGATATTGGCGGTGTTGGTGATCAAGATCCCCTCGGCATTGACATAAAATCCGCTGCCCGACAGCGCCGGTTTTTCGTAATTCAATCCGTCGCTGAGGTCGGTCGGCTCGTCCGGGTCATCACCATAGCCGATGGTTTCATCCAGCACGATTTCCGGCAGCGGCCTGAAGCTTTCATACATCAGCGTCACCAGGTTTTTCATCACCGGATCCAGCGATTTTGCCCAGATCAGGCTGAACCCCTTGATCAGACCCTGATCCAGACGCGCATAGGTATAAGAGACCGTGCGCCCGTCATCGCCCGACAACACGAACCAGTCGCGTTTCAGGCTGCGATAACCCTCGGGCGGGACGTAATCAAAGGTTTCCATGATCTCGTAAAGGCTTTGCAGCTTGTCGCTGTCGCCTTCCTGCGAGATCAGCACCATCCGCACGTCCTGTTCACGCCGCGCCTGATAATAGACGAATGGCGGTTCCACCCGGTCGCGTTCCAGCAATCGTGCCGGATAAAGCATGGCAAGACCCGCCTCCTGGCTTTCAAGCGTGGCAATGCCAAGCGGATCGGTCATTTCACGATAGCGTTGCCGCAGGACCATGGTTTGCCCCGCGCTCAGAAAACCGGTTTCTTCGTAGCCTTCACGGGCTTGAAACGAACGGATTGCGGTGCGGGTTCCCGGCCCGTAGGCCCCGTCGATGGCAGCATCATAGTCATTGGTCCAGGTCAGATACCGCTGATATTCCATCTTGCGTTCGCGCGACCAGGTTCCTTCGAACCGCCGGGTGGCGTTCAGGTCGTTTTCGGCAATCACCTCGATCGCGGGTGGCGCTGGCGTGGTTTCGACGGCGGGTTCCGAAGGGGTTGCGGCCTGATCGACAGCATCACCATTTTCATCCCCGATATTGGCGCTGAGCGGCCAAAGCTGACTCTGATAGGAACTGCCGTCATAGACAAAGGCGTCGCCCGGCACCAGGCGTTCCGATTTCAGCGACCAAAGCCGCGATTCCGCCTGATCACGCTCAAACGGGCCAAGCACGATGGCATACCAGCCGGTCGAAGTGGCAAATGCCCGGGTCGAGGGGAATTGGGCCGCATAGGCCTGTGCCCGCTCGCGGGTGTCGCGGATATTGTTGTGGGATTCGACCTGTATCCACAATTTTTCCTGCGCCATTGCCGCCTGTGCATCGGCAAACAGCGCCACAAGGGTGATCACCAGGGCAAAAACCGCATTTACCAATACCAACTTCTGACTTTCGTATTTCCGCACGCTCGACACCTTTAATGATTCACCGGTTCCGCCTCGGTGGAGACACTAGCAAATCACCGCCCGAATGCACCCCGCTATTTGCTGAATTCGGGCATTTTTGCCGCCAGACGCGCGCAGATAACAACAGTTGGCTGAAATTCGGCGCCAGCGGCGATTTTCCCGCCGCCAAGCATCGCTGATTGACCCTTGCGATGCGCTTGCCTATTGAGAGGGCGCATAAAGGCAACAGTGGGCGCAGGTCGCGCCGGTGCAAGGGTCGCTACATGGAATTCAGTGGTAAACCAGCCAGTTTTCAGGAGGTGATCCTGCGTCTTCAGGCCTATTGGGCCCGCAACGGCTGTGCCATCCTGCAACCTTACGACATGGAGGTGGGGGCGGGTACGTTCCATCCGGCGACCACGCTGCGTTCACTCGGCCCGGCCCCATGGGCTGCGGCCTATGTGCAGCCATCGCGCCGCCCGACCGACGGGCGCTATGGTGAGAATCCGAACCGTTTGCAGCACTATTATCAGTATCAGGTGCTGATCAAACCCAGCCCGCCGGATCTGCAATCGCTTTACCTCGGCTCGCTTGCGGCAATCGGCATCGACATGGATCTCCACGACATCCGGTTTGTCGAGGATGACTGGGAAAGCCCCACGCTGGGCGCCTGGGGCCTTGGCTGGGAGGTGTGGTGTGACGGTATGGAAGTCAGCCAGTTCACCTATTTCCAGCAGGTCGGCGGCCATGATTGCGCCCCGGTCTCGGGCGAGCTGACCTATGGACTGGAACGTCTGGCGATGTATGTACTGGGGGTCGATCATGTGATGGACATGCCGTTCAATGCCCCCGATGCGCCGATCCCCCTTAGCTATGGTCAGGTTTTCCGCCAGGCAGAAGAGGAATATTCACGCTACAACTTCGACATCGCCGACACCGACAACCTGTTGAAACATTTCGAGGATGCGGAAACCGAATGCCAGTCGATCCTTGCCCAGCCAGGGGATGATCCGAAAACCGGCAAGACCATCGTGATGGCGCAACCCGCCTATGATCAATGCATCAAGGCCAGCCATCTTTTCAACCTTCTGGACGCGCGCGGCGTCATATCGGTAACCGAGCGGCAAGCCTATATCGCCAGGGTGCGCGCGCTGGCCAAACTCTGCGCCGATGCGTTCGTCACCACCAGCGCCGCTGGACTGGCAGAATGAAAGGCAGCGTGCTGATGGGCGGACTTCTGGGATTTACCGCGATCTTTGGCGCAACCCTCTGGTATTTCCAGAACTACGCCTATTACGAGGTCACGCATCCCGAAGATTTCACCATGCGCCTGACCCTGAACAACGGCAGCATCGACGCCATACCGGCGCATGATTTCACCGTGCTTGACGCCAAAACCAGCCCGCTGAAATTCCGCGCCTGTTTCACCGTGGAAAACTCGATCCCGATGATGACGGAAACCTATGTCATCTACGACGACGCCACGCCCTTGAAGCCGCCATCGTGGTTTGACTGCTTTGATTACGCCCGCCTGACGCGCGATCTGAAAAGCGGCGAGGCGGTCGCATTTCTGGCCCAAAAGAATATCTATCAAGGCGTTGACCGGGTGGTTGCCGTTTATGGCGATGGCCGCGCCTATGCCTGGCACCAGCTTAACCAATCTTACGCGGAATAACCGATCCCATGCCCGATTTGCTGCTTGAACTGTTTAGCGAAGAAATCCCGGCGCGAATGCAACAACGCGCCGCAGTCGACCTCAAGAAACTATTGACCGATGCGCTGGTGGAAAATGGCCTGACTTATGCGGCGGCGGCGGCTTTCGTCACGCCGCGCCGTCTGTGCCTGAACATCAACGGACTGTCGCCCAGATCCGCCGCCAGGGTCGAGGAACGCAAAGGCCCCCGTATCGATGCGCCCGACAGGGCGGTAGAGGGGTTTTTGCGCTCAACCGGACTGACGCGCGACGATCTGGAAATCCGCGATGAAAAAAAGGGCCAGGTCTATGTCGCCACCATCCACACCGAGGGTCGCGAAGCGACCGAGGTGGTGGCCGAACAGGTGGCGGCGACCATCCGCAATTTCCCCTGGCCGAAATCCATGCGCTGGGGGCAGGGCAGCCTTGGCTGGGTCAGGCCGCTTCATTCCATCCTCTGTATCTTGTATGACGAATCCGGGGCCGAGATCGTGCCGGTGGTGATTGACGATATCCCCTGCGGCGATACCACCGAGGGGCATCGTTTCATGGGCAAGGGGCGGTTTGCCGTCACCTCGTTTGACGATTATGCCGCCCGCCTGAAACGCGATTTCGTGCTGCTGGACGCCGATGAACGCGCCGACCACATCTGGATCGAGGCGCATAACATGGCCTTTGCCCAGGGGCTGGAAGTGGTCGAAGACAAGGATCTTCTGGCTGAGGTTGCCGGGCTGGTCGAATGGCCGGTCGTGCTGATGGGCGACATCGCGCCCGCATTTCTGGATCTGCCGCCCGAGGTTTTGCAAACCTCGATGAAAACCCACCAGAAATTCTTTTCCGTGCGCAATGCAAAATCCGGCCGGATCGAGAAATTCGTCACCGTCGCCAACCGCGAAACCGCCGATGATGGCGCCACCATTCTGGCGGGCAACCAGAAGGTTCTGTTCGCCCGACTGTCCGACGCGATGTTCTTTTGGCAAAACGATCTGCGGGTGGTCAAATCCGTGGGGCTGGAAGGCATGGCCGCCGGACTGGCCGATGTCACCTTCCACAACAAGCTGGGCAGCCAGGCCGACCGGGTGAAACGGATCGAGGCGCTGGCCCGCGAAATCGCCCCCCATGTCGGCGCCGCCCCCGATCTGGCGGCCGAGGCCGCGCGTATCTGCAAGGCCGATCTGCAATCGGAAATGGTTGGCGAGTTTCCCGAACTGCAAGGATTGATGGGCATGTATTACGCTCGCGCAGCTGGTCATGATGACGGTGTGCCTGAGGCTTGTGCGGAACATTATTCGCCCCTGGGACCAAACGACACTGTACCGACCGCGCCGGTTTCCGTGGCGGTGGCGCTGGCCGACAAGATCGACACCTTGACCGGGTTCTGGGCGATTGACGAGAAACCCACGGGGTCAAAAGACCCGTTTGCGCTCAGGCGGGCGGCTTTGGGGGTTATTCGGTTGGTGTTGGGGAATGGGGCTCGCGTGAACCTTGCTGATGAATTAACACGTGCATCGGATACGTTATACGAATGCTACTCTAACATTTTCAACATCTTTGAACCGGATGGCGGATCTGAAGGCTGGGACAATTGGCAGCTTGTCTTGAGTGGATATGATAAGACTAGCAAAGAACCGAAGTATATTACCTTTGAAGCGCCAAGGAACCTTTATGAAGGTGACGACGAAATGGCGTTTGTTGACGAAGGCGAGCATCCACCGATGTTACTAACACCTGCTAGTGAATTGTCCATCAGCCTCCTCGCCTTCCTCCACGACCGCCTCAAGGTCCACCTGCGCGACCAAGGCATCCGCCATGACGTGATCGACGCCTGCCTTGCCATGCCAGCCAATGACGACCTGACGCTGCTGGTCAACCGCGCCACCGCCCTTGCCGCATTCCTTGAAACCGATGACGGTGAAAACCTGTTGCAGGGCTATAAACGCGCCAACAACATCCTGACGGCGGAGGAAAAGAAGGACGGCGTATCCTATGAAGGCACGCCCGAAGAACGCTTTGCCGAAGACCCCAGCGAAACCGCCCTGTTTAAGGCGCTCGACCGGGCTGAAACCGCCATCGCCACCGCGCTCAGGTCCGAGGATTTCGCCGCCGCGATGACCGCCATGGCCGCGCTTCGCGCCCCGATTGATGCCTTTTTCACTGCCGTTCAGGTCAATACCGACAAACAAATCCTGCGCCGCAACCGCCTGTGTCTGCTCAACCGCATCCGCGAGGTGATGGGGCAGGTGGCAAGTTTTTCCGCACTCGAAGGCTAAGCCCACACAGGCAACAGTCGGCCAACAAATGCCGCAGTGCAGCAATTTCGCTTGCCTCAGCCGGATCAATGCCTATTCTACGCCTCTGAATTGAGGTTTTGATGTCAACCTACGCACCCATCCAGCGCCTGGGAAAAGATGCCGCCGTGCCGGTGGCGGTTTATGGCGCGCGTGCCAACCGGCTGGCCCGGCTGCGCGCGCTTGGTCTGCCGGTGCCATTGGCCTATGCGGTATCGGTGCCGGCGGTACAGGGCATTGCCGCCGGACACATGCCGGATATCACCAGCCTTTTGGCGAAATTTGGCGGGCGCGGCATTGTTTCCGTGCGCTCCAGTCCGATCGAACGCGAATGGGGCGGGCCGCAGACCTTGCTGAATGTCGGGCTGAACGACGACATTCACGCCAAGCTCTGCCGGCGTCTGGGCGAACACGATGCGACCCTGCTTTATTGCCGGTTCGTGCTGGAATATTCAGTGCATGTGGCGCGGCTTGATTCCGAATCCTTTGACGGTATCAGGAACGACGGCTCGCCCGCGGCACTGGCCGCTGCTCTGGCAGTCTATGAAGCCGAGATGGACGAGGCATTTCCCCAGGATCCGGCGGATCAGCTTGGCCATGTGCTGCGCTCCATGGCCCGGGCGTGGGAGGGGACAACGGCGCGGATTCTGCGTCAGGCGCGGGGTGCGCCCACCGATGCCGGGCTTGGCCTGATCGTGCAGCGCATGGCGCTTGGCCTTGGCGGTGGCGAAAGCGGTGCCGGTTTCGTGCAATTCGTCAAACCTTCGACCGGTGAAGCGACCATTCGTGGCCGCTACCTGTCGAAATCCCAGGGGATGGAGGCGAAACAGCCGGGTCGTCAGGCCGATTTCATCACCATCGACAAGCGCGGCCGTTCCCTGGAAGAGGCCAGCCCGGATGCCCTTGCGGATTTGCAGAAATTCGCGGCCATCGCCCGCTTGGGTTGTCACGATACGCTGAAATTCGAATTCACCATCGAAAGCGGCAAAACCTGGTTATTGGATGCCGCCCCCGCCGACCGCAGCCCGCGTGCGGCGGTGCGAATCGCGGTGGATCTGGCCGAAGACGGCGCAATCAGCCGCAAGACTGCGTTGTTGCGGGTCGAGCCGGAAAACCTGCAACAGCTTTTGCATCCGCAGGTCGATCCCGACGCACCGGCGGAAATCTTTGCCCGCGGCCTTCGCGCCAGCCCCGGTGCCGCCTGCGGGCGGATCGTGTTTTCCGCCACCGCCGCGCAATCCAGCGCCGCACAGGATGAGCCGTGCATTCTGGTGCGCCACGAAACCAGCCCCGAGGATATTCGCGGCATGCATTCCGCCAAGGGGGTTCTGACCGAACGCGGCGGCATGACCAGCCACGCGGCGGTGATCGCGCGCGGCCTTGGTCTGCCCTGTGTGGTGGGTGCCTCGGGCATCACCCTCAATCCCAAGCGAAAAACCATGACCACCAGCGATGGTAGAGTGTTCAACGAGGGTGACATCATTACCGTCGATGGCACCAACGGCATCGCCATGGTGGGCGAGGTGGCGATGATGCGCCCGGAACTTGACGGCGCTTTTGCCACCTTGATGGCCTGGGCGGCCGAGTTTTGCGACATCGGCATCCGCGCCAATGCCGACACCCCCGCCGATGCCCGTTCGGCGCGTTCCTTTGGCGTCGAAGGTATTGGCCTTTGCCGTACCGAGCACATGTTCTTTCAGGAAGACCGCCTGACGGTGATGCGCGAAATGATCTTTGCCGACGATGCCGACGATCGCCGCGCCGCGCTGGACCGCCTGTTGCCGATGCAGCGAAGCGATTTTGCCGAGCTGTTTGAAATCATGCATGGCCTGCCGGTCTGTATCCGCCTGTTCGACCCGCCCTTGCACGAATTCTTGCCGCATTCGCGCGAGGCGATGCAGGAACTGGCAGATGCAATGGCCCTGCCGGTCAGCCAGGTGATCGCCCGCGCCGAAGGCTTGCGCGAATTCAACCCGATGCTGGGCCTGCGCGGCGTGCGTCTGGGCCTGAGCGTGCCGGAAATCTACGAAATGCAGGCCCGCGCCATATTCGAGGCGACGGTTCTGGCCAGCCGCAACGGCAAACCGGTGGTGCCTGAAATCATGATCCCGCTGGTTTCCGCCGCGCGTGAAGTCGATCTGGTCAAGAACCACATCGACGCGGTGGCAGCAGCGGTGCTGAACGAATCGGGCCGGAAATTCACCTATCGCCTTGGCACCATGGTTGAGACCCCGCGTGCCGCCCTCAGGGCCGGTGATCTGGCGCTGAATTCGGCCTTTCTCAGCTTTGGCACCAATGATCTGACGCAGATGACCTATGGCCTCAGCCGTGACGATGCCGGCCGCTTCATGAGCACCTATGTCAACCAGCAGGTTTTCCCCGAAGACCCGTTTCACACGCTGGACCGCGACGGGGTGGGCGAGTTGTTGCACATTGCCTCGGAACGCGCCCGCGCGGCGCGGCCCGATATCGTGCTTTCGGTCTGTGGCGAGCATGGCGGCGACCCCGAATCAATCGCGTTTTGCCGTAGCGAGGGGCTGGATTATGTTTCCTGTTCGCCATTTCGGGTGCCAATCGCCCGTCTGGCGGCAGCTCAGGACGCGGTTCGCGGCACAAACAAGGCAACGGAAGATTTGGTAGTTAAATGAGGTTCAAGCGCTAAGCGTACGCAATATATGGATTTATCAGAATACGAATCATGACCACACTTGCCTAAAAAAGGCCACAAAAACAAAATGATTCGTTGCCAAATCGCCACAAAAATGTTCTGGACTCCGCTGCTGCGCTGTTAGTTCCCGTCGCGAATCACTATTCGAACGCTTTGATGGGGACCGGCAACTGAAAAAAACTGGGGTAAGGCTGATGAGAAATCCTCTTGGCTTGACGATATTTGTTGTGATGCTCGTGATGGTGGCCTTCAAGGCCGGTGCCGATGGAACCCTTAGCAGTTCCAACACTTTGCATGATGAAGTGAATGTGCAGATCGTGACCATGCTCGGGCATGAGATCTCGGCCCTGCGTCAGGTTTCCAGCGACAGGCTGAGCGAACTGACCAGCGAAGCGCCGAAAAAAGTTCATCGCGTCTGGCTGTTCGGGCGACGCGTCAATCAGGATCCGGTGGGTGATTTCGCCTATTCGCAGGCCACGCTGGCGCGCCTGCCGGCTGCCAAAGGCGGCAGCGAATGGCAATGCCTGTCCGAGGCGCTGTATTTCGAGGCGCGCGGTGAAAGCGTCAAGGGACAGTTCGCGGTGGCCGAGGTGATCCTCAACCGCAAGGATTCCCCTCAATTTCCCAATTCGGTCTGCGGTGTGGTCCGGCAGGGATCGGGCGGTGGTCGTCTTTCCTGCCAGTTTTCCTATAAATGCGATGGCAACACCGAAAGGATGTATAACCGCACAGCACAACAGACGGTTGGCAAGATTGCCCGGATCATGCTTGACGGCGAGCCGCGCATCCTGACCAGGGGTGCCACCTATTATCACGCTACATCGGTGCGCCCAAGCTGGTCGCGCAAATTCATGGAAACTGCCAGCATCGGCGTGCACAAGTTTTACCGCGACAACCGTCAGGCGTCGAACTAGCCGGCATAGCTTTGGCTGATGTAATAGCGTCCGCAGAAATCGGCGGATGCATCAAACCCGATACCCGCGCCGCTTAGTTTCAGGCGGCGGTTCATCAGGTTCCTGCGATGCCCGCTTGATGCCATCCAGCCCTCGACCACCCTCTGTGCAAGGCTGGCATAGGAATGCGCCGCTACAACCGCGCCGTCTTCGCTGGTGAAACGGCAGCTTGCCATGTTGCTGATCTTGAAGGATCCCGCCGCAAAGGCGTAGCGTTCATAGCTGGCGATGTTTTCAGCTGCCAGTTTGAATTTTACACCGGATGCACGCATTCGCGCCTTGAACCGCTGGCCGCCGTCATGGCTGAGCTTGCGGTGCGTTGCCATCCATCCGGCATGAGCGGCGGCGGCCCCGATCAGGCCGGAAGCGGTGTCAAGCTCGCCAACCCCGCCCCGGCAGCGCACGAAATTCGCTTCCTTGCGCAATGCCTCGGCGAACAAGTTCTGGTCGATATCTTTTTGCGGTATCGCTTTCATGAATGCCGCGCCATGGCTGAGCGGTTGGCATTCAGCCCCTGCATTGCCGGCGAATGCCGCGAAAAAACCGCATATGGAAAGTATGAGAACTCTGTTAGCCATCCAACCATCCTTTGCGTCCGTCGCGCCATTTTGCCCGATCAAACCCGCGCGGGTCGAGGGTTTTTAGCCAATCTGCCGATATCGGTCGGTTTTGAACCTTGTACGCCTGCTGCCACAGCTTTAACTGAAAAGGGGCGGCGCAGAAGGCTGCAGACCGGCGGGAGAGGGTTGATGGACGAGACGAGCCTGGCATTTGAACTGCCGCATATGCGCGCGGCCGCCACCAGCAGCCATGATCCGCTGGACCGGATTTCGGTGCGCGACTATACCCGCGATGTGGAGATCGGCGCCTTTCAGGCCGAACGCGGCGTCACCCAGCGGATCCGTTTCAACGTGGTGCTTGAGGTGTCGCGCAACGCCGCTGCCGCAACCGATGATGTCGATCAGGTGTTGTCTTATGACACCATCACCGAGGCGATCGACGCGCAGTTGCAGACCGAGCGCATCAACCTTCTGGAAACCCTGGCCGAGCGGGTGGCCGAACGCGTGCTGGCCAACCCCAAGGCGGTTCGGGTGTTTGTCAGGATCGAAAAACTGGATCGAATTCCCGGCACACTCGGGGTTGAAATCGCCCGCAGCCGCATTGCGCATGAAAACGTGGTTCGGCCGCTGAAGGTCAGGGCGGAACTGCCGGATCAACAGGTGCATCCGCTGGTGGTATTCCTGCCGAACGCGGTTTTGCATTCGCATCGTCTGGGCGGCTGGCTGGATGCGATTGCCGGGCATGAACTGCCCGCGATCATCTGTGTCGAGGCAGCATCCGGCGCGATGCCCGCGACCGCTGCGGCGCTGGCCAATCGTCGCATCGCCTTGTTGTCGATCGAACAAAACGCCTGGGTGCTGGCCGGGCGCGACAAGCGTTGCGTCGTGGTCGACAGCCGGACCGAGCTTGACTGGGCGATAAAGCATGGCCAGCTATCGGTCTGGGCGCCGTCCAAGATCGTGCTGGATGCCGTCAAGGGGCCAAAGGGCGTCGATCTTGCGCCGCTTGATCTGGCGCGCTGGTTTGCATCGGAATTCTCGGCACAGTCGCTGGTGGTACTCGAAGGTTATCAAGGGGCGGAAAGTGACGACAGCCAGCGCATCGTCGGATCCCCAGACGGGCTTTGATGTCCGGGGCCGCGTTCCGTCCGATTGCCATGACCGATGCGCAGCGTTCTGCCGCGTCGCTGCCGCTTGCTGGTGGGCCGGTCTGGTTTGATCGCGCCGAACGGCTGGTGCGGCAGGGTCTTGGGCGGAATCTGGTTCCGCTGGCCGATATCCCGGCAGCCCTCCGCGACAGGCTAAGCGCGCCGCGCCCGCCGATCTGTGGCCTTTCACTGGATCGCCCGCGTCTGATGGCGGTTCTCAACGTCACGCCGGACAGTTTTTCCGATGGCGGGCGGTATCAGGGTTTCAATGACGCCGTCACCGCCGGCCGCGCCCTGGCCGAGGCGGGGGCCGACATTCTGGATATCGGCGGTGAATCGACCCGCCCCGGGGCCGAACCGGTGCCGGAAGCAGTGGAGATCGAGCGCACCATACCGGTGATAGCAGCCTTGCGCGAACAGGGCGTTGATATTCCGATCTCGATCGACACCCGCAAGGCCGGTGTGGCGCGGGCGGCGCTGGCGGTGGGGGCGAATTTGATCAATGATGTCTCGGCCCTTGGCCATGACCGCGACATGATCACTCTTCTGGCCAACAGCCGTGTTCCGGTTTGCCTGATGCATGCGGCTGGGGATCCGAGAACCATGCAGCAAAACCCGGTTTACGACGATGTGCTGCCGGATGTTTTTGACTACCTTGCCGCAAGGATCAGGTTGGCCGAAAGCCGTGGCATCGGCCGGGATCGTATCCTTGCCGATCCGGGAATCGGCTTTGGCAAGACGCTGGAGCACAACCTGGCGCTGATCCGCGGCCTCAGCCTGTTTCACGGGCTGGGATGTGCTTTGTTACTGGGTGTTTCACGAAAACGCTTTATCGGTACCATTGGCAGGCAGCCACAGGCGGATCTCCGCGCACCGGGTTCCATCGCACTCGGGCTGGAGGGGTTGAGGCAGGGTGTTCAGATGTTGCGCGTACATGATATAGCCGAGACAAGGCAGGCGGTGGCACTATGGCGCGCCGTCAACATGCAGGAACCCGAGGCAAGTTCATGACCCGCAAACTATTCGGCACCGACGGCGTTCGCGGCCGCGCCAACACCCACCCGATGACCGCCGAGGTGGCGATGCGCCTTGGCGCCGCGGTCGGGCGCTATTTCCGCCGCGACAAGCATGAACACCGGGTGGTGATCGGCAAGGACACCCGGCGCTCGGGCTACATGCTGGAGAACGCGCTGACGGCGGGGCTGACCTCGACCGGGATGAACGTGTTTCTGCTCGGGCCGGTGCCGACGCCGGCGGTCGGACTTTTGACCCATTCGATGCGCGCCGATCTCGGGGTGATGATCTCGGCCTCGCATAACCCGCATTTTGATAACGGGATCAAGTTCTTTGGCCCCGACGGTTTCAAGCTGTCCGATGCCGCCGAAGCCGAGATCGAGGCGATCCTGAACGGCGGGATCGAGCTGTGCCAGCCGGAAAATATCGGCCGCGCCACCCGCATCGACGATGGGCGCGGGCGCTATGTCGAATATGCCAAGACCACCTTTCCCGGCCGCCGCCGCCTTGAAGGGCTGAAGGTGGTGGTCGATTGCGCCAACGGCGCGGCCTATCGCGCCGCCCCTGATGTGTTATGGGAACTCGGGGCGGATGTCATCCCGGTCGGGGTTACGCCGAACGGCTTCAACATCAACGAGGGTTGCGGTTCCACCGACACGGCGCTGGCGGCCCGGACGGTGGTAGAACACAAGGCCGATGTCGGGATTTGTCTGGACGGTGATGCCGACCGGGTAATGATCATAGACCAGAACGGCAAGGTCGCTGACGGTGATCAGATCATGGCCCTGATCGCTTCGCGCTGGTCGCATGAAGGGCGGCTGATCGGCAACACGCTGGTGACCACGGTGATGTCCAATCTCGGGCTGGAAAAATTCCTGGCGGCACGAAGCATCAAGATGCGCCGCACCGGCGTCGGTGATCGCTACGTGGTCGAGGCGATGCGCGCCGGTGGCTTCAACCTTGGTGGCGAACAGTCCGGTCATATCGTGATGACCGATTACGGCACCACCGGCGACGGGCTGATCGCGGCATTGCAGTTTCTGGCGGCGATGACGGAAACCGGGCGAAAATCCAGCGAACTCACGCAGATTTTCGAACCCTGTCCGCAGATGCTGAAAAACATCCGCTTTGAACGGAAAAAAGACCCGCTGGAAAATGCTTCGGTGCAGGCGGTGATCGCCAAGGCCGAGGCGCGGTTGAAAACCAATGGCCGTCTGTTGATCCGCAAATCTGGAACCGAACCCCTGTTGCGGGTGATGGGTGAATGCGAGGATCCCGGAATACTGGAAACCACGATCAACAGCATCGTGAAGGCGATTGAAAGGGTAGTCTGAACCAAAAGGTTGACCCGAGGGCGGGGTTGGGTGATCCTGACAACCTATCCGCAGATTACCAGATCAGGGAGCAGCCGATGCAACGACTTTTTCTGTCCGCCGTCAGCCTAGCCATTGCGATGGGGCTTGCGCCAGTGACCAACGCGGCAGATTTCAGCGTGAAACTGCTGCCGCCATGGGATGGCAAGACCGTGCCCGCCGGTCAGCACTGCCCGCTTCAGGGCGGCAAGGGCAAGACGCCGCCGATGCAGGTTTCGGGCCTGCCCAAGGGTACAAGCTGGATTCTGGTCGAATTCAACGACAAATCTTATCCGCCCCTGTCCAGCAATGGCGGGCATGGCAAGATCGGCTTTCCGGTCAGCGGCAAATCCGCGACCCTGCCAGCGGTACCGGGCATGACCAACCGGCTGCCTCTCGGTATTCGCGTTGTCGCCAGGGCGCGCAGCAGTGGCGAATATGCCTCCAAGGGGTATTTGCCACCCTGTTCCGGCGGGCGTGGCAACCGCTATTCCGCCGATGTCAAGGCGATGAGCAAGGACGACAAGGTTCTTGGCAAGAAAACCGTGTCGCTTGGCCGGTATTAGGGGCTGACCCGCCGTCGCCGTCGCGGCTGACTGACGGCCAGTCCCAGCAGGATCAGGCCAAGGGCGGCGATGAATTGCGGCGGCAGGTTTTCCGACAGAAAGAATACCCCCATCAGGGCGGCCCAGATCGGTACCTGATAGTTGACCAGCACCAGAAATGTTGACCCGACCGTGGTGATGATCCTGACCAGAATCAGCGTCGCCAGCGCCGTCGGACCCAGCCCCAGATAAATCACCGCAAGAACCGGTGCCGTGCCGGGTGCCTCGGGCAGCCCTTCGATCAACAGTGCCAGTGGCAGCATGATCAGGCTGGCGATCGAAAGTGCGGCGGCGCTGAACGACAGTTGCGGGCAGGGCGGGGCAAGGCGGGTGATGATATTGGCGATGGCATAGCCAGCGGTTGCCAGCAGACAGGCCAGCCGCGCCAGATTTTCAACCTCGGCCCCGGAACTTGTGAACGCATCCGGCCCGATCAGCACCACGACGCCGGCAAATCCCAGAACAAAGCCGATCACCTTGCGGCGCGACATCGTATCACCCGGCACCATGAAATGCGCCAGCGGCAGAACAAACAGCGGCACCACCGCCATGGTGATCCCGGCATAGCCCGAGGTGACATATTTTTGCCCCCAACTCAGCAAGGTAAAGGGCATGGCATTGAAAAATATCGCCACACCCGCCGCATGCAGCCAAATTCGCCGCTCGGTCGGGGATCTGACGCCGGGCAGGCCATAGCCAAGGCCAAATGCCAATATCAGCAACGTTACCGCCGCCAGACTGACGCGAAGGGCAACGATGGTGAACGGGCCAAACCCGCCAAGCGCCACCGAGACGGCAGGAAACGACGCCCCCCAGAGCAGGCCGAGCAAAACCAGAAGGCCCCAGATCACCGGGCCGGGTTGGGATGTGGACATGGACGGTTCTTTCACTTTGCCGCAGGCTCAGGCAAAAAACCGGAAATTGCCAGCCCCAAAATGCAACCCGCAACAGGTTGATCCTGCGTAACCTTTCGCAAAACGAATTGCCGCTATGCAGAAATGCAGGTTGTCATTGGTATGCAAATGGCCAGATACTGCATTGCAGCAAATAATTCTGCACCGCAGAAAGAAACGAAAGGAAGGGGGGCAATATGGCCTTCTATACAGACACAGGCAAATCCACGGGATTGCCGATCATCGGCACCGTCAGCCGCCAAATGGCGCAAGGTATTGACAGAATTCGCAAGGGTTATGCCCGCCGCGCCATCTATAATGAAACGATGTATCAACTCAGCGGGCTAACCGATCGGGATCTTGCCGATATCGGCATCAGCCGCGCCTCGATTCAGCAAGTCGCCCGCGATGAGGCGAGGAAGATGGTACTGAAATGACCAGCACCACAAGTGATTTCACCGGGAATTCAACCCCGCGCGCCGCGCGACCGTCGTTCAAGGCGTTGATCGCAGGCTGGGTCTACAGTGTTCAGCTTGGGCGGATGCGTTCCGTCCTGAGGTCAATGAGCGATGATCAACTGGCGCAAATCGGTGTGAAACGCGCCGATATCAACGCCTATTCTGGCGCGTTGATGGGGCAGAACTGACAAGTTCGGGGCTGTTGCGCCGAAAGAGAATTCGACACCCTTCTCCTCCCTGTTGGGGTGTTGAACCTTCAGGCGGTCCGGAAATCTCCGGGCCGCCTGTTATTTTGGACCATGGTTTACCGGGGCAAAAAGCCACCCGTCGCATGCCATGAAACGAACGCCTGCCGATTGGATTTCGGGGGACCAGGGGTTCAAACCCGCTGCATCCGACGAGATTCCAGCGTATACCTGTTGACAATTTGGAATAGATATCGAAACTTAAGAGTTTGTAAGTAATCAATCTTGGGAGATTTTCATGAAACTATCCATAATGACACTTTCAGCTTTTGCGCTTTCGGCCAGTATGGCGACGGCTGCGGCGTTTTCCGAGCCGCCGGATTTCGGCGACTTCTTCTCTCCGACCAATGCGGGCCTGTTGTCGCTTGGAAGCTACACCATGACCGGCGGCCTAAGCACGACATGCGTCGAGGATGTCAATTCCACCTTCGCCAACTGCTCTTCCGGGGACTGGATGGACAGTTTGCTGATTTCGCTGGCGGCGGGAACCGAACTGGACAACGTGCAGTTGACGATCAGCAATTTCACGCTGACCGGCACGATGGAATCGGATTCCCTTGGACTTGGGCATCTCGGCTGGTTCATTTTCGATGCCGATGGCGTCTATGCCGTGAGCGCGGGTGACGCGCTGAGGTGGTCGCAGCTAAACTTCGTGGCGGATTCGGCAACGGTCACGTCGCCCTATTACTTGCAGGGCACGGGCGACATATCCTTTGATTACAACCTTGCCTTTGACGTGGTGCAGACGGCCGCCGTGCCGTTGCCTGCCGGTGGGTTGCTTTTGCTTTCGGGGCTTGGCCTGGCCGGGTGGCTGGGGCGGCGCAGATCGGTCTGATTTGAACTCGAACAACAACCATTGTTGACAAACGGGGCGCCCAGGTTGGCGCCCCGTTTGCATTCATCCGGGTTGAGGAATCAGTTTCTGGCCTTGTCGACCATGCGTCCGGCGGAAATCCATGGCATCATGCCGCGCAGGGTCTCGCCGACCTTTTCGATCTGGTGCTCGTCGTTGATCCGCCGCGTCGCCTTGAAGAACGGCTGGCCGACGGCGTTTTCCTGCATGAAATCCCGCACGAACTTGCCGGTCTGGATATCTGTCAGGATCGCCTTCATCCGCGCCTTGGTCTCGTCATAGGGCAGGACCCGCGGGCCGGAGACATATTCGCCGTATTCCGCAGTGTTCGAGATCGAGTAGTTCATGTTGGCGATGCCGCCTTCATAGATCAGATCGACGATCAGCTTGACCTCGTGCAGGCATTCGAAATAGGCCATTTCCGGCTCGTAACCCGCCTCGACCAGGGTTTCAAAGCCCATGCGGATCAACTCGACCAGCCCGCCGCACAGGACGGCCTGTTCGCCGAACAGGTCGGTTTCGCATTCCTGGCGGAAATTGGTTTCGATGATGCCGGAACGCCCGCCGCCGATGGCCGAGCAATAGGAAAGGCCGATTTCCATGGCCCGGCCCGAGGCGTTGTTTTCCACCGCCACGAGGCAAGGCACGCCGCCGCCCTTGACGAATTCGCCGCGCACCGTGTGGCCGGGGCCTTTGGGCGCCATCATGATGATGTCAACGCCGGGTTTGGGTTCGATCAGGCCGAAATGCACGTTAAGGCCGTGGGCAAAGGCGATGGCCGCGCCTTCGCGCAGGTTGTCGTGCACGTATTTTTTGTAGGTTTCGGCCTGCAACTCATCAGGCATGGTGAACATGATCAGGTCGGCCCATTTGGCGGCCTCGGCGATGCCCATGACCTTGAGGCCTTCGGCTTCGGCCTTTTTCGCCGAGGGCGAGCCTTCGCGAAGCGCCACCGCCAGGTTTTTGGCGCCGCTGTCGCGCAGGTTCAGTGCATGGGCATGACCTTGTGAGCCATATCCGAGAATGGCAACTTTCATGTCCTTGATCAGGTTGATGTCGCAGTCGCGGTCGTAATAAACGCGCATGGTGGGTTCCTTTGTTGGTTAAATTGGCGTGAAAATAGCCGATGTTTCGCTGAAATCAGATTGAGTTCTTTGAGTATTTGGGGCAATAAAGAAGATATCTATTCGCCAAATGATAAAAATACGGAATAATCATGCTAAGCCTTGATGATACCGACAGGCGGCTGTTGCGTCAGTTGCAGGCGGCACCGGAACTCAGCCATGCCGAACTAGCCGAGCGGGCCGGGCTGAGCGCCGGTGTGGTGTCGCGCCGGCTGGAGCGGCTGGAGCGGTTGGGGGTGATCGAGGGGTATGAGGCGCTGATCGACTGGCGCGCGCTTGGCTATGCGGTCGAGGTGAGCTTGCGCGTGACGCTGGACAAGGCGGCGGGCAATGCGTTCGATGCCTTTATCGCGGCGGCACGCGGTATCGCCGAAGTTGATGAGATCCAGACCTTTCTTGGCCGGGTCGATGTGCGGCTGAATGTGCTGGCGCGGGACATGCAGCATTATCAGGAGATTTACCGCGGCCGGATCCTGAAACTGCCGCATATCGCCGATATTGAACCTTTGATGCTGGTGGCCAATCTGAAGGTCAGTGAAAGTCTGCCGATATGATTGATCTTGACGATCTGGACCGCCGGATTTTGCGGGCGTTGAAGGAAGACGCGCGTCTTTCGGCGGGCGAGTTGGGGCGGCGGCTGGAACTGTCGCAGCCTGCGACCTGGCGGCGCATCCGGCGGCTGGAACAGGCGGGCATTCTGACCGGGCGGCGGGTTCGGCTGAACCATGCTGCGCTTGGGTTCGGGGTGACGGTGTTCCTGGGGTTGAAGCTGGCCACCAAGGGCCGTGTCAGTCTGGCGGATTTCGAACGCGCAGTGATTGCCATTCCCGAGGTGCAACTGGTGCAGCATGTGCTGGGGTTATACGATTACCGCCTCAGGGTGGTGGCGCGTGATCTGGCGGATTTTGAACGCATCCTGCGGCGGCGGATCATGACCTTGCCGGGGGTCGGCGAGGTGGAATCAAACGTGCTGTTGAGCGAGGAACGCCGGGCTGGGCCGATTGGTGGTTAGGCTTGCGGTGGGGCCGGGGGCTGGCCTATTGATTGAAAAGGATTCGACCGAAAAAAGGATACTGCCATGACCGCTTTGCTGCCCGATGTGGATCCCGATGGATTGCAGGAATTTTCCGTGGTTTTCACCGACCGCTCGCTTAACCACATGTCGCAGCGGTTTCAGGCGGTGATGCGCGATATTTCCGGCATACTGAAGCAGGTGTACCATGCCGATCATGTGGCATTGATCCCCGGCGGCGGCACCTATGCCATGGAGGCGGTGGCGCGGCAACTGGCGGGCGGGCAAAAGGCGCTGGTGATCCGCAACGGCTGGTTTTCCTATCGCTGGACGCAGATTCTTGAGGCTGGCGCGATTGCGGCCGAGGAAACCGTATTGAAGGCGCATCAGACCGGCAATGAGCCGCAGGCACCATTCGCACCCTGCCCGGTGGATGAGGTGGTGGCGCGCATCCACGCCGAAAGCCCGGCCGTGGTGTTTGCGCCGCATGTGGAAACCTCCAGCGGCATGATCCTGCCGGATGACTATATCCGCGCCGTGGCCGGGGCGGTGCATGCGGTTGGCGGCCTGTTCGTGCTGGATTGCATCGCCTCGGGCTGTGTCTGGGTCGATATGCAGGCACTTGGCGTTGATGTGCTGATTTCGGCACCGCAAAAGGGCTGGTCGGCGTCACCCTCGGCGGGCCTTGTGATGCTGAACGAGGCGGCGCGGGCGCGAGTGGAGGCGACGGCATCGTCCAGTTTCGCCATTGATCTGAAGAAATGGCTGGCAATCATGCAGGCTTATGAAAACGGTGGCCATGCCTATCACGCCACCATGCCGACCGATGCCTTGACGAAGTTCCGCGATATCATGCTGGAAACCAGGGATTACGGGTTTGATCGGCTATGCGCCGCGCAATGGGAGCTTGGCCAGAAGGTGCGTACAATGCTGGCGAAACGCGGCATCCGTTCGGTCGCCGCCAAAGGGTTCGAAGCGCCCGGCGTGGTGGTCAGCTATACCGATGATCCCAGCGTGCAGAATGGCAGCAAATTCGCCGCCGAAGGGTTGCAGATTGCCGCCGGGGTGCCGCTGCAATGTGATGAACCCAAAGGTTATTCCACCTTCCGGCTGGGGCTGTTTGGGCTGGACAAGCTGAAGGATGTGGATGCGACGCTGGCACGGCTTGAAACAGCACTGGACCGGGTGCTTTAGGTCGCCCCCAGTCCGGTTTTCATCAGGAGTTTGCGGATTGGTGCAACTCCGTGCAAGGTTTTCAGCCCGCTGCGCCTCAGTTCCCTCAGCAGCGGATTTTCGGCCATCGAGACGCGGTTCAGCAGGTCGATACCCCTGACCCGGCGGTTGATATCGCCCCATCGCTGTCGCTGAAATGTTGCCAACATGGTGGCCGAGCCAAGGGCGTCGGGTGCCGATTGTGCCAGCGTCAAAAGACAGGCGATGTCGGCCAGGCTCATGTTCAGGCCCTGCGCACCGATCGGCGGCACCACATGCGCCGCCTCGGCAATCAGGGCGGTGCGTTCGGCAGTCAGACGGTTGGCCAACTGGCTGATGATCGGCCAGACGCTGCGGCGGCCATTCAGCGTCAAGGGGCCGAACAGACCGGTTGAGCGGGTCAGGATTTCCGCCTCGAATGCAGGAACCGGCAGGTTTGCCAGCCGTTCAATCTCGGCCGATCTTTCCATCCAGACCACGGCGGATGCCGGCTGACCGTCCTGATCCGGCAGCGGCACCAGGGTGAACGGCCCGCCGGTTCGGTGGATCTCGGTTGAAACGTTGTGGTGGGGCAGGGGGTGGGTGACGGTAAAGGCCAGCGCCTTTTGCCCATAGCGCCAGGTTTTCACGCCGATGCCCGCCTGTTCGCGGATGTTTGAATTGCGCCCGTCAGCGGCGATCAGAAGGTGGCTGACGGCAAGGCTGCCATCCGACAGCATGGTGCGGATTTCCGTGCTGCGGGGGGTTGTCTGGCGGGTTTGCACGCCAGTCAGAAAGGTCACGTCGGGCACGCCCGCAATCGCGGCCAGCAATTCGCGTTTCAGCAGCCAGTTGGGGATATTCCAGCCAAACGGCTGGTCCGAGATGTCGGCGGCGTCGAAATCGGCGATATCGCGGACCTCATGGCTTTCGCCGCCGGCATCAATGATACGCATGATTTGCAGCGGTGCCGCGCTGCCGGCAAGGCGGTGCCAGAGGTTGGCCCGTTCCAGCAACTGGCGGGCGGGTTGCAGCAGGGCAGTGGTGCGGATGTCGGCCCCGGCCCTGTTGACGCTGGTGACGGGTGGTGCGGGATCGACGCAAAGAACGGAAAACCCCGCCCCGCCAAACGCCAGCGCCGCCGTCAGCCCGGCAAGGCCGCCGCCGGAAATCAGAATGTCCTGATGACGCATTTTCATTTCGCTACCATAGGCGCGCATGCGAGGAACGAAAAGACTCAGCCGACGGTATGCGCCAGAAAATGCGGTTGTCAGTCTTGGGTTTGACGATGTTGGTTGAGGGAACTACCCTTGGCAGGCTGAAGGAGGTGAACGATATGACCGAACCCATTCTCCGGTTTGATGATCCCGCTGTAAAAGCCAGGTTCGACGCGTTTCCCGCGCCTGAGCGGGCTGGCCTGTTGACCCTTCGGCAGATGATATTTGAAACCGCTGCCCAAACACCGGGGGTGGGGCGGTTGCTTGAAACCCTGAAATGGGGGCAACCGGCCTACCTGACGCCTCAGACCAAATCGGGATCGACTATCCGACTTGGCGCGCCAAAAGAAGGCGGTATCGCGATTTATGCCCATTGCCAGACGTCAATCATTTCGGATTTCCAAAGCATATTTCCCGACGATTTCCGCTTTGAGGGCAATCGGGCCATCCACCTGCCGAATGATCAGGTGATATCGTTGGAGAAATTGCGGCTGCTTGTTGCCAGTGCGCTGACCTATCATCTGAATTGACGATCAGGTTCAGACCAAATCACATAAGTTCAGCCAATGATTTGCGACAGAAAATGCGCCAGATCGTCGGTCTGGTGGTGGATATGGGCGGCCTTTTCGTTGCGGGCTGGGCCGACCAGTACACATTTCATGCCCATGGCGTGCGGGGCCTGAAGGTTGCGGTGGTCATCCTCGAACATGGCCGAGGTTTCCGGCACGATGTGGTCGATCGCAAACACGGTATCAAAGGCGGCGCGTTCCGGTTTCGGCAAAAAGCCGGCATGTTCAACACCGTAAACCGCATCGAAAATACCCGACAGTCCACGCGCTGCCGTCACCCGTTCGGCGTGGATGCTGGGGCCGTTGGTATAAATCACCTTGCGCCCCGGCAGGGCCGAGATGCGCGCCTTCAGGTTCGGGTCTTTTTGCAAGTGGCCAAGGTCGATGTCATGCACCTGATCCAGATAGGGGCCGGGATCGACATCGTGTTCGCGCATCAGCCCGGCCAGCGTGGTGCCATAGGTATGCCAGTAATGATCGCGCAGGTGATCGGCGGTGATCTGATCAATCTTCAGCGCCTCCATCACATAACGCGTCATCTGCGCCTCGATCTGGTCGAACAGGCGGGCCGATGGCGGGTAAAGCGTATTGTCGAGGTCAAAAACCCAGGTCGCCACATGTGAGAAGTCTTCTTTCGGCATGGCAGGAATCTAAGCGCGGCGCGGGCAGACCGCAAGCCCCCGGCGATCACGGTTTTCGGGCTGGGTGCGGTAACAAATGCGTTCCCTGGCCGGCTTCTGGCCGTTTGCCGCATGTGCTATCGCTTGCGTCGATGCCGCAAAGGGCGTTAGTTTGTCCACCACGGTATACGGAGGGGCGACATGGCCAGCAGCAAAGAGGCGCAGAAAGATGCCTATGATCTGATACTCGAAGCCATCGACACCGGCATTTACGCGCCCGGTGACCGGCTGGTGGAAAGCGAACTGGCGGAACGCTTCGGGGTGTCGCGCACCCCGATCCGCGAGGCGTTGCAACGGCTGGAAACCCAATCCATGCTGACACGCACCGGGCGCAGCCTGATCGTGGCGTCGCTGGATCACAACCAGTTGGCCGAGCTTTACGCCGTCCGGGCCGAGTTGGAGGGGCTGGCGGCACGTCTTGCGGCGCAACATGCCTCGCCCGAAGAGGTGCGGGTACTGTTTTCCATGGTTGAACAGGATCGCGGGCTGGTCGAAAATCCGGCCAGGCTCAGCCGCGCCAACCGGCGGTTTCATAACCAGATCCACCTTGCCAGCCATAACCGTTATCTGATCGCCCAGCTTGATCTGGTGCATCGCTCGATGGCGCTGCTGGCCACGACATCGCTGGCGGTGGACGGGCGCGGCCTGCAGGCGCTTGATGAACATCTGGCCATCGTCAAGGCGATTGCCGCTGGTGATGGTGATGCCGCCTGCGAGGCAGTGAAACGCCATCTTTCCTATGCGTTTGAGACCCGCCTCAAGATCGACGCGGGCGAGGTTTCGGCCAGTCGCTAGGCGGCGGTGCCGGGCTTGTGATGTCGATGCGCCCGGAAATCCGGTCCGACTGGCTGATGCCGTGGCTGGTCTTGTCCCAGTAAAACGGTGCCAGCAACAGTTCATAAACCGCCTTGTAGGCGGCGATGGAACCCAGCGGCCAGTAAAACGGCATGGTCAGAACCCAGGGCATCAGGAACCGACGTTCCCGGCCAAAGGTGGCGATCAAGCCAAGCAGCGCCAGAACGGTTTCGGTCAGAACAAACGCCCAGCCAAGCACCCACCAGGCCGCGCCGGGCAACAGCGGCTGAAATGCCGGCGTGAAGCCAAGCGAGATCAGCCAGAACGACCAGATGGCCGGCGCCAGCAGGAAATTCGACAGCGTACCCAGCAGGATCACCTGAAAGGTCAGAAATCCCCTTGGGCCAAGCTGGTGCCATAGCTGTGCGGGGCTGCGCATATGGGTGATCCAGGTCATTGCATAACCCTTGAGCCAGCGCGAGCGTTGCTTGATCCACGGCAGGGTGGTGCAGTTCGCCTCTTCAAAGGTGGTGGTCGGCTCAAAGGTGCAGCGATATCCGTGCCGGGCCAGCCGCATGCCAAGATCGGCGTCCTCGGTCACGTTATGGGCATCCCAGGCGCCGATCTCCTCCAGTACATGGCGGCGAAAGAACACGCTGGTTCCGCCCAGAGGCACCGGCAGGCGCAGGCGTTCGACCCCTTGCAGGACCAGACGGAACCAGATGGCGTATTCGATGGTGAAACAGCGCGACAGCCAGTTCTGACGCGGGTTGTAATAGTCCAGATAGGCCTGCACGCAAGCAACATCCGGCGGCGAATTGCGCAGCTTTTGAACGATGCGCGAGATCTGATCGGCCTCGGGCGCGTCTTCGGCGTCATAGATACCGATGATATCGCCGCGGCAGAAATCAAGCGCATAATTCATCGCCCGCGGCTTGGTCTTGAGGCGAGAGGGCGGCACCTCGATCACGCGCATCCAGTGGGGCAGTGCGATCTGATCCACTGCCGCGCGGGTGCTTGTATCGCCCGCCTCCAGAATCAGGCAGATTTCCAGCAACTCCTTGGGATAATCGGTGATTTCCAGCCGCCGGATCAGATCGGGCAGGATTTTTTCCTCGCGGTATAGCGGCACCAGAACAGAAACCCGAGGCAGGCGCGGCGAGGGGTGGTTGCCGCGTGCAGGCAGCATTTCGGTGGGCCTGCGCCAGCGGTTTCGCGCCGCCTGTGCCAACGCCACCAGCCTGAGAAAGCTGACCGCAACCAGCGTCAGCATCACCCAGGCATAGATCAGCCACATCGCCGCCCGCGGCACCAGCATCGCCGCCGCTGTAAGCAGCGCCAGCACCAGCACCACCAGCGGCAGGCGCATTGGTCGTGCCCAGATGCGACAGGAAAAACGTTCCGGACAGCGGATGTTGGCCTTTTCCGACAAGGTGGCGCTGCACAGACGGGTCAGATGCCGGATCACCTGATCGCGGGTGGCGATGACGTAATCGGCATGGCGCAGTCCCGGTACCAGCAACAGGCGCAGGCGTTCAAACCCGGCCGGATCGGAAACCGCCATCACCACCTTGCCGCAGATCCGCCGCCAGGGGATACAGGCATGTTGCAGGAACAGATCGGTTTCGCCCACCTCGATCAGTTCGGGATCGGGCGGCGTCTGGTCGAGATCGACGCCGGGGGCTGCGAATTGCTGTACCAGTGCCGCCTGGATATCCTGATCGCTGATCAGGCCATGGGCGCGCAAAATGGTGCCAAGCTGCACATCCTGACGTCGCTGAATGGTCAGACATGCGGCAAGATCATCCGCCGACAGCTTGCCCTGATCGCACAGGATTTGCCCCAGGCGCAGCGGCTGGCGCGGTGTCGGCGGCATCTGCGCCGCATTGGCGGCCTGCAACGCGGCGCGGGACTTGAAGGCGTGTACGGTCATGTTCCGCCGGACTGTCGTTCTGGTTGCCGACAAGCCTGCGCAAACAAGGTTAATGAACCGTTAATCAGACCCGCTGCGTGGCCGCCTGTTCCATCAAGGTGACAAAACGCTGGAACAGGTAATAGCTGTCCTGCGGGCCGGGGCTGGCCTCGGGGTGCTGCTGTACGGAAAAGATCGGCCGCTCAGCCACGCGGATGCCGCAGTTCGACCCGTCAAACAGCGATACATGGGTTTCGATCACACCTTCGGGCAGGCTGGCGGTATCGACTGCGAAACCGTGGTTCATCGAGGTGATCTCGACCTTGCCGGTTTCCACATCCTTGACCGGGTGATTGGCACCGTGATGGCCGTGGTTCATCTTTACCGTCTTGCCGCCAAGGGCCAGCGCCAGCATCTGATGGCCAAGGCAGATGCCGAAAATGGGCAGATCGCGGCGTTTCAGAATGCCCTGGATCATCGGCACGGCATAGATCCCGGTCGCCGCCGGATCACCGGGGCCGTTGGACAGAAACACCCCTTCGGGATCGTGCGCCAGCACCTCATCGGCGGTGGCGGTGGCGGGTAGAACCGTTACATCACAACCGGCCGAGGCAAGGCAGCGCAGGATGTTGCGTTTGGCGCCGTAATCAATCGCAACCACCCGGCGGCCCGGTGTGGTGCGGCGCGCATAGCCATCGGGCCAGGCCCAACGCATTTCATCCCAGCGATAGGATTGCGCGCAGGTGACCTCGCGCGCCAGATCCAGCCCTTCAAGCCCGGGAAAGGCGCGGGCGCGGGCAACCATTTCAGCCAGATCGAAATTGCCTTCGGGGTCATGGGCGATGGCCACATGCGGCGCGCCCTGCCGGCGGATGGCGCGGGTCAGCCGGCGGGTATCGACACCGCCGATGCCGATCCGGCCATTCTTGGCCAGCCAGTCCGGCAGATCGCCGGTCGAGCGGTAGTTGCTTGGCTCGCTTGGTTGCCATTTCACCACCATGCCGCGCGCCACCGGGGCGGTGGCCTCGTCATCTTCGGGGTTGGTGCCGGTATTGCCGATATGCGGAAAGGTAAATGTCACGACCTGCCCGGCATAGCTGGGATCGGTCATGATTTCCTGATAACCGGTCATGGCGGTGTTGAAGCAAAGCTCAGCTTCGGCGGTGCCAGTTGCCCCGAAACCATGGCCATAAAACGCGGTTCCGTCGGCCAGAACGATGCAGCCGGTTGGTTTTCCGGGAAAATTTGGGGGGTTTGCCATGACGCTTACCACGGATGCTTCTAGGATTGAATTTTGCGGACACTATGCGCTGTACGCCGTCTGGTCAAGTGTAGGGGCAATTTGATATATCTAGCAAAAACAAAGACTTGATTGTTGATGACAGAGTTGTCAGCCGGTCAAAGGCGCTGTATGGTTGCCGCCCAATACCAGGGCAAAGCGGCGGGGAGGCTGCGATATGCGCGAACGCATTACCAACGAGCTGAAGGACGCCATGCGGGCCAAGGATGCGCCGCGTCTGTCGACCATCAGGCTGATTCAGGCGGCGATCAAGGATCGTGACATCGCGGCGCGCACCGACGGAGTCGATCAGGGTGTGCCGGATGACGAGATCCTGGCGATTCTTGCCAAGATGATCAAACAGCGCCATGAATCCGCCAAAACCTATGAGGAAGCCGGCCGGCTGGAACTGGCGGAAAAGGAACGCGCCGAGATTCTGGTGATCGAGGAATTCCTGCCCCGCCAGCTTGCCGATGACGAGGTCGAGGCGGCGGTCAGGGAAGTTGTCGCCAAAACCGGCGCGCATTCGATTCGCGACATGGGCCGGGTGATGGCGGCGTTAAAGGAGCGTTACGCCGGGCAGATGGATTTTGGCAAGGCAGGCAGCGCGGTCAAACGATTGCTTGGCTAGGGTCATGCGTGCCCCAAATACCCAAGCTCGCAAAACCCAAGTCCCGGCGCATCGGCAGGTATATATCCGGTTCATTCTGCTGATCCTGCTACTGGCGGGTTATTTTGTCTATCTCACATGGGCTTACGATTTTCGCACCGGCAGCATTGCGGCGCTGCTGACCTGGTCGTTCTTTGTTCTGTGCACGCCGATTGCCGATGCGGGGTTTTTGCTCGACTTTCCGCTCAGGCTGTTGTTCGGCATTCGCATGCTTTATTCCGAACTGGCGGTCTGGGCGATTGCCATCTCGCTCAACATCTCGGCGCTGCTCTGGTTTCCGTCCGAATATGAAACCACGGTGCTGACCCGGCTGCTTCACGGCATTCTGGTGACTCCCTGGCCTTATTGGTCGGTGATCGTGATTTCCTGTGGCGGCTCGTTCTTGTCGATCATCTTCGGTGATGAGCTGTTGGATGTGCTGCACCACCATCAGCGGGTCAAATATCACCGGCACGGTTTCAAGCGGGAACTGATCGTTCTGGTCTTTGCCTTTGTGATCGCGGTGGTGGCCTATTACCAGTTGCTGAACTCGTTGGGAATCGACACGGCGCAATAGGCGGGTTCCGGGGCAGGCAACGCCAATGGCCCTGATCGTGTCAGATTTCCGGCATTCTGGCCCTTGCCAGGGCGCGTTCCAGATCGTGGCAAAGCCTGACCCGTTCCTCGGGGCTGAGGAACGCGCCAAGCTCGATTTCGCGTTCCCCACCCTTCAGCGTCAGATAGTTTTCGACCGGCCCGCCTTCCTTCAGGATATTCAGGCGCACCCAATAGGGGTTGGCCTGCCATTCCTGGCGCATTCGCCTTGGCGTATGGCGCACCACCTTCAGGAATTTGTGCGTCAGGGTCAGTTCCTCGAACAACTCGCCGTCACGGTAATTGCGTTCAATCGAATAACCCAGCGCCACCACCGCCCCCAGCAGGAACGGCAGCATCACCCACAGCGCATGACTGCCGAGAAGCGGTATCAGCGGTATCAGCAGAAACCCCCAGAGGATCAGCAACAGCCAGTGAAACCCCTTTCTTGGCAACGAGCGGTTGGGCCGGATGATGGCGTGGCTCAGAAGGCGCTGATCGGAAACCGAAAAGGCCCCGGATTGCACCGGGGCCTTTTCAGGTTCTGTCAGCCAGACAACCGGCATCAGTGATGCGGGTGCTTGTCCCACATCTCGGGCTTGGGCAGGATCTCGAAAGTGTGTTCGGGCGGCGGCGAGGGCAGGGTCCATTCCAGCGTCTCGGCATGTTCACCCCAATAGTTGTTCTCGGTCACGCGCTTGCCCCAGAGAAGCGTGTAAATCAGAATGCCGATGAAGAACACGAACGAGGCAAAGGTGATGAACGAACCGATCGACGAGACATAGTTCCAGTACGAGAACGCTTCCGGATAGTCGATGATCCGGCGCGGCATGCCCTGGCGGCCAAGAAAATGCTGCGGGAAAAAGGTCAGGTTGGCGCCGATGAACATGGTATAGAAATGTACCTGCCCGGCCCATTCCGGGTATTGCCGCCCCGACATCTTGCCGATCCAGTAATAAAAGCCGGCAAAGATGCAGAACACCGCGCCAAGGCTCATCACATAGTGGAAATGCGCCACCACGTAATAGGTGTCCTGATAGATGCGGTCGATCGCCGACTGGCTGACCACGATGCCGGTAACGCCACCGACCGTGAACAGGAACAAGAAGCCGAATGCAAACAGCATCGGTGTTTTCAGTTGAATCGACCCGCCCCACATGGTGGCGATCCACGAGAAGATCTTGATGCCCGTCGGCACTGCAATCACCATGGTTGCCAGCATGAAATAGCTTTGCTGCGTCAGCGACATGCCGACCGTATACATATGGTGCGCCCAGACGATGAAGCCCAGAAACCCGATTGCCACCATGGCGTAAACCATCGGCAGATAGCCAAAGATCGGTTTTCTGGAAAAGGTCGAGACCACATGGCTGATGATGCCGAACCCCGGAATGATGATCATGTAGACTTCAGGATGGCCAAAGAACCACAACAGATGCTGGTAAAGCACCGGGTCCCCGCCGCCTGCCGGATCAAAGAAGGTGGTGCCGAAATTGCGGTCGGTCAGCAGCATGGTGATGGCGCCCGCCAGTACCGGCAACGACAAAAGGATCATCAGCGCGGTGACAAAGATCGACCAGGGAAACAGCGGCGTCTTGTGCAGCGTCATGCCCGGTGCGCGCATGTTGAGGAAGGTGGTGATCATGTTGATCGCGCCAAGGATGGATGACGCGCCCGACAGGTGTACGGCAAAGATGGCGAAATCCATCGACATGCCGCCCTCGGTGGTGGATAGCGGCGCGTAAAGCACCCAGCCAACCCCGGCGCCGGCCTGATCGTTGCCGCCCGGTGCCAGCAGGGACACCACCGCCAGTGATGAACCCGCAACATATAGCCAGTAGCTGAGGTTGTTCATGCGCGGAAACGCCATGTCCGGCGCGCCGATCATCAGCGGCATGAAATAGTTGCCAAAGCCGCCGAACAGCGCCGGAATGATCACGAAGAACATCATCAGGATGCCGTGGCCGGTGACCAGCACGTTCCACAAATGCCCGTTCGGGGTGCAGCCTGCCGACGGGTCGGCAATGAACCGCGAACCTTCCATGCACAGGTACTGCACATCGGGATGCATCAGTTCCATGCGCATATAGACCGTGAACAGCACCGACACAAAGCCAAGCGTACCGGCCGTGAACAGGTAAAGGATGCCGATATCCTTGTGATTGGTGGACATGAACCAGCGGGTAAAGAAGCCTTTAGGCGCGTGATCGTCATGGGCGTGAACGGCGGCGTCTGCCATGTGAAATCCTCCTGTCCCGTCAATTTCCGGCGCGAATCCCGATCTGATCCGCAGTTTGTTATCTGAACTGGTAACGCAGCAAAGACGCTGCCTCAATAGATACTATTGCGAAAACACAGGTTTTTTTCACGTCGCCGCCGCTACTGTTGGATATATTGCGACATGAAGGCGCGCGACTTTCCATTGATTGCTTGCCTTGACAGGGGTTTGCCGCAAATCTGGGGCGGCACCAGGCACTGGCCGCCGACAGCCGCAGATCTGAAGGAGACAGCGATGAACCAGACCACCCAAGCGCCCGCACCGATGCCCAAAGTCCGCACCATCGGATTGCAGGATCTGCGCCACGCGCTTGCAGACGGCTGGCGCGATTTCCGCCAGGCACCGGTGTTTGGGCTGGTGATCGCCGGGATGTTCGTGCTTGGCGGCATCATCATTTATCTGCAACTGACGGTCTGGGAAAGTGCGTGGATGATCCTGCCGGTGGCGGTCGGCTTTCCGCTGATCGGCCCGTTCGTTGTGGTCGGGCTTTACGAGGTCAGCAACCAGCTTGAGGCGGGCCGCCGCCCTGACTGGAACACGGTTATTACCCGGATTTTTCGCCAGAAGGACCGGCAGATCCCGTCGATCGCCTTTATCGTGACGTTCTTTTTCGGCATCTGGTTTTATCTGGCGCATCTGGTTTTCGCGCTGTTTTTCGGTCTGTCGGCAATGACCAATATCAGTTCCTCTTACGGGTTGCTCTATTCGCAGCAGGGTCTGGCCATGCTGGCGGTCGGCACGCTGGTCGGCGGCGCGCTGGCGCTGGTGCTGTTTTCGATCAGCGTCGTGTCGATTCCGCTGGTGGTCGATCGAGAGGTGGATTTCGTCACTGCCATGATCACCAGCGTGGCCTCGGTGGTTCGGAATTTTGCCGTGATGCTGGTCTGGGCGGCGCTGATCGGGGTCATGACGGTGGTTGCCATGCTGCCGATGTTTCTTGGCCTGCTGGTGGTGCTGCCGGTGCTGGGCCACGCCACCTGGCACCTTTACCGCCGCCTGCTGGAGCCTGCCTCGAGCGTTTGAAGGCGCATCGGACCGGGTTCATCCCCGAAAACCTGCTGAAAACCCGCCCTTAGCGCCAGGTCAAGATCGGCCATGGTCACCGGCAGGCCCAGATCGACCAGACTGGTGACGCCATGGCCGGCAATGCCGCAGGGAACGATGCCGGAGAAATGTTCAAGATCGGGGTCGACATTGATCGACAGCCCGTGAAACGCCACCCATTTGCGCAGCCGCACGCCGATTGCCGCGATCTTGTCATCGCGCACCGTGCCATCGGTCAGCGGTGGTTTTTCCGGGCGCGACACCCAGACACCGACCCGCCCCGGCCTGATCCCCGCATTCAGACCGAATTGCGCCAACGT
Organism: Paracoccaceae bacterium; assembly: GCA_020425085.1. Lineage (GTDB taxonomy): Bacteria > Pseudomonadota > Alphaproteobacteria > Rhodobacterales > Rhodobacteraceae > UBA5972. The sequence goes on from JAGQRW010000018.1 coordinate 96,565, forward strand.
GGCAATGATCCAGCCTTCCAGATTTTCCACATAGGCGCGCACATCGCGGCCGCGTTTGTTGAGATCGAGCATGGCATAGACCACCCGCTGTCCCGGCCCATGATAGGTATATTGCCCGCCGCGCCGGGTCTGGAATACCTGAAAACGTTCGGCATCGACCAGATCGGCGGCGCGCGCACTGCTGCCGGCGGTATATAGCGGCGGGTGTTCCAGCAGCCAGACAAGTTCATCCGCCTGGCCCTGAATGATGGCATCGACCCGTTGTTCCATTTCCGCCAGCGCCGCAGGATACTCGGTCAGTCCGGCGCTGATCCGCCATTCAACCATCGGTATTGCCGCTGATGATGCGACTTTTATCGCGCTTGCATTCGTGATATGCTTCGGCATCTAATGAGAAGGGCATGTCAACGCTTGTATTACGGAATCTGGCGTGCCGGTAACTGTATTTGCTTATTCCAGGAGGTGCAAATGGCATCGAACAAACTCATCTCAGGTCTTGCTGCGCTGGCAATCGGCCTTTCCCCGGCTTCTCCGGCGCTTGCCAATGCGGGCGATTTCGTTGCGGGTGCGATTATCGGCGGGGTCATCGGCTCGGCTGTAACCCAGCAAAACCGCAAGAAGCGTTACTACCGTGCGCAGTCCACCCAGGAAGGGCGGCAAATCCAGTCCTCGCTGAACTATTTCGGCTTCAACGCCGGTTATGTCGATGGCGCGCTCGGGCAACGTTCGCGGACGGCGATTTCGTCCTATCAGGCCTATATGGGCTATACCCCGACCGGTTATCTGAACCCGTTTGAACAGAATATTCTGCTCACCTCCTACCAGCGGGCAATGGTTGGTGGTTACGGCGTCAATCAGGTGATTTCGACCAGCCCCGATGGCCGCCGCGGCCTGCTGATCGCCTATCGCGAGGAAATCACCGGCGGTGCCGGGCAGGGCTCGACCTTTGCCAACACCCAGCCTCAGCCGGTTGAAGAACAACAGGAAGAGGTCACGAAGACCACCACCTCGACCTCGGCCTTGCCGAGTTTCCTGGGCGAGGCGCAGCAGCAGTCGCTGGCGTCGCATTGCAACAAGGTCAGCCTTCTGACCAACTCCAATGGCGGCTTTACCCAGGCGTCGGCAATCACCGACGCGAATTTCGCGCTGAATGAACAGTTCTGCCTGGCGCGGACCTATGCCATTGCCAGCGGTGAAGAGCTGATCAGCAGTGTCCAGGGCGTGACCCCGGCGCAGATCACCCAGCAATGCGAGGCTTTCGGACCGGTGCTGAAGGATTACGTTGCCGAGATGTCGCTGCAACCGATGAACGACGTGGTCAAGAATGTTTCCGGATTTGTGCTGTCCACCGGCATGTCGCCGGCACAGTTGGCCGGCACCGCCAAGATCTGCCTGTCGGTTGGCTATCGCACCGACAACATGGATGTGGCGATCGGATCCGGCCTGTTGCTGGTGGCGCTTGGTGACAAGGTCTATGCCGAACTGATGGGCCACCACCTGTCACAGGGGTTCGGCGCATCAAGACGGATTGATCTGGCGATGGACTGGTATGCTGCCGGTCTGGACGCTGCCGAAAACGGCGCCACCGCCGCCTTTGCCCCAAGCCAGCCCGGCCGCACCGAGCTGATCCGCGCTGCCGCCTATCAGGTATCTTCTGGCAGTTCGTCCCTGAATAAACCGGAAAATCCGCAAGCAGCGGCGCTGCCGGTCTTCAAGGTCGATAACTGAATTCAGCGCAGGCAACAATCGCTGCGGGCGCGGATTTTCCGCGCCCGTTTGCATTTGCCCAGGGGGCGGACAAGGATGGTGAAATTGCCTCTTCACAAGCCCGGACCCAGCGGCTATAGACCGCCCACCATGTCAGGATATGCGGTCGTGGCGGAATGGTAGACGCGCAGCGTTGAGGTCGCTGTGGGGTAACACCCGTGGAAGTTCGAGTCTTCTCGACCGCACCAAACTTTCCCCCTGAAAATCGGGAAATATCGGAAAATCAAAGGCTGAAGTCGTCGCTGTGACGTTATTGCCGTGACAGGGGGATGCAATTTGCCGCAACGATGCGCGGTCCCGCCTGTCGCCGGCCATTTTCCGACGCGCCTCGCCCCCGACTGATGTGGGGGGACCGGGGGTGAGGGCGGTCGCGGAAGGGTTCAGAACTTTTCTTCCACGATCTGTGCCGCATTGACACCAAGGTCGTGCAGGGCGGTGCGAACCGCTTTCATCATCGGCGGCGGACCGCAGAGATAGCAGCGGCTTTTGGCATTCACGAACTGGCGCAAATATTCCCGGTCCAGCCGCTGCTGTGGCACCGATGCACCCGCCTCATCGACCACAAAGGCGGTTTTCAGCCCTTGCATCGCTTCGAATTTCTCGCGCCAGATAATGTCGGCTTCGGTCTTGTTGGCAAAAACCAGAGTTGAACCTTCAAGCGTGCCGTGTTCATGCAGGTGTTGACGCAGGATGGCGATCATTGGTGTGACACCGGCACCACCGGCGATGAACACCCCTGGTCCCTGATCGGAAATCGCGCCGAACGGCCCTTTCATCTCGACCTTGTCGCCCGGCTGCATCTTGCCGATCTGTTCGGTCACACCGTGATGGTCGGGGTAGGATTTGATCACGAATTCCAGCATCGGCTCATCCGGCAACGAGACCGGCGTAAAGGGCCGGCCCTTGTCTGCCCAGCCGTCCTTGAGCACAAAGAGTTCCACCCCCTGGCCCGGTTTGAATTCAAACCCCTCGGGGCGGTCGAATATCATGTGGTGGGTATCGTGGGTGACGGGCTGGATTTGTTTCAGGGTCAGTTGGTGTGCCATGGCGCGCCCCTTTTGATTGCGGATGCAGGACTATCACTGGCCGGTGGCGACGGCTATCCGGCCACGCGGGTATCCGAATCCACGTTTAAACAGGTATTTACCGATGGCTATTGTTGCATCTTCAAAGTGGTATTGTCAATACCGATTAGATCGGGCCGGACAGCAAGTCGCCGTTTGGGCGCTGTCACCTGCCGGTTTCGATCTGGCCCGGACGGGTACCGGTGCAAATGAAAAACGGCGGCAAGGCCTGGGCCCTGCCGCCGTTCAAAACCGTTGTCGGGAAATTCCCGGCGAAATCTTCAGAGGGCTTTCAGATCACAAGCCGACTCTTTGCCGTTACGGCCGGTTTCCAGCTCGTAGCTGACTTTCTGATCGTCGTTAAGGCCGCTAAGGCCTGCACGCTCGACCGCCGAGATGTGTACGAACACGTCCGAGCCGCCATTGTCGGGCTGAATAAAGCCGAAGCCTTTAGTTGCGTTGAACCATTTTACGGTGCCATTGGCCATCCGTTTTCTCCTTTGCTGATCCGCCCGCGATATGCGGCGGCCTGGTGCAGTGCGGTCTCAATATCAAACCGTCAAGCTGCTTAGGGCGTCAGGAGGATCTGGGTGAGGGACTTACTTCACAGGGTGCATATGGTCGATAATGCCGCATAAAGCAAGGAAAATCGGCCAAAAGATGCACAACGCCCGGAAAAACGCCGGGCGTCGGCTGGTCCTGTGCTTGCCCCGAGGGCTAAAGTGCCTTCAGGTCCGTGGCGTTTTCCTTGCCGTTGCGACCGGTTTCCAGTTCATAGGAAACCTTCTGATCGTCCTTCAGGCCGCTCAACCCGGCGCGTTCCACCGCCGAGATGTGCACGAACACATCCGAGCCGCCACTGTCGGGCTGAATAAAACCATAGCCTTTGGTCGAGTTGAACCATTTCACGGTGCCGGTAGCCATCCGCATCTTCTCCCTTAGTGTCATCGCCCGCAACATGCGGCGACTGTGGTGCAGTCTGGTCTTGACTTTGATCCGACTGCGGCCGTGGCACTTCAGGAGGTATCAGGTGAAAGACGTACTTCACGCAAAATTTATGCCGCAAATCCCCCCGGAAATCAAGTTTTTCCTGTTCGTTTCCCGTAGCTTGCAAGGCCACGGCAAAGGATCGGCGCCGGTAACAAAGTCCGGGCGTGCTGCAAATGTTTGTAAAAGCAACAAAAGAACCAAGTTGCTTGCCGCTAGGTAAACTTCGAAATGCCGACCAAACCGTTGAAATGCTGCGATTTACCGCTTGCCCGGCGAATCGGGGCGAACGCATCTGCCGGGGTGGCGCGGATCAAGCGGACAGGCAGCCGAAAACGTGGCGAAAATCCGCCAAGCCCTTGCGGCTGGCGCGTGCAAAACCTAGTTTCTCTGAAAACGCAAAAGGGGGAACCATGCGCAATGCGGCATTGATGCTCGGGATTATCGGCGGGATCATTGGCATGATCGTCGGGTTCTTCAGCTACGGCTACACGGAACTGGTGGATGCGCTGAGAGACTATCCGCAGATGTTTGATCAGGTGGATAACGTCGAACGCATCCGCGCGATTTCGCTGATTGCGCCGATCCTGGCGATTGCCGGCGGTGCCATGTCCCGGTCGCAGGCGCTGTTGGGCGGGGTGCTGATGATCCTGTCGGCCGTGGGAATGTATTGGGGGTTTGGTTTCAACGCCTTCACCATGTTCCCGGTGGCGATGGTGGGGCTTGGCGGCGTTCTGGCGCTGGCGGCGCGCCGGCCGGATGCGCACTGATCGGTTGAACAACGGTTCGATGCGCCGGTTTCGGTTTCTGGCGACTGCTCGGGCCCGTCCGGGATAGGATCTGCCCATTGCTCGGATGATAGTCCGGACAGTTCGCGGCTGGCATGCGTTGCTGCCGTGGTTGGCAGGTTCCTACGCCGCCACCGCCTCGATCAGTTCCGGTCCGTCGTTGCGAATGCTTCCGACCGCCTTGGCGACCTTGTGAAAGCGCAGGCGTTCCGGGGCGATTTGCGGCAGCGTTTCCAGTGCCTCGCCCGCCAGCCAACCCTGATAGGCTTCGGCGTCAAGCATTACCGGCTGGCGTTGGTGAAGATGGGCAATCGGCGGTGTGGCGTCGCGGGTCAGGATGCTGAAAGTATAGCCTTGGAAATCCGCCAGCTTCACCCGCGACCACAGCCCGGCAAAGCAAAGGCCCGGCTGGTTGGTGTCGGCGCGGATGTACCAGGGTTGCCGGGCCTCCTTTGGCCCTTGCCACTCGTAATAGCCAAGGGCCGGAACCAGGCAATGCGCGTGCTTCATCGCGTCGCGGAAAAACGGTTTGGCGGCAGCCTGTTCGCTGCGGGCGTTGAAGGTTGAAAACCGCATTTCCGACAGCGGTTTTTGCCACCATGCCGGCACCAGACCCCACCGCGCCATCACCATCCGTCGCGTACCATTGGCGATGATGGCAATCGGGGCCATTGCGGTCGGCGGGATGTTCCAGTGGCGCGACTGCTCCACTTCGGGCGGCGGCGGGGCGGCATCGCCGGTCAGCCAGTCGTGATACTGCTGCCAGGTCATGTCGCCGGAAACGTAGCGTCCACACATATGCCGTTTTACCCCGTGATTCCCCCATATCATAACAGCTTTGGCCGGTTTTTGCGGGGTGCGTCGCCATCGTCGATTCGGGGTCTTTCAATTCCCCCAATGGTTCTTTATGGTCCGCGCGAAACGGGTGCCTTACAACAAGAAGAACAAGCAGGCTCAATGAGAATACTGACCAGAACGGACGAATTGCGGGCCTTTTGCGCCGCCGCATTGACCCATCCCTATGTCACCATAGACACCGAATTTCTGCGTGAACGCACCTATTATGCGCGCCTTTGCCTGATCCAGATGGCCTTTCCCGGCAAAGGTGAGGATACCGGCGTGCTGGTGGATACGCTTTCCGATGATCTGGACCTTCAGCCGCTTTACGATCTTTTCCGCAATGAAAGCGTGGTCAAGGTGTTCCACGCGGCCCGTCAGGATCTGGAGATTTTCTATGTCGAGGGCGGGGTGTTTCCCAAGCCGTTCTTTGACACCCAGGTTGCGGCCATGGTCTGCGGTTTCGGCGATCAGGTCGGCTATGAAACCCTGGTCCGCAAGATTGCCCGCCAGTCGATCGACAAATCCTCGCGCTTCACGGACTGGAGCCGCCGCCCGCTTAGTGACAAGCAGCAGCATTACGCGCTGGCGGATGTCACGCATCTGCGCGATGTCTATGAGGTTCTGGCCGAGCGTATCAAGACCACCAAACGCACCGCCTGGGTCGAGGAGGAGCTGGAGATGCTGACCGACCCGGCCACCTACACGATTACCCCCGATCAGGCCTGGCGCCGGGTCAAGACCCGTACCCATTCGCCGCGCTTTCTGGGTCTGGTGCGTGAACTGGCGCGATTCCGCGAGGAATTCGCGCAAAGGCGCAACGTGCCGCGCTCGCGGGTTTACAAGGATGATGCGCTGCTGGAACTGGCCTCGGCCAAGCCGCAGAACCTGGAAGACCTTGGCCGGTCGCGGCTGCTGTTGCGCGAGGCGCGAAAGGGCGATATCGCCGAGGGCATCCTGAAGGCGATCGCCGATGGTCTGGCCTGCCCGGACAAGAACCTGCCGAAACCACCGGCGCAAAAGGCGCGCGGGCCGGGCAACGAAGGCTTGTCCGACCTGTTGCGGGTGCTTTTGAAGGCCAAGGCGGAACAGGCGGGGGTGGCGCCAAAACTGATCGCATCGGCCTCGGAACTTGAAGACATTGCCTCGGGCGATACCGATGGCCATGCCCTGAAGGGCTGGCGGCGCGACGTGTTCGGGGCGGATGCGCTGAAACTGTGTCAGGGCAAAATTGCGCTGTCGGCCGATGGCAGCAGTGTCAAGCTGATCGAACTTTAGGTGCGGCGGGTTTGGCAAACCGAAACGGTTTGCCCCTGGATGAAAATCATCATTCGCAGCGCCTTGATGCGCCAGATCAAAGTATCTCGGTAACCTTTTCGGTTGGTCGTCCGATCACCGCCTTGCCGTTGGCAATCACGATGGGCCGCTCGATCAGGACCGGGTTTTCGGCCATGGCGGCGATCAGGTCCGCCTCGGGCGTATCCTCGGCCAGCCCAAGTTCCTGAAACCGCTTTTCGCGCCGGCGCATCATGGCAATGGCGGGAATGCCCAGCATTTTCAGCACCAGTTTCAGCCTGGCCACCGATGGCGGGTCAACCAGATAGGTCACGACCTCGGGCGAAATTCCCCGGTCTTTCAGCAGCGCCAGCGCCTGGCGCGATTTCGAACATTTGGGGTTGTGCCAGATGGTAACGCCGCTCATTTGTATCTGTCCTTTTCGATGCCGACCGCCGCCTGTAGATTAGAAAATCCATCGCGCGCCAGCAAGCCGTCAAGCCCGTTGGCGATCTCCGATACCAGCCCCAGCCCATGATAGACCAGTGCCGTATAAAGCTGCACGGCGCTGGCCCCTGCCTTGATCTTGGCATAGGCCTGTTCGGCGGAACCGATGCCGCCGACACCGATCAGGGGCAGGTCGCCCCCGGTGGCCACAGCCAGCCGCGCCAGTACCCGCGTGGCGCGGTCAAACAGCGGCTGGCCCGACAGGCCGCCCGCCTGATCGCGCCATCGACTTTGCAGGCCGTCCCTTGCCAGCGTGGTGTTGGTGGCGATGATGCCGTCCACCGGGGCCGACAGCGCCACCTCTGCGATGGAGTCGATTTCGGCATCGTCAAGATCGGGCGCGATTTTCAGGAATACCGGCAGCTTTTTGCCCAGCCGGTCGCGGCTGGAAAGAACATCGCGCAAAAGCGTCGTCAGTACCGCGGTTCCTTGCAAATCGCGCAGCTTTTCCGTGTTGGGCGAAGATATGTTCACCGTCACGAAATCCACCAACCGCCCGCAGGTTTCCAGAACCGAAACATAATCCCCGGCGCGGTTGGCGCTATCCTTGTTGGCCCCGAGGTTAAGGCCGACAATGCCCGCTGCGCGTGGCTTGGCCAGACGCGCCGCAATCGCCACCGCCCCCTGATTGTTGAACCCGAACCGGTTGATCGCCGCCCGGTCTTCGGTCAGGCGGAACAATCGCGGTTTCGGGTTGCCGGGCTGGGGCAGGGGGGTGGCGGCCCCGACCTCGATGAACCCGAATCCGGCCCTCAGCAGCGGCGAGATCACCTCGGCGTTCTTGTCATAGCCCGCGGCAAGGCCAATCGGATTCGGCAGATCAAGCCCGGCAATCCTGGTTCTGAGCCTTGGGCGATCAATCCGGCCAGGCAGCGGTGCCAGGCCCGATTTCAGTGCCAGCAACGACAACTGATGCGCCTTTTCGGCATCCAGTCGATGCAGCGCCGCCAGACCGATCCGTTCGATCGGGTTCATGCCATTTCCACCGGAAACCGGTGGCTGCCACCTTCAAGCGGCAGCGGCTGGCACCAGCAAACTTCGGCCAGTTTCAGCGCCCGGTAAAGATGCGGAAACCGCGCGCCACCGCGCGACACCTCCCATTTCAGCGCCGCGCCCAGCCGGGTTTCGTCAACTGCCGCCAGCCACAGCCCGCTAACCCCGGCAAAGTGTTTGGCGGCGGTTTCGGCGGCCTGTTCGGCAGTGGAAAAATGCAAGTAGCCGTCGGCCAGATCAATCGGCGCGCCACGGGTTTCGCCGCTAGTTTGCAGGTGCTGCCATTCGGCCTGACGGAAAATCTTGTAGATCATGAAAATACCCTTCTGCCCGTTGTCGGTTTGCCCCATGCAGCTTCCCGGCGCAAGAATGCCGACAACGGATTTCGCCATAGGTTTGTCAAAAAACATGCTAGACTTTTGTTGCATATGAAAACACTGCACTGGCCGCCGGTTCTACCCCGTTTCGGCCAGGCATTTGACAATAAACGGAGTTTCAGACATGCCCAAGCATCGAATCGCAGTTGCCGCCGCCATTTTCAGCCTGAGCGCCGGCTCGGCACTGGCGGATTACAACCTGACCGTTCTGCATACCAACGACTTTCACGCAAGGTTTGAGCCGATCAGCAAATACGACAGCGGCTGCTCGGCTGAGGATAATGCCGACGGCAAATGCTTTGGCGGCTCGGCCCGGCTGATGACCGCGATTCGCGATGCCCGCGCACGGCTGGCCAATACCAATGTGCTGCTGGTGGATGGCGGTGATCAGTTTCAGGGTTCGCTGTTTTACACCTATTACAAGGGCAAGCTGGCCGCCGAGATGATGAACAGGATGGGTTATGACGGCATGACCGTCGGCAACCACGAATTCGACGACGGCCCCGAGGTTTTGCGCGGCTTCATGGATGCGCTGAACTTTCCCATCCTGATGTCCAACGCCGATGTCAGTGGTGAACCGATGCTGGCGGGCAAGCTGGCGAAATCGGCCATTGTCGAAAAGGGCGGGCAGAAAATCGGCCTGATCGGCCTGACGCCGCAGGATACTGATGAGTTGGCCAGCCCCGGCAAGAACGTCATTTTCACCGATCCGGTCGCTGCGGTGCAGTCCGAAGTGGACAAACTGACCGCAGAAGGGGTGAACAAGATCATCGTGCTGTCGCATTCCGGCTATCGGGTCGATCAAAGGGTGGCGGCGGAAACCACCGGCGTGGACGTGATCGTCGGCGGCCATACCAACACGCTTTTGTCCAACACCAACGATCGCGCCGAAGGGCCGTATCCGACCATGGTGGGTTCGACCGCCATCGTTTCCGCCTATGCATACGGCAAGTTGCTGGGTGAATTGAACGTCACCTTTGACGATGCCGGAAACGTCACCGCCGCCACCGGCGAGCCTCTGGTGATGGACGGCAGCGTCGCCGAAGATGCCGAGGTCAAGGCGCGTATCGCCCTGGCGGCGGCACCGCTTGATGAAATCCGCAACAAGGTTGTGGCTGAATCCACCGACGTGATCAACGGCGAACGCGACACCTGCCGGGTGCAGGAATGCACCATGGGCAATCTGGTTGCCGATGCCATGCTGGACCGGGTCAGATCGCAAGGCATTGAAGTGGCAATCGCCAATTCCGGCGGCTTGCGCGCGTCGATCGACGCGGGGCAGGTAACCATGGGCGAGGTTCTGACCGTGCTGCCGTTCCAGAACACGCTTTCGACCTTTCACGTTTCGGGCCGGGTGCTGCTGGAGGCGCTGGAAAACGGCGTCAGCCAGGTCGAGGAAGTCGCCGGGCGATTCCCGCAGGTGGCTGGTCTGACCTATACCTGGGATGCCGCCGCTGCCCCCGGCAGCCGTATCGTTGACGCCAAGGTGATGCGGTCCGGTGTCTGGACCGATGTGGATCCGGAATGGATGTATGGACTGGTATCGAACAACTATGTGCGTGGCGGCGGGGATGGTTACAAGATGTTCATCAACGCCGAACATGCCTATGATTTCGGGCCGGATCTGGCGGATGTTGTGGCCGAATACCTGGCGCAATCGCAGGGTTACAAACCCTATCTGGATGGGCGGATCGTGAAGAAGTAGGCGGCAGCAAACTGGCGGCGGGTTCTGATTGCCGCCGTCCGTAACCGCAGGGGGCGCTGGTAAATGCGCCCCTTGCCTGTCAAAATAAGGTTACACTCAGCTGACAGCCTTGACCTTACCCACCGAAATGGGTTTGGCCGCGATTTCGTCGATGAATTCCAGAACCACCGGGCGGATATTGCGCCGCCAGGCCTTGCCGGAAAAGATGCCGTAGTGCCCGGCACCCGGTTCCACATGGCTGGCTTTCATGTCGTCGGGCAGGCCGCTCAGCAGGTCAAGCGCCGCGATGCACTGGCCCGGGGCGGTGATGTCGTCATCTGCGCCTTCGACGGTCATCACCGCCGTTTTGGTGATTTTCGAGAAATCCACCTGCCGGCCTTTGACCATGAACCGGTTTTCGGCAATCTCGCGGCCTTTGAAAATCCGCTCGACGGTTGACAGGTAGAATTCCGCCGTCATGTCCATGACCGCAAGATATTCGTCGTAAAAGGTGTTGTGGCGGTCCAGATCCGACGCCTCATCGCGGGCAATGGCGGCGATCTGGTTGGTGAACGCCTCGGCATGGTTTTCCAGGTTCATCGAGATGAACGAGGCAAGCTGTACCGCGCCCGGATAGACCAGGCGGCCGAATCCCTTGTGCTTGACGCCGACCCGCTGAATTACCGAGTGTTCAAGCTGGCCCATGGTGACGCGGCGGCCAAAGTCGGTGACGTCGGTCGATGCCGCATCCGGGTCGATCGGCCCGCCGATCAAGGTCAGGCTGAGCGGCTGGTCTTCGGGCGATTGTTCGGCCAGCCAGGCGGTGGCGGCCAGCGCCAGCGGGGCGGGCTGGCAAATGGCGATGACATGGGTGTCACGTCCCAGATGCTGCATGAATTCGGCAAGGTAAAGGGTGAAATCCTCGATGTCGAACTTGCCTTCGCTGACCGCAATGTCACGGGCATTGTGCCAGTCGGTAATGTAAACATCGCAGTTCGGCAGCAGGCTGCGCACGGTATTGCGCAACAGTGTCGCGTAATGCCCCGACATCGGCGCGATCAGCATCACCTGCCTTGCCGATGGTTTCGCGCGGTCGACCTTGAACTGGATCAGATTGCCAAACGGCTTTTCCACCGCCTTCTCGACCTTGACGATATATTCGCGGCCGGCGGTGACGGTGGAATCGATTCCCCAGTCGGGTTTGGTGATCATCCGGGAAAAGGCGCGTTCGGTGACTTCGCCCCATGCGGCAAAGGTGGCCGGCAGCGGGCTGGTGGTCAGCCCGAACACCGGATTTGACCAATATGCCTTGGCGGTGGCGCCCATCCACTCACCCCCCAGACGAAAACTTTCCATCAGGTCATAGGTTGCAAAATTCTTGTCCATCTTCGATTACCCGCCTCGATCGGTTTGTTTTCTGATGCAACTGCCTCCCACCTTTACACCAGCCCTGTAAACAAGCTTATAATGCAGTTAATCGGCAAGGAGCAATTATTTAAGATGACTTCCGAAAAAGTGACCCCCGAAAGTAACATGGAAACCATGAACGCCAACCTTCAAAAGATCGAAGGATTGACCGAACGTCTGGTCAAGGCTTTGGCGAATCAAAGGGAAAAGAACCCCGGACTGGAGGGGCCAAGCCAGGAATTGTACCTGAAGGCCGCCAGTGCCTATGTGGCAGAAATGATGCAGAACCCGTCGAAAATGATCGAACAGCAGGTGGCGTTCTGGGGCAAATCGCTGAAACACTGGGTGGCAGCACAGGAGAGTCTGGCCAAGGGAGAACTGGTTCCCGAGGATCCGACCCCCGCCGACAAACGGTTCAAGAACCCGATGTGGTCGACGCATCCCTATTTCAATTACCTCAAGCAGCAATACCTGATGTCGTCCGAGGCGATCGAAAACACCGTTGCCGGGCTTGAGGGGCTTGAGGACAAGGACCGTCAGCGGGTCAGTTTTTTCAGCCGCCAGATCATCGACATGCTGTCGCCCGCCAATTTCCTCGGTTCCAACCCCGAGGCGCTGGAGCGCGCGGTGGAAACCAACGGGCAGTCGCTGGTCGACGGGCTGGAAAACCTGGTGCGCGACATCGAAAACAATCATGGCGCGCTGGCGGTCACCCTGTCCGATCCAGATGCGTTTCAGGTTGGCGACAATATCGCCACCTCCAAGGGGGCGGTGGTCTATCAGAACCGCATGTTCCAACTGATCCAGTACAGCCCGACCACCGATCAGGTGCACAAGACGCCACTGGTGATCTTTCCGCCCTGGATCAACAAGTTCTACATCCTCGATCTGAAACCGCAAAACAGCCTTATCAAATGGGCGGTGGAACAGGGCTATACCCTGTTCGTGGTATCGTGGGTCAACCCGGATGCTACTTACGCCGATGTCGGCATCGACACCTATATCGAGGAAGGCTTCCTGACCGCGATCAATGAGGTCAAGGCGATCACCGGTGAAAAGAAGGTGAACGTGATCGGCTATTGCATTGCCGGCACCATGTTGTCGGCAACGCTGGCCTATATGGCACGAACCGGCGACAAATCGGTAAAATCCGCGACGTTCTTTACCGCACTGGCGGATTTCACCGATGCCGGGGAAACCGAGGTTTTCCTGGAGAAGGATTTCCTGGCCGGTATTGATGCCGAGGTGGCGGCCAAGGGTTATCTGCACTCGTTTTTCATCCAGCGCACCTTTTCCTATCTCAGGGCCAATGATCTGGTATACGGCCCGGCCATCCGTTCCTATATGCTGGGCGAGGCACCGCCGGCGTTCGATCTGCTTTACTGGAACGGCGACGGCACCAATCTTACCGGCCGCCTGGTCAGCGAATACCTGCACCAGCTATGCGTTGACAACGAGTTGTCCAAGGGTCGGTTCAAACTGAAGGGCGAAACACTGAACCTTGGCGACATCAAGACGCCGATCTGCGCGGTTGCCTGTGAAACCGACCATATCGCCAGATGGCAAAGCTCGTTTTTCGGGCTGAACAAGTTCAGTGGTGACAAGACCTTCATTCTTTCCGAAAGCGGCCATATCGCCGGTATCGTCAACCCGCCCGGCAGGGACAAGTACGGTCACTATACCAGCGATATTCCGATGCAGGATCCGGCAAGCTGGAAACAGGGTGCGGAATTTTACAAGGGCTCGTGGTGGCCACGCTGGGAAAAATGGCTGGCCGGGTATTCCGGCAAGATGATTCCGGCGCGCGAATTGGGTGATTCCGACCACCCGGTGATCGAACCCGCCCCTGGTTCCTATGTTACGGCCAAGCCAAACGTTTGATATCCAAGCATAATAATAATTATGCCGCAGTGCAGCATTTTTCCCTTGAAATGCTGCACTGCGGCGCGTATATATGCTGCAGAAGCAAACAAACCCCTCTGATGGAGAAAACAAATGGCCAAGAACACCTACGAAAACCCGTTCGCGAAACTTTTTGCCGATCTGCCGGTCGACACCAAAGCCTTCAACGACGTATTCAAGAATGCCGCCGAGCTGGGCGAAAGATTTTCCCGCGTTGCGTTGAACGCTGCCGAGAAAAACGCCGAAATCTCGAACAAATGGACCAAAGACACCCTGGCCAAAATGGCTGGCGTGACCAAGGTGCAAGCTGATCCGGCCGACTATTCCAAGGCCGCAACCGATTTTGCATCCGCCTCGGTCGAAGCTGCTTCCGAACATGTAGCTGCTTTCGCTGAAGTTGCGAAAAAAGTTCAGATGGAAACCGTCGAACTGATGCTGGCTGCCGGCAAAGAAGCCCAGGCAGAAGCCACTGCCGCTGTGAAAAAAGCCACGACCGAAGCTACGGACGCGGTAAAGAAAGCAACTTTCAAAGCTGCTTGATCACCTAACCTCCCTGTGGTGATCCCGGCGGGCCCCTCTCAAGGGGCCCGCCTTTTTTATTGCCTCTTGCTGCAAGCGTAATGCCGCACTAGCATTGCTGCATTGCAAAAAAGTGAGGTTGACGGATGAGCAATTCCAACACCCCCCTCCTGATCAAGCGCTATGCCAGTCGCCGGCTTTATAATACCGAAACCTCGGACTATGTGACGCTGGATGATATTGCCGCCTTTATCCGCAAGGGGCGCGAGGTGCAGATCGTCGATCTCAAGACCGGCGATGACCTGACGCGGCAGTATCTGTTGCAGATCATCACCGAGCACGAATCCAAGGGCGACAATGTGCTGCCGGTCAACGTGCTGACCGATCTGGTGCGCTCCTATACCGATACGGCGCAAAGTTTCGTGCCGGATTTCCTGGCCCAGAGTTTCGACATGATCAAGCAACAACAGGCCGATCTGGTGGAGAATTTGCAAAAGTCCATCCCCGACCCTATGGCGGCCTTCGGCGGGCTTGAAGGCTGGCAGAAAAAGCAGCAGGAATTCATGCGGGCAATGATGGGCAACTGGGGCGCCCGGCCGCTTGACCAAGCGCCAAAAGCGGCCGAGCCGGAAGAGGTCGATGATCTGGACCAGATCAAGAAACAACTGGCCGAGCTTCAGTCGAAACTGAACAAGCTTTAGCCCAGCACCGATTTCACCGCCTTTGCCGTCTTGTCCACCACTTGTTCGGCCTCGGCGCGGCTCAGGCAGAACGGCGGCGCAAACCCTAGGATGTCACCCTGCGGCATGGCGCGGCCAATCACCCCGTCGGCCAGAAGTGCCGCCGCGATGGCCGGGCCGGTCTTGGCGTCGGGCGCAAACGGCGCGCGGTTTTCGCGGTCGGATACGAACTCGACCGCGCATAACATGCCTTCGCCGCGAATATCGCCGACATTTGGATGATCGCCCAAAGTTTCGTGCATCAGCTTGTTCAGATAAGCCCCTATCGATCCAGCCTTTTTCACCAGGTCAAGCTGATCAATCAGCTTGAGGTTGGCCACCCCGGCGGCAGCGGAAATCGGATGCGCCGAATAGGTCCAGCCATGGCCGATCGGGCCAAAATCGTCGCTGCCCTGTTCCAGCACCGCCCAGACCTTGTCGGAAACAATGGAGCCCGACAACGGCGCATAGGCCGAGGTCAGCCCCTTGGCGATGGTAATGATGTCGGCCTCAAACCCGTAATGGTCGGCCCCGAACATGCTGCCAAGGCGGCCAAAGCCGGTAACAACCTCATCCGCGATCAGCAGGATGTCATGCTTATCAAGGACTTTCCGGATCTTCTTCCAGTATCCTTCCGGTGGCGGCACAATGCCGCCGGTGCCAAGAACCGGCTCGCCGATAAAGGCGGCGATGCTGTCAGCGCCTTCGGCCTCGATCAGGGCTTCCAGGCGATCGGCAAGATGGCTGGAAAATTCTTCCTCGCTCATCGAAAGGTCGTCGCGGCGATAGTAATAGGGTGCGTCGGTGTGGATAACCGGCGACAGCGGAAGGTCAAACTTCTTGTGAAACAGTTCCAACCCGGTCAGCGATCCGGTCATCAGGCCCGAGCCGTGATAACCACGCCAGCGCGAAATTATCTTTTTCTTTTCAGAGCGTCCCAGAACGTTGTTAAAGTACCAGACCAGTTTGATGTTGGTTTCATTGGCGTCCGATCCGCCCAGCCCGAAATAGACCTTTGACATGTTGGCGGGGGCGCGGTCGATGATCATTTTCGCCAGCGTGATCGACGCTTCGGTGCCGTGGCCGACATAGGAATGGTAATAGGCGAGTTCCTGCGCCTGTGCAGCGATGGCGTCGGAAATTTCGCGTCGCCCATAGCCCGCATTGACGCAATAAAGCCCGGCAAATGCGTCCAGCAGGCGGTTGCCGTCGCGATCCTCGATATGACAGCCCGAAGCGGTGGTGATGATGCGGTTCGGGGTATCGCCGCGCCGATGGCCGGCCAGATGGCTGGACGGGTGAAAGAAACTGTCGCGGTCCCACTGGTCGAGTTGGTCATTCCTGAGCATTATCTGTCCTTTGTCTTTGGTTTTCATTGGCCCGCAACAGCGCAAGATCGCCAATCGCGGTGTGTTTTACGTCAAGGCCGGTCAAATCGGCAACGGCGAACTTTGCCGCCCTGCCGTAACCGCTCGGGCCAGCCGATGGTTTTCCTTGTACCGGTTGATCCAGTGCGGCAGGACGTGTCCGGTTGCCGATCGAACCGAAAACGGCGACGGGTTGCCCCGCCGCCGTCATCTATCTGCAAATTGCCCGGATCAGCTTGCGATCCACCAGCGTTCATGCGCTTTCAGCCCGTCCATGGTCCAGTTGGCGGCGCGGGTTTGCGGCATGCCGATGCGTTTGTTGATGCCGACGATGAAGTTGGCGAACATCGGTATCAGCGCGCCGCCGTCGTCGTTGACCAGAGCCTGCGCCTCGGCATACATGGCGCGGCGTTTGCTGTTGTCGAGTTCCTTTCTCGCCTGTCTGACGATGACGTTGAAACGCTCGGATGCCTTGGTGCCTTTCCAGGCGGTATCGTTCCATTCGGTATCGTCGGTATAGGCCGACGAGAACATCCAGTCCTCGGTCGGCCGGCCGTTCCAATAGCAGGCGCACCATGGCTTCTTGTTCCAGACGTTCGACCAGTAGCCGTCCGAAGGTTCGCGCACCACTTCGATATTGATGCCTGCCTCGGCGGCCGATGCCTTGATCAGTTGCGCTGCATCCACTGCGCCCGCAAAGGCGGCATCTGACGCCGATAGCTGAAGCGCGCCCGAATGGCCGGATTTCTTGTAATGGAACGCCGCCTTTTCGGCGTCGAATTCCCGCTGTGGCAGATCGGCGTTGTAAAACGGATTGGCGGTCGAAATCGGCTGATCGTTGCCAAGCGCGCCGTGGCCCAGCAGGATCTTGTCCACCAGTTCCTGACGTTTCACCGCCAGTTTCAGCGCCATCCTCAGGTCGTAATTGCCGAAAGGTTCGGCATCCAGACGCATCGGAAAGGTATAATGCAGCGTGCCGGTCGCTTCGTCGATGCCGATGCTTGGCACCCGCTTCAAGAGATGCACGGTTTTCGGATCGACCCGGTCGATGATGTCAACTTCGTCGTTCATCACCGCATTCTGCCTTGCGGTCACGTCGATGATCGACAGCATCGAAACCTCATCAACAAAGGCGGCGTTTTCCTTGAAATAATTGGGAAAACGCTTGAAATGCCCGCGCACGCCGGGATCGAAGGTTTCGATGACATAAGGGCCGGTACCCGCACCTTCGGACCAGTCCATGCCGCCATTGCCATCGGACGGGAAGATCATGAAATGATAGTCCGAGACGATGAAAGGGAAATCAGCGATACCGTCGGCCAGTTTGAACACCACAGTGTCGCCGTCGGCGGAAATATCCTTGACCGAGCTTAACAGGCCCTTGCCGGCGGATTTTGAATCCTCGCCCCGGTGATGATTGAACGAGTCGATCACGTCTTGGGCGGTCAGCGTCTTGCCGTTGTGAAACTCGACCCCCTTGCGCAGCTTGAAACGCCAGGTGGCGGCGTCGGCGCTGGCCTCATAGCTTTCGGCCAGTTCCGGGCGGATTTGACCGTCGGGGCCGACCTCGGTCAGGTTGTTGGCGATCACGAACCCGGTCTGGGTCATGAATCCATTCTCATAGGTGGCAGGATCCAGCGTGTCGGTGGTGGAACCGTGGCCAACGCCGAACCGCATGATGCCGCCTTTTTTCGGAGTTGCAGCTTCGGCCCGAACCGCATGGGTCGAGGCCGCAGCAATGGTCACGCCAAGCGCGGTTGCGCCCTGCATGAAATGGCGGCGGCTGATTCTGCCTTGTGAATATAGGGTCGACAGTCTGTCGAGTTCTCGCATCGTTCTCTCCCTGATTTTTTTGTTCCGGCCGCGATGGGCGGCGGAAATCCCGATCGGGCGCGTTTTCTCGGCCCGAGCCGGAATTGTGGGCGCAAAGCCTATGGGATGGCAACCCTTAATCCCCGGAAAAACCGCCGTTTCCGGCAGGTTTTTGCCGGTACCGGCGGTTTTTTCCCAATGTCGGCGTCGCGATTTCGCTGTCAGATTTGTGCGAAATTAAGCCTTTACATGCTCCCGAACTACGTTAGCCTAACAGGAAAAGGCGAAGGCGCCCGAAAAAAACCGGGCCATCAGGGAACATATCAATACATGGCAACATGTGCTGGTGCGCCGATCAGATGTTCGGCGGTGCGGCCACATTGCCACCGGTTTCCGCGCCATGTCAGGGAGGGGTCTTTGCACCCGATTGTCCGTACCGTCATCCAGCGCCTGCTTATGGGGTTGTTCACCCTGTTCGTGGTGTCACTGATCATCTTTTCGTCGATCGAACTGTTGCCCGGCGATTTCGGCGAGGCGGTTCTGGGGCAGGCGGCGACCGAGGAAACGGTGACGGCCTTCCGGCGCGAGCTTGGCCTGGATCAGCCTGCCTATACGCGCTATTTTCAATGGGTGGCGGGCGTGGTGCAGGGCGATTTCGGCACCTCGTTTTCCGGTCGCGCCGCGTCCGGGATCGACCGTTCCCGCGACGTGGTCGATCTGATCGCGCCCAGACTGGAAAACACGCTGTTTCTGGCGGTGATGACGGCGCTGATCGCGGTGCCGCTGGCGCTGTTTCTTGGCATCACCACGGCGCTTTACCGCAACACCATCTATGACCGGGTGGTCAATGCCTTTACCCTGACCACCATCGCCACGCCCGAATTTTTTGTCGCCTATATCCTGATCCTGTTTTTCGCCTCGCTTTATCAGGTGTTTCCGTCACTGGCCAATATCGAGCAATCCATGTCGTTTGGCGAAAAGATTTACCGCTCGGCGCTGCCGTCGCTGACGCTGACGCTGGTGATCGTGGCGCATATGATGCGCATGACCCGCGCCGCCATCATCAACCTTCTGGCCAGCCCCTATATCGAGATGGCGCGCCTGAAGGGGGTGTCGTCGCGACGGGTGATCCTGAAACACGCGCTGCCCAACGCCTGGGCACCGATTGCCACTGTGATTGCCTTCAACCTCGCCTATCTGGTGGTCGGTGTGGTGGTGGTCGAGGTGGTGTTCGTCTATCCCGGCATCGGTCAGTTGATGGTGGATGCGGTCAGAACCCGCGACATTCCGGTGGTGCAGGCCTGCGCGCTGTTTTTTGCCGGCACCTATATCATCCTCAACCTGGTGGCTGACATCATCGGCATCATCACCAACCCGAGATTGTTGCACCCGAGATGAGCGAGACGGAAACATATTCCGCCACCGCCGAGGTGGCGCAGGTTCGTCAACGGACAAGCCGCGGCAAGCGGATCTGGATTGATCTGAAAAAGGCACCGATTTCTGCCTGGTTCGGTTTGATCGTCATCAGCATTTACGGGCTGGTGGCAGTATTCGCGCCGCTTCTGGCGCCATATGATCAGGCCGATACCTCGTTCGGTGCCTATCTGCCCTGGGGCGATGGCCATCTGCTCGGCACTGACCAGATTGGCCGCGATTTCTTTTCCCGGCTGATTTACGGCGCAAGGAACACCATCGGCATTGCGCTGGCGACGACGCTGTTGTCGTTTCTGGTTGGCGGCAGTCTGGGTCTGATGGCGGCGATCAGCCGCAACTGGATTGATCAGGTGTTAAGCCGCCTTGTCGATGTGCTGATGGCGATTCCATCGCTGATTTTCGCGCTGATGCTGTTGTCGATCTTTGGTTCCACCACCTGGGGGCTGATCGTGATCATCGCCATACTGGATTCAACCCGGGTGTTTCGCCTGACCCGCGCCGTGTCGCTGAATGTCGTGGTGATGGATTATGTCGAGGTGGCGCAGTTGCGCGGTGAAAAGCTTGGCTGGGTGATGCGCCGGGAAATCCTGCCGAACATCCTGCCACCGCTGATCGCGGAATTCGGATTGCGCTTCAGCTTTGTATTCCTGACCATCGCCGCGCTTAGCTTTCTTGGCGTCGGCATCCAGCCGCCAACCGCCGACTGGGGCTCGATGGTGCGCGAGAACGCCTCGCTGATCCAGTTCGCCAAATACGACATTCTCGGCGCGATCACGCCCCTGTTGCCCGCCGCCGCCATCGCGCTGCTGACGGTAGCGGTGAATTTCGTGGTCGACTGGTTCCTGCACAAGACTTCGGGGTTGAAGGATGAACACTGAGGAACGCGGCGAAAAGGGCGATGTCCTTTTGGAAATGAAAAACATCGTGATTGACGGCTGGTCCGATGAACGCTGGCACCAGATCATCCGGGGCGTCGATCTCAGCCTCGGGCGGGGCGAGGTGCTGGGGCTTATCGGTGAATCGGGTGCCGGCAAATCCACCCTCGGGCTGGCGGCGATGGGGTTCGTGCGGCCGGGTTGCCGGCTGACCTCGGGCAGCATCATGTTTGACGGCATGGAACTCAGCACCGCGTCTGAGCCGGAAAAACGCCGGCTCTGGGGCACCCGCATCGCTTATGTGGCGCAATCGGCGGCGGCGGCGTTCAACCCGGCGCACCGGCTGATTGATCAGACCATCGAAAGCAGCGTGCGCCACGATCTGATGAACGAGGCCGAAGCGCGTGAAAACGCCATCAGCCTTTATGCGGCGATGCAACTGCCGGAACCGGAAACCATCGGTTTTCGCTATCCGCATCAGGTATCGGGCGGCCAGTTGCAGCGGGCGATGACGGCAATGGCCATGGCCTCGCGCCCGGATCTGATCATCTTTGATGAACCGACCACGGCGCTGGATGTGACCACCCAGGTCGAGGTTCTGGCGGCAATGCGCGACGCGATCGAGCAATTCAACACCGCCGCCATATACATCACCCACGACCTGGCGGTGGTGGCGCAAATGGCCGACACCATCAAGGTGCTGCGCTATGGCGAAGAGATGGAAGAGGCCGAGACGCGCAAGATGCTGACGCATCCGGAACACCCCTATACCAAATCGCTGTGGTCGGTACGCTCGATCCAGAAACCGGCGGAAACCAGCGATGACTATATTCTTGAAATCAACGGCGTTGATGCCGCCTATGGCAAGGGGCTGAAGGTGTTGCATGATGTCAGCATCAAGGTGCCGCGCGGCCGGACGGTGGCAATCGTCGGCGAAAGCGGGTCGGGCAAATCGACCACGGCGCGGGTGATCACCGGATTGCTGCCTCCGGTCGCGGGCGAGGTTCTGTTCGATGGCCAGGCGTTGCCACCGGAATTGCGGCAGCGGTCGCGGGCGCAGTTGCAGCATATCCAGATGATCTATCAGATGGCCGATACGGCGATGAACCCGAAACAGACGGTGGCCGAGATCATCGGGCGGCCTCTGGAATTCTACCTGAACCTGCGCGGCAAGGCACGCGAGGCGCGGATTATCCAACTGCTCGACCTGATCGAGCTGGACGAAAGTTTCTATGACCGGCTGCCGACGGAATTGTCGGGCGGTCAGAAACAGAGGATCTGCATCGCGCGCGCGGTGGCGGCGGAACCTGAGCTGATCATCTGCGACGAGGTAACCTCGGCGCTGGACCAGATCGTGCAGGAGGGGATATTGAAACTGCTGCTGAAGTTGCAGCGCGATTTCGGCATGACTTTTGTTTTCATCACCCACGACATCGCCACGGTCAAGGCAATCTCGGATGAAATCGTGGTGATGTATCAGGGCAGGGTGGTGGAACAGGGGCTGAAGGATGCAATCCTGTCGCCGCCCTTTCCCGAATATACCAAACTGCTGTTGTCAAGCGTACCCGAGATGGACCCGGATTGGTTAAGCAATCTGCTGGCGGAACGGGCCGGCGCCTGATCAGTGCTTGAACCAGACGATCTGGGTACCACTGGCCAGCAACCGGCCGTGAAGGCCAAAAAGGCTGATCTGCTGATCCTGGAAATTGTCGTGAATGCGGGTGGCATCGGCGACACCGAGCAGCGGGGTCGCGCCCTGTTCGGCGATCTCGTCGGCGCTGGCCATGAAATGCGTGGTCATCGACACCGTGCCCATGGGAACAAGTTGTGGGCGAACGCAGAAGATCCGCAGGATGAAGCTGTCCGACATTGCCAGCAGCGACAAATGGTCAAGCGGTCGCGCCGGCTTGTCGGCGACCAGTTGCACGGTTCTGGTGGAGGAATGGGCGGTGCCGCTGGCAAATCCCGGCGCCCCCTCAAGATAGCTGAGGTCATAGGCAGAGAGCCATTTCAGCGGCGCGTTGGCCTCAAGCGGTTGGGCATTGCCCGTTGGCGGCAGCGTCGGGGCGATGGCCGACTGATGTGAAAAGGTTTCCTGTCGCACCGCCATCATGATCAGCGCGCTGGTGCAAAGGCGCCCGTCCTGCGTGAGTTCCACCGCCCAGTGCTGGATATACTTGCCGTCGCGCTTCAGGCTGGTCTGGATGGCGAATGCGCCGTTGGCAATGGCGGCGCATAGGTTGACGGTGATCGAAACCGGATCGCCCCGGTGGCGGGGATCAAGCCGCACCGCATTGAGCAGGCAGGCCGAGGTGACACCGCCGAACGGCCCGGCCATGTTGTCGTAATCGGGTGAGGTCTTGCCAAGAAATCGCCCGGGTGCCAGGGTTTCAAGATCGGTGGCGATGTCGAATTTGTGTTTGACCGGCATGTTGAACCCTTGATTTCAGCAAATTGCTGCAGCGGCGGAATGTGTGTATTTGGGCAATAAAGAAGCCGGATCAAGCAAACCTAATAGACCGCAGTGCCGGGTTTGGTGGTGCTGGTCTTGCCCTTGTAGCGGGCCGCGAGGGCGCTGGTGCCGTTGACCAGAACCGAAACGTCCGAACCAACGGCAACGAACAGCGCGCCAAGTTCGATATAGCGTCGCGCCAATGTCTCGTCACCGATCAGGATGCCGGGGGCCTTGCCTGCGGCAAGGATGCGTTTGATGGCGGACTCAATGGCGCTCTGCACCTCGGGATGGCCGGGATTGCCGTGATGGCCAAGGCTGGTGGCCAGATCTGCGGGGCCGATGAATACGCCGTCAACGCCGTCAGTGGCGGCGATGGCGTCGAGATTGTCAAGCGCCTGCCGGGTTTCCACCTGCACCAGAAGGCAGGCGGCATCGTTGGCCCCCTTTAAGTAATCGGGATTGCGCCCGTAGCCCGACACCCGCGCCACCCCGGCACCATTGCCGCGAATGCCCTCGGGCGGATAGCGCATGGCCCTGGCCATCAGTTCGGCATCGGCGGCGGTGTTGACGATCGGCACCAGCACGGTCTGGGCCCCGGCATCCATCACCTGTTTCACCTGAACCACATCGACCGAGGCGATGCGCACCACCGCCTGGCTGGGCGAGGGATCAATCACCTGCAACTGGTCGCGGATCGAGATCAGGTGGTTGACGCCGTGTTCGCCATCCAGCAGCAGCCAGTCAAACCCCGCATGGGCCGAGATTTCGGCGGTGATGGTGGTGGCGAGGCTTTGCCAGAAACCGATTTGCAGGCGGCCCTCGGCCAGTGCCTGTTTGAAGGGGTTGGTTGGAATGGTCATGGGGATTCCTGTTCGAAGGTGCAGCTAAGGGTGCCGAACGGGCCGAAATCGGCGGTGAAATGACTGCCAGGGCGGGCCTCGATGGCGCGGATGAAGCTGCCGGAAAGCACGACTTCGCCCTTGCGAATATAGTCGCCGTGTTCCGCCAGCCGGTTGGCAAGCCATGCCATCGACAGCAGCGGATCGCCAAGCACCCCGGCACCGAGGCCGGTTTCCTCGACCATGCCATTGAGGCTAACGATGGCGCCGGTCCATTTGAGATCGACGGTTTCAGGCTGGTGGCGTTCCGCGCCAAGCACGATACCGGCATTGGCGGCGTTGTCGCTGATGGTATCTAGGATGGTGCGGGGCTGGCCGGTGACCGGATCCTTGCGGAAGAACCGCGTATCGAGAATTTCAAACGCCGGGGCAATGGATTGGGTGGCGGCCAGAACCTGATCCGGGCCAGTATCGCCGCCCTTGAGATCCTTGCCCATGATGAAGGCGATTTCCACCTCGATTCTTGGTTCGATGAATCGCCCGGCCGGAATGGTGTCGCCGTCATCAAAGAACATGTCGTCAAACAGGATGCCGCTGTCGGGGATTTCGATGCCAAGCTGGCTTTGCATGGCGCGTGAGGTCAGGCCGATCTTGCGCCCCCGGATGCGCCGGCCAGCAGCCAGCTTGAGGTTGATCCAATGGCGTTGAATGGCATAAGCGTCCGCCATGGTCATCGAGGGGAAATCCTGACTGACCGGGCCGATCTGGTGCCCGACCCGTTCGGCGTGATCAAGGCGTCTGGCGATTTCCTCGTGGTCCAGCGGCTTCATGTTGGGCCTCCGTTCAGATGGCGGCAGTGACCATCACTTCGACCTTGTATTCCGGGGTCGCCAGTGCTGCCTCGGTGCAGGCACGGGCGGGCGGGTTGGCGGGGTCAACCCAGGCATCCCAGACCGCGTTCATCTCGGCGAAATCGGCCATGTCGGTGATCCAGACCGTGGCCGACAGGATGTTGGATTTGCTGGTTCCAACCTCGGCCAGCCATTTGTCGACATTGGCCAGAACTTCGCGGGTTTGTGCCGTGACACTATCGCCTTTGCCGACCTGACCGGCCAGGTATACGACGCCACCGTGCACCACGGCCTGACTCATCCTTGCGGATTTTCCCATTCGGTTGATTGACATGTTTTGTTCCTTTTGTTGGATTTCGACAAACCCTAGGCGGCGCGCCGGGCAGGTGCAAGGCGGTTATTGCGGAGTTTGCAGCCGGGCGAGGCGGCGCAGTGCCTGCATCAGTTGATGCGTGTCCTCGGCCCCGAAATCCTGCTCCAGCCCGGCATAGATCGCAATGCTGGCCGGGGTGATTTCGGCGATCACGTGTTGGCCGTTGTCGGTCAGTCTGGCAATCTGGCGGCGGCCATCACCGGGGTGGCGGCTGCGGCTGATCAACTGGCGTTCTTCAAGTGCCGCCAGAATGCGCGTCAGGCTTGGCATCAGGATCACCGCCTCACGCGCGAGGTTTGTCGGCTCGGACGCGCCCTGTTCGTTCAGCACACGCAAAACCCGCCATTGCTGTTCGCTCAACCCGTGTTGTTTCAGCATCGGACGGAACCGCTGCATCACGGTTTCGCGGGCTTTCAGCAGCATGATCGCCAGCGATCGTTCAACCGTGTCGATGCGACTGCTCATGGTTCCAGCCGGACGGAATTGCGAAGCGTGCCAAGGCCGTGGGCCGAAACCTCGACCACATCGCCGGGTTTCAGCCATTTAGGCGGATCAAACCTTGCCCCCGCACCAGTGGGGGTGCCGGTGGCGATCAGATCGCCGCATTCCAGCGTGCCGAAGGTCGAGACATAATCGATGATCCGCGCGAACGGAAACGCCATCGAGGCGGTGGTGTCGGATTGGCGCAATTCGCCGTTGACGCGGGTTTCGATCTGCATGTCATTGACGTCGATGCCGGTAAGGTCGGTTTCGATCCACGGGCCAATACTGCCGGATTTGTCCCAGTTCTTGCCGGGGGTTACGTTGAATTTGCCGTGGCGAACCCAGTCGCGGATGGTTCCCTCATTCATCAGGGTCAACCCGGCGACGTGATCCATGGCGCTGGCCTGACCGATGCGCCGACCGGGTTTGCCGATCACCAGAACAATCTCGCCCTCATAATCAAGCTGATCGGATTCCGGCGGGATTTCCAGCGCCTGATCATGTGCCACAAAGGAACAGGGATTGCGCACGAACACGCTGGGATAGGCGGGTGCCGCCGTGCCGTCTTTGTATTCCTCGTTTCGATTCATATAGTTGACGCCGATACAGTAGATACGGGTCGAATCTGGTACTGGCAATTCCAGCGTAATTTCATCGAATTGGTGGTCCGGTGTGCCGGTCATGGCGGCCTTGGCGGCGCCAGGGTTGCCAAGGGCCGCGCGCATATTGGCATAGCCAAGGCGTTTTGTCAGGTCATAGACCGAGTTGCCATCACTGGCACCGACATGGGTTCGGTTGAAGGTAATCAGTTTCATTTGTCTCTTTCGGCGGTTTTCGCTTGACGATAGTGAACCTATTAAGTATTTATTTAACCTGTTAAACAAATAAGGTCAATCCCGTGGCGCATCTCAGCATCGAATATTCCGCCAATCTGGGCAATACCCTTGATATGTCTGCATTCTGCGAGGTGGCGCGCCGGGCCATGGCCGAAACCGGTATTTTTCCGCTGGCGGGTATCCGGGTCAGGGCGATCGCATGTGATCACACTGCCATTGGTGATGGCAGCGACGGCCTGGCCTTTGCTGCGATGATCATGCGCATGGGCAAAGGTCGTTCGGAGGCGGCGCGTCTGGCGGCGCTGGAGGCGGTCTATGCCGCGGTTGAAAACTGGTGCAAGGGCCGGGTCAACCTGCCTTTCGCGCTGTCGCTGGAAATACTGGAAATCAACGCGCCATTTGCCGAAAAACGGCTGAACACCATCCGCCCTGCCTTGCAGGCCAAAGGAATTGAAAATGTCTGAGCTTGAACAAAACCTGACCCGCGCGCGCGCTTACCTCAAGCAGTTTGACGGCAAGGGGGTGCTGAACCGCATCGGCGGGCAGGATAGCGCCGGCATCGGCTGGTTTGATACCACATCACCGGTAGACGGGGCGCATCTGGCGCAGGTGGCGCGCGGCGACAGGTCCGAAATGGACCGCGCGGCCGAGGCCGCCAAGGCCGCGTTTCCGGCATGGCGCGATATGGGCGGCAAGGAACGCAAGCAGATCCTGCACAACATTGCCGACGCGATCGAAGCGCAGGCCGAAGAAATCGCCTTTCTCGAATGTCTTGATACCGGGCAGGCGTTGCGCTTCATGTCAAAGGCCGCCCTGCGCGGGGCCGAAAATTTTCGCTATTTCGCCGATCTGGCGCCATCAGCCCGCGACGGGCAAAGCCTGCCAAGCCCGACCCTGATGAATGTGACGACGCGGGTGCCGATCGGCCCGGTCGGGGTGATCACGCCCTGGAACACGCCTTTCATGCTATCGACCTGGAAAATCGCCCCGGCACTGGCCGCGGGCTGTACCGTGGTTCACAAACCGGCTGAGCTAAGTCCGATAACCGCCAGATTGCTATGCGAAATCGCCGAAGGTGCTGGCTTGCCGCCAGGCGTGTGGAATCTGGTCAACGGCTATGGTGAAGATGCCGGTCGCGCGCTGACCGAACATCCCGCCATCAAGGCCATTGCCTTTGTTGGCGAAAGCAGAACCGGCAGCATGATCATGAAACAGGGTGCCGATACCCTGAAACGGGTGCATTTCGAACTCGGTGGCAAGAACCCCTGTATTGTTTTTGCTGACGCTGATCTTGACCGGGCGCTGGATGCGGCGATCTTCATGATCTATTCGCTGAACGGTGAACGCTGCACGTCATCCTCGCGCCTGCTGGTGGCGGCGGAAATCCATGACGAATTTGTCGCCAGACTGGCAGGGCGCGTAGCCAGCCTCAAGGTCGGGCATCCGCTGGATCCGGCCACGGAAATCGGGCCGCTGATAGGTGAGGAACACCACGGAAAGGTTTGTTCTTACTTTGATATTGCCATCAAGGACGGCGCGAACATCAAGGTCGGCGGTCGCCCTATCGACGGCCCCGGCTTTTACGTCGAACCGACCCTGTTCACCCAGGCCAGCAACGATATGCGCATCGCGCAGGAAGAAATCTTTGGCCCGGTCCTGACCGTGATCCCGTTCAAGGATGAGGCCGAGGCGATCACGCTGGCCAACGGCGTTGCCTATGGTCTGGCCGCCTATATCTGGACCAACGACCTCAGCCGCGCATTGCGCGTCACCAACCAGATCGAGGCGGGGATGATGTGGGTCAATTCCGAAAATGTCCGCCATCTGCCAACCCCGTTCGGCGGCGTCAAGGCCAGCGGCATGGGGCGTGATGGTGGCGATTGGAGCTTTGAATTCTACATGGAACAAAAACACATCGGCTTTGCCTTTGGTGATCACAAAATTCCGCGCCTGGGTGCCTGAATAACCTTAGCAAAACTGACAAAATAATGGATAACAAAGGGAAAAACAAAATGGGCGAACTTTTACTTGCCGCCAAGATCACACATGTGCCAACCATGCTGTTGTCGGAACGTCCCGGCCGCCTGGAGGGCAAGCGCCAGCAGGCTATCGACGGCCACAAGGAAATCGGCAGGCGCATGCGCGCGCTTGGCGTCGATACCGTGGTGGTGATTGATACCCATTGGCTGGTCAACGCTGGCTTTCATGTGAACGCCAACGCGCATTTCAAAGGTGTGTATACCAGCCACGAATTCCCGCATTTCATCCAGAACCTTGCCTATGAATATGACGGCAACCCGGTGCTTGGTGACCTGATTGCCGAAAAGGCCACCGCCAAGGGGGTGATGACACTGTCGCATCAGGTGGAAACGCTGGATCTGGAATATGGCACTCTGGTGCCGATGCGCTACATGAACCAGGCGAGCGACCTCAAGGTGGTGTCGGTGGCCGGCTGGTGCAGTGTTCACAACCTCAACGACAGCCGCACCCTTGGTGTTGCCATCCGCGAGGCGATCGAGGCCTCGGATAGCAAGGTGGCGCTGCTTGCCTCAGGCTCGCTCAGCCATAAAATCTGGGAGAACGAACTATACGAGGCCAATAACGGCACCTTCACCATCAGCCGCGAGTTCAATCGTCAGGTCGATCTGCGGGTGCTGGAATTATGGCAAAAGGGCGAGATTGCCACCTTCCTCAAGATGCTGCCCGATTACGCCCAGCACTGCGCCGGCGAGGGCAACATGCACGATACCGCCATGCTGTTCGGCGCGCTTGGCTGGGACGAATACAAGGGCAGGGGTGAACTGATCGGCGAATATTTCCCCAGCTCCGGCACCGGCCAGTGCAACGTCGTCTTTCCCGTCGCCTGATTTCACGAGGTTACATGTCCCTTCCCGATCCCGTTCTCGCGCCGCCCTTCAACATCGTGCGCCTCAGCCATACGGTTTTCAATGTCACCAATCTGGCCGCCAGCCGCGCCTTTTATGTCGACACGCTCGGCCTGCAAGTGACCGATGAGGATCGTCACCGCATTTACCTGCGCGCCATGGAGGAACGCGGCCATCACTCGCTGGTCCTGCAACAGGCCGACAGCGCCAGCGTCGACGCCCTCAGCTTCAAGCTCTGGGCCGAGGATGATCTTGACCGCGCCGCCGAATACTTCGCCACCGTCGGCAGGCCGGTTCAGTGGGTTGAACGCCCGTTTCAGGGCCGTACCCTGGCCACCAGCGATCTTCACGGCATCCCGCTGGAATTTTATGCCAAAATGGATCGGCTGGAACCGATTCATCAGCAATACGCCCGCTACCGTGGCGTGAAACCGCTAAGGATCGACCATTTCAACTGTTTTTCCCCTAATGTTGACGAAAGCGTCGCGTTCTATAACGCCATCGGCTTTCGCACCACCGAATACACCGCCGATGCCGAAAGCGGGCGCATCTGGGCCGCCTGGATGCACCGCAAGGGTGGCGTGCATGACATCGCCTTCACCAACGGTACCGGCCCTAGGATGCACCACACCGCCTTCTGGGTGCCGACGCCGCTCAACATCATCGACCTTCTCGATCTGATGGCCACCACCGGCTATGTCGGCAATATCGAACGCGGCCCGGGGCGGCACGGCATCTCCAACGCCTTCTTTTTATATATTCGTGACCCCGACAATCACCGGATCGAGATTTACTGTTCCGACTACCAGACGGTTGATCCTGATCTCGAACCGATCCACTGGGATCTGAAAGATCCGCAACGCCAAACCCTATGGGGTGCGGCCGCCCCGCGCAGCTGGTTTGAAGAAGGCTCCAGCTTCACCGGCATCAAGACGCTATTGTCCGACCTCAAGGCGCAACCGATCATCGCGCCCTGAGCCTGAATTCTTTATTGCCGAAATACTCTCGGGGGGGCAGACGCGATTGGCCCCGCCGGTCGCGTCCAGGGGGGCAGACAGCCCCCCTGCCGCCTCGTGTCGTCGCCAGACGAAACGGGGCGTTCAGGATGGCGGCAGATGAATATTGAAACGTTGCCGTATCTGACGGTCGGTTTCATGATCCAGCATCGCCGCCGAAGGCTTGGCCAAAATCTCCTGTTTCACCCGTGTTGCTTCTGTAATCAGATCGGGCTTGCCCCTTTCGACCCACTCTTTCGGTGAATTGCGGTTGCCGATCCTCGGATAGACGTAATCACTCTGCATCAGCGCCAGCGTTTGGTTCGAGCCAAGATAATGCCCCGGCCCGCCCAGGCAGACCTCGCGCATGGCCGCCAGCGACAGGCTGTCCTCGCTGACCTCGATGCCGCGCACGCAACGCAGGCTTTGGCCCAGCAGGTCATCGCCGATGATCAGGCTTTCCAGGCAAAATCCCAGCAATGAGGCATGCATCCCCACCGCCTCATATACCATGTTCAAACCGCTCAAACCTGCCATCACGTTGGAATGTGCCTGCTCATACCCCGCCTGCATGTCCGGCAGCTTGGCATCGGCGATCCCCGCCGCCGCCCCACCGGGCAGGCCGTAAAACCGGTGCATCTGTGCACAACCCGCCGTCAGCAGCGCCTGTTCGCCGGAACCGCCTGACATTGCCCCGGTTCTTAGGTCGGATACAAACGGCCAGGTACCGAAAACCGCCGGATGTCCGGGGCTTACGGCATTAAGGTAAACCAGTCCGGCCAGACATTCTGCCACCGCCTGCACAATCGCACCAGCGATCGAGGCGGGGGCGGTTGCACCCGCCTGACCCGCCGAAAGCAACAGAACCGGCATGCCGCCCTTGATGCATTGTTCCATCACCAGACAGGCCTCGGTGGCGAATTTCATCGGCGGCACCACAAAACAGATCGAGGCGGACACGAACGGCCGCGCCCGCCATGCCGCCTCGGACCCGGCAATGGCGTGGATCAGATCGAAACAGGCGGGAACAAAGGCGGGTTCAGAAAAACTGGTGCCGACATGTTTGCTGGTGCCGGTGGTGGCGGCGTAGATGGTGTTCAAATCCATTTCCAGATTGTCGGCAATATCGCGGCAAACCAGCGGTCGCTGAAAGAAATGCACGTTATCAAGCCTGTCAACGATGCGCGCGGCATCAAACAGATCCTGAACCGTGCTGTCGCGATAATGGTTCTGTTCGACATCCACCACATGTACCGCAGCCCCGGCGGTGCCGTAATGCACCCGCGTACCCGACAACAGCAGATCGTGTTTCGCCTCGCGCCCGTAAAGGGTGATGTCGCGCGCCGCCACTTCCAGCGCCCATTCCACCACCTTGCGCGGAAAGCGGATGCGCCCGTCGGCACCCTCGATCGCGCCGGCGCCTTTCAGGTATTCAACGCCTGAGGGCGGGGCATCGGCAAGGCCGATCTCCTCCAGCGCGACAAGGGCGGCCTGATGAATACGCCCGATCTCATCATCGCTTAACGGGTTATAGCGCCCGCCTGACAGGCCGGGGCGGATCGGGCGGATATCGTCTGCAAGCGGGGCAGCACGCAGCGCCTGACGGGCGGCGCGGCCTCCGGCGCGAAGGGGGCGGTGTTCTGACATGGGCGAGGTTCCGAATTGGTTGCGAGTGGGGGCCGGGCAGTTTCTGACTGCTCAGGGGCGCCCCCGCGCCGCGCGACCGCGTTCGGCACCGATGGTGCGGATGACCAGGGTAATTTTCCAGTCGTGATCAGCCATCGCATACCTTTGCCCGGTTTCCCGATCAGCCTGCGCGGCACTTGCCCCGGATTCTTGTCCATTTGCGGCAGCGCTGTCGTTTTCGCGCCTACCAACTGCCGGATGCCCCGCCGCCCGAGGATGAACCGCCGCCGAATGAGCCGCCTGAGGATGATGAGCGTTCGGATTTCTTCGCAATCGTTACATATTCGGTATGCTGGTGCGTGCAATTCCGGCAATCATAATCAACCCGCGCCCGCCCGGATTGCGAGGTGGTCGCGGCCTCCAACACCGTCCTTTGCGAATGCAGGGTGCGAAAACCGCAATCGGGGCAGGCGGCATAGCTGCTGAACCAGTTTCGATAGCCCTCGATCATCACATGGTCGTCGTGTTTGCAGTACCAGACATCGTAATCGCGGGAATTCAGGCTTTCTTCGACCGTTTGGCCGTGTGCCAGATATGCGTCGTCGCTGGTTTCCGACAACCGCTCCATCCGGCGGCCACACAGATCGCAATGGCGCGGGCGGTTGCGCAGGTAGCGCCGGAACAACAAGGCACCACCACCGGCGCTACTTAGACCGAGTGCGCCGAATATCCACGAAAAAAGCCCACCGGTTTTGGCCGAAGCAACCGCGTTTGTGACCTCGGATTTCAGGCGCGATGCGGTGGTATAGCCCTGATCGGTAAATTCCAGTGCCGTGCGTCTGATGGTTTCGGCCACCCCGGCTTCGATCCCGTGGGCATAGTCATCCTGGCGAAACCACGGGATGAAATAATGGTCGATCACGTTTTTCACCCGATCGTCGAATACCGGCGGATAACCAGCGCCGAGTTCAATCCGCATGTCACGATCCTGTCTTGCCACCAGCACCATGATGCCATCGTTGCGCGTGGCATTGCCGACGCCCCAATGATTGAACAGCCCGGTGGCGAAATCCTCGATGGATGCAAAATCGCCGTATTCAAGGCGGGAATTTATCGTCACCACGGTCATTTCAACCCCGCGCTCGCGTTCCACCGCTTGCAGCATTTCGGTGATCCGCGCCTCGGTTTCGGCGTCGATCAGGTCAGCGAAATCGTTGACATAGGTCGAGGTATAGGCCGGGTATTGCTGGGCGGTGGCCAGCGCGGGCACAAGCAGAAAGATGAACAGAAGCAGGCGCATGGCGCTGTTGTTAGCCGCCTTGCGGAATTTTGCAAGCCTTCTTGGCGCTAGAGCGTGGCGGCCAGTTCGGTGGCGGTGTCATAAACGCACATCACATCCGCGCGCGTGCAGTCGAAATGCCCGGCGGTCATGCGAATGACAAATTTCCCCTGGTGGATGGTTTGGGTCAGGTAGACCCGGCCATCGTCGTTGATCTTTTGCAGCAGTCGCGCCGTCAGGGCATCGGCGTCGCCCCCCTTGGGCGCGTATTGAAAGGTGAACAGCGCCAGGCGACTTTCGGTTGTGATGTGAAAATCAGGGTTCGCGGCAAATTTCGCCTCAAGTTCCTTGATCCATTTCACATGGTTGCGGATGCGCAGGCGCAACCCTTCCAGCCCGTAGGCGCGGATCAGGAACCAGAGTTTCAGCGAACGGAACCGCCGGCCCAAGGGGATGGTCCATT
Organism: Paracoccaceae bacterium; assembly: GCA_020425085.1. Taxonomy (GTDB): domain Bacteria; phylum Pseudomonadota; class Alphaproteobacteria; order Rhodobacterales; family Rhodobacteraceae; genus UBA5972. Next base: position 129,964 of record JAGQRW010000018.1, read on the forward strand.
CGTTGTAATTGGTCACTTCCTCTTCGCCCAGGGTTTCCAGATAGGCGGGCCTCAGCCCCAGCGTGCGGATCTGCGGCACCGGGTCGGCAATGAACTGGACCGAACAATCGGAAACCGCGCCCAGCCATTTATAGGGGTTGAAAACGATGGAATCCGCCCCTTCGACCCCCTGCCAGAGGTAGCGAAATTCCGGGCATAGCATGGCGGAACCGGCCCAGGCGGCATCGACATGGCACATCAGCCCCTGTTCCTTGGCCAGCGCCGCCACGGCAGCGACATTATCAATCGCCCCGATCGAGGTGCCGCCGACGCAGGCGACAATTCCCGCCGGACGCAGCCCATCGGCGCGGTCCTTGATGATGGCGGCCCGCAAGGCATCGACATCCATGGCGAAATCGGCATCGGTTGGGATTTTCACCAGATTGTCCTGACCGATCCCCGACAGGCGCACCGCCTTGTCGATCGAGGAATGCGTCTGCGCCGAGGCATAGATCCGCAAGGCCGACCCCGACATCCCCTTTGTCAGCCCCTGATATTCCAGCGTGCGCTCGCGCATGGTCAGGATGGCGGAAAAGGTGGCAGTGGTGGCGGTATCGTGCAGAACGCCGGTAAAATGCGAAGGCAGGGCAAGGGCGTCGCGCAGCCATTCGATCACCACGCCTTCAAGTTCGGTGGCGGCAGGCGAAGTCTGCCACAACATGCATTGCGCCGACATGGTGGTGACAAGCTGTTCGGCGATCATCGCCGGCGTCGAGGCATTGGTGGGGAAATAGGCAAAGAACCTCGGGTGCTGCCAATGGGTCATCGCAGGCGGGATGATGCGTTCAAAGTCGGCAAATATGGTTGCCATATCCTCGGGCTGTTCCGGTGCGTTGGCGGGCAGTTGCTTGCGGATATCACCGGGTTTCACCTGTGCACGAACCGGGCGGTCGCGCAGGGTGTCCAGATAATTCTGGCTCCAGTCGGTGGCGCGGTTCGACCATTTGCTGAATTCCGAATTATCCATGACTGGCCTTCATGTAGTTAACACGTTTAATATTATCTTGCATGCCACAGCCCGGCATGCAAGCGGATCCGCAGCCTTTCAGCGGTGAATTCCGGATCAATCGCTGGCCCGTCCGCGGCGATAGCGAAAGGTGCCGCTGCCCTTGGCAATCAGGTTGCCGTCTTCGTCGCTTAGCTTGCTTTCGCCGAAAAAGGTCGATTTGCCGCCGCCAATGCGCCAACCCTCGGCGATCAGCCATTTGCCCTTGGGTTGTGAAAGATAGCTGATGGTCAGCGACAGGGTCATCGCCTGCCGGATGTCGCTGGCGCTGCCGGTGTAGCAGCCGGAAAACCCCATCACCGTATCCAGCAGGCTGGCATGAACGCCACCATGGGGAATGCCGAAACGATTGCCGATTTCCGGGCGCATCGGTTGTTGCAACCGGCATCGCCCCTCGGTCCAGTCGGTGATTTCAAACCCCAGCAGGCGCTGGAACGGGTAGGGTGGTTCGATCAGATGGCTTTTCATTCGTCTGCCAGCGCCCTTACGCCGTTTTCCGCGAACATGGTCACGAACTGCCCCAGTTGCAGCGCGCGTTCAGGGTTGGAGGCGTTGCCGTCAAGCGCCCGGCGGTAAACCCCCTGGATGATCGCCGCCATGCGAAAAAAGCAAAAGGCGAGATAAAAGCCGAAATTGTCGATGCCACCAATGCCACGCCGCGCACAATATTGCGCGATGAATTCCTGATCGGTCGGCAGGCCAAGTGCGGCGCGATCCAGCCCGGCCAGACCGCGCCCCTCGCCGCCGGGGGGCATCTGCCACTGCATGATCACCGAGGCAAGATCGGCATAGGGGTGGCCGACGGTCGAAAGCTCCCAATCCAGCAGCGCGATACACTTGGTGCCATCGTGCTGAAAGATCATGTTGTCGATGCGGTAATCGCCATGCACCAGTGTGCGCTGGCCATCCTCGGGCGGCATCTGCTGGTTCAGAAGTTCGATCAAACGGTCCATCGCCGGGATCGGCTGGGTCTCGCTGGCCTTGTATTGCTTGGTCCAGCGCCCGGTCTGGCGTTGGTAATAGTTGCCGGGCGGCCCAAAATCCGCCAGCCCAACCGCCTCCACATCAACCGAGTGTAGCGCCGCCAGCACCCGGTTCATGTCATCCACCACCCGTCCGCGTTCCTTTGGCGTCAGGTCCGGCAGATCGGGGCGGCGGAAATTGCGCCCGTCAACATGATCCATCACATAGAACATCGAGCCGATTACCGCGTCATCCTCGCACAGCAGATACATCCGCGCCACCGGCACCTGGCTGCCCGCCAGTGCCGCCTGCACCCGATATTCCCGATCCACCGCATGTGCCGATTTCAGCAGGGCACCGGGCGGTTTGCGCCTGAGGACATAGCGCCGTTCGGGCGTGGTCAGTAGAAAGGTAGGGTTTGACTGCCCGACCTCGAATTTTTTTGCCGTCAACGGGCCGCTATAGCCCGCAAGATTGGCGGCCAGATAGGCATCTACCGCCTCAATATCCAGGGTTTGCGCGGTGTTTTCCATGGCTTATCCGGCGAACTCGGCGGCCAGACGGCGACCGGCAGCAAGGTATTCCTGCTCGATCCGGTCAACCAGTGTGGCGGTATCGCTGATGGCGTGAACATCGCCGATGCCTTGCCCAGAACCCCAGATTTCCTTCCATGCCTTGGGTCGGTTGGTGTCGCTGAAATTCATGCTGGAGGCATCCGCCTCGGCCAGATTATCGGGGTCAAGCCCGGCGCGGCTGATGGATGACTTTAGGTAATTGCCGGAAACCCCCGTAAACAAAGAAGATGTCACGATATCTTCGGCCCCGCCATCAACGATCATCTGCTTGTAAGCCTCCTGCGCGTTCGCCTCGGTGGTGGCGATGAAGGGGGATCCGACATAGCCGAAATCAGCCCCGATAGCCCGCGCCGCCAGCAGCGCCTGGCCCGAGGCAATCGCGCCCGACAACAGCAGCGGGCCGTCAAACCACTGGCGAATCTCGCGGATCAGGGCAAAGGGCGATTGTTTGCCCGCATGCCCGCCAGCCCCCGCCGCCACCGCGATCAGCCCATCGGCCCCCTTGTCGATGGCTTTATGCGCGAAGGTGTTGTTGATGATGTCATGCAAAACCACGCCGCCACAGGAATGCGCCGCCTCGTTCACCTCGACCCTTGCGCCAAGCGAGGTGATCCAGATCGGCACTTTCCTGCGCACGCAAATCTCGATATCCCGGTCCAGCCTTGCGTTGGAACGATGCACGATCTGGTTGACCGCGAACGGCGCTGCCGGGCGATCCGGGTTGGCCTGATTGTGGCGATCGAGTTCTTCGGTAATCTCGGTCAGCCAACTTTCCAGCAGCGGGCTTTCGCCCTTGGCCTCGCGCGCGTTCAGCGCAGGGAACGAGCCGATGATCCCCGCCTTGCACTGGGCAATCACCAGTTTCGGCACCGAGATGATGAACAACGGTGCCGCCACCAGCGGCAGTCGCAGCCCGCGCAAGGCTGGCGGCAGGTGGTCATCGAAACGCACTGAACTATCTTCCATCAAAGCACCTCGAACAGGCCGGCTGCCCCCATGCCGCCGCCGACGCACATGGTGGAAACGATGTATTTCGCACCCCGCCGTTTGCCTTCGATCAGGGCATGGCCAACCATGCGCGCACCCGACATGCCATAGGGATGGCCGATCGAGATGGCACCGCCATCGACGTTCAGCAACTCATCCGGAATACCCAGCTTGTCGCGGCAATAAAGCACCTGCACGGCAAACGCCTCGTTCAGCTCCCATAGGCCGATATCGTCGATCTTCAACCCATGCGCCGCCAGCAGCTTTGGCACCGCGAAAACCGGGCCGATGCCCATCTCGTCCGGCTCACACCCCGCGGCCATCACACCGACATAGCGCCCAAGCGGTTCCAGCCCGCGCCTTTCGGCCTCGCGCCCTTCCATGATCACGGCGGCTGAGGCGCCATCGGATAGCTGGCTGGCGTTGCCGGCGGTGATATAGCCGCCCTCCTTGATCACCTGACCGTCCTTGAACACCGGTTTCAGGCTTTTCAGCCCGTCCAGCGTGGTCGAGGGGCGGTTGCCTTCGTCCTGACCGATGGTGATTTCCTGATCGCTGATTTCGCCGGTTTCCTTGTTCTGCACCTTCATCACTGTGGTGATCGGGGCAATTTCATCGTCAAACTTGCCCGCCATCTGGCCGGCGGCGGTCTTTTGCTGTGACTTCAGCGCGTATTCATCCTGTGCATCGCGGCTGATGCCATAGCGTTTGGCGACGATTTCCGCGGTTTCCAGCATCGACATGTAGATTTCCGGCTTGTGCTGTTTCAGCCAGGGGTCGCGCATCACCCGCATTTCTGCGGTCTGCACCAGACTGATCGATTCAACGCCGCCGCCGATGGCCACCTGCATGCCGTCGGTCATCACCTGCTTGGCGGCGGTGGCGATGGCCATCATGCCGCTTGCGCATTGCCGGTCCAGCGACATGCCCGCCACCGTGACCGGCAGCCCGGCACGAATCGCCGCCTGTCGCGCGATGTTGGAGGCGGTCGAACCCTGTTGCAGCGCCGCACCGATGATGCAGTCGCTGATTTCCGCCGGGTCAACCTTGGAGCGGCTGACCGCGTGGTGAATGGCATGTCCCGCCAGCGTTTGTGCCGTGGTGGCGTTGAAGGCCCCCCGATAAGCCTTGCCGATCGGCGTGCGGGCGGTTGAGACGATAAGAGCTTCGCGCATGATGTATTCCTTTGCTATATGGGGCGGCTGGCCCGGTCAGGTCGGTTGCGGCGTCAAATGCCGCGAAGTTGCGCGATCTGTTCGGCGTGATAGCTGTAATCGCCCAGCCATTCCGCCGACACCCGCGCGCGTTTCATGTAAAATCCAATGTCGAATGCATCCGTCATGCCGATGCCGCCATGCATCTGCACCGCTTCGGCCACCGCCAGTTTCGCCGTTGCCGTGGCGCGTGCCTTGGCCAGTGATACCGCAAGCTGTGCATTGTCCAGATCCTGATCCAGCATCCGGCCCGCGTTCAGAATGGCCGAAGCGGTCAGTTCCAGTTCCGACCAGAGGATGGCCGCGCGGTGTTGCAGCGCCTGAAAGCTGCCGATGGCAACACCGAATTGCCGGCGTTCCTTCAAATAGCCGACGGTCATGCCAAAAGCTGCGGCTGCCAGTCCCGACATTTCCGCCGCCAGCGCCGCCTGTCCGGCGCGGATGGCCGGGGCCAGCACCGTCATGGCGTCATCGAAATGGCCCAGAACATTGTCAAAATCGGCCCGCACACCGTCAAAACGGATGGTGGCGGCATCGCGGCTGTCGATGGTTTTCATTCGGTCGCGGCGGATGCCGGGCCGTTCGGCATCCAGGTCAAACAGCGTCTGGCCATTATCGGTTCGCGCCAGTACCAGCAGGCGGTCGGCAAAGCTGCCGTCAACCACAAAGGTCTTCTGCCCGTCCAGAACATAGCCATTGCCGTCCCGGCGCGCGCGCAACTGGCTGGCCTCGGGCGCGAATTTTGCCCCCTCGTCAATCGCCAGCGCATAGGTGATACCACCCGAGGCGATACTGGCCAGCGCCTCGGTGGCCTGACTGCCCGATACCTGCCTGAGGGCGGTCGCCGCAATCACCGAGGTGGACAGGAACGGGCTTATAACCAGTGTCTTGCCCAGTTCATGCGCGATCACCATGGCCGCCGAAAAACCCATGTCATCGCCGCCCGCCTGTTCCGGCACCAACACCCCGGCCCAGCCCATCGCCGACATCTGATACCAGAGGTCGGGGTCATGAGTCTGCATCCGATCCCGCATCTGCCTCAGATGGCTTACCGGGGCCAGATCGTCCAGAAACCGGCGCGCCGCCCCGGCCAGCATCCGTTCTTCTTCGGTTTCTATCAGATTTGCCATATTCACCCCGGCAACCCCAGAACGCGCTTGGCGATGATGCCCAGCATCACCTCGGACGTGCCGCCTTCGATGGAATTGGCCCTGGACCTCAACCAGTCCGCGGGCAGGCTGTCGTGGTCCCCGTCCCATTCAAGTGCTGCCATACCGGCCATGCCCATCAGCAACTCATGCCGTCGCTGGTTCAACTCGCAGCCCATGTATTTCAGCATGGCCGAGGCATCGCCCACCGCTTGCCCCGCCGCCGCCTGATCCTTGTAGCGTTCCAGCGTCAGGCCAAAGGCAAGGCCGTCGATCTCACATTCCAGCGCCCTGGCGCGCAGGGTGGCATCCGTCAACCTGCTGTCCTGGCTGGCCAGCACCTGGGCAATGCTGCGCCCGCCGGTCAGACCCGCCGCACCGGCCGAGATCATCTCGCGCTCATGGGTCAGCAGGTATTTGGCGATATCCCAGCCCTGATTGACCACACCCACGACATTGGCTTTTGGCACCTCGACATCGTCAAAGAAGGTTTCGCAAAACACCGAAGCGCCGGAAATCAGGCGGATCGGTCTGGTGCTGACCCCCTTGGTCTGCATGTCGATCAGCAAAAACGAAATACCCTTGTGTTTGGGTGCCTCCTGATCGGTTCGCACCAGCGCGAAAATCCAGTCGGCCTTGTCGGCGTAAGAGGTCCAGATTTTTTGGCCGTTGACCAGATAATGATCGCCCCGATCCTCGGCCCTCGTGGCGACACTTGCCAGATCGGAACCCGCCCCCGGTTCGGAATAGCCCTGACACCAGCGGATTTCACCCCTGACGATCGGCGGCAGATAGGTCCGTTTCTGTTCATCTGTGCCAAATTTCAACAGGGCCGGTCCCAGCATCCAGATGCCGAAACTGACCAGCGGCAGGCGCGCGCCAATGGCGGCCATTTCTTCAAAAAATACCTTTTCGCGCGCCCGCTCCAACCCGCCGCCGCCATATTCACGCGGCCAGGTCGGGGTGGTCAGACCCTGGCCGATCATGCGTTCCAGCCAGGTTTTCTGTGCCTCGGACGAGAACTGCCAGCTGCGACCGCCCCAGCAGGCCGCGGTTTCGTCGCGTGCGCCGTCGCGCATTTCGGCCGGGCAGTTGGCGGCCAGCCATTGACGGAGTTCCAGGCGAAATGCCTCGGTGTCCTGTTGGTCGATCAGCATGGGGTTTCCTTGGCCGGTCGCATGGATCTGAGGGCAAAGGATGGCATTTCACTTGTCGGTTGACAAGATTGAACTCGGCCGGAAAACTGACGGGCGCAGGCTACCTTACGTCAGATGGCTGCAATCGTTGAAACCGCAGGCGATCATGCGACTGCCCGTGATCACCAGCCGACTGATGGAGCCGTTGGCGGCACCGTTGAAGGCAAATGGCCGCGCACCGGTGGCAATCGACATGGCAGCACCGATCACGCCGCCATGCACCACGGCGGCAATGCGCTGATCGGGGTGGCGTGCCGCCATGTCGATCAGGGCGGCACCAACCCGGCGATGCAATTCGGCAGTGGTTTCGGCACCGGGGATTTCGCCCCATTCCTCATGCTCCACCGCCCTGAGAAAGGCCGGATCATTGGCCGCCACCTTGATGCGATATAGCCCGCCATCCCATTCGCCAAGGCAGATTTCGCGCAAATCCCTTTCGATCTGCGGCACAAGACCAAGTCGTTTTGCCAGCGGCGCCGCCGTTTGATGGGTGCGCTTCAGGGTGGTAACGTAAAGTGCCGCCAAAGGTTCATTTGCCAGCCGCGCCGCCACGGCGGCCGCCTGCCTCTGGCCGTTTTCATGCAGGGCCGGGTCGCCATGGCCATCCTGCATCGGAAACGGGCGGCCCGGTTGCGCCGCCTCGCTTTCGCCATGGCGGATCAACAGGATATCGGCAGCACCGATCGGCGGGCGAAAGACGTATTGGCGGTATTCGGCGGGCATGGGTCTGGTTCCGGGTTCATTCGGGAGGTGACCGCAGACTGATCACGCCTGTCAGGATTTGTCAAACCTCTACCCCAGCCGCAACCACGGTCGGGTGGCGGGCACGGAAACGTTCGATTTCGGCCTCGCTGGGTGGCTGGCCGGTGAAAATCATCGCGTAATCCGGCATCCTTTCGATCCGCGCCGCCTTGTCCTCGAGCACCCGCATCGAGATATAGCCGACCTGGGTATAAAGCACGGTCATGGCGCGGGTTTCCGATTGCACCTTGTCATAGCCGAAACGCGAAAACATCCCCTTAAGGGCGGTCAGCCGGGTGTTGTCGGCATGGTTCAGCCGCGCCAGAAGGTTACCGTCATTCATGGCCCAGTTGCGGATCGCCAGATCAAGGCGGGCGTCAAACAGATCATCCGACAGCCAGCAATCAAACAGGTTGAAAACCGCCTCGGTGATGGTTTCGGCAAAGGCGTCGCAGCGGGCCACCAGATTGCCGGTATTCTTGGCCTCCCAGATGGCCACGATGGCATCCAGAAGCGCCTCACGATCCGAAAAATGCCAGTAAAAACTGGTGCGTGACAGGCCAAGCTGCCTTGCCAGCGGCATCACCTTGACGCTGTCCACCCCGCAATCAATCAACTGCTCATAAGCCGCCTGCAACCACAGATCGGCCGAGCCGCGCCAACCGGAATTCTTTTCATCTTTCATGGGCTTTCATCTAGCATCAGCCCGATGGCTTCGCAAGAAACTTGACAGGTATGACGATTTAATCGACACATTTGTCAAGTTTCCGCAAAACCAACGCGGGAATCGGGCACTTGGTTTGGGAGGATCGAATGGCTGTCATCACCAATCAGGAAATCATCGGCAGGCGGGCAGGCACCGCCAAGCGCCGCAACCGCCGCCCGGCCAGAACCGGTGAAACCGGGGTAAACACGCATCTTCGCGTGCCGTATATAAGCCGCAAAATCCCGCCCTATGATTTGTTGGACGAGGAAAACCTGATCAAGATCGAAACCGCCGCCGACCGCATTCTGGCGGAAATCGGTATCGAGTTTCGCGACGATGCGGAAACCGTGAAAATGTTTCGCACCGCCGGTGGCATGGTCACACCGCTGAGCGACAGCACCTGCAACATCCGTTTTGAACCCGGCATGATCCGCGAAATCCTGAAAACCGCGCCGGCGCGGTTCACCCAGCACGCCCGCAACCCGGCCAATTCGGTCGAGATCGGCGGCGATGCCATGGTTTTCGCGCCCGCATATGGATCCCCTTTCGTGATGGATTTGGATCAGGGGCGGCGTTACGGCACCATCGAGGATTTTCGCAATTTCGTGAAGCTGGCGCAATCCAGTCCCTGGCTGCACCATTCCGGCGGTACCATCTGCGAGCCGACCGACATCGCCGTCAACAAGCGCCATCTTGATATGGTTTATGCACATATGCGCTATTCCGACCGGCCGTTCCTGGGCTCGATCACCGCGCCTGAACGGGCCGAGGACAGTATCGAGATGTGCCGCATCCTGTTTGGTGCGGATTTCGTCGATCAGAACTGTGTCATCATGGGCAATTTCAACTCCACCTCGCCCTTGGTGCTGGACGGTGTCACCACCCGTGGCATCCGCGCCTATGCCGGGGCGGGGCAGGGTTCGATCCACCTGCCGTTTTTGCTGGGGGGTGCGGTTTCGCCGGTGACGATGGCCGGTTCGGTGGCGCAATCCATGGCCGAAAGCATGGTCAGTTGTGCGCTGACCCAACTGGTTCGTCCCAGTGCGCCGGCGATTTTCGCGGCGTTTCTGTCGTCGATGTCGCTCAGATCCGGCTCACCGACCTTTGGCACACCGGAACCGGCGCTTGGCAGCCTGGTGATCGGGCAACTGGCGCGGCGGCTGAACCTGCCGCTGCGCAACGCGGGCAATTTCGCCACCTCGAAACTGCCGGATGCCCAGGCGATGCAACAGGCCACCATGTCGATGCTGTCGGCGGTGCAGTCAGGCGCTAACTATATCCTGCATTCGGCCGGCTTTCTCGACGGGTTGTTGTCAATGTCTTATGAAAAATTCATGCTGGATCAGGATATGTGTGGCGCATTGCATTCCTATCTTGCCGGATTTCAGGTGAACGACGACACGCTAGGCGTTGATTCTCTGGCGGAAAAGGGACCAGGTGAACATCTTTTTGGCACCCGGCACACCCTCAGGCATTATGAAACCGCGTTCTGGGATAGTGGCCTGAACGACGATCAACCCTATGAAAGCTGGCTGGAACAGGGCGGGCTGAACGCCTATGATCGCGCCAATGCCCGCTGGAAATCCAGCCTCGCAGCCTATCAGGCACCACCGATCGACAGTGCGCGCGACGAAGCGTTGCTGGATTTCATTGCCGCCAAAAAGGCAGGCATGCCCGATGCCTGGTACTAGGGAGAATTCGATGTCCTCCGATCCGTTGCTCCAGCCCTATCAGCTTAAGCACCTGACCCTGAAAAACCGCATCATGACCACCAGTCATGAACCCGCCTATCCCGAAGACGGCATGCCGAAAGACCGCTACCGCGCCTATCACGCGGCCCGCGCCAAGGCGGGAATCGCCCTTACCATGACCGCCGGATCTGCGGCAGTGTCGCGCGACAGCCCCCCGGTTTTCAACAATATTCTGGCCTACAAGGATGAGGTGGTGCCGTGGATCCAGCGCCTGACAGATGCCTGTCACGAACATGGCGCGGCGGTGATGATCCAACTGACCCATCTCGGGCGGCGCACCGGCTGGAACAAGGGCGACTGGCTGCCGTCAATCTCGGCCGGCCCAGACCGCGAACCGGCGCATCGGGCATTTCCGAAACTGGCCGAGGATTGGGACATTGCCCGCATCATAAGCGATTTCGCCGATGCCGCCGAGCGGATGCAGGCGGGTGGTATGGACGGCATTGAGCTGGAGGCTTACGGCCATCTGATTGATCAGTTCTGGTCGCCGAAAACCAACAGGCTTGATGGCAAGTATGGCGGCCAGGACCTTGAAAGCCGTATGCAATTCGGTCTGGATGTGATCGACGCAATCCGCCAGCGGGTGGGGCCTGAATTTGTCCTCGGGGTGCGTTTTACCGCCGATGAGACGATCGGCAAAACCGGTATCACTCCTGAAATCGGCCTGGCAATGGCGGAACGGCTGAAGGCCAGCGGGCAGGTTGATTTCCTGAACGTGATCCGCGGGCGCATCCACACTGATCCGGCGATGACCGATGTGATCCCGGTGCAGGGGATGAAATCGGCACCCCATCTGGATTTCGCCGGTTCGGTTCGCGCCGCCACCGGCATGCCGACCTTTCACGCCGCCCGCATCCCCGATGTGGCAACCGCCAGGCATGCGGTTGCGGCGGGTCTGCTTGACATGGTGGGGATGACGCGCGCGCACATGGCCGACCCGCAACTGGTGCAGAAGATCATCGAGGGACGCGAGGATGACATCCGCCCCTGCGTCGGGGCCACCTATTGCCTTGATCGGATCTATCAGGCGGGCGAGGCGCTCTGTCTGCACAACGCCGCCACCGGGCGCGAGTTGACCATGCCGCATGTCATCCCACCGGCGATTGCCAAAAAGAAGGTGGTCATCATCGGCGCCGGCCCCGGCGGGCTGGAGGCGGCAAGGGTGGCCGCCGAACGCGGCCATGATGTGGTGGTGTTCGAGGCGGCCTCCGATCCCGGCGGGCAGATCCGCCTGACTGTCCAGAATCCAAGACGCCGCGAGATGATCGGTATTGTTGATTGGCGCATGTCGCAATGCGCTGCGCGCGATGTCGATTTTCGCTTCAACACATGGGCGGAAGTACCGGATGTTACGGCGGAAAACCCGGATGTGGTAATCGTTGCCACCGGCGGTATGCCGGCGATGCGGCTATATGAGACCGACGAGGAACAGGATCTGGCGGTCAGTTCCTGGGACATCATTTCGGGTGCGGTGAAACCCGGTCGCAATGTGCTGATCTATGACGAAAGCGGCGATCATCCGGCGTTGCAGGCGGCGGAGGTTGCCGCCAATGATGGTGCAAGGGTCGAGGTGATGACACCGGACCGGGTGTTTTCCCCCGATATCATGGCGATGAATCTGGTGCCTTACATGCGGGCGTTGCAGGACAAGGATGTTGTTTTCACCGTCACCCGGCGGCTGCTGGATATTGGCCAGAACGGCAACCGGCTGATTGCAACCATCGGCACCGATTATTCCGACCTTCAGGAAGCGGTCGAATACGATCAGATCATCCTCAATTACGGCACCCTGCCGCTGGCCGATCTATATTTCGATCTGAAACCCCATTCGGTCAATCTGGGCGAGGTTGACCATGACGCGCTGATTGCCGGCAGGGCGCAAACCGTCGCTAGCAATCCGGCGGGTCGTTTCCGTCTGTTTCGCATCGGCGATGCGGTGGCAGCAAGAAATACCCACGCGGCGATCTATGACGCATTGCGGCTGCTCAAGGATATCTGAAGCGGCAATGGGATCGGTCGGCGGGTATGGGTAAAAAGCCGTGTTGCGGTCGTTGATGCCGTTGGCGGAAGGGGGCGCTGCCCCCTCGCTTGCGCTCACCCCCGGAGTATTTTGGCAACAAAGAAATCACCAGGCCGCGGGGGGTCCGGTTCAGCCGCCTTGCATATAGGGCATCAGGATGACCTCGCTGTCGGCCTGGACCGGGGTGAACCAGCTTTCGCGGATGATCACGCCGTCGATGGCCAGCGAAACACCACGGTCGATTTCCGGGCCGAGGCCGGGATAGTCGCGCTTCAGCGCCTCCAGCACCTCGCGGAAGTTTTTCGCCTTGACCTCAACTTCGGCCATGCCGTCGGTGGCGCTGCGCAGGCTGCCCCAGATGCTGACCTTGACCATGACTAGTTCCCGGCGGATTTGATCGCCGCGAGGATTTTCGGGGGTGACATCGGCAGTTCCTGCATCCGCACACCGATGGTGCGCGATACCGCGTTGGAGATGGCGGCAAGCGGCGGCACGATCGAGGTTTCCCCGACCCCCCGGACACCGTAGGGGTGGCCCGGATTGGGGATTTCCAGGATCACCGTGTCGATCTTTGGCAAATCCGAGGCGACGGGTATGCGGTAATCGAGGAACCCGGCGTTTTGCAAGCGCCCGTCCTTGCCGTAGATATATTCCTCGTTCAGCGCCCAGCCGATGCCTTGTGCGGCACCGCCCTGCATCTGGCCTTCGACGAAATCCGGGTGGATGGCGCGGCCTGCGTCCTGAAACACCGTATAGCGCAAGATGGTGGTAAAGCCGGTTTCGGGATCCACTTCGAGGTCACACAGATGCACGCCAAAGCTGACGCCCGCACCTTCGGCGTTGACCTCATGGTGGCCAGAGATCGGGCCGCCGGTATTGGGGCTTTGCCGGGCGATTTCTGCCAGTGACATCGGCTGGTGGCTGCCGGCATTGGGGCCGGCCGGTTTGGCGTGGCCGTCCTCCCAGATCACCGCATCTTCGTCGATATCCCAGACCCGGGCGGCGCGGCGGCACATTTCGCCTATGGCGGCGCGGGCGGCCTTGATGGTGGCAAGGCCAACCGCGAAGGTCACGCGCGAGCCGTCGGTCACATCGTTATGGCCAAGCGAGTTGGTGTCGGCGACGATGGTTCTGACCTTGTCGTATGGCACCCCGAGTTCTTCGGCTGCCATCATCGAGATGGAAACGCGTGAGCCGCCGATATCCGGATTGCCCTCGGTCACGCCGATGGTGCCGTCGAAATTGACGTTGAGCGATACCGAGGTATTGCCGCCGAAATTGAACCAGAAGCCGCAGGAAAGGCCGCGACCCTGATTGGGGCCGAGGGGGGCGGTGTAATGCGGGTGCGCCTTGGCGGCCTTCAGTGTGGCCAGCAGGCCGATATCGTCAAAGGTCGGCCCGTAAGAGGATTTGGTGCCTTTGCTGGCGGCGTTCAGCAGCCGTACCTCAAGCGGGTCGAGGCCGAATTCCTGGCAGAGTTCATCGACCACGGATTCCACCGCATAGATCGCCATCGGCGCACCAGGGGCGCGATAGGCGGCCTGGCGCGGGCGGTTGGTCATGACGTTGACGGCCCGGGTTCTGACCGCCGACAGATCATAGACGGCAAAGGCCGACTGGGCGCCGGGAAAGATGGTAAGGCAGGGAAACGCGCCGCCCTGATAGCGCAGGAATGCCTCGCCGGCGGTGATGCGGCCGTCCCTGGTCATGCCGATCCGGACATCGGTCACTGAGGAAACCGTGGGGCCGGTGGCCTTGAACACCTCGTCCCTGCTCATGGTCATCTTGACCGGCCGGCCGGCCTTTTTCGACAGCATCAGCGCAATCGGTTCGATGAAAACCGTGGTCTTGCCGCCGAAACCGCCGCCGATCTCGCTGGAGGTGACGCGCAGGCGGCTTTCCTCCATGCCGATGATCTCGGCGCAGAGGGTGCGCACGAAATACTGACCCTGGGTGCAGCACCAGAGGTCGCCTTGCCCGTCCGGCCCCATCGAGGCAAGGCAGGCATGCGGTTCGATATAACCCTGATGGGTGGCGGCGGTGCGAAAGCTGCGGCTGATGATCTTGTCGGCCTTGGCGAAACCGGCATCCAGATCGCCATGGCCGAATTCGCACCAGTTGGTGCAGTTGTCATTGTAACCTTTTGGAACCTTGTTGCCGCGCCGCCCGGCCTGGATGACCGGCGCACCGGCGGCCAGCGCGTCGTCGATTTCAACCGCGTGCGGCAGAACCTCGTATTCCACCTGGATCAGTTTCAGCGCGCGCCGGGCGGCGGCGCGGCTGGTGGCGGCGATGGCGACCACGCCGTGGCCATCGTAAAGCACCTTGTCGCGGGCGATGCAGGCGTCGATCACATCCTGAGTATCATCGCCAAGGCCCTGAACGAAATCGGCGGCGGTGACGACGGCCTTGACCTCGGACATTGCTTCGGCGCGGCTGGTGTCGATGGATTTGATGTTGGCATGCGCATGTGGTGCGCGCAGCATGGCGGCATAAAGCATGCCGGGGGCGGTGATGTCAGCGCCATAAAGGGCACGGCCGGTCACCTTGTCGATGCCATCCGGCCGCGGCTGGCGCGTGCCGATGATCTTGAAATCGCGTTTTTGATATTCATCCAGCGCCATGGTTCAGACCTTTCGCATTTCAGCGGCGGCGTCGATCACCGCGTTGATGATCTTGTCATAGCCGGTGCAGCGGCAAAGATTGCCTGCCAGCCAGTAGCGCACCTCGGTCTCACTCGGATCAGGGTTCTTTTCCAAGAGCGATTTGGCGGCGATCAGGATGCCGGGGGTGCAGATACCGCATTGCAGCGCCGCGTGATCCAGAAATTTCTGTTGCAGGACATGCAGCTTTTCGCCGCTTGCCATGCCTTCGATGGTGGCGATTTCCGCCCCATCGGCCTCGGCCCCCAGCACCAGACAGGAACAGACCAATCGCCCGTTCAGCGTGACGCTGCAGGCGCCGCAATCACCAGAGGCACAGCCTTCCTTGGCCCCGGTCAGGTTGAGGTGGTCGCGCAGCACGTCCAGCAGGGTTTCCTCGGCATCACACAGGAATTCCGCCTCGTCGCCATTGATGCGGGTGGTTACATGGATCTTGCTCATAAGCTGCCTCCGGCGCGTTGACAGGCGATGCGTGCGGCGCGCCCGGCCAGAACGGCGACAACATCGCGGCGAAATTCAATGGTGCCGCGCTTGTCGTCGATCGGCTTGCAGGCATCCGAACACGCCTTGCCAAGGGCGGCAAGTGTGGCGTCGTCGGGCTTGTGGCCGATCAGGGCTTTTGCCGCCTCGGAAACCAGCAAGACCGTCGGGGCAACCGCACCAAGCGCGACGCGCGCCTCGGTGATGATGCCTTTGCTATCCAACGTCAGGCTGACGCCCGCCGAACAGACGGCGATATCCATTTCAGTACGCGGAATGAACCTGAGATAAGCGTCCGAGGCGCGATCAGGGCGCTTGGGCAGGTAGATAGAGGTGATGAATTCCCCCGCCTCAAGCGAGGTCTTGCCCACACCGCGCGGGATATCCAGAACCGCAACATTGCGTTCCCCCCTTGGGCCGACAATTCGTGCCACCGCATCGGCGGCAACCAGCGCCGGCACGCTGTCAGCGGCGGGTGAGGCGTTGCAAAGGTTGCCCGCCATGGTGCAACGCCCCTGCACCTGGGTCGAGCCGATAAGTTCAACAGCCTCGACCACGCCGGGCCACATGGCGACAACCCCGGCATGTTCGCCAAGTTCAGCGCCTGATACGGCGGCACCGATGCGATAGCCGCCACCTTCGGCGGTGATGTCGCGGATGCCGTTGATTTTCTTGATGTCCACCAGCAGATCGGGGGCGATCATTCCGGCCCTGATCTGCACCAGAAGATCGGTGCCACCGGCCAGCACGCGGGCGGCCTTGGGGTTGCTGGCCAGAAGCCTTGCGGCCTCCTCGGTGGTTGTGGGGGCGGCGTATTGCATGAAAACTCCCGAGCGGTGCACATTTTGCATCGATTCCCGGCAAAGCATGAAGAGTTGAAGGCGAGAATTCAAGCGGTGTTTGGCCGGATGCCGCCGTTGCCCCGGATCGGCGGCAATCGCAGCTTCAGACCTCGCCCCAGATCGCTTCGGCGGTTTTCACCACCAGTTCCAGTTTGCGGCGCTGATCGTCTTCGGTGATGGCGTTGCCCTCTTCGGTCGAGGCGAAACCGCATTGCGGGGCGATTCCCATCTGGTCCAGATCGGCGAACTTTGCCGCCTCGTCGAACTTGCGGCGAAGCGCGTCAATGGTTTCCAGTTCCGGTGTCTTGGTGGTGATAAAGCCCGGCAGCACCCGTTGCCTGCCCTTGGCCAGGTATTTCAGCGGTTCAAGCCCGCCAGCCCGGTCGGTGTCGTATTCCATGAAAAACACATCCACCCCGGTCCGGTTGAACACGGTATCGGCAACCAGATCATAGGCCCCCTCGGCGGCATGGGTGGAACGGAAATTGCCACGGCACATGTGCATGGCGATCAACATGTCCTTGGGGCGGTCCTTGATCGCCTTATGCATCATCCAGGCATAACGCTCAATCAGCTTGTCCGGGTCCATGCCCGCCGCCTGCTTGTCGGTGCGATGCTTGGGATCACACAGATAGGCGAAAAAGATATCGTCCATTTGCAAATATCGGCAACCGGCCGCATAAAAGGCGGCCACCGCTTTTTTGTAGGTGGCGGCGATGTCGGCGAACAGCACATCCTGATCCTGGTATTCCGGCGGCGCGATATCGGCAGGCGCGGTGCGGAAATGGCAGCAACTTGGTCCGGGGATCGAGATTTTCGGCATCATGCGGGTATTGGCGGCGACGAACCTGAAATGCGCCAGCATCGGGTGATCGTCGGGGAAATCCAGCCGCCGGCTGATGGTCGGAAAGATCGGTCGCAGCTTGACCCCGGCAAACGCCACACCTTCGTCACGCTCCACCAGATCCATGCCATCCAGCATGCCCATGAAATCATAGTGCCAGAACGACCGCCGCGCCTCGCCGTCGGTGACCGCCTTCAGGCCGATATCTTCCTGCATGCGTATCAGGTCAGGGATCGCCATATCCTCGATTTCGGTCAGTTCGGCACGGGTGATGGTCTTGTCGGTGAAATGGCTGTGGCGGGCGGCGGCAACGGCGGCAGGGCGCAACAGGCTGCCAACATGATCGGCGCGAAACGGCGGGGTGGGCAGCGGCATCGGGTTTTTCCTGGGTCAGCGTTTGGCAATCTCAAACTAGCGCAAACGATGTCCGGTCTGTCAAGTGGCTGCTATCCGCTCAGAACCCGTGGCAGCCATAGCGTGATCGTCGGAAATGCCACCAGAATCGACACCCTGACCAGTTCGGCAACGAAAAACGGTATCACTCCGATGAAGGTCTCCTTCATCGGTACATCCTTGGCCATGGCGGAAATCACGAACACGTTCATGCCCACCGGCGGCGTGATCAGGCCAAGCTCCACCACAATCAGCGCCAGTATCCCGAACCAGATCTTCAGTTCCTCGCTGGTCATGCCATAGCCGGCATTGGCGGCATCAACAAAGTCGCCGCCGTTGATTTCCACCAGCACCGGCCAGAAAAACGGCACCGCCAGCAGGATCATCGAAAGGCTGTCCATCAGCATGCCGAGAAAGATCAGCGCGGCCAGAAGGATGATCATGATCACCATCGGTGACAGGCCGGAATTGGCCATCCATTCGGCCATCGCCTGCGGAACCCCGCCGCGCGACATGAAGATTTTCAGCATCTCGGCCCCAAGCAGGATCAGATAGATCATGCCGGTGGTCTTGGCGGTATCCAGCAGGGCATCCTTCATCTCGGCGATCTTCACGAATCCGCGCAAGGTGCCATAGACCCAGACCAGGAACACCCCGATGGCCGCCGCCGGGGTCGGGTTGAAATAGCCGAAATAGATGCCTCCGATCACCAGCCCGAAAATCACCGCCACCGGAATGACGTTCAGCGTCGCATCCAGAAACTCGGCCCGGTCCGCCAGCCTGCCGGCCGGTCCGGCATCGGGGCGGATACGCACATAAATGGCGATGGTCAGGAGGAACAGGATCACGGCAATGATGCCGGGGATCATCGCCGCCATGAACATGGTGACGATGTTGGCCTCGACGATCACCGCATAGATCACCAGGACCACCGAGGGCGGGATCAGGATGCCCAGAACCCCGCCCGCCGCCAGTGTGCCGGTGGCCAGACTGTCGGCGTATTTGTATCGCTTCAATTCAGGCAGCGCCACCTGACCCATGGTCGAGGCAGTAGCCAGTGATGAGCCGCAGACCGCACCAAATCCGGCACAGGCGGCAATCGCGCTCATGGCGACGCCACCGCGCATCCATCCCAGCCAGACCGATGCGGCGCGAAACAGCGCCGTTGACAGGCCCGCCTTGGTGGAAATGTTGCCCATCAGCACGAACATCGGCACCACGCTCAGGTCGTAGGTCGAAAACTGTCCATAGGCCAGCGTCTTCAACTGGCTGAAAAAGATGTCCGGCCCGTTCAGGATGGTAACCCCGACCCCGCCAACCAGTATCATCGAATAGGCGATCGGCATTCTGAGGCCGATAAGCAGCACCAGGACACCGAGGCCCGCAAAACCGATCAGTAGGGAGTCCATTTATCCTGCCTGGATTTGCCGCGCAAAGTCGCGCATTGTAACAAGTGCCGCAACCGCCAGCAGCGCCAGCGAGATCAGGATCGGCAGAAACGCGATCCAGTGCGGAAACTCGAAGATCGCCGTGGTATAGCCGTATTTCTTCTGGTCGAGCATTCCCGCATACATCCGCCAGAGCAGCAACAGTGCGAACAACAGCGCCACCAGCGAACCCGCCAGCGAAAAGATGGCGATCCAGCGCTGCGAGGCGCCCGAGGTAAAGATATCGGCGGTGACGTTGGCACCGCTTAGCTGGCAATAGGGCAGAAAGGCAAAGGCGGCGATGGCGATTCCGACCTCGGTCATCTCGAAATCGCCGGAAAACGGCATGCCGAACTGGTTACCGATCACCGACCAGGTATGCATCAACACCACCAGCAACAGAACGCACCCCCCCAGCAACGCCCAACCGGTGATGATACGGGAAACGAGGCCCGTAGGCCCCGTTTCATCATGTTCAGGCAAATCAGCCATTTACTTCGCGTTCTTGGCAGAAAGCTCTCGGGCTTTTTTCACCAGCGCGGCACCGTCGATGCCTGCGGCCGTCACCTCGGCCACCCATTTCTGAACCACCGGTTCAAGAGCGGTGTAAAAAGCGGCGGTTTCCGCCTCGGTCCACATGATGTGATGTTTGCCGGCCGCTTCGGCGACGGCGATGCCGGCGTCATCGGATGCACGCCAGTATTCGCCAACCTTGCCCCACCAGTCACGACCCGAAGCATCGCGGAATGCTTTCTGGATTTCCGGCGGCAGGCCGTCCCAGCGGGCCTTGTTCATCGACACCTGGAAGGTGGTGGTGCCCAGACGTTCCTTGTCATGACCTTCCATGAAATAGTTGATCTGGTTTTGCAGTTTCAACGATGGGATGATCTCCCACGGCAACAAGGTGCCGTCGATCACCTTTTTCGACAGGGCGGTCGGAACCTCGGGCACCGGCGTCGCCAGCGGCGAGGCACCAAGTGTTTCGATCACCCAGGATCCGGTGCGGTTCGGAATGCGCATCTTCATGCCCACCATGTCGGCGGGGCTGCGCACTTCCTTGTCGACCATCATCACCGCCTGACCGGCATGAACATGCAGCCACATCACCTCGACGCCCTGGTATTCCTGCTTGAGATCGCTTTCGAACATGTCATACATCGCCAGATTGGTGGCGGTGGTGTTGTTGGTGAATACCCCCGGCAATTCAAACACTTCGGTGCGCGGGAACAGACCCGGCGTATATCCGTTCACGGTCCAGACCAGATCGACCACGCCATCACGCGCCTGCTGGATCAGTTCCGGCGGCTTGCCACCCAGCGACATCGACGGAAAAATCTCGATCTTGACCTTGCCGCCGGAGTTCTTTTCGACCTGCGCGGCCCATGGCTCCAGCATCTTGGTCTGTGCCGGTGCCTTGCCCGGCAGGAAGTGATGCAGCTTGAAGGTGTATTCCTGGGCCAAAACCCCGCTGGCCGAGGCCAGCGTCATCGCCGTGGTCGCGGCTGCGGCCAATAGCTTGGTAAAGTTGGACATTCTGATATTCCCTCCCGGTTGTGATGATAAAATGCAGTGTCTTTCAGTGTTGCGGATCAAGCATCCTCAATCGTTGCCGCCTTTGCCAGTGGTCATATTGACCCGCCTGATGGCAGCGATGTGCCGTGATGTACGGATATCGCTGCCGGTTTTCCCCTCTCGCCATATTGCTAGCCGGGATTGTTGTGCGGCGCAACAATATCGTTGATTGCGACAGGCAAAAATCATTGCGATCAACTGGTCCGCGATGGCAAAAAGGCAATAACACCCGGATGCGTCTATCAATACATTGGCGGCGGGCTTTGGCCGGACGACCGGCGCCAGCAACTTCGCGCCTGGCCGTCGCGCTGACCGCCAAGCCCTTATGTAACCACAAGAAATCATTGTTCTTCAAATACTCGACTGCCTGACATTGGCCGGATTCAGGGCGGCTTGCGGCGGCTCGACTGAATGAAAACCGCCGAATCCGGCGTTTCAGCGTCGCGGTAAACCGGCAGTGGCGTTCCGGAGTCGTCCGAAAACCCGCCGATCCTGACCGTTACAGTACCGGCTTGCTTGACGCGGGCAGCATTCCGGCCCACTCTGCGGCAAAAAACCGGAGAGCAGTATCTTGGTCAGGCGCACACCCCCCTTTGCAGGCTTTGAATGGCTGATCGCCTGGCGCTATCTGCGCGCGCGCCGGCGCGAAGGCGGCGTCAGCGTGATGACCTTCATTTCGCTGCTGGGGATCGCGCTGGCGGTGTTCGCGCTGGTGGCGACGCTGGCGGTTCGCTCGGGCTTTCGCTATGAATTCGTCAAGACAATCCTGGGCGCAAACGCGCATATAACGCTGTTTTCCAGTTCCTATGTCGATGATCAAGGCCATCTCAGCCGGGCGATCCGCGATTATGACGCCGTGGCCGAGCGCCTGCGGCAGGTGCCCGGCGTGGTTCGCGTCGCGCCGATCATCCGCGGCCAGTTGATGGCCTCTTACAACGGCCGCAATGCCGGGGTCGAGGTTTACGGCGAGCGGCCGGAAAACCTGAAGACCTTGCCGCTGATCAACACGCCGGAAACCGCCATGGGCGATCTTGGCCGCTTTGCCGAAGGCATCGCCATCGGCACCGGTGTGGCCAAGGAACTGGGCGTCACGGTGGGCGAGCGGATCAAGATCATTTCGCCCGACGGCGTCAAGACGGCGTTCGGTACGGCACCGCGCATCAAATCCTATCAGGTGGTCTATATCTTCGGCGTCGGGCGTTTTGACATCGACCGCACCCGCGTCTACATGCCGTTTGACGAGGCGCAATCCTATTTCAACCGCGAAGGCACGGCGGACGAGATCGAGATTCACGTGAACGATCCCGACAAGGTCGATGATTTCGTGGTGCCGGTGATTGCGGCGGCTGGTCCGGGTGCGGTGGTCTGGACCTGGCGGGACCGTTCCGGCGCCTTCCTGCAGGCCCTCAAGACCGAGGATAACGTGATGTTCATCATCCTGTCGATTCTGGTGCTGATCGCCTCAATGAACATCGTTTCCGGGTTGATCATGCTGGTCAAGAACAAAGGGCGCGATGTCGGCATCCTGCGCACCATGGGGCTGACCGAAGGCTCGGTCCTCAGGGTGTTTTTCATCGTCGGTGCCTCGATCGGCGTGATCGGCACCACGCTTGGGGTGATCTTTGGCTGTCTGTTTGCCATCTATATCGACCCGATCTTTGTCTTTGTGAACTGGGCCATGGGCGGCGGTGTCTGGGATCCGTCGGTTCGCTATCTGTCGCAACTGCCGGCGCGGCTGGAACCTGGCGATGTCGCCAGTGCCGTGATCCTGTCGCTGGCGCTGTCGTTCGGGGCCACCTATTTTCCGGCCCGCCGCGCGGCGCGGCTCGATCCGGTCGAGGCGTTGCGATATGAGTGATCCGTTGCTGACCCTGAGGGGGATAACCAAGACCTATGAAAAACCCGGCGCACCGGGTGTCCATGTGCTGCGCGGTGTCGATCTTGACCTCAAGCCTGCGGAAATGGTGGCGCTGGTGGCGCCGTCTGGTGCGGGAAAATCGACGCTTTTGCATATCGCCGGGCTGCTGGATGTGCCGGATCAGGGCAGTCTTTCGCTGTCGGGGCAGGACATGATCGGGCAGGGGGACCGGCGGCGCACGGTGGCGCGCCGGCGCGAAATCGGTTTCATCTATCAGTTCCACCACTTGCTGCCGGAATTCAGCGCGCTGGAAAACGTGGTACTGCCGCAACTGGCCAACGGAATCTCCAGGCGCGAGGCAGACAAACGCGCCGGAGATCTGCTGATGCAGGTCGGCCTGTCGGCGCGAACCGGTCATCGCCCAGCCGAACTGTCGGGCGGCGAGCAACAGCGGGTCGCGTTCTGCCGCGCGCTGGCCAACCGGCCGAAAATCCTGCTGGCGGATGAGCCGACCGGCAATCTCGACCCGGAAACATCAGAGGCGGTGTTCGAGGTTCTGACCGGGCTGGTGCGCGATACCGGGCTGGCGGCAATCATCGCCACCCACAACATGGCGCTGGCGGCCCGGATGGACCGGGTGTTGCGACTGGAGGGCGGGGTGCTGGTTCCCGCCTGACCTTCAGTCGCCGCAAATGCCTTGCAGGCTGACCCAGTCGGCGTCGCTCAATAGCGGTTGGTAGGGCTTGTTTAGATAGGGATCGGCCTCGATCAGGCCAAGGGTGGTTTCGCCCGAGATGTCGATCTCATAAGCCAGCGGACTGCTGGCGAAACCGGCGCGGCTGAAACGCGCCAGCAGGTCCGGATCCTGCGGCATCGGGGCCTCGGCGGTCAGCACATATTGCGCATAGGACTTGAGGGCGGCATCGTCGATCTTGCCGGTGGTCAGCAGGCGAAAGGTGGCGCGGCTGCCAGCATTGGCCAGAAGATCGCGCAACGGATCGCGCTGATCGGCGCGCAACTGCTCCAGCAGGACATAACCGCCCGCGATCTCGGCCTGTTCGCTGTCTTCCAGCAGCACCTTGTTCAACAGGATGAAGCCGCCCGGCAGATGCGCGCTTTTGGCGATGCCATCGGCCAGGATCACGATGCGCCCCTTGCGTTTGTCCAGCAGGCGGCGTTCGAGGTTCCTGAGCGCCCGGTCCCCCAGCGACGAGGAACAAGCCTTGCCGGTCAGCCGCATGATCTGGCCCAGCACCTCGCGGCCGATCTGCTGACGGGTTTCGAACGGCACCACCCGCGCGGTATGGCGTTCCAGCGCGCCGGGCAGCCAGAACACCAGCAGCGCCACCACGGCAAGGCTCAGCCCCAGAAATACCGCCAGGCGCAACCGGCCGGGATGCGGTCGCCGCCGCTGGATCGCGGCGCGGATCTTTTCGATCGCCTCGATCATGGTCTGGTCTTCGATTTCCAGGGTTTCCGAGGCGTCCAGGTTGGGCGCATAAAGGGCCGGGCTTTTGCCGGGGTTCAGCCGCTCGACCGCGGGCAGCGACCAGTGCGACAACGGCTCGTCGCGGTTGTTGCGGATCACCAGCGAAGCATTGCCGAAACTGACGATCACCTCGCGCCGCTGGGTCGCCAGCGTTTCCCGCCAGAGCGCGGTTGACTCCAGTTTTTCAAATTGCTTCAGTGCGGTCATCTGCCTGCGACTGCCCGTCCGACCTTGTTATTGCCGCGACTATAGCGACTTGCCAGCGTCAAATCCATGCATATCCGGCAAAACCGGCCAGCCCATCACAATGCCCGCGCCCGTTCGCGCAGGATGAATTTCTGGATCTTGCCGGTCGAGGTTTTCGGCAGTTCCGTGAAGATCACGGTTTTGGGCATCTTGAATCCGGCCAGATGCTGGCGGCAATGGGCGATAAGTTCGGCCTCGGTCACGGATTTGCCGGGTTTCAGTTCGACAAAGGCACAAGGGGTTTCGCCCCATTTGTCATCCGGCCTTGCCACCACGGCGCAAAGGCTGACCGAGGCGTGAAACATCAGCACGTTTTCTACCTCGACCGAACTGACGTTTTCGCCGCCCGAAATGATCACATCCTTCAGCCGGTCGGTGATCTTGATATAGCTGTCGGGATGCTGAAAGGCGATGTCGCCGGAACGGAAATAGCCGCCTTCGAATGCTTCGGCGGTGGCCTTGGGGTTCTTGTAATAGCCCTTCATCACCGAATTGCCGCGAATGACGATTTCACCCGGTGTCTTGCCGTCATGCGGCACCGGCTGGCGGGTTTCCTGATCGACGACGTGAATATCCTCCATCATCGGGTGCAGGATGCCGGTTCTGGCCTTGATGGCGGCGCGCTCCTCGCCGACCAGATTGCCCCATTTGTCATCGTCCCACAGGCATTCGGTGACATGGCCATAGGTTTCGGTCAGCCCGTAAACCTGCGTCACCTCAAAACCGATCTTTTCAATCGCCAACAGCGTGGCGGCGGGTGGCGGCGCCCCGGCAGTATAGACATGGACCACATGGTCAAATTCGCGCCGATCCTCTGGCGGGGCATTGACCAAAAGGTTCAGAACGATGGGCGCGCCGCCGAAATAGGCGGCCTTTTCGTCGGCAAAGGCATCGAACATCGGCTTGGCCGCGATATCGCGGCAACAGATGATGGTGCCGCCCAGCATCGGCATCATCCAGGTGTGGTTCCAGCCGTTGCAGTGAAACAGCGGCACGATGGTCAGGTAGCGGGCAAACAGCGGCATCTGCCAGGCAATCGCCGTTCCCATGGTCATCAGATAGGCGCCGCGATGGTGATAGACCACGCCCTTGGGCCGCCCGGTGGTGCCCGAGGTATAGTTGAGCGCGAGGCTCTCCCATTCATCCTTGGGCATGATCCAGTTGAAATCCTTGTCCCCCGTGGCCAGAAAATCCTCATACTCCGTCAGTTCGCCGCTTGGCGGAAACCCGGCCCTGGCATCGCTGACCTCGATCAGAACCGGCCCGTTGCCGCCCAGCTGATCCAGCGCCGCCCTGGCGGTGGGCAGGAACTGGCTGTCGATCAGCGCGATCCGGCTTTCGGAGTGCTGAAAGATATAGGCGACGGTATCGGCATCCAGCCGCGTGTTGATCGAATTCAGAACCGCCCCCGCCGCCGGCACGCCGAAATGCGCCTCGACCATGGCGGGGATGTTCGGAAGCATGGCTGAAACCACGTCACCCGGCGCGATCCCTGCCTTGGCAAGGGCCGAGGCAAGCATGGTCGCGCGCCGGTGCAGATCGGCATAGCTGTGGCGACGGTCCTGATAAACCAGCGCCTCGCGCCCGCCAAAGATCTCGCGCGCCCGGTTCAGATGCGACAGTGGCGTCAGCGGCACATGGTTGGCCGGGTTCTTGTCCAATCCGGTCTCATCTGCCATTTGTGCCATGGGCGCTCTCCGTTTGGTGAAGTTGCTGTTTATGATCTTGTATTCTGAACAGATTTTTCAGCTGTGCAAGCGCCATCCGGCAGACCGTAAGGTGAAAGGAATAAAGTTGAGGGCCAGTATCGAAAATCGCCCCTTGACCGGGGTCGGTCTGGTTGTGCTGGCGATGGCCAGTATCGGGCTGATCGACAATTACATCCGCTTGATCGCCAAAGACACGGGGAATGGCAGTTTCATTTCATGCGCTCGCTGGTGATCTGCGCGACACTGATGCTGCTGGCGAGGGTTTTTCGCTGGCGTATCAGACCCTTGAACTGGCGACCGGTGGCGCTGCGTTCCTTGTTCTTTTCCTCGGCGATGGTGCTTTACTTCGGCGCCGCCGGGATCATGCCAATAGCTCAGGTCGGTGCAGGGCTGTTCAGTGCACCGATTTTCGTGCTGGTGATCTCGGCGCTGTTTCTTGGCACCCGTATCGGTATCTGGCGAGTTCTGGCGGTTCTGATCGGATTTGCCGGGGTTTTGCTGATCCTGAAGCCCGATGCCGCCAGTCTTTCGATTCTCAGCGCATTGCCACTGCTGGCGGGGCTGCTATATGCGTTGAACGGTATTGCGACCCGGCGCCGGTGTGCCGGGGAAAGCACCGTGACCCTGCTGATGGGTCTGTTTGCAGCCCTTGGTGTCTGGGGCGCGCTTGGGCTGATCTGGTTCGCGGTATTCCCGTCAACGCCCGAGTTTACCGCCGGTTTCGGATTTTTTGCCAAGGGCTGGGTGACCCCGACCCCGCGCTTTCTAGTGCTGTTGATGGTGCAGGCATTCGGTTCGCTTTTTGCGGTTGCGGCACTGACGCGGGGCTATCAACTGGCCGAAGTGTCGTTTGTGGCGGTGTTTGAATATTCATTTCTGGTTTTTGCCGGGTTCTGGGGCTGGATCCTCTGGCGCGACATTCCCGACCTTCAGGCGGTTTTCGGTATCGTTCTGATTACCGTTGCCGGGGTTATCATCACGCTACGCTCCCGTTAGGGGTTTTCGTGACCAGTTCGTACAGGCGCGGTCATGACATGGACGGTGATGCGGCGATGTTGGCGCAACAGGGCGGGGCTGCGCAAACCGCTTGGCCGGATACAACGCGGTTTTTCAGGTTCCCCAGCGATGATCAAAGACGCCATCACCGATGAAAAAACCCCGGCATCGCTGCCGGGGTCATTGGTCTTGCCTCTGGAAACGAATTAGGCGGCGGCCTTGTCCTGTTTGCCGAACCGGCCATAGAAGGTCTCGGACTTTTTCGCCATTTCCCTGAGCAGGGCCGGGGCGGCAAAGCGTTCGCCGTAGGTCTTGCTCAGGTGGTCGGCAATCGCAACCGCCTGTTTTGCGCCAAGAATATCAAGCCAGCTGAACGGCCCGCCCGACCATGGCGCAAAGCCCCAGCCAAGCACCGCGCCGACATCGCCTTCGCGGATATCCTCCAGAACGCCGTCTTCCAGCGCGCGCACCGCCTCCAGCGACTGCGACATCATCAGGCGCATTTTCACATCCTCAAGGCTGGGCTGTTCGGCCTTCTGCGGCCAGTTCGCCGCCAGACCGGACCAGAGGCCGGTGCGTTTGCCCTTGTCGTCATAGGCATAAAAACCGCCATTGGTCTTGCGGCCATAACGACCCTCGTCAAACAGCTTGAACAACACCTCGTCGGCCTCGTCGTTCTTGTAGTCATTACCAAGTGCCGCCTTGGTTGCCTTGGCGATCTTGACGCCAAGGTCGATCGAGGTTTCGTCGCTGAGTTGCAGCGGCCCCAGCGGCATGCCGACCAGTTTGGCGGCATTTTCGATCAGTGCGGGCGCAACCCCCTGTTGCACCATCATCACGCCTTCGTTGACATAAGGGATGATGCAGCGGTTGGCATAAAAGAACCGCGCATCGTTGACCACGATCGGCGTCTTGCGGATCTGGCGCACGAAATCCAGCGCCTTGGCAACCGCGCGATTGCCGGTCTTGGCACCCTTGATGATCTCGACCAGGTTCATCTTGTGAACCGGGCTGAAGAAATGGATGCCGATGAACTGCTCGGGGCGCGCGCTGGCACTGGCAAGGCTGGTGATCGGCAGGGTCGAGGTGTTGGTGGCAAAAATGCACTCGGCGGGGATTACAGCATCGGCCTTTTTGGTCACTTCGGCCTTGACGCCCGGGTCTTCAAACACCGCCTCGACGATCAGGTCACACCCGGCGAGTTTGGCGTAATCGGTGGCGGCGGTGATACGCGCCAGCACCTCGGCCTTTTTGGCATCGGTGACTTTCTTGCGCTTGATGCCTTCATCAAGAATGCCCGCCGCGTGCGCCTTGCCGCGATCGGCCGCATCCTGTGTGGCATCAATCAACACCACCTCGATCCCCGCTAGGGCCGAGACGTAACCGATACCGGCCCCCATCATGCCGGCGCCCAGAACGCCGACCTTCCTGACCGACTGATCCGCCACGCCATCCGGGCGAACCGCGCCCTTTTCCAGCGCCTGCTTGTTGACGAACAGCGAACGGATCATCGCCGCCGTCGAAGGCGTGTTCATCACCTTGGTGAACCAGCGCGCCTCGATCTTCAGGGCGGTTTCAAACGGCACCAGCGCACCTTCGTAAATTGCTGCCAGCAACGCCTTGGCGGCAGGATAAACCCCTTGCGTCTTGGCCAGGATCATCACACTCGCGCCCACGAACATCGGCAGACCCGACGGCGTATAAGGCGCGCCGCCCGGCATCTTGTAACCTTTGGCGTCCCAGGGTTTTACCAGATCGGCATCCTTGGCGGCATTGATCCACTCCTTGGCGGCGGCGATCAGGGTATCGGCCGGAACCACGTCGTCAATCAGCCCGGCGGCTTTCATCTTGGCGGGCGCCAGCATCTTGCCTTCCATCAGAATCGGCGCTGCGGCCATCAGGCCGATCTTGCGCGGCACACGGGTGGCACCACCGGCCCCCGGAAACAGCCCGACCAGAATTTCCGGCAGGCCAAGTTTCGCCTTGGGATTGTCGGCGACGATGATCCGGTGGCACGCGAGCGGCAATTCAAAACCGATGCCGGCGGCGGTGCCGGGCAGGGCGGCGACGAAAGGCTTGCCGCCCTTCTGGGTTTTCGGGTCCATGCCGCCAAGCTCGATCTTCCGCAACAGGGTGTGCATCTGCATGATGCCGTTGAAAATCCCCTCGGCCGGGTTGCCTTTGACCTGATCGCGCAGGCCCGCCAGCACATTGAGATCCATGCCGCCGGCAAAGTCCTTCTTGCCCGAGGTGATGATGACGCCCTTGACGCCATCGTCGGCCAGCGCCGCATCCACATGCCGATCCAGTTCCGCCAGACCGTCAAAGGTCATCACGTTCATGGATTTTTCCGGGCAGTCCCAGGTGATGGTGGCGATACCGTCATCGCCTTTTTTGTATTGAAAATCAGTCATTTCGTTTACTTTCTGTTGTCGCTCAGACGCGTTCGATGATGGTTGCGGCACCCATGCCGGAACCGATGCAAAGGGTGGCAAGGCCGATTTCCTTGTCGGCCCGCTCCAACTCATCCAGAAGCGTGGCAAGGATAATCGCGCCGGTCGCACCCAGCGGATGGCCCATGGCGATGGCACCGCCGTTGACATTGATCTTGGCGTGATCCGCATCAAACGCCTGCATGAACCGCAGAACCACCGAGGCAAACGCCTCATTCACCTCGAACAGATCAATATCGCTGATCTTCAGGCCCGAGGTTTTCAGGATCCGCTCAGTCGCAGGCACCGGCCCGGTCAGCATGATGGTAGGATCCGTCCCGACCTTGGAGGTGGCGCGAATGCGCGCCCTTGGTTTCAGCCCGTGCTTTTCGCCATAGGCCTTGCTTCCGATCAGAACCGCGGCCGCGCCATCGGCAATACCCGATGAGTTGCCGGCGTGATGCACATGATTGATCCGCTCAAGATGCGGGTATTTCATCAGTGCGATGGCATCGAAACCCGGCATCACCTCGCCCATGTCCTTGAACGAAGGCTTGAGCGCGCCCAGTGACTGCATGTCGGTGGCCTCGCGCACCATCTCGTCGTGGTCAAGAATGCCAAGACCGTTCTGGTCCCTGACCTCGAACACCGATTTGAACCGCCCGGCCTTTTGCGCCGCTGCGGCACGTTTCTGGCTTTCCACCGCGAAGGCATCGCATTCATCGCGGGAGAATCCGAACTCGGTGGCGATGATGTCGGACGAAATCCCCTGCGGTACGAAATAGGATTTCATCGCCAGGGTCGGATCGGCGGCTATGGCGCCGCCGTCGCTGCCCATCGGCACCCGGCTCATGCTTTCAACGCCGCCGGCGATATAGGCCTCACCGGCGCCGCCCTTCACCTGGTTGGCGGCCAGGTTCACTGCCTCAAGCCCCGAGGCGCAGAAGCGGTTGACCGAAACGCCGGGGATGCGTTCGTCAAGATCGGAATAAAGCACCGCCGAACGTGCCAGACAGGCACCCTGTTCGCCGATCTGTGTGACATTGCCCCAGATCACATCCTCGACCGCGTGACCTTCGAGGTTGTTGCGCGATTTCAACTGGTTCAGCGCCAGCGCCGACAGGCGAACCGCGCTGACCTCGTGCAGGGTGCCGTCCTTCTTGCCCTTGCCGCGCGGGGTACGGACGGCGTCATAGATAAAAGCTTCGGTCATGGTGTTTCCTTTCGTTAAGCGCGCTCGGCAGGGCTGCCGGGCATCAGATCATAAGGGTGTTTCCAGCCGGGCAGGGCGGCAATGCGGTCCAGCCAGGCGTCGATATGGGGGAAATCCTTGCGTTCAAAGCCAAATGGCTCGGGGTAGTAGAGATAGCCACAGCAGGACAGGTCGGCATTGGTGATCTGGTCACCGACGATCCAGTCGCGCCCCTCGAGGCGGCGGTTCAGAACCTGGTAGGCGGATTTCAGGCGGCCCTGATTGAAGGCGATCACCTCGGCCGGCCGCTTGTCCCCGGGCAGGAAATTCATCAAGAACCGGGTCATTCCCGCCATCGACGAAAGCTTGTGATTGTCCCATAACACCCAGCGGAAGATATCGTAATTCTCGGCCCGGTCGCGCCCGCCGAACCGGCCGGATTTCTCGGTTACATAGGCCTGGATCGCGCCCGACTGGCCGGTCCTGAAATCGCCATCCACCAGCACCGGGGCTTCGCCCATGTCGTTGACATTGGCGCGATATTCAGGGCTGCGGGTTTCACCGTTGAAGAAATCGACAAACACCGGCTGCCAGTCGAGGCCGGCAAGTTCCAGCGCCAGTGCCGCCTTGTAGGAATTGCCGCTTTCGCCAAAACAGTAAAGCTTCATTGTCATTTCTTCCGTCTCCCTTGCCGGTGTTTCTGTCAGGCTGTGGATTTGAGTATTTCAGCAATAAAGAAGCGCAACCTTTTATTAACCATTAAGCGCCAGCCTGTTCACACGGTACAGGCTGGAGAGCCGATGACCGTCAATGAAGAAGCCGCCCCTGTTTCTAGCATCGCTGGGGGCAGGGGCGCATTGCCGGTTTCTTTATTGCCCAAATACTCCCGCCGGAGGCGTCGGGCATTTCAGCCGTTGGCCAGTTCAGAGTTTTCTTGAGATCAGTTCCTTCATGATTTCGTTGGTGCCGCCATAAATCCGCTGTACGCGGGCGTCGGTCCACATTTCGGCCACCGCATATTCCTGCATGAAACCGTAACCGCCGTGCAGTTGCAGGCATTCATCCAGCACCTTGTTCTGCATGTCGGTCAGCCAGTATTTGCACATCGCTGCCTGTTCGACCGTCAACTCGCCCTTCAGATGTTGGGCGATGCAGGCGTCCAGATAAGCGCGCGAAACCACGGTGTCGGTCTGGCATTCCGCCAGTTTGAAGCGGGTGTTCTGGAACTGCAGGAGGTTGCCGCCAAAGGCTTCGCGTTCCTTGCAATATTCGATGGTGCGGGCCACGGCACCTTCCATGGCGCCGACAGCACCGCAGCCGATGATCAGACGTTCCTGCGGCAGTTGCTGCATCATCTGGTAAAATCCCTGACCCTCGACACCGCCCAGCAGGTTCTCAGGCGCAATTTCCACATTGTCAAAGAACAGTTCCGAGGTGTCGGCGGATTTCAGGCCGATCTTGTCGAGCTTGCGGCCGCGTTTGAAGCCCTCGGCACCTTCGGTTTCCAGCACCATCAGCGAGGTACCCTTGGCGCCTTTTGCCGGGTCGGTCTTGGCGGCAACCACGATCAGGTTGGCGTGCTGGCCATTGGTGATGAAAGTTTTGGAGCCGGTCATCTTGTAATTGTTGCCGTCGCGGATCGCCCGTGTCTTGATCGCCTGAACGTCACTGCCCGCCGAAGGTTCGGTCATCGCCAGTGCTGCCACCAGTTCGCCGCTTACCATTTTCGGCAGCCAGCGGCGTTTCTGTTCTTCGGTGCCGCAGTTCAGGATATAGTGCGCCACGATGCCGGAATGGATGCCCTGACCCCAGGAGGCGAGGTTGGCGCGGCTGCTTGCCATCAGGATCACCGCCTCATGGCCGAAATCACCGCCCGGCCCGCCGTATTCCTCGGGGATCGAGGGGCAAAGAAGGCCAAGTTCACCGGCCTCCTGCCAGGTTTCGCGGTCCATCATGCCCTGCTGGTGCCAGGCATCGAACTTTGGTGCCCATTCGGTGTTGATGAAATTGCTGGTCATTTCCTCCAGCATCCGGTGTTCATCAGTCATCCAGGCAGATGGCAGTTCGGCGATGGACATTTCGGTTCTCCCTGCTTGGCGGTATCAGAAGGCGTCGGCGGCCAGTGCCATAACCGTATCGGCCCCGGATTCGATGCGCGCCAGATGCATGGCGGTCGCGGGCAGTTGGCGTTGCATGTAATAGCGCCCGGTGGCCAGCTTGGTTTGGTAGAAATCCTTGTCCGTCGTGCCGTTTGCCAGCGCATCCATCGCCGCCTTGGCCATTTCAGCCCACATCAGCCCAAGGCATACATGGCCGAACAGGTGCATGAAATCGTTCGATCCCGCCAGTGCCGCGTTCGGGTTTTTCATGCCGTTCTGCATGAAGTACATCCCCGCCGCCTGCATGTCCTTGGAGGCGGCCTTGAGCGGATCAAGGAAATCCTTTTTCAGCGCCGCATCGCCCTCATTATCCTTGATAAAGCTTTTCACCAGTTCAAAGAAACCCATCAGCGGCTTGCCGCCTTCGGCTGCCAGTTTGCGACCGACCAGATCCAGCGCCTGCACGCCATTGGCGCCTTCATAGATCATGGCGATGCGGGCGTCGCGTGTGAACTGGCTCATGCCCTGTTCCTCGATATAGCCGTGGCCGCCATAGACCTGTTGCGCCATGATGGTCATGTCATAGCCCTGATCGGTCAAAAAGCCCTTGACCACAGGGGTCAACAGCGAGATCAGGCCATGTGCCTCCTTGTCGCCAGCGCGGTCGGCCTGATCCAGTAGCGTGCCGGACCACATGGCAAGTGCGCGCGCCCCTTCGACAAAGGATTTCTGATCCATCAGCATGCGGCGTACATCCGGATGCACGATCAAGGGGTCGGCCGGGCCATCGGGGTTTTTGGCCCCCGTCACATCGCGCCCTTGCAGACGTTCGCGGGCATAGGTAACGGCGTTCTGATAGGCCACTTCGGCCTGGGCGACACCTTGCAGGCCGACGCCAAGGCGGGCGTGGTTCATCATGGTGAACATCGCCCGCATGCCCTTGTGTTCCTCGCCCATGAGATAGCCCGTGGCGTCGTCATAGTTCATCACGCAGGTAGAGTTGCCGTGGATGCCCATCTTTTCCTCGATCGAACCGGCGCTGACGCCGTTGCGCGCGCCAAGGCTGCCGTCGTCGTTGATCATGATTTTCGGCACGATGAACAAGGAAACGCCCTTGATGCCTTTGGGTGCGCCGTCGATCCGGGCCAGAACCAGGTGGATGATGTTTTCCGCCATGTCGTGTTCACCGGCGGAAATAAAGATTTTCTGGCCGGTGATCTTGTAGCTGCCGTCCTTTTGCGGCGTGGCTTTGGTGCGCATCAGCCCAAGGTCGGTGCCGCAATGCGGTTCCGTCAGGTTCATGGTGCCGGTCCACTGGCAGTTGGTCATCTTCGGCAGGTATTTGGCCTTTTGTTCGGCATTGCCATGGGTATGGATCGCCGCATAGGCACCGTTGGTCAGACCCTGATACATGGCAAAAGCCTGGTTGGCTGAATTGAACATCTCGCCAACCGCATTGCCCAGAACGAACGGCATGCCCTGGCCGCCATATTCCGGATCGGTGGCAAGGCCGGGCCAGCCGGCATCGCAGACCTGCTTGAACGCCGCCTTGAAACCGGTCGGGGTATAGACCACGCCGTTTTCCAGCCGACAACCTTCCTTGTCGCCAACCACATTGAGGGGGGCGACCACCTCGGCGGTGATCTTGCCGGCTTCTTCCAGGATCGCCTTGGTAAAGTCCGGCTCAAGATCGCTGTAGCCGGGAATGTCGCGCTGGCTGACCTTCAAAACTTCGTGAAGAACGAAATGCATGTCCTTGGTGGGGGCGGTGTAGCTGGGCATCGGGTGGTCTCCGTTATTCGGCTGCGTCTTGTTGCGGGTCGAGCGAGGTCAGGAAATCCTGCCCCTCGTGGATCTGCGATTTCAGATCCTTGATTGCTTAGTTCAGTTCGTCGCGGCGTTTGATCAGTTCATCCAGCCGGTCATTGGCAACCTGCAAGGTGCGGCTGATCTGTAGCCGCTGGTCATCGCCGACGTAATAAAGCGCCAGCAACTGGCGGATATCCTCAAGTGAGAAGCCAAAGCGTTTGCCGCGCAGGATCAGCTTCATCCGCGCCTGATCGCGGCGGGTGAACAGGCGTTTCTGGCCGATCCGGTCAGGACTGAGCAATTCCTTGGTTTCGTAAAACCGCAGTGTACGGGGGGTTACGTCGAACTTGTCGCACATCTGTCGGATGGTCAGGCGGTCTTCGGTCATTTCAGCACCACGCTTATCTTGTTGTGACAGGGATCTGGGGGCTGAGCGCGCGCAAGACAAGGCTTGATTGGAGTTTACCTGAAAAGACGTTACGTCAATTCGGATTGCGTAAAGCCAAACGCCTATTTCGCCAGCGCGTCGATGGAAATCTGCCTGAGCGCGCGCAGATCCGCGATGGTTTCCTCCAGTTCGGCCTTGCGTGATTCCAGTTCGCTGATCTGTTCGCCCGCCGCCTTGACCCAGAGTTCGGTTTGCAGCCGGTTCTGCGGATCCGCGTCATAGGTTTCCAGCCATTGCCGCACGGTTTCCAGCGGAAAACCGAAACGCCGACCCCGCAGGATCAGCTTCAGCCGCGCCACCTCGCGCGCACCATAAAACCGCGAACGCCCCTGTTTTTCCGGAAACAGCAGTTCGATATACTCGTAATGCCTGAGCGCGCGCGGGGTGACCTCAAAGCGCGCGCACATCTCCTTTAACGTCAGTTTTTGTTCGGCCATGTGCAGGTTCCGAAATGGGCATAAGCCAAAATCGCGCGAATCCGCCCAAGATTCAAGGTATGAGATCGGGTCTGCAAACAGATTGATGTCCGAATGCAAAACCAGGGGATCAGGCAAGCCGCCATTGCCCGGAATTGCCCGGCTTTATTCGCGCCCCGTCATGCAGGTTGTCCTTGAGCGGGCCTATAGCCGGTGGTTTTCGGCAGCCGGAATAAGTCGCATTTGCAAAAATAGGTCTTGTACTGGTATTGCCAAAGCCAAATAACTGTGGCGCCGGTTCTGCCGGCTTGAACCCTGAAGGACCGGATGAAATGACCGAAAAGACCCCCGAATTCAAGGCCAAGCTGGCGCGGCAGTTCATGGAGGCAATCCCGCATTCGCGTCATCTCGGCATGCGGCTAGATCATCTTGAAGGGGGTATTGCGGAAATTTCCATGCCCTATGACAAGAAACTGGTTGGGGATCCCGAAACCGGGGTGATCCATGGCGGCGCGGTTTCGGCCCTGATGGATACCTGTTCGGGTGCCGCGGTGATGAGCCATCCCGAAGGGCTGGTCGGCACCGCCACCATAGACCTCAGGATTGACTACATGCGCCCGGCCACCCCCGGCCATCAGATCAGGGCGCGGGCGGAATGTTATCACGTCACTCGCTCGGTCGCCTTTGTTCGCGCCACCGCCTTTGACGAGGATGAGGATCGCCCGGTCGCCACCGCCACCGGCGCCTTCACCGTCGATCGCCCCGCAGCGGGAGGCGCAAAATGAGCCGCCGGCGCATTGAACCCGTGCAGGTCGTCCGCCTTCGTCGCGACAATGCGCTGAAGGCGCTGGTCGAGGGGGTGCCTTACATCCGCATGCTGGGGATCACCTTTGACCGGCGCGGCGATGAACTGACGGCGGTTCTGCCGTTTGACGACATCCTGATCGGCAATCCGGCCTTGCCCGCCTTACACGGTGGCGTTACGGCGGCGTTTCTGGAAGTGACGGCAATCGTTGTTCTAAGCTGGACGATAGCCTGGGAAAACATGGAAAACGGCCATCGCGGCGTTGATGAATGGAATCCCGGCCATCTGCCGCGTATGCCGAAAACCATTGATTTCGCCACTGACTATCTGCGCTCCGGCCTGCCGCGTGATGCTTATGCCCGCGCCAAGGTCAACCGTTCCGGGCGGCGCTATGCCTCGGTGCATGTCGAGGCGTGGCAGGACAACCGCGAACGCCTGTTCGCCCAGGGCACCGGGCATTTCGTCATGCCCAGTGCGAATGACTGAGGTATCGCGCGCGCCGCTGACCCATCGGCGGGTGTTGAAAACGGCGTTTCCCATCGTTCTGTCCAACGCAACCGTGCCGATCATCGGGCTGGTCGATACCGGCGTGGTCGGGCAGTTGGGGCAGGCGGCACCGATCGGTGCTGTGGCGGTCGGCGCGGTGGTTCTGACCTCGGTCTACTGGTTGTTCGGATTTCTGCGCATGGGCACCACCGGACTGGTCAGTCAGGCGCACGGGGCGGGGGATGGCGACGAGGTGGCGGCGCTGCTCAGCCGCGCGCTGATCTTTGCCTTTGGCTTTGGCGGGCTGATCATCATCCTGCAACTGCCGCTGTTCTGGGCTGCCTTCCATCTGTCGCCCGCCTCGGCCGAGGTGGAAATGCTGGCGCGCGAATATATGCGGATTCGCATCCTTTCCGCCCCGGCGGCGATTGCGATTTACGCCATGACCGGCTGGCTGATCGCGCTGGAACGCACCCGGAGCGTGCTGGTGATACAGATTGCGATGAACGGGCTGAACGTGGTTCTGGATCTGTGGTTCGTGCTGGGGCTGAACTGGGGGGTCGAAGGCGTGGCGCTGGCCACCTTCATCGCCGAATGGTCCGGTGCCGCACTGGGCCTGTGGCTATGTCGCGCGGCGTTTCGGGGTGATGCCTGGCGACGGGTTTCGCTGGTGTTTGCGCAGGCGCGGCTCGGCCGCATGCTGAGCGTCAACACCGATATCCTGCTGCGTTCGCTGGCGTTGATGGCGATCATCGTTTCGTTCACCTTTCTCGGTGCCGGTTTCGGTGATGTCACGCTGGCGGCCAATCAGGTCCTGATGCTGTTTCTGAACATCACTGCCCATGCGCTGGACGGCTTTGCCTTCACCGCCGAAACCTTCATCGGTCAGGCGCTCGGGGCGGGGGCAAGGGCCGAGTTGCGCCGTGGCGTGATCCTGACCTCGATCTGGGGGCTGGCATCGGTGGCGGCGCTGGCGTTGGCGTTCGGGCTGTTTGGCGGTGACATCATCGACATCATGACCACATCGGCTGAGGTCCGGGTCGAGGCGCGGGGCTATCTTGTCTATATGGTTCTGGCGCCGCTGATAGGGGTTGCTGCCTGGATGCTCGATGGCATCTTCATCGGTGCCACCCGCTCGCGCGATATGCGCAACATGATGCTGCTGTCGCTGCTGATCTATGCCGCCTCGCTGTTGATCCTGTTGCCGCTTTTCGGCAATCACGGGCTTTGGCTGGCGCTGTTGGTGTCCTATGCGGCAAGGGGGGCGACGCTGGCGGCGAAATATCCGGGGCTGGAGGCGGCTGCCGATGGTTGAGGCCGGCAGAGGCGCCGCCGGTCAGCGGCGCACGCTGCGGCGGTTCTGACTGGCGATCACCTCGATCGAGCGAACGCCTAACAGCGTCTGATCCGACACGAAATGCCCGATCACCACTTCGCGTGACGGCTGGGTTCCCGCCGGTCTTGGCCCTGGCGGCGGGCTGATGCGAAATTCATAGGACAGCACGCCCTTGACCGGCAATTCGTCATTCAGCGGCACCAGTTCACCGTTCCAGTATCCCTGGGTCTGGGGCAGCCCGAAGGTGTGGATGATCGCGCCACCCGGAAAGCGGTCAACCTTGAGGCTGATCACCTCATTGACCAGCGGGCGCGGGTCGCGCAGGATCACCTCATCGGCAAGCTGGATGCGTTCCTCGCGGTCGCGGCCGAACCAGTTGAACGGGTTCAGCCGGGATTCACGAAACCCGCAGGAGGCGACAAGAAGTGTCGTCAGGGTCAGGGCGGCGATTAGTCTGGTCGTCTGGCGGGTCATCAGGCGGGGGTTCCCTTCACGGCTTGGCCCTTGGATAAACCGAAACACCTGCCTTTGAAAAGCCCGCCAAAGCGCCAGACAGGGATTTGACGCTGGATTTTTGCTTTTGAGCGGCATAGGTGATGGCAAAGACACCAGACAGGACACGAACAATGGCAAGCGAGGCATTCGAGGAAATCGCCGAAACCTTTGAATTTCTGGACGACTGGGAGGATCGCTATCGCCATGTCATCGAACTTGGCAAGGCGATGGCCCCGATGGACGATGCGCTGAAAGTGCCGGCAACCAAGGTCGATGGTTGCGCCAGTCAGGTCTGGATGGTGCCGTTGATCGAAGACGGCAAGTTCCGCTTTGTCGGCGACAGCGACGCGATGATCGTCAGGGGGCTGATTGCGGTGGTGTCGGCGCTGTTCAGCGACCTGCCGCTTCGCGAGGTGCTGAAGGTTGACGCCGCGGCGGAAATGGCGCGACTGGGGCTGGATCAGCACCTGTCGTCACAACGCTCGAACGGGTTGCGCGCCATGCTGGAACGCATCCGCCTTCTGGCCGCAACCGCATTGGAAGAGGTTTAGTTCATGGCGCACAAATTGCAGGAAATGCTGGCCCGGCAGGGCTGGTTGCTGGCCGATGGCGCCACTGGCACCAATCTGTTCAACATGGGGCTGGAAGCCGGCGAAGCGCCGGAAATATGGAACGAGACCCAGCCGAAAAGCATTACCACGCTTTATCAGGGTGCGGTGGATGCGGGCAGCGATCTGTTCCTGACCAACTCGTTCGGCGGCAATTATTCACGCCTGAAACTTCACAACGCCCAGGGCCGGGTGCGCCAGATCAACCGCATCGCCGCCGAAATCGCGCGTGAGGTCGCCGATCGGGCGGACCGGCCGCTGGTGGTCGCAGGCTCGATGGGGCCAACCGGCGAAATCATGCAGCCGGTCGGCAGCCTCAGCCACCAGAACGCGGTGGAAATGTTCCACGAACAGGCCGAGGGCCTGAAAGAAGGCGGCGCCGATCTGTTATGGATCGAAACCCTGTCAGCGCGCGAGGAATTCGCCGCCGCCGCCGAAGGCATCTCGCTTGCCGGCATGGCATGGGCCGGCACCATGAGCTTTGACACCGCCGGGCGCACCATGATGGGGCTGACCGCAAGCGACATGGTCAAGATGGTTGCGGGGCTGAAACATCAGCCGCTGGCCTTTGGGGCAAATTGCGGGGTCGGGGCCTCGGACCTGTTGCGCACCCTGATCGGTTTTGCCGCCGCCGGCCCGAAACTGCCGATCATCGCCAAGGGCAATGCCGGTATCCCGAAATTTGTCGATGGACATATCCATTACGACGGCACCCCCGAGTTGATGGCGGAATATGCGGTAATGGCGCGCGATATCGGCGCTGGCATCATCGGCGGCTGTTGCGGCACCATGGCACCGCATCTGATCGCCATGCGCAGGGCGCTGGAGGAACGTCCCGCTGGTGATGCACCTGATCTGGAAACCATAGAGGCAAGGATCGGGCCGTTTTCCTCGGCCAGCGATGGCAGTGGTGGCGATGGCCCGGTGCGCCGCGAACGACGTGGCCGGCGGCGTTAGGGCCAACGTCGGTATGGGCAAAGGAAATGTCGCAAATCTAACAGCAATTTCGGCCCTTGCGAATGTACTTGGCTAGACAATCAGGAACGCGCCCGCGCAAAACACAGGATCAGGCCCATGGCTGACGACGAAGACATCATCCTCTCGGAACTCGATGATGAGGAACTGACGCTGCAAATGCATGACGACCTTTACGACGGCCTGAAGGAAGAGATCGAGGAAGGGGTCAACATCCTGCTTGGACGCGGCTGGCAGCCCTATGATGTGCTGACCAAGGCGCTGGTCGAAGGCATGCGCATCGTCGGCATTGATTTTCGCGACGGCATCCTGTTCGTGCCCGAGGTGTTGCTGGCGGCAAACGCCATGAAGGGCGGCATGGCCATCCTGAAACCGTTGCTAGCGGAAACCGGCGCACCGCGCATGGGCAAGATGGTGATCGGCACCGTCAAGGGCGACATTCACGACATCGGCAAGAACCTGGTCACCATGATGATGGAAGGCGCTGGTTTCGAGGTCAAGGATCTGGGCATCAACAATCCGGTGGAAAACTACCTCGATACGCTTCAGTCCGAGGAATACGACATCCTTGGCATGTCGGCACTTCTGACCACCACCATGCCCTATATGAAGGTGGTGATCGACACCATGGTGGAAAAAGGCATGCGCGACGATTACGTGGTGATGGTCGGCGGTGCCCCCCTGAACGAGGAATTCGCCCGCGCCATCGGTGCCGATGCCTATTGCCGCGACGCGGCGGTGGCGGTTGAAACCGCCAAGTCCTTCATGGCCAAGAAGCATAACCGCCTGACCGCCTGAAGGTTTGCCGGGCCTTTCATTCAAGGCTGCCAGCCACCATATCGGGTTAAAGGAGGCTGATATGCCAATTCGGATATTCGCGCTTTTGATCGGCGTGGTCATGCTTGCCGCATTGCTCAGCGTCAGTCTGGCCTCGGCGGTCGGGGTGCTGGGCGGGGCAGGGACTTGGCCGTTCGTGCTGCTGGCGCTGTTGACGGCGGTGGCGCTTGGCTGGCGGCTCTGGTCAGGGCGGAGGGGCTAGACGATGGATCAGCGGCCAGCCCTGGTTCCCGCTGACGAGGTTCTGCGTGAGCAGGGGCTTGATCTGGCGGCACCTGAACCTGCACGGCTGTTGCTGATCGGTTGTGGTGCGCTGGCGCATGAGGTGGTGGCGCTGATCGCTGCCAATGGCTGGCATCACATGGATCTGAAATGCCTGCCCGCCAAACTGCATCTTCGCCCCGAACTGATCACCGATGCCGTCGCCGGTCTGGTGGATAAACACCGGCAGGATTATGAACGGATTTTCGTGCTTTATGCCGATTGCGGCACCGGTGGTCTATTGGCGGCAAAATGTGCCGAACTTGGCGTCGAGATGCTGCAAGGCCCGCATTGCTATTCGTTTTACGAGGGTAACGCGGCATTTGCCGAGCATGACGACGAGGTGACGGCGTTCTATCTGACGGATTTTCTGGCGCGGCAGTTTGATGCCTTTGTCTGGAAACCCATGGGTCTGGACCGTCACCCTGAACTGTTGGAGATGTATTTCGGCAATTACACCAAGCTGGTTTATCAGGCGCAGGTCAGGGATGCCCAACAGGAGGCACGCGCCGCCGAGATCGCCGCCCGGCTGGGGCTGGAATATGAATACCGGTTTACCGGTTACGGTGAACTGGCGACCAGCCTGGCGCGCCAGGCTTGAGGTCTGAGACCTGAGCAGGGCACAGGGGCGGGCATCATTGCCTCTGCCGCCATTTCAGGCATGCAATCATCGCTTATCCGCCAGTCCGCGCTGTTTCCGCCATTGACAGCCGCCGATCGTCCGGATATTGCGATTGCGACTTATTCGCAATCTATTTCCGCGCGCGGAAACCCTCAACCGGACCGATGATGAACGCCGAAACCGGCCCAGCTGCCAAACCAGACGACGATTTCCGGTCGCTTGCCGAGGTTCACGGTTCGATCCACATCACCGGCAGCGGGTCGATGCGCCGTCTGCTGTCGTTCATCGGGCCGGGATATCTGGTTGCGGTCGGTTATATGGATCCCGGCAACTGGGCAACCTCGCTGGCTGGCGGGTCGGCCTTTGGCTATACCCTGCTGTCGGTGGTCCTGTTGTCGAACTTCATGGCGATCCTGTTGCAGGCGCTGGCGGTAAGGATGGGCATTGCCGGCGGTGTCGATCTGGCCCAGGCCTGCCGGCTGGCCTATTCGCGCCCGGTCGGTATCATCCTCTGGCTCATGGCGGAGGGGGCGATCATTGCCACTGACCTGGCCGAGGTGATCGGCACCGCGATCGCGCTGAACCTGCTGTTCGGTATCCCGCTGACCATCGGTGTGATCCTGACGGCGCTTGACGTTTTCCTGATCCTCTGGTTGCAGGACCGCGGCTTTCGCAAGGTCGAGGCGGTGGTGATTGCACTGACCGGGGTGATTGCCATCTGTTTCATCTTTGAAATGGTCTATTCCAGTCCGGACTGGGGGAACGTGCTGCGCGGTTTTATTCCTCAGACCGATATTCTGACATCACCTGACATGCTATATATCGCCATGGGCATTATCGGTGCGACGGTGATGCCGCATAACCTTTATCTGCATTCCGCCATCATCCAGACCCGCCGGATCGACGACAGCAGGGCGGCACGGCGCGAGGGTATCCGCATGGGGGTGATCGATTCGACCGTGGCGCTGATGTTCGCGCTGCTGATCAATTCGGCCATCCTGATCCTGGCTGCCGCCGCCTTTCACAGCAGCGGTCAGACCGAAGTGGCGGAAATCCAGCATGCCTATGAACTGCTGTCGCCCACCCTGGGGGCAAGCCTTGCCTCGGCGCTGTTCGCGCTGGCGCTGCTGGCATCGGGGCTGAATTCGACTGTTACCGCCACCCTGTCCGGGCAGATCGTGATGGAGGGGTTCATCCGTTTGCGCATCCGCCCCTGGCTCAGACGGCTGCTGACCCGGATGATCGCAATTCTGCCGGCAGTGGTGGTGACCGCGCTTTATGGCTATAGCGGCACCGCGCGGCTGTTGGTGCTGAGCCAGGTGATGCTGAGCCTGCAACTGCCCTTTGCCATCGTGCCGCTGGTACTGTTCACCGCCGACAGCGCCCGGATGAAAGGCCTGCCGGCACCGCGCTGGTTGACGGCAGCGGCTTGGGCGATCGCCGCCGTGGTGATCGCGCTGAACCTGAAGCTGATCTATGAGGTGCTGTCGGGCGGCTTTGATCTGTGACGCCGGAA
This sequence comes from Paracoccaceae bacterium, assembly GCA_020425085.1. Classification (GTDB taxonomy): domain Bacteria; phylum Pseudomonadota; class Alphaproteobacteria; order Rhodobacterales; family Rhodobacteraceae; genus UBA5972. Next base: position 173,166 of record JAGQRW010000018.1, read on the forward strand.
GGAGAGGTGCGGAATCGGTGATCGGTTTTGGGGCTTTGCGTCACCAAATTGCGTCCCTTCGGGACATTACCTGTTAGCCGCTTCGCGGCGATTTGCCTGCGGCGCGAGTATTTTTCGAACAATGATGGCGAATTACAGGTAGTCTGAGCGGCTGAGGCCGTATTTTGCCATTTTTTCATTCAGGGTTCGGCGCGGCAGGCTGAGTTCGTCCATCACCGCAGCGATCGAGCCGCGGTGGCGGCGCATGGTGTTGTCGATCAGCATGCGCTCAAACGCTTCGACATATTCCTTGAGCGGTTTGCCTTCGGCGACCATGGAATGTTGCAGTTCCGAGTTGTCCGACATCAAGAGCGAGGTGATCGAGCCGGAGCCGCGACGGCTTTGCAGAACGGCGCGTTCGGCGAGGTTGATCAGCTGGCGCACATTACCGGGCCAGGGGGCTTGCAGCAGTTGTGCGGCCTCTTTGGCGGAAACCTCGGGGGTGTCGCAGCCGTATTCGTCGGCAAAGGTTTCGCAAAACCGGGTAAACAGCGTCAGGATGTCTTCGCCGCGTTGTCGGAGCGGTGGCGGGGTGATCAGCATGGCGGCGAGGCGATAGTAGAGATCCGGGCGCAGGTGATCCTCCAGGCGGCTTTCGCCATCCTGGATGTTGCAAATGGCGATGATCCGGACCGGAATGGTTTCGCCCGCCGGTTCCTGATGGCTGATCAGGCTGAGGAGGCGCGCCTGAAGCGACTGTGGCAGGCTTTCGATGTCTTCAAGGCAAAGGGTGCCGCCGCGCGCTTCGTCGATCATCGGCAGGGGGGTGCCTTCTGGGGGGGGGCCGAACAGGCGGGCGGTCAGCGCCGCTTCATCAAAGGCGGCGCAGCTCAGGGTCAGGAATTTCTTGCCCTGGCGCGGGCCGCAGGCATGCAGCGCGTGCGCGACCAGCGATTTGCCGGTGCCGGTTTCGCCGTCGATCAGCACATGGCCATCGGCCTGGGCCAGATCAAGGATGTCTTCGCGCAGGCGTTCCATCTGCGGACTGGAGCCGACAAGCTTGCGAATCAGCACGGTGCCATCGGACAATTCGCGCCTGAGCTGGCGGTTGTCGAGCGTCAGCCGCCTTGCCTGGGTGGCGCGGCGGGCAAGGTCGCTCATCCTTTCGGGGTCGAACGGTTTTTCCAGGAAATCATAGGCCCCGACCTTGAGCGCCTCGACCGCCATCGGCACGTCGCCATGGCCGGTGATCATGATTACCGGCAGCGCGCCATCAAGGCTCATCAGGCGTTTCAAGAAAGCCATGCCGTCCATCCCCGGCATCCGGATGTCGCTGACCACGATACCCTTGTAATCGGCGGTGATGGCTTTCAGCGCCTCTTCGGCGCTGGAATAGGTTTCGGTGTTGTAGCCCGAAAGGCTGAGCCATTGTGAGATTGATTGTCGCATGTCCTGTTCGTCATCGACGATGGCAATGGTCATTGCATCTGGCATTGGCTGCTCCGGCTGGGTTATTCGGCTGCTTGTTTGTTCTGGTTCCATATAGGCATTTGAATCTCAAAGACAGCCCCCCCGTTGGAACCGTTGCGAGCAATCAGCCGGCCACCAAGTTCCGTGACGATGCCCGACGAGATGGCAAGCCCAAGCCCGACGCCTTCGCCAGGCTTTTTGGTGGTGTAGAAGGGTTCGAACAACTGTTCCAGATCGTTGATGCCGGTGCCGTTGTCGCGCACCGACAGCTTGGCGATATCGCCGCCGGTGATGCGCAGGCCGATTTCTCGCTCGGCCATTTCCTTGTTGGCGTCAAGTGCGTTGCGCAGAAGGTTGACCACCACCTGTTCAAGGCGGATCTGATCGCCAAGCACCATCACCGGTTCATCGGGAATGTCCTGACTGATCCTGACCTTGATGTGGTTGAGCTGTGGTTCCATCATCGACAATCCGGTGGCCAGCGCATCGCGCATGTCGATCGGCACCAGATCCTCGCTGCCCTTGCGGGCATAGGATTTCAACTGTTTGGTGATCGCCGCCATGCGCCCGATCAGATCGTCGATGCGCTGAAACGACGACAGCGCCTCATCCGGGCGGTGGCGTTGCAACAACAGGCGTGCGCCCGCCAGATAGGTTTTCATCGCAGCCAGCGGCTGGTTCAGTTCATGGCTGACGGCGGCTGACATTTCACCAAGCGCCGCCAGTTTCGAGCTTTGCGCCAGGCTTTGTTCGGCCACCTTCAGGTTGGCCTCGGCGCGTTCGCGTTCCTCGATTTCCTTGGACAGGCGTTCATTGAGGGCGCGCAGTTCGATCGATTCGCGCTGAAACACGTTGGATTGCTGTACGGCGCGGCGCGACATGATGTAAAAAACCAGCGCCACCAGAATGGCAAAACCCATGATTTCCAGCGCCAGAACCCCGTTCACCCGTTCGCGCACCGAGGCGAAAGTGGTGAAATAGATCAGCCGCCAGCCCTGAAAGTCGATCTTGGCCTCTTCGCGCATGATGGCGCGGCCCTGGGTGATCGCCTCGGCCGGGGTCTGGATCCAGTCGCCGGTGGCCTGAAAGGCGCGCTCGATGGCGCTAGGGGCGTTTTCCACCTTCAGCGCCTGTTCCACCGTCTGGTGTTTCCATTTCGGTTCGGTCGACAGGATCACCTGATTTTCGCTATCGGCGATCATGATCGCTTCGGCTGCCATGGCCCAGCGTTGTTCGAGGCGCGCCAGGCCGACCTCGACCACAATCACGCCGATGCCCTGGTTGCCGCTCTGGATCTTGCGCGAATAGCTGAACTGCAAGCCGCCGGTTTCCAGTTTTTCGGTGGTGAACACGGTGTCGGCGCTGCGCAGCGCCTCGACAAAATAGGCGGCGTTGCGGTGCTGGGTGCCGATCTCGCGCCGGTCGGTGGCGGCAACCGTGCGCCCATCGCCATCCAGCAGCACCAGCGAAGCGGCGCCGATTTCGTCCTTGATCGAGATCAGGCGCTGCGACGTGGCGGCGAAATCGCCGGAATTCAGCGCCGAGATCAGCACCGGATCGCGCGACAGCAACAGCGGCACCACCGAAGTGCGCTGCAATTCGCTGGACAGGTTGCCGGCATAAAGCGCCGCCCTGAGTTCGGCGCGCTGCCGGGTTTCCTGGGTGAAACGGTCGGTCAGGTAAAGGTTGGAGATCCAGATCAGCAGAATGGCAATGGTGATCACCACGGCAATCACCAGCCGTGCCACCAGCGAGGTGCGGTTCCTGTCCGGGAGATGTGCGTTTGCCTGCTTTTTCATGCCGCGAAAGTCTACGACGATTGCCGGTCTGCCTCAAGCGCCGGCATCGGATGGGCGAAATATCGCCGGAGGGCGTAGCTTTGACGCCTCAGGCGTGAATCAGCGCCTTGGCCAGCGATACGAACAGGCCGCGCCCGTCCATGCCGCCAAGTTCGACATCGTTCAGCCGTTCGGGGTGCGGCATCATGCCGAGAACCCGGCGGTTTTCCGACAGGATTCCAGCGATGTTTTCCGCCGATCCGTTGGGGTTGTCGCAATATTCAAAGGCGATGCGATCCTCGGCCTTGAGCGCCGCCAGCACCTTTTGATCGGCGTTGTAGTTGCCGTCATGGTGGGCAATCGGGATGGTGATGCGTTGATCCTTCCGATAGGCGTTGGTGAACGGGCTATTGGTGGTTTTCACTGCAAGATCAATGTCTTTGCAGATGTATTTAAGGTCACGGTTGCGCATCAGCGCACCCGGCAGCAGCCCGGTTTCGGTCAGGATCTGAAAGCCGTTGCAAATGCCAAGAACATGGCCGCCGCGATGGGCGAAATCGACCACGGCGCGGCAGATCGGCGAACGCGCGGCGATGGCGCCACAACGCAGATAGTCGCCAAAGGAAAATCCGCCGGGAATGCCGATCACGTCCAGCCCCGCCGGCAGACTGACATCCTTGTGCCAGACCATATGCGGTTTCTGCCCGCTCATGCCTTCAAACGCCACCGCCAGGTCGCGGTCGCAGTTTGAGCCGGGAAAAACGATCACCGCCGTTTTCATGACAGGATTTCCACCGCGTAATTCTCGATCACCGCGTTGGCCAGCAACTTGGCGCACATGTCGCGCACGCTGGCTTCGGCGCGGGCGGGGTCGGTTTCCGCCAGGTCAAGTTCGATCACCTTGCCCTGACGTACCGCGTTGATCCCCTGAAATCCAAGGCTGGCCAATGAATGTTTCACCGCCTCGCCCTGCGGATCCAGAACCCCGGTTTTCAGCGTGACAAATACCCGTGCTTTCATCGCCATCCCCTAATTCACCAGCTTGGGCCCGGTGGTGGACTTGTTTTTCGGCATCAAGCCCAGACGGTTGGCAACCTCGGTATAGGCATCGGCCAGATCACCGAGGTCACGGCGAAACACGTCCTTGTCAAGCTTGCGCCCGGTTGCCACATCCCAAAGGCGGCAACTGTCGGGCGAAATTTCATCGGCGACGATCAGGCGCTGGTAGTCGCCATCGAACACCCGGCCGATCTCGATCTTGAAATCAACCAGCTTGATGCCGACGCCCAGCATAAGCCCGGACAGGAAATCGTTGACCCTGAGGGCCAGCGCCACCATGTCATCCAGATCCTGCTGCGTGGCCCAGCCAAAGGCGATGATATGCTCTTCGGAGACCAGGGGATCGCCAAGCGCGTCATCCTTGAAATAAAACTCGACGATCGGGCGGGGCAGGGGCGTTCCCTCGTCGATGCCAAGACGTTTGGACAGCGATCCGGCGGCGATGTTCCTGACCACCACCTCAAGCGGGATGATCTCGACCGAGCGGATAAGCTGTTCGCGCATGTTCAGCCGGCGGATGAAATGTGTCGGCACGCCGATATTGCCTAGCCCGGTCATGAAATATTCCGACAAACGGTTGTTCAGAACACCCTTGCCTTCGATGGTCGCCCGCTTTTCGGCGTTGAAGGCGGTGGCGTCATCCTTGAAATACTGCACCAGTGTGCCGGGTTCCGGGCCTTCGTAAAGGATCTTTGCCTTGCCCTCATAAACCTTTTTGCGGCGTACCATAATATCTCCGATCGGGACAGGAAGAAAACCGGCCCAGCCAGGGGCGCCGATTCAGGTCATGGCGACTCTATAAGTAAACTGACGCCAAGGGGCAAGCTGTCGCGCGTATGGCGTGAAAGCGAGGGTTGCGAACTGGCGCGGCTCCGGCCATATAGGGGCAGATAGATCAAAACCCCTGCGGAGACAGCAATGACCACATTTGAAGATCGACTGAGCGGATTTGAAGCCAAATATGCCCATGACGAAGAAATGCAGTTCAAGGCGCAGGCGCGTGCCAACAAACTGCTGGGATTGTGGGCGGCGGGTCTGCTGGGGAAATCCGGGGATGAGGCGGACGCTTATGCCAAAGAAATCGTGAAGGCCGATTTCGAAGAGGCCGGGCACGAAGATGTTTTCCGCCGCGTCGCGGGCGATCTGGGCAACAGGGCGGATGCCAAAACCATCCGTGGCATGATGATCGAGACGCTGGCGAAGGCGAAACAGGATTTGATGGCGGAAAAAGACCAGGACTAGCCTAGCCAGGGGCGGCAATCAGCCTGAACCGCCTGCGTGTCAAAGCGGGCGGTTTTGGGGCTGGGTTTCATGTCCGGGTTGGCATTTTCTTGCTTCAACCCTTACCAAACACCCGCGCGAAAATCGTGTCTACGTGTTTGGTGTGATAGCCAAGATCGAACTTTTCCTCGATCTCATCCGCGCTTAGTGCCGCCAGCACATCCTTGTCGGCCAGCAGTTCAGTCTTGAAATCCTTGCCTTCCTCCCAGACCTTCATGGCGTTTCTTTGCACCAGGCGATAGGCGTCTTCGCGGCTGACCCCGGCCTGGGTCAGCGCCAGCAGCACCCGCTGGCTCATCACCAGGCCGCGGAACTTGTTCATGTTTGCCAGCATGTTGTCGGGGTAGATCACCAGTTTGTCGATCACCTGGGTCAGCTGAGACAGCGCGAAATCCAGCGTGATGGTGGTATCGGGGCCGATATTTCGTTCAACGCTGGAATGGCTGATATCGCGTTCATGCCAGAGGGCGACGTTTTCCATCGCCGGCACCACCGCCATCCTTACCAGCCGCGCCAGCCCTGTCAGGTTTTCCGAAAGAACCGGGTTGCGCTTGTGCGGCATGGCGCTGGAACCCTTTTGACCGGCGGAAAAGAATTCCTCGGCTTCCAGAACCTCGGTTCGCTGCATATGGCGGATTTCGGTCGCCACGTTTTCAATCGACGATGCAACCACCCCAAGAGCCGCGAAAAATGCTGCGTGCCGGTCGCGGGGGATTACCTGCGTGCTGATCGGCTCAGGGTTCAGGCCAAGCCGGGCGCAGACATGTTCCTCGACGCGCGGGTCGATATTGGCGAATGTCCCCACGGCACCGGAAATCGCGCCGGTGGCGATTTCGGCGCGGGCGGCCACCAGTCGGGCGCGGTTTCGCTGCATTTCGGCGTAAAACCGCGCAAACGTCAGGCCCATGGTGGTGGGTTCGGCGTGAATGCCGTGGCTGCGCCCGATCCTGACGGTATCCTTGTGTTCCAGGGCACGGCGTTTCAGCGCCGCCAGCAACCCATCCATATCCCCGATCAGGATGTCGCTGGCCCGCACAAGCTGTACGTTGAAACAGGTGTCCAGAACGTCGGATGAGGTCATCCCCTGATGCACGAACCGCGCCTGATCGCTGCCGATGATTTCCGCCAGATGCGTCAGGAACGCGATCACGTCGTGTTTGGTCAGTGCCTCGATCTCATCAATCCGGGCCACGTCGAATTCCACGTCTTTCGCCTTCCACACCGCCTGGGCGTTTTCGCGCGGGATTACACCAAGCTCGGCCATGGCATCGCAGGCATGCGCCTCGATCTCGTACCAGATGCGGAATTTCGTCGCAGGCGACCAGTTGGCAACCATTTCGGGGCGGGAATAACGCGGGATCATGGGCGGGCCTTTCGATGCGGTGTTGTCGGATGTCCGCCCGCCTCTTAAACTCTGCTCGGGTCGGGAACAAGCCGGGGAAAGCGCCAGAATGCAGGTTGATCTGCCAGAGGGTTTCGGCCTTGCCGCATTTGCCGGGCGCTGGCGGTTGACCCGCGACATTACCGACCATCGCAACCAGCAGCGCGGTCAATTCACCGGCGAGGCGGTTTTCAGCCCTGAAATCAACGGGCTAAGCTACATGGAAACCGGGTTTCTGACCATGGCCGGACAGGTGCCGTTGAAGGCAACCCGGCAATATCTCTGGCAGGAAATCAATGGCCGCATCAATGTCAGGTTTGCCGACGACCGGCCGTTCTACGACTTTTTGCCGGGTCAGGGCGAGGTTGCGGCACAGCATTTCTGTCAACCGGACAATTACCGTGTCGCACATGATTTCCGCAACTGGCCCGAATGGCACAGCCGCTGGCAAGTGGAAGGGCCGAAAAAACGCTATGAAATGCACAGCATCTATCGGCGCGATACCGGATAAGTCTTGCACCGCGCCCAAGGTTTCGGCACAACCTTCAACCAAACCAACCGGAAAGGGATCAATATGGCAACGACACTGAACCAGAAAGTGCTGACCGAGGCGCTGTGGCAGGCCGAGGGTGCGGGCCTCTGGGCAAAACGCGCGGTGCTGGTGGCGGCGGGGATTGCCGCCTTGACGGTAGCGGCGCAAATCAGGCTGCCGATGTGGCCGGTTCCCGCGACCATGCAGACCTTTGTGGTGCTGTCGATCGGCGCCGCCTATGGCACGCGGCTGGGGCTGGCGACGCTTCTTGGTTATCTGCTGATCGGCGCGTTTGGCTTTGATGTTTTTACCAGCTCGTCCGCCACCAATAGCGGCATTGCCTATATGATGGGCGCGACCGGGGGCTATCTGCTGGGCTTTGCAGTGGCCGGCGGCGTGATGGGCGCGTTGGCCCGCAGGGGCTGGGACCAGTCGGTGATGAAAATGGCGCTGGCGATGCTGATCGGCAATATAGTGATCTATGCGTTTGGCTTGCCCTGGATGGCCTGGCTGTTTTTGGAAACCAAGGGTGCCGCCTGGGTGATCCAATGGGGCCTGACCAATTTCGTGGTGTTTGATCTGCTGAAACTGGCGTTGGCGGCCCTCATGTTTCCGACGCTCTGGCGGATGGTGGGCAAAGCCCGCGTCTGATCCGACTTTTAGCCAAAAGAAAAAGGCGCAGCTTGCGGGCTGCGCCTTTTTTCATTGCTGGCCGGGACAGTGGTTCAGCGTTGTTCCACATCCACATAATCACGCTCGGTCGCGCCGGTATATAGCTGGCGCGGGCGACCGATTTTCTGGGTCGGATCACCGATCATCTCTTTCCACTGGGCGATCCAGCCGACGGTGCGGCTAAGCGCAAAGATCGGCGTGAACATCGAGGTCGGGAAACCCATCGCATCCAGTATGATGCCGGAATAGAAATCGACATTGGGGTAGAGTTTCTTGGAGACGAAATAATCATCTTCAAGTGCGATCCGCTCCAACTCCTTGGCGACCTGAAGGGTGGGGTTGTTTTCGATGCCAAGCAGGCCAAGCACCTCGTCGGCGCTTTGTTTCATCACCTTGGCGCGGGGATCGAAATTCTTGTAGACCCGGTGGCCGAACCCCATCAGGCGGAACGGATCGTTCTTGTCCTTGGCGCGGCTGATATATTCCGGGATGTGTTCGACCGAACCGATTTCGCGCAACATGGTCAGGCAGGCCTCGTTGGCGCCGCCATGTGCCGGACCCCACAGACAGGCAATGCCCGCCGCGATACAGGCGAACGGATTGGCCCCGCTTGACCCCGCCAGCCTGACCGTCGAGGTCGAGGCGTTCTGTTCGTGATCGGCGTGCAGGGTGAAAATCCGGTCCATGGCCCGGCTCAGAATCGGGTTGACCACATAATCCTCGGCCGGAACAGCGAAACACATCGACAGGAAATTCGAGGCATAATCCAGTTCGTTGCGCGGATAGATGAACGGCTGGCCGATCGAGTATTTATAGGCCATCGCCGCAATCGTCGGCATCTTGGCAATCATGCGGATCGAGGCAACCTCGCGCTGTGCGGCGTCGTTGATGTCGGTAGAATCGTGGTAAAACGCCGACATCGCGCCGACCACGCCGACCATGGTGGCCATCGGATGCGCATCGCGCCTGAAACCGCGCAGGAAATAGTGCATCTGCTCATGCAGCATGGTGTGGTTGGTGATGCGGTATTCAAACGCTTCCAGTTGCTCGGCCGTGGGCAATTCGCCGTAAAGCAGCAGATAGCATACTTCGAGATAGTGCGATTTTTCCGCCAGCTGGTCGATCGGATAGCCGCGATAAAGCAGTTCGCCCTTGTCGCCGTCGATAAAGGTGATGTCGCTTTCACAAGCCGCGGTCGAGGTAAAGCCGGGATCAAAGGTGAACACATCCGCTTCGCCGTAAAGTTTCCGGATATCAATGACATCCGGCCCGACCGAGGGGCTCAGGATTGGCAGTTCATAGGTCTTGCCGTGGAAACTTAGCGTTGCGTTTTTGGTCTTGTCGTTCATCATCATTCCCTATCGTCGTTCGCAAACCAGGGCCAAACATCGGGATCTGGTCTTGTAATCGGGCCCTGCCTAGCGCGAACCCTTGAAACATTTGTTAACCGCAATGCAAGCGGACAAAATGGCGCGATCCCCCGGTTTCAGACCGCCACATCCTCCAGCCTTGCCAGCGTTTCAGTCTGCCCGATCAAAAGCATGACATCAAAAACACTGGGCGAAACCGTGCGGCCTGTAAGGGCGGCCCTGAGCGGCTGTGCGACCTTGCCGAGCTTCTGATTTTCCGCCTCGGCAAAACCCTTCACCACCGTCTCCAGGCTTTCGTGGTTCCAGCTAGCATTTCGCAATCGCGGCGTCAAACGGTTCAGCATGCCACGGGATGCAGGATCAAGCTGCTGTGCTGCTGCTGCATCAGGGGAAAATGGCCGATGTGAAAGAATAAAGTGAGCCTTGTCAATGATATCCGGCAATACCTTCGCGCGGTCTTTTAGAACCGGCATGGCGCGCGTCAGATCAAGGATCTGTTGGTCGTCAAGGGGTTTCTTGCCGGTCAGACGCAGAAAATCGACGCATTGCCGGGACAGATATGCATCTGCAGCATCGCGCATGTGCTGGCCGGACAGATTGTCCAGTTTCTTGAAATCGAACCGCGCCGGGGATTTGCCGATGCCTGCCAGGGTGAACCATTCAATCGCCTGTTCGGTGGTGAAAAATTCGTCATTGCCGTGGCTCCAGCCCAGTCGCGCCAGATAGTTGCGCATCGCTTCGGGCAGATAACCCATGTCGCGGTATTCATTGACGCCAAGCGCGCCGTGCCGTTTGGATAATTTCTTGCCATCCTCGCCATGGATCAGGGGAATATGGGCGAAAACCGGCACCTCCCAACCCATCGCAAGATACAGGAAGGTCTGGCGCGCGGCGTTGGACAAATGGTCGTCGCCCCGGATGATATGACTAACGCCCATGTCGTGATCATCCACCACCACCGCCAGCATATAGGTGGGGCTGCCATCGGCGCGAAGCAGCACCAGATCGTCAAGCGTGTCGTTTTTCCAGGTGACATCGCCCTGCACCTTGTCGCGGATGGTGATATCGCCGTCTTTGGGCGCCTTCAGTCGTACCACATAGGGCGCGTCGGGGTGGCTGGCGGGATCGGCGTCGCGCCAGGGGCTTTGGAACAGAACCGGGCGGCCTGCGGCCCGTGCCTCTTCGCGTGCCAAATCAATTTCTTCCTTGGTTGCGAAGCACTTATAAGCGTGACCTCGTGCAAGCATCTGATTGGCCACTTCGGCGTGGCGATCGGCACGGCTGGCTTGAAACACGGCGTCGCCGTCCCAGTCAAGGCCAAGCCATTTCAGGCCGTCAAAGATCGCCTCGGTTGCTTCGGGGGTGGAGCGAGCGCGGTCGGTGTCTTCGATCCTCAGCAGGAATTTGCCGCCGTTGGCGCGGGCGAACAGCCAGTTGAACAAGGCCGTCCGCGCCCCTCCGATATGCAGATAGCCGGTCGGAGACGGGGCAAATCGAGTGACAACCGGTCGGTCATTCATGTTGTGTTAATCTTTCCGTAACCAAAGGCGAGCAGGGTTTCCCCGCTGTTTAGGCAATGAAAGGACCAAGAACAAGGGTGCGCCTGACCGATCGCCTGATTGATATCGCCGAGGCGCAGCGCGGCACGCTGATGCTGTGGGTGCCGGTGGCGCTTGGCGCTGGCACCGCCTGGTATTTCGCGCTTGGATTCGAGCCGGGGAAGGCGGTTTTCGGCACACTGGCAGGGTTTGCCGCTGCCGGTTTGGTGGCGGTGTTCCTGCTGCCTGACCGGGCCCGACCGCCGGTGCTGGCGCTGGTGCTGGTGACGCTGGGATTTCTGAATGCCGCTTTCAGCGCGCATCACATGGCAGCACCGGTGCTGGGGTTTCATTATTATGGTCCGGTGACGGGGCGGGTGGTGGATCTTGACCGTTCCGGCAGCGACAAGCCGCGCCTGACCCTCGATCAGGTGGTTTTGGCCCGCGTGAACGCTGCAAAGACGCCTGACAAAGTTAGGATATCACTACATTATCCGATTGTTCATTCTGATCTTCACCCCGGCAGCCGGGTGATGCTGACTGCCAATCTGTCGCCGCCGTCCGGGCCGGTGGAACCCGGTGGTTTCGATTTCCGGCGCTACGCCTGGTTTCGTGGCCTCGGCGCCATCGGCTATTCGCGCAATCCGGTGCTGGAATTCGCACCGCCCGACCGGGGTGGCTTGGCGATGCGGCTGGTGTCGCTCAGGATGCAACTTGCCCAAGAGATTCGCGCCCGCATTCCGGGGCAGAACGGTGCCTTTGCCGCCGCCATCCTGACCGGCGACAGATCCGCCATTGCACCGGATCTGCTGGTGCATCTTCGTGCCTCGAATCTGGCGCATCTGCTGGCGATTTCCGGCCTGCATATGGGGCTTTTGACCGGGTTCGTGTTTGCCGCCCTTCGCTATGGCATCGCGCTATGGCCCTGGCTGGCGCTCAGGCTGCCGGTGAAAAAGCTGGCGGCGGTGGCGGCGTTTGTGGTCGCCAGCGCCTATCTGGCGCTGTCGGGGGCCAATGTGGCCACACAGCGCGCCTTTGTCATGGTGGCGGTAATGTTGCTGGCGGTGCTGCTGGACCGGCGGGCGCTGACGCTGCGGGCGGTCTGCCTTGCCGGCGCCATCGTGCTGTTGGTGCGTCCGGAAAGCCTGATCGAGGCGGGGTTTCAGATGTCGTTCGCCGCCACCATGGCGCTGGTGGCGGTGTTCGCCTGGCTGCGCGATCTGGGCTGGTTCATCGGCGGCGGCTCGCTCTGGCGGAGTTTTCTGCGCAATGCGCTGGCGCTGGTGCTGTCCTCGACCATTGCCGGGTTGGCAACGGCGCCGGTTTCGGCGTTTCATTTCAACCAGATCGCGCAATATGGCCTGCTGGCCAATCTGGCCTCGGTGCCGGTGATGGGAATGCTGGTGATGCCATCGGCGGTGATCGCGACACTGACCGCCATCATCGGGCTGGATGCGCCGTTCTGGGCCATCATGGGGGCCGGAATTGGCTGGATCCTGACCGTGGCGGCGTTTGTCGCCGGGCTGGACGGTGCGGTGCGGCAGGTGGTCAAGCCGGAAATCCTGATCCTGTGCCTGATCGGCGGCGGTGCGGCGGTTGGCATCCTGTTTCGCGGCCGTCTGGCCTGGCTGGCGGTGATCCCGGTGCTGGCGGGCTTTGTGCTCTGGTCCCGGGCCGAGCGCCCGCCGCTGTTGCTTAGCGACAATGGCCGCCTGATGGGGGTTCTGACGCCCGAGGGGCGCTGGCTGAACCGCGAAAAGGGCAGTGGTTTTGCCGCCGATAGCTGGCTGGAAAACGACGGCGATGCGGCCACGCAACAGGCGGCGGCGCTGCGCGCCAGCAAAGCCGAAGATTTCACCGGCTTTGCCAGAGCTGGCTATCGGCTGACCTATAGCTGGGCCAAGGATCCTGCAGCTGAAGGGCAGGGCGGGCTTTGCCAGGGCAGGACGTTGTTGATCCTGCCCCGCGCCGCACCGCTGCCGGGCCCCTGCGTGCAGATCACCGCGGCGGATCTGACGGTCGCAGGCTCGATGGCGGTTTGGGTCGGCAAGGACGGGCTGAAGATCAGGACGGCAAGGCAGTTAAGCGGGGAAAGGTTGTGGTCACGCTAACCCTTGTGGCCGCGCCAGGCCACAAGTGCCGCCTCGATCATGTCCAGCGCATGATGAACCGATGCCTCGCGGACCCGGTCCCGGCCCAGGGCGCCGAATTCACGGGTGTGGGCCTTGGGGCTGCCGCCAGCAGCGGACGCAACCCCGAAACAGACCCGCCCCTCGGGCTTGTGTTCCGAGCCGCCAGGCCCGGCGATACCGGTCACTGACACGGCCAGATTGGCACCGGAATCCCTGATCGCGCCATGGGCCATTTCCCGCGCCACCGCCTCGGACACGGCGCCATGGCGGCTGAGGCTGGTGCTGCTGACGCCCAGCAGGCGCATCTTGGCGGCGTTGGAATAGCTGACATAGCCGCATTCAAACACATCGGATGAACCGGCAACCGCCGTCAAGGCCCCGGCCACCAGCCCGCCGGTGCAGCTTTCGGCCACGGCAAGCCTGACGCCGCGCCGCCGCGCCAGATCAAGGATGCGGCTGACCTTGGCGCTATGATCCATGCGCCACCGCCGCCGCGGCCGCCAGGCAAATCGCCGCCATCAGCCCCGCCAGCACATCATCCAGCATCACGCCAAACGCGGTTGGTTGCCGGTCGGCCCAGGAAACCGGCCAGGGTTTCCAGATGTCAAACAGGCGAAACAACAGAAAACCGCCGATCCAGCCGGGATAGGGAAACACCGCCGGATCGGCCCCCATCAGCCACAGCCCCAGCGACAACGGCCAAAGGGCGATCCACTGGCCGACCACCTCGTCGATCACCACTTCGCCGGGGTCGTGGTTGTCGCGGCCTCTGGTATAAGACGCCGTGGCCCACCAGCCGAGCAGGAAAATCGCCAGACTGGCCAGCCCCAGTGCCGGAAAGCCGCCGAGATAATGCAAAAGCCAGGCCAGCGGCAGCGCCACCAGCGAACCCAAGGTGCCGGGTGCCAAGGGGATGCGCCCGACATAAAAGACCGTGGCGATCATCCCGTTCATGCCTTCACCAGCGTAGCGGTGGCAAGGGCGGCGATACCTTCGCCGCGACCGGTGAACCCCAGCCGTTCCGAGGTGGTTGCCTTGACCGAAATCAGATCGGGCGAAACCGTCAGGATGCCGGCCAGCCGCGATTTCATCGCTGGCGCGTGCGGGCCGATCTTGGGATATTCGCAGATGATGGTGCAATCGGCATGCGTCAGGTGATAGCCGCGTTCGCGCGCCAGCCCGATGGCATGCGCCAGAAACACCTCGGACGCGGCATCCTTCCATTGGGCATCGGCGGGCGGAAACCACTGGCCGATATCGCCAAGGCCAAGGGCGCCGTAGATCGCATCGCTCAGCGCGTGCATGGCGACATCGGCGTCGGAATGGCCTTTCAGGCTGCGGTCATGCGGGATTTTGACGCCGCATAGCGTGACGTGGTCGCCAGCCTCGAATGCGTGCACGTCAAAGCCGTTGCCAGTGCGAATATCCATATGCCCCCGCAAGATCCGTTCGGCCCGGTCGAAATCGCCCGGCATGGTGATTTTCAGATTATCCTCGTCACCCGCCACGATTGCCACCGACATTTCGCTGGCACAGGCGATTTCCACGTCGTCGGCAGCAGCCTTGCCCACATATCCAAGATGCGCCCTGAGGATGGCGGCATAACGAAATCCCTGCGGCGTCTGGGCGCGGTAAAGCCCGGTCCGGTCCAGCGTCGCTTCAACCGTTTCCCCACCCCGCCACAGCGCATCGCTCAGCGGCAGGGCCGGGGCCGCTGCCTCGGCGCTGTCAAGTGCGGTGATGACGGCACGGATGACGGCTTCCGATACGCAGGGACGCGCGACATCGTGGATCAGCACCTTGTCGGGCGGCGAATCCCCTAGCGCCAGCAGGCCGAGCCTGACGGAATCGCTGCGGCTTTCGCCGCCTTCTACCACCAGAATGCGCGGATCTGCCCGGTATCCCGGTGCGAGCGGCATGTCGTCGGCATTGAGCACCAGCACGATCGGGGCGATGTCCCGCTGTGCGCCGAACCGCGCCAGACACCAGGCAACCGACGTGCGCCCGGCAACCTCGCGCCACTGCTTGGCCATGCCCTCACCGGCGCGACGCCCGCGGCCTGCGGCAACGATGATGGCGGCGGTCGACACGAAATGCATCCTTTTCTGACAAAGATGCTGCGACTTCTAGGTTCACTGCCGGGCGAAAGCAATATTGCATGGCCCCGCCAAACCGCCTAGATCAGGGGCGACATGCACAAGGATTGAGCATCTGACCCTGAAACTGGCAAATCTCGGGCTGGCTCCGCCGGTGTTCCTGGCACCCCTTGCCGGGATCACCGACCTGCCTTTTCGCAATCTGGTGGCGGAATTCGGCGCCGGTCTGGTGGTGTCGGAAATGGTGGCCAGTCAGGAAATGATGCAGGCCAAGCCTTCTCTGCGGGCGCGGGCGCGGGCTGAACTCGGCTTTGACGCCGCCAATACCGCCATCCAGATCGCCGGTCGCGATGCCGGGCTGATGGCCGAATGTGCGCGCTATTGCGAGGCCAACGGCGCAAGGCTGATCGACATCAACATGGGCTGCCCGGCCAAAAAGGTGACCAGCGGCTATTCCGGTGCCGCCCTGTTGAAAGATCTCGACAACGCGCTTGGCCTGATCGAGGCGGTGGTGGCGGCGGTCAGCATTCCGGTGACGTTGAAAACCCGGCTGGGCTGGGACGAAAACCGTCTGAACGCGGTTGAGCTGGCAACAAGGGCCGAAGCGGCCGGTATTCGGATGCTGACGGTGCATGGCCGAACCCGCTGTCAGTTCTATGGCGGCAGCGCCGACTGGAAGCGGATCGCAGAAGTGGTGGATGCGGTTGATATTCCGGTGATCGCCAACGGGGATATCGTCGACCTTGGCTCGGCCCGGCAAGCGCGGGCGGATTCGCGTGCCGCCGGGGTAATGGTTGGCCGCGGCGCCAGAGGCCGCCCCTGGCTGCTGGCGGAAATTGCCCATGGGCTGCACGGCACGGCAAAGCCGACCATTCCAAACGGAAGCGGTCTGGCCGACATGATATCAACGCATTACGAGGCGATGTTGATGTTCTACGGTCGGGCCTTGGGGATCCGCAACGCCCGCAAGCACCTTGGCTGGTACATGGACGGCTTGGCGGTGCCACCAGATCTGCGGCGCGCCGTGATGACCAGTGAACGGCCCGCACAGGTGTTGGCGCTGATCCGGGTATTCTCAGACCACACACCAAAAAGCAGGGCGGCATGAAGGTCGGTGATGACCGCATCTGGCCGGCCCTGCCGATGCCTGCGGTGATGCTGGATCAGGGCGATCTGATCGCCGAGCTGAACCCGGCGGCGGAATATTTCCTGAACGCACCGGAAAAGCTGCTGCAGGGCCGGCAGGTGACGGCGTTCCTCAGAACCGATATCGACCTGGCCGTCAATCTTGCAAGGGCCCGCGCCGACACGGCGCCGCTGTTTCTGCGCGATGTGACCATAAGTCTGGAAGGCGACCGCGATATCACTTGCGATCTGCAACTGGCACCACTGGGCGAGGGCAGCGCCGAGATGTTGATCCTTTTGCATCCGCGTCAGATCGTCGGCCAGCTTGGCCGCGCGCTGAAGGTGCAGACCGCCGCCCGCACCGCCATCGGGCTGGCCGACATGCTGGCGCACGAGATCAAGAACCCGCTGGCCGGTATCACCGGTGCGGCACAGTTGCTGGCGATGAACCTTGGCCAGGCGGATCGTGAACTGACCGACCTGATTCTTGAGGAAACCCGCCGCATCGTCGATCTGCTGGCGCAGGTTGAACAATTCGGAGACCTCAGAAAACCCGACCTCCGGCCCCTGAACATCCACGATGTTCTGGAACGCGCCCGCCGTTCGGCGTGTCTGGGTGCTGCCAGCGGCATGCGGTTTCGCGATCAGTATGACCCGTCATTGCCGTATACCCTTGGCGATGCCGGGCAGTTGGCGCAGGTGTTTGCCAACCTGTTCGCCAACGCCGCCGAAGCGGCGGGGCCGAACGGCGGCAACATCACCATCCGCAGTTATTACGAGCCGGGGTTGCGGCTGGGCGATGCGGGCGGCGGCCATGCGGTGCCGTTGCAGGTCGAGGTGACGGATGACGGGCCGGGAATTTCGCCCAATATCGCCGACAGCCTGTTTCAGCCGTTTGTCAGCAGCCGCGAAAACGGCACCGGTCTTGGCCTTGCACTGGTATCCAAGATCATTTCGGACCATAACGGCACCATTGGTGTCACTTCACGCCCCGGTGTCACGACTTTTCGCATCTCATTGCCGATAGCCCCGGCCGGCAAAGGAACGGATTGATGGACGGAACCATTCTGATCGCCGATGACGACCGAACCATCCGCACGGTGCTGACCCAGGCCTTCAGCCGGGCCGGATGCAAGGTTCACGCGACCTCCTCGCTCAACACGCTTTTGCGATGGGTCGGCGAAGGGCGCGGCGATCTGGTGATTTCCGATGTGGTCATGCCTGACGGCAACGGTTTGGAACAGATCCCCGAAATCGGCCGCCTGCGGCCCGATCTGCCGGTGATCGTGATTTCCGCCCAGAACACCATCATGACCGCCATCCGCGCCAATGAGGTGGCGGCTTATGATTATCTGCCGAAACCGTTCGATTTGCCGGATCTGATGAAACGGGCCGCAAGGGCGCTGATCAGGAAGCGCCCGCAACGGCCCGAGGCCAGCCACGGCGACGACGGTGAAAACCTGCCGCTGATCGGCCGCACCCCCGCCATGCAGGAGGTCTACCGCCTGGTGGCGCGCATCCTCAACACCGACATGCCGGTGCTGATCATGGGCGAAAGCGGCACCGGCAAGTCGCTGATTGCCAGGGTCATCCATGAATTCTCGGACCGGCGCAGCCTGCCAATGGTGACGGCAGGGGCCAGCGATCTGGAAGATATCGACGCCGTGCATGCGATTCTGGCCAAGGCGAAAACCGGCTCGGTGCTGTTTGACGAGATTGCCGACCTGACCCCGGAGGCGCAGGCGCGGCTGGTGCGCAACCTTGATGCACTGGGCGAAAATGCGCCGCGCCTGATGGCAACCACCCAGCGGGATCTAGGTGCTGAACTGGCCGAGGGCCGGTTCCGTTCCGATCTTTTCTACCGGCTGAGCGCATTCAGCCTGTCGGTGCCGCCGCTCAGATCCCGGATCGACGACATTCCGCTGCTGGCGGCGCATTTTTTGGCGCGGATCGAACGCGACGGCGGTGAGAACAAGGGATTTGCCCGCGAAGCCATCGACCAGATGCTGAAATACCATTGGCCGGGCAATGTGCGGCAGTTGGAAAACCTGGTGCGTCGGCTGGCGGTGACGGTGGTGGAAAGTTCGATCAATGCGGTCGATGTCCTGGCCGCACTTGGCCCCGCCGACCCGACCCAAGGCAGACGCAACGCCGTCGGTGGCGAAAGCCTGTCGCAGTCGATCGCCTGGCACCTCAACCGGTACTTTTCGATGCACGGCGATTTGCCGCCGCCGGGGGGGCTATACGCCAGAATCCTCAGGGAAATGGAAATGCCGCTGCTGGATATCGCATTGGAAGCGACCGGCGGCAATCAGGCCAAATGCGCCGAATTGCTGGGAATCAACCGAAATACCCTCAGAAAAAAGCTGAATGAACTGGATATTCGCGTGACTCGGCGACGTAAATTGATGTAAGAATATCACAGTTTTTGTTCCCATCAAGAGTGATCGCCGTGTTATGCGCCCGTATTTGTGACATTTCACCCACCTTTTTCACGGTGACGGCGCGTTTTTGCATCACCCGGCAACCGGTTTCTGTGGCATGACCTATTCTTCGCTGCCATCGAAATGGGAAAGACTGAACCGCCTTAGAAAACGTCGCCGGGTGCGCAACCTTGGAACCCTCAGCTTGGTGGTTCTTGGTCCGGCACTGGCGCTGTTGACCTTCATGGCGTTGGAATTGTTCGAAAACGGCACGTCGTCGGGGCATCTGCGCATCATCCTGCTGGCGGATCTGGTCTATGTGCTGCTGGTGGCGGCGCTGGTGATGAACCGGGTGGCGCGGATGATCGCTGCCAGACGCGCCAAATCGGCGGGATCGCGGCTGCATATGCGGCTGACCGGGGTTTTCGTCATCATCGCGCTGATTCCGACGATTCTGGTGGCGGTATTTGCCACCGTCACCCTGAATTTCGGGCTGGAAGGCTGGTTTTCCGATCGTGTGCGCGAGGTTGTCGGCTCGTCGCTGGAGGCGGCGCAGGCTTATGAGCAGGAACAGCAAAGCGCGCTTTTGAAAGATTCCGCGGCACTGGCGGCCTTTCTGGAACGCAACAAGCAACGCTCACCCCTGATGTCGGACGGCGACCTCAGGCAGTTGCTCAGCCAGGGCCAGCAGCAAATCCAGCGCGGCCTGCGCGAGGCATTCGTGATCGACCATGACGCAGAAATCATGGCCAGGGGCGAACGAAGCTATCTGTTCGATTTCGAGCGTCCCAGTGACGATGAAATGAACCGTGCCGCAGCGGGCGAGGCGGTGATCATCGAGGATTGGGCCAACAACGAATACCGCGTTCTGAGCCGGCTGTCGGGGTTTTCCGACCGCTATCTTTACATTTCGCGCAATGTCGACGGCAAGATCCTCAGCCTTCTGGACGAGACCAAGGAAACCATCGCGCTTTATCAGCAGTTGGAAAGCGACCGGGGGCGGTTGCTGTTTGAATTTGCGCTGATTTATCTCGGCTTTGCGGTGATCGTCATTCTGGCGGCGATCTGGTTGGGCCTGTGGTTTGCTGAACGTCTGTCGCGGCCGATCGGGCGGCTGGCGGGGGCGGTGCAGCGGGTCGGGGCGGGCGACCTCAACGCCTCGGTGATCGAAGAGGAGGGGGATGACGAAATCGCCATGCTCAGCCGTGGTTTCAACCAGATGACGCGGCAGCTTTCGGCGCAGCGCGACAGTCTGGTGGAAACCAACCGCCGAACCGAACGCCGCCGGCGCCTGTTCGACAGCGTGCTGAGCGGGGTTTCCACCGGCGTCATCGGGTTAAGCTCGAACGGCAAGATAGATGTCATGAACGCCGCCGCAGTACGCCTGCTGGGACTGGATCCCGAACGCGACATTGGCCGCCGCCTGAAAACGGCAGTGCCGGAATTTGCATATCTTTTCAATGAACTGGCGCAAAATGAGGGGCAGGTAGCGCAGCAGGAGGTGCAACTGACCCGCGCCGGCACCGGTGAAAACCTGCTGGTCAGGATCGCCACGCGGATGAATGATCGCGGCAATCTGGAAGGCTTTGTCGTGACCTTCGATGACGTGACCGACCTGGTTTCGGCGCAACGGATGGCGGCCTGGGGCGATGTGGCGCGGCGCATTGCGCATGAGATCAAGAACCCGTTGACCCCGATCCAGCTATCGGCCGAACGCCTGAAACGCAAGTTCCGCGACGTGCCGGGACTGGATGTCGAGGCGCTGGATCAGTATACCGATGTAATCGTGCGCCAGACCTCGGATCTGCGGCGCATCGTCGATGAATTCTCGAAATTCGCGCGCATGCCGGAACCGGAACGCCGCCAGCATGATCTGGTGAAACTGCTGCGCGATGTGGTGGTGTTACAGGATAGCGGCCTGCCGGATGTGAAACTGGTGCTGGATTGCGACCCGGTTGAAATCTGGGGGTTCTTTGACGCCACCATGATCTCGCAGGCGCTGATAAATCTGATCAAGAATGCTGGTGAAGCCATTGAAACACAAAAAGAAAAGAATTTGGATGGGTATGAGCCGGAAATTCGTGTCGAACTGCAACAGCATGAAAACAGCACCGAAATTCGCATCCTGGACAACGGCAGCGGTCTGCCGCAGAACCGGGCGCGGCTGTTCGAACCTTATGTGACCAACCGCGAAAAAGGCACCGGTCTTGGACTGTCGATCGTGAAAAAGATCATCGAGGAACATGGCGGCACGCTGGAATTGCTGGATGCGCCACCATTTGCCGGCTGCGAGCATCGCGGCGCCATGGCGCGCATCGTGCTGCCCGGAACCTCGGTGAAGAAACCAAATGAATTCAAGAAAAACGTGGCCTGAACGGCCTTTCAAGAGGATGAGCAATGGGTGACATACTGGTAGTAGACGACGAAAAGGACATCCGCGAACTGGTGTCCGATATTCTGGTGGATGAGGGTTATACCACCCGTCTGGCGGGCGACAGCGATGCCTGCATGCGCGAAATCAACGCCGAAGCGCCGGATTTGATCATTCTGGATATCTGGCTGAAAGACAGCCGGATGGACGGGATCGACATCCTCAAGACGACGCGGCGCGACAATCCCGATATTCCGGTGGTGATCATTTCCGGCCATGGCAACATCGAAATCGCCGTGGCGGCGGTGAAACAGGGTGCCTATGATTTCATCGAAAAGCCGTTCAACATTGATCAACTGATGGTGGTGATCAGCCGCGCCATGGAGGCATCGCGCCTCAGGCGCGAGAATTCCAACCTGAAGATCGCTGATGTCACCTCATCGGTGATGATCGGATCAAGTGCGGCTTTCAAGACCTTGAAATCACAGTTGGACAAGGTAACGCGAACCAATGGGCGCATCATGCTGACCGGCCCCGCCGGTTGCGGCAAGGAAGTGGCGGCGCGCTATATCCACGCCCATTCCGACCGGTCCAAGGCGCCGTTCATTTCGGTCAACTGCGCCTCGATCGAAAGCGACCGCATGGAGGAGGTGCTGTTCGGCCGCGAGACGCTGGAGCGCGGCCACGAACCCGGCCTGCTGGAACAGGCGCATGGCGGCATCCTGTTCTTTGACGAGGTGTCGGACATGCCGATCGGCACCCAGTCCAAGATCCTGCGCGTATTGGTTGATCAGCAATTCCAGCGCGTTGGCGGGGCTGACCGTGTGCGGGTTGACCTTCGGGTAATATCCAGCACGAACAAGAACTTGCAGACCGAGATTGAAGCTGGCCGTTTCCGCGAGGAACTTTACCATCGCCTGAATGTGGTGCCAATCTCGGTGCCCTCGCTGGAAAGCCGGCGCGAAGATATCCCCGAACTGACCCGGCATTTCATCGCCGAGTTGCACCGAACCCAGGGCCTGCCGCAGCGCGAATTGTCCGAGGATGCCGAGGCGCTGCTGCAAACCATGCTCTGGCCCGGCAATGTCCGGCAGTTGAAGAACGTCATCGAACGGGTGCTGATCCTTGGCCCTGACCATGGCCGCATCGAAGCAAGGGAACTGCCCAGTGGCGAGGGCGACAATGGCGGCGGCCTCGGGCTGGCCTCGAACCTGGCGACGCTGCCGCTGCGCGAGGCGCGTGAGATGTTCGAACGCGAATATCTTATGACCCAGATCAACCGCTTTGGCGGCAACATATCGCGTACCGCCAACTTTGTCGGCATGGAACGCTCGGCCCTGCACCGCAAGCTGAAATCGCTGAACGTCGTCACCTCGTCGAAATCCGGCGCCAGGGTGGCCGAGATCGACGAAGGCGAGTATGAGTGACAGCGCGATTGACCTTAGCAGTCTGATTTGACAAGACTTGGCCGAAGTTCGAGGAGACCCTGATGAAGGTCATCATCTGTGGCGCAGGTCAGGTCGGCTGGCAGATCGCGCGCCATCTTTCCAGTGAAAAGAACGACGTGACCGTGGTTGACAACAACTCGGAACTGGTGCGTCGGGCGATGGATTCGCTGGACGTAAGCGGTGTTGCCGGGTTTGCGTCCTATCCCGACGTGTTGGCCCGTGCCGGTGCGCGCGACGCCGACATGATCATCGCCGCCACTTTTTCGGACGAGGTGAACATGGTCACCTGTCAGGTGGCGCATTCGGTGTTTTCGGTGCCGCGCAAGATCGCGCGCCTTCGCTCGCAATCCTATCTCGATGCCATCTATTCCGATCTTTACCGGCGCGACCATTTGCCGATCGACGTGGTGATCTCGCCCGAACGCGAGGTGGCCGAGGCGGTGTTGCAGCGCCTGCGCGCCCCCGCCACCTTTGATACCGAACATTTTCTGGACGGCAAGGCGCAACTGCTTGGCGTCAGTCTGGATGAAACCTGCGCCGTGTTGAACACGCCGCTTCGCCAGTTGACCGAGCTTTTCTCGACCCTGCGCGCCATCGTTGTCGCCATTCGCCGCGATGGCAACCTGTTCGTGCCGGAACCCGGCGACCAGTTGTTCGCCGGCGATGAAACCTATATTTTCACCCATACCGAGGATCTGCGCCGCACGCTGGAAATCTTTGGCAAAACCGCCAAGAAACGCGAACGCGTGATCATTGTCGGCGGCGGCAATGTCGGTCTGGCGGTGGCGCAGCGGCTGGAGCATCGCACCGACCGTATCCGCGCCAAGGTGATCGAAAAGAACCGCGCCATTGCCGAAAATGCGGCGGATTCACTGGAACGCACCATTGTTCTGCATGGTGACGGGCTGGACATGAGCCTGCTGATCGAGGCAGGCATCGACAAGGCCGATGCCTTTCTGGCGCTGACCGATGACGACAAGGTGAACCTGCTGGCGGCTACCCGTGCCAAGGTGGCGGGCTGTTCCATGGTGGTCAGCCTGATCAATGACCCGACCCTGACCTCACTGATGTCACCGCTGAAGATTGACGCCTTTGTCAATCCGCGCGCCACCACGGTTTCGTCGATCCTCAGGCATGTGCGCCATGGCCGCGTGCGCAACGTCTATTCCATCGGCGATGCCGAGGCCGAGGTGATCGAGGCGCAGGTGATGTCGCCATCGCCGCTGGCCGATCAGCGTATCAGGGACATCCAGTTCCCCGAAGGCGTGCTGGTGGGCGCCTTGCAAAAGGGCAATGAGGTGATCAAACCGGTCGGCGCCACCAAGATCGAAGAGGGCGATGTGATCACGCTATTCTGCATGGCCAGCGACGTACCCGAGGTCGAACGCCTGTTGCAGGTCAGTATCGACTTTTTCTGATCATGCTGCGCGCCATCCTGAATCTGCCGTTTCTGGTGATCCTGATGGGCCTGTCGGCCCTGATGATGCTGGTGCCGATGGCGCATGCTGTCAGGATCAGCGATTTCGTAACGGCACGGGTATTCCTGCAAAGCGCGCTGCTGTTTCTGGTGCTGAGCGCGCTGATCGGTGTCGCCATGGTGAATTATGCGCCGCGATCGTCGGCGCATTCGCATCTGGTGGCGCTGTTGTCGGCCTTTGTGCTGCTGCCCTTGATTCTGGCCTGGCCAATGCGGTTTCTGGTGCCCGACACCAGCTATCTCAACCTTTATTTCGAGATGGTTTCCAGCCTGACCACCACCGGCGCCAGCTTTTTCGACGATCCGTCACGGCTGAGCGAGCCGCTTCATCTGTGGCGCGCCTTTGTCGGCTGGGTTGGCGGCCTTCTGATCCTTGTCAGTGCGGTTGCGATCTTTGCGCCGCTGAATCTTGGCGGGTTCGAGGTTTACGCCGCACGGCAAAGCGCGCAACTGGCGGGCGGCATGGCGCGCATCCAGACGGCGGACACTTCGGCGCGGCTGGTCTCCTATTCGCTCAGGATTGCGCCGATCTATGCACTGGCGACGCTGGTGCTGACGGTGGGGCTGGTGCTTGCCGGCGAGCGGTCGTTTCGCGCCTTTGTCCATGCGATGTCGACCATGTCTACCTCGGGCATCACCGCCGGGCATGGGATCGAATACGCCGCCTCGGGCTATGCTGGCGAGATCCTGATCTTTGTCTTCATGCTGTTCGCGGTGTCGCGCCTGACCTTTTCGTTCGATCGCGGCATTTCGGTGTTCCGCGCCATCTGGCAGGATCACGAATTTCGCCTGGCCATGGCATTCGTTTCCATCCTGCCGGCGCTGATGTTCCTGCGCCACTGGATTGGCGCGTTTGAGGTTGACGAACAACAGAACACCATGGCGGCGCTACATGCGCTCTGGGGCAGTGTCTTTACCACGCTGTCGTTCCTGACCACCACCGGATTTGAAAGCGCCCACTGGAATGATGCGCAGAACTGGTCCGGCGTCAGCACACCCGGCATCATGCTGATCGGGCTGGCGGTGATGGGCGGCGGCGTTGCCACCACGGCGGGCGGCATCAAGTTGCTGAGGGTATATGCGCTATACAAACACGGCCGGCGCGAGATGCAAAAGCTGAGCTATCCCTCGTCGGTCGGCGGTGCTGGCAAGGCGGCGCGGCATATCCGGCGCGAGGGGGCCTATATTTCGTGGCTGTTCTTCATGCTGTTTGCCATTTCCACCGCGCTGGTGATGCTGGCGCTGGCCTTTACCGGGCTTGACTTTGATCAGAACCTGACCTTTGCGGTATCGGCGCTTTCCACCACCGGGCCGCTGGCGGATTCGGTTCTGGGGGTGGCGGGTTCCTATGCGCTGCTGGATGATGCAGCCCGCGCCATTCTGTGCGCTGCCATGGTGCTGGGCCGGCTTGAAACCCTGGCGATCATCGCACTTCTGAACCCGGATTTCTGGCGCTGAGCCGATTTACCGACTGAAAAACTTCGGAATTCCCGGATTTCGACTGGAATTCGTGACGGATCAGCGCCATATTTGCCTTACTACAAAAACAACAGCTGCCGCAAACCGGTGGCAGAACAAAACTGAAGGCTGAAAAAAATGGCTGCCGATAAACAGAATTTGCAGGATGCATTTCTAAACAACGTTCGCAAATCCAAGATTTCCGTGACGATTTTCCTGATCAACGGCGTCAAGCTGCAAGGTGTGATCACCTGGTTTGACTCGTTTTGCGTGCTTTTGCGCCGTGATGGTCAGTCGCAACTGGTCTACAAAAGTGCCATTTCGACCATCATGCCATCGCAACCCGTCCAGCTTTACGAAGGCGATGAAGCTAATTGATCAAGGGCGCACGGGGGGCTGATGCGTAGCCTTGTCCTCCACCCCGCCATTGCCAGACGCGATACCCGTCGGCAGCCGGAAAACGCGCTGGCCGAAGCGGTATCGCTGGCGCGCGCACTTGACCTTGACGTGGCCGGATCCGAGGTAGTCCGCCTGCCCAAGGCACATGCCGGCATGCTGTTCGGCACCGGCAAGGTCGAGGAACTGGCGAAACGCATCGAGGCGGATGAAATCGGCCTGGTTCTGATCGACGCTGCGGTCACGCCGATCCAGCAGCGCAATCTGGAACGGCGCTGGAAAGCAAAGGTGCTGGACCGTACCGGCCTGATACTGGAAATCTTCGGCGCCCGCGCCGCCACCCGCGAGGGGGTGCTTCAGGTTGACCTTGCGGCGTTGGCCTATCAGCGTTCGCGGCTGGTCAGAAGCTGGACCCACCTTGAACGCCAGCGGGGCGGCCTGTCGTTCATCGGCGGCGCCGGTGAAACCCAGATCGAGGCCGACCGCCGCGCCATCGACGACGCCATCATCCGCCTGAAACGCCAGCTTGCCAAGGTGGTCAAGACACGCGCATTGCACCGCCGCGCCCGCAAGAAAATCCCCTATCCGATCGTCGCGCTGGTCGGCTATACCAATGCTGGCAAATCCACCCTGTTCAACCGCCTGACCGGGGCGGGGGTGCTGGTCAGGGACATGCTGTTCGCAACGCTTGATCCGACCATGCGCGCCGTCAGCCTGCCTTCGGGCCGCGAGATCATCCTTTCCGACACCGTCGGCTTCATCTCGGAACTTCCCACCCAACTGGTCGCCGCCTTTCGCGCCACCCTTGAAGAGGTGCTGGACGCCGACCTGATCCTGCATGTGCGCGACATCACCCATCCCGAAAGCCGCGAACAGGCCGATGATGTGAACGAAATCCTGACCAGCCTTGGCATCGGCAAACAGGCCAGGGAAACCCAGATCGAAGTCTGGAACAAGATCGACACCGCCACCCCTGAACAGCATGATGCTCTTGTCACCGCAGCAGCGCGCAATAACCGGATTTTCGCGGTTTCCGCCACCAGCGGCGAAGGTATCGGTGAACTGCTTGACGGCATCGCCGCCGCCCTGTCGGATGCGGTCAGCCGAACCACCCTGAGCCTTGGCTTTGCCGAAGGCAGAAAACGCGCCTGGCTGTTTCAACAGAACCTGGTCGATCACGAGCGTCAGACCGATAGCGGATATGAACTGGATGTCGCCTGGACCGAACGGCAATCCCGCCGCTACGAAAAACTCTGATCCGCTGATCATTGTTCCAGAAATACTCGAACCGCGATTTCCGCCGCCACTGTTCACGTGATGGCGAAAACGGCAGGCCGAAAGAGCAGGCTGACCTAGCAATACACCGTTGCCCAAAGCCCCGGCGAAACCGGCAACGCGCCGGACTTGACCAGCCATTGCAACCCGCCGCAAGTTCTGAACAAAATGTGTCGCGGGATCGCGAGGCGATGTTCGCGGATTCGCAATCACGTTTCGGAAAACCCAGATGACGACAATCCCGCCGGACGACAAGGCAGAACCCCGCGGCGTGATCCTTGCGGCGCTGATGTGCACCATGATGCTGGCGGCGATGGACGTTACCATCGTTTCCACCGCCATTCCGCAGATCGTGGCGGATCTCGGCGGCTTTCGCCTGTTCAGCTGGGTGTTTTCGATCTATCTGCTGGCCCAGACCGTTACCATTCCCGTCTATGGCAAGCTGTCGGACCTTTACGGCCGCAAGCCGATTTTGATCAGCGGCACCCTGATATTCCTGCTCGGCTCGACCCTGTCGTCGCTGTCCTGGGACATGCTGTCGCTGATCGTGTTTCGCGGCCTGCAAGGGCTGGGGGCCGGGGCTATCATGGCTACTGTCTCGACGCTGGCGGGGGATCTTTATTCGATTGAAAAACGCGGCGTGGTGCAGGGCTGGCTTTCCAGTGTCTGGGCGATGGCGGCAATTCTCGGGCCGCTACTGGGCGGGGCGCTTGCCGAATATTTCACCTGGCGCTGGATTTTCCTGATCAACCTGCCGCTTGGCCTTCTGGCGCTGATCCTGATCTGGACCTATCTTCACGAAAGTTTCGAGCGTCGGCAACACCGAATCGACTATCTAGGCTCGGGGCTGGTGCTTGCCTCGGTCGGCACGATCATGATCGGCCTGTTGCAGGGCGGACATGCCTGGCCGTGGCTTGGCATGGAAAGCATCGCGGTGTTCAGTGGTGCGGCGGTACTGGTCGGGCTGACCATCCTGGCCGAACGGCGCGCGGCCGAGCCGGTGCTGCCCGGCTGGCTGTGGCGCTCGCCGATGATCTGGGGATCGAACCTGGCCATGGTCGGCATGGGGGTGGTGATGATGGGGCCAAGTCTTTATTTGCCGACATTCATGCAGTCGGTACATGGCATGGGGGCAATCGGTGCCGGTATGGTTCTTGCCAGCATGAGCCTTGGCTGGCCTGTGGCCTCGGCGCTGTCACCGCGCCTTTACATGCGGATCGGGTTTCGCGACACGGCGTTCCTGGGGTCCATATTGCTGGTTTTCGGATCGGTCGGCTTTCTGCTGCTGGCGCAACCGGAATGGATTTCAGCGGTGGTTCTGGATCAGGTGGTGCTTGGCGCCGGGTTCGGCCTGTTGTCCACCTCGCTGCTGGTCGGGTTGCAATCGACGGTCGGCTGGGACCAGCGCGGCGTCATTACCGGCGCCAACATGTTCGGGCGGTATCTTGGCCAGACCCTGGGGGCGGCGGTGTTCGGCACCATTTTCAACGCGTCAATCGCCGCGCGCCTTTCCGAGGCACCCTCGCAGTTGGCATCTCTTCTGCCGGCCAATATCAACGACATCATCGCCGCCCTTCACCAATCGGGCACCGAACCCGCCGTGGCCAGCTACCTTCGCGACGCGATCGACCTGGCAACGCGGCATCTGTTTCTGGGCATGGCGGTGATTGCCGTTCTGATGTTGGGGCTGTTGTTCGTCCTGCCCCGGCATTTCCCCATGGCCGCGCCACAAAAGGCGAATTCCGCAAAAAAGTAGACCAATACGGTACCGTTACAGCCCGTCACCGGATCGGCCGCAAATGCGACACGCCAAGGGCAGCGGCGCGCGCCAGATCGGGATCAAGCGACATCGGCACATATTCGCCGCGCCGCCAGAGCTGCGCCAGATCGTCGTAATGGCCGGACATGAAATGCCCGCTCTGCCCGGTGGAAATGATGAAAACCGAGCTGTCAGGGTCGGCAAAATCATAAACCCCGCGATAACCCGCCCCATGCACGTTGAGATAGGGGTTCGGCCCGGTTCCCGCCGTCTTGCCGCGCAGCAGGGTGTTGTCGCCACCCGAGGTTGACTGCCGGATATTCACCAGCCAGGACAGCAGCGGAATCTTTCCCAGCGTTTCGTGATCCTGCGCCGCCTGATGCGCATCGCCCCAGCGCCAGCTTTGCAGGCGCGGACCATAGACCGCCGTCAATTCGGCAAGTGCTGCATCCAGCGCCGCGCGCGCCATGTCGGTGCAGGTTTCCACCGCAGCCGACTGCACCACGTCACACCAGGCCGAGGCACCGTTCACATCGCGGAAAACCCGTTCCAGAAACACCGGATCGGCATGGGTGAATTGCCGCGTCAACGGTCCAAGCTCATCCTGAATCAACCGCGTCTGCAAGGCCCGCATCCAGGCGGCAAAGATCAGCGGTTCCGGCATATGCTCGTTCATCTCGCCGTTCCATTCTGCCAGCAGGTCCAGCGCCACCTTGCGCAGCGCCTCGGGCGTGCCGGTCCCCGGATTGTCCGCACCAAACCAGAGATTGCGCGCAATCAGAGGCAACAAGGCGCGGGCCGAAAACGACACTTCGTCTAGCTGCGCCTCGATAAAACTGGCGCGGGTATGGACACGGCGGCTGCCCAACAGCGTTTGCAGCCGTTCGATCCGCTGCGTATCGCCCCAGACAAACGAGATGTGGTCGGGAAACGGCCGGTCGACAATCTTGTTGTTGGTGTTGGCCACCAGCCCGCCCAGCGGGTCAATGTAACGGGGATTGTTCTCATAGGGCAGATAGCCATGCCAACGGTTTTCAGTCAGCCAACCCTTGCTGGGCAGCCTACCCTGGGTCTGGCTGGCCTCATCACGGGCGGGCATCTTGCCGACCATCTGCAAGGCAATGGAATCGTGATCTGCCAAGACAAGGTTCTGCGAAGGTGCCAGAAACAGCCGCCCGATCTCGATCGCATCCTCGACCGTATCGGCCTGCATCAGCCGCATGGCCGAGGTCATGGTCTGATCCAGCGGATCGAGCGCGGTAAAGGCCAGCGTGGCAACATGCCCGGGCGGCGTGATCGTCCCGAGATTGGACCGGCTGGCCGGGATCACCGGCCCGTTATCGCTCCAGCGCGCCTGTCGCACCACATCGGGCGCGTCCTTGACCTTGATGACAAAATCGCGGCTGCGGAATTTCTTCCAGCCCTCGGGTGTCAGATACTGATCGGGATTTTCCGGGTTCAGCTGCTCGATATAAACATCCTGATCGTCAAGATAGGATGAGGTGATGCCCCAGCCAAGCCGGTCCGATCGCCCGCTCAGAACCACCGGAATGCCGGGAATGGTGCCGCCGATGACGTCACCGGATGCAAGGCCAAGCCGCGCCAGCATCCAGATCGACGGGGCGGTAAATCCCAGATGCGGATCATTCGCCAGCAAGGTCGCATTCGCCGCCGAGCGCGAGGGGGCCGCCGCCCAGGCATTCGACGCCCCGGCCATCGCCATTTCCGGCACCGGATCATATGAATCGCGCTGTCCCTGACCGTCGGCATAGCGTGGCAATGCCGGAAACAGCAACCCATATGCAGGTAGCGCCGCCGATCCGGGACCGGGCGCATCCGGCAGGATGTCCAACAACCGCTCCGGGCGATCCTGCAACGCCAACGAGGTTCGCGCCCGCAGAACCTCGGCCGACATATGTCCCGAAAGTTTCAGCGCCATCAGCTTCAGCAGCGCGATGGAATCTGCCGGCCGCCAGGGCTGGATTTTTGGTGAAAACAGAAAGAATTCCGGCGCCCCGCGCCCCAGTGCCTCGACCCTCACGGTCTCGATCCAGGCGTTGATGCCAGCGGCATAAGCCTCAAGTTCGGCCTTTTCGCGTTCTCCCTGATACGCTACCGCCTGTTCCGCCAGCCCGTACAGATCAAGCCGCCGGATGAAATCGTCAAGTTCCAGCGTGCGTTCCCCGAACAGTTCCGACAAACGCCCCTGTGCGGTGCGCCGCAACAGGGTCATCTGCCAGAGACGGTCCTGGGCATGGGCAAAACCAAGGCCAAAGAAAACATCCTCATCGGTTTTGGCAAACACATGCGGAATGGCGTGGTTGTCGCGCACGATCTCGACCTCGCCCTTCAGTCCGGCCAGCCGATAGTCGCGCCCGTAATCCGGCAGGCTGCGGCTGGCCAGATACCACGACAGCCCGATCGCCCCGAGGCCGAGCACCGAAAGCAGTAAAAACAGGCGCAACAGCCAGCGGAAAGTAACAGCCAAAGCAGAGGATCCCTTGTTGACCATCGGGTTCTAACAGTCCTAATGACCGGGAACAAATGGTAAAGGAAGATCAGATGGCAAAGACAGCGTTCATTGGCCTTGGCGTGATGGGCTACCCCATGGCCGGGCACCTGGCAGCGGCGGGGCATCAGGTGACCGTCTATAACCGTACCGCCGCCAAAGCCGCCAAATGGGTCGAACAGCATGGCGGCAGCCAGCAACGGCTGCCGGCCCGCGCCGCCGAAGGGGCGGATTTCGTGTTCGCCTGTGTCGGTAATGACGATGATTTGCGCGCCGTCACCCTTGGCGAAGAAGGGGCATTCGCCGGCATGGGCATCGGCAGCGTCTTCGTCGATCATTCCACCGTTTCCGCCGAGGTCAGCCGCGAACTTGCCAGCATCGCCGAAAGCCTTGGTTTTGGCTATATCGACGCGCCGGTTTCGGGCGGGCAGGCGGGGGCGGAAAAAGGTGTGCTTTCGGTGATGTGCGGCGGCGAGGAAGAAACCTATGCCCGCGCCCGCCCGATCATCGACTGCTACGCCAAGGCATGCGCCCTTTTGGGCGGCAGCGGCTCGGGGCAACTGACCAAGATGGTCAACCAGATCTGCATCGCCGGACTGATGCAGGGGCTGAGCGAAGGGCTGCATTTCGCCCAAAAGGCCGGGCTTGACGGCAGTGCGGTGATCGACGTGATCGCCCACGGCGCCGCCGGATCATGGCAGATGCAGAACCGCTATCAAACCATGCTGGCTGATCAGTTCGACTTCGGCTTTGCCGTTGACTGGATGCGCAAGGATCTCGGCATTTGCCTGGCCGAGGCCGATCACAACGGCGCCAGCCTGCCGATCACCGCTCTGGTCGATCAGTTCTACAAGGACGTGCAGAAACTTGGCGGTGGCCGCTGGGACACTTCAAGCCTGATCAAGCGACTGAACGCTCTGGGCTGAAGCCTCATTGTTCCGAAAAATACTACCGCCGGAGGCTCCCCCGGCGGCAGCAATCGCAGGTGCTAGCGGATGATCCGCGAATATTTCGTGCCTTCCAGCGTCGCGCCGACGATCAGCCCGGCCCGGCCATAGATCAGCGCCACCACCGGCGAGCGCAGGCGAGTGGAGTCAATCCCGACCGTGTCGCCCTGGTTCTTCAGCACATATTCGGCATCCGCCCCGACTTCCCAGCCGGCGGAATTGCGGAAATTAGACAGCGCATCCTGGTTCATGAAAAACAGCGTGTGGGCATATTGCTGCACCCCAAGCTGGAAACCCCAGCTTCCCTGGGCGATGGAATAGTAATCCACCGGCGCGCCGCCGATCACCAGCGCCCCCTCGCCATAGGCACCACCCCAGCCGAAACCGGCCTTGGTAACGGTTGGCATCACCAGCATGCCAGCCGCCCGATCCGCCAGATCGCGCGAGCCAGGTACCTCGTCATACATCTGTTGCAGCGCCAGATTGACGCGATAGTCTATGCGCGATCCGCGCGAATTGCCGATGCCGTTGCCACAGGCGGCAACCGTGCTGCCGGCCCCTGCGATAAAGGCGCGGCGGGTCCATTTGTTCATGGTTCTGTCCTCGATAACTGCTCTCGCCCCGGTCTTTATTGCCGGAATGCCCGGACTATAGGCGATTCAGCACAAGCTGTCACGTCATGTCACAACATATCGGCGACGCTTTGCCTGTCTGCACCCTATTTCGTGGCCTGACCACCAAGAAGGCGCGCCGCCCTGGGGGCGAAATAGCTCAGAATTCCGGCGCAACCGGCGCGTTTGAACGCCAGCAGGCTTTCCAGCATCGCCTTGTCGCCGTCGATCCAGCCGTTTTCAGCCGCCCCGGCAATCATCGCGTATTCGCCCGATACCTGATAGGCAAAGGTCGGCACGCCGAATTCGCCTGCAACCCGCTGGCAGATATCCAGATAGGGCATGCCGGGTTTCACCATCACCATATCCGCCCCTTCCTCGATGTCGCGCGCCACCTCTCGCAGGGCCTCGTCGCTGTTGGCGGCATCCATCTGATAGGTCTTCTTGTCGCCCTTCAGCGCACCGCTGGCCCCGACCGCATCGCGAAACGGGCCATAAAAGGCCGAGGCGTATTTCGCTGAATAGGCCATGATCATGGTATCGGAGTATTCATGCCCTTCCAGCGCGCGGCGGATCACGCCGATCCGGCCATCCATCATGTCGCTTGGCCCCAGTATGTCGGCCCCGGCCTCGGCCTGAACCAGTGCCTGACGTTCCAGTGCCTCCAGGGTTTCGTCGTTCAGGATCACCCCGTCGCGAACCAGCCCGTCATGGCCATCGGAATTGTAGGGGTCCAGCGCCACATCCAGCATCACCAGCATTTCAGGCAGCTCGGCCTTGATGGCGCGGGTGGCGCGGTTGACCAGATTGTCGGGGTTCCATGCCTCCTGGCAATCCGGGGTTTTCAGCGACGGGTCGGTATAGGGAAACAGCGCCATCACCGGAATGCCGAGCTCCGCCGCCTCATGCGCGGCGTCAACCGCAAGATCAACGCTCAGCCGATCGACACCAGGCATCGAGGCCACCGGCTCGTGCGTATTGTTGCCGTCTCGCAGGAATATCGGCCAGATCAGATCGGCGGGCGTCAAGCGCGACTCGGCCACCAGGTTGCGGATCATCGGATTGCGCCGCAAACGGCGCGATCGGGCAAGCGGGAAGGGGGCAAAGGTCGGTCGCATCATGGAATCCCTGACAATTTCATGCGGCTTTTGCCACAGCCACAGGCAATTTCCTATAGAAATCCCCGTGTCAATCGCTAGTGTGCGGCAAAATTTGCGAACAAAGGGACTAACCTTGGACTGGTACGCAGGCGTATTCGAAATGATCGACATGCGTTCCTTCACCTCGATCTGGTATTGGATCGTGGTGGCGGTCACCTGGTCGACCACGGCGCACTGGACCATGGGCGTGCCGTTTGATGCGGTGACGCGGGCCAAACGATCCCAGGGCGGCGCGGCACAAGAGGATCTGGAGGTGCTGGTCCGGGTCAACTGCAACCGGCTGGTGCATATCATGGATGTTTCCGGGCCATGGCTGGTCGGGTTCCTGTTCTTTTTGCTGTCGATGCTGTTCGCGCTCGGCTTTTGGTACAAGATCGAGATTGCCCAGGCGATCAGCCTGCTGATTGCACCCCTGTCACTGGTGTTCGTCCTGTCGGTCAGGAATGCCCGCCTGATTCGCGCCAATGGTACCTACGGGGCCGCGCTAAGGGCGCATCTGGCGCGGCAGCGGTTCTTCAATCAGGTGATCGGCATGATCGCCATCTTCATCACCGCCTTCTGGGGCATGTGGCACAACATGAACGCCAGCGTGTTGTGACTTGCAGGCAGTGCGTCGCCTGTTATAGCCGTCATCACGATGACCCAGACCCCACCCAACAGCCGCATCACCGTCGGCGGCGCCCCCGAAGGATTTGACGCCCGCCTGCTTGGCCGACTGGTGCGCGAACGCGGCATGCCGGTTCTGCACATCGCCCGCGACGACAAGCGGCTGGAGGAAACCAGAAAAGCGGTCGAGTTCTTTCATCCCGACCTGCCGGTCTTTACCTTTCCCGCCTGGGATTGCCTGCCTTACGATCGGGTTTCACCCAACCACGACACTTCGGCAGCGCGAATGGCCACACTGGCAACACTGGCCGAAGGGTTTTCGCGCCCGTTCCTGTTGCTGGCCACCGTAAGTTCGGCAACCCAGCGGGTGCCGTCGCGCCAACTGCTCAGGAACTCGAGCTTTACCGCCACCGTTGGCAAACAGATCGACGAGGTGGCGTTGCGGGCGTTTCTGGTGCGCATGGGGTTCAATCAGTCGCCAACGGTGATGGAGCCCGGGGATTACGCCATTCGCGGCGGGTTGATCGACATCTTTCCGCCGGGCGACAGCGGTCCGGTCAGGCTTGATTTGTTTGGCGATGTGCTGGATGCGGCCCGCCGGTTTGATCCTGAAACCCAGCGTACCATCGAAAAGCTGACGCGCATCGAACTTGCCCCGGTATCCGAGGTTATTCTGGACGATGCGGCAATTCAGCGGTTCCGTCAGAATTACCGGTTGGAATTCGGCGCGGCGGGCACCGATGATCCCTTGTATGAGGCCATAAGTGCCGGGCGCAAGCATCAGGGGATCGAACACTGGGCGCCGTTTTTTCATGACCGGATGGAAACGCTGTTTGATTATCTTGATCAGGCGGTGATCTGCCTTGACGATCAGGCAACGCCGATCCGGCTGGAACGCTGGCGTACCATTGCCGATCAATATGACGCGCGGCGCGAGGCGCTGAGCAACAAGGCGCGGCTGGATTCGGTTTACAAACCCTGTCCGCCGAACCTTTTATATCTCGATGACGAGGCGTTTGAGGGGGCAATCAAGCGGTTTGAGATCCGCCAGTTTGTCGCGCTGCCGCAAGGGCTTGGCCCGGGTGTGATCGACGCGGGCGGGCGCATCGGGCGCAATTTCGCCCCCGAACGCCAAAGCGATAACATCAACCTTTTCAGTGTATTGTCGGATCACATTAAAGCGCGTCGTACCGATGGTCAGGTCATCATCGCCTCATATTCCGAAGGCGCGCGTGAACGAATTCAGCATCTTTTGCGCGACGAAGACGGCACCGAAGGCACGCCCATCGGCAATTTCAACGATGTGCCCGATGGCAAGGGCGGGGTGTTTCTGGCGGTCTGGGCGTTGGAACACGGGTTTCAATCGCCTGATCTGACGGTAATTTCCGAACAGGATGTGCTGGGCGACCGGATGATCCGCAGCGCGCGCCGCCGTCGGCGGGCGGAAAATTTCCTGACCGAGGCCAGCGCCCTCAGCCCCGGCGATCTGATCGTGCATGTGGATCACGGCATCGGGCGCTATATGGGCCTTGAAACCATCAACGCCCTTGGCGCGCCGCATGAATGTATCGCGCTGGAATATGCCGGCGGGGATCGCTTGTTCCTGCCGGTGGAAAACATCGAACTTCTGTCGCGCTATGGCCATGAAGAGGGGATGCTTGACCGGCTTGGCGGTGGTGCCTGGCAGTCGAAAAAGGCCAAGCTGAAGGCGCGCATCCGCGAGATGGCGGATCGCCTTATCCGCGTCGCCGCCGAACGCCTGCTGCGCAGCGCGCCGGTGCTTGAGGTCGGCGCGCATGAGATGGACAGCTTTTGCGCCCGCTTTCCCTATAGCGAAACCGACGATCAACTGGCGGCGATCGAGGATGTTTTGGGCGACATGGCCTCGGGGCGGCCGATGGACCGTCTGATCTGCGGCGATGTCGGATTCGGCAAGACCGAAGTGGCCCTTCGCGCCGCCTATGTCGCGGCAATGAGCGGGCGGCAGGTGGCGGTGATTGCGCCGACCACGCTGCTGGCGCGGCAGCATTTCAAGTCGTTTGAGGAACGTTTTCGCGGTCTGCCGATCAGCGTGCGCCCGTTGTCGCGTTTCGTTTCCGCCAAAGCCGCCAATGAAACCCGCGAAGGGCTGGCCAAGGGTTCGGTCGATATCGTCATCGGCACCCATGCGGTGCTGGCGCAGTCGGTGAAGTTCAACAATCTCGGTCTTTTGGTGATTGACGAGGAACAGAAATTCGGCGTCACCCACAAGGAACGCCTGAAACAGCTAAGAACCGATGTGCATGTGCTGACTCTGACGGCCACGCCAATCCCGCGTACATTGCAACTGTCGCTGTCAGGCGTGCGGGATCTGTCGATCATCGGCACCCCGCCGGTGGATCGGCTGGCCATCCGCACCTATGTCAGCGAGTTTGACAGCGTCACCATC
Organism: Paracoccaceae bacterium; assembly: GCA_020425085.1. GTDB lineage: Bacteria > Pseudomonadota > Alphaproteobacteria > Rhodobacterales > Rhodobacteraceae > UBA5972. The sequence continues at coordinate 210,447 of JAGQRW010000018.1, forward strand.
CGTGAGGCATTGCTGCGCGAGCATTACCGCGGCGGCCAGAGTTTCTATGTGGTGCCGAGGATCAGCGATCTGGCCGAGATCGAAACATTTTTGCGTGAACATGTGCCTGAAGTCAGCGTCGTGACCGCGCATGGGCAACTGGCGGCAGGCGAGCTTGATGATCGGATGAACGCCTTTTACGATGGCAAGTTTGACGTGCTGCTGGCCACCACCATCGTCGAAAGCGGGCTGGATATCCCCACCGCCAACACCATGGTCATTCACCGCGCCGACATGTTCGGGCTGGCGCAGCTATACCAGATCCGGGGCCGGGTCGGGCGATCGAAAACCCGTGCCTATGCTTACCTGACCACCAAGCCGCGCGTTCGCCTGACCCGGACGGCGGAAAAGCGGCTACGGGTGCTCGGCTCGCTTGACAGCCTCGGGGCGGGGTTCACCCTTGCCTCGCAGGATCTGGATATTCGTGGTGCCGGCAACATCCTTGGCGATGAACAGTCGGGGCAGGTGCGCGAAGTTGGTTACGAGCTTTACCAATCCATGCTGGAAGACGCCATCGCCCGCATGAAGGCCGGTGAACTGGAAGGGCTGTCCGAGGCCGATGAAACCTGGGCGCCCCAGATCAACCTTGGCGTGCCGGTGCTGATCCCAGAGGCATATGTGCCCGATCTCGATGTCCGGCTGGGGCTTTACCGACGGTTGTCCGGGCTTGACGGCAAGCTGGAGCTGGAGGATTTCGCAGCCGAACTGATCGACCGTTTCGGCAGCCTGCCGCGCGAGGTATCGACGCTTTTGAACATCGTCAGGATCAAATCCGTCTGCAAACGCGCCGGCATTGCGCGGCTTGATGGCGGCCCCAAAGGTGCGGTGATCCAGTTTCACAACGGTAAATTCGCCAACCCCGCCGGGCTGGTCGAGTTCATGCATGGCCAAAAGGGGCTGGCCAAGATCAAGGACAACAAGATCGTGGTCAGGCGCGACTGGAAAAAAGCCAGCGACAAGGTGAAAGGCGCTTATGCCATTGTGCGCGATCTGGCGCAGTTTGCGACGGCCTCGGGCAAATAGGTCGCGGCAATATGTGCCTGTGACAACCTGTACCATTGGCACTTTTTGTTATATTAGCATATTTGAATATATCGGAGCAATCAATTTTGCATTTCAGGGGCATGGGCCATGCAGCAGATTATTTTGGTGATTTCCGCGATCGTTCTTGGCCTTGGTTTCGGCAGGTTGACCGGCGGGCTGGCGTTTTCCTCGGCCGTTTGTCTGGTGGCCGGGGTGTTTTTGATCACGCCGTCGCTGTTCAAGTTTCAACTGGCGGATTTCGCCATGATCCCGAAACAACTGCCGGCAATCTGGCGCAACCTCTGGATCAACTACCTGTTGCTGGCGGCGGTGGCGCTGATAATCGGCTGGCTGTCGCGCGACATCGGCATTGCCGGTGCGCTGCTATTGTTGGCGCTGCTGCCGGGGGGCGGCATGGTGATGATGTGGATCAAAAGCTCGGGCGCCAATGCCAGGCTGGGTTTTATCATCTTCATGCTCAATCTGGCGCTGTTGCTGCCGATCACGCTGCTGTTCGGCGGTTTTTTCAGCCTTGCCGAGGGTTGGTTTCCGGCACCCGAGTTGTTGCCGGCCGGGGTTTCGGATGCCGCCCGCCAGATCAAGCCGTTCGCACCCTTCATGATCCTGATCGTCATTCCCTTTCTGCTCAGCCGGCTGGCGCGCGGTTATCTGCCTAGGCTGATCGAGATCACCGAACGGCATCAGCCGCTGATCTCCAAGGCGACCATGTTCGGGATCGTGTTCTACCTGTTCAGCCTTTCCACCTCGCAACTGTTATTCGCGGTTTCGCTCCAGTCGGTTCTGGTGGCGCTGCTGGCGACGGCGGTGTTTTATGCGGTGGTGTTCGCGGCCGCCCGGTTGCTGACGCCTGAAACGCCCGAGGGCAGGGCGGTTTATTGGCATGTGGCAACGCGCTATATCACGCTGGCGCTGATCCTGGCGGTGTTCAGCATCGACCTTTACGGGCCGACCTTTATTCTGCCGGTGATGATGGCCTATTTCATCCAGATCGGTGCGGCGGCAACGCTTAGCCGGCGGATGCTGGCGCGGGCCTAGCCTTGGGATTGCTCAGCATCAGGCCGAGTGCCACCAGCATGTTGATCGCAAAACCGATCAGCAGGGGCTGGATGGTGCCGTCAAACGCCTGACCGATCGGAATGGCTATAACCACCCCGAGAACGGTCGATACCGCCCCGATCACCGCTGCCGCCATGCCGGCGACATGGCCCATCGGCTCCATCGCCAGCGCGTTGAGGTTGCCGAATGTCAGCCCCGGCGTCATGAACGCCACCAGAGACCAGCCCAGAAACAGCCGGAACTGCAGTGTCCCGGACAGTTCGAAGTTTCTGAGCAACAGGAAATAGGCCAGCGTCAACAGCAGCATTGTCAGAAAGGCCAGCGTCGCCAGCCGCCGCATACCGTAACGCACCACCAGCCGCGCATTCAGGATGCCCGCACTGCCCGACAACACCGCAATCGCTGCAAAATAAACGGGAAAATCCGTTCCGGCATTGAACACGTCAACGTAAATCTGTTGTGCTGAACTGAGATATCCGAACAGCGCGCCGTAACCGCAGGACATTGCCACCATATAGGTCACCACCACCTTTGAGGTCAGAACCTCGCGCAGGGCCGACAGATAACGTCGCGGGTTAAGCCGCTGGCGGCGTTCCTGCGGGTGGGTCTCGGGCTGGCGCAACGCCAGCCACATCAGGCCGATGAAGGCGAAAAGCATGAAGGCGACGAAAATACTGCGCCAGCCGAAACGCAGCATCACTGCCTGCCCCATCAAGGGGGCAATGGCGGGCACCAGCACGAACAGGGTCATTGCCAACGACATCACCTGCGCCATTCGCCGCCCGTCATACTGGTCGCGGATCATCGCCATGGTCACGGCCCGGGGAGCCGATGCCCCGAAACCCTGTACGAACCGTGCCATCAGCAGCAGTTCGAACGAGTCTGCATAAACCGCCAGCGCGCAGGCGATGATGTAGATCAGGATGCCAGCATAAATCACCGGCTTGCGCCCAAGCGAATCCGACAACGGCCCCATCACCATCTGGCCACCGCCGTTGCCGAGGATGAAAGCGGTGATCACCAGTTGTGCGCGGTTCACATCGTCCAGGCCGAAATCAAGCGCGATCTCGGGAAAGGCGGGCAGCATCGCGTCCACCCCGATGGCGATTATGGCGAACATCAGCGCGACCAGCGCGACGAATTCGGCAAAATGCAGTTGTCGGGTACTCATCCCGCGGCGGGCCCTGAGGTATTGGCCGCGATATCATCGAACACCCTCAGCCAGAGGTCGGACGGCTGCGCCCCGGTCACTGCATGGGCGTTGTTGATGATGAAACAGGGCACGCCGCTGACTCCCTTTTGCCTTGCATTGGCGTCGCGTTTCTGGATGTCCTGCTTGTCGACATCCTGGGCCAGCAGCTTGGCGATCATTTCACCGTCAATCCCCGCCGCCGTGGCGATATCGACCAGCACCTTTGGATCGGAAATGTCCTGGCCTTGCTGGAAATACGCCTGGAACAGGCCACCGACCACCTGATTTTGCACCCCTTCCAACCCGGCCCAATGGATCAGGCGGTGCGCATCCAGCGTGTTCGGCATCCGTTCGATCCGCTCGTAACTGATCTCGATACCGGCCTCGGCGGCGGCGTCGGCGATCTGGCGATAGATCGCTACCGCCCGTTCGCGGCCACCGAATTTCAGTTCCAGATATGCCCGCCGTTCCATGCCCTCGGGTGGCATGTCGGGGTTCAGTTGAAATGGATGCCATTCCAGTTGAAAATCCAGTTCCGGGCGGGCGCTTATTGCCTGTTCCAGCCGGGTCTTGCCAATATAGCACCAGGGGCATACCGGGTCCGAAATGATATCAAGCCGGATCATGGCCAACCTCCTTTTGCTGAATTTGCTGGTACTGGCGGCGAAGTTCGCCGCGCCTGAGCTTGTTGTTGGCGCCTTTGGGCAGGCTGGCAAGCGGTACAAACAGGCGCGGGCATTTGTAGCGCGCCAGATTTTCGGCGCAATAGGCGGCGAGAATTCCATCACTCAGCGCCTTGTCCGCGACATAAAAGGCGGCGATCACCTCGACCCCCGGTTTCACCTCGACGCTGACGGCGGCGGCTTCGATGATGGCAGGGTGGCGGTTCAGCGCGGTCTCCACTTCGATTGGCGACACCCGGTAGCCGCCGGCGTTCATCATGTCGTCATCCCGGCCAAGATAGGTGATCCAGCCCTCGGCATCCATGGTCACCATGTCGCCGGTAACAAACCATTCGCCCGCGAATTTCCGGGCGGTTTCCTCGGGTTGCCCGCGATAGCCAAGCATCAGGCCGGGATCGTGGTTTGCGATGCCAAGCACCCCTGCCTGACCGAGCGGCACCGGGCAATGGTCATCGGTGTTCAGCACCGCGATGCGGCGGCCCGGTTGCGGTTTGCCGGTCGTGCCCGGTCGCGGCGGGCCGGGCGGGGCGGTGGAAATGAAGGTGGAGCATTCCGACATGCCAAGGCTTTCGTAGATATGCGTGCCGGTTAGCCGCCGCCAGCTTTCGGCCAGCGACGGCGGCAGTTTTTCCCCGGCGGCAATGGCGTGGCGCAAATTAGGCATGTGCGGCAGATCGCCGGGTTTCAGCATTTGCCGATAAATGCCGGGTGCTGCGGCAAACAGGGTCGCGCGGTGTTTTGCCAGCAATCCCGCAAGTTCGGCGCTTGAAACGCCGTCGCCGGGGATCAGCGCCGTTGCGCCGTTGGCCCAGGGGTCCATCAGGCCGACCCCAAGCGTATAGGTCCAGTTGAAAGCCCCCGCATGCAGCAACCGGTCATCAGCGTTGATGCCCAGCCATCCCTGCCACATCATCCGACGCGCCCAGATGGCGCGATGCGCATGCATCACCGCCCGCGGCCGCCCGGAAGTGCCCGAGGTGTAGATCATATAGGCCACCCGCCCCGGATCGCCCAGATCGGTACGCCCAGGTGGATGCTGCTGAAGGGCCGCCACCTGATCCGGCAGCAGGCGCGGGCAGGTCAGATTGTCCAGAACCTCGCATCCCTGCCCGAACGCCACCAGATCCGGCGATAGATCGTCGATCAGGGCGCGGGTTTCGCCTGCCGTAAGCTGTGATGAGGTCGGCACCGGCACAAACCCGCCAAGGATTGCCCCGAGATAAAGGATCGGAAAATCCACCGAATTGCCAAGCCGCATCAGGATCACGGCACCCTTGGCCAGCCCCATGGCCTGCAACCCGCCCGCAGTGGCATGCACCGCCTGATCAAGGCGGCGATAGCTCCAGCGTTCCGGCGAACAGCGGGGCGCCAGGATTTCCAGCGCCGTCTTGTCCGGCACGGCACGCCCCGCCGACAGCACATAGGCCGCCAGATTGAACGGTTCAGGGCAGGGGGCGAACGGCCCCTGATCGTATAGCGAAAGCGCGGTCATGACCTTGGTCTAACGCCTTGCGGTGGCCTGCGCCAGAGGTGACGCCCGCCACGGCTTGCCAGTTTCCAATCAGAGGTTTAAGCCTCTGGTCAACCAAAGGTACAGCATGACCAAACCGAGAAATCCGCCCAGTCTGATCACCATGGCCCGCGCCGACGGCGAAGAAAACGCCATCGAGCCGTTGCATCTGGGTGCACGGGTGCGCGAATTGCGCAAGGCCCGGAACTGGACACTGGAACAGGCGGCCAAGCAGGCCGGGCTGGCCCGTTCGACCCTGTCGAAGATTGAGAATGAGCAGATGTCGCCGACCTTTGATGCGGTGCGAAAACTGGCCGGCGGGCTGGGCATCTCGATCCCGCAACTGTTCACACCGCCCAAGACCGGGCAGGTGATGGGGCGGATGGCGATCACCAAGACCGGCGAGGGCAAGCCGCATCTGACCGCCACCTATGAACATGAACTGCTGGCGCCGAACCTGATGCGAAAACAGATGCTGCCCTATCGCGCCCGGATCCGCGCCCGCGACATGGCCGAGTTTGACGGCTGGGTACGCCATGACGGCGAGGAATTTCTGTATGTGCTGACCGGCACCATCACCCTTTACACCGAGTTCTACCAGCCGGTCGATATGCGCCGGGGCGACAGCGCCTATTACGACGCCGCCATGGGCCACAATGTCGTGTCCACCAGCCAGGAAGACGCGGTAATCCTTTGGGTGACATCGCTGGATTAGCCGCCGAATCGTTCATTCACCGACCCTGGCGATTCGTCGATCCGCAAACGCCGATTCGCCACTGGTCCCTGACCGATGGCAACGCGGCCGATACCGGCGATCCCAGCCATTCCAGCAAGGCGCGAACAGAGTTGACGCCTATCGGCAGGGCCAAAAAAAACGCCCTCACAAGGAGGGCGTTAAGTTATTGAGGCAGGTTTCATACAGGCAAGAAACCTATCGAGCAGTAATAGTGTTATACGAAATATCCCCGCATCCGCCAAGTTAAAATTTGAAAAAGATGTGCCTGCTCAGTAGGCTAGCGGTCGATACTGCCCCGTACCAAGGATTTGTTGCCCGGATGCCACGCAGATTTCAACACCCGTTCGCCTGGTGGATCGCCCTGCTGCTGGCAATTCTGCTGCCGGTTCTTGTCAATGCCGAACCCCGGCATGGCATAGCTATGTATGGAGACCCCTTGCTACCACCGGATTTTGTGTCCTTACCCTATGTCAACCCGGATGCCCCCAAAGGCGGGCGAATCATCATGGGCGAACGCGGCGGCTTTGACAGCTTCAATCCCTTTATCCTGAAAGGCCGCGCCCCCTGGGGGGTAAGGGCGCATGTTTACGAAAGCCTGATGGCGCGAAGCTGGGACGAACCGTTTACACTTTACGGCCTTCTGGCCGCCTCGATCGAGACCGGACCGAATCGGCAATGGGTGGAATTCACCCTGCGCCCGGAAGCGCGATTTTCCGATGGCAGCCCGGTCACTGTCGCCGATGTCATCTGGTCGTTCCAGACGTTGGCCGAAAAAGGCGTGCCGCGCTATGCCAATTCCTGGCAGAAGGTGGCGAAATCCGAGCAGACCGGCCCCCGAAGCGTGCGTTTCACCTTCAGCCAAACCGACCGGGAACTGCCGCTGATCCTCGGCCTCAGACCGGTTCTGAAGAAATCCGACTGGGACGGCCGTGATTTCAGCCAAAGCGGTCTGGAGCGGCCAATCGGCAGTGGCCCCTATGTGGTCGGCGAGTTCGAGGCAAATCGTTTCGTCAGCTTTCGCCGCAACCCCGAATACTGGGGCCGGGATCTGCCAATCAATCGCGGCCAGAACAATCTGGACGAGATTCGGTATGAATATTTCAACGACGCCTCGGTGATCTTTCAGGCATTCCGGGGTGGTGAAATCTCGGTCTACCGCGAAGGCAATGCCCAGAAATGGGAGGAACAGTACGATTTCCCCGCCGTCACCACCGGCGAGGTGGTGAAATCCTTGATCCCGAACCAGCGCCCTTCGGGCATGCAGGGATTTGTCTTCAACACCCGCCGCGCCATCTTTGCCGATTGGCGGGTGCGCGATGCGCTGATCCATGCGTTCAATTTCGAGTTCATCAATCAGGTGATCAACAAGGGCAGGCTGCCGCGCGCCATCAGCTATTTCTCGAACTCCGAACTTGGCATGCGCCCAGGTGCGGCGACCGGGCGGGTGGCGGAATTTCTGGCGCCTTTTGCCGACAGCCTGCTGCCGGGGGCGCTGGCGGGATATGCCGTGCCGAAAACCGACGGCACCGAGCGCAACCGCCGGAACCTGAGAATCGCGGCGGCAGAACTGGCCAAGGCCGGCTGGCTGGTGGCCCCGGACGGCGTTTTGCGCAACCGTGCCGGGCAGGCGTTCCAGTTCGAGATCATGCTCAGACCCGGCGAGGAGGAGGCGATTGCCAACCTTTTTACCGACGCACTGAAACGCCTTGGTATCACGCCGGTTCTGACCCTGGTGGATACGGCACAGCACCGCGCGCGCCGCGAGGTATATGATTACGACATGATGGTAAACGCCTGGGTGTTGTCGCTGTCACCGGGCAATGAGCAGAACCTTTACTGGAATTCCGCCGGGGTGACGCAGCAGGGCACGCGCAACTACATGGGCATGCGCGCGCCCGCCGCCGACAAAATGATCGAGCGTATACTGACCTCGGACAACCGCGACGATTTCGTCGCTGCCACGCGCGCCCTTGATCGGGTGCTGACGACCGGCCGCTATGTGATTCCATTCTGGTTTGATGATGTCAGCCGCCTGGCGCATCGGCGCGAGTTGCATTTTCCCGAACATCTGCCGGTTTATGGCGACTGGCTGGGATTTCTGCCGGATGTCTGGTGGTGGCAGGAGTGACCGGCAGCGAATTGCGCCCTAATAGGTTCGGATCAACCCGACCAGCCGCCCCTGAATCTTGACCTGATCGTCGCGGTAAACCCGGGTTTCATAGGCCGAATTGGCCGCCTCCAGCGCGATGGCGTTGCCGCGTTTTCTGAGGCGTTTCAGCGTCGCCTCCTGATCATCGACCAGCGCCACCACGATATCGCCGTTCTCGGCGTCGGGTTGTTCGCGGATCACCACCACATCGCCATTGTTGATGCCCGCGTCGATCATCGAATCGCCCTTGACCTCCAACGCATAGTGCAGCCCCTTGCTGCGCAGCATTGAACCTGGCACCGCCACGGCGCTGGTGCGGTGGCTGATCGCCTCGATCGGGGTGCCAGCGGCGATCTGGCCCATGATCGGAACATCGAGCGCGTTGACCCGCTCGACCTGCTTGGCACCCTGCGGCCGGCGCGTTGCCGAACCTTGGATCAGTTGCGGTTTGAAGGCCGGTTTTTCCAGTGATTCCGGCAGCTTGATGATCTCGATCGCGCGCGCCCGATGGGCCAGACGGCGGATGAAACCGCGTTCTTCGAGTGCCGTGATCAGGCGGTGGATACCGGATTTCGACCTGAGATCCAGCGCATCCTTCATCTCGTCGAATGAGGGTGGCACCCCGTCACGTTGCATCCGTTTGTTGATAAATTCCAGTAAATCCAGTTGCTTGCGTGTCAACATTGATGCTCTCCCTTGGCCGAAATGCCGGTGTTCCGGTCCGGTGCGGTGTTTGTGCCCGGTATGTTCAGATAAAGTTCTATATGTGTTCTTGTTTTGTGTCAACTATTTGGTAACATGTCGGAAGGTTTAGAACCGGATTACCTCCACCATGTCGCCAACCGCACGCGGCGGGTCCATCGGCGGGCGTACCAGCATGCCATCGGAGTTGGCCAGCACCGATAACAGCGCGCTGTCCTGACGGGATTCGGGATATACGGTCAACTGCCCGTTTTCCAGTTGCAACCGCGCCCTCAGGTAATGTTCGCGGTTGCTGTTGGCATTGAGCGCCCGACCCAGCCGCACCCGTTCGCGCGCCAGCGGCCCACCGCCCAGACCGGACATGATATTCAGTGCGGGGCGCAGAAAGACATGGCCGCAAACCATTGAAGATACGGGATTACCCGGCAATCCGATCATCGGCATCCTGCCCATTTTTCCTGCCATCAGCGGCTTGCCCGGACGCATCGCCACCTTGTAGAACGCCGTGTCCAGACCCAGTTCACTGGCGACACTGTGAACGATGTCATGATCCCCGACCGAGGCGCCGCCGATGGTCACCACCAGGTCGGCCCCCTCGCACAGCCGGAATACCAGTTTCAGCGAATCCGCGTGATCGCGGGCAATCGGCAGCATCCTGACCTCGGCCCCGTGCTGTTCCAGAAGTGCCGCCAGCCCGAAATTGTTCGAGGCGATGATCTGATCCGGCCCCGGATCCTCGCCCGGCATCACCAGTTCATCGCCGGTGGCGACAAGTGCGACAATGGGGCGGCGATAGACCGGCACTTCGGCGATGTTCATTGAGGCAAGCAGCGCCACGTCATTGGCGTTCAGGCGTTTGGGCGCGGGGATACCGTCGCCGACCTTGAAATCATCACCTTGTGGGCGGATATAGTCATTGTTATCAAGGCTATCCAGCAATGTCATCATGTTGCCATCGCGCCGTGTGTCCTCCTGCATCACCACCTTGTCGGCACCTTTCGGTACCGGTGCGCCGGTAAATATCCGCGCGGCCTGGCCGGGGCTGATGGCGTTGCCGAAACCGGAACCGGCGGCGGATTCGCCGATCACCGTGAACCGCGCACCGACCACCGCCTCGGAAGATTTCAGCGCATAGCCATCCATCGACGAGGCGGCAAACGGCGGCTGATCGCGCCGGGCAACAACCTGACGCGCCAGCACCCTCCCGGCGGCATGGCGCAACGGCACCTCTTCCACCTCAAGCGGCTGGAACAAATCCTGAATGCGGGTCAGGGCCTCGGATACCGAAATCATCGCTTTACCTCATAACGCCCTGATTTACCGCCATCTTTCAATACTACCTTGATGCCTTCGATCACCATGCCGCGATCCACCGCCTTCAGCATGTCATAGACCGTCAACAACGCCACACTGACTGCGGTCAGTGCCTCCATCTCGACACCGGTCTGGCCGGTTGTCCTGACGGTGGCAGCAACGGTAACACAGCATTCTTCAGGCTGGGCCACCAGTTCCAGCACCACCTGGCTGATCGGCAGCGGATGGCACAGAGGGATCAGATCGGCGGTGCGTTTGGCGGCCATGATCCCGGCCAGTCGCGCCACCCCCAGAACATCACCTTTTTTGGCGCTGCCTTTCATAACAATATCAAGGGTATCAGGCAGCATCTTTATGTGACCTTCAGCCGTGGCAACACGCGCTGTCACCGGTTTTTGCGAGACATCGACCATATGGGCGTCGCCCTTGTCGTCAAAATGCGTCAGTTCTGCCATGTTGTGCCCTCAAACTGTCTGCGGATTTGCCAGCAGCGCCCGGGTTGCCGCTGCCACATCCTGCTGGCGCATCAGGCTTTCGCCGATCAGAAAACACCGTGCGCCGTGTCTTGCCATGTCTGACAGATCGGCAGGGCCAGACAACCCCGATTCCGCCACCAACAGGCGATCCGGCGGCACCAGGGCAGCCAGTTCGCGGGTGGTGTCCAGCGACACCTCGAACGTGTTGAGATTGCGGTTGTTGATCCCCAAAAGCGGCGATTGCAACATCAGTGCGCGGTCTAGCTCGGCCCGGTCATGCACCTCCAGCAGCACATCCATGCCATGCGAAAATGCCACCTGTTCCAGTTCAGCCGCCTCGGCATCACTGACCGCGGCAAGGATGATCAGAACGCAATCCGCCCCCAGTGCCCGCGCCTCGATGATCTGATAGGGGTCATGGTTGAAATCCTTGCGCAGCACCGGCAGATCTGTTGCCCTTCGCGCTGCCACCAGATAATTGTCGGCCCCTTGAAACGATGGCGTATCGGTCAGTACCGACAGGCAGGTGGCGCCGCCGCTTGCATAGGCCCGCGCCAGTGCCGGAACATCGAAATCGGCCCGGATCAGACCTTTGGACGGGCTGGCCTTCTTGATTTCGGCGATCAGGCCATAGCCAGTCTGCGCCGCCCCGGCCAAAGCCCGATGAAAGCCACGCGGGGGTGGGGCCGCCCTGGCCGCCGCCTCGACTTCGGCCAGCGGGTTTTTCGCCTTGCGCGTCGCCACATCGGCCAGTTTATAGGTCTTGATACGCTCCAGAATGCTGCTCATGCGCCAGCCTCGGAGGTGAGTTTCGCCAAGGCCGACAGTTTTGATCTGGCCTGACCGCTATCAATGCTTTCCTTGGCCATTTCAACACCATCCGGCAGGTTGCTAACCTTATCTGCCACCATCAGTGCCGCCGCCGCGTTCAACAGGACTGCATCGCGATAGGCTCCCTTGGCACCATCCAGCAAGGCCCGCAAGGCGGTGCCGTTTTCCTCGGGCGTGCCGCCCAATATGGCCTTGAACGGATGGACCGGCAGACCGGCCTGATCCGGATGCAGCTCAAATTCCGTGACTTTGCCATCCGCCAGCGCCGCCACCCAACTGATGCCGCTGATCGAGATTTCATCGCTGCCATCGCCGCCATGTACCAGCCAGGCCTTTGTTGAACCAAGTGCGCCAAGCGTTTCCGCCATCGGCCGGATCACCTGCCGCGAATAGGCACCGGTAAGCTGGCGTTTTACCCCGGCGGGATTGGTCAAGGGGCCAAGGATGTTGAAAATGGTGCGGGTGCCAAGTTCCTGGCGTGAGGGCATGACATGCCGGGTTGCCGGGTGATGCACCGGCGCCATCATGAAGCCGATGCCGATTTGGTTGATGGCGGTTTCAACGGTTTTGGCGCCGACCATGACGTTGACACCAAGCTGACCCAACGCATCGGCGGCGCCGGATTTCGACGAAAGGTTGCGGTTGCCATGCTTGGCCACCACCACGCCCGCACCCGCCACCACAAAGGCCGCAGCGGTGGAAATGTTCAGCGTACCCTTGCCGTCACCACCGGTGCCGACGATATCAATCGCCCCGGCGGGCGCGTTTACCGCCAGGCATTTCGCCCGCATCACGGCGGCGGCGGCGGCGTATTCGTCCACCGTCTCGCCGCGCGTCCGCAGCGCCATGAGCAGGCCACCGATCTGGCTTGGGGTGGCTTCGCCCGCCATGATCTGGCCAAATGCCACTTCCGCTTCATCCCGGCTTAGCGGGCGCTCGGCGGCGATGCCGATCAGGGTTCGCAACAGATCGTTCATGCCGGCTCCTTCACCTCGTTGAGGAAATTGCGCAGCAGGGCATGGCCGTGTTCCGAGGCGATGCTTTCCGGGTGGAACTGCACCCCGTGGATCGGCAATTCGCGGTGCTGGAGGCCCATGATGGTGCCATTTTCAACGCTTGCGGTTACCCGCAGCGTATCGGGCAGGCTGGTTGCCTCGACCATCAGCGAGTGATAGCGCGTGGCCCTGAAGGGCGAGGGGAGTCCGTGAAAAACCCCATGTCCCTGATGCCGGATCTCGGCCACCTTGCCATGCACGATCTCATGGCAGCGCACCACCTTGCCGCCGAACGCCTGACCGATCACCTGATGGCCAAGACAAACCCCCAACAGCGGCAGCCGTGCCCCGGCAGCCGCCTGCGTCAGTTCAAGGCAGATGCCCGCCTGATCCGGCTCGCACGGGCCCGGCGACAGCAAGATAGCGTCAGGGCGCATTGCCATGGCATCGCTGACGCGCAGCTGATCGTTGCGCATCACCTTGACCTCTTGGCCAAGCTCGCCAAGATAGTGCACCAGGTTCCAGGTGAAACTGTCGTAATTGTCGATCAAAAGCAGCATCAGGGCAGGCTTTCCGGGCTGGCGTCGTTTTGGGGTGAACCCCGAAGGAATTCGCGCTATAAATGCCCAGAGCCGCAACAGATGGTCAAGAGCAGTGAGCAGGATAATGATGGGAGTGCGCGGATGAGTGGCGGGTTTGGCGCGGGTTTCCTCAAGGGTGCCCTGATATCGCTGATCGCGGCGGCGGCGGTGTCGCTGTTGGTGCCGCTGAAAATCCCCGATCCCAGTCGCAACACCCAGGTCGAGCTTGCCACCCCGGCAGGGTCGGGTTTCAACGCCGCCCGCACCGATTCCGCACCAGAACTGCCCCGAACCGACCAGTCGCGGGGGCAGACCGGCGAATTGCCAAAACCGCTGGCCGAGGCGCCGCCCGCCAGCGCGCCGGGGATCGACCAATCGCCCGCCAGTCAGCCGCAAGCCCAGATCGAAGGCCAGACCAGCACCCTGACCCAGCCCGAAGCCACCGGCGGCGAAAACACGCCGCAAGGCGTTGAACCGCCGCAGGATATCGCCCCCAAGGGCAAAAAGCCCGCACTCGGCATGCCGACCCCGGTGATCGAGAATCCGCTCGACAGGGTCGTCGTCAACCGCCTGCCAAGCATCGAAGCCCCGCCAAGCGAGGCCGAGGCCCTGCCGGTCATCACCACCGCCAACCGCGGCGACACCAGCCCCGAACGTGCCACCGGCAGCGGCCTTGCCAACGGTTCCGGCCCAGGCGAGGCGCCATTGCCGCAATCTTCGCCGCTACCCAGTATCGTACCGCCGCCGCCGACCATCAGATCGGCCGATGACACCACGCCCGAGGCCGCGCCTGGGACAGCCGCCAAAACCGGCCCCGAAACTGCCACCGAGACCGCCCCGGCACCGGCACCTACTGCCACCATCATCGCGCGCACCCAGCCACCGGCGGTGAAAACCGACCCGAGGCCGGATATCGGTGGCCTCAGACAGCACCGTATTCCGCCCGCCACCCGGCCTGACAAGCCCCTGATGTCGATCATCCTGCTGGATATCGGTGATGCCGGCCTGCCGCAGGACACCCTTCTGACTTTCACCATTCCGGTCACATTCGCGCTTGACCCGGACAACGCCGCAACCAAGGCGCGCGCCCTTCGCTTCACCGCCAAGGGATTCGAGGTGCTGGCCCTGACCCCGGATGGTGCCGACAAACTGCAAACCGCCGAAAACGAAACCGACATGGACGCGGCGCTCTCGGCGGTTTTCGCCGATGTTCCGGGTGCCGTCGGCCTGATCGACCGCCCGGCGGCGGAATTGCAAAAGGATGCCCAACTTGCGGATCAGGTGATCAACAGCCTGACCCGGTCCGGCTATGGCCTGCTCAGCTATGACATCGGCCTCAACGCCACCGACCACAAGGCCAACCGCGCCGGGGTGCCGGCATCCACGGTGTTTCGCATACTCGATGGCAACGGCGAATCGGCAATCACCATCAAACGTTACCTCGACCGCGCCGCACTCGAAGCCGGCAAGGTCGGCCATGTGGTGGTGCTCGGTCACAGCAATCCCCAGACCGTCACTGCCCTTTACAGTTGGGCCCTAAGCTCCAAATCCGCCACCGTGTCGCTGGTGCCGGTCTCCAGTGTCCTGCTGACCGACTGACCCCCGACCGAGCCTTCTTTATTGTCAAAATACTCCCGCCGGAGGCTCCGACTCCGGCCCTGTGCGATCCGGCTTCGCTCAGTTGCGCAGGGCGGATTTCACGAACCGGCCGGCTTCCCCGGCGGCCTGCAACAGGGCCTTGGATTTGTTGACGGATTCCTGAAATTCCGCTTCCGGATCGCTGTCATAGACGACACCGCCACCGGCCTGGATATAGAGTTTATCGTCCTTGGTCACGGCGGTTCTGAGGGCAATGCAGATGTCCATATCACCACCCGCCGAAAAATAACCGACGCCGCCGCCATAAACACCACGCTTTTCGCGCTCCAGCTCGTCGATGATCTGCATGGCGCGCACTTTGGGTGCGCCTGAAACCGTACCCGCCGGCAGACCCGCCAACAGGGCCGACAGCGCGTCTTCACCTTCGCGCAACTCGCCGACCACGTTCGAGACGATATGCATCACATGGCTGTATCGCTCGATGATGAATTCTTCGGTCGGATGAACCGTGCCGATCCTGGCTACCCGGCCGACATCGTTGCGCCCGAGATCGAGCAGCATCAGATGTTCCGCCAATTCCTTGGGGTCGGCCAACAGGTCGCGCTCGAAGCCGCGATCTTCCTCGGGGGTTTGGCCGCGCGGCCTGGTGCCGGCAATCGGGCGGATGGTCACCACCCCCGCCCTGAGCCGCACCAGAATTTCCGGGCTGGCCCCGATCACCTGAAAGCCGCCGAAATTGAAATAGAACATGAAGGGTGAGGGGTTGGTACGGCGCAATGCACGGTAGAGCGCGAACGGCGGCAGTGTGAAATCCAGACTCCAGCGTTGCGATGGAACCACCTGAAAGATGTCGCCGGCCCGGATATATTCGTGCGCCTTGTCGACCATCGCCAGATAGTCGGCCTTGGAGGTGTTGGAAATCGGTTCTGCGATGCCGGCTGCCCTTTCTGGCTCTATCAGGTCGCGGCTTTCGCTCAGCGCCTGCCGGTCAAGGTCGCGAACCGCGTCCATTACCCGTTCCGCCGCCTGCGCATAGGCGGCGCGGGGCGACAGCCCACCATCGGCCCAAGCCGGGGCAACCACCGTCACCTCGCCCTTGACGCCGTCCAGCACCACCACCACCGAAGGGCGCAACATCACCGCATCCGGCAGACCCAGCGGATCGGGATTGATATCGGGCAGATGTTCGACCAGCCGGATCATGTCATAGCCAAGATAGCCATAAAGTCCGGCGGCGATCGGCGGCAGGTCAGGCGGCAGGTCGATATGGCTTTCGGCGATCAGGCGGCGCAACGCCTCCAGCGGCGGCCCTTCCTCGGCGACAAAACCGTCGGGGTCGAACCGCGCCTGCCGGTTAAGGCGGCTCTTGTCGCTGTGGCATTCCCAGATCAGATCGGGTTTCATGCCGATCACCGAATAGCGCCCGCGCACCTCGCCGCCGGTCACGCTTTCCAGTATGAAACTGTCCTTGCGCGCCTGTGCCAGTTTCAGCATCAGCGATACCGGCGTGTCAAGATCAGCGGCCAGCCGCATATAGACCACCTGATTTTGCCCGGCGGCAAATGCCTGGCTGAAACTTTCGATGTCAGGCGCAAGCTGCATCAGGGGATTTGGGCCTGAATGGCGGCGATCAGGTTCTGGTTGATGCTGATCCCGGCCTTGTCCTCGATGGCGGTGGCAAAGGACTGAAAGACCTCGGCCCCCAACTGTTGCGAATACTGGTCTTCGATCTGTTTGATCAGCGCGGCGTTATCCGGTTTTTGCGGATCAAACGGCGTGATCGCATCCAGCGCCACCAGCACCACCTGATCGGCATCCGATACCGTGGTGATCTGCCCCTGATCCAGATGGAACACGGTATCGACCATGGCCTTTGGCGCGCCCTCGATGAAATGATCGCGTTTGATGTTCTGTTCCGCCTTGGCGGCAAGTCCGAGATCGGCAAAGCTTTCGCCCGCCTGGATGCGGGTTTGGAATGTTGCAGCCAGTGCCAGAACCTGCCGGCGGGTTTCCGCCCGCATCCAGTCTTCAGCCACCTGATCCCTGACCTGATCAAGAGGTTTCAGGGTCGGTGGCACGATCGCATCCAGCCTGAGGGCAAAAATGCCGCCATCTTCCAGCGTCAGAAGTTCGGGAAAATCACCGGTCTTTGCCGCCTCGGCGGCCTGGCGGAATTCGTCATATGCGGCAAGCCCTTCCTCGTCCCCCTTGAAATAGTCAAGCTGGCCGAGTTGCATTTCGGTTTCCGTCGCCAGTTCCTCCAGCGTGGCGCCGGCTGCCAGCTTGTCCTCGATCGGGACCATCAGGTCTTCGACCTGCCGCCGGGCGCGGTCGGCGACCAGACTGGCGCGGAGTTCCTCGCGCACCTCGTCATATGGGGTGGTGTGCGCCTGAAGAATGGCGTTGACGCGAAACAGGGCCGGGCCAAGTGAGCTTTCGACCGGCCCGACCAGACCGGTTTCCGGCTGGGCGAACACCGCCTTGGCGGCGGCGGGGGTGAGATCGGCCGGGCTGACCTCGCCCATGTCGATATCGTCATCGGTCAGGTTGCGGCCCTTGACCAGAGCATCGAAATCATAGGTGCCCGCCTTGATATCCGCCAACGCCTTGGCGGCGGCTTCGGTCGAGCCAAAGGCCAGGCGGTCAACGATCCGGCGTTCCGGCTGGTTGTATTTCGCCGGCTCGGAGTCATAAAGCGCGCGAATGGCGCTTTCCTCGATCTCGATCGACTTGTCGAGCATTTCCGGGCTCAGATAGACATAGGTGATCTTGCGGATTTCCGGTGCGGTATAGGCGGCGGGATTGGCCTGGTATTCAGCCTTGATTTCCGCATCGCTCGGGGATCTGACCGGTGCGGTCAGAAATTCGTCACCCAGCAGCGCCCAATGGAACGTCCGTTCCTCGGCGAGGTAATCCAGCATGGCCAGCGAATAGGATTTGCCGGACTGGATGCCTGCAGCAATGGCCGTCTGCAACAGGCGTCTGGTGGCATCACCGCGAATGATCTCGTCATATTGGGCGGGCTTCAGGTTGTTTTGTTCCAGTGCAAAGGTATATGCGGTCTGGTCGAACTTGCCGGTCAGATCCTGAAACGCCTCGGTCTTCAAGAGGGTGTTCCTGACATGCACGTCACCGACCGACAGGCCAAGCCGTTCCGCCTCGCCGTCGAGGGCGGCGGTCACCAGCACCTCTTGCAGCACCTGACGGTCAAGACCAAAGGCGCGGGCCTGTTCCAGCGTCAGGTTGGTGCCGATCTGCTGCGATACTGCGCGCAGTTGTGTGGTCAGGGCGCGGGCATACTGATCGACGGTCACTTTCTGGTTGCCGACCGTGGCCACCGCCTGCCGCCCGCCACTGCCAACCGAGCGCACGCCAAAGCCGGTCAGGCTGAGGGCCAGAAGGCCAAGCAGGATATATACGATCTTGTTGTTCTTTTTCTTGGCGCGCAGCGGTGCAGACATGGGGCAGGCCTCTGGTTCGGATTTCGCGGCAGTATTAGGGGGAAGTGCCGCCGGTTACAAGGGTTGGGAGGCCGTGAGCAATGCCGGTTTTCAGGCGGCAAAATCGGCCAGCCGGCGAAACAGTTCGCCAATGGCGTTTTGATCGACATTGGCAAAGGCAATGCGCATCTGGCGTTCGGCCCGACCATCGCCGCCCTGATCCCGGGCGGGTGCGAACATGGTGCCGGGCAGCATCAGCACCGATGCCTGTCGAACCAGTTGCTGCGCCAGTTGATCTGCATCGGCATCATGGGGGTGTTCGGCATAGGCGAAATAGGCCCCGGCCCCAAGCAGATGCCAGCCGGAAAGGGTGTTGAACCCCTGAGTGATGGCGGCGCGGCGGGCCAGGATCTCGTCGCGTTCACCGGCCAGCCACTGTTTCAGGTTCTGCATCCCCCAAAGGGCGGCGCGCTGGCCCAACTGGTTCGGGCAGATGGTGACGGTATCGAGGAATTTTTCGACCTCGGCCAGTCGTGTCTTGCTGGTCATCAGCGCCCCGACCCGGTGGCCGGTCAGCCGGTAGGCCTTGGAAAAGGAATAGAGGTGGATCAGTGTATCGGCCCAGTCTGGATCGTGAAACAAGTGGTGCGGCGCGCCGGTTCTGGCGTCGAAATCGCGGTAGGTTTCGTCGATGATCAGGGCAATACCTCGGGATTTCGCCAGTTGGTAAAAGGCATTGACCAGTTCGGCGGGGTATTCGGCCCCACTGGGGTTGTTGGGGCTGACCAGCAGGATCGCCTTCAGGCGGTGGTCGATCAGGCTGGCGGCCTCGTCCGGGTCGGGCAGCATGCCTTCGCGGCAGTTGAGCAGGCGGGTTTCGACTCCCGACATGTCGGCCCACATCTTGTGATTGAAATACCACGGTGTCGGGATCATCACCGCGTCACCCGGCCCACAGAGGCTGGCCAGTGCTGCGGCAAATGCCTGGTTGCAGCCCGAGGTGATGGCGATCTGATCGGCGCATATGGTACCGCCATAGGCGACCGACCACTGGGCTGCGAGTTCGGCGCGGAGTTCCGGTAATCCCAGCACCGGGCCATAGACATGCGCCAGCGGCTGATCAATCGCTGCCTCGGCGATCGCCTGTCTCAGCGGCAGCGGCGGCGGTTCAACCGGTGCGGCCTGGCTGACATTGATCAGCGGGCGATCGACCGGAAAGCTGAGCCCGTCAAGCCAGCGGCGGCTTTGCATCACCGGCGGAAGGAAGGTTCGGGCGATGTTGGGATTGATCGCGCCCGTCATCGGGTTCGCCGCCGGTTTTCAGCGTGACCAAATTGAGGCCCTGCGGGCCACATGATCAGGCCCTGCGGGCCGGTGCCTCCGGCGGGAGTGTATCTGGAACAATGATGCATTGGAAACTGGCCGATCCGGGTTGCTGGCCGCAGGATAGCAATGAAAGCTGTCAGCACAAGCGCGCTGATGGTTTTGTTGGCGGACCCTTGCGAAGTGGCGGTATTTTGTCGAGATTGCTGCGGCAGTCATCGGGGCAGGAGGAATCAGGTTATGTCGAATGGTCGCTCAACCCGTCATTCGAGCTATGATGTGGTGATCGTCGGCGGCGCCATGCTGGGTTCATCAGTGGCGTGGTTTCTGGCCGATAACCCGGATTTCGATGGCCGGATTCTGGTGGTGGAGCGCGATCCCACCTATGCCCTTTGTTCCACCGCCCACACCAATTCCTGCATGCGTCAGCAGTTCAGCAATGAGATCAACATCCGCATCTCGCAGTTTGCTGCGGAATATGTGAAGAACTTTCGCGACCATATGGGCGGCGATATGCGCATTCCCAGGGTGGTGATGCAGAATTTCGGATACATGTATCTGGCTGGCAGCGTCGAGGCGGCAGAAAATTTGCGCGCCAGTCAGCGGTTGCAGGCATCGCTTGGGGCCGGGACGCGGTTCATGTCGCCGGGCGAGATCGCCGCTGCATATCCGTTCTACCGGCTGGATGACATCATCGGCGGCAATCACAACCTTGTCGATGAGGGGTATTTCGACGGCAACACCCTGTTTGACTGGTGGCGGCGGCGGGCGCGTGAGGCGGGGGTCGAGTTTCTGAAGGGGGAAGTCGTGGCCATGACGCTGGTACCGGGGGGCAGTCGGGTTGCCAGTTTGCGGCTGGCGAGTGGTGAGGAGGTTCAGTGCGGCTGGCTGGTCAACGCATCCGGTCCGCGGGCGGCGCGGGTGGCGCGGATGGCGGGGATCGAACTGCCGGTCGAGCCGCGCAAGCGCTATACCTTTGTCTTTGCTGCGGAAAAGCCGCTGGCAGGTGAATTGCCACTGACGGTTGACCCTTCGGGTGTGCATGTCCGAAGCGATGGTGCCTGTTACATGGCAGGCTGTCCGCCCGTGGATGACCGGGCGGTGGATTATGATGATTTCGTCGAGGATCACACGCTTTGGCAGGAAAAGGCCTGGCCGGCGATTGCCTGGCGCATCCCGGCCTTTGAGGCGGTGAAGCTGGTCAATTCCTGGGTCGGGCATTATGCCTATAACGTGCTGGATCAGAATGCCATTGTCGGCCCGCATGACGAGGTCGAGAATTTCTTGTTCGTCAACGGTTTTTCCGGCCATGGTTTGCAGCAGTCACCGGCGATGGGGCGGGGGATTGCCGAATGGATCAGTTATGGCGGCTATCGCTCGCTTGACCTTGCGCCACTGGGTTTCGGGCGGGTCAGGGCAGGACGGCCATTGCCGGAGCAGGCGGTGATCTGAGCAAGCCAGAATCGCGGTTCAAGTCACCGCCGTCAGCGAGTTTGGGCGCAGCGTGTACGGCGCGCGATGTTTGCGCCCGGGTCTGGTCGCTGTCGTTCGGTCATATCGGCGATTTGCCCTGCGGTTATCGGGTGAATTTCTTGTATTTCACCCGTTTTGGTTCCAGTGCATCGGCCCCAAGGCGGCGAAGTTTGTCGGCCTCGTAATCCTCAAAGTTGCCCTCGAACCATTCGACATGGCTGTCGCCTTCGAACGCCAGCATATGGGTACAAATCCGGTCAAGGAAAAACCGGTCGTGCGAGATTACCACGGCGCAACCGGCGAAACTTACCAGCGCATCTTCGAGTGCGCGCAGGGTTTCCACGTCAAGGTCGTTGGTGGGTTCGTCCAGCAACAGCACGTTGCCGCCATCCTTCAACAGCTTGGCAAGGTGGACGCGGTTGCGTTCGCCACCTGACAGCAGTGATACCTTTTTCTGCTGACCGCCACCCTTGAAGTTGAAGGCGGAACAATAGGCGCGGGAGTTCATTTCGGCGTCACCGATCTTGACGATGTCAAGGCCGTCGCTGATTTCCTCCCATACCGTTTTATTGCCGTCCAGCGCATCGCGGGACTGGTCGACATAGCTTAATTTGACGGTATCGCCATATTCTATGGTTCCCTCGTCAGGTGATTCCTGACCGGTCAGCATCCGGAAAAAGGTGGATTTGCCGGCGCCGTTCGGGCCGATTACGCCGACAATGCCGCCGGGTGGCAGGCTGAAGGTCAGGCCGTCGATCAGCAGGTTGTCGCCATATGCCTTTTTCAGGCCGGTGATTTCAATCACCTTGCCGCCAAGACGCGGGCCGTTCGGGATGATGATCTGGGCGCGGCCGAGTTTTTCGCGCTCGGACTGTTCGGCCAGATCGTTATAGGCGTTGATCCTGGCCTTTTGCTTGGCCTGACGTGCCTTTTGGCCCTGACGCATCCATTCCAGTTCGCGTTCCAGGGTTTTCTGTTTCGACTTGTCTTCACGCGCTTCTTGCGCCATGCGTTTGGCCTTTTGTTCGAGCCACGCGGAATAGTTGCCCTCATAGGGAATGCCGCGACCGCGGTCGAGTTCCAGAATCCAACTGGTGATGTCATCCAGAAAATAGCGGTCATGAGTGACAATCAGGATGGTGCCCTTGTAATCCATCAGGTGTTTTTGCAGCCAGGCGATGGTTTCCGCGTCGAGGTGGTTGGTCGGTTCGTCCAGCAGCAGCATGTCCGGCGCTTCGAGCAGCAGTTTGCAGAGCGCCACCCGACGTGCCTCGCCGCCCGAAAGCGAGGAGATGGCGGCATCGTCGGGCGGGCAGCGCAGCGCTTCCATGGCGATGTCGATGCTGGCGTCGAGGTTCCAGAGGTCTTCGGCGTCGATCCGGTCCTGCAACTGGGCCATCTCGTCGGCGGTTTCGTCGGAATAGTTCATCGCGAGGTCGTTATAGCGGTCCAGCACCGCCTTTTTGTCGGCGACGCCAAGCATGACGTTTTCGCGAACGTTCAGGGCCTCGTCCAGTTTTGGTTCCTGCGGCAGATAGCCAACGCGGGCTCCTTCGGCGGCCCAGGCTTCGCCGGTGAAATCCTTGTCCAGCCCGGCCATGATCCTCATCAACGTGGATTTACCCGAACCGTTGACGCCAACCACCCCGATCTTGACGCCGGGAAGAAAGCTTAGCCTGATGTTTTCAAAGCACTTCTTGCCACCTGGATAGGTCTTGGAAACGCCGTCCATATGATAGACATACTGATAGGAAGCCATGGGAACCTCAATTTGATACCGGTTTGGGCGGTCATAGCCGAGTGCTGGGGGCGGTGCAATCGGCCATCGCGGGCAGCGATTTGCCGGTGGGTCGGGTTGACAAGGGGGGTGGCCTATTCATTGTGCCTGTGTCTTCCTGTTGGAATCGTTGATGCAAAAGAATTTTCCCTTTGCCCGGCCGGGCCAGACCATCGGATTGCTGGGCGGATCGTTTGATCCACCGCATTCGGGGCATGTACATATAACGCGTCAGGCGATCCGGCGGTTCGAGCTTGATCGGGTCTGGTGGCTTGTCAGTCCAGGCAATCCGCTAAAGCCTGAAGGACCGGCACCGATGGCGCGGCGGATAGGTGCATGTCAGGCGCTGGCGCAGCATCCGAAAGTGCTGGTAACCGGGTTGGAGGCCGATCTTGGCACGCGCTATACCTCGGAAACTCTGGCGCGATTGCTGCCGCTATATCCGGGCGTAAAATTTGTCTGGTTGATGGGGGCTGACAATCTGGTGCAACTGCATCGCTGGGAAAACTGGACGAGCATCATGGACAATATTCCGGTTGGCGTGCTGGCGCGGCCCGGACAGGTGGTCAAGGCCGGGCTTTCAAGGGCGGCGCGTTCCTATGCGCGACACCGGTTGCCAATGGGGATGGCACCGTCGCTGGCGCATCGCCCGGCGCCCTGTTGGTGTCTTGTGACCGGACCGATGGTTGATATATCCTCGACCAGCATCAGGAACAGCGGTGCCTGGATCCGCTGATCGTGGCAAGAATCCGGGACCGGAACAACGGGGCAATGAGGTAATGACGACAGGCAAGGATTTTGGGGGTTGGACGCGGCGGCAGATTCTGGCCGCACTGTTGTCCACCGCAGCCAGCGGCGCGCTGGCGAATGCGCCCGTCAGTTCACCAAGACCCCAGGCACGCCGTCAGGCCGGGAACGGCGATCATGCTGCGGGCAATGTCGATCTGCACGCCCTGTCTGGCCTCAGCGGCAAATGCGGCTATGTGGTGGCGGATGCGGATACCGGTGAAGTGCTGGAAAGCCTGAACCCGCTGCTGGGGTTGCCCCCCGCCAGCACCGCCAAGGCGCTGACCACGATTTACGGCCTTACCATGCTTGGCAGCGAGTATCGCTTTGTTACCAGGGTTCTGGCGACCGGTCCGGTTGAAAACGGCGAACTGAAGGGCGATCTCGTGCTGGCGGGCGGCGGCGATCCGACGCTGGATACCGATGCGCTGGCGTCGCTGGCAAAACAATTGAAGGACAAGGGGGTCAGGCGGATATCGGGCGGCGCCCTGGTCTGGAGTGGTGCCTTGCCCTATCAACGCCAGATCGACGCGGACCAGCCGGATCATCTGGGTTACAACCCTTCGCTGTCGGGCCTTAATCTGAATTACAACCGCATCTATTTCGAATGGAAACGCGGCACCGGCGGATTTGAGGTCACAATGGATGCCCGCACCCGCAAATACCGCCCCATGGTGGCGATGACCACCATCAAGGTGGTCGAACGCGACAGCCCGATCTACACGCAGGTATCCACCAAGGACATGGATCAATGGACGGTGGCGCGTCGTGCCCTTGGCAAGAAGGGCGGACGCTGGTTGCCGGTCAGGCGGCCCGAGTATTATGCCGCTGAGGTGTTTCACACCATCGCCCGCAGTTACGGGATCGAATTGCCCCGGTTTCGCAAAACCGACCAGCCGCCAAACGGCCCGATCATGGCCGAATGGTGCAGCGAGCCGCTGCCGGGCCTGTTGCGCGATATGCTGATGTATTCAACCAATCTGGTGGCCGAGGCGGTGGGAATGTCCGCCAGTCAGGCCAGCGGCAAATCACCCGAGAATCTTGCCGCGTCCGGGCGAATGATGTCGGATTGGCTGAAGGCGACGGGAAATGCCAATCATGCCAAATTCGTGGATCATTCCGGGCTGGGTGAAGACAGCCGCATTTCCGCGCGCGATATGGTGCGTGTTCTGAATGCCCAGGGTTGGAATGGTGCATTGCACGGGTTGATGAAGGAAATCTGGTTGCGCGATGACAAGGGCAGGCCGATCAAGGCGCATCCGGTAAAGGTACAAGCCAAGACCGGCACACTGAATTTCGTTTCAGCACTGGCTGGTTACGCAACCGGCCCGAATGGTCGCCATCTGGCATTCGCCATTTTCACCGCCGACCTGGATAAGCGCAAGAAGATCGGCAAGTCCCAGCGTGAACGCCCGGTCGGGGCGCGCGGCTGGAACCGGCAGTCAAAAATCCTGCAACAAAAACTGATTGAACGCTGGTCCGATATCTATCGCGCCTGAGGGGCGAACTTGCCGCTGTTCAGATGGTCATATGCCGCGCCCTGGCGCCTCGTTCGATCGCGGCACCATGCAGGCGGTCGATGTTCAGTTCATAGCGGATCTCTTCCAGAAACCTCAATTCGGTCTCCTGAAGGCGGCCATCGGCTGCCGCCACATCACAGGCCAGCGCATAGGCGGTTTCAAACAGCCGTTCAGGCAGGGCATCGCGCACCAGGCCGAACAGGGCGTCAAGGCCGTCTTCTTCCTCGAACAGATCGAACACGACTTGCGACGTGGTCTTGATGCGGTCGGCGTCATAGTCGCCAAACACCGGCAGGTGGTTGACGATGCGTTCAATGGTCACCAGTTCGCTGGTCTTGATCGCCTCATCCGAGATGGAAACCGCGACCATGACGGCCACCAGCGCATCCTGAGCTGTGATTGACGGGGTGTCTGTGTCTGAACTGCCCAACTGAAAACCCTCTGTTTGTCATTTGGCGGCAGATTATTGACGCTGGGCGGTGGGGGCAATAGGAAGCTCACGCAATCGCCGGGTTTCGTGCGATTAATCCGACCTAGACGGGAACATATGATGTCTGACCTGCATGACGCTGCGATGAAATCCAAGGCCTGGCCATTTGAAGAGGCCCGCAAGCTGGTCAAACGCTATCAAAAGGCACCGCCCGAAAAGGGTCATGTGCTGTTTGAAACCGGCTATGGCCCGTCGGGCCTGCCGCATATCGGCACCTTTGGCGAGGTGGCGCGAACCAGCATGATCCGTCGCGCGTTTCAGGAAATCTCGGATATTCCGACACGGCTGATCTGTTTTTCCGACGATCTGGACGGTATGCGCAAGGTGCCGGGCAATGTGCCGAACCCGGAAGGTTTGAAACCCTATCTGCAAATGCCGCTGACCAGCGTGCCGGATCCGTTTGGCAAGTATGAAAGTTTCGGCCATCACAACAACGCCATGCTGCGCCGGTTTCTGGACACGTTCGGATTTCAGTACGAGTTCATCAGCGCCACCGATTTTTACCGCGATGGCCGGTTTGATGAGATACTGCTGCGGGCGGCAAAGCACTATGACGAGATCATGCAGGTGATGCTGAAATCGCTCAGAGATGAGCGCAAGCAGACCTATTCGATCTTTTTGCCGATCCATCCGGAAACTGGGCGGGTTCTCTATGTGCCGATGAAAGAGGTCAATGCCAAGGACGGCACCATCACCTTTAACACCGATGATGGCGAGGAAATGACCCTGCCGGTCACCGGCGGCAACGTGAAACTGCAATGGAAGCCTGACTTCGGTGCCAGATGGGCGGCGCTCGGCGTCGATTTCGAGATGTACGGCAAGGATCATTCGACCAACACGCCGATCTATGACCGAATCTGCGAGATCCTGGGCGGACGCAAGCCCGAGCATTTCACCTATGAGCTGTTCCTGGATGAAAACGGCCAGAAAATCTCGAAATCCTCGGGCAATGGCGTGTCGATTGACGAATGGTTGAAATATGCCTCGACCGAAAGCCTGTCCTATTTCATGTACCTGAAGCCCAGGACCGCCAAGCGGATGCATTTTGATGTGATTCCAAAAGCGGTGGACGAGTATCACCAGCATTTGCGCGCCTATCCCTGCCAGGACGCCGAGGCGCGGCTGAACAACCCGGTCTGGCATATTCATGGCGGCAATCCTCCGATCTCGAAAATGGTGGTGCCGTTTGCCATGCTGTTGAACCTTGCCGCCGTGTCAGCGGCCAAGGACAAAGAGGCGCTTTGGGGGTTCATCAAACGTTACGCGCCCGAAGCAAGCCCGGATACCCACCCCGATCTGGATGCAGCAGCGGGCCATGCGGTGGCATATTTTGATGATTTCGTCGCACCGACAAGACAGTTCCGGCTGGCCGATCCGCGAGAGGCGGCAGCGCTGAGTGACCTCAAGGCCGAGCTTTTGGCCTGGCAGGGTAGCGTTGACCCCGAGGCGCTGCAAACCTTGGTATTTGCGGTTGGCAAGGCACATCAATTTGATCCGCTAAGGGATTGGTTCAAGGCAATTTATGAAATCCTGATGGGGGCATCGCAAGGCCCGCGTTTTGGCGGCTTTATCGCACTTTACGGTGTTTCCGAGACGATAGCGTTGATTGAAAAGGGCCTGGCCGGAGAGCTTGCCTCGGGTTGAGGTTATCTGAACCTTTCACGCGTTTTCTGCCGGTGCCGGTGTCTGTTGTTTGACTGGCAACGCAGTCAATTCCGTCGTCCCATCCGAAGTTGTTCCAGTTTATTTCATTAAAATTAACGCGATTTTTACCCTCGCTCGCTAAACAAATTTCCAGCCGGTTTGGTGGATCGGTTTCATCATGAGAATTTTGCAGATTTGCGCGCGTCCGTTCGGTCGTGACGATCAATCCACCGGTCCGTTATCGGCCGTGGCATTTGACGGCGTCGAATTTTCAACAGAAGGGAATTTCAATGAACAAGGCAATTACCGACGGTGTGGATCTGATGCCAAGACGGTTTGGCGAGGGGCTTGATGTTTGGTCGAATCAGGATGGCACGCCGGGGTCGACCACTTATGACGGGCAGTGCACGGCGGCGATCGTGCCGTCGGACAGTGATTTCGGCACCTGCCTTGAGCTTTTGAAAACCGACAATACGCAGAAATTGCGCTATATGCTGGAAACGCCGTTGTTGCCGGGGTGCTATTTGCAGGTGACGGCAAGGATCAAGGCGGTCAGCGGCAACCTGCCCACGGTCAGGATCGCTGGCTGGGCGGGCAACACCAACGGGCATGTGAACGGACTGGTGGAAACCGGGCCAGCAACGACGCTGACCAGCTATGGCGAAGTTGTCGAGATTCGCGCCATCATCGGCGCCGGCAATCGCGGCGGGGTCGATATGGTCTGGGGCACTGGGCCGGTTTTCGGGCATTTCGGGCTGGATCTGACCGGCCATAACGGTGGTATCGTCAGGATCGAGGATATACGTATCGAGGATGCAACCTCGGTCTTTCTGCGCAACATGATGGATTGGGTCGATGTGCGGGATTATGGTGCCATCGGCGATGGTGTCACCGATGACAGCGCCGCGTTCGAGGCGGCGGATACAGCGGCGGGCGGGCGCAC
Source organism: Paracoccaceae bacterium (assembly GCA_020425085.1). GTDB lineage: Bacteria > Pseudomonadota > Alphaproteobacteria > Rhodobacterales > Rhodobacteraceae > UBA5972. The sequence goes on from JAGQRW010000018.1 coordinate 238,750, forward strand.
GGTGCTGGTTTCCGAGGGTGTTTATCACCTTGCCAATCACGTCACGTTTGAATCAAGGGTGCGATTTGAAGGTACGGTCACCATGCCGGTCGATATTCGCCTGTCACTGACCCGGAATTTCGATTTTCCCAGCTATGTCGATGCCTTCGGCAATGAGGAACTGGCGTTGAAAAAGGCGTTGCAGGCGTTGTTCAACTTCACCGACCACGATTCGCTGGATTTATGCGGTCGTCGCATCCAGTTGAGCGAACCGCTGGATGTGCATGCCGCTGTCAACAACCGCGACACCTATTCCAATCGCCGGGTGCTGAGGAATGGCGAACTGGAATCCGATGGCTCGGCCAGTTGGGATACCGAGGTTTATACCGCGTTGGCCAGCTACAGCGCCAGTCAGCCGACGAAGCTTGGCAATGTGGCGGGGATTTCGCAGATCCCGGTTGGCTCGCTGGTCGAAGGGGTCGGTGTCGGGCGCGAGGTATATGTAAGGTCGAAAAACGTCCCGGCCGGAACGATCGAGTTGAGTCTGCCGCTTTATGGTGCCCCCGGACAGCAGGTCTATACCTTCAAGAGGTTCAAGTATCTGCTGGATTTCAGTGGTTTTACCTATGTTCAGCGGTTCAATGTCGCCGATGTGGAATTCCTTTGCATGGGTAATTGCAGTGCGCTGATGATCCCGTCTGACGGGCTGGCATTTCAGGTGCGTGACTGTTTCATTACCACGCCGAAGGATCGCGGCATCACTTCGATCGGGCATGGCTGTGCCGGACTGACGCTGGATCGAAACCAGTTTCTTTCCAATGAACAGGCAACGGATATCGGGGATCGGGTCAGCATCGCCTTCAATGTCAATTCCAACGATGCCAAGATCCGCGACAACCGCGCCGTCAGGTTCAAGCATTTCGGGGTGCTGGCAGGGACCGGCCACATGATCCTGTCAAACCATTTCTTTCAGGGCGACAATGCCCAGACCGATGAACGGACGGCGGGGATCGTGCTGAGTTCGACCAACTGCATGACCATTCTTGGCGGCAATTACGTTGACAACTGTTCAATCGACTGGACCAACGAACATGATGCAACACCGGACGATCAGAACGGCTTTTCGTTTGGCGGTCTGACGGTGGATGGCAACATATTTTACGGTAGCCACGCGCCCGCCTGGTTCAGTTTCCTGCGCATCAAGCCGTGTGGTTCCGGCCATTATATCAATGGCCTGCACGTTTCCGGCAATACTTTCCGGCATAGCGGCGGTTCGTTGGAGCGGGTTGACCGGGTGGATGATTCGATTGCGCCGCTTGATCCCGTCAAATTCCTCAATATCCGGTTCGAGGGCAACACCTACAACAACATCGACAACCGCACCTTCAACCCGGCGACGGTCGAGATCGACCAGAACGTTGTCGCCCAGACCTGGGATGGCGATTTTACCGGCCTGCTGCCGTTTGGTGGCAAGACGCGCAAGGTGGTCGGGGTGATGGCGCATAATCAGATCCAGAACGCCGCCAACGGCGGTATCTACACCATGCCCTATTCGGTGCCCGGACTTGGCAATGGCGGCGAGATCATCCGCCTCCACTGGTCGGAACCGGTGAAGGGCAAGGTTTATGTCACCGCACAGGCCGACAATCTGGGTTGAGATTTCCGTTTGACGAGTGAATGCGCGGCTGCCTTCGGGTGGTCGCGCTTTTTTGTGGCACAAGGTGGTCTGCATCGCCGCCCGCAAAACAGCCAATTCGGTTGAGATTTGCGCCGGGCGGCGCTAAAATGATCCAAGGTGCCGTCGTTGCGGCAGCAACGAGGCGCGCTGATGTCCATTCCGGTCAAGGATCAGGTAAAGTACTGGGGGATCGGCCTGGCGCTGCTTGCCATTGTCATGTGGACGCTTGGCAATGTGATCCTGCCTTTTATCACCGGTGCCGCGATCGCTTATTTTCTGGATCCGGTGGCGGACCGGCTGGAACGGCTGGGTCTGTCGCGGGTGCTTTCGACCGTGATCATCTCGCTTATGGCGTTGCTGGTGTTCATCGTGATGGCGCTGTTGCTGGTGCCGACGGTGGTGGCGCAGCTTACCTCGTTGATCGAGCAGGCACCGAGTTATTCCGCCCAGATTCAGAAATTCCTTGGTGACAAGATCCCCTCGTTGATGCAGGCCGACAGCACCATACGGCAATCGCTGGACAGCATCGGCGAGATGCTGAAGAACCGCAGCGGTGAATTGGCGAATACGCTGATTTCCTCGGCGTTCAGTGTGATTGATGCGCTGATCTTTGTCGTCGTGGTGCCGGTGGTGGCGTTCTATCTGCTGCTGGATTGGGACCGGATGATCGCGGTGATCGACAGCTGGCTGCCGCGCGATCATCGTGACACCTTGCGGCAACTGGCGACCGAGGTTGACAGATCGCTGGCCGGATTTGTACGCGGCCAAATCTCGGTCAGCGCCATTCTTGGCACGTTTTACGCGGTTTCACTGATGCTGGTCGGGTTGCAGTTCGGGCTGGCGGTGGGGATGGTTGCCGGGCTGCTTTCGTTCATTCCCTATTTCGGGGCGTTGGTCGGCGGTGTGCTGGCACTGGGGCTGGCGTTGTATCAGTTCTGGTCGGAACCCTGGTGGATTGGCGCGGTGGCGGTGATATTCGTGGCCGGACAGATGTTGGAGGGGAACCTTCTGACGCCGAATCTGGTCGGACGATCAGTCGGGTTGCATCCGGTCTGGCTGATGTTCGCGCTGTCGGTGTTCGGTACGCTGTTTGGTTTTGTCGGCATGCTGGTGGCGGTGCCGCTGGCGGCGATCATCGGAGTGTTTTCGCGGTTTGGCATCCGTCAGTATATGGCCGGGCGATTGTATATCGGCCTTGGCAAACCGGATCAGAATCCGGAACAGGATTAGGATTTGCCACGACAGCTTGCATTCGATCTGCCCGCCAGGGCGGCACTGGGGCGCCAGGACTTTCTGGTTGCGCCGTCCAACGCCCGTGCGGTGGCGCAGCTTGAGGCCTGGCGCGACTGGCCCGAGCGAAAGATGGTGCTGTGTGGCGCAACAGGTGCTGGCAAGTCGCATCTGGCGGCGGTCTGGGCGGCCGCGAACGGCGCGCTGACCGTTCCGGCGGCGGATCTTGGCCAGGCGGATATCGCCAGCCTTGGCCAGGCGGCATTTCTGGTGCTGGAGGACGCCGAAGAAGTTGCCGAACGGCCAAAGGATGAGGCGGCGCTGTTTCACCTTTATAACATCCTGCACGCGACCGGGCGATATCTGCTGCTGACCAGCACCCGCCCGCCGGCCCGCTGGCATCTGCAGCTGCCGGATCTGCAAAGCCGTCTGTTGTCGGTGCCGGTCGTCCATCTTGAGGCACCCGATGACGCGCTGTTGGCGGCGCTGCTGGTCAAGCTGTTTCGCGACCGGCAGATCAGCGTCGGCAATGAGGTGATCAGCTATCTCATCAGCCGCATGGATCGTTCGGCGGCAGCGGCGCAGGCGCTGGTTGCGGCACTTGACAAGGCGGCGCTGAGTCAGGGCAAGCCGGTAAGCAGGCGACTTGCCGCGCAACTTCTGGACAAGCCGGACAGCAAAGGCGCATAGTCGGTGGAATGTTCGCTGACAAAGCCAAACCCATGATCAACGCCGATTTTCTGCACGCACCGTTTCCTGAAGCCATTGAGTTGCCGGGGCTTGACCCAAGCAGCCCCGGGCGGTTCTTCAACCGGGAACTGTCTTGGTTGGCGTTCAACTGGCGGGTGCTGGAAGAGGCGTCAAATCCCTTGGTGCCACTGTTGGAACGGGTGCGGTTCCTGTCGATTTCCTCGACCAACCTTGATGAATTCTATACCGTTCGCGTGGCGGGTCTGCGCGAGTTGCAGCGCGCCGGCGTCAGCAATCCGGCGGCAGACGGGCTGACGCCCGGCGAACAACTGGTGCTGATCGACGCCGATGCCCGCGCCCTGATGCTGCGCCAGCAGGAAATGTGGAACGCGCTGAAACATGAGATGGAAGGCGAGAGCATCGTCATTCTTACCCGCGATCAGTTGACCGCTGCCGATCGTGAATATCTTGAGGATTTCTTTCTCAACCAGGTGTTCCCGATCCTGTCGCCGCTGGCGATCGACCCGGCGCATCCGTTTCCGTTCATCCCGAATGCCGGCATCTCGCTGGCGCTGGAAATGCAGCGCGATGCCGATGGCCGCAAGCTGATGTCGCTGCTGCCGATCCCGTCGCAAATCGCGCGTTTCGTCAGCCTGCCGGAGCAGGCAGGCGGGCAGTTGCGATTCCTGCCGCTGGAGGAACTGCTGCTGGAATATATCGGTTCGCTGTTTCCGGGTTATGCCATCAAGGGAAGCTGCTCGTTCCGGGTGTTGCGCGACAGCGATCTTGAGGTCGAGGACGAGGCCGAGGATCTGGTGCGCGAGTTTGAAACCGCGCTGAAACGCCGCCGCCGGGGTGAAGTGATCCGCCTGTCGCTGACCGCCGGTGCGCCCGGCAACCTCAGGCGCCTGATCACCGGTGCCTTGCATGTCGATGAGGATGAAGTGGTTGAAATGGGCGGCATGGTCGGCATTTCCCATCTGGGCGAACTGGTGCTGGATTCGCGCCCCGATCTGTTATGGCCAAAATTTACTCCGCGCGTGCCGGAACGGGTGCAGGACCATGAAGGCGATATCTTTGCCGCCATCCGCAAGAAGGACATGCTGCTGCATCACCCGTATGAAACCTTTGACATGGTGATCCGGTTCCTGAAACAGGCGGCCCAGGATCCGGACGTTCTGGCGATCAAGCAAACCCTTTACCGCACCTCGAACGAAAGCCCGATCGTATCGGCCCTGTGCGAGGCGGCAGAGGAGGGGAAATCGGTCACCGCCTTGGTGGAACTGAAGGCACGATTCGACGAGGCCGCCAATATCCGGCAGTCGCGGCGGCTGGAACGCGCCGGCGCCCATGTGGTTTACGGTTTTCTTGACTGGAAGACCCACGCCAAGATCTCGACCGTGGTCAGGCGCGAGGGCGACAAGCTGGTGACCTATACGCATTTCGGCACCGGCAATTACCATCCGATCACCGCCCAGATCTATACCGACCTGAGCCTGTTCACCTCAGACGCCGCACTGGGGCGGGATGCCACCAAGGTGTTCAACTATGTCTCGGGCTACGCCAAGCCCGGCAAGCTGGAAAATCTGGCAATTTCGCCGGATGGACTCAAGCAATCGCTGCTGGCCTCGATCGAGGCCGAGATTGACCAGGCCGCCAAAGGCAAGCCGGCTGAAATCTGGGCCAAGGTGAATTCGATCATCGACCCGGAAATCATCGACGCGCTGTATCGGGCCAGCCAGGGCGGGGTCAGGATCAGTCTGGTGGTGCGGGGCATTTGTGGATTGAGGCCGGGGATCACCGGATTGTCGGAAAACATCCGGGTGAAATCCATCGTCGGGCGGTTTTTGGAGCACTCGCGCATCGTCTGTTTCGGCAGCGGATATGGGCTGCCGTCAAAAAAGGCGCGGGTCTATATGTCATCGGCGGACTGGATGGGACGCAACCTGAACCGCCGGGTTGAAACCCTGGTGGAGATCACCAACAAGACGGTGCATGCGCAGGTGATGAGCCAGATCATGGCGGCGAATCTGGCGGATCAGGCGCAAAGCTGGGTGTTGCAGGCGGACGGGGTATATATGCGTCATCGCGCCAAACCGGGCGAGCAACTGTTCAACTGTCACCGGTTCTTCATGGAAAATCCGTCGCTTTCCGGGCGCGGCTCGGTCGGGGCAAAGGATGTGCCGAAACTGACCCATACCAGAGATTGACAGGCTATCGTTGCGGCGTGCCGCCGCAACGGTCGAGGGCGCTGCCCTCGAGCACCCGGAGTGTATTTTGAACAATGAGAACCGGCATCGTTCACGCCGGTGTTCAAAACGGGCAGGTATTTCGCCTGCAGGCAAGCTGCCCCGCGTCAGCGGTTCATGCGGTTCTTGATCAGATCATCAACCACGCTCGGATCGGCCAGGGTCGAGGTATCGCCGAGGCTGCCGTAATCGTTTTCGGCGATCTTCCTGAGGATGCGGCGCATGATCTTGCCAGAGCGGGTTTTCGGCAGGCCGGGGGCCCATTGGATCAGGTCGGGTTTGGCGATCGGGCCGATCTCGTGGCGCACCCAGTCGCTGAGTTCCTTGCGCAGATCATCGGTATATTCCTTGCCCGACATCAGCGTCACATAGGCATAGATACCCTGGCCCTTGATGTCGTGGGGATAGCCGACCACAGCGGCCTCGGCCACATCGGCATGGGCCACCAATGCGCTTTCAACCTCGGCGGTGCCCATGCGGTGGCCCGAGACGTTGATCACGTCATCGACCCGGCCAGTGATCCAGTAATAACCATCCGCGTCGCGTTTGCAGCCGTCGCCGGAGAAATAGTAGCCTTTGAAATCGGCGAAATAGGCAGTTTCAAAGCGTTCCGGATCGCCCCAGAGGGTGCGCATCTGGCCCGGCCAGCTGTCGGCCATGCAAAGCACGCCTTCGGCCACGGTGTCGGTCTGTTCCTTGCCGGTCTGGGCATCGAGGATGACCGGTTTCACGCCAAAGAACGGCAAGGTGGCGGAACCCGGTTTGGTGGTGATGGCACCGGGCAGGGGGGTCAGCATATGGCCGCCGGTTTCGGTCTGCCACCAGGTATCGACGATCGGCAGTTTGCCCTTGCCGACCACCTGGTTGTACCAGTTCCAGGCCTCGGGGTTGATCGGCTCGCCGACCGTTCCAAGCACCTTGAGGCTGGAAAGGTCGCATTTCTCGACGAACTTGGTGCCCTGACCGATCAGGGCGCGGATGGCGGTGGGGGCGGTGTAGAACTGGTTGACCTTGTGCTTTTCGCAGACCTGCCAGAAGCGTGAGGCGTCGGGCCAGGTCGGCACACCTTCGAACATCAGCGTTGTGGCGCCATTGGCCAGCGGGCCGTAGACGATATAGCTGTGGCCGGTGACCCAGCCGACATCGGCGGTACACCAGAAGACATCGCCGTCGTGATAGTCAAACACCAGCTCCTGTGTCATGGCAGCAAAAAGCAGGTATCCGCCCGAGGTATGAACCACCCCCTTGGGCCGGCCCGTCGAGCCGGAGGTATAGAGGATGAACAGCGGGTCTTCGGCATTCATCGGTCGGGGCGGGCAGTCGGGGGCGGCGGTTTCCATCAGCGCCAGCAGATCGACATCGCGTCCCTCGATCCAGGTGGTCTGCTCACCGGTATGTTTGACCACCAGGCAGCGCACCTTGTCCGAACAGTGCAAAAGGGCCGCGTCGGCATTGGATTTCAACGGCGTGCTGCGCCCGCCACGCGGCGCACCATCGGCGGTGATCACCAGCTTGGCCTCGCTGTCGTTGATGCGGTTGGCCAATGCGTCGGGAGAAAAGCCCGCGAACACCACCGAATGAATGGCACCGATGCGCGCGCAGGCCAGCATGGCAAAGGCGGCTTCGGGGATCATCGGCAGATAGATCACCACCCGATCACCGCGCATCACGCCCTGGCTGAGCAGCACATTGGCCATGCGGCTGACCTTGTCGTGAAGTTCCTTGTAGGTGATGTGGCGGGCCGGGGTGTTGGGATCATCCGGCTCAAACAGGATGGCGGTCTGATCGCCGCGCTTTTCAAGGTGGCGGTCGATGCAGTTGGCGGTGACGTTCAGTTCGCCGTCCTCGAACCATTTGATCGAGATGTTGCCGGGCTTGAAACTGGTGTTCTTGACTTTGGTATAAGGTTTGATCCAGTCCAGCCGTTTGCCCTGTTCACCCCAGAACTTGTCCGGATCAGCCATCGAGGCCTGGTACATTTCCTGGTATTTGTCGGCGTCGATATGGGCCTTGGCGATGAAATCTTTGGCGGGGGGGTAGCGATTGTCTGTAGTCATGACTTCGTCCTGTGGTTTTGCATGTTCCGGCTGAATTCCGGGGCCACCTGATGATGATCAAGGCTGCCGGGTCAGAAGATCAGATGGCAAGGTATTCCTGACGCAGCTTTTCATTGTCCAACACTTCTTTGGCGGTACCGTCAAAGACTACCCGCCCGGTGTCAAGGATAACCGCGCGATCGGCAAGGTTCAGCGCCGCGACCGCGTTCTGTTCGACGATCACCGTGGTGATGCCCTGTTCCTTTATGATCTTCAGGGTCTTTTCGATCTCTTGCACGATCACCGGCGCCAGCCCCTCATAGGGTTCATCCAGCAGCAGCACCTTGATGTCGCGCGCCAGCGTGCGGCCAATCGCCAGCATCTGCTGTTCGCCGCCCGACAACGTCGTGCCCTCCTGTTTGCGCCGCTCGCCAAGGCGCGGGAACAAGTCATAAATGCGGTCCAGCGACCAGCCGATGGGCGGTGCGATCTGGGCCAGAAGTATGTTTTCCTCGACCGTCAGCCCCTGGATGATGCGCCGGTCCTCGGGCACCAGGCCAACACCAGCCTGCGATGCCTGAAACGATTTCATCGAATGGATCGGCTGGTGATCCAGCCACACCTCGCCATGGGTCAGGATCGGGTCGCCAAGCTGGGCGATGGCGCGCAAGGTCGAGGTCTTGCCCGCGCCATTCCTCCCCAGAAGGGCCAGGATTTCGCCCTCTGGCACATCGAAACTGACGCCCTGGACGATATAGCTTTCGCCGTAATAGGCGTGAATATCCCAGACCGAGAAATAGGCCGGGGCTTTGCTTGCCGGTTTGGCGTTCTTTGGCAGTTCTGCGTTCATGATGCCGCCCCCTAATGCGCGGTTCCGAGATAGGCCTCCTGGACCTTCGGATGACCCTTGATGTTTTCCGGAATGTCTTCGACGATGGGTGTTCCCTGCGCCATCACGGTGATCCGTTCGGCCAGCGAGAAAACCACATGCATGTCATGTTCGATGATCGCCATGGTGATGTCGCGCGTCGCCTTGATCTCTTTCAACAGGTCAATGGTGTTGTTGGTATCGGCCCGCGCCATGCCCGCCGTCGGTTCATCCAGCAGCAGGAGTTTCGGATCCTGCGACAGGCACATGGCCATTTCCAGCCGCCGCTTGTCGCCGCGCGACAGGCTGGCGGCGTGCATGTTGCGTTTGTCCTGCATATTGACATCCAGCAACATCTTTTCAGCCTTTTCGATGATCGAGGTTTCGGCGGTCATGCTGTTGATGGCATTCATGCGAAAGGCGCCGTCGCGAGTGGCGAAACAGGGGATCATGACGTTTTCAAATACCGTCAGGTCCGAGAATATCTCCGGTGTCTGGAACACCCGTGAAACTCCCAGCTGATTGATTTCGTGCGGTTTTCTGCCCAAAAGCGAGATGCCGTTGAACATCACCGACCCGGTGTCTGGGATCAGCTTGCCGACAAAACAGTTCAGCAGCGTCGATTTCCCGGCCCCGTTCGGGCCGATGATCGCATGCACGGTGTTTTCGTTGACGCTGAGGTTGACATCGCCAAGGGCTTGCAGACCACCAAAGCGTTTGGAGACGTTTTTGACTTCGAGAATGCCCATGTCAGCCTCCGTTATTCCGCCACATGCGGGGTTGCTTTGGGATGGTGCTCGTCATCTTCGCCCTGACCCGAGCTTTTACCCTTGGCCTTGCCGATGCCGACAAGGCGCATGATGCGCTGGCTGCCTTCGACCAGTCCACCGGGCAGAAAGATGATCACCAGCATGAACATCAGGCCAAGCGTCAGGTGCCAGCCTTCGCCGGTAAAGCGGGCGAATATCCACACCACCACCTCCTGAACGTCATGCGGCAGGAACGAGAACCAGTCCTGAAGCACGTTTTCGTTGATTTTGGAAAAGATGTTTTCCAGATATTTGATCGCGCCTGCCCCCAGCACCGGCCCGATCAGAGTTCCGGCACCGCCAAGGATGGTCATGATCACCACCTCGCCCGAGGCGGTCCACTGCATCCGTTCCGGCCCGGCCAGCGGGTCCATCGCCGCCAGCAGGCCGCCGGCCAGCCCGGCATAGGCACCGGAAATTACAAACGCCGTCAGCGCATAGGGCCGGGTGTTGATGCCGGTATAATTCAGCCGCGTCTGGTTGGTCTTGATCGCCTTCAGCATAAGTCCGAAGGGTGAGCGGAAAATCCTGACCGAAAGATAAAAGGTCAAAAGCAGCATGACGACGCAAAAGTAATAGCCGACATTGAAATGAAACTCCCAACCACCGAGATCCAGCGAGTGGGTGGTGCGCATTTCCAGCCCGAACAGGTTGGTCACGGTGGATGAATTCGGCCCCATCAGATATTGTGGGTCGTCGGTATAGACCTGAAGGCCGGTTTCGCCATTGGTGATGGGTGTCAGCACCGAATAGGCAAGGTTATAGGACATCTGGGCAAAGGCCAGCGTCAGGATCGAGAAATAGATGCCCGAGCGACGCAACGAGATGTAACCGATCACCACACTGAACACAGCGGCGACAACAACCGCCAGGATGATCGCCGGCAGAATGTTCATCGACAGCAGTTTGAACATCCAGACGGCGGAATAGCTGCCGACGCCCAGAAACGCCGCGTGACCAAAGGAAAGATAGCCTGTCAGCCCGAACAGGATGTTGAAACCGATGGCAAGGATGCCAAAGATCACGAACCGTTGCATCAGATCGGGATAGCCCGCGTTGAACTGTGCCAGCGCACTGTTGCTGGGAAACGGGTTCAGGATGAAAGGGCCAAGTATCGCCAGAACCGATACGATGATCAGCAACAGGGTGTCGCGTTTATCAAGACCGAGCATGTATTATTCCTCCATCACGCCCTTGCGTCCCATCAGGCCACGCGGCCGGGTCAGCAAGATGATGATTGCGATCAGATAAATGATGATCTGGTCGATGCCGGGCAGGATCGACTTGATCTCGTTCATCGAGGCGAAACTTTCCAGAATGCCCAGCAGGAAACCGGCGGCAACCGCGCCCGCCAGCGACCCCATGCCGCCGACCACCACCACGACAAAACTGAGCACCAGAAAATCCATGCCCATGTGATAGTTGGGCGAGTTTATGGGGGCATACATCACCCCGGCCAGCCCCGCCACCGCAGCGGCAATGCCGAACATGATGGTAAAACGCCGGTCGATATTGATGCCCAGCAAACCGACGGTTTCACGGTCGGCCATGCCGGCGCGCACCACCATGCCGAAGGTGGTGAACTGCAAGAAGGCAAAGACCCCGCCGATGACCAGGGCCGAAAACAGAAAATAGATCAGCCGCCAATAGGGATAGATGATGGCGTTTTCGGCAAATCCGACCAGCACGCCCAAATCGATCGAGCCGCGAAACATCTCGGGCGCCGGGGTCGGGATCGGGTTGGCGCCAAAGAACGACTTGATGATCTCTTGCAACACGATGGCAAGGCCGAACGTCACCAGGATCTGGTCGGCATGCGGGCGATGGTAGAAATGCTTGATCAAACCGCGTTCCATCGCATAGCCGACGAACAGCATGATCGGAATGGAAAACAGGATCGACAGCGGCACCGCCCAGTCGATCAGACCGTTGCCGACGGTCGGGCCGAACCAGTCCACCACATAGGCGGTCTTGATTTCCAGCGGCTGGCCGAGAAAGTTCTTTTTTTCCGGATCCAGCGTGATGAACGACAGTGACAACAGCTTGGAAAAGGTCACGGCCGTAAAGGCCCCGATCATGAAGATAGCGCCATGCGCAAAATTGACCACGCCGAGCGTGCCAAAAATCAAGGTCAGGCCAAGTGCGATCAGCGCATAGGCGCTGCCCTTGTCCAGACCGTTGAGGATTTGCAGAAGGATTGAGTCCATCTTATCCACTCACCGTTCAGTTTTCGGAAGTTCGGCGCCGTTTGCCGGTGTCCCGGCCGCGATCCGTCCCAAAGGGGTTGAAATCGCGGCCGGGCAGAGCCCTCAGGTCAGGGACGTGCACCCGTGTCGGATGCCCCGGACCACCGGATGCCGATCAGGCGGAACCCGGATTGCACTTGCCCAGTTCGCCACCGGCGAACATCGGGTTGTCCGGTTCGTACCAGACCTGTTTGACCGGGGTGATTTCCACGATCTCAAGCGCGTCATACTCGTTGTCCGGGTTTTCCTTGCCCTTCATCACCAGCACGTCCTTGAAGCACTGATGGTCGGGCTTGCGGTAAAGCGTCGGACCGTTGCCAAGACCGTCGAACAGGTAGCCGGTGTTGGCTGCACTGTTGATATCCGGCAACGAACTGCCGTCACCTTCCAGCGCCTCGACGATACCGCAGGGGTTGAAGGTTCCGGCGCGCTCCGCCGCATCGGCATAAAGCAGCGCCTGCGCATAGGCGGTCTGGGCAGCATTTGACGGCGGAAAGCCGTATTTGGTGCCAAACGACTGCACGAACGCCTTGGTGCCGGCATCCTGCAATTTCCACGACCAGTTGGTGGAACCGAACACGCCTTCGATGTTCTTGCCGGCGCCCTTGGCCATCAGCTCGGAATAAAGCGGCACGACGATTTCGAACTGCTTGCCGTTGACCATCTTGTCGCGCAAACCGAATTGCACCGCGTTGGTGAGGCTGTTCACCATGTTGCCGCCGTAATGGTTCAGGATCAGCACATCTGCACCCGAATTCAGCACCGGTGCGATATAGGACGAGAAATCGGTGGTCGCCAGCGGCGTCAGCACGTTGTTGACGGTTTTCCAGCCGATCGCCTCGGTCGCGGCCTGGATCGATTCCTGCTGGGTCCAGCCCCAGGTGTAGTCCGCCGTCAGGTGATAGGCGCGGCGATCCTTGCCATAGGCTTTTTCCAGCACCGGTGCCAGCGCGGCGCCCGACATGTAGGCGTTGAAGAAGTGACGGAAACCGTTTGCCTTCTTGTCCTTGCCGGTGGTGTCGTTGGAATGGGTCAGACCGGCCATGAAGATGACGCCCGCCTCCTGACACAGACCCTGAACCGCCACGGCCACGCCCGAGCTTGACCCGCCGGTGATCATGATCGCACCGTCTTTTTCGATCATCGACTTGGCCGAAGCACGCGCCGCATCGGATTTGGTCTGCGTGTCGCCCGAAACATACGCGACCTTTTTGCCCAGAACACCGTTACCCTTAAGGGCTTTGGAGCTGAAGGTGTTCAACGCACCGCCATCGCCTTCGCCGTTCAGGTGTTCCACCGCAAGCTGATAGGCGCGCAGTTCATCCTTGCCTTCTTCGGCATAGGGTCCGGTTTGCGGTACGTTGAAACCGAAGGTCACGGTACCGCCGGTCGGTTCATTGGTATAGCCCGCCGCCCTAAGGATGGTCGGCATCGCCAGACCCGCCCCGGCAAGTGCGCCGGTTTTCAGCAGGCCACGACGAGTTGGTTTGATAATGGACATGAATTTCCTCCCATTCGTGTCAATGTCAATGTTGCCCCGTTCAGGGCTACAGGCCATGTAACTGGCTGGGGCTAGTATTTCTGACGTTTGGTAAACTTGGCAACAAATTATTGTAGTATAACGATAATTGTGTAAAAATATGAACATATCTGATCGAATTACTGTAAAATATTTTACCAACCGCGAATTAGCCACCTGAAAACCAAGGGAAAATCGCCATGGCGAAAATGCTGATCGGGTCAAGAATACGCGAACGGCGCGAGGCTGCCGGCCTCAGGCAGTCCGAGGTGGCGCGTCGCGCCGGTATCTCGGCCAGCTATCTCAACCTGATTGAACATAACCGCCGGGGAATCGCCGGCAAGGTTCTGCTGAATATCGCCTCGGTGCTGGATTTCGAGGTTTCCTCGCTTGGCGATGCTGCCGCCGACGAGTTGCTCAGAAACCTGAAAATCGCCGCAGCCGGGGCGGATCCGGCAGTGGAAACCGAACGGACCGAGGAATTGATCGGCCGCTTTCCCGGCTGGGCCGGCCTGATCGCCGGTCTTGGCGAAAAGGTGCGGCATCTGGAACATTCGGTCAGTGCGCTCAGTGACCGGCTGGCGCATGATCCGCTGCTGGCCGAAAGCCTGCATGCGATGCTTTCCAGTGTCACGGCCATTCATGCCACCTCGGGCATTCTGGCGCAGTCCGAAAAGATGGAACAGTTGCAGCAGCGGCGGTTCCAGAACAACATCCATCAGGAAAGTGCGCGCCTGTCCGACCTGTCGCGCCAACTGGTCGGTTATTTCGACCGGTTGTCGGCGGACCAGGGCAAGCTGTCGACGCCGATGGACGAGGTCGATGCGGTGCTGACAGCGGCCGGGTTTTATTTTCCCGAACTTGAACGCGGCGACGAGGCAGCGGTGACGCGCCAGATGGCGGCGTTTGATGCAGCGATCAGCAATCCGGCGCGTTTGATTCTGATTGCGGTCCTTGAACAGGCGGCAGCGGACATCGCCGCGCTGCCGCTGGCGGAATTCGTCGATGCCGCGCGCGTCGACGGCGATAGCACGGCGGCGCTGGCGGCAAGGTTCAACTGTTTGCAACCCACGATTTACCGGCGGCTGGCGTTTTTGCCGCCGGATACCGGCCTGCCGGGTTTCGGGCTGATCGCCTGCGATGCGACCGGGGCGGTACTGTTGCGAAAGCCGTTGCCGGGTTTTACCCTGCCGCGTTATGGTGCAGGTTGCGGGTTGTGGCCGCTTTATCAGGCAATGTCGCAGCCGCATGTGCCGATGGTGGCGCTGTTGCAGACCACCGAGGCGCGAATGTTCCGCGCCGAGGCGATTGCCAGCTATCTTGACCCGGCAGCGGCACGAACCCAGCCGGTCTTGCGCTCGGTGATGCTGTTCAGGTCGGCGGCGGGGGGGGCGGCCAGCCCAGGCCTGCAACCGGTCGAGGTCGGCCCTAGTTGCCGCATCTGCCCGCGTCAGGCATGTCCGGCCCGGCGCGAGCCGTCGATCATGGCAGATGCCTGAACCAAAATCGGAACCAGCCTGTGACCATGTGGACTTTCGCAAGGTACTTGCCAAATGCGCAATCGCCGTTCCATGATGCGCCAACTTAACAGGGAAGTGGCGGATGGGAAAACATGTCCTTTTGATCGAGGATGAACCGAACATCATTGAAGCCATCACCTTCATCCTGCGACAGGATGGCTGGCGCGTCAGCACGCATTCCAACGGCAAGACCGCCATCGAGGCGGTTACGAAATCGCTGCCTGATCTGGTGATCCTTGATGTGATGCTGCCGGGGCGCAGCGGTTTTGACATCCTTCAGGATCTCAGATCGCGCCAGATTTGGCAGAACCTGCCGGTTCTGATGTTGACGGCACGCGGTCAGGCCAGGGACCGCGACGCGGCAACCGCGTTTGGTGCCAGCCGTTACATGACCAAGCCGTTTTCAAACTCGGAAATGTTGGCAACCGTGCGGGAACTGGTGGTATGAGGGAACCCAGTTCACCGCAATTTCTTGATCTTCGCAGCTATCGCCGCCGCCGTCTGGTGGATGCCGCCAAGCTGTTGCCGGTGCTGGGGGCGGGGCTGTTTCTGATGCCGTTGCCGTTTCTGTTTACCCGAACCGGTGACGAATTCAACGCGGTGCCGATGTCGATCTATCTGTTCGCGGTCTGGCTGGCGCTGATCGTTGCGGCGCGGATACTGGCAAAAAGCCTGCAAAAGCGCGAATTCGAAGGTTAGGGCGGCATGCTGTCGTTCAACCTTCTGGTGCTGGTGGCGACGCTTTATGTCAGCTTTTTGTTCCTGGTGGCGTTCCTGGCGGATATGCGGGCGCGCCAGGGGCGGCTTGGCTGGCTGCGCTCGCCGCTGGTCTATACGCTGTCCTTGTCGATCTATACCACCGCCTGGACCTTTTTCGGCGCGGTCGGTTCTGCCGTCAGGAACGGGCTGGAGTTCATGGCGATCTATCTGGGGCCGACGCTGGTTTTCGTCGGCTGGTGGTGGCTGCTGCGCAAGCTGGTCAGGATCGGGCGCACCCATCGCATCACCTCGATCGCCGACCTTCTGTCGTCGCGCTATGGCAAAAGCGCCTTTCTGGCGGTGATCGTGACGGCGCTGGCGGTGGTTGGCACCACACCCTATATCGCGCTGCAACTGCAATCGGTGGCGCTGTCGTTTTCGGTGTTTGCCGGCAGCGGTTCGGTGGATGAGGGGGCGGTCAGCCTCAACTTCACGGCCTTCTGGGTGGCGGCGGGCCTGGCGGTTTTCACCATCCTGTTCGGCACCCGCACCATTGACAGCAACGAAAAGCACCACGGCGTCGTCACCGCCATCGCGGTCGAGGCGGTGGTGAAACTGATCGCGCTGCTGGCGGTCGGGATTTTCGTCGTCTGGGGGGTGGCCGAGGGGCCAGCCGATATGCTGGCGCGGATCAAAACCACCGAAATCGACATCTACAGCGCCTCGGGCAGCCGCTGGATCACCCTGATGATCCTGTCGGCAGCGGCGATCGTCTGCCTGCCAAGGATGTTTCAGGTGACGGTGGTGGAAAACTCAGACGAAAGCCATCTTGCCACCGCAAGCTGGGCCTTTCCCTTGTATCTGTTCCTGATGAGCCTGTTCGTGCTGCCCATCGCGGTGATCGGGCTGGCCGAGATGCCAACCGGGTCGAACCCCGATCTTTACGTTCTGACGGTGCCGATCCTTCACGATCAGGAAGCATTGGCGATGCTGGCCTTTCTGGGCGGGTTTTCATCGGCGACCTCGATGGTGATTGTGGCCACGATTGCGCTGGCGACCATGGTTTCAAACCACATCGTCATGCCGGTCTGGCTGACCTTCATGGGCACCAATGTCAAGCTGAGCGGCGATGTGCGCAATGTGCTGATCCGGGCGCGGCGCATCAGTATCGTGGCGATTCTGACGCTTGGATACGGCTATTTCCGCATCAGCGGCGGCTCAAGCGCGCTGGCCTCGATCGGATTGATCGCCTTTACCGGCGTGGCGCAAGTGCTGCCGGCGATGGTAGGTGGCCTGTTCTGGCGCGGGGCCACAAGACGCGGCGCCATCATCGGGCTGACCTCGGGGTTTGCGCTGTGGCTCTATACGCTGTTCCTGCCGAGTTTCGAAGGCAGTTGGCTGATGCCCGTAAGCGTGCTGGAAAACGGCCTGTTCGGGATCAGCGCGCTAAGGCCGCAGGCGCTGTTCGGCATGACCGGCATGGATCCGCTGGTGCATGCGCTGATCTGGTCGATGGGCGTCAATGCGGTGGGGTTCGTTCTGGTTTCGCTGGTGACTTTTCCGTCGCCGCTGGAGCGGTTGCAAGGCGCGCAGTTCGTCAATGTGTTCGAACATTCCTCGGGTCAGGGGCCGTGGTCGTCGATGTCGGTGGCGACCGATGATCTTCTGGTGATGTCGCAGCGGATCATGGGTAACGCGGCGGCACTGCAACTGTTTCGTGACGCTGCCCATGAACAGGGCAAGCCCGGCGGCTTTCCCGACCCGACGCGCGAATTCGTCGAACGGCTGGAACGCGAACTGGCCGGCTCGGTCGGTGCCGCGACGGCGCATGCGATGATCGGCCAGTTGACCGGCGGCACCAGCATTTCGGTCGAAGACCTGATCGCGGTCGCCGATGAGACGGCGCAGATCATGGAACATTCCGTGCAGCTTGAACAGAAATCGCGCGAACTGGCCCGCACCGCCCGGCAGTTGCAAACCGCCAATGAAAAGCTGACCGAACTGGGCATTCAGAAGGATGGCTTTCTTAGCCAGATCAGCCATGAACTCAGAACGCCGATGACCTCGATCCGCTCATTCGCCGAGATTTTGCGCGAAAATGACGGCCTGGATCAGGCGGTGGCCAAACGCTATTCCTCGATCATACTGGCCGAAAGCATCAGGATGACGCGGCTGCTGGATGAAATCCTGGACCTGAGCGTGCTGGAAAACGGTCAGGTGGTGTTGCAGCAAAAAACCGGCAATCTCGGCCAGTTGATCGACCGTGCGGTGACCGCCGGGGCGACTGGCCCGGACGGACGGCGGATCAGTGTGGTTTTTGATGCGGCGCTGGCCACAACCGAGATCACCACCGATCTGGACCGCCTGTCGCAGGTGTTCATCAATCTGGTTACGAATGCGCGCAAATATTGCGGTGCCGCGTTGCCGGAACTCAGGATCGAACTTGAACGAGGTGCCGGCCAGATGATCCTTGACTTCATTGATAACGGCGAGGGGATCGCAGAAAAGCACCGCGAGCTGATCTTTGAGAAATTCTCGCGCCTGTCGGATTCTGCCGCCGCCGGTTCCGCCGGGCTGGGTCTGGCGATCAGCCGCGAGATCATGCGCAACCTTGGAGGTTCGATCGAATATCTGCCCGGAAGGGGCGGGGCAGCGTTTCGCGTGGTATTGCCCGCCGCCTGATGGATGGCGTTAACCTTTTCAACACTTTCTTGGCCCTAAGATGGCCCGGCCGCCCAACAACAGGCGGCAAGGGGATGATGCCGATGCCTGCGTCTGGCGATACGCTGAGGAAAATGATTGCTCTGACCGATGGCAGCGGCGACAACGGCCTGACATCGGCGGCCGAGGCGCTGGATCTGGCCACCGCCAGAACGGCGCGGCAGCTATTCGACATCAAGGCCGGGGTCAGGGATGTGATCGTCGGGCAGAATTCGCTGGCGGAACTGCTGGAAAGCCGCCCCGATCCGTCGCTGATGCTGCTGGTCAACGGCCCGAATGGGCAGCGCGGCCTGCTGACCATCGACGGTTTGCTGATCAATGCGCTGGTGGAACTTGCCACCGGTGCCGGTGACAAGCAGGTTTACCGTGTGGTGCGCCGCCCGACGATGATCGACATCGCCCTGGTAGGGGAATTCTGCGAAACTCTGCTGAAACTGTTGCCGAGCGAGGTTGCGGAACTGGCCCTGCAACCGGTGTTGCCACACCTGTCGCTTGGCCCGCATGAGGTCGATCCGGTCAAACTGGCCTTTCTGCTGGACAAGGGCCGTTATGCGGTGATCGCCGCCGAGGTCGGATTTCAGGAAGGTATTCGCGGCGGCGGCATCAGCCTTGCCCTGCCGGTGGCGTTCTGGATGCCAAAGGGCGGTGGCCAGACGGGAAATGCGCAGCCGTTTGCCGATGCCATGACCCGCAACCTTGCGGCATCGCCGCTCAGGCTGCGCGCGGTGCTGGAAACGGTGCCGCTGCCACTGGGGCGAGCGCTGTCGCTGGGGGTTGGCGATTGCCTGCCGATCAACAGCGCCTCGCTGTCGGATCTGACGCTGGTGGCGGTGGATGGCACGAAGGTAATGAAAGGGCGGCTTGGTCAGAAGGCCGGCAAAAAGGCGGTTTCGGTCAGCGAAATCCTGCTTAAGGGCGGCAGTGCTGGCACCGATATTCCACGACAGCAACCGGCCAGCCTGCCGAAAGCGGCAGCAACCGATCTGCCGGGCGATTCAGCACCATCGCCGCCGGCAGCACCGGTCCCGCCGGTCTGATCCCGGCTGAAAACCGCGAAACCCGTGGCAGGAAAAGACAAATAGCCGGACCATTCAGCCCCGACATCTTAAATCTTTGCCGGTGGCCGCAGCCATGATGGCGGGCGTTATTATGAATGAAACGTCGCGCCACCACGGGTAAAACGCACCGCGCCAAGGCCGGGGCGGGCCTGCCGGGCCAATTCAGGCGAAAGGTTGGGGGCAGATGCCCGCGAAGGCGTGTCGGGCTGATGCCCGCGAAGGCGTGTCGGGCTGATGCCCGCGAAGGCGCGTCGGGCTGATGCCAGCATGGGCATGTCGGTTGATACCGGCGCAAACATATAGAACGGATACTTCCGGTGAGGGTGTCCTGCCGATAGCCGCGCAAAAATGTCGGGTTGATATCCGCGAAGTGTTTCGGGCAGGTGCAAGTGATGGTGTGTCGGGCTTTTGCCCGCGTAGGAATGTCGGTTGATACCGGCGCAATGATGTCCTGCCGATAGCCGCGTAAAAGTTTCAGGCAGATATCCGCAAGGCGTTTCGGGCGGGTGCCATCGTACACTGTTGCGTGATTGCCCGTCAGCCGCCGGATTTATCTGCCGCGCTGGCGGTTGGTGACGGTTATCATTGCCTGCACTTCTACCGGTGCGCTGCGCCGTTTTCCTATTCTTCCGGCGATATCAGGGTGATCTCGCCGGTTGCTTCAAGCTCGCGGATGCCGGCCACCAGCTTGTTCATGGCGGCGTCGGCATCCTTGACCTTGACCTCGCCGGTTTCGCGGATTTCTTCCCTGATCTGTTCGGCCAGTCGTTTTGACAGGTTGCCAAGGATGAATTCCGCTGCCTCCTTTTCGGTGATTTCGGCACCTGCCAGGGCGGTGATCAGCGTCGAATTATCAACCGCGCGCGCCAGTTTGGGAATATCCTTGACCTCGATCCGGTCCGGAATGTCGCCAAAGGTGAACATGATGCGGCGCACCCGCTCGGACATCGCGGCATCGTCGTTTTCCAGCGCGCCCAGCATTTCCTGGCGTGTGTCGCCGCTGGCAAAGTTCAGGATTGCCGCCAGCCGGGCCAGCGGATCGCCCGGCAGCGCCCCCTGATCGGTTTTCGACTGCAATCCTTGCAGTATCGTATTGCCGACATTTGCCAGCGCCGGTTGGCTGATGCGCCCGGCGCTGACTGCGGCCAGCGCGACCGCGCGCGCGGTTTCGCCGGGCAGTTCCGTCAGGATTTCAGCCGCCATCGGTGCCGGCAGCTTGGCCATGGCAATCGCCGTCACCTGCGGGGTCTCGCCCGAAAGAAAGGCGATCAAATCTGCCACCTCGAAGCCGGCAATTTCCGGCCATGGGTCGGGCGGCGCACCGGGTTTGCGGTCATTGCTGAGAAGATCCGCAACCTCGGCGCTGATATGCCCATCAAAATGACTGAGCGCGCCCTCAAGCCCGGGGCGAAAGGTCAGGCCGTGGCCCTGAAACTCCGCCAGGAATTCCGAGATCACCTGTAGCGTGGCCGCCTCGTTGACATGGCGGAGTTCGGCCATCGCCCGGACCAGGCTGACCATCTGGCGGTTTTCGAATTCATCCAGAGGCAGCGCCGAAGTGTCACCCAGCATCAGCCGCACGATGATCGCCGCCTTTTGCCGTCGGTTAAGCTGCGCTGACGAAGAAACCTTAAGCGCCGCCCTGACCGGGCGGGTTGGCGCCGCTGGCAGGATGACTTCGCCCCTTGCCGGATCGTTGCCCGGTTCCGAAAACAGTGTCGCGGCCGGCCCGGAGCCGGTTGTTGTCAGCGCGGTTTGCATGTCCACCCCTTGTTGATAACTCACCCGGGGGCATCATTGCGCGTTGGGTTTAACAATGTCTTACCCAAAGGTGGCGCCTGCCGGACAACTCGGCGATTGCGCCAGCTTTGCAGCGATGCCAGACTATGGGAAATAGAAACAATTCTAAAGGATTGCGGCATGTCATCGGCTGAGGGGGCAGATTGGGCCGGAAAGCCGGTTCTGCGCATCGCCGGTGACATGGGCATTTTGGTGGAATTTGGCGACGCCTATGCACCCGCCGTCAGCAATGCGGTGCTGGCGTTTGACGCCGCTATCAGGCAGATGACGCTGGCGGGTGTGATCGAGACGGTGCCGACCTTTCGCTCGGTTCTGGTCAGGTTCGATCCGCTGGAACTGCCGTTTGACCGGCTTGAGGCCAGGCTTGGCGCAATGCTTGCCGAGCGCGACTGGTATCTTGCGCCGCCGCCGCAAGGCCGGCGTGAATGGGTTTTGCCAGCGGTCTACGGCGGAGCCTCAGGCCCCGATCTGGCCGAGGTGGCCGATCTGGCCGGCCTGCGCGAAGATCAGGTGGCCGGGGCACATTCGGCCGACCCGCTGACAGTGGCGATGCTGGGGTTCTCGCCCGGTTTGGCCTATCTCGGGCAGCTGGCGCAGAACTGGAACATTCCCAGGCGCACCGGCATCACGCCCGGGGTTCCGGCGGGCGCGGTCCTGGTGGCGGTGCGCCAGACGGTTCTGCCGGCAACACCGATCCCCACCGGCTGGCGGCAGATTGCCCGAACGCCGTTTCGCGGCTTTGATCCCCGCCGAAGCCCGCCGTTTCTGCTGTCGCCGGGCGATCTGGTGCGGTTTCAGCCGGTATCCGAGGCGCAGATCGCCGGTTTCGACATGGACGAATTCATGAAAGGTCAGCCATGAGAGGGCTGCGCATCCTGTCGATTTCCCCCACCGCCAGCATTCAGGATCGCGGCCGGCAGGGGTTGCTGCGCTTTGGCGTAAGTCCCGGAGGGGCGATGGATGCCTATGCGCTGGCCGAGGGGCAGGCGCTGTTGGGGAATGCTGCTGATGACGCGGCGCTGGAAATGGCGGGGCATGGCGGCAGCTTTCGGGCTGAGGGCGAGGTCTGGGTGTCGCTGACGGGCGCACCGATGCAGGCAAGCCTGAACGGTCGGGTGGTTGAGTGGCGGCAAAGCCTGCATTTGCGCGATGGCGACACCCTAAGGATCGGCGCGACGGTAATGGGGGTTTATGGCTATCTTCATGTGGCGGGCGGGTTTCAGACCGAAGTTGTGCTGAACGCGCGTTCAACCCATGTACGCGCCGGTTTCGGGCATCTGCCGAAGGCCGGAGATCTGCTGCCGGCGGGTCTGGTGCCGCCAAAGCCGGTGCCGCTGGCGCTGCCGCGCCCGGAATATTTCGACCAACGCCAGATCCGCGCCATCTGGGGGCCGCAATCGCACCTGTTCGATGATGCAGAGCGGTCGCGCTTTGCTGCGGCGCAGTTTGGCGTCAGCGACAAACGTGACCGGATGGGCATGCAGATCATACCGGATTACCCGCCGTTTCATGGTGACAGCGGGTTGAGCATCGCCTCGGACGCCACCCTGCCGGGCGATATCCAGATCATCGGCAACGGCACCCCGGCGGTGTTGCTGGCGGATCGAGGTCCGACCGGCGGCTATCCCAGAATCGCCACGGTGATCACCGCCGATATTGCGGCGCTGGCGCAGATCAGCAGTGGCGAGCGCTTTGCGATCAGCATTGTCGACCGTCAGGAGGCGGTCGGCGCACTTTTGGAATATCGCCGTACCATCGGGGCCTTGCCCGGAATGGCTGAACCGGTTCTGAGGGATCCGCGCGACATGGCGGATTTGTTGTCCTATAACCTGATTGATGGCGCAATCACGGGTGAAAACGATGAGCAGAATTGACCTTAACGCCGATCTTGGCGAAAGTTTCGGTCCCTGGCGTATGGGCCAGGATGCCGAGATGCTGGATATCGTCACCTCGGCCAATGTCGCCTGCGGCTTTCACGCGGGCGATCCGGTCGAGATGCAGCGGGTGGTGCGGTTGTGCCGCGACAAGGGCGTCGGCATTGGGGCGCATCCCGGGTTTGCCGATTTACAGGGCTTCGGGCGGCGGCGCATACTTGACATTGCGGCGGGTGAACTGGCGGCCCTGATCACCTATCAGATCGGCGCATTGCAGGCGATTGCCGGGGCGGCGGGTGAAATCGTGCGGCATGTGAAACTGCACGGCGCGCTCAGCAACATGTGCATGACGGATCGGGCCATGTCCGATGTATGCGTGCAGGCGGTCCGCCGGTTGTCGCCGGATCTGGTGATCATGGCCATCGCCGCCACCCAGATCGAACATGCCGCCACCGCCATCGGCGGGCCGGTGGTGCGCGAGGTGTTTGCCGATCGCACTTATAACGACGACGGCACGCTGGTTTCGCGTGGGCAGGCCGGGGCGGTCATTCACGATGCCGATCAGGCGGCGGAACATGTGCTGAGGATGGTCAGTGATCAGGCAATCACCTCGATCAATGGCGTCAGGGTGCCGGTCCGCCCGGAAACGGTTTGCGTGCATGGCGATACCCCCGGCGCTGTCAGGCTGGCGGCGAAAGTACGCGAGCGGCTGGAAAAAGCCGGCGTTATGGTTGCACGGTTCTGAAGCGGCGGGCGGCGGGTGATATCAGCCAGTTCGCACCGACAAAAACGCCGCGCCGGGAGCTATCCGGGCGCGGCGCGTAACAGTCGTGTGTCGATGCCTCAGGCCTTGTCTTCGTCGCCTTCGTCATCCGCAACTTTTTCGGCTGCGGCTTCTACGCCCGGTGTCTCGATATCGAGGTCGTCCATGGCGGCGGCGCCCATATCCTCGAACAGTTCGGCGATTTCGAACTCGGCTTCGGCCTCGGCCTCGGCAGCGAGTTGCTGGATCGACTTGCCCGAAGCCTGCAATGTCGCCTCATCCTCGGAACGCGCCACGTTCAGCGCGATCCGGCAGGAGACTTCGGGGTGCAGCACCACGGTCAGTTCGTGCAGGCCAAGTTCCTTGATCGGCCGATCCAGAACCACCTGTTTCTTGTCGATGGTAAAGCCGCCTGTGGTGGCGGCGTCGCTGGCATCGCGACCGGTGACCGAACCATAAAGCGCACCGCTGTCCGAGGCAGAGCGAATCACCACGAACTGCTGACCGTCCAGTTTGGCGGCAACGGCCTCGGCCTCGCCCCTGGCTTCGAGGTTGGCGGCCTCCAGTTGGGCCTTCTGGCCGTCGAAATGTTTCTTGTTCTGTTCGGTCGCGCGCAGCGCCTTGCCCTGGGGCAGCAGAAAATTGCGGGCATAGCCTTGTTTGACCGAGACGACATCGCCCATCTGGCCAAGCTTGGCAACGCGTTCAAGCAGGATGACATCCATCAGATATGCTCCTTATTTCACGGCATAGGGCAGAAGGGCGAGGAATCGCGCGCGCTTGATGGCGCGGGCCAGTTCCCGTTGCTTCTTGGCGGATACGGCGGTGATGCGGCTGGGCACGATCTTGCCGCGTTCGGAAATGTAACGCTGCAACAGTTTGGTGTCCTTGTAGTCGATCGTGGGGGCATCCTGGCCAGAGAACGGGCAGGATTTGCGGCGGCGGAAAAACGGTTTGTTTGCCATGGGTTAAATCCTTTCCAGATCAATCGCGGCGCGGGCCGCGGGGGCCGCGTTCGTCGCGTGAATTCTTGGCCTGCATGACGACCGAGGGGCCGTCTTCATGCGCCTTGACCTTGATGGTCATGACCCGCATCACGTCATCATGAAGCCGCATCAGGCGTTCCATTTCCTGAACTGCCGGCGCCGGGGCGTCGGTTTTCAGAAAGGCATAATGCCCCTTGCGGTTCTTGTTGATCTTGTAGGCCATGGTTTTCAGGCCCCAGTATTCGCTATCGACGATCTTGCCGCCATTGTCGGCCAGTACCGCACCGAAATGTTCCACCAGCCCTTCGGCCTGGGTGTTCGACAAATCCTGCCGCGCAATGAATACATGCTCATAGAGCGCCATATTCTGTTCCTTTGCAAGCGTGCTTCAACATGCGAGCCGATATGTCTTCCGCTGGCCGCATACGAGAGGCATCCGCGATGAATATGTTACGGAAGACGCCGCGTTATAGCCGCTGGCGGGCTGGGTGCAAGGGGAATGTGGCTGGGGCGGGTGTTTGAGGTGGCCCTTGTCCTGGCGGCGCGGCATTTCCAAGCCGCACGGTGTATCAATTACCACCACATCTAAAACGAAATCGGGCGACCGAAGCCGCCCGAATATTGCTGATCAGTTGATAGCGTCAAGTCAGCTGGCTTTGCGGCGACGCCCTACAAGACCCAGACCACCAAGAGCGGCCAGAAGCAAGGGAAATGCCGCCGGTACGGGAACCGCTGATGTTTCTACCGCGATTGCTACTCCGTTAACACCGGCATTTCCGGTTCCGGAAATCAGTGCCGTGCCTGATCCCAGGTTGATAAAGGATGCATAGGCCGTGAACCAGCTATTCACGCCATTTGTTTGCGAACCTGTGGTGACCAAATTCTGCAAAGGCTGAATGTTATTCCCTCCAAGGTCCAGATTAAGCGTCGTGCTCAGGCTCATGGAGGAACCGACGGCGCCCAGGATGGCGTTAACCGCAATGTTCAAAGAAGTGAAACTGGTATTGCCTTCGCCAAACAGAAACAGCGACCCACCACCGGACACATAGTTGCTGATTGCCGTCAATTCACTGGCGGAAACGGATGTCCGGGTATAACCGAAAATCATGAAGTCGTTTGCGCCTAGCCCGGCCGATGTCACGGTCGCCCCAGAGCCATAGTTGGTTACCGTTGCCGTTGTTCCCAGCCCGCTGAGGCTGCTTGACGAATAGTTTGCAACGGTTTTTCCGTTGAACACATTCTGAAAGAAGATCTCGTTATCTTCACTTGTTGTGAAGATATTGGAATCACCAGACAGATATATTGAAGATGCGTATCCCGGCACTGCCAATATCAGAGACAATACCAGGGATTTGATTAGTGTCGTAAAGATTTTCATTTTTTTCCCCAGTTACTAGGTTAGATTACAATATGAAAACGCCTTGCCCTCGCGAAATTGTTGCATCAAGCGCAGGACGATCACCGAAATGTTAACAAATTGTTGATGTTCAGACAAGGTTTTAGCAACTAATTACGCCATATTTCATCGCAGAATATACTGCTTTTGGAAACAATAGCAGGATAAAGACGATATTGTTGCCAAACTCAACACAGGGTGATTGCATGCCGCAACGTCCGCCTGCTGCAATCGGTGTGGTTATCTGCCATTCAAAGCGATGAGAAGTGAACATTTGCGGGCCTTTGGTGAATCGACGTGTTGTCTTTGCACCGGTCCGGCAAAGCCAGGGAACTGGCAAGGTTTGAATGGCGGTTTTGTTCATTAAGGGGTCACTTGACTTGACCTCCGTGAATTGGCGGTTTCAACAAATTCCAGACCTTTTGTGCAAACAGTCTGACAAAACGGATGTGCATGTTTTTCGCGACGGTCGCCGCCGGTTGACAAGCGATACGGCGCATCTGATTGTCCGTTGGCACCAGCAGCCGGGAAATGACGATGGAAGTGACGATCGACAAGGAACTCGAAGCCCGGATCAGAGACAGTTTCGCCCGGCAATCCATGATGGGGTCGATCGGCGCGGAACTGGTTTCGCTGGATGTCGGGAAGGTCTCGATTGCCGCGCCGGTGTCGAAAGGGTTTCGCCAGCAACAGGGCTTTGCCCATGGCGGGCTGATCTTCACGATCGGTGACAGCGCCGCCGGTTATGCCGCATTAAGCGTCCTGCCAGCGGGGGTCGAGGTGATGACGGTCGAGTTGAAGATAAACCTGCTGGCCCCCGCCGCCGGGCGGCTGGTTGCCGAAGGCCGGGTCCTGAAGCCTGGCAAGCGTCTGGTCGTGGTCGCCGCCGACGTCTGGGCGGAGGACGGCAAAGGTGCGAGAAAGCAGGTTGCGGCCCTTCAGGGAACGATGATTCCGGTAAATCCCTGAGGCAGGCGACCTTGATCGCGCTTCGGACGAGCGCGGGCGTGGCGGCGCGGCAAGGGGGCGGCCGGTGATGGCGAAACGGCTTGTGCCGCCGTGCGGACCCTTGAACGCGGACCTTTGAACACAGTGGCGTCGGCTATGCCGCCAAGCCTGCTTGCGTTCGGAAAATCCGCGACGGCGCCGAAGGATGATCCGGCGGAACATGCGCCCTGCCGGAATTTGCGATGCAGAAAATCAAGGGGTTGGCTGGCGCGGTGAATCAAAACAGGCGGTGCGCGGCCGCCGATCCCCATTTGACCTAGACCAATGCCGGGAGCGGGGGTACAAATTCGCCGACTTCAGCAAAGGGCATAAGGGGGCAGAATGAAACGAGCATTTGTTTTTCCGGGTCAGGGCGCGCAGGCGATTGGCATGGGGATGGAGCTGGCGGCGGCCTATCCGGCGGCAAAGGCGGTATTTGATGAGGTGGATGCGGCACTTGGTCAAGACCTTTCCGGGCTGATCCGGGATGGCGATATTGCGGAACTGACCCTGACGGAAAACGCGCAGCCGGCGTTGATGGCGACTTCATTGGCGGTGATGGCGGCCTTGGCGGCCGAGGGGGTAACCCTTGCCAAGGCGGCGGATTATGTGGCCGGGCATTCGCTGGGCGAATATTCCGCGCTCTGTGCGGCGGGAGCGATCGGGTTGGCCGATACGGCGCGGTTGTTGAAAATACGCGGTCGCGCCATGCAGGCGGCGGTGCCGGTGGGCGAAGGGGCGATGGCGGCCTTGCTGGGCCTTGATTTTGCCACCGCAACGGCGGTTGCCGCCGAGGCGGCGGGCGACGGTATCTGTCAGGCGGCCAACGACAACGACCCGGCGCAGGTGGTGGTTTCGGGCCATCGCGCAGCGGTGGAACGCGCGGTTGAACTGGCCAAGGCGGCGGGGGCCAAGCGGGCCATGCTGCTGCCGGTATCCGCCCCGTTTCATTGCCGCCTGATGGCCCCGGCGGCCGAGGTCATGGCCGGGGCGTTGGCCGATGTCACCATATCGGCGCCAGGCGTGCCGGTGGTGGCCAATGTCAGGGCCGAGGCGATCAGCGACCCCGATCAGATACGCGCCCTGCTGGTGGAACAGGTGACCGGTGTGGTACGCTGGCGCGAAAGTGTTGCCTGGATGCAGGGGCAAGGGGTTGGCAGCTATTACGAAATCGGTGCCGGCAAGGCGCTTTCGGGCATGATCCGCCGGATCGACCGCGAAGCAACCTGCAAGGCGGTATCGGTGCCCGATGATGTAAGGGCCGTGGCCGCAGAACTGGCATAGGGGATGAAAATGTTTGATCTGAATGGAAAAAACGCACTGGTTACCGGTGCCTCGGGCGGTATCGGCGGCGCGATTGCCCGCGCGTTGCACATGGCGGGGGCGACGGTGGGTATATCCGGCACGCGGCAGGAACCGCTGAATTCGCTGGCGGCGGAGTTGGGTGATCGGGTGCATGTGCTGCCCTGCAACCTGAGCGATGCCGAGGCGGTCGAGGCGTTGCCGAAACAGGCCATCGCGGCCATGGGGTCGCTTGATGTTCTGGTGAACAATGCCGGTATCACCCGAGACAACATTTTCATGCGTATGTCGGATGAAGACTGGGCCAGCGTGCTGGAGGTCAACCTTACCTCGACCATGCGGCTGTGCCGGGGCGCGATCCGGGGCATGATGAAGGCGCGCTGGGGGCGAATCATCAATGTTTCCTCGGTGGTCGGCACCACCGGCAATCCGGGTCAGGCCAATTACGCCGCCGCCAAGGCCGGCATGGTGGGGATGTCGAAATCCATCGCTGCCGAGGTTGCCTCGCGCGGGATCACCGTCAACTGCATCGCGCCGGGGTTCATTGCCACGGCGATGACCGACAAGCTGACGGATGCGCAGAAAGACGGCATTCTGGGCGCGATTCCCGCCGGGCGCATGGGCGAAGCGGACGAGATCGCGGCGGCGGCGCTGTATCTGGCGTCGATCGAGGCGGCCTATGTGACGGGTCAGACACTGCATGTGAACGGCGGCATGGCGATGATCTAGGGCCAAAGAAGGCCGCCCGGGAATTTGAGAATCAGCGCCTGCCGACAGCACGACCGTAACGGCATCGGCGTGGCAGTCGGGTGTCAAAATATTTCACCAGCGCCATTTGGCCGCATCAATTCAACACCGCCAACAGGTTACAGTTGCGCCGTGTCACAAACGATGGCCGGAAAACGTTTGCCAAGCCGGATACTTGTGATATAGCGCGCCACAGATTTGCCGGAGGGGGCTGCAGTAATCAGCGGTTCGCCCCGTGACGAGGGCAATGACATCGCCCGAAAAAGGCGGTAAGCCAAGAAATCGGGACTTATCCCGCAACAATGAGGATCGAAATATGAGCGACATCGCAGATCGCGTTAAGAAAATTGTTGTCGAGCACCTGAGTGTTGACGAAGACAAGGTAACCGAGAACGCCTCGTTCATCGATGATCTGGGTGCCGACAGCCTGGATACGGTCGAACTCGTGATGGCGTTCGAAGAAGAATTCGGCATCGAAATCCCCGATGATGCGGCTGAAACCATCCAGTCCTTCGGCGATGCGGTAAAGTTCATTACCGAAGCCTCGTAACCAGATTTGCCTTTTGGGCCGAAAGGGCGCCGCTTGCGGCGCCCTTTTGTTTTGCCGTATCGGGCCGATTTGTGATTAGCTGCAAACATGGCTGATCCCTGACGCCGGAGCAAAGCAATGACCAAGCCGATCCTGTTGCGCCTGTTGGCGGTACTGTTCCTGCTGGTGTCCTGTAGCGGGATCAGCCGCGAAGATTGTATCAGTGGCGACTGGCGGGCGATTGGCCAGCGCGACGGGCAGGCCGGATATGGCCCGGAACGGCTGTCGGAACAGGCGCGGATCTGCAAGGCATTTGGTGTCAGTCCCGATGCCGCCGCGTGGGAAAAGGGCCGGCGCGAGGGTGTCAGGCAATATTGCACCCCCCAAAACGCCTATCAGTTGGGGCGCAAGGGCCGGCCGATATCGGATCTCTGCACGGCATCTGACAAGGCGCGCATGGCCAGCGCCCATGCGCAGGGGCTGAAATACCACGAGATCAGCGTCAAAATCCTGCATCTGCAACAGGTGATCATGATGAACCGGATGGATATCCGCGAAATTCTTGGGGCGACCAATGGCGGGCTGACCGTTGATGCGATGCTGGCGCAATCCGAAAATTTTCGACTAGAGGAACAAATCCACCAGTTGGAACGCGAGCGGCAAGCCTATGCCAACTGGCCCTGAGCCGCGCGCCTTTCGCTTGCCCCTCGGCGGAAAGATTGTGTATCACAGCCTTCAAAGCAAAAAATGCGAGGGACAAAGATGCGGCGAGTGGTGGTAACCGGGCTGGGAATGGTGACTCCTCTGGCGTGCGGGGTCGAGGAGACCTGGGCGCGGTTGTTGGCCGGACAATCGGGGGCCGGAACCATCAGTCGGTTTGATGCTTCGCATCTGGCGACCGATTATGCCTGCGAGATCCCGATGGGTGACGGCAGCGACGGTACCTTCAACCCGGATGACTGGATGGCGCCCAAGGATCGGCGCAAGGTCGATGATTTCATATTATATGGTATGGCGGCGGCGCAGCAGGCGGTGACGGATTCCGGCTGGCTGCCCGAGGATGACGAGGGGCGCAACCGCACCGGCGTGATGATCGGATCCGGCATCGGCGGGCTGACCTCGATCGCGGAAACGGCGATTACCTTGAAGGAACGCGGACCGCGCCGGGTTTCGCCGTTCTTTATTCCCGGTGCGCTGATCAATCTGGCTTCGGGGCAGGTTTCCATCCGGTTCGGTTTCAAGGGTCCGAATCATGCGGTGGTGACGGCCTGTTCCACCGGGGCGCATGCAATTGGCGATGCGGCGCGGCTGATCATGCTGGACGATGCCGATGTGATGGTGGCCGGTGGCACCGAAGCGCCGATTTCCGAGATCGGCATCGCCGGGTTCAACGCCTGCAAGGCGCTTTCGACCAGCCGCTCGGCCGACCCGAAATCGGCCTCGCGCCCTTATGATACGGACCGTGACGGGTTCGTGATGGGCGAGGGGGCCGGTGTGGTGGTTCTGGAGGAACTGGAACACGCCCGCGCGCGCGGTGCAAAGATCTATGCCGAGGTGGTGGGTTATGGTCTGTCCGGCGACGCCTATCACATCACCGCCCCCGCCGAGGATGGCGATGGCGGGTTTCGGTCGATGCAGGCGGCGCTGAAACGTGCCGGGCTGGAGCCCGGGGATATTGATTATGTGAACGCGCATGGCACCTCGACCATGGCGGATACCATCGAACTTGGTGCGGTCGAACGCCTGCTGGGCGATGCGGCAGCCGGTGTCACCATGTCGTCAACCAAGTCGGCGACCGGGCATCTGCTGGGTGCGGCCGGCGCGATCGAGGCGATCTTTTCGATTCTGGCGATACGCGATCAGATCGCGCCGCCGACCCTGAATCTGGACAATCCGGCGGTGACATCAAAGCTGGATCTTGCGCCCAAGTTGGCGGTAAAGCGCCGTATCAACGTGGCAATGTCGAATTCGTTCGGGTTTGGCGGTACCAATGCCTCGGTCCTGTTCAGGAAATTGGACGGTTAGGACGCATGGTTCGGCATATTGCATCCAACGCGCTGACGCTGCTGATCGTTGCGCTGATACTGCTTGGCGGGGTGATTGTCTGGGGCAAGGTTGAGTTCGACCGCCCCGGCAGTTTCACCGAGGATGCGATATTCGAAGTAAAGCCCGGTGATCGGCTGGGCGCGGTTTCCAAGCGGCTGGAGCAGCAGGGGTTGATTGCCAATGCGCGGATTTTCCGTATTGCCGCGCGTTATAGCGGCGATCATGAGCGTTTGAAATTCGGCGAATACAAGGTGCCTGCCAAATCCAGCATGCGCGAGTTGATGGCGCTGGTGACATCGGGGCGCGCACTGGCCTATCAGATCACCATTCCCGAAGGGCTGACCAGCTATCAGGTTATCGAAAAGCTGAAGGAACATCCAATCCTGACCGGCGAGTTGGCGGCGATTCCGCCCGAAGGTTCGCTGGCGCCGAATACCTATGCGATTTCCAAGGGCGATACGCTGGCCGGGGTGGTTGAACGAATGACTGCGGCGCAAAGCAAGATTTTGGCGGATGCCTGGGAGGGGCGGGCGAAAGATCTGCCGCTGAAAACTCCCGAGGAGGCGCTGATACTGGCCTCGATCGTGGAGAAGGAAACCGGGGTTGACGGCGAACGCCCGCTGGTGGCCTCGGTCTTTATCAACCGGCTGGAACGGGGAATGCGCCTTCAGACCGACCCGACGGTGATTTACGGGCTGACCGATGGCAAGGGGGTGCTGGGGCGCGGCATCCGGCGAAGCGAATTGCAAAAGAAGACGCCATATAACACCTATCAGATTGATGGCCTGCCGCCAACGCCGATTGCCAATCCCGGCAAGACAGCGATCGAGGCGACGCTGAACCCGGCAAACACCGATTTCGTGTTCTTTGTCGCAGACGGAACCGGCGGGCATGTTTTTTCCGCCACGATCAGCGAGCATAACCAGAACGTTCGCGCCTGGCGCAAGATCGAGGCCGAGCGCAAGGCGGCCGAGAAAAAGGCGGCTGAAGAGGCGGCCAACGCCGGGGCAGATCAGTAGGTCGGAAATTAATCGCACAACCTAGAAGATAGTTCTTGACTTATCGAACTCTCTTAGGTATAACTTGTTTCAAGCTGGAAGAAATGGGCAAGCGGCCAACCTGAACAGGGTTGTGTCGCTTTTTTGTTTCCCTCGTGCGGAGCATGAGAAGGCGGTTGAATTCATGAACATAATGACCCCTGAGGGTGAAAGTCGCGCGGAAACGATGCTTCGCAGGGCACACGGGCAATATGCCCGGCTGAGTGTTCTGCTTGATGAGGCGCAGAACCGGTTGCAGGAAAATCTGGAAGGGGCTGATCCGAAAGAGATCAGCGCCCTGATCAGCAGCCATTTCAAGTCGTTTCAAAGCACGTTTGAGCTGGAGGTGAAACTTGAAAAGTGCATCCAAGAACGCGCCGGAATTGTCAACGGATACGCCGTTGATCTTGACGCGGCCAGAACTGAGATCGGGCGGCGTCTGGCTTGCCTCAAGAACGCCCGATGAGATCGAGGCGTTTCTGGCGGGTCTTGGCGACAACGAATTGCTGGCGCTGCCGTATTTGTTCGACTTTTGGGCGATGGAACATCAACTGCCGCCCGAAGGCGAATGGAAGACCTGGGTGATCATGGGCGGGCGCGGTGCGGGCAAGACCCGCGCCGGTGCCGAATGGGTGCGCATGCAGGTGGAAGGCGCGCGGCCGATGGATCAGAGCCGCGCAAGTCGCGTGGCGCTGGTGGGCGAAACCGTGGATCAGGTGCGTGAGGTGATGATTTTCGGCGACAGCGGCATTCTGGCCTGTTCGCCACCGGATCGCCGCCCGAAATGGGAGGCGGGGCGCAAGCGCCTGGTCTGGGCCAACGGTGCGATTGCACAGGTGTTTTCGGCGCATGACCCCGACAGTTTGCGCGGGCCGCAATTTGATGCCGCCTGGGTGGATGAACTGGCCAAGTGGAAAAAGGGCCGCGCCACCTGGGACATGCTGCAATTCGGCCTGCGGCTGGGGGAATGCCCGCAGCAGGTGGTGACGACAACGCCGCAGAACACGACCGTGCTGAAGGAAATTCTGGATAACGCTTCGACGGTGACGACACGCGCCCCGACCTCGGCCAACAAGGCGTTTCTGGCGGCCTCGTTTCTGGAAGAGGTGACGGCGAAATACGGCGGCACCCGGCTGGGCCGTCAGGAGCTGGAGGGGGAACTGCTGTTGGATTCCGAAGGCACGCTGTGGACGGCTGAAACAATCGAGCGGGCACAGGTTCAGCATGCGCCGGAAATGAACAGGATTGTGGTGGCGGTGGACCCGCCGGTTACCGGGCATTCCGGCTCGGATGAATGCGGGATTCTGGTGGTGGGCGCCACGACCGCGGGTCCACCGACGGATTGGCGGGCATATGTTCTGGCGGATGAAACCGTTAGCGGCTCGCCGCAGGTTTGGGCCGAAGCGGCGATTGCGGCCTATCACCGCCATGGCGCCGACCGGCTGGTGGCCGAGGTCAATCAGGGAGGCGATCTGGTGGAAACGGTAATTCGCCAGAATGATCCGCTGGTTTCCTATCGCGGCGTTCGCGCCTCACGCGGGAAAGTGGCGCGGGCCGAGCCGGTGGCGGCCCTTTATGAACAGGGGCGCGTCAGGCACCTGCCGGGGTTGATGCAACTTGAAGATCAGATGGCGGAAATGACCCTGGCGGGGTTTGAGGGCCGGGGCAGCCCGGACCGGGTGGATGCGCTGGTCTGGGCGCTGAGCGATCTGATGATTGATGCAGCGGCAAGGTTCCGCGCGCCCCGGCTGCGCGGGCTGTGATCCGCGCGGCCCATTCGTCCGGACAGGCAACAACAACGCATCGCGGCAACAACGCCGTTGATCGGGACATTCAGACTGGAGCATTTTCAATGGGATTGAACATATTCAAGCGTGAGGCGACGACGGCACCCGAAGCCAAGGCATCGGCGGCAGGCCCGGTCATTGCCTTTCATGGCGCGGGCCGGGTGGCCTGGTCGCCGCGCGACACGGTTTCCCTGACCCAGACCGGTTTTACCGGCAACCCGGTTGGATTTCGCTGCGTGAAGATGATTGCCGAGGCGGCGGCGTCGCTGCCCATCGTTCTGGCCGACTGCGAGCGGCGCTATGAGGTGCATCCGCTGCTGGCGCTTTTGGCGCGCCCGAATGCGGCGCAGGGGCGGGCCGATCTGCTGGAAAGCCTTTACGGCCAGTTGCTGCTAAGCGGTGACGGTTATCTTGAGGCGGTCAGCGGTGACAGTGATGTGCCGCTGGAACTGCATGTGCTGCGTTCGGATCGCATGCAACTGTTACCCGGCGAGGATGGCTGGCCTGTCGCCTATGAATACCGGGTCGGTGGCCGCAAGCACCGGTTTGACATGACGGCGATGCTGCCGCCAGTTTGCCATATCCGGGCGTTTCACCCGCAGGACGATCACTACGGGTTAAGCCCGATGCAGGCGGCGGCCTCGGCGCTGGATGTACATAATTCCGCCTCGCGCTGGTCGAAATCGTTGTTGGACAATGCGGCACGGCCATCGGGTGCCATTGTTTACAAGGGGGCCGACGGGCAGGGCCAGATGGGCCAGGATCAATACGACCGCCTGCTGGATGAAATGCAGTCCTATCATCAGGGGGCGGCCAATGCCGGGCGCCCGATGCTGCTGGAGGGCGGGCTGGACTGGAAACCCATGGGGTTTTCCCCAAGCGACATGGAGTTTCAGAAAACCAAGGAAAGTGCGGCGCGCGAAATCGCACTGGCGTTCGGGGTGCCGCCGATGTTGCTGGGGCTGCCGGGGGACGCGACCTATGCCAATTACCAGGAGGCGCACCGGGCGTTTTATCGCCTGACGGTGCTGCCGGTGGCGGGCAAGGTTCTGGCGTCGATCGCCAACTGGTTGTCGGCGTTCAGCCATGAAACCCTGCGGCTGGAACCCGATCTTGACGGCATTCCCGCCCTGTCAGCCGAGCGCGAAGCGCGCTGGAAGCGGGTAACGGAGGCGGATTTCCTGACGGCGACCGAGAAACGCGCGCTGCTGGGATTGCCGAAACTGGCAGATGACTGAGCGCAACCGGGGCGGTGGTTCGCGGTTCTTGTACGAGCCATTTGATGCTGCGGCGGCCAGGATCGAAACCCA
The DNA here is from genome assembly GCA_020425085.1 of Paracoccaceae bacterium. GTDB lineage: Bacteria > Pseudomonadota > Alphaproteobacteria > Rhodobacterales > Rhodobacteraceae > UBA5972. The sequence goes on from JAGQRW010000018.1 coordinate 274,616, forward strand.
TGAAAAGGTGACGGCGGAACGCTGGAACGGGCTGGAGCGGCGATTGCTGACCATCGAAACCATGCTGGAGCGGCTGGAAAAGCGGCTGTGGCTGGCGGTCTATGGCGTGGTGGCGTTCATCCTGAGCCAAGGCGTGATCGCGCTGCTGACTATGGTACCTAAATAAGGAATATCAATATGTTGGAAGGTAAAACTGCGATGGGACTTGAAACCAAGTTCTGTCGTTTCGAGGAAGGCGTGGACATTGAAAAGGGCGGTGTGATCACCGGCTATGCGTCGTTGTTCAATGCCTGCGATCAGGGCGGCGACGTGGTGCAGAAGGGCGCCTATGCGGCCTCGTTGAAGGCACTGGCGGGCAAGGGGCGCAGTATCAAGATGCTGTGGCAACACGATCCGGGTCAGCCGATCGGCATTTGGGATGAGGTGCGCGAGGATACGCGGGGGCTGTTCGTCAAGGGGCGGTTCCTGAGCAATGTCCAGAAGGGTGCCGAGGCTTTGGCGCTGGTAGAGGCGGGGGCGATTGACGGCTTGTCGATCGGATATCGCACCTTGCGCGCCGAAAAGGATGCAAAGGGCCATCGGCTCTTGCATGAGCTGGAACTGTGGGAGGTGTCGCTGGTGACGTTTCCCATGCTTCCGGATGCACGGGTTCAAGGCAAGGCGGATGCCGACACCGACGACCTGATGCGGGTTCTGGCAAACGCATTTACCGATGCCAGTTCCTGGTTGGCGGATACCGGCCAGCGTTAGTTTTCATCGAAGCATGAGGTAATTTGATGAGCAAAACCGAAACCGAAGCGCCGCGTGAAAACGCTGCGTCAGGAACCCACCCGGCGATGGAAGTGAAAACAGCCCTTGCTGGATTTTTGTCTGATTTCAACAAGTTTCAGGCCGACGTGAAGTCGCGCCTTACAAAACAGGAAGATCGTTTGACCATGATTGATCGAAAAAACATGACCATTGCCAACCGCCCGGCGCTGTCGCAGCATGCCGAGATCGAAGCGCCACATAAAAAGGCATTTTCGGCCTATCTGCGCACCGGTGACGATGATGGGTTGCGGGGCCTTAGTCTGGAAGGCAAGGCGCTGAACACGGCGGTTTCTGCCGATGGCGGTTACCTGGTGGACCCGAGAACCGCCGACACCATTTCGGGCGTTTTGCGCGATGCCTCGTCGATCCGCGCCATTGCCAATGTGGTGCATGTGGAATCGACGGCCTTTGATGTGCTGGTCGATCACACTGATATCGGTGCCGGCTGGGCCAGCGAGACCGGATCGCAATCCGAAACCGACACGCCGCAGGTCGAACGCATCTCGATTCCGTTGCACGAACTTTCGGCCCTGCCCAAGGCCAGCCAGCGCCTGCTGGATGACAGCGCCTTTGATGTCGAGGACTGGCTGGCGCACCGGATCGCCGACAAGTTCGCGCGCTCAGAAGGTTCGGCGTTTATTTCCGGCAATGGGGTCGACAAGCCCAAGGGGTTCCTCAGCTATGCCACGGTTGATAACGAAATCTGGAGCTGGGGCAGCCTTGGCTATATCCCGACCGGGGCCAATGGCGAGTTCAACGCCATCAACCCGGCAGATGCGGTGGTCGATCTGGTTTACGCGCTGGGTGCCCGGTATCGCGCCAATGCAAGTTTCGTGATGAACTCGAAAACCGCGGGCGCGGTTCGCAAGATGAAGGATGCCGATGGCCGGTTCCTGTGGTCTGATGGTCTGGCGGCGGGTGAACCGGCGCGGCTGATGGGTTACAGGGTGCTGATCGCCGAGGATATGCCCGACATCGCAGCCGACGCGACCGCCATTGCCTTTGGTGATTTCCATGCCGGTTACACCGTCGCCGAACGCCCGGATCTGCGCATTCTGCGCGATCCGTTCAGCGCCAAGCCGCATGTGCTGTTTTACGCCACCAAGCGGGTTGGCGGCGATGTCAGTGATTTCGCCGCGATCAAGCTATTGAAATTCGCATCAAGCTGAGGGTTCACACCCAAGGCTGATGCGATGGCCTGTCGCCTGTTTTTCGGGCGGCGGGTCTTTGCGCGCGCGTTCCGTTGTCCAGCTGCTCCCCCTCCGTCCGAGCGACGGCGCGCGCGCAAATTTCGGCACATCGCCCAAAGGCGGGCCAATTATCGGAGAATTTACATGATGTTAGTGGAACTGACGACAATTCCCGCCGCGGTCTTGCCGGTTTCGGAATTTGCCGCCCATCTGCATCTGGGATCGGGGTTTGCCGATGACGGATCACAAGACAGCATTTTGGAAGCCTATCTGCGAGCGGCGCTGGCGGCGATTGAAGCGCGGATCGGCAAGGCGCTGATCGAGCGCGATTTCACCTGGTCGGTGACCGCATGGCGGGAACGCTCAAGCCAGGGTCTGCCGATTGCACCGGTCAACGCCATCAACGCCGTCAAGGTCGTGGACAGGGTTGGTGGGGAAACCGTGATTGACGATGCCGGATTCTATCTGGAGCGCGACAGCCAGCGGCCGCGGCTGGTGGCCAATGCCGGTGCCTTGCCGTCGATCCCGGCCGGTGGATCGGCGGATGTGGAATTCACCGCAGGTTTTGGCCCGTCATGGGCCGACATTCCGGTGGATCTGGCGCAGGCGGTATTCCTACTGGCGGCGCATTATTATGAGAACCGCAACGGCGCGGGTGGGCGCGACACGCTGATGCCTTTCGGGGTGATGGCGCTGATCGAAACCTACCGCAGCGTGCGCCTGTTCGGGGCCAGGGCATGATGCGCCCGACCATGCTGACGCGGCGCCTGACCCTGGAAGAGGTCACGCGCCAGCCCGACAATGCCGGCGGCTATACCGAAAGCTGGAGCGAACTTGGCACCCACTGGGCCGAGATCAGCAGCGGCACCGGGCGGGCGCGCGAGGTTCCGGCGGCGACCATGTCCTATGTCCCGTACCGGATTACCATTCGCGCCGCACCGGTCGGATCGCCGTCGCGCCCAAAGCCGGGCCAGCGGTTCCGGGACGGCAGCCGTTTGTTCAGGATCGAGGCGGTGGCCGATGGATTTCGCGGCGGTTTTTACCTTGAGTGCTTTGCCAAAGAAGAGGTGCTGTCATGAGTTATGCGGTTGCGGCGGCCTTGCAAGCGGCGGTTTTCGCGGCGGTTTCGACCGATCCGGGGGTTCAGGCGCTGGTTGGGGGCGATGTGTTTGATGCACCACCTGGCGGCGTTCTGCCCCTGACCTATGTGGTTCTGGGCGAAGAGGATGTGCGGGCGCATTCCAACATTTCGGCCGCCGGGGCGGTGCATGATTTCACCGTCAGCGTGTTCAGCGATGCCGCCGGGTTTGCCACGGCCAAGGCGGTGGCGGTGGCGGTTTCCGACGCGCTGTCGGATGTCGATCTGACGCTGGCACGCGGCACATTGGTGACGCTGGCATTTGTTCGCGCCAAGGCGCGACGCGGCAGAACACCCGATGGCAGGCGGATTGATCTGCGTTTCCGGGCGCGGGTCGAAGACATTTAACCAACAGATTTGAAAAGGAAATATCATGGCTGCGCAAAAGGGCAAGGATTTGCTGATCAAGCTCGATCTCGACGGGACCGGCGCGTTTCAGACCATCGCGGGTCTCAGGGCTTCGCGGATCACCTTCAATGCCGAAACGGTGGATGTAACGTCGCTGGAAAGTACCGGCGGCTGGCGCGAGTTGCTGGGCGGGGTCGGGGTGCGTTCCGCCTCGATCAGTGGTTCGGGGGTATTTCGTGATGCGGACACGGATGAACGCGCGCGGGCAATCTTTTTTGACGGCGAGGTGCCGGATTTCCAGGTGATCATTCCGGATTTCGGTATCGTGCAGGGACCGTTCCAGTTGACGTCAATCGAATATGCCGGCTCGCATGATGGTGAGGCGAGTTATGAGTTGTCGATGGCTTCGGCCGGGGCGCTGATCTTTACGGCGATATGATGGTGAACCCCTATCGCGGCGAGGTGAAGCTGGTGGTCGATGGCCGACCGCATGTGTTGCGTCTGACCCTTGGCGCGCTGGCCGAACTGGAACAGGCGCTGGCGGCGGGTTCCCTGCTGGAGCTGGTCGAGCGGTTTGAAACCGGTCGGTTCAGCACCCGCGATCTGCTGGCACTGCTGACCGCCGGCCTCAGGGGCGGCGGCTGGCAGGGGGAACTGCCGGACCTGCTGGCGGCCGAAGTGGAGGGCGGGCCGATTGGTGCCGCCACCATCGCGGCGCGGTTGCTGGCGGTTTCATTCAGCATTGCCGATGAACGGGTTTGACTGGCCGGCGCTGATGCGGGCAGGCCTTGGTGGCCTGGGGCTGCGCCCGCAGGAATTCTGGGATCTGACACCGGTGGAATTGCTGCTGATGCTGGGGCTGGATGGGGGCGGCGCACCCAGATTGAACCGGGCGAGATTGCATGAGTTGAGTGCGGAATTTCCCGACGAGACAAGGGAATAGGAGTGGACATGGCAAGTATCGAATCTGACCTTGAGGGTCTTGACGTAACCATTGGCGATCTTGAGGCGTCAATCGGCGCAACCCAGGCGGTTTCGGCGGCATTTCAAGCGGAATTGCAGTCGATGCAGGTAACGATGTCAACCGCCGGGCGGCAGGTTGACGGGCTGACGCGCTCGGTCGGTTGGGGGCTCAGGCGGGCGTTTGACGGGCTGGTGTTTGACGGTATGCGCCTGTCGGATGCGCTGAAAACGCTGGGGCGCAGCATGGTGGATTCGGCCCTGACCCAGGCACTGAAACCAGTACAGAATGCGTTGGGTGGCATGATTGCGGGCGGTATCAGCAACCTGATCGGCGGGGTTCTGCCGTTCAAGGACGGTGCATCGTTTTCCGGCGGCAAGGTCACGCCGTTCGCGCGTGGTGGCGTAGTTTCCAGCGCCACCAATTTCCCCATGCGCGGCGGTATCGGCCTGATGGGGGAAGCCGGGCCAGAGGCGATCATGCCGCTAAGCCGGGGGGCCGATGGCAGCCTTGGTGTGCGGGCGCAAGCTGGCGGGCGGGCGGTCAATGTGACGATGAATATATCCACACCGGATGCTGAGGGATTTCGACGCTCGCGCACCCAGATCGCGGCCCAGATGAATCGGGCGATCGCGCGGGGAACGCGGAACAACTAGGGGAATGACCATGAATTTTCACGAAATCAGGTTTCCGGCCAGTCTTAGCTTTGGCTCGGTCGGCGGGCCGGAGCGGCGCACCGAGATCGTCACGCTGGCCAACGGATTCGAGGAACGCAACAGCCCCTGGGCGGATTCCAGGCGGCGTTACGATGCCGGGGTCGGCATGCGCAGTCTTGACGATATCGAAACCCTGATCGGTTTTTTCGAGGCGCGTCACGGCCAGCTATTCGGGTTTCGCTGGAAGGACTGGACCGATTTCAAATCCTGCGCACCCTCGCAGACGGTGGCGCATCGTGACCAGCGGATCGGCAGCGGCGATGGGGTGACGAAATCGTTTCAACTGTCAAAAACCTACCGCTCGGGAATCAGCGATTACACGCGGCTGATCGCCAAACCGGTTTTGGGCACGGTTCTGGCCGCACTGGCCGACGACAACATGGTAGAGGGCGTGCATTTCGAGGTGGATGATACAAGCGGTTTCATCACCTTTGCCGATGCGCCTGATGCGGGGGTGGAAATCACCGCCGGGTTTGAATTTGACGTGCCGGTCAGGTTTGATGCAGACCGGCTGGAAATGTCGCTCCACAGTTTTTCGGCCGGGGAAATTCCGACGGTGCCGGTGATCGAGGTTCGGGTCTGATGCGTGATCTAGGGGATTTGGCGGCGCATCTGGAAACCGGTGCAACGACGCTGTGCCGCTGCTGGCAGTTGACCCGGCGCGATGGTGTGGTGATGGGGTTTACCGATCATGACCGCAACCTGGAATTTGACGGTGTGGTGTTTCGTGCCTCGACCGGGCTTGATGCGGCGATGGTGCAATCCTCGACCGGGCTGAGTGTCGATAATTCGGTCGCGGTCGGGGCGCTGAGCGATATCGGGATTGAGGATGCGGATATTCGCGCCGGGCGTTATGATCATGCCGAGGTGCTGATCTGGCTGGTGAATTGGCAAGCGCCGGTTGAGCGGTTGTTGCAGTTTCGCGGCTCGGTAGGTGAAATCCGCCGCTCGGGCGGGGTGTTTGAGGCGGAACTGCGCGGGCTGGCCGAGGCGCTGAATCAACCGCAGGGTCGCGCCTATCATCGGAATTGTTCGGCCATTCTGGGTGATGGGCAATGCAGGTTTGATCTGGAACAGGCAGGCTATTTCGTCGAGGTTGCAGCCCCTGCGGGGCAAAACGAATTTGCCTTTTTGGATCTGGCCGGGTTCGAGGAACGCTGGTTTGAAAAGGGCGTTTTCAAGGTTCTGGACGGACCGGCCGAAGGTTTGATCGGGGTGATCCGTTCGGATCGTTTCATCAGCGGCAAGAGGCGGGTCGATTTGTGGCAGGAATTGCCGGTTGCACTGGCCGAAGGCGACCGGGTCCGGTTGCAGGCGGGGTGTGACAAACGGGTGGAAACCTGCCGGCTGAAATTTCACAACTTTCTGAATTTTCGCGGTTTTCCAAATATTCCGGGCGAGGATTGGGCGATGTCCTATCCTACCCGCGCCGGGGTCAATGACGGCGGCAGTCTGACATGAGGGGGCCGGAGGCGCTGGCACTGGCGCGGGGCTGGATCGGCACACCTTATTTGCATCAGGCCTCGATCAAAGGGGCGGGGGCGGATTGCCTTGGTCTGCTGCGCGGTGTCTGGCGCGATTTATACGGACGTGAGCCGGAAGCGGTGCCTGCCTATACGCCGGACTGGTCGGAACCGAACTGTGATGAGGCGTTGTGGCGGGCGGCGATGCGGCATCTGAAGGCCAAGGACATAACTTTGGCGGCAACCGGCGATGTCCTGCTGTTTCGCATGCATCCGCGCGCCGTGGCCAAGCATCTTGGTATTGCCGCCAATATCGGCCCTTCGGCCAGTTTCGTGCATGCCTATAGCCGTCACGGCGTGGTTGAAAGTCCGTTGAGCGATCCCTGGGCGCGCCGAGTCGTGGCCAGATTTGAATTTCCATAAACTGAACTACCGAAACGGGGGGTCTGATGGCCACACTGGTATTATCTGCGGTCGGTGCATCGCTTGGCGGTGCCATTGGCGGCTCGGTCATCGGGCTTTCCTCGGCGGTCATCGGGCGGGCCGTCGGGGCAACCCTGGGGCGGGTGATCGACCAGCGCATACTTGGTTCGGGTTCGGATTCCGTGCCCACCGGTCGGATTGAGCGGTTTCATCTTATGGGCGCCAGCGAAGGCGATCCGGTTGCCAAGTCGTTCGGCCGGATGCGAATTGGCGGTCAGGTGATCTGGGCTTCGCGATTCAAGGAGGAAATCACGACCACAGGCGGTTCCGGCAAGGGTGGCGGGCGCGGTGCGGCCAGCAGCTCCTATAGCTATACCGTCAGCCTGGCGATTGCCCTTGGTGAAGGTGTGATCACAAGGGTTGGCCGGATCTGGGCCGATGGGGTGCAGATCGCTTCGGACGATCTGAACATGCGGGTTTATGTTGGCGACGAGGTGCAACTGCCCGATGCCAAGATCGAGGCAGTCGAGGGCGCAGGCAAGGCACCGGCCTTTCGCGGTACTGCATATGTGGTATTTGAGGATCTTGACCTTGGCCGGTTTGGCAACCGCGTGCCGCAGTTCAGCTTTGAGGTTTATCGCCGCGCCCAGCCCAAAAGCGGCAGCACCGATCCGGCGGCGCGCATCAAGGGGGTCGCGCTTATTCCCGGAACCGGGGAATATGCGCTGGCGACAACGCCGGTGCATTTTGACCTTGGCCCTGGAATCAACCGCTCCGCCAATGTGAATTCCGCCAGTGGCAAGACCGATTTCGCCACCTCGCTTGAGGATCTGCGAGCCGAGCTTGACGCCTGCAAATCGGTTTCGCTGGTGGTTTCCTGGTTTGGCGACAACCTGAAATGCGGCGATTGCCAACTGACACCGCGGGTCGAGAAGGTGGAATTTGACGGCATCGGCATGCCCTGGCAGGTATCCGGCCTGACCCGCAGCAGTGCCAGAACGGTCAGCCAGTCCGATGGCCGCCCGGTGTTCGGCGGCACCCCCACTGATCAGGCCGTGATCGAGGCGATCAGGGCGATCAACGAGGGTGGTCAGGAGGTGATGTTCTATCCCTTCATCCTGATGGATATTCAGGCGGATAACGGTCTGGGCGATCCCTGGTGGGGTGGCACGGATCAGCCGGTAATGCCGTGGCGGGGCCGGATCACGCTATCAACGTCACCGGGGCAGGCTGGTTCGCCCGATCAGACAGCCGCTGCCGAGGCCGAGGTGGCGGCGTTTTTTGGCAGCGCACAGGTGTCGGATTTCAGCGTTGCTGACAACACGGTCGGCTATCATGGCCCGATTGAGTGGTCATACCGGCGCTTTGTTCTGCACAATGCGCATGTGTTTGCGGCGGCTGGCGGGCAGGGCGCGTTCTGTATCGGTTCGGAAATGCGCGCATTAACGCAAATTCGTGGCGCGGCCGGATCTTTCCCGGCGGTGGCGGCGCTGATGGCGCTGGCCGCCGATGTAAGGGCAATCGTCGGGCCGGATGTCAGGATCGGCTATGCCGCTGACTGGTCGGAATATTTCGGCTATCAACCACAAGACGGAACCAACGACGTTCTGTTTCACCTTGACCCGCTTTGGGCCGATGCCAATGTCGATTTCATTGGTATCGACAATTACATGCCGCTGTCGGACTGGCGTGATGAGCCGGGGCATCTGGACGAGGGGTTCGGTTCGATCTATGCGCTGGATTATCTGAAATCCAACATTGCGGGCGGCGAGGGGTTTGACTGGTATTATGCCAGTGAAACCGCGCGAAATCACCAGATCAGATCGCCCATTCAAGATGGCGCTCATGGCGAGGTCTGGATCTATCGCTACAAGGATCTGATAGGCTGGTGGCAAAGCCCGCATCATCCGCGGATCAATGGCGTCAGGCAAGCGAATGCCACCGACTGGGTGCCGCAGAGCAAGCCGATCTGGTTCACCGAGATCGGCTGTGCCGCGATCGACAAGGGCACCAACCAGCCGAATGCATTTCTTGACGCCAAATCATCAGAATCGCAAAAACCCCGTTACTCCAACGGCTTGCGTGATGACCTTATTCAGTCGCAATACCTGAATGCGATGTTCTCATTCTGGGATGATACAGCCAATAATCCACTATCAGCAGAATATGGTGCACCGATGGTCGATATGGCACGGGCGCATGTCTGGGCCTGGGATACCCGGCCATGGCCTGCCTTTCCGGCCAACCTTGAACTTTGGAGCGATGGCGGGAATTATGCGCGTGGCCACTGGCTGAACGGAAGGCTGGGGGCGCAGGCACTTGGCGATGTGATCCGCGAAACCTGTGAGGCGGCGGGGATCACTGCGGTCGATGTGGACGAACTTTACGGATCCGTGAAGGGTTATCATGTCGGCGACACCCAGTCGGCAAGGAGCGCCCTGCAGCCTCTGATGATGGCATTCGCAATCGACGCGGTGGAACAGGGCGGCGTGTTGCGGTTTCAGAACCGCAATGGGCGCAGTGTCGCGGCGTTGACGGCTGACCGGCTGGCGTGGTCGGCGGATCATGAAGGTGCCATTCAGTCGCTGCGCGCGCCCGAGGCGGAAACCGCCGGTCAGGTAAGGGTCGGTTACGTTCGAGCCGATGGCAGTTATGAAGCAGGTGCTGCCGAGGCGGTGTTTCCTGATGAGCGGGCTTTGGGCGTATCAAAAACCGAACTGCCGATCGTGCTGTCCTCCGGCGAGGCGCGGGCCATCGCCGATCGTTGGCTGGCGGAATCGCGGGTGGCGCGGGAAACCGTTTCGCTGCAACTGCCGCCGTCGCAAATGGGTCTGAGGGCTGGCGATGTATTCACCCTTCCGGGTGAGGCTGGCGGCGGGTTGGCGCGCATCGACAGAATCGAAGATGCGGGTGCGCGCCGGATCGAGGCGGTCAAGGTTGAACCTATGGTTTACAAGCCGCTTGATCTGGTCGAGGACAACCGCGCACAGGTGCCGTTCGTCGCCCCGGTACCGGTCTTTCCGCTGTTTCTGGATCTGCCGCTGCTGAAGGGGGATGAGGTGGAACATGCACCTTATCTGGCGGTCACAGCCACCCCCTGGCCGGGCAGCGTTGCAGCTTTTTCGGCACCTTCAGATGAGGGGTATCAGCTTAACCGTCTGATCGAGCATCGCGCGGTGATCGGGCTGACCGAAACGCCGCTTTTGGCCGCCAGCCCGGCACGCTGGGACAACGGACCGGGGGTTCGGGTCAAGGTTTTTGGCGGTGCGCTGAGTTCGGCAAGCCGGGCGGCGGTGCTGAATGGGGTCAATGTGGCGGTGATAGGCGATGGTGTTGACAACTGGGAGGTGTTGCAATTTGCCGAGGCCAAACTGGTGGCTACCGATACCTATGAACTTAGCGGTCTGCTGCGCGGTCAGGGCGGCACAGAATTGTTGGCGTCCAGCGATCAGGTGTCAGGCCGGTATTTCGTGCTGATGGCATCGGTCGCAGGCCAGATTGATCTGCCGGTTTCGGCGCGCAATCTGGCGCGGCATTACCGCATAGGTCCGGCGTTGAGGGATTATACCGACATGACCTATGTGCATCAGGTTCGCGCCTTTCAGGGGGTCGGGTTGCGCCCATATGCGCCCTGCCACCTGAGAGAGTTGCGCGCGAACGGCGACAGCCATTTCAGCTGGATTCGGCGCACCCGGATTGACGGGGACAACTGGAGTTCGCCCGACGTGCCGTTGGGCGAGAGTTTCGAGGCATATCGCCTGGAAGTCAGAAAAGCTGGCGCGGTGATTAGAACCGCTGAGGTCGGCAGCCCCGGCTGGACCTATGCCGCCGCGATGAAGGCCGAGGATGGGATCAGCGGCCCCTATTCACTGGAAGTGGCCCAGATATCCGAGCGTTTCGGCGCAGGATCAATAGCAAGGATCGACATAAATGACTGAGACATTTCAATTCAGGCTGCCTCTGGTCGAGGCGGCGCAGGCGCAAAAACACGTCACCGTCAATGAGGCGCTGGCGCGGCTGGATGCGGCGGCACAGCTCAGGCTGGTTTCGATCAGTATCACGCTGCCGCCTGCAAGTGCGGTAGATGGCGAGGCCTATTTTGTACCCGTAGGTGCGGTCAATGCCTGGGATGGCCATGTCGGCGAGGTTGCCGTTTTCGCCAATGGCGGCTGGGTATTTCTGACCCCGGCAAGGGGTTGGTCGGCCTGGGTCGAGGAACTGGAGATGGCGGCGGTCTATGACGGGGTTGACTGGCGGCCCGGTGGAACGGTCTTTTCCGCGGCGGGTGCTGCGTCATTTCACCGGATCATCGAGTTTGACCACGTGATCACCGCCGGTGCGACCAATGATACGCTGGTCAAGGTGAATGACAAGATGCTGCTGATTGGTGTGACCGGACGGGTTCTGAGCCAGATCAGCGGTGCCGGGGTGACTGGCTGGAAACTTGGCATCGACACGTCACCGGCGCGATTTGGCACCAATCACGGTCTGGCAAAGAACACCTGGATCAACGCCATGAGCTTTTATGCGCAGACCTATCCGAACAACACGCCTTTGACACTGGAGGCGATAGGTGGCGAATTTGCCGCCGGCAGCGTGCGATTGGCAATGCATGTGTTCAGTATGGAGCCGCCGAGGCCGGTCTGATGCGGCCGGTACGGAGCCTTGATGTCAATCACGCCGCCGAGGTGCTGCTGGCGGTACCGGCTGAACAGCGGGCCGGTCTGGCCGAACTGTTGCTGATTGCCGCCGAAAAGGCAGATCTGGCCCGGTGCGGTCATTTGACGCCTTCGGTCTGTTTTGGTGATGGCAGCCTTGGTGCGGCGGCGGCGCTGTACCGCCGTGCGGCCAGACGGCAGGTCGATGATGGTGAATACAGCGACTGCCAACTGCTGGTTTTCGAAGCGTTGCTGCGCTGGCGCAGCGTCAGGATCGCATGCAACTGATGCACCAGAAAATGCTGGGATCGGCATCCAGGCGCGGTTTCTCGATCTCGTCACCACACTGGGTGCAGTAACCGAATTCGCCATCCTCGATGCGTTTCAGCGCCGCCTGAATGCGTCGCATGTCTGATTGACGGCGTGTTTTGGCCGCCTTGGCCATGCTTTGATGCTGTATCGCATCCATGCGACTAAGGCGCCCGACGCTTTGCTGGTCCAACTCCACCGGGGCGCGGGCGGCGGCGGTAGATCTGTCCGCAGCGGCGATTTCCACCAGCCGGTTGTTGAGCAGGATGCGATAGGCATCAAGGTGTTGACGGTCCATTTGTCACAAAGTCCAGGGCAGTTTTTCGGGTGGCACGTTTTGCTTCATGGGTATAACCTGCACCAAACAGCAGGAAAATGACATGGCCGAAAAGAAACCGAATGTCGCTGGATTCGATCCGGTCTGGGACCGCATCCGTGATGAGGCGCAAGCGATTGTCGAACGCGAACCGGTTCTGGGCGGACTGGTGCATTCCGGCATCGTACACCATCATTCGCTGGAGCGTTCATTGGCGTATCGGATGTCGCAAAAGCTGGCCTCGGGAGAGATGACCGACCAGATTTTGCGCGAATTCGTCGATGAAGCCTATGAAAGCGACCCCAGCCTCGGGCAGGCGGCACGGGCCGATATCGTGGCGGTTTACGAGCGTGACCCGGCTTGCCACAGGTTCATCCAGCCTTTGTTGTTCTTCAAGGGATTTCAGGGGATTCAGGCATACCGCGTGGCGCATTGGCTATGGCAGAACGGGCGGGTGGAACTGGCCTATTTCATCCAGATGCGGGTTTCCGAAGTGTTCGGCATCGACATTCATCCAAATGCCCGCATCGGGCAAGGGGTGATGATCGATCACGCGCATTCCATCGTGATCGGTGAAACGGCGGTGGTCGGCGACAACGTTTCCATGCTGCATTCGGTGACATTGGGCGGCACCGGAAAATCCGACGGCGACCGCCACCCGAAAATCGAGGATGGGGTTTTGATCGGAGCCGGGGCCAAGGTTCTGGGCAATATCAGGATCGGTTACTGCACCCGGATTGCCGCCGGTTCGGTGGTGCTGGTGGATGTGCCGCCCTGCAAGACGGTGGCCGGGGTGCCGGCAAGGATTGTTGGTGAGGCGGGTTGTGCGCAACCATCCGTCACCATGGATCAACTGCTTGAAGGCAAGGTCTGAACCATCAGAAAACGTTGGATTTTATTTGATCGGACGACTTGCCCGGCCGCATGTTCATGGCCGCCTTAAGCAAGCAGTGAAATCGGGTCTTCCAGATAACCCTTGATCGCCTGAAGAAATTCAGCCCCAAGCGCGCCGTCAATCACCCGGTGATCGACCGACAGGGTAACCGACATCACCGTTGCCACGCCGATGTCGCCATCGGCATCGACCACAGGTTTCTTTTCACCCGCACCAACGGCCAGAATCGAGCCATGCGGCGGGTTGATCACCGCATCGAAATTGCTGATGCCGAACATGCCGAGGTTGGATATGGCGAAACTGCCGCCTTGGTATTCCTGCGGGCTGAGCTTGCGATCACGGGCGCGGGCGGCGAGGTCTTTCATTTCCGCGGACAGCGTGGACAGGGATTTCTGATCGGCATCGCGCAGAACCGGTGTGAACAGCCCACCTTCGATGGCGACGGCGACGGCGACATCCGAGGGTTTCAGTTTCAGGATGCGATCCCCGGCCCAGACGGCGTTGCAGTCGGGAACATCCTGTAGCGCCCTGGCGCTGGCCTTGATGATGAAATCATTGACGCTGAGCTTGGTGCCTTTGGCGGCAAGGCTCTGGTTGAGCTGGCTGCGGAATTTCATCAGGGCATCAAGCCGGATTTCCCGGCGCAGATAGAAATGCGGGATGGTGGATTTTGCCTCGCTCAGACGGGCGGCGATGGTTTTGCGCATACCGTCAAGCGTTACCTCGGCAAATTCGCGATCGGCATAGAGTTTTTTGACCTGTTCGGCCCCCGGTGAGGCGGGTGCAGCAGGTGCAGGCTGGGTCTTACCGGGAGTTGTGGCCGGTTTGTCGCTGGCCTGGGCGTTTTCCACATCTGCCTTGACGATGCGCCCTTTTGGGCCGGAGCCGCTGATCGAAGCCAGATCAAGCCCCTTATCGGCGGCGATGCGCCGCGCCAGGGGCGATGCGAACAGGCGCGGGCCGCCATTGGCGACGTTTTCAGGTGCGGTTCGCTCCTCCGCCTTGGCGGGCGAAGTCGCTTTGGGGGCGGGGGCCTGCGCCTTGGCGGCAGGGGGTGTTGGGGAGGCGTTGGCGTCTTCGCCTTCATCCAGCAGGACGGCAATGGCGGTGTTGACCTTGACGCCTTCGGTGCCTTCGGCGACCAGCAGTTTGCCGATCACGCCCTCGTCCACCGCTTCGAATTCCATGGTTGCCTTGTCGGTTTCGATCTCTGCCAGCAGATCGCCGCTTTCAACGCTGTCGCCTTCTTTTACCAACCATTTTGCCAGCGTGCCTTCCTCCATGGTCGGCGACAGGGCGGGCATGAGGATTTCGATTGCCATCGCGGTTCTCCTTAGCGGTAGGTTACTGATTTTACGGCGTCCACCACTTCCTGAGTGGTCACCAGTGCCAGTTTTTCCAGATTGGCGGCATAGGGCATCGGCACGTCCTTGCCGGTGCAGTTGATCACCGGCGCATCGAGATAGTCGAACGCCTGCATCATGATCGTGGCACTGAGATGGTTGCCGATGGAGCAGACCGGAAACCCCTCTTCCACGGTGACGCAGCGGTTGGTCTTGCGCACGGATTCCAGCACGGTTTCATAGTCGATTGGGCGGATCGACCGCAGGTCGATCACTTCGGCCTCGATCCCGTCTTTGGCAAGAATTTCAGCGGCTTCCAGCGCATATTGCATGCCGATTCCGAAACTGACGATGCTGACATCGCTGCCTTGGCGCCAGATACGGGCACGGCCAAGCGGGACGGTGAAGTCGTCAAGATCAGGCACCTCGAATGAGCGGCCATATAGGATTTCGTTTTCCAGAAACACCACCGGGTTCGGGTCGCGTATGGCGGATTTCAGCAATCCCTTGGCGTCGGCGGCGGAATAGGGCATGACCACCTTCAGCCCCGGCACCTGGGCATACCATGTGGCATAGTCATGGCTGTGTTGCGCGCCGACCCGGGCGGCGGCACCGTTGGCACCCCGAAATACGATCGGACAGCCCATCTGGCCGCCAGACATATAAAGCGTCTTGGCGGCCGAGTTGACGATGTGATCAATCGCCTGCATGGCGAAGTTGAAGGTCATGAATTCGACGATCGGGCGCAATCCGGCAAAGGCCGAACCTACCGCGATGCCGGTAAAGCCGTTTTCGGTGATTGGCGTGTCGATGACGCGCTTGGGGCCGAATTCATCCAGCATGCCTTGTGAGATCTTGTAGGCACCCTGATATTCGGCCACCTCTTCGCCCATCAGATAGACATCTTCGTTGGCGCGCATTTCTTCGGACATGGCTTCGCGCAACGCCTCGCGTACCGTCATGGTTTTCATTTTGGTTCCGGCGGGAACCTCTTCCATGGCCGGGCGCGGGGTGGCGGTTGCGGGCGCGGTTTCCTGCACCGGTGTTGCCGCCGGTTCTGCTGCCTTGGCCTGAGGTTCGGGCGCGGCCTTGGTGTCGGACGCGTCTTCGCCGTCTTCCAGCAGTACGGCAATGGCGGTGTTGACCTTGACGCCTTCGGTGCCTTCGGCGACCAGCAATTTGCCGATCACGCCATCATCCACCGCTTCGAATTCCATCGTTGCCTTGTCGGTTTCGATCTCGGCCAGGATATCGCCGGATGCGACGGTATCGCCTTCTTTCACCAGCCATTTCGCCAGTGTGCCTTCCTCCATCGTCGGAGACAATGCGGGCATCAGGATATTGGTTGCCATATCAGTTTCCTCCCTCGGCAGGGGTGACCATTCCGACGATATTGCCTTGACCGTCTTCGACATAGGCGCAGCGCCCGATGCCGGGAAAGTCTGTTGGCGGCAGGGCTTCGGCACCGCCATTGGCCAGCGCCCAGGCGTAGCGTTCGTCGCAATCTGCGACTTCGAATGTCTTTGTGCCGCCGCGAACCGGGCTGCCTGGTTCGGGGGCGTCACCCATGCGGCGCATCAGGCCTGCGGTGACGGAATTGTCGCCACCGATACCGACCCCTTTGATCAGGTGATAGTCGATGTCTTCGCCGCCGGACATAGGTGCGAAGGACCAGTCGAAAAGCCCGCTATAGAAGGCTTTGGCGGCTTTCACATCGCCCGCGTGGATTTCAAAATGCGGCATCAGGACACCTCCGCATAGATATCGGTCCAGAGTTCGGAAATGTCCGGTTCGGGGCTGTCTTGGGCGAATTTCGCGCTTTCGTTCACCACTGCCTTGATTTCCTTGTCGATGGTTTTCAACTCGTCCTCGGTCGCGTGTTTGCCGCCGACCAGCAGGTCGCGCACATGGTCGATCGGGTCTTTTTCCTGGCGCACTTTCTGCACCTCTTCACGACTGCGGTATTTGGCCGGGTCAGACATGGAATGGCCGCGATAGCGATAGGTTTTCATTTCCAGAATATACGGCCCGTTGCCGGCACGGGCATGGGCGACCGCCTTTTCACCGGCTGCCTTGACGGCCAGAACGTCCATCCCGTCCACTGCCTCGCCGGGGATGCCGAAGGCCTGACCGCGGGTATAGATGTCGGGGGTCGAGGTGGAGCGTTTCATCGCCGTACCCATGGCGTATTGGTTGTTTTCAATCACGAAAACCACCGGCAGTTTCCACAACGATGCCATGTTGAAAGTCTCGTAAACCTGGCCCTGATTGGCCGCGCCGTCGCCGAAATAGGCAAACGACACATTGTCGTTGCCGCGATACCGGTTGGCAAAACCCAGACCGGCACCCAGCGGCACCTGTGCGCCGACGATGCCGTGGCCGCCATAGAAATTCTTTTCGGCGGAGAACATGTGCATGCTGCCACCCTTGCCTTTGGAATAGCCATCCTTACGCCCGGCCAGTTCCGCCATCACCCCCTTGGGATCCATGCCCGAGGCCAGCATATGCCCGTGATCGCGATAAGAGGTGATGCGCTGATCGCCGTCTTTTGCGGTGGCTTCCAGGCCGACGACCACCGCCTCCTGACCGATGTAAAGGTGGCAGAAACCGCCGATAACCCCCATGCCGTATAGCTGCCCTGCCTTTTCCTCGAATCGTCGGATCAACAGCATTTCGCGGTAATGGTCCAGCAATTCTTCTTTGGATATGTTCGGCTTAGCGGCGGGTTTTTTGGCGGCCATGGCGGCAATCTCCTGCGGATGGCGTTAATAGTTTAACGTTAAACTACCTAATACACCAACTCTGCCGGAAATGCAAAAAAAATCCCGCCGATGGTTGGGCCGGGTTCAGCGGATGATGATCTCGTCGCCGCGGGCCAGTCCAAGTACTTTGCGGGCCTGTTCATCCAAAAGATCCAGATCAAGATAGCCATCGGACATACGCCGGGTCTTGTTGCGGGTAAGTTGAACCTCAAGCTTGAGCCGGTCGAGTTCCCTTTCCAGGGTTTCTTCCTGGGCCTCGATCTGCATCCGCTTGAATAGCCCGAAATCACCCTGCACGGCGGCAAAGGTGAAATTGGCCGCCAGCAGGAACCCGACAAGGAAAACCCCAACCGTGCTGAGCGCGACATTCTTGTTTCTGGTTTCCATCTTATGCACTGCCCGAACCGCCACTCGAAACGGTGGCTTCTGGCGAATATGGCATATCCGGGCAAGGATGTGAATCCCCCAAGTCAAAATTCGCAGCACGATCCGCCTGCCGGCGCAAATCAGCGCCAGATCGCCATGGTATCAATCAGTTTCAGGAATTCGAATGCCAGAAAAGCTGCGGCATTGCCGTCAAAGAATAACTGGTCAACGGCGAGAAAACCGATGATCAGCAGGATCAGGGCGATGGCTGTCTTGTTGTCCATGGCCTGTTCTATAAAACTATCGCCGCCGGTTACAGCAAAACCTGAAGGTAAATCCAGGAATTGCGTCTGGGCGGAAATTCGCCATTGATGTCCTCATGCACTGGATAAGGCGCGGCGTTTAAGGGCTTAATATTTCGGGGGAAGCAATTTGCCTGAACTTTGGTTAAAATAACGCTTATGGCAATAAAGCGATTCGATCACGGCGGCGGGGAACAGCGGCAAGATGGATGAAATAGAACGATACCAGACGCGAATTTACGTCGCGCTCGACAAGATTTCACGACAGATCACCGAAAATCCGGCCAGTCATGGACCCGCGGATGCAGGCAACGACGCCGATCTGCGCAAACGCGATCTTGCCCTGATCGAGGAGCTTGAAGCGACCTTGCGCGATGAGCGCGCCGATCTGGACGCCGAAAGACAAGAGGCGGAAAACCTGAAACGCCGCCTGGAAGAGGCGGAAAAGGCCCGTCTGGCTGCGGTTCAGCGGGCCGAAGAACTGCAAGAAGCGGCGGATGCTGCCACGGGGGCGGGGCAGGCGGTGGCCGATAACCTGAAGAAGGCAACCGAGGAACGCGATGCCGCGATTGCCGCCAGAGAGGCGGGCGAAAGCGATCTGCGCCAATGCCGGGATCAGGTCGCCACCCTGTCCGAAGCGATGGATGAACACGGCGAGCTTGAAGATACCATTTCGCGCCTTCAGGCTCGAATCGACGATCAGGACCTCCAGTTTCAGCGCCTGAAGGATGCCAACGCACAACTGCGCGAATCCAACGCGATCCTGCGCGAAAGAAACTCGCAAATGCTGGCCGACAGCACGGCGATCGACCAGTCGCTGATGGCTGAACTGACGGCGCTGAAAAACATCCGCGCCGCCGAGGTGGACGAGATGACAGCGATACTGGAAGAACTGAAACCAATGGTGGAGGGGCAGCGCAATGCCTGAGGTGGACATACATATCGGCGGCCGGGTGTTTCAGGTCACCTGCCAGGAAGGCGAGGAACCGTATCTGCAATCTGCAGCCGCGCTTTTGGATGTCGAGGCCCAGGCCCTGCACGAGGCGATGGGACGGATGCCGGAATCCCGGATGCTGCTGATGGCGGGTCTGATGCTGGCCGACAAGACGGTCGGTCTGGAAGAAGAACTGCGCGAGGCGGAGCGCCGGCTGCGCGAACATGAAACCGATGCCCCGAACCTGTTCGCCGCCGATGGCGCGCCTGCGGCCAGTGGCGACATTGCGGTTCCGCAACAGGTGGTCGACGCATTTTCCCGCATCGCCGAACGCGCCGAAAGTGTTGCGATTCTGGCCGAACACATGACCAGGTAACTTATTGCGGCAGAACCGCCGTCGCCTCGATCTCTACTTTGGCGCGGTCTTCGATCAGGGCGACCACCTGAACCATGGCCATGGCCGGGTAGTTGCGCCCGAAACGCCGCTGATAGACCGCGCCGATCTCGGCAAGCCGCGACAGATATTCCGCCTTGTCGGTGATGTACCAGGTCAGACGAACCAGATGTTCCGGCCCGGCCCCGGCCTCGGCCAGAACGGTCAGGATATTGGCCAGCGTCTGATCGACCTGCGCGACGAAATCGTCGGTCTGAAATTCCTGCTGACCGTTCCAGCCGATATGCCCGCCAAGAAAGATCATCCGCCCGGTTGCCGCCACGCCATTGGCATAGCCTCGGGCCGGTTTCCAGTTTTTCGGGTTCAGGCGCTGGTGCGGCATGGGTTCAGACATGGTTGCCTCCGTCGGTGAACCGTGCGCTGATTTCGCTGGGCCAGGGGCAGGGCGCACGGGTTGCGATATCGGTATGGACCAGCGTTGCACTTGCCTTGAAACGCGGCTGGCCGGACTTGGCGCAGGTGATTTCAAGCGCCATGTCCGAGGCCGTCATGCCGCTGATTTCAAGTGCGAATTCAAGCTCATCCTCGAAACTGCCGGCGGCGATGAAATCAACCTTGATGCGCGCCTGTGTCACGTCACGCCCGGCCTGCCGGTGCATGTCGCCATAGGCATAGCCAAGATGATCGCGAAAAAACTCCTCGACCACGGAATGCAGCATTTCAAAATAGCGCGGGTAATAGACGATGCCCGCCGGATCGCAGTGGCGGTATTCGACCCTTCGCATGGTGGACCAGATCAAAGATCCGTCCTCACATGCCAGAGTTCCGGAAACAGTTCCACTGCCAGCATCCGGCGCAGATAGGCGACACCGCTGGTGCCTCCGGTGCCGCGTTTGAAACCGATGATGCGTTCCACCGTGGTGACATGGTTGAAACGCCAGCGGCGGAAATAATCCTCAAAATCCATCAGCTTTTCCGCCATTTCATATAATTCCCAATGGGTTTCGGGGCTTTCATAAACCACTTTCCAGGCTGCGTTGATGCGGTGGTCAGCGGTATGGGTCTTGCTGATATCGCGGTTCAGAATCTCGTCGGGTATGGCAATGCCGCGCCGCGCCAGAAGGTGCAGCGCCTCGTCGTAAAGCGATGGGCGCGCCAGTTCCGCCTGCAGCAGCGAAATCACTTCAGGCCGATGCGCATGCGGTTTCAGCATCGCGGCATTGCGGTTGCCAAGGGTGTATTCGATCAGCCGGTACTGGTGCGACTGAAACCCCGAGGATTGGCCAAGCTTGTCGCGAAAGCGGGTGTATTCGCTGGGCGTCATGGTGCGCAGGACATCCCAGGCATTGTTCAACTGTTCAAAAATCCGCGCCACCCGCGACAGCATCTTGAAGGCGGGTTGCACATCGTCGCGCTTGATCGCCTCACGCGCCGCCGCGATTTCGTGCAGTGCCAGTTTCATCCAAAGTTCCGAGGTCTGATGCTGGATGATGAACAGCATCTCATCATGGGCGGAACTGAGTAAAGTTTGTGCGCCAAGTATCTGGTCTATATGCAGATAATCGCCATATGACATGCGCCCGTCAAACGACATCTGCGCACCGTCCCTGGCCGGATCGAAATCTGTTGTCATGTCACTTTCCCCCTGATGCGGTATTCGGGCCGATCCCATAGGCGGTTTGTTATCACTTCTTCCAGAATGTCGACCGCCGCCAGAACATCCGCCTTGTCGATATAAAGCGGCGTAAAGCCGAAACGCATCACGTCCGGTGCGCGAAAATCGCCAATCACCCCACGCGCGATCAGTGCCTGCATGGCGGCAAAACCTTCGGCAAAGCGGAACGATACCTGCGATCCGCGACGGGCGGCATCGCGCGGGCTGACAAGGCTGAGGGATGGGCAGCGGCGTTCAACCTCGGCGATGAACAATTCGCACAGATCGACCGATTTGGCGCGAACATCGGCCATTTCCACCTGATCCCAGACATCAAGTGCGGTTTCCAGCGCCTTCAGCGCGATTACCGGCACGGTTCCGACGCGCATGCGTTCGATGCCCTTGGCAGGACGATAATCAAGGTCAAAGTCAAACGGCGCCTCATGCCCCAGCCAGCCGGACAGCGCCGGGCGCACATCGGGCAGGTGACGTGGGGCAACATAGATGAAAGCCGGGGCGCCAGGGCCGCCATTCAGGTATTTATAACTGCACCCGATGGCGAAATCGGCCTTGGCGCCCGCAAGGTCAACCGGTACTGCACCGGCAGAATGTGCCAAATCCCAAACGGTTATGGCATTTACCTTATGTGCTTTGGCGGTCAGGGCCTGCATGTCGTGCATGCGCCCGCTGCGGTAATCCACCTCGGTCAGCATCAAGACCGCCAGCTTGTCGTCGATGTGATCGTCAACCTCATCCGGTTCAACGACCTTCAACACATAATCCGGCCCCAGCGTTTGCAGCAGGCCCTGCGCGATATAGAGGTCGGACGGGAAATTGCCACGATCCGACAGTATCACCCGGCGTTGGGGCACCAGTTCCAGCGCCGAGGCCAGCGCCTGATAGACCTTGATCGACAGGGTGTCGCCCATGATCACCGAACCCGGTTCCGCCCCGATCAGGCGCGCGATGCGATCACCGACGCAGGTTGAAAGCTCCATCCAGCCGGCCCGGTTCCAGCCGGTGATCAGCATCTCGCCCCATTCATCCTGCATCATCGACGCCACCTTTGACGCCGCCGCCTTGGGCAAGGGACCAAGCGAGTTGCCGTCAAGATAGATCATGCCATCAGGAATATGAAACATGGATTTGGTTTTAGTGAAATCAGTCAATGGCTTTTGATCCTTTTTTCAGGCGAAACCGCTGAACCTTGCCGGTTGCGGTCTTGGGTAGGCTGTCGATGAAAACCACGGAGCGCGGGTATTTGTAAGGGGCGATCATCGCCTTGACGTGATCCTGCAATTCGCGGACGGTATCGACCGATTTCGGAACCCCTTGTTCCAGAACCACATGCGCCTCGACGATGAAACCGCGCGATTCATCCGGTGCAGCCACCACACCGCATTCCACCACATAGGGATGAGACAACAGCGCCGCCTCGACCTCGGGGCCGGCAATGTTATAGCCGGCCGACACGATCATATCGTCGTTGCGCGCGGCAAAGTGGAAATAACCATCCGCGTCGCGCACGAAGGTGTCGCCGGTAATGTTCCAGCCATCGCGCACATAGGCCGATTGCCGCTGGTCATTGAGATAGCGACAGCCGGTCGGACCGCGCACCGCCAGCCGGCCGATCTCACCATCCGCCAGTTCGCTCATCTCGTCATCGACGATCTTCGCTTCATATCCCGCCACCGGCTTGCCGGTACAGGCGGCGCGGCTGTCGCCAAGGCGGTTGGAAATGAAAATATGCAGCATCTCGGTCGAGCCGATGCCGTCCAGCATCGGTTTGCCGGTCTTTTCCAGCCACTCGTTATAGACCGGTTCCGGCAGGGTTTCGCCAGCCGAAACCGCACAGCGGAGCGATGACAGATCCGCACCTTCGTCCATTGCCCGCATCATCACGCGGTAGGCGGTCGGGGCGGTGAAACAGATGGTGGCGTGATAGTTTTCGATGATCTCGATCATGTTGGGCGGTGAGGCGGTTTCCAAAAGCGTGGCGGTGGCGCCAAAGCGCAGCGGGAACACCGCCAGCCCGCCAAGACCAAAGGTAAAGGCAAGCGGTGGCGAGCCGACGAACACGTCCTCGGGCGTCACCTGCAACACTTCGGCGGCATAACCGTCGGCGATGATCAGAAGGTCGCGGTGAAAATGCATGGTCGCCTTGGGCTTGCCGGTGGTGCCCGAGGTGAAGCCAAGCAGCGCCACGTCGTCGCGTCCGGTCTTTACCGCCTGAAACTTCACTGATTTCGACAGTGCGATGCGGTCAAGTTCGGCATCGTGGTTGGCGGTGCCATCAAAGCCGACGATGGTCTTGAGGAATTTCGAGGTCTTTCCGCAGGCGACGATCTCATCCATCATCCGGCTGTCGCACAGCGCAAATTCTATCTCAGCCACATCAACGATCTGGCTCAATTCACTGGCGCGCAGCAGCGGCATGGTGTTGACCACCACCGCGCCCGCCTTGGTTGCCGCCAGCCAGCAAGCCACCATGGCCGGGTTGTTGGCGCTGCGGATAAGCACGCGATTACCGGGCTTTACGCCGTAATCTTCAACCAACGCATGTGCCAGGCGGTTGGTCCAGTCCGAAAGTTCCTTATAGGTGCGTTGCCGCCCGTTGCCGATCAGTGCCGTATTGTCGCCCATGCCGCGTTCGACCACCCTGTCGGTCAGGGCCACGCCGACATTCAGGTATTCCGGATAGGGAAAGTCTTCCAGCAGGAAATCCGGCATCTGTTCCGGAGCGGGCAGGTTGTCGCGTGAAAACGTGTCGATATGGCCGCTTGGTCCGAGTTGCATTTCATCCCTCCCTGATTTTCCTGATCCGGCCGAGTGTGGCCAGCGTCATCTTGATTTCAGCCTCGGTCAAATCGCCCAGAAGATCGGTGATCCACCCTTCATGCGCTGCTGCCATGCGGGCGAATTCCGCCTTGCCCGCCGGGGTCAGGCGCACCAGCGTTGCCCGCCGGTCGCCTTTGATCGACACCCTTGCTACCCAGCCGTCATCCACCAGCCGGTCGATGATGCCGGTGACGTTGCCGTTGGATACCATCAGGCGGCTGGAAAGTTCGCTCATCTTCAGGCCGTCGCCAAAGCGTTCCAGCATCGCCAGCACGTCGAATCTGGGCAGTGTGGTGGCAAATTCCCGCCTGAGCCGGTCGCGGATTTCGGCCTCCAGTCGCCGGCTGACCTTCAGAAGGCCAAGCCACATCCTGAGCCGCGTTTTTGACCGGGCGACGGCTGGTAGGGACAGGGCGGCCTTTGGGTTCATATCTGGCCGCCGGCGATTTCGATGGTCTGCCCGTTGACCGATTGCGACCCCGGCCCGCACAGCCACAAGGCGGCATTGGCAACCTCCTCGACCTCGATCAGCTTGGCATGGCGGTTGGTCGATGACATCGAGGCTTCGGCCTCGGCCCGGCTCAGGCCCGAGCGGTTCATAATCAGTTCGGTGTTGCGCTTGACGATCGGGGTGCGCACATAACCGGGACAGATGGCGTTGGCGGTGATGCCTTTGTGCATGAATTCCTCGCTGATCACCCTGGTCAGGCCGATCACCCCGTGTTTGCTGGCGCTATAGGCGGCGCCGTATTTCAGCCCGCGCAACCCGGCGATCGAGCTGATGGTGATGATCCGGCCCCAGCCATTGGCCAGCATCCCGGGCAGCACCTCGCGGCAGCTCAGGAACACGCCATCAAGGTTGGTGGTCATCACCTTGCGCCAGAAATCCATCGGCGTCTTGGTAAACGGCGAGGTTTCGGCGATACCGGCATTGGCCACATGGATATCCACCAGCCCATGATCCCTGATCGCCCTGGCCGTGCCTTTGACCACGCTTTCCTCGTCGCTGACATCCATCACCAGCGGATGGATGCCCTTGGCCTTGGCCGAGGTTTGTTCAAGCGGTTCTAGCCGCCGGCCGGTGATGGTGACGGTGCAACCTTCGCCTGCCAGCGCCAGCGCGATGGCTTCGCCGATGCCGGTGCCACCGCCGGTGACAAGCGCATGTTTTCCCTGATGAATTCCGCTCATACCCTGATTTCCTTTTCGCGTTCCTTAAGCCGGATCAACTGGCTGCGGCCCGGCAGATACGGATCCGGCCAGTGCTGTGCATCATCGCCGAGTTCGGCGGCGGCATGCAGGGTCCAGTATGGGTCGGCAAGGTGTGGTCGCGCAAGACAAACCAGATCGGCCCGGCCCGCCATCAGGATCGAATTGACGTGATCCGCCTCATAGATATTGCCGACCGCCATGGTGGGGATGCCGGTTTCGTTGCGGATGCGGTCGGAAAACGGCGTCTGGAACATGCGCCCGTAAACCGGCTGATCCTCGGGCGTGGTCTGGCCCGCCGACACGTCGATGATATCGGCGCCGGCATCGGCAAAGGCGCGGGCGATTTTAACTGCCTGTTCGGGGGTGATGCCGGCCTCGGCCATCCAGTCATGGGCGCTGATCCTGACCGACATCGGTTTTCGGTCGGGCAGGGCAGCGCGCATGGCGGCAAACACCTCCAGCGGGTAACGCAGGCGGTTTTCCAGACTGCCGCCATATTCATCGCGCCGCCGGTTGGTGATCGGAGACAGGAACGAGGCCAGAAGATAGCCGTGTGCCGCGTGCAGTTCCACCATGTCAAACCCGGCCCGGTCGGCCATTTGGGTGGCGGCAACAAATTCTGCCCTGACCCGGTCCATATCGGTGCGATCCATCGCGCGTGGCATGGCATTGGCCGCCGACCACGGCAAGGCCGAGGCGGAAATCAGCGGCCAGTTACCATACGCCAGCGGCGTATCAGGGTTCTGCCAGCCAAGTTGGGTTGACCCCTTGCGCCCGGCATGGCCGATCTGGGCGCAGATTTTGGCGCGGGTTTCACGATGCACGAAATCGGTGATGCGTCGCCAGGCGACCTCATGTTCGGGGGCGTAAAAACCGGTGCAGCCGGGGGTGATGCGCGCGTCAGCGGCCACGCAGGTCATTTCCGTATAGACCAGCCCGGCGCCACCCTTGGCGCGTTCGGCGTAATGGGCGAAATGCCAGTCGCCGGGCGTGCCGTCCACCGCCTTGTACTGCGCCATTGGTGAAACCACGATGCGGTTTTCCAGCCCCATACCGCGAAGACGGAACGGCGCGAACATCGGGCGGCGGTCGCTGTCGATACCCGCCTGTCGGTTGAACCAGCGTTCCGCCGACCCAAGCCATTCCGGATCGCGCAGACGCAGGTTTTCATGGCTGATCCGCTGGCTGCGGGTCAGAAGCGAGTAGTTGAACTGCACCGGGTCAAGATCCAGATAGCGTTCCACCTGTTCAAACCATTCCAGGCTGTTGCGCGCCGCCGATTGCAGGCGCAGAACCTCTAGCCGGCGTTCCTCCTGATAGCGGATGAACGCCGCTTGCATGTCAGGTTCGGAATGCAGGTAATTGGCCAGCGTGATCGCGCTGTCAAACGCCAGGCGTGAACCGGATCCGATGGAAAAATGGGCCGTCGCCGCTGCGTCGCCCATCAGCACCAGGTTTTCATGGTGCCATTTCTCGCATAAAACGCGCGGAAAATTCATCCAGACGGCTGAACCACGCAAATGGTCGGCGTTGGATCGAAGATGGTGGCCGTCAAGGTGATCGGCAAAGATTTCCTCGCATTTGGCGATGATTTCTGCCTTGGACATGCTTTCAAAACCAAAGGCGTTCCAGGTTTCGTTCGCGCATTCCACGATCACCGTCGCGGTGTCCTGATCGAACTGATAGGCGTGGATCCAGACCCAGCCATGTTCGGTTTTCTCGAATATGAAGGTGAATGCGTCATCGAATTTCTGGCTGGTGCCAAGCCAGATGAACTTGCAAAGGCGGGTGTCGATGTCGGGTTTGAAAACGTCGGCAAACTCGGTCCTGACGGCGGAATTGATGCCGTCGCAGGCAACCACCAGATCGTAATCCTGCATATAGTCGCGCGCGGAAATAAAGCTGGTGGAAAATTGCAGGTCGACGCCAAGTTCGCGGGCGCGCGCCTGAAGAATGATCAGCATGCGTTTGCGTCCGATACCGGCGAAACCGTGGCCGCGCGACACCATGCGCTGCCCCTTGTGGACCACGGCGACGTCATCCCAATAGGCGAAATGTTCGCGGATGCTTTGGGTCGAGACCGGATCGTTGGCGGCCATGTTTTCCAGCGCGTCGACCGACAGCACCACCCCCCAGCCAAAGGTATCGTCGGGCTTGTTGCGTTCAATCACCGTCACCTGATGCGATGGGTCGCGCAGTTTCATGCTGATGGCAAAGTAAAGTCCGGCAGGGCCACCACCCAGACACGCAATTTTCATGCTGCACCCCTTTGAATTCCGAGTCGTTTCAGATTCAGGCTGGCATTCCTTTCGGTAATTTTCAAGCATGAAAGATTTAGGGTTAAAATATATCGGACATTCGCCCTTGCGAAAATCCGCGCATCCGATGGTGTGCCTTGGATCACCGCTTGCGCAATCGGTGAAAACGCCTAGCTTCGCCGTAATCAAACGAAAGGCTTCGGGATGCGAATTCGGATTATCGGCGGAATGTTCCTGCTGGCGCTGGCATTGCCGGCGGCGGTTGAGGCCAGGGATTGCCGGGCATCGTTTTATGAGGGCTCGAACGCGGCACTGTTGACCGGGCGTTATCAGGATGTAGCCAAGGACAACGCGGTTCTGAGCTGGGGGGCGCGGGTGCTGGCCTCGGTCGGGCCGGTCTATGCGAATTGGGACAACGCAACCGATCGCAGTTTTCGCTGCGTGTTGCAGAGCGGACGGCACAAATGCACCGCCAGGGCACGGCCGTGTTCGGATCCGCCGAAATAACCAATAGTGGCCCCTTCGGGGCCGCGCTCATTCAGCCCCTGCGGGGCGCGGGTTGCGCTGCGCGCGGCGAGTATTTTCGGAACAATGAATTCAGCCGAGCAGGCGTTTTCGTTCCGGATCGAACAGCGGTGTGGTGATCAGGCGGGCCGGGCGCATGTCGCCGAGGATTTCGATTTCGACCTCAAGCCCCTCTACGGCCTGTTCGGTCGGTACAAAGCCAAGGGCAAGCGAGGTTTCAGACCAGTGGGAATAGCCGCCCGAGGTGCAAAAGCCGATCACATCGCCAGCATGCCAGATCGGTTCATAAGCGATCACATCGGCGTCTTTGGCATTGACGGCAAAGGCCATGAGGCGGCGATTGGGGCCGGTTGCCTTTTCTGCGAGGGCTGCGGTCTTGCCGATGAAATCACCGGATTTCTTCCAGTCGATGAAGCGGTCCATGCCGGTTTCCGCCGGGGTGTAATCGGGGCTGAATTCACGTCCCCATGAGCCGAAGAAGCGATCGAGCCTGAGGCTCATCATTGCCCGCATGCCAAACGGTCTGAGGCCAAGGTCCGAGCCGTGTTCGACCAGGGTCTGGTGAAGGGCGCGCTGACAGGTGGGGTTTGCGAAAATCTCATAGCCAAGGTCGCCGGTATAGCTGACCCGTTGCACCAGCGCATCGGTCATGCCGATGGTCAACCTGCGCACGTCCATGAATTTGAACGCCGTGGCCGAGACATCGCCAAGGGTGGTGCAGGCCAGCAATTTGCGGGCGTTGGGGCCGGCGATCTGAAAGCCGATGAAACTGTCCGAGGTGTTTTCGACCTTTACCCCCTGATCCGGCAGATTTTGCTGAAACCAGCGCATGTGAAAAGCCTGTGCGCCATAGCTGGCTGTCAGGCGGAAATCGTCATCGGCAAGGCAGGAGACGGTGAAATCACCGATCAGCCGCCCCTTGGGCGACAACATCGGCGTCAGCGCCATGCGGCCGGGTTTCGGGATGCGCCCGGCCATGACATGATCCAGCCACGGCCGTGCACCCGGGCCGGTGACATGGTATTTGCCGAAATTGTGCACCTCGTTCAGGCCGACGGCGTTGCGTACCGCCATCACCTCTTGTTTCGTTGCCTCAAAGGCGTTGGAGCGGCGGAATGACGGGGTTTCGTAATCCGGTTCGCCAGGCAGGGCATAGTAATTCGCCACCTCCATGCCGTATTGCGCGCCGAACACCGCGCCTGCCTGTTTCTGCAGGTCATAGACAGGGGTGGTGCGGAACGGGCGACAGGCGGCGAGTTCCTCGTTCGGGTAATTGACGCTGAACCGGCGCTGGTAGTTTTCCACCACTTTCGGGCGGGTATAGCCGGGGGTGATCCAGTTGCCGAAGCGGGCCACATCCATGGCGAAGATATCGCGCGAAGGTTCGCCCTCGATCATCCACTCGGCAAGGCTGAGGCCGACGCCGCCGCCCTGGCTGAAGCCGGCCATCACGGCGGCGGCGGACCAGTAGTTCCTGAGGCCCGGCACCGGGCCGACCAGCGGGTTGCCATCGGGGGCAAAGGTGAACGGGCCGTGGATGACGGTTTTCACCCCGGCACGTTCCAGGATCGGGTAGCGGCGATAGGCGAACGCGATGCTGTCCTCGATCTTGTCCAGGTCGTCGGGCAGCAGTTCATGGCCGAAATCGGCGGGTGTGCCGTTTACCGCCCAGGGCTTGCAGGGTTGTTCATAAAAGCCGATGCAAAGACCGCGGCCTTCCTGGCGCAGATAGCTTTCGCCGCCGGGATCCATCACATGCGGATGCTCGTGGTCGCTTTGGTAAATCTCGGGCAGATCCTCGGTGACGATGTACTGATGCTCCATCGGGTGCAGCGGCAGGTAGACACCGGCCAGCGCCGCCACCTCTCGCGCCCACAGGCCGCCGGCATTGACCAGATGTTCGCAATGGATGGTGCCGTTTTGCGTCACCACCTCCCAGGTGCCGTCGCGGCGCTGGTTGGTTTCGATCACCGGGTTTCTGAGCACCACCTCGGCCCCGGCCATCTTGGCGGCGCGAATATAGGCGTGGGTGGTGCCGGATGGGTCAAGATGGCCGTCCAGCGGATCGTAAAGGCCGCCGACAATGCCCTTGATGTTGGTGATCGGGCTGAGCCTGCCGATTTCTTCCGGGCTGACGATTTCGGTCTCCAGCCCCATGAAGCGGTGCTTGGCGCGTTCGGCCTTGAGCATGTCCATCCGCGCCGGAGTGTCGGCCAGGGTGACGCCGCCGACATGGTGCAAGCCGCAGGACATGCCGGTGATCTCCTCCAGTTCCCTGTAAAGGCGGATGGTATAGCCTTGCAGCGCCGCCATGTTGGTATCGCCGTTGAGGGTGTGAAACCCCCCCGCCGCGTGCCAGGTGGAACCCGAGGTAAGTTCGGAGCGTTCCACCAGCATCACGTCTGACCAGCCGAGCTTGGTCAGATGGTAAAGCACCGAGGCGCCGACGACGCCACCGCCGATGACAACGACGCGGGTGGTGGTTTTCATGATATATTCCCCGTTCTGGCCCGATTTTCGGCGATCTTGCCGCCGGGATTCGGCCCCGGCATGTCGGGATGCGACAGATCAATGGCACCTGGCTTCGCTTTCAGGCGATTTTCGGCCGGCTGGTGACGGGCGGCTATTTCTCGGGTATCAGGCCGCGCGGACTGAACCGAAGCACCAGCAACAGGATCACTCCCATGGTCAGCAGGCGCATCTGCGCGGCACCATCCAGCAGATGATCGCGCAGCCAGCTATCGCTGGCCATGCCGCTGGTCAGCAGCTCCATCAGCCAACGGCCTAGCGGCTCCACCTCGATCCACAGGAACCAGATCAGAAACCCGCCCAGAACCGAACCCCAGTTGTTGCCGGAGCCGCCGACAATCACCATCACCCAGATCAGAAAGGTGAAGCGCAGCGGCTGATAGGTACCGGGGGTCATGAGGCTGTCAAGCGTGGTCATCATCGCCCCGGCAATGCCACAGACGGCGGAACCGATGATGAATACCTGCAAATGCCGGCGGGTCACGTCCTTGCCCATGGCTTCGGCGGCTTCCTCGTTGTCACGGATGGCGCGCATCATCCGCCCCCAGGGTGAATTCAGCGCCTTTTCCGACATCCAGAAGATGATCGCCAGCACGATCACGAACAATATGGCATAGCAGAGTTTCACAAAGATCGACGAGGCGTCAATCAGGTCGATACCCAGCCAGTCGGCCCAGGCGACGAAACCTGGATCGGCCTGCAAATCCACCTCATAGGGAACCGGGCGGGGGATATTAGCGACGTTCTTGACCCCGCGCGCCAGCCAATCCTCGTTCTTCAGAACGGCGATGATGATCTCGGCAATGCCAAGCGTGGCAATGGCCAGGTAATCGGACCTGAGGCCGAGCGAGATTTTGCCGATGCCCCAGGCGGCAGCGGCGGCGAACAACCCGCCTACCAGCCAGCTTAGCAGGATCGGCAGGCCAAGTCCGCCCAGATAGCCGGTGGCGGCGGGATCAATGCTTTCGATTGCCTCGACCGCCGGATCAAACAGGTAGCGATAAAGCAGAAAGCCGCCGATCAGCACCGCAGTGATGGCCAGCGCGCGCAGCCGTCCCGCGGCCATGCGTTTCCATAGCTGGACGGCGATAAAAATGGTTGCGGCTGCCGTCACCATCGCAAGCAGGATGCCAAGGCCGCCCGCGGACCACGCCTCTTTCACCGGCGGCATCGAGGTGACGACGGTGGCCAGCCCGCCAAGCGCCACAAAGCCCATGGTGCCGACGGAAAACAGCCCGGCATAACCCCACTGGATATTGACGCCAAGCGCCATTATCGCCGAGATCAGGCACATGTTCAGAAGCTGCGCCGCCACCGTCCAGCTTTGCAGAAAGCCGACAAAGATCATCAATGCGAAAATCGTGGCAAACATTGCGATGCTGCGCGTATTCATACCGATTGCCCCTTGAATATGCCGGTGGGCCGGAACAGCAGGACCAGCACCAGGATGGAAAATGAAACCGCGAATTTGTAGTCGGTGGACAAAAGCTGCACCAGCGAGTCGGGCGCCCAGGCGTCAGGCACCAGATAGGTCACCACTTTCTTGAAGGCATAGGTGACTGTCACCTCGGAAAACGCGATGACGAAACCACCGGCGATCGCCCCCAGCGGATTGCCCAGCCCGCCGACGATGGCGGCTGCGAACATCGGCAGCAAAAGCTGGAAATAGATGAACGGCTTGAAGCTCTTGTCAAGGCCGTAAAGCGTGCCGGCGACGGTGGCCAGGATGCCCACCAGCACCCAGACGATGGTGACCACGCGTTCGGGGTTGATACCCGACAGCAGCGCCAGATCCTCGTTGTCGGAAAAGGCACGCATGGATTTGCCGGTGCGGGTGCGGTTCAGGAACCAGAACAGCGCCGCAACCACCACCACGGCGGTAATGACGGTGATGCCTTGGGAAACCTTGATCGCCAGGCCTTCCTCCAGCCCGGTGGCGCGTTTGAAGCCGCCCGCCGTGACGATGAACCTGGCACCATCGGCAAACCGCTGATCACCGGTGCCGATGACGATGCGTACCAGCCCGTTCAGGACGAACATCACCCCGAGCGAGGCCATCACCAGAATGATCGGCGCCGCCTTGGCGCGGCGATAAAAGCGGTAGACCACGCGGTCGGTGCCAAGCACCAGCAGAACCGTGACCGCAATGCCGAACGGCAGCGCCAGCAACGCGGTGGGCAGGGGGCCGAAACCGATCCCCGCCGACTGCATCCACCAGGTTATCAGGATCACCACCATGGTGCCAAACGCCATGGTGTCGCCATGGGCGAAGTTTGAGAATCTGAGGATGCCATAGATCAGCGTGATCCCGAGCGCCCCAAGCGCCAGTTGGCTGCCATAGGTAACGCCGGGAACCAGGACGTAATTGGCAAGAGCGGTCAACGCGTTGAGAAAATCCATGCCTCAGCCCCCCAGGAAAGATTTGCGCACTTCCGGATCGGCCAGCAAGGCGGCCCCGGTATCGGTGAACCGGTTCTCGCCGGTGACCAGAACATAGCCCTTATGGGCAATCGCCAGCGCTTGCCGTGCGTTCTGTTCCACCATCAGAATGGAAATGCCGGTGCGGGCCACCTCGATGATGCGATCAAAAAGCTCGTCCATCACGATCGGGCTGACGCCGGCGGTTGGCTCGTCCAGCATCAGAACCTTGGGGCGGGTCATCAGCGCCCGGCCGACCGCCACCTGCTGGCGCTGGCCACCCGACAGTTCGCCCGCCGCCTGCCTTCGCTTGTCCTTGAGGATGGGAAACAGTTCATAAACCTGCGCCATGGTGCCGGAAATGTCGTCGCGCCTGAGGAAGGCACCCATTTCAAGGTTTTCCTCTACCGTCATCGAGGTGAAGATGTTGTTGGTCTGGGGCACGAACGCCATGCCCTTGGCAACCCGGTCCTGTGGCGTCAGGTTGGTGATATCCTCGCCATCCAGCCGGACCGAGCCCTTGTGCAGGTTCAGCATGCCGAAAATCGCCTTCATGGCGGTGGATTTGCCGGCGCCGTTCGGCCCGACGATCACCGCGATTTCGCCCTGATCCACCGCCACGGTGCAATCATGCAGGATGGCCGGACCCTTGCCATAGCCGCCGGTCATGTTTTCCCCGATCAGAAACGGCTCATTGCTCATGGCGTGGCCCCCTGGCTGTGTTCGGCCTTGATCTTGTTCTTCAGACCGGTGCCAAGATATGCCTCGATCACCTGCTCGTTGTTCTTGATGTCGTCGATGCTGCCCTCGGCCAGCACATGCCCCTCGGCCATGCAGATGACCGGATCACACAGGCGGGCGATGAAATCCATGTCGTGTTCGATGACGCAGAAGGTATAGCCGCGTTCCTTGTTCAGCCGGATGATGGCATCGCCGATGGTATTCAGCAGCGTGCGGTTGACCCCTGCGCCCACCTCGTCCAGAAACACCATCTTGGCATCGACCATCATGGTACGCCCGAGTTCCAGCAGTTTTTTCTGCCCGCCCGACAGGTTGCCGGCGCGTTCATCGGCCAGATGGTCAATGGTCAGGAATTTCAGCACCTCGTCGGCCTTGGCGGCCAGTTCAGCCTCTTGCCTCCGAACAGCGCCTTGGCGAAACCAGGTGTTGAACAGGACTTCGCCCGCCTGTTCACCCGGAACCATCATCAGGTTCTCGCGCACCGTCATGGATGAAAATTCATGCGCGATCTGAAAGGTTCTGAGCAGGCCCTTGTGGAACAATTCATGTGGCGGCAGGCCGGTGATGTCTTCACCCAGCATGGTAACGCGGCCCGAGGTAGGTTTAAGAACCCCGGCGATTACATTGAAAAGAGTGGTTTTACCGGCTCCATTTGGGCCGATCAGGCCGGTGATGGAACCTTGTTTGATTTCAAGCGTCGCACCGTCAACGGCGCGAAAGCCGCCGAAATGTTTGTGAATGTCTTGAACGACAATCATCGTTTATTACCCCCCGTGACAAAAACAGCCCGAGTAAACCCGGGCTGCTTTTATTCTTGTTATGGCCGCACGATCAGCGGTATTTCACCGTGGTGATCTTGCCGTCCTTGATCTCGTACTGGCGATAGTTGCCGGCGGATTCACCGCCGCCGATCAGTTCCACCGCCGTGCCGCCGACATAATCAATGTCGCCGCCATCTGCCAGGATCTTCAGGGCCTTGCCCAGTTCGCCGGGATAGATCTTTTCGCCCGGTGCGTTGGCAACTTCCATCACCTTGTTCTTGTAGACGCCGGGATCGGTCGAATTCGCCGCCTGCATGGCCAGCAGGATAAGCGCCGCCGCATCATAGCTTTCCGGCACAAAGGATGAGGTGCCGTCAAATCCATTGGCTTCGCCCATTTTCTTGATGATGGCGGCACCCGGACTGTCGGTGCCGGGAACCTGACCGGTGGAACCGTTGATTTCGGTGCCGAAATCGGTTTCCAGCTTGGCGCCGTACATGCCGTCTGGGAAGTGGAAGGTGTCAAAGGCGCCGGTATCGAGCGACGAGCGAATGATGCCCGAACCACCCTGATCAAGATAACCCGCAATCACCAGACGATCACCGCCAGCCGAGGCAAGCGCGCCGACCTCGGCGGAATAATCCGCCTTGCCATCCTCATGCGCGGCACTGATGGTGACGGTGCCGCCTTCGGCCTTGTAGGCCGATTCAAAGGAATCCGACAAGCCCTTGCCATAGTCGTTGTTGGTATAGGTGACGGCAACCGACTTGATGCCAAGTTCCATCAGGATGTCGGCCATCACCTGGCCCTGACGGGCGTCGGAAGGGGCGGTGCGGAAAAACAGCCCGTCATCCTCGGCGGTGGACAGCGCCGGCGAGGTGGCCGATGGCGAGATCATCACCATGCCGTTTGGGCGCGCCACGTTTTGCAGCACCGCACCGGTCACGCCCGAACAGGCGGCGCCGACGATGCCGGATACCTTGTCGGAGGTGATCAGCCGTTCCGCCGCCGCAGTGGCGGCACCGCTGTCGATGCAGGTCGAATCGGCCTTGACCGCCGTGACCGTCATGCCGCCAAGCAAGGCACCGGAATCCGATACTTCCTTGATGGCCAGTTCGGCCGCCGGCCCCATATGTGCCACCAGACTTTCGATCGGGCCGGTATAGCCGAGAAGGACCCCGATCTTTACATCGCCCGCAGCCATCGCTGTGCCGGTCGCCATCAGGCTGAACGCGGCACTGGCAAGCAAGATTTTTTTCATTGTTTTCTCCCGTTAAGTAAATTCGATGCTCGGCAGTCTAATGCGGCATTTGTTAAATGAAAAGGCCGGTGTTGCGGATGACGTGAAAGTCGTTGTTCAGATTTGATGCGGCGTAGATGGCCGCAGCAACAGTGCCCGCCGACAGGGTGTGTTTGAGTATTTGGGCAATAAAGAAGCCGGGGCGGGGGAACGGTTCAGGTCAGCGAGGCTTGCGAGCCGCGTTCGCGGTAAGGCGTGGTGTCGTAATGTGCCCGGTAGCATTTGGAGAAATGCGACGGTGAGGCAAAGCCGCAGGCAAGCGCCACGTTGATCACGCTCATGTCGGTCTGCATCAACAGGTTTCGCGCCTTTTGCAGCCTGAGTTCCATGTAATAGCGTTTGGGTGAGCGGTTCAGATAGCGGCGAAACAGCCGTTCAAGCTGGCGGGTGGACATACCGACATCATGGGCCAGAAGCGACGGCGAGACCGGTTCCTCGATATTCGCCTCCATGATCTTGATCACGGTGGAAAGTTTCGGGTGGCGCACGCCGATCCGGGTCGGGATCGACAGGCGCTGTTCGTCCCGGTCGGTGCGGATCGAGGTATAGATCAGCTGATCGGCCACGGTATTGGCCAGTTCCTGCCCATGATCCGAGGCGATCACGTTCAGCATCAGATCAAGCGACGACATGCCACCGGCGCTGGAATAGCGGTTGCCATCGACCACATAGATCGACTTGGTCAGTTCGACCTTCAGGAATTCCTCTTCAAAACTGTCGTGGTTTTCCCAGTGGATGGTACATTTGCGCCCGTCCAGCAGTCCGGCCTTGGCGACCGTGTAGGAAGCGGTGCAAAGGCCGCCGATGCCGGCACCCTTGCGCGCCTCGCGTCTGAGCCAGTTGAGTACCGGGCGGGTGGTGGCATCCTTGATATGAACGCCGCCGCAGACCAGCACGGTATCGTCGCGCGTCACCTCGCCCAGCCCCATGTCGGTTTTGAGTTCGACGCCGTTTGATGCGGTGGCCGACTGGCCGTCCTCCGAGGCAAGGCTCCAGCGATAGAGGGTTTGGCCGGCCATGCGGTTGGCGATTCTGAGCGGTTCGATCGCCGAGGCGAACGCCGCCATCGAGAAATTCTTCAACAGAAGAAACACGAAATGCCGTGGCTTCTGATCGGGTTCGCTTGCCAATGCGGTTCTATCCTTGCGTCAGCACCGAAAACCGACATGGATTCGGCGCGTTTGCGACGCTAACCAGTTGCTGCGGCAATGAGAAGGGGCAATGGTGTCGCCGCAACGGCCCTTTGCGGCAATAATTGATCGCCAGAATGCCGGTATTTGCTGGTCAAGCGGTTTTCGGTTACATATACAGCAGCCCTCAAGCCACGAACAGCGGAGTAATGCCCATGAACCGGGCCTGGAGCAAATCCGACTGGCGCGCCAAACCGCGCGTTCAGATGCCGACATATACCGATCAGGCCGCCCTTGAAGCGGTGGAAACCCAGCTTGCCAAATACCCGCCACTGGTATTTGCGGGCGAGGCAAGGAACCTCAGGGCGCGGCTGGCCGAGGTTTCCGTCGGCAAGGCGTTCCTGTTGCAGGGCGGCGATTGCGCCGAAAGCTTTCAGGAATTCAGCGCCGATTCGATCCGCGACACTTTTCGGGTGATGCTGCAAATGGCGATGGTGCTGACCTTTGGTGCCAAATGCCCGGTGGTCAAGGTCGGGCGCATGGCCGGGCAGTTCGCCAAGCCGCGTTCAGCCGATACCGAGACCATTGGCGGGGTGGAACTGCCCAGCTATCGCGGTGATATCATCAACGATATTGATTTCACCGCCGAGGCGCGCATTCCCGATCCCAACCGCATGTTGCAGGCCTATACCCAGGCGGCGGCATCGCTGAACCTGTTGCGCGCCTTCAGCCAGGGGGGTTATGCCGATATTCACCGGGTGCATTCCTGGACGCTTGGCTTTGCCGAAGGCGACAAGGCGGAACGCTATCTTGATCTGGCCAACCGCATTTCCGACGCGCTGGATTTCATGACGGCGGCAGGCATCAATGCCGACACCAACCATTCGTTGCAAACGGTGGAGTTTTTCACCAGCCACGAGGCGTTGCTGCTGGAATATGAACAGGCACTTTGCCGTATCGACAGCACCACCGGCCTGCCGGTGGCGGGGTCGGGTCACATGCTGTGGATCGGTGATCGCACCCGTCAGCCCGATGGCGCGCATGTGGAATTCTGCAAGGGCGTGCAAAATCCGATCGGCCTGAAATGCGGCCCCAGCATCACCACGGACGATCTGAAGCGCCTGATCGAGACGCTCAATCCCGACAATCAGCCGGGGCGGCTGACGCTGATCAACCGTTTTGGCGCGGGCAAGGTCGGCGATCACCTGCCGCGTTTGATTCAGGCGGTCGAGGCTGAGGGTTACAAGGTGGTCTGGTCCTGCGATCCGATGCATGGCAACACCATCAAGGCGGCCTCGGGCTACAAGACGCGGCCGTTTGAAAGCGTGTTGCGCGAAGTGCGCGAGTTCTTCGAGATTCACAATGCCGAGGGCACCATCCCCGGCGGTGTGCATTTTGAAATGACCGGCAAGGACGTGACCGAATGCACCGGCGGTGTCAGGGCGGTCAAGGACGAGGATCTGTCGGATCGCTATCACACCGCGTGCGATCCGCGCCTGAATGCCAGCCAGTCGCTGGAACTGGCGTTTCTGGTGTCCGAGGAATTGTCGCAACGCGTGCAGGAACGGCGCGCAGCCATCTGAGGTGACGGGCAGGCGGCTGGATTCAGCCGGGGAAATCCCGGTTGGACAGCATCCTTGCCTTTTTCGTCGGATGATCCAGGTCCACATGCAGGATGCGGCGGGTCTTGTCGCCGTCCTTCACCCGGCGGAAATAGAAATCGCGCTTGGCGAAATTGCCCTTTTGCATGATCCAGCGTGACATGCCGCGGATCAGGCCGGGATAGGGGGCGATCAGGTCGATCAGCCACAGATGCTCGCCCGAACGCCAGTCCTGTGGCCTGAGGCTCTGGCCGCCGACCAGCCGGTGTTCCGCCTCTGGCCCCAGATAGGCCCAGGTGAACAGGCCGCGCGGGATGTCGTCAAATCGAAAGATGCGGAACTGGCCAAGGCTGATCGGCGCATCGAATGCCTGTTCCAGACCCGTCATGTTCATCTGGCGGTGATGGGGGCTGCGCAGCGCCAGAAACACGAAATCGCCATAGGCGCGCAGCTTTTCCGGGCTGGGGAATTCCGGGTCGATCGGGGTTTTGGCCGGGTTGTTCATGTTGCCATGGCACCCAGCATTCGTGCCTCCTGCATCTTCAGAACGCAGCGCGCTGCCGGACCATAGGTGGTATCATCGCCGGCAAGTTCCGGAAACAGCCGGAACAGTTCGCGTCTTGCCGGGGCGTCGATCTCGCGCAGGCTATAGGGGCCGGGGCAGAAGCTTTCGGTCAGGGCGCCAGCGGTTTCGATGATCTGGTGGCGATCGAACAGGATGTGAAAATACTCGATGCCGCGCGGTGAATGATCGACGCCGATGGAATGGTCGTTGACCAGGCCCTTGGCCGGCACCAGCACCTGATCCTCGCCAAACAGCAGTTGCGCGCGCCAGTCGGTCAAAAGTACGCGGTGTTGTGGCGAAACAAAGAGGTCGCTGTCGGGTGTTTGATCCCCCAATGCGCCTTTCTTGATGCGGATCGGTCTGAGATCGGGATCGGCGTCCAGTTCCGCCGCCCCAATTCGGCGCGAGCCGATCCAGCGGATCGGTTGCCAGCCATCGTCCAGCGTCCAGACCTGATCGCCAAGGCGCAGATCCTCGACCGGTTTAAGGCCGGTTTCGGTCCTGATCATGGTGCCGGTTGCAACGCAGATCAGTAGGTTGATGGTGATGGTGTCTTCGTCCGACCAGAAGCCATCGCCGCCGGTGATGGTAAAGCTGACGGTCTGATCGCTGCCCGAGGCCAGCACCGCCGCGCGGTTGATGGTAAAGGTAAAGGTGCCGTCGGTGGTATTGACCGAGGTCAGGGTGCCGTAGCTGGTATCGCTCAGTGCCGAAAAGCTGTAACCCGACGGGGCCTCGCCATTGCTGACGCCATCGGTAACGCTGTCAAAATCGCCGGTGATGATGCTAAGCGACGGGTTGGACAGATCGGCGTCGATGCTCCAGCCGTCAAGACCGTTCGCGGTCGTGCCGGTGAAATTGCCGCTGACATCGCTTATATTATAGCCCAAATGCCTGTTATCCCTGACCTTTTGCGGTCATTTTAAGGAAAATTTGACCATTCAGGTGGCATCGAAATGTGGCGAAAATATGAAAATCTGCCCGGCAGGAACGCAGAGTTCGCTATTGTGCGGGTTTTGCCGACCTTCTATCGACGTTGTTCAGTCATCGTTTTTGACCAGTCTCAGATAACCGCGCAGACGTTCCGGCGGGGTGCCCGGATCGGTGCGGGCGGCAAATCCGTTGGCCGGCTCGGCAAACCCCGCCATCGCCTGATGTGCGCCTGGTGAATCGCTGGCGATGATGCGGGTGATCTTCTGTGCGGTGATCAGGAACCGGTTGGGCGGCGTTGCCAGCAGGCCGGTGGTGATCACCGCACCGAGGATGCGCGAAACCGTGCCCATGTCGTTCTTCATCGGCAACAGCAGCATTTCGGCGCTTAGTGCCGTGCTATGGGCGGCTGAAAGATGCAGTTCCACGATCTCGGGGTTGGCGAACATCCGCGTCAGGATGATACTGAAG
The DNA here is from genome assembly GCA_020425085.1 of Paracoccaceae bacterium. GTDB lineage: Bacteria > Pseudomonadota > Alphaproteobacteria > Rhodobacterales > Rhodobacteraceae > UBA5972. The sequence continues at coordinate 314,877 of JAGQRW010000018.1, forward strand.
GCGTCGCGGCCCTCGGGCGCGATCAGCGCGGTGATCGGCATTGAACGCATTTCCATCCCCATCAGATCGGAAAGCCGCATGCCGGCAATGCGGCAGCGCGGATCACCGCCTTCGACCTGCTCCAGAATGAACGCATGTTCCAGGGCGTTTTCGATCCGCCTCGGGTCGATTTCCGAGCGCAGCGGCGCGATCCGGTTGCCGCGCAGTTCTTCCCAGTGATTGAACAGTTCTAAAAGTAAAGGATGCTTCATCGGTTTTCTGTAATCCGCCAACAGGGCGATATTACCCTTTTCTGCAAAGGTGTTTTCCATCGTTTCCGTTCCCGTTTCACCTTGCGGCAACCCCATCGCCGCGAGAAGCCCCGGTTGTGAAGCAGGATCGGATTTGTTAACCCTATCTTCGCAAAGGTTTCCCAATTCTTAACATCGCATAAAATGCGCCGAAAAGTGAGGCAAAAACCGTTAAATGGTTAATTCAATGACAGGATTTGCCGCGCTGGAGGGGCATTTCGGGGCCACGCGCTGGAATTGGGAGCTGCGTTCGGTCAATGCGCGCGGACTTGACCTAAGGCTGCGTCTGCCCGACGGTCTGGGCGATCTGGAACAACTGGTGCGAAAATCGCTAAGCGAAAATCTGACACGGGGCAGCGTTTCGCTGTCGCTGAGGATGCAGACCGATGCCGTGGCGCAGGGTTTTACGCTGAATTCCGAACAGCTTGACAACATTCTGGCGGCGCTGAAGGAAGTGGAGGTAAGGGCCGAGGATCAGGGCCTGTTGCTGACCGCGGGATCAGCGGCGGATATCCTTGGCCTGCGCGGCGTTCTGGACAGCGGCGACAGTTCCGAGGATGACCAGAAGGCGGTGCTACAGGCGCTGAAGGCGGAAATCCAGCCGCTGATCACCGCATTCACCGCCTCGCGCGCTGCCGAAGGGCGGGCGCTGGCGGCAATTCTCGACCAGCAGTTGACTGAGGTTGCGGCGCTGTACCAGCAGGCGCTGGCGGCGATCGGTGACCGGTTTGCAAGGATGGCGGAGACGCTGCAAACCAATCTGAAACTGGTGCTGGACAATTCCACCGGTGCCGACGAACAGCGCGTGGCGCAGGAACTGGCGATGCTGGCGGTCAAGGCCGATGTGGCCGAGGAACTCGACCGGCTGGCGGCGCATATCGGGGCGGCCCGGGAATTGCTGGCGACCAGGGGTGCGGTCGGGCGCAAGTTCGATTTTCTGATGCAGGAATTCAACCGCGAGGCCAATACCCTGTGTTCCAAATCCGGTTCGGCGGAACTGACCCGCATCGGGCTTGACCTCAAGACCGTGATAGACCAGATGCGCGAACAGGTTCAGAACGTGGAATGACATGACGACCAAAGACCGACGCGGATTGCTGGTGATCCTGTCCTCGCCTTCGGGGGCGGGCAAGACGACATTGGCGCGCCGCTTGATGCAATGGGATCCGACCCTCAGCTTTTCGGTTTCCGCCACCACCCGCGCGCCGCGCAAGGGGGAACAGGACGGGCGCGAATATTTCTTTCGCTCGCCCGAACAATTCGCGCGGATGATCGAAACCGGCGAGATGCTGGAACATGCCGAGGTTTTCGGCAATTTCTACGGCTCGCCCAAGGCCCCGGTCGAGGCGGCGATTGCCCAGGGGCGCGACGTTCTGTTTGATATCGACTGGCAGGGCGGGCAGCAGATCACCAATTCGTCGCTGAAGGATGCGGTGGTTTCGGTGTTCATCCTGCCACCCTCGATCGCTGAACTGGAACGCCGCCTGAATGCGCGCGGGCAAGACAGCGCCAGCGTGATCGCCGAACGCATGACCAAATCACGGGCCGAAATCAGCCATTGGGCGGAATACGACTATGTGCTGATCAACGACGATCTTGACGAATGCGATCGGCGGCTGAAATCCATCCTGAGTGCCGAGCGTCTGAAACGCATCCGCAGGCCGGGGCTGGTGGAACATGTGCGCAATCTCAACCGCGAATTCGAGGAACATCTGAAATGACCCTTTACCAGCTTGACGGCACCAGCCCGAAAATACCGGGAGATGGCGATTACTGGGTGGCGCCGGATGCCAATGTGATCGGCAAGGTCGATATCGGATCGGCCGTCGGCATCTGGTTTGGCGTAACACTTCGCGGTGACAATGAATGGCTGATCATCGGTGAAGGTACCAATGTGCAGGAAAACGTGGTGATGCATACCGACATGGGCTATCCGCTGACCATCGGGCGGAATTGCACCATCGGCCACAAGGCGATGCTGCACGGCTGCACGCTTGGCGACAACTGCCTGATCGGCATGGGGGCGACGGTGCTGAACGGGGCGGTGATCGGCGACAACTGCCTGATCGGCGCCGGCGCGCTGATCACCGAGGGCAAGGTCATCCCCGAAGGTTCGCTGGTGATGGGTGCGCCGGGCAAGATGGTGCGCCAACTTGATCAGGCGGCGCGCAAGCGGTTGGTCCTGGCAGCTGAGGGATATCAGGCCAACATGCGCCGGTTCCGCAACGGGCTGAAGGCGGTCTAGGGTTTTTCGCCTCAGAATCGCATCACGATTTCGCTGTCGCCAAGCATGGTCGCAACCCTGGTCCGGCGTTCCCGGCACAGCGACAGCAGGACCGCGAACTGCACGTCCGAAGCGCAGACTTCGCCAAGCGGCACCCCGCCTTCGACCGAGGCCCAGAGTTCGGCGTCGATCTTCAGTTTTCGCGCCTCGGCCCGCAATTCCCAATCCTTGCCGTCAAGGGCAATGGTGATGGTGCCGCCATAGGGCATGGCGCTTTCCAGGCACTGGATGGCCAGAAACGCCAGCTTGACCTCGCGCCGCGGCAGTTCGGTTGCGGGGGTCCATTCGATGCTGACCCGCGCGTTCTGGAAATAATCCGCCAGTACCGACAATATCTCGCCCCGTGCCATGCGGGTGCCCTCGGGCGCCCGCCCATAGGCGATGCGGAAAAAGCGGATCTTGGAATTGGCGTTGGCGATGCTCTGGGCGATCAGTTCCAGTTCCGGGCTTTCCTCGACCCCGGTCATCGACAGCAGTTCAAGCCCGTTGCTGATCGCACCGAGCGGGCTGATCAGATCGTGACAGATGCGCGAGCCGATCAATTCGCTGAGTTCCATGTGGTCATGAAACATCGTATGCTGCCCGAACGGAGGATTTGATCATGAGCGATGCAACAAGTTTCCAGCCCGGTGACCTGGTTCGCCACCCGAACCATGACGATTGGGGGCTGGGGCAGGTGCAATCGGTGATCGGTGGCAGGATTACGGTGAACTTTGAACATATGGGCAAGGTGGTCATCCAATCGGCTGTGGTCAGTCTGGTCCATGCCGCCGGGTGATCGTGCGGCAAGGTCGAAACATTTCGTTAACACAACCTAAGCGGGTGAATCAATATGATAAAACGGCCATAACGTGAATAGCCCTCTGCTGCCCACAAGGAATCGGCCGCTGTTGCCAAGTTGCCGCGAAACTCCTAAACACCGGGCAGCCCTGCCAACCCTGATTCAGCTCGGACTCGACCGCCAATGGCCGTTACCCTGAAATCCGAAGAACGGCATTTTATCCTGAAACTGGCCGAGTCGGCGGATGAACTGATTGCCGCGCAGCGTCTGCGATACCGGGTGTTCGTGACCGAACTTGGCGCGACCGGCCCGACGGTCGATCATGCGAACCAGCGCGAGTTCGATGATTTTGATTGCGTTTATGATCATCTGTTGCTGATCGACCGCCGCCGCGATGCCGCCAGCCTTGACCATGTGGTCGGCGTTTACCGCCTGCTCAGGGGCGAGGTGGCTCTGGCCGGTCCGGGGTTCTATTCGGCGGCGGAATACGACCTTGGTCCCTTGTTGCGCACCAACCGGCGGCTGCTGGAACTTGGCCGTTCCTGCATTGACAGCGACCATCGCGGTGGTGTCGGTATCTATCTGATGTGGAACGCGCTGGCGGAATATGTGCTGGCGCATCGCATCGACATCATGTTCGGTGTCGCCAGCTATCACGGCACCAACGTTGCCGCCATCGCCCAGTCGCTGTCCTATCTTTACCGCAACCACCTGGCGCCTGAAAACCTGCGGGTCAGGGTGGCGGATGCACATTTCCAGACGCTCGATCTGGTGCCGCCGGAACGGATCGACCGTATCGCCGCCATGGCCGAGACACCGGCGCTGATCAAGGCCTATCTGCGGCTTGGCGGCTTTATCGGTGACGGCGCGTTCATCGACGCCAACTTCAACACCGTCGATGTCTGCCTGATGATGGATACCCAGGCGATGTCCGAGCGCCACAAACAGGCATATACCCGCCGTTCCGAGGTTCGGCGGTGACCGCCTGGAACCCGGATGAGGTGCCGGAGCCCAGCCGGCTTGACGTCATGAACTGGGCGCTGGCGCTGGTCAGGCTGGTGTTGCTGTCGGTGGTGATCTATGGGCTGATGGTGGTGCTGGCACTGGTGCGCCTGCTGGAAACGCCGTTTCACAGCCGCCGCGTCTCACCGCTGGTGGTGCAGCTTGCCTGCAAGATCTCGCTGAAGGTTCTCGGTTTTTCGGTCAAGCTGACCGGCCGGCCGATGCGCCACAAGGGGGCGGTGGTGGCCAATCACGCCTCATGGCTGGACATCTTTTCGCTCAATGCCGCCGCGCGGGTGTTCTTTGTTTCCAAGGCCGAGGTCAGCTCCTGGCCCGCCATCGGTCTGATCGCCCGCGCCACCGGCACCATCTTTATCGAGCGCCGTGCCAGCCACGCGAAAAAGCACCAGAACCAGTTCGAGGAACGCCTGCTGGCAGGTGATCGACTGCTGTTCTTTCCCGAAGGCACCAGCACGGATTCACGCCGGGTGCTGAATTTCAAGTCAACCCTGTTCGCAGCCTTGTTTACCCCGGAACTGGCGGAAAAACTGTGGGTGCAGCCGGTCAGCCTGATCTATCATGCGCCCAAGGGGCAGGATTGCAGGTTTTACGGCTGGTGGGGGGATATGGAATTTGCCGCCCATTTCTTCAGCACCCTCGGCGCGAAAAGAACCGGTAGCATCGAGGTGGTGTTCCACCCCGAAGTGCGGGTTGCCGATTTCAGCGATCGCAAGGCGCTGGCGCAATATTGCGAAAAGGTGGTGCGTGACGGGTTGGAATGCCGCCTATCAGATGCCTGACAGCGGCTTCAACAGTCTGTCCAGCGCGCTGGCAGGGGCCGCATCGCCCCAGATTTCGCTGCCGATGGCAAGGAAATCGGTGATTGGGGCCAGGGTCTCGATCAAATCCACGTTCAGCCCGCCTTCGGCCACCACCGGCACTTCGATCACGTCGGACCACCACTGAAACAGTTCGATATCCGCCACCTGACCGTCACCCAACGCGCTGGTGCTGAGCGGGCCGAAACTGACGTAATCGGCACCAATCTCGCCCGCCGTCAGACCCTGATGGCGCGAGGTGCCGCAATGGCTGCCGACAATCGCCTCGCTGCCCAGTTCCTTGCGGACCTCGCGCAGCAGCTTTGCATCCGGGCCAAGATGGCAGCCATCCAGCCCCAGCCGTTCCACCAGCCGGAAATGCCGGTCGATGACGATGGCGACATCGCGCTGATGGCAGATCTCGCGGCAGTGATCGGCGGCGCGAGCAATCTCATCCTCGTCAACCGAGGCGAGCGACAGACGGAAACAGGCCACCGCACGGCTGTCAAGGATCGCCGAAAGCACCTCAGCAAACCCTGCCAGTTCCAGTTGCGGCGGCGAGATCAGGTATAGCTGCGGCGTCTGTTGGTCTTGCATGGCGCGTCCCTTGGGTGGATGCGCCCGTCATAGCCGCAGGCGACGAGGCAGACAAGACGCTGATGCTACCTGGCGGGCAGGGCGGTGACGAATTCCAGCGCCAGTGCCATCACCCGGTGGCGGCTATCGTCATCCTCCATGGCGTCATCGCTGACATCCACCAAACCGCCCATCGGCCGGCTGGTAAAGGTCATCTCGCCGACGCCGTCAATGGCCAGCGCCGCCGCCTCATTCGCTTTGCCGACGCGAAACATGCCGCCGTTCTTGTGCACGCCACAAAGCATGTTGCCGTAAAGCATGAAGGCGATGCCGCCGAACATCTTTTTCTCGGCAATGCCGTCCCGGTCCGCCAGATCGTCGCGCAGTATTTGCGCCAGACCTTCGTCATACGCCATTACCCTCAACTCCTTGCGCCGCTTGCACCACTAGCCTATCACGCGGCAGCAGAAAAAGGGAGAGGCGGCAATGTCGGGAACCGATCACGGGCAGGATGGCGGATTGGGCGGGCCACAGCCGGTGATGGTTCTGGTGCGCCCGCAGATGGGCGAAAACATCGGCGCCGCCGCCCGCGCCATGTGGAATTTCGGGCTGGAACGAATGCGCCTGGTGGCGCCGCGCGACGGCTGGCCGAACAGCAAGGCGGTGGCGATGGCCTCGGGCGCCGGGCGGGTGCTGGATCAGGTGGTGCTGGCCGATGATACCGCCGGGGCGATCGGCGATCTTGACTATGTTCTGGCGACCACGGCGCGTTCGCGCGATCTGACCAAACCGGTATTGACCCCGGAACGCGCCATGCAGGAAACCACGGCGCGGATCGCGGCGGGCCAAAAGGTCGGCATCCTGTTCGGCCCGGAACGCGCTGGCCTGGAAAACACCGATATCGCACGCGCCAATGCGGTTATCGCGGTGCCGGTGAACCCGGCCTTTGGCTCGCTCAACCTGGCGCAATGCGTGTTGTTGCTGGCTTATGAATGGCGGCGGCAGGGGCCGGATATGCCCCCCGGCCAAAGCGAAATGCGCGAGGCCCGCCCGGCCAACGCCATCGAGGTTGAACGCCTGTTCGAACGATTGATGGCCGCGCTGGAACCCGCCGGGTTCTTCTGGCCCGAGGACAAGGCCGAAAGCATGGCGCTGAACCTCAGGAACCTGCTGAGCCGGATGCCCCTGACCGAGGCCGATATCCGCATGCTGCACGGCGTGGTCCGGGCGCTGGCGGGGAAGGAAGCGGGCGAGTAGACAAGAGCGAAGATATTCCCGAATTCCAATGTTCCAAGCAAACTTGCTTTAGCGTGGGGTTGTAAGTTGTCTGGTTGATAGCTTTCATCCATAAAAGGGTGAACAAACGAAAAAGGCGACCTGAAAGGCCGCCTTCGTCACACCAGTTGGTGTAGAGTTAGAGTTTGCGGCGCCTGATTGCGGCCAAACCGCCAAGTCCTGCAATCAGAAGAAAGCCTGCTGCCGGAAGCGGAACCATTGCGACACTGACCAGCAAGTCATCCACCCGTGCGGAACCATTTGAAGCGGTTCGGAAATACAGTTCGGTGACGTTGTCGAACAAAGTCAATTGTCCGGATGGACTCATCTTACTGGCGTTGAGAGCCTCACTGAACAACTGGTCAGTTCCGGTCGCAGTCTTGGATACCCATAAGGCGTGGTCTTCGCCATCCTTGCCGTCGAACGTAAAAGACAGCAAACTGAACAAGCCGCCCGAGTATGTCATCTTGACGGTCTTGCTTGTGGCGTTTGGCAACAGCAAACAATCCGACTTGGTTCCGTCTTGCGCCTCACAATTGTTCGGGGTCGAGACGGAGCCGCTACCTACATACTCAAAGGTAAATCCCTTTTCCTGGTATGTATCACCGACTTTGCCGCCGTCACTAAAGTTGATCGTGGCAGCCGACACAGCACTTACGGATGCAAACAGACCAAGCGCAGCAACACCCAGCATTTTTCCCAAAGAATTCATATCTAACCTCCACTACACGCATACAAAGCCCACCGGGCCAACATCAACGCGCATTTATACCACGCCTCATTTTCGCCACAAAGTCATTTCACCGGGTTCCTTGCCGCCGCATTCAAAAAACTAGCAGGGGTTGTGTTGCGGCTTCCTGCTGTGAGCGGATTCAGCCTGAGGTGGTGCAAGCGTTCGCTATTTCGGCGAATCGCCCCTCTTTAATTGGTGTCATTGAGTTTTCGGCGAATCACTGCAACCGAATCCGCGCTTTAATCTGACCGGTCTTAACCTCTGGGCGATCAAGTGTTGCAACGCTCCGTCGCTGGTTCGATGAGTTCTTAATTCTGCAAAAAGGGACCGTGGCGCATCCGACGGCGAATATCGCTTTTCCTGCCCCGCATTGCCTCGATCAACCCTTGGCATATAATTGCTGTACCACCGCACCTTGCCATGCTGCTCCGCCGACTGACGCGTGATATCCACCGTTCGCGGTTCAGTTGGAAAAATAGGTGAAATTGATATAGCCGATCAGCGCCGCCACCCCCAGAACCCCAAGGATGACGACGACGGGAACCAGCAGGCCCGCGAAATAGCCAAGTCGTTCCACCCAAAGGATTGGCCGTTTGGCGATATGATCGCCGCCCGCGTCAAGTGGCGGACAGTTCCGCGCGCCCGCCTTTACCAGGGGGTTTCGGAAATGCTTCGCGAGGGGCGCGAATGCGATCAGGGAAAAGATGATGACGGCGGCCGCGAACAGCGACAATGAGGTAATGCTGACCTCGCCGCCGCGCCCGAACGTGATCCAGCCCCAGAACGAAAAGGCCAGAACGCCAACCATGGTCAGAACGCCGATACTGGCCGCGGGCGTGATATCGACCTCGGCCGAACAGTTGTCGCATTTGTAGCGGATGACGGAATTATACACCTGCATCCGGCGCGAAACCGGCAAAAGCGTCGGCTGCCGACATTGGGCGCATCGTCTGATCATTGCCGTCCGTCCCTTCCTTTCCGGGATCGCATCGCCCGCGGATGGCCGCCACCATCAAGGGCGTCGGCCGAATTTTCAAGCAGTTGAACCTAAATATCGGAAATAAAAGTAGAAAGGGTGACAATCTGTCCCTATGCCTTCTATCCCTTCTTCTCTAATTGTGGGGACAGTGCGCCTGTGACCAGCGCGCCGATCACAATAAAGGGATTTAAGATGACAAAGAACGCACGCAAGATCTTTACAGCCGCTGCGCTTGCCGCCGGAGCGGTTTTCGCCACAGGCGGCATGGCAAACGCACAGGGCGACCTCTATTACATGCACAATGCCAGCGCCTATTACATCTGGTCAGACAGGAATTCCTGCGAGCTTGACTTGCAGTACTCCAACAACGATTGCCTGACATTCGGCGGCAAACCCCTGTGCGGTTCGCAGCTTTATTCGACCGCCGCCACCTTGGGCGTCGCGATCGACAAGGTCAAACGCAACGACACCATCATCATCCGCCACACCAACGGCAATTCCGAATTCTGCCGGATCACGCCCTGATCAAGCGTTTTGAAGGTGTCGGCGGGTGGACCGGGCATGGTTCCGGTCAGGTTTCCTGATTCACCCGGCCTTCAGCCGTCACCCCTAACGCCCTTCCGGCCCATCATAGCCACGCTCGACCCTTGCGACCCTTAGCGTGTAGTGGCGGTACCAGCGCGCCTTGCCTTGCCGTTGCGCCACCTGATGCGTGATGTCCATCCGCCAGGCCGCAATCGCCGCCTCATCCTGCCAATAACTGACGGTGATGCCGAAACCATCCGCATCCCGGCAGCTATCAACCCCGATATAGCCGTCCTGTTTCGCCGCCAGTTCCGCCATCAGCGCCGCCATTTCCTGATAGCCTTTGCTATCATCGCTGGCCTGGCTGGCGAAGATCACCGCGTAATAGGGCGGTTCGGGCAGGGGGGCGAAATCTGGCATCAGCCTGATTCCCTTGGCCTATTCGGCCGCGATCTTTATCACCGGCTCCATTCGGTGCAGGATTTCCAGCGACAGGTGGCATTTGACCTGATGCCCCTCGGCCAGTGTCACCATCGGCGGCACCTCGCGGTCACAGAGGCCATCGGGCACCTGATCCTTCCAGCCGCAGCGGGTCTGGAACGGGCAGCCCGAAGGCGGGTTCATCGCCGAGGGAATTTCCCCCTCCAGCACGATGCGTTTCTTTTCGATCTTGGTATCGGCGATAGGAACCGCCGACAGCAACGCCTCGGTATAGGGGTGGTAGGGGGGTGAGAACACCTGATCGGTGGTGCCGATTTCGACCACATGGCCCAGATACATCACCATCACCCGGTCGGAAAGGTAGCGCACGATGGAAAGGTCGTGGCTGATGAACAGAAGCGTGGTCTTTTCGGTGCGCTGGATTTCCATCAACAGATCGGTGACGGCGGCCTGCACGCTGACGTCAAGCGCACTGACCGGTTCATCCGCGACCACGATCCGCGCCCCCCCGGCAAAGGCGCGGGCGATGCCGACGCGCTGTTTCTGGCCGCCGGACAACTGCCGAGGCATCCGGTCGGCAAATTCGCGCGGCAGCTTGACCATGTCGAGCAGGACCAGCATGCGTTCGCGCCGCTCGGATTCATTGGCGCCGACCTTGAAGATCTCCAGCGCGCGGATGATCTGGCGGCCCACGGTCATCGACGGGTTCAGCGTGTCGAACGGGTTCTGAAACACCATCTGCACCGAACTGACGGTGGCGGTATCACGGGCCTCGATCGGGATGTCGCCGATCGAATTGCCGTCAAGCAGGATTTCGCCGTCGGTGGCGGTTTCAAGCCCCATCAGCACCTTGGCAAAGGTGGATTTACCGCAGCCCGACTCGCCGACGATGGCCAGCGTCTCGCTTTCGCGGGCCTCAAAACTCAGGGTTTCGTTGGCCTTGACCACCTTCTTGCTGCCGCCGCCGAACAGCGCGCTGGCCGCCACCTCGTAATATTTCTTGAGATCCTTCATCTTCAGGACAACTTCGCCGATCTCGGCCTTTTCCTGCCGGATCGCGGCGGCAATCGGGGCATGCCAGTCAATTTCCTTGATCCGCCGGCAGCGCGAAACATGCCGGTCGTCGCCGCTGATCTGCTCCATCATCACGTTGCCGGTATCGCAGACGCCTTCGACGAAATAATCGCAGCGCGGCCCGAAATTGCAGCCGGGCGGGCGTTCATGCGGCAGCGGAAAGTTGCCGGGAATGGCCACCAGCGGGCGGCTGTTCTTGTCAGCACCCGGCAAGGGGATCGAGCGGAACAGCGCCTGCGTATAGGGGTGCTGCATCTGGTTGAAAACATCGTCGATGCTGCCGCGCTCCACCGCCTCGCCGGAATACATCACGCAGATGCGGTCGCAGGTTTCCAGAACGAGGCCAAGGTTGTGGCTGATGAACAGCATCGAGGTGCCGTATTTCTTGCCCAGATCCTTGACCAGATCGACCACCGCTGCCTCGACCGTCACGTCAAGGGCTGTGGTCGGTTCATCCAGGATCAGCAGGCTCGGTTTTGACATCAGGGCCATGGCGATGACGATGCGCTGCTGCTGGCCGCCCGACAACTGGTGGGGAAAGCTGTTCAGTATGCGTTCCGGGTCGGGCAGTTTCACGTCGGTCACCACCTCAAGCGCGCGCTGATAGGCGACCTTGGCGTCGATGCCTTCGTGGATCATCGGCACTTCCATCAACTGCTTGCCGATGCGCATGGCCGGGTTGAGCGAGGCCATCGGCTCCTGATAGATCATGGCGATCTCGTTGCCGCGCACGTCGCGCAGTTCCTCGGGCGTGAGTTCGGAAATGTCGCGCCCCTTGAACTTGATGGTGCCGCCGACGATCTGCCCGTTCACCCCCAGATCCTGCATCACGCCAAGTGCCACGGTGGATTTGCCGCAACCCGACTCGCCCACCAGCCCCAACGCCTCGCCGGGCATGACGTTGGCGGAAAAATCCATCACCGCCGGGATTTCCCGAAGGCGGGTGAAAAAGCTGATCGACAGCTTGTCGATCTCCAGGATCGGGCCGTCGTAATCCCATTTCGCCATCGTGTTACTCCTCGTTTCGGCTCAGTCGCGCAAGGATTCCTCGCGCAGGCCGTCGGCCAGCAGATTCAGCCCCAGAACCAGGCTCAAGAGTGCCAGCGCCGGCGGCAGGGCGGGATGCAGGTAGATCGACAACAGTTTCCTGCCCTCGTTGATCGTGCTGCCCCAATCCGGGCTTTCCGGCGGCAGGCCGAGGCCAAAAAAGCCGAGCGTCCCCAGAAGGATGGTGGTGTATCCCACCCGCAGGCAGAAATCGACGATCAGCGGGCCGCGTGCGTTCGGCAGGATTTCCCACAGCATGATGTACCAGGGGCCTTCGCCGCGGGTCTGCGCGGCGGCGACATAGTCGCGGGTCTTGATGTCCATGGCCAGCCCGCGCACGATGCGGAAAACCGTGGGCGAGTTCACGAACACCACCGACACGAACACCACCAGGATGCCGCCCGGAATGTCAAAACCGTCCAGCCAGCGCGGGATCACGTCCAGCTTGGTGCCGGATTCGCTGATCAGCGACAGGTATAGCCAGAACATCACCCCCAGAACGCCGATCAGCAGCGGTGTGCGGATGGCCGGCTGGGTGTGATAGCGCGAATTCAGCAGGATACCGACAAAGGCGATGGGAAAGATGAACATCACCGCCCCCATGTAACTGGGTATGCCGGTATCGACGATTTCCGGCGTGACCAGCAGATAGAACAGCAGGATCACCGGAAAGGCCAGGATCAGGTTGGCCAGGAACGACAACAGCGTGTCCAGCTTGCCGCCGTAATAGCCCGCCGGCAGGCCAAGCGTGATGCCGACCATGAAGGCGAACACGGTTGCCAGCGGTGCGATCTGCACCACCACCCAACTGCCCTTGATCATCCGGCTGAACACGTCGCGCGCCAGGTTGTCGCCGCCCAGAAGGTAATAGGCGTATTCGCCCTCCTTGGCGCCGCTCAATGGCGTGCCGGGCGGCTTGTTCTTCATCCCCGAGACCTGCTCCAGCGCGTTATGGGTGATGATCAGATCGAAAGCGCCGAAAATGGCGGCGTAGACCCAGAACATCACCAGCGCGAAGCCGACCATGCCGATGGTGCTGTCAAACAGCTTGCCGTATAGGCCAAGCCGCCGTTTGTAGGTGATCGAAATGGTAAAGGTCGCCACCAGCGCGATCCATACCGGCGTAAGCTGGGCAAGGAGGCGCAGGATGATGTCGATCCAGGAAAGCGGTTCCATCAGTTGATCCCCTCAAGCAATTCGGATGCGCGGGTTGAGGTAGACATAGCCGATATCGGAAATAAGCTGTGTCACCAGAACCACGAATACCGAAACCACCGAAACCCCCAGCAGCAGTTCGATGTCATTGTTGCCCGCCGCCTGCACCAGCGTCCAGCCGAAGCCCTTGTAGTTGAACAGGGTCTCGGTGATGACGACGCCGTTCAGAAGCCACGGGAATTGCAGCATGATCACCGTGAACGGCGCGATCAGCGCATTCCTGAGCGCGTGTTTCAGCACGATGTTGCCAAAGGTCACGCCCTTCAGGCGCGCGGTGCGGATATATTGCGCCGTCATCACCTCGGCCATACTGGCGCGGGTCATGCGGGCGATATAGCCGATGCCGTATAGCGCGATGGTCACCACCGGCAGGGTGAAATTGGCAAATGTTATGTCGTCCATCGCCGAGGTGGCGGTGCCCTTGAACCATTTCAGCCCCACCGCCGACGAGGCGAAGATGGCGATGAAAATGACACCTGAGACATATTCCGGCGTCGCGGTCGAGGTGATCGAGATGGTCGAAAGGGCGCGGTCCAGCCGCGAGCCTTCGCGCATGCCCGCCATCACGCCGAGGATCAGCGCCGAGGGAACCATCACGCACATCACCGCCAGCATCAGCCAACCAGTCAGCCCGAGGCGTTTTATGACGATGTCCCAGACCGGTTCCTTGAACACGGTCGACAGGCCCCAGTCGCCTTGCAGCACGCCGCAGAACCGTCGCGGCTTGACGGTCGGGTCGGCGTCTTCGGCGATGCAGCGCCCGGTCACCTTGCCGCTGTCAAGGGTACGGGTGAAACCCGGCAATATCCCCAGCCATTGGCCGTATTTCACCGGCACCGACTGAAGATAGCCGTGATTGCCCAGCCACGACATGACCTGTTCGTCGGTCATCCGCTGGTTGCCCTGGTTCTTGGCCAGCTTTTCCAGATTGGGCTGCAGATTGGTCAGAAAGAAAACGATGAATGTCAGGCAAAGAGCGGTGAGGATCATCACCCCCAGTCGTCGCAGTATGAACATTCCCATGTATTCGCCCCTGTTGATAAGGCTGTGGCGGACATGTTGACCTGTCCGTCCGATGGTTTCCGGGCCGCGCCAGATCGGCGCGGCCCGGTATTTTCAAGGTTCAGAGGGCAAAGCCGAACTTGTAATAATGGAACTCATGCGCCGGATGCTTTTCGACGTTGACGAACTGGCCATCCTGGTGGTTGAAGAGCGACCGCCAATAGGGCTGGATGATCACGCCATCGTCACGCAGAAGCTGTTCGATCTTGGCCATCACCACGCGCCGCTTGTCGGCGTCGGCGATCGACAGCGCCTGATTGATCAGCTTGTCGAATTCCGGGTTGGAATAGGCGGCCTCGTTCCAGGCCTCGCCGCTGCGATAGGCCAGGGCCAGGATCTGCACATCAAGCGGCCGGTGGTTCCATTCGGTCATCGAGAACGGATATTTCGTCCAGTCGTTCCAGAATGTCGAACCGGGCAGAACCGTGCGCTTGATCGAAATGCCCGCATCGCGCAACTGTGCCGCGATGGCGTCGCCGGTGTTCTTCTGATAATCGTCATCGACGGTGATCAGTTCATGCTCGAAATCCTTGGCGATCGAGGCATCCATCAACTTCTTGGCTTCTGCCGGATCGAACGGTGCCGGGCCGATATCGGCATAGGCCGGGTGGATCGGGCAGACATGGTGGTTCGCCGCCACGGTGCCGCGACCGGAATATCCCAGTTCCAGCAGCACGGCATTGTCCACCGCCAGCGCCAGTGCCCGGCGCACATCCGATGTGGCATAAGGCACGATACCGTTGACTTCGGCCACCTGGTTGGGGCGAATGACAACCGTTGCCGCCGTAATCGCCTCGGATTTCTTCCAGCCGATGCTGTCCATGATGTCGATGAAATCGCCGACGGTTTCATAAAACAGATCCACCTCTTCGGATTCTGCCGCCGCTACCCAGGCCGACGGGTCGGTGCCGTAGTCGATCAGTTCGATCCGGTCGAGATAGGGGCCGCCATAGACCGATGTACCCCACCATTCCATGTCGGTGTTGCGGTTCATGGTGCATTTCACGCCCACTTCCAGTTCATCCGGCAGGTATGGGCCGGTGCCGATGCCGTTGGCCCAGATGTCGCCACCGTCATAGCTGGAATGCGGCACCGCAGCGGGATAGTCCGACACGTTGGCGACGATGGCGATATCGGGCGAGGACAGCATCAGTTTGACGGTATGATCGTCAACCACGGTGATGGCGCCATCGCGGGCCTGCTTGGTGGATTCGTCGATCATCGTGCTCATGCGGCTGGCCATCGAATTGGTCTCGCTGGTGGCGTCGCACCACATGCCGATCACCCGCGCCACGTCATTGGCGGTGAAATCGTCGCCGTTGTTCCACTTGACGCCTTTCCTGACGTTCAGAATGTACTGGGTGGCGTCGTCATTGATTTCCCAGCTATCCAGCAGCATGCCGCGGAAGGTACCGTCAGCGTTGTATTCCACCAGATATTCCAGGAATCCGCGCGACTGGTTGCCGATTTCCGACCAGTCATAGGAACGCGGATCCTTCATTGCCTTGACGCTTTGCTGGATGCGGATGGTGCCGCCCTGTTTGGCCGGCTCAGCAGCCCTTGCCGGGGCCTCAAGGCCGATCATTGCATAGGCAGCCGCTGCCGTTGCGCCAAAGGCGGTGGCGCGGGTCAGGAATTCGCGGCGGCTTAGCTGGCCGGCCTTGAATTCTCTGGCATACATCGCCACGGCGCGGTGCATCGGTTTTCCGTTGATGGTGTCTTGGGTCATGGTATTCTCCCTTTTCTGTCTTTTGGTTCGATTTCGATTTTCTTGTTTTCCCGGATCATGCGGCCCAGAAAGATTTTGCATGTTCTATTTGCGACATGCATAGCGTTTGATTGCGACAGATTAAACCGCAAAAGCGAATATTCCTTGGGATCGGTTCAATCTTTCGGTTCAATTTCCCGGCATGTCGTGTTCAGCCGCTTGTTGCCGCTGCAACCTTTTCCCCCTGTGCTGTGATGGTTTCGCGTTCTTCGGCGTCTGTCAAGGCGGATGACGGCATCAAACCCTGCCCCCAGCGTCGATTTCACCCGCCCCGAGGCTGAAGCCGCGTTAACAGAGGTCGCGGCGACGGCCCTAACCGGACGGATCCAGTCGATGCCAGCCGGACATGCGGGCGCGAAACCAGCTGCGCTGACGCTTGGCGTATTGCCGCGTTTGGGTACATGCCTCGGCGCTGGCCGTGGCCAGGTCGGTTTTGCCGTCAAGATAGGCGATCAACGCCCTGGCACCGATCGCCTGCGCTGCCGGGCTGTCGGGGTTCCAGTCCTTGCGGTTGGCGCGGCATTCATCCAGCGCGCCATCCTTCAGCATCGCCTGAAACCGCCGCTCGATCCGAGGTGACAGCCATTCCGGCGGCGCGTTCAGCACCAGCGCATTGCTGTGGGTCAGCGGTAGCAGCGGCGGCGGGGTTTCCGCCTGCCATGCAGCAATACCACGCCCTGTCGATTTCAGAACCTCCCAGGCGCGCTGCACCCGTTTCGGGTTGTGCCGGTCGATCCGGGCGGCGCTGGCCGCATCGGCAGCGGCCAGATCGTCAAACAGCGCCGCCACCCCCCGGTCGGCCAGAAACGCCTGGCTTTGCTTGCGCCAGCCGGGGCTGACCGGCGGTATCTCGGCCAGCCCCTCGGTCAGGGCGGTGAAATACAGCCCGGTGCCGCCGACGATGATCGGCAGGCGACCATCGGCACCGGTCAGAAGCGGTTTCACCTCGGCCAGCCATTGGCCGACCGAATAGATGTGGTCACAGGCAACATGGCCGTAAAGGCGATGGGGCAGGCGCGTTTCCTCGGCCGCATCCGGCCTTGCTGTCAGCACCCGCCAGCAGGCATAGACCTGCAACGCATCGGCATTGATGATCACGCCATCATGCCGCTCGGCCAGCCAAGCCGCCAGCGCCGATTTCCCCGAGGCGGTCGGCCCGGCAATCAGAACCGGTTTTTCAGAATCAATTATAAGATTGGAAAACAATGGTTTAACGCCGCATCTTGAGTTATTTTCGCCGAAACGGGCGGCGAAACCCCGCCAATACCGGCGGCTGACGCCCGGTCATACCCCTTTGGCATTGAAACAGCATGCGTTTTCAGACATTTTGCCCCGAGCCAGCCGAAAACACCACAGGAGAGTCGCCGATGTCCGCTGAACCCCTCAAAGCCAGCGGCACCGCCTATAAACGGGTGATGCTGAAAATCTCGGGCGAGGCGTTGATGGGGGATCAGGGATATGGGTTGCATCCGCCGACCGTGGAACGGATCGCCCGCGAGATCAAGATCGTGCATGACCTCGGCGTGGAACTTTGCATGGTGATCGGCGGCGGCAACATCTTTCGCGGCCTGCAAGGCAGCGCCCAGGGGATGGAGCGCACCACCGCCGACTATATGGGCATGCTGGCCACGGTGATGAACGCGCTGGCGATGCAGGGCGCGCTGGAGTCGCTCGGCGTCTTTACCCGCGTCATTTCCGCCATCCCGATGGATCAGATCTGCGAACCCTACATCCGCCGCCGCGCCGTTCGCCATCTGGAAAAGGGCCGGGTGTGCATCTTTGCCGCAGGCACCGGCAATCCCTATTTCACCACCGACACCGCCGCCACGCTCAGGGCCAACGAAATGCGGTGCGAGGCGATTTTCAAAGGTACCCAGGTCGACGGCATCTATGACAAGGATCCGCAGGAATTTTCCGACGCCAGGCGCTATGATACCGTGACCTATGACGAGGTTCTGCAAAAGAACCTGAA
The DNA here is from genome assembly GCA_020425085.1 of Paracoccaceae bacterium. GTDB lineage: Bacteria > Pseudomonadota > Alphaproteobacteria > Rhodobacterales > Rhodobacteraceae > UBA5972. The sequence continues at coordinate 332,719 of JAGQRW010000018.1, forward strand.
GGTGATGGATGCCTCGGCCATTGCATTGGCGCGCGACAACGAAATGCCGATCGTGGTATTCTCGCTGGATGAACCGGGCGGGCTGGCCGGGATTTTGCGCGGGGAAGGCACCTATACAAAAGTGGTTTGAAGCGGTTATATGCCCGAAACGATAACGGGCACATGAATTTAGGGGCATGAACCAGATGTCAGATGAAATTGAAATCGACCTTGATGATCTTCAGCGACGAATGGACGGTGCGCTGACGGCGCTCAAGACCGAATTTGCCTCGCTCAGAACCGGGCGGGCCTCGGCGTCGATGCTGGATCCGGTGATGGTGGATGCTTATGGCAGCTCGATGCCGCTGAACCAGTGCGGCACCATCAACGTGCCGGAACCGCGCATGGTGGTGGTGAATGTCTGGGACAAGAGCCTGGTCAACGCCGTGGACAAGGCGATCAGGAATTCCGGGCTGGGCCTGAACCCAGTGATGGAGGGGACCATCCTGCGCCTGCCGATCCCCGAGTTGAACGAGGAACGCCGCCGCGACCTCAGCCGGGTTGCGGCGCAATATGCCGAACACGCCCGCGTCGCCATCCGCAACGTGCGCCGCGACGGCATGGACCGGATCAAGAAGGCCAAGGCCGATGGCATGGGCGAGGACGATCAGAAAATCTGGTCGGACGAGATTCAGGAACTGACCGACAAGTCGATCGCCCAGGTCGACAAGGCGCTGGACACGAAACAAGAAGAAATCATGCAGGTCTGACCACCCGCGACGACCAACCAAGAGGCGGCTTATTTGGCTATCGAAACCGAACCCCCGCGACAGATCAATCATGTCGCCATCATCATGGACGGCAACGGTCGCTGGGCCACCAGGCGCGGACTGCCGCGGCTGGTCGGGCATCGCAAGGGCGCCGAGCGGGTGCGCGAGATCGTTGATCTTTGCCCGGATATCGGCGTCAGGTACCTGACGCTCTATGCCTTCTCCACGGAAAACTGGAAACGCGCCCAGGCCGAGGTGGCCGGGCTGATGTCGCTGTTTCGCCGCTATATCCTGAAAGAGGCGGACAAGCTCAATGAAAACGGTGTGCGGGTGCGCTTTATCGGTGATCGCGGGCGGCTTGATGCCAAGCTGATCGACCTGATGGCCCGGCTGGAGGAAAAGACCGCCGCCAACGACCATCTGAACCTGACCATCGCGCTGAACTATGGCGGCCGTGACGAAGTGACCCGCGCCGTGCGCACGCTGGCGGTGGACGTGGCCGAAGGCAGGGTGGCGCCCGACGATCTGTCCGAGGACGCGATCGGCTATTACCTCGACACCCGCTATCTGCCGGATCCCGACCTGATCATCCGCACCTCGGGCGAAAAACGGGTATCGAATTTCCTGCTATGGCAGGCGGCCTATGCCGAATTTGAATTCGTCGAAACCCTTTGGCCGGATTTTTCCGGGGCCGAGTTGACCCGGATCGTAGAGGGCTGCACCGGACGCGACCGCCGTTTCGGGGCCATCGCAGGATGAGCAATTTTGCCGACCTGCAAATGCGGGTGCTGTCAGCAATTCTGATGGCGGCGGTGGGATTGCTCGCAATCTGGCTGGGCGGGTTCTGGTTGTTGCTGCTGTTGTCGCTGGTTGCCGGGTTGATGATGCTGGAACTGACCTGGATGCTGGGCGCCGGTTCCGGTGGTCTGCCGGCCGGTTTCCTGGCGTTGATTGCCGGGGTGGCGGTGTTCTGGTTCGGCTATCAGCCGGGGCTGCTGGCGGCGACCTCGATGTTGATTGCGCCGCTGCTGGGAATGCTGCTGCTGGCGCGGGACCGCTGGCTGTTTCTGTCCTATGGTCTGGCGCTGCTGCTGGCGGTGGCCGCCCTTTACCGGTTTCGTGAGGCCGACGGCCTTGCCGGGGCGGTCTGGCTGGTGCTGGTGGTGGTTGCCACCGATATCGGCGGCTATTTCTTTGGCCGCATTCTGGGCGGGCCAAAGATACTGCCGCGGATCAGCCCCAAGAAAACCTGGTCGGGTACGCTGGGCGGCTGGCTGCTGGCGGCGCTGGTCGGGCTGGGGTTTTCCATGTTTCACGGTCTGGGGGCGACCGGCCTGGTGCTGCTGAGCGTGCTTTGCGCCATCGCATCACAACTTGGCGATGTCGCCGAAAGTGCCATCAAGCGGCACGCGGGTGTCAAGGATTCCAGCCGCCTGATCCCCGGTCACGGCGGTTTTCTTGACCGGTTCGATGCGCTGATCGCCGCCTCGCTGTTTGTCGGCGCGGCCAGATTGCTGTTCGGCCTGCCGCTACAGGGGGCGGTCTGAGCATGCGTCGGGTATCGGTTTTCGGCAGTACCGGTTCGGTCGGCTGCAATACCGTCGATCTTTTGCTGTCGCAGGGCGGGGCGGCCTGTTTCAACGTGGTGGCGCTGAGCGGCGGGCGCAACGTGGCGCTGCTGGCAAGACAGGCGCGCGCAACCGGTGCGAAAATCGCCGTGACCGCGTTTGACGAATGCCTTAAGGAACTACAGCAAGCACTTGAAGGTACGGATATAATCGCCGCCGCAGGCCCTGGCGCACTGGCCGAAGCGGCAGCACGCCCGACCGACTGGACCATGTCGGCCATCGTCGGTGCGGCAGGGCTGGAACCGGGGCTGATCAGCCTTGCCCATGGCGGCATCCTGGCGCTGGCCAACAAGGAAAGCCTGGTCACCGCCGGCCCGCTGATGCGCCAGGGCGCCAATGCCAGCGGCGCGCGCATCCTGCCGGTAGACAGCGAACATTCGGCGATCTTTCAGGCACTGAACGGCGAGGACCGAACCAGCGTCGAACGCATCATCCTGACCGCTTCCGGTGGACCGTTCCGGCAATGGAGCGTCGAACAACTTGATGCCGCTACCCCGGAACAGGCGGTGGCCCATCCCAACTGGGACATGGGTGCAAGAATTTCGGTCGACAGCGCCAGCATGTTCAACAAGGCGATGGAAGTCATAGAAACCAAAGAGTTTTTTGACGTTGCGCCCGAGCGGATCGAGGTGCTGATTCACCCGCAGTCGATCATTCATTCGCTGGTGGGTTTCGTCGATGGCGCCCTGATGGCGCATCTTGGCCCGCCAGACATGAAGGGCGCCATCGGCTATGCGCTGAACTGGCCCGACCGCGCGCCTTTGCCGCTGGAGCGGCTGGATCTGGCGGCAATCTCGCGGCTGGATTTCGAACATCCCGACGAAACCCGATTTCCCGCCCTTGGCCTGGCGCGGCAGGTGATGGCAACGGGCGGGTTGAGCGGCGCGGTTTTCAACGCCGCCAAAGAGGTGGCGCTGGATGCCTTTCTGGCCGGGCGCATCCGCTTTACCGCCATGGCGGCGCTGGTCGAAACCGTGCTTTTGCAAACAAATTTGGGGTTTGACCTTAAAACCACCACATTTGACCTTGATAGCGTTCTTCAGGCAGACAAGATTGCACGTCAAAGAACAACAGACGCGATAGCGTCGTTTCAGGCTTAAGAGGTTTTTGTGGAGTTCATCAGTTCCATTCCGCTGTTCGGTGGGTTTCTTTCGACATTGATTGCGTTCGTCGCGGTGCTGAGCGTCATCATCTTCATTCATGAATACGGCCATTATATCGTCGGGCGATGGTGCGGCATCCAGGCCGAGGTGTTTTCCATGGGTTTCGGGCCGATCCTGAAATCCTGGCAGGACCGGCGCGGCACCAGATGGCAGATCGCGGCGATTCCGTTCGGCGGTTATGTCAAGTTCCTCGGCGATGCCGATGGTTCCAGCCGCAACGATCCCGCCGCCATCGCGGCGATGGATGCGCATATGCGGGCGCGTTCGTTCCACGGCGCGAAACTTTACAAGAAGGCGCTGACCGTGGCCGCCGGGCCGGTGGCGAATTTCCTGCTGTCGACGTCGATTTTCGCCGCCGTGGTGATGGCGACCGGCATTGCGACCAATGTGCCGACGCTGGGTAAGCTGAAACCGCTGCCAAGCGGTGCCTATGCGTTGCAGCAGGGCGATGTGATCGAGGCGCTGAATGGCCAGCCGATCAGCGACTATGCCGAGCTATATGATTACAGCCGCCAACAGGGCGAGGTTGCACCGGCACAGATCTATACCGTGATGCGCGGCGACAAGCGGCTTGATGTGCCGGGGCCGTTCCCGTTGCTGCCGCTGATCGAAAACATCCAGCCGCAATCGGCGGCGATGGCGGCCGGGCTTGAGGTTGGCGACCTGATCCAGTCGGTCGATGGCCAGAAGATCACCGCCTTTCGGCAGTTGCAGGATCTGGTCACCGCCTCGCAAGGGCGCGAACTGGACCTTGGCGTCTGGCGCGACGGCAAGGTGCTGGATTTTCACCTGACGCCGAAAATCGTCGACATGCCGGATGGTGAGGGCGGTTTCACCAAACGCACCCTGATCGGCATTACCGGCGGCCTGTTCTTTGAGCCGGTCACCCGCACACCCGGTCCGGTTGAGGCGCTGAAGATGGGACTGGTGCAGACCGGCGACATCATCAGCGGTTCGCTCAACGGACTTTATCACATGGTCAGCGGCAGCATTTCCGCCTGCAACCTGCAAGGTCCGGTGGGTATCGCCAAGACCTCGGGCGATGCGGCGTCGCAGGGGCTGGCCAGTTTTGTCTGGTTCATTGCCGTACTGTCCACCGCCATAGGGTTGTTGAACCTGTTTCCGATCCCGGTGCTGGATGGCGGCCATCTGGTATTTTTCGCCTATGAGGCGCTGGCAGGGCGCGCGCCCAGTCAGCGGGCGCTGAACGCGCTGATGAGCCTTGGGTTGTTCTTCATCGTCACCCTGATGGTGTTTGCGCTAGGCAATGATTTCATGTGTTGACCACGTTGTTGCCTTAGTCCTGCCATATTCGCCATCAATATTGAGGGCAGGTTAATGGCAGTAAAACAAGGTTAACGTCATGCAACATGTGGTCAAAGGATACAAAGGGCTGGGTCTTCTGTTCGATATCAACAATGACCGGTTGCTTTCCATCGTGATCATCGCCGCTGCCATGGCCGCCGTGGCGCTGGTAGGCGTGGAATACGTTAACCCTTCCCTGGCGGACGCAACCCCGCTGGTCGGCAGCAAAACCCTCTGACATCGCCGCCGCGCCGGCGGTTTTTGCCGAAACTGTGTGATTTTGAAGCCTTTGTTGCAAAACAAGGGCCAATAAGGCGTTGTCGTTTTGACAATGCGAGGGAATCAAACTATTCAATTCACAACAATCCACGCACCAGACGTGGTATGATATTTCGAGCGGACAAAATAGGTTGAGGATCATGCAAGTGTTGAAACGCAAGGCCTTCCGGTTCATTGCCATCCTGGCGCTTGTAACCGGCATCGAGGCCGTTGAGGCCATTCATTTCAACCCGGTATCGGCCCAGACCACCACCTATCGCTTTTCCAGCATTGATGTGGTCGGCAACCAGCGTATCGAACCGGCCACCATCCGCAATTACACCGGCATCCAGCCGGGCAAGACGGTGACCGCCGGGCAGGTCAACGCCGCTTATCAGAAATTGATCGCCAGCGGCCTGTTCGAAGAGGTGGACGTAACCCCGCGCGGCAACCGCCTGGTGGTAACGGTCAAGGAATTCCCCACCATCAACCGCATCAATTTCGAGCGTAACAAGCGCATCAAGGATGAAAAGCTGGCCGAAATCATCTCGTCGCAGCCACGCCACACCTACAGCCCGGCCCAGGCCGAGGCGGATGCCGCCGCGATCGTCGAAGCCTATCGTCTGGCCGGGCGTTATACCGCCGAGGTCAAGCCCAAGATCATCCGCCGCTCGGACAACCGTGTCGATCTGGTGTTCGAGATCTTCGAAGGCAAGGTGGTCGAGGTCGAGCGTCTGGGATTCGTCGGCAACCGCAGCTTTTCCGACCGGCGGTTGCGCCGGGTGCTGTCAACCAAGCAGGCGGGCATCCTGCGCGGGCTGGTCAAAAGCGATACCTTCATCGCCGACCGGATCGAGTTCGACAAGCAGGTGCTGACCGATTTCTACCAGTCGCGCGGTTTCATTGATTTTCAGGTGCTGGCGGTCGATGCCGAAGTGGCGCGCGAGCGCGACGGCTTTTTCGTGACCTTCACGGTACGCGAGGGGCAATCCTACAGCTTTGCCAAGCTCACCACCACCAGCGATCTGGCCGAGATCGACCCGGATGAGTTTCAGGCGGTGATCCAGATCAAGCCGGGCGTCACCTATTCGCCAAGCCTGATGGAAACCACCATCGAACGGATGGAAACGCTGGCCACCTCCAAGGGCCTGAATTTCATCCGCGTCAACCCGCGTGTCACCCGCAACGACCGTGACCGAACGCTGGACATCGAATTCGTGCTTGAAAAGGGCCCGCGCGTCTTTGTCGAGCGGATCGACATCGAAGGCAACGAAACCACGTTGGACAGTGTGGTGCGGCGTCAGTTCGACACGGTCGAGGGCGACCCGTTCAACCCGCGCCAGATCCGCGAAGCGTCAAACCGCATCAACGCGCTCGGCTTTTTCTCCAAGGCCGATGTTCAGGCACGTCAGGGCTCCGCCGAAGATCAGGTGATCGTCGATGTCAATGTCGAGGAACAGCCGACCGGTACATTGTCCTTTGGTCTGACCTATGGCGCGTCCTCGGGCCTGGGTGGCGCGATCAGCCTTTCGGAAACCAACTTTCTGGGTCGTGGTCAGTATTTCAAGCTGGAACTCGGCGGCGGTACCAGCAACCGCGACATGTCGATCAGCTTTGCCGAACCGGCGTTTCTGGATCGAAACCTGCGCGCCGGCATCAGCATCTATCGCAACACCACCGACCAGTTGAACGCCCATTATGACACCATCAATGCCGGCATCACCCCGACCCTCGGCTTTCCGGTCAGCAAGAACGGGCGGCTGGAACTCAGGTATCGCCGCTCCAACGACACGCTCAGCAACATCACCGGTACGGCATCGCCGCTGATCATCGCCGATGCGGGTACGCGCTCGACCTCGGCGCTCGGCTTTACCTATACGTTTGACAACCGCACCAGCGGCCTTAACCCGGATGCGGGCATCGTGTTCCGCCTGTCGCAGGACTTTGCCGGGCTTGGCGGCACGGCGAAATATTCCAAGACCTCGGCCATGGTTGGAGCCAGAACCACGGCTTTCCGCGATGAAATCACCCTGAGCGTTGAACTTGAGGGCGGCATTCTGGTGGATGGAAGTGGTGGCAGCCATATACTTGATCGTTTCTTCATGGGTCAGGAAATCATGCGCGGCTATGCCACCAACGGCATCGGGCCGCGTGATATGGCGGCCGGCTTGAACCACGACGCGCTTGGCGGCAACAACTATGCGGTCGCCAGGTTCGAGGCGGGCTTCCCGTTGGGTCTGCCCGAGGAATACGGCGTCACTGGCGGGGTTTTCTATGATGTCGGCTCGCTCTGGGGTCTGGATCAGGCGGGTGCCTATAATCAGGCGCTGACGCTCAGGCATGTGATCGGGTTTTCGGTGTTCTGGAAAACCGCACTGGGGCCGTTGCGCTTCAACTTCTCCAAGGTGCTGTCAGGTCCGGCCTATGACCGGCCGGAAAGCTTCAGCCTGTCGATTGCATCCAAGTTCTAGATGCGAAACGGGCCGAACCGGCGGCAGTTCGCGGGCTTGCTGACGGCGGCGCTTTGGGCGATGCCGTTGGCGGCGCAGGAAACCCCACCGGCGACGGGTGTCTATACGCTGGACCAGGAACGCCTGTTCAACCAGTCGGCATTCGGTGCGCGGGTGCTGAAGGAGTTCGAGCGACGTTCCGGCGAACTGGCCGCCGAAAACCACCGCATCGAGGAACAACTGAAGACCGAGGAACAATCCCTGACCGAGCGCCGCCCGAAACTGCCACCGGCGGATTTTCGCGTTCTTGCCGATCAGTTTGACACCAGAGTCGAAAGCATCCGTTCCGCGCAGGCGCAGAAATCCGTCGATCTGAACACCTGGGCCGAGGACGAGCGCAAGCGTTTCTTTACCGCCGTCTATCCGGTTCTGCTGACCATGGCCGATGAACTTGGTGCTGCAGTGGTGCTGGATCAGCGTTCCGTCATCATCACCTCGGCTGTGGCGGATCTGACCGATCAGGCGCTGACGCGGGTCGATGCCGAACTGGGCGACGGGGCGCCGGCAAGCCAACAATAGTTCGCGTCTGTCTTGTCAGCCACAAGGGCGGTTGCTAGGAGATGGAAACAGAAAATGAAAGGGCCGATGATGAACGATGCCAGTCAGGAACAGTTGATTACCGTCGAACTCGACATGATCCAGCGGATGATCCCCCACCGCTTTCCGTTCCTGTTCATCGACCGGGTCAAGGATATCCGGGTTGGGGATTCAGCAGTCGGGGTCAAGAACGTCACCATCAACGAGCCGCATTTTCAGGGGCATTTCCCCGACAAGCCGGTTATGCCCGGCGTGATGATCGTCGAGGCGATGGCGCAGACGGCGGCAGTTCTGATTTCGCAGACGCTGAATCTGGTGGACAAGGATCCGCTGGTTTACTTCCTGACCATGGACAAGTTCCGCTTTCGCAACATGGTGGTGCCGGGGGATCAGCTTGAACTTCACGTCAAGATCATTCGCGGCCGCGGCAAGATCTGGAAATTGTGGGGCGAGGGCAAGGTTGACGGCAAGATCGCCTCGGAGGGCGAGTTTTCAGCCATGATCGACCTGCCCAAGGGCGTTATTTGACCGGGGATTCGACGTGATTGATCCGAGCGCCCAAATCCATGCCACAGCGATTGTCGCTGATGGCGCAAGCATCGGTGCAGATTGCCGCATCGGTCCCTATTCGTTGATCGGTGCCGAGGTGGAACTGGCCGCCGGGGTCAGGCTTGACAGTCATGTGGTGATCGCCGGCGACACCCAAATCGGTGAGGGCACCCGCATCTGGCCGTTCGCCTCGATCGGCTCTGAACCGCAGGATCTGAAATTCGCCGGTGAGAAAAGCCGGGTCAGGATCGGCCGAAACAACATGATCCGCGAATATGTCACCGTCAATCCCGGCACCAGGGGCGGCGGCGGGCTGACCCGGATTGGTGACGGCAACCTCTTGATGATGCAGGTGCATGTGGCGCATGACTGCGATATCGGCAGCAACATCGTCTTTGCCAACGGCGTGCAAGTGGCGGGGCATGTGGTGATCCATGACAACGCGGTCCTGGGTTCGATGGCGGGGATCCACCAGTTCGTGCGCCTTGGCCGGGGGGTGATGGTCGGGGCCGGTGTGATCGTGGTCAGTGACGTGATCCCCTATGGCACCGTCACCTCGGCAAGGGCGCATCTGGGCGGGCTGAACCTGGTGGGGCTAAAGCGGCGCGGCGCCGAAAAGCCGGCACTGAATGAACTTCGCAGTGCCTACAAGCAACTGTTTTCCGGTAATGGCGCCTTGCTGGATCGCGCCCGCGCCCTGGCGGATCAGGCGCCGGAAAACCCCTATGTGCAGGACGTGCTGGAATTTGTGCTGGCAAATTCCGACCGCTCGTTCTGCACCCCAAAATAGCGGTGCCGGGGCTTGCCATCATCGCCGGCGATGGCGATTTGCCGCGTCTTGTGGCCGAGGCGGCCAGCGGGCGCGGGCAGGCTTATCGCGTGGTGCTGTTTGGCAAGGACCAGCCGCAATGGGCCGCCGGCCAGCCGCAGATAAGGGCGCGGTTTGAACGGTTTGGCGCGCTGTTCGATGCCATGCGCGCGGCGGGTCTTGATCAGGTGGTGTTCGTCGGCGGCATGGCGCGGCCCAACCCCGATGCATCTGCATTTGATGCCAAAACCATCGAGATCGCACCGCTTCTTCTGGGCAGCATCGGTCAGGGTGACGATGCCACGCTAAGGGTGATTGCCGCGATTTTCGAATCCGAAGGATTTGTGGTTCAGGCGGCGCATGACATTCTGCCGGATCTGCTGGCCGGTCAGGGGCCGCTTGGGGTCTGTGCGCCAAGCCCTGCCGATCTGGCTGATCTTGCCCGCGCCGGCGGAATCGTCGCTGCCCTTGGTGCGGCCGATGTCGGGCAGGGGGCGGTGGTGGCGCAAGGCATCTGTCTGGGGGCTGAATCGATTCAAGGCACCGATATGATGCTGGAATTTGTCGCCCGGTCCGCAGACCGTTTTCGCCCTGATAAAAATGGCGCCAGGGGCGTTTTGTTCAAAAGCCCGAAACCTGGTCAGGATCTGCGCCTGGATTTGCCCGCGATCGGCCCGTTAACAGTAGAAAACGCCGCCCGTGCCGGACTGGCGGGCATCGGGTTTCAGGCGGGCGGTGTTCTGATCCTCGACCGCCCTGAAACCGTCGCCGCCGCCGACCGCGCCGGGTTGTTCCTGTTCGGCGTCGGGCAAGACGGATGAGCGGCGCCCGGCACCTGTTCGTGATCGCGGGCGAGCCTTCGGGCGACAAGCTCGGGGCGGCGATGATGCGGGGGCTGAAGACCCTTGCACCTGAAACCCGTTTCAGCGGCATCGGCGGACCGTTGATGGAGGGCGAGGGGCTGGCTTCGCTTTTTCCCATGTCGGAACTGTCGGTGATGGGCATAGCCGAGGTTTTGCGGCATCTGCCGCGCCTGCTGGCGCGGGTAAGCGACGCGGCCGGGGCGATTGTCAGGGCGGTGCCGGATGGGCTGATCACCATCGACAGCCCGGATTTCTGCCTGAGGGTGGCGGCCAAGGCGCGGGCAGGGCTGCCGCATCTGAAGACCATCCACTATGTCGCGCCAACTGTCTGGGCCTGGCGGCCGGAACGTGCCGCGAAAATGGCCCGGCATATCGACCACGTTCTGGCACTGTTCCCGTTTGAGCCACCCTATATGCAGGCCGAGGGCATGAGCTGTGATTTCGTCGGCCATCCGGTGGTGGCCGATCCAATACCCGACGCCGCCGAGGTATCGGCGTTTCGCGCCAGTCACGGGTTTGAGCCGGGCGAACCCCTGCTGCTGGTGCTGCCGGGATCAAGGGCCGGTGAAGTGGGCCGGATGCTGCCGGTTTTTGCCGAGGTGGTGGCCGGAATTCACCATCAAAGCCCCGAAACCCGCATCCTGGTGCCCGCCGCCGCGCCAGTCGCCGGAACGCTGGCCGAGGCGATGAAAACCTGGCCCGGATCACCGATCCTGCTGGATCCGCGCGATCTGCCCGCGGCCGAGGCCGAGGCGCGCAAACGCCTTGCCTTTGCTGCCGCCGATCTGGCGCTGGCGGCGTCGGGCACGGTGTCGCTGGAACTGGCGGCGATGGCAACGCCGATGGTGATTGCCTATCGCTTCAACTGGTTGACCACGCGGATCGTCAAACGCAAGGTCCGGTTGAAATCGGCCACGCTGGTGAACATCCTGACCGACCGGCAGGTGGTGCCGGAATTCCTGTTCGAGGCTTGTAGAGCCGACAAGATTACCCCCTATGTGCTTGGTCTGCTGGCGGATCCCGAGGCGCGGCAGGTGCAGATTTCGGCGGCGGATCAGGCGCTCGTCATGCTGGGTCGGGGTGATGAGGAACCGGGTCTGAGGGCAGCGCGGTCGGTATTGGCGCAGCTTTAGGGCCGCGATGTTCAGCCAAGCAGAACCGGCGTCCTGTCACCCGCCGCAAATCGCCGCAGAACCGCGGGATACAGCTGATGCTCCAGCGCCAGCACCCGTTCCGCCAGGGTTTCCGCCGTGTCGTTTGCCAGCACCTTCAGCCGGGCCTGACCCAGGATCGGGCCGTCATCCAGCTCGCCGGTGACCTCATGCACACTGCACCCGTGTTCGGCTTCAGCCGCCGCCAGTGCCCGCGCGTGGGTATGAAGCCCGCGATATTTCGGCAATAGCGACGGGTGGATGTTCAGCATCCTGCCCGACCATTGGGCGATGAATTCCGGTGTCAGGATGCGCATGAAACCGGCCAGACACAGGATATCGGGCCTGGCTGCCGTCAGCACCTGCTGTAACGCCGACTCGAATGCGTGCCGGTCGCCCTTGTAAGGCCGGTGATCGACCACCGCCGTGGCAACCCCCAATGCCGCCGCCCGCGCCAGCCCGCCCGCGTCAAACCGGTTGGCCAGCACCAGAACCGGGCGCGCCACATGATCGCCGGTCATCGAACGGACCAGTTCCACCATATTGGAGCCACCGCCCGAAATCAGGATGGCGACGCGCTGCCTTTTCACCCCAACCGGCCCCGATACTGAACACCCCTGCCTGCGGTCACCTGGCCGATGTTGCTGACGGTTTCCCCCATCTCGCCCAGCAGTTTGCTCAGTTGGACGGCGCGATCCGGTGCCACCACCGCGATCATGCCGATCCCGGCGTTGAAGGTTTTCAGCATTTCCGCCTGCGACAGCCCGCCCTGATCCGCCAGCCAGCCGAATACCGGCGGCAAGGGCCAACTGCCAAGGTCGATCATCGCCCCCAGCCCCTCGGGCAGAACCCGCGGCAGGTTCTCGGTCAGACCACCGCCGGTGATATGCGCCAGCGCATGCAACCCGCCCGCGCGATGCAAGGCCAGCGCCGGTTTCACATAGATGCGGGTCGGCGTCAGCAAGGCGGCACCCAGGCTGCCCGCGCCAAACGGGCAGGGGGCGGACCAGTCAAGGCCGCTGCCCTCGACGATCTTGCGCACCAATGAATAGCCGTTGGAATGCACCCCGCTTGAGGCAATGCCAAGCAGAACATCGCCGGCCTTTACCCCGGCGGGCAGCGCGTCGCCCCGTTCCATGGCACCGACGGCAAAGCCAGCAAGATCGAAATCCCCCGCCTCGTACATGCCGGGCATTTCCGCTGTCTCGCCGCCGATCAAGGCGCAATTCGCCTGTTGGCAGCCAGTGGCGATACCCTCGACAACCTTGGCGGCGTGGTTGACGCTAAGCTTGCCGGTGGCGAAATAATCTAGGAAAAACAGCGGTTCTGCCCCCTGGCAGACCAGATCGTTGACGCACATCGCCACCAGATCAATGCCAACGCTGTCATGCTGTGCGGTATCAATCGCGATCCTCAACTTGGTGCCGACCCCATCGGTCGCGGCCACCAGAACCGGGTCGTTGTATCCCGCCGCCTTGAGGTCAAACAGCGCGCCAAAGCCGCCAAGCCCGTCCATCACACCCTTGCGCGCTGTAGCGGCGGCAAGGGGTTTGATGCGTTCCACCAGCGCGTTGCCGGCATCAATATCGACCCCGGCATCGGCATAGGACATGCCGCGTTTCCCGTCACCCGTCACCATGTCGTTTTCGCCCCGCCGAACCATTGATCCCGGCGCTCGTTTAGCCGGATTCGGGCGCAATGGAAAGGCGGCATTCGGTTGCGCTTGACCATAAGCGGGTGCGCCGATAACAAGCGGCAGGCGGGCCTGTAGCTCAACTGGTTAGAGCAGAGCGCTCATAACGCTTTGGTTGGGGGTTCGAGTCCCTCCGGGCCTACCAGCAACATCGTCAGATCAGGCGGGGTATATGGGAGAGGTTTATTTCGTTCGCCACGCTCAGGCCTCGCACGGGGCGGTGAACTATGACCTGCTCAGCCCGCTAGGCCATCAGCAGGCGGATTGGCTGGGCGCGCATCTGGCACTGACGGTGGGCGGGTTTGACAAGGTGGTGTCGGGCAGCCTGAAACGCCACCGCCAGACCCTTGCCGCCATCAAGAACAATCTCGGACTGCCCGACAGCCTTGAGGACCAGCGCCTGAACGAGATGTCGTTCTTTCAACTGGAACGCGCCTATCAGGCGGCCGAAGGTTTGTCGCCGCCCAACACCCAGCCCGAGATGGAGGCGCATTTTGCCAGCGTCATGGCCGCCTGGGCCGAGGACCGGATCAGCGGCGCGCCCGAATGCTTTGCCGATTTCCGCGCCCGTATTCTGGCGGCGATCGGGGAACATGCGGTCAATGGGGCAAAGGTGCTGTTGGTATCTTCGGGCGGGCCGGCGGGGGTTTTGATGCAGCATGTGCTGGGGCTGGATCAGGCGGGGCTGACCAATGTGATCCTGCGCACCTATAATGCCAGCTACAGCCGCTTTCTGGTTCGTCCCGACGGTTTGCACCTGTTGCAGTTCAACGCCATCGCACATCTGGAACACCCGGACCGGCAGCACGCGCAGACTTATCTTTAGGCGGTTGGATGCGTGGCAAACCCATGCCGTGCACTGAAAATGACCTGAGACACTGCCGTCAATTCGCTTCCTGCATCATTGCCAGATCGGCCAGGATCGGGCAATCGGGGCGGTGATCGCCTGCGCAGGCATCGACCAGATGCGCAAGCGTCGCGCGCATCTCGGTCAGTTCCGCGATCTTTTGGTCGATCCGCGCAAGATGCTCTGTTGCGATCTGTTTCACCTCGGAACTGGCGCGCTCGGTATCGGCATAGAGCTTCAAGAGGCTGCGGCAATCCTCGATGGTAAAACCCAAGGCACGGGCGCGGCTGAGAAATGCCAGCTTGTGAACATCGCTTTGGCGAAAACTGCGATAGCCATTGGCGCTGCGCAGGGGCTGCACCAGGCCGATGTCTTCATAATAGCGGATCGTCTTGGCGGGCAGGCCCGAAAAGCTGGCCACATCTCCGATGTTCATGGCGGTTTCCTTTTCATTCGGCCGGGGCATGGGACAGGGCCGCCGCAGAATGGGCCGGTTCCGCCTCGTCCATCGCGGGTTGAACCCGGCGCAGGCGCAATGCGTTTGTCAGCACAAAGACCGAGCTAAGCGCCATGGCACCCGCCGCCAGCACCGGCGAAAGCAAAACACCGATTGCCGGGTATAGCACGCCCGCCGCCACCGGGATCAGGGCAACGTTATAGCCAAAGGCCCAGAACAGGTTCTGGCGGATATTGCGCATGGTGCGGGTCGAGATCTCGAACGCGTTCACCACGCCGCGCAGATCGCCCGACATCAGCACCACATCGGCGGATTCGATGGCCACATCCGTTCCGGTGCCGATGGCGATGCCCACATCGGCATGCGCCAGCGCCGGCGCGTCGTTGATCCCGTCACCGACGAAAGCGACACGCCGCCCGCCCCGGCGCAATTCGTCGAGCGCCGTCACCTTGCCATCCGGCAAAACGCCGGCGATGACGTGGTCGATGCCGGTTTCGCGGGCAATGGCCTCGGCGGTTTCGCGTTTGTCGCCGGTGATCATGGCGACCTTCAGCCCCAGATCGTGCAGTGCCCGGATAGCTGCCGTGCTGGCGGGCTTCACCGGATCGGCCACGGCGATCACGGCAGCCACACGACCGTCGATGGCGGCGAACAGCGCGGTGCGCCCCTGTTCCGCAAGGCGCTTTTCCGCATCGGCCATCGCGCCGATTTCCAGCCCTTCGCGGGTCATCAGGCGGTCGGCGCCGACCAGTACGTCGCGCCCGGCGATCTGCGCGCGGACGCCGTGCCCGGTGATCGATTCGAAGTTCTCAATCGCATACCGCGCCACGTTTTCGGCGCGCGCGGCGCGCACGATGGCATCGGCCACGGGATGTTCCGACTGTTCCTCGACCGCCGCCACCAGCGCCAGCACCTCGGCCCGGTCAAACCCGTCCGCCAGCACCATGTCGGTCAGTTCGGGGCGGCCTTCTGTCACCGTGCCGGTCTTGTCAACCGCCACCACATCGACACCCGTCAACTGTTGCAGCGCATCGCCCTTGCGAAACAGCACGCCCATTTCGGCGGCTCGCCCGGTACCGACCATGATCGAGGTCGGCGTCGCCAGCCCCATCGCGCAAGGGCAGGCGATGATCAGAACCGACACGCCTGCCACCAGCGCGTAGGAAAGAACGGGGGATGGCCCGACCAGCAGCCAGACCAGAACCGTCAGCACCGCAACCGCCATCACCGCAGGCACGAACCAGAGCGTGATCCGGTCCACCAGGCCCTGGATCGGCAGCTTGGCCCCCTGCGCCTCCTCGACCATGCGGATGATCTGCGCCAGCGTGGTGTCAGCACCGACGCGGGTGGCGCGGAACTGGAACGATCCCGTGCCGTTGACCGTGCCACCGGTGACCGGATCGCCCGTCGTCTTGGCCACCGGCACGGGTTCGCCGGTGATCATGCTTTCGTCGACATGGGCGCTGCCTTCGGTCACCTCGCCGTCAACGGCGATCCGCTCGCCGGGGCGCACCAACAGGATATCGCCGGTGCGGATCCGCTCGATCGCCACGTCCTGCGGTTCACCTTCCACCATAACCCGCGCGGTGCGCGCCTGAAGCCCCAGCAATTTCTGGATCGCCGCGCCGGTGCGGCCCTTGGCGCGGGCCTCCATCCAGCGGCCGAGAAGGATCAGGCCCACGATCACCGCCGCCGCCTCGAAATAGACGGCGCGCGAGGCTTCGGGCAGCAGCGCGGGCGCGAAAAGCGCCACCAGCGAATAGAGATAGGCGGCCGAGGTGCCGACCGCGACAAGGCTGTTCATGTCCGGCGCGCCCTTGATAAGCGCCGGAAAGCCCTTGGTATAGAAGGCGCGACCGGGCCAGACCAGGATAATTGTGGTCAGCACGAACTGGATCATCCAGCTTGTCTGATGGCCGATGGTGCGCCCGATCAGATCATGCATGCCGGGGATGACATGCGCGCCCATTTCCAGCACGAATACCGGCAGGGCAAGCGCCGCCGCCAAAGCGGTTTTTCGCGCCAGCGCCCGCGCCTCGCTTTCCTTGCGCGCGCTGCGGTCTTCGGGCGCGGTGTTATCGGCAGGCTCGGCCGGATAACCAGCATCTTCGGCCGCCTTCAACAGATCGGCCAGTTCCACGGCACCTTCGGCATAGGTGACGGTCGCGGTTTCCGATGCAAGGTTCACATTCACATCCAGCACCCCCGGCACCAAAGCCAGCGCCTTGTCCACCCGCCCCACGCAGGAGGCGCAAGTCATGGACGAGATGTTCAGCCGCACGGATTCCGTCCGGGCGGGATAGCCTGCCTGGTCAAGGGCTGCCATAATTTCGGCAATGCGGGCGGGCGCATCAATTCGCGCCTGCGTCGTCTCGTTGGCGAGGTTCACGCGCACGTCGCTGACGCCCGGCAGCGCGGACAGCACCCGATCGACCCGCCCGACACAGGAGGCGCAGGTCATGTTCTGAACGGAAAGCCGAAGGTTTTGGGGGGTTGGCATGGCGGACTCCTGCATTTGTTTTACCCTAGATAAGGGTTCCACCTGCTGGAAGGTCAATAGGAACGGCATTTTTTATCCAGCCCTTGACCTTCCCGTGGTGGAAGCCACCAGGGATGATGTTGAACTTTTGGAGATGTGATACCAACGGGTGAAATCGAAGGCATGGATCGATTGCCCTTGATTGCGGGGGCGACCGTGCGGGCTACTTGATCAATTTGATACCGTCCACATGTGAATGCTGCCATGCTATGGCGCAAGCGAGTTTTGACAAAAATAAGGGGAAATTGAATGTCATGATCAAAATGGACTGCTCGGCATGAACACCAACCGGCGAAATACGCTATTGGCAATTATCGGTCTGGGTGCCGCTTATGCGGGATTGAGGTTCTTGCCGGACCTTGGTCGTGACAAATTGGTATTTGAAATGATCGACGACCCACTGGGTTTTCGCAGGCTTACAGCGGGCGAAAGTTCAAGCGGGTTCGATCCGTTCCTCGGTTTGGGTGGTTCAGATGCCGATCATCTTGCGGATAGCGAAATCAGAGTCCGGTCCGACATATGCGGTGCCCTGTATGGTGACCTTCACACCGATCCCGGTATAGTCCCGGTTGCATCGTTCTCGGACTATTTTTGTCCCTATTGTCGCGTTCAGACCAGAAGACTGGCGGCTCTGGAGGCGCGGCCCGACAGCTATCTGAGGGTGATATGGCACGAGTTGCCGGAACTGGGGGAGCCATCCATCCTGGCCGCAAAAGCTGCCCTGGCCGCAAAACGTCAGGGCGCATATGTCGCTTTTCACCAGCGCCTCATGAAAACGTCCTTTCAAGCAACGCCCAGGTATTTGATGGCTTTGGCAGACAGTATAGGCATCGACCACGCAAAGTTGATCGCGGACATGCAAGGCGATCAGGTGGCTCGGGAACTGGAAACCAGCGCCGCCCTTGGGCGCATTCTTGCCTTTGTCGGCACGCCGGCGATGGTAATCGGTCGTACCGTCATTCAAGGCGAAGTCAGCGACAACACATTGTTGCGGATCGCTGCCATGGAAAAAGAGGAAGGATGGGCTTCGACATGCGTTGTCGCGTGATTGCAAGATCGCCAAACCTGATTTTTGCGACCATCGCATCACTTGTCCTGTCGGTGGCAGCCCTAATTCCATTGGCAGGTTCGCTCCATGCCGCCACGTCGGGTATTTTTGTCAATCCGGCGATCAACGCCCGTCTGATAACCGCTGAAAACGGTGTCGCGCCGGGTGCGATGACCCTGACCGCTGGTCTCTATCTGCAACTGGGCGATAACTGGAAAACCTATTGGCGTTCACCGGGAGAGGTTGGCATTCCGACTTCGATCGACTGGACCGGCTCAAGGAATGTGGCGAAGGTCGATCTTCTCTGGCCGGCACCTGAACGCTTCACCGCCTTTGGCATCGAGAATTTCGGCTATCACGATCAGGTGGTGTTGCCGCTGCGTGTCACGCTTGCCGATCCTGGCGCACCTGTGCGGCTGGTTGCGCGGGTAAATCTGCTGACCTGCTCCACGCTCTGTGTGCCGCAGGAATTTACCCTTGCATTGACATTGCCGGGGGTCAACGGGATCGACGAAGCATCGGCGACACTCATTTCCACCTATGCAGACAAGGTACCGGACGATGGTGTCCTGAGCGGCATCTCGATTGAAACCGCCCACTTTGATGCCGATCGGACCGCCCTGACCTTGACGGCACGCAGCAAACGGCCATTCGATGATCCGGATGTCTTTCCGGAACTCGGTTCTGGCACCGCCTTTGGTCAGCCTGATATCCGGTTGGCTGAGAACAATCATCTGCTTTGGGCGCGGCTGCCAATCCTGTCGGCGGCTGATGACCTGCCGGTATTGCAGATTACCGTAACCGATGGCGATCGCGCTGCCAGTCTGACACCTGACCTGTCCGAGGAAGCGGTGCAACCACCCTTCAGGATCGACCGGGCGCTGCCGGGGTTGACAGAACTGGCATGGATTGCGGCGATAACCTTGCTTGGCGGGCTGATCCTGATCGTCATGCCCTGGGTGTTTCCGGTGTTGTCGATCAAACTTTCTGCGGCGACAGGATTGCCCGGTCGGTTGCCCGTACGCATCCGCAAAAGTTTCGTGGTTTCCGCGCTTGGTGTTCTAACCTTCACCTTGCTGCTGGCGCTTGCGATGCTGGTGGCGCGCGGATTCGGGATGACCGTGGGCTGGAAGCCTTAGTTTCAGAACCCCGTGTTCCAGACGGTGATACTTGTCATTCTGGCAATCTTTTTGGCCAATCTGTTCGGTGCGTTTGAAATCGCCTTGCCTTCATCGGTTCAGACCCGATTTGCCCGGGCCGGGGGTGGCATTGCCCAATCGGATCACCGCAGCTTTTCCCGAATGGTCACAGGTTTGCCGCAACCGGGCGGCGGGACGATCTGGGCGAAAATCCTGCTGGGCCTGGCACTGGCGGCAACCACAGGCGGGCTTGTCTGGGTTCAGAGCAGGGTTTGGCCGAAGCCAATCACGGCGCATCCCGATTGATACCTGAATGTCTAGGGTTAAATCGCAGTCTCGCGCAAAACATCCAGCTTTACCGGCCCGACACCACTTTGCATGATGCCGATAATATGAGCCGCCCGCTGCGACAGGTCGATGATACGTTTTCCGGCAAACGGCCCGCGATCATTGATCCTGACGATCACGGACTTGCCGTTAGACTCGTTCGTGACCCGAACCAGCGTGTCGAAAGGCAAGGTCGGGTGGGCGGCCGTCAGTTTTTCCTTGTCAAACCTTTCACCGCTAGCGGTTCGCTGACCCTGAAACTTTGGTCCATACCATGAGGCTGCGCCGTAGATGGTTCTTGTTACCTCGACTGCTGAATCCGTTTGGTTGTTGGGTGCCGCGCAAGCAACCAGAAAAGACATCGAGACGGCGCAGATGGTACGCTTCAGATAGCTCATGAAGTATTGCCCGTTGCTGCTAGGGTTTCGTACTGGTTCTTGCGATGTGAATGTATCGTTATCAGATTGGTCAGGCAACTCTACCAAATTGGCATGAGCGGCCAACCGCCCAGATTTGCAAGATGCTGTTGCTGGCAAGACATCCAGTCTGTTGCAATGGGTTTTCTCTCTGGGCGTCGTATGGTCAGGCTATTATTCCGCCTGAATCCGGCCTTACCATTGGCCCGAACCCAATGGGCAACCCGAACCCGTTTCAAGGTGACACCGCTGCTGGCAAATCAAACCCGAGGAGTCGCCGCTGGTTGATAAATGTGCCAAAGCACGCTGGACACAACCAAGACATAGTAGAGTTGCTGATCATCAAGCAGGTGGGTAACAGATATTTACGGATTGCAGTAAATATCCCAAAACGATTGGCTGGTTGCAAAAAGCTGTTTCAATCGACAGGTTTTTGCCATTAAAAAACGCCGTTGCACATCAGCGATCACAAGATGGAATCGCGGCGCAATGAAAATGCGGCTGCTAACAGAGGGATGGATAAGGTTGCGTCGATTTTTGTGTCCGCATTGCGGAAATGAAGTGCACTTTGGCAACAGCCAATGCGTCAGATGCTCGGCTTTGCTGGGCTATTTACCTTCGCGTGACCAGTTGCTGATGATACCGGCAGATCAAAACCCATTCAATGGGTCGGGTGCATACCTGAAAACCTGTGCCAACCGCGATCTGATCGGCTGCAACTGGCTGTCCGAAAGCAGCGACGAGGAACTATGCCTCAGCTGTCGCCACACCACGAAAATCTCGGATATCAGCGACGAAATCAATCTTGTCCGCTGGGCCCGGCTTGAGCGTGCAAAACGGCGGCTGTTTTATTCGATCATCAAGTTCAGGCTGCCGCTGGAGAACGGCCCCGACGGTTCATCTGGTCTTCTTCGCTTCAACCTGCTCAGCGACAAGATCAGGCCGGACGGTAAAACCGAACGCATCATGACAGGCCATTATAACGGTCGCATTACCATCAACATTGCCGAAGCTGACGATGCCATTCGCGAAAAGAACCGCACCGAAATGGGTGAGCCTTACCGAACCCTGATCGGCCATTTCCGGCATGAGGTTGGTCACTACTATTGGGACAAGCTGATATCGGAACAAAACGTAGCCGAGGAATTCCGCGCCGTTTTCGGCGATGAGCGTCGAGATTATTCAAAATCGCTGAAAACCTATTACAAGAACGGCCCGGCAGCTAACTGGCAGAACTCCTATGTCAGCGCCTATGCAAGTGCGCATCCGTGGGAAGATTTTGCCGAAACCTGGGCGCACTATTTTCACATGGTCGGAGGGCTTGAAACCGCCTATGCCTACCGCCTTGATCCGCAACCCCTGATGGCCAATGAACCGCGCCTGATCCAGCTTGAAGACCCTTATCATGTGTTGGATGTGCAGCAGTTGATCGACCACTGGATCCCGCTGACCGTGGCGATGAACGCGATGAACCGCTCGATCGGCAATCACGATTACTATCCGTTCGTGCTGGCGGAGGTCACGCTTGGCAAGCTGAAATACATCCACGATCTGATCGTGGCAAACGAGGTGCCTTTTGCGGCCTAGATGCCCGGTGCGCGCCTGAGGTCAAGCGTGAACGGAAACTCCGGATGCGGCGTGTCGATCCGGGGTTGGTATGGGCCGGGGCTATGGCCGTTTGCCTCAAACCGCGCCAGACGCCGCGCCTCGGCTTCGTTGCCGTTGACCGGGAAGGTCTCGTAGCTGCGGCCACCCGGATGGGCAACATGGTATTTGCAACCGCCAAGCGCGCGCCCGGTCCAGCTATCGTAGATATCAAACACCAGCGGTGCTGAGACCGGCAATACCGGGTGAAGCGCCTTGGCCAACTGCCATGCCTTGAAGCGAACACCGCCGACGCTGACGCCGCTGTTTGCGGTCTTTTGCATCGGAACCATGCGGCCATTACAGACTACCCGGTAGCGTGCAGGATCACTTGTGGTCAGTTTGACCTGCACCCGTTCGGTAGTGTTGTCGGTATATCTGACGGTACCGCCGATTGCCCCGGTCTCACCCAGCACATGCCAGGGTTCCAGCGCCTGACGAATCTCAAGCCCGACGCCTTCAAAGGTGACTTCGCCGCAGAATGGAAACCGGAACTCGGCCTGGGCATCGTACCATTCCGGCCTGAGGGCAAAGCCGTGGTCCGACAGATCGCGCAGCACCTCGTTAAAATCCTGCCAGACGAAATGCGGCAGCATGAAACGATCATGAAGGGTCGTGCCCCAGCGGGTAAGGTTCCCTTCCAGGGGTTCCGCCCAAAGCCGCGCGATGATGGCGCGGATCAGAAGTTGTTGCGCAAGGCTCATCCTGGGGTTTGGTGGCATCTCAAAGCCGCGGAATTCGACAAGGCCAAGTCGTCCGCTCGGCCCATCCGGCGAATACATCTTGTCGATGCAGATTTCGGCGCGGTGGGTGTTGCCGGTAACGTCGGTCAGAATGTTCCGCAGCAGACGATCGGTCAGCCACGGTGTGGCTGAACCCGCATCCGCCGCCTTCGGGATCTGCGACAGCGCAATTTCAAGCTCATAAAGGCTGTCGTGCCGCGCCTCGTCGATACGCGGTGCCTGACTGGTCGGGCCGATGAAAAGGCCGGAAAAGAGGTAGGACAGGCTTGGGTGGCGTTGCCAGTACAGGATGATGCTTTTCAACAGATCGGGGCGGCGGATGAACGGGCTGTCAAGCGTGGTTGCACCGCCGACGACCACATGGTTGCCGCCGCCGGTGCCGGTATGCTTGCCGTCGAGCATGAACTTGTCAGCACCAAGACGGGTTTGCCGCGCTGCCTCGTAAACGGTTTCGGTGATCTCGATACATTCCTGCCAGTTGCTGGCGGGATGCACGTTCACCTCGATCACACCGGGATCAGGGGCGACGCGGATGACATTCATGCGTGGATCAGCGGGCGGCGAATAGCCTTCGATATGCACCGCAACGCCAAGGGATTTCGCCGCCTTTTCCGCCGCTGCAATCAGATCAAGGTAATCTTCCAACTCCTCCACCGGCGGCATGAAGATGCACAAACGACCATCGCGGAGTTCGACCGACAGGGCCGTGCGCACCGCCCCCTTGAGATCGCCCAACTCTTGTTCTACCCGCTCCTGCACCGGGTCAGACGCGGTGAACGAGGCGGGTTTTTGTTTCCGTTCCGCCTGCTCTTTTGCCAGGCCTTTCATCTCGGCGGGATCGGCAAGCGGTGGGCGCGGATTTGTTGGATCCGACGGATGGATATACGGGTATTCCGATGGCGGCACATGCGGCAAGGTGCCAAGCGGCAGGCGATATCCGACCGGGCTGTCACCGGGCACAAGGTAAAGATTGCCGCGACGGGTCTGCCATTTTTCCGACCGCCATTTGGCACCGGTGGCTTTGGCCTGCCAGCGCTGGACCGGAAGCACGTAACCCGAGGGTTTTGTCAGCCCCCGCGCAAACACCCGCGCGATACGGTTGCGTTCTTCGGGGTCTTCCAGTTTTGAATTCTGCGGCGTGACATTTTCGGGCAGATTGCTTTCCTTGGCGATCCAGACTGCCGGGTCTTCATAGGCCGGCACCACGAATTCGTCAGGCACGCCAAGGGCCGCTGCCATATTTTGCAGCAACGCTTCGGCCTGTTGCGGCACCGCGCCGCTGTCAACGCCCTCGCTGGCGATCAGCGCAGCATCGGACCAGATCGGTTTTTCATCCCGCCGCCAGTATAGCGAGAAGGTCCATCGCGGCAGGGTTTCACCGGGATACCATTTGCCCTGCCCGTAATGCAGAAAACCACCGGGCGCGAACTTGTCCCGAAGCCGCCGGATCAGACTGTCGGCAAGCGCGCGTTTGGCCGGACCAACGGCCGAGGAGTTCCATTCATCCGCCTCAAAATCATCAATCGAAACAAATGTCGGCTCACCGCCCATGGTCAGGCGCACGTCGCCCGCTACCAGTGCGGCATCAACCTTTTTGCCAAGCGCATCCAATGCCGCCCAGGATTCATCTGAAAACGGCTTGGTGATACGCGGATGCTCGGCCACACGGTCCACGCGCATATCAAAGTCGAATTCGACATTGGCTGCACTGGCCCTGCCGGAAATCGGTGCGGCATTGCGATAATGAGGCGTTGCCGCCAGCGGGATATGGCTTTCGCCGGTCAGCAGCCCTGATGTGGGATCAAGTCCGATCCAACCGGCACCGGGCACGTAAACCTCGCACCAGGCATGAAGATCGGTGAAATCCTTGTCGGTGCCAGCCGGGCCGTCAATGGCAACCAGATCAGGTTTGAGCTGGATCAGATAGCCCGATACGAACCGCGCGGCAAAGCCAAGGTTGCGCAGTATCTGCACCAGTAACCAGCTTGAGTCCCGGCACGATCCCTGGCCGGACTGAAATGTCTCTTCAGGCGTCTGCACGCCGGGTTCAAGGCGGATCACATAATCAACTTCCTGCGACAGCCGCGCATTCAGGCCAACCACGAAATCAACCGTGCGCACCGGTGTGCGGTCAATCGATTTCAGGTACGTGTCGAGCAGCGGCCCCACTGGATCTGGTGTCCGGTAGATGACAAGATCGGGCAGGATATCGTCATCGTAAACGAACGGCCAAACTTCGGCACTTTCTGCGACGAAAAAGTCAAACGGGTTATAAACCGTCATGTCTGCGATCAGATCAACCTGGATCTTCAACTCGGTGACCGGTTCGGGAAACACCACCCAGGCAAGCCAGTTGCCATAGGGATCCTGTTGATAATTCACGAAATGATCCGCAGGCGTGATGCGCAGAGAATGCGAGATGACCCTGGTTCGGCTATGTGGTGCCGGCCGCAGGCGAATGATCTGCGGGGCCAGCGTCACCGGGCGGTCGTATTTATAGTGCGTAAGATGGTAAACGGCTGCTTTTATTGACATTGTTATCCCCTGATGCCTGCATCCCTTTGCACAGAACTGTTATGATGATTTCACTGGCGTCAGGCGCCAAACACGCTCCAGCCTGTCTTGGCGACCAGTATTTCCAGCGCCACGGTTCCAAGCTTGGAGTTGCCGTTGGTATCCAGCCCCGGCGACCAGACCGCAATCGCTGCCTTGTTCGGAACGATTGCGAGGATACCGCCCCCCACGCCGCTTTTGCCCGGCAACCCGACCCGGAACGCGAAATCGCCGGACCCGTCATAATGGCCGCAGGTCATCATGATGGCGTTGATACGACGAACCCGGCGCGGTGGAATGACCTTGATGCCGCCCTGCGGGTTGACGCCGCCATTTGCCAGATAAAGGCCTGCGCGCGCCAGTTCCGAACAGCTCATGGCAATGGCGCATTGGTGGAAATAGACACCAAGAACTTCCTCGACCGGGTTATCGAGATTGCCAAATGCCCGCATGTAATTGGCCAGCGCGGCATTGCGATATCCGGTTTGGGTTTCAGATCTGGCGACATGTTCATCTATGTAAATCGCATCTTCGTTCACCAGACCCCTGACAAAGCGCAGTATCTCGCCAATGGTTTCTTTTGGCTTGTGACCGGCAAGCACGACATCGGTGGTAACGATCGCACCGGCATTGATGAATGGATTTCGCGGTATGCCCTTTTCATGCTCAAGCTGCACGATTGAATTGAACGCAGATCCCGACGGTTCACGACCAACCCTTTTCCACAGGGTATCGCCGATCTTGCCCAATGCCATGGTCAGCACAAACACCTTGGATATGCTTTGGATCGAGAACGGCACGTCGGTATCGCCAACCGAAAGCACCTGGCCATCGACGGTGGCGACTGTCATGCCGAAACTCTGACTGTCCTGTTTGGCCAGTTCAGGAATATAGTCGGCCACAACCCCACGGTCTTCGTATGAAATCAGCGTTTGGTTGATATCGTTCAGCAGCGATTGCAGATCGTGCACGGCAATTCCTCGACTTGAAACCAAACATTGGTCGGCTCTGACAGGCAAGCGTATTCGGCCGGCCACATGCGCGCCACATCTGGCACATTTATCCTGTTGCGCCCCCTTTGACCATCACCAATAGATGCCGATACCACAATGCAGTGATACCGATATAGGCAGGCTGCGAAAGCCTGATATCAAATCTCTACCTGGCGCAAAAATGCTGCAAAGTATTGTTATCAACTAAATTTTATTGTAGTTCGGGATATCAGGAAGATCTGCCAACTAGCTGTTGTATTCCCCCGGCAAACCAATATCCTAACGCGATGAACAACGCCGATCCGCATTTCAGCGAGATGTTAACAGAACAGGGTGTAAGACCACCCTACAGTTCCTATGAAACCTGGTTTTCTGAACAGGATTCCAGCCGTCTTGCCAAAAAGGCCCGCGATGCCGAGGCGTTTTTCCGGCGAACCGGGATTACCTTTAACGTGTACGGACAGGCAGACGCACAAGAGCGACTGATCCCTTTTGATCTGGTCCCGCGCATACTGTCCGGTAGCGAATGGCTCAAGCTGTCAAAAGGTATTGAACAGCGGGTCAGGGCGGTGAATGCCTTTTTGCACGACATTTACAACCGGCAGGAAATCCTGCGCGCGGGCATCGTGCCGATCGACCTTATTGCCAATAACGAGGCTTTCCTGCCGCAGATGATCGACTTCAGCCCGCCGGGCAATGTCTTTACCCATATTGTCGGCACCGATATCGTCAGGACCGGCGAAGACGAGTTTTTCGTGTTGGAGGATAATGCCCGGACCCCTTCCGGCGTCAGCTACATGCTGGAAAACCGCGAGACGATGCTGCAGATGTTCCCCGAACTTTTCAGCAAGATCAAGGTGCAGCCGGTCAGCGATTACCCCAAGAACCTGCGACGCTCGCTTGCGGCTTCGGCACCCCAATCCTGTTCGGGCCATCCCTGTGTGGCGGTTCTGACGCCCGGCATTCACAACTCGGCCTATTTCGAGCATAGCTTTCTGGCCGATCAGATGGGTGTTGAACTGGTTGAAGGGCATGATTTGAGGGTGGTGGATGGCCATATCGCCATGCGCACTACCCGAGGCTACAAGGTGATTGATGTCCTATATCGCCGCGTGGACGACGATTACCTTGACCCGTTGAGCTTTAACCCGACCTCGATGCTGGGCGTGGCCGGGATCATGGACGTTTACCGCGCCGGCAACGTCACGATTGCCAATGCCCCCGGAACCGGGGTTGCCGACGACAAGGCTGTCTATAGCTATATCCCGGACATCATCGAATTTTATACCGGCGAGCGGGCCATTCTCAAAAACGTGGAAACCCACCGCTGTGCCGAGCCTGACGCACTGAAATATGTGCTGGATAATCTAGCCGATCTTGTGGTGAAAGAAGTCCACGGATCCGGCGGATACGGAATGCTGGTGGGACCGGCTGCAAACAAACGCGAACTTGCGGCATTTGCGGCCAAGCTGAAGGCGCGACCGGCCAACTATATCGCGCAACCCACGCTTTCGCTGTCCACGGTGCCGATTTTCACCAAAAAGGGACTTTCCCCGCGCCATGTCGATCTCAGGCCGTTTGCCATGGTCTCGCCGGGTGGTATCGAAATCACGCCGGGCGGCCTGACCCGTGTGGCGCTCAAGGCCGGCAGTCTGGTGGTGAATTCAAGCCAGGGTGGCGGCACCAAAGACACCTGGGTACTGGAAGACTGATATGCTGGGAAAAACCGCAGGTGGTCTTTTTTGGATGTTTCGGTTCCTTGAACGGGCCGAAAACACCGCGCGTCTGATCGAGGCGGGATTTCGCATTGCGCTGACCCGTTCAACCGATGCGGATGCCGAGTGGAAATCGGTCATCATCACATCGGCGGTTCAGCAAGCCTATGAGGCAAAGCACAACACCTATGACAGCGCAAAGGTCATCGACTTTTTGATCCGCGATGCCGACAACGCCAGTTCGGTCTATTCAGTCATCAAATCCGCACGGGACAACGCACGTCTGGTTCGCACCGCGATGACCACCGAAGTATGGGCCGCCGTCAACGAGACCTGGATGCTGTTCGCCGAACTTTTGAAACAGCCAATACGCGAAACTGATCTGCCCGAGGTTCTGGCCACGATCCGCCAGCAATCGGCACTTGTGCGCGGTGCGCTCAACGGCACGATGTTGCGCAAGGATACTTACCACTTCTGCCAGATCGGTACCCATATTGAACGCGCCGACAACACCGCCAGGATCATTGACGTCAAGTATTTCTCATTGCTGCCGGCGTCTTCCTTTGTCGGCGGCAGGCTTGACAACGTACAGTGGGAGACGTTGCTGCGCTCGGTCTCGGCCCATCGGTCGTTTCGCTGGGCGTTCGAAGAGGATTTTACCGCACCCGCGATTGCAAGTTTCCTGATTCTGGACCGCCGAATGCCGCGTTCATTGTCGTTCTGCATGACCGAAATAGTTACCAACCTTGACTATCTGGCTGAAAACTATGGCGAAAGGCTTGCCTGTCACGATTTGGCCGATGCCTTGAAAACCCGTCTCGACAATCGTGACATTGCCTCGATCTTTGACGAGGGGCTGCATGAATTTCTTAGTTCGATCATTCACGATACTGCCGCTCTCGGATTGCAGATCGAAAAGGATTACAGGTTCATCAATTAAATGCAGCTTCTTATCAACCATTCCACGCACTACCACTACGACCGGCCGGTCGATTATGCGCTGCAAAAGGTGCGTCTGCATCCTGTTGCCTCACCGATGCAGAATGTTTCGGACTGGTCGGTTGCCATTGACGGCGGCAAGATCGAGGCCAGCTACTCTGATCACTATGGCAATCACACCGATCTGGTCAGTGTCGATGTCGGTGCGCAATCAATCACCATCACCGCTTCGGGAACCGTCAACACCACTGATACTGCCGGCATTCTGGGCAAAGTCTATGGTCGCGCGCCGTTATGGCACTTTACGCAGTCAACCTATCTGACCGAACCCGGCCCGAAAACCGGAACATTGGCGCGGATCCTTGGACAAAGCGACAATGCGCTGAATTCCTTGCATGACCTTTCTGCCGCAGTATTGGCGGCCACCCCCTATAAACTTGGGCCGACCGGGTCCGGCACCACTGCCGAACAAGCGTTGGCAATCGGCAATGGTGTCTGCCAGGATCATGCCCATATCTTTATCGCCGCCGCACGGCTGGCAGGGATTCCCGCCCGATATGTCAGTGGTTATCTGATGATCAACGATCAGGTCAGTCAGGATGCAAGCCACGCCTGGGCCGAGGTTCATGTCGATGATCTCGGATGGGTCGGTTTCGATGTCTCAAACGGCGTTTCGCCAGACGAAAGATACGTGCGGATTGCCATCGGACGGGACGCCCGGGATGCCTCACCGATCAGTGGCTTTCGTCTGGGCATTGCCGACGAATCGATGAGCGTTTCACTACAGGTTCAGCAATAGATCAAGAACTGTTCCTGTCAGGGGAAACCAAATTGAGACAAATACCGAATTTGACCAGGTCACGCCCAAAACTTCTTTCATCATTCGCTATGCCAATACAAAGTACCCTACCGTCGGGGCTGCTGCTTTGTCGTGCATTCGGGCTTTGAACGGAACGAGATGTCTGTTTTTCCTCTGAACTTCTGAAACCAGTCCAGTGGTTGGAATTGAGATTGTCACGCATGCAATCGCTTTTCTCTGGCTTAGCGCGGCAATCTGAGGGTTGCCTTCAGCCCGCCCAGATCCTCGCTTTCGCCCAGCATCAAGGCCCCGCCGTGGCTGGATGCGACGTCGCTGGCAATCGCCAGTCCCAGACCGACACCGCTGCCGCGATTCTGGTTGCGGGCGGTGTCGAGGCGCACAAACGGGCGGATGGCGTTTTCGCGCTGGCTTTCGGGGATGCCGGGGCCGTCATCCTCGACGATGAAACTGACACTGGCGGTGTCACAACGAACCGTCAGTCGGCAGTGCTTTCCATAACGGAGCGCGTTGGCCACCAGGTTGTCCAGCGCCCGGCGCACCGCGTTCGGCCGCATGGTTACCAGAATCGGCGTGGCCGAGGGTGGTCGATCCCCCAGACTGACCTTGCCGTCAGTGCGGCCTACATTGCCGGCCACCTGAGCGGCCAGCGACCAGGGATCAGACAGCGCCGTCTCTTCCAGGTTGTCACCGCGCGCAAAGGCCAGAAACTCCTCCAGCATTGCCTGCATCTCGTCGACATCCTGCATCATCGCCTCGGTCTCGTCGCTGCGCCCGGCCAGTGACAGGCCGAGTTTCAGCCGCGTCAGCGGTGTTCGCAGATCGTGGCTGACGCCCGACAGCATCAGCGTGCGCTGTTCGATCTGCCGTTCGATCCGGTCGCGCATGCGGACAAAGGCATGACCAGCCTGTCGAACCTCGGTCGCGCCAGAGATGTGATAAGCGATCCGCCGCCCCTTGCCAAAGGCATCGGCCGCCTTGGCCAGTCGTCGGATCGGGCGCACCTGATTTCTTAGAAACATGAATGAAATCAATGTCATGACCAGCGAAGTTACGATCATCAATACCAAAAGCTGGTGTGGATTGGAGGCCGATACCCGTGATCGGTCGAATTCGATCCGGTAGGGGTTGCCGTTCGCGGTCGCATATAGCACCACCCGGCGGTCAAGCGATTTCAGATCCACCCGCACCATTTCGGACAGTTGCGCATGCAGCACGGCAATGACATTGGCGCCGGTCAGATCGTCGAACGCCAGCGCATCGGCTGTTGGCATCACTGCCACCGGGCTGACCAGATAGCCAAGCGGTGTCGCCACATCGCGGATCACGCCGGTGGGGTCATTGGCGCGGTTCAAACGATCCAGCAGATAATCCAGCTCCAGCGCCACATTGGCGGTCAACTGCCGCGTCACACCGTCGAAATGCCGCTGGATGAATACCAGCGACACCACCAGCTGGATCGTGATCACCGGAACGATCATGATCAGGGCGGCGCGGCCATAAAGCCCCTTGGGCAGGATTGACTTGAGCCAGCGGAAGTTCATGCTGGCGAAACTATCGTGCAGGCGGGCGCAAGGGCAAGGAACAAACATGACGGACGACCCCTTCATCAAGGATTTCAACCCCGTGGTCGGTCGGGCCGAGGAACTTTGCCCCGGACTGCGCCGCCTGGTGGCGCCGAACGCTTCGGCCATGACCTTTCGCGGCACCAACACCTATATTCTGGGCGAAACGGAAATTGCGGTAATCGACCCTGGCCCGGACAGTTCCGAACATCTGGCGGCGATCCTTGCCGCTGTCGGGGATGCACACCGGATCTCGCATGTATTCGTCACCCATTCGCATGTGGATCACTCGCCGCTGGCGCGACGGCTGGCGCAGGCGGCGAATGCGCCGGTACTGGCGTTTGGCGACAGCCATGCCGGCCGCAGCCCGAGAATGGCGGCACTGGCGGCCGGGTTCGATCTTGGTGGCGGCGAGGGGGTGGATATGGATTTCGCCCCGGACATCCTGCTGGCCGATGGCGAGGCAACGGTGGCGCGCGAATGGCGGTTGCAGGCGATCACCACCCCTGGCCATTTTTCCAACCACCTGTGTTTTGCCTGGAACGACAAGGTGTTCTCGGGCGATCATGTGATGAGCTGGGCAACCACGCTGGTCTCGCCACCCGATGGCGATCTTACTGCCTTCATGCGGTCGCTCGACCGGATGGCGGCGCGGGCAGGGGACCGGGTCTATTACCCCGGCCATGGCGCAGTGCTGGAAAATCCGCAGGCCATGATCCGCTACCAGATCAACCACCGCCGCATGCGCGAGAGCCAGATCCTGGAGGCCCTGACCGATGGCGCGGCAACGGCGCGGCAGTTGGCCGAACGCATCTATACCGAGATCCCCCCCGAACTGATCCCCGCCGCCGCCCGCAACGTGTTTTCCCACCTGATCGACCTTAGTGAAAGAAAGGTGGCAGAACCGATCGGAACCCTGTCGCCCGACGCGCGATTCCACCTGTTGTAGCGGCCCGGCGTTTTCCCTGATATTGCACGACAATGCCCCTTGCCGCCCAAGGACCGAATTGCTATACGCATCCCGCACCGCCCGTTCAGGGCAGGCAAAGTTCCGGCGTAGCTCAGCGGTAGAGCAGTTGACTGTTAATCAATTGGTCGTAGGTTCGATCCCTACCGCCGGAGCCAATCAACCACTCGGTTGTAAAGCAAAAAAGGCGATCCTCCGGGATCGCCTTTTTTCATTTTTGCAACGATTTTGCAACGCGGGCTATCTGCGGTGCGTAAGCCAAAAGTTAACTCTTCATTAACCTATTCAGTGGCAACCTTCTGCGAACAAACGAGAATCGTGGTCGAGGCTGCATTGAAGCACGCGAAGAACATTGTGCCGAACGTCAGCAGGGTTTTCACCCTGCCGCTCGAGACCTTGGGCGGCAAGTCGTTGGCCTTCGACCCACCAGTTGCCGAAAGTGCGTGGCATCCCCTTCCTGACCGATTTCTCGAAGGCATCGAGTTGGTCTCGCGGTTCACCGGTAGCGCCAAAGGTCGCAGCCCCGCATCGTGGAAGCTCGAATTTGTCCATGTGCTCGGCGGGAAAGTCATCGCGACCAACAATAAGGTTGTCGTCGAGTATATCGCTGGCGAATGCGATCTGGCCTGCACGCTGACGGTCAAGCAGGCGCGGATGATCAAGGCATTCGGACAAGGGCCAACCCATGCGACGATCCAAGGCGAAACCATCCATGATCGCAAACTTCATCTCAAATGGAAGAACGGCAATAGACTCGCTTTTCCACAGCCCCAATCACCAGCGGACGAACTCAAAAAACTGTTCAGCCCTTATGACTGGGATGACCTGAGCCCAGTCGAAGATGACTGGCAGTCGCAGGTTATCGGTCATTTCTCTTTCAAACCCGTCCGAGACAATGACGGTCTGATGTCCATCTACCCGGATCGCATCACGGGTGGTTGAAGAACGCACACAGCGCGTTCGCGAGAGCAACCCAAGCGGTACAGCCGAGATGCGTCTTGGGTGGCTGCTGTGGGAGGACGATTTAAAGGAGTTTCTTTACTTCGAAGAAGAGATGGGAAAACCAGATCCATCAGATTTCTACGCCGAGTGGAACGAAACGCAAGCTAGGGGGGCGCGAAAGAGCAGCAAGAGCCTTTGGATTTATGAAAGGGCAACAAACAAG
This sequence comes from Paracoccaceae bacterium, assembly GCA_020425085.1. Classification (GTDB taxonomy): domain Bacteria; phylum Pseudomonadota; class Alphaproteobacteria; order Rhodobacterales; family Rhodobacteraceae; genus UBA5972. The sequence goes on from JAGQRW010000018.1 coordinate 365,806, forward strand.
AAACGGTACTCGGTAACGACCAGTGCTGGAATCAAAATTCAACCATACTTTGATGTTCCGTCTCCAAGTGATCCGAATCTCGTGTTCTTTCGAGTTCAAAGTGAGCGGTTAGATCGGGACACGATAGTACTTTGGGTCGCTGCAGCCACTGCCGAACAACTCAAGAAACGCCTCGGTTCGATAGACAAGGAAGTTGTGAGCAAGGCAGTAATTGAAGCGGTCGAAAAGGACCATGAAGACTACGGTTTTACAATCGACGACCTTCATGCCGCCATTCCGATAATGGTTTCCAACGAAGCATATGATTTACTGTTGAGCAGTTGGGAGGCAGTAAGCGACGATCATCGTATGCAGTTGCTTCTACAGGCTCTTGAATAGCCACCCACATACGTCGGTTGCGGACAAAGCTCAGTGCCAACCGCGCAATGTGGTGACGCGGATATTCTGCGGCACGAGATACTGCGAGGCGAAGGCCGCGACGATCAGGGCAATACCCGTGTCGCCGTGGCCTGACGCATTGCGCGATTGCGAGATGATCTGATTGCCCGCAGCCGTCGTCTGCATCGTGAAGGTCGCAAGGTCTTCTTCGATCTCCTTGCGCATGGTGAGGTCGTGGGCGAATTTCAGGTCGCCCGCCGCGAACAGCACGGCAAGGTTTTCGATCATGAGGGTTTTGGACGCGTTGACGTATCGGCCAGATCGACGCCATTCCTGCCCGCCCGTCATCTGCACCGCGGTATGATCGACGCCTTGGTCAGCCATCACGTCGCTCACGACACGGCCAATGGACGTGCCGTCGATTACAAGTTCCGATTTGCCACCGAAGGGCGGCGCGTTGCGCAGGCGGATCAGGTAATCGACCACATCGACATAGGACACGCCGCGAAACTTGTCCGCGAAGACGACCGTGCGCTCACGCGGCCCAAGGACAACGCGGTTGCCGTCGTGAATTGGCAACTGCTGATCCTTCACGACCACCGCCGACGAAAAGTCATTGGCTTGCCCAAGGTCCGCGCCGACAAAGTATCTGACAAAACCCGTCACTCTTTCGACAGCAGGGTCATGTCCCGTTTCGTTGACCACGCTCCCGTCGGGCAGATGGATCAGGTTTAGAATCTCGGACATATTGCGCCCTCCTGTGACGTGGCGTTCTCGATGGTGGACAGATCGAAGTAGGACAGGCCGTCCGACAAAAATTCGCACATGACTTCCTGACGGAAACGGGTGGCCGACAACTGCTCCCGCAGCCGTTCGACGCGATGCGCAAGGCGCGGGATCGACGTGCCGGGCACCTTGATCCGATGCACGCTGTCCTTGGGTTCGAGGAACAGCGATGCGAAGAGGTTGTGCTTCCCTGCGGGCGTCGAGGCGTAGAAGGTTTGCCCGTTGTCTTTCAGCATCGGCAGGATCGACACGACGACATCCTCGCCGCCGTTTTCACCGGGCAGATAGGCCATCTCGTCCACCAGCAGCAGATCGGCGGTATAACCCCTGATCGTCGCGCCCGACGCGGGCACAGCGATGACCCTCCATCGCCGCGAGCGCGAAGGCCGGATCGTCCTCTTGCTCCGCGCGTGTGATCAGCTTTTCCACCCGCTTCGCCAAGGACTCGTAGGTCATGGCAATATCCATGCGGTCTTGGTTGATCACTTCGGTGTCGGCCTCGACGGAGGCGACGCGCGTTTCCGCGATGATCGAACGGCGCATTTCCTCCGTGATCTTGGTGTCGCGGTAGCGTTGGATCGTCGTGTAATCGACCCCGATCCGCCGCGCGATCTCGGCCAGCGTGCGCCGCCCGAGCACAATGTCCTTGATGATCTCGTTCTTGTCCGCGCGCATGTCGATGATGGCACGCCGCCCGCTGTTCTTGTTCCCGCCCTGTGCCATAATCAGGTGTCTCCTTGTTCTGCGGTTGAGGCGGATTCGGTGCAGGCCGTATCGTCGCGATACCAACGGATGCGGCCACGCAGGCCCGCCCATTCCTCAACGGAGACATCCACCAAATGATCATGAACGCGATCTGCGAACTGTTCCCCGACGCCCGACCCGATCAGGTCGCCGCGCAACTCACCAAAGCTGGCACCACCAAGGTGGAGTTTCATCATCTGCGCAAGCGCCGCGATTGAGGCGTCTGTGGGGCTGTTGGCGGGGTCGATCCTGAACAGGTCGTCCAAGACAAGCGCGCCGTCGCGGCGCGCATAAATCTCGGCCTCCGCGTCGATCCCGTAAACGACGCGGCACGCCCATTCGAGGCAGGCACGGTTTTCAGGTGTCGCTTGCATTGGCTGCGTTCTCCATCAACTCGAACTTGGTGCGGGCATGGGGTGGCAGGTCGTCAGGCGTGCGGAATGTCTTGATCGTGTAGCCCTCCTGTTCGGCGCGCATCCGACGGCCCACGATGCCTTTGCCCGTTTCCATGTCAGCCCGGATGTAGCGAACGCGCTCGTGGGTGTCGTCGAAGGTAAACGTCTTCGATTGAACCACATCGCCTTTGCCTGTGTTGCGCCGGGTCGGATTACCGAACCGTCAAATCGAAAATGATCTGTGATCGCAACGATCTGGATACCCTTGTCAACGCACGCCTCCGCTATCGCGTCGTTGTATTCAGCCTCAGTTTGAGACCCAGCAACTTTGGCATGCCGTTGCGTGTAATCGAAAGGGTTCACCTGAAAGCTACAGCGGTAGAACTTACTGCCGATCGGTTTGCTGAGCGATGCCACGATCCCCACAGGTGTGGCTGGATGTGCGAGCAAGGTCTCAAGATTTGGATCATGTTCAGCAACCATTGTCTCTGCTCTCCAGTGCAATTCGGACGTTCTTTAGACCCATCTGGTTTAGATAGTGTTCAATAATTCGCAGATGCTGCGAAGGTCCGCAATCCGCCCTCCCGGTAGAACCTACGTGCCATACGCCACCGACGAGCGGGATGAGCGCGAAAGCACGGCGATCCGGGCCTTCGCGCCCGAATTCAACACGTCAATTTAGAGCGAGGCCACCCTCCGGGCATGTGCACCTGTTGACTACGTGCACGGGGTACGGCACATCTGGTGTCACACCGCCGGATTCGATCCGGACTCGGAGAAAATTCTCTTTTGTTTTCATAGGTGTTTGCTGGCCGGCACCCGTCCCTACCGCCGGAGCCAAAATAAGCCCTTTAAGGTCAATGCCTTAGAGGGCTTTTTTATTCCCGAAAATTCTGGCGTAAGGCGGAAAAGTAAGGCGCGCGTAAGGCTCGGCGTTGCTTTCCATCGCATGTCGCGGTGCCACGGTAGCCAGCGCGCCGAACTGGCAACTCATTAGAAACTGGCACAAATACTGCCCCGCTGCTATTCATCGCGAAAAGCAGGTGATTGGGGGCGGCGAATGGGCAAGGATTACAGCAAAGCGATAGCGGCAAGTGGGTTGTCAATCTACGATCCAATCGAGATTGGCGACCCCGCATTGTGGGTTCCCACTCCCGAACTTCAGTCGCTACTCGACGCCCGGTTGCGCGGGATTAGCTTAGCAGGCCTCGCACTACGAACCCGCTCGAAAGTGGTCAAGGAACACGTCTGCCGCGCGCTAGGTTATCCCAGGGTTTCGAGCGCCTCGCGGATCGCGACAGGGTCCGGCAACAAGCCTTTGTCGTCGCCTGCTTCATCACCGCGCGGTATACTCGTGCTGTCAGGGTGATGATGATGGTTCCTGTCCTCTGCGCCCCCGGCCCGCTGCTCAGCGCCGGGGGTGCTTTCGTTTTCAGGCCCGGTCATTCCCGCACCTCGCCCGGTTCGACGCGGTGCTGTGCCATCCAGTTGCGCAAATCGCTCACGCGATAGCGGACCAGTTTGCCGGAAGCGCGGATAAAAGCTGGGCCACGGCCCTCTTTGCGCATCGTCTGCATTCCAGCAGGTGTCAGCCCGAGGAATGCGGCGGCGTGGGCGGTGTTCAGGTATTCGGGCGGTGGCGCATAACGGCCAGTGGCATAGCCATCGGCCATTTCCTTCGCCACGAGCTTTGCGAATGCAATAGGGTCGTCCATAGAGCCTCCTGCCCCCAAGGGGGCTAAAGAGGCTCCGACTGCGTGCCACGGAGGTCGGATTTCAGAAGTGCCTTGGGCAGCACTCCGCCGTTTAAGATGTCAGTGCGCCCATTATATCGGCTTAAACGGGGCTGCGTCTAGCCGTTGGTTATTGTTGCCGGAGATTTTCCATCATCACCGAACTTATCCTCGTTTGGGCAAGCAAGAGCTGGTTCCAGACGCCCGCTCGACTACCATAGGTCCCCGAGTGGGTGTCACCCTTCTGGGAGTGGTTCATCAATTTCTTCGACAGGTTGTCACTCACGACCGCCCATTCGCAGGCGTTCCGATAGGTGTGGCGCAGGCCATGGCCCGAACACGGCAACTTAGGTTCGGTCGTCGCATAGAGAGACATATGCCCGGCGAAATCGCCGGTGCCGCGCTTCGCCTTTGATGGATCGCCCGGGAATATCCACTCACGCGAGAAACCGGGCTGGTAGACCATTCCGGCGCGACGGGCGCGCGCGAGGCAAGCGAGCATAGGCCGCGTCAGCGGAATATCGTAGGCGCGGGCTTTGCCCCCTTTGGGCGTCGGTATGTGCAAACGCCGCCCTGCCACGTCGAGGTCTTTCCAGCGTGCCGTCGCAATCGCGCCAGATCGGCTACCAGACAAAAGCAAGAATAGCTGGAATTCAGCGCGAACCCGATTTTCCATCGCGACGTAAGCGCGCCACCAAGCCGGAAGGTCGGAAAGGTCCATCGCCTTTTTGTCGCCATTCTGCTCCTCTGGGTTATAGGTCACTTGCCGCGTGGGGTGCCAACCGTCGGGGTTAGGGCGAACGTGTCCGCGCTCAAGCGTCCAGTTATGGATTACGCGGAGGGTACATGCGTTCAAGTCTGCACTTGAGCAAGAATCTGTAGTTTCGTTCCATGAAGCCGTTCCGCTTGAGCCGATATCGAGGGCAAGGAGCAGTGGCTGCAAACTTCCCACTGTCAAGCGTATCGACCCTTGGGGAACTAGTATCGGTCGGGCTTGACGACACCCCGCCGGAAGCGCCTGCGGGCTGTCTGCCCCTGTTCACCCTGGCATCGGGCTATGTGCCCACATGGGGCGAACCGCTGGGCCAGCCTAGCCTTGCAGACAGGGCGCAGCACGTCGCTTGGCTTGCAGGGGCAGGACGGGGCTTACCTGCGGTCGTCACGGTCGCTGCGGGCCAAACCATGCGCCAAGCCTGCACCGCTGCGGGTATCGACCCCGACGGCGATATTGTGGGCATCCCGCAAGCCGCTTTCTGATCTTCCCAAGGCCACTAGGAAGCACCTGCCGTCCCTTCGGGGGCGGCTCTTTTAAAATGGAATTTCTTCATCCATATCGGGCACTTCTGGCTCAGGAAAAAGTAAACTGTTCAGCGTTTGCCTTGCTGGCGCGGAGACAATTTCGCCGTATTTCTCAAGTATTGACCTGTAAAACGTCTTCACATCTAAGTCTTCGATAATCCAACTGACTTGCGTATTTAAGTCGAGAATACTCACCAATTCTTCGACTTGGACCTTAGAGAATTGCGCTTGTTTTGATAGCTCAGAGATAACCACATGCGTGATAGCAAACGAACCGCTTGCGGCGAGTTTTTCAATCAACTTGTTAACTTTTATATCGCTTGCAAGTTTGATATCCGGAAATTTCTTCTTGAAAAAATCAGTGATGCTTTTATAGAAGCATATTTCAGATTCCTTCTTCTGTTTCCATTCTGATTGTAAAAAAGCATTTAATTCTTCTGGAAATATCGCAGAGGCATAGTCACCATCACCCGAAACAAAGTGAAGTTCTTCTATTTGTGGAACGCCTTCGATTAGACATTCCCAATTAACTTCATCGCCCATCGTGACTTTCTTCTTTCCGGGTGGGTTGCCTAGTCTGAAGCGATTTATTGAGGCGTTAAATATGGCCTGTGAGACTGGAATATCTTTTGATTTCGAAAACAAGTCAGATATTAACGTATCCGCATTGAGGTTTTCGGCCTTTATGTCACCCGTAGATTTCGTAAGAAGTTGGGAATGCTTCGAGTTTGCTGTTTTTAAAGCTTCCTGAATTTCGGCATATTCCGGGTAATGTTTGCAGAAAGCAGGAAAGCTAACCTTGAAGCTTGCTTTCTGAAATTCTTTAAGGGCATCGAAGATTTTAGTATCTCTGTTCCTGCGAACTTCTTCTTGAAGCTGCTTACTCGTAAACAGCACAATGTCGCCTTCTTCGATCAACGCTACTAGTTTTTTCAATTCCTCAATGTCGCCGCCACTCAAATGGTAGAAGTCAAGAAAAATATTCGCATCAATGAATAGATTCATATGTTGTTTCTCACGATTCCAATCAGCTTAGGGTAGCAAGGGTTTGCGATGTAAGAAAGCGCTTTCGCTCACTTACGTTCGCGTGATCGTTTCCAGCCTGTCGGGCAGGAACCCTTGTGGGCACCCAAAACCAACGCATGAAAACCGTCATTAGATCGGCAATAGAAATTCTCTATCTAAAAATTATTCAATGATTTCAATGGCATGTGGCGGAGAGACAGGGATTCGAACCCTGGGAAGGCTTGCGCCCTCAACGGTTTTCGAGACCGCCCCATTCGACCACTCTGGCACCTCTCCGCGGGTGTTCTGGCCGGAACGGGCGTTGTTTAGTCGGGCTTGGGCGCAAGTACAAGTGGGCTGTTGAATAATCCGTATCAAATCTGGCAAATACCGGCACCCGAGCCCCCCGGCAAAACCCGGCAAGGGCAGGGGAACGGGCCTTGACAAAGCCGGGGCTATCCCTGATATGGCGGCATGGTTCGGGCAATATGGCCTGATCTCATGGAAATCTCGCCCCAAAAGGGCGCGCTGTCCGAGGTGCGGGAAACCGCGAAACGCCGGCAACGGGACCGCAGAGACGCGATGGAAAAAAGGAATACCAGCATGTTTGCAGTGCTGAAAACTGGTGGCAAACAGTATAAAGTTGCCAATGGCGACGTACTCAAGGTTGAAAAACTGGCGGGCGGCGCGGGTGACAAGGTGCAGTTCAACGAAATCCTGATGCTGGGCGGTGAAACCGTGACCATCGGCGCGCCTCTGGTGGCGGATGCCGGGGTGCAGGCGGAAATCCTTGACCAGATCCGCGGGCCCAAGCTGATTCATTACGTCAAGCGCCGGCGCAAGCATTCCAGCCAGCGCAAGAAGGGCCATCGCCAGTCGCTGACGGTGCTGCGCGTGACCGAGATTCTGGCCAAGGGGGCCGCGAAATCCGGGGTTGCTGCGGCCATAGGCGGTGTTGCCGTTCTGGCCGACACCTCGCCGATGGCCAAAAAATCTGCTGCCCGCAAGGCAGCCCCCAAGGCCGAAGCCAAGGCAGAGGCCAAACCGGCCGAAAAACCTGCCGCCAAGGCCAAGGCCACCAAGGCGGTTGCCGGTGACGATCTGAAGGTGTTGTCGGGCGTTGGCCCGGCGTTGGAAAAACGGCTGCATGACGCGGGCGTGACCACATTTGCCCAGATCGCCGCGTGGACCGCCGACGATATTACTGCTATGGATGAGAAACTGGATTTCAAAGGCCGGATCGAGCGTGAAGGCTGGGTCGAACAAGCCAAAGAACTGGTCAAAGGTTAAAGGGGAACAGCGATATGGCACATAAAAAAGCAGGCGGCTCATCGCGCAACGGCCGCGATTCTGACGGGCGCCGCCTTGGCGTCAAGAAATACGGCGGCGAAGCGGTCATTCCCGGCAACATCCTGGTTCGCCAGCGCGGCACCAAGTGGTGGCCGGGTGAGGGCGTGGGCCTTGGCCGCGACCACACCATCTTTGCCACGGTCGAAGGTCAGGTGAAATTCCACAAGGGCCTCAAGGGGCGCACTTTCATTTCGGTGCTGCCAGCGGTCGAAGCCGCCGAATAAGCCGTTCCCGGCAGATGCGACATTTTCGGGGATCGGCGTGGTAATCGCCGATCCCCTCTCCATATATGATATGAGTTCAGGGAGGTTCTCATGGCATCTTGCAGAGGCCGGACCCAAGGCGGTCGGGCATGAAACATTCACCAATCAGCCGTCAGGGCGAAATTGTTGGCGAGCGCATCACGTTGCGCGCCTTTCGCGATGGCGATGCGGCATTGGTGGCGCGGTTTGCCAATGACCGCCGGGTGGCGCAGATGACCACCTCGATCCCGTTTCCCCTGTCGCTGGAAGCGGCTGAGGATTACGTCAAGCGCGCCATGGCCGATGACCGGCTGGAAGATACCTGGGTGATTGACGGTGCGAAATCCGGGGCGGCCGCGCTGCTTGGGGTGGTTTCGCTGAAATATCTCGACCGTGAACAGTCGGAAATCGGCCTTTGGGTGGCGCCGCCGTTCTGGAACAAGGGTTATGCCTCGGAGGCGGTGAACACCCTTTTGACGGCCAATCCCCATGGCAACAAATCGGTGGTGGCGTCGGTGTTTCAGGACAACCCAGCCTCGGCCAGAGTGATGGAACTGACCGGTTTTGCCAATCTTGGCGAAGCCGAGGCGTTCAGCCTGTCACGCGCGGCGCATGTGCCGACCTGGACCTACCTCAAGACGCTCTGACAACATACAAGGGCCGACACGGGCGCCTGGATCGGCGCGTAACGCCCAGCCGAAAGAACCAAGATGAAATTTCTCGATCTGGCAAAAGTCATCATCCGGTCCGGCGCCGGTGGCAACGGCTCGGTCAGTTTTCGCCGCGAGGCGCATGTGGAATTCGGTGGCCCGGATGGCGGCGACGGCGGCAAGGGCGGCGATGTCTGGGTGGAATGCGTGGACGGGCTGAACACCCTGATTGATTTTCGCTATCAGCAGCATTTCTTTGCCGGCAACGGCAAATCCGGCATGGGCAAGGCGCGTTCTGGCAAGGACGGGGAGGATATCGTCCTGAAAGTGCCGGTCGGCACCGAGGTTCTGGACGAGGATGAGGAAACCGTGATCGCCGATCTGACCCGCATCGGTCAGCGCATTCGACTGGCGGCAGGTGGCAATGGCGGGTTTGGCAATCTGCATTTCAAATCCTCGACCAATCAGGCACCGCGCCGCGCCAATTCCGGCCAGCCCGAGATCGAGCGGGAAATCTGGCTGCGTCTGAAACTTATTGCCGATGCCGGCCTGCTTGGGCTGCCGAATGCCGGCAAATCGACCTTTCTGGCGGCGACATCGAACGCGCGACCAAAGATCGCCGACTATCCCTTTACCACGCTTCACCCCAATCTGGGTGTGGTGGGGGTGGATGGCGCGGAATTCGTGGTGGCCGACATTCCCGGTCTGATTGCCGGCGCGCATGAGGGCAAGGGGATTGGCGATCGGTTTCTTGGCCATGTGGAACGCTCGGCGGTTCTGTTGCATCTGGTTGATGCCACTTCGGATGATGTGGCCGGGGATTACCGCATCATCCTGAATGAACTGGTGGAATATGGCGGCGATCTTGCGGACAAACCGCGCATCACCGTTTTGAACAAGATCGACGCGCTTGATGCCGATGAACGCGCCGTCAAACAGGCCGAGCTGGAGGCCGCGGCCGGTGGGCCGGTGATGCTGATGTCGGGTGTTTCGCGCGAAGGCCTGACCGAGGTGCTGCGCGCCTTGCGCAAGATCATCATCAAGCGCAACAAGACCGAAGCCGATGCCGGAGCGGAGCAGCATTCGTGGCACCCCTGACCTCGATCGACGGCGCAAAACGGTTGGTGGTCAAGATCGGCTCGGCCCTTCTGGTCGATGCGGTCAGTGGCTCGCTCAGGCTTGAATGGCTGAAATCGCTGGCGCTGGATGTGGCGGCGGCGAAACGGGCGGGGCAGGATGTGGTGATCGTCTCGTCCGGTTCGATTGCTTTGGGGCGGCGGGTGCTGGGGCTGCCCGCTGGTGCCTTGTCGCTGGAACAATCCCAGGCGGCGGCAGCGGTCGGCCAGATCCGGCTGGCCCGAGCCTATGAAGAGGCGCTGGCGCCGCATGACCTGAACACTGCGCAGGTTCTGTTGACGCTGGATGACAGCACCAACCGGCGGCGATATCTGAACAGCCGTGCCACCTTTGCCACCCTGCTGGGTTTCGGCGTGGTGCCGATCGTCAATGAAAACGACACCGTTGCCACCGACGAAATCCGCTATGGCGACAATGACCGGCTGGCGGCACAGGTGGCGGTGATGGCGGGGGCCGATCTGGTGATCCTGCTGTCGGATGTCGACGGATTATATACCGCCAATCCCCTGACCGACCCCGAGGCGCGGCATCTGGCACATATCGACAAGATTACCCCCGCGATCGAGGCGATGGGGGGCGATGCAATCAACGCCGCCTCCAAGGGCGGTATGAAAACCAAGCTGATGGCGGCCCGCACCGCCACCGCCGCCGGGTCTGCACTGGTGATCATAAAAGGCGACGTGATGCGGCCCCTTTCGGCGTTGCGGGGCGGGGCGCGGCATAGCTGGTTCGCACCGCTCGGTGATCCGCAAGTGGCGCGAAAATCGTGGATTTCGGCGATGAAACCCAAGGGCGAGGTGCATGTGGATGCCGGTGCCGCGCGCGCGCTTGCAACCGGCAAATCGCTGCTGCCTGCCGGGGTGACACGCCTTGGCGGCAATTTCCAGCGCGGCGATCCGGTTGCCATTGTCGGCCCTTCGGGCGATATTCTGGGCAAGGGGCTGGTCGCTTATGAAAAGACCGAGGCGGCGCTGATCCTTGGCCGGCAAAGCGGCGACATCGCACTGATTCTAGGCTATCCGGGGCGGGCGGCGCTGATACACAGGGATGATATGGTGTTATGACCAGGGTTGATGATGTTTCGGGCATGATGGAAACCATCGGCAAGGCGGCCCGTGCGGCCGCCGCCGAACTGTCCTCGGCCAGTGCAGAACGGAAACACGCCGCGCTGATCGGCGCGGCGCATTACATCTGGGCCGACCGGGCCAGGATCATGGTGGCGAACGCCGAAGATCTGGAATATGGCCGCGAAAAGGGCCTTGGCCCGGCGATGATGGATCGTCTGATGCTGGATGAAGACCGCATTCGCGGCATCGTCGACAGTTTGCGCGCCGTTGCAGAACAGTCCGATCCGGTGGGCGAGGTGATGGCGGAATGGGACATGCCTTCGGGGCTTCATATCCGCCGGGTGCGCACGCCGCTGGGGGTGATTGGCGTCATTTATGAAAGCCGGCCGAACGTGACGGCGGATGCCGGGGCGCTGTGCCTGAAGGCGGGCAATGCGGTGATCCTGCGCGGCGGTTCGGAAAGCTTTCATTCCAGCCGGGCGATTCATGCCTGTCTGGTAAAAGGGCTGGAATCGGCCAAGCTGCCTGTCGAGGCGATCCAGCTTGTGCCGACCCGCGACCGGGCGGCGGTGGGCAAGATGCTGACCATGACCCGCGATATCGACGTGATCGTGCCAAGGGGGGGCAAAGGGCTGGTTGCGCTGGTCCAGGCCGAAGCGCGGGTACCGGTTTTCGCCCATCTCGAAGGCATCTGCCACGTCTATGCCGACCGCGACGCCGATCTTGAAAAGGCGCGGCGCGTGGTGTTGAACGCCAAGACCCGGCGCCCCGGCATCTGTGGCGCTGCGGAATGTCTGTTGATCGACTGGCAATTCTACACCAAACACGGCGCGGTTCTGGTTCAGGACCTGCTAGAAGCCGGAGTCGAGGTGCGCACCGAAGGCGAACTGCTGAAAGTGCGGGGAACGATCAAGGCAAAACCCGAGGATTTCGGCCGCGAATTTCTGGACAACATCATCGCCGTCAAGCTGGTGGACGGTGTCGATGCCGCAATCGAGCATATCCGCGCCCATGGCTCGCAACATACCGAGGCGATCCTGACGGAAAACGACGCCACCGCCGCAAGGTTCTTTCAGCGGCTGGACAGCGCCATTCTGATGCGCAACGCCTCGACCCAATTCGCCGATGGCGGCGAATTCGGCATGGGGGCGGAAATCGGCATCGCCACCGGCAAACTGCATGCGCGCGGCCCGGTCGGGGCCGAACAGCTCACCTCGTTCAAATACCTGGTCGAAGGCGACGGCACGGTTCGGGACTGACTTGCAGCAAGACCGGATTCGGCAAAGAAAAACCCGCCGGAAATTCAGGCGGGTTCAGACATCAAGCGAATTTGCCAGCGCCCTAGCGTCCCCAGCTACGCACCGCGCCGCAATCCAGATGCACGAAATTGGATCGAGAATAGCGCCCGACGCCGCCGGAACTGCATGCGGTACCAGCCTGGGCGATCTGACCGACCGAGCGTGAATTCAGCCGAAGATCGGCGGCCATGCCCTTTATGTGCAGTGAATTCTTGGCTACGCCGCGGCTGCGGTGGCGCAGCATGGCGTTGGTCTTGGCGCTGCGGTAACCGGACAAAAGCGTATAGGGCTCGTCGGTGTCCAGCAGTCGGTGCGAGGCGGCGATGATGTCAAAATTGCGCTGATCCATGCGAACCATCGAATCCTCGCGCCAGTCGCGCATGAAATGATTGATTTCTTTCATCGCTTCCTTGATGTAGTCGCCCTCGATCCAGTAGATCGTGTCGATGCTTTCGCCGGTACGCGGCGATCGCATGCTGATCTTTCGAATGTCGCCGGCGCCTTTGAGAAGGCTGAAGGTTTTAGAATAAACCGGTGCTGCGGTTACCATTGTAGCTGCAAATACACCAAGAAGCTTGCGTCGGCTGATTTGGCCGGCAGATCTGTTCATCATGGCTTCGTCTGTCCCATATCTGCTTGCCGTTTGGTACGGCTTTTATTCGTTGTCCCCCCAGACGCGGTTTTTATGACACAAAACGAATCATCGTCCAAGCCTATCTTTCGCCGCAGCCGCCAGAATGCCCGAAATCGGCAAACTTCCGCCAATTTACCGCTTTTGGGTGGCAATGTTTGCAAAATGGAAACCCGTTTGCAAATAAGGCGATAGGGCAACACCCAGGGCTGCTGGCACAAAAGTGAATGGACTTGGTTGGGCTGTGCATACCATATATAGTAGCGTCAATGACCGAGATTTCAGGATTCAAAGGATTGAATGGACATGTTTGCCGTATTTGATGATTTCATTACCCGTTTCAGGCGCCCATTGCTGGCGATCACGATGCTGGCGGCGCTGCTAGTGACCGGGTTGCCGGGATCGCTTGCGGCGGCAGAAAGCGTTGCTTATCAGCAGGCGGTGGCGATGGCCGCTGGCAAGGACCGCGAGGTTCTGGAATTCTACAAGGCCAGAGGGTTCAAGCCGATCTGGACATCCTCAAGCGACGTTGCGCGCCGCCGCGCCTTTATCGAGGCCGCAGCCGGTGCCGCCGATCACGGCCTGCCCTCGGGCCGGTATGACGCCAACGAACTGAAAGCGTCATTCGGGCGTATCGGTTCGGCCAGACAGCGCGCCGAACTCGAAGTGCAGACAACGCAGAAATTCCTGCTTTACGCCCAGGATATCCAGTCGGGTATCCTGGAACCTTCGCGTCTGGATGAAGAGATGGCGGTGGTCACGCCCAGACGCGACCGCATCCAGGTCCTGCAGGCATTCCTGAAAAGCAACCCGCGCGGATTCATCCGCTCATTGCCGCCCAAGCAGCCGGAATATGCCCGCCTGATGAAGGAAAAGGCGCTTCTGGAACGGGTGGTCGGCAATGGTGGCTGGGGGCCGAAGGTGCCGGGAAAAACCCTGAAACCCGGCAACAAGGGCGCAGCGGTGCTGGCGCTGAGGGCGCGGCTGACCCAGATGGGACACAAGCGGCTGGGGAATTCCGACATTTATGACAAGGATCTGCAAATGGCGGTGACGCGGTTCCAGCTTGATCACGGGCTGAACGCTGATGGCGTTGCCGGGCCTTCGACGCTGCAAGCGGTGAACACCTCGGCCCAGACCCGTCTGCAACAGGTGATCGTCGGGCTGGAACGGCAACGCTGGCTGAACTACGATCTTGGCAAACGGCACATCCTGGTCAATCAGGCGGATTTTCGTGCCTTCGTAATCGACAACGGCAAGGTCACGCTGGAAACCCGCGTGGTGGTCGGCAAGCAGGGCCGCCACCGTACCCCGGAATTTGCCGATGAAATGACGCATATGGTGGTGAACCCCACCTGGAACGTGCCGAAATCCATCGCCCGCAAGGAATATCTGCCGATGCTGCGCAAGAACCCGAATTCACTGGGTCGGCAGGGCATCAACATGACCGATGCCTCGGGCCGCCGTGTGGATCCGACGACGCTGGATTACAGCCAGTTTAGTGAAAACTATTTTCCGTTTGATCTGAAACAGCCACCCAGCAACGGCAATGCCCTGGGGCTGGTGAAGTTCATGTTCCCCAACAAGTTCAACATCTATCTGCACGATACCCCGACCAAGTCGCTGTTTTCACGCGACATGCGCGCCTATAGCCACGGCTGCGTCAGGGTGCAGAAACCGTTCGATCTGGCCTATACGCTGTTGAGGCCGCAGACCTCGGATCCGAAAGGCACCTTTCAAAAGGCGCTGGACAGCCGACGGGAAACCGTGATCGACCTGGTCAAACCGGTTCCGGTCTATCTGGTCTATCACACCGCCTGGGTAACGCCTGATGGGCGCGCCAATTTCCGCGATGACATCTATGGGCGCGACCGGAAAATCTTTGGCGCGCTGCAATCCGCCGGGGTGGTGTTGCGCGCGGTTCGCGGCTAGAACGGATCCAGACCGGATCACCAGGGCGGCCGGGCGATCCGACCGCCCTTTTTACTGGAACTGCCGATGCCGTCTTTCACCATCGCCGAGATTGCCGCGAAACTGGCGGCGGAACATGCCGGGCAGTCCGACCTGGTAATCTGCCGCGCCTGCGAACCCGCCACGGCCGGGCCGGATGACCTGGCGCTGGCGATGGATCCGCGCTATGGCGCGGCGCTGGCTGCCGGGCGGGCGCGGGCGGCGGTGCTATGGCCCGGTGCCGACTGGCGGGCACTGGGTCTGAAGGCGGTGATTTTCACCCCAAGGCCAAGACTGGCGCTGGCCGGGATCACCGGTGCCTTTGCCATCCCACCAGATCTGCCCGAGGGTATTCACCCAAGTGCAGTGATTGACGCCAGCGCCGAGATTGCCCCGGATGCGCGGATCGGGCCGTTCTGCCTGATCGGGGCGGGGGTAAAAATCGCTGCGGGTGCGCGTATCCTGTCGCATGTCAGCATCGCCGAAGGCAGTACAATCGGCCCCGATGCGCTGCTGTTTTCCGGTGTCAGGATCGGCTCAAACGTCAGGATCGGCCGGGGCTTCATCGCGCATTACAACGCGGTGATCGGCAGTGACGGCTTTTCCTTTGTCACTCCCGAACCCAGCGGTGCCGAACAGGCGCGCCGCGAGTTTCGCGCCGATCTGCCGCAAACCGCGCAGCAATACCGGCGCATTGCCTCGACCGGGTCGGTCACGCTGGGCGACCATGTGGAACTGGGTGCCTGTTCGACCATCGACAAGGGCACCATCGCCGATACAAGGATCGGCGACGGCACCAAGATCGACAACCATGTACAGATCGGCCACAATGTCAGGATCGGTCGCGACTGCCTGTTATGCGCGCATGTGGCGGTGGCGGGGTCATCGGTGCTGGGGGATCGGGTGGTTCTGGGCGGGCAGGCCGGGGTCGGCGACCATCTGAATATCGGCGATGACGTGATCGCCGCCGGTGCCACCGCGATCCTGTCGAATGTGCCAAAGGGCCGGGTCATGATGGGTTATCCGGCGATGCCGATGCAGGCCAATATCGAAAGCTACAAGGCACTGCGCCGCCTGCCGCGCCTGATGGCAAAACTGGCGGATCTGCAAAAACCGGTTTCCAAACCGGGCGAAAAACCCTAATTCGGATTGCGATCAGGGACGAGGGGCGGATGGCCGAAGCGATCAGGCAAAAGGTGCTGGAAATCATCGCCAGACAGGCGATGCTGGAGGTTGACGACATTTCCTCTGAAACCACGCTGACCGATATCGGCATCGACTCGCTTGGTCTGGTCGAAGCGGTTTTCGCCATCGAGGAACATTTCGACATCTCGATTCCCTTCAACGCCAATCAACCGGATGCAACCGGGTTTGACACCACCAGCATCAGCGCCATGATTGCGACGATCGAGGCGCTGATTGCCGCCAAAAAGACCTAGGCGGATGATGCAGCGCGTTGTCATCACCGGGCAGGGCACGATCAACGCGCTTGGCCATTCGGCAACCGAAACCCTGGCCGGGATGCGCCAAGGGCGGTCTGGGATCGGTGCGCTTGACTTCGCCGATGTCGAACGCCTGTCGATCCGCATTGGTGCCGGGGTCAAGGATTTCCGCCCCGAGGACCATTTCAGCCGCCAGCAACTCGCGCTTTACGACCGTTTCACGCAATTCGCCGTGCATGCGGCACGCGAAGCGATTGTACAGTCAGGCCTGAACTTTGACGGTGAACTCGGGGCCGAGGCCGGGGTGGTTCTGGGCACCGCCGGCGGCGGCTTGCAGACCCAGGACGAGAATTACCGCAGTGTCTATCAAAAGGGACAAAATCGCGTGCATCCGTTTGTGGTGCCGCGCCTGATGAACAACGCCGCCGCCAGCCATCTTTCGATGATCTGGGGCTTGCGGGGGCCAGTTTACAGCGTTGCAACTGCTTGTGCTTCGTCCAACCACGCCATGGGGCAGGCGTTTCAGATGGTGCGTTCAGGGGTGTCGCGGGTGATGCTGACCGGTGGCGCGGAAAGCATGTTGTGTTTCGGTGGCCTCAAGGCGTGGGAGGGGCTGCGCGTGATGTCACCTGATGCCTGCCGCCCGTTTTCCGCTGATCGCAACGGCATGGTGATCGGCGAGGGGGCAGCGGTTTTCGTGTTCGAGGCGTTTGAACATGCCCGCGCCCGAGGTGCCGAAATCCTGGCCGAGGTGGCGGGTTTCGCCATGACCTCGGACGCCAGCGACATCGTGATGCCGTCAGCCGAAGGCGCGGCGCGGGCAATGCAGGGCGCGCTGGCCGATGCGCGACTGACGCCAGCGATGATTGGCTATATCAACGCCCACGGCACCGGCACCCGCGCCAATGACCGGACCGAATGCGCCGCCATTTCCGAAGTGTTTGGCGCGGATGCATCAGGGCTGATGATCTCCAGCACCAAGGCGATGCACGGGCATCTGATCGGCGGCACCGGGGCGGTGGAACTTCTGGCCGTCATCATGGCCCTGAAGGACGGGGTGATCGCGCCGACCATCGGCTATCGGCAGCCAGACCCCGAATGCGCGCTGGACGTGGTGCCGAACGCGGCACGGCAATGCCGTATTGATGCCGCCCTCAGCAACGCCTTTGCCTTTGGCGGGCTGAACGCGGTTCTGGCGTTGAAGCGGGCCTGAACCGCGTATCAGGCGGTTATTTCTGTTCCAGCAACCGCTTGGTCAGTGCCGTATAGGCGGTGGAAAAACCTTTCAGCGACACTGCGATATCGATCGCCTGATCCGGATTGTTGAACATCCTGACCGTCATCTTGGCGACATTGCCCTTGCGCAGCGCCTGTAGTTCCAGCGGCACGAATCCGATCCGCGACACGCAGCCGATATTGTTGCAGAAAAGATAGGGGTATTGCTTGGGCTTGGCGTCGTCGATGGAGAACAACAGGCCGTTCTGGATCAGCACACCCAAAGGCGTGATGATGGTCGCCCCGGCAATCGCCTTGCTGTTCGGCGGCAGAGGGAACACCCGGACATCGGCGATGGGGTTGCCCGAACTGTCAAGCACAAGCTGGCCGATCTCGCAGGGTTCATTGCCGCTTTCGACCTTGACGCAGACGATTTCCCAGTCATCGAACTGTTCCGCCTGATAGGTCTGGCCGATCTGCACTTCCGGTTCGCTGCCGGTCGGGAATTCTTCGGTTTTCGGCTGGGTTTCATCCTGTGCCGCCGCCATCGTCGCGAAAGCCGCGATCAGCGCGGCGGCGCCTAGTTTGACAAGGGTATGCATAACGACTCCGTTTGTTGGGTGCGTTCGGGTTGACCAGTAGCGGTTTAACCGTCTTGGCCGCCGCTGTCAGGCGGTATTTTGTTCGATTTCGACGATTGGCGGCATCGTGCCGGAAATCGACGCAGACCCGGTGCAGGTGCCGCAAAGAAAAAGGGGCGCGGTTAAGCGCCCCTTTTTCCCGCTTTTTGCGATTCTCCCTATCGGACCGGCCGACTTGTTCATTGGCGGCGAAGATATGCCAGCGCCTGTTATCGGTCAACAGGTTAAATTTGAGGAAATGCGTTAAAAAACTTGTTGCTTCGGCAAGGATGGTTCAGCCGGTGGGCTTGACGAAAAAAGGCCGCGCGGTTTGCGCGCGGCCAGTCTGACAGGGAGGAAGTGGTCCCGTTACGAAAACTTATGTGGCGGGACGAATCCAGGATGGCAGACAAGGGTTAACATTGTATGGTCAAGCCATCAGGATTTCAGGCAAGGGACCATCAATGACCGAAACTGACCGGATTTTTATCGGCGGCGGCGGGGCGGATTATGCCAGCCCGCAAAACCTGTTGCTGAAATATGCCAACCGCCACGGGCTGATCACCGGCGCTACCGGCACCGGCAAGACGGTGACGCTGCAAATCCTTGCCGAAAGTTTTTCCGCCTGTGGCGTGCCGGTGTTTCTGGCGGATGTCAAAGGCGATCTGTCCGGGCTGGCCAAGGCCGGATCAAAGGATTTCAAACTGCACGAGGCGTTCAGCAGCCGCGCCGCCAGGATCGGTTTTTCCGATTACGCCTATGCCGCCTTTCCAGTGACTTTCTGGGACATGTTCGGCCAGCAGGGCCACCCGGTCAGGACCACGGTTGCGGAAATGGGGCCGCTGCTGATCTCGCGCCTGCTGGAACTCAGCGAAGCACAGGAGGGGGTGATCAACATCGCCTTTCGGGTTGCCGACGAACAGGGGATGGCGCTGCTTGATCTAAAGGATCTGCAATCCATGCTGGTCTGGCTGGGCGAGAATGCCAAGGATCTCAGCCTGCGATACGGCAATGTCTCGACCGCTTCGATCGGCACCATCCAGCGCCGCCTGCTGGTGCTGGAAAATCAGGGCGGGGCCAGTTTTTTCGGCGAACCGGCGCTGGCGCTGGATGATCTGATGCGGCTGACGCCTGAGGGGCAGGGGCGCATCAATGTGCTGGCGGCGGATCGGCTGATGTCGTCACCGCGCCTTTACGCCACCTTTCTGCTTTGGCTTTTGTCCGAGTTGTTTGAAACCCTGCCCGAGGTTGGTGATCCGGACAAACCGAAACTGGTGTTCTTTTTCGACGAGGCGCATCTGTTGTTTGATGATGCCCCCAAGGGATTGCTTGACAAGGTGGAACAGGTGGCGCGGCTGATCCGTTCCAAGGGAGTTTCGGTGTTTTTCATCACCCAGAACCCCGCCGATGTGCCCGAGGATATACTCGGGCAGATGGGCAACCGTATCCAGCACGCATTGCGCGCCTATACACCACGCGATCAAAAGGCGCTCAGGGCGGCGGCCGAGACCTTTCGGCCCAATCCGGCCTTTGACACCGAACAGGCGATCCGCGAGGTCGGGGTGGGTGAGGCGCTGGTTTCGACCTTGCAGGCCAAGGGGGTGCCGTCGATGGTGGAACGGGTACTGATCCGGCCACCGTCATCGCAACTTGGCCCGATCAGCGATCAGGAACGCAAGGCGGTTATGGCCGCCTCACCGGTGGCGGGGCAGTACGAACAGACCATAGACCGCGATTCGGCGTTCGAGGCGCTGGCGCGGCGGGCCGAACAGGCGGCCAGGGCAGCAGCTGAGGCTGAACAGGCCGAACAGCGCCAAAGTGACAGCGAACGCGAATACAGTTCGGCGCGGCGATATACCGGCAGCAAGGTCAGCCGATCCACCTCGCGGCGCAGCCGCAGCGATTCGGTGGGCGAGACCTTTGCCAAATCCATCGCGCGTTCGCTTGGCACAAGGGCGGGTTCGGCCATCGTGCGCGGGGTGCTTGGCGGCCTGTTCAGGGGGCGCTGACGCCGCGCCTGAGCAGGGGGCGGATTTTCAGTTTGGTGATGCGATTGTTGACGCGCTCCAGCACCTCGAACCGGTAACCGTGAAAGCTGAACACCTGCCCGACATTGGGGATCGACTGGCTTTCATGGATCACCAGCCCGGCGACGGTGTTGGCATAATCATCCGGCAGCGACCAGTCGGTGGCGCGGTTCAGATCGCGGATGGTCATGCTGCCTTCGACGATCATGTTTCCGTCTTCGGATCGCTTGACATTCTGGTCGGTCTCGGCGTCGTGTTCGTCGGTGATTTCGCCAACGATTTCTTCCAGGATGTCTTCAAGCGTGATCAGCCCCTGCAATGCGCCATATTCATCGACCACCAGCGCGAAATGTGCCCGCCGGCGCAGAAATTCGCGCATCTGATCGTCAAGCGTGGTGGTCTCGGGCACGAAATATGGTTTCATTGCCACGTCCAGAACCTTGAAATCGCCTATCTTATCGGCTTTCATGCTGTGAACGGCCCGCAGCAGATCCTTGGCGTGGACCACACCGATGATGTTCTCAGGCTCGCCACGAAATACCGGCAGGCGGGTATGGCTGGAACCCAGACACTGGCTGAGGATATCGGCGGGCGCGTCGTCGGCATTCAGCATCTCGATATCCTGGCGATGCAGCATGATCTCTTCAACCTCGCGGTGGCGAAGGTCGAGCGCCCCCAAAAGGCGGTCGCGGTCGGCCTTGTGCACGGCACCTTCGGAATGGCCAAGCGCAATGGTGCCGGCGATTTCGTCATGTACCGCCAGAATCGAGCTGTCCGGGTCGATGGCCACACCAAAAAGCCGCAGCAACAGGCGCACGAACCAGCGGATTGCGGTGATGATCGGCGCCAGAAACAGCACGAACATCGAAATTATCGGCGAAACCCGGGTGGCGGCGGTTTCCGGATTGGTGATGGCATAGGTTTTCGGCATCACCTCGGCGAAAACCAGCACCAGAAGCGTCATCACCAGCGTTGCCAGCGCAACGCCGCTGTCGCCAAACAGCCGGGTGAACAGGCTGGTCGCCAATGCGGCGGCAAGGATGTTCACCAGGTTGTTGCCAAGCAGCACCGTACCAATCAGCCGCTCGCTGTCCTCGGTCACCTTCAGCGCCGACGCCGCCCCAAGCGAGCCTTTGTCGGCCAGCGTTCGCAACTTGCCGCGACTGGCCGCCGTCAATGCGGTTTCCGAGCCGGAAAAGAACGCCGACAGAAACAACAGCGCACCAATGCTTATGATGGTGAACCAAAATGCGCCGTCCGTGTTCACGATTTCAGTAATCGGGCTTTCCATGGCCGCGTTAACCTTTAAATTGCTGTTGAGATGCGCCCGTTATGGGGGCAAAGCGGTAACCTTGCAAGGGAGGTCACGATGCTCCGCATCCGTGATTTGGGGGCGTTGGATGGCAGTATTTTGCTGTTTGGCGGACCGTATTCCAATCTTGAGGCGACCAAGGCGGTGTTGCAGGCAGCAACCGACAACGCCATCCCGGTCGAGCGGATCATTCTGACCGGTGATATCATCGGCTATTGCGGCAACCCGGCTGAAACGCTGGAATTGATCCGCAAAAGCGGTGTGGCGGCGGTAGCGGGCGCGGTCGAGTCGCAGCTTGGCGATGCTGGCGCGACCATGGAGGAACCCTGGTATCGGCATGCCGAGGCGTCGCTTGCCAAATCCGATCGTGATTGGCTGGCGGGCCTGCCCCAGCGGTTGCTGTTTCGCCATCAGGGCAAGCGATATGTGGTCTTTCACGGCACGGCAGGGCACCCGGAATCCTATCTCTGGAGGATTAGCAATGAAGATGATTTCTGGCGCCATATCAGTCTATTGCAAGAAGAAGTTGGGGTAATAGATGCGGTGATTGCCGGCCAGACCGGCATTGCATTTGAACGCTGGATCGACGGTGTCCACTGGATCAATCCCGGTGCCATCGGCATGCCGGCGAATGACGGCCAGCAGGAAACGGTTCATGCCATTTTGCAAGATGGTGAGGTGCGGTTCGAACCGCTTGGCTATGATGTTGCGGCGGCGGTCGCGGCAATGCAGGCGGCGGGCCTGACCCAGGGCCATGAAATCGCGTTGAAAACCGGCTACTGGCCGAATGATGACATGCTGCCGAAATCGCTCAGGCGTTAGGCTTTTTCGCCAGCGGATGCTTTTTCAGCACCAGTTCCTTCAGCCGTTCATCCAGAATATGGGTATAGATCTCGGTGGTGGAAATATCGGCATGTCCCAGCAGCGTCTGGATCACCCTGAGATCGGCCCCACCGGCCAGAAGATGGGTGGCAAAGGCATGCCTGAGGGTGTGCGGCGTCACCCTGCCGGGATCCACCCCCGCAGCTAGGGCGATTTCCTTGATCAGGGTATAAAAGCGGATGCGCGTCAGATGCCCCTGTTTCGAGGGGCTGGGAAACAGAAAGCGCGAGGCAGGTTTGCCGTTGCGACGTGCGGATTCCCCGGCCTGATCGCGGCTGGTCAGCCAGATTTTCAGCGCCGATTGTGCCGGCGGCGACAGCGGCACCATGCGTTCCTTGCCGCCCTTGCCGCGGATCAGCAGCATTTCGGGATTGCCGCGTGCCGCGTTGACCGGCAGAGATACCAGTTCGCTGACGCGCATGCCGGTGGCGTAAAGCAGTTGCATGAGACAGTGATTGCGCTGTTGTTCCTGGTCGTTGCGGCCGTGATACGCGGATTGTTTCAGCAGGCTTTCAACCTCGGGCACCGTCAGGGTCTGTGGCAGCGTCCGGGTCTTTTTCGGCGCCTTGATCTCAGCCGCCGGGTTGTCGCTGCGCCAGCCTTCCTCGAACGCAAAGCGATAGAGCTGGCGGATCGCCGACAGTCGGCGGGCGCGGGTCGCGCGCGACTTGCCGGCGTGGTCGAGGTCGATCAGATAAGCCTCGATATCCGGGCGCATGGCGAATTCAAAGGTCAGGTTCTTACCATCAAGAAACCCTGCGAAGTCGTTGAGATCACGGGCATAAGCCAGAATGGTGTTGTCCGCGGCATCCAGTTCGGCCCGCGCCGCATCCAGATAGTTTTCCACCCAGTTTGCCATGTCCATCATCCACGACGCTCCAGCAACAGAAGTTGGATGGCGGTCTTGCGCGCCTCGCTTTCAAGCCCGACGGCACGAAAAACCGCCAATGCGGTGCGGATATCGCCAGGGTCGGCAAACGCCTCGTTGGCCAGCAGCAACATGGCGTGCAGGATCGCCTCGCCAAGTTTGCCTTCGGCCAGCAGGTTGGCCAGCGCGCCCTCGGGCAATGGTTCCAGAAACGCCTGGGCAATCACTTCTGACAAAAGATCAGGCGGCGGCACCCCCTGCAACTGCCCGGTCGCCAGCGCCTTCAGGAACCGATCGCGGGCATTGGCGGGTTCAAACCGCGCGACCGCGGTTTCATAGCCGTCCGAAAGCAGCGCCACCTTGAACGCGGTGGCGGCGGCCGTGGGGTCGCTGAATTCAAACCCGGCCAGCCGGTCGCCGTAATGGCGCGAAAACGGCACCTCCAGCGCGATTTCCTGCATCATGCCATAGGCTTTCGGCAGGCTGGCGGCGATTGCTGCCCGGTCTCCGGCCAACATTGCAACGTCAAAGGCACCGATTGCCGCCACCCGGTCCCATACCCCGCCCGAGGCGGCAGGATGGCGCGCCGTGTAAAGGTCGATCAGGTGGTTTGGCGCCAGTGCTTGCGTGCGTACCAGCCGCTCCGCCGCTGTAAGCTGGCTGCGCCAGGCGGCGGAACGGTCAAGATCGGCATTGGCAAAGGCCAGCGGCAGCGGCCCCGGTGGGCGTGGCAGGGCAATCGCCTCGCGCATGGTGAAATCAAGCGGCGTCATCGGTTTGGGCGGCGGCAGATCAAGATCGCCCTCGAACATGCCGGGATCAAGGAAACGCGACATCAGGTCGGCCTCGGCATGGCTGACGAAACCCAGCGTTTCACCGGTCGCCAGCGTCAGTGCGGCCGCGTTCCAGTCGCCGCCCCGCGCCAGACAGAACACCCGCGCCTGCAAGGTCGGTGCGAAACCCGGCGATGCCCGCATGGCGGTGCAGGCGTGATCGGCATGGCCGGTCAAAAGGCTGACATCGAACCAGCGACGGAAGATCGCCGCCTCGGTCGGCCCGGCACGTTCCAAAAGCGCCTGCGCCTGTTGCAGCGCGCCCAGATCCAGCAGTTTGTCGGTGCGCGCCAGCAACAGCGTCGCCTGCCCGGTGTCATCCTCGGGGGCGTCAAGCTCGGCCAGCAGGATGGTATAGAGCAGCGAAAGAACCTCGGGCAGGGCATCGGTTTTCTGCCGGGCGATCAGATCGGCAATGGTCAGGGTCGAGGATCCGGCCCAGAAATCGGCAGGCAGGCCGGAAACACCGGACGGCAACAAGCCGACGCTGTCCTTGCGGATCTCATCCAGGCGGGTAACGTTGATTTCCCCCGGCAGGGCGGGTGTGGCGGGTATTTCGACCGGGATGCCGGGCGCCGGTTTCTCGTTGACCGATTTCGACAGCCAGTCGATGGCCGACATCGGCTCATTCGCCAGTGCCACGCCGCTTGTGGCAAGAACGAACAGGCTGGCGGCCCTAATCCACATCTATCGTCACCGGAATCGTCAATTCATGCGTGGGGGGCGGAAAACTGCCGACCAGGGCATAGGCCACCACCACCGCAAAGCAAAGAATTACCAGAACAAACAACCACTTGATGATTCTGCCCATATACCATTTGCCTTTGTTTTCACCCGCTTGATCACGGTTTTTCGCGTTCTGACAAGCAGTATATATTGCTTTGCCGGGAAATTCACGTCATTCAGGCGAAAACCGGGGCAGAGCAAGGAATTATCGGCGGAATGTCGCGCTATGAGCTGACAAGAACGGTGGTGATGGTCGGTATGATGGGGGCCGGCAAGACTGCGGTCGGCACCGCCTTGGCGCGACTGCTTGGGGTTGCGATCGTAGATTCCGACGCCGAGATCGAATTGGCCGCCAACATGCGCATAGCCGAGATTTTCGAAAAATACGGCGAGGCGTTCTTTCGTGACCGGGAATCGCGGGTGCTGGCGCGGCTGCTGGACGGTGAACCTTCGGTGCTGTCGACCGGCGGCGGTGCCTTCCTTGACCCTAACAACCGCCAGATGATTGCCGACAAGGGGCTGGCGGTATGGCTGAAGGCGGATCTCGACCTTTTGTGGGCGCGGGTGCGGCACAAGACCACCCGACCGCTGTTGCAGGTGCCGGAACCAAAGGCCAGGCTGTCCAGCCTGCTGGCCGAGCGCGAGCCCTGTTACAGCCGTGCCGGACTGGTGGTCGAGGCCGAGCCCAATCTGTCGGTGCAGGAAATGGCCGAAAAGGTGCTGGCGGCACTTCTGGCCTATCCCGGCGAAATCATCAGGGAAAGGTAGTTGGATGACGGTTGACAATATGCGGGTTGATCTTGGGGCGCGGTCTTATGACATCCGCATCGGGGATGGCCTGATCGACGCCGCCGGGGCCGAAATCTGCGCACTTCTGGGCCGGCGCAAGGTGGCGATTGTTACCGATCAGAATGTCGCCGGCTTGCATCTGGATCGCCTGACCGCCGGGCTGGACGCCGCCCGGTTGCAGTCAAGCAGCCTGATCCTGCCGCCGGGCGAGCTTAGCAAAAGCTGGCAAACACTTGAAAAGCTAAGCGAATGGCTGATCGGCGAACAAATTGGCCGCGACGATCTGGTGATTGCATTCGGCGGTGGCGTGATCGGTGATCTGGCGGGTTTTGCTGCCGCCATCCTCAGGCGCGGGGTCAGGTTCGTGCAGATCCCCACCAGCCTTCTGGCGCAGGTTGACAGTTCGGTCGGCGGCAAGACCGGTATCAATTCACCGCAGGGCAAGAACCTGATCGGCGCATTCGCCCAGCCCGGTCTGGTGCTGGCGGATATCGGGGTTCTGGATACGCTGACGCCGCGCGATTTCATCGCCGGTTACGGCGAGGTGGTGAAATACGGCTTGCTGGGGGATGCCGGCTTGTTCGACTGGCTGGAAATCAACGGCAAGGCGCTGGCGGCGGGCGATATCGACCGGCGCCGCCACGCCGTCAGACGTTGTTGCGAGATCAAGGCGGGGATCGTGGCGCGGGATGAACATGAACATGGCGAAAGGGCGCTTTTGAACCTCGGCCACACCTTTGGCCATGCGTTGGAGGCCGCCACCGGCTATGGCGACCGGCTGTTGCATGGCGAGGGGGTGGCGATCGGCTGTGTCCTTGCGTTCGAGCTGTCGCAGGCATTGGGGCTGTGCTCACAGGAATGCCCAAGCCGGGTGCGGGCGCATCTGCGCCAGATGAACATGATGACGGAACTTTCAGATATCAAAGGCGATTTGCCTGATGCCAATGGCCTGATGGCACTGATGGCGCAGGACAAGAAGGTGCAGGCCGGCAAGCTGCGGTTCATTCTGGCGCGGGATATCGGCGACAGTTTCGTGGCCGATGGGGTTGACCTTGATGTGGTGAAATCGGTGCTGGATGCAGCACTGGCGGCGCGGCGTTAAGCCGAACAGGACGCCCCGCCTAGCACGCAGAACCGGGCGCAATGCGGATGGTTGAGGTGAACCGGCCCTTCCGCCTGTTTCAAGGTTTCCCCCAGTTCAAATTCTGCATCATAGGGGATCAGGGTGCAGGCCAGAACCACCGGCCTTGCTGCCCCCTTGCGTTTCACCACCATGCGCGAGGTTGCACACATCACCTCATCCGGTTTCTTGTTCAGGATCGACCAGCAAGCGGTTGTTATCTCGGGAACATCAGCGTTCTGGTCCATCTCGGGAAACAGCATGGTCCGCACCGGGTCGCCCGCGTCGATGCTGAATCCATGGCGGCGGTAGAACGCGGCAAAGGCTTTGCGGCTTTCGGCCTCGGTTTCGCCCCAGAGGGTGCGGCCGGCCACATCCATCCTGGCCCCGTGCCGGTCAAGCCAAAGCATCCCCTCCAGCGTCTTGGCGAAACTTCCCGCGCCGCGGATGGCGTCGTTGCGGGCCGGATCGGGGTGGTCAACCGAGATGCGAAAAGTCAGTTGATCGCCGAATTCCGCCAAGAGATTGCGGATACCGGCCTGCACCCCGGGGCGCATCATTGGGCGCATGGCGTTGGTCAGGATCAGCACGCGATAGCCGCGCATCAGGCACAACCGCGCCATGTCGATCATCGCCGGATTCATGAACGGCTCCCCGCCGGTGAAACCGATCTCGCGCACCGGCCAGTTCCGCTCCTTGATCTGGTCAAGAAACGGGCGGATATCGTCCGCGTCAAGATAAACCAGGCGGTCATTCACCGGCGAGCTTTCGATATAGCAGTTGACGCATTCAATATTGCAAAGCGTGCCCGTGTTGAACCAAAGCGTGGTCGCGCCCTTTAGCGACACAAAGGCACGCGCCTCGCCTGTGGCGGTGACGTGGCGGTCGCGGAACTTTTCCGGTGGCGGACTGGTTATTGGGGCTAGGCTGTTCATCGGCGGGCGGTATCCTGCTGACAGTTGTTTTCGCAACTAAAAACCAAAAACACCGGGGCCGATAGGGCAAGATGAAAGGCGCACAGGTTTGTGAAGCAATGTGTGCGTTTGGAAACGACGCCTCAGACCCGGCGCGGTCGGATCGCCAACAGGCCAAGCCCGGCCAGCAGCAACGACGCTGGGGCAGGTAGCGGTACGAGGGCGGGCACGACACTGGCCTCAAAACTCGGCCATTGATCGAAATCGTTGCCGCCATACAAAGTGTAATAGGACCAGCGCCAATGACCATTGAACAGCATTTTCCAGTATTCGTTGCCGATATTCACCAGTTCGTCATTGCTGCCGAGATAATAGGCCGGCGTGAACGAGACGGTGAAATACCAAGTTTCCGAATAATCGGTCACACCGGTTGCGCCGTCATAGGAACTGTCCCAGAATTCGCTCATGGCGTCTACATGATGAATTTTGTCGTGCGGATTCAGATATACCAAGCCGCAGCGATAGACATCCGAACGTAAGGCAACCCATTGGGCACAAGTGTCGTCATAAAATCTTAGGGTGCGCGTTTCCCCGACCGGAGTTTTTTTAAAATAGTTCTGGGCAAAGTCATAGGACATACCGTGGTAGGGCACATAATCATGCCCCTGATACCGGATGGTCGCAGCTCCTGCCGCGCCCGATATGACCCAGACTGCAAACAGCAGCAAACTTGTCAAAAACTTCATCACACACCCCACCACGCTACAAGGCCAATGGTA
Source organism: Paracoccaceae bacterium (assembly GCA_020425085.1). Lineage (GTDB taxonomy): Bacteria > Pseudomonadota > Alphaproteobacteria > Rhodobacterales > Rhodobacteraceae > UBA5972. Next base: position 393,998 of record JAGQRW010000018.1, read on the forward strand.
GGGTTCGGCGGATTTCGGTCAACAAAAAAGTTAACCAATGGTTAACCGTGACGCAGGGGTGCGAAACTGACCAGACTATTGTAGTCGTTTCCGCCGTATGGTTCGTCATAGGACCACCACCATTCGCCATAAAACAGCGTTTTCCAGTATTTGTTACCGATTTCCGCGGTGGTGTAACTTCAGGTCTAGAAATTTATGTGGCGCAAGCGCCATGAGCGCCTGCCAGGGAGCGCCCCGGCAGGGGCTGCCTATTCTGGTATTCCATGGAATTGCGAAACAGCCATAGAGACGGACAAATGGACGAGTGTTGCCTATCGAACCGATCTCTAGAAATCAAAATACAACGGAAGATCAATACGTTTACGACTAAGTTGCGTCCGGTGATAGTTGGATTTTCGAATTTAGTGCGCTCTTAGAGACAGAAGCGGTCATCGATCTTCATGGTAGGATTCGCTGAGAACCTTATTGATGGTCCTCATTGAGCAGTTGTGTTCCTGTGTAAGGTCTGAGATGGTAGCTCCGTTCAAATGTTGCATGTAGATTTTATCTCTTTCTTCGCGTGAAAATTTGGCACGGTGACGTTGATTTCTAATAGCATCAGATGTATTTTCGCTCGCTGAACCATATCTAAGATTTCCAATCTTGTTGTTAGTCGGGTTATCGTCGAAATGTAGGACTTGTGCGCCATTTGGTTTGGGTCCACAGAAAGCAGCTAGAACCAAATCGTGTAGATGTGGTTTTTTGTACTTTCCTTCATTATCCCTTAGATCAACCCTCAAATACTTCCTTCCAGCCGACGATTCCCACGGCTTAAGAACTCTTTTCGCTCGCAGTGAATAAACATCTCCATCAGCACTTATTTTATAACGCTCCTCATATCCAGGAATATCAAAATATTCGACTCCGTTTATGGTTCGGTAACTTTTCGGTATGAAATTTGCTTGCTGCAATAAACTCAAGGCTTTATTCAGATGGTCCAACACCTCTGAAGGAAGACCTCTAGCAACTATTTTCTCGATCTCTTCTATTGTGTGAATGTAATCCATAGTGAGAGTTTTCCTCATCGGCAGTTCCTTCTTGCATGAGAATTGTAGGAAGAGCCATAACCGCAGGAATGTCCGACTACCCAGACGACTTAACACGGTCTTTGATCATATCCTCAGTGTACACAAAGACACGACCACAAGAAATTGATCCACGTTACTCGTCTACTAGACCTCCTGATACTATCAAATTGAACATATTAGACCTAATCCCTGCAAGACTTTCGCCTAAGTAGCACATCACAGCGCTCTCATCTGGACGAAAGCAATGGAGCGGGTAACGGGAATTGAACCCGTAACTAAAGCTTGGGAAGCTGCCGTGATACCTTTTCACCATACCCGCAAAGGTGGGGATGAGGTAGGCCAGTGCATCAAAAAGGTCAAGGGGATACGCGCATGCGAAACGGGCCGCCCGTTGCCAGGCGGCCCGTCGGTTTCTGCCTTAACACACGCAAACTATTTCGGCAGAAGCACGGTGTCGATCACGTCAATGACACCGTTGGACTGGCGCACATCCGAAATGGTCACCTTGGCGGCCTGGCCGCTTTCGTCATAGATATAAAGGTCGCCGCCCTTCACCTGCGCGCTGAGGGCATCGCCCGATACCGCGTTGAAGTTGTAAAACCCATCGGCGCTGGCGCGTGCCTTGGCGGCGATGTCGGCGGTGGTCCAGCTACCGGCGACCACATGCGAGGTCAGGATCTTGGTCAGCATCGCCTTGTTTTCCGGCTTCAGAAGGGTCTCAACCGTACCGGCGGGCAGTTTGGCGAACGCTGCAGTGGTTGGTGCGAAAACGGTAAAGGGGCCTTCGCTTGCCAGCGTATCCACCAGACCGGCGGCCTTGACGGCGGCAACCAGCGTCGTGTGATCGGCGGAATTGACGGCGTTTTCGACGATGTTCTTGCTCTCGTACATCGCGGCCCCTCCGACCATTGGGTTGGCGGCGAAGGCGGCGGTTGCGGTAACGGTCAGGGCAACGGCGGCGATGGCGCGAATGGATGTCAGCATGATGTTTCTCCCGGTTCAAAATGCCCCGTCATGGGGCGGATACAAGGAGATACGGGGGAAGTTCGGAAATAGTTTCAGGCGGGGCGAAAAAAACTGGAAAAAGTTTCAGATCGCCTGAATGGCACCGGCGGCAAGTACCGGGCCGGTCGGATCACCGCTGGGCGAGCCGCCCAATGGTTCCAGCGTTACCGCAAGGGTGGCCCCGGCACGGATCAGTGCCGCAAGGTCCGCGGGCAGGGCGCGTTTGCTGGTTTCTGCCGCCAGCACCCCGAGCGAGACAGGTTTCTGCCCCACGGGGATCACCCAGAGTTCATAGGATTTGTCGCCATCCGCCCCGGTTCCGCTGGTCTGGCGCACCCGCAACTGGTCGCGCGCGCTGTCGTAAAGTGCTACAAAGCTGACATCGGAATTGTTGGCGGCAATGGTGGTGACAAGGCTGGGGCCGGGTGTTGGCGGCGAGTAAACGGTTATCACCGCGCCAAGCGCCAGCGCCGCCAGCGATACCGCTGCAACCCCGCGCCAAAAGCCCACGCCAGACCAGAGTCGGCGGAACAGTCCGTGGGGTGCGGGCCGATCGAACAGACGCGCCTGAATGGCACCAAGGATTTGGGGCGGAGGGGTGACCTCAGCATAAGCCGCGTCAAATGGCGCCAGGTCCTGCTGCCAGCGCGCAACCCGCCCGGCGAATTGCCGATCATCCAGCAAGCGGCGATCGGCCGCCGCCCTTTCAGGGGCATCAAGCACCCCCAACACATACTCAGCGGCAAGGATGTCATCCTCGTCCCCGCCGTCATATGTGATCTGGTCGCTCATAGGCTCAGGCAATCCCTCAGTTTCAGCAGGCTGCGGCGCAGCCAGGTTCGCATCGTGTTGACCGGCACCGAATAGCGGTCGGCCAGTTCCTGATAGGACCAGCCTTCGATATAGGCGGAACGCACTGCCCCGGCCTTGTCCGCCTCAAGCTCATCAAGGCAGGTGTCAATTCTTGCCCGTTCCGAGGTGGCAATCGCCTCGGCCTCGGGGGTTGGCGCGCTGTCGGCGACGGTTTCGGCGGCATCAAGCCCGGAGGTGACCTCGCGCCGCTGGCGCAGCCGGTCGATGGCGTGGTTGCGTGCGATGGTGATCATCCAGGTCATGGCGCTTGCCCGGTCCGACGAATAGCCGTGTGCCTTTTGCCAGACGCGAATGAAAACCTCCTGCAAGGCGTCCTCGGCTTCGGCGCGGTCTTTCAATATACGCAAAAGCACGCCGAAAAGTTTCGCCGAAGCGTGCTGGTAAAGATCGGCAAAGGCTGACCGGTCCCGCAGTGCCGTGCGGGCAACAAGATCAGCAAGGGCTTGGGCAGTCAGCAAAACATGTCCCGAAGATTGATGGGGTATTGTTAACCGCGATTGGCCCGATTGCAAAGCTGCATCCGTGGCAGGTCAGCCCCGCCGTCGCCGGCGTCGCCCGCCGCCGCCGCTGGCGTCGTTCCGGCTGTCGGCGTTGAAATCGAGTTCCGGCAGCGCCACGATGGCAGCGAGGTTGGGGAAGGGTTCCACCGCGTTCGGAATGTCCGAAGCGTTGACGAAATGTTCCTGAAAGCGCGGCTCGATAGCGGTTTCGACCTTGTGGATTTCGCCCACCAGCGCCTCGATCTCGCGGCGGGATTCGGTGTTCAGAAGGGCAATTCGCGCGCCGGTGCCGGCGGCGTTGCCGGCCGATGTGACCTTTTCCAGCGGGCAATCCGGGATCATTCCCAGCACCATCGCGTGCAGTGGCGAGATATGCGCACCAAATGCGCCCGCCAGCACCACCCGATCCACCTTGTCGACGCCGAACTTGTCCATCAGCAGCCGCGCGCCGGAATATAGCGCTGCCTTGGCCATCTGGATCTCGCGGATGTCGCGGTTGGTGACGGTGATCCTTGGGCCGCCGGTATCGCTTGCGTCCCAGACCAGATAGGAAAACGTGCGCCCGTCGGCGAATGATCGCTGGCTGCCGGTCTGCTCCGGCCCACCGATCAGCCCGTGTGAATCAAGCAGTCCGGCGATGCGCATTTCCGCCACGATCTCGATGATGCCGGAGCCGCAGATGCCGGTGATGCCCGAAACCGCGATGGCCTCGGCAAAGCCTGCCTCGTCCGACCAGAGGTCAGAGCCGATCACCTGAAACCGCGGTTCCTTGCTGACCGGGTTGATCCGCACATGTTCGATGGCACCGGGAGCGGCGCGCTGACCGCTGGAGATTTGCGCCCCCTCAAAGGCCGGGCCGGTGGGCGAGGAACAGGCCAGCAGGCGTTCGCGGTTGCCCAGCTGAATCTCGGCATTGGTGCCGACATCGACCAGCAGCACCAGATCATCGGAAAGGTTCGGGGTTTCCGACAGCGTCACCGCTGCGGCATCGGCCCCGACATGGCCGGCGATGCAGGGCAGGATATAGGTGCGGGCCTCGGGGTGGAGGTCAAGGCCAAGTTCGGCCGCCTTCAGCGACAGCGCGTTCGAGGTTGCCAACGCGAACGGTGCCTGGCCGAGTTCATAGGGGTCGATGCCCAGAAACAGGTGGTGCATCACCGGGTTGCAGACGAAAACGCTGTCCATGATCAGCGATTTGTCGATTTTCGCCTCGGCGGCGATTTCGCTGAACAGGGCGTTCATCGCCTCGCGCACGGCGCGGGTCATCTGTTCGGCTCCGTCCGGGTTCATCATCGAATAACTGACCCGGCTCATCAGATCCTCGCCAAAGCGGATTTGCGGGTTCATGATGCCGCCCGAGGCGATGACCTCGCCGCTGGTGAGGTTGCAAAGATGGGCCGCGATGGTGGTAGAGCCAAGATCGACTGCAAGGCCGTAAAGGGTGCCTTCGTAAAATCCCGGCCAGATTTCCAGCATCGCGGGCTTGGAATCGGCGCCGGTACGGTGCATGGCGCAGGTGATTTTCCATTCGCCCTTGCGAAGGGTGGTTTGCAGTTTGGCAAGGATCCTGAGATCGGCATCGGAAGCCGGCAGATCCCACTGTTCCTTCAGCGCCTTTTGCAGGCGTTCCAGATCGCCCGAGGGATCCTGCATGTCGGGCTGATCGACCTCGACATAATAGAGGCGGATCGAAGGGTTCATCACGATATCGCGCAGTTCGGCGCGTTTGCGCACCACCTGCCGGTGTACCTGGCTTTCCGGTGGCACGTCGATCACCACATCGCCCATGATTTTCGCCTGACAGCCAAGACGGCGGCCCGGTTGCAGGCCACGTTTGGATTTGTAACGCTCCTCGACCGCGTTCCATTGGCTGAGGGCGTTTTCATCAGCGGTCAGGCCATGTTTGGGAAATTCGCCATAAGCCGGGGTGATCTGGCATTTCGAACAGATGCCACGGCCGCCGCAGACGCTGTCAAGGTCGACGCCAAGGGCGCGGGCGGCGTCGAGCACCGGGGTACCAACGGCAAAGCGGCCACGTTTGCCGGAGGGGGTGAAGATGACCAGGGGCTGTTCCATCAGACGGGTTTAGCCGCTTTGGCGCCTGAGGCAAGGGCAGAAGTCGTCTGCCTGATGTCTGTCTGCGTCATCTGTCGATTTAATTTGGTCGGCGAACCAGCAGAGGCGCGTTCTGCGCCACATCTTTCAGCCCGCGCATAGGCGCGGGCGGTGCGCTTCGCGCGGGAGTATTTCGGCAATAAAGAAGCGCTGTGGGGTTTCAGAAATCATGCCCGGCATATTCGGCCGAGAATCCGAGGGCTTCTTCGATGCGAATCAACTGGTTGTATTTCGCCAGCCGGTCGGAGCGCGCGAGGCTGCCGGTCTTGATCTGGCCGCAGTTGGTGGCGACGGCAAGGTCGGCGATGGTGGTATCCTCGGTCTCGCCGGAGCGGTGCGACATGACGGCGGTGTAGCGGGCGCGGTGGGCCATATCCACCGCCTTGAGGGTTTCGCTGAGGGTGCCGATCTGGTTGACCTTGACCAGCAGCGAGTTGGCGCAGCCCTGTCTGATACCGTCGGCCAGGCGCGCGGGGTTGGTGACGAACAGATCGTCGCCGACCAGCTGGCATTTGTTGCCAAGCAGCACCGTCAGGGTTTTCCAGCCGTCCCAGTCGTCTTCGGCCATGCCGTCCTCGATCGAGATGATCGGGTAGTTGGCGACCAGGCTGCCGAGATAGGCGGCGTTTTCATCGGCGGTCATGCTGAGGCCCATGCCCTTCATCTGATAGGCACCGTCCTTGTAGTATTCGCTGGCGGCGCAATCGAGTGCGAGGTGGATATCCTCGCCCGGGCGGTAGCCGGCCTTTTCGATGGATTTCATGATGAAATCGAGCGCATCGGTGGTGGAGCTGAGATTGGGGGCAAAGCCGCCCTCGTCGCCAACGCTGGTGTTGTGGCCGGCATCGACGAGTTCGCGGCGCAGCGTATGGAAAACCTCGGCCCCCATCCTGATCGCGTCGCGGATGTTTTCGGCGGCGACCGGCATGATCATGAATTCCTGGATGTCGATCGCATTGTCGGCATGTTCGCCGCCATTGATGATGTTCATCATCGGCACCGGCAGTATTCTGGCCGCGGTGCCGCCGACATAGCGGTAGAGCGGCTGTGTGCAGCAATCCGCTGCCGCCTTAGCCGTGGCCAGTGAAACGCCGAGGATGGCGTTGGCGCCGAGCCTTGATTTGTTGGGGGTGCCGTCAAGTTCGATCATCAGGCCGTCGATCGCCTGCTGTTCGGTGGCGTCGGCTCCCAAAAGGGCGGTGGCGATTTCGCCGTTGACGGCGGCGACGGCGTTCAGAACGCCCTTGCCGCCGTAGCGGGCCTTGTCGCCGTCTCTGAGTTCCACCGCCTCATGGGCGCCGGTCGATGCCCCCGAAGGGATGGCGGCGCGGCCCATGCAGCCGTCTTCGAGGGTTACGTCAACCTCGATGGTGGGGTTGCCGCGGCTGTCGAGGATCTCGCGGGCGGTGATGTCGATGATGGCGCTCATGGTCAGGCTGCTTTCCGGTGTTTTCGTGAGTGGTTGGCGTTCTTTAGCGACTTGGCGGCGCTTAGGGAAGGGGGCGCGATCGCAGCCGCTGGCGGTGTTCGCGTGCGAAAGTGTACAGACCCGACAGGATGACGATCAGGCTGCCCGCTATGGTGGCAAGGTCAAGGCGTTCGCCAAATACCAGAATGCCAATGATGATGGCAAACAGCAGTCTGGCATAGCGAAAAGGGGTGACGATGGCGACATCGCCCATCCGCATGGCGTGGGTCAGCGCGTGATAGCCGGCCATGTCGAACATCAGGGCAAGGGCAAGGAACAGCCATTCCCCGGGGTCTGGTAAAACCAGCGGTTCCCCCAGTAGCAGCAAGACCGCACCGGTTGGCACCAAGGCGGCAAAGCCATAGGTGCCGAGGCGCAGGGTGGAAAAGCCGCGCGGCGCGGCGCGGGTGGCAAGGTCGCGCAGCGACAGGCCCGCCACCGCCAGCACGGCAAACAGCGATGCCGGCTGAAACGCCTCAAGGCCGGGGCGGATGATGATCAGGACGCCGACAAAGCCGACGACAATGGCGCTGACCCGGCGCCAGCCGACCGCCTCGCCCATGAACAGGGCGGCACCAAGGGTCACCGCCAGCGGCGTCGCCTGCAAGATGGCCGAGGCAGTGGAGATCGGGATCAGCACCAGTGCCGTGACAAAGCCGAAGGTGCCGGCCATTTCCCCCAGGGTGCGCAACAGGATCAGGCCGGAAAACAGGTCGCGCGATACCACCGCCTCGCCGTTGCGCCCAGCCATGGCGGCGAAAAAAAGCGTGCCACCCGTGCCGATGAACAACAGGATTTCGCCCACCGGAATGTGGCTGGACACGCTTTTGATGAACATGTCGGCCAGCGCGAAACCGGCCATTGCCAGCACCATCAGGCCGATGCCACGGATGTTTTCCACGACTGCCCCCTAACCGGCGGTATCCGGCATCTGGATCTGTGCCAGACGCCGTTCGCGCATAAACGAATAGATACCGGTCAACACGATGATCAGCGCCCCGAAATAGGTCCAGAAATCCGGGCGTTCGGCGAATACCAGAATGCCGCCAAGCATGCCAAAGACGATGCGGCTATAGCGAAACGGTACCACCACCGCGACATCGCCAAGGCGGATCGACAGGTTCAGCAGGTGATAGGCGATGCTGCCAAGCACGATCATCAGCACCACCAACGGCAGCAGCGGCGGGCTGGGCACCACCGGTGCGGCGCCGAAAACCATCATCGACAGCCCCAGCAAGCCGGTGCTGAGAACGCCGTAAAACCCGATTCTTGCCGCAGGCACGCTGGTGGGGGCGCCGCGTGTCGCCAGATCGCGCAGGGCTTGCCCCGCCACCCCCAGAAGGGCATAGAGCGAGTTCGGCTCGAACCCGTCAAGACCGGGGCGGATGATGATCAGAACGCCGCCAAAACCGATCACGATGGCGCTCCAGCGTCGCCAGCCGACTGCCTCGCCCAGAAACAGCGCCGCCCCCACGGTCACCAGCAAAGGTGAGGCCTGCATGATTGCGGAAACGCTGGAAATCGGGATCAGGATGACGGCGGTCATGATGCCGAACATGCCGATGATTTCGGCCAGGTTGCGCAGGATGATGACGGGCGAAAAGAAATCTGCCGCGAACACTGGCTGACCGCCGCGCCTGAGCAACAGGGCAAAGAACAGCGCACCGCCAAAGCCGAGCAGAACGAAGATCTGACCCCTAGGCAATTCGGTGCCAACCTGCTTGATGCAAAGATCGGCAACCATGAAAATGGCCATCGAGACCACCATCAAGAAGATGCCTTTGAGGTTTTCCATCGAGCGTTCCGATCTTTGCGGGCTTGCGCACCCATTGGCAAGATCAGTCGCCCTTGTCCTTGTCAAGCGGAACTCCGAAAAGTTCCATCTTGTGCCCCTTCAGCCGGTAACCAAGCCTCTGGGCGATCTTTTCCTGCAGGATTTCCAGATCGGGATCGACGAATTCGATCACTTCACCGGTTTTCAGATCAAACAGGTGGTCGTGATGCGCCCGGTCGGCGTCTTCATAGCGTGATCGGCCATCGCCGAATTCCAGCCGGTCGAGGATGTTGACCTCCTCGAACAGTTTCACCGTTCGATAAACGGTTGCCAGCGAGATGGCGTTGTCGATGGCGCTGGCGCGGGCATAGATTTCCTCGACATCCGGGTGGTCGCGGGCGATTTCCATCACTTCGGCGATGATCCGGCGCTGACCGGTCATCCTGAGGCCCTTTGCCTCGCAACGATCAATGATGCTGTCCGTTCCCAAAATCCGCCCTTTCCCTATCGTCAGGTTTAGACCAAGCGGCAGGTGGTGTGTAGGGGGAAATTGACGGCCAATGCAGGCGGTTCAGTGGGCCTACATCAGTTCCGGTTCACGCCCTACGCGCCGTGCCAGTGGCGCCACCGTCAGGCCCTGCACGATGATGGAAAACAGCACCACCATATAGGTTGCGGTCAGAATTATCGGTTTGTACTCGCTTGGCGGCAGCGACAGCACCAGCGCCACGGAAATTCCACCCTTGATGCCGCCCCAGGTCATGATTGGAATGATGCCACGCGAAAATTTGCGAAACGGTTTCAGCATCAAGACCGGCACCGTCACCCCGACCAGCCGCGCCAGCAGCGACAGGGCGATGGCATAGACACCGATCAAGAGCGTGTCGGCACTGAAGGTGACGGCCAGAACCTCGATGCCGATGAACAGGAACAGAACCGCGTTCAGCATCTCGTCCACCAGTTTCCAGAACGCGTCAAGATAATCGCGGGTTTGTTGCGACATGCCATATTTCACCCCGACATCACCGATGAACAGCCCGGCAACCACCGCCATGATCGGCCCCGACAGGTGCAGATACACCGCCAGTTCATATCCGCCAAAGGCCAGGCCGAGCGAGATCAGCACCTCAAGCGCGTAATCGTCGATCCGCCGCATCACCTCGAAGGTCAGCCAGCCAAGAACACCGCCGAGCAGCGCGCCGCCAAGCGCCTCCTGTGCGAACAGGCGCGCCGCCCCGGACCAGCCGGATGCGTGCGCCTCAGCGGATGGAAAGGCGATGCCCGCAAGGAACAGGAATACCACATAACCAACACCGTCATTGAACAGGCTTTCGCCGGCGATCTTGGTTTCCAGCGATTTCCTGAGGCTGGCCTGGCGCAGCACCCCCAGCACCGCCACCGGATCGGTGGGTGAGATCAGCGCGCCGAACACCAGCGCCACCAGGATCGGCATGCCGGTGATCCAGGAAAATCCGACCCCGGCGACCAGCGTTGACAGGCCGACGCCAAGCGTCGCCATCAGCGTCACCACCAGCGCCTCGTTCCTGAGATCGCCCAACTTGACATGCAGCGCCCCGGCAAACAGCAACAGCCCCAGCATACCGTCAAGCAGGGTATCGGAGAAATCCAGATCCTGAACGCCGTTGCGGACAAGATCGGTCACCGCCAGCGACGGCAAGGCCCAGTCCAGCGCCATCACCGCCAACGACGCCGCCAGCGCCACCACCAGAATGCCGATGGACGAGGGCAGGCGCAGCAGAAAATAGTTGATCGCCCCGAATGCCCCCGCCAGCACGATCAGCAGGGCCGAGATCTGCAACAGCGTCATGTTCGCCCCTTGACTTGCCTACAACCGGACAGGCGGGCAGAATCGCCACTGGCCCCGATGCGGTTTTAGGCTGGCAGACCTCGTTTGAGAAGGCAAAAGGCGCCACAGGTCATGGCTTGACACCGGCGGCGAAACCGGATCTGCCTTGGTCAGCGGTCAAAGGAGCAGGTGATTGGAAAAGAAAGATCGGATCGACCTGTTCGGCGGCAGCTCATTGCTGCTGATTTCCATGGTTCTGGGGCTGAATCAGGTGCTGGTCAAGCTGGTCAATGCGGGCTTGCAGCCAGTATTTTCCGCCGGCATGCGATCACTGCTGGCCTGTGTGGCGGTGTTGCTTTATGCGCTCTGGCGCAAAAAGCACCTGTCGGTCAGGGATGGCACCCTAAAGCCCGGCCTTGTGGTCGGGGTGCTGTTCGCGCTGGAATTCATGCTTTTGTTCATAGCGCTTGATCACACCACGGTGGCGCGGGTTTCGATCTTTTTTTACACCATGCCGATCTGGTTATCGCTTGGGGCGCATTTCTTTCTGCCGGGTGATCGGATCACGTTGCCAAAGGCCATCGGGCTGGTGCTGGCCACGCTTGGCGTGATCTGGGCCATGGCGGATCGCGGCGGCGGCGAAGGGTCGATCTTTGGTGACATGCTATCGGCCATTGCAGCGATATTCTGGGCGGCGATTGCCTTGACTGCGCGGGCCAGCAGGTTGAACCGTGCCACGCCGGAGATGCAGATGCTCTATCAACTGGGGGTGTCGGCGGTGATCCTTTTGCCGGTATCGTTGATGTTTGGCCCGCTGATCCGCGACCTGCAACCATGGCACCTGGTGGTTTTCGCGGTGATGGTTTTTGGCGTCACCTCGGCAGGTTTTCTGGTCTGGTTCTGGATCCTGTCGATCTATCCGCCCAGCAAGATGGCGGCGTTCAGCTTTCTTTCGCCGGTTTTCGGGGTGTTTTTCGGCTGGCTCATCCTGGGGGAAAACATCGGCCTGACCATCATCGGCGCCTTGATTCTGGTGTCGATCGGTATCGTTCTGATCAACCGAAAGCCCAGGTTTTCGGCGTAATCAACGCAAACTGAAATCGCCCCAGATCGGCAGGTGGTCCGATGCCTTGAGGGCATCCCCGGTTTCATGCACACCCGCATCCCGAAGCTCGAATTGATGCGATACCGCGATCCGGTCAAGTGCTGCCACCGGCCTTGCCGCATGAAAACTGCGGCCCGGCGCATAGACCCAGTAATTCTGCCTTAACGGATCCATGCCGGCATAGGGCGACCATTCGTTGAAATCGCCCAGCAACGCCGTCGGCATGTCTGCCAGACCGGCAATATGCGTCTGCAAGGTCCGAAGCTGCGCCTGCCGGTGATTGCGCATCAGGCCAAGATGCGTCGCAACCAGCCGCATTTGCCGTGCATTGATGCTGATCTCGACCAACAGGGCGCCGCGCGGCTCCATCCCCGGCAGTTCCAGCTTTTCCACCCGCTCGACCTTTGCCCCCTTGCGCAACAGCACCGCATTGCCGTGCCAGCCGAGACTGCCGTCGGCATCTTCGATGCTGACCGGCGTGAAATCGCTTTCGGTTTCGATCAGGCGTGCGGGCAGGGCAGCGGGACGGCGGCCAAGGCGCTTGTCCGCCTCTTGCAAGGCAACGACATCGGCATCAAGTTCCGAGATCACTCCCAACACCCGTTCCGGTGCGCGGCGCATGTCAAGCCCGACGCATTTGCGGATGTTATAGCTGGCCAGCCGTAATGGCCGTTGCGGGATTGTTTGCTGCTTCATGCCTTTAACATGGGGGATATTGGCCGCTTTTGAAAGGGGGTTGTGCCGGATATCGGCAACGGTTCGGATCTGGTAGCGATCCATCAGGCCACGCAATCTAAAGCCGGGCAATCCGCTCGGTCAGCAGGCGGTAAAAGCCGTCGGCATCCAGCGAGCCGATGAACGTGGCGTTGGCTTTTCTGTCGGTCACCCGCCACCAGTCGGCAACCGTCATGCCAAGCGTCAGGGCCGAGGTCGTCTCGACCTCGACATTGACATGGCGGCCCTGAAACAGTTCGGGTTGCAGCAGAAAGGCGATGACGCAGGGATCATGCAACGGCGCGCCTTCGGATCCGTATTTCTGCATGTCGTGGCGTTCAAAGAAACCGGTCAGTTCGGCAACCACGTCAGCCACCGGGCGGCCAATGGCGCAAAAGGCGTCGATGCGGCGGCGCGTGGTCAGCGCCTGATGCGTGACATCCAGCGGCATCATCACAATCGGAACGCCGGATTTCAGTACGATTTCCGCAGCTTCCGGATCGACATATATGTTGAATTCCGCCGCTGGCGTGATGTTTCCCACCTCGAAATAAGCGCCCCCCATCAGCACGATCTGCTGAATTCTGCCGGCTATCTCAGGTGCGCGCATCAAGGCGGAGGCGATGTTGGTCAAGGGGCCGAGCGGGCAGAGGATGACACTGTTGACCGGCTCCTGCCGCAAGGTTTCAATGATAAAATCAACCGCATGATGGTCCTGCAACGGCATGGTCGGCAGCGGCAGATCGGGGCCGTCCAGCCCGGACTTGCCATGCACATTCTCGGCCGTCACCAGCTTGCGTTTCAGCGGTTCGGCGCAGCCTGCGAAAACCGGGATATCCGGCCTTTTGGCCAGTTCACAGATCATGCGGGCATTGCGTTCGGTCAACGCCAGCGGCACGTTGCCGGCCACAGCGGTAATCCCCAGAACCTCAAGCTCGGGCGAGGCCAGCGCCAGCAGAATGGCAACCGCGTCGTCCTGTCCGGGATCGGTGTCGATGATGATCTTCTGGGTCATGCAATTCCGCCGGTTTCATCCGCGAAACTGAAGGTTCAGGCCGAACTTGTCCAGTAGGCCCGGCAGGGTGGCTGGCAATAAATCCTGACCGGAGAGCTTACGGTCAGGATTTACTGCGCAATACCAACGGATTATTCGTCGAACTTCACTTCTTCCACCAGCCTCAGCGCGTCGGCGCGGTGGTGGGCGATGTCCATCAGGCTGATGTTGTCAGGGGTGAAACTGCCCCAACTGGCCACCACGTCCGACACTTTGGCGCCGGGCAGCAGCGGATATTCAAAGTTGGTTTCGGCATAGATTTCCTGTGCCTCGGGCGAAGACAGAAACTCCATCAGTTTCAGCGCATCGGCGTGATGCGGTGCCGCCTTGGTCATGGCCATGCCGGACAGGTTGACATGAGTTCCGCCACCTTCAAATGCCGGAAAAACCACGTTCACGGCATTGGCCCAAACCGCCTGTTCCGGGTCTTTCAGCATCTCGCCCATGTAATAAGTGTTGGCGATGGCAAGGTCGCATTCGCCGGACCAGACCGACTTGATCTGCCCGCGATCATTGCCCTGGGGTTTGTGCGCCAGGTTGGCCTTCAGCCCCTCAAGCCAGGTTTTCGCACCTTCCTCGCCGTGATGCACGATGACGCTGGAAAACAGGGCGAGGTTATAGGGATGCGTGCCGGCGCGAATGCAGATGCGGCCTTTCCATTTCGGGTCGGCCAGGTCTTCATATGTCTTGATCTCACCCGGTTTCACCCGATCCTTGGAGGCGAAAACCACCCGCGCCCGAGATGTCAGGCCAAACCAGTGGTTGTCGGGATCGCGGTATTCGGCGGGGATATTGGCGTTGAGGATGTCCGAAGATACCGGCTGTGTCACCCCCGCCTCGTCAATGGCGGTCAGGCGGGCGATATCGACCGTCATCACCAGATCGGCGGGCGATCGGTCCCCCTCGGCCACCAGTTTTTCCACCAGTCCCTTTTGCAGGAAGGTAACATTGACCTTGATGCCGGTGGCTTTGGTAAAGGCGTCAAACAGCGGATTGACCAGTTCCGGCTGGCGATAGGAATAGACATTGACCTCGGCCGCATTGACGGCAGAGGCGGCCGAGACAAGCCCGGCGATACAGGTTGCGGCTAGAGCGGCTTTCAGGCGATTTTGCATGGAGGATTCCCTGGTTTGCATTGGATTGGACGCCGCAGTTTTAACCTGAGTATTTTAGTCAAGTCAATACACGATAAAAATACTCATATTTACACGGTACCTTAAGCCCGCAGCGTTTTTTCCCGCATCTTGGCCTGATCCCAAAGGGCATCCATTTCGGCCAGATTCGAGGTTTCCGGCGTTTTGCCGCGTTTTGCCAGTTCATCCTCGATCGACTGAAACCGGCGGACAAATTTGCTGTTGGCACCCCGCAGGGCGGCATCCGGGTCGATCCCGAGATGCCGTGCCAGATTGGCCATGACAAACAGGATGTCGCCAAACTCCTCGGCCATATCAATGGGCTTGCCAGCTTTATTTGCCTCTGCCAGTTCGCCGCATTCTTCGGTCAGCTTGTCCAGAACATCCGCCGTTTCCGGCCAGTCGAACCCGACCCGCGCGGCGCGTTTTTGCAATTTGACGGCGCGGGTCAGCGGCGGCAGACCAAGTGCGACGCCATCCAGCACCCGCGCCTTGCCGTCGCCCTTGGCGGCGCGTTCGCTGGCCTTGACCTTTTCCCAGTCGCGGGTTTGCTCAGCGGCGGACTTGTCGCGGCTGTCGCTGCCGAACACATGCGGATGCCGGTTGATCATCTTGTCGGCAATGGCGCGGGTGACGCTGGCGAAATCGAACAGGCCGGATTCCGCCCCCATCTGGGTATGATAGACCACCTGCAACAGCAGATCGCCCAGTTCCCCCTCTAGCTCGGGCCAGTTGCGGCGCTCGATGGCGTCGGCGACCTCATGTGCCTCTTCGATGGTATAAGGCGCGATCGAGCGGAAGTCCTGCTCGATATCCCAGGGACAACCGGTCTTGGGGTCGCGCAGGCGCACCATGATCTCCAAAAGGCGGGGCAGGCCGCCGTTCGGGTCAAGGCACAGGCGTTGGCTGGCGGACTGGTCAGCTGTTCGGTTATGCGGGTTTTCGGTCATTGCACCTGCTCGGGTTCCGGAAATACTGGCAGAGATTAGCAGCGCATTCAACGGAGTCCATGGCTGCCGACAACGGATCGAAGGTTTGGCAAGGCCGGGGCGGGGCCGATTTGTTCTTTATCGCTTGAATTGTCGCGCTCGCTCCATAAGCTGTGCGCAGCACCTGTTGGTGTGTAAATCCAAAAAATTCCCGGGAGGAATTCATGAAACTTCTGACAACAACCGCCATCATCGCCTCGGTGGTGTTTTCCGCTGGTGCCGCGCTGGCAACCTGTGAACCAGGCGAGGTGGTGATCAAGTTTGCCCATGTCACCAATGCCGACAAGCACCCCAAGGGCATCGCCGCCTCGCTTCTGGCCAAGCGCGTCAATGAGGAAATGAACGGCAAGGCCTGCATGGAGGTGTTCCCCAACTCGACCCTTTATGATGACAACAAGGTGCTGGAGGCGATGTTACAGGGCGATGTGCAACTGGCCGCACCGTCGCTGTCGAAATTCGAAAAATTCACCAAGAAATTCCGCATCTTCGATCTGCCGTTCATGTTCAAGAACATCGAGGCGGTGGATGAGTTCCAGAACTCGGCCACCGGACAGGCGATGCTGGATTCGATGCAGAAACGCGGCCTGCAGGGGCTGGCATTCTGGCATAATGGCATGAAACAGATGTCGGCCAACAAGCCGTTGATCCTGCCAACCGATGCCGAAGGACTGAAATTCAGGGTGCAATCGTCGGATGTTCTGGTGGCACAGATGAACGCGATCGGTGGCAGCCCGCAGAAAATGGCGTTTTCCGAAGTTTACGGCGCGCTGCAACAGGGCGTGGTTGACGGGCAGGAAAACACCTGGTCGAACATCTATGGCAAGAAGTTCTTCGAGGTGCAGGACGGTATCACCGAAACCAATCACGGCGTGATCGACTATCTGCTGGTGACCTCGGTCGACTGGCTGAACGGGCTGGAGCCGGATGTGCGCGACCAGTTCCTGAAAATCGTTCACGAAGTGACCGAGGCACGCAACAAGGAATCCAGCCGTGTCAATCAGGAAGCCAAGGCAGCGGTGATTACCGCCGGCGGTGTCGTGCGCGAGCTGACCCCGGAACAGCGCGCCGCCTGGGTTGCGGCGATGAAACCGGTCTGGGTACAGTTCGAAGCTGATGTCGGTACGGAAAATATTGCTGCGGCGCAGGAAATCAACGCGCGTCACTAGGCGAAAAATTATCACCGCGGCGTCCATTGATGTCGCCGCGGTGAAACCAAAGGCACTGAAAAATCAGGCCGTCCGATTCTGGACAAACGGGGGAAAGCACGATGTCGAATACAGCCGGAAGGTTGATCAATTCGCTTGAAGAAAATCTGATTGCCATTCTTTTGGGGCTGATGACCCTGGTGACGTTTGCCAATGTGGTTGCCCGATACCTGTTTGGCACCAACATCCTTTGGGCGCTGGAACTGACAGTGTTCATGTTCGCCTGGCTGGTGTTGCTGGGAATTTCCTATTGCGTCAAGATCGGGGCGCATCTGGGGGTGGATGCGGTTCTGAACATGGTCGGCCCGAAAACCCGGCGGGTGCTGGGGCTGATCAGTGCAGCGGCCTGCATCATCTTTACCTTGCTGATGCTGAAAGGGTCCTGGGATTACTGGGCCAATTTCGCCAACCTTCCAGCCACCGAAGGGCGCTGGTTTCCCCTGGGGTTCGAGCAGGATTATCGCGGCAACGGCTGGTATGAGGTGAACGACATTCCGATGATCGCGCCGCTAAGGTTCCTGGAAAGCACCTTCAACGATGGCGATGCCTATGAAAAAATTCCGCGCTTCATTCCCTATGCGATCATGCCGATTTCGATGGCGTTGCTGTTGTTGCGGTTCTGTCAGGCGACCCTCAGGCTCTGGCGGGGCGAGATCAGCACCCTGATCGCCAGTCACGAGGCCGAAGATGCGATCGAAGATGCCGCGCGCTTGGCGGGGAACTAGGCCATGTCGGTATTTCTACTGTTCATTCTGATCGTCGGCATGTTGCTGATCGGCGTGCCGATCGCGGTGGCACTGGGGCTGAGTTCGATCTTGTTCCTGCTGATGTTTTCCGACAGCTCATTGGCCTCGGTGGCGCAGACGATGTTTTCCGCCTTCGAGGGGCATTACACGCTGTTGGCGATCCCGTTCTTCATTCTTGCCTCGACCTTCATGTCAACCGGCGGTGTGGCGCAACGGATCATCCGTTTTTCCATCGCTTGCGTCGGGCATTTCCGGGGCGGGCTGGCGATTGCCGGGGTGTTTGCCTGCATGATGTTTGCCGCCCTTTCCGGCTCATCGCCGGCAACGGTGGTGGCGATCGGTTCCATCGTCATCGCGGCGATGACCCAGGCCGGCTATTCCAAGGACTTTGCCGCCGGGGTGATCTGCAATGCCGGCACGCTGGGCATTCTGATTCCGCCGTCGATCGTCATGGTGGTCTATGCCGCAGCGGTCGAGGTTTCGGTCGGGCGGATGTTTCTGGCAGGCGTCATTCCCGGAATTCTGGCCGGGCTGATGCTGATGATTGCAATTTATGTCATGGCGCGGATCAAGGACATGCCCAAGGGCGACTGGGCCGGTTGGGGCGAGGTCGGCGCCTCGTTTCGCGATGCGAGCTGGGGCTTGCTGCTGATCGTCATCATCATGGTGGGGATTTACGGCATTCCGGGCATTACCGGCGCGATCTTTACCCCGACCGAGGCGGCGGCGGTGGCGTCGGTCTATGCCTTTCTGGTGGCCAGTTTCATCTATCGTGACATGGGGCCATTGAAAGCCGTGGGGGGGCGTGGTGCGCTGAGCCTTTGGCAAAAGCCGCAGGCGATTGTCACGGTTTTCGTTCACAAGGACACGCGGCAGACGCTGTTTGAGGCCGGCAAGCTGACCATCACGCTGATGTTCATCATCGCCAATGCGCTGATCCTGAAGCATGTCCTGACCGATGAGCAGATCCCGCAACAGGTCGCCACGGCGATGTTGGCGGCGGGGCTGGGGCCGGTGATGTTCCTGATCGTGGTCAACGTCATCCTGCTGATCGGCGGTCAGTTCATGGAGCCGTCAGGGCTGTTGGTGATCGTGGCGCCTTTGGTGTTTCCCATCGCCATCAAGCTTGGCATCGACCCCATTCACCTTGGTATCATCATGGTGGTCAACATGGAAATCGGCATGATAACGCCGCCGGTGGGGCTGAACCTGTTCGTGACCTCCGGGGTTGCCGGCATGTCGATGATGCGGGTGGTGCGCGCAGCACTGCCGTTTCTGGGGGTGCTGTTCGTATTCCTGATCATGGTCACCTATATCCCGTTCCTGTCGACCTGGCTGCCCAATCTGATGATGGGGCCAGAGGTCATCTTGAAGTGATCCGGCAGCGTACCCTTCGGGTACAAGTCCTTTGAGCCGCCCCTGACGGGGCGGCGGGTTTGTTGAGTATTTGGGGAACAATGATGGGGCGGGGGTCAGTCGGTGCCGCGATAGGGTTCGACATATTGAAGCGCCATGTCCCATGGAAAGAAGATCCAGGTGTCCTGGCTGACCTCGGTGATGAAGGTATCGACCTGGGGGCGGCCTTTGGGTTTGGCATAGACGGTGGCGAAATGGGCGCGCGGGAACATGGCGCGGACCACCTCCAGGGTTTTGCCGCTGTCGACCAGATCGTCGATGATCAGAATACCGGTGCCGTCGCCCATCAGGGTTAAGTCCGGCGATTTCAGGATGGTGGCCTCGGATTGCGACTGATGGTCATAGGATTTGATCGAGATGGTGTCGACGGTGCGGATGTCTAGTTCGCGCGCCACGATCATCGCCGGTGCCATGCCGCCCCTGGTGATGGCCACCACCGCGCGCCAGGCGCCATCGTCGGGGCCGTGCCCGTCCAGCCGCCAGGCGAGGGCCCGGCTGTCGCGGTGGATCTGGTCCCAGCTGATGTGGAACCCTTTTTCGTGCGGCAGGCGGTCGGCCATCATTTCCTCCCGGTGGTGACGTCGATGTCGGGGGCGTCGACGGCTTTCATGCCGACGACGTGATAACCGGCGTCGACATGCAGGATCTCGCCGGTGACGCCCGAGCCGAGGTCGGACAGAAGGTATAGGGCGGATTTGCCCACATCCTCGATGGTGACGTTGCGCCTGAGCGGCGAGTTCAGCTCGTTCCATTTCATGATATAGCGAAAATCGCCGATGCCGCTGGCGGCCAGTGTCTTGATCGGACCGGCCGAAATGGCGTTGACGCGGATCCGGTCCTTGCCCAGATCCTCGGCCATGTAGCGCACGCTGGCCTCCAGCGCCGCCTTGGCGACGCCCATGACGTTGTAACGCGGCATCACCTTTTCCGCCCCGTAATAGGTGAGGGTCAGCATCGAGCCGCCGTTTGGCATCATCTTTTCCGCCCGCTGCGCCACCGCAGTGAAGGAATAGACCGACACATCCATCGAGATGCGGAAGTTTTCCGGGCTGGTATCGACGTAGCGGCCGCGCAATTCGTTCTTGTCGGAATAGCCGATCGCGTGCACCACGAAATCCAGCGTGCCCCAGTTTGCCCTGAGGCTGGCAAACAGCGCATCCAGCGAGGCGGTGTCGGTGACATCGCATTCCAGCACCTCGGTCACGCCGATCTGTTCAGCCAGCGGGCGCACCCGCTTTCCCAGTGCCTCGCCCTGATAGGAAAACGCCATTTCCGCACCTTCGGCGGCGCAGGCCCGGGCGATGCCCCAGGCCATCGACCTTTCATTGGCGACACCCATGATCAGGCCGCGCTTACCATTCATCATTCCTGCTGGCATCCCCATACCCCTTATGTTCTGATTTGGTTTGTCTAGGCTAATCATGGCTTGCCATCAAGCCTGACGGGTGATTGGGTTGATCTTTGCCGGGATGCACCCGGAGGAGGAAAGCATGGCCGACCGAAGCGGTATTTTTGCAGGTGACGATCCGTTTGCCATCGCCAGGGCGTGGCTGGCCGAGGCCGAATTGCGGGAACCGAACGATCCGAATGCGATGGCACTTGCCAGTGTGGATGCGTCAGGCATGCCAAATGTTAGGATGGTGCTGCTAAAGGAGATCGAGGCGGCGGCGTTCGTGTTCTATACCAATTATCAAAGCGTCAAGGCCCAGGAACTGACGGCCAGCGGCAAGGCGGCGTTCGTGATGCACTGGAAATCCCTGCGTCGCCAGATACGGGTGCGTGGCCGGGTCGAACGCGAGGATGGGGTGAAGGCGGATGAATATTACGCCTCGCGGTCATTGCCGAGCCGTCTCGGGGCGTGGGCATCGAACCAGTCGGCGCCGCTGAAATCGCGTGCCAGCCTGATGGTCGAGGTGGCGAAAGTGACCGCCACCAAGGGGGTCAATCCGGCCAGACCGCCGTTCTGGGGCGGCTATCGCATCATCCCGGACGAGATCGAATTCTGGGCCGATGGTGAATTTCGCCTGCATGACCGGTTTCGCTGGCAGCGGCAAAACGCCTCGGGCAAGTGGCGGATAACGCGGTTAAACCCCTGAAATTCACGATGCGCGAAATGCAACCTATCGCGAATACAGGAGAAAATCCGCCGATCCACCGCGTTACGTAGGGTTTTCGTTAACATATGCTAGCGGTTGCAGTGGAATGGTGTTAGGATTGCCTTACCTAGGGTCAATTAAAGGTAAGTGTTGCCAAGTGAGTGAAGAAGACACCGTTTGGGGTCAGGTCAAGTGGTTTGATGCCACCAAGGGCTTTGGCTTTGTCGTTGCGGACAAGATTGATGTGGATATTCTTCTGCATGCCAACGTGTTGCGCGGGTTTGGTCGGAATTCGATCGCCGGCGGTTCCCGCCTTGAGGTGATCATTCAGCAGACAGACCGCGGCTGTCAGGCGACCGAGATCCTGAATATTGAACAACCGGAACTGGACAGCAGCACCGAATCCCTGAAGGCAATTCTGGGGGTCGAGATTCTGGGTGAACCGGATCAGGAACTGTTGCCGGCGCGGGTCAAATGGTTCGATCGCGGCAAGGGGTTCGGATTCGTCAACGTCTTTGGCAAATCCGAAGATATCTTCGTGCATATGGAGGTTCTGCATGCCTGCGGTCTGGCGGAATTGCAGCCGGGCGAGGCGGTTTGCATCCGTACCGCCATCGGGCCGCGTGGCAAGATGGCCTGGGATGTGCGGGTCTGGGATTACGCCGCGACGGGCAGCAAGGTTTGATCCTTAGGCTGGCAGTCCTGTTGTGCCTGTTGCTGTCCGGGGTTGCCGCCCATGCCGAATGCAGCACCGGGCGGGTGACGCTGCGCGGCGATTGGGGGCAGGCGGGGTTTGATGTCAGCATCGCAGACAATGATCAAAGCCGCAGCCGCGGGCTGATGCATGTCGAAAGCCTGCCGAAATTCAGCGGCATGCTGTTTGTATTTGATCAACCGCATCACGCCCGGTTCTGGATGCGCAACACGCTGATCCCGCTCGATATGCTGTTCATTGGAGAGGATGGGGTTATCCGCAGCATTCACCCAAACGCCGTTCCGCTTGACGAAACCTCGATAGATGGTGGCAGCGACGTTCTGGCGGTGCTGGAGGTCAATGGCGGCATGGCGGCGCGCCTTGGTGTTACCAAGGGCGATCAGGTGCAGCACCCGGCCTTTGGCGGTGATGCTGCCTGGCCCTGTAACTGAATTTCCTGCTTTCCTTGGCCGTCGCTGCGGGTTAGACAGCCCGCATGGTTCGGGGCGTGGCGCAGCCTGGTAGCGCGGCGGTTTTGGGTACCGTAGGTCGTAGGTTCGAATCCTATCGCCCCGACCAGTTTTCCCACATCGCTATTGATCGGCCCATCGGTAGGTTGTCACATGATTCGGTGTCGCCAATCCGGGCAACAGCATCGGATATCAGCAGCAAAGCCATTGATTACATGCAATTTCATTGACTTTGACTGCATCTGAAAACCCTCTTGTTGAAAATCTGCCCGGTGGTTTGATGCGGGGAATATTCCCGAATTATGTTGCGGCAAAGTGGTATTCCTGCCCCGGTCTGGCGGTGTCACGGCGAATCGGAATCGGGGGGCTGCGCCCGGGCCGGGCCAAAGCTGCCACGCGACAACCGGGCCAGCCATTCGGGCGAAACTATTGTTTTGTGGTCGGTTTTGCCTTTGGCCGTGACTGGGTTGCTTGCGGCCGGCGGCGGATGGTGCAAGGCGGTTGCCGGGGCAGACATGACCCGGGGGAAAACGCCGTCAGGAAAGTAAACGACAGGTCAACCGGAAAAATCGGAAAATGCGCGAATAAAATCGTTGACCAGACCGGTCTCAATGCTTCAGTTTGTACCAATCGACCGACGCGCCACCATATCTAGTGTTCGTGACGGAGTATTGTGAACACAAAAGATTGGGGTCTGCCGATCAGGTCGGACTTAAAAACCAGGGTTAGGCGGAATAACCGACCGGCCCTTGAAACTTGGATGGGGCAGCTATGAAGATTGAACGCAAATTCACGCGAGAAAACGCCGACGCTTATGAATCGTTGGAGTTTCGCCGCGTCTCGTCCGAGATCCGCAATCCGGATGGCACCGTGGTATTCTCGCTTGATGATGTCGAGGTGCCGACCGGCTGGTCACAGGTGGCATCCGACGTTCTGGCGCAGAAATATTTCCGCAAGGCAGGCATTGCCGCGGCGCTGAAGAAAGTTGCCGAAAAAGGCGTGCCGGAATTCTTGTGGCGTTCGGTCCCTGATGAAAAGGCATTGGAGAAACTCCCAGAGGATCAACGCTTTGGCGGCGAAACCTCATCCAAACAGGTGTTCGATCGTCTGGCCGGAGCCTGGACCTATTGGGGCTGGAAGGGCGGCAATTTTTCCAGCGAATCCGACGCGCGCAGCTATTTCGACGAAATGCGCTATATGCTGGCGGCACAAATGGCGGCGCCAAACTCGCCGCAGTGGTTCAACACCGGGTTACACTGGGCCTATGGCATCGACGGGCCGGGGCAGGGTCACTATTATGTCGATTACCAGTCGGGCAAGCTGAAGCGGTCAAAATCCGCCTATGAACACCCACAACCGCATGCCTGTTTCATCCAGTCGGTCAAGGACGATCTGGTGGGCGATGGCGGCATTATGGATCTGTGGGTGCGCGAGGCGCGGCTGTTCAAATACGGTTCGGGCACCGGCACCAATTTTTCCAGCCTGCGCGGCGACGGTGAAAAACTGTCAGGCGGCGGCAAATCCTCGGGCCTGATGGGGTTCTTGAGGATCGGCGACCGCGCGGCGGGGGCGATAAAATCAGGCGGCACAACCCGTCGGGCAGCCAAGATGGTGATCTGCGACATGGATCACCCGGACATCGAGGAATTCATCAACTGGAAAGTGCGCGAGGAACAGAAAGTCGCCTCATTGGTGGCGGGTTCCAAGATGCACGAGATGCAGTTGAACTTGTTGTTCGGGGCTATCCGCGAATGGGATGGCGCGGAAAAGGATGCGTTCGATCCCAAGGTCAACACCGCACTGAAAACCGCCATCCGCACCGCCAAGAAATCGGCGATACCTGAAACCTATATCAACCGGGTGCTGCAATACGCGGCCCAGGGCTACACCGCGATTGAATTCCCCACCTACGACACCGACTGGGATTCCGAGGCCTATATGACCGTGGCGGGGCAGAACTCCAACAACTCGGTTCGGGTCACGGATGCGTTCCTTAGGGCCGTCAAGGATGATGCGGATTGGGAGTTGTTGCGTCGCACCGATGGCAAGGTGGCCAAAACCGTCAAGGCGCGGGATCTTTGGGATGATGTCGGCCATGCTGCCTGGGCCTGCGCCGATCCCGGCATCCAGTTCCATGATACCGTCAACGCCTGGCATACCTGCCCGGAAGATGGCGAGATCAGGGGATCAAACCCTTGTTCGGAATACATGTTTCTGGATGATACCGCCTGCAATCTGGCGTCGATGAACCTGCTGACCTTTCATCAGGGCGGGGAGTTTGCGGCCGAGGAATACATGCATGCAACGCGCCTCTGGACGCTGACGCTGGAAATCTCGGTGCTGATGGCGCAATTCCCCAGCAAGGAAATCGCCCAACGGTCCTATGAATTCCGCACGCTCGGGCTTGGTTACGCCAATATCGGCGGGCTGTTGATGAATATGGGCCTTGGCTATGACAGCGATCAGGGCCGCGCCATGTGCGGGGCGCTGACGGCGCTGATGACCGGCGTCGCCTATTCCACCTCGGCCGAGATTGCCCGCGAGCGCGGCGCGTTTCCGGGATATGCCAAGAACGCCGAACCGATGCTGAAGGTGATCCGCAACCACCGTCGCGCCGCTTATGGTGCGACCGACGGATATGAGGGGCTGGCGGTGAAACCGGTGCCGCTGGATCACGCCAACTGTCCGGATCAGGAAATCGTCCGGCTGGCCCGCGCCAGTTGGGACGAGGCGCTGGAGCTTGGCGAAAAGCACGGCTATCGCAACGCCCAGGTCTCGGTGATCGCGCCGACCGGCACCATCGGTCTGGTGATGGATTGCGACACCACCGGGATTGAACCGGATTTCGCCCTGGTCAAGTTCAAGAAACTGGCGGGTGGCGGTTATTTCAAGATCATCAACCGCTCGGTTCCGGCGGCGCTTGAAAAACTCGGCTATGGCTCGGCCCAGATCGAGGAAATCATCGCTTATGCGGTCGGCCACGGCACCCTTGGCAATGCGCCCGGCATCAACCACACGGCGCTGGTCGGGCAGGGGTTCGGCAAGGCCGAGATCGAAAAGATCGAGGCAGCTCTGCCATCGGCGTTCGACATCCGGTTCGTGTTCAACCAGTGGACCCTCGGCGTTGATTTCTGCCACGGCACGCTGGGAATTCCCATGAGCGAGTTGAACGATCCGGGTTTTGATCTGCTGCGGCATCTCGGCTATTCGCGGGCCGAGATCGAGGCGACCAACAACCACGTTTGCGGCACCATGACGCTGGAAGGTGCGCCGTATCTGAAACCGGAACACCTGTCGGTATTTGACTGCGCCAATCCCTGCGGCAAGATCGGCAAGCGGTTTTTGGGCGTGAACAGCCACATCTACATGATGGCAGCGGCGCAATCGTTCATATCGGGTGCGATCAGCAAGACCATCAACATGCAGAACGATGCCAGCATCGAGGATTGCAAGGCGGCCTATGAGCTGAGCTGGTCGCTTGGCATCAAGGCCAACGCGCTTTACCGCGATGGATCGAAACTCAGCCAGCCACTGTCATCCGCCCTGATCGAGGATGATGAGGAACTGGAGGATCTGCTGACCTCCAACGCGCCGGTGGGTGAAAAGGCGGCGGTAATGGCGGAAAAGATCGTGGAAAAAATCGTCTACAAGGAAATCATCCGCAGCCAGCGGCAGAAACTGCCGGAACGGCGCAAAGGCTATACGCAAAAGGCCATCGTCGGCGGGCACAAGGTTTATTTGCGCACCGGCGAATATCAGGACGGCAAGATCGGCGAGATTTTCATCGACATGCACAAGGAAGGTGCCGGTTTTCGCGCCATGATGAACAATTTCGCCATCGCGGTTTCCGTCGGGCTGCAATACGGCGTGCCGCTGGATGAATTTGTCGAGGCGTTCACCTTCACCCGGTTTGAACCGGCCGGCATGGTGCAGGGCAATGACAGCGTCAAGAACGCCACCTCGATCCTTGACTACATCTTTCGCGAACTGGCGATTTCCTATCTCGACCGCACCGATCTGGCGCATGTAAAGCCCGAGGGTGAAAGTTTCGATGATCTCGGGCGTGGCGATGAGGAAGGCAAACCAAATTTCAGCGAGGTTTCCAAAAAGGCGGCCAATAACTCGCTGGACATGATCCGCAAGGTTTCCTCATCCGGGTATCTGCGCAAACGCCTGCCACAGGAACTGGTGGTCTTGCAGGGCGGCATGGACAACGTGTTCAGCCCGGTCGATGCGCTGGCAACGCTGGTGCCGGAAACCATGGGCGGCAGCACCACCGCCGCCGCATCGGCCCTGGCGATGGATCCCCGCACCAAGGCCAAAATGCAGGGATATGAAGGGGATAGCTGTTCTGATTGCGGCAACTACACGCTGGTCAGGAATGGCACCTGTATGAAATGCAACACCTGCGGGGCAACCTCGGGGTGTAGTTGAAGGGAGACTTGCAGTGATTACGCTTAACGAAGTTATTGCCAGATTGCCCGATGGAAAGGCGAAGCATGCTGTGCGATCTTTCAATCTCATGCCGCATCAAAATAGAAGAGCGGCATCGGTAAAAGAACTCGCAATAAGCCTTGGTTTAGCAGTTGAGCGAAAAGCACTGCCTAGGGGATTGGCCGGCAGATTGGTTCCAGACGCCTTTTCAGAAAGCGGTTATTTGATTGAAGTAAATGAAAAGGACAACGTCAGACGTCAGAGATTTACCGTGCTTCATGAAATTGGGCATTTCATACTTCATTCTACAAGCAGTGACCCATTTGCACCTGTTAGTAACCGCGCAAGGGGGGTAGATGAATATGGAATTATACCGTTTTACCCCGATGATGGTCGCGAAAGGGAGGCGGATGAATGTGCGTCTGCCATCCTTTTCGATCATGGGGCACTTGCCGCAGCGGAATCACTATTTAACGGCGACCTTGAGAAAATTTCTAAACATTTTGGTGTTTCGGTAGAAGTGGTGAAAATCGGACTACGTCAGTTTGGATTGAAGAAGTAAGAGTTCTATAGGCAACCGCTTTCATTCGCGGTTGCCACGATACCGGGGGCGGGTGCGCTCGTCCCTTGGCGCTTCAGGCCGCAGGCAAATAAACCGAGCGGTATAACGATGAGCCTGAATCGTGAAACTGGGCGGGGGAAACCCCGCCCGTTTTTATTTGCTGCTTGGTAAAGCGGCCGGCAATGAGGAACAATGCTAAAACAGCGTTATAATTCCGATACCTGCCGTGACAAGTTCATGTGCCACGAGACATGGCCGCCACACCGGTCCGGGCAATTTCCACCAGCCCAAGCGGGCGCATCAGATCAACAAAGGCGTCGATCTTGTCGGGGGTGCCGGTAATTTCAAACACGAAGCTTTCCAGCGTCGTATCCACCACCGAAGCGCGGAAAATATCGGCCAGACGCAGCGCCTCGACCCGTTTGTCGCCGGTTCCCGCAACCTTCACAATCGCCAGTTCACGTTCGACGCTCGGCCCTTCGACGGTCAGGTCGTGCACCTCATGCACCGGCACGATCCGCGCCAGTTGCGCCTTGATCTGCTCGATCACCGCCGGGGTGCCGGTGGTGACGATGGTGATGCGCGACAGATGCCCGGTGTGATCCACCTCGGCCACTGTCAGGCTTTCGATGTTATAGCCCCGCCCGGCAAACAGGCCGATCACCCGCGCCAGAACCCCGGATTCGTTATCCACCAGAACCGCGATGGTATGGGTTTCGATCACATCGCTTAGCGGGCTGCGCAGGTCATAGGCGGATTTTCTGGATGCGCCTTTTTTCAATGATAACTTTGGCATGTGGCGCCTCCTTAAACCAGAACCGCGCCGCTGGCGCCGATCGCGCCATCGGTCGAATCGTCGCCCAACAGCATTTCGTTATGGGGCTTGCCCGAGGGGATCATCGGATAGCAGTTTTCGTGTTTTTCCACCACCACATCCAGAATTACCGGCCCGTCATGTTCGATCATTTCCTTGATGGCCTGATCCAGTTTGGCCGGATCATCGCACAGGATACCCTTGGCGCCGAACGCCTCGGCCAGTTTGACGAAATCCGGCAGGCTTTCCGACCAGGAATGCGAATAACGCTCGCCGTGCAGCAGTTGCTGCCACTGGCGCACCATGCCCAGGCGTTCGTTGTTCAGGATGAACTGCTTGACCGGCAGGCGGAACTGCGCTGCCGTTCCCATTTCCTGAATGTTCATCAACATCGAGGCATCGCCCGCCACATTGATCACCAGCGCATCCGGATGGGCCACCTGAACCCCGATCGAGGCCGGCAGGCCGTAACCCATGGTGCCAAGCCCGCCCGAAGTCATCCAGCGGTTCGGATCCTCGAACCCCAGAAACTGCGCCGCCCACATCTGGTGCTGGCCGACATCGGTGGTGATGTAGCGATCATAGCCCTTGGTCAGCGCCTCCAGCCGTTCGAGCGCGTATTGCGGTTTGATCAGCTTGTCCGAGTTGGTGTATTTCAGGCAATCGACCGCCTTCCATTCGGCGATCTTGACCCACCATTTCTGCACCGCATCGGCCCGTGTCTTGCTGCCGCGCGATTTCCACAGCTTCAGCACATCGCCCAGAACATTGCCGACATCACCGACAATGGGGATGTCCACATGCACCACCTTGTTGATCGAACTGGCGTCAATGTCGATATGCGCCTTTTTCGATTTCGGTGAAAACGCATCCAGCCGACCGGTGATGCGATCGTCAAACCGCGCACCGATATTGATCATCAAATCGCAATCATGCATGACAAGGTTGGCCTCGTACATACCGTGCATGCCCAGCATACCCAGCCAGTTCTGGCCCGAGGCCGGATACGCCCCCAGCCCCATCAGGGTCGATGTGATGGGAAAGCCGGTCGCACCCACCAGTTCGCGCAGCAGTTTACAGGCAGCAGGGCCGGAATTGATCACCCCGCCGCCGGTATAAAAGACTGGGCGTTCGGCGGTTTCAATCGCCTCGACCAGGGCCGCGATGGCAGCGGCATCGCCCTTGACCTGCGGCTGATAGTGGCCGATCTCGGCCTTGTCCGGGGCGACATATTTACCTTCAGCGAATTGCACATCCTTGGGAATGTCCACCAGAACCGGGCCAGGGCGGCCGGATTTGGCGACGTGAAACGCCTGATGGATGGTTTGCGCTAGCTTGTCGGTATCCTTGACCAGCCAGTTATGTTTGGTGCAGGGGCGGGTGATGCCGACGGTATCGGCCTCCTGAAAGCCATCGGTGCCGACCATGAAGGTCGGAACCTGCCCGGACAGAACCACCATCGGGATCGAATCCATCAGCGCGTCGGTCAGGCCGGT
This sequence comes from Paracoccaceae bacterium, assembly GCA_020425085.1. Taxonomy (GTDB): domain Bacteria; phylum Pseudomonadota; class Alphaproteobacteria; order Rhodobacterales; family Rhodobacteraceae; genus UBA5972. The sequence continues at coordinate 423,535 of JAGQRW010000018.1, forward strand.
CACCGCATTGGTTGCCCCCGGCCCGGAGGTTACCAGAACCACACCGGGTTTGCCGGTGGCGCGCGCATAACCTTCGGCGGCGTGGGTCGCGCCCTGTTCGTGGCGCACCAGGATGTGGCGGATATCGTTTTGCTGAAAGATCTCGTCATAGATCGGCAGGACGGCGCCGCCGGGATAGCCGAATATCGTATCCACCCCCTGATCCTTCAGGGCCTGAACCACCATCTGTGCGCCACTCATCCGACGGGACATTGCATTTTCTCCACTTTCAAGTTCCTTCAAGGGGTTGCCTGACATAAAAAAACCCCCGGTCCGGGGGTCGCATGGTCAGTCGACGGCGTTCCGTCAACGCGCCATGCGCATGCTTTCGATCACCAGTAGACAGATCATGGCAGCTCCTTCTCGGGGCGGACATTATGGGTGGGGCCAAACGAGGTCAAGTCGATTTTGCGAAGAAAAGACTGGCAGCAGGCAAAAACGCGCAATTATATTGCGAAAACGGCTGGTGATTGGGAATTGTCGTAAATTCAGCCCTGAATCGCAAGATCCGGCAGACTGATCCGGGCGACCTGTTCCGAGATCGGATCACAGCCTTTCTGAAAGGCGCGGTTCTGATATTCCTCGGTCGTGGTGAAATCATGCCAGGCGCCATCGTGAAACAGTTCCAGCGCCGAATAATTGGCCTTGTAACCCATCTTGCGACTGCCCGGCACCCAATAGCCAAGATAGATATAGGGCAAGCCGGCCTCGCGGGCGATGGCGATATGGTCAAGGATGATGAACGAACCGGGCGAATTGGGCTGGCTGCCTGGTTCGAAAAACGAATAGACCAGCGAAAGACCGTCATCCAGCACATCGGTCAGGCAGACCGCCGACAATTCGCGCTGGCATTGGTCATCGTCGGATTGGCGATAATATTCCACCACCCTTGAACGCACCGGCGTTTCCTCGATCATGGCGGCGAATTCAAAGATGTCCATGTCGGCCATGCCACCATCGGCGTGGCGGGCATCCAGATAGCTGCGGAAAAGCTGGTACTGTTCTTCGGTCGCCCAGGGGGTCGATGCCTCGCGCGTCAGGTGGTCGTTGCGTTTCAGGATGCGTCGCTGGCTGCGGGTCGGCTGAAAATCGGCAACCCGAATGCGGGCGGAATAGCAGGCACTGCAATCGGCACAGGAGGGGCGGTAAAGCACGTTCTGCGAACGCCGGAACCCCTGTTTGGACAAGGCGTCATTCAGCCGGCTGGCGTGATCGCCCTGCAAGGCGGTGAACAGCTTTCGTTCTATTCGCCCTTCAAGATAGGGGCAGGGCTGTGGGGCCGTTACATAGAATTGCGGCACTAATGGCAGTGCATGACGCATGGGCAGGCTCGGGTTTGATTGCTAAGGGAGCCTAACAATCCTTTAACCAAGCAACAACCATTTTCGGCATCTAACCGCGAACATGGCAAAGGGCCGCCAATGGCAGCCCTTTTGGTTTGGTTCCGGGAAAACGGTCAGGCATCGACCGGATCATCGTTGTCCGGTTTCGCCGCCCTTGCGCGGTCATTCATGAATTCATCGAATTCGGTCTTGTCCTTGGCTTCGCGCAGTCGGTCAAGAAAGGCTTGAAAGGCGTCCTGTTCTTCTTCCAGCCGTTTCAGGGTTTCCTGCTTGTAGCTGTCAAACGCGACGTTGCCAGATGTGCGAAAGGAATGGTGATGGTGGTGATTGCGGCGCTTGGCGCAGCCAAAGGATGAGGATTTCATGCGATTACTCCAGAGCATGTAAAACAGCAGGGCAAGGCCGACCGGCCAGAAGAAGATAAAACCAAGAACCATTAAGGCGATCCAAGCGCCTTTGCCCCGGTCATCAAGCCATTGCTGTGCCTGTGAAGGCCAGGTTGCGACAGAACTCATTTCATTTGCTCCTACGTTCAGTGTTGATGTTAACGCTATTCACATTTCATAATTGGGGAAGTGTGGGGAGAATTGCAAGGATTAATGTAAAGATAATTTACATCCAAACCAAAAAAGTGACGAATGATTGATATCACTAGGTTTTTTCAGGCGGAAGAATGCCAAGCCCGCGCAAATAGATGCCAATGCCGGTTTCCAGCAGGTCTTCGGGGGTATAGGGCGCGCGTGCGCCAGGCTCGCCTCGGGCGAACAGTTCGACCACGCCGTGACTCATCGCCCAGATATGCTGACTGACCATGGTGGATGGCGGGCGAATGCTGGCGGGCAGGTGCGCCACCAGTTCCTCGGTGGCGCGGGTCAGAACCGACATGGCCCGGCTTGAAGCGGCGGCAAGGGCCGGATCGGCGTTGATCCTGAGACCGCTTTCGAACATCGCGATGTAATAACCCGGATGCTTGCGCGCAAACGCAAGATATGCGCGCCCCGTCGCCTCGAATGCCGCCAGCGGCGACGGATCGCCCCGGGTCTTGGCGTATTCCATCAGGTCGCCAAACATCTCGAACCCCTGCTTGGCGGCTTCGGCGATCATGTCTTCCTTGCCGGTGAAATGCCGATAGGGGGCGGCGGGTGACACACCTGCGGCCTTGGCGGCCTCGGCCATGGTGAAACCTTGCGGGCCTTTTTCCTCGATCAGTTCCAGGGTTGCTTCGACCAGTGCCTGTTTCAGGTTGCCGTGATGATAGGCGCGTCTAGTCATGCCAAAGTTCCGGGCCGCCGCAAATGTCAGGGTCAGGCATGCCGACGATTTCAGGGTTCTTGCGATCATAGTCGAACCGGCCAAGGACGGCGCGGATCACCGCCACCCTGGCGCGGCGTTTGTCGTCCGAACGCACCACGTTCCACGGGGCGGCATTGGTGTGGCTGCGGCTCAGGGTTTCGGCGATGGCGGTGGAATAGGCATCCCATTTCGCCAGCCCTGCCACGTCGATCTCTGACAGTTTCCATTGCTTCAACGGATCGCTTTCGCGTTTCAGAAACCGCCGCATCTGTTCGGTGCGCCCGACATTCAGCCAGATCTTGATCAGCGTGATGCCGTCATCCACCAGCATCTGCTCAAACGGGTTGACCTGAGCAAAGAATTGCGCCCGCTGATCGGGGGTGCAAAATCCGAAGACATGTTCGATCACGCCGCGATTGTACCAGGAACGGTCAAAGAACACCATTTCCCCGGCGGCGGGCAGGTGGGTGATATAGCGTTGGAAATACCACTGGCTGGCCTCGCGGTCCGAAGGTTTCGGCAGCGCCACCACCCGCGCCGAACGCGGATTGAGGTTTTCGCGCAATCGCTTGATGGTGCCGCCCTTGCCCGCCGCATCGCGGCCTTCGAACAGGACAGCGATCCGGGCACCTGACCGATTTGCCCAGCTTTGCAGTTTCACCAGCTCGATCTGCAACAGATCAAGGGTTTTTTGGTATGGTTTCCTGTCCCAACGCCGGGGATAGGGAAAGTTGTCGCCAAGGATATCGTCCTTTGCTGCGGCCTTGATGGCGGCGCGGATATCAGCCGGGGCATCCTGGTTGAAAAAGCGGCTGATTTCGCCGTCAAACGGCAATCCATTGGGTTTGCTGGCCACGAATACCCCTTCTGGTTGGTCTGGTCCGCACCAATATGCGCAAACGGCGTCAGTTGCGCAATGTGTTCAGGCGATGCACCGCGTCGATGATTTCAAGATGCGAATGGTGGTGGGGCGCGTGGCCGATGCCGGGCAGGGGGGTGTAGTGGGCGTTTGGCGCATCACGCTGCAACTGCACGGCGTGGATGCTGGCATAGACGGTGCGGTCTTCGCTGCCATGCAGGATTTCAATCGGCAGATTCAGGGTCGGATATTTCGGGGCCATCAGCGACATGTGATATTTCAGCCGACCGACCTGGCGCGCATTGGCCCTTAGGGAATGTGGTCGCAGTGACAGTCCGGCGCCGATATAGTCAAGATATCCCTCGGGCGGCAGGTTGGGGTGAAACACCGAGTAAAGGGTGGTTTCCACCAAGGATTGCCGCGCCAGCGCCGATATGGCCGGCACCACCAGGCCGCTGGTCAGCGGATTCGCCGCACTGCCGTATAGCAGACCGACCCCGCCGGGCCAGGGATGGGTGACGGCGGAAACCAGCAGCAGGCTTTTGACGAATTCCGGTCTGGCCAGCGCCCAGGCCAGCGCCACCGCACCCCCCAGCGAATAGCCAAGGATGGCCGCGCGTTTCAGGCCGATGGCGCGACTGGCCTGATCCAGCAGTTCCGCCTGTTCAGCCGGGGTTTCACCCCTTGCGTGGATCGCATCGGTATAGCCGTGGCCGGGGCGGTCAAAGGCGATGACGGTGTTGTGTCGTGCCAGCTTGTCCGCAAGCTGAAAGGTAAAATCCCTGAGGTTGCCGCCCGCCCCATGAATGAGGATCAGGGCCGGACCCGAGCCCTGGCGGCTGAAATGCACCCGCTTGCCGTCGACCATGACGAATTCACCGATCGGCGGATGGCTCTGCTCGGCGCGACTGGTTCGTTCAAGCAGGGCTTTGCCAAGCCAGTTCAGCCGGCCGGGGGAGCCTTGGGAAAAGGTCGAACTGCCGGTCATGCCGCCCCGATTTTCGCCATGTCATAAGGCGTGGTCTGGTATATCTGGTTGATCCAGTTGCCGTAAAGCAGATGCGCGTGGCTGCGCCAGCGGTTTTCCGGCTTCTGGGTGGGGTCATCGTTATGATAATAGTTCAGCGGCACATTGATGGCGGTTTCATTGGCAATATCGCGGTCGTATTCTTCCTTGAGCGTGCCACTGTCATATTCGAAGTGATTGAAGATATAGAGGGCGCGATGGTCAGCATCCTCGATCAGACAGGGGCCAACCTCATCTGACGCCAACAAGGTTACCAAACCGTCAACCCGGTCGATTTCCGCCTGACGCATTTCTGTCCAACGGCTGACGGGAATGACGAAATCGTCGGAAAAACCCCGCAGATACGGCGAGGCGTGGGCCAGGTTTTGCTGCCTGAAACAGCCGAACGCCTTTTTCGCCAGCAGGTGTTTTTCAACCCCGTGGAAATGGTTGATCATCGCCATGCCGCCCCAGCAGACACCAAAGGTGGAATGCACGTTGGTCTGGGTCCAGTCCATCACCTCGACCATTTCATCCCAATAGGTCACCTGGTCAAAGGGCAGGTGTTCGATCGGTGCGCCGGTGATCACCAGACCATCGAATTTCTGTTGCCGGATATCCTGAAACGAGCGGTAGAAACTTTCCATATGTTCCGCCGATGTGTTCTTCGGCTCATGCTCGGTCATGCGAATCAGGGTCAGTTCGATCTGAAGCGGGGTCGCGCCGATCAGGCGGGCGAACTGGGTTTCGGTCTGGATTTTCTTTGGCATCAGGTTCAAGAGGCCGATCTGCAACGGGCGGATATCCTGACGTGCCGCCTGGGCCTCGGACATGACCATCACACCCTCATGCTGAAGGATGTCGAATGCAGGCAGGTCTTCGGGGATCTTGATCGGCATTAATATCTTTTCCTTGGGTTTTTCAGATAGGTGTCGGCCTATGTTCTATCAAGTGCACCGGCAATGAGTCGGTTGAAATCATCGGCCGAGCGCACTTTGGCAATATCTTCCGCCTCGACGGTGATGCCCCAGTTTTCCGCCATCGCCTGATACCGCGGCAGGCGGTGGTCAAGGCATTGGCGATAGGCAAAACGCATGAAGCCGTCAGGATTAACTTCGTCTTCCGCCACTTTGTTATCGCGGCAAAATATGTTCCATGTATCGGTCAGGAACTGTTCACCGAAATACATCGGTTTGGGTGCCTTGTCGAATCTTGCCACCAGTTCATCGGTATGTTCGGCGCGGCCCCTGATCCAGACCGGCAAAAGGTTTTGCGCCAATGCCTGCATCACTGGATCGTTTTGGTTGTAAGGATTGACCACCTCGCAGATCGAACCACCGGAATCGCAGACGAAATTCTCATAGCCATAGATCTGCCGCGCCCGGTCGATGAAATATTCGCTGTCAAGCAATGCCGCCACCTCGGCCTTGCGGTGCTGTTCCTGACGGCGGCGGTATTCGGCAAAGGCAATGCCGCCAAGTGCCGGATTGCCGGGCTTGCCCATGTAGGTCGATAGCGGCGACAGGTTCTCGAACGTGATGTTCGAGGCGATATAGATCGAGTTCGACCTGAGCAAACCGGCCAGAAACGGGTTGCGCATCGCCTCGCACTTGAAATTGTCAACGATATGTTCGCCCATGTAGCGGGTGCCGATGCGGTAATCGACGGAATAGTGGAACCAATCGCAGTTTTCCCTGAGGATATTGGAAATAAAGGTTTTTCCCAGCCCCGACATGCCAAACAACAACACATGTTTGGCCGGGGATTTGTGCCATTGTTCTGCTGTAAGTTCAATCATGCGCCATCATTCCCGAAAATCCCGCCTTGCCCAAGGGCTTAGCGCGCCTGCGCCTCAGGGGCAAAAGGAAAGGCAGTCTCGTTCGCGCCATTTCGCGGCCTGTGACCCGTTCGCCATTCTGGCCACGCCCGGTTCAGCGGACCACTGATTGCACCGCCGCCCGCTGTTCGCTGCGGATATTGACCCAGTTGGCGGCCAGGATGATGGCGGCACCGATGAAAACCGTCACCTGAAACGGTTCGGCGTAAAACAGGATGCCAACCACCGCTGCCAGCGGCAGGCGCACGAAATCCATCGGAAAAACCACACTGGCCGGCGCGATGTGCAGCGCATTGGTGATGCAGAAATGCGCGAACAGCCCGGCAATGCCGACCAGCACCACCCAGGGCAGGCTGGCAACCGAGGGAAGCGCGATGTCGCCGTCATATCCGGCCAGCGTGAGGCCCAGAACCGCCTGAATGATGGTTAGCCAGAACAGGATGCAGGTGGTGGTCTCGGTTCGTGTCAGCAATTTGGTCGCCACGGCCGAGCCGGTAAACCCGATCGCCGCAATCGCCGCGGCGACAATGCCGGTACTCAGGCCAAGCTGATCCGGGCGTGCGACCACAAGGATGCCGATGAACCCAACCAGCGCCGCCCCCAACCGAATGGCTGTCAATCGCTCGGCCAGAAAAAACGGCGCCACCAGCGCCACCCATAGCGGCACCGAGAATTCAAACGCGAACAGTTGCGGCAGGGTGATCAGCGTCAACGCATAGAACCATAGATTCTGCCCCAGAAAATGGCTGGAATTGCGGATCAGATGCAGCCACATCCGCCGACGAGTAATCTGGTTGAGCGTACCAGCAACCCGCGCCGCCAGAATTACCACGACGATGCCGATGATCGACCGGTAGGTCATGATTTCGAAGGTATCAAGTTCATGTGCGATTTCACGCCCGGCAACCGCCATCGAGGTAAAGGAAACCACCGCACCCATCATCCAGGCGGCGGCTTTCAATGGTTGGGACTGGTTCATTCGGTTCGGTATCCGGTAAATCCCTGCAAATGAACCGCAATCTGCCAAGGACTGCAATCAAAAACCAAACAGCCCGGCAGGCTGGTGTCGCTGGTGCCGGATCGCTAATGCGATGGGATATTATCGCTTTGTAACAATGGGTTGGACTCATTACCTAATGGGTGGCACTGCCCGATAACAGATGAATGACGGCAATGCCGGCGATGATCATCGCCATGCCGACCAGCGCCCAGATGTCCAGCGCCTGCTTATAGACGACAAAACCGATGGCGGTGATGATGACGATGCCCAGCCCCGACCACAGCGCATAGACAATGCCGACCGGCATGTATTTGAGGGTCAGCCCCATGAAATACAGTGCGCCGCCAAACCCGATGGCGGCAAAGACCGTCGGCCAGAGCCGGGTGAATTGCTGGCTGGCCTGAAGGTTGGTGGTGCCTACGGTTTCAAACACCACGGCGATCAGCAGGAACAGATATTGCTTGGGCATGGGATCCTCCGGGCGAATTCGGGCCGGTTCAATAGGCGATGTAATAGTCGCGCCGATGGTTTACGGCGATGGTCAGATTGACGATCAGCGCCCCGATCAGCGAATAGGCCACCAGCCTGGGGTCAAGCAACAAAAAGGCCACAAGAAAGATCAGTGCGTCAACCGCCATCTGGAACCAGCCGGCGCGAAAGCCGGTGCTGTCCTGCACGTAAAGCCCGACAATGCCGATACCGCCAAGGCTGGCGCCATGGCGAAAAATCGCGATCAGGCCGGTGCCGGCGGTCAACCCCGCCAGAACGCTTGCCGCCAGAGGATGCAGGTAATCAAACATCACGTAATGCGGCAGGATGGCGGAAAAGACCGACATCAGGGCCACCGCCGCCAGGGATTTCAGCACGAATACCCCGCCAACCCGCATATAGCCGAACCAGTAGAACGGCAGGTTCAGCAAAAAGAAGATCAGGCCAAAGCTCCAGCCGCTGAGATAGGAAATCAGTACCGCCGTGCCCGCCGTCTGCCCGGTGACCAGCCCCTGATCCTTTAGCATCAGCACCGAAAACGCGCACAGCATGCTGCCGGTCAGAATGCCCTGGGCATCCTGCAACAGGGTATGACGGGGCGGGTTTTCCGGCATGGGTTTCATCCTCAGGATCTGAAAGGGCCGGAAACGATCCGGCCCTTTGCAGCGGTAATTCCGGTCGATGGCTTTAGCCGACCAGTGCCTTGTTCAGGTTCTCGTCCACCTTGTCAAGAAAGCCTTCGGTGGTCAGCCATTTCTGGTCCGGCCCGACCAGCAGCGCCAGATCCTTGGTCATGTCGCCGCTTTCCACGGTATCGACCACCACCTTTTCCAGCGTATCGGCAAAGCGCGTCAGTTCGGCATTGCCATCCAGCTTGGCGCGGTGTTTCAGCCCGCCGGTCCAGGCAAAGATCGAGGCGATCGAGTTGGTCGAGGTCGCCTCGCCGCGCTGGTGCTGGCGATAATGGCGGGTGACGGTACCGTGGGCCGCCTCGGCTTCGACAATCTTGCCATCCGGGGTCATCAACTGGCTGGTCATCAGGCCAAGGCTGCCGAAACCCTGCGCAACGGTGTCGGACTGCACGTCGCCATCGTAGTTCTTGCAGGCCCAGACATAGCCGCCCGACCATTTCATCGCCGCCGCCACCATGTCGTCGATCAGCCGGTGTTCATAAGTGATACCGGCGGCCTTGAACTTGTCGGCAAATTCGTTTTGGAAAACCTCTTCAAAGATGTCCTTGAAGCGGCCATCATAGGCCTTGAGGATGGTGTTCTTGGTGGAAAGATACACCGGCCAGCCAAGGTTCAGCCCGTAATTCAACGAGGCGCGGGCGAAGTCAAAGATAGATTTATCAAGATTATACATCGCCATGGCTACCCCGGCGCCGGGGGCGTCAAACACCTCGCGCTCGATCACCTTGCCGTCGTCACCGACGAATTTCAGCGTCAGCTTGCCCTTGCCCGGAAACAGGAAATCGGTCGCCTTGTACTGATCGCCGTAAGCGTGACGGCCAACCACGATCGGTTTGGTCCAGCCGGGAACCAGTCGCGGCACGTTCTGGCAGATGATCGGGGCGCGGAAAATCACGCCGCCCAGAATATTGCGGATGGTGCCGTTGGGGCTGCGGTACATGCGTTTCAGGCCGAATTCCTCGACCCGCGCCTCATCCGGGGTGATGGTGGCGCATTTGATGCCGACACCGACCTCGGCAATCTTGTTGGCAGCATCGACGGTGATCTGGTCGTCGGTGCGGTCGCGTTCCTCGATCCCCAGATCGTAATAGATCAGATCAATATCGAGATAGGGCAGGATCAGCTTTTTCTTGATGAAATCCCAGATGATGCGGGTCATTTCATCGCCGTCGAGTTCGACGACCGGATTGGCGACTTTGATCTTGGTCATGGCATGCCTCTTGTCAGGGGAATCGGGGTTTGCGCGCTGTTTAGCGGAAATGTCGGGGCAGGGGAAGTATGTATGCGATTGTATACGGACAATATCACATGCCGCCGATGAACACCCCGACGCCATAGGCGACAACGGCGCAGATGCCGCCGACCATAACGGTTTCGCTCAGACAGGCCAGCAGGCGTTCGCGCGTGGCGCGCCAGCGCAAAATCCCCAAAAGCGCCAGCGCCGTAAATGTTGCCAGCACCGAAAAGCCGAAAACCTGCGGATTGGTGGGGATGACAAGATAGGGGAATATCGGAATGAAGCCGAATACAAGAAACGAGAAAAACGTGTAAAGTCCGTTGATTGCGGCATTTTCTTCGTTCGGGTCCGGCAGGCCGAATTCATAAGCCATCATGAAATCCGCCATCATTTCGGGATTGCGTTCCATAACCGCGACGAACTGATCGGAATCCTCCTTGTTGACGCCCCGGTGTTTCAAGATCGCCAGCACCTCGGCTTTTTCCGCATCCAGCCGGTTGGCGATGGCCGCCAGTTCCTGCTGGCGGATCACCACATAAACGTCGCGTTCCGAACGGGACGACAGGAATTCCCCCAACCCCATTGACGTCGCATCGGCGAAAAGGTTGGCAAATCCGAACAGCAGCACCGCCAGTGTGCCGATTTCCGCCGCGCCCTGGGCCTGGGCACCGGCAAAGCCTGCCACCACCGCAAAGGTGGTGACGATGCCGTCATTGCCGCCATAGACGATCTGACGCAGGTTTTCCTGAAGACGGCCGAAACCATGCACTTCGGCACGGTGTTTTTGCAGATCAAGCGTCATGTCGTGTTCTTTGCAGCGAAAAGGGCACCCGTTTCCTAACAGGTGCCCCCAAGGGGTTCAAAAGGACGAATGGTCGCTAACCGGTCAGCCCTTGTTCGCCTTCAGCCAGGCCAGAACGGTTTCCGGCGAGCTTTCGCCATAGGGATCGGCCGGGTGGTTGTCCTCGCGTCCCGGTTCTTCGAACCATGCTTCGATCACGCCGTCATTGACCACGGCGGCATAGCGCCAGGAACGGTTGCCGAAACCAAGGTTGTCCTTGTTCACCAGCATGCCTGCCTTGCTGGTGAATTCGCCGGAACCGTCGGGAATGACCTTGACGTTTTCAAGCTTCTGATCCTGGGCCCATTTGTTCATGACAAAGCTGTCATTGACCGACATACAGTAAATCTGGTCAATTCCATGCGCCTTGAATTCCGCCGCACCCTTTTCAAAACCGGGCAACTGAAAGGTCGAGCAGGTCGGCGTGAACGCACCCGGCAGCGAAAACAGCACCACGCGCTTGCCGGCAAAATAGTCGCTGGTTTTCGTGTCCTGCCATCGGAACGGGTTGTCGCCGCCGATTGATTCGTCACGAACCCGGGTTCTGAAGGTTACGTCGGGAATACGATCGCCTGGTTGCATGTTGTTTCCTTTCTGCAGTTTTGCCTCTGATCGGGCCTGATGGTGTTTTAGAATGATTCTGAACTGGTCTCAATGCAGCTATTGGCGCCTTGCGGCTTTTGCAACGGGTCGGGGCGAAAATAGCGGGACAAATTCCCCTCTCGAACCTATATAGGACCGGAAACGAGGAAATCCGATGCGCGATCTGAAAATCCCCGCCGAACGGCACCCTGAAAAGGCTCGCAAACCTGATAACGCCCAGCCAAAGAAACCGGACTGGATTCGCGTCAGGGCCCCCAATTCAGAAGGTTACCGGCAGACCCGTAACACCCTGCGCGAGAACAAACTGGTCACCGTCTGCGAGGAGGCGGGTTGCCCGAATGTCGGCGAATGCTGGTCACAGGGCCACGCCACCATGATGATCATGGGCGAGGTCTGCACGCGCGCCTGCACCTTTTGCAACATCGCCACCGGCAAACCGCCGCACGATCTTGACCCGTTCGAACCGGGGCGGGTTGCCGATGCGGTGAAAAAGCTGGGGCTGAAACATGTGGTGATCACCTCGGTCGATCGCGATGATGTGGCCGATGGTGGGGCGGAACATTTTGCCCAGACCATCCGCGCCGTGCGCCGTCAGTCGCCCGGAACCACCATTGAAATCCTGACCCCGGATTTCCTGCGCTGCGACGCCAGCGCGCTTGAGGTGGTGGTGGCGGCGCGCCCCGATGTTTTCAACCACAACCTGGAAACCGTGCCGGGACTTTACCCCGAGGTGCGCCCCGGTGCGCGTTATTTCCACAGTCTGCGGCTGTTGCAGCGGGTCAAGGAGCTGGATCCGGCGATGTTCACCAAATCCGGCATCATGGTCGGGCTGGGCGAGGATCGGCAAGGGGTGGTGCAGGTGATGGACGACATGCGCGCCGCTGGCATTGATTTTCTGACCATCGGCCAGTATCTGCAACCGACACCGAAACACCACGCGATTGACCGATTTGTCACCCCGGATGAATTCAAGTCTTATGAAAAAGCCGCCTATGGCAAGGGGTTTTTGATGGTTTCGGCCACGCCTCTGACCCGGTCCAGCTATCACGCGGGCGATGATTTCGCGCGATTGCGCGCGGCGCGGATGCAGGCATTGGGGCGCTGAACTACCGAATGAACCGCCCGCGCGGCAGCCTTTCCGGCGTCAGCCAGTCGGGCCAGCCCCAAAGCTGTTCGATGCCATATAGCAAAAGGCAGATCAGGATCACGCCAAGCACCAGATAAACCCGCCGTCGGGATGGCGGGTGGCGGGCCCATTTGCTGGCGCGAAGTAACCAAAGCGGATTCATGGGCCGAAGTATGGGCAAGCGCCCTTGCCGGTGCAACGGCTTTCTGGTTCGGATCAGTTCGGGCAAATTTCCTTGAGATAGGCGGCAATCGCGGCGCGGTCCGCATCCCCAAGATGCGCGGTGTTGTCGATCACGTCGGCCATTTCCGCCCCGGCGGTGTCGAAATCCGGCGTGAACCCGGATTTCAGGAATTCGGCGATATCGCTGGCCGACCAGTCGATCCCGGCCAGCGCCGGAATCTTGCCCTTGCCCGACGGGTGCGGCGCACCTTGCAGCCATTTGCTGTATTCAGGGTTGCCGAACATGCCACGCGGCGTGTGGCATTCACCGCAATGGCCCAACCCCTCGGCCATGCCTTGCCCCCGCAACGCCTCGGCGGAAAACCCGGAAGCATCGGCAACCGGCCCCGGTTTCAGGAATAACAGGTTCCAGCCACCCAGCAGACGCCGGAAATTGAAGGGAAAGCCGACCTCGTGCGCCTGGTTGGCAACAGCGACCGGCGGCAAGGTGTCAAGAAACGCCTTGAGATCGACGATATCCGCCAGTTCGGCGCGTATATAGGAGGGATAGGGAAAAGCGGGGTAATAATGCCGCCCGTCGGGCGAGGTGCCGAAATGCATGGCGTTCACCAGATCAAGCGTTGACCAGCCGCCAATGCCGAATTCTGCATCCGGCGAGATGTTCGGGGCATAAAACGTCCCGAACGGCGATGTCAGTGCCAGCCCTCCCGACAGTTTCAGCCGCTCATCCCCCTTGGCCCCGGCAGCCGCGTGGCAAGAGGCACAGCCGCCGAGATAGAATATCCGCTCGCCCCGCACCGGATCGCCGTTCATCCCGGCAATAGCAGACGGATCGACCCTTGCCGGTTCTGTCGCCAGCCAGAAAGCTGCCAGACCGACAAGGATCAGTGCAACCAGATAGGCGAGCAGCCTTTGCATGCCAACAGAACCCCGCGAAATCAGTCCTCGGGGGCGCGGTAAGCCTTGTGACAGGCACCGCAGGCCTGGCCCAGCGGGCCGATGGCTGCCTGTAGGGCGGGAAGGCCGTCACCGGCGGCGGCCTCCATCGCGGCGGCGGCCTTGGCGACGGCGGCTTGCTTGACACCGACATCAGGCAAATTCTGCCACAGGGCGGGCAGGGCGCGGGTTTTGTCTATCGTGGCGTTATCCGAACCCGGCGGGAACATCGGCCCGGCCTTGATGCTGGTCAGCCTTGCCAGATTGCCGGCGGCGACGGATGCCGTTTCGGCGTCATAGGCCATCTCGCCCTTGGCCATGGCGCCAAGCTGGCCAAGGTTGAAGGCATAAAGATGCATCAATGATTGGCGTGCGGTAATGGCGTTGCGGATTGCGTCCTGGGCAAGCACCGGCGCTGTCATCGCTGCGGCACCCAATGCGAATGCACAAAGTCGAAAAAACAATCTCATGTTGAAAACCTCCGTGTTGATTCTGGTGTCAATTCTGGTGAACCCCACCATTGACCATCGAGTATACCTGTGAACAAACGCATTGAAATCCGCTTTTTTCGCAGTAAGGTTGTGCAATTATGCACAATCAGAACTGGGACGATCTGCGTTTTCTGCTGGCGGTGGCCGAGGCCGGTTCGGTCAATGCAGCCTCCAGCCGCCTCAAGGTCAATCACGCGACGGTGCTCAGGCGCATCAAGGCGTTCGAGGCGCGCTATGGCATCGAGGTGTTCGATCGCAGCGCCCGCGGCTATCGCACCAGTGCGGGCGGGCAGCGCCTGATAGTGGCGGCAAAGGCGGTGGAACAGGCGCATCAGGCGCTGGAGCGGCTGATTTCCGGGCAGGACAGCGCCTATCGCGGTTCGGTGCGCCTGACCAGTACCGACACGTTTTCCTCGACCGTGCTGCCCGGTATGCTGGCGCGGTTTCGCCAGTTGCAACCGTTGATCAATGTGGAACTGCAAACCACCAACGCCCATCTGAGCCTGTCGCGGCTGGATGCGGATCTGACGGTCAGGCCGGCGCTGGCGCTGCCCGACAACCTGAGGGGTATACGTGCCGCCACCCTCGGATTTGCCATTTATGGCCGGCGCAACCTGATTGCGCGGCTGCGGGGTGGTGACCAGACCTTGCCCTGGCTGATGACCGGGGAGCTGTTGCAGGATTCGCCGCCCGGCCGCTGGATGGCACAAAACATCCCGCAACAACTGGTGGTGGCGCTGGCCGACAGTTTCCTGACGCTTTCCCATATGGCGGTGGCGGGTCTGGGGCTGGTGCTGTTGCCCTGCTGTCTGGCGATGCAACAGGTTGAACTGGTGCGGCTTAACGACGATGCGCCGGTCATGACGGTGGAAATCTGGGTGGCGGTGCATGCCGACATGGCCGAGGTGCCGCGCATCCGCGAAACCCAGCGGTTTCTGGCCGCCGAACTTGCCGCGCGCGATAAATATCTGCTGGGCAATTATTAAGCTGCGCCAGACCTCAGAACCGCCAGCCGACCGAGAATTCGTAAATCGGGTTAAAACCTGGCGAGCTGTTGTCCAGCATGCTGATATTGGCATAGGCGTTGTCGTTGAACCGGTATTCGGCACCAATACCAAACTGGGTGGGGGGGCCGGGGTTGAAATTCATGACCGCTGCCGAAAAGGTGAAATCATTGATCCGATATTCACCGAACAGAGTAACCACCTGGATATTGCCCAGAAATGCATCCCGACGATAGCTAAGCCCGGCATTCACCTGATCTGAACCACCCTCGACGCCGATCATGTAATTGGTTTTGTTGAATCCGCCTCCGGAGCGCGCATTTTCAAGACCCGCAAACGCCGCGAACCGGTAAGGGCTGCTGATAGCGGCAAAATCGTGCCGAATGGCCAAGGCAACTACATTGGTGCCACCGCCACTGTTGATACGGTGGTATGAGGCACCAAAGCTGGTTGCACCAAAGCTGACATCGTAACGCAGCCCATATGGATTATTTTTGGTAAACAAATAGGTATATGCAAGCGTAGAGCCGCTGAGCTGGTAAAACTCAAGGTCATAAAACCTGGAAGCGGCCAAGTTCGGTCGCGCAAGATAGCCGCGATCCAGAACCGAACGCGGAATACCGGCGGAAAACGTTCCGAAATCAGTGCCGTAGGTAACGGCCGGGTAAAACGCGATCTTGTTCATGTCGGCACCGGGATCGCGCAGCGCAAAGGCGTCGATGCCCAGGGCATAGCCAAAGCCGCCATCGGGCGGGCGGAAGCCAAGGTCAAGCTCGGTCATCAGCAGCGACTTGTTGCCACCCGCCGGAAAAATGCCGAACGACAGATCGGCATAGCCGGTGATGAAAAACCCGAGGGACGAGGAAGATCGGTAATCCAGCGGCAACGAGGATTGTGCCGAAGCCGATCCCGCAACCAGCAGGGTGAACGCCGTGATACCACTCAGAAGTCTGTTCATGAAAGCTTCCTTTCAGTTGGTCAGCGTCAGACTAGCACGGTTTGCACCTATCGAGAATAGTTCACATCATGCAGCATTCGCGGCATCCTGGCGCGTGTTGTTCTGAATGGAAAAACCGCCAATGGATTCAGGTCGCCTCCGGGCCTCAGAACCGCCAGCCGACCATGAGTTCATACATCGGGTTGAAACCCGCGGCACTGTTGTCCGTGATACTGAGATTGGCGTGGAGGTTGTCGTTGAACCGGTATTCCGCGCCGACACCATATTGCGTCGCGCCGCCGTTCACGCCCATCACCGCCGCCGAAAGGGTGACGTTGCGGATGATGTATTCGACATAGGCGGTGGTGGCACCGGCCCCCGCCGGCACGTCGTAACGGCGAAAGTTCAACCCGGCATTCAGCCGCTCGGTGCCGCCCTCGACACCAACGATGTAATTGGTCTTGTTGGTAGCGCCCGCGCCGGTTGAGCGGCCGGTTTCAAATCCGGCGAATGCGGCAAAGCGATAGGGGCTGCCGATCTGCTGGAATTCGTGGCGGATCGCCACCGCCAGCACGTTGACGCCGCTCTGGATATGGTGGAGCGAGGCACCAATGCTGGTCGGCCCAAAGCTTGCATCATAGCGTATCCCGACTGGCTGGTCGTGGTTGAAAAGGTAAACGAATGCCGTCGCCGATCCGCTGATCTGCAAAAATTGCAGGCGGAACTGGCGCGACCCGACGAAATCCAGGGGCGCGACATAGCCGCGATCGAGCACCGAACGCGGAACCCCGGCCGAGAACCTGCCGAAATCGGTATCAAAGGTCAGCGCCGGATAAAGCGCCACCCGACCCATATCGCCACTGGAACTGGTAAAGGTGAAGCCGTCGATGCCAAGCGAAAAGCCAAGCCCGCCGCCATCGGGGCGAACGCCCATGTCGACCTCGCCGATCAGAAGCGTTCTCGTGCCGCCGGTGGGAAAGCGCCCGTAGGACAGGTCGGTATAACCATTGATGTAAAAACCGCTGGCCGAGGAGGAGCGGTAATTCAGCGGCAGCGATGATTGCGCCGATGCCGATCCCGCAACCAGCAGGGTGAAAGCCGCGACACCATTCAGAAGTCTGCACATGAAAGCTTCCTTTTTGGTCAAGCTTCCTTTCAAACAGTCGATGTCAGATTAGCACGATTTCGGCGTATCGAGAATAGTTCAAATTCACGCAGGCGTTGCGCCGTCTTCGTCGATAAAACGCACCGCCCCGATATGGTCCAGATTGCGGTCGCGCTGCGCGTAGTCGATGCCATAACCGACCACGAATTCATCCGGGATCTCGAACCCGGTCCAGGTCGCCTTGACATCCACCTCGCGCCGCGACGGCTTGTCCAGCAGCGCGCAAACCTCCATCCGTCGCGGCTTGCGCGAGGCCAGAAGGTTCAGGACATGATGCAGCGTATGGCCGGTATCGACGATATCCTCGACCACCAGAATATCGCGCCCTTCGATTTCGCCCCGCAGATCCTTGAGGATCCGCACCTCGCGCGACGATTCCATGCCTTCGCCGTAGGAGGAGGTTTCCAGAAAATCCACTTCGACCGGCAGATCAAGCTCGCGCACCAGATCGGCGATGAACACGAACGAGCCGCGCAAAAGGCCGATCACGATCAGCTTGTCGGTGTCCTTGAAGGCCTGCTGAATCTCGCGCGCCAGGGCCTCGACCCGGGCGGCGATGGATTTGGCGGAAATCATTTCGTCGATCACATAGGCGGGGGTCGGCATCGGCACTCTTTTCGGTTTCGGCGCATCCAGCAATGCACGGCTCGGTGGCGAATTTCAAGCCGTTAGCGGGGCCGGGCAGGGGGCTGGCAGGCAATTCTGTGGTCAGGCGGCGGCATTTCGGTCACCCAAGGCGTTTCACCCCTTGATTTTTGCCCGCCGGTTTCGGAAACACGCCCCTAGTGCCAGCAAACCGGGGCGGAATGCCAAAAACTCACGACAGTCGCAACCTGCCTTACAGCGCCGAGCAGATGTTCGGGCTGGTCGCCGATGTTGCCGCCTATCCGGAATTCCTGCCCTGGTGCGCGGCGGCGCGGATCCGTTCCAGAACCCCGGAAAACGGGCGCGAGGTGATGCTGGCCGATCTGGTGATCTCGTTCAAACTGTTTCGTGAACGCTTTGGCAGCCGGGTGGTTCTGGATCCCGGCCTGATGCGCATCGACACTGAATACCTTGACGGGCCATTTCGGTATCTGCGGTCCTACTGGACCTTTCAGGATCTGGCCGAGGGCGGTTGCCGGGTGGAGTTCTTTGTCGATTTCGAGTTCAGGAACGCGGTTTTGCAAAAACTGATCGGTGTGGTGTTCAACCAGGCGATGCAGCGGATCGTACATGCATTTGAAACCCGGGCGCATGATCTGTTCGGCGCTGGCCCCGCAGCCTAAAGGACCGAAACCACCAGCCCCGCCGCGATCAGCCACATGGTGATGCCCACCAGCAGATCGAACAGCCGCCAGGCATTTGCCGTCTGCATGATTGGTTGCAGCAGCCGCGCGCCATAGCCAAGCGCAAAGAAAAAGCTGAACGAGGCCGCGATGGCTGCCAATGCGAAAACCAGCTTCTGGGCGGCCCCGGCAAACCCGGTGGAAACCGCGCCGATCAGCCCCAGCGTGTCGAGGTAGACATGCGGGTTCAGCCAGGTCAGCGCCGCCGCCGTCAGCAGTGTTGGCCACAGGCGGCTGGTCCCGGCCATGCCTGCCGGATGATATTCGCCCCGCCAGGCGGCGTGAAACCTAAGCCCGCCATAGACCAGCAGAAACCCCGCACCGGCCAGCGCCATGATATCGGGAAAGGCCGGGCTGAAGCTGACCAGCCAGCCGAACCCCAGCACCCCCAGCGTGATCAGCAGCGCATCGGAAAGCGCACAGAACAGGCAGAGCGCCAAAACGTGCTGCCCCAGCAACCCCTGCCGCAGCACAAACGCATTCTGCGCCCCGATCGCCAGAATCAGCGACAACGCGGTGAAATATCCCGTCAGCGCGGCAACGATCATGTGCGGCGGGTTTTGGCAGGTTTGGCGGCCCGGCTGGCGATTTTAGCCTGTATCTCTTCCTTGGTGGCGGGGGTGACCAGACCGGCCGAGATCACCAGCTTGGCGGCGTTTTCGACATCCATATCCAGAATGATCACATCGCTTTCAGGTACGAACAGCAAAAACCCCGAGGTCGGGTTGGGTGTGGTCGGTAGAAACACCGACAGATACGGTTCCTCACCCGGCAGGCGGTGCAGCACCTCGCCCTTGGTCTGGGTCGAAACAAACGCCACCGCCCACAGCCCCTTGCGCGGATATTCCACCAGACAGGCCCGCTCGAATGAGCTGCTGGACTGGCTGAGCACGGTTTCCGCGATCTGTTTCAGCCCGTTATAAATCGAACGGACCACCGGCATCCGGTCTACCAGCCGTTCCGCCCGGTTCAGGATCGAACGCCCGATGAACCCCTTGGTGATCGAGCCGACGATCACCGTGAACAGCAGGAACACGATCACGCCATAGCCCTTGACGTTGATGCCGAGATAATCCTGCGGCTGATAGCGTTCCGGCACCAGTGGCAGCACAAAGCTATCGATCAGCCCGACGAACCACCAGATCAGATAAAAGGTCAGGAAAACCGGCGCGACGACGATGATGCCGGTCAGGAAATTCGCCCTAAGCGTGCTGAAGAACCCGGCCCGGTGAACCTCGCGGCGCTGTTTGCGATCCTTGCGTTTCTGCGTGGGTTTTTCCGTGCTTTTTTCTGGCGGCATCGGGGGCTCCTGCGTTCAACCGGGTGAATGTAGACAGCGGATCGACCGATAACAAGTTCGGCTTGTCATGTTTTGGCGTTCAGCGATCATGCCGGGCAAGTTCCGAGGCAATCACCGCCGCCAGTCGGGCATTGTTGCGCACCAGCGCGATGTTGGTGGCAAGCGAGCGGCCCTTGGTCAGTTCGAATATCCGTTTCAGCAGAAATGGCGTCACCGATTTCTGGCCAATGCCATCCCGCCCGGCCTCGGCCAGCGCCTGTTCGATTATCGGCGTGATCTCGGCCAGCGGTATTTCCGCCTCGGTCGGGACCGGGTTGGCAACCAGTTGCCCGCCTGGCAGACCAAGCGACTGGCGCGTCCGCTGGGCCATCGCGATGTCGCGCGCCTGATCCAGCCTGAGCGGCGAGGGCAGGCCGGATTGCCGCGCCCAGAAGGCAGGGAATTCATCCTGACCATAGGTGATCACCGGCACGCCGAGGGTTTCCAGCACCTCCAGCGTTCTGGCAATGTCAAGGATAGCCTTGGCCCCGGCACAAACCACCGTCACCGCGGTTTGCGCCAGTTCCTGAAGATCGGCGGAAATGTCGAAAGTCAGTTCGGCGCCCCGATGAACGCCGCCAATGCCACCGGTGGCGAACACCCCGATCCCGGCCAGTCGTGCCAGGATCATCGTCGCCGCCACCGTGGTCGCACCGGTTTCGCCCCTGGTGATGGCAACGGCCAGATCGGCGCGGGAAAGTTTCAGCGCGTCCGGGGTGCGCGCCAGCAGTTCCAGCTTGTCAGGCTCCAGGCCGACCCGGATGCGCCCTTTCATCACCGCGATTGTGGCAGGCGTCGCCCCGCTGTCGCGCACGTCCTGTTCCACCTGTGCTGCGGTTTCAAGGTTCTGCGGATAGGGCATGCCGTGGGTGATGATGGTGCTTTCCAGCGCCACCACCGGGCGATTTTCGGCCAGTGCAGCGGCCACTTCGGGGCTGGTGTGAACTTGCAGGGTCATCAAGGCTCCTCATGTGAAATGAATTCAGCGGCAGCGCCAAGCGCCGAATGAAGCGCCGCTTCGGTTGCCATGCCGCGATGTTCGGCCGCCATATGTGCGGCCATGAAACAGTCGCCGGCACCGGTCAGTCGGAGCACCCGAACAGCGGGCGGCGTGGCATCGGCGAATTCAACCGCCGAGGCGATGGTTGCCGGGGCAGGGCCATTGGTGACGGCGACACGATAAAGACCAAAGCCGAGCAGGGCCTGCGCCGCCGCCTGACTGGTGTGAAAATCGCCGCCGGTCAGGATATTCGCCTCGTGTAGGTTCAGATAGATGGTGGCCCGCGCATGCCCGAGAAACCCGCCAAGTCGGCTGGCCTTGCCGGGAGAGGCTGGCGCGATGCGCAGATCGGCATGGTCAAACAGCCCCGCGCTGGCAATTTCAGACAGCATTGCGGTGGTCAGGTTGCCATCCAGCGCCACCATGCCGCGCCAGGGATTTTCGGCACTGGCCAGACGGCCATCCAGAAGCGGTGCCAGTATCGCCGAACCGGCCTGTTCCAGTGAATGCGCATCGGCAATGGCGGCGATCAGGCCGTTTTCCGCCTCGATCGCTATGTAGCGATCGGTCGGCAGATCATCGGAACGCAATAGATACCGGGTGATCAGCCCCCGCGCCACGGCCGCGCGGATCAGCGCATCGCCCTCGGAATCACGGCCAACCACGCTTAACAGCGCAACGCCAAGTCCATGCCCGGCCAGGGCGGTGGCGATGTTCATTGCCACACCGCCGGGCTGCCTGCGGATTCGCCCCGGCACATCGGCGGCCAGCGCCATCTTGCCGCCGGCAATACCGATCACGTCCCAGAGGACCGATCCGACTGCAAGAACCTCGGGCATTTTTTCCATCGCCCTTGTTTGCCGGGGGGCGTGGCCGTATGCAAGCGGTGATTTGCAGGCCATCGGGCGGAGTTTGTGCCGGATCGACCGCACCCCCTTGCCAAGCCTCGTGATATCCCCTATGCCGCGCGGATCAATCCACAGGCGGGTCTGCGGGTTTTGGGGGAGAAATCCCCGAAACTCCACCGGTTGGGCAAATGCTCTGCTCCCGCTGCGGTCAAAACCGGAAAGGAAATACTAAATGGCTCTACCCGAGTTCACCTTGCGTCAGTTGTTGGAAGCTGGCGTTCACTATGGTCACCAGACACATCGTTGGAATCCCCGCATGGGTCCGTATATCTACGGGGCCAAGAACGGCATCCATATCATGGATTTGACCCAGACGGTCCCGTTGCTGGATCAGGCTCTGGTGGCGGTACGCGACACCGTGGCCAAGGGCGGGCGCATCCTGTTTGTCGCCACCAAGCGTCAGGCGCAAAAGGCGGTGGCCGAGGCGGCCGAACGTTCGGCGCAATATTACATGAATCATCGCTGGCTGGGCGGCACGCTGACCAACTGGAACACCGTTTCCAATTCGATCAGCCGGCTGAAATCCTATGACGAGCAGATGGCCGATGGCGCACAGGGCCTGACCAAGAAGGAACGCCTGGGCATGGAGCGTGAACTTGGCAAACTGCAAGCCTCGCTTGGCGGTATCCGCGAAATGGGCGGGGTGCCGGATCTGGTGGTGGTGATCGACACCAACAAGGAATCGCTGGCGGTGGCCGAGGCCAACAA
>JAGQRW010000019.1 GCA_020425085.1 Paracoccaceae bacterium
TAGAAGTGTTCCATCGTCCGTTGTGGGTATTCCGAGAACCAGTTGTCCACGTAGTCATTGCGGCGGTACTTGTTCTCAAGCCACATGGACAGGGCGAACCCGGCCTTGGTCGCAATCAGAGCTTTTGCTAGGTCGTTCGCTTCTTCCTCGGTGAATCCGTTGTAGTAATCGACGTGCCGCCCGATGTAGGGCGGGTCGCAGTAGATGAGGTCGCCCGCCTTTGCAACGGCGACAGTCACGCGCCAATCCTGCACAACGAAGTCCCAATCCTTACCTTCCATCGCCTGCCGCGCCCACTCGACCTGATTGACGATCTTGGTAATGAGCGCCGGGCGGAACCTTTCCGGCTTGCGGCAGAACGGGACGTTGAAGCCACCTTTCTTGTTAAAGCGCATCATCCCATTGAAGCAGGAGCGGCTCAGGAACAGGAAGTCAAAGGGATCGCCATGCTCATTGAAGCGCTGGCGAATGGCGTAGTAATGGGACTCTCCCTTCTCCAACAATTCCGTTCCTTCGCGTTCCAGGTATTGCCGAACGGAGCGCCCGTTGATCGAGCCGTCTTGGATGCCGCGGTAAAGGTCAATCATATGCTCGTTGGTGTCGGCGAGTAGCGCCCGTTTTGGTGCGACATTGAGCGCGACGACGGCAGAGCCGATGAATGGTTCTATCCAGCGCCCATCACCGTCCCATTCAATGGAACGCGCAATGAGCGGGACGACCTTCGTCTTGATCCCTTGTGTCTTAATGGGCGGGGCTTTCGGCCTGATGGTCCGGGGTAACTGCACGCGACTCTCCTATTATTTTCGACATGTATAGGCCCAACGGTCACTTTCGCCAACTGCTCTAATACTAAGCGTTGTGCTGCCGGTGTCTCAAACAAACAACAGATAGCGCCTCAATCCCTGGTTGAGAAGAACAAAGACGGAACATAACGTCATGTCACCGGGCGCACCGTGCGCCCCCATCAACGGAGTGACAGACATGACCTACAACGACATGACCAAGGCCCAACTGAACGAACTGCTGCCCGAGAACCTGCGCTGCAAGAACGCGTCGCAACTCAAGAAAGCGTCCAAGGCCAGCCTCATTGAACAGCTCGAACGCCGCGACGCGACGCAGGCCGAGGCAGAGGCGCTCGCGCCCGCACCGACGATGGCCGACGAGATCACCGGCATGACCGACCTGCAAAAGCGCGTCGTCGTCGCGCTCCTGGACGCTGGCATGGACATCAACGGCGCGGAAACCGTGGACGGGATGCGCTCGGACAACATGTGCCTTGCTGACGTTGCCGAACTTGCCAAGCGCACCGGCCTGACCATGAAACAGGTGAAAGGCGTACTCGCATCGTCGCACGCGTGGATTGGGTTCTGACGGCGGATTCACTTCGTCGATGTATTCCTGAGGAACCCACCAGCCGCACTCGATTGCATCCAGGATGAGCTTTGTCCGCTTCAAGTCCTGCCTCGCTCGCGTTCTATCCGGCTTCACGGCTAGGGGTGGCAGCAACTGGCCATAGCCTTCGGACTCATACAGGGCTTTGATCTGCTTCTTGATCCGTTGACAACGACGGTAGGCGGGCGATGCAGAAGGTGGTTTCGACATGGGCAATCCTTTAAGCAGAGTGACTTGCGAGCATACTACCGTCG
Source organism: Paracoccaceae bacterium (assembly GCA_020425085.1). Taxonomy (GTDB): domain Bacteria; phylum Pseudomonadota; class Alphaproteobacteria; order Rhodobacterales; family Rhodobacteraceae; genus UBA5972. The sequence continues at coordinate 1,647 of JAGQRW010000019.1, forward strand.
CGTGCATGGCGAGCAAGGATAATTCCCTCGTCATGGCTCTGGACAACGCGCCCCGCCATGTTTAAACGACCGCCCAAGCACCGGATTCGATGAGCAATCAAAATTCCATCAAACTCAGTGCTTCAATGGTGGCAAATACCGCTAACCCATTGAAAGCCCCTATAGCTCAGCTGGTAGAGCAACTGATTTGTAATCAGTAGGTCCGCGGTTCGAGTCCGTGTGGGGGCACCAATCATACACCAGTAAAACACCAGGTTTGTACGCAATTACCCCATTGAAAATAGGTACTTGTGAAATCTGTGGCCGGGTTTGATTGGTGTGAAAACCTATTACGAACCTTGTAACGAAACGGTCATTACAAGGATGCGATATGCCCCGGATCAAATTCACCGACACTGACCTGAAAGCCTTCAGGCGCAGTCGTTCGGTTCATCGACAGGCTTTGTGCCCTCGCATTGCCCTTGGTGATTTGCCATTTTGCTTTTTGTCATAACCATCATCCTGGGTTGAGTTGATGGTCTCCGGTAAAACCGGGGCGATTCAGATTGACCTTGTTCTGCATAACTCTTAGCGATACCGCGACGATCGGCGTAGACCAATTCCGCCTGCTCCTCGCCATGAAATCCTTTGCAAGTGGTGCCGAAAAAATGAAACACAACAGTTCTTTTCAATTCGTAATAAGCGAGTTCTCGGGTTTCAACAAATTTCAATGGCAGATGCGATAGATTCAAAGACCTTGGGGTGAAGATGATCCCATAGTTGAACAGTCGCGCGCGGGAAACTTTGACGAACATCGTAGCATGGCGCTAATGGCATTCTTGATCGAGAATGCGCCAAAGGGCGCGACATTCATCGACTGCGGCGCATTTGCGGGGCTTTATTCACTGTTCGCCACAAGCATTCGAAATGACTGCTTTGCAATCGGACTGGAACCGTCTGCGGTAACGTTTGGCCGCTTTGTGCAAAACATTCAATTGAATGAGCTTCACAATCGGATATTGCCGTTGCACCTCGCAGCCGCCAGCCAGGAGCGGGTGATGTCCTTGCCCCATCAATATGGGGTCTTCACTTTGTGTCCGGGAGAGGCACTGTCCAAAACGGGCGCACCTGACCACTCCGAGACGGTGCTTTGTATGACGCTGGACACACTGATTGAGGGAAAAACAGATTTTGCGACGTCTCGCATGTATGAAAAGCGATTTCCATTAAATCATGTTGCCGTGATAAAGATCGACGTTGAGGGAGCTGAATTGGATGTACTCAACGGAGCTTTCCAACTAATAGAACGCTTCAAGCCGGTATTCATTTGCGAGGCGTTGAATGATACCGCATTCAACCATCTGATCGGCTTTTTTCAAAAAGTTGGATATGTTGCGAAATGGGTCGCCGGTGAGCGCAATATCATAGCGGCAACGCCGGCTGCTATGGAGAAGATAGATGCTGAATTCCCCGTGTGGTTTTCCGAGCAATCCCCCGGACAACAAACAATCACCGCGACAGAGGTGATCAAGAGATGAAGTTGGTTTTCATTTCAGGCTTGCTGAACTGGCCCCACTTTCGAGCGGACATTCAGGCATGATCATGGAGGCTTGGGCATAGCACTGAGCATATGCTTGAGTTTGGCTGTGAAGTCATCGCCGATGGTGGCCGTCGACACTGCTGGTCATTTTTCAAGAAGCAGCGGATCGTCGAGGAGACGCTGGACGAGACCGCCAGCATCTCAGTCGTGGTGCGTCGCATACGCGTAAAGACAAACGCGCGGAGCGCCGGGTGGGGTTGCCACAAGCCCCAACCTCACCGCCTGCACCACCAACACGAGGTCAGCGCCCGAGCCTTTTGGGTGCGAAGCGGCATCTGTGGGGGTGAGGAGCGCCCGGAAAATGGTCCGGTGGACCATTTTCAGCGACAAACGCGCGGAGCGCCGGGTGCGATTGCCACAAACCCAAGCCTCACCGCCTGCACCGCCAACACGAGGTCAGCGCTCGAGCCTTTTGGGTGCGAAGCGCCCTCCGTAAGGAGGTCGGGCGCTTACCGAACCGCAAGCGGTACGGTCGAGGGGGTGGTGGTGAAGGATTCGTAAAAACTGTGTGTCGTTTTCCAATCTGGTTTGTGTCGAATGTCAGCTTTGCATTTGAGGAAGCAAGCTACTCTCGCTTATCTATAACCTTATCAATTGCTTTAGGTAATTCCACCAAAGATCCAACTAAGTTAGAGTCCTTCAATACTTGGCAGTCCCTCATTATTGACGCCATTCGTTTGTCACATCTAAAAACATCACAGTCTTTTGCATAGAAAAGATGCATGAGATCACCCATATCGCCGGGACTATAACATATTGCTCCTTTCGCTATCTTTTCAAAATAGCAAACCAAAAAAAGCATCCGCCCATTCCCAAAGGCTTCGTCCAATTTTTTAGTATCTAAATTCTCAAATAGCTTTGATGGAGCCAAATTGTCTACCTCGCTGTCGAGTTGTTTACTTGAAACTCCCAGATTGGCAGCGACGTCCGCCCTAATTTTCAGATATTCCGACCAACTTTTATTTACTGCGGCGTAGTCGAAAGCGACATTTTTTAGCTTTGCCTGTACGTCATCACGCATACTAGAAATGATGCTAGCAACAGGACTATCTTGACCACCGTACCAATTTAGGAGTTCACCAAAATTCTCGGGATCATTCATCCATTTTGTTAGATAACGACTAAGAGTATTTGCCGAAATTTTTCCGCACAGATAGTGCTCAAATACCCGTTTTCTAAAAATTTCTTCCGAGGCTGGAAGCTGTTTCACCATGTCCGGTGTAATTTTCAGCGTTTCGATATTTTTTGCAATTAGTCTTTGAATCGCCTTACTTCCACCTAAAGAATTTCTTTGTGCCCTCGACAAGTTGAGTTGCCCCTTCAGCGCAGCGAGTAACTCTTGTTGAAGTGTTTTGTCTAATGCTGGACCAGAGAAGGCGCGAGCCGCCGACGCTGGAACCCATCTTCCATTATTTGGAAATTCTGCTCCGGAACTAACATCTTTCATATACGGAAAGGCATTTTGTCCACATAAATATTTTATGAATCGACCTCTCTCACGACGATCTTCAATATACTTGTCATCGCTCGGCTGTATAAATTCCAAAACGATCCATGCAGAGTAGCCAATTTCAATTTTTCCTTGATTAATCCGTTCCTTAAGATAGGTTAGGATTCCTTTTGTCTCGTTCGGGGCGTCCGGACGGTACATTGATGCGTAGTCTGAAGTGTCTAAATATACTCTGACTGGGCGCAATTCTTACATCCAAAATAGGCTGCGGCACAGCCGCCCCCGTTTTTCGCTCAAAACGCTCCACTGTAGCGATTTGCCCCCGCTATGCAGGGTCCCCCAAAACCCCCTCAAACTCCCGCCATTCCCCGGCACTCATCCCACTCGTCTCCTGCGTCACCTTTTCCCCCTTCACCATCCGCCGCACGCAATCCATTGCCTTGCCCGATAGTTGTGTGCCGCCCAGGCGGTAATCCTCGAACGCGCCGTAGGCCATTGGCACCCAGTCGGCGACGATCCGGCAGATCGCCTCGGCGTAGACGCGGATTTCGTACTGTGCGTGAATGTCGGCGCGCAAGCGCAGGAAATGAAACAGGTTATGCAGGTCCACCTTCCAGTACCACTGGGTATAGATATTGGCCGGCAGGTTCATCCGCGCCAGTTCCCGCGCCAGCCCCTTCTGGCCGTCCTGCGACAGCATGGCCTCATAATTGTCATAGGCGCGGCTGCTGTCGGATTTGAGGAATTCCAGCACGCGTTCCGCCTCGGCCCCTTCCAGCAGTTCACCCCGGCCCTGATTGTTGACGGTGGATTGTGCTGCCAGCGCATCCGGGGCAGGGATATAGAATTCGCGGTCCAGAATGGAATAGCGCGCCGAATATTCATTCACATTTGCGGTGCGGTGGCGGATCCATTGCCGCGCCACGAAAACCGGCAGTTTGACGTGAAACTTGACCTCGCACATCTCGAACGGAGTGGAATGCCAGTGGCGCATCAGATAGCGGATAAGCCCCTCGTCATTGGTGACCTTCTTGGTGCCGCGGCCATAGCTGACCCTGGCTGCCTGGGTGATGGCGGCATCATCGCCCATATAGTCGATCACGCGCACGAAACCGTGGTCCAGAACCGGGTGCGCCTGATACAGATGCGCCTCCATCCCCGGCACGGTGGCGCGGATGGTCTGGTGGTGGTGGCTGCGGGCCTCATCAATTTCGGCCTGTTGTTCCGGGGTTAGGGGCATGGGGTCTGTCCTGATCCGTTAGATTCGTGAAGAACCATATGTTGCAGTAAAACGCCCCCGGATCGCAAGATACAGGGGGTCGCAGGGGTGATTTTCTTTGGCAAGGCTCAGGCGGCGGGTGTCGCCTGTGCCAGGGCTTGCGCCAGCACCCAAAGATCGGCGTCGATTTCCACCGCTTCGGGCAGCCTGCGATTGGCGCCGGGCAGGCGGGCGCCCGGTTGGGCGGCCACTGCATCGCTGACCTTTTGCAAGCCCTGCCAGAAAGCCTCGCCCGCGAACACTTCGGGATCGAGCAGGAAATAGAACTGCCCGAAATTGTGCGGCGGGCCGTCGGGTGCCTTCAGGGCGGAACTGTCAAGCGAGTTGATGGTGCCGGTGAGGCAGGCTGCCAGCATTTCCACCATCAGGCCCAGCCCCCAGCCCTTGTAGCCGCCCATCGACAGCATCGAACCCTTCAACGCCGCCTTGGCGTCGGTGGTGGGGTTGCCGTCGGCATCCACCGCCCAGCCCAGCGGGATCGGCTGACCGGCGCTGGCGGCCATGGTGATCTTGCCCATGGCGATGGCGCTGGTGGATTGGTCAAACTGAAACGCCACGCCGCCCTGTCGCGCGGGCACCGCCATGGCCATCGGGTTGGTGCCGAGCACCGGTTTGTTGCCGCCGGGCGGGGCCACCACGGCGCTGGCATTGGTGAAACCAAGGCCGATCAGCCCTTTGCCCGCGATCTGTTCGGTGAAATAGCCAAGCGAGGTGCAGGTATGGGAATGGCGGATGGCAAAGGCGCAACTGCCCATCTCACGCGCTGCCGCAACCGCCATATCAAGCCCACGGGCGAATGCCGGCTGGGCAAAACCGTAAAGCGCGTCAACCTCGATCGCGGCCGGGCGGGCCTGCCGGACCAAAGGCTCGACATTACCTTTGACCCTGCCGCTAAGCAGTTGTTTGCAATAACTTTCAAGGTAATACAGACCGCAGATCACATTGCCGGTCGCCTCGGCCATGCGCACCGCCTTTGCCACCTCATCGGCAATCCAGCCAAGGGCACCATGCGCCATCAGCGCCGTTCTGGCGGTGGTTTCGATATCCGCCAGTGAAACCCTGGTCTTTTGCATCCGGCCTTGCCCCCTTGCAACCGCCGTCTGCCGGGCGGCAGAACGACATTTCTGAGCCGCAGTGTGGTTGAAAACCGAAACAATAAAAAGAGGCAATGAAATCCGCGCTGCGCAACAATCGCCCAAGATCGCGGATATCGTTGTAAAAATAGCAACAAGCGCAACTTATGGCCATGATGGCTTGACCGAAACCGCATTTGACGCGATTTTGGGCCAACAAAAACAAGCGCAAGCGATCGAGCGGGTATCACATGAACACTTTCACCACGGGTCTTTGGCTTGGTGCGTCGCTGATGCTTTCGGGATGTGGCGCCATCACCGCCATCAACACCGATTGGCAAAAGCCGGAATTTGTTGCCACCGGCGATGTTTCCACCGCAACCTACGATCCCGGCACCGACACGCTGACCATCAATTCGCTGCCGTTTGACGATGGTGATTTCGAGGCAACCTATGCCCGCGCCCCGGCCTTTGATGTCAACGGCTTCAAGGCCTATATGAACGATCCCGGCAGCGCGCGCCGTTACCTCGCCTATTGGGGCGTGACCAATAACGGCGCCGGTACTACCAGCGCCGGGGTGGTGGCAACTGGCAACTACCTCAACCATGGTTTCAGCGGTGCCACCTATGGGCGCGATGGCACCACGCCGATCCCGCAAAGCGGCGTTGCCAAATTCACCGGGCGGTATGTCGGGCTTTTGACCTATAACGGCAAGGGCGGCATCGACCGGACCTCGGGCGATGTGACGCTGGATGTGGACTTTGCCGATGCCAAGCTGGAAGGCGGCATCACCAACCGGACGAACATCACCACCGCAACGGCGCAGAACACGCTGATCCTGGCAACATCGACCATCAAGGACGGCAAGATCATCGGCGGCACCGCATCAAGCTGGTCCGGTGTCACGCAAATCGAATCCGGCACCTATGAAGGTATTATCGGTGGTATCGACGGCATGGAAATCGCCGGTATCGTGGTGATAACCGACAGTTCTGGCGTGTTTCCGACCAAGGAAACCGGGGCATTTGTAACCGACTCCCACGTTATGCTGCCCTAGGCCCCGGTATGGGGGCGACGGGGTGAAACCATTGAAATCAAACGGGTTTGTCTGGGTTATGGCGGCGCTGGCAATCCTGTTTGCCAATGCCGCGCCGGCCCGGCCTGTCACCATCACCATTGATCAGGCGCGCGGCGCAGCGCGCCAAGCCTTGCTGGCGGGCGATCACGCCGTCACCATCGCCCTGACGCGCGCATTGCTGGAACGTGACCCGAACGATTTTACCGCTCTGATCCTGCTGGCGGGGGCGCAACAGGCGATGGGGCAGGATGATCCGGCCATCACCAATGCCCGCCACGCCTATTGGATCGCGCCCGAACCGCTGGCGAAATTCGATGCCGGCATGATCGTGGCGCGATCGATGTATCGCAAGGAACGCTTTGGCGCGGCGCAATTCTGGCTGCGCCGTGCCGGCAGCGTGGCGCCGGACCCGGCCCTGAAAAATCTGGCGATCCGCGAGTTTCAGGGGATCGCCCGCACCAAGCCGGTGGAAACCCGGTTCTATTTCGGCCTGTCGCCGTCATCGAACATCAACAACGGCTCGGATTCCAAGGTGATCTTCATCAACGGCCTGCCGTTTGTCCTTAGCGGCGATGCGCAGGCGCTGTCGGGGATCGGGGCGACGCTTGGGGTGTCGGCGCGGCGGCGATTCAACCTTGGTCAGGATAGCAGCGGATTCGTGGGCCTGAACCTGGTCAGCCGCAACTATCGCCTGTCGGCGGCATCGCTGGCGATCAGTGGCGGCAAGACCGGCAAGGATTACGCGTTCGCCGCTGGCGAGCTTGATTTCGGCCTGATCCGGCGGCTGCCGGGCGCCAGCGACCGACCGGCCGAACTGACCGGTCTTCTGACTATTGGGCGGAACTACTATGCCGCCGATCCCCTGACCAATTATGCCCGGATCCGGCTGGGGCGCGATCAGGGGTTGGCAAAGGGGCAGGCCTTCAGCCTCAGCGCCACGCTGGAACGGCAGTTGCGGCTGGACAAGGCACAGCGTTCGGCAACCCTGATCTCGGCGGGAATCGGGCGCACATTCGCGCTGGCCAACGGCAACAGCTCCGCCGTCAGTTATACGATCCGCAACGTCTTTTCCGGTTCCGCCGAAATCGCCCATGTCAGCCAAAGCGCCGATTTCAGCTACCGTTTCGCCAAACCGGTCTTCGGGGCGCATCTGACGCTGACGCTTGGGATCGACGTGCGGCTATACAAATCGCCCTTTCTGTCGCCGGCGCGACGACGGGATTTCGGCGCCGATCTGACCCTGTCGATCCTGTTGCCGAAATATCAGGTGATGGGTTTCGCCCCCAATATCGACCTCAACATCGGGCGCAATTTTTCCAATGTGAACCTCTATGACACGACAAGGCAGAGCATTTCGCTTGGGGTAAAGTCGGTTTTCTGAGCAGAGGAACGAGAAACGGCAATTCCAATCTGGCCGCGAATGGATGGTGTTGCCAAGCCAGTTTTCTTTGTGGCGGGTTGGCAGAACCAAGGCCAAAAGCCGAACCAATTTCGATTGTTTCTTGTTTGGAAACAAAGCTTTGGTATTGGCAATATTGATTTGGAAGCATGTTGGAAAGAAAACGAATCTGGATTTTCCGGTTAAACTAGGTTAAAAAGAACCAGACGTGATTTTACGTTTGATTTCTTAACTAATCGCAGGGGGATATTATGACATCTATGAAAATCTTGATTGCTGCCGCGACCATTGCTGCCGGGACCGTCTTTTCGGCCAACGCCGCGACCTTGATCAACGGATCACTTACGGGTCCAACAGGGTCAGGTACTGTTCCAACCGGGTGGAGCATCAACTCGATCACTCCGGACACAACCAGCACCGGATCGCAACCGTTCGTGTTCAACGTGAACCCGGGAGATTCACCGGACGGCGGCACCTGGGTTGGCCTCGCGCGCAACCCATCAGTGTTTGAAAGCTTTGGCCAGACGATCGCCGATTTCGTGATCGGTACGACCTATACCCTTTCATGGTATGTCACCAACACCGGTTGCTGTAATGGCGGATTCAGTGCTGCGGCCGAGATTCTTTCCGACATCGACGGCACCACGATGTTTACCGGCGCGACACACACATCGGACGGAAACTGGTATCAGGAATCCTATAGCTTCACAGCCACTTCCACCTCGCACCGGCTTGATTTCCGTCTTGGCCTGGGTGCCGATGCCTATATGGGTATCGACGGTATCTCATTGACCGTTTCACAAGTGCCGCTGCCGGCTTCGCTGCCGCTGCTGGCATTCGGGCTGGCCAGTTTCGGTCTGTTGCGTCGCCGCAGGAAAAACTGAACCTTCCAGCGGTCAAGACATTTGCATTGATGACAATGCCCGGTGCAGCGATGCGTCGGGCATTGCATTTTGGTGGCGGCTTTCGACCTATAGAATCCAAATACCGGATCACCGCTTGCACCCGGCGCGCCGGTCTGGAAAACTTGGTCAGACGCCAGTCAGGCGAAGCAGGGGGAGATTCATGACCATTCGCTATCTGCACACCATGGTCCGGGTTCTGGATCTTGACGCCTCGATCAACTTTTTCCGCCTGCTGGGCCTCAGGGAAACCCGGCGCTTTGACAGTGAGGAGGGGCGTTTCACTCTGGTTTTCATGACCCCGCCAGGGCAAAAGGATGCGCATGTGGAACTGACCTATAACTGGGACGGAGACGATGGCCTTCCCAGCGACAGCCGCCATTTCGGACATCTGGCATATGGCGTCGATGATATCTATGCGACCTGCCAGCATCTGATGGATAACGGCGTCACCATCAACCGTCCGCCGCGTGACGGGCACATGGCGTTCGTTCGTTCGCCCGATAATGTTTCGGTTGAACTGCTGCAAAACGGCGAACCTTTGCCCAAGGCCGAGCCCTGGGCCAGCATGAAAAACACCGGCCACTGGTAGAACCCCGGCAAGCAGGGCCTTGGTGATTTGACAGGCATTGGCCGGGCTTTCATAGTCGAGACATGCGTATATCCGTTCTGGCCCTTGCCTTATCGCTGGTTGCCGCCGACTTGCCCGCCTGCGAGGTGGCGCTTGTGCTGGCGATGGATGTGTCGCGTTCCGTCGATGCGGCCGAGTTCGACCTGATCCGTCACGGCACCGCCCATGCCTTTCGCCACCCTGATATCGTGCGGCTGATCGGCCGGCTTGACGGCGGCGTGCTGGTCACAGTCACCCAGTGGAGCGGCGCCGGGCAGCAACGCCAGATGATCCCGTGGACGCGGCTGAAAACGCCGGCGGAACTGACCGGTTTTGCAGGCCGGATCGACAGCATGCGGCGCAGCTTTCGCTATCAGTTGACCGCCCCGGGCGAAGCGCTTGCACATGCGGAAAGCCTTGGCCGGTCAGCACCGATCAACTGCCGCCGGCGGGTGATCGACCTTGCAGGTGACGGCGTGCGCAACACCGGTGCCGCCACCGCCGAAATCGCCAACCGCGTTGCTGCAAGGGGCGTGACCATCAACGGGCTGGTGGTAAGGGGCGACTCGCCCGACCCTCTGGAATTTTACCGACAGGAGGTCAAACGCGGCCCGCTTGCCTTTATCGAGATCGCCCACGGCTATGCCGATTACCGCGAAGCGATGTTTCGCAAGCTGCTGCGCGAACTCAACCCCAGCCTGTCAAGGTTGCGCTGATGCAGTGGCGGTCGAACCATGGCACTGCGCTTGGCCTGTTGCTGGCGGCCACGATGATAGAAACGGCGGCATCCGAGACATCAGAACTCCCGCCATGCCGCCTGGCACTGGTATTTGCGCTGGATGTATCGGCATCGGTCAATGCCGATGAATACGCGCTGCAACGCGACGGGCTGGCGGCGGCGCTGCTGGCCCCGGAGATTGTGCCGCATTTGCTGCCAAATCCGGCGGGCAGGGTGGCGCTGGCGGCGTTTGAATGGAGCGGTCGGTACCAGTCCGCGATCAGGCTTGACTGGTTGTTCATTGACACGCCCGACGACATCGGCAATGCGGCGCGCATCGTTGGTGCCTCCAATCGCAGCCAAACCACCTATCCCACCGCACTTGGCTATGCGCTTGGTTTCGCGGCGACCATGCTGGCGCAAATGCCCGACTGCACCGCCCGCAAGATTGATGTTTCAGGCGACGGGCGCAACAACGATGGTTTTGTACCGGAACTGGCGTATCGCGCCTTTCCTTTTGCCAGTGTCACGGTGAACGGGCTGGCAATTCGGGGCGACGATGCCGGGATCAACGCCTATTATCGCGCCGAGGTCATCCGCGGCCCCGGTGCCTTTGTCATCACCGCCGACGGTTATCAGGATTTCCGGCGCGCCATGCACCTGAAGCTGTTGCGCGAACTTGGCGATCAACTGATCGGCAGCCTTGGGCGACCGCAGATGCCGGGGATTCGCTAGATGCCGGGCCTGATTGCATGGCGGTGCTGGCTGGTCTGCCTTTGGCTGGTCATGATGGGCGGTGCGGGGCAGGCGGCCGGTTCATGCCGTCAGGCGTTGGTGCTGGCGCTTGATGTGTCCTCGTCGGTGGATACGGTCGAATATGGCTTGCAGATCAAGGGGCTGGCAGCGACGCTGCTGGATCCCGAGGTGCAGGCGCTGTTGCTGTCAGAACCGGCAAACCCCATCGCGCTGACGATATTTGAATGGAGCGGGCGGTTCGACCAGAGATCGGTAATCGGCTGGACAATTATCCAAAGCCCGGCCGACCTGCTGGCGATCAGCGGCGTTCTGATGCAACATGAGCGCCCGGAAATGAGCCGCCCTACCGCCATTGGCCCGGCGCTGGCACATGCCGGGCGGCTTTTGCAGACCGGACCGGATTGCCGCAAGCGCACCATCGACATTTCCGGTGACGGCAAGCACAATGACGGCGATCGCCCGGTGCTGGGCAGAACTGCGGCGATCTTTGCCACAACCACGGTCAATGCGCTGGTGATCGGCCATGATGCACCACCGGGTTTGCGCAGTATCGACGGCGAAATCGCCGATCTGTCGGCCTATTTCCGGGCCGAGGTCATTCACGGCCCCGGCGCCTTCATCGAAACCGCATTTGGGTTTCAGGATTTTCAGGCGGCAATGAAACGCAAACTGTTGCGGGAACTTGCCATGGTGCTGGCCATCGGGCCGAACGAAATCGCCGGCCCGATGGCAAATGGCCCTGACCCTAACGCGCCGCGTTGGGGAAAAACAACTGCTGCCCGTCAACCCTGAATTCTGCGATCAGGTTCTGGCCGTGTTCCGACAGCATCCAGTCGATGAATTTCTGCGCCGCGTCGATGTTCACATGCGGATGGCGCTTGGGATCAACCGCGATGATGCCGTATTGGTTGAACAGCCCCTTGTCACCGGCATAGACGATCTTGTGATCCATCTTGTGCTGAAACGCGATCCAGGTCGCGCGGTCGCTCAGGGTATAGCCGTTCATCTCGACCGCGATGCGAATGGTCGCACCCATGCCGGTTCCGGCGTCACGATACCATTCACCTTGATGCGAAACCCCGGCATCTTTCCACAATGCCTGTTCCTTTTTGTGGGTGCCGCTGTCGTCACCGCGCGAAACGAACGGTGCCTTGCCCTGGCCAAGACGCTGCATCGCCTGGTTGATATCGGCGGCACCGGCCAGATCTTCGGGGTCCGAGGCCGGGCCGATCAGCACGAAATCGTTGTACATCAGATCAAAACGCTGGATTCCGTAGCCATCGGCGATGAATTTCAGCTCGGCCGGCTTGGCATGTACCAGCAACACATCGGCATCGCCGTTCATGGCATTTTTGATTGCCTGCCCGGTGCCAACGGCAACCACGTCGATATCAATGCCTAGTTCCTTTTCGGCAATCGGCAGCAAGTAATCATAAAGCCCGGAATTCTGGGTAGATGTGGTAGACTGGATCAGCAAACGTTGACCAAAGGCCGAAGAAAGGCCAGACAGGGACAGGACAAGTGCCAGAAACAGCAGACGCAGAAGATGCATGATTTTTCTTTCAGATTTAGATATGTTTAATTCGTCATATCGAATTCGTCAGCCAATGCAACCACTTTCCTCGGCCAACCTGATAATGGTGGAACCATGAGCAGACCAAAATCGAAATCGGGTGAAAAACCACCGCTGGACCGTCCGGCGATCCGGCTGAAAATCAACATTCGTGCCGACATGCTTGGGGCGGGCAAGATCCGGTTGCTGACGCTTCTGGGCGAGACCGGTTCGATCTCGGCGGCGGCGCGCGAGCTTGGCGTCAGCTATCGCCGCGCCTGGTTCCTGCTGGATACGCTTCAGGCGTGTTTTCGCGAACCCCTGTTTGAAACCAGCCGGGGCGGAGTCGGCAAGGGGGGATCAACCCTGACCGCGACCGGTCAGGAACTGGTCAGGCGGCACCAGGAATTCCGCGCCGCGCTAGATGAAATTGCCGAACCATATCTTGACTGGCTGGAATCGCAGCAATCCGGCGAACCGCCATCTTGAATAGCTGCACGATGCGGCCTATATTGGCGGTGTTCCCTTGGGGACTATGGTGATAAACGCGCATGTAATAAACGGATCGGACCCGGGGGCGGTACCCGGCGACTCCACCAAAACCCGTTCATTTGACGGTCATGGGGTCGAAACAGGATCGACGGACGTCTAAAGA
>JAGQRW010000020.1 GCA_020425085.1 Paracoccaceae bacterium
CAAAGACGTAGTTGAAGAACACAACGCCCAGTGCCGCCATGGTGAATGGCTTGATCAGCCAGTTCACCACCAGCGTCACCACGAGACCCTTTGGCTTGTCGCCGATGCGTTTCAACGACGCAAAATCGACGCCGACCATCATCGGATAGACCATGGCCCAGATCAGCACCGCCACCGGCAGATTGACCGATGCGACCTTTAGCGACGCCAGAACGGCAAAAAGTCCGGAAAAGACATTGCCCAACAACAGGCCAGCAGCAATCGCCAGCGCCACCCAGAGCGACAGCCAGCGTTCAAAGGTGCCAAGTCCGGCAGCAGAGGCATGCGAATTGTTGGTCATTTTGATTCTTTCCTGGTTCATGGTCTGATTTGCCGGCATGCCGCACATTACGGCGGGGGCAGGTGTTCAATCCGTCAAATCTGTCATCGTCCGGCAATGGTCCGGCGCTTCTTGCAATTATCGCATAATGAAGATTATGTAAAATATTTGATACCATAACGATAACAGGACACTGCGGTGTTTTCCTCCGTCTACCACGCGCCGTTGTCATGCCCTTTCAAATGACAGATTGTTGATACAGCGAATTATCCCCCGCGTCGATATTCGGTTGCATATGCACACCAATCGCCAGAGGAACAATGCCGATTGCGCTGACTCGCAGACGCAACTAAACTGGCAGTATTGAAGAATATCAGAACCTTTCCGGACCACTACCGGGAAATACCGACGTTTGAACGATAAATCCATTGGGAGGCCTTGAAATGACCTGTCCGAAAGGCGTACTTGCGCGGATCCTGCCAAATGCGGAGATTTGCCGATGACCGCACTTTCGCCGCTTCTTGCCCATATAGATCAGATTCTCAAGCGCAACTCGATCGAGGAAATCTGGGCGCTGCATGTCGCCCGAATGTCGGAATACGGTTTTGACCGGATGATCTACGGCTTCAGTCGCTTTCGCACCTTTGGCGATTTTGGCGATCCGTCCGATGCCATCATCCTGATCAAGCACGACCAGGAATATGTCGACCGGTATTTCGGCGAATCGCTTTATAACCACGCGCCGATGACGGTTTGGGCGGCCAACAATACCGGTGTGGAAAGCTGGCAATGGGCATGGGACCGCCGCAAGGCGGGCCTGACCAGCGAGGCTGAGAACCGGGTGCTTGATCTGAACCGAAAGATGGGAGTTCTGGCCGGGTATTCCATCAGTTTCGATTCGGTTTTTGAGCGTTCCAAATCGGCGATCGGGCTATGTGCCCGGCGCGACCTGGACCAGACCGCCGTCGATATGATCTGGCAGGAAAAGGGCGATGAGATCGTTCTTCTGAACAATCTGGTCAACGTCAAGATCGCCACGCTGCCGTTTGAATGTCAGGCCCGCGCCCTGACCCCGCGTCAGCGCGAGGTGTTGCAATGGGTTGCCGATGGCAAGACCATTCAGGATATCGCCATCATCATGAACCTCAATCAGGCGACGATCGAAAAGCATCTGCGACTGGCGCGCGAAAGCCTGGGGGCCGAGACAACAGCACAGGCGGTTTTATTTGCCTCGATGCAGAACCAATTCTTCACTAATGACGGTGTTTGTTTACCTCTTGGAAACAATATTCAATTTGGCGATAAAAACATTAACGCAAGGTAAGGTTTCCCTTACTTTTTTCGCGGCGAAAACAGAGTCATTATCAATCTGTTCCGTGAGTGGTGGCAATTGTGGCCGGGGAACACGAAGCTACCGGGAGGCCGGGGTTTTTCGGCAATGGAAGCTTCGGGAAAGCTGAATCTATAGAGGTTTGGTTTATCCCGCGTCGGTAAAGTGCAGTGAAGTTCCCTCTTCATGCGCGTTGACGACATAAGAACGGTGTCGGGCCTCCCGGCACCGTTTTTTGTTCTGAAAACGGCAAAAAGGAAACCCCGACGCAGGCGCGCCGGGGTTCGGGTGTTCGTCACTGGTTGGGGCTTGATCAGCCGCCGATGGTCTTGGCCACTTCGGCGGCGAAATCTTCAACCCGTTTTTCGATGCCTTCGCCGACTTCCAGTCGGGCAAAACCGATGATTTCCACGCCGGCATCGCTGGCTGCCTGGGCAACCGTGATGTCCGGGTTGATGACGAATTTCTGGTTGAGCAGCGTGACTTCCTCAAAGAATTTCTTCATCCGGCCCTTGATCATGTTCTCGATGATGTTGTCGGGCTTGCCGGATTCACGCGCCTGTTCGGTCAGCACGTTCTTTTCGCGTTCGATCATCGCCGGGTCGAGGTCGCTTTGCGACAACGAGGCCGGGTTGGCGGCGGCGATATGCATGGCGATCTGATGGCCGATACCGTTATCCGCCCCCTTCATCGCCACCAGAACGCCGATCTTGCCCATGCCGGGTGCGGCGGCGTTGTGAACGTAAGAGGCAACCGCGTCACCTTCGATCCGCGCCATGCGGCGGACATGCATGTTCTCGCCGATCGTGGCAACCTTGTCGGTGACCATTTCGGAAACCGTCTTGTCGCCAACCCGGCTGGCCAGCAACGCATCCAGATCTGCCACACCCATAGCCGCAGCGGCGATGCTGGCGACCATCGACTGAAAATCGGCGTTCTTGGCCACGAAATCGGTTTCCGAGTTGACCTCGACCACCACGCCGACACCATTTCCCGAGCTGACCCCGACCAGGCCCTCGGCGGCGGTGCGTCCGGATTTCTTGGCGGCGCTGGCCAGACCCTTGGTGCGCAGCCAGTCAACGGCGGCTTGCATGTCGCCATCGGTTTCGGTCAGGGCGCGTTTGGCGTCCATCATGCCGGCACCCGACAGATCACGCAGTTCTTTTACCAATGCGGCAGTAATAGCCATCAGTTTCTCCTTTGGAGTTGTTCCATGCGGTGCGGGGGCAGGTTGCCCCCTGCCCCGTCCGGTTTGTTCACATCTGCCTTGGTCAGGCTTCGGCGGCTTGTTCGGCGGTTTCGGCGTTGGCCACGGCCTCTTCGGCGATGGCTTCTTCCATGGCACCGATATCGACACCGGCGCGACCAAGCTGTGCGGTCATGCCGTCAAGCGCGGCGCGCGAGATCAGATCGCAGTAAAGCGCGATGGCGCGGGCGGCGTCGTCGTTGCCGGGGATCGGATAGTCGATACCGTCAGGCGACGAGTTGCTGTCAAGGATCGCCACCACCGGAATGCCAAGTTTGTTGGCCTCGGCCACCGCCAGCGATTCCTTGTTGGTGTCGATCACCACCACCAGATCCGGCACCCCGCCCATTTCGCGGATACCGCCAAGCGAGGCTTGCAGTTTGCCAAGTTCACGCTCCATGC
>JAGQRW010000004.1 GCA_020425085.1 Paracoccaceae bacterium
GGCCGGTGGCAAGGTCGAACAATATGTCTACACCAAGGAAGGCAGTCCGGTCCGCCTCAGGATGCCGGCCAATGCCGGTGAATACGAGATCCGCTATGTCCAGGATCAGGGCAAAAAGGTGCTGGCCAGCCAGAATGTCTCGGTGACGGCGGTTGCTGCCAGCCTGTCACATGCCGCCACTGCCAGGGCCGGTGAACCGTTGCTGATCGAATGGCAGGGGCCGGATTATCCGCGCGACTTTATCGCGGTGGCGCGGGTCGGCGACAAGCCGGGGGTCTATGTCCAATATGTGCGTACCAACGAAGGTTCGCCAACACGGCTGGTGATGCCGCTGCAAACCGGTAGTTACGAGATTCGCTATGTGCAGGATCAGGGCAAAAAGGTGCTGGCAACCAGCCCGATCGAGGTCGCGGCGGTCGAAGCCAGCCTCAGCGTGGCGACTATCGCCAAGGTTGGTGAGGCTTTGCTGGTCGAATGGTCCGGGCCGGATTATGCCCGTGATTATATCTCAATCGCCAGGGTCGGTGACAAGGATACCGCCTATCTTGGCTATACGCGCACTTCGGACGGCTCGCCCTTGCGGTTGCCAATGCCGGGTGAGCCGGGAAATTACCAGATCCGCTATATGGCCAAGGGCAGTCCGGACACGAAACTGGCCAGCGCCGACATTACGCTGGAGCCGGTCGAGGCCAGTGTCAGCGGCCCGATCAAGGCTGCGCCCGGTGCCGAAATCCTGGTGAACTGGAGCGGGCCGGATTATCCGCGCGACTATGTTGCCATCGGGCTGAAGGGCGACAAGCGGCAACTGATCTACAAGCGAACCAGCGAGGGTTCGCCGTTGCGGCTGCGGTTGCCGGACCGGCCGGGGCTATATGAGCTTCGCTATGTCCTGAAGGCCGGGGATACCGTGGTGGCGCGTCAGGATCTGACGGTGGAATAGCCGCCCATCGGCGGCCAAGGGGGGCTGTCTGCCCCCCTCGGCGCGTTTGGCTCGGCCAAACACGCCTGCCCCCCGAGAGTGTATGCGGAACAATGATGAACGGTGCTGATTTCAGCCATCGGTCAGGGGTGGGGGCGATGCGGGCAGCAATGCGCCCTGATTGACCAGAATGGTTGCCGTTTTGATGTCGGGCGCAATCAGGCGATCGCTGGTCAGGGCGGGTATCTGCTGGCGGATGCCGGCGATATAAGCTGCCAGTTTCGGGCTGGTTCCGAGCGGCGCGCGCAACTCAACCCCCTGGGCCGCGGCAAGGGCTTCGATGGCGATGATGCCGGCAAGGTTGTCGGCCATTTCCAGCAATCGGCGCGCGCCATGGCAGGCCATCGAGACGTGATCCTCCTGATTGGCGCTGGTGGGGGTCGAATCGACCACGCGGGGATTGGATAGCGCCTTGTTCTCGCTCATCAATGCGGCCGAGGTGACCTCGGCGATCATCAGGCCGGAGTTCAGGCCGGGTTCTGGCGACAGGAAGGCGGGCAGGCCGAAAGACAGCGCCGGATCGACCAGCAGCGCAATCCGCCGCTGCGAAATCGCACCGATTTCTGAGGCAGCCATGGCAAGCTGATCGGCCGCAAAACCAACCGGTTCGGCATGGAAATTACCGCCGGATATGATGTCGCCATCCGGCATCACCAGGGGGTTGTCGGTGACGGCGTTGGCCTCGATCCTCAAAACGCGGGCCGCCTGCCGGATGACGTCCAGCGCCGCCCCCAGCACCTGCGGCTGACAGCGGATGCAGTAGGGATCCTGCACCCGTTCATCGCCGATGCGGTGGCTTTCACGGATGTCGCTGCCGTCTTGCAGATCTCGCAGCACGGCGGCGGCGTCGATCTGGCCCGGCTGGCCGCGAAGTGCGTGGATCTCGGCGTGAAATGGTGCCGATGAGCCCATCGCCGCCTCGGTCGAAAGCGCACCGGTCACCAGCGAGCTTAGCGCCAGGTGCCAGATGCGGAACATGCCCGCCAGCGCCAGTGCGGTGGAAACCTGGGTGCCGTTGATCAGCGCCAGCCCCTCCTTGGGGCCGAGTTCGACCGGCCGAAGTCCGGCCCGTTCCAGCGCCGTTGCCGCAGGCAGGGTCAGGCCCTGATACCGCGCCTCGCCCTCGCCCATCATCGCAGCTGCCATATGGGCCAGCGGCGCAAGATCGCCCGATGCGCCGACCGAGCCTTGTGACGGAATCAGCGGCAGCAGGTTCTTGTCGAGCATCGCCTGCAGCATTTCGATCAGCTCCCAGCGGACCCCGCTTGCCCCCCGCGCCAGCGAGATCAGCTTGAGAGTCATCACCAGCCTGACCACATCGTCGGGCAATGCCGGACCGGTGCCTGCGGCATGGCTGAGGATCAGGTTTCTTTGCAGGTTTTTGGTGTCGCCGGGCGGGATCCGCACCGAGGCAAGTTTGCCAAAACCGGTATTGACGCCGTAAACCGGCAGATCGCCCGCAGCTGCGCGCGCAACCACGGCATTTGCGGTTTCTACACCGGCCCGGCAGTCAGGGTCGATGCGAGCGGCCTGCCCCTGACAGATCGCGAGCAGTTGCTTCAGATCGACCTGCCCGGGTTTCAGGATCATGTCGCGCCCCCGATCGCCGGTGCCTGCCATGGCTGGGAATGGATTTTGATGTTCATGGTGGCGTTCCCCCTTGCGAAGCCGGCGGTTCGACCTATTATGTCTGCACATAATATTCTGTCAATGGGGCGTTGCAAGGTGCAGATACTTTGGGCTGAACAGGCGCTTACCGAAAATGGCTGGCAGAACGCGGTGCGAATCGAGATTGGCAGGGACGGGCGCATTGCCGATTTGCGCGCGGATTCACCGCCCGAGGGGATGCGTCTAGATACTGCCCTGCCGGCCATGGGCAACGTACATTCGCATGCCTTTCAGCGCGCCATGGCCGGGCTGGCGGAAAGCCGCACCGACTTGCAAGACAGTTTCTGGAGCTGGCGCAAGCTGATGTACCGGTTTCTGGAGGTGCTGACACCGGAAGACGTGGAAAACATCGCCGCCTTCGTGCAGATGGAAATGGCCGAGTCCGGGTTTGCCGCCGTGGGCGAGTTCCATTATCTGCACCATCGCCCGGGTGGCGCACCCTATGCCAATATCGCCGAAATGTCGGAGCGAATTTTTGCGGCGCAAGCAATCAGCGGCATCGGTCTTGCGTACCTGCCGGTGCTGTATCAGAGGGGCGGTTGCGACGGCAGGCCGCTTCTGGGTGGGCAGATGCGGTTTGGCTGCGATCTTGACCGATTTGCCGATCTCTTGGACGGTGCACGGGCCGGACTCGCCGGTTTGCCGGCAGACTGCATTCTAGGCATGGCACCCCACAGCCTGCGCGCGGTGTCGCGCGAATCGCTCGATCATCTGCCGGAACTTGCCAGCAGCGGTCCCATTCACATGCATATCGCCGAACAGCAGGCCGAAGTGG
Organism: Paracoccaceae bacterium; assembly: GCA_020425085.1. Taxonomy (GTDB): domain Bacteria; phylum Pseudomonadota; class Alphaproteobacteria; order Rhodobacterales; family Rhodobacteraceae; genus UBA5972. The sequence continues at coordinate 3,423 of JAGQRW010000004.1, forward strand.
TCGAAGTCACTGCCTATTTCGGCGCCCGACCGGTGGAATGGCTTTTGAACATCTTTCACGTCGACCCCGCCTGGTGCCTGATCCACGCCACGCAGATGACCCCGGCCGAAACCATCGGTCTGGCGGGCAGCGGTGCAGTGGCGGGCCTGTGTCCGATCACCGAAAGCAATCTTGGCGATGGCATATTCGATGGGGTGCGCTATCTGGACCATGGCGGCCGGATTGCCCTGGGCTCGGACAGCAACATTCGAATATCGCTGACCGAAGAAATCAGAACCCTGGAATATTCCCAGCGTTTGCGCGACTATTCCCGCGCCGCTTTAGCCCAGCCTGGCACCTCCACCGGGCGGGCAATTTATGAGGCCGCCACGCGCGGCGCGGCGCAGGCACTGGGGCGTGGCGCAGGTGTGATCACAAAGGGTGGCTGGGCCGATATCACCGAAATCAGCCGGGATCACCCCGACCTGGACGGCCTTGCTGGCGACACCCTGCTTGACGTCTGGCTCTTTGCCGGTGACGACCGTCAGGTCCGCAATCTCTGGTCGGCGGGAAGGCATCTGGTGGTGGACGGACGGCATGTCAGGGCGACATCCATCCGCAAGGGTTATCGCAACTGCCGCAAACGGCTGAGGGCGCTGCTGTGAGCCGGGCCAGTTATCCCGGTATCAAGGCAGAAGTGCTGCGCCGCATTCGTGACGGCGAATGGAAACCGGGGGCCGCAATTCCCGCCGAAACCGATCTGGCGACCGAATTCGGCTGCGCCCGCGCCACCATGAACCGCGCCCTGCGGGAACTGGCCGAAGCAGGCATACTCGACCGGCGCCGCAAGGCCGGCACCCGCGTCAGCCGCTTTCCGGTGCGCAAGGCCACGCTGGAAATCCCGCTGACGCGGCTTGAAATCGAAGGCCAGGGTCTGACCTACGCGCATCGGGTGCTGAAATGCCGGCAGATCGCAGCACCGCCCGGGATTACGCAGCGAATGAACCCGGACGGAACTGCGCGGCTATTGCATCTGTTCTGCCTGCATCTGGCCGACCGGTTGCCCTATGCATTCGAAGATCGCTGGATCAACCTTGACGCCGCCCCGGGTATCCTTGATGCCGACCTTACCACGATCAGCGCCAATGAATGGCTGGTGCAGAATGTGCCGATCTCGGATGGCGACATCGCCTTCATGGCAGAGCCTGCCGGGCGTGACACCGCCGCCGCCTTTGGTATCGCCGAAGGTACGGCGCTGTTCGTGGTCGAGCGACACACCCGGATCAGCCGCCTTCCGGTCACTCTGGTGCGGCTGTCCTATGCGCCCGGCTACCGGATGGTTACCAGCATCTGAAAATTTCCAACCAGATTGCGGCCCTTCGGGCCATTTCCTTCAGCCCCTTCGGGGCAAATTCGCCTCCGGCGGGAGTAGTTGGGCAATAAAGAAGCCAACGGCACCAACCGGGCTGTCATTGTTCGAAAAACCCTCAGGTGGGTGAATGGCCCAAAGGGCCGGGGGGGGGTCGCAGCCCCCTGTGTGCAAGGTGAAAATCCGGTGCGAAGGATTGGAAATGGCGCGGTTGACGGGGCTCGAACCCGCGACCTCCGGCGTGACAGGCCGGCACTCTAACCAGCTGAGCTACAACCGCAATTCCATTACCGTTTCAGTGGCGCGGTTGACGGGGCTCGAACCCGCGACCTCCGGCGTGACAGGCCGGCACTCTAACCGGCTGAGCTACAACCGCCTACTGAACCGCCAGCACCGTATCCGGACTGGCGTGAGGGGGGTTTTAGGCGGGCGCATTCGGGCCGTCAAGCAGATTGCGCCAATCGGATCGGGGTTTTTGCCGGCACACTGCTGGCGTTTGATCAAACCCGAGACTGGTGGGATGGTGGGTCGTGAGAGGCTCGAACTCCCGACATCTTCGGTGTAAACGAAGCGCTCTACCAACTGAGCTAACGACCCGGTGAGGGCGATTTAGACTGATATGGCGCAGAGGGCAAGAGGGCAGATGCAATTTCCGCACCGGGGAACTTGGCGGCAGATTTCAGCCGGAATCCAAGCCGCCGTTTGCCCGGCTATTCCTCGGCCTCGACCTCGTCTTCCTTGCCGAGGGCCAGACGATAGACCATCTTTTCATCGGCGGTCCCGGCCTTGGCCCGGCGCGAAGTGAGGCGGCCAAGCGGCATTGCCAGCACCTTTTTTTCCTCGATCAGGGCCTGGCGAATATGGCCCAGCAGCGCATCGGTGGCCTGGCGCGCCTGGTTCTTGTTGAGCGAGGTGACTTCGGCCAGATGTTCTACCAGATCACGCTTGCGCAGCACGTTTGGGTCTTTCGGTTTTCTGTCCTTCGGCGGGGCGGTATTTTCAGCCATGATCAAAGCTTTCCTGGGGTTGGATCGGGTTCAGGTCAACCGGGCGGGCACGTTATCGCGCCCGCCCAGCCCAGAGATCGAGCGATCGTTCAGTGTGCCACCGGCGCGTTCGGCTGGTTCGGATTGGTCAGCAATGCGGCAGCGGCTTCTTCGGCGGCCTCGTCCCACTCGATCGGTTCCGGCATGGAAACCAGTGCGTGTTTCAGCACCGTTCGCACATTCGATACCGGAATGATCTTCAGCCCCTTCTTGACGTTATCGGGGATTTCCGCCAGATCCTTCTGGTTGTCGGCCGGGATCAGCACCGTTTTGATGCCGCCCCTCAGGGCCGCCAGCAGTTTTTCCTTCAATCCACCGATCGGCAGCACGTTGCCGCGCAGCGTCACTTCGCCGGTCATCGCCAGATCCTTTTTCACCGCGATGCCGGTCAGCACCGAGACGATCGAGGTGACCATGGCCACGCCGGCGCTCGGGCCGTCCTTGGGGGTTGCGCCTTCGGGCACATGCACGTGGATGTCGATCTTTTCGAACCGCGGTGGTTTCACCCCGATTTCGGTCGAGATCGAGCGGACATAGGATGACGCGGCCTCGATCGATTCCTTCATCACATCGCCGAGTTTACCAGTGGTTTTCATCCGCCCCTTGCCCGGCAGTTTCAGCGCCTCGATCGACAAAAGGTCACCACCGACGCTGGTCCAGGCAAGGCCAGTGACCACGCCAACCACATCTTCGGCTTCGGCCAGGCCGTATTTGAACCGCTTGACGCCAAGGTACTGTTCCAGATTGGCGGGCGTCACGGTGACCTGTTTGGTCTTGCCGCGCACGATCTCGGTCACCGCCTTGCGGCTGAGCTTGGCGATTTCGCGTTCCAGATTCCTGACCCCGGCTTCGCGGGTATAGGTGCGGATGATCTCTTTCAAGGCATCGTCCTGCAACTTGAACTCGCCCCTTTTCAGCCCGTGGCCCTTCATCTGTTTCGGGATCAGGTACTGCTTGGCGATCTCGCTTTTCTCGTCCTCGGTATAGCCCGCGAGCGGGATGATCTCCATCCGGTCCAGAAGCGGGCCGGGCATGTTGTAGGAGTTGGCCGTGGTGATGAACATCACGTTCGACAGGTCGTATTCGACCTCAAGATAGTGATCGGTGAAGGTCGAGTTCTGTTCCGGATCCAGCACCTCCAACATGGCGCTTGCGGGATCGCCCCGGAAATCCTGGCCCATCTTGTCGATTTCATCAAGCAGGATCAACGGGTTGACCGTCTTGGCCTTTTTCATCGACTGGATGATCTTGCCGGGCATCGAGCCGATATAGGTCCGCCGGTGCCCACGGATTTCGCTTTCGTCGCGCACGCCGCCAAGGCTGATGCGGATGAATTCGCGCCCCGTCGCACGGGCTACGGATTTGCCAAGGCTGGTCTTGCCGACGCCCGGAGGGCCGACCAGACACAGGATCGGGCCTTTCAGTTTCTGGCTGCGCTGTTGCACTGCCAGATATTCGACGATGCGTTCCTTGACCTTTTCAAGGCCGTAGTGATCGTTGTCGAGCACTTCCTGCGCCTTGGCCAGGTCTTTCTTGACGCGGGTTTTCTTGCCCCACGGCACCGACAGCATCCAGTCGAGATAGTTGCGCACGACCGTGCTTTCGGCTGACATCGGCGACATCGACTTCAGCTTTTTCAGCTCGGCCTCGGCCTTTTCTCGGGCCTCATCGCTGAATTTGGTTTCCGCGATTCGAGTCTCGTATTCCTTGATCTCGTCCTGGCCGTCATTGCCATCGCCGAGTTCCTTTTGAATCGCCTTCATCTGTTCGTTCAGATAGTATTCACGCTGGGTGCGCTCCATCTGGGTCTTGACGCGCGACTTGATCTTCTTTTCGACCTTCAGCACCGACATTTCGCCCTGCATCATGCCAAAGATCGCTTCCAGACGGTCGGCGACATCCAGCGTTTCCAACAGTTTCTGTTTTTCCTCGACCGGGATGCTCAGATGGCCCGCCACGGTGTCGGCCAGCTTGGCGGCCTCGTCGATTTCGCCGATGGCGGCAAGTGCCTCTTCGGGGACGTTCTTGTTCAGGCGGGCATAGCGTTCAAATTCACGCGTGACCGAGCGGCTGAGGGCAGTCACCGAGACCGGGTCGCCGGGGGTTTCATCTAGAATTTCCGCGCGTGCCTCGAAATAATCTTCGTTATCAAGGTATTCGGCAATCCTGACGCGTTTGCGGCCTTCGACCAGCACCTTGACGGTGCCGTCGGGCAGTTTCAGAAGCTGCAGCACGCTGGCCAGAACACCGGTGCGATAGATACCATCGGCCGTGGGCTCATCGACGCTGGGGTCGATCTGCGACGACAGAAGGATTTCCTTGTCTTCGCCCATCACCTCTTCCAGTGCGCGCACCGATTTTTCGCGACCGACAAAAAGCGGCACGATCATATGCGGAAACACGACGATTTCGCGCAACGGCAGGACGGGGTAGGTTTGGCTGCTCATCTCGGGCATGTTCATTCCTTGGTATGGCAGGAAAGCACCGGTCCCTTTTGGCGGCGACTTCTGGCTTTCCTCGGGTTTACTCAGTTCCCTGTCAGTTGGGATCGCTGTGACATTCTGTCAAGTCTCGGCAATCGACTCGTTAACGCCATTGTGACGTTTCACCGGCTTCGCGGCAAGGGTGTCGAGGGCGGGATTTTCTGTATCCGGTGTATGTTGGCAACCTTGCGTATCAAAATCTGATATTATGCCGATTTCGGCATCAATGGGTTAATAATGCATTAATTGTTTCCATTTGGTAAACGAAAACCAACATCGAAAGCCGTGAAATCCGGTTATTTGGCCGCCAAACCTGCGCTGCATCTCTGCTTGCAGCTAAATGGGTTCAATGTCGCCTTGCTGGCGGCGCTGATCGAATGCGGCGGCAAAACCGGCCAGATCGCCCGCCGCGATGGCTGCCCGGATGCCTGACATCAATTCCTGATAATAATGCAGGTTATGCCAGGTCAGCAGCATCGAACTGATGATTTCCTGCGCCTTGAATACATGGTGCAGATAGGCGCGGGAATAGTTGGTGCAGGCGGGACAGGTGCATTCGGCATCCAGCGGGCGCGGGTCGTCGGCGTGTCGGGCGTTCTTGATGTTGATCGCCCCCATCCGCGTCAGCGCCTGCCCGGTGCGCCCGGAACGCGACGGCAGCACGCAGTCAAACATGTCAACGCCACGCATCACCGCGCCAACGATATCGTCAGGCTTGCCCACCCCCATCAGATAACGCGGCTTGTCATCCGGCAGTTGTCCCGGTGCATGGTCAAGACAGGCCAGCATCGCCTCCTGCCCTTCGCCCACCGCCAGGCCGCCGATGGCATAGCCGTCAAAGCCGATGGCGCGCAGGGCATCGGCACTTTCACCGCGCAGATCCGTTTCCAGCCCGCCCTGCTGGATGCCAAACAGCGCGTGCCCCGGCCGGTCGCCAAACGCTTCACGCGAACGTGCCGCCCAGCGCATCGACAGGCGCATGGAGGTTTCAATTCGGGCACGGTCGGCAGGTAGTGCCGGGCATTCATCAAAGCACATGACGATATCCGAACCCAGCAGCGCCTGAATTTCCATCGACCTTTCCGGGCTCAGGTGGTGGGTGGAGCCATCGACATGGCTTTTGAAGGTGACGCCATCCTCGGTCAGTTTTCTAAGCTCGGTCAGACTCATCACCTGAAAACCGCCGCTGTCGGTCAGGATCGGTTTGTCCCAGTTCATGAACCGGTGCAGACCGCCCAGCCGCGCCATGCGTTCTGCACCCGGGCGCAGCATCAGATGATAGGTGTTGCCCAGCAGGATATCGGCACCGGTTGCGGCAACATTTTCCGGCAGCATTGCCTTGACGGTGGCAGCGGTGCCGACCGGCATGAAGGCAGGTGTGCGGATTTCGCCGCGTTGGGTCGAAATCAACCCGGTGCGCGCCTTGCCGTCACGCGCGGCAATGGAAAAGGAAAAGGGTTTTGCCATGGCCAGCATGTACGAAACCCCAGCCGTTTTGCCCAGCCCAAAATGTTTTTCAAAAAAGGACGCTTTGGCGCAGATCTGAACACTGGACCTTTCGCCAGCAATACCTTATATGTTTGCTCAGGAATTAAGATTGGTGAGAACATGAAAGCATACAGCGAAAAGATGGAAGGAGAGCCGCTTATCCGGCCTTCAACCACGGACCACCCGCTTTATAACGATGTGGTCGAGGCCTGCCGCACCGTGCATGACCCGGAAATTCCGGTAAATATTTACGACCTTGGTCTGATCTATACCATTGATATCAGTGCAAATAACGATGTCTATATCGAGATGTCGCTGACAGCGCCCGGTTGTCCGGTTGCTGGTGAAATGCCGGGTTGGGTGGCTGACGCTGTGCTTTTGGTGCCGGGTATCGGAACCGCAAATGTCGAGCTGGTCTGGGATCCGCAATGGGGCATGGACATGATGTCGGATGAAGCAAGGCTTGAACTCGGCTTCATGTAAGGCTTGCCTGAACCGTCGCTGCCTGTCAGTTTGCCCTGAAATCATGCGGGACAACGGATGGGCGGTCTAGTTGCAGTTCTGACGGGTGATATCGTCAAATCCTCATCCATGGCGCCGGGGGCGCTGGATGAGGTTTTTCAGGTTCTGAATGATGCCGCCGAAACCATTGCAGGCTGGGCTGGTCCACCGCGCCCGGCCGAAATCTTTGCCCGTTTTCGCGGCGATGGCTGGCAGTTTCTGCTGACCCGGCCCAGCCTGGCGCTAAGGGCCGGCCTTTATTTCCGCGCACGGTTGTTTGCAGCCTCGAAATCCTATGACAGCCGCATCGCCTGTGGCATTGGCAAAGGGCAGGTTCGACGTGGGCTGGAGGATGCCGACGGCGCAGCCTTTCTAACCTCGGGGCGGTTATTGGACGGCTACACACGCAGCCAGCGTTTGGGTATAGCCAGCGATCTTGCGCCCGATCTGCAACATCTGGCGGCGGCGATATTTGCGCTGGCCGAACAGATATCCAGCGGCTGGACTTCGCGGCAGGCAATGGTTCTGGCCGAATTCCTTCTGCCGCAGCCGCCGGTTCAGGCCGATATTGCCGCCCGCCTGAACATCACACAGCAAAGCGTTTCGGAACATCTGAATGCCAGCGGCTATGCGGCAATTCTTCAAGCGATCGAGTCGTTCGAGGGGCTGAATGTCTGGGATGACTACAGCGCAGAGTGATTGTACATATCATAACAGGTTATAAAGCATGTATTTATTTAAACAAGCCGAAAAGGCTGTTATTCAGCAGGTGACTTATGCTTGAAACCATGATTGCCCTTCTGTTGGCGCATGCGCTGGCGGATTTCGTGTTTCAAACCCGGCAAATGGTTGCAAACAAGGCGGATTTCCGGGTGCTGCTGGGGCATATCCTGATCGTCGGGCTGACAAGTGCCGCATTGCTGGGGCGGTTTCACTGGCCGGTTCTGGGGCTGATCGCGGCCAGCCATCTGGCGATGGACGCCATCAAGATCCACGCGATGAACGACCGGCTTGGCGCGTTCGTGACCGATCAGGCGGTGCATCTGGGATTCATCATCATTGCCGCGCTGATCTGGCCCGGTGCCTATGGCGGCGGCATCTGGGCCATGCCGCCGGCGTTGCTGGCCGGGTTCATTCCGGCAGGCTGGTTTCAGGCCATGCCCGGCGTGATGGTGGTAATGGCCGGGGCGATCCTTGCCATCAGGGCAGGGGCGTTTCTGATCGGCAAGGTCATGGACCCGCTGAAACCCCATGCTGAAAGCGACATGAACACCGGCACCGGCCTGCCGGATGGCGGGGCGCTGATCGGCATCCTTGAACGCAGCCTGGTGTTCGTGTTCGTGCTTGGCGGCCAGTTTTCCGCAATCGGCTTTCTGGTGGCGGCGAAATCCATCCTCAGGTTCAACCCGGATCAGGGCCAGCGGGCGATGACGGAATATGTCATCATTGGCACCCTGCTGAGTTTCGGCTGGGCAATACTTGTGGCCCTGGCAACAACATATCTTTACCGGCAAACCACCGGGGCTTGAGCAACCACAGCCAACACCTTATATTAGGCACGAACCCAATAAGGATCAGAACCGTGTTCGGAATTCCAGGCAAACAGGCCGTCACCATGACCGAGGCCGCCGCCACGCAAATCGCCCGCCTGATGGCCAAGGGCGAAACCAAGGGCCTGAGGATCGGCGTCAAGAAAGGCGGCTGCGCGGGCATGGAATACACCATGGATTACGTATCCGAGGTTGATCCCCATGACGAGGTGGTGGAACAGAACGGTGCCAGGGTGATGATCGCGCCGATGGCGCAGATGTTCCTGTTCGGCACCGAAATCGACTATACCGTATCACTGCTGGAAAGCGGGTTCCACTTCAACAACCCGAACGTGTCCGAAGCATGCGGTTGCGGCGAATCGATCAAGTTCGACGAAAGCCTGATCCAAAATAAATGAGCGTTTCAGACGCCGACATCGCCTTTGCCCTTGATCTGTTCGTGCCATTGGGGGCGATCACCTCAAGAAAGATGTTCGGCGGCATGACCATCTATCATCAGGGGCAAATCTTTGCCCTGCTCAGCAGTCAAGGCGATATCTACCTGAAAGCCACCGGAAAATTCGCCGATGAAATGGCGGCAACCGGGGCGCGGCCATTTAGCATGTCCTCCAAAGATGGAAAAACCCATAGCATGGGGTACTGGACGCTGCCCGAGGCAGCACTGGACGACCCTGACCTGGCCTGCGACTGGGCACGCCGGGCGCTGGCCGAACTTTGAAGGAAAAACCGATGCGCCGCAAACTTGCTGCCGGAAACTGGAAGATGAACGGCCTCAGATCGGCCCTGTCCGAGGTTGAAATCCTGGCGGCAGCACACCCTGCCCCCAAGGCCGAGGTGGTCCTGTGCCCGCCCGCGACGCTGGTTCGCTCCATGGCGCGGGTTTGTGCCGACAACTGCATCACCATCGGCGCACAGGATTGCCACCAAAATCAAAGCGGCGCCCATACCGGCGACATCTCCGCCGAAATGCTGGCGGATGCGGGTGCTGAATACGTCATCGTCGGCCATTCCGAACGGCGCGAAACCTACGGCGAAACCGATGAGATGGTCCGCCGCAAGGCAACTGCCGCCTGGGCTGCCGGGTTGCGCGCCATCGTCTGCATCGGCGAATCCGGCGAAGAACGCCACGCCGCAAACACGCTTGACATCATCGGCGGGCAGCTTGCCGCCTCGGTCCCCGATGCCGCCACCGGCGAGAATCTGGTAATCGCCTATGAGCCGATCTGGGCCATCGGTACCGGGCTGACGCCGACCCTTGGCGATATCGGTGAGGTGCACGATTTCATCCGCGCCCGGCTGGAGCGGCGATTCGGCAACGGCGTCGGGCGCTCGGTGCGCCTGCTTTACGGTGGCTCGATGAACCCGGGAAACGCCACTGAAATTATCCGCGTGCCAAATGTCGATGGCGGGCTGGTCGGTGGCGCCTCGCTCAAGGCGGCGGATTTCAGCAAGATCATTGCGGCGCTGAATGGTTGATGCCTGACCCCGCGCCAGTGGCGATTATGGCCGATGGTGACAATTCGGCATCAAACAAAATGTCGCCAAAAAACCACCAGATATTGATATTTTTCGAACTCCTGCTACCATAATCATGGCAGAACGCCACCGGCACAGGCAACCTTTCATGCGCGGCGGATTAACCCACAGGATATCCACAGGATTTCCAGAATACTGTCCCATTGCAGAGAATCGCCTGGTCTGAAATACCCGCTGGTGGACATCGAGGGGAAAATAATGACCGGCATAACGGCAATTCACGAAAAAACCCAAATCAGCCAGGAAACACCCCTTGCCCCGGTCAGCCTGCCGCATAACAGCGAGGCGGAACAGGCACTGCTGGGGGCATTGCTGGTTAATAACGACGTTTACGACCGGATTTCCTCGCTGGTCAACGAGACGCATTTCTTTGACCCGGTGCATCGGCGGATCTTCGAAATCGCCGCACAGCGCATCCAGAAAAACGCCCTGGCCTCACCGGTAACGCTGAAGGCGTTCATGGAGGATGACCCGGGTCTGGCAGTGCTGGGCGGGCCATCCTATCTGGCGCGTCTGGCGCATTCGGCGATTTCGGTCTACGCGTCGCGCGATTATGCGCAGATGATCTATGATCTGGCGATCCGCCGCGATCTGATCACCATCGGCCAGGAAATCAGCGAAAAAGCCGCGCGGGTCGAGGTGCAGTCCGAACCGAAAGACCAGATCGTCGAGGCCGAACAACGGCTTTACCAGCTGGGCGAAAAAGGCAGCGCCGACACCGGGTTTCAAAGCTTTTTAAAGGCTGCAACCGATGCGGTACAGATCGCCAATGCTGCCTATATGCGCGATGGCGGGCTGGCGGGCATTGCCACTGGCCTGACCGATCTCGACAAGAAGCTCGGCGGGCTGCACAAATCCGATCTGCTGATTCTGGCCGGGCGGCCTTCGATGGGCAAGACGGCGCTGGCGACCAACATCGCCTTCAACATCGCCAGGGCCTATCGCCACGGCACCCTGCCCGATGGCAGCGAAGGTGCGGTCGAAGGTGGCGTGGTCGGGTTCTATTCGCTGGAAATGTCGGCTGAACAACTTGCGGCACGCATCCTGTCGGAAGCCAGCGAGGTACCGTCTGACCAGATCCGCCGCGGTGAGTTGAACGAGGGTGAATTCCGCCGTTTCGTCGAGGCCGCTAAGGCGCTGGAAAACTGCCCGCTTTACATCGACGATACCGCCGCCCTGCCGATCAGCCAGCTTGCGGCGCGGGCGCGGCGGCTGAAACGCACCCACGGGCTGGATCTGCTGATCGTCGATTACCTGCAACTGGTGCGCCCGGCCTCGGCCAAGGACAACCGGGTGAACGAGGTTTCCGAGATTACCCAGGGCCTGAAGGCCATCGCCAAGGAATTGGACATCCCCGTGATCGCCCTCAGCCAGCTTTCGCGCCAGGTGGAGAACCGCGAGGACAAGCGCCCGCAACTGTCGGATTTGCGCGAATCCGGTTCGATCGAACAGGATGCCGACGTGGTGATGTTCGTGTTCCGCGAGGAATATTACAAGGAGCGCGAAAAGCCCGGCGATCATGAGGTTGAATTGATGATGAAATGGCAGCAGGAAATGGAGCATCTGCATGGCCGCGCCGAAGTGGTGATCGGCAAGCAGCGCCATGGCGCCATCGGCCATGTCGATCTGAGCTTTGAGGGAAAATTCACCCGTTTCGGCAATCTGGTCCGGTCCTATCAACAAAATATCGGCAGCGATTTCTGATTGTAAATACAGGGTTGACCAGCCCTGCCCGGTTATGGCCCAAGTCACGCCAACACCCTTGGGAGAATCCGATGGCCGCCGCCGATCTGACCATTGATCTTGATGCAATCATCGCCAACTGGCGTGCGCTGGATGCGGTTTCGGCGGCACATGTGACAACCGGTGCAGTGGTCAAGGCGGATGGCTATGGTCTGGGCGCGGGTGCGGTGGCGATGGCGCTGCACAGAGCGGGCGTTGACAGCTTTTTCGTAGCCCTGGCCGAAGAAGGCGCCACTCTGCGCAAAACGCTGGGGCCGGAGCCTGAAATTTTCGTCTTTTCCGGGCATATGGTCGGGGACGACAAGTTGTTGCGTGAATTTGATCTGGTGCCGCTTCTGAACTCGGTCGAACAGATTGAACGGCAATTCAAGGCGCTGCCGGGAAAACCCTTCGGGGTGCAACTGGATACCGGCATGAACCGCCTTGGGCTGGAGCCTGACGATTTCACGCATCTTCGCAATGAACTGATGGCAAAGGGGCCAAGGCTGTTGATGAGCCACCTCGCCTCGGCCGACGAGGCAGAGCATCCGCAGAATGTGGCACAACTGGCGGCATTTCGTCGGCTGACCGATGGTCTTGCCTGCCGCCGCTCGCTGGCCGCAACCGGTGGCATGCTGCTGGGTTCGGCTTATCACTTTGATCTCTGCCGACCGGGCATCGGGCTATATGGTGGATCCCCCTTTGCGGCTGCAAAACCGGTTGTCAGACTGTCACTGCCGGTGATCCAGTGCCGCGATGTATTGATCGGTGAAACGGTTGGCTACAACGCCACCTGGACCGCCACCAGACCGTCAAGAATCGCCACACTGTCAGCGGGTTACGCCGATGGCTTGATCCGGGCCATCGGGGGGGCGGCAAAGATCTGGGCCGAAGATCGACCCTGCCCGCTGGTGGGACGGGTTTCCATGGATCTGATCGGGGTGGATGTGACCGGCCTTGCCGCTGATCCTGAGCGACTGGACATTCTTGGCCCGGTTCAAGGCATCGACCGGCTTGCCGCTGCTGCCGGCACCATCGGCTATGAAATACTGACCAGCCTTGGCGCGCGCTACAATCGCGTCTACATTGGCGGCTGAGCGGATAGTGAAATGAATGGACAGGCTGGAATCATGACATTGTTGCAGTCACTGCTATCGCCAATCGGGCGATCCACACTGGGGTTGATGGCAACGGTCGGGCGGATTTCATCCTATGCCTTTGCCACGGTCAGCCACATTTTCCGCCCGCCATTCTACCTAAAGGAACTTGGCCAACAGATTTTGTTCATTGGCTATTTTTCCCTTCCTGTTGTTGGCCTGACGGCCCTGTTCACCGGTGGCGCACTGGCCTTGCAGATCTATGCCGGTGGTTCACGTTTCAATGCCGAAAGTGCCGTGCCTTCGATCGTTGCCATCGGCATGGTGCGCGAACTTGGCCCGGTCTTGGGCGGGCTGATGGTGGCGGGCCGGGTCGCGGCCTCGATCGCGGCTGAACTTGGCACCATGAAAGTGACCGAACAGATCGACGCGCTGGTCACGCTTTCCACCCATCCGTTGAAATACCTGACGGTGCCACGGGTGGTGGCGGCGACACTGACCATGCCGATACTGGCCGGGATCGGTGATGTTATCGGCATTTTCGGCGGCTATCTGGTCGGCACCACACGACTTGGCTTTAACTCTGCCGCGTATATATCCAATACCATTGACTTTCTACAAAGCTGGGATGTCACATCCGGGCTGATCAAGGCAGCGGTTTTCGGCTTTATCGTGGCGATGATGGGCTGCTATCACGGCATGAATTCCGGGCGCGGCGCGCAGGGCGTCGGCAAGGCGACGACCAATGCGGTGGTCGGTGCCTCGGTCCTGATCCTGACGTCGAACTATATCCTTACCGAACTGTTCTTTACCTCATGACAACTCCGATGATCCAGTTTCAGGATGTGCATAAATCCTTTGGAAACAACCATGTGTTGCGCGGTGTTAATCTTGATGTGATGAAGGGCGAAAGCATGGTCATCATCGGCGGCTCGGGCACCGGCAAATCGGTGCTGATCAAGCTGGTGCTGGGCCTGCTGCCGATCACCAGCGGCAAAATCCTGGTCGATGGTCATGACACCACCAAGGATGAGCGTGACGCCTTTCTGGCGCGTTTTGGCATGTTGTTTCAGGGGGGTGCGCTGTTTGACAGCCTGCCGGTCTGGAAGAACGTCGCCTTTCGCCTGCTGCGCGGCAGCCTCAAACGCCCAAAGGATGAGGCCCGCGCCATCGCCATCGAAAAGCTGCGCCGGGTCGGGCTGAAGGAACGGGTTGCCGATCTTTATCCGGCCGAACTGTCTGGCGGCATGCAGAAACGTGTGGGTCTGGCGCGTGCCATCGCGGCCGAGCCTGAGATCATCTTTTTTGACGAACCGACCACCGGGCTTGACCCGATCATGTCGGGCGTGATCAACGAACTGGTGCGCGAGATCGTGGTCGAAATGGGTGCCACCGCGATGACAATCACCCATGACATGTCGAGCGTCCGCGCCATCGCCGACAGGGTGGCGATGATCCATGAAGGCGTCGTGCAATGGCAGGGGCCGGTCGGCGATCTGGACAATTCGGGTGATCCCTATCTTGACCAGTTCATCAATGCCCGCGCCGAAGGCCCGATCGAGGCGGTCAGATGACAAGCGGCCCTTTGGCGTTCAGTTGGCCGCTGAAACTGGCCAATCTCAGCCTGCTGGTGCTGTTTCCCATCGCCTGGACCGCGCCCCTGCTGAAGGCCGGGTTGTTGCCGTTCTTTTCGCTGGATGAAATCACCGTTCTGACTGGGCTACAGGAATTGTGGCGTCAGGATGTTTATCTGGCGGTGCTGGTGACGTTTTTCGCGCTGTTCGCGCCTTACCTCAAAACCGTTGGCGTGGCTTTGATCCAGTTCGGGCTGATGGACAAATCGACCATGCCGATACTGCAACTTCTGGGCAAACTGGCGATGGCAGATATCTTTTTGATCTCGCTTTATATCATCCTGTTGAAGGGTATCGGCATCGGGCGCGTCGAAACCGCCTGGGGCTTGTACCTGTTCACCGGATGCGTCATCGCTTCGTTCATCATCTCGTTCCTCAGCAGCAGGCAGTTCAATGGCTAAGGCAAGTTCGTTCACCTGCAATGCCTGCGGGGCTGCCCACAAGAAATGGGCCGGGCGCTGCGAGGCGTGCGGTGCCTGGAATTCCATCGTTGAAGAGGCAGCGCTGTCAACCGGCCCGGCGAAAAAGTCGCTGGGTGCGATGAAGGGCAAGCAGATTGAACTGACCGACCTGACCACCAACGACGCACCGCTGGTTCGGGTGCAATCCGGTCTGGAGGAATTCGACCGCGTGCTTGGCGGCGGCCTTGTGCCGGGTTCGGCCATTCTGGTGGGCGGCGATCCCGGTATCGGCAAATCGACCCTGCTGTTGCAGGCGGCAGCGGCCTTTGCGCGGCGCGGCACCAGCGCCATCTATGTTTCCGGCGAAGAGGCCGCCAGCCAGATCAGGATGCGGGCCGAACGTCTTGGCCTTGGTGATGCGCCGGTTCGGCTGGCGGCGGAAACCAACCTCAGGGATATTCTGACCACGCTGGATGCGGAACGACCGCAATTCGTCATCATCGATTCAATTCAGACCATGTGGGCCGATCACGTGGATTCCGCCCCCGGTTCGGTCAGTCAGGTCCGCGCGGCGGCGCATGAACTGACCAGTTTCGCCAAACGGCGCGGCATTTCGGTGGTTCTGGTCGGCCATGTAACCAAAGAAGGCCAGATCGCCGGGCCGCGCGTGGTGGAACACATGGTCGACACGGTGATCTATTTCGAAGGCGAGCGCGGCCATCAGTTTCGCATCCTTCGCGCCGTCAAGAACCGTTTCGGCCCCGCCGATGAGATCGGCGTGTTTGAAATGACCGGCATGGGGCTGGCCGAAGTCGCCAACCCCTCGGCGCTGTTCTTGTCGGAACGCGACCGGCCAAGTTCCGGATCCGTGGTGTTTGCGGGCATCGAGGGTACGCGCCCGGTGCTGGTGGAAATACAGGCGCTGGTGGCGCAAAGCCCGCTGGCAACCCCGCGGCGCAACGTGGTTGGCTGGGACAGCGGGCGGTTGGCGATGATCCTGGCCGTTCTGGAATCACGCTGCGGTATTTCGTTCGCGGGCATGGATGTTTATCTGAACATCGCCGGCGGCATGCGGATTTCCGAACCCGCCGCCGATCTGGCGGTGGCCGCCGCCCTGATCTCGGCCCGCCAGGATCACCCCCTGCCCGGCGATATGGTGGTTTTCGGGGAAATCAGCCTTTCCGGCGCTTTAAGGCCGATCACCCAGGCCGAAGCCCGCCTTAAAGAAGCCGCAAAACTGGGATTTAGTGCCGCAATCGCACCCGCGTCGATAAAAATGCAGTCATCGGATGACTTTACGTTGAAAAAACTTTCCGATCTCGGCGAATTCATTGTAGAGGTTTTCGGGAGCATTGATGAATAAGAACAAGGGACAAGGTTCCTGATGGACGGATTTACCATTGTTGACGCAGGCGTCGGCGCAATCATTCTGGTCTCGGCAATTCTGGCGTTTTCACGCGGCTTCGTGCGCGAGGTTCTGGCCATCGCCGGCTGGATCATCGCCGCCGTGGTGGCGTTCATCTTCACCCCGATGGCCGAACCGCTGGTCAAGGAAGTGCCGGTTCTGGGCGAATTTCTGGCCGATAGTTGCGAATTGTCGGTGCTGGCGGCGTTCACGGCGGTGTTTGCCGTGGCGCTGATCGTGGTATCGGTGTTCACGCCGCTTTTCGCCTCGATCGTGCATAAATCGGCCCTTTCAGGCTTCGATCAGGGGCTTGGTTTCCTGTTCGGGGTGCTGCGCGGCGCGGTTCTGGTGGCGGTGGCGTTCGTTCTCTATGACCGGGTGGTGCCCGAGGGTCAGGGCATGGAAGTGGTGGACAAATCCCGCTCGGCGGCGGTTTTTGCCGATGCCCGCACCAGCATCGAAAGTCAGATCCCGACCGAAGCACCACAATGGATCGTTGAGCGTTATGAACAGCTGACCGGATCCTGCCAGCCAAACAACAACAAACCAAAGGCCGAGCCGTCCGATACCTCATCCGGGGCGACCAGCAACTAATCGTTCCGTTGCACGTTTTAACTGGCAGGCGTACAATACCGGCTGGACGCGGCCGTGTCAGAACCGGTCGCCAAGGCAAAAGGTTCAGGTATGGCAATCGCCAAGAACACCGTCTGTCTGTGGTTTGACAAGGACGCCGAGGCAGCGGCCCGATTTTACGCCGAAACCTTTCCGAACAGTTCGCTCAACGCCATTCACCGCGCGCCCAGCGATTATCCCTCTGGCAAGGCGGGCGACGTTCTGACGGTCGATTTCACCGTTCTCGGCATTCCTTGTATCGGCCTGAATGGCGGGACCACTTTTCGCCACAGCGAAGCCTTTTCGTTTCAGATTGCAACCGATGATCAGGTGGAAACCGATCGCTACTGGAGCGCCATTGTCGGCAATGGTGGCGAAGAAAGCGTTTGCGGCTGGTGCAAGGACCGCTGGGGGATCTCGTGGCAGATTACACCGCGCGTGCTGACCGAGGCGATGGCCGCTGGCGGCGCCGAAGCAAAACGCGCATTTGAGGCAATGCTTGACATGAAGAAAATCGACGTCGCCACAATCGAGGCGGCGCGGCGCGGATAACCGATCAAGATTTGTACAGACCCCAGATTTTTTCCGGCGCGCTGCCTTTCAACGGGTGACTCTGGCGCGCTGTCGAATTAAGAGGGGGCATCACTCGCTGCCCTGAGGTCCGACGCCAGATGCGATCCCTGATGAAGCCGTTTCTTGCCCATCCCTTTGACGATGACCGATTGCACGAGGAATGCGGTGTGTTCGGTGTGATCGGCGCCCATGAGGCGGCCAATTTCGTCGCTCTTGGCCTGCATGCGCTGCAACATCGCGGCCAGGAGGCGGGCGGCATTGTCAGCCATGACCCCGAAACCGGTTTCAATTCGGCCCGGCGATTCGGCTATGTGCGCGACAGTTTCACCAAGGCCAGCCTGATGGAAACCCTGCCGGGTGAGCTGTCGATCGGGCATGTGCGCTATTCGACCGCCGGCAGCAAGGGACAGACGGCGATCCGCGATGTGCAGCCGTTCTTTGGCGAATTTTCCATGGGCGGCTGCGCCATCGCCCATAACGGCAACATCACCAACGCGGTGGCACTCAGGCGTGAACTGATCGGACGCGGCTCGATCTTTTCCTCGTCCTCGGACAGCGAATGCATCATTCATCTGATGGCGCGCTCGATCCAGTCGGACATCCCTGAACGGATGAAAGACGCGCTGCGCCGGGTCGAAGGGGCGTTTTCCATCGTTGCCATGACCGACCAGAAGCTGATCGGCGTACGCGACGCGCTTGGGGTCAGGCCGCTGATGCTGGGCAAGCTGAACGATGCCTGGGTGTTAAGCTCGGAAACCTGTGCGCTTGACATCATCGGGGCCGAGTTTCTGCGTGAGGTGGAGCCGGGCGAAATGCTGGTGATCGACCAGAAGGGCGTGGAAAGCTATTTCCCGTTTGACCGAAAACCTTCACGCTCCTGCATCTTTGAACATGTCTATTTCAGCCGCCCCGACAGCATTCTCGGCGGACGCTCGGTCTATGAAACGCGCCGCCAAATCGGCGTGGAACTGGCCCGCGAGGCCCCAGTTGAGGCTGATCTGGTCTGCCCGGTACCCGACAGTGGCACCCCGGCCGCGATTGGTTACAGCCAGCAAAGTGGCATCCCCTATGCGATGGGCATCATCCGCAACCAATATATGGGCCGCACCTTCATCGAGCCGACGGAACAGATCCGCAACATGGGCGTGCGCCTCAAGCTGAACGTCAACCGGGCGCTGATCCGGGGCAAGCGGGTCATTCTGGTGGATGACAGCGTAGTCAGGGGCACCACCAGCATGAAGATCAAGGAGATGATCCTGGATGCAGGGGCGTCCGAGGTGCATTTTCGCATCGCCTCCCCGCCGACGGCATGGCCGTGTTTTTATGGCGTGGACACACCTGACAAGGACAAGCTGCTGGCCAGCCACATGTCCGAGAATGAGATGCGCGATCATCTGGGGGTGGACAGCCTGAAATTCGTCTCGCTGAACGGGCTTTACCGCGCCAACGGGCAGGCCGAAGGCCGCAACAATGCCAGTCCGCAATTCTGCGACGCCTGTTTTTCCGGCGAATATCCGGTCAGCCCACGCGACATGCTGGATAACGGATTTGAAATGAAGGCAGCGGCGGAATGAGCGGTACGCCCGCGACGCCGGAGGCTTATCTCGCCCGCCTGCCCGACGTCCAGCGCCGGACGCTGAGCAATCTGCGCGGCGAAATCCGCGCTTATCTGCCCGAGGCTGAAGAATGCATGTCCTATGGCATGCCGGGATTTCGTCAGGGCAGGATGGTCGCTGGTTACGCCGCGTTCAAGCATCACATGGGATATTATCCGCATTCCGGCGGGATCGTCAGCCAGATGACAGAACTTCTGTCGGATTGGAAGACCTCGAAAAGCGGCGTGTTGTTCACGCCGGAAACCCCATTGCCCCGCGATATCTTGCATCGTCTGATCGACCTCAGGCTGGCCGAAATCGCCGCCATGCCTCCAACACCAAAAGGCCATTGATATGACTGATAAAATCGCCCTCGTGACTGGCGCATCCCGTGGCTTTGGCGCAGCGGTGGCCGAGGCTTTGGCCGGGGCCGGATACCATGTGATCGCGGTGGCGCGCACCGTCGGCGCGCTAGAGGAACTGGACGACCGGATCAAGGCAAAAGGTGGTTCTGCCACGCTGGTGCCGCTTGATATCACCGATGACGTTGGGTTGGCGAACCTTTGCCGGTCGGTGTATGAACGCTGGGGCAAGGTCGATCTTTGGCTGCATTCAGCGATTTTCGCTTGCCAGTTGTCGCCCGCAGCGCATGTGCCGGTGACCGATTGGGACAAGTCGCTGGCGGTCAATATCCGTACCACCCAGCGGCTGATCACCATGGTCGAACCCTTGCTGGCGGCGGCGGGTCAGGCCCGGGCGGTTCTGCCGGTGGAAACCGACGTTGCGGGGCGCAAGTTCATGGCGGCGCATGGTGCCAGCAAGGCGGCGCAACAGGCGATCTGGGACAGTTGGGCGGCGGAAAGCACCACAAGGCCGCTGGAAATCCTCAGCTTTGCGCCAAATCCGATGCCGACTGCACTAAGGGCAAGGTTTTACCCCGGCGAAAAACGCGACACGCTGGCCGATCCGAATACCGAGGCAAAGCGGCTGATGGATTTTCTGGCCATCTGAAGTTGGTCAACGCGGCTATTTCTTGCGCCCCTGCCACCTGCCCTCAAGATGCTTGTTGAGCTTGGTGATCTTCTTTTCCTTCTTGTCGCGATACGGATTCTTGTCCGACTGCGAGCGCAGGAAAATACGAATCGGCGTGCCGGGCATGTCAAATCCGTCCCGCAGGCCGTTCACCAGATAGCGTGAATAGCTGGCGGGCAGAAGTTCGGGATGCGAACACATGATGACAAATGACGGCGGGCGGGATTTCACCTGTGTCATGTAACGCAGACGGATGCGTTTGCCGCCGGGGGCGGGTGGCGGATGCATTTCCAGCATGCCGGTCAGCCAGCGGTTGAGCCGGGCGGTGGAAATGCGCATGTTCCAGGTGGAATAGGCTTTCAGAACCGCGGCATGCAGGCGGTCCAACCCCTTGCCGGTCAGTGCCGATACCATCACCATTGGTGCCCCACGCAACTGCGGCAGCAGGCGTTCGAACTTCTCGCGCAACTCTTTCAGGCGTTCCTGTTTATCGCCCTCAAGATCCCATTTGTTGACGGCGACTACAACGGCGCGGCCTTCGCGTTCGGCCAGGTCGGCCAGTCGCAGATCCTGCTGCTCGAACGAGGATTGCACATCCAGCAACAGCACCACCACCTCGGCGAACTTGACCGCCCTCAAGCCATCTGCGACCGACAGCTTTTCCAGCTTTTCCTGCACCCGCGCCTTCTTGCGGATACCGGCGGTATCGAAAATCCGCATCGGCGTTCCCAGCCATTCGGTGCGAACCGAGATCGAATCCCGGGTGATCCCCGCCTCGGGCCCGGTCAGCAGGCGTTCCTGGCCGATGATCTTGTTGATCAGGGTGGATTTGCCGGCATTCGGCCGCCCGACCACGGCAATCTGCAAATGCTTGCCGGGTTCAAGCAGGGGTTTGGTTTCATCGCTGTCTAGGTCAGCATCAAAATCCTCATCCTCGGGCAGATCGACATCGGTTTCCGGTTCAAACACCCGGTCGGCATATTGTTCGGCAATGGGTTCCAGCAGTTGGGCCAGATCGACCATGCCTTCGCCGTGTTCCGCCGACAGGGAAACCGGCTCGCCCAAGCCAAGCGAATATGCCTCCAGCAACCCGGCTTCGCCAGCGCGGCCTTCGGCCTTGTTGGCGACCAGGATTACATGCGCCGAGCGTTTGCGCAGGATTTCGGCAAAAACCTGATCCGACGGGGTCACACCGACGCGGGCGTCGATCATGAACAGGCAGACATCGGCCATGTCGACGGCGCGTTCGGTCAGGCGGCGCATGCGGCCTTGCAGGCTGTCGTCGGTAACATCTTCCAGCCCGGCGGTGTCGATCACGGTAAAGCGCATCTGGCCCAGCTTCGCCTCGCCCTCACGCAAATCGCGGGTGACGCCGGGCTGGTCATCGACCAACGCCAAACGCCGCCCGACAAGACGGTTGAACAGCGTGGACTTGCCCACATTCGGGCGGCCCACAATGGCAAGGGTAAAACTCATGGTGGCACTCAGGGCTTGATCAGACCCCGCCCCTATACCGGTTTTCGGTCATTTGAAAGCGTGCAGTTGGCCGTTCTGGGACAAAACATACAGAACCCCGCCAACAATCGCCGGCTGCGAAGCCGCCCCCGAGGGGATATCGACCACCGATAACAGCTCGCCCGAGGTTGGCGCGAAACTGCGAAGGCCACCATCGGATGAAGCAACGATCAGCCGCCCCCCGGCCAGCAGCGGGCCATAATGGGTATAGCTTTGCTTGCGGGTCTTTTCCTTGACATATAGCGGCAGATCGACGGCCCAGATCACCTCGCCGGTTCGTGCATCCAGCCGGACCAGTTGCGAGGCATCGGAAACCAGGAATACCGAATTGTCCACCGGTGCCACCGGGCTGTAGGAACCTTCGGTGGCGGTCCACAGACGCTCGCCATCGCGGGCGGCAATCGCCACGATCCGCCCGGATTGGTTGGCGGCATAGATGCGCCGCCCCGAGACGACGGGATCCGAGGTGATGTCGCCAATGTTGGAACGTGCCTGGCCGCGGCGCGAACCGGCAACCGCCACGCTCCAGATCCTGAGGCCATTTTTGGTCAGGGCCGAAACCAGTTCACCAGAACTGAACGGCAGGATCACGTTGTTGCCGTCAACCGCAGGCGAGGCGCCACCATCCATGCCTGCATCGGCCGGGGTGCTTTGCTGCTGCCATTCGATGCGCCCGGTCTTGACGTTCAGCGCCCAGGCGTGGTTGTCACGTGATACCACATAGACCCGCCCGTCCTTGACGGTCGGTGCGGCAGTGACCGAGGCGCCGAGTTTCTGGGTCCAGATAAGCCCACCATCGCTGGCATCGAGCGCGCGCAGTTCGCCAAAGCCGGTGGTGGCGTAAAGCACGCCATCCGCATAGGCCAGCCCGCCGCCCGACGCATCCTCGGGGCGGTCGGAAGCAGGCGTCAGGTTCTGCTGCCAGATGGCCGCGCCGATCATCGAATGCGCGATTACCGTTGCCTGACTGTCCAGCGTAAAGATCATACCCTGCGCGATGATCGGTTCCGAAGTGATGCGGTGGCGTCGCTGATTGCCCTGACCAATGCCGGTGGACCAAATGCGCGTCAACTGCTGGGCCAGCGCCAGATGACCGGGATTGTGGCCTACCCCGCCGCTTTTCTCGGGCCAGCTTGACAGATTGATCTGGTTTGGCAGGCGGATCGGCACATCGCGGTTGACCGGTTGGTCCATCGCCACGGTTTCGCCTTCAGCAAGGTTGGCGTCCGGGATCGCCTGATCCAGCGGGGTTCTGACATCAAATCGCTGACCTTCGAGGATCAGTTCCTTTTTCGCGCATCCCGCCACCAGCACCAGTACCAGAGGCAGAAGAATTATCCGGTTCCGCATCACCTTGAAAGCCCTTATGCCTATACCCGCCCGTCGGATCCGATCCTGCCCGCCTGGCCTGATCCTATTCCGTAGCCGCGTCTGCCGCTGTGGACAACTCGCCGCCCAGTGCCACAATCAACTGTTGTGCGCGCTGGATCAAGCCTTGTGTTGCGCCGGGTTCGTTCAAAATATTCTTCAGGATGACCAGCGCGCCGTCCTTGTCGCCGAATTCGAACATTGCCAGCGCCTGCTGTTCCATTGCCTGCACCCGGAATGGTGCCCCTGCCGTGGCCAGACGTTCCAGCGTCGCCATGCGAGTCGCGCGATCCTGATCGGCACCGCGCAAGATAACCGCCTTCAGTTCGGCAAGCTGGCGGTAAACCTCGGGCGCATCGGTATCCGCGGCAACCGCATCCAGCAGCCTGAGGGCGGCTGTCCTGTCGCCCGCCTCGGTCTGACTGGCGGATTTCAGAAGATCCAGGTAATATTGCGCTTGAGTATTGTCGGTACTGATTGTCGCCAGTTGCTGCACACGGCTTTCGGGGCTGACCGCCCCAAGTGCCAGGATGATGCTGTCGCCAAGCGCCTCGGCGGCGGCTTTTTCGCGCACCTTTTGCCATTCATAATAGCTGGCCGCACCGACCACCAGCACCACCAGCGCCACGGCAATCCAGCCATATTTGCGGAACAAATGGAACAGCTTGTCGCGGCGAAGCTCTTCGTTCACCTCGTCGATAAAGGAATCGGTATCGCTCAAGACTGCCTCCGGCTGATTGGCTTGGGTTCGAGGCAACCTCATAGCGCGAAGTCGGGGTTATTGCCAAGGGAGAATGGCAGGCGAACGCGGGCGCGACCGAACGCCCCTTATTCGGCGACGGCGGTTTCCACCCGCCTGGTGCCGTCCGCCTCATAGGGATTGGCGACGCGGCGCTGGTTGCGGCAGGCAAAGACAAAGCAGCGGTCGCGCCGGATGGTCAGCCACAAGGGCGTTCCGGGTTTCGGCAGGAACACCCCCGGCACGGTGGCGTTGATGCCGCTTTTGTCGTGGTCCATCACGAATTCCACCAGGCTTTCCGCCCCCATGAAGCGCGCGCGCGCAACCACGGCACGGGCTGGCACGCCATCGCTGGCGGTCGGGTTCGGGCCGCGGCCGTCGCGGTCGAAATCCATCTTCAGGTGCTGCGGGCGAATGACGATCTCCACATCGGCACCGTTGACCAGCCCGGGGGTCAGGAACTGCCCGAACGGTGTTTCGGTCAGCGCGTTTCTGACCACGCCATGAATGATGTTGATGTCGGAAAAGAACGCCGCCGCCTCGCGGTCCAGCGGCGCATTGTAAAGGTTGTAAGGCGCGCCAAACTGCACGATCCGCCCCTCCCGCATCAGGGCGATCTGATCGGCCATGCGCATCGCCTCGTCCGGTTCATGGGTAACCAGCAAGACAGCGGTACCTTCTTCTTTCAGCAACGCCAGCGTTTCATCGCGGATGCCATCGCGCAAGCGGTTGTCAAGACCGGAAAACGGTTCATCCATCAACAGCACCCTAGGGCGTGGTGCCAGCGCGCGCGCCAGCGCCACGCGCTGCTGTTCACCACCCGAAAGCTGGTGCGGATATTTCGGTGCAAACCCCTTGAGGTCAACCCGCGCCAGCAACTCGTCAACCCGTGCAGCCTTGGCCGATCTTGACTGGCGCATCAGACCAAAGGCAACATTGTCACCGACGCTGAGATGCGGAAACAACGCAAAATCCTGAAACATCAGACCGATGGCGCGCTGCTCGGGTGGGCGGTGCAACGGCCCGTCGGAAACCACCACACCGTCGATCAGCACCTGTCCCGAAGTTTGCCGGTCAACCCCGGCGGCGATCCTGAGGGTGGTTGACTTGCCGCAACCGGACGGCCCCAGAAGGCACGTCACCTGCCCCGCCTCAAGCGCAAGCGACAGACCATCGACCACCGCCTGACCGTCAAAGACGCGGCGGATTTCCTTCAGTTCCAGCCTTGGCGGGGAGGTGTTCAAATCTGGCCTGCCAAATTCCGTTTCACTTGAAGCTGCGCAAATGGTTCAGCTTTCCCTAGCATCTAAAGACTTGGCAGATGCTGTTCAACCGCCTTCACAGGGTGGCGTTCACGTTGCCGCCATCCAGAAGGATATTCTGCCCGACGATAAAACCGGCATGCTGTGAACACAGGAATGCACACATGGCACCGAATTCATCAGGCCTGCCGTCACGACCGGCGGGGATTTCGGCCTGACGCAGGGCGCGGGCCTCGGCCAGCGATATTCCCCGCCGCTTTGACACATTCTCATCAAGGGCGGCGATCCGGTCGGTATCGTGCGAACCGGGCAACAGATTGTTGATGTTGACACCCTTCGCTGCCACCTGTCTTGAGGTGCCTGCAACAAATCCGGTCAACCCGGCGCGCGCGGAATTCGACAGGCCAAGTACCGCAATCGGTGCCTTGACCGATTGCGAGGTGATGTTGACCACCCGGCCCCAGCCCCGGGCCATCATTCCCGGCAGCACCGCCTGCATCAGGGCAATCGGCGTCAGCATGTTGGCATCAAGCGCCTTGATAAAATCATCGCGCGTCCAGTCGGTCCACATGCCGGGGGGCGGCCCGCCGGCATTGGTGACCAGGATATCCGGTGACGCACAGGCCGCCAGGATCTGGCCGCGCCCGTTTTCGGTAGTGACATCGGCGGCGACGGCACGAACCTCGACAGCATATTCCTGCCGCAGCGCCTCGGCAGTTTCCTCAAGCGGGGCGCGGCTGCGGGCGTTGATCACCAGATTGACCCCTTCGCCAGCCAGTGCCCTGGCACAACCACGGCCAAGCCCCTTGGAACTGGCTGTAACCACCGCCCATTTGCCGCTGATTCCCAGATCCATTGCCACCCTCCCGGTCGATTAGTTGCGAATCCGAGCCTAGTCTGGCGGTGACTTTCGTCAAGTGGCCACATTGGTGACACGATCTGACGTCGGAAATCCATTGGAAAACCCCACTTCCGGGCAACAATCCGTAGATGGCAAATTCATTGGTTCCGCATGCGAAATAACGGCTTGTTCAAACCACAAATCCTGCCGATTTGTTGACACATTTCAGAATCAGGCCTAGATTGAAGGCCTCTTGGCGGTGGGGATTGCCTAGACTTTTGTGCGGATGGGGGTCTGCGGGGTCGAACGGGCGCTGCCTTTTACTTAGTGATTGTTGTGGCCATTCCAATGAACGGTTTTGTTGAGCAACAAGTATGCAGTGTCTATCTGCCGTCCGATTTCACCACCATCGCCGGTGTGAATGCAGGCGAAGCCGTATGCAGTGCCGCTGATTCCTTTGTGGGCGATGTCTATCTGTTCAGCCCCC
The DNA here is from genome assembly GCA_020425085.1 of Paracoccaceae bacterium. Classification (GTDB taxonomy): domain Bacteria; phylum Pseudomonadota; class Alphaproteobacteria; order Rhodobacterales; family Rhodobacteraceae; genus UBA5972. The sequence continues at coordinate 29,658 of JAGQRW010000004.1, forward strand.
GCGCCGAGGCTTATCAACTATTGCTGCCGGACCAGTCGGCGCGTGGGCCGGTCCTGTCCTATGAGCTGTATCACGATCGGAAATTCGGCCCTGAGGGGTTGGCCAGCCGGGAAATCGGCCGGCTGGGCCAGGGTCTGCGGCTGGACAGCCGCCTTTGTTTCATGGGCAGCAACGGCAGTCAGGTCGAGGCGCTGGTGGTCAGCAATCTAAACCCCGATCCGGGCCGCGGCGCGGCATTCGCCAGCCGGGAATACCTGCTGCCGCTGATGCCATTGCGTGCCGGCCTCGAATATACCCTGATCCGCGCCGAGGATGACCCCGGCACCTTGCGCCATCACAGCGATTGCTATGGCAGTTTCGGGCGCGGCACGCTGATACGCATGGCCGATGGCAGCGCGCGGGCAGTGGAAAAGATCGAAGTCGGCGCGCTACTGGCGACCCGCGACAACGGTGCACAACCGGTCCGCTGGATCGGTGCGCGGGCGGCCCCGGCATTTGGACCAATGGCACCGGTTCTGATCAGCCGGGATGCGTTGGGCAATTCCGCCGATCTACTGGTCAGCCCCAGCTTTCGCGTGCTGATGTCGGACTGGCGCGCCGAGGTGATGCTGGGCAGCCGCGAGGTTCTGGTGGCCGCTGCCGATCTGGTCAATGACGCAACCATCTTTTACCGTCAGGGCGGCATGGTGGAGTATTATCAGTTCCTGCTGGACCGCCAGGAAATCATCTATGCCGAAGACACCGCTGCAGTCAGCATGCAGATTTCGGCGGCATCACTGGCCGCCATGGCCGAGGATAGCCGCGCCGAGATCATTGAACTGTTCCCCGATGCGGCAGAGCGGCATACACCGGCATCCCTGCACAAGTTCCTGCGATCCGGCGAGGCATCGGAATTCCTGAAACAGGTCGGCCACCGCTAGCCTTTCGCTTGGTGAGGGCGGTTTTCCGCCCCCTGACGATCTGAAAGTGACAGCCCTTTCACGGCGGAAACCCCCCGCGGGCTGCGGTTCACCCGGCATTTCAGCCGAGCCGGATCGACAACCCCAGAAGAACCACCGAATTCTTAGCATTTGATGAACGAACCCTGTGGCTATTCCTGGCCAGGACCATCGGTGGAATTCCCGTTTAATCAACCCTTTGCTTTCTTGCCCTTTGCCCAGCCGTCACCTATATGGCTCGGATGCTTGATCGTGCCTCAAATCAACCGAAACTGCCGCCGGAAATCGACCGTCGCCGGACCTTTGCCATCATCAGCCATCCGGATGCGGGCAAGACAACGCTGACGGAAAAGTTCCTGCTTTATGGTGGAGCCATCCAGATGGCCGGACAGGTTCGCGCCAAGGGCGAGGCGCGGCGCACGCGCTCGGATTACATGAAGATGGAACAGGATCGCGGCATTTCGGTTTCCGCCTCGGCGATGTCGTTTCCATTTCAGGATTACTGGTTCAATCTGGTGGACACACCGGGACATGCCGATTTTTCCGAAGACACTTATCGCACGCTGACGGCGGTTGATTGTGCGGTGATGGTGATCGACGGTGCCAAGGGAGTGGAAAGCCAGACCCAAAAACTGTTCGAGGTTTGTCGCTTGCGCGATTTACCGATCCTTACATTTTGTAACAAGATGGACCGCGAAAGCCGCGACACCTTTGACATCATTGATGAAATTCAGGAAAATCTGGCGATTGACGTGACCCCGGCCAGCTGGCCGATCGGCATGGGGCGCGAGTTTCTGGGCTGTTACGACCTGCTGAACGACCGGCTGGAACTGATGGACCGGGCCGATCGCAACAAGGTTGCGGATTCGATCAAGATCAACGGCTTGGATGACCCGATGCTGGCCAAACACATCCCTGAACACCTGTTGAACAAGTTGCTGGAAGATATTGAAATGGCCCGCGAATTGCTGCCGGCCTTTGATCAGCAGGCGATCCTTGACGGCACCCAGACGCTGATCTGGTTCGGCTCCGCCATCAATTCCTTCGGTGTGCAGGAACTGATGCACGGCATCGGTAAATTCGGCCCGAAACCACAGGTCTGCCCGGCCGAGCCGCGGCGGATTTCACCTGATGAAACAGCGGTTTCCGGCTTTGTCTTCAAGGTTCAGGCGAACATGGATCCCAAGCACCGCGACCGGGTGGCGTTTGTGCGCCTGTGTTCCGGGCATTTCCGGCGCGGTATGAAACTGCTGCATGTGCGTTCCAAAAAACAGATGGCGATTTCCAATCCGGTGCTGTTTCTCGCCTCGGACCGCGAACTGGCGGATCAGGCCTGGGCCGGCGATATCATCGGCATTCCCAACCACGGCCAGTTGCGCATCGGTGATGCCCTCAGCGAGGGTGAGGTGCTGAGGTTCACCGGCATCCCATCCTTTGCGCCGGAACTGTTGCAGACGGTACGCCCGCTGGATCCGATGAAGGCCAAACATCTTGACAAGGCACTGACGCAATTTGCCGAAGAAGGTGCCGCCAAGCTGTTCAAGCCGATGATAGGTTCGGGCTGGGTGATCGGTGTAGTCGGCCCGTTGCAGTTCGAGGTTCTGGCCAGTCGGATCGAGATCGAATACGGCCTGCCGGTCCGGTTCGAGCCGTCGCAATTCACCTCGGCCCGCTGGGTCACGGGGCCAAAACCCCGGCTGGATGCATTCATCAATGCCAACAAGGGGCATATCGCCGCCGACCATGACGGCGACCCGGTTTACCTCACGCGGCTGCAATGGGATATCGACCGGATCGAGCGAGATTACCCCGAACTCAGTCTGTCAGCGATCAAGGAAATGCAGGTCTGAACGCTTTCCGCGCGCCTGCCCGGCAAGATCGGGATTGAAACAATATTTCATTTGACATGAGATTATCGCAAGATTATTATACTACCCTGCAAGTTTCTCTTTTTTTTCAGTTACCGATATCGCTGCGTCATTGCGCGCGATTTGGTTTTATTCAAGGAGACTAGCTTTATGAAACGGAAACGAATGCTTGATCTTGCTGCTGCGGCCCTCATCGCAAGCAGTGCTTTTGCAACTGCTGCATCCGCTTCGACCGTAGTTGTCAACAATGATGAATGGACCTTGTCGGATACAGGCTTTGCACAATCCGCGACAACCGGTCAATTCGTGTCCAATCTGGTTGCTGAATTTGGCACCACGATCCACGCCTATTCCAACAACTTCAGCTTTACCGGCGCCTCATTGGCGACCGCGATGACCAATGCCGGTGCGACTTACACCACTGGTACGGCGTTCAGTTTCACGCTGGCCAACATCTCGGCCTATGACGCGATTCTGCTCGGCGGGGATTATCTGAGCGCGTCCGAACTGACCGATCTTTCCGCCTATGTCGCGGCGGGCGGCAATGTTTATATTGCCGGTGGAACAGGTATTCTGGGACCAGCACTTGAAGCGGCGGCGTGGAACCCGTTTATCGCCGCATATGGTGTGCAGATGAACACCGTCTATAACGGCATTACCGGCAATATCTCGGTATCAGGCGATTCACTGTTTGCCGGTGTCTCGACCCTATATCAGCAAAACGGTAACGGGCTTTTCGGTGCCAGCGTTGTCTGTTGCGGTCAGGATGGGCTTTATGCCATCTACCGAACCCCCGCGACAATTCCGCTGCCTGCCGCAGGCTGGTTGCTTGTCGCGGGTCTTGGCAGCATCACGGCATTGCGCCGTCGCAAGCACAACTAAACGGTTTTGCCAACCGTCAGGCGGGCGATCAGAACTGGAACAGATCCTCCGTGGCATCTGCCATGGTCACATCTGGCAACTCGATCAGGATCGAGGGGATTTGATGGCGGATCGCTGCACCCCGAGTTTATGGTCGATATGCCGCACTTGGCCGAGTCGGGTAGCCTGCGATTAACCCTTCGATACTGGCAATACGCCCAAGGGGATTCCCGTTGATCCGGCATTATGTTGCGTAAATGCCCGCTGAAAGATGGCAAACACGCGAATTTGTATGCGAACCGGAAACAATCAGCGCAATCTGGCCTAATTGGTCAAATATCCGTATGTCGCGTTGACCTTTGGCGGCAAAATCATTAGGTAGATCGGGCAGAACCACCCTTATTGGGCGGTCATTCCTGTGCGCCGTGAAGGCAAGGAATAAGACACCGTAACAAACGGGAACATATGACAAAATTCTCTGACCTTGAGCTGGACCCGAAGGTCCTGAAAGCCATTGATGAAGCCGGCTATGAAACGCCCACCCCCATTCAGGCGCAAGCGATCCCGCATGCCTTGAAAGGCCGCGACGTTCTGGGCATTGCACAGACCGGCACCGGCAAGACCGCATCGTTCGTGCTGCCAATGATCACCATGCTCGGCAAGGGTCGGGCAAGGGCGCGGATGCCGCGTTCCCTGGTCCTGGCACCAACACGCGAACTGGCGGCACAGGTGGCCGAGAATTTCGAAACCTATGCCAAACACACCAAGCTGACGATGGCGCTGTTGATCGGCGGCGTCAGCTTCAAGGATCAGGATCGTCTGATCGACCGCGGCGTTGACGTGCTGATTGCCACGCCGGGGCGGTTGCTGGATCACTTTGAACGCGGCAAGCTGATGCTGACCGGCGTACAGATCATGGTGGTGGATGAGGCTGACCGGATGCTGGATATGGGGTTCATCCCGGATATCGAACGCATCTTCAACCTGACGCCATTCACCCGCCAGACCCTGTTTTTTTCGGCCACCATGGCGCCGGAAATCACCCGCATCACCCAGGAATTCCTGCACAACCCCGAGCGCGTCGAAGTGGCGCGTCAGGCGACCACCTCGGAAACCATCCGTCAGGGTGTCGTGGTATTCAAGGCCGCCCGCAAGGACAGTGTCAGCAAGGAAAAGCGCGCGCTTTTGCGGATGCTGATCGAACAGGGCGGCGAAGAGGTCAGGAATGGCATCATTTTCTGCAACCGCAAGGTCGATGTGGATATCGTCGCCAAAAGCCTGAAGAAACACGGCCTGGACGCCGCCGCCATTCACGGCGATCTGGATCAGAGCGTCAGAACCCGCACTCTCAATGCCTTTCGCGATGGCGAGTTGCGGTTTCTGGTGGCCTCGGACGTGGCGGCACGCGGGCTGGATGTGCCGAATGTCAGCCATGTATTCAATTTCGATGTGCCGATCCATTCCGAGGATTACGTCCACCGCATCGGTCGAACCGGTCGCGCCGGGCGCGAGGGCAATGCGCTGATGCTGTGCAACGCGCATGAGGAAAAATATCTGGCGGCGATCGAAGACCTGGTAAAACAGGAAATCCCGCGTCTGGAAATGCCGGGAATTACCGGGGCTGACACCGCCAGGGCGGAAAAGCCCAAAGCGCCAAAAGCCAAAGCCAGCAAAGCCGAGACCGAACCTGCCAAAGCCGACAGCGCCAAGGCAAAACCCCGGCGCGAACGCGCGCCCAAGGCAAATGCCGACGAAACGGTCAAAGCGAACAAGCCCGCTATCGAGGCAGTGGTCGAGCCGGTTGCAGTTCAAGTCGCAGAATCCGGAAAACCTGCCGCCAAACCACCGCGCCAGCCCGCCGAGAAAACGACGCCAAAACCCCGCAACCGGCCTGACAGCAATGCGGTCGTCGGTATGGGCGATCACGTTCCGGCCTTTTTGCAGCGCAGTTTATAGGCCAAGACCATTGCCGGGCGTCCATTACTGGCGCTAGAGTTCCGCCATACCATCCACGGTTTCGTGGATCGAATGACGGACGAAACTGATGGCCAGCCTGCTATGCACACTACCCCTGATCGGCGCCCTTTTGGCCGATTGCGCACCGCCGCCGCCGCTGGCGACCGGCTATGTCGAAGGGGAATACGTGTTGATTGCGCCCATCACCAATGTCCGCATCGACAGTCTATCGGTCCGGCGGGGCGACCGGGTGGTCAAGGATCAACAGCTTGTGACGCTGGAAAAGCGCGACGCCGAAATCGCCCTGGCCGGGGCTGATGCCGGCCTCGCCCGGCTTGAAAGCCAGTTGGCCGATCTGCAACAAGGCCGCCGCCCGGCTGAAATCGCCGTGATCGAGGCAGCACTTTCTTCGGCCCGCGCCCAGTTGGTCGAGGCCGAGCGTGAGGCCAGCCGCCAGCAGGATCTGTTCGCCCGAAGGGTGTCAACCCAGGCGCAGCTTGATGCCGCCAACACCGCCGTTTTGGTTGCCAGCGCCGGTGTGACCGAAGGTGAGGCCAATCTGGCAGTGGCCCGCTTGCCCGCCAGACCCGACCAGATCGCCGCCGCTGAAGCCGCGGTCGCCGAAGCCCGCGCCCAGCTAAGCGCCGCGCAATGGCAGTTGGACAAACGCATTCTGAGCGCGCCGAACAACGGCACCGTCACCGAAATCCTGCGCAATCAGGGCGAACTTGCCGGCCCGCAAGCACCGGTTTTGGAAATGCTGCCCGAAGGTGCGGTGAAACTCCGCCTATATGTGCCGGAAATCGCCATTTCCAGCATCAGACCCGGCAGCATTCTGACGGTCAACTGCGATGGTTGCGCCAGCGGCACCGAAGCGACCGTCACTTATGTTTCGGACTCGCCGGAATTCACCCCGCCGGTGATCTATTCGCTGGAAAACCGCCAGAAGCTGGTGTTCCTGATCGAGGCTGAACCGAACAGCGATGCCCATATCCTGAAGCCCGGTCAGATCGTCGATGTCGATCTGAAAAAGGACGGATCGTGACCAACGACGCCATCAACGTCACCGGATTGGTCAAGCGATACGGCGGTCGCGCTGTGGTCGATCAGGTATCCCTGAAGGTCAGACGTGGCGAAATCTCGGGCTTTCTCGGCCCGAACGGATCGGGCAAGACCACCACCATCCGCCTGGTCTGCGGCCTGCTGACTGCGGATGCCGGCAGCGGCACTGTGCTTGACCTTGATTTGCAGACCCAAAGCCGCAAGATCAAGCGTAAGGTCGGGTACATGACGCAGCGGTTTTCGTTCTATTCCGACCTGACGATTGCCGAGAATTTGAACCTCGTGGCTGGTCTTTACCAGCTAAGGCCGGCCAAGCGTCACGTTGCCGATACCTTGGCTGATCTTGGCCTGACCTCGCGGAAAAACCAGTTGGCGGGCGAGCTTTCCGGCGGCTGGAAACAGCGGCTGGCGCTGGCCGCCTGTATCATGCACCGCCCGGAACTGCTGCTGCTGGACGAACCGACCGCTGGTGTCGACCCCAAGGCGCGGCGGGAATTCTGGGATGAAATCCACCAGCTTGCAGCAGGCGGCATGACGGTTCTGGTATCGACGCATTACATGGATGAGGCCGAGCGGTGCCACCGCATCAACTATATCTCATACGGCAAACTGGTGGCCAGCGGCACGGTGGACGAGGTGATTGCCGATGCCGGTCTGACCACCTGGGTGCTGGAAGGCGAAAACATCCTGAAGGCCGAGGCGATGCTGAAACCCGATCCGGCAGTTTCCCAGATCGCGCCCTTCGGCACCCGGTTGCATGTGGTGGGTACTGATCCCGCCAGCCTGAAAAAGGCGGTGCAGAAGGCGTCGCGTGAAACCGAAACCAGGGCCGAGCCGACCGAAACCAGTCTGGAGGATGCGTTCATCCATTTCATGGGCCGAGCAAAGGACAACGTGATCTGATGTGGCGCCTGTCGTTCCGGCGCATCGCGGCGCTGTTCACCAAGGAAGTGATCCAGATGCGCCGCGACCGCATCACATTCGCCATGACCCTTGGGGTGCCACTGATGCAGTTGATGCTGTTTGGCTTTGCCATCAACACCGATCCCAAGGCGTTGGCGGCGGCACTTGTCACCTCAAGCCAGGACAATTACAGCCGCGCCATCGTCACCGCGCTTGAGGTGACGGGCTATTACCGCTTCACCCATGTCGCCGTCACAGCCGAAGAGGGCGAAAACCTGATCGAGCGCGGACTGGTTTCCTTTGTCGTTACCATCCCGTCGGATTTCAAGCGCCGGGTCGAACGCGGCGACCAACCGCAACTGCTGATCGAGGTGGACGCCACTGACCCCGCCGTTGCCTCGGGTGCGATTTCCACCCTTGGAACCGTCGCCGCCGATGCCTTGCTGCATGAACAGGGGGCCGAGGCGCAGGCGGCTGATGCGGCGCGCGGGCGGTTGCAGATCCTGGTTCACCGCCGCTACAACCCCGAAGGGATCACGCAATACAACATCGTGCCGGGCCTGTTGGGGGTGATTTTGCAAATGACCATGGTGATGATGACCTCGATGGCGCTGACGCGTGAAACCGAAAGGGGCACGATGGAGAACCTTTTGGCGATGCCTGCCACCTCGCTGGAAATCATGCTGGCCAAGGTGGTGCCCTATCTGGTGGTGGGGGCGGTGCAGGTGCTGGTGGTGCTGGTGGCGGCCAAGCTGTTATTCTCGGTACCATTCGTCGGGGCGCTGTCGGTGCTGGCGCTTGGGATATTCCTGTTCGTGCTGGCGCTGGTGCTGCTTGGCTATACCATCTCGACGCTGGCACATACCCAGATGCAGGCGATGCAACTGACGTTCTTTTTCTTTCTGCCGTCGCTGCTGCTGTCGGGGTTCATGTTTCCGTTTGGCGGCATGCCGAAATGGGCACAATATCTGGGCGAAACCTTTCCGCTGACGCATTTTCTTAGGATGATACGGGCGGTGATGCTGAAAGGTGCCGATCTGGCGGCGGTCAACAACCAGATGGCGGCGCTGCTGATCTTTGTACTGATCTATGCCGCACTGGCGCTGTCACGGTTCCGCCGGACACTGGATTAGGGGCAGAAGATCGCGTGCGGCCAGTCGCCGCGATCTGACCGCCCCTCAGCCACCGACCAGCCGGTTGATCATCACCCGGCATTCCGGTTTCTTGCCGATCACATCCTTTGAAATCTTGCGCACCGCGCGCTGGATCAGTTCCTCCAGCGCATCATCCGACATGATAGTCTTGTCGCTGGCGCGGGACAGTTGGTATTCCACCGCTTCCTCGATCAGGTCGGCCAGCGAATGCTCGCCTTCGGGATCTGGCATGCCGTGGGTTTCCACCCAGGCACCGCCCAGCGGTTCATCGTCTTCGTCAATGATGATGCCGACCACCACATGCCCGTTCAGCGCCATGCGGATACGGTCGCGCACCACCCCGTCCATTGCCCCGATCAGGACATTGCCATCAAGATAGATGCGCCCGCTTTCGATATATTCGACGATTTTCGGCCGCTTGCCGCTCAGATCAGCCATGGCACCGTTCGGCACCACCAACGAGGCGATGCCCTTGGCCTCGCCGATCATCGCATGTTGGCGCAGATGCCGATGTTCGCCGTGCATCGGGATCAGCATTTCAGGTTTCATCAGGTCGTGCAGCGCCTCAAGATCCGGGCGGTTGGCGTGGCCCGAAACGTGGTAATGCCCATTGCTGTCATCCACCACATCAACCCCCATTTCGCTGAAACGGTTCATGATGCGGCTGACGGGCAACTCGTTTCCGGGGATGGTCTTGGATGAAAACAGGAACAGATCGCCGATGCCAAGGGTGATGCCGTTATACTTGCCGTTCGCAAGCTGTGCCGATCCGGCCCGGCGTTCACCTTGGGATCCGGTAACCAGCACCATCATGTCGTTGCGCGGGACTGTTCCCCAGTCTTCCTGCGGCACGATCGGCGGAAAGTTGGTCAGAACCCCGGCGGCCTGTGAAACCGAGATCATGCGTATCATCGCCCGCCCCATCACCACCACCGAGCGTCCGGCATCCACCCCGGCCTGCGCCAGTGTCCTTAGCCGCGCCACGTTCGAGGCAAAGGTGGTGGCGACCACCATGCCCTGGCGGTCCCTGATCAGTTCGGTGATCGGGCCGATCAGGGTTGATTCCGAACGCCCCGGTGCCAACGAGAACACGTTGGTGCTGTCGCAGACCAGCGCCTTGACGCCCGGTTTTGCCACCTCTTTCCACAACAAGGGATCGAACGCCTCGCCGACCTGCGGTTTGCCGTCCAGCTTGAAATCGCCGGTATGCACGATCCGGCCCTCAGGCGTGTCGATCACCAGTCCGGCGCTTTCGGGAATGGAATGCGAGACCGGCAGGAACGAAACCCGGAACGGTCCCGCCTCGACGGTTTCAGGATAGGCGGCAACCTCGGTAATGACATTCGGATCCTGCCCCTTTTCCTCCAGCTTCAGCCGTCCGATGGCGGCGGTAAAGGCGCGGGCATGGACCGGTGCTGCCAGGCGGTCATGCATGAGGCCGAGGGCGCCGATATGATCCTCATGCGCGTGGGTGATGAAGATCGCCTCGATCCGGTCGCGCCGCTCCTCAAGCCAGGCGATGTCGGCCATGATCAGATCGACGCCGGGCGAACTGTCCATATCGGGAAAGGTCACGCCAAGATCGACCAGGATCAGCCGTTCCTTGCCTGCCGGGCCATAGCCGTAGACATAGGTGTTCATGCCTATCTCGCCGGCACCGCCAAGTGGCAGGTAGATCAGTCGGTTCTTTGCCATCAGCTGGCCTTTCGGTTGAATTGGTTGATTTGGACAAGGCCGGTCATGGTCAGTTCGGGAACAACACGATCAAACAACCCGTCCTCTTGTCCGAACAGGGTCGCAAGGCCGCCGGTGGCAATCACCTGCATCGACCGTTCACGCTCGGCCTTGATCTGCTGGCAGATGCCGCGAATAAGGCCGACATACCCCCAGTAAATGCCCGACTGCATGCAGGCAACCGTGTTGGTGCCGATCACCATGGCAGGTTTGGTCGCATCCACATGCGGCAACGCTGCCGCCGCCTCGTGCAGCGCCTTGACCGACAGGTTCACCCCCGGCGCAATGACTCCGCCGATATAGGCACCATCGGATGCCACCACATCAAAGGTAGTGGCGGTGCCGAAATCCACCACGATCAGATCGCCGCCGAACTGCCGGAACGCACCGACCGTGTTGACCAGACGGTCGGCCCCGACCTGGGTATCCGCATCAACCCGCACATCCACCGGCAACACGCATTCCGGCTTGCCGACCACCAGCGGGCGGCAGTCGAAATAACGATTGCACAGCAGGCGAAGGTTGAACACCACCTGCGGCACCACCGAAGAAACGATCACCTCATGCACTGAAACCTCGATCCCCTTCAGCTTCATCAGGGTGTTCAGCCAGACCCAGTATTCATCGGCGGTTCGCTGGTGCTCGGTGGCACAGCGCCAGTCGGCGATGAATTCCTTGCCGTCATGGATGGCGAAAACCGTATTGGTATTGCCAACATCTATGGCCAGCAGCATGGTGTTGCTCCTTTCCGGAAGGTTCAGAAAAATACATCGGCGGCAGCGATCCGCAAACGTTCGATCGGGGTATTCAGAACCAGCATGCCATCCTTGTCCACCGTCTCGAAAATGCCGCTCATGGTTTTGTCGGCGTTGGTCCGGACTTTGATCTCCTGCCCCAGCCGCGCGGCATGGGCAAGCCAATCGTTCAGGATCGGTTGAAAACCATAGGTGGTGAACTCCGCCTCACGGGCGGCATAGGCCGGTGCGAGATGGTCCAGGAACTGTTCCGGGCTAAGGCGATACCCGGTTTTTTCGGCCAGACTTGCCGGCGGCACCGCGCCGGTTTCGATCATGCCGGGGTCTGGGGCGGCCAGAAGGTTGACGCCAAAACCGATGGCCAGATGCGCATCGTTGCTTTCCAGCAGGATTCCTGCAACCTTGCCGCCATTCAGCAACACGTCATTCGGCCATTTCAACTGAAACGTATCGGGCATGTCGGTGGCGGCGACGAAGGCATCCCGCAGCGCCAGCGCCGCCACAAAGGATCTGAGGGCGCGTTCGCTGACACTGGCGCTGGATGGCCAGATCAGCGTGGCGGCAAAATTGCCTTCGGGTTGCACCCATTGCCGCCCGCGCCGCCCCCTGGCAGCGGTTTGCCTGAGCGCCATGATCCAGGTCGGCCCGGCAACCCCCGAAGCTTGTCGGGCAGCCTCGGCCATGGTGCTGTCAAGCGTTGGGTAAACCCGGCATTCAACCCCTGCTGGCCAGCCCGGCATCTATTTCAGCAAGGTCGCGGCAGCAGCACCGGCCAGGGTTTCAACGCCAAACAGGTTGATGATACCCGCCACCATCAAGAAGGCCGTCGCCATCAACGCCGCCCAGTGAACCGTCGGCATGGTGCCATCCAGCGCCTCGCCGGTCTCGCCGAAATACATCAGATAGACGATCCTGAGATAATAGAACGCGCTGATCACCGAGGCGATGACCCCGGCCACCGCCAGCCAGACCAGCCCGGCATCGACTGCTGCCCGCAAGACGTAGAACTTGCCGAAAAAGCCCACCAATGGCGGCACCCCGGCCAATGAGAACAACAGCACCATCAGGGCCGCCGCACGCAAAGGCTCGGTCCGGCTGTACATGTTGAGGGAATAGATATCGGTGACCGCCTGACCGTCACGTTCCATGTTCAGGATGAAGGTGAAAACGCCGATATTCATCGTCACATAGATCGCCATGTAGATCAGCATCGCCTGTACGCCCTGTTCGTTTCCTGCCGCCAGACCCATAAGGGCAAAGCCCATGTGGCTGATCGAGGAATAGGCCATCAGGCGTTTGAAATTCTTCTGACCGATCCCGGCGACCGCGCCCAGGAACATCGACAGAAGCGACAGCAGCACCACGATTTGAGTCCAGTCGCCGGTGCTGTTGCCAAAGGCGTCAAACATGGTGCGCGCGAACAGCGCCATTGCCGCCACCTTGGGCGCGGTGGCGAAAAACGCTGTCACCGGGGTGGGCGAGCCTTCATAGACATCCGGGGTCCAGACGTGAAACGGTACGGCGGAAAACTTGAAGGCCAGCCCGGCCATAAGGAACACAAGACCGACAAGCAGGCCCAGCGACAGCCCCCCCTCATCCACCGCCGCGGTGATGCCGTCAAAGCTGGTGGTGCCGGCATAGCCATAGATCAGCGACATGCCATATAGCAGGATACCCGAGGCAAGCGCGCCCAGAACGAAATATTTCAGCCCCGCCTCGGTCGATTTGATGCTGTCGCGGCGAAACGAGGCAATGACGTATAGCGACAGCGAATGCAGCTCCAACCCCATGTAAAGCGCCATCAGATCGCCCGCCGAAACCATCATCATCATGCCGACTGTCGCCAACGCGATCAGGATCGGAAATTCGAACTGCAACAGCTTGTTGCGCGTCAGATATTCCTGGCTGAGCAACAGAACCACAGCCGCTGAAAACAGGATCATCACCTTGGAAAAGCGGGCAAACCCGTCATTTACAAAGGCACCGTCAAAGGCGGTGACGGTGCCTTCGGGCTCCAGCCCGATCCAGACGCCAAGGCCCGCCATCACCAGCGCCGTCAGCCAGATCAGCATCGGCGTTTCCGCGTCCTTGCCGCGATAAACTGCCCACATCAGCGCCACGATCGAATAAGCGACCAGTACCAGTTCGGGCAGAATTACGTTAAGATCAGTTCCAATCATCATTCCACCCTCAATGCGCGACCGTTGCCAGCGTACCGCGTGCGGCCGCCAGAACGGGTTCGATGTCATGCAGCAGTGCCGTTACCGACGGGCCGATCAGGTCAAGCACCAGCGCCGGATAGACCCCCAACAGCAGCGTCATCACCACCAGCGGCGCGAAAATCCATTTCTCGCGCGCCTCCATGTCCTTGATGGATTTCAGGCTTTCCTTGATCAGATCGCCGAACACAATCCGCCGGTACAGCCACAGCGCGTAACTGGCCGACAGGATCACGCCCGTGGTGGCGAAGAATGCCACGGTGCTGTTGGTCTGGAAAATGCCGACCAGGGTCAGAAACTCACCGACAAAGCCCGAGGTGCCTGGCAGCCCGACATTGGCCATGGTGAACAGCATGAACACCAGCGCATAGGCCGGCATCCTGACCACAAGGCCGCCGTAGGCGTCGATCTCGCGGGTATGCATGCGATCATAGATCACCCCGACGATCAGAAACAAGGCACCCGAGATGAAACCGTGGCTGAGCATCTGAAAGATCGCGCCGTCAAGACCTTGCTGGTTGAAAGCGAAAATCCCCATGGTGACAAACCCCATATGCGCCACCGAGGAATAGGCGATCAGTTTTTTCATGTCGTCCTGCATCATCGCCACCAACGAGGTGTAGATGATGGCGATCACGCTCAGCCACAGCATGAAGCCGCTCAGAAGTTCCGAAGCGACGGGAAACATCGGCAGGCTGAAACGCAGGAAACCGTAACCGCCCATCTTCAACAGGATCGCCGCCAGCACCACCGAACCGGCGGTCGGTGCCTGAACGTGGGCATCCGGCAGCCAGGTATGCACCGGCCACATCGGCAGCTTGACGGCAAGGCTGGCAAAGAACGCCAGAAACATCAGCGTCTGCGCACCGCCGGCGATGGTGAACCCCAAAAGGCTGATCGGTGTGGACGAGAATTCATGGTGCAGCAGCGTCGGAATGTCGGTGGTGCCTGCATCCATATACATGAAGATCATGGCAACCAGCATCAGTACCGAGCCAAGGAAAGTATAAAGAAAGAACTTGAACGAGGCATAGATCCGGTCCTTGCCGCCCCAGATGCCGATGATCAGGAACATCGGGATCAGGCCGCCTTCGAACACCACGTAAAACAGGATCAGATCAAGCGCACAGAAAACCGCGATCATCAGGGTTTCCAGCACCAGAAAGGTGATCATGTATTCCTTGACGCGGCTTTCCACCTTCCAGCTTGCACCGATTACCAGCGGCATCAGGAAGGTGGTCAGCAGAACGAACAGCACCGATATGCCATCCACCCCCATCTTGTAGGTCAGACCGCCGATCCAGGCGTATTCCTCGACCATCTGAAAGCCGGTATTGGCCGGGTCGAACTGCATGTAGACGGCCAGCGAGATCAGGAAGGTCGCGGTAGTGGCAAACAGCGCCAGCCATTTCGCAGCGCGCTGCGCGGCTGCATCCTCACCCCGAAGGAACAGCGCCAGGATAATGGCAGCGATCAGCGGCAGAAAGGTGACGATCGAAAGCAGGTTTTCCATCAGTGGCCCCCTCCGCTGATAGACATCCAGGTGACAAGGCCGACAACCCCCAGCACCATTATCAGCGCATAATGATAAAGGTAGCCGGACTGCATCCGCGCCGACAGGCGGGTGAAATAGGGCACGATGCCCATGGCGACACCGTTGATGGTGCCGTCAATCACTGCACCATCGCCTTTCTTCCACAAGAACCGCCCAAGCCATTTGGCGAAACCCACAAAGATCACGTCGTAAACCTCGTCGAAATACCATTTGTTCAACAGGAACTGATAGGCGGGCTGGAACATCTCGGCCAGGGCCGGCGCAATACCGGGGCGGCGGATGTAAAACAGCCAGGCCAGAAACAGCCCGATTAGCATGGCGATGAACGGCGACCAGCCAACCCAGACCGGCACCGAATGCGCATCGTGCAGCACATGGTTGGTCTCGTGATTGGTGTAGATGGCGGCACCAAAGAACTCGGTCACGTTGTGACCAAAGAAATCGCCGTACCAGATCATCCCGGCCAGGGTCGAACCAACCGCCAGCACGATCAGCGGCACCGTCATGGTCCAGGGGCTTTCATGGGCGTGCTGATGCGCGTGCTTGTCGCCCTTTTCTTCGCCATAAAAGGTCATGAAGATCAGCCGCCAGCTATAGAACGCGGTCATGGCGGCGGCCAGCACCAGCAAAATGAAGGCAAACTGCCCGACGCCGGAACCGGCGGCAAAGGTGCTTTCGATGATCGCATCCTTGGACAGGAACCCGGCAAAGCCGATCGGAGTGTCGCCAAGCTTCATCAGCGAGGCCGGAATGCCGACGCCGGTGATGGCCAGTGTGCCGATCATCATCGCCCAGAAGGTGATGGGGATTTTCTTTCGCAAATTGCCATAACTGCGCATGTCCTGTTCATGGTGCATGGCGTTGATCACCGAACCCGCACCCAAGAACAGCATCGCCTTGAAAAAGGCATGGGTGAACAGATGGAACATTGCCACCTGGTAAACCCCGACACCGGCAGCGGCGAACATATAGCCAAGCTGGCTCATGGTGGAATAGGCGATCACCCGCTTGATGTCGTTCTGAACCAGGCCGATAGTGGCGGCGACAAAGGCGGTGGTGGCGCCGATGACGGTGACAAAGGCCAGTGTACCGGGCGCATATTCAAACAGCGGCGACATGCGGCAGACCAGAAACACGCCCGCCGTAACCATGGTGGCGGCATGGATCAGGGCTGAAACCGGTGTCGGGCCTTCCATCGCGTCGGGCAGCCAGGTGTGCAGGAACAGTTGCGCCGATTTGCCCATGGCTCCCACGAACAGCAGGAAGGCCAGCAATTCCGCCGCGGTGATCTCCATATAAAGGAACGACATTTTTACATCAGCCAGATGATGCCCGGCGGCGAAAATATCCGTCAGGTTGATGCTGTCCACCATGAAGAACAGCCCGAAAATCCCCAGCCCAAAGCCGAAATCGCCCACCCGGTTGACGATGAACGCCTTGATGGCGGCCGCATTGGCGCTTGGCTTGCGATAGTAAAACCCGATCAGAAGATACGAGGCCAGACCGACCCCCTCCCAGCCAAAGAACATCTGCAACAGATTGTCGGCGGTTACCAGCATCAGCATGGCAAAGGTAAAAAGCGACAGATAGGCAAAAAAGCGCGGCTTGTAACTTTCACCCTCTTTCCACTGGGGATCCTTGTCCATGTAGCCGAATGAATAAAGGTGAACCAGGCTGGAAACCGTTGTCACCACGATCAGCATGACGGTGGTCAGCCGGTCCAGCCGGATGGCCCAGTCGGTCGAAAGGCTGCCGCTTTCCACCCAACGCATGATCGGGATCTGCTTCATCTCGCCATCAAAGCCAAGAAACACGATCCAGCTCAGAAGGGCCGACAGGAACAACAGCGCCGTCGCGGTGGTAATGGCGGCCTTTTCACCGATGATCTTGTGAGCAAAGCCCGAGATCAGCGCGCCGACCAGCGGGGCAAACAGGATGACGGTTTCCATGAATTCTAACCCTTCATCACATTGACATCTTCAACCGCGATGGTGCCGCGGTTGCGGAAGAAACAGACCAGAATGGCCAGACCGATCGCCGCTTCGGCGGCCGCGACCGTCAGCACGAACAGGGTGAACACCTGCCCGACCAGATCGCCCAGATAGGCCGAGAACGCCACAAAATTGATATTCACCGCCAGCAGCATCAGTTCGATCGACATCAGGATGACGATGACGTTCTTGCGGTTGAGGAAAATGCCGAAAATGCCGGTGACAAATAGAACCGCCGCCACGCCGAGATAGTGTTCAAGTCCGATCATGTTCAAAGCCCCTGCCCCGGTTTCACGTCTTTCAGTTCCATCGCCTTGGCCGGGTCGCGGTACATCTGCTCCAGCACCTGCTGGCGTTTCACATTCGGGCGATGGCGCATGGTCAGAACGATCGCGCCGATCATCGCCACCAGCAGGATCAGCCCCGCCGCCTGGAACATGTAGATATACTGCCCGTAAATGATCTTGCCCAAGGCGACGGTATTTTGGGTTTCTTCAAGCGCGGGGGTGACGGCGGCGCGGGCCGCCTCGTGCCCCGGCGCGAAGGTCCAGTTGCCAAAAACCAGCCCCAGTTCCACCAGCAGGATCACCCCGATCAGCAGGCCAAGCGGCAGATATTGCGCCAGACTGCCGCGCAGTTTGGCAAAATCCACATCCAGCATCATCACCACGAACAGGAACAGAACCGCCACCGCACCGACATAGACGATCACCAGGATCATGGCGACGAATTCCGCGCCCAAAAGCACGAACAGACCGGCAGACGAGATGAAGGCCAGGATCAGCCACAGCACCGAATGCACCGGGTTGCGGGACATCACCACCATGAAACCGGCAGCCACGGTGACCAGCGCGAATAGATAAAATGCAAGAACTGCTACGGTCATCAGTCTTTCCCGTTCTCTTCTGCGTTGAAAACCTCAAGCGCGGCCTGAAGCGCCTGCGTGGTAGACGGCATACCGCCGAACATCGACATCTGCATGATCACCTCGGTGATTTCCTGCTTTTTGGCACCGGCCACCCGCGCGCTTTCAATCGCCAGTTTCAGTTGTGGCACCTGCAACACCATTTGCGCGGAAAGCCCGGCAATGGTCACCAGGAACCGCGTCTTGGCATCCAGCCCGTTCTTGTTGATGGTATTGCCAAACGCCATTTCCAGAAATGATGCACCAACGCCCGGCATCATCGCCTCGAACGCCTTGGGCGAGAACGCGTTTGGGTCAGGGGCGAACTTTTTGCCCATTTCGGCCATTTGTTCCATCATTTCCTGAAACATTTTTGCAAAATCGCTCATCGGTAGGGTGCGTCCAGTTCCAGGTTGCGGGCGATCTCCGCCTCCCAGCGGTCGCCGTTTTCCAGCAGTTTCGCCTTGTCGTAAAACAGTTCCTCGCGGGTTTCGGTGGCGAACTCGAAATTCGGGCCTTCGACGATGGCATCGACCGGGCATGCCTCCTGGCAGAAACCGCAATAGATGCATTTGGTCATGTCGATGTCATAACGGGTGGTGCGGCGTGAGCCATCCTCGCGCGGTTCGGCGTCGATGGTGATCGCCTGCGCCGGGCAGACTGCCTCGCACAATTTGCAGGCGATGCAGCGTTCCTCGCCGTTGGGATAGCGCCTGAGGGCGTGTTCGCCGCGGAATCGCGGGCTGAGCGGGCCCTTTTCATGCGGATAGTTGATCGTCGCCTTGGGGGCAAAGAAATATTTCAGGCCGACCTTGAATCCAAGAACAAAGTCCCCCAGCAGAAAATACCAGCCCGCGCGTTTATAGTCGATCTGTGTCAACGTCTTGTTCCCCTATTCGCTTGGCCGGAAGCGGGCGACAAGTTCCGCCCGCTCGTCCGGCTTCATCGCAGTTTCGAACGCCGTTACAAACGAGGCTGATGTCGCATCAAATGCCTGTGCCGGTTCGACATAACAGGAAAGCAACCTGTCACTAAAGTAGAGGCGCACGGAAACCTCCATCAGCTTGCCTTTGCCACCAGCGGCAATGACCTGATCCGGGGTCTGGTCTGCAACAGCCTGATGTGTCTTTTCAAACAGTGCGGCACCTGCCTGATAGCGGTAAACCGCATCCGGGATGCCATCCTTGCGTTCGGGCGCCTCAGGGGCGCCGATGGACTGATAGGCGGTCCAGATCTGATCGCAGATGCCAGCCTGGGCGGACATGGCCATCGGGAACAGGATCAGGGTTGCGGCGATCACATGTTTCACAATCATCGGCTCACCCCCCCACAACCCAGCGGGCATAGGCACCGCCGAACCATCCAAATTGCGCCGCAAACGATACCAGCACCACCCAGCCGATCGACATCGGCAGGAACACTTTCCAGCCGATCCGCATCAACTGGTCATAGCGGTAGCGCGGCGTGATCGCCTTGACCATCGAGAAGATGAAAAAGAAGAACATCATCTTGCCGATCATCCACAAGGCGCCGTCCGGCAGGCCAGGAATGGGCGACAGCCAGCCACCGAAAAACAGGATGGTGATCAGGGCGCACATCAGGACCACCGCCATCAGTTCGCCGATCATGTACAATAGGAACGGGGTTGATGAATATTCCACCTGATACCCCGCCACCAGTTCGCTTTCCGCTTCGGGCAGATCGAATGGCGGGCGGTTGGTTTCCGCCAGCGCCGAAATCAGGAACAGGAACACCATCGGGAAATGCGGCAGCCAGTACCATGAAAAGAAGCCGTAACGGCCATCCTGCGCCAGCACGATATCGCTGAGGTTCAGCGATCCGGTCGAAATCAGCACACCAACGATGATGAAACCGATGGAAACCTCATAGGAAATCATCTGTGCCGCCGAACGCAGACTGCCCAGGAACGGGTATTTGGAGTTCGAGGCCCAGCCCCCCATGATGACGCCGTAAACCTCAAGCGAGGAGATGGCAAAAATGTAAAGAATGCCGATATTGAGGTTGGAAATCACCCAGCCATCGGCCCAGGGGATCACCGCCCAGGCGATCACCGCCAGCACGAATGAAATCATCGGCGCCAGAAAATAGACGCCCTTGTCGGCGCCGGCCGGTACCACCACTTCTTTCACGATATATTTGATGAAATCGGCAAAACTCTGCAACAGGCCAAAGACGCCGACCACGTTGGGGCCTTTGCGCATCTGTGTTGCCGCCCAGATCTTGCGGTCGGCATACATCAGAAACGCCAGCGCCACCAGGATCAGCACCGTCACCAGAAGGCATTGCCCGAGGATATAAAGGAAAATCCCGAAATTGGTTTCAAAGAAAAACTCTGCCATCTCTATTCCATCCTCAGACCGTCGGGATCCCGTGATCGCGGCAATTTTCCCGGACCACTTCAGCGTCAAGCGTGCGCTTGCCTTCGGGCAGTGACGCCGAGACGGTATAAACCGCATCTGCGCGCCAAATGCCACCTTCTTCTTTTACATTTGTGCGCACATGCCGCGCAAAACCGTAGCCACGGATCAGGGTATATTCGGCCGCCGCGCATTCGGCGTAATCGGCGACATCGGCCTTGGTGCGGGCACCTTTCATCAGCACATGGAAATTCACCAGATCATCATCCAATAGCTGGGTATCGACAGCCAGATATTCCGGCTGAAAATCACCCGGCTGTGCTGATTGCCGGCCCATCGCGGATTCACAGGCCGACAACCCGCTCAGAAGCGTCAGGTTGATGGCCAGAGTCACAAGAAGGGTCCGGTTCATCGCGCCCTACTCCGCCGCCAGCGCGGCCCGGCGCATCCGGGCATTGGCCGACAATTCCGCCATCACGGTTGAGGCACGGGCAATCGGGTTGGTCAGGTAGAAATCCCGCGCCAGCGCGTGGATTTCACCCCGCATCATCCGGCCGGCAGTTTCCGCCTGCCAGGCATTCTCTGCTACCTGATCAATATCGCCCAGATGCGGATGCGCCGCGAACAACACCTTGCGAAGCGCGCCAAGGTTGTCATAGCCAAGCGTCTGATCCAGTTCGCCGGAAAGGGCGCGAAGGATGGCCCAGTTCTCCTTGGCCTGCCCCGGTGCAAATCCAGCGCGCATCGCCAGTTGCGGGCGGCCTTCGGTATTGACGAACAGGCCCGGTTCCTCGGTATAGGCAGCGCCGGGAAGTATCACGTCGGCGCGATGTGCGCCACGATCGCCGTGGCTGCCCTGATAGATCACAAAGGCACCGGGTTCGATATCGACCTCATCAGCGCCAAGGTTGTAGACCACTTCGGCCCCGTCCAGTGCTGCGGGCAGGCCGCCTTCGGTGACGAAACCGATATCCATGCCGCCAACGCGCGATGCCGCCGAATGCAGCACCATGAATTTGGAATCGCTGTTTTTCGCCAGCTTCATTGCATGGCCAAGAACCGCCGGGCCGTCCTGGCCCATCAGCGCACCCTGACCGATGATCACCAGCGTTTCCATTTCCCTGGCCGGGCCGATTTCACGCACCGCCAATTCGCGCAGCGATTCGCGGTCAACTCCGACATGTTCAACGTCATAGGTCAGATCATGAAGATCCCCCACCATGCCGATGGTGGCACCCCTCAGCCATGCCTTGCGGATACGCGCGTTCAGAACCGGTGCCTCATCGCGCGGGTTGGTGCCGATCAACTGGATCATTCTGGCGCTGTCGATATCGTCAATGCGCGCCGTTCCGACATAGCCCGAGCGGTTGCCGATCGGCAGGTTGGCCCCGTCAACCCGGCATTCAGTGGTGCCGCCAATCGCGTCAACCAGTTGTTTCAGCGCGAACATCGCCTCGACCGGAGCAAGATCACCGGCCAGCGCCGCCACCTTCTTGCCCTTCATCGCCGATGCCGCAGCGGCCAGTGCCTCGGGCCAGGTGGCCGGGGTCAGCTTGCCCGATTTGCGGATATAGGGCTGATCCAGCCGCTGCCGCCTAAGCCCGTCCCAGATATGCCGGGTCTTGTCGGAAATCCATTCCTCGTTCACGCCATCGTGGTTTCGCGGCAGGATTCGCATCACCTCGCGCCCCTTGGTATCCAGTCGGATATTGCTGCCAAGCGCGTCCATCACGTCGATGGATTCCGTCTTTTTCAATTCCCACGACCGGGCGGTAAAGGCGTAGGGCTTGTTGGTCAGCGCCCCCACCGGACAGAGGTCAACGACATTGCCCTGAAGGTTGGATTCCAGCATTTCCCCCAGATAGGTCACGACATCGGAATCCTCGCCGCGTCCGAGAATACCCAGTTCCGGCACCCCCGCCACCTCGGTGATGAAGCGCACGCAGCGGGTGCAGGAGAT
The DNA here is from genome assembly GCA_020425085.1 of Paracoccaceae bacterium. Taxonomy (GTDB): domain Bacteria; phylum Pseudomonadota; class Alphaproteobacteria; order Rhodobacterales; family Rhodobacteraceae; genus UBA5972. The sequence continues at coordinate 51,896 of JAGQRW010000004.1, forward strand.
GCAGCGCGTCATGGTGGTGGCGACCAGCGGGCCGAAATCATCATCCATGCGGGCGCGTTTCGGTTCGCGGTAGCGGCTGAAATCAACACCATAGGCGATGGCCTGATCCTGCAAATCACATTCGCCGCCCTGATCGCAGATCGGACAGTCCAGCGGATGGTTGATCAAAAGAAACTCCATCACCCCTTCGCGAGCCTTCTTGACCATGGGGGATTTGGTTTTCACCACCGGCGGCTGGCCTTCCGGGCCGGGGCGCAGATCCTTGACCTGCATGGCGCAGGAGGCGGCTGGCTTGGGCGGGCCACCGACCACTTCGACCAGGCACATGCGGCAGTTGCCGGCAATCGACAGACGCTCATGATAGCAGAACCGCGGGATTTCGATGCCCGCCACCTCGGCCGCCTGAAGGATGGTCATGGCCGGATCAACTTCGACTTCGATCTCGTCGATGATGAGTTTGCGCAGATCACTCATGTCGTTCACTTACCCTTGTTATCTGAATTCCTGTCCGGTTCGGTATCCGCACCGTTCAGTCATTTGTATTTCAGCAATTTGCCGATCTGGCTGTTTTTGGTCATTTCCGCCTGCCCAAGCGTGCAATAAGTCTCGGGCTGGTCGCGGTCCACACCATTTTTTTCAAGATACGCATATGTCGCTGCTCTCAGGCGATCCTGTTCCGATTTTGTCTTGCGATAGGCGTCGATTTCGGCGCGGCTGAAGCCCTGACTTGAGGCATAACTGACGATGCCCAGAACATAAAGGGTGGCCGCGATACGACGCGCCTCGATCGTGGGGCATTTGTCGCGAATCTCATGGCCGATGGCGGCCGTCAGCAGGCGGTTGAAAATCTCGGCGTTGTCCTTGATTTCCGGTTTGGCGATGGCGCTGGCCGAAAGGCTGCTGGCCAGCAAGGTGGCGGTGGTGAATCGGGTCAGGTTTTTCAACATGGATTGGCTCCTTTCAATGGAAAGGAGAGGCAGACGGCATCCGATATGCAATAACAGCATCCGACCGGACCCGAGGCCGACCGTTTCGTTACCGCAAATGCCCTCGGTGCCATCATGCCTATTCAGCCGCCACCGCAGATACCCCGCCCTTGCGCTTGGCCTTGATCCGATCTTCGATCTCATCGCGGAAATGCCGGATCAGCCCCTGCACCGGCCAGGCCGCCGCATCGCCAAGGGCGCAGATGGTGTGGCCTTCGACCTGCTTGGTCACATCCAAGAGCGTGTCGATTTCCTCGACCTCGGCCTCACCGCGGATCAGCCGTTCCATCACCCGCATCATCCAGCCGGTGCCTTCGCGGCAGGGGGTACACTGACCGCAGCTTTCGTGCTTGTAGAATTTCGACAGCCGCCAGATCGCCTTGATCACGTCGGTGGACTGATCCATCACGATCACCGCCGCCGTTCCCAGCCCGGATTTCTGGTCGCGCAGCCAGTCGAAATCCATGATCGCCTCACGCGCGATCGACGCGGGCAGCAGTGGTACCGAGGCACCGCCCGGGATCACCGCCTTGAGGTTGTCCCAGCCGCCACGAATACCGCCACAATGTTTCTCGATCAGTTCCTGAAACGGGATCGACATCGCCTCTTCGACCACGCAGGGATTGTTCACATGGCCGGAGATGGCAAACAGCTTGGTGCCGGCGTTGTTGGGGCGGCCGAATGAGGTGAACCAGTCCGGCCCGCGTCTGAGGATGGTCGGCGCAACCGCGATCGACTCGACATTGTTGACCGTGGTCGGGCAACCATAAAGCCCCGCACCCGCCGGAAACGGCGGCTTCATCCGGGGCAGGCCTTTCTTGCCCTCGATGCTTTCCAGCAGCGCGGTTTCCTCGCCGCAGATATAGGCACCCGCCCCATGCGCAAGGTAAAGGTCGAAATCCCAGCCGGATTTGGCGGCGTTTGCCCCCAGCAATCCGGCGTCATAAGCCTCATCAATCGCTGCTTGCAGCGCCTCGCGCTCGCGGATGAATTCGCCGCGGATATAAATGTATCCGGTATGCGCACCCATGGCGAAACCGGCGATCAGGCAACCTTCGATCAGGGTGTGCGGATCATGGCGCATGATCTCGCGGTCCTTGCAGGTGCCGGGTTCGGATTCATCGGCGTTGACCACCAGATAGCTGGGACGGCCATCGCTTTCCTTGGGCATGAAGGACCATTTCAGGCCGGTCGGAAACCCTGCCCCGCCACGGCCACGCAGGCCCGAGGCCTTCATCTGATCGACCACCCAGTCGCGTCCGTTCTTGATGATTTTTCCGGTTCCGTCCCAATGTCCACGCGCACGCGCACCCTTCAGGCTGCGGTCATGCATGCCGTAAAGATTGGTAAAGATCCGATCCTGATCCTTTAGCATTCGTCATTCCTCATTCTTCCGGCGCCTTTGCCAGACCTGAAACAAAACCACCATCGCCCAGAAAAAGGCGGCAAGCGCCGCCAGATCGGCCAGAATCGCATAGCTTGCGTCCCAACCCATCCTGCCCCCGAGCCAGGAGACCCCCATCCAGGCCGGAAAGGTCACGATGATCACGATGGCAGCGATCCGTGACTGTCTTTCCGGCGGTTCTGTTGGCAATGGGATACTCCGTATTCATGTATTCCAGCGACTAATAGACGCTGCCTTTGTCCACTTTCCTTGAAAATTCCGTCTCGCCACCCTCGGCCAGGGTCTTGGCCTGCCCGGACCAGTCATCGCGGCTTGCCCGGCCTTTGAAGCGGATGAGGTTATCATCGACCCAGGCGATTTCGGCGCTGGTCCAGGCCGCGATCTGGTCGAAATGAAAAATTCCCATGCCGTGAAGTTGCTTTTCCAGCCCCGGGCCGATCCCCTTGATGCGTTTCAGATCATCCGGCTTGCCGTCCCGCGCTGCCTTGAGCTTTGGCGGGCTGCCGTCCGTGGCAGCGGTTGCCTTGGTTTCAGCCGGTTTTGCTTCTGGCGCGGCTTTCGATTCAGGTTTGGCAGCCTTTACCGGTTCTGGCACCGCCTTGCGGTCGTCGGCGGCGGTGGGTTGCCGCTTGGGCACCGGCGCGGCACTGGCTGCCGATTCAGCGCGGGCCAGATTGCCTGCGGTTTCGACACGTCCGCTTACGCAGAACAGCCGGATCAGCAACCAACCTGCGACAAAGAACACGATGAGGCCGAAAATCAGCGCCAGAATCATGCCCCATTCAAACGACTTCCAGGCGAACAGAAAGGCAAGTATTCCCAGCAACACCCCGGCCAGCCAGCTAAGCGTGCGGCAGGTGCTTCCGGTTTCAGGGTTGCTCATCGCTTCCTCCTTCAGTCGGTTTCGGTTGATATTGCAGGTTCAAGTCAATGTCCTATCCGGAATTGCGGCTGATCTGGATCGCCTGCTTGCGCCACGCCTCGGCACCGGGTTGGCCATCCTCGATCTGCATGTTGGCGTCAAGCCAGGCCAGTTCGCGTCGGTTCATGCTGGTAAACTGCGCAAAATGATAGATTCCGGCACGGTTTAGGGCGGTCTGCTGTATCGCGCCGATACCGTCGATCTGGGTCAGATCATCGGCCATGCCGTCGATCGGCTGGTCCAGGCCGTTCGGCTCCATCGGAACGATGGCCCGTCTTTGCGGGGTTTCATCCGGTTGCGTCCCTGTCGGCGGGGCGGTTTCGGTTTCGGCTATGGCCGGTTCATCCATAGCGGCATCGGCGAATTCTGCGGGTTCTTCGGCCCCTGTTGCCGGTGTGGCGTCAGCCTCATGCGGCTCGGCAGAATAGCCCTCCGGTTCCTCCGGTTCTGGTTCGGCATTGGTTTCAACGTTGGTTTCGCTGCCAGCATCCTGACCGGTGTCGCCATGCACTGAATCGACCGCCTGTTGCGCCTCGGCTTCGGCCCTGGCGGTCAGGGTGACAAGCTTTTGATGGAACGCCTCATCGGTGTCGATCGCGGTGGTATAGACGCGGCTGGCATCGGGCACCGCCACCTTTTCGGCGCGGGCATATGCGGCAAGGTCTTCGGCCTCGGCCGCCTCGACCTCGCTGGCGATTGCCTTGATCCTGTCGGCAACCGCCTTGGCCTTGGCAGCGGCATCCTGCGCCGGGGCGGCAGCTTCCACGGCGTTTTCCAGGTTGGTTTCAAAATCGGTTTCCACATCGATTTCCACGGCGGTTTCGCTGTCCGCCTCTGCTGCTGCGGCTTCGGTTTCGACGACCTCGGCACTGTCTTCAGCGGCTGGTTCCAAAACGGTTTCTTCGGCCATCGCTTGATCGGCTATAGCCGTTTCATCGGGTTGTGCTGATTCCAGCCCGTCGGAGGCGTCATCGACCGGCCCGCTGTCAGCCTGTTCCCCATTGGCCGCGCGCTTGATCGAGGCGACGACGCGTTCCACCTCGATATCGCCATCACCTTCATCAGTTGGCTTTGTCTCGGATGCGGTCGGTGTCTTTGCCGGTTTCTCAGGCTTCACCGGCTGTACTGCAACGGCGGTTTCATCTTCTGCCGGATCATCCATGTCCAAATCGGCCACGGCAGCGATGCCTGCGACACCTGCCTTGGCGGCTGCGGTGATATCCGGGCGTTCGGTGGTTTCCTTGTCGACCTTCAGTTCGTTATAGCGTTTCGGGCGAATCTGGCTGGCGGCGTCGTCTTCTGCCGAAACAGCGTTGGCGTCGCCGGCCTTTGCCTTGCCGTCGCGACAGAGCAGACGGCTAAGCACCATACCGACCAGAACCATGCCGCCGAAACCGGCCAGAAGCGAGGTCAGGATTTCCTGTTGCAACTGGATCAAGAACTCGTAAATCAGCGCACCACCGGCGATGGCAGCGACCAGCCAGCAGATACTGCTGCATCTGCCGCCGCTTTTCTGCTGTTTTGCCATTCCCACCTACTCCCTGTTCCTGCTTGCGGTTCCGGGCGCCTAGTAAACGCCACCCTTCTTCACTTTTCTGGAAAATTCGGTTTCGCCGCCTGATGCGAGGATTTTTGCCTGCGCCTGCCAGTCGTCACGGCTGACCCTGCCCCTGAAGCCGGTCAGGTTCTCATCGACCCAGGCGATTTCTTCACTGCTCCAGCCGGCGATCTGGTCGAAATGCCAGACGCCGAGACTGTTCAGCAGGGTTTCCAGTTTCGGGCCGACACCCTTGATGCGTTTCAGATCATCCGCACCGGTATCACGCGCTGATTTCAGCATCGCCGGCTTGATGTCTTTCGGCTTGCCGCTGTCGGCCTGCCCAAAGGCCGACTTGGCCACCGCCTCTTTGGTGGTTGCCGGCGCGTCTGACGCAGGTTTGGCCCTGGTGGCCGGTTTGGCTTTGGCTTCGGCGGGTTTTGGCACGGCTTTGGTGCGGGATTTCAGGATCGGCACCTCGTCACCCTGAATGCGCTTGATGGTGTCGCCAAACGCCACCGCCCGGTCGACCGAAGCATTATATCGCGCGCGCCCGCTTTCAAAATCGGTGAGGCTGGTCAGCCCGGAAAGCGGTTCGGCAGCATAGCGGCCATTTTGCGGGCCGGGCAACGGCACCTCGCCATTGGCCAGCGTTGCCATGATGGCGCGGAATTTGTCCGCCGTCAGATCTTCATAGAAATCCTTGCCGATCTGCACCATTGGCGCGTTGGTACAGGCGCCAAGGCATTCCACCTCTTCCCAACTGAACTTGCCATCGGCGGACAGTTCATGCGCATTCGGTGCGATCAGTTCGCGGCAGATCGAGATCAGGTCCTCGGCACCGCAGATCATGCAGGTTGTGGTGCCGCAGACCTGAATATGTGCCACCGAACCAACCGGTTGCAACTGGTACATGAAGTAGAAGGTGGCGACTTCCAGCACCCGGATATGCGCCATGCCCAGCATGTCGCCGACTGCCTCGATTGCCGGTCTGGTCAGCCAGCCTTCCTGTTCCTGGGCGCGCCACAGAAGCGGGATCACCGCGCTGGCCTGACGACCCTCGGGATATTTGGCGATCTGGGCTTCGGCCCATTTCAGGTTGGCTGCAGTAAAGGCAAAGCTGTCGGGTTGGGTATGGTGTAGACGGCGAAGCATTATCGTGCGCGTCCTTTTGCAAGTGGTTTCACAAGGCGAACAGGCCGCATCATCGGTCCACCTCGCCGAAAACGACGTCGATCGAACCGATAATGGCAGCGATGTCGGCCAGTTGGTGCCCCCGGCTGAGGTGATCCATCGCCTGAAGGTGCAAAAATCCCGGTGCGCGTATCTTGGCCTTGTAGGGTTTGTTGCTGCCATCCGACACCAGATAGACACCGAATTCGCCCTTGGGCGCCTCGACCGCGGCGTAAACCTCGCCTTCGGGAACGTGGAAGCCCTCGGTATAAAGCTTGAAGTGATGGATCAGCGCCTCCATCGAGGTTTTCATGTCGCCGCGTTTGGGCGGGGCGATCTTGCCGCGTGTCAGCACATCGCCGGTGGCATGGCCAAGCTTTTCAATCGCTTGCTGGATGATCTTCACGCTTTCGCGCATCTCGGCCAGACGCACGAGGTAGCGGTCATAGCAGTCGCCGTTCTTGCCGATGGGAATTTTGAAATCAAACTCGTCATAGCATTCATAGGGTTGCGAACGGCGCAGATCCCAGGCCATGCCGGATCCGCGCACCATCACGCCGGAAAACCCCCAATCCAGCGCCTCTTGTTCGGTGACAATGGCGATATTGACGTTGCGTTGCTTGAAGACGCGGTTTTCGGTCAAAAGCAGTTCGATGTCGTCCAGAACGGTCGGAAATTCCAGCGACCACTGCATGATATCGTCAAGCAGTTCCGGCGGCAGATCCTGATGCACCCCACCGGGGCGGAAATAGGCGGCGTGAAACCGCGCCCCACTGGCGCGCTCATAAAAGATGCAGAGTTTCTCGCGTTCCTCGAACCCCCAGAGGGGTGGCGTCAGCGCGCCCACATCCATCGCCTGCGTGGTGACGTTCAAAAGGTGGTTTAGGATGCGGCCGATTTCCGAATAAAGCACCCGGATCAGGCTGGCGCGGCGTGGCACCACCGTGCCGGTCAGTTTTTCTATCGCCAGACACCAGGCATGTTCCTGATTCATCGGCGCCACGTAATCCAGCCGGTCAAAATACGGCAGGTTTTGCAGATAGGTACGGCTTTCCATCAGCTTTTCGGTGCCGCGATGCAACAGGCCGATATGCGGATCGCACCGCTCGACAATCTCGCCGTCCAGTTCCAGCACCAAACGCAAAACACCGTGCGCCGCCGGATGTTGCGGGCCGAAGTTGATGTTGAAATTGCGGATTTTCTGTTCGCCTGTCAGGGCGTCGTTATGTACGCCGTCCATCACGACCGGCCTCCTTCAAGTTTGTCCTTGAACGCAACGACCCAAAGCAGGACCAGTGCGCCAAGCGGAATGATTGCCACCAGCGCAACCCAGTTCGGAATGCCAAAGCGCGGCAGGATGCGCCAGAACGGGATGACCAGAAGTGCAGCCATGATCAAAAGGTAAAATACACCCGCCGAACCAAAATTCATCATCATTTCGCGGACTCCTTTTCGTCACCGGGCAGAATGTATTCCGCCCCCTCCCAGGGGGACATGAAATCAAACTGCCGGTATTCCTGCACCAAGGATACGGGGTCATAAACCACGCGCTTTTCTTTTTCGTCATAGCGCACTTCGGTATAGCCAGTGGTCGGGAAATCCTTGCGCAAGGGATGGCCGCGAAAGCCGTAATCGGTCAGGATGCGGCGCAAATCCGGGTGGCCCGAAAACATCAGCCCATACATGTCGAAAACTTCACGCTCAAACCAGTTGGCCGAAGGAAAGACCGAGGTTAGCGACGGCACCAGATCGCGTTCGCGCGTATTCAGTTTCAGGCGAATACGCTGATTTCGGTACATCGACAGCAGGTGATAGACCACCTCGAACCGTTCACCACGCGTGGGGAAATCGACGGCAGTGATATCCACCAGCGTCGAGAACAGGCAGTTGCGGTCGTTTTTCAGGAATTCCACCAGATCGACCAGTCCATTGCCGGTCACCTGCACCGTCAGTTCACCGCCGGCCACCAGCGTTGAGACGACGGCATCCGCCTGTCGAGCCTCGATCAGGGCGGCCAGTTCTTTGAGGGCTTCGCTCATTCCATCGTCCTTGACTTAACGGGCAATCGTTCCGGTGCGCCGGATTTTCTTTTGCAGTTGCAGGATCCCATAAAGCAGCGCCTCGGCGGTCGGCGGGCAGCCGGGAACATAGATGTCAACCGGCACGATCCGGTCACAGCCGCGCACCACGCTATAGGAATAGTGGTAATAGCCGCCGCCATTGGCGCAACTGCCCATCGACAGGACATAGCGCGGCTCGGGCATCTGGTCGTACACCTTCCTCAGGGCGGGGGCCATCTTGTTGGTCAGGGTGCCGGCCACGATCATCAGGTCAGACTGCCGAGGGCTGGCGCGGGGCGCCGTGCCGAAACGCTCCAGATCATAGCGCGGCATCGAGGTGTGCATCATCTCGACCGCACAACAGGCAAGCCCGAAGGTCATCCAGTGCAAGGAACCGGTGCGTGCCCAGTTGATGATATCCTCGGTCGAGGTCAGAAGGAATCCCTTGTCCTGCAATTCGCGATTCAGCGCGATGGTCGCCACCTCATTGTCGGGGCCTGCGGTATTTGCGGCAGTGCTCAATCCCATTCCAGTGCGCCTTTCTTCCATTCATAGGCAAATCCGACGGTCAGAACCCCGAGAAACACCATCATCGACCAGAAGCCAAGTTCGCCGACATGCTGAAACGAGGCGGCCCAGGGGAACAGGAACGCCACCTCCAGATCGAAGATGATGAACAGTATCGACACCAGATAAAACCGCACATCGAATTTCATCCGCGCGTCGTCAAAGGCGTTGAAACCGCATTCATAGGCGCTGATTTTTTCAGGATCGGGGTTGCGGACCGCGACCACGAGGGCGGCCAGGATCAGAACTAAGCCAAGTGCGACGGCAAGCCCGAGGAAGATGAGGATCGGAAGGTAATCTCTTAACAATGCGTCCAACGCCGGCTCCTTCGTGCTGCCTCAGGGGTTTTCCTGCTGACCTTTACCTGTCAGGCGCATGAACGTCAACAGAACCCGGCCCGGTTGCGGCGGGTTATCCGGGCTGAAAACCGGCGTTTTCGGCGGGTTGGCGGAACCGGTCGTCAGGCTGCGGTGGCAGGGTGGCGGGTTTCAGGCGCGGCGGCGGGTCAGGATCGGGTAGTAGATCAGGGTAAAGCCGCCAAATCCGAGGATCCAGAAGGTACCGGCAAGATCCAGCAACCATCGGGTACTGGGCAGAAATTCCGCCGTCATGCGCGCCAGCGCCGCCAGAATCACCAGCAGATAGACCGCCGTGATCCCCCTGGTCGCAGTCAGCTTGCGGCCGGAATGGCCAAGGGCGGCGCGGGTCATCATCGCCAGCGTCATCACCGCCACCGCACCCGCCATCCAGGCATGCGGCACCAGCCCGGCAATCAGCGGGCTGTCCGGCACCCGGCCAAGCGCGATGGTTAAAAAGCCGAGCGGGATGAACAGATACCCGACATGCATGATCGTCACCAGGGGTTCCGCAAACGTGCGCCAGCCGACCCAACGCCACAGCCTTGTCAGCTGCAATGCCCCGACAAGAGCGGCCAGAACCGCCGCCAGCACGCTTTCCGGGGCGGCGACCCAGACCAGAATGCCGACCGCAGTAGCCGCCAGCACCTGCATGTCGAAACGGTTCATCGGCACCGGCAGGCGTCCGCCTCCCCGCTGCGCCAGCCAGTTGCGGGTAAAGCTGGGCACCACCCGCCCGCCAATCAGCACGATCAGGAACACTACAGCACCTGCCCCCAGTCTGAGGCCAAGGCCGCCGTCATCAATGCCGTAGACCGCATCAAGCGTAAACAGAAGATCGGCAATGAACAGAACCGCCAGGATCGCCAGTACCGGCATGTTGCGCCAGTTCCGCGCGAGGATGATCTCGCGCCCCAGAAGACCGGTCAGCGCCACCAGAAAGCCAAGGTCGATTACCGGTGCGACGATCTCGGGCAGGTAATCCGAGATCAGGATCGCCAGCCGACCCAGCAGCCACAGCCCCGACAGCATCGCCGTTGGCCAGCCAACCACCGGCAGCCGCCCGGTCCAGTTCGGTACCGCCGTCAACAGGAAACCGGCAATCACCGCCGTGGTATAGCCAAACAGCATTTCATGCTGGTGCCAGTAGCCCCCGACATAGCGGCTGGGAAGTTCCAGACCTGCCGCCAGTGTTCCGACCCAAAGCACCATCGCCAGCGTCGCCCAGATACCTGCGCCCAGGAAAAAGGCGCGAAACCCGTGGCTGAAGACCAGTGGCCCCTTGTAGGCGCGGCGCAGTTCGGATGTGGTTGCCATGATTTACCTCTGTCATTCAGGCGCAATCCGGCGAAAACCGGCTGGTCGGTCGCCGCCAATGGCCGCCTGTGTACCGGCTTGATCACGCCAGCACAAGTACCTGAACGATTTTGTCGGAATGCCGGATCAAACCGATCTTACCGCGCCCAGAAGGGGCGGCGTTTTTCAAAGAAGGCGGCAATTCCTTCGGGTGCCTCGTCGCCTTCCCAGGATGCCACCAGCCGCTCGATGGTCGCCTCGATGATCTCGGGCGTGATGGCCGGCCCCAGCATGCGCGTCAGGCGTTTGCTATCGGCAACGGCACCGGGTGCGGCCTGAAGGTAAGGCGAAACTTCGGCCTCGACGGCGGTGTCAAGATCGGCCATTGGCACCACGCGGGCGATCAGGTTGAGGGTTGCCGCCTCGGCTGCGTCAAACAGGCGCGCCGACATGAACACCCGGCGCGCCTTGTCCTCGCCCATCCGTGCCAGCACATAGGGGCTGATGGTGGCGGGGATCAGGCCAAGCCGCACCTCGGTCAGCCCGAACCGCGCCTCGGGCACGGCAATCGCCACATCGCAGACCGAGATCATGCCGATTCCGCCGCCAAACGCATTGCCTTGCACGCGACCAATCAAGGGTTTTGGCAGGGTGTTGAGGCGGTAAAGCGCCTGCGCCAGTTTGCGCGCTTCGCGGCGGCGTTCATCGGCAGTTGCGCCCATCTGCGCCTGCATCCAGCGAAGATCACCACCGGCACAAAAACTTTTGCCTTCGGCCGCCAGAACCACCACGCGCACCGCCTTATCATTGCCAAGCTGTTCGGCAGCCTCGGACAATTCTTCGATCATCTGCCCGGAAAGCGCGTTGTGTTTGTCGCCGCGCGCCAGCCAAAGGGTTGCGACACCGCGTGCGTCAAGTTCGATTCTCAGGGTTTCAAACATCAGTATCCCTCCGCATCTGTTGCGCCATTTCGGCGGCTTTCAGCAGCTTTTCACCATCCAGCCCGGTTTGATAGCCAAGGCTGGTCAGCAGCGCATCCACCGCCTCGGTCGCGACATTGCCCGACGCCCCCGGCGCATAGGGACAGCCACCAAGCCCGCCGACGGCAGCATCAAACACCCGCAAACCCATCGCCAGCGACGCCTCGATATTCGCCAACGCCCGGCCCATGGTGTCGTGATAATGGCCGGCCAGCCGGGTGGCGGGCATCACATCAAGCACCGCCTTCAGCATATTGGTAATGCTGGCCGGGGTCGCATGGCCGATGGTGTCGCCAAGGCTGATCTCATAACAGCCAAGGTCACGCAGCTTTGCCGCCACCTCCGCCGCCATTTTGGGCGGGGTCGGTCCTTCAAACGGGCAGTCGGTGACGCAGGAGATATAGCCGCGCACCCTTATGCCATCTGCCGTGGCCGCCATGGCAACCGGTTTGAACCGTTCCAGGCTTTCGGCGATCGAACAGTTGATGTTGGCGCGGCTGAACCCTTCGGAGGCGGAGGCGAAAATCGCCACTTCATCGGCACGGGCCAGCTTTGCCGCGTCATAGCCGCGGATGTTCGGCGTCAACGCGGCATAGGAAACGCCGGGTTGCCGCCGGATACCGGCCAGAACCTTGTCGCTGTCGGCCATTTGCGGCACCCATTTCGCACTGACAAAAGACGCCACCTCGATCCGCCTGAACCCGGTTTCAGACAAAAGATCAACCAGTGCGATCTTTTCACTGGCGGGGATCTGCCGCTTTTCGTTTTGCAAGCCATCGCGCGGCCCAACCTCGAATATCTCGACCAATTCAGCCATCGGGGAGCTCGTAAAAATCCCGCTCGAACAGCAATTCCGCCCCAGCCGGCGGCACCGTCTTTTGAAACGCGGGCCGCGCCATCAGGCGATCCACATAGGCGCGCACATTGGGGAACTGTTCCAGCCGCACAAAATGCCCGGCACCAAAGACCGAATAGCCGACATTGGTATCCACCGCCGAAAAGCCGCTGGCCAAAAGGTATTCCTGCCCCTCCAGCGCCTCCTCCACCACGCCGAGAACCCGCGCCAGCCGCATGGTTTCATAGCGCATCACGGTGGCCGAGCGCATATGCGGTTCGCGCATCACGATATGATGCTGCACCAGCGTCGCAAGATGCTGGCCGATGGTTTCGGCGAAATGCAGCCATTGCACCCAGTCCCAGTGCTCGGGGTGATCAAGTCCGCGCCCGAGGCCACATTCCGGATAGGTCACCACCAGATATTCGGTGATGGCCCCGGTTTCCACGATCACCCTGCCCCGATCCTCCAGCGCCGGCACCCTTCCGGCAGGCGACAGGTGGCGATAGCTGTCGTTGTAAAGCGAGCGGCGAAAGGAATGGATCACCAGCTCAAACTCCAGCCCCATTTCGTATAACAAGGCCAGCGAGCGGGTCGAGCGGCTTTGCCAGCCGTGATGCAGGCGGCGGGTCACGCCGCATCCCCGGTTTCATCTTCCAGCCGGATCAAGGCCGCCCCCGCCTCGACCTGACTGCCTGCATTGGCCAGAACCTCGGCTACCACGCCGTCGCGTTGGGCGGTAAGCGCGTGTTCCATCTTCATCGCCTCAAGCACCGCCAGCCGATCACCGGCGGCCACCTTGTCACCCGGCGCGACATGTATCGACTTGACCAGACCCGGCATCGGGGCCGCAATCACATTGCCATCACCCGACTGCCCGCCCGCCCGGTCCAGCACGTCGATGACGCGAAAATGAAAACCATGGTCTGCGAAAATGCTGATCTTGTCACGTTGGCGGATATAGCCGGGTGCGCGGTCGCCGTTGAGTGTCAGGCCGCCCTTGTGGTGCCGGGCCTCGACCAGTGTTTCGCCCAGCATGATCCGGTGGTACCCGCCGCCCATGTGAATGACGTCGGCGGTGAATTCCGCATCCTCATAGGTCAGGATGATGGTCTGGCAAAGTGGCTGCCACAGGCTGAACCCAGTCTGCCAGTCGGCGCGTTCAACCAGTTCCATCGCCACCAGCACCGCCATGGCGCGTATCTTGTGGTCAGGTTCGGGTTCAACCGTCAGGCTGGCCAAATCGCGCTGGATCAGGTCGGTATCAACCTCACCGGCGACAAATCCCTTGTGCCGGGTCAATGCGCCCAGAAAGCCAAGGTTGGTGACGCTGCCGGCCACTTCGGTTTCAGCCAAAGCGCGCTCCAGTTGCAACAGCGCCACGTCGCGGCTGGCGGCATGCACGACCAGCTTGGCAATCATCGGGTCATACCAGGGCGAGATGGTATCACCCTGGCGCACCCCGCTATCCACCCTGACCCCGGCGGGAAAGCTGAGATGGTCAAGCGTGCCGGTGGCAGGCAAAAAACCTTTGGGCACGTCCTCGGCATAAAGTCGCGCCTCGAACGCGTGGCCGTTGATTTCTAGCCCGGTCTGATCCATCGGCAGCGCCTGCCCCGCCGCGATGCGCAACTGCCAATCCACCAGATCAACGCCAGTAATCATTTCGGTCACCGGATGTTCCACCTGAAGGCGTGTATTCATTTCCATGAACCAGAACCGGTCGGGTTTCAGGCCGACCGAGGCGTCGACAATAAACTCCACCGTCCCGGCCCCGGCATAGCCGATGGCGCGCGCCGCCTTTACCGCCGCATCGCCCATGGCCGCGCGCATTTCCGGCGTCATGCCGGGGGCCGGAGCCTCTTCTATCACCTTCTGGTGGCGCCGTTGCAGCGAACAATCGCGTTCAAACAGATGCACGGCGTTCTGGCCGTCGCCAAACACCTGCACTTCGATATGGCGTGGCTTTTGAACGTATTTCTCGATCAGAACCGCGTCATTGCCAAAGGCTTTCACCGCTTCCGAGCGGGCGGATTGAAGCGCCTCGGCAAACCCCTTGGCGGCATCGACCCGGCGCATCCCCTTGCCACCACCACCAGCCACCGCCTTGATCAGCACGGGATAACCGATTTCAGCCGCCATGCCCGCTAGATGCTCAGGATCCTGATTGTCGCCGTGATACCCCGGCACCACCGGCACGCCCGCCTTTTCCATCAGCTTCTTGGCGGCATCCTTCAGCCCCATGGCGCGGATCGCCGCCGCCGAAGGGCCGATAAACACCAGCCCGGCCGCCTGAACCATGTCCACGAATTCCGGGTTTTCGCTCAGAAAACCATAGCCGGGATGAATCGCCTCAGCGCCAGTCGCCCTGGCCGCCGCGATAATGACTTCCATTCGCAGGTAACTGTCCGCTGGGGCCGGCCCACCGATATGAACGGCCTGATCCGCCATCGCCACATGTTTTGCCCCCCGGTCGGCATCGGAATAGACCGCGACCGTTCCGACCCCCATCAGGCGGGCAGTTTCCATCACCCGGCAGGCGATTTCGCCGCGATTGGCGACAAGTATCTTTCGAAACATCAGCTTTCCCTTCGCCAGCCGCCGCCAAGCAAGGCCTCGGCTTGATGCGTCATATCCGTCATGATTTCCGAAGCCGGTTTAACCTGATGGATCAGGCCGATCCCCTCACCGACGGTGGCGCTGGCAATGCTGGTATCGCCGCTCTGGATCGCTGCCAGCCATGCAGAATGTGCCGCCTGATCTTGCGCGAGTTCCGCATTTTTGCCCTGCCACTTCGCGGTAAACGCAGTTTGCAGCACACGGTTCTGAAACCGCTCTGGCCAATCAAACGCCCGTACAATATCAACCACTTTGGTGTGAACCGTATCATCGCCGGTGGCTACCAACCCAACCGCGTGATGGCCTTTGGGGGCCAGTGCCTCGGTCGCAGCCCAAAACCTTGTGCCACAAACCACACCATCCGCCCCCAGCATCAAAGCTGCCGCCAGGCCACGCCCATCGGCGATACCGCCTGCTGCACATAACAACACCTCAGGTGCATGGACCGCCAGCCAATCCGCCACCTCGGGCACCAGCGTCAATGTGGCGCGACTGTCGCCATGCCCGCCCGCCTCGGCGCCTTGCGCCACGATCACATCGGCCCCGGCATCCACCGCTGCGCGGGAATCTTCAAGCGTTTGAACCTGACAGATCAGCGGCACACCCGCGGCCTTTACCGCCGCCCCCGGCCCCGCAGGATCGCCAAAACTCAGGAATATCGCCCGCGGTTCCCGCGCCAGCACATCGTCTAACAATCCCGGCACCCCGGCCAGACGCCAGGTAATGAAACCACAGCCAACGGGGGTTTCGCCGGCATTGTGAAATTCCGTCATAATCCAGTCTGGCACACAATAACCGCCACCGATCAGGCCAAGGCCGCCCGCCGCCGACACCGCCGCCGCCAGCCGACCACCGCCGACATAGGCCATCGGTGCCAGTATGATCGGATGGCGCAATCCGAATGCCCGCGTCAGCCTGGTTTCGATCATCACGATTTTCCCTCATTGTTCCGGCAAATACTCCCGCCGGAGGCATTGAAACTACATACGGAACAGGCCAAAGCGCGTCTCCTCGATCGGGGCGCATAACGCTGCAGACAGGCTTAGCGCCAGCACATCGCGGGTTTTCCGCGGATCAATAATGCCGTCATCCCACAGTCGCGCGCTGGCAAACAACGGATGCGATTGTTCTTCGAACATCTCCAGGGTCGGACGCTTGAATTCCGCCTCCTCCTCAGGTGACCATGTGCCGCCCGCGCGTTCTATCGCATCGCGCTTGACCGTGGCCAATACCCCGGCCGCCTGCTCACCGCCCATCACCGACACCCGGCTGTTGGGCCATGTCCACAGGAACCGTGGGCTATATGCACGGCCCGCCATGCCGTAGTTTCCCGCGCCGTTCGAGCCGCCGATGATCATGGTGATCTTCGGCGCGCTGGTGGTTGCTACTGCCGTCACCATCTTGGCACCGTGCCGCGCAATGCCTTCGGACTCATATTTGCGGCCAACCATGAATCCGGTAATATTCTGCAAGAACAACAAGGGTATACGCCGCTGGCTGCACAATTCAACGAAATGCGCCCCCTTCTGCGCACTTTCCGAAAACAGCACACCATTGTTGCCGATGATGCCAAGCGGCATGCCCTTCACATGGGCAAAACCACAAACCAGCGTCTCACCAAAGCGCGCCTTGAACTCGTCAAACCGCGAGCCGTCCACCAGCCGCGCGATCACCTCGCGGATGTCATAAGGTGTGCGCAGATCGGCAGGCACCACACCCAGCAACTCGGCCGGATCATAGGCCGGTTCCTCGCTTGGCTGGATCAGCACGGTTTTCGGTTTCACCCGGTTCAGCCTGGCCACCGCCTGACGCGCCAGCGCCAGCGCATGCGCGTCGTCCTCGGCCAGATAATCGGCCACACCGGACAGGCGGGTATGGACATCGCCCCCGCCCAGATCCTCGGCGCTGACCACTTCACCGGTCGCCGCCTTGACCAAAGGTGGTCCGGCCAGAAAGATCGTGCCCTGTTCCTTGACGATGATCGCCACATCCGACATCGCCGGCACATAGGCGCCGCCAGCGGTACATGATCCCATGACCACGCCAATTTGCGGAATGCCTTTGGCCGACATATTGGCCTGATTATAGAAAATTCGCCCGAAATGATCGCGATCAGGAAACACCTCGTCCTGATTGGGCAGGTTGGCACCACCGCTGTCCACCAGATAGATGCAGGGCAAATGGTTCTGTTCGGCAATTTCCTGAGCGCGCAGATGCTTTTTCACCGTCATCGGGAAATAGGTGCCGCCCTTGACCGTGGCATCGTTGCAGATCACCATCACCTCAAGCCCGTGCACCAGCCCGATACCCGCGACAATCCCCGCCCCCGGTGCGCCGCCATCATATAGCCCATGCGCCGCCGTCGCGCCGATTTCCAGAAACGGCGAGCCGGGATCAAGCAGATTCGCCACCCGCCGCCTTGGCAGCATCTTGCCCCGCGCAATATGTCGCGAGCGTGCCTTGTCACCGCCACCAAGCCGCGCAAGCGCGGCCGCATCGGCAACGGTTTTCAGCATCTCCAGATGTCGCGCCTGATTGGTCCGCCAGGTTTCGGACGCGGGCAGGATCTGCGATTTCAGAACCGCCATGCTGCACCTCCCGGCGGGCAGATTGTCGCCGGTGCCATGATCACGCCGTCACCTTCATCAATTCACGCCCGCACAGCATGCGGCGGATTTCCGAGGTGCCGGCGCCGATCTCCATCAGCTTGGCGTCGCGGAATATGCGGGCCAGCGGGCTGTCGTTCAGGAACCCCGCACCGCCCATCGCCTGCACCCCCTGCACCGCCACTTCCATCGCCTTTTCCGAGGCATAGAGAACGCAGGCCGCCGCGTCCTGACGAGTCACCTGACCGCGATCACAGGCGCCCGCGACGGCATAGACATAGGCGCGGGCCGAATTCATCGCCGTGTATATATCGGCGATCTTGCCCTGCATCAGTTGGAAATCGCCGATCTTTTGGCCAAACTGCTTGCGCTCATGCATGTAGGGCATGATGTGGTCCAGCACCGAATGCATGATGCCGATGCCGATGCCCGACAGCACCACGCGTTCATAATCCAGCCCCGACATCAGAACGTTGACGCCCTTTCCTTCCTCGCCAAGGATGTTGTCGAATGGCACCTCGACGTCTTCGAAAATCAGCTCGCCGGTGGCGGAACCGCGCATGCCGAGCTTGTCAAAGCCTTCTGAGGTGGAAAAACCTTTCATGGTCTTTTCAATCAGAAACGCTGTCAGCCCGCGCGGCCCGGCGGCCGGATCGGTCTTGGCATAAACCACCAAGGTATCCGCATCAGGGCCGTTGGTGATCCAGTATTTCGTGCCGTTCAGCCGGTAATGATCGTTGCGCTTTTCCGCCCTCAGCTTCATCGACACCACGTCGGAACCGGCGCCTGCCTCGGACATCGCCAGCGCCCCCACATGTTCACCCGAAATCAGACGCGGCAAGTATTGCGCCTTTTGCGCCTTGGTGCCGTTCAGGCGGATCTGGTTGACGCAAAGGTTGGAATGCGCCCCGTAAGACAATGATACCGAGGCCGAGGCCCGCGCCACCTCCTCCACCGCCACGGTATGCGCGAGATAGCCCATGTTGACGCCGCCGAATTCCTCTTCGACGGTGATGCCCAACAGGCCGAGTTCACCCATTTCGCGCCAGAGTTCGGCGGGCATCTTGTTGGATTTGTCGATCTCGGCCGCGATCGGTGCCAGACGATCCTGCGCCCAGCGATGCACGGTTTGGCGCAAGGCTTCAATCTCATCGCCAAGGGCGAAATTCATCGAGGCGTTGAACATGGATGGCTCCCAGATAAATGAACGGTTGTTCAATTAATATGTTGCTCCGGTGATTCGGGCAAGGAAAACACCGGCGAAGGTCTAGCGTCCCAACCTTATCACCTCATCGCGGATGATGCTGGCGATCAGCGCACAGTCATCAAGGGAAAACGTCAGCGGCAGGCGCATGTCCATCAAGGCGTCAAGTATGCGGTCGGTTTCGGGCAAAACCTGCGCCGGGGCATAACGCCACGAGGTATAGCGCGAGGTAAAGCCGCTTGGCTCCGCCGCACCGAACCATTTCAGTTCGACCCCGCGCGCGGCGCAGGCGGCCAGCAGATCATTGATCTTTGCCGCAGGCCAACCCGGCAGAAGAAACTGGATGGATGAGCCGACGAATACCTCTTGTGGCGTTCGTTCGATCAGCTTGAGGCCGGAAAGATTGCCAAGCCCTTCCTCCACCACGCGGTAACGCGCGTTCCATGCCGCCACTTGTGACGCCAGCGCCGCCAGTTGCGGGCGCAGGATGGCGGCGCGCAGATTGTCCATCCGCCCCGAACAGTTCGGCGTGTCCAGCCGGATATCGGCAAAGGTTTCAGACCCCGGCCCCGCCTTGTGGCGATCATAGAGCATGTAGCTGCCCGACAACATGGTGGCACGGGCCATCAGATCGGCATCATCGCTGATGATCAGCCCGCCTTCGCCGGAATTCAGATGCTTGTAGGTTTGCGTTGAATAACAGGCGACCAGCCCGTGACGGCCGGATGGAACGCCATTCCAGCTTGCGCCCATGGTATGCGCGCAGTCTTCGATCACCTGCACATTTTCGCCATCGCACAAAGACATCAGCCGATCCATGTCGCAGATATGGCCGCGCATGTGACTGAGCATCAGAAATCGCGCATGACTTTCGCGGATCTTGTCCTCGAGATCACCCAGATCAATCACCAGATCCTCGGTAATTTCCACGAAATGCGGCACGCAACCGGCATTGGCAATCGCCCCCGGCACCGGTGCCAGCGTGAAACCGTTGGTCAGAACCTTGTCGCCAGGCCTCGCACCCGCCGCCCTGAGTGCCGTCGCCAGCGCGTAACCACCCGAGGTTACGGCCAGACAATACCGCGCCCCGGTCAGGGCGGCGAATTCCAGTTCCAGTTCAGCCGCTTCGCCCACCTCGCCATTCGCCAGATTATAGCGATGCAAGCGGCCTGTGCGCATCACCCTGATCGCCGCTTCGATGGCCGCTTCGGGGATGGGTTCCTGCTGGGTGAAATTGCCTATGAATCGACTGGTCAAATCCTGCCTCCTTGCCATCAACGCCAGCATGTCGCGCCCCTTTCTGGTCGTCAATCGCTGATCGGTCAGCGAATTGCGACGGGATTTGTCGCTCAATCGCTTTCGCAGCAGCGATCAAGCCGTAATCTGGCGAGAATAAACAGTGAAAGGCGCGCAGATATGACAAGAGATCTGATCGACTTTATCCACGGATTGGACTTTGCAGACATTCCGCCCCAAGCACAGCAACGCGCAATGCTGTCTGTCCTCGATCTTGTCGGGGTCGGGATTGCCGGGGCTGAAACCCGGCTTTCCGGCATCATTCGTGATCATGCCTGCGGGATGTTTCAGGGTCAGACCCTGATGCTGTTTGATCATCGCACCGCCAGCCCCGCCGGGGTGGCACTGGCAGGGGGGATGACGATTGATGCGTTTGATGCCCATGACGGCTTCAACCAAGCCAAGGGGCATGTGGGTTGTGGCCTGTTTCCGGCGGTCTATGCCATCGCCGATGCCGAAGGGATACGGGATGGCCGTGAATTCCTGACCTCGATGGTCATTGGCTATGAACTCGGCGCACGGCTGGCGATGTCGCTGCATGCAAGTGCGCCGGATTACCACAGTTCCGGGGCCTGGGTGGCAGTGGCGGTGGCGGCGGTCGGCGCACGGCTGTTGCGTCTTGACGCCGGGGCGACGCGCCACGCCATGGGCATCGCCGAATATCACGGCCCGCGCAGCCAGATGATGCGCTGCATAGATACACCAAGCATGGTCAAGGACGGCTCCGGCTTTGGCGCCATGGCCGGGGTATCCGCCGCTTATCTGGCAAAGGCTGGTTTCACTGGTGCTCCGGCCATCACCGCCGAAGCTGCGGATGTCGCCCGGTTCTGGTACGATCTTGGCGATAACTGGCTGATTACCCGGCAGTATTACAAACCCTATCCGGTCTGCCGATGGGCGCAGGCACCAATCGAGGCGGTGTTGGAGCTAAGAAGCCTGCATCACCTCAAACCGGAAATGGTCGATCACATTGAAATCGAAACCTTCCACGAAAGCGTTCGACTGGCGGTGAAAGATCCGAAAACCACGGAACAGGCGCAATACTCCACCTCGTATCCCTGTGCCGTGGCGCTGGTTCGGGGCAATGTCGGCGCGTTCGAGATATCCGAGGCAGCGTTCGGCGACCCAGAGGTCAGCCGCCTGTCAAACGGTCTGAAGATGTCCGAGGACGATTTCTGCAATCAGCAATTCCCGGCCAAACGCCACGCCCGCGCCATCTTGTATCTGAGGGATGGCCGGGTTCTGACGTCGCGCCTGCACCAGCCTGGGTGGGATGCCGAAAATCCACCCGGTTGGGTCGAATTGCAGGCGAAATTTCAGGCACTGGCGGAACCGCTGATCGGCCCTGCTCGCGCCGCCGCGATCAACGCAGCGGTGATGGCGCTGGATAGTGGTGGCAGCATGCAATCGCTGGCGTCGTTGTTGTGCCGGCCTAACCGGCAGTCCCGACCCGGCGCTGTCGCCTGACACCGTTCAGCGCAGTTTGAGTGAGGTCAGGATGGCCGGCAGATCACGGTAATGATCCAGCAGCGCCTCTGGCATCATCGCCGCCACATCGCGGCTTTCCGGCCCGAAGGTGACCAGAACACAGGGGATTCCCGCCGCCGTCGCGGTCAGCCGGTCGGTCATGGTGTCACCGATCAGAACCGACCGATCCGCCATGCTGCCAAGACGCCTGATCGCCTCGAACAACGGTGCCGGGTCGGGTTTTCTGACCGGCAGGCTGTCGGCCCCCAGCATTGAACCGAAATGGGCACGAATCCCCAGCCGGGCCAGCAGGGTTTCGGCCAATGCAGCCGGTTTGTTGGTGCAGATGCCAAGGCCATAGCCTTCGACCGCCAACTGTTCCAACATCGGCACTACCCCGTCGTAAAGGCGCGTGTGCCGGTCGATATTCTCGGCGTAATATTGCAGAAGATAGGGGTATTGGCGGTCAATATCTGCCTCGACCCATGGTATATCCTGCCGCCCGAAACCCAGCCGCAGCATTGCCCGCCCGCCGTTAAAGGCGGTTTCCGCGTCCAGCATCGGATCCAATAGATCACCCTTGCCGAGGCGGCGAAAACAGGCATTGGCCGCGGCAATCAGATCGGCGCTGGTATCGGCAAGGGTGCCATCAAGATCGAAGATGACGCTGCGCTTGGGGTCCGGCGATGTTGTTTGATTTCTGGGCTGTGGCATGGGGTGTAACGATCCGAAAGCATTGTTGATGATGTTTTGCTTTCCGCCCATGGGCAAGATCGCTAGAACGGGACGGTGAAATCATTACGGGGCGATAATGTCCACTGCTTTGATCCTACTTGCGGCCGGAAAAGGTACGCGGATGAATTCCGACCTGCCCAAGGTCATGCACCCCTTGGCCGGGGTGCCAATGTTCCTGCATGCGCTGAAGGCGGGAATCGAATGCGGTGCCGAACGCGTGGTGATCGTCGCGGGTCACGGGGCCGACATGGTGGCGGGTGCCGCCGCCAACCATGACAGCGAAGTCGAGATCGTCATTCAGGAACAGCAGCTTGGTACTGCCGACGCGGTTAAACAGGCGCGCGATAACCTTGGTGATTTTGATGGTAATGTGATCGTTCTTTACGGCGATACACCTTTTATTCGCACCGAAACGCTTGATGCCATGCTGTTGGCGCGGCGCAAGGGTGCGGCCGTTGTGGTCCTCGGGTTCGAAGCTGCCAAGCCCGGCAATTACGGCCGCCTGATGCTTAACGGGCAAAATGAACTTACCGCCATTATCGAGGCGAAAGACGCAAGCCCCGAACAAAAGGCGGTCACGCTGTGCAATTCCGGGGTGATATGCGCCGATGCCGGATTGCTGTTCGATCTGGTGGCGCAAGTCGGCAACAATAATGCGTCGGGTGAATACTATCTGACGGATATCGTGGCGCTGGCCACGGCCAGAGGTCAGCAATGTGCCGTCGTTACCTGCGATGAGGCGGAAACCCTCGGCATCAACAGCCGCGCCGAGCTGGCGATGGCGGAACAGGCGTTTCAGGCCCGCGCCCGTGCCGAGGCGATGGAAAACGGTGTTGCGCTGGCGGCCCCGGATTCTGTCTTTTTCGCATTTGACTCGGTGATCGGCCGCGACGCGGTGATTGGTCCCAATGTCGTATTCGGTCCTGGCGTCACGATAGAATCCGGTGCTGAAATCCGTGCTTTTTGTCACCTTGAAGGCTGCCATGTCAGTCAGGGCGCAGTGGTCGGCCCGTTCGCCCGCTTGCGCCCCGGTGCGGAACTGGCCGAAGATGTGCGTGTCGGCAATTTCGTCGAAATCAAGAATACCACCCTTGGCGAAGGGGCCAAGGCAAACCACCTCAGCTATATCGGCGACGCGAAAATCGGCGCGCGTACCAATATCGGTGCCGGCACCATCATCTGTAATTATGACGGGATATTGAAACACCGAACCGAGATCGGCGATGGTACATTCATAGGTTCGAACACCACGCTGGTTGCGCCGGTGCGGCTTGGCCGAGACGCGATGACCGCCGCAGGTTCGGTCATCACCAAAGAAGTACCAGATGGCGCGATGGCTATTTCGCGCAGTGAACAAATTAACAAATCCGGCTTTGTCCAGCGGTTTTTCAGCCGCCTGAAGGCAACCAAAGCTGCAAGATCAGTGGAAAAGTAATATGTGTGGCATCGTAGGCATTCTAGGCAATCACGAGGTTTCGCCGCAAATCCTCAGCAGTCTCAAGCGGCTGGAATATCGCGGCTACGACAGCGCCGGCATCGCCACCATCAATGACGGCAAGCTGGAGCGCCGCCGCGCTGTCGGCAAGCTGATCAACCTGTCGGATTTGCTGGTGCATGAACCCCTGCCAGGGAAATCCGGCATCGGCCATACCCGATGGGCCACCCATGGCGCGCCCAGCATCAGCAACGCACACCCCCACCGGGCCGGGCGCGTCGCGGTGGTGCACAACGGTATCATCGAGAATTTCCGCGAATTGCGCCAGGAGCTGAAGGCCAGGGGTATCGGATTTCAGACCGAAACCGATACTGAAACCGTGGCGTTGTTGTTTGAGGATTTCCTGAATCAGGGCAAGACCCCCAAACAGGCCGCTGCCGCCACCATCGCCAAACTTAAAGGCGCATTTGCGCTTTGTTTCCTGCTGGAAGGCGAACAGGATCTGTTGATCGCCGCCCGCAAGGGTTCGCCTTTGGCCATCGGGCATGGCGAAGGTGAGATGTATGTCGGATCGGACGCCTTGGCATTGGCACCGATGACCGGCCGGATCACCTATCTTGCCGACGGTGACTGGGCTGTGATCACAAGAAAAGGCGCCGAGATTTTCGACGCCAAAGGCCAAACCGTCAAACGCAAGATGCGCAA
Organism: Paracoccaceae bacterium; assembly: GCA_020425085.1. Classification (GTDB taxonomy): domain Bacteria; phylum Pseudomonadota; class Alphaproteobacteria; order Rhodobacterales; family Rhodobacteraceae; genus UBA5972. The sequence goes on from JAGQRW010000004.1 coordinate 76,080, forward strand.
AATCCAACTGGAAAGTGCCGCCGCCGACAAAAGCGGTTACGCGCATTTCATGGCAAAAGAAATTTTTGAACAGCCTGCGGTTCTGGGCAACGCCGTCTCGCATTACATCAACCCTGAGCGCGACGCCGTGGCGCTGCGTGAGGGTGAGCTTGATTTCACCCGGATCGACGGCGTGACCATGGTCGCCTGTGGCACCGCCTATCTGGCCTGCAACGTGGCGAAATACTGGTTTGAGACCATGGCGCGGCTACCGGTGCAACTGGATATCGCCTCGGAATTCCGCTATCGCGAACCACCGCTTTCGCCTGAATCTATGGCGCTGTTTGTCAGTCAGTCGGGGGAAACCGCCGATACGCTGGCGGCGCTAAAATACTGTCAAGGCAAGGTTGCCAGGATTGTTTCGGTGGTGAATGCCCCCGAAAGTTCGATCGCACGCGAAAGCGATCTGGCACTGCCCATTCTGGCCGGGCTGGAAATCGGTGTCGCCTCGACCAAGGCGTTTACCTGTCAACTGGTGGCGCTTGCCTCATTGGCCATTTTCGCCGCCCGGCAGCGCGGCCACATGACTGCAAAGCGTGAGGCGGAACTGATCGGCCATCTGGAAGGTTTGCCGTCAAAGGTGCAATCGGCGCTGGAGGCCGACAGCAAGATCCGCAGCATCGCCCGCAAGCTGTCCGAGGCCCGGGACATTCTGTTTCTGGGCCGTGGGCCGATGTATCCACTGGCCATGGAAGGCGCGCTTAAACTCAAGGAAATCAGCTATATCCATGCCGAAGGTTATGCATCAGGTGAACTGAAACACGGCCCGATCGCGCTGGTTGACGAGCAAGTTCCGGTGATCGTCATGGCCCCTCGTGACGCCTTGTTTGACAAGACGGTTTCCAACATGCAGGAGGTGATGGCGCGCGGCGGCAAGATCGTACTGATCACCGACCAGGCCGGTGCCGATGAGGCTTCGGAAGGTGTCTGGCAGACGCTGATCATGCCTGGGGTCGATCCGTTGCTGGCCCCGGTCATCTATGCCATTCCGGCGCAGTTGCTGGCCTATCACACCGCCGTTGCGCGCGGTACCGATGTCGATCAGCCCCGCAATCTGGCAAAATCGGTCACGGTGGAATGACCCTTGACGAGGCTTTGGCAGCACTTGGCGCCGGGGCGGTCGCTGGTCGCGCTGAAGGTGCTGCTGCCTATCACAAGGTGCCGCGCGTCTATCTTGGCATCCCCAATCCGGCTATCAACGATCTGACCCGGAACTGGCGGCAGTCCCTGTCGCTGCCTGAGCGGGTCAGCCTTGCCGACGCCCTGTGGCAGACCAATATTTTCGAGGCGCGGCTGGCCGCCGCCAAACTGTTGACACAGGCGCGGATTCGCCATGATCAGCTGGCCTGGGATCTGATCAGATCTTGGACACCCGATTTCGATAGCTGGGCGATTGCCGATCATGCGGCGATGGCGGGGCAAAGACGCCTTGCCGCCCATCCTGAACGTCTGGACGAGATCGAAGGCTGGACCCGTTCACCGCATATGTGGACCCGTCGCGCCGCTCTTGTGATCACACTTGGCTGGACCAAGCAGCGACATCCGGATGCCGCCGATCTTCGCCGCCGCGAACGGATTCTGGGCTGGGCTGCGGCCTATGTTTCCGACCGCGACTGGTTCATCCAGAAATCGGTTGCATGGTGGCTCAGGGATCTGTCAAAGCGCGATCCCGCAAGGGTGGCGCAATTCTTGCAGGATTACGGCCTGCAAATGAAACCGTTTGCACGAAAGATCGCCGGCAAATATCTGATTTGAATGCCAAAGGCGGGTTATTCACCGCCATCGGGGCAACCGGCGCGAATTCACACTTGTACCAGCAATCACAGAACCGCTTGCACGCCCGTCCCGGCAGGACTATCTAAAAACCATGACAACCCCGCCAAAACTTGTCGACCCGTTTCAGCGCGCCATCACCTATCTCAGGGTGTCGGTAACCGACCGCTGCGATTTCCGCTGTGTCTACTGCATGTCCGAGAACATGACCTTCCTGCCGAAAAAGGAACTGCTGACACTGGAAGAACTGGACCGGTTGTGTTCGGCCTTTGTGTCACAAGGCGTGCGCAAGTTGCGCATTACCGGCGGTGAGCCGCTGGTCAGGCGCGGCATCATGGGTTTTTTTGAAAACATGTCGCGGCATCTTGACAGCGGCGCGCTGAAGGAATTGACGCTGACCACCAATGGCTCGCAACTCAGGAAATATGCGGCCGACCTGGCGCGTTTTGGGGTCAGGCGGGTGAACATCTCGCTTGATACGCTAGACCCGGCCAAGTTTGCCGCCATCACCCGCTGGGGGCGGTTGGCGCAGGTTCTGGACGGGATCGAAGCAGCACTTGAGGCTGGCCTCAGGGTCAAGATCAACAGCGTGGCGCTGAAAGGCACCAATGACGACGAGTTGTTCGATCTGGTTGACTGGTGTGCAAGAAAAGACATGGATCTTACCTTTATCGAGGTCATGCCGATGGGCGATATCGGCAATGAGGACAGGCTGGATCAATACTGGTCGCTGAATGATGTGCGCGCAGAACTGGCCTCGCGTCATTCGCTGAGCGATTCGGCCGAAAGCAGCGGCGGCCCAGCGCGCTATGTGCGGCTGAAGGAAAGCGGGCAGAAGGTCGGCTTCATCACCCCGCTCAGCCATAATTTCTGTGAATCCTGCAACCGCGTGCGGCTGACCTGCACCGGACAACTGTTCCAGTGTCTGGGGCAGGAAGGCGAATTCGATCTTCGCCGTGCGCTGCGTGAGCATCCCGACGACGACGCGCCGATCGTGGAAGCCATTCACAAGGCGATCGCGTTGAAACCCAAAGGCCACGATTTTGACTATTCCCGGCAGCAGGTTTCCGGGCAGATGACCCGTCACATGAGCCATACCGGCGGCTGATGGGGATCGTTCCTTTTTTCGGTTTGATCAAGAATATTTCCACGGATTGATTGTTGTGGACAGTTTTATTGACTCATCAGTCAATTAACCCGCAAAAATGATCGCACTTGTTGTGAATCATGGGGATAACACCGCAATATATTGATTTATCAAGCTGAAATTGCGCGTAGCAATCGCGCTCTTGCGGCTGGAATTTTCGCGATTTCCAGCCCGGTAAACACATGCATGGTGTTCAGATCACCATCAATCACCGCATGGTCGCCAACCCAGCCCCCCATCGCCAGATAGCTTCGAAGAAGGGGCGGCAAGATCTTGATAGCAAGCCGAAAATCCGTCTGGTCACCAACCGCGTCATGGTCGAACCGGACAATATCAGCCGCCCTGATGCCCGGTCGCCAACATTCCGGTGCCAGATGCCGACCGGTGAGATAACTGAAAGCACCAGCATGATCTTTCGCGTCAACACCGGGAAACGAAGAACAGCCAAACAGCAGATCGACCCGGTTTTGATCCACATAGGCGGTTAACGCCCCCCAGGCGACGCGCAGGATATCGGGATCAGGCGGTCCCGGCGCGATACAGAAACGACCCATCTCGACCATGTTGCCGGGATAGGATGCTAGTGCCGCCAGATCATAGTGCTGCGCCGAATAGCAACCGTCGAGCTGAACCCCGAAACGGATCGGCAGCAGCCGAAAACAGGCGAACAGATCCCGACTCTCAGGCGATTCCACCAATACATGCTGGCAAAGTTCGTCGAACCGGTCCCGGTCCAGCCCCTCGCCGCCGCGAAAACACCGGTGCCTGAGGCGTTGCGCCGCCCTGATATCGCCGGGCGTATCCGCCAGTCTTGCGCGGTATCTGCCCTTGTTCAATGTCAACATTACAGGCCCCAAAGCCGTTCAGCGACTTTGAAATATCCGCCGCAGCACCTATCTATCATGCAAGACTTAAGCGAAACAATCCGACACGCGTTACCGCAATGAAAGGGCTGACATGACGGCGAAAACAACGAAATCCGATGCTGAATGGCAAGGCCAGCTTTCCGATCTGGCCTATCAGGTCACCCGCAAGGGCGCCACCGAACGGGCCTTCAGCCATGACAATTTCCCGAAATCCAAAGGCAGCTTTGCCTGTGTCTGCTGCGGTGCCGACCTGTTTGACGCCGATCACAAGTTTGAAAGCGGCAGCGGCTGGCCATCATTCTATCAGCCTGTATCAGCAGGTGCTGTGGGCGAACAGGCCGACAACAAGCTGTTCATGCGCCGCACCGAGGTACATTGTGCCGCCTGTGATGCGCATCTTGGGCATGTGTTCGACGACGGCCCGAAACCGACCGGCCTGCGCTATTGCATCAACGGCGTTGCGTTGAATTTCAAGGAAAAAACCTGAAACAACAGGCAGACCGGTCTAAAACTCGTCGGCCAGGCTGACCCGGCCAATATTGCTGAGCAGTTGACGGATAAGGGAAACACCCTTGATCCCGGTCTTGGTGACCCGGCGGTTCAGCGCAATCACCCGTCCGTCCTCAAGTGTGAAACGTTCGATGTTGGAAACCACGCCGCGTTTGTCAAAGCTGATGGCAACCACCTGCCGGTCAATGATCTGCGGTTCGCGATAGGCGAAATTTCTGACCCGGCTCGACATATAGTACCAACCGCTATCCTTCAGCACACCGGTGCTTGTCGGGCGGCCGATCGCCTGTTCCACCGAGGCCTGGCTGTCGACGCCGACATTGACCTGTTCAAGTTCGCTCTCGCTGGGGACATAGCCGTGATTGCTGAAGGTCGGCGCACAGGAAACGACAAACGCGAGGGTCGCAATGCTTGCGGCGCGCAGCAGCCAAAGCCTCAATCTCTTCATTGGTCCCTCGTGCCCGAATAGCTTGTTCTTTCTTGTCGGCATACTTATCACATGCAAAACACACAGGAAAGCCGAAGCTTCCATTCTTGTTACAGTACCGATCCCGAGGCCCGAAATGCCACAAATCGCCAATCCTTCACTGCCTATCAAAGATGCGGTTGTCCAGGTGCGGCGGCTGGACGCCAGCGAAAAGTTTGCCTTTGATCTTGTGGTGAACCAGGCCGCACGACTGGAAATCGCCGCATTGCTGGATTTTTCCGAGGTAAAAAAGGCGCGGTTGAGCGGGGAACTGATTCCGGTCGGTGCAACTGATTGGGAAATGCGCGCCAAACTCGGCGCCACGGTGGTGCAGCCATGTATCATCACCAGCCAGCCCGTTACGACGCGAATCGATCAACCGGTCAGGCGGCTGTTTCTGCGCGATTATTCATTTGACGCCACCAGTGACGAACATGAATTTGACGGCGACGACGAGACCGAGCCATTGTCGGCAGAAATTGATCTGGGTCAGATCCTGATCGAATCCCTGGCGCTGGCGGCACCGGATTACCCGCGCGTGCCGGGGGCCAAACTCAGCCAGACCGAATTTGCCGCCCCCGGTATCACCCCTCTTTCGGATGAGGATGTGAAACCTTTTGCCGGCCTGGCCGCCCTGAGAGACAAAATGAAGAAATAGCCGCTGAACCCGGCCAATAGGGTGAATTAGGGCTTGCGCTGCCTGATTTTCCGGCTATTTTCGCGACTTCCTTTCCGCCCCGCGCCGGAGAGCGGTGGCGCATGGGCGCGCCTGCGACGCGTCGGGGCCACAATCGGGCAGATGCCCGCAAATCTTGAGGTTGAGACATGGCCGTTCCTAAAAGTAAGATCACCCGTTCGCGACGGAACAACCGCCGGTCCCACGATGCGCTGGTTGCGGGCAATCCGAACGAATGCCCGAACTGCGGCGAACTGAAACGCCCACATCATGTTTGCAGTTCCTGCGGTCACTACGCCGAACGCGAAGTGGTGGCACTTGCGGCCGACATTGATCTGGACGACGACGCAGCGTAAGGTCGCCGAAATCCCCCGCCGGAGGCACTGACGCATGACCGCCGCCGAGACCAGCGCAACCGGCACTGATCGCGGCACGGTCATTTCCATTGACGCCATGGGCGGCGATCGCGGCCCGGCGGCGGTGGTGGCGGGCATGGCCGAATCAGCCGCCCGGAATTCCGACATCCGCTATATCGTGCATGGCGACCGCGGGCTGCTTGAACCCTTGATCGCCAAACGCCGCCAACTGGCAGGTATCTGCGATATCCGCCACACCGATCAGTCGGTGTCGATGGATGAAAAACCCAGCCATGTGATGCGCCACGGCAAAGGCACCTCGATGTGGGGGGCAATCGATTCGGTGCGCGACGGCGAGGCGACGGTGGCGGTTTCCTGCGGCAATACCGGTGCCCTGATGGCGGTTTCCATGCTCCGCCTGAGGAAGGTGGCGGGTGTCAACCGCCCGGCGATTGCCATTTTGTGGCCATCAGCCAATACGCAGGGTTTCAACGTCATGCTGGATGTCGGTGCGGATGTGCGCGCCGATCCCAGCGACTTGTTGCAATATGCGCTGATGGGGGTTTCCTATGCCCGCAACGGTCTTGGTCTGAAACATCCGCGCATCGGCATCCTGAATGTCGGCACCGAGGAACACAAAGGCCGCGCCGAACTGAAAGAAGCGTTTGACCTGGTGCAGTGTGCCGCCGATACCAACGGCTATGAATTCATCGGTTTTGTCGAAGGCAGCGATATCCCGTCGGACAAGATCGACATCATCGTCACCGATGGCTTTACCGGCAATGTCGCCCTGAAAACCGCCGAAGGTACGGCGCGGTTCGTGCGGCGCCTGCTGGGACAGGCGTTTCGTTATTCGCCATTGTCAAGAATCGGCGCCTTGTTCGCCCTGACCTCGCTGAAACGCCTGAGAGAGCGCATCGACCCGCGCCGGGTCAATGGCGGGGTATTTCTTGGGCTGAACGGCACCGTGGTGAAATCCCACGGCGATGCCGACGCCACCGGCGTTTCGGCTGCAATAAGGCTGGCATTCCAGCTTGCGCAATCCGGCTTTACCGAAAAGCTTGCAGCAAGGGTTGCATCGGGGCTTCAGGAACGCGAAGATGCCGTAACCAGTACCGCTGAAGAGCCAATTACAGAATGAATACCATACGGGCAGTCGTGAAGGGCGTCGGGCATTATCTGCCTGAGCGCGTTGTTCCGAATACGGAATTTGAAAAGACGCTGGACACCAGCGACGAATGGATCCGTTCGCGTTCGGGTATCGAACGCCGGCATTTCGCCGCCAAGGGCGAGATGACCTCGCATCTGGCGATCCATGCCGCCCGCGCCGCCCTTGCCGATGCCGCGATCAATGCCGATCAGGTTGATGCGATCATCGTCGCCACCTCGACACCGGACCAGACCTTTCCTTCGACCGCAACGCGGGTGCAATCAGCACTTGGCATGACCACCGGCTTTGCCTTTGATGTGCAGGCGGTTTGTGCCGGGTTCGTTTATGCACTGGCCAATGCCAATGCGCTGATCCTGTCGGGACAGGCAAGCACCGTCCTTGTGATTGGTGCGGAAACCTTTTCGCGGCTGCTGAACTGGAACGACCGCACCACCTGCGTGCTGTTCGGCGATGGGGCCGGGGCGCTGGTATTGCAGGCCGCGAATGGGGTTGGCACCGCTGCGGATCGTGGCATCCTGGCGACCGATCTGCATTCGGACGGGCGCTATAACGACCTGCTTTATGTCGATGGCGGCGTATCCTCGACCCAAAGCACCGGTGTTCTGGTGATGGAGGGGCGCGAGATCTTCAAGCACGCGGTGCAGAAGCTGGCGCAGACCGCCGAATCGGCGCTCGCCAAGGCCGGCGTCACCGACGATGACGTGGACTGGGTGGTGCCGCATCAGGCCAACCTCAGGATCATCCGCGCCACTGCGCAGAAAATGGGCATCCCGATGGATCGCGTTGTGGTCACGGTGCAGGATCATGGCAACACTTCGGCCGCCTCGATTCCGCTGGCAATGTCGGTTGGCAGGGCGCGCGGCCAGATCAAACAAGGCGATCTGCTGGTGGCCGAAGCCATTGGCGGCGGCCTGGCATGGGGGGCGGTGGTGCTGCGCTGGTAGGCAATTTGCTGCGGTTTATCTTCTGTTTCCAAGCCGTTGTTATTGACTCCGAATTCAATTTCTCACTATCCTCACCCGAAACCTTGGGGAGATGGTAATGGGCGAAACCACATTGACACGCATGGATCTTGGCGAAGCGGTGTTCCGCGAAGTCGGCCTATCACGCAATGAATCCGCAGAACTGGTCGAGTCGGTTCTGAAACACATGTCGGATGCGCTGGCATCGGGCGAAAACGTCAAGATCTCTTCATTCGGCACCTTCAGCGTGCGCGACAAGTCGGCCCGCATTGGCCGCAATCCAAAAACCGGCGAGGAAGTGCCGATTCACCCGCGCCGGGTTCTGACATTCCGCCCCTCGCACCTGATGAAAGATCGCGTGGCAAGCGGCAACAAAAGCTAGGCGAGTCAACCTCTTATGGCAAAATCACGCGAGGCGTTCCGCACCATCAGCGAGGTTTCCGACTGGCTGGAAACCCCGGCACATGTGCTCAGGTTCTGGGAAAGCCGGTTTCCGCAGGTCAAGCCGCTGAAGCGCGCCGGCGGGCGGCGCTATTATCGCCCGAACGACATGCAGCTGCTTGGCGGCATCAAGCGGCTGCTGCATGACGACGGCATCACCATCAAAGGTGTGCAGAAAATTTTGCGCGAGAAGGGCGTCAAGCATGTGTCGGGGCTTTGCCTTGAAACCCTCGATGCCGGGGCCACTGCCAAGCCATCCAGCCCCGCCAGCCCGGTAGATGTGGCGCGCGAATCTGTACCGGCGGATCCACATTCTGACAAATCGCCGCTGGCAAGCGGGATAGCTCCAACGGTATTCCAGCCGACCCGCACGCCCGAACCCGCCGCACCGACCCTGCCCGAGGAAAACCGCCTGGTCTTTACCGCGCCGCGTGCCGCAACCGTCAGTCAAAACCGCAACAAGGCCGCAACCACTGGCAAACCACCGCTGGCGGACCGGGAACTTGACCGCATGATCGCGCTTTATTCCCGGCTGGAACGGCTAAGGGATCGGGTCGCAGCCGACCTCGGCTAACCGCCGTCAACCGCTGCCGGATCATTGCGGTTTCCGGCTTGCCCCGGCCCTTAAAACCCGTATAACACCCCAAGTTCGGGCTATAGCGCAGTTTGGTAGCGCGTTCGTCTGGGGGACGAGAGGTCGCAGGTTCGAATCCTGCTAGCCCGACCAAAACACCGACCGGACCGCCCGTGTTCGCGGTTACGCGCCATGGGGGAACAGGCGGATGACAGTACCGGGAACCGGCGTACTTCCATCGCACGAAATTGCCCAGATGATCCGACGGCGCGAAATCTGCGCTGCCGATACCATTCCGGCGGCTCAGATTCAGCCCGCCAGTCTTGACCTCAGACTCGGCCAGGTCGCTTATCGTGTGCGGGCCAGTTTTCTGCCGGGAAAGGCGCGTGATGTTGCCAGCCGCCTGGCCGATTTTCAGATGCACAAGGTCGATCTGAACCCCGGTGCGGTGTTGGAAAAAGGCTGCGTCTACCTGGTGCCATTGATGGAGGGACTGGCGCTGTCGCCGGATCTCAGCGCGGTTGCCAACGCCAAAAGCTCGACCGGGCGGCTGGATCTGCTTACCCGGCTGATCACCGACCGGGGTGTTGAATTTGACCGTATCGAAAGCGGTTATACCGGCCCCTTGTATGCCGAGATTTGCCCGCGTTCGTTTTCGGTACTGGTTCGCCCCGGCATGCGCCTGAACCAGATCCGGTTTCGCCGCGGTCAGGCGATGCTGTCTGATGCTGACCTCAAGACGCTGCATGCCAGCGACATACTGGTTTCCGGCAAGGCGCATATCGACAACGGCCTTGGCTTTTCCGTCGATCTGAAACCGGCCAGCGGCAGTCTGGTCGGCTACCGCGCCAAGCCGCATACCGGTGTGATCGACCTTGACCGGATCAATCACTACGAAATCCGCGATTACTGGGAAGAGGTGCACAGCGATGACGGCTGCATCATTCTTGACCCCGATGCCTTTTACATCCTTGTCAGCCGCGAGGCGGTGCATATTCCGCCCGCCTACGCCGCCGAAATGGCCCCCTATCTGGCCATGGTGGGGGAGTTCCGGGTGCATTACGCAGGCTTTTTCGACCCCGGTTTCGGCCATGCCGCCGCTGGCGGTGTTGGATCACGCGGCGTGCTTGAGGTTCGCTGTCACGAGGCACCGTTTGCGCTGGAACACGCGCAGATCGTCGGGCGACTGGTTTATGAGTGGATGGCGGCAGAACCGGCACAGCTCTATGGCGCCGATCTTGGCTCGAACTATCAGGGACAGGGGTTGAAGCTGTCCAAGCATTTCAAGGCAGGTTAACGTTTCTTGTTGCCGCGCCCCTGCCCGCCCGGTGGATTCCGCAAGGAGCGGTTCATCGCCATCCGCATCAGCCGTCTGAGCATCATCATCAACATGCGTTCCATCAGAACATTTCCTCCTGATCGCGGTCGTCGTCGTCTTCCCAGTCGCCGCCGATTTCCCGGTCGTCGTCCAGTATCCCCGGCATCGCGCCAGGTGGCGGGCGGTTGTCGAGCAGTCCAGCCTCGCGCAGTTCCTTGATGCCGGGCAGGTCGCGCGGGCTTTCCAGACCAAAATGATCCAGAAAATCTTGTGTTACTACAAAGGTGACCGGTCGGCCCGGCGTCATTCGCCGCCGCCCGAGTTTGATCCAGTCAAGCTCCATCAACAAATCAATCGTGCCACGCGACACCGAAACGCCGCGGATTTCCTCGATCTCGGCACGCGATACCGGCTGGTGATAGGCGATGATCGCCAGTGTCTCGATGGCGGCGCGCGACAGTTTGCGGGTTTCAACGCGTTCCTTCTGCATCAGAAAACCAAGGTCAGGCGCGGTGCGAAAAGCCCAGGCATCACCAATCTTCATCACCAGCACGCCGCGCCCCTGATAACGTTTCTTCAGTGCCTGCATCGCCTCGGCAGCGTCGGAGCCATGCGGCAGGCGTTCCTCGATCCGGGCCAGCGAAAGGGGTTCTGCCGAAGCGAACAGGATCGCCTCAACCATGCGCTCCTGTTCCGCCATGGGGGGGGCCTGGAACAGGCTGTCGGTCTTGGTGTCGTCCGCTGTGTCCATCTCACCCCCCCTTGCGCCTGAGCATGATCGGCGCGAACATTTCATCCTGCCTTAGCTCAACCTGCCCCAGCTTGGCCAGTTCCAGCGACGCCGCAAAGGTGGCGGCGGTGGCGGAACGGCGGCGTTTGGGATCCTTGGTCCAGGCTTCTGGCAGATATTGCACCAGATCGCCCCATTCAAGCGCATGGCCGATCAGGGTTTTCATGCGTTCCAGCGCCTGTTCCATGGTAAACACACTTTCGCGTTGCATGGTCAGGGGTTCGAAATCATCGCGGGTACGGATGCGGGCATAGGCCTGCATCAGATCCAGAACCGTGGCGGAATAATCAATGCGGCGCGTGGCGGTCACGTCTTCGGGAATGCCGCGGCGAAAGAAATCGCGGTCCAGCCGGTCCCGCGCCATCAGACGGGCGGCAGCGCGGCGCATCGCCTCCAACCGCTCAAGCTGAAACGCCAGATGTGCCGCCAGTTCCTCGCCGCTTGGGCCTTCATCGCTGGGGTCGGGCGGCAGCAGCAGGCGTGACTTCAGAAATGCCATCCAGGCCGCCATCACCAGATAATCCGCCGCCAGTTCGATCCTTAGCGACTTGGCGCGTTCGATGAAGGCAAGATATTGCACCGCCAGATCCAGCACCGAGATCTTGCGCAGATCCACCTTTTGCGTGCGCGACAGCGTCAGCAGCAGATCAAGCGGCCCTTCAAAGCCATCGACATCGACGATCAAGGCCTCGGCCTGAAGACGTGCCTCAACCTCGCTGTCGGCGCTGAACGGGTCGGAATCAGGTGGCGGATTCTGGGTCATCGCGGCCTACCTTAAATAAGCCTGCCAGTTCCGCCAATAGGGCGCTTGGTTCTATTTCATCCGGTTTGCGTCGGGCGGCCAGCACCCTGTCGGCACGTCTGAGTGACGGGCCGTCCAATCTGCCTGCTTCGGCGGCAATTTCCCGCATTTCCGTCATAACCCCGTTGCAGCTCAGGATCACGTCACAGCCCGCATCAAGGGCGCTGCGGGATCGGTCACGAAAATTGCCGGAAAGTGCATGCATGGAAATATCGTCGCTCATCAGCAAGCCGTCAAAGCCGATGTCGCGGCGGATCACACCAATCACATCCGGTGATTGCGTGGCGCAGCGTTCAGGATCAATGGCACCGTAAACCACATGCGCTGTCATTGCCATCGGCAGGTCGGCCAGCGCCCGGAACGGCAGAAAATCAACCGCCTCAAGATCAGGGCGCGGCGCATCGGTGCGGGGCAGTTCCACATGACTATCGGCATTTGGTCGCCCGTGGCCGGGGATGTGTTTCAGAACCGGCAGAACCCCACCCGCCAGCAAACCTTCAGCCACGGCGCGACCAACAACGGCAATTTTTGCAGGCTCGCGACCATAGCATCGACTGAGGATAATATCATGCACCCCCTTGCCCGGCACATCGACCATCGGCGCACAATTCGTGTCAATCCCGAGATGCAGCAATTCATCGGCAATCAGGCGATAACGCAGATACATGCCGCGCGCCGCCCACCCCGGTTGGCTGCTGGCAACCTGATCCATCGGCGTCAGCCAGTCCCGCCAGATGGGCGGGCGCAGGCGCGCCACGCGACCGCCTTCCTGATCAATCAGGATGGGCGCTTGGCGCCCCACCGCGTCACGCAGTTCCGCCGTCAGCGCACTGATCTGTGCTGGATGGTCCAGATTACGGGCGAACAGGATGAAACCAAACGGGTCGGCATCGCGGAAAAACGCCCTTTCTGCGGCGCTCAGTCGATGCCCGAGACAGCCGAAAATCGCCGCCCCTGGCACTTAATGCGCCGTCACCGGAATGCAGGGAGTACCGCGCGCCAGCAGTGCCGAACACAGGCGGCGCGAGTCGTTCAGGCTTTCAAAACCCGCCATGCGCAAACGGTAAAACCGCCGCCCACCGCTTTCGGCCTGCTGGATCAGGCGCGGGTGATTGGCCACCAGATCGCCGTGCCGGTCCAGAATGTAATCCCATTCCTTTTCAGCATCGGCAATATCGTCAAAGGCACCCAACTGCACCAGTCGCGCCCCATCCGGCACCTCGGCAGGATCGACATCGACCGTCACCAGCGCCGAAGCATCCGAGATGACCTTGGGATCGGCTGCTGCACCGGCGGCAAGGGCAGCAACCTTGAGGCGTGCGCGCGGACGCGGCGAGCGTTTCACGCCGGGAAGCTTGGCAAGGGTGGCAATCGTACTGGACTGATCTTTGGCAATTTCGCCACCGCTTGCCTCGTTCACGGCGGCGGCGACGGCGGCATCAATCGCGGCGCGTTCGGCATCGCCTTCGGCCAGCGCCGATACATCGGTAAGATGGCTGGGCACTAAATCCAGATCAGCGGCGGCATCAACCACGGGTTCGACTATGCGCGGATTTGGCCGGATTTCGGCCAGCGCCACATCCTCGGTGCTGAGGTCGACCGGTGGCGGGGCCAGAACCACCCGTTCGGCCACCGGAGCAACGCCGCCTTCAGCCTGCACATTGTTCACCGCCAGTCCCCGGTGTTCCGCCAGTTCGCCGCCGGGATCGTCCGGCGTGATCCGCAACGGGCCTTTCATCGCCCGTATCACCGGCACGTCATTCACATCGCGCATGGTCAGTTGATACGACCAGACCCCCAGCCCGGCCACCAGCGCAACCGACAGAAGTGCCCCCAGCCAACCGGTTGCAGAAGTCAAAATTCCGGCCTCCCGGCCATGTTCCCTGTGATGATCTGCCCCATCAAACGCCTGATCTGACATGTTTCCGCCTTTGTTTCGCAGCGACTTCATCGGCTGCACCCGCTCTCATCACCCCGATGCTTGTATTCTGACACGGTTTTTACCGCATTTCTTTCATCGGGGTTACGCCAAGAATACCAAGACCAGCCGAAAGTACAACGGCAACGGCTGAAATCAGGCTGATTTTTGCCACCGAGCGTTGCGGATTGGACTCTTGTAAAAAGCGAAGCTCGGGCAATTCATTGCCACGGTTCCAGAGCGCGTGAAAATCCGAAGCCAGATCATACAGGTAAAAAGCCAGCCGGTGCGGTTCGTGATTAACCGCCGCCAGTTCCAGCAAACGCGGCCATTCGCCAATCTTGCGCACCAGTTTCACCTCGGCATCATGGCGGATTTCGGACAAATCGGCAGCCAGAAGCGTTTCCCGCCCGGTGTCGATACCAGCCGCCGCCGCCTTGCCAAGCACCGAACAGATCCTTGCATGCGCGTATTGTACATAGAAAACCGGGTTATCCTTGGATTGTTCCTGCACCTTGTCGAAATCGAAATCCAGCGGCGCATCGTTCTTGCGCGTCAGCATGTGAAACCGCGTCACATCCGGGCCAACCTGATCGACCACATCCCTAAGCGTGACAAAAGTGCCGGCGCGTTTGGACATCTTGTAGGGTGCGCCGTTCTTGTAAAGTTTGACCAGTTGCGTCAGCTTGATGTCAAGCGGTACACGACCATCTGACAACGCAGAAACCGCCGCCTTCATGCGTTTGACATAACCGCCGTGATCGGCCCCGAACACGTCGATCAACTCGTCAAACCCGCGCTGCACCTTGTCGAAATGATAGGCGATATCGGGCGCGAAATAGGTCCAGCCGCCGTCGGATTTCTTGACCGGGCGATCCACATCGTCACCATGCAGGGTGGATTTGAACAGGGTCTGCACCCGTGGTTCCCAATCCTCGGGTTGCTTGCCCTTGGGGGGATCCAGCACACCCTCATAGATCAGCCCCTTGCTGTCGAGATCGGCCAACGCCGCCTCGATCAGGCCGGTGCCGTAAAGCGATTTCTCGGAATAGAACACGTCCATTCTGACACCGATCGAGGCCAGATCGGCGCGGATCAGGTCCATCATCGCATCGGTTGAAAAATCGCGCAGTTTTTCCAGCCATTCGCTTTCTGGTTCATCCACCAGCGCGTCGCCATATTTGTCCTTCAGCGCCTCGCCCACCGCCACCAGGTAGCTGCCGGGATAGGTGCCATCGGGAAACTGTACCTCCTGACCGTTGGCTTCGAGGTAGCGCAGATAGACCGAACGCGCCAGCACATCGACCTGTGCGCCGCCATCGTTGATATAGTATTCGCGCGTCACCTGATAGCCGGCAAAATCCAGCAGACTGGCCAGCGCATCACCGAATACCGCGCCACGGGTATGGCCGACATGCAAGGGGCCGGTGGGGTTGGCGGAAACGTATTCGACATTGACCTTGCGGCCAGCACCCAGGGTCGAGCGCCCGAAATCCGCCCCCTTTTCCAGGGCAGCGGGGATGATGGCGCACCATACCCGGGCATCAAGCCCGAGGTTCAGAAATCCCGGCCCGGCCACGTCAGCCGCGACAATCCTAGGATCAGCCAGCAGTTTTGCCGCCAGCATTTCGGCAATATCGCGCGGTTTCAGCCCGGCCGGCCTGGCCATCACCATTGCCGCATTGGTGGCCATGTCGCCATGCAGCGCATCTCGCGGCGGCTCTACCGTTACGCCGGCGTAATCCAGCCCGGCGGGCAGCGCCCCTTCGGCCACAAGTGCATCAAGCGCATCAACAACAAGGGTTCTGATGTCGGAAAAAAGGTTCATTTCAGGCATTCCATGTCTTTGCCGAGCGCGATAGCACAAGCGCCCCGAAACCGCCAGTCAGAGATTGGCCGCTACCTTCCCTTTGGCCGACTTGGCCGCCAGTCTTGCGCCATAGGAATTGCTGGGACGTTCAATCAAGACATAGCTTGCACTGGCCAGCAATAGCGTCAGCCCATAAACCGGCAAAAAGAACCAGATGCCCCTTTCGGGCAAAACCGCCCCCAGATAAGTATGAAACAGATCAACGACCAGGTGATGCAATAGATAGATCGAATAGCTGATCGAACCGACAAACAGCAGCGGTCGCGCCACTGCCAGCCGGGTAAATGCAGGCAGGCTGGATGCGTCATGAAATCCGATCAACAGCATGGTTGAAAGCGCCAGCAGAACCGGTGCCATCGGCGGGTTGAAAACGATGACCAATACAAAAGCCAGCACCGCCAGCAGCACCAGCAGATTGGCATGCAGCCAGCTTTGGTTCAGGCCGCGTTTGCGGATCATGTAGCCCGCCACCCCCATCATGAAATAGGGGGAATAGGTGGTCGGAAACCAGCTGATGAACAGGCCCGGTTCAAACCCGATCAGCAGTTGTGCCAGCCCTGCAACCGCAACGCCAAGCAGGAACAACCCACCGAATACCAGCCAAAAGCTGCGCCAGCCCGTTATCCCGAGCAGGAAAAGCGGCAGAAAAACATACCAGAAAACCTCGATCGGAATGGTCCATTCAACGCCGATGATGGTGGTGCCGATACGGTAATCAAGAAAGCTGAGCAGCGAAAGATGCATGGCAACATTGTAAAAATCAATGTCGGTGCCAAAAAACTCTTGCCAGTAGTTCGGTGCCAGTATGTTGCCAAGATACAGCGCAACGGCGGCCAGAATGATGGCGTAATACAACGGCACGATGCGAAACAGTCGCCGCGTAAGATACGCCCGATACGATGGTGCCGCCGCAAAGGTGGTGGCAACGGTAAAGCCTGAGATGACAAAGAACACATGCACCCCGAATTTGCCGGTATAGGTCAGGTTCTGACCGATCCAGCCATAGCCTGAAAACGCACCGGTATGGATGACAACGACCATGCTGGCCGCCACTGCCCGCATCGTGGTGATAAAATCCGTATCGCCATAGTGGCGGATTGGAAGCATGCCCTGCCTGTCCAACTTCTTTGCTATATGCGCTGCGTCAATCGAACCTTGTCGGGTCTATTAGGTCAGGAAGCGTTGGCTTTCAATCCACTTCACCCTAAACGGCGGTGGCGCTATGTTTTGCAGAATTCCGTTCCCCCGCGCCCACATTCGGCGTATGGCCCTGATGAAACTCCAATGCCTCGGATGCCGATGATGCTGAATAACCTGAAATCCTTTCTTGACTGGCGCGCTCGCCGCTTTGCCGCACCTAGCCCGCCTTTCGTGAAACGCGCCACCATCATGCGCAACGCCGTTGCCGGCGGCATCTGGGTGGAAACCGGCACATTCAAGGGCGACACGACAGCCCTTTTGGCCAGGGGCGGCACCCGGGTCTATACGCTGGAGCCGGCGGAAAAATTCTATCAGGCAGCGGTGCAGCGGTTTGCCGGTGCCGCCAACATCACGGTCCTGAACGGGCCCAGCGAAACCTTGTTTCCCGAACTGTTGCCAACACTCTCAGGCGATATCAACTTCTGGCTCGATGGCCATTACAGCGCCGGGGCCACCTTTCAGGGGGCCAAGGATACGCCGATCATCGCCGAACTGGATCAGATCGCAGAAAATATCGGCAATTTCGGCAAAATGGCGGTGATGGTGGACGATCTGCGATGTTTTGCCCCCGAACAGCCGGAGTTTCGGGATTATCCGCCCCTGCGCCATCTGGTCGAATGGGCCGAAAACCTGGGGCTGATCTGGCATATGGAACAGGACATCTTCATCGCGCGGCGCTAGGCCAGCGCCATCGGGTCCACCAGTTTCCTATGCTCATCCAGCGCAAAACGGTCGGTCATGCCCGCGATGTAGTCGGCAATCACCAAGGCGCGTTTGACCTCATCGCCGCTGGTTGCCCATTTCTGCCAGTCATCCGGCAACATGCCGGGATCGTCGAAAAAAATATCGAACATCTCGGTCACGATCAACGCCGCCTTCCTGCGCATCCGCCTGACCTTCCAATGGCGGTACATGTGTTTGAAGAAGAACGCGCGGATTACCTTCAGATCCTCGAACATCGGATCGGAAAACCGCACCAACTGCCGCCCGGCACCGCGAACATCATCCACCGAAACGGGCTTGGCATCCGCAATCAGGCGGCGGCTTTCGGTGATCACATCCTCGACCATCACCCCGAATACCCGGCGCAGAGCCTCATGCCGGCGGCGGATGAAATCAAGGTCGGGATAGGCCGCATCGACCCGGTCGTAACAGGCACCGATGATCGGAAGTTCGCGGATCTGTTCCTCATTGAACAACCCCGCCCGCAGCCCGTCATCAAGATCGTGGTTGTTATAGGCGACATCATCGGAAATCGCCGCCACCTGCGCCTCGGCACTGGCGTAGCTGTCCAGCTCCAGATCATGCCGGGCATTATATTCCGCCAGTGCCAGCGGCACCTCAGCCGTTACCGGGCCGTTATGCTTGGCCAGCCCCTCCAGCGTTTCCCAGGTCAGGTTCAGCCCGTTGAAATCGGCATAATGGCGTTCCAGCAGGGTCACGATCTTGATCGCCTGCGCGTTGTGGTCAAACCCGCCGTAAGGCGCCATCGCCGCCGCCAGCGCATCCTCGCCGGTATGGCCGAACGGCGTGTGGCCAAGATCATGCGCCAGCGCCACCGCCTCGGTCAGTTCCGAATTCAGCCCGAGAACGCCCGCGATCGTTCGCGCCACCTGTCCGACCTCGATCGAATGGGTCAGGCGGGTGCGGAAATAATCACCCTCATGTTCGACAAAAACCTGCGTCTTGTGTTTCAGCCGCCGAAAGGCCGAAGAATGTATGATCCGGTCACGATCACGCTGAAACGGCGTCCGGTGCGCGCTTTCCGCTTCCGTGGTCAATCGCCCGCGCGATTGCTTGGGGTCGCACGCATAGTCTGCCAGCATGAATTTTCGCCTTCATATTGCCCCGGCGCGCCTGCGCGCCTATATTCAAGTCGAAGTCTAGAACAGAAAGAACCGGCTTAACAGATGGACGTTGCCATTCCCCCCAAGGTCACCGACCGCGCATTCGCGCAACTGGCGGCAATCAACCGGTCGGCAGATCAGGCCAAATCGCTTCGGGTGGCGGTCGAAGGCGGCGGTTGTTCCGGCTTTCAATACGAAATCAAGCTGGACGACGCGGCCGAGGATGATCTGGTACTGGAAAAGGACGGCCAGAAAGTGCTGGTTGACAAGGTGTCCCTGCCCTTTCTTGCCAATGCCGTGATTGATTTCTCCGAAGAACTGATCGGGGCGCGTTTCGTGGTGGAAAACCCGAATGCCACCGCCTCCTGTGGTTGCGGCACCAGCTTTTCGATCTAACATCAACCTGCGTTGCGGGCATTTTCCTGCTTGACCCTCCACCAACCGGAAGCCACAGGGTAGGCGGAAATCCACAGAATCAGGACGCCGCCGATGATCTCCAAATCCACCCTTGCCCTTGCCATCGCGGGTATCGCCGTCGTCGGTGGCATGATTTATCTTTCGCAACCGGAACCTAACCCGGCTGCCGCGACCGAGGAATCCACCGATCTGATCAAGGTTGCGTTACCAGCCAGCCTGAGTCAGACCGCCGAGATCGGCAAGCTGGCCTATCAGGCGAAATGCGCCGCCTGCCATGGCGAGAACGGAGCTGGCGTCAAACAAAAAGGCCCGCCGCTAATTCACTTGATCTATCAGACGTCACATCACGCGGATCAAGCGTTCATCATGGCCGCCCAAAATGGCGTTAGCGCCCATCACTGGCCATTTGGCGACATGCCTCCGGTGGCTGGTGTAACCCTGGGCGATCTGAAGAATATCGTCGCCTATATCCGCGAAGTGCAACAGGCCAACGATATTCATTGAATTTTACACCGAACGCGTTATGCCGCCATCGACCCGGATGTTCTGACCGGTGATATATCCGCCACCTTCGGAGGCAAGAAACGCCACCGTCGCCGCAATCTCGTCAACCCTGCCATAGCGCCCCATGGGTACGCGCGTGCGGAATTCTTCCTTTTCCGGCAGGCTGTCGATGAACCCCGGCAGCACATTGTTCATCCGCACATTGTCCTTGGCATAGTGATCGGCAAACAGCTTGGCAAAGGCGGCAAGCCCGGCACGCATCACGCCCGAGGTTGGAAAAACCGGGTCCGGCTCGAAAGCCGCAAAGGTCGATATGTTGATGATCGCACCACCGCCCTGCGCTACCATGATCGGCGCCACCAGCCGCGTCGGGCGCACCGCGGACAGGAAATAAACCTCCATCCCCTGATGCCAGTCCTCGTCAGACAGGGCCAGGATGTCGTTGCGCGGCCCGTGCCCGGCGCTGTTGACCAGAACGTCGATCCGACCCCATTTCGCCATCGTTGCATCTACTACCCGCTGAACATCCGCCATCGACTGGTTCGATCCGGTCACCCCGACGCCCCCCAGTTCAACCGCCAGCGCCTCGCCCTTGCCGGATGATGACAGGATGGCAACAAGATAACCATCGGCCGCCAGCTTGCGGGCTGCGGCCGCACCCATGCCGCTGCCTCCGGCGGTAATCAATGCAACTCTTGTCTGGCTCATCTTCATTCCTTTTGCTTGACTCGGCCGACAATAGTCGTTCCCGATAGCCGAGTCGAGGTTGTTACCCCGGCAAATTCTGCCGATACTGAACCCCACCGGCAACCATCCCGAGGCAGACATGCGAATCGCCAGTTTCAACATCAACGGCATCAAGGCCCGTATTGAGCGGGTGCTGGAATGGCTGCCCGAATCCAACATCGACGTCGCCCTGCTACAGGAAATCAAATCGCCCGACGAAGCGTTTCCGCAAGAACCGTTCCAGGACCTCGGCTACAGCGTCCAGACCCACGGCCAGAAAAGCTTCAACGGCGTCGCCATCTTGTCAAAACTGCCGCTCGAAGACGTGACCAGGGGCCTGCCCGGTGACGACAGCGACGATCAAGCCCGCTGGATCGAGGCAACCGTGATGGGCGACCATCCGATCCGCGTCTGCAACCTCTACCTGCCCAATGGCAACCCGGTGCCGGGACCGAAATATGACTACAAGCTCAACTGGATGGCACGCATGCAAACCCGCGCCGAAACCCTGCTGAAATCCGAAGAACCCTTTCTGATGGCCGGCGATTTCAACACCATCCCCCAGGCCGAAGACGCCCATAACCCCGACAAATGGCGCGAAGACGCATTGTTTTTACCCCAAACCCGCGCCGCCTATCAGCGTATCCTCAACCTCGGTTTTACCGAAGCGTTCCGCAGCCGCAATTCCGCCCCGCTCAACTATACCTTCTGGGATTTTCAGCGCGGCGCCTGGAACCGCAATGACGGCATCCGTATCGACCATTTCCTGCTCAGCCCGGAATGTGCCGACCTTTTGGGCGATTGCCAGATCGACCGCCAGATGCGCGGCCGCGAAAAACCTTCCGACCACGTTCCAATCTGGATCGACCTCGCCGCCTGAATACCCGGAATTTCGCCCCCTCATTGTTCCAAAAATACTCTCGGGGGTGAATGGCCCAGCGGGCCAGAGGGGGCAGACAGCCCCCCGGTTTGCTGCCGACCACAGGTCAGGGGTAAATCGCCGTCACGTCATGGCCATAAAGCCAGTCAAACCGCGCCAGCATCTGATCCGCCGCAATCCGGTTAAGCAGCCGCATTCCCATATGCATCGCGCCCCGCGCCGGCAAGGCGGACATGTGATAAATCCCGGTATTGCCGGTCGAACGGGCAACAATGCGCTTGACCCGATGAACCCGTGCAGCGTGATAGGTCTGAAACGCCGCCTCTGGCCGGTCTTCACGCGCCAGCATCGCCGCCAGAACCCAGCCATCCTCCAGCGCCATATTCGCCCCCTGCGCCATGAACGGCAGGGTCGGATGGCAGGCATCGCCAAGCAGCACCAGCCGGCCGTTGGCCCAGCATTCCGCCACCGGATGCTGAAACAATCCCCAGAGATGCACCACCTCCGCCACCATCAGCAATCTGCCGACCTCGGGTGCCCAACTGGAAAAACTGCGCCGCATATCGGTCGAGTCCACCTGATGACTCCAACCTTCGGCCGCCCATTCCTGTCGTTCAGCCACCGCAATCACGTTGACCAGTTCACCGCGGCGCAATGGATAGGTGACCAGATGCCGTTTCGGCCCCATATAAACCTTGGCCTCGGGCGCATTCTGCCCCCCCACCAGCCTTGACGGCACCGTGGAACGCCACGCCACCTGCCCGGTGAACCGCGGCTTGCCGGCATGGCCAAGTACCCCGCGTCCGAGCGAATGCAACCCGTCTGCCGCTACCAGAATTTCCGCATGCTCCTGCTTGCCCTGTTCAAGCGTCAGCCGGCATTCATCGGCCAGCACCCTGATGTCGCACACTTTATGACCCAGACAAAGGTCAACCCCGCGAAGTCGCGCCGCGTTTGCCAGCATGTCGATCAGATCGGCCCGATGCACCAGCAGATAAGGATGCGGATTACCATGCCGCGACCGGGTCATTTCAAGTCGCAGCAAAGGTTCGGGCCTGCGATAATCCCTTAGTTCCACCGCTTGCAGCTGCATGCCAATGGCGCTGAGTTCCGCCGCCAGCCCCAGCCCTGCCAGTACCGCTGAACCGTTCGGGGTGATCTGCAACCCGGCCCCGACCTCGGCAAAGGCGTCGGCCTGTTCCAGCAGGCGAACTCTGGCCCCGCGACCGGCCAGCGCCAGTGCTGCCGCCAGTCCGCCGATACCACCGCCAAGAACGGTGACGTTGCGATCAACCAGGCTCATTGCAACCCGTCAAATGCACGACACCGGCGCCAACCGGCACCGGTGTCAATTTCATCTGCCGGAAACGCCAAGTTCAGTCGTCCCGATGCACGCGCTCTTTGCGTTCGTGGCGTTCCTGTGCTTCAAGGCTGAGGGTGGCAATCGGGCGCGCATCCAGACGCTTCAGCGAAATCGGCTCGCCGGTTTCCTCGCAATAACCATAGGAACCATCCTCGATCCTTCTCAGCGCGCTCTCGATCTTGGACACCAGCTTGCGTTCCCGGTCGCGGGTGCGAAGTTCCAGCGCGCGGTCGGTTTCCTCGGATGCGCGATCCGCCACATCGGGGATATTGCGCGTGCCGGTCTGCATGCCTTCGATGGTGTCGCGGTTGCCTTCCAGAATGCTGTTTTTCCAGTTGGTCAACTTGCGGCGAAAATATTCAAGCTGCCGGTCATTCATGAACGGTTCATCGTCAGATGGGGTGTAGTTCTTATCCAGAACGATTTCCAGTTTCACTCGATCCTCCCGAAATCTCTTGGTCGACTCACAAGGAAGTTCCTGCCCGAATTTCCATGGTCTTCGCGCCACCGCTTACAGAGTCGGCAAAGGTTTGTCACCCCGTCAAATGCACATCTTGAAGCTCAGCCGCCATGTGATACTGTCTGCCCGGACCAAAACGCTAGAGGCTTACAGGCATTATGAAATTCACCGGCACCGAAAACTACGTCGCAACCGACGACCTGACTGTTGCGGTAAACGCATCAATCACCCTTGAACGACCGCTATTGGTGAAAGGTGAACCCGGCACCGGCAAGACCGAGCTGGCGCGGCAGATTGCCGAGAGCCTTGGCCTGCCGATTCTGGAATGGAACGTCAAATCCACCACCAAGGCGCAACAGGGTCTTTACGAATACGATGCGGTATCACGTCTTCGTGACAGCCAGCTTGGCGAGGAAAAGGTGCATGACGTCAGGAACTACATCAAGAAAGGCAAGCTGTGGGAAGCGTTCGAGACGGACCAGAAGATCGTGCTGCTGATCGACGAGATCGACAAGGCTGACATCGAATTTCCCAACGATCTGTTGCAGGAACTCGACCGGATGGAGTTCTTTGTCTACGAGACCGGCGAGACCATTTCGGCCAAGGTTCGCCCGATTGTCATCATCACCTCGAACAACGAAAAGGAACTGCCGGATGCGTTTTTGCGCCGTTGTTTCTTTCACTATATCCGTTTTCCCGACCCCGACACCCTAAGGAAGATCATCGAGGTGCATCACCCCGGCATCAAACCCGCACTGGTGACCGAGGCGCTGACGCAGTTCTTTGAGGTGCGCGAAATGCCCGGCCTGAAGAAAAAGCCGTCAACTTCCGAGGTGCTGGACTGGCTGAAACTGCTGCTGGTCGAGGATCTGGATCCCGCCGACATGAAACGCGACGGCAAGAACGCGCTGCCAAAACTGCACGGCGCATTGCTGAAGAACGAGCAGGACGTGCATATGTTCGAACGCCTTGCCTTCATGGCACGCGGTCAGCGCTGAGCCAAACGACATCTCCCGGCCCATCATCTGGCCGGGAACCTGAATTGCCCCAAGCAGCGAGCATCGCCATGCGCAACCAAGTCTCCATCCGCCCGGTCAGAAATTCGGACGAGACCCGATGGTATCGCCTATGGACCGGCCATCTGACAATCAGTGAAACCAGCGCCGGAAAAAATGCCTGCAAGCGGCGGATGCCTTGTGTCCGGATCGGCGTTAAAACCCCGTTCAACCGACATGGCCGGACATGAAACATTTCCTGCTGATCCCGGTTTTGTTGCTGCTGGCGGCCTGTGGCGGGATGCCGATGAGCGAGCTGCCGACGCGCCTCAACCCGCTGCCCGACCACTTGCCGCCGATGAAGGCGTTTTCGGCGACAACTCCGCAGATCTCGCGGGTCAGGGCCAATTCCGATATTGCCCGGGACTTTCTGGAACTGACGTTCGAAATGGAAAGCGGGCGGGCGATCGACCGCATGACCCGGTTCGAAGGCCCGGTCACCATTGCATTGGCACAACCGGTTTCGCCGCAATTCGCCGCCGATCTGGCGGCGCTTCTGGTGCGCCTCAATCGTGAGGCAGGGATCGACATTCACCAGACCGAAACCGGTAAACCGGCGAATATCGTGATCCAGACACTGCCCCGCCGACAGTTGCAGGCGACCGTGCCGCATGCCGCCTGTTTCGTAGTGCCAAGGGTCGCCAACTGGGACGAATTCCGCCAGAATCGCCGTTCGGGCAAACTTGACTGGGCAACGCTGGAGCAGCGTGAGCGTGCAACCGTGTTCATCCCGGCCGATGTTTCCCCGCAAGAGGCACGCGACTGCATGCAGGAAGAGGTGGCACAGGCGCTTGGCCCGCTGAACGACATCTACCGCCTGGATGACAGCATCTTCAACGACGACAACATCAATCTGGTGCTGACCGGCTTTGACATGCTGATTTTAAGGGTTTACTACCACCCAAGCCTGAAAAACGGCATGTCCAGAGCCGAGGTTGCCGAGCGTTTGCCGGACATCCTGAACGGCCTCAACCCCTCGGGCCGCCTACCCCATCCCGACCGGCAGGAAAAGACGCCGCGCGCCTGGATCAACGCCATCGAATCCGCCCTTGCTCCGCGCGTGCCCCGCACCCTTCGGCTGACCTATGCCCGCAAGGCACTGAAAATCGCCACCGATGCGGGCTGGCATGACAACCGCATGGGATTCACCCTGTTCGTACAAGGCAGGCTGGCGCTTGGCATTGATGGCAGAACTGCTGTGGACAGTTTCACCCGCGCCTATGAGGTTTATTCCGACAATTTTGGCACAGACGATATCCACACCGCGCATGTCGCGCTGCAACTGGCGGCGTTTTCACTGTCGCAGGGCGATACCGAACTTGCACTCAGGCTGATCAATGACAGCCTGCCTTCGGTGGCAAGATCAAAAAACGCTGCACTTCTGGCGGCCTTTCTGATGATCAAGGCCGAGGCGCTGGATTTCGAAGGCCGCCCGGACCAGGCGGCGCTGGTGCGTATGGACAGCCTCGGCTGGGCGCGCTACGGCTTTGCCAGCGATGAAGATATCCGCGCCCGCCTCAAGGAAACCGCCGCCTTGAGGCCGCGCGGCAAACCACCGGGGGTCGGATGATCAGCATTGTTGCCTTTCTGCTAGGTGCCATCTGGGGCAGCTTCGTTGCCCGGCGACGGGGCGGCAGCACCATCGACATCGTGCTGTATGCGGTTGTACACGGTATCATTCTGGCGCTGCTGACCGTACTGCTGACAGTCCTTGCCATCAGGATCGGGTGGGTCTGAACCATGTTTCTGCCAT
Organism: Paracoccaceae bacterium; assembly: GCA_020425085.1. Taxonomy (GTDB): domain Bacteria; phylum Pseudomonadota; class Alphaproteobacteria; order Rhodobacterales; family Rhodobacteraceae; genus UBA5972. The sequence continues at coordinate 101,964 of JAGQRW010000004.1, forward strand.
TGTTCAATAATCTGCGCGACGCCAGGATGCCGGTGACATTGCGCGAATACATCGACTTTCTGGCAGCGGTGAAAACCGGCATGGTGCTATATGATGTCGAAGGTTTCTACTATCTGGCACGCGCTTCGCTGGTCAAGGACGAGCGCAACCTTGACAAGTTCGACCGGGTATTCGCCGCCACCTTCAAGGGCATGGAAAACCTCAGCATTGATGACGTGATCAATGCCGTAGATCTGCCCGAGGAATGGCTGAAGAAGATGGCGGAAAAACACCTAAGCCCCGAAGAAATGGCCGAGATCAAGGCGATGGGTGGGTTCGATAAACTGATGGAGGCGCTGAAAGAACGGCTGAAAGATCAAAAGGGTCGCCACCAGGGTGGCTCAAAATGGATCGGAACTGCCGGCACCTCACCCTTCGGGGCCGAAGGCTACAACCCCGAAGGCGTGCGTATCGGCCAGGAAAAATCCCGCCACCAACGCGCCGTCAAGGTCTGGGACAAGCGCGAATTCAGGAACCTCGACGACAGCATCGAACTGGGCACCCGCAACATCAAGGTCGCCCTGAAGCGCCTGCGCCGCTGGGCCAGAACCGGGGCCGAGGATGAACTGGATCTGAACGGCACCATCCGCGCCACCGCCGAACACGGTTATCTGGATATCAAGACCCGACCGGAACGGCGCAACGCGGTGAAAGTGCTGCTGTTTCTGGATATCGGCGGCTCGATGGATCCCTACATTCGCCTGGTCGAGGAACTGTTTTCGGCCGCGCGGACCGAATTCAAGCATCTGGAATATTTCTATTTCCACAACTGCCTTTACGAAGGCGTCTGGAAGGACAACCGCCGCCGCTGGAGCGAACAGACCCAGACCTGGGACATCCTGAACACCTACGGGCCGGATTACAAATGCATCTTTGTCGGCGACGCCTCGATGTCGCCATATGAAATCGCCTATCCCGGCGGTGCCAATGAACACTGGAACGCCGAAGCGGGCACGGTATGGCTGGCCCGCGCCATGCAGGCATGGAAACACAATATCTGGATCAACCCGTTGGCGGAAAAACACTGGCAATACACCCATTCGATCCAGATGATCCGCGAACAGTTCGAAAACCGCATGTTTCCAATGACCCTGAAAGGCATCGAGGAAGGGATGAAAGAACTGGTCCGCTGATGGCAAGACTGCGGCACCTCTGGCAACATCACAAGGGACTGGTTCTGGCCTTTGGCCTGGCCGCGGCGGTGACGCTGTTCTTTGCGGTGCGATTTCTTGCATTCTATATCTACTGGCAGGATCCGGCACATCACCAGCAGCCGCTGGAACCCTGGATGACACCGCGCTACGTGGCCTGGTCTTACGATCTGCCGCTGGCTGAAGTCACGGCCATGCTGGGGATATCCGAAACCCCCTCGTTCCGCCCGACCCTGTCGCGCCTTGCCCGCGAACAAGGTGTGCCGGTGAACACGCTGATCAACAATCTGGCGACAAGCCTTGCGGCAAGAACGGCCAACAGACCGTGACCGATCAACTCCTTGCACTGGTGCCAAGCTATGGTTTGCCGCTGCTGGCGCTGATCGTGTTCCTCAGTTGCCTCGCCCTGCCGGTTCCCTCATCATTGGTGATGCTGACTTCCGGCTCGCTCATCGCAACCGGCGATCTTTCACCCCTGCCGACATTCCTCAGCGCATGGCTGGCGGCGCTTGCGGGGGATCAGGTCGGGTTCCTGCTGGGCCGCCAGGGCGGCCAGCGACTGCTGCAACGCCTGTCGCGCCGCCCTGACCGCGCCGCACTGATTGCAAGGGCCGCTGACTGGCTCAACCACCGGGGCGGGGTCGGGGTGTTTCTGTCGCGCTGGCTGTTCAGCCCGCTTGGCCCCTATGTCAATTTCATCGGTGGCGCCAGCAATCTTGGCTGGATGCGATTCAGCATCTGGGGGGCATTGGGGGAACTGGTCTGGGTCTGCCTTTATATCGGGCTTGGCTTTGGCTTTGCCCATAACATCACCGCCGTCAGCGAAATCGCATCCGATGCCAGCGGCCTTCTGGCGGCGGGGCTGGTCACGCTGATACTGGGCTGGCGGCTGCTGAAAGTCTCCGGTCAAACAAAAAAACAACCCTGATCCTCATTGTTCCTCAAATACTCAAACCCGCACCGCAGGTGCTGAACAGCCTGGTCCCGAAGGGACACATTTGCCTTAACCCGCGGCAGGTCTTGCCCATTTGCCGACCGTACCATTGCCCCGCCACCCGCCACGCCCCATATTGGCATAATGCTGCGCTTTACCCCCATCCTTCTGGCGATCCTTTATGCCTATGCCATGTACCGGTTCTCGGCCTGGCGGACATCGCGGGAGCTTGACGAAAAATCCTCGCCGCTCAGGGATCCTCGGCTGAACCCTTTGTTTGAGCGCATGGCAGCAGCCCTCGACCTGCCCGCCATCAGGGTACATATCTATGAGATCGAGCCGGTCAACGGCCTGGCTGCACCCGATGGCCGGATATTCATTACCCGCGGCTTCTTGCAGAAATTCCAGACCGGCGAGGTCAGCGCCGAAGAAATCGCCAGCGTCATCGCGCATGAGCTTGGCCATGTCGCGCTAGGCCATTCGCGCCGCCGGATGATCGACTTTTCCGGCCAGAACGCCATCCGCACTGCACTTGCCATGGTTCTGGGCCGGTTCCTGCCGGGTATCGGCACCTATATTGCCGGATTCATCACCACCTTGCTTGCCGCGCGCCTGTCACGACAGGATGAATACGAGGCTGACGCATATGCCAGCGCGTTGCTGATGAAATCGGGGATCGGGGTAGAGGCGCAGAAAAGCCTGTTTCTGAAGCTCGACCAGCTAACCAAATCCAGCGGGCGGCAAATGGCCTGGCTGTTGAGCCACCCCAAGACCGACGAGCGGATCAAGGCAATCGAGATGCGCGAAAAGGCCTGGGACGGGCGGGCCTGACGACCCCCGCTAACGCGCCAGCACCTTGCCAAGCCTCGGCAACCCGGCCTTTTTCAGCAAGGCGCGGATTTCCTGCGGCTGGCCCGACAGCAACTCAGCCCTGGCGCGCACCGCTTCGCAAACCGCCGCCACCGGTTGCGGCTGATCCTGCCAGAAATCCATCATCAACCCATCGGGATCGCGCCTGAGGATACCGCGCGCGCCCAGAGTCCGGGTCGGAAAATCCCCCCGGTTCAGGGTAAGAAGAATTTCCGCATTCCCGCTGATCGCCGCTGCCAGAACATGAAGGTCGGATTGGTCCGGCAGATATAGCTCAGCCTCAAGCGCCGGGTCGGGGACCACCTCGGCATCGGGCCAGCCCGCCCGCAACAGCGCAATCTCGACCCGCGCCACATCTGCCTGATCCGGCAGGTTTCGGGCCACCGCCCGCGCCCATTCCTCCAGAATTCGTGCTGACCAAAGCGGTTGAAACAACCCGGCCCCCGCTGCCCCCAGCAGGATTTCGCGCATCACCGTCGGGTAAAGAACACAGGCATCAAGCAGGATCCGCTTCATTGCAGACGAAAGAACAGCGATTTCAGATAGCCGCTTTCGGCCAGTTGCGGATGCAGCGGATGATCGGCCCCGGCAGCACCGGTATGGATCAGCGCGCCACTGCGCCCGGCGCGACCGATGCCGCGCACCGATGCCTCGTGAAAGCGCGCCAGATCGGCGGCGTGCGAGCAGGAACAAAGCCCCAGAAATCCGCCCGGCACAACCAGGTTCGCCGCCAGTCGCGCCACCCGCTCATAGGCACGCAACCCCGCCTCCAGCGCCGGTTTGGCCGGGGCAAAGGCCGGTGGATCGCAGACCACCAGATCAAACCTCCGCCCTTCTGCCTCAAGCGCGGTCATCACTTCGAACGCATCGCCCCTGATACTGGCAAAGCGACCGGCCAGACCGCTGGCCTCGGCCCCCCTGGCCGCCAGTTCGAGTGCCGCGGCGGAACTGTCGATGGCGTCCGCCGACCCCGCCCCCGCCGCCAGAGCCGCCAGGGAAAAGCCGCCGATATGCGAAAATACATCCAGTACCTTGCCGCCATGCGCCAATTTCGCGGCAAAGGCGTGGTTGTCGCGCTGATCGAAAAACAGCCCGGTCTTCTGCCCGTGTACAAGATCGGCAAAATAGGTGGCACCGTTCATCGGCACCGGCACCGGTTCCAGAACCGCGCCAGTCAGAACGGCAATATCTTCCGCCAACCCTTCCAGTGCGCGCGCCCGGCCTGTGCCGTTCTTCAGGACGGTTGAAACCCCGGTCACCTCGATCAGCGCAGCGGTCAGATCCGGCAACATGACCTCGGCCCAGGCGGCATTCGGCTGGATCACCGCGACATCGCCGAAACGGTCGATGATCACACCCGGCAGTCCATCCGCCTCGGCATGGATCAGGCGATAAAACGGCGTTTCATATAATCGCTCCCGCAGATCCAGCGCATAGCGCAGCCGTGCCAGCAGCCAGCCATGGTCGATCGCCGCCTCAGGGTCGCGTTCCAGCATGCGGCAGGTAATGCGCGAAGCCGCATTGAAGGCAGCCAGCCCCAGCCTTTCGCCATCATTGGCCTGCACTTCGACGATGGTTCCGGGCGGCGTCGCGCGGCTGCGCCGGTCCAGCACCAGTTCATCGGCAAATAGCCAGGGAAACCCGAAACGTACCCTCTGGGCCGACTTGTTCGGGCGCATCCGGATAACGGGAATTGAGGAAGGGCGCGTCATCCCTTCCTCCTATTCGCTTTGCCCCGGATTTGAAAGACCCGCCTTCACCCTGTTCAGCGTCGCACGGGATGATCCATGACCGGTTACAAGCCCAGCCTGGCCCGGACGACCTCGGCAATCTCACGCTCGATCCGCACTTTCTGGGTCTCGCCGCGCATTTCCGCATTTATCGCTGACTGACCGCCCAGGGCCTTCAGCTTGATCACCACCGGAACCGGTTCCACCAAAGGCCGGTTGGTTGCGGCGTCAACGATGCTGAGGGTCATCTGGATGTTGTGAATGCCGCCCACCGTGGCACGGGCCTTCTGGCTCAGCGCATGAAACCGCTTCATCTCGATATCCAGATAAACCGCCTGTTGCCCGTGCAAATCGGTGGTCGCCGAGGCAACCGCATCGGTCACGATCGCCCTGACCTGGGCACGGCGGTCGCCATAGGGATCCTCGCGCCAGACAATGTCCGAACTCGGGATATAGGAATTCGCCTCGGAAACCGTCAGGCTGTCAGGCACGTTCACCCTGACCGCCTGAATATGCCAGCTCGATGCACCGGTGATACGGGTATCGGTCTTTTTCTTTCTGGATGTCAGTGCAATGGTGTCGCTGATGGTGTCGGTTGCCAGATGGCTCATCGACGGCAGCCGTTCTACCGACGCGTTCATCGTCGTTGAAACATTGCTGCAAGCGCCCAAAAGTACCGCAAAAGCCATTGCGGTCAGTGTTCTATTGTTATTCATTTCCGCCTCCTCGAATGGAATATGCTTCAGATCAATCGAGTACGGTCTGCACCCGTAAAGCGGCGGAATTTAGTCAAATGCGGCGCAAGAATGTGATAATTTCTTGTTTGGAAACGATATGTTTCCCATATTATCAGGGCGTTGATCGCAGGTTTTCAGGCAATCAGCCAAGGAATTCCGGCAATGTCCCTTCGGCTGCGGCGTTCTTCAGCCAGGCGAAAACATGCGCCCCGACCGAGCGGAAACAGATCAGCGTCAAATGGTCCTCGTCGCTCAGCCAAAAGGCGACCGCCACCTGTCCCAGTCGGGTGCGGCGGACTTCCCCGACAGGCAAACCCATGGATGACAGATCGGCAGGGGAACCCTTGGCGATCACTTCGCGCAACCCGCGACCTTCCAGATGAAATACCGCGCGGGCGTCGGAAACATTGACCGCCAGATGGTGAACACCTTCAAGCGATTTGTCTAGCCGCGCCACCGTCTGATCGGCACCCGCATATGGCAGCATCAGCAGCAGTTCATCCGGCGACATCCAGGCAACCGAGCCCTTCTTGCCATCACGCACACCACGTTTTGCGGGCATCGCCAGCCCAACCGCAGCCTTCACCGCCGCAGCCAGTTTGGCATCCTCAAGATCACCCCTGAGCGTGATCATGCCCAACAGCCCCGCCTCGCTTATCCTGACCGCGCCGTTGAATTCCGCGCCGTTCAATGCCGATACCGCCTCAGACATCCTGACGTATCCCTTCTTTGTCCAGAAACACCGGATCAACCACCGTGGCGCGGATCACCCGATCCTTGGCGACGGGAAATTCCAGCACTTCGCCCATGCGCCGTGAACCACCCTTGATCAGCCCCATGGCGATGGAATGGCCGAGAGTCGGCGAATAATAGGTCGAGGTGACATGCCCGATGATGTTTTCCATGCCGTTTTCGCGTTTCGGCCCTTCCACGGCATGGGCTGCATCGGGCAGAACCACCTCAGGGTCTTCGGTTTTCAGACCAACAAGCTGTTTGCGGTCAGGGTCTTGCATATAGCTGCGCAACTGTGCGCGCTTGCCAAGGAAATCCGCCTTTTTCCTGGAGATCGCCCAGTGAAGGCCCAGATCCTGCGGGATCACCGTACCATCAGTTTCGTCGCCGATCATGATGAACCCCTTTTCAGCCCGCATGACGTGCAAGGCCTCGGTGCCGTAAGGCTGGATGCCGAATTCTCGACCGGCCTCAAGGGCGGCATCCCAGAATGCGCGACCTTCGGAGGCCGCTACCGCCACCTCAAAGCTAAGCTCGCCGGAAAATGAGATGCGGTAAGGCCGCGCCTGAATGCCCGCGATGCTGCCTTCGGCGAAGGTCATGAAGGGCAGTTTTTCCGCCGAAAGGTCGATGCCTTTGACCCCCATCGCCTCCAGCACCTGCCGCGCCTTGGGGCCGACAATGCCGATCTGGGCGTATTGTTCGGTGACATTGGCGGTATAAACCTTCCAGTCCCACCATTCGGTTTGCAGCCATTCCTCCATCCAGGCATGCACACGGTCCGCCCCGCCCGAGGTGGTGTGGCAAAGGAAGCTGTCATCGGTCAACCGCGCCACCACGCCGTCGTCAAACAGAAAGCCGTTCTCGTTGCACATCAGCCCGTAGCGGCATTTGCCGATGCCGAGGTTTGACATCATGTTGGTATAAAGCATGTCAAGGAAACGCCCGGCATCCGGCCCTTTGACGATGATCTTGCCAAGGGTGCTGGCGTCCAGCAGGCCGACATTCTGGCGGGTATTGAGGATCTCGCGCGTCACCGCCTGTTTCACGATTTCACCGTCCCGCTGATAGCAATAGGGGCGGCGCCAGTCCGCTACCGGTTCCCAATGGGCGCCGTTTTTCTGGTGCCAATCATGAAGCGGCGTCTGACGGACGGGTTTGAACAACCCGCCGCGCGCCTCGCCCGCGATCGCGCCGAACGAGATCGGGTGGTATGGCGGGCGGAAGGTGGTGGTGCCAACCGCCGGAATTTCCGCGTTCAGACTGTGGGCAAGGATACCTAGACCATTGATATTGCTTAGCTTTCCCTGATCCGAAGCCATGCCAAGCGTGGTATAGCGTTTGGTGTGTTCAACGCTTTCATAGCCTTCCAGCGCCGCCAGTTGCACGTCGGAAACCTTGACGTCGTTCTGGAAATCCAGCCAGGTTTTGGCGCGCAGCTTGTATGCCGCCCCCTGCGGCATCAGCCAGACCGGTTCGATCCTGTCCTGGCTTTCGGATTTGGCCACAGGGGCCGCGCCGCCCTCTGCGGCCTTATGGCCCGCCTCGGCCGCCGCGCGTTTGCCTGCGGCATACGCATCCATCATCGCCGGTGCCGCAGCAAGATGGCCATTGGCAGTACCGGCAGCAATGACAAAGCCACTGCCATCTTTACCCAGTGGCGGGCGGGCGGGATCGGGGCGGAACATCGCCTGATCTTCGTCCCAGTTCAATTTGCCGCCGCAATGGGACCAGAGGTGGACCACCGGCGACCAACCGCCCGACATCGCCACTGCATCGCATTTGATTTCTTCAAGGGTTGCGCCCTCACCAGCCTGTGCCGCCAGCGTGACCGCCTGCACCCGTTTGGAGCCGATGACCTTGCCGATGGCTTTGCCGGTTTCCACCCGGATACCCAGCTTTCGCGCCTTTTCGGGCAGCTCACCCGTTGCCTTTGACCTGGCGTCGATGATGGCAGGAACATTGAGGCCGGCGCGGGCAAGCGCGATGGCGGTTAGGTAGGCATCGTCGTTGTTGGTGACGACAACGGTTCTGTCGCCGACGCTGACGCCGTAATTCAGCGCGTAGTCGCGCACGGCCCCTGCCAGCATGACGCCGGGAATGTCGTTGCCTGCAAATGACAGCGGGCGTTCGATCGCGCCGGTAGCGGTGACGATACGCGCAGCGCGGATCCGCCAAAGGCGATGGCGCGGGCCGGTTGTTTCAGGCGCGTGATCGCTCAAGCGTTCATAGGCCAGCGCATAGCCATGGTCATAGACCCCTGCCCCCATCGTGCGGGTACGGATGCTGACATTTTCCATGCTGTTCAGCGCCTTCAGGGTTTTTGCCACCCATTCCGCCGCCGGTTTAACGTCGATCTCAACACCATCGACCAAAGCGCGACCGCCCCAATCGGCAGTTTGTTCGACCAGAAGAACCTTTGCCCCGGTTTTGCCTGCTGCAAGCGCGGCGGCGAGGCCTGCGATGCCGCCACCTACGATCAGAACATCGACATGGGCGTAGAAATATTCATAACGGTCAGCATCGCGCGCACTTGGTGCTTTGCCAAGGCCGGCGGCACCACGGATCACCGGTTCAAACAGGTGTTTCCAGGCAGCGCGCGGGAACATGAAGGTCTTGTAATAAAAGCCTGCGGGAAAGAACCGCGACATCATCTTGTTGACGGCACCGATATCAAATTCAAGGCTGGGCCAATGGTTTTGCGAGCGGGCGGAAAGGCCATCGAACAGTTCCGTGGTGGTGACGCGCTGGTTTGGTTCAAACCTGCCACCCAGGCCCAACCCGACCAAGGCGTTCGGTTCCTCAGGGCCGGCGGCGACGATGCCGCGCGGGCGGTGGTATTTGAACGAGCGACCGACCAGAAGCTGGTCGTTAGCCAGCAGTGCCGAGGCGAGGGTATCGCCCTGAAACCCCTTGAGGCGCTTGCCGTTAAAGGTGAATTCAACCGCTTTGGTGCGATCAATCAGACGGCCGTGATCGGCTAGACGCGTGCTCATTTCTTGAACCCTTTCCAATCGGGCCGTTTCTTTTTGATCTTTGTCTGCAAGGTTTTGGGCGGAACCAGCGTTTGCGCCGGGTAGGTGCCGAAAACTTCGAGCGTCATGGTATCGCGGGCGGCGTGGAACCATTTTCCGCAGCCGTAAACATGCCGCCAGCGTTCGAAATGCACGCCGCGCGGGTTGCGTTTGTGAAACAGATACGCCTCAAAATCATCATCGGAAGCATCGGCGCCATGGCGGGTGACATGCGCCTCGCCGCCGGGGGCAAGGTCGGTTTCATCGGCGTCGATACCGCAATAGGGGCAGGTCAGGATCAGCATGAAATGCCTCGTTTCAGGCTAGGGGCCGGGTGGAAAGGTTGTGACAATACCGACAGGTTGGCGCGGGCTGTCTGTGGGTGGGTTGAGTATTTCTGGAACAATGATGGCATCAGTGCGCCACCCCCGCCGCAACGCTTTCGTCGATGAAGCGGCCTTCGCGGAAACGTTCAAGGCCGAAACCGGCGGCGAGGCTGTCAGGCTCACCAGTGGCCATGGTGGCGGCCATCGACCAGCCAGAGCCGGGGATCGCCTTGAAGCCGCCGGTGCCCCAGCCGCAGTTGATGAAGCAGTTGTTCAAGGGCGTTTTGCCGATGATCGGCGAGCGGTCGCCGGTCATGTCGACAATGCCGCCCCACTGGCGCAACATCTTGAGGCGCGAGATCATCGGAAAGGTTTCGATCAGCGCCCGCACGGTTTCCTCGATATGATGGAAGCTGCCCCGTTGGGTGTAGTTGTTGAAACCATCCGCCCCGCCGCCGATCACCATTTCGCCCTTGTCGGACTGCGACATGTAGCCATGCACCGTATTGGCCATCACCACCACATCCATGCAAGGCTTGATCGGCTCGGAAACCAGCGCCTGCAACGCCACACTTTCGATCGGCAGGCGAAAGCCGGCCATGTCGGCCAGCACGCCGGAATGACCCGCCACCACCAGCCCGAGTTTGTTGCAGGCGATGTCGCCTTTGGTGGTGCTGACGCCGGAAACGACGCCGTTTTTCTGGCTGATGCCGGTGACCTCGCATTGCTGGATGATGTCCATGCCCATATCGCTACAGGCACGGGCATAGCCCCAAGCCACCGCATCGTGGCGCGCCGTTCCGCCGCGAGGCTGCCAGAGCGCGCCGAGAACCGGATAGCGCGGGCCGGATAGCTCGATGATCGGTACGATCTTCTTGACCTCGGCGGGCGAGATGAACCGGGTTTCCACCCCTTGCAGGCGGTTGGCGTGTTCGGTGCGCCTGTAGCCCCTGATTTCATGTTCCGTCTGGGCCAGCATCAGAACGCCGCGCGGCGAGAACATGATATTGTAGTTCAGATCCTGGCTGAGGGTTTCATAAAGCGAGCGTGCCTTTTCATAGATCGCCGCACTTTCATCCTGCAGATAATTAGAACGAATGATGGTGGTGTTGCGCCCGGTATTGCCGCCGCCAAGCCAACCTTTTTCTATGATTGCAACGTTCCTGATGCCGTGGTTCTTGCCAAGGTAATAGGCGGTTGCCAGTCCATGCCCGCCGGCACCGACGATGATCACATCATATGCCTTTTTCGGCTGGGCCGAGCGCCATGCGCGTTGCCAGCCGGTGTGGTGGCGAAGGGCCTCGCGTGCGATGGCAAAGGCGGAATAGCGTTTCATCGGGCGCGCTCCGGATTGGTCAGGCGAATGGTTTGCGGCTGGCGGCGACTCAGGCTGTTGCCGCCTCCGGCCCGGTCTGGGGCATGGGGTAGTTTGCGACAATCGCTCCAGCGGCACAATGGCCGGTTTTTCCGACATTTGCCCCGGTTGGCGAGTTCACGGCGCTGTTATCGCAAGTGGCGGGTTTGCGCCAAGTTGGGCCTTTCGCGCGGCGAAAGCATTGGCTACAAGGCCGCAACGATACCTGGCCGGGTTCGCCCGGCCCTGGAGGATGCATGGTTTTCTGGCTGATCGCCCTGTTGCTTGTGTTGCTGGTTGCCGGTCTTCTGGCCTGGCCACTGCTTGGCAAGGGCAGTTCGCCCGACATGGCCAATCCCGATCTCAGCGTTTATCGCGATCAGTTGGCCGAAGTTGAAAGCGATCTGGCCAAGGGGGTTCTGGCTGTCGACGAGGCCGAACGCATCCGAACCGAAATCGCGCGCCGCATTCTTGAGGCTGACCGCAATGCCGCCAATGCCAGCCGGCCGGGCATGGCAGGGCGCGGTGTCACACTGACCCTGACAGCAATTCTGGTGTTATTTCTTTTTGGCGCCAGCGCCGGCGTCTACCGCTGGATCGGGGCCGATGGTGCGCCGGACCTTCCGCTTGGCGAACGCACGGATATGGCCGAAAACGCCGCGCCGCGACCTTCGCAGGCCGAGGTTGAATCGGCAGTTGGCGACATGACCGAACTGGCGGATCAGGCCGACCAGACCTACCGCGATCTGGTGGCAAAGCTGCGTCAGACCGTGGCCGGGCGGCCGGATGATCTGGAAGGCCATGTTCTGCTGGCCCAGCACGAGGCGCGGCTGGGGAATTTCGCCAGCGCCCATCGCGCCAAGGCGCGGGTGATCGAACTGAAGGGTGATGCGGTTCTGGCATCGGATTACACCGACTTGGCCGAACTGATGATCATCGCTGCCGGTGGCTATGTGTCGACCGATGCCGAAAACGCCCTTGGCAAGGCAATCCGCATTGATCCCGGGGACGCGCGTGCACGTTATTATTCCGGGCTTGATCTGGCCCAGAACGGGCGCGCTGATCTGGCCTATCGCATCTGGCGCGAATTGCTGGAGCAAGGCCCGCAAGATGCCCCCTGGATCGCCCCGATCCGCGCCCAGTTGGCCGAGGTCGCGAGGCTGGCCGGTATCAAGGTGGAACCGTTGCCCGGACCGGACGCCAACGCCATCGGAGATGCGGCAAACATGGACGATGCCGAACGCAACCAGATGATCCGGAGCATGGTCGCGCAACTGTCCGAACGCCTGGCCAGCGATGGCGGCAGTGCGGCCGAATGGGCCAGACTGATCCGCGCCTATGGCGTTCTGGGCGAAACGGACAAGGCAGCAGCGGCTATAGCCACGGCGCGTGAGGTCTTTGCCACCGATGCAGCGGCACTGGCCGAAATCGACAGTGCAGCACACGATGCCGGCATGGATGAATGAGCGTTGCAACGGGCGATATCACCGAGTTTCTGGCGGGATTGCCAAAGGGTCATCCGCTGATCGGGCTTGACCTTGGCACCAAAACCATCGGCGTTGCCGTTTCGGACCGGTTGCTGACGGTGGCAACACCGCTCTTGACGATCAAACGTACCAAATTCACCGCCGACGCCGCACAACTGCTGGAAATCGCCAACCAGCGCCAGATCGGCGGCATTGTTCTGGGCCTGCCGATCAACATGGACGGCAGCGAGGGTGCGCGCTGTCAGGCGACCCGCGCATTCGCGCGCAATCTGGCGCGCCTGACCGACATCGCCATCGGCTTTTGGGATGAAAGACTGTCCACCGTCGCCGCCGAACGCGCCCTTCTGGAGGCGGATACGTCTCGAAAGCGTCGCGCCGAGGTGATCGACCACGTCGCAGCCAGCTATATTTTACAAGGCGTGCTGGATCGGCTGGCACATCTTCGGGACCAAACCGCATGAAAGACGACATCTGGAAACGTGACGAGATCGACAGCCCCTGTCAGAAAATCTGCGTCATTCACCCTGATGCCAGGATTTGCATCGGCTGCAATCGCAGCCTTGACGAAATCGCCCGCTGGTCGAACATGAAGCCAGACGAGCGTCAGGATATCCTGGCGGCCCTTCCCGCCCGAACCCCGCTTTTGCGCGCCAGACGCCGGGGCCGGGCGCAGAAGTTGTCAGAAAAGCGCTGAACCCGCTTTCATCGTTCCCTAAATACTCTGCCAGCCCCGGCGCGAAATCTCAGGTCGGAAATAAAGGATCACCCGCCCAACCGGGTCGGCCTCTGCCCTTCTTGCCAGAGGGAAATGCCCTGGAGGGTAAATCGGTGCAAGAGGCAGGCAGCACCGGGTTCGGCATGCAGCACGACGCGTTTGCAGCGGGAAAACACCTTGCGCCGCGCCGCCTGATAGGCCGCGGTCAGATCGATAAGGTGCCATTGCTCAGGTGGCACCTCCTGAAACGCCTGCCGGTACATCGCCCCTATGATTTTGTGCGAACCTTGCCAAACCACCAGCGGCGAGGCGTGATTGTCAGCCTACGTCACAGGCAGACCCAGTAAATACCCCTGAAACTCCCTTTGCATGCGCCGCCGCTCTGGCCCGATCGCGTGCAGCCCGTCCACATGCGCTGCATCACGTTGGCGTCGAAACCGGTAAGACGCGGCATTTTCGTCGTGCCCGATCTTGGGATAGCCCGGCAGAATTGCCGAAATCTGTGCCCGGTCCAGCCCATAATTCCCAAGATCCAGATCCCTGCGGATGAATTCAATCGCTTCCCCCGACAGGGGTTCGGATGTTCCAACCCGGCCCAGATGGTCATTGCCAAGGGCGTTTACCCCGACAAACCAGGTACCACCGCAGCGCCACCAGTCCAGAAAAGCCGGATCAGCCAGACAGGCCAGTGCCGTTGGCCTGACCTGAAACAGCCATTCCTGAACCGCAGGCTCAGGCGCAAACCGCAGCCAGCCGAGATCCTGAAACGCGGCGAAACTCATCCCATCAGCGCCTTTCTCAGCATATTAAGCGCCATCAGCGTGATGAAGGCGGCAAAGGCGCGTTTCAGCGGTTTCGGGTTCATCGCATGCGCAAGTCGCACACCGAACGGCGTTGTGACCATGGTCATGGCAACGATGATCAGAAAGGCCGGCAGATTGACCTGACCGAATGTCAGGGGTGGTCGACCCTCGGGCGGGGTGCCGGTCAGGAGGAAACCGATCACGCTTGGCACCGCGATGATCACCCCGAAACCCGCCGCCGTCGCTACGGCGCGATGGATCGGCACGGCGTAAAGGCTCATCAGCGGCACCCCGAAACTGCCGCCGCCAATGCCCATCAACACCGACAGAAAACCAACCCCGGTCGAAATCACGCCACGCCCGGCACCTTTGGGCATTTCCTCACCCAGTCGCCAGTCGGCGCGACCAAATGCCAGGTAAAGGCCGATGACCAGGCCCAGAATGCCAAATATCACCATCAACACCTCTGATCGCAAACCCGTGGTCGCCAGCATCCCCAACACCGCCCCAAGCGCGATACCCGGCGCCCAGTGGCGCAGGATCGACCAATCCACCGCCCCCTTGCGATTATGCGCCAGAACCGAGCGTACCGAGGTCACAACGATGGTTGCAAGCGAGGTCGCCAGGCAAATCTGCATCAGTTGCGGGCTGTCATAGCCAAGCGCCGAAAAGGTGAAATAGAACGCCGGCACCAGAATGATGCCGCCGCCGACCCCCAGCATGCCGGCCACAATACCGGCAAAACCGCCGATCAGCAGCAACAGCAGCAACATCCAGAACAGTATCACGGTTTCGGGCATGCCGACTCCACAAAGTATTACCGCAGCAGGAAGGCAATCCCGGCAATACTGCAAGCACTACCTGACCGATTTCAGGCAGCATCGTTCCCGACCTCGGCCAGTGCGCGTTCCACCAGCGCCGGGCCGGCCCAGTCAAGATGCGCCCCTTCCGACAGCACCCGCCGCCATGCCCGTGCCCCCGGCCGCCCGGCAAACAACCCCAGCATGTGCCGGCTGATCTGATTGAGCCGCCCGCCGCCTTGCAGATGCGCCTCGATATAGGGCAGCATCTGACCCACCGCCTGATGCGCACTGACCAGATGGTCACACCCGAAAATTCGCCGGTCCGCCATTTGCAGAATTGCGATCGGGTCGTGATATGCGGCGCGCCCGATCATCACCCCGTCCAGCCCCTGCGCCAGAAACCCTTCGGCCTGCTCAAGCGAGGAAATGCCGCCGTTGATGACGATCCTCAGTGCGGGAAACTGCTGTTTCATCCGCAGCACCAGCGGATAGTCGAGCGGTGGAATATCGCGGTTTTCCTTGGGGCTGAGTCCCTCCAGCCAGGCCTTGCGGGCGTGGATCGCAAACCTGCCGACACCCGCTTGGGAAACGGTGTCAAGGAACTTCGGCAGCACCTTTTCCGGATCCTGACGGTCAACCCCGATCCGGCACTTGACGGTAATCTCGACCCCCCTGGCGGCACCGATCATCGCCGCCGCGCATTCGGCGACCAGTTCCGGGCGCTCCATCAGCACCGCACCGAAACTGCCGGACTGCACGCGATCCGAAGGGCAACCAACATTGAGGTTGACCTCGGAAAAGCCATGCTCAGAGGCAATCCTGACCGCCTCGGCCAGTTCGGCGGGGTCGGAGCCGCCAAGCTGCAGCGCCAGCGGGTATTCCGAACTGTCATGCGCCAGAAGTTGCGCCTGGTCACCATGCAAAATCGCCTGCGCCGTTATCATTTCGGTATAAAGCAGGGTCTTGCGGCTCAGAATCCGGTGCAGATACCGGCAATGCCGGTCCGTCCAATCCATCATGGGGGCAACGGATAACCGGGACGCATTGAGAACATTATATTTTTTATCTTTATCAGCCATTTACCGCTCAGTCATCCGTCCTGTTCTTGTCTTATATGTTGTAATTCGCGCCCGTTTTTTGGCATGGTTAATAACAAATGTTGTAACTGAGGCCTCATGTTGTAACCCCATGGGTACCAGCATCAAGCGCAAGCGGAAAGACAGCTCCAAGGTCTGGCTCGCCCAAATCGCGATCCGGCGTGCAGGAAGAATGTTTTTTAGCAAGGACCCAAAGCAACGTAAAAGACGAACTGCGTTATGTCCGGCGGCCGTCCGCATCCGGACCAAGCTGGTTGGAATACATCAGAGTTAGTGCTTTAAGATAGACGCACAATAACTTGTTATAAAATAAATTTCAGCCTCCAAATTCGCATGTAAACTTGTAGGAAGTCTACGCCTGGGCGGGCGACGTTGCCGAAGGTTGTCACGATTTGCGCCAAGGATAGGGTTGCCGCCATAGTGGGCAGAAAGGCGCAATTCGCAGTTGAACTGCCAGCACATCATTCGGGTCGCACTTCATCCTGATCGCCCGGTTGGACCAACTGGAAATTTTTTCCTGATCACGGCCTTTCGCTTGTCATTCCGGGCAGAACCGTCAAGGATGTCGCCTGACATGTTCAATACCCTTTCCAAAAAACCTCCCCAAAACCTGTCTGCAACGGTGCCCGGTGTGATTTACGATCTGCCCGGGGTCATAGTGATGGGTTTCGACAAACGGGGAACGGAAATTCCTTGCCCGCATCAGAACAAAGTTTTGATGTGGCACGAAAAAAAGTCAGAAGTGCGACGATGAGATTTTCAGGTGCTTTCCGGTCCGTTTCCAAAATACCTTTCGTGGTCGGTGCGCTGCTGCTGGCGGCTTGCAGCGACGAGCGCAGCAGTTTTCTGGACCCGGGCGGGCCAATCGCAGCGGCGCAGCGCGCGCATTTGCTGGAGGTTGTGGCCTGGACGATGATTGCGATCTTGCCGGTATTTATCCTGGTGCCGCTGATGCTCTGGCGTTATCGCTATCGCAACCGGAGCGCGAAATATACACCTGACTGGGACCGCTCGCCGCTTCTTGAAATTGTCATGTGGGGGGTGCCGTTCGCGATTGTCGCCGTGCTGACGACGCTCTTGTGGAAAAGTACCCATGCGCTCGACCCCTACAAACCGATCGACGGCAGCGGTCAGCCGGTCAATGTTCAGGTGATCGGCCTCGACTGGAAATGGCTTTTCATCTATCCCGACCTTGGCATTGCCACCGTGAACCAGTTCGCCTTTCCCGAGGACAGTTCCATCGGGCTCGACATTACCACCGACACGGTGATGCAATCGTTCATCGTGCCCGCATTGGCCGGTCAGATCTATGCCATGCCCGGAATGCGCACCAAGCTGCACCTTCTGGCCGATCAGCCGGGCCGGTTCCTGGGCGAGAATGTGCAGTGGAGCGGCCTGCGATTTTCCGAACAGAAGTTCGACGCCCTGGCAATGACCCGTGCGGATTTCGATGCCTGGGTGGCCGAGGTCAGGTCAAACGGCGTCGCGCTTGATGCAAGGACCTATGCCGAACTCGGCACCCCGTCGGTTGGCGCCGAGATACATGACAAGCTGGGGACAACCGAAATGCCTGCGGGTGTGGTGTGGTTCAACCAGGTCGAACCCAATCTGTTCACCAAGGTGATCGGCCGCTACACCGACGGCCGCCCCGTGCCGCCGCAAAACCAGCCCGGCGCTGTCGGCTACCAACCGCAACTTACCGAGGGAGGGAGCAACCAATGACCCTTGATCAAACCGGCACCTGGCTTTTCGGCCGGCTTGGCCTCGATTCGCTTCCGATCCTTCCGGCGTTCGAAAATCCGTCGACAAGCGAGTTCATCGCTGCGGGCGCGGCATTGATGGTGATTGTGGGCGCCATCGTGACAATCGCGCTGATCACCTGGTTCGGCGCATGGAAACCGCTATGGCGCGACTGGTTGACCAGCACCGATCACAAGCGCATCGGCATCATGTACATGGTGCTGGCCATCGTGATGTTGGCGCGCGGCGTGCTGGAAGGCGCGGTGATGCGCACGCAGCAGGCTTTCGGGTTGCATGGCGGGTTTCTGACGCCCGAGCATTTCTCGGAACTGTTTACCACCCACGGCACGATCATGATCTTCTTCGTTGCCATGCCGCTGATCGCGGGGATCGTCAACTATATCCTGCCATTGCAGCTTGGCGCGCGCGACATGTCGTTTCCGGTGATGAACCAGATCAGCCTAGGGCTGACCACCACCGGTGCCGCGCTGGTGATGGTCAGTTTGGTGCTGGCGCAGTTCTCCAACGGAAGCTGGGCCGCCTATCCGCCCTATACGGGCCTGGATTTCAATCCTGGGCCGGGGCCGGACTACTGGATATGGACCATCGTGTTCTCGGGTATCGGCACAACCCTGACAGGCATCAACTTTGCGGTTACCATCTACAAGGAACGCGCGCCGGGGATGCACCTGTTCCGCATGCCGGTGTTTTGCTGGACGGTGCTCTGCACCGCGATCATCATGATCTTCGCGCTGCCGCCGCTGACGGTGGCCGCGCTGATGCTGGCCGCCGACCGTTACATGGATTTTCACTTCTTCACCAACGACCTTGGCGGCAACATGATGAATTTCGTCAACCTCTTCTGGCTGTTCGGTCATCCGGAGGTTTATCTGCTGGTCATTCCGGCCTATGGCGTATTTTCCGAAACCGTCGCCACCTTTTCGGGCAAGCGTCTTTATGGCTATACCACGATGGTCTATGCCACGATGGCGATTGCGGTGCTCAGCTTCTGCGTCTGGCTGCATCATTTCTTCACCATGGGACAAAGCGCCAACGTCAACATCGCCTTCGGCGTCGCGTCGATGGCCATTGCGGTGCCGACCGGCGTCAAAGTCTATAACTGGATGGCGACCATGTTCCGGGGGCGCATCAGGATGACAGTGCCGATGATCTATGCGACCGGGTTCTTCTTTCTGTTCGTGATCGGCGGGCTGACCGGCGTGATGCTGGCCAATCCGACGATCACCTACCAGGTTCATAACACCCTGTTCCTGGTGGCGCATTTCCACAACGTGATCATTCCCGGCGTCGTGTTCGGCCTCTTGTCGGGCTATCACTACTGGTTCCCAAAGGCTTTCGGATTTCGCCTGCACGAGGGCTGGGGGCGGGCGATTGCGCTGTTCTGGATCTTCGGGTTCACCTTCACCTTCATGCCGCTCTATGTGCTCGGCTTCATGGGGATGCCGCGCCGGTCGGTGGCGTTCACCGATCCGGCATATCAGCCGATGATGTATGTTGCATTGTTCGGGGCGGCGCTGATCGTGTCGGGGGTCGGCTCGATGCTGATCCAGTTATGGGTCAGCGTCCGCGAACGAGAACGCCTGGCGGTTCCGCTGGGCGATCCCTGGAACGGCCGCACGCTGGAATGGGCGATGTCGGCCCCGCCGCCTGAGTACAACTTTGCCGTTGTGCCGCAGGTTGAGGCGCGGGATGATTTCGCCGACGCCAAGGCAACCGGCCGCGCCTATTCCGAGCCAGAGGCCTACGAGGATATCGAAATGCCGGCAAATACCGCCATTGGCCTGGGTATCTGTGTCGGTACCGTGGTTCTGGGCATCGCGCTTGTCTTTTACATCTGGTGGCTGACGATCCTGTCGCTGGCGCTCATGGTCGTTGTCTTCGTCGGACGCACCTTCCGCGAACCCGCGCCCCGCATCTTTCCCGCCGCAGAGGTCGCGGCGGCGCACCGGGCCTGGTTGGCCGCAGTCCGGGCGGCGACACCGATCGGGCGTCTTGACGAAACCGATGATCTCAACCGCGGGCTTGCACGGCCCGAGCATCCCGAGCTGATGGAGCCCGCACAATGAGACACCCGATCCTGCATCCAGGCCTGAACCTCGGCCCCCATCACGGCGAGGCGCATGACCACGCCGAAACTGTGGTTTTCGGTTTCTGGGTATTCCTGATGAGCGATCTGATCATCTTTGGCCTGATGTTCGCCACCTATGTGACCATGGCCAACCCGATGGGCATGGCTGGCGGCCCGGGCCCGAAGGACGCCTTTGATCTGGGCAGCGTGTTCGCGCAGACCATGACGCTTCTGTTCAGCAGCGTGACCTTCGGCTTCGCGACACTCGCGCTCCGGCACGAGCGGGGGCCGCGGCAGTTGATGGTCTGGCTTGTCGTGACCCTGGCGTTGGGGCTGATCTTTCTCGGGCTGGAATTTCGCGATTTCGCTGACATGATCGCAAAAGGGGCGGTACCGCAACGCAGCGGCTATCTCTCGGCCTTCTGGGGGCTGGTTCCGCTGCATGGCCTGCACGTCGCCTCGGGTTGCGTCTGGATCCTTGTCATGCTTGCCCAGATACGCACTATGGGACTTGTGCCGGTGGTCAAGACGCGGCTGCTGCGGCTGGGTCTTTTCTGGCACTTCCTCGATCTGGTCTGGATCGGGATCTTTACCATCGTCTATCTCATGGGGCTGAGCCAATGAACGACAACGGATATCGAGACGACTTGCGCAGCTATCTGACCGGATTCATCCTTGCGCTGGTGCTGACGCTGGTTCCCTTCGCGCTGGTTGTCTGGGGCGGGCTGGCGTGGGGCACGATAATGGCCATCCTCGGCGGCTTTGCGCTGGTGCAGATGGTTGTGCACCTGCGATATTTCCTGCATATCGACCTGTCACGGCAGAAGCGCGAGGATCTGCAACTGATCCTTTTCTCGGTGCTGCTGCTTGCACTCATGGCCGTGGGCACCATCTGGATAATGGGCAATCTGGCGACACGGATGTAGCTGACGGGGATGGCCACGACCCGGGGCGTGGCACCGAAGGCCGGCCAGTCACAGCTTGAAGGAGTTTTGATGGCATGATTCTTCGCCCGATCAAGTGGGTTGGGGCGCACTTGTCCAGGCTTCGCAGCTTTGGCGCTGTCTCTCGCCTGCTTCCGCATCTGCCGATTGCCGCGATCGTCTTTCTTGCCGGGGCGCTGGTTTTGCAGCGATCCTTCGGAAGCGCCCCGCAGAACTATGAACCCGGCCGGCTGATTGCCGATGTCAGTCTTCGACCGGGGCTGCTGCCACCCCTGCTGATCGGCGCGGGACTCCTCACCAACGCGTTCGGCCTGCTGTTCCGGTCGCGGATTGCATGGCTGATGGCGGCGATCTTCCTGCTATGCGGGTTGGCCAACGTCTACTTTCTTGCCGAAATCGACGGTGTGTCGAATTCGATACTGCTGGTCGGCCTTGTTCTGCTGTTCCTGTTCCGGCGATCTTTCGATCGCACCAGCCTTGCGGCGGGAACGCTTTTCGCGCTGGCGTCGATGGTTCTGGCGCTGGCCTATTCCACGTTCGGGGCTTTCTACCTGGAGGCCGATTTCAAACCGCAGATTGCCGATCTGATTACGGCACTCTATTATTCCGTCGTCACGATGAGCACGGTCGGATATGGCGACTTCACCCCGCAAACCGCCGAGGCAAAGCTGTTCACGATTTCCATCATCGTGGTCGGTATCGTCATCTTCGCAACCTCCCTGTCCGTGGTGTTTGGCCCCCTGGCAAGCTCAAGCCTCAACAAGATCATTCAACGAAAGCGCAAGACAATGAAACGCGAAAACCACTATGTCGTGATTGGCGACACACCGCTGGCCATCAACGTCTGGCGTGAAATGACGCAGCGCAATCGCCCTGTCACGCGGATCGTCCGGCGCCCACTGTCCGAAACCGAAAGCGCAACAACCGATGTCGTGGTCGGCGACCCCAGCAATGTCGATATTCTGCGCGAAGCCGGCGCCGACAAGGCCGAGGCGGTGCTTGCCATGCTGGATGACGATGGAGAAAACGCCTTTGTCATCCTTGCACTCAGGGAACTTGGCGGATCGGCCAGTAGCATCGCAGCGATCAACGATGCCGCCAATGAGCGCCGGATCATGCTGGTTCAGCCGGACATGACCATCGCGCCGCAGGTCGTTGGTGGCGAGCTTCTGGCGATGGTGCTGGCCGGTGAGACGGTGAATTCGGATTTCGTACTGAAGCGGGTACTGCGCCGCCGCATACCAAAGGACATGTAGGCAGCCTAAATTCCGGCAGCGGTACTTCTGTGCCTCAGGTTTGGGTTTGGGTATGCCCGTCATGCGTTTGCAACGCACTCGGGTTGGAACGGCAAACGTCAGACTTTGGTTCAGAAAGTCGAAACGATCTGAAAACGCCTTTTGGGTGACGGATGCCGTGTGCCATCATACAGTCCTGGCCTGACATTCGGGCGCGCTCAGCCGGTTTTATCCGGCGCATTGGATGTCATGCCCAGCAGCCGACGATAATCGGCTGAAAGCTCGGCATCGGAAATCACGAACTGGCGGCCATCGCTATCTGGCGTATCGACAACGATCACTTCGGCCCCTTCTTGCGTTGCGCGTGCCAATGCGCTGGCCATGTCTTCGTGCGGGTCCGCGGCTGCATAGAGGCACAGTCGGGCGCCGGGAACCGCCGCCTTGCCCGCCTCGTCCGGAACACCAAGCAGCCGTTGCTCACCACCCAGCGTGATGACGGTGCCGTCGATACCGCTTGCCGCCGTGGTCCTGATGGCCGGCACGGAAACCATCACATCCGCAACCGTGCGCGCGGGCAACAAACTTGACGGATAGCTTTCCGGCAGGTTGCGACCGCGCCGCAGAAGCTTGAGGTTATAGATGCTCGGCTTGCAGATCGCCTGACGCACCAGCCAGGCAACGCTGGTGCCGAGCATGACGGGAACAACAACGGCGCTGTCGCCCGACATCTCGGTCAGCATCACGATCGAGGCGAAGAACGCGCCGGTCGTGGCGCCCGCCATCGCCGCCATTCCGACCAGCGCAAAAATCGGAACCCGCACCCCGAGACCGGGGAACATTGCCTCGATAAGCAGTCCGACACCGGCGCCAAGGCACCCGCCCATCACCAGCGATGGTGAAAAGATTCCACCCGAACCACCAAATCCGATGGTCATGCAGGTGGCCGTCAGTTTCAGCGCGGCGAGTGTCAGCAAAAGCAGCGGATCAGAAAGTGCGCCGTTGAGGATATCCATGATCGTGGCATAGCCCACACCTTCGACATAATAGTGGCCGGTCCTTGCCTGAACAGCGAACAGAAGCCCCCCCACCACCGCCATGCCAAGCGCATTGCGGATATATTCGTTTAGGGGGATCCGCTCGATCAGGTCTTCGGCCCAGTAGACACCCCGGATGAACAGGATCGAAAACAGGCCGACGATGACACCAAGGGTTGCAAAGGCCAGAAAAACATAGACCGGTTCGTTCACATAGTCCGGCCATTGGAGCGAAGGCACGTTGAAACTCGGCTGCGGCCCCATCAGCAGCCTGCCGACGAAACTTGCCGCGACAACAGCCAGAGCCACCAGCCCGATCGAGCGCGCATTGAGCCGAAGCAGAAAAAGCTCTACCGCGAACAGCACACCCCCCAAAGGGGCGTTGAAGGTGGCAGCAATGCCCGCGCCGGCACCGGCTGCCAATAATATGGTCCGGTCGCCCCGGCCAACCCCAAGAATGCCACCCACGAGCGATCCGAATGCGGACCCGATCTGCACGATCGGCCCCTCGCGCCCGGCCGAGCCGCCCGAGCCGATGGTGATGGACGACGCCAGCGCCTTCACCAGCACGACGATCGGCCTGATGTGTGCGCCCTTGTAATAGATCGCATCCAGCACCTCTGGAACGCCATGCCCCTTGGCCTCGGGCGCAAAGTTGCGCACCATCCAGGTCACGGCCAGCGCCGCCACCGGCAGCGCGACCAGAGGAAGCCAGACAGGGCTGGTCGCATCCGTGTGCACATTCGCATCATAAGTGCCCGACACAGACTGGCGAAAAGACAGGTTGTGGAAAAAACCAATCAGGATCCGAAAGATGAAGGCACCGAATCCGCCCACGATTCCCACCAGGATAGCCACAAGGGCCAGCCAGTGCAGGGCCGGGCGTCTGGTATCCGGTGCCATGGCGGGTTGGCGCGCGGTTTCGGGAAGATCAGACAGTTCGGACACTCCGTCGAAGTTCACATTCGTTGCGATACACAGCGTTCAACGTTCGACCGCCCAACCGCTTCCTGAAGCGACCTGAAGCGACAGCCAGTTCGAGGCCGCCTGCTGAAGCGCCCCGGCAAGCGCCATGCGCGATTGCGTGACGCTCTGGGTTGCGTTGATGAAATCGGTCAGGGGCGATGCCCCCTGTTCATAGGCGGACTTTGTCAGTTCAAGCACGCGCCGATTGGAATCGACCACGGCGCGCAGTCGTGCAACTTGCCGCATGGAGGCGCTGAGCGCGCTTTGCGCCGTCTGCACGTCCTGAGCGGCCGAAAGAACAGTGCTCCGCCAGGCGATTTCAGCCTGCTCGGCGGTTGCAATCGCCGCCTGTCGATTCCCACGCAGGCTTTGCTGATTGAAGATCGGCAGCGAAAATGCCGGACCAAAGGCGAAGGTATTTGCGGCAGTCGAGGTGGAAATCGTACCCGACAACGCCAAGGAGGGGTATAGCGCCGCCTCGGAAACACCGACCCCTGCAATGGCCGCGGCATAGGACCGTTCGGCTGCCAGAATGTCGGGGCGGTTGCGCAATAGCTCGGCGGGAACGCCAATGGCTGGCCGGGTCCGCGCCAGCGGTTGGGGTGCGCCGCGTTGCAAGGTCTTGAGAAGCGGTCCGGCCGGTTCTGCCAGAAGCGTTGCAATGCCGAAAACGCTGGCCTCGAATTTGCTTTCGAGATCTGGCAACTGCGCGATTACCTGGTCAAGCGCGGCCTGCGCCTGCGCGACCTGAAGCTCGGCGACCGCGCCGACATCGAATTCGTCCTGGACGATTTTGCGCAACTCCTGCTGGCTTTTTATGGCCTGGCGCGTAAGTTCCAGCGATTCCTGCGCGTAGCGCATGTCGATATAGGTTCCGACCAGGGTCGACAGGTAGGCCAACCGTGCGGTGCCGACATCGTATTCTGCCGCCTGCAAACCGGCGCGAGCCTGTTGCTGACCACGGTGGAGGCCGCCGAACAGATCCAACACATACGTTGCATTGACGGTTGCCGATTGCATGGTCGTTGCTGGCCCGATTTTGGGTTCCTGCCGGGTTTGAGAGGCGCTGAGGCTGCTGTTTTGCTGGTTGGCCGCTCCGCTGGCGGCAAGTCGGCCCTGCGCGACCCGAACCGCCGCAAGTGCCGATTGCAGGCTGAGGTTTCGCGACAGGCCGCGTTCAACCAGGATGTCAAGCTGACGATCATTCAGATCGCGCCACCAGCGCCGCTGGTTCACCTGGCCGATCTCGGTCGATGATCCGCCTTCGAAACGCTCGCTCAATGAAATCATCGGCGCCTTGTAATCCGGCCCCACCGAACACCCGACCAAAGCAAGGGCAAGATATCCACTGATAATTTGTCGCTGCATGATGGCCTTTCCTGTGCCGGCAATCGCGAATTGCCAAACCTCATGCGGCTTCGTCTTTTCGCGTTCTTGGCGTAAACCTTACTTTATTGTAAGTTGCATTCAACACGGTAGTTCGCGCTAAGTCTAGGAATCTGAATGTATTGCTCGCACGGTTTTTGCATGGCTTTTTCATCCTTTGTCACAAAGCGGCATGAGCGCAAGTCGTCCGGCACGACAGGGCGCGCGCTGTTCCTGTCAGGCCTCCTGCTTTTGGTCGGGGGCGCGGGCTTGGCGGTTGCACAGCCGAAGACATCGGCGGCTGCGGCCAACACACCGGAAATCACCGCGCCGGCAGTGACCGTCGCAACCGTTGAAAAGCAGACCTTCGTGGCGCGCGCCGCCTTGTCGGGATCGGTCACGCCGCGCTGGCAGGTTTCGGTCCTGCCGCTGATTGGCGGCTATCAGGTCAAAGAACTGCTCGTCGATATCGGTGACAAGATCACAGCGGGGGAAACGCTTGCGCTGCTGGATGACTCCACGCTCCAGGCGTCGTTGACCCAGGCAAAGGCCCAGGCCGAGGTCGCCCGGTTCGCCATCGAACAGGCTCAAGACCAGATCAGCTCGACGCAGGCACAGGCGGATGAGGCAGGTTTGATTCTCAAGCGTACCGAGTCACTTGTCACAGCCGGTTCAACGTCGCAGCAAACCCTGGATCAGGCTCGAGCGACCAGCAACAGCGCACAGGCAAGCCTTGCATCGGCCCGCGCCGCACTGGCTTCGGCTCAGGCGCAGCAGACACAGGCCCAAGCGGCACACGATATCGCCGCATTGAACCTGTCACATGCGGTCATAAAAGCACCGGTCGCGGGGATCATCGCTGAAAGAAACATCGATCTCGGCGATGTTTCCGCACTGACCGGCACGCCCGCCTTCGTGATTTACCGAAACGGTGAGCTGGAAATTGTGGCCAATGTCATAGAGACCGACCTGCACGCTGTCACGGCAGGCGATGCCGTCACCCTGACGGTATCGGGGCTGCCGCCCGGCACCGGCAAGGTGCGCCTGGTGGCGCCGACGGTGAACGCCACTTCGCGCCTCGGCACGGTCTATATCACACCGAAGGACATTGCCGGCCTCAGGTCGGGGCTGTTCGCGGGGGGCTGGATCACCACCGACCAGCGCGAAGGCGTCGGCGTGCCGCCTTCGGCCATCCAGACCGACAAGGACGGCGATTTCGTGCTGGTGGTAACCAATGGGACCGTTCATCGAACACCGGTGCAGGTGGGGACATTCTGGAACGGTTTGCGCGAGATCATCAAAGGGCTTGACGCCGGGCAGATCGTGGTCGCGCGGGCGGGTGCGTTCTTTTCTGACGGCAATCGAGTCACGCCCATCACGGCGAAAACCAAATGAACTTTTCCACCTGGTCGATCCGCAATCCCATCCCGCCGATCGCGTTCTTCGCCTTCATGTGCGTGCTGGGCATCTTCGGGTTCCGCAACCTTGCAATCACGCAGTTTCCCGATGTTGATGTTCCGGTCGTAACGATCAGCGTCGGACAGATCGGTGCCGGACCGACCGAGATCGCAAACGGCATAGTCCTGCCGATCGAAACCGCGCTGACGACGGTTGCCGGAATCGACCACGTCACCTCGACCGCGACCGACGGCCTGGCAAACATTACGGTGCAATTCCTTTTCTCGGTCGATCCGCTGACGGCACTGAACAATGTGAAGGATGCAGTAACCAGCGTTCAGGCGAACCTTCCGCAAGGCATCACCGCGCCGCGTGTCACCCAGTTGACATTCACCGGCCGGCCGGTACTGACCTATGCCGTAACCGACCCCTCGCAATCGGTCGAGGATCTGTCCCATTTCATCGACACCACCGTTTCCCACACCCTTTCGGTTGCGGGCGCGGTGGGCAATGTCAGCCGTATCGGCGGTGCAAGTGCAACCATCAATGTCGATCTGAAGCCCGACCGGCTTCTGGCGTTCGGGATCACGATTTCGGATGTGAACGCCCAGTTGCTCGCCGCCAACATCAATCTTGGTGCCGGGTCCGGCAGTATCGGCGGTCAGCAACTGGCAATCCAGTCGCTGGGCAGCGCCGCATCTGTCAATGATCTTGCCGCAACACCGATCCAGTTGCCCGGGGGTCAGGTTATCCGGCTGAGCGACATCGCCAGCGTGACCGAAGGCACGCCCGACCTTACCACATTCGCAATGTTCAACGGCCAGCCCGTGGTGGCCTTCGGGGTCTACCGCGCCACCGGTGCCAGCGATCTGGTTGCCGCCAACAACGCACAGGCAGCGCTGGCCGGGCTGAAGGAAAGTCACCCCTCCACCACCTTTGCCCTGATCGACAACACGACCGATTTCACGACCGGAAACTACAAGTCCGCGATGGAAACCCTTTATGAAGGTGCCGCGTTGGCGGTGATCGTGGTCTTTCTTTTCCTGCGCGACTGGCGCGCAACGCTGATCACGGCCATCGCGCTGCCGTTGTCCATCGTTCCGACCTTTTTCGTGATGGATGCGCTCGGCTTTTCGCTCAACACTGTCTCGCTTCTCGGGATCACGCTGGTGACTGGGATCCTTGTCGATGATGCCATCGTCGAGATCGAGAACGTCGCGCGGCATCTGTCCATGGGTCGGCCCGCCTATGAGGCCGCCAAGGAAGCTGCCATCGAAATCAGCACCACCGTCATCGCCATCAGCAGCACGATCATCGCGGTCTTTACCCCGGTCAGCTTTCTTTCGGGAATTGCGGGCCAGTATTTCAAGCAATTCGGGCTGACAGTTGCCGTGGCAGTATTCTTTTCGCTTCTTGTCGCCCGATTGATCACCCCGATGCTTGCCGCCTATTTTCTACATGACCGGCCGAACCCGAATCATGAACGCGAGGGCACGGTGATGCGCCGCTATCAGGCCGCCCTGACCTGGACCTTGCAACATCGACTGGTCACTCTGCTGGCGGGTGCGCTGATATTCGGCCTCTCGATCTATTCGGCAACCCTGCTTCCGACCGAGTTCGTTCCGAAATCCGATACCGGACGCTCGGTCGTGATGGCGCAGCTACCGCCGGGAACGACGCTGGACGAGGCCCGAGCGACGGCGAGGGAAATTTCCAGCGTCATCCGCCAGATCCCCGAGGTGCAGACCGTGTTCGTCAACGCCACCTCGCTGACGGCGGCGACCATCGGTGTCAATTACGGGCCCAAGGACAGCCGTGCGCGGACATCCTACGCTATCATCAACCAGATGCGAACGCTGCTGGCAGGCGTACCGGACGTTCAGGCCTATGTCGCCTCCGGACAGGGCCAGCGCGACCTGACGGTCAATGTCGTGGGCGATACAGTGGCCGATGCCGCAGCCGCGGCGCGCACTCTGGTCGAACAGATGCACAGCTTGCCTTCGGTGGTGGCACCGGCATCAAACGCGGCGCTGGTGCGTCCGGAACTCGATATCACGCCAAAGCCAACCCTGGCGGCTGCGTTCAACGTCTCGGCGTCGAGCCTGGCACAGGCGATCGAAATCGCCACTTCGGGTGCCAATGGCAACAATGCACCGCAATATGCGCTCGGTGACCGGTTGGTGCCGGTGCTGGTGCGACTGGATGTCGGCCAGCGCAACGATCTTTCGACACTTGGCAATCTGCGGCTACCGGTCGGAAATGGCGCCACCTCCGTGCCGCTGGCGGTGGTTGCCGATCTGACGATCTCGTCCGGCCCCGAACAGGTGGTGCGCTACGATGGCCGCTACCTTACCGAGGTGGACGCCGATCTGGCAGACAACGCGGTCGAAGGCGCGACGCTTGACGCGATCAACAACCTGCCGATCGCCCGCGCCATGCCCGCCGGGACCGCAATCCTGCCGGGCGGCGACACCGAAGTGACCAACGATATCTTCTCAGGCTTTGCGCTGGCGATGGTGACGGGGGTCATGCTGGTCTATGTGGTTCTGGTCCTGCTTTTCAACAGCTTCCTGACGCCGTTCTCGGTGCTTTTGTCGCTGCCACTGGCCATTGGCGGTGCCATCTTCGCGCTTTATCTCAATGGCTCGGCGATTGGCATGCCGGTCGTCATCGGCTTCCTGATGTTGATGGGAATCGTGGCCAAGAACGCAATCATGCTGGTCGAGTTCGCAGTCGAGGGCGTCGCGCGCGGCGTCGAACGGGCCGAGGCAATCCGCGATGCGGCCCGCAAGCGCGCACGCCCGATCGTCATGACCACCATCGCAATGACAGCCGGGATGTTGCCATCAGCACTTGCGCTTGGCGATGGCGGAGAGTTCCGCGCGCCGATGGCCATTGCCGTGATCGGTGGCCTGATCTTGTCAACGGTGCTTTCGCTGGTGTTCGTGCCATCAGTCTTCAGCGCAATCCTCGGGATGCGCGACAAGCTTGCGCCGCTGGCCATCCGTTTCCTGGGAATCAACAAGCCAAACGAGAATGGCAACTCACAGGTCTAGCGTCCCGGCAGAACCTCGTTGCCCGCGGTCAATGACAAACGGGCAAACCAGACGTTCGACAGAAGCGACAGAAACGCCAGCAGGCCGAACACGGCCGGAAAATGTGACATGCTGAGGGCCTGCCCGCCGGTCAGTGCCTGCATCACTTCAAGGCCAAAAGCGGCGATGGTGATGGCGATCGAGGCTGTGAGCTGCCGCGAGGCGGAATTGAAACTGGTCGCGCTGGACATCTCGGTAACACCGATTTCCGAGTAAGACATCGAGTTGAGCGCGGTGAATTGCAGCGACCGGCACACGCCGCCGAGAAACAGGACAGAAACCATGACGACATAGGGCGTTTGTACTGTGAACGCCGCAGGCGCGAGGAGGAATGCCGCGGAAAGGACCGAATTCCCGATCAGGGCGCGCCGGAACCCGAACCTTTGCAGCAGTGGTGCTGCAATGAACTTCATCGCCAGCGCGCCCGCACCCGAGGCGAGCGTCAGCAGACCGGACTGAAAGGCCGTCAAACCGAACCCTATCTGGAAAAGCAGCGGCAGGATGAACGGGTTGGCCCCGGTTCCAAAGCGGAAAAACGCGCCGCCGATCGCGCTGATCCGAAATGTCGGATACCGCAAAAGGCGCAGATCGACCAACGGGTTGGTAATGACTAACGAATGCCGGATATATGCGATGGTCAGGATCGCCCCGAGGCCGGTGATCGCGGCAAGCAGCAGCGGCGATGCAAGGCCAAGACCGGCAGAGGTGCCCCCCGAAAGAAACAGCGCCAGCCCCGGCCCAAGCAGCCAGAATCCCGCCGCATCGAACCGCGCAACCGGGGTCGGAGGAACCTTTGGAATGAAGACGGTAACCAGAAACAACCCAAGTGCCGCGACCGGCACATTGATCCAGAAAATCCACCGCCAGTCGAAATAGGTCGTAATGAAACCACCCAGCGGCGGCCCCAGAACCGGCCCAATCAACGCCGGAATGGTCAACCAGGCCAGCGCATCGACCAGCCCGGCCTTCGGCACGGACCGCAGCACGATCAGCCGGGCGACCGGCGCCATCATCGCGCCGCCAAGACCCTGAAAAGCGCGCGCCAGCACCAACTGGCCCAGCGAAGAACAGATCGCACAGGCAATCGAACCCGCCGCGAAAGTGACAATCGCCAGCCGGAACACCCGCCGCGCCCCGAACCTGTCGGCAGCCCAGCCCGAGGCCGGGATGAACACCGCCAAGGCGAGCAGATAGGTCGTCAGTGCCAGTTTCAGGTGAATCGGATCAGTCCCGAGGTCGCGCGCGATCTGCGGCAGCGAGGTCGAGATCACGCTGGAATCGATATTTTCCATCATCAGAGCGGTTGCCACGATCAACGGCGTCGAACGCTTGTGCCACATACCGCTGATTTTGCCGCCGCGCATTTGCCAAAACATGCGATGTTCCTCAGCTTTCCCTGTCCCGGACAAAGCCTTTGCCGCACAGTCGCGTCAAGTCGAGATGTATGACTTTGCCAAGATGCAAGGCTGCGATAAACGCAAGTTGATCATGGGGTGCAGGTCAGCCGTGCAGATGAAACAAATGGCCTCGCCCGCCATGCCTCTGCGTGAAATGACGTGGTTGTGGACTTCGGTGCGAACTGAAGCCAAGGTTTCTTGTAAGCACTGATTCCCTTCTGCCTCTGCCAGGGGGCTGCCGAACAGGACAGGTGGTCGTTTTGACGTTGAAATCAACAACCGAATTCATGGCATGAAGCAATCCATCCCGCACCCGCACTTCCTGTTGTTCGCGTTCGCGCTGGTGTTGCTCACACCGTTTGCGTGCTGGAAATTGGGATTGAGTTTCGGAGTTCTGGTCGGATTCGACGGTGCCGCGCTTATCTTCCTGGCTTCGGCACTTTTTTCCATGCGTGGAACCGATCCGGTCAAGATGCGCGACCGCGCGCAACTCTATGATGCCCAACCCATTTGGCTGTTCGCCATCACGATGGCGGTTCTGGCAATCGTCCTGATTGCCGTTACGGTTGAGACCAATGGAAAAGGCGCGCCGGTAGAGACCAAGATCACACCGCTGGCAACGCTGGCGATAGCCTGGTTCTTCAGCAATATGGTATTCGCCCTGCATTATGCCCACATGTATTACCGCAACAGCAACGGACAGGACGCGGGCGGGCTGGAACTGCCGGATGGAGAACCACCGACCTATATCGACTTTTGCTATTTTTCCTTTGTCATCGGCATGACGTTCCAGGTGTCCGACATCGACATCACGTCGCGTGACATCCGCGCTGCAAGCCTTGTCCATTCGCTGATTGCGTTCTTTTTCAACGTCGGCGTCATTGCCCTGAGCGTGAATATCGTGGCGGGCAACTGAAGCACGCCTTCGACACCGGTTCATCCACGGCGGGAACTGATATCTTCACCGGGTTTAGCGACATGGCGTCCAGCGCCTGAACAATTTGTAAATTTCACGTCAAGCCTGATCCAGGCAAAGCGGCAAATATCCTCACCACGAAACGAGGGGATACGCAAGCCAGCCGACTCGTGTGTAACCTCAACCAAACGAAAGCAAAACCCATGAAATTTCTTGCACTTGCCATCCCCGCCCTGTTCACGGCATTTCCTGTTTTTGCCGCGGAACACAAGGGCATCGAACTTGGCGTTCTGAGTTGCAACCTTACAGAAGACAGCAACGCCATCGTCTATTCCGAAGCAGACTATGAATGCACGTTGCAGTCCAGCAATAATGCCATCAGCGATGGCCTCTATCACGGCCAGATCAAACGCCTCGGCGTCGATCTGGAATGGAAGGCTGACGAAACCCTGGTCTGGGCTGTCATCGCCCTGACCGAGAACACCAAATACGGGCCGATCGAAGGCGACTACATCGGCGCCGGTGCCGATTTGGCTGCCGGTTTTGGTCTGGGGGCCAACGTGCTGGTTGGTGGCCTGGGCAAATCCTTTGCGCTTCAGCCGGTCAGTGTCTCGGCTGAATCCGGTATCGGACTCACCGCCGGGATCGAAGAACTGAAGCTGAACTATGAAGGCGAAGTGTTGAACTGACGCCGGGCAATACCGAGGGCCGGTCCAGTGCGACCGGTCCTCATCTGTCGCAGATCATCTGGCATCGCAAACCATCAGCCCCGTGGGGCCAGCCGCATGGGCGAAGCTGAAAAACAGCCAATCGCAAAGTTTCGACCACTAATATTGCCACTGACATGGCCCTTTTTCCCCTTCCCGCCATCGGCCAGTCGGTCTTGTCGTCGCCATAATGGCCGATCCATGCCGTTCGGTTCGGGCGTTTTCTTGGCAATGACGCGGCACGGTGAACGGCAGTACCGTCATGTTCAGGCTGAACCGGTTCGTGTTCGGCTTTGGCTTGGTGGCGACAATCCAGATTGTTCCGGTCAAATGGCGACGTGACCCGATGATCGGTATCCGGGTCCGCCGGCATTCAGACCGCATCTGAGCATTTGTGCGCAAATACAAGGCAGAACCAGAAGGTTTGCGGCAAAGTAATGTGCTGGAAAGGTCCGGGGAAAGAAACTATTCCATAGTCTTCTGCATTGAAACCCCACCCGGGCCCTGAGCGGCGCCAGCGGCGGGAATGACCCAAAAGGATGAAAGTGCCATGAAAATGTACCCCGCCAGGCTGGCCATGATTTGCATCGCATTAAGCCTGCCCGTAGCCGGATATGCCGATAACTTCGATTACAATCATACGACGGCCATTGCGCCTGATTTCTTTACCGCCGATCAAAGTGCCGCCGGTATCATCGGCAGGGACGCCCTGTCCGACGATGGCGGAACGGTTGGCGAAGTGGCTGATGTGATCTTTGACGAGTCCGGCACGGTCCGCGGCTATATAGTGGATGTCGGCGGATTTCTCGGCCTTGATTCACGGTCGCTTTATATTCCCAAGGCGCTGGCCGAGGTCCGCATTGATGGCATCGTCGTGCAACTGGTGATCGACATGCCGGTGGGCGAACTGAAAGATGACGCGAAGCTTGACTGACCTGCTGACAGCATCGGTTGGCAAAGTCCTTTCCAAACGCCTTATTTGGATGAACCGCTGCACCCCGTTCGGGTGCAGGGGTGAATTCAGGTTGGCATTTCGGGAAACTGAAACCTGACTTTCAGCCCGGGATGATTGTCTTCCAACAATAGCGTTGCCCCATGCAGATCGGCAATCGCCGAAACAAGGCTGAGGCCCAGGCCGTTGCCCTCGGTCGTCCGGCTCTGTTCCAGACGATAAAGGCGGCGCAATACCTTTTCACGCTCATCCGCTGGAATGCCCGGCCCGTTATCGGCAACGCACAGGACAACCCTGCCCTGGCTTCGCGACAGTTCCACCCGGATAGTCGTGCCTGCCGGCGTGTGCCGCAGCGCATTTTCGATCAGATTGGCAAGAACCAGTGTCAGCAGATGGCGATCGCCATTGACCCTGAATGGCGCCGGACCCGCCACTGAAAAATCAAGGCGATACCCCTTTTCTTCTGCCTCGGCACCCAGAAAATCCACCACATCGGCCACCACTTCGCCAAAATCGGTGGCAACAAATCGGTCGCGCACAGCACCGCCTTCAATCTGCGCCAGTTGTAACAGCGCCTGAAACGTCTTGACGATGCTGTCGGTTTCAGACAGCGCCTGATCCAGCAGTTCGTTCTGCCCGAGGCTGAGTTGGGTCTTGCGCCTGATTTCATCCAGGATGACGGCGACACGCTGGATCGGTGTCTTGAGGTCATGGGCAATATCAGCCGAGACCTGACGCATCGACGCAATCAGCGCCTCTTGCGAGGTGGCCATGCTGTTTACCGCCCGGCTGATCACCGTCAGGTCATCGCGGTCGTTTTCCGACACCGGCACCCGCGCCGCCAGTTTCCCGGCGGTCAGTTCGCCAAGCGTGTTCTGGATGGTGTCAATCCGCCGCCGCACATTGCGCGCGGCAATCGTCCCGGCAACCGAAGCCAGCAGGATGGTCGGCAACAGGCCGATCAGCACCACCGCCAGGATGATCTCACCCATTTCCACGATCTGGCTGCGGGTCTTGGCGACGATCAACTGACCCTTGCCCACCCGCATGCTCCGGGCCAGATAACTGTCGGAAACTTCCTGTTTGCCGTCGTCGATTTTCTGGTTTTCGACAACCGAAATGCCGCTGACCGGCGGAAAGCCATCGACATTGGCTATAACTGGCCCGTGATCGGGCTGATATTTCAGGATCGTCATTTCAGCATCGGTGACGGCAACGTCATCCTTCAGCCGATCAAGCAGATCACCCTGATTGTCGATGGCGCGATAGATATCAATGGTCTGGTCGATCTCGTCCACAAGGGTTGCGTCGAAATTCGCCTTGATGACAAGATAGGCGGTGGCGAAACTGGCTGCCGAGGAAAGTATGAAAATACCCAGAAAGATCGCCGTCAACCGCAAGGGTGTTGAACGGATGACCCAACCCGGCCGTTTCATTCCACGTCGATCCGATAGCCCGAGCCGCGAACGGTTTGGATTAGTTCGGTTTCGAACGGCTTGTCGATCTTGCGGCGCAACCGGCTGATATGGGTGTCGACAACATTGGTCATCGGGTCGAAATGAATGTCCCAGACCGCCTCCATCAGCATGGTGCGGGTCTGAACCCTGCCCTTGCGGCGCAACAGATGTTCCAGCAGCGCAAATTCGCGCGGCAACAAATCAATCAGCTGACCCGCCCGCATCACCTTGCGGCTCAAGAGGTTCATTTCCAGATCACCTGCCCTGAGCGTGGTCGGTTCATCCTTTATCTGCGGGCGGCGGGCAAGGGCGGCAATCCGGGCGCTGAGTTCGCCAAAGGCAAACGGCTTTACAAGATAATCGTCACCACCCGAATTCAGCCCCTCGATCCGGTCATCCACCCCCCCCAGCGAGGTCAGAAACAGGACAGGCGTATGGTTCATGGCACCGCGCAACGTCTTGACCAGGCTGATGCCGTCGATCCCCGGCAGCATGCGATCGACAATCAGCACGTCGTAGTTTCCGATGCTGGCCTGCACCAGCCCTTCGGCGCCATTGGCGATCAGATCGACCGAGTTGCCCTCCTGGCGCAGCCCATCGGCAATGTAATCACCGGTTTTCCTGTCGTCCTCTATCACCAGTATTTTCATGATCCGCCCGTGTTCAGAAACCGGCGGGGCATTGTGCCCCGCCGATCCACCTTAGCAGCTATTTCGGGTTCAGTTGCTTTCGTTTTCTTCCCCGTTTTTATCATTGTCTTCGTTTTCGTCGGCCTTTTTCACCACCTTGCCGTTCGCCGGGTTGACCAGGAAAGTTTGGGTCGTGCCATCGGTTTTGGCAAGTTCGACCTCGTAGACGGGCGCACCGTTTTCGTTGTCAAACTCGACGCTCATGGCCTTGCCACCCATCTGTTTTTCGGCGGCGGTGACGGCATCGGTCAGCGATCCCGTGGTTGCCATGAATGCCTGCACTTCGGCCTTGTCAGAGCTGTCATGCTTTTCGGCGACAGCCATGGTTGCGGCACCGCCGAGCAGGCCGAGGGAAATCAGCGTACCCGTTGCGAGGCTGAGGATTTTCTTATGTTTCATGTTCATCTCCTTGGTTGCGGGGCGCGCATCCTGCCGCCCTCTGAAACCAAGTTAGGCAGCACCATATGCAGGCGCATGACTGCGGGATTACAGATTTTCCATGTTAGCCGTAACTGGTCAATATGGGGCTTCTCGCTGCTCACCGGTGCGGTTGGGTTTCGGTTTTCATTGCATGAAAACCCCGGTGGCGGGGTTCTGGTCAAGGCAACACTTGTGGTTCCGGCCAAATTCAGGACCATTGTGCCATGCCGACCGGACAATGTCGGATCGGCAAGCGAAAGGAAAACCAGATGCGCCCGCCCCGAAACGGCCAGCACGACCTGACCAAAGGTGCCATTCCCTTGACCATGGCGCTTTTCGCCTTGCCGACGCTTGGCTCGTCGGTACTGCAATCGCTGAACGGGTCGATCAATGCCGTCTGGGTCGGCCGGTTTCTGGGCGAAGATGCGCTGGCGGCGACCACCAACGGCAATATCGTGATGTTCATGCTGATTTCGTTCGTGTTCGGGCTGGGCATGGCAGCGACCATCCTGATCGGTCAGGCGACCGGGCGGGGTGATCCGGTCATGGCCAAGCGGGTCATGGGAACGGCGATTGGCAGCATCATCCCGTTCAGCGTGCTTGTCGCCATCGGTGGCTGGGTATTGGCGCCGACCATTCTGGGCCTGCTTGGCACCCCCGCCGGGGCCGAGGCATTTGCCCTGACCTATCTGCGGGTGATCTTTGCGGCAATGCCCGCGACCCTGACCTTCACGCTCAGCATGATGGCGCTGCGCGGCACCGGAGATTCGATGACGCCGCTCTGGTTCATGGGCCTATCCGCTGCAATCGACCTTGGGCTTAATCCATCGCTTATTCTTGGGCTGGGTCCGCTGCCGGAACTGGGCATCTTCGGCTCGGCTCTTTCGACGGTGATTGCCAATACGGTTGCCCTGCTTGGAATGTGGCTGACGCTTTATCTGCGCGGCTCGGTTCTGGCCTTGAGGCGGGCAGAGATGCGATATCTTCTTGCCGATCGGCGCATCCTTCTGTCGATGGTGACCAAAGGGTTGCCGATGGGGCTTCAGATGATTGTCATTTCGTCGGCGGCGCTGACCATGCTGTCGCTGATCAACCGCGAAGGGGTGGTGACCACCGCCGCTTACGGCGCAACCCAGCAGTTGTGGACCTATATCCAGATGCCCGCCATGGCCCTTGGGGCCGCAGCCAGCGCCATGGTGGCGCAGAATATCGGTGCCGGTCGATGGGATCGGGTTTCAGAGGTGACGAAATGGGGGCTGATCTTCAGCATTGGAATGACTGCATCGCTGGTGGTGCTGTTGACGCTGTTTGACAAGGCGGCAATGGGGTTGTTTCTGGGATCAACCAGCGACGCCGTTCCGATCGGGCGGCATATCCAGCTTATGGCGACCTGGGGTTTTGTCTTTTTTGGTATCACGCTGGTCTATTTCGGCACCATGCGCGCCAACGGCTATGTGATCGCGCCACTGATTGTCATGGTGATTGCGATGTATCCGATCCGCCTCGGGTTCGCATTCGGGTTTTATCCCGTGTTGGGAGCCAACGCACTCTGGCTGTCCTTTCCGGCGGGAATGCTGGCGACTGCGGTTCTGGCAACGGCGTTATACCTGCGGGGTTCATGGCGAAGTGGCGCGATGATGCCCGAAAGCGACACGATGACCGGTAACGGACATGACGGCCT
Organism: Paracoccaceae bacterium; assembly: GCA_020425085.1. GTDB lineage: Bacteria > Pseudomonadota > Alphaproteobacteria > Rhodobacterales > Rhodobacteraceae > UBA5972. Next base: position 139,841 of record JAGQRW010000004.1, read on the forward strand.
TGCCGTCACCAGCCCGACGATTCTGAAAATCAGAGACCAGGCCAATCCAGGGGGTTGAAATGCGGCAGTGGTGTTCGGTCAAACACCTCGTACCTCGTCAGGCTATGTGCCTGAATTTCAGTACCGCCGGCCTGTTGCAGAATGCCGATCACCGCATCCTCTTCGGCCTTGTCTGAAACTTCGACCATCACCAGCAACGCGCCTTTTCCAAGCTGTTTTTCAAGATAATCGGCATGATGATTGCCAACCGCATGGGCAATCAATCCACCGATACCGGCACCAACCGCCGCCCCCGCCGCCGCAACAAGGGCGGCAAAGGCAAGGGTGCCGCCGGTCGCAACCACGGCCAGGCCGGCTCCGGCGCCGCCGATATAAACCGGCAAGCCAACGGCAATCCGCTTGTCGCTGTTGATCTCGTGGCGATCGGCAAGGATGGTTTGTGGCAGATCCTCGTCTTCTGCGATGCGATCGGCCGGTTTGAAATGCCGGTGCAGTTTTTTCGTCACCGCGTCATGGCTGGCCATCATGTTGATGGCTTCGCGCCGGATGCCGACTTCTTCCAAAGCCTGCACAGCGGATTCGAACCGGTCTGCATCGTGAAAGCCGCAAACGACCTCGCGCACCTGATAGGTCTGGATGGAATCGTCCTTGATCGACATGGTTGTATATCCTCTGGTGAAAGCGAATTCAGACTGGTGGCCGGTTTGCCACCGACAGTTTGCAGCCGCCTGTTGCGATGTTTACATTTTCGCAAGTTTCCAGAATTCAGGTTCGCGCAACAGTCATTGCAATGGCAAGGTGCGGCTGCCCGGCGATACGGCGCCAGATTGCGCTTGCCCGTGCCACGGCAGCCTGGCCGGGCCTGATCTGGTCGCGCCATTGTTGGGGCTACATCCAGACCGGTCCATCGTCAAAAGGCCGTCATCGGCAAAACCTCAGCGGCTGCCGGTCCTTGCCGCCAGCATCCCAAAGGCATTCCTCGCCAGAACCTGTTCTTCATCGGTGGGCAGCATCAGGACTGGCAGGCGACTGGCCGGTGTGGTCAGAATTGTCCTGCCATCACTGTTGGCCGTCTTGTCCAATTCCGCCCCCAGCCACGCCAGTTCCCCGACCAGACGCGCCCGCAGTGGCGGAATATGTTCACCCATGCCGCCGGTCAGTACCACCGCATCAACGCCGCCCAATGCTGCCGCCAGTGAACCGAAATGACGCCCTGACTGGTAAACAAAGTAATCCACCGCCTCGGCGGCCTCGGCCCGGTCGCTGGCCAGAAGGTCGTTCATTTCGCCGCTGATACCCGAAACCCCCAGAAGGCCCGAACGTTCATAAAGCATGTCGCGCACCTCTTGCGGGCTGTGACCGCGATCAAGGATCAGATGCAGCACCACACCTGGATCAAGCGCACCACAGCGTCGCCCCATTGGCAGGCCGTCAAGCGCGGTCAACCCCATGGTGGTGGCGATACTTTTGCCGTTTTTCAGCGCGCACATGCTGACCCCGCGGCCAAGATGCGCCACGATGATCCGCTGCTGCGCCAGATCGGGAAAGCTGCGCCCCAACTGGTGCGCGATATAGTCATAGGACAGACCGTGAAAGCCAAAGCGCAGGATGCCTTCATCGCTTAGTGTACGCGGCAGGCCGAAAATCTGCGCCAGGCGCGGCTGGCTGCGATGGAAAGCCGTGTCGAAACATGCGATTTGCGGGATGCCGGGAAAGTGCTGTTGCACCTGCCGGATCGGGCGCAGGTTGTGCGGTTGATGGCTTGGGGCGAGCGGTGACAGTTTCTTCAGCCGCGCGATGACATCTTTGTCAATCATCACCGGAGCCGAAAATTCGACCCCCCCATGCACGACACGATGGGCAACGGCACGGATCGCGCCAAGGCCGGACAGCCCCTCCAGCCGGGCCAACATATGCGCCAAAGCCTCGGGATGGGCGCTGTCGGAGCCTGCTGGCGCGCCGAAATCTGTCTCGGTCGTGGTGCCGGTCATGGGGTCGCGTTCGGTCAGGGTCATGCCAAGCGGCAAACCGCGGATGTGAAAGTTGCGTATCTCAAGCGGGCCATCGTCCGACTGCCGAAAGACGCCGCAGCGCAGGCTTGACGAGCCGGCGTTGAAGGTCACGACCAGGTTTTCAGCCATTGATCTGGCCTCCGGCCTTTCTTGCCGCCGCGACCAGACAGACCAGCGCCGCCGAGGCGCAGCGCTGCGCCACCGTATCGGCCCGGCTGGTCAGGGCAATCGGAACCGTCGCCCCCATGACGATGCCGGCGGTTTCGGCATTGGCGAGGTAATCCAGATCCTTGACCAGGATATTGCCCGAGACCAGATCCGGCACGATCAGGATATCGGCCTGCCCCGCCACATCCGATTTGATCCCCTTGATCGCCGCTGCCCTTGGCGAGATCGCTAGATCCATCGCCAATGGCCCGTCGACATCGGCACCCGAAATCGTGCCCCGGTCCGCCATCTTGCAGATTGCGGCGGCAAAGATCGTCGACTCGATCTTTTCGTTGATGTTTTCCGAGGCCGACAGCAGCGCCACCTTGGGGCGCTGAATTCCCAGCGCATGCGCCAGATCAATGGCGTTGGCGGTGATATCGCGCAATGTGCCAAGGTCTGGGCGGATGTTGATCGCCGCATCCGACACGAACAACAGCCGCGCATAGCTGGCAACATCCACGGCAAAGATATGGCTGATCCGGCGGCCGGTGCGCATCGCTTTTTCGGAAATCACCTCATGCATCAGGACATGGGTTTTCAGCGCCCCTTTCATCAGCCCGTCCGCCTTGCCGGTAATCGCCAGTTCAACCGCCCTTCCAGCCGCCAGTTCCGGCGTGTCAGCCTCTACGATCCGGGTCGCACCAATTTCAATGCCGGCTTCTTCAGCGACCTGCCGAATCTTGGCCTCGGGTCCGACCAGTATCGCCTCGATCAGGCCGCGGTTCTGGCTTTCCATTGCGCCGGTCAGGCTGGGAACGTCTACGGGATGGACGACGGCAACCCGGACAGGCTCAGCCTCGCGCGCGAGTTCTTCCAGACGTTCAAGCCGGTCTGGGCGCCATTCCGATGACGCAGATGTGGCGGCGGTGTCGTTCATGGTGATCTGTCCCTTTGATTCAAGGCCGTTGTGTTTCAAGGCCCATGTTTTTCTTGTCGTTTGTATTTGGGGGCCGCCGCCCGCTCAGCGCTGGAAAACATAGGTGCCGGGTGCATCACCCAGCGGTCGGGCCGCATCGCCAAGGCGTGGTGGTTTCACGGTTTCGCCGGAATGATCACGCAACCAGGTCACCAGTTCCGGCCACCATGACCCGGTCCTTTGCGGTACCTGCGCCCGCCATTCCTCGGGTGCCGTATAATGCGCCGTTCCGGGGGTGGTTGCGATCTGGTAGGTTCGTCCGGCGTGGCCGGGTTCACTGACGACACCGGTATTATGCCCGCCCGAGGTCAGCACAAAGATCAGGTCGGTATCCGCCAGCAGGTGCAGCTTGTAGACCGACTGCCAGGGTGCCACATGGTCGCCCGAGGTCGAAACACAGAACACCGGCAGCGAAATGTCGCTGATCGCAACCGGTTTGCCGCCGACCCGGTACTGGCCCTGCGACAGTTCGTTGTTCAGATAGAGTTGGCGCAGATATTCGCTGTGCATCCGGTATGGCATTCTTGTGGCATCGGCGTTCCAGGCCATCAGGTCGAACATTGGCTGCCGCTGCCCCATCAGGAATTCATGCACATAGCGCGACCAGATCAGATCGCGCGAGCGAAGCAACTGAAACGCGCCGGCCATCTGCTTGGTGTCGAGATAGCCCTGATCCCACATCATGTGGTCCAGAAACGAAACCTCGCTTTCGCTGGTGAACAGTTGCAATTCGCCCGGATCCTCGAAATCCGTCTGCGATGCCAGCAGCGTCATGGTTTTCAGCCGGTCGTCGTGATCGCGCGCCATCGCGGCCACCTTGGCCGACAGCAGCGTGCCGCCCAGACAATAGCCGATGCCATGCACCTGGGTATCCGGCAATACGTCGCCGATTGCATCCAGCGCCTGATCCACGGCATCCAGATAATCATCCATCCCCAGATCCCGATCCCCGGCATCGGGGTTGCGCCAGGAGATCATGAAGACGGTAAAGCCCTGCCCGACCAGATAGCGCACCAGCGAATTATGCGGGCTGAGATCGAGGACATAGTATTTCATGATCCAGGCCGGAACGATCAGGATCGGCTCGGCTGAAACGCGTTCGGTCGTTGGTGCGTACTGAATCAGTTCGATCAGGTGCGAACGGTAAACCACCTTGCCCGGCGTGACTGCCACATCGCGGCCCGGCTGGTAATCTTCGGCCCCCACCGGAGGTTTGCCGGAAATCACGCGGTCCCAGTCCTCGATCAAGTTCTGCATGCCCCGGGCCAGATTGGCACCGCCCTCACGCGTGGTCTGGGCAATCACCTCGGGGTTGGTCCAGATGGCGTTTGACGGCGACATCATGTCAAGTATCTGGCGCGCGACGAACGACACGACCTGTTCATCACGGCGCGACATGCCGTCGATATCATTGGTGGCATTGTACCACCATTGCTGGGTCAGCAGAAAATTCTGGTAGATCAGGTTGAACGGCCATTGCTGCCATTCGGCGGCATCAAACCGCTTGTCATGTTTCAGTGGCTCGATGCAATGGCCGGACTGATTGGTTGGAAAATACGAAAATTGCGGCATCTGCCCGGCCGAGGCAAGCGCAAGGCGCGTTGCCTTGCGTGCCGCCTTTTCCACCAGTTGCATCTGTTTGCCGGGTGAGCCAGCCAGATGTGCCCACCAGTTGAACATTTTCGATGACAGCCCGTAGGGCGACACCCCCATGGTGAAACGCGCCAGCAGCGATTTGACGGCGTGATCCAGACTTTCACCGCGCCGGTCGTCCGGCTCGACACGGCTGCAACCGATACCGAGTTCGGGCGGCACCGGGTCCAGCGCCGGGTCGGTTTCAGGCCTGCCGCTGGCAGAGGTGGCGGGCGCTGCCATCGCTTTTGGCGGCATCTCGGGCGGCATTTCAGGCTGGGGCCGGATCGGCAGGATATTGTCCGGTTTCACCTTCGATCCTGGATTGGTCTTTCTCCGCGCCATGGCGATTGCCTTTCTCGAAAATTGCTGTGGCCGATTGTTGCCGGCCAGGATATCCACCTTACTGATCTGATCATCCCGAAGGGTTTATTCAAGATTTCCGACCGGACAGATGGCGTGATTGTACGCTTTTGACGCCGATCAGGTGCGCTCGGGCAGCCGTGCCTTCAGGGCAGCGATGATCGCCTGGCGGGTCTCGCCGGGCTGCTCGTCCACTGCTTCGGCCAGTCCGCGCAATTCGCGCCTGAGCCCGTGGATCTGATCCAGCAGCGACAGGACCACCGGAACCGCATCGACCGGAAGTGACATTTCCTTGCGCAGATCACAGACCAACCGGATGCGCGCCACGTCAAGTTCGTCGAATACCGGGCCGCCAGCGCCCCTGGCCGGCCTGATCCAGCCTTCGTGCACCCAAAGCCGCAGTTCGGCCAGCCGCACGCGCCGGACTCTGGCCACGACATCCCGTTCATCCAGCATCACAGTCCCCTCCATAGATTCTTGCGGGGATTGTCAGCCCCGAGACCGCGCCAGTCCCTCGCGATCTTTTCCATTTTCGCGTCGGTTGTGGCGGGCGTCACGATCTTCAGGCGCACATACTGATCGCCTGCCGTCCCGCGGGCAGGCTTGATCCCCCGGCCCTTCAGGCGCAACCGCTGCCCGGTCGAGGCGCCTTTGGGAATGCTCATCGAGACTTTGCCCGAAAGGGTCGGAACCTCGACCTTGGCGCCTAGAATGGCTTCGTCAAAGGTGATGGGAACTTCAACCTCGATATCATTGCCGTCGCGGGTGAAAACCTTGTGCGCCGCCACGCTGATCTCGACATAGGCATCGCCTGCGGGGCCTTCACCGATGCCCGGCTGCCCCTTGCCGCGCAAGCGAAGCGTCTGGCCGTCGCGCACACCTGCGGGGATGGTCAGGTCGATGGCGCTGCCGTCAGGCAAGGGAACGGAACGCTTCGCGCCCGTTGCCGCGTCCATGAAATTCACTTCCAGATGATAGCGAATATCGCCCCCCCGCTGAGCAAAACCGCGCCCGCCCTGCTGTTTGGCGCGGGTGCCGAACAGATCGGCAAAGATGTCGGACACGTCATCGAAATCCCCATAGCCAGCAGTGGAATCATAGCGCCCGCGCGGGTCCGCGCCGGCGTGCTGGCGGTAATACTGCCGCTCGGGCCGTTCCTGTCCGCTGGCGTCAATCTCGCCCGCGTCAAAGCGTTTGCGTTTGGCGGCATCCCCGATGATGTCATAGGCCGCCCCGACCTTCTGAAACTCGGCCTCCTTGGATTTGTCGCCAGGATTGAGATCGGGATGCAAGGCCTTGGCCAGCTTGCGATAGGCCTTTTTGATATCGGCCTGTGACGCATTTTTGGCGACACCAAGAACCTTGTAAGGGTCGTTATTCATTGACCGCAACTTTCATTTTGTCAGATGCATCGCTATGGCAAGTTCGCGCAACACATCCACGTCCGGAATTTCAACCTCCAGCGGTTGGCTGGCGGCCTTTTGCAGAATATCGCGCTTTGCGGCCGGAATTTCCAGTACCCGCGCTGAAACACCGCAAACCGGCAGATTTGCCCTGGTTACAGCCAGCGGCGATGATCCTGCCTGTCGGTCGCTGTCAGGTGGTCGGTCTTTTTGCAGTCTGGCGGATCAGCAAACCGCACCACGGCGATTATTTCGACTTTGTGCGACATTATTTGTCCAATCTGAATGGTACGGCGGGGCTGAACTGCCTATATTACGTATATGCGAACGGCCATCTGGCCCATGAACACGGAATTGCGGGTCGAACCGGAACCTGCTGATGCCTGATCAGACATGTCGCCCACATCAGGGGTTGCATGGCCACTATCAGGATTTCGTCGGTCACGGCGATGCCGAGGCCTACTGTGATCTGAAAAGCGCCCGCGCTTTGGGCAGGAATATTCAACCCGACGGAAAACGAAAGGAAAGACGATGACAAAGCCTTCCAACAAAGCCGAGAAATCCGAAAGCGAGGCCATGAACACGGTCATGGACAGCATGATGGCGCTAAATCCGATGCGTGAAACGGTCATGAAGGCCTGGTTCGAGATGGGGACCGAGGCGCTCAGGTTCGTTTCGTCCCGCATCCAGCAGGATGTCGAGACCCAAAGGGCGATGTTGGCCTGCAAGAACCTTGAGGATATCCAGAAAGTGCAGGCGGATTTCTATAACCGGGCGCTGGACCAGTATCGCGCCGAGACATCGCGAATGATGGAGATCATGATGTCAGCCGCAACCGGCGGTCTGGGAGTTGATCTGCCGGACACAAGACGCAAATATAACGATGTGCCGCTTTAGGCGGATTTCCTGACGGCATGCGACTGTTTTCCTGCCTGCCAGTTGCGCAAGGCCGCGCCGAACGCCTCGAACAGCGGGCGCGACACCGGATCCTTTTCGGCGTTGTATTCCGGGTGCCACTGCACCGCCAGGGTGAAACCAGGCGCGTCCCGGACATAGATCGCCTCGGGGGTGCCATCTGGAGCAAAGCCTTCGATGACGATGCGTTTTCCGGGTTCCTTGATCCCCTGCCCGTGCAACGAGTTCACCAGCACCCTGTCGGCCCCGAACACCTCGGCGAACACGCCATCGGCCGGCATGATGATTTCATGGCGCGGTGCGAATTTTTCCTCCAACGTACCTTCGGGCGGCATACGGTGGTTCATCCGTCCTGGCAGGTCACGAATCTCGGGGTATAACGTGCCGCCAAAGGCGACGTTGAATTCCTGAAAGCCACGGCAGATGCCCAGGATCGGTTGACCGCTGGCGACACATCGGCGGATCAGGTCCAGAACCAAAGTATCGCGGCACTTGTCGAATTCACCATGCGCCAGGGTTTCCTCTTCGCCGTAATAGCTGGGATGCACGTTGGGGCGACCGCCGGTAAAGACAAAGCCGTCGCAACATTCGGTCAGGCTGTCCAAATCCACCAGATGCGGATCCGCAGGTACCATCAAGGGCAACCCGCCGGCGACATTGGCGATCGCCTCGAGATTCATCGTTCCGGTGGCCTGAACGTGATAGGTTTCGTTGATCAGATGGGCATTTCCGATAATGCCGACGACCGGGCGATGCATGCTATTCCCTTGGATTGATTTGCCTGTGGACCAAGAATACAGCATCCGTCAGGGGTGGTCGAGACCCCTGTTTGCTGCAATATCATCAGTTCGGACTGTGGCGGTCAGGCTTCGGCGGTCAGGCCTGCCGCCTCGATCGCGGCGACCGCAGCGGCGGCGTCGTTTTCCGAACTGTCGCCGGTCACACCGACCGCGCCGATCACATTGCCGTTTTTATCGCGCACCAGAACACCGCCCGGCACCGGCACCAGCTTGCCCTGATAGACGCCGGTCAGGCTGTTGACGAAATAGGCCTGTTCCTCGGCGCGCTGGCGCAGGGCATAGCCGCCCATGCCCATCATGATCGCGCCATAGGCCTTGCCCTCGGCCAGAACATAACGACCGGGGGCGGCACCATCGGCCCGCTCGAACGCCTTGGGATGGCCGCCGCTGTCCAGCACGATCGCCGATAGCGGGCGCAGTTTGTGTTCCGTGCCATAGGCCATGATCTTGTTGATGATGGTGCGGGCCTTGCTGCGGGATATTTCAGCCATTGATCCGTTCCTTCAGTTTCAGCCTGCTGACATGCAACACCGGTTCAGTATAGCCACCTGACTGACGAACGCCAGTAAACACAAGATCAAGTGCCGCCTTATAGGCGAACCCATCAAAACCGGGCGCCATCGGGCGGTAAAGCGGATCATTGCTGTTTTGCTGATCTACCACTGTCGCCATTCGTTGCATCACCGCATGAACCTGATCGACACTGACCACACCATGATGCAGCCAGTTCGCCATATGTTGCGAGGAAATGCGGCAGGTGGCGCGATCCTCCATCAAGGCGACATCGTGAATGTCCGGCACCTTGGAACAGCCGATGCCCTGATCGACCCAGCGCACCACATAGCCAAGGATGCCCTGGGCGTTATTTTCCATCTCGTCCCGAATCTCATCCGCCGACCAGTTCCGCCCGTCGGCCACCGGGATGGTCAGAAGTTCGTCAAGGCTGCTGCGCGCACCACCGCTGGCGATTTCCGACTGCAGCGCCTTGACATCGACGCGGTGGTAATGCGTTGCATGCAATGTCGCAGCGGTGGGTGATGGTACCCAGGCCGTGTTCGCGCCAGCCATGGGATGCGCGATCTTGTCGGCCAGCATGTCGGCCATCAGGTCCGGCATCGCCCACATGCCCTTGCCGATCTGCGCGCGCCCGGCCAGCCCGCAGGCCAGACCAATATCGACATTCTGATCCTCATAGGCGGCGATCCAGGGCGTATTTTTCATATCACCCTTGCGGATCATTGCGCCTGCCTGCATCGAGCTGTGAATCTCATCACCGGTGCGGTCAAGAAAGCCGGTATTGATGAAGGCCAGCCGGTGACGCGCGGCGCGGATACATTGCTTGAGGTTGACACTGGTGCGGCGTTCTTCATCCATGATGCCAAGCTTGACGGTGTATTGCGCCAGTCCCAGTGCCGCCTCGACCGCGCTGAACAAGGCATCGGCAAAAGCCACCTCATCCGGGCCGTGCATCTTTGGCTTGACCACATAGACCGAACCGTTGAGTGAGTTCCGCGCGCCTTCGGTCTTGTTCAAATCGTGCATGGCGCAAAGCGTGGTTACCATCGCGTCCATCAGCCCCTCGGCGACCTCATGGCCGTCCCGATCCAGAATGGCCGGGTTGGTCATAAGATGCCCGACATTGCGAACCAGCATCAAGGCCCGCCCCTTCAGGGTATGCTGCAAACCGTTTGTGTCGGTATAGTCATAGTCAGGGTCAAGCCGGCGCGTAAACGTCTTGTCACCCTTTGTCACCTGTTCCGAAAGGTCGCCCTTCATCAGGCCCAGCCAGTTGCCATAGGCAAGCACCTTGTCGGCGGCATCAACGGCGGCCACGCTGTCTTCGCAATCCATGATCGCGGAAACAGCGGATTCGATCAGAATATCGGCAATGCCAGCCGGATCGGTCTTGCCGATCGGATGGTCGCGGTTGATCACAAGATACAGATGCAAGCCATTGTTGTTAAGAATGATGCCGCCCTTGCTGATCCCCGAATACTGCGCCGGGTTCAAAAGGCGGTCCTGAATATCGTCAAGGTTTTCCAGCTCGGCCCATTTGCCTGATCCAAGCGGCAGCACATCATCCAGAAACGCCTTGGCCCAGGCCACCACCCGCGCGCCGCGTTCCGGTGAATAACCGCCATCAACCGGCAAATCGCCAAGCGCATCGGTGCCATATAGCGCATCATATAGCGATCCCCACCGCGCATTGGCGGCATTGAGCGCATAGCGGGCGTTCATGATCGGAACCACCAGTTGCGGCCCGGCGATGCTGGCGATTTCCGCATCCACATTCTGGGTTTCGATGCGAAAATCCGGCCCTTCCGGCAACAGATAGCCGATTTCGCGCAAAAATGCCTTGTAGGCGGCCATATCGTGAATTTTTCCGGGATGTGCGCCGTGCCACTGATCAAGTTGTGCCTGCAATTCCTGACGCCGCGCCAGCAACGCCCGGTTTTGCGGCCCGAAGGTGTTTATCAGCCGCGACATCGCTGCCCAGAAATCGCCTGCGGCAATTCCGGTCCCCGGCAGGGCGCGCGACTCGATAAAGTCAACCAATTCAGCGGCGATTTTTAATCCGTGCTTTTCAATTCTTTCGGTCATCCCGGCCTCATTGACATGATTTCTTGCGCGTCTGGCTGGTGCCGGCTTGCCGCACCAATGTGTACCGTGGTGTTCTAATCCGTGACCCGAAGTTCGACAAGGCGTTGCGAGCGGTATTTCCGCTTGCCTGACCGGTCATCTGGGTTAGGATCGGCAAACCGCTGAAAATCGAAGAAATGCCGCCCATGTCAGATTTGTCGCTGAAGTTTCTGCTGCCTGCCCCACGCCACCTGATCTGGCGATGCTGGGCCGAGCCTGAATTGCTGAAACAATGGTTCATGCCCAGGCCGGTGGAAACCATCCGGGCCGAGATCGACCTCAGGCCCGGCGGCAGGTTTGACACCGTGGTACGCATTGATGGTACCGAACATACCAGCAAAGGCAGCTTTCTGGAGGCAAAGCCCTGCGAACGGCTGGTTTTCACCGATGCCTTCGGTGCCGGTTATCAGCCGCTGGAAAACCCGTTCTTCGTGGCGATTGTCACCATGGAGGATCGCCAGGACCAGACCGATTATTCGGTGCTGGTACGCCACAAAAGCAAAGCCGACGCAGAATGGCACGAGAATATGGGCTTTTCCAAGGGCTGGTCGCAGGCGCTTACCCAGTTGGGCGAACTGGCGGCCTCACTGGCCTGAAGCAACAGCATTTCGCTTGCCCCTGCTGTCAGGGCGACTAAGGTCCGGTCCCGAAAATTCCTCAACCGGACGATAGCAAATGACCGCCGAAACCATCCGCCTTGCCGATTACGCTGCCCCCGCCTTTTGGGTCAAAGAGGTGCGCCTGACATTTGATCTGTCGCCGGATGAAACCGTGGTAAGCTCATGGATCACGCTGTCGCGCAACAAGGATGCGCCGGGCGATCTGAAACTTGACGGCGTAGGGCTGACGCTGCTTCAGGCCAGTATCGACGGGCGCGCACTAGGCTCAGGCGACTACCGCCTGACCAAAACCGGCCTGACAATCGCCGGAGACACCCTGCCCGACGATTTCGTTTGGGAGGCACGGGTGATCATCAATCCCGTCGCCAACACCTCGTTGAATGGGCTATACCTGTCCAAAGGCATGTTCTGCACCCAATGCGAGGCCGAAGGTTTCCGCAAGATCACCTATTACCCCGATCGCCCCGATGTGATGGCGAAATTCAGCGTGCGCATCAACAGCGACCTGCCGGTGCTTTTGTCCAACGGCAACCTGACAAACAGCGGCGAAGGCTTTGCCGATTGGCATGATCCCTGGCCGAAACCCGCCTATCTGTTTGCGCTGGTGGCGGGCCAACTGGTATCGTTTGACGATGAATTCACCACCGTTTCAGGCCGGCATGTGGATTTGCGGATCTGGGTCAGGGATGGCGATCAGGACAAATGCGCCTATGCGATGGACGCGCTGAAACGTTCAATGCACTGGGATGAAGTGAATTACGGCCGCGAATACGACCTTGACCTGTTCCAGATCGTTGCGGTCGATGATTTCAACATGGGGGCGATGGAAAACAAGGGATTGAATATCTTCAACTCGAAATACGTTCTGGCCAGCCCCGATACCGCCACCGACAAGGATTATGAGCTGATCGAGGGTATCATCGCGCATGAATATTTCCACAACTGGACCGGCAACCGCATCACCTGCCGCGACTGGTTCCAGCTTAGCCTGAAAGAGGGGCTGACGGTGTTCCGCGACCAGATGTTTTCCGGCGATCAGCGCAGCCATGCCGTGAAACGCATCAGCGAGGTGCAACAGTTGCGCGCCCGCCAGTTCCGCGAGGATGCGGGGCCGCTGGCGCACCCGGTCAGACCGGCGGAATACAAGGAGATCAATAACTTCTACACGGCGACGGTCTATGAAAAGGGGGCCGAGGTGATCTCGATGCTGAACCATTTGGTCGGCCCGGATGATTACCGCCGCGCGCTTGACCTTTATTTCCAACGCCACGACGGGCAGGCCTGCACCATCGAGGATTGGCTGGCGGTGTTCAGCGATACCACCGGGCGCGACCTTGGCCAGTTCAAGCTCTGGTACAGTCAGGCCGGCACGCCACGCCTGAAGATGACCGAGGCATGGGATGGGTCCACCTTCACGCTCCATTTCAGCCAGTCGATCCCGGACACGCCGGGCCAGAAAGACAAGAAACCCATGCTGATCCCCATCGCGGTCGGGCTGTTGAACCCCAATGGCGATGAGGTGCTGAAAACCACGGTGCTGGAAATGACCGACGAAAGCCAAAGCTTTCGCTTTAGCGATCTTGGTGCAAGGCCAAAGGCATCGGTGCTGCGCGGGTTTTCCGCGCCAGTCATTCTGGAACGTGATCTGGACGACACCGACCGCGCCTTTTTCCTGGCCCATGACACCGACACCTTCAACAAGTGGGAGGCGGGAAATACCCTGGCCCGCGATCTTCTGGTGGCGATGGCCAGTGGCGGCATCGCCTCACCGATGGCGTTTCTTGGCGGCATAAGGCAGGTGGCGGTTGACCCAGGCCTTGACCCGGCCTTTCGCGCCCTTGCCCTTAGCCTGCCGCCCGAGGATGAGATCGCGCAGGCGCAGGCGGAAACCGGCATTCCCGCCGACCCTCAGGCGATATACCAGGCGCGAAACCGGCTCTATCAGGTGATGGCCGAGGAAATCGGTGATGATCTGACAGCGCTTTATCACGATATGGCGGTGCCGGGGGCCTATGCGCCCGACGCCACGGATGCAGGCAAACGCGCCCTTCGCGGCATGGCCTTACATCTGCTGAGCAGGCGCGACGGTGCGGATATTGCACAGGCGCAGTTTGCGGCGGCTGACAACATGACCGAACAACTGGCTGCCCTGTCCAGCCTGCTGGTGATTGGCCAAGGCAAGGCGGAAACGGCGGCTTTTTATGACCAGTGGCGGCACAATCCATTGGTGATCGACAAATGGTTCACCTTGCAGGCCAGCCACGCCGCGCCGGAAAATGCGGTGGCAACCGTATCGGCACTGGCGGCGCATGCCGATTTCGACTGGAAAAACCCCAACCGTTTCCGCAGCCTGATCGCCGGTTTCGCAATGATGAACCCGGCCGGGTTCCATACGGAGAGTGGCGAGGGGTATCGGTTCACTATCGACTGGCTGCTGAGGCTTGATCCGGTCAACCCGCAAACCACCGCCCGAATGTGCGGCGCGTTTGAAACCTGGCGGCGCTATGACAAGGCGCGGCAGGAATTGATACGAGGGGAACTGGAACGCCTGTCCTCCCTGCCCGGCCTGTCGCCGGACACCAGCGAAATGGTGGAACGGATTCTGGCGGCACCCTTGCGCTGATGAGGTGTTTTAGATGGTTTGACCTTTGAGGTGGTGCGAAATTTTTTGATGTCACGACCCGTAGTTTCCGAATGAAGCATCAGGATGGGTTTGGGACGCTTGGAGCGCAAACCTCATGTCACCCAGAACCGGCCATTCCCGTCGGCTGAGTTGGACGGTGGCAGAGCGGGACGAAACGGTCGTTAGTCCAATGCCAACTTCCGGCGACGAGTTCTGCACTCTATTCAAGAGAGATACCCGCGTGCCATCGCCTGCACCGATGCCGCGTTTACATTTGTCAGACTTTGCGCTCTCCTTTCGTAAGACCGTCAGAACAAAAACTGCAATACTGATCCAATGGGCAATCTTACCTTTACCATCAACGTAACCCTTGACGGATGCGTCGATCACCAAGAGGGGATCGTTGACGCCGAGACGCACGCCTACTTCACGCACCTCATGGATGAGAACGGGGCGGTGCTATGGGGCCGCGTCACCTACGAAATGATGGAGAGCTATTGGCCAGCCGTGGCGCGCGGTGATGTGGAAGCGCCGGTCGCAATGCGCGAGTGGGCGCAAAAGCTGGAGGCGAAGCCAAAATACGTGGCGTCATCGACGCGCAACGACTTTCCCTGGACGAACAGCTACCACATCGACGGCGACTTGCGCGATGGCGTAGTGAACCTCAAGGACGCGACCCCGACCGGTGTGCTTCTCGGTAGCGGCAAACTCGCGACAGAGCTGGACCGGATGGAGTTAATCGACGAATACAGATTCCTCATACATCCCAGGATCGCTGGCCACGGCCCCACCTTGCACGAGGGCGGTCTGCCAGACACGCGACGGCTCGATCTGGTTTCGGCAAAGGTGCTCAGCAATGGCGCGGTTGCCGTACATTACCGGCGCGCGCCAATCGCCTGATTGCGAATTTGACTCGATAGTCGTGATTTCTTCAAACATGCGGACGTTCGCTGTGGCCTGACTAATTGGAAAGATGGGCTCAAACCCGCCATTCGCTGCAACCTGCACGAACTTCCGCATCACCTTGTTGGGTCAATACTACCTCCCGAAAAACGCAATCCATGCGGCAAAACGGGCCAATGTACCGGCCAAAGACGTCAAACACTATCGCCAACGTCACCTGACATGTCGATTGAGCAACCGGTATCAACTCGCTAGTATCGCGCAGAATCTGCTGCAGAATCTACCTTTGGGGGGGTATGAAATGCCGACAGCGAAAACCGTTCTGATCACCGGCGCCAGTTCCGGCATTGGTGCCGCTACCGCCGTTGCCGCCGCCGAGGCGGGCTATGACGTGGCCATCGGCTGGTACCGTGACCGTGCCGGGGCCGAGGCAACCGCCGCCAAGGTGCGCGCCCTTGGGCAGCGCGCGGTGCTGGTGCATGGCGACGTTTCCAACGAGGACGATGTCGAGGACATGTTCGACCAGCTTGACGGCGAGTTCGATGAACTCGGAGTACTGGTCAACAATGCCGGTTTCATCGATACCGCCATGCGGGTCGAGGAAATGAGCGTCGAGCGGTTGCGCCGCATGTTCGAGGTGAACGCCATCGGCCCGTTCCTGTGCGCCAAGCAGGCGGCGATCCGCATGGCCTGGCGATATGGCGGCGCGGGCGGGGTGATCATCAATGTCTCGTCCATCGCCGCACGGCTGGGATCGGCGGGACAGAACGTCGATTACGCCGCCAGCAAGGGTGCGGTTGACGTGCTGACCAAGGGGCTGGGCGATGAAATGGCCGCTGACCGGGTGCGGGTGGTCGGGGTTCGTCCCGGCGTCATCGACACCCCGATCCACGGCAAGGCCGGTCAGCCCGAGCGTGTGCGCAACATGTCCAACAGCCTGCCGATGCAACGCGCCGGCACCCCGCGCGAGGTCGCCGATGCGATCCTGTTCCTGATGTCGGACAAGGCGTCCTATATCACCGGTACCTCGATCGACATTAGCGGCGCGCGCTAAGGCGCAAGCGTTACATGTGGATCACACGCCCATAGGCATCCAGCACGGATTCGTGCATCATCTCGCTAAGGGTCGGATGCGGGAAAACCGTGTTGATCAGGTCTTCTTCTGTGGTTTCCAGCTTGCGCCCGATCACATAGCCCTGGATCAGCTCGGTCACTTCGGCGCCGATCATATGCGCACCCAAAAGCTCGCCGGTCCTGGCGTCAAACACCGTTTTCACCAGACCTTCGGGTTCGCCCAGCGCGATGGCCTTGCCGTTGCCGATGAAGGGGAAGCGACCGACCTTGACCTCATACCCCAGTTCCCTGGCCCTGGCCTCGGAATAGCCGACGCTGGCAACCTGCGGGTGGCAATAGGTGCAACCGGCAATCGCTTCAGGGCGGACCGGGTGCGGATGACCGCCAGCGATCAATTCGGCCACCGCGACACCTTCATGGGATGCCTTATGCGCCAGCCATGGTGCACCGGCGATGTCGCCAATCGCATAGACGCCCGTGATGGCAGTGCGGCAATGTTCGTCCACGACGATATGCGTGCGATCCAGCTTGACGCCTATTTCCTCCAGCCCCAGATTTTCGACATTGCCGACGATACCGACCGCTGAAATCACCGTGTCGAATTCATGGGTTTCCACCTTACCTCCATGTTCGATATGCGCCACCACCTTTCCCTTGCCACGATCAAGTTTGGTCACGGTGGATTTTTCGCGGATTTTCATCCCCTGTTTTTCAAACTGCTTCTTGGCGAATTTCGAGATTTCCGCGTCCTCGACCGGCAGCACCCGGTCCATCACCTCGACCACCGTGGTATCGGCGCCAAGCGTGTTGAAGAACGAGGCGAATTCGATGCCGATCGCGCCCGAGCCGATCACCAGCAGCTTTTTCGGCATGCGCTTGGGATCAAGCGCGTGTTTATAGGTCCAGACCAGATCACCATCCGCCTCAAGCCCCGGCAATTCGCGGGCACGCGCACCGGTGGCGATGACGATATGTTTGGAGGTCAGGGTTTCTTCACCCTTGTCGGTCTTCACCTTGACGGCGTCGGCAGCGGCCAGTTTCGCGGTTCCCATCACCACCGTGACCTTGTTCTTTTTCATCAGATGGCCGATGCCGCCCGAAAGTTGCGCCGCCACGCCGCGCGAACGCTTGACCACCGCCGCCAGATCAAAACCGATCTTGTCGGCAGTCAGCCCGAAATCCTTGGCGCGGCCCATCAGATGAAACACTTCGGCAGAACGCAACAGCGCCTTGGTCGGGATGCAGCCCCAGTTCAGGCAGATACCGCCAAGATGTTCACGTTCGACAATCGCCACCTTCAGCCCAAGTTGCGCACCACGAATGGCCGCCACATAACCGCCGGGACCGGCGCCGATTACGATCATGTCATAGGTATTGGCGGTCATTTCTTCCTCCTCAGGCGCTGTCGTGAAATTTAGTTTGACGTTAAACCAATTTATTGCCGCCAGCAACGTTTGTACCGTGCCGCAACAATAGCATGTCGCGGCCCGTCAGGGCGTAAGATAATAACGGAAGATCACGGCAATTCGTGCCGATAATTTCGGAAATTCCTGAGAAACCCGCCGCAAGGCCAATCGAATCAGGCCTTGCGCACCTTGCGCAGGGTCTCGCTATAGCCGCCGGAATTCAGATATGCCTGCTCTTTCATGGTGGCATCGCGGTGCAGCGCCTCGTTCCGATAGGGGAAACGACCGAAATTGCGGATCACTTCGCGGTGAACCTTGGCATGAATCAGGCTATCTGGTCCGGCCAGTGGCATGCGAGTTTTCATCAACCTTACACAGCGTTCCTGATCCGTCAGGCTTTCGGAATGCATCAGGGGCAGATAAAAGAACTGCCGTTCCGGTTCTGCCTCCAGCAGGTCATAACCGCGCTCGATCGCCTTCTTGGCGACACACAGCGCCTTGCGGTCGGTTGCGAACGCCCGCGCCGATCCGCGAAACATGTTGCGCGGGAACTGATCGAGCAGGATCAGCAACGACAGGACCCGTAAGGGATCACAGGCCCAATCCAGGTATTCCCCGGCCGCAGCCCGTTCCCATATCTCACCAAATCTTTCCTGAATGGTTGCGTCCAGTTCCTCGGTGGCGTTGTACCACCCTTCAGGTCCGACTTCGTCGATCCAAAACCGTCGTATTTCTGCTGCGTCAGCCATAGCACCCTCCGCTCGTCAGCATTCCACTTGTTAATCCACACACCCAGTTTCAACTACACACGCAAAGCTTTTGGAAAGAAAGAGGCTTTTTCAAGGCAAGCTTGTTATTCGGCGACTTTTCACAGCTTTGTGTTGCCTTCTTCCTCCAATGCCTGTCCGACCGCAATATTTGTTGCAACCTCAACAACTACAGGCGACGAGGTCGGCGATACCGCCGAATAGTGCGAAGTCTCGCTGACCGCAGGTGCCGGGCGGCGAGTCATGCGGTAAAGCGCGTAACCCGTCATGATCGCCAGCAGTCCGCCGAGATAGGTGAAATAGCTGTAGGGGCCGAAATGACCCATCATCCAGCCAAGGATCATCGGCCCGGCAATCGCCCCGATACCGTTCACGAATATCAGACCGCTTGATGCGGCGGCCATGTCCTCGATCTCCAGAAAGTCGTTGGTATAGGCGAGGTATAGCGAATAAAGCGGGTTGGATATGCCACCGATGACAAAGGCCAACACCAGCAGCCACAGGAAATTGCCTTCGAATGCCGCCCCGGCCAGCATTACCACCGCGCCAAACAGGTTCAGCCCGGTGATCAGGCGACGCCGGTCCATCCGGTCGGAAAACCAGCCGATCGGGTATTGGCAGATCATGCCGCCGATATATATTGCGGCAACAAAGATCGAGATTTCCTTGACGCTGAGGTGGATCAGCGCCCCGAAAACCGCCGACATGCCGAACATCGCCGAAAACACCAGTCCCAGCATGAACGAGCCGACAAACCCCAGCGGTGAGGTGTTGTAAAGCCGCCTGAGGGTCATCGGTTTGGTGGATGAAAACATCGGCGCCGGACTGACCGACAGCAGGATCGGTGCAAACGACACGCTGACCAGCACCGATGCGATGATAAACAGGTTATAGCCGCCGGGATCGGCGACGTTCAGCAAGCCCTGTGCGGTAACGATGCCAATCATCTGCACGATCAGATAGAGTGACATGGTCTGGCCGCGGTTCTCATTGGTGGCGGCGTCGTTCAGCCAGCTTTCGGCAACCACATAAACGCCGGAAAAGCTGAACCCGATGACGATGCGCATCAGCGTCCAGGCGATCGGGTCAGGTGCGGCCGCATACAGCACCAGAACCGCCGAAATGAATGAGCCGAGGGCAGCGAATACCCGCACATGCCCAACCCGCCGGATCATTTCCGGCGCCATTCTGGAACCGAACAGAAAGCCGACGAAATAGCCTGACATCACGATTGACATTTCCGTGGTGCTGAAACCCTCGGCCGTGCCGCGCACCCCAAGCAACGTACCCTGAAGGCCGTTGCCCAGCATCAGCAACAGCATGCCAAGCAGCAAGGCCCAGGAATTTCGAGCAACAGCCAGCATCATGCCGCCTTTCTATGGTCTGACCACCGGATAACAGGTCGGGCGGGGGGGCGACTTGTCCCTATGCGACGGCATTGGGGTCAGGACGCGACGATCAGCGCGCCTTTGGCAGAAGCAGCGATGAATCGCCATAGGAAAAGAACCGGTAATGCTGATTTATGGCATGGTCATAGATTTCGCGGATGCGTTTTTGCCCCATCAAGGCCGAAACCAGCATCATCAGTGTCGATTTCGGCAGGTGAAAATTGGTGATCAGCCCGTCGGCAACGCGAAACCGATGACCGGGGGTGATGAAAATGCGCGTTTCATCCTGATAGGCATGAAGGGTGCCGTCATCATCGACAGCCGTTTCTATCAACCTCAGTGCCGTGGTGCCGACCGGAATGATCCGCCCGCCCTTCTTGCGCGTCTGATTGATCTCATCCGCCGCGGATTGCGACACCTGCCCCCATTCCGCATGCATCCGGTGTTGCGAGACATCGTCAACCTTGACGGGCAGGAAAGTACCCGCCCCGACATGCAGGGTGACATGGCAGATATCGACCCCTTGGCGTTGCAACCTCGCCAGCAGCGCCTCGTCAAAATGCAACGAGGCGGTCGGTGCCGCCACCGCGCCCTTATGGCGGGCGAATACCGTCTGGTAATCCTCATTATCCCGACTGTCGACCTGGCGAAGCGCCGCGATATAGGGCGGCAGGGGCATCTTGCCGACCTCGGCCAGTGCGCCGTCGAATGCCTCGCCGGTCAGATTGAAAGCCAGCAGAACCTCGCCTTCCGGTTTGGCCACGATGCGCGCCTCAAGGCCGGCGCCGAATTCCACCGTTTCGCCCGGTTTCAGGCGTTTGCCGGGTTTGGCCATCGCGCGCCAGTTGCCGGTGCCATCGGGCGACAACAGGGTGATTTCCACCCCGGCGCGGGTTTCGCCCTGATCCGACCGGCGCAGTCGCTGGCCAAACAATCGTGCTGGGATCACCTTTGTATCGTTCAGAACCAGCCGGTCGCCCGGTCGCAAAAGGTGCGGCAAATCGCTGAAAATCCGATCCTCCAGCCGCGTTTCGGTTGCCACCAGCAGCCGGGACGACGATCTCGGCCGCGCCGGGCGGGTGGCAATCAGATCCTCGGGCAGATCGAAATCGAAATCCGACAGCTTCATTTCGGCGCCTTGGGCATCGGCCGGCGAAAGATGTCGCGAAACAGGCCCGGCGTCAGGATGGAAAGCGGGTTCACACCGACCTTCGGATCATCGACCTTGCCGCGTAATGAATAGTTGAATCCGAACAACCCTTCGCCTTTTTGCTTGCCGAACAGGCCGCCGAAAATCTTGGTCTGCTCCAGAATGCCATTGAGGATATAGATCGGCGTTATCACCCCCTGCATGTCCATGGTGGCGGAATTGAAATTGTAAACCCCCTCCATCGTCAACCCTAGCGAGGCACCGACCGCGCTGGATTCATTCAGCACCACGCCAGCCGGGGAAAGGCGGAATTTCGCATCGGTATCGTTGAACAAGATGCCTTCACCGCCCAACTGCTCCAACAATCCGACAACACTGATCGCCGACAGGATACTCGCCAAAGTGGTCGAGTTGCGGATGCGGGCATTATCGACCTTCAGCGTACCGTCGAACTGGCCCTTTTCGCCGGTTGGCACCAGTATCATGTCAAGCCGCCCGCCGATGGCATTGTCAAACAGACCGGCCGAGGTCATCACCGCCCCGGCATCAGTCGAGGTGAACCGGACCGCCGTTCCCTTGGCGTGCGGCGCCAGAACGCCGACGATGCGCGCATTGCCATTGACGCGCCCGGAAAAGGATCCGGTCAATCCGCCCTGGATGACGAGTTCGCCTTCGACCCCGGTCAGGGCAATGCTGTCGCTGACGATCAGGCGATCGAGTCTCGCGCTGATGCGGTTGCCCTTGCCGGCAGCATTGGTGGTTTCGCCAAAACGGCTGTTGCGAAAGTCGATCACGCCACCATTCAGGGTAAATACCGCCTGACCGTCAGCATCCAGCGTGATGTCGATCGGGGTTTTCAGCCATTCATTGACATTGACCCCGGTGAATCGCGCCAGCGCCAGTTTACCGTCAGCAGCAAGCCGCACCGATCCTGTGGCAGCAAGTCCGGGAACCTTGATCGTCAGCGCCGATATCTCGGGCGGCTGGCCAAAGGTGCCGCGTACCTCCAATTTGCCGGTGCGGTTTTTCGGCTTGCTCCAACCAACAGCCGCCAGCGACAGGCCTAGGCGGTTCAGGTCGGAAACCAGATGAAACTCCGGCGGTTTGTCGCGTTCAAGGTCGATGGAAACATCGCCGATCCCCGCCCCCTGAACCGAGCTTTCGGGCAGACCGATGCCGAATTCCTTCAGGAAGGCAGAAGAAATCTCAACCTTGGCGTCGAGTTTGCTTTTGCCGCGCTGATCCGGCCCGAACTGCTGTTGCCAGACGCCGGATATCCCGACCTGACCCAGATGCCCGTCGCCGGAAATCGTCAGCCCCTGATTGTCGACATAGGCGTTGAGCATCGTCGCACGCAACACCTTGCCCTTGACCAGCTTGTCGGTGGATACATCGGAAAACCGGCCGTTGATCGACAAGGCGACCTGATCAAAGGTCACGTCCTTCAGCAGGGGCAGGGTTATGCTGCCGTCGGTGGCGACATTGCCTGCGGCGATATCAACACCGACCCGCGCCTTGGTCATGAACTGGAACGGCGGCAAGTCCAGCACCGTCAGAAGTGCCTTGATGGGCGAGCGTGTCTTGAGATGAACCTCGGCGGTTGCCGGCTTCAGGCTCATGTCGGGGATGTGAAATGTCGTGCCGTCCAGTTCCACCTTGTCGCCGTCTGGTGCAGTCAGGTTGCCGCTTTGCAGCACCAGATCCAGGCGCATGTCATCGATGACGCCATAACCGACCCCATTCTCGATCGGCGGCAAGGTTTTCAGAAAACGAAGGGCAAGCGCCGACAAATCGAAACCGACCCGCAGATGCGGTGGCTTGCCGGGCGTGCTGCGCAAGGCACCGGCAACATTCAACAGCGTCGCCGAGGTCACGTTGTCCGAAATCCAGTCACGGGTATTGGTTTGCAGGATCAGCGGCCAGACCTCCAGCAGCCGGTCACGCGACAGCGATTTGATCGACAGATCCAGCCGATTGGTCCAACCCGCCTCGTCCAGCGCCATCGAACCCTTGACGACATAGCGGGCTTCATCATCGACCAGCACCATCTGACCGATATCCACTTTCAGCGGATCAAGCCGCACCCTGACATCCAGCGCCCCCAGCGAAAAATCCAGCGGCTTGACAAACAGGGCTTGCGGGTTGGCCTTGAACCGGGTGAATTTCAACTGCCCGATAATACCGCCCACGGTTCGATCCACCCGGTCGCTGAGATAGGCGTGACCTTCCAGAACGATATCGGTTTCATCGGTCTTGACCGAAATCTGGTTGAAGGTGAATTTTTCTTTCGCCTGATCATAGCTGAGATAGGCTTTGGCACCGCTGAATCGTACCGGTTCCGTCTGTTCGGTCTGCAGGATCTCGCCCGCCCCGATATCCAGAACTCCGTGCATCTCGCCGAATGCCCCGTCCGGCTTGATGTCCATCGACATCGAGCCGGCAATCGGCGCATCAAGAATTCTGAGCCAACCGAACGCCACCACCTGATCCGCCACGTCACGGGCGCGCAAACCATTGAAGCGAACGGAAAAATCCGTGGTCGCCTCGCCCTTGACCTTGCGCAGTGAAAAACTGGCCTCGGCCGGGTCGCCCTTGGGGTTGTCCAGTTCGAAATTGACCGTGCCGTTCAGGTTTCCGGGCGCATTTTCAAACAACAGGCGACCGTTATAAAACCGCCAGTCGCGCCCGGTCAGTGCATCGTGCAGATCGACCCGCATGTTGTTGCTGACGATCTCTTGCAATCTGGCCCGGCTGTCTTCTGCCAGCATATCCTCGAACGATTGCATGATCTCGGCGATCGAGCCGTTTTCCCGAAGCAGGGTACCGGCCGCATCATCGCCGACGCTGATGTCAAAGCGGGCGTTCTCATCGCGGTTCAGCACCAGATGCGCGCCGTTCAGCACGACCCTTACCGGCCGCAATCGGCCCTTGAGCAGATCAATCAGCGCGAAATCACCCACCACCTCGGGCAGGGCCGCGCGCACGCGCCCGTCGGAATTCAGAATACGCACATTTCTGAGGGTGATTTCCGGATTGATTCCAGTGGAAAAAGCCGTAACTCGAATATTGCCAAGGACAATCCTGCCGCTGTTCAGCGTAAGGTTCAGCCGGCTTTCCAGCCGCTGTCGCATCCAGTCCGGTGCGTTCACGCCCAACATCAGCGCGACCGCCGCTACCAGCAGGCTGAACGTCAAAACCGCCAAAACGGCGTTTACGATGCGTCCGGCAAGGCTTCGCCGCCTTGGTTTTTGCTTTTCCTCACCCTGCATCGCTCAATCGTTCCGCTGTTTCGCTTTCAGCGTCAATCCCCGCCTTTAGAATGTGTATTTTCTCATTCGTCATACAATAGCAACAGCGAAGGCCGTCGGAACCAGCGATGATGAACTGCAACCTGCCGATGGGCCGATTTCCGCCGCAAACCGGGTATGCGACCACCTGGCCCTCGACAAATGGTCAAAAACAGTTGAACTGAAACCTTCAATTCACTAAAAAAACGCAACAATCCGGATCGGCTGGTCAAAATACCCGCGACCCGGAAACCGACCCAGGCGCGAGGCTAGAACATTGAAAGCACGTTTCAAACGTCGGGTGCATGTTTTCGCCGAGAAATATTTCCCCGAACAGCGGCTTTACCTGCGCACGGAACGTTCGACCCGCTACCTCAGACTGTCGCCATCAAGCCAGTTGGTCATCGTGGTCGGCACCGGTTTCATCTTCGGCTGGACGATCTTTGCTTCGGCTGCCCTGATGGTTAACAAGTTCTCGGCCATCGGCAACAACCAGCAAGCGGTGCTGCGCCTGAAAGATTACGAGGCGCGGCTGAAATCACTTTCGGTCGAACGGGACAAGCGCGCGCTGGAGGCGCAGACCGCACAGGAAAGGTTCTATATCGCGCTGGATCAGATCTCGGCCCAGCAATCCGCGCTGTTGTCATCCGAGGAACGGCGCAGGGAACTGGAAACCGGCATCGAAGTCGTTCAGCGAACCCTGCGCAAGACCATCAAGGCACGCGACCGGGCAGAAACCCAGGCCGACCAGATTCTGGCCGAACTGCAGGCGGTCAACGGCAATGTCAGTATCTATTCCAGCAACAGTGCCGAGACTGAAACCACGCTGGATTACCTGAACGAAGCACTGGACGAAACCGTGGTTGAACGCGACGCGATGGTCGCCGAAGCCGGACGGATGAAACAGAAGGTCAGCGACCTCAAGCATCAGGCAAAACTTGACAAGGAACGCAACGACCGGATTTTTTCACGCCTGGAAGAAGCGGTCACTGTCTCTATCAGCCCGCTTGAAAAACTGTTCGAGGGCGTCGGCCTTTCCACCGACAAGCTGCTGGATGATGTCCGCAAAGGCTATTCCGGCATGGGCGGGCCGCTGACGCCGCTGGCAATTTCAACCATGGGTGAACCCGAAGATCCGTCGTCGTTCCGGGCAAATCAACTGCTTGGCGAACTCGACAAGGTGAACATGATGCGAATCGCTGCCGAACGTCTGCCGTTCGGTATCCCGCTGAAATCATCCTACCGGCAGACCAGCGGTTATGGCTGGCGCAAGCTTGGCAGTTCCAGCCGCATGCATGACGGGCTGGATTTCGCCTCGGGCGTTGGCACGCCGGTCTATGCGACCGCTGACGGCGTGGTAAATTTCGTTGGCTGGGCCGGAGGTTACGGACGAATTGTCAAGATCCATCACAGCATGGGCTTTGAAACCCGCTATGCGCATCTTTCCGCCTTTCACGTCAAGAAAGGCCAAAGAGTCTCGCGCGGCGACCGAATCGGTGATATGGGGAATACTGGACGCAGTACCGGCCCGCATGTTCACTATGAAGTTCGCATCGGCGGTAAATCGGTCAACCCCATCAACTACATCAAGGCAGCGCGAAATGTTTTCTAAAAGCAAAATCAATGAACCGGCCCCCAAACCCGTAAAGGCCGATGAAACCCCTTCGTCTTCTTCATTCGCTTCCGGGTCTTCCAGCTCGGGCATGCCACAACCGAACGCCGCGCCGAAACCTAAACCCGTGCCTTCGACGCTTTCTTCGGATCTGGTGATCACCGGTAATATGAAAACCACCGGCGATCTTTTGATCGAAGGTGTGGTCGAGGGCGACATCCGGGCGCATCTTCTGACAGTCGGCGAAGGCGCCACGGTAAAGGGCGAGATCGTCGCCGATGACGTGGTGGTCAATGGCCGTATCGTCGGTCGGGTTCGCGGGCTGAAGGTTCGACTGACCTCATCCGCGCGGGTCGAAGGCGATATCATCCACAAGACCATCGCCATCGAAAGCGGTGCGCATTTTGAAGGTTCGGTACAACGTCAGGACGATCCGCTGAACAACAACAGTTCCGGCAAACCGACGCTGAAACCGATCATGTCGTCAGGCGTGAAAGCCGCGGAAAACGAATAACCCGAGGCATCGAACCATTGCACAATCCGGAAATTGCCGACGGCATTTCGGATTGGGCGCCCTTGTGTAACAGGCTATTTACCTGAAAACCGGTTCC
Source organism: Paracoccaceae bacterium (assembly GCA_020425085.1). GTDB lineage: Bacteria > Pseudomonadota > Alphaproteobacteria > Rhodobacterales > Rhodobacteraceae > UBA5972. The sequence goes on from JAGQRW010000004.1 coordinate 166,173, forward strand.
CACTTTTCGGATTGCGCTTCTTGGCATTTCGCGCAATTTATCCGAAAACCGGTTCCCACTTTTCGGATTGCGCTTCTTGGCATTTCGCGCAATTTATCCGAAAACCGGTTCCCACTTTTCGGATTGCGCTCTAGTCCGCCTGCGCTTCGGCGCGGGACTTGCCCGCCACATCCTGCGCCAGCACCGCCGCCATAAAGGCATCAAGGTCGCCGTCAAGCACCCCCTGGCTGTCCGAGGTTTCATGCCCGGTGCGCAGATCCTTGACCATCTGATAAGGTTGCAGCACATAGCTGCGGATCTGGTTGCCCCAGCCGGCATCACCCTTGTTATCATGGGCGTCCTGAATGCTTTGGTTGCGCTTGCGCATTTCCAGTTCATAAAGCCGTGATTTCAGCGCCGCCATACAGATGGCGCGGTTCTGGTGTTGCGACTTTTCCGAACTGGTGACGACGATATTGGTCGGGATATGGGTGATCCTGACCGCGCTGTCGGTAGTGTTGACGTGCTGGCCACCGGCGCCGGATGAACGATAGGTGTCGATGCGGATATCGGCGGGGTTGATCTCGATCTCGATATTGTCATCGACTACCGGATAGACCCAGACGCTGGAAAATGAGGTATGACGCCGCGCATTGCTGTCATAGGGCGAGATTCGAACCAGCCGGTGCACACCGCTTTCCGATTTCAGCCAACCATAGGCGTTATGGCCTTTGATCTGGTAGGTGACCGACTTGATCCCCGCCTCGTCCCCGGCGTTTTCCGACAGCATCTCAACCTTGTACCCCTTCTTTTCGGCCCATCGGACATACATCCGGGCCAGCATCGCCGCCCAGTCGCAGCTTTCGGTGCCACCGGCCCCGGCGTTGATTTCAAGAAAGGTATCGCTGGCATCCATCTCACCATCCAGCAGCGCCTCGATTTCCTTTTGTGCCGCCAGACGGTGCAGTTTCCGGATGGCGGTTTCGGCGTCGGCGACGATCTCGGCGTCGTCTTCCAGTTCGCCAAGTTCGATCAGTTCGACATTGTCGCTGAGATCCTGCGAAAGCGAGCTGTAGGTTTCGATTGCATCCACCAGCGCCTGGCGTTCGCGCATCAGTTTCTGCGCCTTTTCCGGATCATCCCAAAGCTTTGGGTCTTCGGACATGGCGTTGAATTCTTCCAGCCGGTGCTGTGAAGTGTCCCAATCCATCCGCTGCGCCAGCAGTTTCAGCGATTTTTCGATTTCGCCGACAAGGTTTTCGATTTCTGCACGCATGAAGGCTGCCCCGGATCAAGTTTTCAATGGCTTTTACTGAAGGCGGTGGCACAGGTAAAGCCGCGAAGCTGGTGTCGCATCGGTTCGCCCGCGCCTGGCGCCTTCAGTACAATCCGCCCGAGGATAGCGATCCAAAGGTTGCGCGTTTCGGGATCATGGTGGTTTCGCCGGTTTGCGTGGTCACCTCCTTGACGCCGAAATCATCCAGCCGGTCGCTTTCGCCAGCGGCAAACAACGGCAGGTTTGAACCCATGGCAAAGCCGCCATCCACGATGCTGAGAGCGCCGTAAAGCGGTTCTTCGCCGTTGCGGAACAATTCGGCCACCACGTTTGCACCACTGGCGTCATTGGGCAGGCGTTCGCCGGTATAGCGGTCGATCTTCACGAAGGTGGCGTTGTCCGGCACCTTGAATTGCCCGGCCCCGTACATCTTGACCGCCTTGTTCATGAACTTGCTGAAAACCGGGCCGCACATCGAGGCGCCATATGCTCCCCGGCCCAGCGGGCGCGGCAGATCCATACCCATATAGCAACCGGCGACGATCTTGGGGGTAAAGCCGACGAACCAGACATCCTTGGCCTCATTGGTGGTGCCGGTCTTGCCTGCCACCGGCGCATTGACCACCACTTGGCCTGCCGCGGTGCCGCGTTCAACTACGCCGCGCATCATCGAGGTCAACTGATAGGCGGTGACCGCATCCATCACGCGTTTGCGGTTGTTCAGGATGGTCGGCCCGAAACCCTGATGCAATTCATCCGCCTTGCAATCCTCGCAAATCCGCTTGTCATGGCGGTAAATGGTCTTGCCCCAACGATCCTGCACCCGGTCAACCATGGTCGGTTCGACCCGCTCACCGCCATTGGCGAACATCGCATAGGCCGCGACCATGCGAAACAGGGTGGTTTCCTGCGAGCCAAGCGAGTTGGCCAGATGGTGCTGCATGGTGTCGTAAACACCGAACTTTTCCGCATAATCGGCAATCACGTCCATCCCGACCGCCTGCGCCAGACGAATGGTCATCAGGTTGCGCGACTGTTCGATGCCGATCCTGAGCGGCGCCGGTCCGTAAAAGGTGTTGCTGGAATTCTTAGGCCGCCACATGCCTTCGGGCGTGCTGACTTCGATCGGCGCGTCGATCACGATGGTAGCGGGGGTATATCCGATATCAAGTGCCGCCGCATAGACGAAAGGCTTGAACGATGACCCCGGCTGGCGGGTTGCCTGAGTGGCGCGGTTGAACACCGAATCCTGATAGGAAAACCCCCCCTGCATCGCCAGGACCCGCCCGGTCTGGGTGTCCATGGCCATGAACCCGCCCTGGATCTCGGGAATCTGGCGAAGCGACCAATAGAGCAGTTCAGGTTCGCCATCCTCGCCCTTTTCCTTGCCCAGCACCTTTTTCACCTGGATCACATCGCCAATCGCCAGCAGATCCGAAGGTTGCTTGGCCAGCTTGCCGCGACTGCCATCCTCGAGCAAGGGGCGCGCCCATTTCATATCCTCCATCGGAATGGCGTGGCCACCTTCGATCTCGGGAACGCCCTCAACACCGATACGCGCCGCCGCCTTGTTGAGGTCAAGCACCACCGCCAGATACCAGCCGTCAATGTCACGAGGTGCCCTGAGATCGCCCAGCGCCGCGCGCCAGGTCGCCTCGTCCTTCAGTTGTTCCCTGGCAAGGTGCAGCTTGGTGCCGCGCCAGACCCCGCGCGCCCGGTCGTATTTTTCCAACCCGTCGCGCAGCGCCTTTGCCGCCTCTTTCTGCAAGTCCGGATCGACGGTGGCGCGGATCTTCATACCGCCGCCAAAAAACTCCTCGACCCCGAACGAACTTGAAAGCTGCCGCCTGATCTCGTCGGTAAAATAATCACGCGCGGGCAACCCGGTCTTGTAGGTGTCGAAATCTCCCTCTTGCACGGTCAGAAGGTCGGCCTTCTTGGCCTTGTCGGCGGTGGCCGCATCCAGATAGCCGTTTTCCACCATCTCGCGCAGAATGGAATTTCGCCGTTTGATGGCACGGTCCTTATGGCGCACCGGATGATAATTCGACGGTGCCTTGGGCAAAGCCGCCAGATAGGCCGCCTCCTCAGGGCTGAGTTGTTCCAGCGTCTTGTTGAAATAGGTCTGTGCTGCTGCCGTCACGCCGAATGAGTTCTGCCCCAGCGAAATCTCGTTGAGGTAAAGTTCAAGGATCTTGTCCTTGCTGAGGGTTTCCTCCAGCCGTGAGGCAAGGATGATTTCCTTGATCTTGCGTTCCGCCGAGCGGTCGCCGTCCAGCAGGAAGTTCTTCATCACCTGCTGGGTGATGGTCGAAGCCCCGCGCAACCGCCCACCGCGCGCCGCATCAATCAGCGCCTTGACGATGCCAAGCGGATCATAACCGTGGTGGTGATAGAAATTCTTGTCTTCCGCCGAAACAAAGGCGTTTTTCACCAGATCCGGAATCTCGTCGATCGGGGTGAAAATCCGCCGTTCGACCGCAAATTCGTCGATGATCCGCCCTTCGCCGGAATAGATGGTGGAAATGGTCGATGGTTCATAAAGTGCCAGTTGTTCGTGATTGGGCAGATCGCGCCCATACATCCAGAAGATCGCACCAAGGCCAAGGAAACACATCACCAGACCAATGGTCAGCGCGCTGAACAGGAAACCCAGGAAATTCAGAACCGGTCGCAGTATCACACTTTTCCCCTTACACCCTGCCCTTGCGGGATTCCGGCAGTGGCGCAAATATATGCCTGCCGGAAACCCAGGTCAAAAGCGGAAAGCTCCGAACCGGGCTGAAAATCGCTGAAAACAGCCGACAACCGGGCTATAGTTGGCGCTTTGGTCTGCTTTCGGAACACAACTTGGTTACCAAATCACAACCAGTCGCCGGTTTTCCACCGCAAAGGCGCGGTTTCACGGCATTGCGTTTGTGGTCACTGACGCAAAAGCCGCGCCTCGGCGGCGTCGTTTCGCGCCCAGGTGTCGATCGCCTGAAGCAATCCGTCGATCACTTGCGCGCGCCATTTCGCAGTTTTCAGATTGGCCAGATCCACTGCGTTCGACATGAAACCGAACTCGATCAGCACCGAGGGGATGTCGGGTGCCTTCAACACCGAAAACCCGGCAGACAACCGTGGCCGCGAGCGGATCTTGCCGACCGATTCGGCAATTCCCTGCACGATCGCATCCGCCAGTTTTTCCGACCTGGGCATGGTTTCGATCCGCGCCATATCCATCAGCACCGTCGCCACCAGATCATCCTGTTCACCAAGATCGACCCCCGCCAGCAAATCCGCCCGGTCATGCCCTTCGGCCAGCGCCGCCGCCGCCAGATCCGAGGCGTGTTCGGATAGCGTATAAACCGTCGCCCCCGAGGCATTGCCAACCGCCAGCGCATCGGCATGAAGTGAGATGAAGATATCCGCCGCCGCCGCCCGCGCCGCTGAAACCCGTCCCTGCAACGACAGGAACACATCCTCGTCACGGGTAAGGTGAACCTCGTAACGCCCTGAGAGGATCAGCTTTTCCTTCAATTCGCGGGCCAGCGAAAGCATCAAAGCCGCCTCTTCATAGCCTTGATATCTGGCCCCGGGGTCGATACCGCCATGGCCGGGATCCAGCACCACCACGATCTTGCGATCACCGGCGGGCCGGGTCTTGGCCAGTGGCGCCTCGGCCGGTTTCGGCATCGCCCAGAAATCGCTTTTCGGAGCACCGGTTGCCGATGCAAAATCCGCCGCATCGGCAGGTGACAGGCGGATCGCCAGCATGGCGTCGCCATTGGCGGCACTGGTATGCATCACGACTGACTGCACCTGCATCGGTGCCGCCAGTTCCAGCACCATGCGCGACCATCCCGGACGAAACAGACCGGTGCGCATCCGCTTCACCATATCGGTATGGATCAAGGTTTTTGCATCGATTCCGCTGAAATTCACTTCGCGGAAATCCAGTACCAGGCGCACCGGATGGTTCAGTGTGAACACCCGGTAAGGCACCGCCTGAGTCAGCTTCAGCGATATGTCAAGATCGCCCGAACGCCGGTCGGAAATCTGCGACCGGGTGGCATCAAGCCGTGCAAGCGCCTGCAACTGCTGGGAAAACCCCGCTGCTGGCAGTATCGTCAAAATGCCTGTGATCAGAAATGCGACCAACCGCTTCATCGCACCCATGGCCTGCCCGTCTTGTTTTTCTTGCCCAGCCTAATACATAAAGCCTGTGGAGAAAAACACCATTGTCATTCGACACCGAAAACGATTATGGTTTCCAGACGGTTTTTGCGCCCAATCGGCAATAGACCGCCTACAGATTTGTTGCTTCGTTCATGCTTCAGGCAGTGGCCAAAGATAGCACATGAACGGACCAACCGGCCGCAAGGTCACCAGGTTCGCCCGAACTGGCAATACCCGTCCGGGCCTTTAATTGGCGCTCTCGCACCTGCTTGAACGTCGGAGAACAACCGCGATGAAACGCGAGGGAATATTGAAAACAGGTAGAGCGGTCGTGCAAACGATCCTTTCAACCTTGCCCGCGTCAGAAATTGCCCAAATGAAACAATCCCTTAGAACCGATGCGCGGCCAGGACCGCGCCCCGTGCAGGGATTGCATGGAACTTCATGTCTAAAAAAATGCTTATTGATGCCACCCACGCTGAGGAGACTCGCGTTGTGGTGGTCGACGGAAACAAGGTCGAGGAATTCGATTTTGAATCGGTCAACAAACGCCAGCTTGCTGGAAATATCTACCTGGCAAAGGTAACCCGGGTCGAACCCTCGCTTCAGGCGGCATTCGTCGATTACGGCGGCAACCGACACGGATTTCTGGCGTTTTCCGAAATCCACCCGGATTACTACCAGATCCCGGTCGCCGACCGCGAGGCCCTGCTGGCCGAAGAGGCCGCCTATGCCGAAGCCCAGGCCGAGGAAGAAGAAAGCCGCGACAAGCCGAAACCAAAACGTCGCTCGCGCCGCAAACCAGTGGCCGAGGCAGCGGCAAATCTTGATCAGATGATTTCCGAAAAACCGGAAGATCAGGAAATCAAGGCCATGGATGTCGTTGAACTTGACAATGGCGATGATGTGCTTGACCCGATTGTCGGTTTCAACAGTGACGCGGCAAAACCCGCCGACGATAATACATCCGCGAAACCGGCGGATGATCAGTCCTATGGCGACGATGAAACGGATGATGACGACAACAGCGATGACGACGGTGACAGCGATAGCGACAACACCGATTCCGACATCGAATCAGTTGGACAGGATGACCCGCAGGAAGAGGCCCGCCCGGCCCGCAAACCCCGACCGCGCCGCTACAAGATTCAGGAAGTCATCAAGGTCCGCCAGATCCTCTTGATCCAGGTGGTCAAGGAAGAACGCGGCAACAAGGGTGCCGCCCTTACCACTTATCTGTCGCTGGCCGGTCGCTATTGCGTGCTGATGCCGAACACCGCGCGTGGCGGCGGCATTTCGCGCAAGATCACCAACGCCGCTGACCGCAAGAAGTTAAAGGAAATCGCCGGCGACATCGAGGTACCGAAAGGCGCCGGGCTGATCATCCGCACCGCCGGCGCCAACCGCACCAAGTCGGAAATCAAGCGCGATTACGACTATCTGCTAAGGCAATGGGAACAGATCCGCGACCTGACGCTGAAATCCATCGCACCGTCGCCAATCTACGAGGAAGGCAGCCTGATCAAGCGTTCGATCCGCGATCTTTACAGCAAAGAGATCGACGAAATCCTGATCGAGGGCGAGGCCGGCTATCGCATGGCCAAGGACTACATGAAAATGCTCATGCCGTCCCACGCCAAGAATGTGAAGCATTACACCGACCCTTTGCCCCTTTATGCCCGCTTTCAGGTCGAAAGCTATCTCTCGGGCATGTTCAATCCGACGGTGCAACTGCGCTCGGGCGGTTATATCGTGATCGGCGTGACCGAAGCACTTGTGGCGATCGACGTGAACTCGGGCCGCGCCACCAAGGAAGGTTCGATCGAGGATACGGCTGTCAAGACCAACCTTGAGGCCGCGGACGAGGTGGCGCGGCAGTTGCGCCTGCGTGATCTGGCCGGACTGATCGTGATCGACTTCATCGACATGGAAGACCGGCGCAACAACGCCTCGGTCGAAAAGCGCATCAAGGAGCGGCTGAAAACCGATCGTGCGCGCATCCAGATCGGCCGGATTTCCGGCTTTGGCCTGATGGAAATGTCGCGCCAACGCCTGCGCCCCGGCATGATCGAGGCGACGACCGCCCCCTGCCCGCATTGCCACGGCACCGGCCTGACCCGTTCTGACGACAATCTGTCGCTGGCGATCCTGCGTGAGCTGGAGGAAGAAGGCGTGCGCCAGCGTTCGCGCGAGGTGCTGATCACTGCGCCTGTGGCCATCGCCAACTATATGCTGAACCAGAAACGCGACCATGTGGCAATGATCGAGGCGCGCTATGGCCTGTCCATCCGGATCGAGGCCAGCCCGACCCTGATCAGTCCCGATTACACCATGGAACGTTTCAAGACCGCAACGCGCATGGTACCCGAACCCAGCGTTGGCGTCGTGTCGATCGAAACTTCGCTGCTCGACAAATCCGGTGCAGCGGTCGACGAAGTGGATGACGACGACGACGACACCGACGAAATTGGCACCCAAACCTCGGAAAACGGCGACGATGGAACGCCGAAAAAGAAACGCCGCCGGCGTCGACGGCGCGGTGGCCGCGGCAAGTCCGGCAACGAGAACGGCAACCAGCAGAACGGTGCGGAAGGCAATGATGCCGATGGCGCGGATGCAGATGCCGATACCGAAACCACGGACGACAAGGAAGCAACCAGACCTGCCGAAGTAGCGGTGGAAGCCGGCGAAAGCGCGGAAAAACCAGCCGCCAGGAAACGCACCACGGCGCGCAAGGCCGCGAAAACCAAAAAGGCCGAGGAACCTCAAACCGCCGCCAAAGAAGCTGAGGCAGACACGGCAACCGAAGGCTCCGAAGCGCCTGAGAAACCCAAGCCGAAACGTGCCAGCCGAAGCCGCAAGAAACCGACGGATGCCCCGGCACCCGAAGCAGAAGTGGCAAATGTGGAAACGACAGCGGCGGAACCGGTCAAGGCCGAACCCGTCATTGCCGAACCACGGGCAGAACCGTCAAAGCCGGAAGTCAAACCCGAAACGCAACCCGCACCGGCACCTGTGTCAAATCCGGAACCGGCAATGGCCGAGGCCGAACCGGCTGCCGAAAAATCTGCCGACAAGCCCAAGCGACGCGGCTGGTGGAGCCGGGGTTAAGCCAGAACCGGCGGCGCGGCTGATCGCTTCAGCCTCGTCGCCGCTGCATGAAATCTTGCAGTCGCAACAGACCCTCGGCAATGTCAGCACTGCTCTGCGCATAGGAAAATCGCAATCCGTGCTTGCCGCGCAAGGGATCAAAATCCAGCCCCGGCGTTACGGCGACCCCGGCCTGATCCAGAATTTCAGCGGCAAGAATGCGGCTGTCGTCGGTCAGTTCCGAAACATCCGCATAAATATAAAACGCCCCGTCAGGCGGCGCAAAGCGGCTGAACCCGGCCTTTGGCAGACCTTGCAGCATCAAATCGCGGTTGTTGCGGTAAACCGCCATGTTGGCCGCCAGTTCCGTCTGACAGTCCATCGCCCCAAGGGCCGCAATCTGACTGGCATGCGGCGGGCAGATGAACAGGTTCTGTGCCAGTCGCTCGATCACCCGGATCAGGTTTTCCGGCACGACCATCCAGCCGATCCGCCAGCCGGTCATGGAAAAATACTTGGAAAACGAGTTGATCACCACCACATCATCGCTGATTTCCAGCGCCGATACCGCCGGTGCGCCGTATTGGATGCCGTGATAAATCTCATCGGAAATGAACGCCGCCCCGCGTGAGTGGCAGGCATCAATCAACCCTTTCAGGGCCTGACGATCCAACATGGTACCGGTGGGATTGGCCGGTGACGCCACCAGCAACCCGCTGATGTTTTTGGCGGCCAACACCTGATCCGGCGAAGGTTGAAAGCGGTTTTCCGCCAGACTTGCGATGCTGACCGGTTCCAGCGCCAGCGCCTTCAGGATGTTGCGATAGCTGGGATAGCCGGGATCACCGATGGCCACCCGATCATTGGCGTCAAACAACGCAATGAACGCCAGTTGAAATGCCGCCGAGGAACCGGTGGTCACCACCACTCGGTCGGGATTGATCGCAAGGCCATACCAATCCTTGTAAAGCCTTGCGATCCCAAGGCGCAATTCCGGCAGACCAAGCGCCACGGTGTAACCCAACGGATCACTTTCCAGCGCCCGCGCCAGTGCCTCGCGCGCGCCCTTTGGGGCGGGGGTGCCGGGCTGGCCGACCTCCATATGGATGATGGAACGCCCGGTCGCCTCGGCCTGACGTGCGGATTCCATCACATCCATCACAATGAACGGATCAACCTCGCTTCGCCTTGAACTTTGCACGGCAATCTTTCTATTATCGGTTCAGTTACCGCCTTGTCGCAAGCCCGAAAAGGAAGGTCAATTGCCAAGCCGAAAGCCCCGGTTTCCGGGCCGCCTGACCGGCCTCTTGCTGGGGTTCCTGTGGCTGTCCTCTGCCGCAGTCAGCGCCCAAAGCCTGATCCGGGATGCCGAGATTGAACACACCCTGAAACGTATTGCCGCACCGCTGTTTCGCTCGGCCGGGGTCGGGGCCAATGATATCGACATTCTGGTGGTGAATGACCGGACCTTGAATGCGTTTGTGCTGAACGGACGGGCGATATTTCTGCATTCCGGGCTGGTGACCCGCTTGAAAACCGTCGAGATGCTGCAATCAGTGATCGCGCATGAATTGGCGCATATCACCAGCGGCCATCTGGTGCAGCGGGCGCTGAACCTCGGGAATGCCCGATCCGCCATCGGCATCGGTCTTTTGTTAAGCCTCGCGGCCTCGGTTGGTGGAAATAGCGATGCGGCGGCCGGTATCGCCATCGGCACCTCCGGGGCCGCCATCAACAATTTCCTTGCCCATACCCGCGCCGAGGAGGCCGTGGCCGATCAGATTGGTGTCCGCTATATGGTACGCGCCAAAATCGACCCCAAAGCCGCCACCGACGTGCTGGAAATCTTTCGCGGCCAGGAGGCGCTGTCGGCCAGCCGTCAGGATGCCTATGCCCGCAGCCATCCCCTTAGCCAGGATCGCATCCGGGCGCTGAAAGGCCAGATTGCCGCCCATGGCGGGGCGAAAACCGTCGATCAAACCGATCTGGTCTACTGGCACAAGCGGATGCAGGCCAAGTTCACCGCGTTTCTGGGCAATCCTTCCTATATCCTGCGCCATCTGGACAACAACGACACCTCCGAGGCCGCGACCCTGACCCGCGCCATCGCCTATCACCGGCAGGGCGATCTGAAATCGTCGATGCAATACATGAACAACCTGCTGGCAGCGCGCCCGGACGATGCATATTATCACGAGTTGAAAGGGCAAATCCTGCTGGAAGGCCGCAACGCCCCTGCCGCTGTCGCATCCTATCGCAAGGCAGGGGCGCTGGCACCGCATGAGCCGCTGATCCTGGCCGGTCTGGGAAGGGCGCTTTTGTCGCTGAAAACCAAAATCGGTGATCAGCAGGCGTTGAAGGTGCTGCGCCGCGCTCGCGACATGGATGCGCGTGATGCCCGGATGCTGCGCGATCTGGCGGTTGCCTGGGCAAAATCCGGCAATAATGGCATGGCATCCCTTGTGACTGCCGAGCGATATGCGCTACTTGGTCAGTTCAAGGACGCCTATGCCAACGCCATCCGCGCCGAAGGTCTGTTGCCGCGCGGCTCAGCCGGCTGGTTGCAGGCAGAGGACATCGCAGGCGCCACCAAATCCTTCGCCAAATAGGGGCCAGACATGAAACGATTGCTGACGATACTGATCACCCTTTGCTGGATCGGCCCGGCCCTGGCCGACGGTCTGACCGACATGAATGATGAAGAAAGGTATGTTTTCCAGCAGGAAATCCGCGCCTATCTTCTGGAACACCCCGAGGTTCTGATGGAAGCGATCGCCGTTCTGGAAGAACGCCAGAATCAGGATCAGGCCAGCACCGACGCGGCCCTTATCGCGGCCAATTCCAAGGCCATTTTCAACGACAATTATTCCTGGGTCGGTGGCAACCCCAAAGGCGATGTGACGCTGGTCGAGTTCCTCGATTACCGCTGCACCTATTGCCGGCGCGCCCATGACGAAATCGCCGAACTGGTGAAAAGTGATGGCAATATCCGTCTGGTGGTCAAGGAATTTCCGATATTGGGCGAACAGTCCATGCTATCCTCGCGCCTTGCCATCGCCACCCTGCACAAGGCAGGGCCGGAAATCTATCAGAAACTCGGCGATTTCCTGATGACCTTCAACGGCAGCCTGACACAGAACAACATGGCCGAGCTGCTGAAGAAACTCGGGGCCGATCCCGAGGTGATTCTGCCATATATGGACAGCGATGCGGTGACCGGGCAGATCGGCGTGGTGCATGAACTGGCACGCAAGCTGGAGATCTCCGGCACACCGACCTTCGTGATCGGCCAGGGCATGATCCGCGGTTACGCGCCGCTGGCAAACATGCGCGAGATTGTCGCCTATACCCGTGACAAGTTGAACTAGCCGCCGAATCAACGCAATAAGACTGCGGGAATGCTTTTCCTGCCGGTAATTTGTGTCTATGAAGATAGTGCAAAGCCAGCCGGATCAAGGCAGGTTTCAGCCAAATTGGGGCCGAGGATTTCATGAGCAAGAAAACCCACGAATCAGACGTCGAATTTGTCGAGGCGCTGGCGAAACTGCTGCGCGAGAACGATCTGACCGAATTGGAGGTCGTTCGCGAATACGGCTCGGACGATACCCTGAACGTGCGCGTGGCGCGACAGATGACAGCACCGGTAAACCAGACGCAAATGGTTGCGCCATTACCGGTCGCAGCAGCAACACCCGCAGCCCCGGTCGCCGCAACGCCGCCCGAGGATCCGGCCCTGCATCCCGGCGCCGTCACCTCGCCCATGGTCGGAACCGCCTACATGCAGCCCGAACCAGGTGCCGCACCTTTTGTATCGGTCGGCGACAAGGTGGCCGAAGGACAGACGGTTTGCATCGTCGAAGCGATGAAAACCATGAACCAGATCCACGCCCCCCGCGCAGGTACAGTCAAGCGCATCCTGTTTGAAGACGGCGCACCGGTGGAATTCGGCGCCCCCCTGATGATCATCGAATAAGCCCCAAAGGCAAAAACATGTTTTCCAAGGTACTGATCGCAAACCGGGGTGAAATCGCACTGCGCATCATCCGCGCCTGCAAGGAAATGGGCATTGGAACGGTGGCGGTACATTCCACCGCCGATGTCGATGCCATGCATGTGCGGATGGCCGATGAAAGCGTGTGCATCGGCCCGCCTCCGGCCAGCGAAAGCTATCTGTCGGCACCCTCGATCATCGCCGCCTGTGAAATCACCGGTGCCGAGGCGATTCATCCCGGCTATGGCTTTTTGTCGGAAAACGCCAGTTTCGTGCAGATCGTCGAAGACCATGACATCAAATTCATCGGCCCAAGTGCCGAGCATATCAGCATGATGGGCGACAAGATCACCGCCAAGGAAACCATGAAGGCGCTTGGGGTTCCCTGTGTTCCCGGCTCGGATGGCGGCGTGCCAGACCTGGCGGATGCCCACCGCGTATCTGATGCCATGGGGTTTCCGGTGATCGTCAAGGCAACCGCAGGCGGCGGCGGTCGCGGCATGAAACTGGCACGAACCAAGGCCGATCTTGATGTGGCGTTCCAATCAGCCCGTTCGGAATCCAAAGCAGCCTTTGGCAATGACGAGGTTTATATCGAGAAATACCTGACCCTGCCCCGGCATATCGAGGTGCAGATTTTCGGCGACGGCAAGGGCCGCGCGGTGCATCTGGGCGAACGCGACTGTTCCTTGCAGCGCCGCCACCAGAAAGTGCTGGAGGAAGCGCCCGGCCCCTCGATCACGCCGGAAATGCGCGCAAGGATCGGCAAGACGTGCGCCGAAGCGGTGGCGGCAATCAAATATTCCGGCGCCGGAACCATCGAGTTTCTGTTTGAAAACGATGAGTTCTATTTCATCGAAATGAACACCCGCCTTCAGGTCGAACACCCGGTGACCGAAGCAATTTTCGGCGTTGATCTGGTGCAGGAACAGATCCGCGTCGCCGCAGGCGAGGAAATGTCGCTGCGTCAGGAAAATCTGGTGATCAACGGCCACGCGATCGAGGTACGCATCAACGCCGAACGCCTGCCGAATTTCACCCCCTGCCCCGGACGTGTCACCCAGTATCACGCGCCCGGCGGGCTTGGCGTCAGGATGGACAGCGCGCTTTACGACGGCTATTCCATCCCGCCCTACTACGATAGTCTGATCGGCAAACTGATCGTACATGCGCCAACCCGCAAAGAGGCATTGGCGCGGCTGAAACGCGCGCTTGGTGAATTCGTGATCGACGGGATAGAGACGACAACGCCGCTTTTTCATGCTTTACTACAGGAACCGGCCATAATTGATGGTAACTATGATATCCACTGGCTGGAAAAATGGCTGTCTGCTAACGGGTGAAGCATGGTCGTGAAGAACGCCCAGATCGTTACCCCCGAAATGCTTTTGCACGGTTACAGCCACGGGGTCTTTCCGATGACCGAAGGGGCACGGAACGACCAGATCTTCTGGGTAGACCCGACACTGCGCGGGGTCATTCCGCTGGACGGTTTTCACATCTCCCGCTCGCTCGCCCGCGAAATCCGCAAAGCACGCTATCGCATCGGCATCGACAGTGATTTCACCGCCGTAGTCAGGGGTTGTGCGGCCCGGAACGATACCTGGATCAGCCCGGAAATCATCAGCCTCTATCAAATGCTGCACCACATGGGCTATGCGCATTCGCTTGAGGTACTTGACGGTGCGGAACTGGTCGGCGGTGTTTATGGCGTGGCCCTGGGGGCGGCATTTTTTGGCGAAAGCATGTTTTCGCGCCGCACCAATACCTCAAAGATCGCGCTGGCATATCTGGTTGACCGCTTGAATGCCGGTGGGTTCAAATTGTTCGACACGCAGTTCATTTCCAAACATCTGGCCACCCTTGGTGCTATCGAAATCAGCCGCGCCGAATATCAGCAGCAGTTGCAGCATGCGCTGACGATGTCGGCGGATTTCAAGGCTCAGTTGCTTTCAGATGTGTCGCCCGAAGGGGTCTTGCAGCGCAATACCCATACATCATAGCGCGGATGTTCCAGCGCCGACAGCGCCGGGGATGAGGCGATCATCCAGCCCTGAAACCTTGGTTTTTCCTCGCGGATATCGCGGATCATCAGATGTGCGAATGCATCGCCCGAAGGGTTCTCGGATGGAAAACGGCATTCTTCGAGCGAAATTTCCAGCCGCTCGAAACTTTTCGTCTCGCCATTGGCGATGGTGATGTCCTCGGATCGACCGGTCGCCATGTCAAGCGCACGGATGACGACGCCTTGGGCCTTTTCGGTGGGCACGAGTTCCTGCGCCACAGCCAGAACTGGCAGGGTCAGAGACACCGCCAGCAGGATCAGCCGCAGAAACCTCACTTCTTTTCACCGCCGCCAACGAATTTCAGCAACAGCGAAACGACACTTATCGCACCCTGAGTCTGTTCGATCTCGTCGCCGTTGCCAAGGTTTTCGGCGGCACCGCCGGGTACGATTTCGATGAACGAGCCACCCAGCAACCCTTCCGAGGTGATCAGCGCCTGGGTATCGGTCGCCAGTTCGATATCGGCCGGAACCGTGAAATGCGCTTCGGCAAAATAGGTTTTGGGGTTAAGGTCAAGACCGGTCACGGTGCCGATCTTCACTCCGGCCAGGCGAACATCGGTGCCGACGCTGACCCCTTCTGCCGAACGGAAATTGGCGCTGAGTTCGATGGAACCGCGGGGATGTGAGATCTCGGTTGATTGCAGCATGTAATACAGAAACGCCGCAGCGACCACGATCACGATGCCGCCAATGATGGTTTCAGTGGTGTTTTCCGACATTTCAGGTTTGCCCTTTCCTATTCGGGCTGCCAGGCCTCGTAATCGGCGCGCGCGACCGCAACCTCGGCCCGCATGGAACCGGGCGGCGCATAGGCCAGCCGGGTGCCGGTCAGGTTTTCCTGATGCGGTTTTTCCCAGGGCTGGTGCGCCAGCGGTGCCGTGGTGGGCGCATCGACAAAGGTCATGTGCAGCCAGCCGTGCCATTCGGGTGATACCCGGCTGGCCTCGGACTCACCACTATAGATGACCCAGCGGCGATTGCCGTCCCGCGTCTGGTAGAATTTGTTACCGGCCTGATCCTCACCCACCAGAACGCCGCGGCGCCAGGTGTATAGCTGTGTGCCAATGGTTTGTCCGTCCCACCAGGTGAACAGGCGTTTGATGAAGTTCAGCATTGCGCCTCCAGTACCGTTTGCCCCATATGCACCGGAATGATCGGCAAGGTCCAGCGCGATCAGCTTGCTGTCGCGCTTTCTTCCTTGCGGTCGGAATAGATCAGCAGGGGTTTGCCAAGGCCGTTCACCGCCTCATCGTTCACCACCACCTCGACCACGTCGTCAAGGCTTGGGAGTTCGAACATGGTATCAAGCAGGATATCTTCCATGATCGAGCGCAACCCCCGCGCCCCGGTCTTGCGGCCAATGGCGCGTTTGGCGATTGCCCGCAGCGATTCGTCGGTGAATTTAAGCTCGACCTCTTCAAGTTCAAACAGTCGCTGATATTGTTTGACCAAGGCGTTTTTCGGCTGCGACAGAATGGTGACAAGCGCGTCTTCATCCAGATCGGTCAAGGTGGCAATCACCGGCAGACGACCGACGAATTCCGGGATCAGGCCGAATTTCAGCAAATCTTCAGGCTCAAGCTCGGTAAACATTTCGCCGACGGTGCGGGCTTCTTCATCCTTGACGTCGGCGCCGAATCCGATGGCCGAGCCTTTACCGCGTTGTGCGATGATCTTTTCAAGTCCGGAAAATGCCCCGCCACAGATGAACAGGATGTTGGTGGTGTCCACTTGCAGGAATTCCTGCTGCGGATGCTTGCGCCCGCCCTGCGGCGGCACGCTGGCAACGGTGCCTTCCATGATCTTGAGCAGCGCCTGCTGCACACCCTCGCCCGAAACGTCGCGGGTGATCGAGGGATTGTCGGACTTCCTCGTAATCTTGTCGACCTCATCGATATAGACGATGCCGCGCTGTGCGCGTTCAACATTGTATTCGCTGGCCTGAAGCAGCTTGAGGATGATATTTTCCACATCCTCGCCAACATAACCGGCCTCGGTCAGGGTGGTGGCATCGGCCATGGTGAACGGCACATCCAGAATCCGCGCCAGTGTCTGCGCCAGCAGCGTCTTGCCGCAGCCGGTGGGACCGATCAGCAGGATATTGGATTTCGACAGTTCGATCTCGGAATTCTTGGTGGCGTGATTGAGGCGCTTGTAATGGTTATGAACCGCCACCGACAGCACCCGCTTGGCGACCATCTGTCCGATTACATAATCATCCAGAACCTTGCAGATTTCCTTGGGAGTGGGCACTCCTTCGGAAGATTTCACCAGCGAGGACTTGGTCTCCTCGCGGATGATATCCATGCAGAGTTCAACGCATTCATCGCAGATGAACACCGTCGGCCCGGCAATCAGTTTTCGAACTTCGTGCTGACTTTTGCCGCAGAATGAACAGTAAAGGGTGTTCTTGGAATCGCCGCTACCCGAATTTGCCATGTGTCACCTTTACCTTGCTCGTTCCTGTTTCGGGTCTTGCCAACCACTTATTGTCCCTGAACCTCAGGTTATGGCAGTTTTTCCCGACAGACAATTCATTTCCGCATCACAGCCCGGTAACTGAAAAGTGTTGGGAAAAACACGCACCTGCCTATTTCTCGGCCGCTTTGCGATGATCGACAATTTCGTCAACCAGCCCCCAGTCGCGGGCTTCTTCGGCGGTCATGAAATTGTCGCGGTCAAGTGCTGCTTCAACCTTTTTCAGGTTCTGGCCGGTGTGATGCACATAGATCTTGTTCAGCCGGTCCTTCAGTTCCAGAATTTCCTTGGCGTGCAGCGCGATGTCGCTGGCTTGCCCCTGAAACCCGCCCGAGGGCTGGTGCACCATGATGCGGCTGTTGGGCAGGGTAAAGCGCATGCCTTTTTCACCTGCCGTCAGCAGCAAGGATCCCATCGACGCTGCCTGGCCGATGCAAAGGGTCGAAACCTTGGGGCGGATATACTGCATGGTGTCGTAGATCGACAGCCCCGAGGTCACCACGCCACCCGGCGAGTTGATATACATCGAGATTTCCTTGGACGGATTCTCCGCCTCAAGAAACAGCAGTTGCGCCACGATCAGGGTCGACATGCCGTCGTGTACCGGGCCGGAAACAAAGATGATCCGTTCCTTTAACAGGCGCGAAAAAATGTCGTAAGCACGTTCGCCCCGGCTGGTTTGTTCCACCACCATCGGCACGAGGGTATTCATATAGGTGTCAATCGGGTCTCTCATCCAGCCTGCCTTATGTTTGCTTGGCGGATCCCGTATAGCAACAGGTTCCTAAGCGAGTCTTAGTGTCACGCACGAGGGGGTGCAAGGGAGAGGCGGCGGAAAAGCGGCAAAGAAGTTCGGCGCGGCCAGCGGCGACGGGGGCCGACTGCCCCCAAGTGACAGCTTGGCACGCCAATCTGTCACTTCCCCCGTGAGTATTTTGACAATAAAGAAGCGGCGATATCAGCCTTGCGGGGTCATGACCTTGCGCTGGCGGCTGCGCTCGATCCCAAGATGGCGTTCGCGCAGGATGATCAGGACACCCGCCAGCACGATCAGGCTGGCACCTGCCAGCATGACCAATGACGGCGATTCGGCAAAGATGAAATAGCCGATCACCAGCGCCAGAAGCATCGAACTGTAGTCAAACGGGGCAATCAGCGAGGCTTCGGCGTGGCGATAGGCGCTGGTCAGGCAAATCTGGCCGATGCCGCCAAACAGCCCGGCCATGATCAGAAATCCAGCTTCGCGTGGCGATGGCACCACCCAGCCGAAGGGCAGCGTAAGAAGGGATAACACCGTGGATGTGACGGAGAAGTAGAACACGATAGCTGCGGTCGATTCCGTGATCACAAGCCGACGAATAAATACCTGCGCCAGGGCGGCAAAGGCGGCACCGGTAACCACCACCATCGCACCCAGGGCTTCACGCGCGTCCAGCACCCCACCGGACATAGCGGAAAGGCGCGGGCTGAGAACGATCAGAACGCCAACCAGACCAAGCGCCACAACACTGAGGCGAAAGACGCGCACCTGTTCACCAAGAAACATCGCCGCAAAGATTACCGTCAGCAGGGGGGCCGCATAGCCAAGTGCAGTCACTTCGGGCAGTGGCAACAGCCCGAGACCGGCAAAACCACACCCCATCGCGATGGTGCCGACCAGGCCGCGCCAGATATGGCCGATCGGGTTTTCGGTTCGCAGCCCGGTGGCCAGATCACCCCTGAACCAGAGCCAGACCAGAATCGTCGGCATGGCGAACAGCGAACGAAAAAACACCGCTTCGCCCGGAGGCACATTTTCCGAGGCGGCCTTGATCAGGCTCGCCATGATCATGAAAACCAGCACCGAGGTCAGTTTCAGCAATATTCCGCGACCAGAGGACATCGGATTAATCCAAGCCATGGGGTTGTGTCAGGATGACGGCACCTTGGCGCAAAGGAAATGGCCAATCGCAGCCGTTGGCGCCATGTGAATCACCGGGATAAAATCCGATAAGGTAACAAAAAAGGCCGCTTGCGCGACCTTTTTGATGCTATGCCTCAAGAATAATCAGTCGTCGCCAAGCGCCTCGATCGCCTTTTGCAGTTCTTCCTTGCTGACATCCTTGTCGCTGACATCGGCCAGTTCCAGGATGTAATCGACCACCTTGTCTTCAAACAGGGGCGCGCGAATCTGTTGCAGAGCCTGTTCATTCTTCTGGATGAACTCGAAAAACTGTTGTTCCTGCCCCGGATATTGCCTTGCCTGCTGCATGACTGCCTGTTGCAGTTCGTTTTCCGAAACCGTGATTTCATTGCTGGAACCGAGATCGGCCAGAAACAGGCCAAGACGCACCCGGCGTTCTGCCAATGATTTGTGTTCGTCGCTGGGTTCCACCGGTTCGTGGCTGTGGTCGTGAACCTCGGGGTTTTCCTCATGCCACATCTGATGCGCGATCTGGGCCGCTTCGGCCTCGACCATCGAAGGGGGGAGTTCGAATTTCACCGCCTGATCCAGCGCATCCATCAGGCCGCGCTTGATCACCTGCCGCGCGGCACCGGAATATTCCGACTGCAGGCGATCGCTGACCTGCGTTTTCAGTGCTGCCAGGTCTTCGGCCCCGAATTGCTTGGCCAGTTCATCGTCGATCTCGGCGGGTTTCGGTTCTTTTACCGCGTTGATCCTGCATTCGAATACCGCGTCTTTGCCTGCCAGGTTTGCAGCGCCATATTCATCGGGGAATTTGACCTTCACTTCGATATCATCGCCAACCTTGGCACCGACCAACTGTTGTTCAAATCCCGGAATAAAGGAATTGGAACCCAGCACCAGCGGATAGTCATCGGCGCTTCCGCCCTCAAAGGCTTCGCCATCGACCTTGCCGAGGAAGTTGATTACCACCTGATCGCCTTCCTTGGCCTTGGCGCCTTTTTTGCGGTCGTCGAAATTGTTGGCGGCACCCGCCAGATTGTCCAGCGCCTCAGCGATTTCCTTGTCGTCGACCTTGGCGCGCAGGCGGGTCAGTTTGATCGACTTGAAATCAACTTCGGGAATGGTCGGCAAGGTCTCGTAATTCATGGAAACTTCGACATCATCGCCCTGTTTCCAGTCCTGGTTGGTCATCTTTACTTCGGGCTGCATGGCCGGGCGGTCGCCGGTTTGGTCGAAATGGCTGCGCATGGCTTCGTCGATGGATTCCTGCATCGCCTCGCCCAGCACGCGCTGGCCGAACTGTTTTTTCAACAGCGCCATCGGCACCTTGCCCTTGCGAAAGCCCTTCATTTCAACGTCGGGCTGTGCCTCGACCAGTTTGTCATTGACCTTCTGGTCGAGTTCCGCCGCTGTGACGGTGATGTTATAAGCCCGTTTCAGGCCTTCGTTCAGGGTCTCGGTAACCTGCATCTTGTTGTTCCTCTTGCCATTTTCTGGTGCGGGTGGAGGGACTTGAACCCCCACGCCTTGCGGCGCCAGAACCTAAATCTGGTGCGTCTGCCAATTTCGCCACACCCGCGCAAATCGATAAGGCGACCACCGGGGTCGCCTCGAAATCCGCGCCCTTCTAGCAGAGGTTTTCCGTCGGTGCGAGTGGAAAATGCGTTAAAAACCTGTGCCGGCATGTACCTGAAACATTCCAGTCGTCAGACAGCGTTGGCGCGAAAGATCCCCGGCAGCGCCTCGGGCAAATCTTCGGCGATCAGTCCGGGGCCGAAACGCCGCGCCGCCTCGACATGCAGCCAGGTGGCCATCGCCGCTGCATCGGGCGGCAGAAATCCCCGTGCCAACAGGCCGGTGATGAAGCCTGCCAGCACATCGCCGGCACCGGCCGTGGCAAGCCAGGGTGCGCAACGGTCGTAAGCGGCGGCATGGATCAGGGCGGTGCCATCGGGCGCCGCAATCACCGTATCCGGACCTTTGAGCAAAACAACACAACCCGCACGCTTTGCCGCGGCTCGCGCTGCATCGACCCTGGAATAGGCCGGCCCGCTCATCGGCTCTGAAACGAACCTGTTCGCGATGTCGGGAAACAGGCGGGCGAATTCACCGGCATGCGGTGTCAGCACGCTGCGCTGGTGTAGCTGTTTGAACAGTTCCTTTTCATTGTTCTGAAAAATACTCAATGCATCCGCATCCAGTACCACCGGTCTTTGCGATGCCAGCGCAACCCTGACAAGTTCCATGGTTTCGTCCCGGATTCCCAACCCCGGCCCCAGACAGACGGCCGAGATCCGGGTATCTTTCAGCGCATCGGCCAGATTATTGGCGTCATTGACCTCGCGCAACATGATCGCAGTCAGGTGTGCTGCATTCTCGGCCATTGCATTTCCAGGGCTGCCAACCGTCACCAGCCCGGTGCCGATCCGTAGCGCGCCCAATGCCGCCAGCCGCGCCGCCCCGGTCCGCCCTGCCGGGCCAGACAGGATCAGCGCGTGTCCATGGGCATACTTGTGATCTCGACTTCCGCCTTTTGACAGCAAATCAAGTGGCGGCAACCCCCTTGCCGCAGCACGCAGATCCGGCACCAGGCTTTCGTTGGCAACCAGCCTCAACCGAGGCATCCGTTCGGCGCCGCTGGCAATGCCACCCTTCATGGTGAAGGGTGGTGTTTTTGCCGCCGCGCCCTTTTTCGGCGCAAAGCAGCGCCAGTTCAAAAGGCCGATATCCCGGACAACCAGCCTGCCGCATAGTTGCGGCCCAAGGTCAAGGAAATGCCCGGCCTTGGGGCTGTCGAAGGCGACGGTAAGCCGCGCCAACCGTTCGATCGCGTGTTGGCCCAGAAACCGCCCGCTATCCATGCACAATCCCGAAGGTGCATCAATGGCAACGGTATCCCGCCAGGCATCGTCATCCTGCCGACCGGCCAGATGCGTGATCACCGCCAGCGCCTCGGCTTCCAGCGGGCGACTAAGGCCGGTACCGAACAGCGCGTCAATATAGATGGTCGAGACATTGCGCCTGAGCGCCGCCAGCGACAGGGGTTCGATCGGCCCGAACGCAGACCAGATATCGTGATTGATCCGCGCATCTTTTGGCAACCGGTTCTCATCGCCCAGAAACAGCACCCGCACATTCCAGTCCAGATCCTTCAGCAGCCTTGCCACCACAAAACCGTCGCCACCATTGTTGCCCGGCCCGCACAGGATGGTCGCCGATTGCGGTGCCTGACGAAACAGCGGCCATTCCTCCAGAATGGTTTCCACCACCGCCTTGCCGGCCCGCTCCATCAGTTCAAGTGCGGTCACCTCACCGCTGTCGATGGCGGCCTGTTCGATGCTGCGCATCTGTGCGGCGGTCAGTAATTCCGTCATGATGTTTTCATTTCGATTAAAAAAGCGGCATCCTGCCTGTCATATGGGCATAGCGGGCGCGAATCCGCAACCATGCCAACCCCAGGCAGCTTAGCTAATTGCCGCCCCTGTTCGAAAGTGCTTTGAGCATCTCAACCAGTCAACCAAAGGATCCGGCGATGAAAAAGATCGAAGCGATAATCAAGCCTTTCAAACTCGACGAGGTAAAAGAGGCGTTGCAGGATGTCGGCATTCAGGGTCTGAGCGTCATCGAGGTAAAGGGGTTTGGCCGCCAGAAAGGCCATACCGAACTATACCGCGGTGCCGAATATGTGGTGGATTTCCTGCCCAAGGTAAAGATCGAGGTGGTGCTTGCGGATGATCAGGTCGATGGCGCCATCGAGGCGATCATCGGTGCCGCCAAGACCGAAAAGATCGGTGACGGCAAGATTTTTGTCTCGGCCGTCGAACAGGCCATCCGGATCCGGACCGGCGAGTCCGGCGACGACGCATTGTAAGCAACAACCCAACACAACGAGGACCAGAGAATGAGCGATATCAATCACGTTCTGAAAACCATGAAAGATGAGGATGTCGCCTATGTCGACATTCGTTTCACCGATCCGCGCGGCATGTTGCAGCATGTGACCATCAGTGCAGATCTGGTGGACGAGGATTTTCTTGAGGAAGGGTTCATGTTTGATGGCTCCTCCATCGCAGGTTGGAAATCCATTGAACAATCCGACATGAAACTGATGCCCGATTGTTCCACCGTCTATATCGACCCGTTCTATGCGGAAAAAACCCTGTGCATCCACTGCACCGTGGTCGAACCCGATACCGGCGAACCCTATTCGCGCGACCCGCGTGGCACCGCCGAAAAAGCCGAGGCCTATCTGATCGCCTCGGGCATCGGTGACACCGCCTATTTCGGCCCGGAAGCAGAATTTTTCCTGTTTGACAACGTGCGTTATTCCAACACCATCAACAAGGTTTCCTATGAGGTTGATGCCTCGGACGGGTCCTGGAACACCGACACCGATTACGAGATGGGCAACATGGGCCACCGCCCCGGCGTCAAGGGTGGCTATTTCCCGGTCAATCCGATCGACGAGGCACAGGATCTGCGCAGCGAGATGCTTTCGACCATGAAGGCGATCGGCATGAAGGTGGACAAGCATCACCACGAGGTCGCCTCGTGCCAGCACGAACTTGGCCTGATCTTTGGCACCCTGACCAAGCAGGCCGATGAGATCCAGAAGTACAAATACGTGATCCACAACGTCGCCCATGCCTATGGCAAGTCGGCAACCTTCATGCCCAAACCGATTTACGGCGACAACGGCACCGGCATGCATGTGAACATGTCGATCTGGAAAGACGGTAAGCCATTGTTTTCAGGAGATAAATACGCCGACCTTAGCCAAGAGGCGCTGTATTTCATCGGCGGCATCCTGAAACACGCCAAAACCCTCAACGCCTTCACCAACCCCACGACAAACAGCTACAAGCGGCTTATTCCGGGGTTCGAGGCACCGGTTCTCAGGGCCTATTCCGCGCGCAACCGCTCGGGCTGTGTGCGTATTCCATGGTCGGAATCACCCAAGGCCAAACGGGTCGAAGCGCGTTTCCCCGATCCCGCCGCCAACCCCTATCTGGCATTCGCAGCATTGCTGATGGCAGGCCTTGACGGCATCAAGAACAAATACGACCCGGGCGAAGCATCCGACAAGGATCTTTATGATCTGCCGCCCGAAGAACTGGCCGGTATCCCCACGGTTTGCGCCAGCTTGCGCGAAGCACTGGAATGCCTGACGGCGGATCACGATTTCCTGCTGGTCGGCGATGTATTCACCAAGGATCAGATCGAGGGCTATCTGAAACTGAAATGGAGCGAGGTCTATAAATACGAACACACCCCGCACCCGGTAGAATTCCAGATGTATTATAGCTGCTGAGGCTATTGCCAAACGAAAAGGCCCCTTCTCCGGGGCCTTTTTTGTTTGGACGACTGTCAAGTGATACCGCTGTTGCTGCGGGGGAAACGCGCCGTGTGAGGCGGGTTCTGGTCACACGCTCGACTGTCCAGTTCCGCAACCAAAGAACACTCCGTCGATGCGAGCGATTAAGGGGATTTCGTTCATATCGCTTCCTGCTCAAAGCAGATTTGATGTGTTTCTGATGGGAGAAGCGGTTCAGACAGCAACCTGCAATATCCGCCTTCCGATGTGGTATCATGGTGTCTGCACGATCTGCAGATCCCGAACGGACGACCTGCATTTTGCGCCAGCATACCCCTCAGCACTGCGCTCAGGGATGCCAGCAGGCTGTCTTTCTCATCTTCCGTGAAATCAGCCAACGCACCCGCAAGAAGATGCTGTGCATTTGCAATGTCCTTTCCGTTCTTCGTCAATTCAAAGCTGATCACGCGCTTGTCGAGATGCGATCGTCGTTCCGTCACGTAACCCTTTTGAACCAGGGACTTGAACGATTGCGACACGGTCCCGCGTGTGGTCCCCAGATACTCGGCCACATGCGACGGGCTTCGCGAAAACCGATTGGTCCTTCCAAGATAGTCCAGGACGGCGCGTTGGGTTGGGTTCAGGTCGCCGCCCCACGCTGTCGCAGCATCAAGGCGCGCAAGGCGATTGATCAGTTCGCGGATGTATGGGGCTTGGTCCATGCCCGAGTAGTATCGAGTCGAAATAACTATTGCAATAGTTTCGACTCGATACTATTAATGGAACGGCAACCTTGAAAGGACAACACATGACCCACCGTTTCCTGCCGTTACTCGCGATACTGGCCCTGACCGCCGGCCCGTCATTCTCCGAAGGTGCCCATGCGGTTGATCAAGAAGGCGCAATCCGGTCGGACGCCGACGCCGCCAAGACCGCATCCTTCGATATTCTTGCGGCTCACGCGCACCGCGAAGGTAATGTGGTCACATTCCACATGACGACGAACGGTATCGCGGGCGCGGATGTTCCCATGGCGACGGGCGCCCAGGGCGGGGCAGAGGTATTGTCATATGTATGGCCAACCTCGCTTGATCCGTCTTCTGTCGGGTTTGAAGGCGGCACAGGCATCCTTGCATTGGCGGCAACCAGCCATCCGGACTTTGACGACACGCCACTCTTTGATGAGAATTTGGACGGCGACCCGACAAACGATGGCGTTGTCTGGCACAGCCACTGGGTCGTTCTGACCCCGACAGAAACCTGCGGCCCCGGTGCATTGGCCGTCCGCGATATTCCAGAAGGAACGTCACCAAAATTGCCGGCGACATGGCCAGGATTGCCGATCTTCCTGGACAGCCCCGGCTTTACTCCGCTATTTGACGGCCCCGAGATCGTCGTCAACGTGGCCTTCAACGGCGAGGTCGATCTGCAGGGTTTCGCATATGACGGCGTGACTTCGGCCTTGCGTGTGAACGCAAACGTTCATTCGCCTTTGCTTTGCGTCGTTGATGTTTTTGACGTCGCCTCGGGCGACTTGAGCTTGCCGGGCAGACTGAACTAACCCAAACGGGGCGGCGTTTCACGCGGCGCCGCTTCAGCCACGCCTTCGGAGTTTTCGCAATGACCCCACCAGAGCTTTCGGTTTCGCAATGGTTCAACACGGATCAAGACATCAGCCTCGCTGACTTGCATGGGCAGGTCGTTGTGATCGAGGCGTTTCAAATGCTTTGCCCGGGCTGTGTCCTGCACGGATTGCCGCTGGCGCAGAAGGTGCAGAAAACCTTCGCATCAGACGCCGTCACCGTGCTGGGGCTGCATACCGTGTTTGAGCATCACGAAGCGATGACGCCGGTATCGCTTGCGGCGTTTCTGTACGAATACCGGATTACATTCCCTGTCGGCGTCGATGCCGCCGGGACCGGATCAATGCCAAAGACCATGGAGGCTTTCCATTTACGCGGCACGCCCAGCATGCTCCTGATCGACAAGGCCGGCACATTGCGAGCGCATCATTTTGGCGAGGTCAACGAACTGCGGCTTGGGGCGGAGATCGCGACTCTGTTGAGCGAGAACCGTCCAGACAGAGCAATGTTGGGTTCAAAGTGTTAAGCTAGGAGCTGAAGATCAGTGAAATGGTCTGAAAGCGGCAAAACAGTAGTCAATTCCCAAAAGTAGAGACTGATGCAAGCATGCCGAACGGCAACTTTGCCATGCATACCCCGACTTTGACCCAAAGTAGGTAAACCAATCCCTTATGCGTCTCGTGCAGCAGGATGGTGCCATGCCAGAACTGTTGCAAAGTGGCATCTCGACCGCCATGCGCCAAGACTTGGCGAGCTTGCGGGTAACAGCCAGGATGGCCTTCTGCCCAATCCCATGTTTCAAAAAGTGTCGATTATGCCGAGACAAACCAATCAAAAGGTGGCATCAACCCATTTTCTTGCCGAACAGGTTGATCAGGTCCAA
Organism: Paracoccaceae bacterium; assembly: GCA_020425085.1. Classification (GTDB taxonomy): domain Bacteria; phylum Pseudomonadota; class Alphaproteobacteria; order Rhodobacterales; family Rhodobacteraceae; genus UBA5972. The sequence continues at coordinate 192,905 of JAGQRW010000004.1, forward strand.
TCATCCAATGCCGACAGTTCACAAAATCTACATCGTGACCATTTTGGCAAAGGGTTTGCTGGGGATACTGCAAATTGCGATTTCGGCAGCTCTTTATTTCGGGGCGTTGCAATACATTCCGCGCATTGTCCGAACAATGGTCAAACATGAACTTTCAGAAGACCCGGACAGCTTCATTGCCACCCGGATCCTGTCTTTTGCAAATATTGTCCCGACAACGGATTCCGGGTTCTATACCATCTATTTCGCCATGCATGGCCTGTTGCATATCGCTATTGTCATCGCTCTGCTTTCGAGGGTTCGATGGGCCAACAACGCCGCAATCGGCGTTCTCTTTATCTTTGTCATTTACCAGCTTTATGAATGGTTTGCCATTGGAGGAGTGATGCTTTTGATACTGACCGCCATCGACCTTGTCGTGATCTACCTGACGATATTGGAAAATCGACGAGGTCGGGGACACCCGGCTTAGTTCCCTGGAAATGCCGCGATCGCCGGCAATGCCGGGTCAGTTGGTCGCATTCTGAATGCGACACCCGGATTTCGTTTTTGGCAATGATCGTCTGCATTCTGCGCCTAGCCTGAAGAAGCAATCCAAGCCAAAGGCCGGCGCCATGCGCGATCATTACCGAGATACCCGCAAGATCGACCCGACCCGCGGTGCCACCATGGGCGATGGCACCCCAAACGATCAGAATCGAATTGAAATCGGCCCGACCCAGTTGGCGTTCAGGGAATGGCAGACGGCGGGACTGCAACCCCCGAACCTGAAAGCCATGCGCGAATTTCGCTGGGCGCGGCTGACCCGGCATATCGTCGATCGGGGCTATGGCGGATTGCTGATGTTCGACCCGTTGAACATCCGTTATGCCACCGATACCACCAACATGCAGCTTTGGAACACCCATAACCCGTTTCGCGCGGTGCTGCTGTGCGCCGATGGCTACATGGTGATCTGGGATTACAAGAATTCGCCGTTTCTGGCCGATTTCAACCCGCTGGTACGCGAGAGCCGCTCGGGTGCGTCGATGTTCTATTTCTCCTGCGGCGACAAGGTGGTTGATGACGCCAAGGGGTTTGTCGGTGAAATCAGCGATCTGGTGCGCGAACATGGCGGCGGCAATCCTCGTTTGGCGGTTGACAAGATCATGGTGGCAGGGCTGCGCGCCCTGGAAGGCGCCGGTTTCGAGGTAATGGAGGGCGAGGAGGTCACGGAAAAATCCCGCTCGATCAAGGGTGCGGATGAGATTCTGGCGATGCGCTGCGCCATGAACGCCGGTGAAACCGCCGTTGCAGCCATGCACCGGGCCGCCCTACCCGGCCTTTCAGAGGATGAAATCTGGGCGGTGCTGCACGCCGAAAACATCAAGCGCGGCGGCGAATGGATCGAGACCCGGCTACTGACCAGCGGGCCGCGCACCAATCCCTGGTTTCAGGAATGCGGCCCTCGCATTCTGCAAGATAACGAAATCCTGGCTTTTGATACCGATCTGATCGGCTGCTACGGCATTTGTGTCGATATTTCCCGAACCTGGTGGATCGGTGATGAAAAGCCCAGCAACGCGATGATATATGCGATGCGCCATGCGCATGAACATATCATGACCAATATGCAGTTGCTGAAACCCGGCGTCAGCTTCAAGGAACTGACCTTTGGCGGCCATCATCTGGATGCGGAATTTCAGCCGCTGAAATATGGCTGCAAGATGCATGGTGTCGGGCTGTGCGATGAATGGCCGCTGATTGCCTATCCCGACCAATGGGTCGATGGGGCGTTTGATTATGTGCTGGAACCCGGCATGGTTCTTTGTGTCGAGGCACTGGTCGGGGCGGTCGATGGCGGGTTTTCCATCAAGCTGGAAGATCAGGTGCTGATCACTGAAACCGGCCATGAAAACCTGACCACCTACCCGTTCGATCCGGCGCTGATGGGGGTTGGCTGAAGGCTGAACCGCGCCAGGATGCCGTGATGATCCGAGCGGAAGGTCGGTCTGCGGATGACGCTGATCGCAGTTGCGGTTGTCGGCACGAGGACGTGATCAAGCGGCAGCAACGCCAGTTTCCTTCTTACCAGCCTCAACGTGTAGTGAACCGGCAACGCCTGTGTGGTCCCGGTCGCGTTTGCGATTCGGCGGAAGGTATGGCTCCACGGCACCATGTTGAAATCACCTCCCAGAATTACCGGCCCATTCAGCGCGCTAAGTTCCGGTACTATCCGATCAAGCTGTTGCTTTTGGCCTTTCGGAAACGGCCAGTGCAAGTGAAGCGAAACCAGCCATACCGCCCCCGCCGGCGTTTTCACCGCCATCGCGGCAAAGCCATCGCCGCAACGGATCTGCCCATTTAGCAGCGGCCAGCGCGACAGGACAGCCGTGCCGCCGACCGCTGCAAAGGGACAGAATAGCTGCGAGGGATAATCATGGCTGAGGTTATCCAGAACCTGGATATTGCCGGGCGACACTTCCTGAAAGGTGATGAAATCCGGCTTGGTGCCGGCGATGTCGGTGATCAGGCCGGCTTGATTGTCGGAACGGAAAAACAGGTTCTTCTGGTAAAGTGCATAATCGGCCGGAACTGCTGCAACCGGCAGATGGTCGAACAGTATCGGCAGAACCAGCGCCACAATGGCGATGATGGCGACAAGGCCGGTTCGACGATACCCGGCAACGACCATGGCAACCGCTGCGACAACAGCCGGCACCGCCAGCCACAAGCGAAATACCGCCAGCGAATCGCCAAGCGGATGCAGGCAGCCTAAAAAGCTGGCCAGAAACGGCAGCATCAGCAACACGATCGCCAGATAGGGTAGTCTTGCCTTCATGCTATTTCCGTTCGTCACGGGCCATGCCCTGCAGGTATCTGCCTAACCTGTTTTGATCGAGGTTGAAACCGGTTGGCTGACCGATCGGCTTGCAGTCTCACGCTGGCTCACCTTACGGTGACTCTGTCAAAATCCGCCTTGCAGCCCGCCGGGCGACAGACCAGTCTTGGTCAGGACCATTGCGCGAAAGGACGATCATGCAGAGCGAAAAGGTAACCTTCAAGAATCATGCCGGCAACATGCTGGCGGCGCGGCTTGACCGGCCCGAAGGCGCGGTACTGGCAACGGCGATTTTCGCGCATTGTTTTACCTGCTCCAAGGACATCGTCGCGGCCAGGCGGATCGCCGGCCGCGTGGCGGCCATGGGCATTGCGGTGCTGAGGTTCGATTTCACCGGGCTTGGCCATTCCGAGGGTGAATTCGCCAATACCGGGTTTACCAGCAATGTCGATGATCTGGTTGCCGCTGCTGAATACCTGAGCGGCGAGGGTTTGCAACCGACGCTGTTGATCGGCCACTCGCTCGGCGGGGCGGCGGTATTGCGCGCGGCGGCGCGGATCGGCGGCATAATGGCAGTGGCAACGCTGGCCGCACCTTTTGATCCGGCGCATGTGGTCAAGAATTTCGGGGCGGCAATCGAGGAAATCCGCAAGGATGGCAAGGCCAAGGTTTGTCTGGCCGGGCGCAGCTTTACCATCAGGCAGGAATTCCTTGACGATGTGGACAAGACCCATCTTGGTCCCGCCATTCGCGAACTGAAGGCGGCACTGCTGGTCATGCATGGCCCGCGCGACCAGATCGTCGGCATTGACAACGCAACCGAGATTTTCAAGGCGGCGCGGCATCCGAAAAGTTTCGTTACCCTGGACGATGCCGATCATCTGATTTCCGATCCGGATGTTGCGGAATATGCCGCTGGCGTGATTGCCGCCTGGGCCGGAAAATATCTTGGCATTCGCCCGCCGGCACCACCGCCTGGCGCGCCCGAAGGGGTGATCCGGGTAAGCGAGGCAGACCCGGAAGGGTTTTTTCAGGATATCGCCGCCGGGCCACATCATCATGTGCTGGCAGATGAGCCCAAAAGCTATGGCGGCAGCGATCGCGGCATGTCGCCCTATCAGTTTCTTGCCGCCGGGCTTGGCGCCTGTACGGCGATGACCATCCGCATGTATGCAAGGCGCAAGCGTTGGCCCTTGGTGCATGTCGAGGTGGATGTGACCCACGACAAGGTGCATGCCCAGGATTGCGAGACCTGTGAAGGCAACAGCAACAAGATCGACCGCTTCTCGCGCCAGATCCGTTTGCGGGGCGAACTCGATGACGATCAGCGTCAGCGTTTGCTGGAAATCGCTGACAAATGCCCGGTTCACCGCACCCTTGAGGCAGAGAGCAAGATCGAAACTTCGCTGGGATAGGTTTTGCGCCCGGCCTGTCCGGCCGGAGCGCGGTGGCGGGGGGCTGTCTGCCCCCCGGGCAGGATTGGCGATGCCGACCCCGCCTGCCCCCCGAAAGTACTTCTGCAATAAAGAAGCCGTGGTTCAGAGCTGAATTTGCAGGCGCCTCAGCATGATCCGGTAGCGCCAGATCAGGGTAAGCGCCGCCATGGCAAGGCCGATAACCAGCCCGCCCCAGATTCCGTATCCGCCAAACCCGAACAGGAAACCAAGCATATAGCTGGACGGCATGCCGACCATCCAATAGCTGAACACCGCGCAGAGCATCGGCACGCGGGTATCTTTCAGGCCACGCAGCACGGAGAGTGCAATGGCCTGCAGGCCATCGACGATCTGGAAAAGGACGGCAATCATCATAAGACCGCTGCCATAGGCGATGATGGCGGCGGCATTCTCATTTTCCCGATCAAGGAAAAAGCCAATCAGTTGCTGCGGGAACAGCACGAAAACGAGGATCACGCATGTCGCGGTTCCAAGTTGCAGCATGGTTACGGCGGCGGCGGCGCTGTGGATGCCGCCGAGGTCTTTTTGCCCGAGCGCACGGCCAACCCTGATGGTGGCAACATTGGCAAGGCCCAGATAGAACATGAACGACATGGCGCTGATCTGGATGACGATGCCGTGGGTTGCCAGTTCGCGGGTGCCGATCCAGCCCATCATGATCGCGGTGGCGGAAAACAATCCGACTTCGGCCAACATGGTGGCACCGATTGGCCAGCCGAGTCTTGCGACTTCACGGAAGGCGGGCCAGTCGGGGCGCCAGATACGCAGGAAAAGCGTGTAGTCTTTCAGTTGCGGTTTGAAATTTGCATATGTCACCAGCACCAGAAAGGTTACCAACTGGGTAAGGATCGAGGCGATCGCCGCCCCTCTGATGCCGAGTTCCGGTGCGCCCCAGTTGCCGAAGATCAGCGCATAGTTCAGCAGCGCATTGGCCACCGCACCGGTGATCGTGGCCCATAACACCCAACCCGGCAGTTCAACCGCCGACAGATAGCTTTTTAGCACCATGATCAGAATTGCCGGGAACACCCCCCATTGTGCAATCCGCATGTAATCCTGCGCAAGGGCCGCGATCTTTGGTTCCTGACCGATCATTAGCATCAGGCTTTCGAAATTCCACAGGATCGGCATCAAGGCCGCACAATAAAGCACACTGATCCACAGACCCATCCGCACCACCCGGCGCACCTGTTTCTTGTCGTTGGCACCTTCGGCGCTGGCGACCATGGGCATCACCGCCATGGCAAACCCGGATCCGACGATGAAGAAGACGAAATAGATCGAAGTTGCCAGCGTCACCGCCGCAAGTTCGTCAATGCCGTACCAGCCGACCATGATGGTATCGGTCAGATTTACCGCCATTTGCGCCAGGTTGCTGCCGATCAGCGGCAGGCCGAGAACAAGGCTGGCCCGGATATGTTTGCCAAGGCCGGAAATTGGAACGGAATTGCTCATTGCAACAGTGTTAGGGCTGGCCGGGAAGGCCCGCAATCAAGAACGGACCGGATGGTCAGATTTTCCGGGCGATCAGATCAATCAGCGCCGAGCGTCCGGAATGGCCACGCCCTTCGTCCACCTCTCGTTCATAGGCTTCCAGTCGCAGGACCTTCATGTTGCGAAAGGCGGATTTCAGCATCGGCACTGTGTACATGTTTTCCGCATCGGGCGGGCCACCTGTGCCGAATGCCAGTTGTTTCGGCGTGTAGCCATGCAGCATCAGAATACCGCCGGGTTTCAGTGCCGTTTGCAGACCTTCAAAGATCTCAGCGCGCTGAACCGGGCCGGCAAACTGGATGAAGATCGCTGCCACCAGGTCGTAGGGATCAGCCTCCCAATCCCAATCCTGAATATCGGCGTGGCGGTAATCAACCCGCGCCTCATGCGCCATGGCAAGACCGCGCGCCTTTTCCACTGCCACGTCCGAAGCATCAAAGGCTGTCACCTGCATGCCTTTTTCCGCCAAATAGACCGAATTGCGCCCTTCGCCATCAGCAACCGCCAATGCCCGTTTGCCAGGTTTCAGCCAGGATTGATGATCGACCAGAAACCGCGCCGGATCGGTGCCAAACAAAAAGCCCGGCTTGGCATAGCGTTCATCCCACATGTTGGTCACGGGTTGCTCCGTCGTCATCCGATCTTTTATCGAGATTATCCATAGACAACCGGAATTCAATGTCTAATTGCGTGCGGTTTTTCAGGGATGCCTGCCTAGCCGAAAACCCTTTCCAACGCATTGTCGATGGCGGTGACAATCTCGTCGATATTCTCTTTCGTGACGATCAACGCCGGGCTGAGGCAGAGCGTGTTGTTCATGCCATTGAGCGATCGGTTGGTGGCACCGATGATCACGCCGTTGGCCATGCAGTCGGCCACCACCGCCTGCACCTTGGCCTCGGGCATCGGTTCCTTGGTCGTGCGGTCGCTGACCAGTTCGGCACCGCAAAACAACCCTTTGCCGCGCACATCGCCGATCACCTGATGCTTGGCCATCAGCGCGTGCAGCCGCTCCATCAGATAATCCCCCATCCGGTTGACGTTTTCCAACAGGTTTTCCCGCTCGATGATCTCAATGTTGGCAAGTGCGGCAGCGGGTCCGGCGGTGCAGCCGCCAAAGGTGGAAATGTCGCGGAAATAATCCATCGGATCATTGGGATCGGCCTTGAACATGTCGAACACCCGTTCGGTGGTTACGGTACAGGAAATCGCCGCATAGCCCGAGGCGACACCCTTGGCCATGGTCACGAAATCCGGCTCGATGCCGTAATGCTGATAGCCGAACCATTTGCCGGTGCGCCCGACGCCGCAAACCACCTCGTCTATATGCAGAAGGATGTCATATTTGCGGCAAATCTCCTGCACGCGGGGCCAGTAGCCTTCGGGCGGGGGAATAACACCACCACCGGCGGTGACCGGTTCAAGCACGATGGCGCCAACGGTTTCAGGGCCTTCACGCAGGATCACCTGTTCAATCGCATCGGCAGCGGCAATGCCGTAGTTTTCCGCATCCGGGTACTGGTTGCGATATTCCAGGCAATGCGGAACCTCGACAAAACCGGGCGTCAGCGGGCCGTATTGCGCCGCCCGCTGTGGCTGGCCCGAGGTGGAAAGCGTGGTGATGGTGGTGCCGTGATAATCCCGGTCGCGGAACAGGATCTTGTGTTTCTTGCCGCCGGTTTTCTTGTGCGCGATCTGGCGCACCATCTTATAGACCTTTTCATTCGCTTCTGAACCCGAGTTGGAAAAATAGACCCGGCTCATCCCCGGCATTTTTTCCAGCAGCTTTTCCACAAACAACGAGCCTGGGATCGACCCGGCCGAGCCTGCAAAATAGTTGAGCTTGACCAACTGATCACGCACCGCATCGGCAATTTCCGTGCGGCCATAGCCGACATTGACGGTCCAGACCCCGCCTGAGACCGCATCGAGATAGCGCTTGCCCTTGGCATCCCAGACATGAATGCCCTTGCCCTCGACAATGATCAAGGGATCGGTGGTTTCAAATTTCTTGTGCGGGGTCAGATGATGCCAGACATGGGCGCGATCGGATTCGACGATCTTTTCCATGTCGTTGGAGTAAAAACCTGATTCCATGACTGCGATCCTTTGGGTGGTGTGTGGTGATGCTGCAAGCCTGAGATTAGTGCAGAATTCGGCGCACCACAACGGGGGGATTGGGCGGGACGTTTGAACGATTGCACGCAAGATACCACAGCATATGTCCGCAACAACTTGCCCCCTGCCACCCGAAAATGCTCTAATGCCCACCAACCAACAACAAGAATCGAATGAGCATGAACGATCTACTCAGTTCCGACCTCGGAAAGGATTCCTATACCGCCACCGATATCGAAGTCCTTGAAGGGCTGGAACCGGTCCGCAAACGCCCCGGCATGTATATCGGCGGCACCGATGAACGGGCGCTGCATCATCTGGTGGCCGAGGTTCTGGATAACTCGATGGATGAGGCGGTGGCGGGTCATGCCAGCCGTATCGAGGTGGAACTTCACGCCGATTATTCCGTTTCGATCACCGATAATGGGCGCGGCATCCCGGTCGATCCACACCCGAAATTTCCCGGCAAATCGGCGTTGGAAGTTATCCTTTGCACGCTGCATTCCGGTGGCAAGTTCGGCGGCAAGGCCTATCAGACCTCGGGCGGACTGCACGGCGTTGGGGCTTCAGTGGTGAACGCGCTGTCCGATCACATGCTGGTCGAGGTGGCGCGCAACAAACAGCTTTATGCCCAGTCGTTTTCCCGTGGCATCCCCATGGGGCCGATCGAAAACCTCGGGGCGGTGCAGAACCGGCGTGGCACCAGGATTACCTTTCATGCGGATGCCGAGATTTTCGGCCCCAAGACACATTTCAAACCCGCCCGGCTGCTGAAAATGGTCCGCTCCAAGGCCTATCTGTTTTCCGGCGTCGAAATCCGTTGGAAATGCGCGGCCGAATGCCTTCAATCCGGCGATGATACGCCGGAAAACGCAACCTTCCATTTTCCCGGCGGGCTGGCGGATTTTCTGGCTGAACAGCTTGCCGGTTCTGCCACCTATTCCGACCGCGCCTTTGCCGGCAAGGTCGAGTTCAGCGAAAAATTCGGAAGCGACACCGCCGGTTCGGTGGAATGGGCGATCAACTGGACCCCATCGCGCGATGCTTTTATGCAGTCATACTGCAACACCGTGCCAACCCCCGAAGGTGGCACCCATGAGGCGGGTTTCTGGGCCGCCATCCTGAAAGGCATCCGCGCTTACGGCGATCTGGTCAGCAATCGCAAGGCGGTGCAGATCAACCGCGATGACGTGATGTCAGGCGGCTGTGCTATGGTATCCTGCTTTATCCGCGAACCGGAATTTGTCGGCCAGACCAAGGACCGGCTGGCCACCACCGAGGCGGCGCGTCTGGTGGAAAATTCGGTGCGCGATCATTTCGACAACTGGCTGGCAGCCGATACCAAGGCGGCAGGGGCAATCCTTGATTACCTCGTGCTGAAATCCGAAGAACGCCTGCGCCGCAGGGCGGAAAAGGAAACCCAACGCAAATCTGCCACCAAGAAACTGCGCCTTCCCGGAAAGCTGACCGATTGTTCCGCAACCAGCCGCGAAGGCACGGAATTGTTCATCGTCGAAGGCGACAGCGCCGGTGGTTCGGCCAAGATGGCGCGCGACCGCAAGACTCAGGCGCTGCTGCCGCTCAGGGGCAAGATTCTGAACGTGCTGGGCGCGGCCAGCGCCAAGATGGGCCAGAACAACGAGATCAGTGATCTTTGTCAGGCGCTTGGCGTCGGCATGGGCACGAAATTCAATGTCGAAGACCTGCGCTATGAAAAGGTCATCATCATGACCGATGCCGATGTTGACGGCGCCCATATCGCCGCTCTTTTGATGACGTTCTTCTTTACCCAGATGCGGCCAATGATTGACCGGGGCCATCTATATCTGGCCTGCCCGCCGCTTTACCGCCTGACGCAGGGCGCGCGCCGTGTCTATTGCCTGGATGAAGTCGAGCGTGACGAGTGGCTGGAAAAGGGCCTTGGCGGCAAGGGCAAGATCGACATCTCGCGCTTCAAGGGGCTGGGCGAGATGGACGCCAAGGATCTGAAGGAAACCACCATGAACGCCACCAGCCGCAAGCTGATCCGGGTGTCGATAGACGAAGATGAACCCGGCGAAACCGGTGATCTGGTGGAACGCCTCATGGGCAAGAAGCCCGAGCTGAGGTTCCAGTATATCAGCGAAAATGCCCGGTTTGTGGAGGAACTGGATATCTGAACCGAAAAACCTCCAAATTCACTAACAATATGTTGAGGTTTTGGTCTATATTTGTTCTAAATGCAGGAATGAATTTGATGGGGCGTAAAATGACATCTGAGGCATCAAACGACCTTATCAAATTTCTGGACGACCAGAAATTCGCCACCGTAATGGCCGACCCGCCCTGGCGTTTTACCAACAGAACCGGCAAGGTCGCCCCGGAACACAAACGACTTGCACGTTATCCGACCATGGATTTGCAGGAAATCTGCGACCTTCCCGTCAGCCAGCACCTTGAAGACACGGCGCATTGCTATCTGTGGGTGCCAAATGCCCTGTTGCCTGAGGGGCTTAAGGTTCTTGCGGCCTGGGGCTTTACCTATAAATCGAACATCGTCTGGCACAAGATTCGCAAAGACGGCGGCTCGGACGGGCGCGGCGTCGGTTTCTATTTCCGCAACGTGACCGAATTGCTGCTGTTCGGCACCAGGGGCAAAAGCGCGCGCACCCTGCAACCGGGGCGGCGGCAGGTGAACCTGTTCGGCACGCGAAAACGCGAACATTCAAGAAAGCCGGACGAACAGTACGAAATCATCGAAGCGTGCAGTTGGGGGCCGTTTCTGGAATTGTTCGGCCGCGGCAAGCGCGAAAACTGGACCGTTTGGGGCAATCAGGCAGATGCCGATTACAAGCCGACCTGGGACACTTACAAATACAATTCCGGCGTCGCGGCGGAATAGCCTTGATTGAAAATGACGCGGTTGAACAGGTCTCAAGCGGTCGAATTGCCGACAACAATCGGATCGTGCAGAAATTCGTACCAAGGAACATCACGGACCGGTTCGAGGTTTTCAGCTATCGTAACGCCGCGGCAATACTCGCCAGCAGTTTTCCCGAACAATTCAGCGAAATACTGGCAGCACTGGACGCGTTTTCAATTTCCGAAACCATGATACGCACCCGGGGCGGCAGCAAAGGGCCGATCGCAAGCTATGTGGACACGTTGTTTGGCGAGCGATGGATCGAAACCCGGATTTCGGCCGATCTCAATGTCAAACTTTTGCACGCCCGGAAAACCGATGTCACCCTTTCAGAATACCGCCGGCGGGGTTTTCTCGACGGTCACCGGATTGATTTCGTCAATGAAAAGGTCGCCCTTGATCTGGAATGGAACAGCAAGGACCAGACCTATGATCGTGATCTCACGGCTTTTTCGGCGTTTTATGATGCAGGCGCGATAGATGTGGGCGTAATCCTCACGCGCGGCAGTTCGCTTGACAACGCCTTTTTCAAATCACTGGGAAAGGTTCTGAACAAGGACGGTTCAACCGGCAGCGAAGACGTTTTCAGGAAATACGGGGCATCCACAACATGGATGGGCAAACTTCTTTACCGGCTAGATGCTGGCAGGAACGGCGGCTGTCCGGTACTGGCGATCGGCATAACACCTGAATGCGTGGTGCCGGGTTAGGCTGGGCCAACCAAAAGTCAGCGCCCCAAGCCTCGTGAACCCGGTGCCAATCTGTTAGGCTGATCCATCAACCAGACAGGAGAAACCCAAATGCCCAACTATCTTTTCGCCTTTCATGGCGGCCACAGGTTTGCCACCAAAAAGGAAGGTCAGGCGCATATGGCAGCCTGGATGGCGTGGATCAAGAACACCGGTGACGCGCTGGTCAATAACGGTCAGCCGCTGGGGCCGTCATGGACAGTCGGCAAAAGCGGTGCCACCGAAGGTGCCGAAAACGCCATTTCCGGTTATGCGGTCGTCGCGGTGGATAACATCGACGCTGCCATCGCCATTGCCAAGGCTTGCCCGCATACCAATATCGGCACCATCGAAGTGGCCGAAGAAATCAACATGTAGACACCCACAATCCGGGTGATGATGCGTCGCTGATATGCTAGCGTTTTGGGTATGAATCGCCTTGCCCTGATCGCGCTTGTCCTGCTTGCCGCCTGCGCTCGCCCGCTTAGCCCCGGCGAAACCGCATTTGCAGCCACGCTTTTTGGCAAGGACATGGCGACGGAAAAGGTTCGCGTTGCCCCCTTCCCCGCCCTTAGCCGGATCAGCGCCAAGCGCCCGCCCCGCCCGCGCCTTGCCTGCCGTGAGCGTATCTGGCCGCCTGAACCTGCCGACAAAGGCCCGGTCACCACCTTCACCGCCGCCTTTGTTTCCTTTAACCGCGTCAACATCGCCAATGCGTTGTTCCTGCCGGATTACTTGCCGCGATATCCCGAAAAAATGTCACTGCCCGCCGCCATGCTGATCGGGCATGAACTGGTGCATGTCTGGCAATGGCAAAACCGGGATCGCACCGGATACCATCCGCTGAAAGCCGCCGCCGAGCATCGACCGGGCAAGGATCCCTATCTGCTGGAGTTCAGCCAGCAGTCGCGGTTTCTGGATTTCCCCTATGAACAACAGGGCGCGATTGTCGAGGAGTATATCTGTTGCCGCAGCCTTGATCCTCTTGGCAATCGCACGGCCAGACTACACGCCATGCTGTCGGCGGAACTGCCATTGGAGCAGCTTTCGGCCTTGCCGAAAACGGATGCAGTCCTGCCGTGGAAGGACGTCAAGACCGCGGGCATTTGCAGTTAACAAGTTGAAGTTCTGGCAACTTTCGGAATACCGCCGCATTCAATGGCGGCCTATTGATACCGCTGGTTCAGCCATTGAATGAATGCTGCCGTGGTTTCATCGCGGTTGATTTCATTCAGACTTTCGTGCCGGGTATCTGCCAGAACCGTTTCGGTAACATCGGTCAGTCCCGCGATCCGCAGCCGCGCCGCCAGATGCTGCATGTCCCGTCCCTGGTTGGAACAGGGATCAGCCCCGCCGCCCAGAACATGTACCGGCAGTGCCTTGTGCAGTCCGGTAAGGTGGCGATCGTCGCCGGCGTAAAACACACCGCCAAGCAGATCCAGCCACAAACCGATACTGACATCAAAACCGCAAAGACGGTCGGCGACATATAGGTCCACCTCGGCCTGATCCTGCGACAGCCAGTCAAACGCGGTGCGGTTCGGTTTGAACACCTTGTTCCAGGCGTCAAAGGTCAGTTTGCGGGCAAGACTGCTTGGCTTGTTGCGACCGCGCAACAGCGCCTCGACCCCCAGGATCAGCCTCGAGATTCGCGCCAGTGCGCCGGTTTCAACCCCGGCATTCCAGCAAGCCAACCCGTCCAGCCGTTCGGGATGACGAAGCGCAAAGTTAAGCGCGATGATCGCGCCCATGGAATGGCCGAAACAGATTACCGGCGTATCGGGATCGCGCGCCCGGATATGGCGATTGACCGCAACCACATCCTCCAACACCTTTTCAAATCCCTGCACCTCGCCAAAAACCCCCGGCGACGCATCCGGTGCAGTCGTCTGACCGTGACCGCGATGGTCATGGGCAAAAACCGCGAAACCCGCCTCGGACAGCGCGCGCGCGAAACGTTGGTAGCGCGCCGCGTGTTCCGCCATGCCGTGATTGATCTGTATCGCCGCGCGAACCCGGCGATCCGGCATGCGCGAATACAGTTGCAGTTGCGCGCCGGTTGGCGATTCCAGGGTGGTTTCGACAAAGCCGTTTTTCACCTTGTTTCCTTCAGTCACTCCAGGCGGCCAACAGCTTGGCGGCACTTGCGGGTTGGGTTTGCGAAAACGATTGAACGCCGCCCGGTGTCCGGCTCAGCCTTGGTGCCGGGGCAGGCTGGGTGACGCCCGAATCTTCGATGAATATATTTCGCGCCTGATTGTGGCGGTGTTGCGGCGCTTCGGCGATGCTGAGGACCGGGGCGAAACAAACGTCGCTTCCTTCCATGATTTCGCACCATTGGTCGCGGGTTTTACCAGCGAATACCCGCGCAAGTTCATCGCGCAGACCTGCCCATTCACCTGCATCAAGTTGCCGGGAAAAACGGGTGGCATCAACACCGGTTCGCGTGATCAGTTCGGCATAAAACTGTGGCTCGATGGCGCCGATGGCAACAAAGCCGCCGCATTTGCATTGATAGCAGCCATAAAAATGCGCCCCACCATCCAGCAGGTTCCGGCCGCGCCGGTCGCTCCAGTATCCGGCCTGTTGCATGGAATAGATCATCGCCATCAGATGCGCCGTACCATCGACGATCGCCGCATCCACCACCTGCCCGAGGCCCGAGCGCGCCCCCTCAAGCAAGGCGCAGACCATGCCAAATGCCAGATACATGCCACCACCGCCAAAATCCCCCAACAGGTTCAGCGGCGGCACCGGAGCTTCGGGCGGGCCGATGGCATGAAGCGCCCCGGACAGGGCGATATAGTTGATGTCATGCCCCGCCGCCTGTGCCAGTGGTCCATCCTGCCCCCAGCCGGTCATCCGCCCATAAACCAGGCGGGGATTTTCGCCCAGCAGGACATCCGGCCCCAGGCCAAGACGTTCCATCACACCAGGACGCATGCCCTCGATCAGACCGTCCGCAAGCGACACCAACTGGCGAAGGGTTGCAAGATCTTCCGCCAATTTCAGATCAAGCTCGATGAAATTGCGGCCACGATTCAGGATGTCATATTCCAGCCCCAAAAGATGCCTTGCATCCGGGCGCTGCACCCGAATCACCTCGGCCCCCATATCGGCCAATAGCATCGCCGCAAACGGCGTCGGGCCAAGCCCGGCAATTTCGATAATCCGGATACCGTCAAGCGGGCCGCTGGCCATTGATTCCTCGCAAGTGTTGACAGGTTCAACTGTTGCCATATCAAATCCGGACAGGGCAAGCCATTTGGCCATAAATCCCCCGTATTCGGGCAACATTATGATCTTGCATGAAATAATCTGGCGCTTTTCACCAAACCCAATGATCTTGGTGAAATTCGCCCCGGCTATGTCGCCATTGGCCTTGCAGCGCCGGGCTGGCCTGCGTATGCCGGAACAAATTTGCAGAGAGACCGGCAATGCTGACGCTCATATCACTCGGATTCATGATTGGCATCGCACATGCGTTCGAGGCGGATCACGTCGCCGCCGTTTCTGCACTTGTTGCCGGCAAGACCAGAAAATCGGCGCTGGTGCGCCACGGGGTCTTGTGGGGCGTCGGGCATACGCTGACCCTGGTTCTTGTGGGGGGGGTGGTGCTGGTTCTGGGCATCGGCATTTCCAACCGGCTGGCACTGGGGATGGAGGGGTTTGTCGGGCTGATGCTGATCGGTCTGGGCCTGAATGTCTTGTACAGGCTAAGGCGTGACCGGGTGCATTTTCATCTGCATCGCCATCAGGCATTGCCGCCGCATTTGCATCTGCATTCGCATGCGGGAGAAACCCGGCCCCACGATCCGGCGCATCACCATCACGCCCATCCCGACCCGAGCGTCTGGACCACGCTGATGGTGGGTATGGTGCATGGGATGGCGGGGTCATCGGCGCTTATTCTGGTGGTGGCGGCAAGCATTCAGTCGCTTTGGGGCGCGATTGCCTATATCATTTTGTTCGGGGCAGGTTCGATCCTTGGCATGGCCGCGATGTCGCTGGCGCTTTCGGTGCCTTTAACGTTGACGGCGCGGCTGATGACAAGGGCCAATCTGGCATTGCAGGTGTTGATCGGTGCCATCTCGATCAGTGTTGGCACGATGACCGCTATCGCCAGTTTCCGCGCCATTCTAGCCTAGTTTTCGTCGCGCGCGGCAAGATCCAGCCAGGCCTCCTCGGCTGCTGCCAGCAATTTCTGACGTTCGATCAGCCCGCTGCTTGCCTTGGCAAATTTTGCCGGATCACTGGCGTAAAGATCGGGATCGCCCAGAAAATCGTTCAGCCGGGCGATTTCCTCTTCCAGCCTGGCGATGGTTGCCGGCAGTTCCCTTAGCCGGTGTTGTTCGCTGAAGGACAGGCGCGTATTGACGGCATCGGATTTCACCGGCTTTGGCGTTTCATTGGCAGACTTTTTCGCCGGCTTGCCGGGCTTGGTCGCTTTGGCCGCCGTGCCGGCAGTCATACCTGCCTGTTTCTGCGCTTGATAGTCCGACCAGCCACCGGCAAAAATCACCGCCTTGCCATCGCCATCCATGACGATACTTGTGGTGGCAATACGGTCCAGGAAATCGCGGTCATGGCTTACCAGCAGAACCGTGCCGTCATAATCATCCAGCACTTCCTGCAATAGATCGAGCGTTTCCACGTCCAGATCATTGGTCGGTTCATCCAGCACCAAAAGGTTGCTTTGTCGCGCCAACAGTCGCGCCAACAGCAACCGCGCCCTTTCACCACCCGAAAGGGCACGAACCGGGCCACGCGCCTGCGCTTCATCAAACAGGAAATCCTTCAGGTAGCCGACAACATGACGCGGCACCCCCCTGACCAGCACCTGATCGTTCTTGCCGGAAACCCCCAGTTCTGCATCATCCGTCAGCGTTTCCCAAAGCGAGGCGTTGGGGTTCAGCGCCGCGCGGTTCTGATCGAACACCGCGGTCACCAGGCCGGTCCCCAGCCGCACCCGGCCGGTGTCGGGCGCCAGGACACCGATCAGCAGGTTGACCAGCGTGGTCTTGCCCGCCCCGTTCGGGCCGATCAGCGCGATCCTTTCGCCTCGGGTGATCTTGATCGAGAAATCCTCGACCACGGGCAGTCCGTCGAAGCTTTTGCTGATCCGGTCCGCCTCGATCACCAGCTTGCCGGATTTCGGCCCGGATTCGATTGCCAGCCTTGCCACGCCTTCGCGGGCAATCTGTCCCGCATGTTCGGCGCGCAGATCCGCCAGCCGCCTGAGCCGGCCCTGGTTGCGGGTACGGCGGGCGGAAATGCCTTCGACCGCCCAGCGACCTTCGGCCTTGATCAAGCGATTGAGCTTGTGGCGCTGCTGGTCTTCCTCGGCAAACACCTGATCGCGCCATTCCTCGAATTCGGAAAAACCGCGGTCGCGCCGCCGGACGATACCACGATCGACCCACAGCGTCGCCCGCGTCAGCGCCCTCAGAAAGGCCCGGTCGTGCGAGATCAGCACAAAGGCCGAACGGGTGCTAGCCAGATGCGCCTCCAGCCAGCCAATCGCCTGAATATCCAGATGGTTGGTCGGCTCATCCAGCAGCATCAGATCCGGCGCTTCGGCAAGGATACGCGCCAGCGCCGCACGTCGCCTTTCGCCACCGGACGCCAACGCCGGATCCTGCGCCAGGTTCAGCTTCAGCCCTTCCGAGGCGGCCTCGACCCGGTAAGCCTCGCCCGGCGGCAGGGCAGCGGCGGCGAAATCGCCAAGGCTGGTAAAACCGGTGAAATCCGGGTGCTGCTCCATATAACCGACCGACAGGCCCGGCGTCAGGAAACGCGCGCCACGGTCCGGCTCGATCAGCCCAGCCATGATCTTCATCAGCGTCGATTTGCCGGATCCGTTGCGCCCGACCAGCGCCACCCGATCCCCGGGCTGGACCGCCAGGTTCAGACCGTCCAACAGCGGATCACCGCCGAAAGTCAGCGATATGTCGGTCAGAGTAAGGATCGGAGGTCGCGCCATGTCCGCCAGCTAATCGGCCCGTCGGGCAACGTCAAGCAAGCTTGTGGCAAAGTACCGTGACCGCCTGCAATTTGCAGCATCGGGGCGGTTTGACGCCCGACGGGATTTCCGCCAAACAGGGTGCCAAACCGCGAAAGGCGCAAAGATGCTTCACCTTCTGACCGATCCTGCCGTCTGGGCATCGTTTTTGACATTGACCGTGCTGGAAATCGTGCTGGGCGTTGACAACGTCATCTTCATTTCCATCACCGCCTCGCGCCTGCCCGAAAACCAGCGCCGTTCGGCACGGTTGCTGGGGCTGACCGGCGCGCTGGTGATGCGGGTCGGCCTGCTGTTCTCCATCGCCTGGATCATCAGCCTGACCGCGCCGTTCGTCAGCATCTGGAACTATGACCTGAGCTGGCGTGATCTGATCCTGCTGGCCGGTGGATTTTTCCTGCTCTACAAGGCCGCCAGCGAGATTTTCGCCGAGATGGAGCCTGAGGACAGGTCGGAAAGCCAGGGCGCCTCGACCTTCTTTCCAGTAGTCGTGCAGATCATCCTGCTGGACCTGGTGTTCTCGATCGACAGCGTCATCACCGCCGTCGGCATTGCCAACCATCTTGAGGTGATGATTGCCGCCGTGGTGGTGGCGATCCTGATCATGATGGTGGCCGCAGAACCGATCGCAGGCTTTGTCGAACGCCACCCCTCGACCAAGATGCTGGCGCTGGCGTTCCTGGCCATGGTCGGCATGGCGCTGGTCGCCGATGGTCTGCACCAGCATATCGAGCGCGGTTTCATCTATGCCGCGATGGTGTTTTCCGGCGCGGTCGAAGCGTTGAACCTGACCCGCGCCAAACGGCGAAAACAGCGTGCCGGGGTCTGAACATTTCCGAAAGCGCCTGCATTTTACCCCTTGCGGGCCCGCCCGTCAGCGGCTAAATCCGCCTTGTTCAAGGATGCGGGCGTAGCTCAGGGGTAGAGCATAACCTTGCCAAGGTTAGGGTCGTGAGTTCGAATCTCATCGCCCGCTCCAATGAACAGAATTGCCATGGACAAGAAACAAGGCCGCATTGGTGCGGTCTTTTTGTTTTTTGGCCGGGTTGATTGAAGGATTTTTTCGTTCTTTCACGCTAACGACGGTTCCTTGAAAACACCGGCATTTCAGTCGATATTGAGACGAACCAGTGAAATGCGGACATAATCCTGACCGCCGCGTTTCAATATGATCGGCGCCAGCAATTCGGCGTTGGCATCCAGCGTTTTCGCCTGCTCAAGCAGTGCCGCATCTGTTGTTTCGGCGTTACGAAAAACGCCGGGCTGCATGAACAGGGCGCGCCCGGTGGCATGGGCATCGCTGAGAAACGCGAAATGGTGCGCCCCGCCGGCATGAAAAATCCGCATTGGTTTTATGCCCTGCAACGCTGTGTCAAGATTGCCGGCGGGCGCCCAGCTTTCGGCCATGAAAAGATCGGTCTCGTTCCACAACCCGCGCGCCTCAAGCTGGTGGCGCAAATCGCCGTAATCGAACATCGACAGCGTGTAATCCCAGTCCGGCGGGCGGTCATAAAACCATCGTGTCAGAAACCCGGTATCGGCATGGATCACCAGCGCCATCAACGGCAACCAGATCAGCACGAGGAACCCCGCTGACCAGGCCAGAAATCGCCGCGCTAAGCTGGCCGAGCATTCCGCCAGCCATAGCCCGGCCAGCGGAAAGGCAAACTGCCAGCCCGGCATCGTCCAATGTGCGTGTGAGCGGTTGGAAACCAGATAGACATAGCCAAAAAACACCAGCGGCCCCAATGCCACCAGCGCCAGCAAAAGGCGCTCGTCACGGATCGGCCTGCGAAATGCCTGAACCAGTGCCAGAACCGCGACGATCAGGGTTGGCGGCAACAGGAACAGCGCCTGCCCGAGCGTCATGAAGCTGATGTTTTTCAGACTGAAACCACCGCTGGCGCGGCTGCTGTGAAAGCTGAACGAGATCCAGTCGTGGTGCATATTCCACCAGACTACCGGGATCAGGCCCACAAGACCTATTGCGGCCCCGATCCACGGCCCGAGTTGCAGGAACCAGCGCCGGCCCCGCCGGCTGGCCAGCATATAGATCAGCACCCCGACCGGCAGCCAGGCCGCCTGATATTTTGATCCAAGCGCAAACGCCAGCGCCAGCCCGGTCCACACCCACCATATCAGCGGCGGTGTACCATCGGATTTGGCGATCTTCACCAGAAACAGCCCCGCCACCGCCAGACCAAGGCTGAGGGTTCCGTCCGGCACTGCCAGAATACCGGCGGATACCAGGAAAAACGGCGCCATGGCGTACAGCAGCGACGTCCATAACCCGGCCCGCTGCCCGCCCAGTTCCCGCCCGGTCAAATACATCACCGCAGTGGTCGCAACCCCGGCAATCAGAAACGGTAACCGGTAGATCAGCTTGTCTTCCAGCCCGCTGAGATCAGCGAATATCACCGGCATCCAGAAGCTGATCGGCGGATGATCAAAAAAGCTGAGCGAGTATTCGCGCGACACCGCCACGGCATAAGCCTCATCGACGCCAAGCGGCAGGATCACCGCCAGCACAAGCTTGAATATCAGTGCGCCAAGGATCACCTTCAGCAATATGCCGGGCACATCACTTTGGGCGATTTCGCCAGTGATTTCGGAAATGCGCGCCATCGCGGCCTCAGGCTCGCCAGGTCACAAGTGCCGAGGCGACGAAATTCCAGAGCGCGCCAACGCTTGCCCCCAGAAATCCGGCAATGGCCCAATATGGCAGAACCGCATAGACCGCCGTCGCCACGCCGACATTTGCCACCGCTCCCACCGAACAGACACCGTAAAACGACAACAGGCCGCGCAGGAACGCCATGCCACGCAATGACCGGTCCTTGTAGGTCAGCGCGTTGTTCAAAACGAAATTCGAAGTCATGGCAACCACCACCGCCACCGTCTGTGCCAATGCAAACGGCTCGGAAATCAGGCCAAGGGTCAGGCGCAGAACCAGCAAATGCACCGCCAGCCCGCTTAGCCCGACCAGCATGAACAGAATGAAACGGATGGAAACCAGCCCGCCGGTCAGACGAACCGCCAGCAGGCCCAGAAACTCCAGCGTCACCGCGCTGTCCATCTTGCTGATACCGTGCTGGCGTTCGCGGAAGGTAAAACCGATTTCCCTGACCTTCCACTGGCCCCGACTGGCGGACAGCATGTCGGCCAGGATCTTGAACCCCTGCTTTTGCAGGTCCAGAACCACGGCGTTGAAACTGCTGCGGCGCACCATGAAGAAACCGCTCATCGGGTCAGTGGCAGTGATTTTCAGCGCCCGGCGCGCCATTGAGGTGGCAAGATCGCTGCCCTTCTTGCGCATGGCCGACAACCCGGAACCAGCGGAACCATCTTCGACATTGCGCGAAGCGATCACCAGATCCAGTTCAGGATCATCCTGCAGATGTTGCAGCATCACCGGCAGACGGCTTTCGTCATGCTGCAAATCCGCGTCCATCACCGCAACGATCGGCGCCACCGAGGAAAGGATGCCCTCGATACAGGCACCCGCAAGACCACGCCGGCCGATCCGGTGGATCACCCTGACATCGGAACGTTCACGGCCAAGGGCGCGCACCTCTTTGGCGGTCTGATCGGGGCTGTCGTCATCAACGAAAACCACTTCCCAGCGGATGTCCGCAAGCGCCTGATCCAGAAGCGTCACCAGCGGACGGATATTGTCCTTTTCGTTGAAGGTCGGCACAACGATGGTCAGTTCAGGGATTTCTGAATAGCTATGGCTGGCGGGCACGGGATTTCCGGTGGTTTGTAGCATTTGCAGTCCAAATCCCCGAATTGCCTGGCGAAGGCAAGGAAATTCTCTGTTGTTGGCGGCGCAGAGCATTGCCAGAAACGCGTTTCCCTGCCATTGCGCACCGTTTCATGAGGTCTTTCATTGATCAGCGGGCTTGCCTATAAGGCAGCAAGACGACCGCATCGAAAGGGCATCTGCCATGCGAACCGCCAGAATTTCGCGCAAGACCGCCGAGACCGCAATCACGGTTGAACTCAACCTTGACGGCGACGGCAGCTATGACAATCAGACCGGCATCGGCTTTTTCGATCACATGCTGGACCAGTTGGCGCGTCATTCGCTGGTGGATCTGAAAATCCGTTGCACCGGCGATTTGCATATCGACAATCACCATAGTGTCGAGGATACCGGCATCGCCCTGGGTCAGGCGCTGGCCAAGGCACTTGGTGACAAGAAAGGCATCCGCCGTTACGGCTCCTGCCTGTTGCCGATGGATGAAGCACTGGTTCGTGCAGCACTTGACCTGTCGGGGCGACCGTTTCTGATGTGGAACCTGGATTTGCCAACCCAGAAGATCGGCAGTTTCGATACCGAACTGTTGCGCGAATTCTTTACCGCATTGGCGATGAACGGCGGCATCACGCTGCATGTGGAAAAGCTGGCGGGTGAAAACAGCCACCACATTGCCGAAAGCGCCTTCAAGGCGGTGGCGCGGGCACTGCGCGATGCCATCGAACGCGATCCGCGCAAGGGCGATGCGATCCCGTCAACCAAGGGCATCCTCTGACGTGCCAACGGTAATTGTCGATTACAACAGCGGCAATCTGCACTCGGCCGCCAAAAGTTTTCTCAGGATGGCGGCTGAGGTTGATGCCGGGCCGGTGGTGGTTTCCTCGGATCCCGATATCGTGGCTGGTGCTGATCGGATTGTTCTGCCCGGCGTCGGCGCATTTGCCGATTGCCGCAGCGGGCTGGCCAGCTATCATGGGCTGTTCGAGGCGATCGAAGACGCCGCAATCCGCCGGGCGGTGCCGTTTCTGGGGATCTGTGTCGGCATGCAGATGATGGCGAGCCGTGGGCTGGAACACGGGCTGGACACGCCGGGATTTGACTGGATCAGGGGCGAGGTGGTGGCACTGGCCCCAACAGACCCGGCGCTGAAAATTCCGCATTTGGGCTGGAACGATCTGGTGATCGACCGGCCGCACCCGGTTCTGAACGGCCTTCAAACCGGCGATCACGCCTATTTCGTGCATTCCTACCATCTTGCCGCCAGCAACCCGGCCGACCGTCTGGCGCATTGCAATTACGGCGGCGAGGTCACAGCGGTGGTTGGCCGCGACAACCTTATCGGCACGCAGTTCCATCCGGAAAAAAGCCAGTCAACCGGGCTGCGGCTGATCGGCAATTTTCTGGAATGGAATCCCTGAAGGTTATTTCAGCCGCTTCCAGGTCTGTTTGGAACACAGCAATCCGCCTGCAATACAGCCGCGCATGTATAGCGTATCACCCGCCAGTTCTATCTTGCCGATATAGATCTTGTTGTTGGAGGGGCGCCAGACGCTGCCTTCGTAGGAATTATCGCCGTTCGGCACCATGTCGATCACCAGCATCTTGCCGATATTCGGGGATTTGTACTCACCCTGATCATTGAAGGTATGGGCGATCACCCCGCAAACCTTCACGCCGCCACAAGGCGCAATATCAACATGGGCATATGCCCCGTCATCCACCTGCGTTTTCCATGTTCCGATCATCGGATCGGCCGCAAATGCCGGGCTGGCCAGCATCATTGCCACTGCAATCATAAGTTTTTTCATCACTTCCTCCGTTGTTTGTCTGACTGTCACGCGTTTGCTTGATTCAGGCAAGCAATTCGTCGCGGCATCACAGCCTTGGCAATTCACCGCTCATATGCTTAACAGCAGCCAGCCAGCAAAAGGACACCACCTATGATCCTCTATCCCGCCATCGACCTCAAGGACGGCCAGTGCGTGCGTCTGTTAAGGGGCGATATGGGCAAATCCACGGTGTTCAGCGACGACCCCGCCGCGCAGGCACGGGCGTTTCAGGATGCGGGTTGTGAATGGCTGCATATGGTCGATCTCAACGGCGCATTCGCCGGTCAGCCGGTCAACGCCGAGGCAGTCACCGCAATCCTTGCCGCCCTCAGCATCCCGGCGCAACTTGGCGGTGGTATTCGCGATCTCAAGACCATCGAAATGTGGCTGGCCAAGGGCCTTCAGCGCGTGATCCTTGGTACGGTGGCGGTGGAAAACCCTGATCTCGTGCGCGAGGCGGCGCATCTGTTCCCGGGTCAGGTCGCGGTTGGCATCGACGCCAGAAACGGCAAGGTCGCAACCAAGGGCTGGGCCGAGGAAACCAATGTGATGGTCACCGACCTTGCACGCCGGTTCGAGGATGCTGGCGTTGCGGCCATCATATATACCGACATAAACCGCGACGGCGCGATGCAGGGGCCGAACATCAAGGAGACTGCCGATCTGGCGCGGGCGGTTTCGATCCCGGTGATCGCTTCGGGCGGGGTTTCCTCGATTGCCGATCTCAAGGCGCTGAAGGAATGTGGCGCGCCGCTGAACGGTGCAATTTCGGGACGGGCAATTTACGATGGGAAAATTGATTTGGTTCAGGCACTGGCAGCCTTGCGCGATTGATCTGAACCAGACCTTGCTGCCCGCCACAACAGCAAAAGCCACCAGCTAAGTGACAGCGGAACCGTCAGAAACACCACCACGATATGCCCCGACAGCGCACCTATGTTTTCCCAGACCGGCACCACGATCAGGGCGGTGATCGCAGGTGCAAGCGGAAACAGCAGATGCCGCCAAACGGGTGCGGGCCGGCCGAACGTCACCGGTCCCGCCCCGCCCAACCGCCGCATCGCCCAAAGCGTCAGCAGAACCACCAGCGGAAAGGCCAGCCGCACGGGCCGGGGATCTGCGGCCGATTTGGCAAGCCAGACGGTTAGCGCAATCATTGGCACGAACATCAGGACCAGAGTGGGTGGGCGCGGCACCTGCCCGATCCGATCCAATAGAAGATGTGCCGCTGGCACCACAAAAGCAACGCCCGCCAGATAAAACAGCACCAGATCGCCGGCGGGCATGGTGCCTCGCTCGCTCGGCCAGAAACTGGCGAAGGTTGCGCCGAACATACCCAGCAAGACCAGCGCCAGAAGATGTCGCCAGAGCGGCCAGAATGGTGCAACCCGCCCCAAGCCAAAGATGCAAACGCTGGTGATCAGCGCGTGCCACGCCATCGAAGTCCAGATCAGTTGGAAAGGAAATGCCAGATATAGCTCGTCAACGACCACCCCTTCGATCAGATATCCCATCAGGACGCCACCCAGAAATACCGCGCGGATACCGCTTATACCACTCAGGGCGACCACCGACAGAACCACCGCCGAAGCAAGCGCATAGGCAATCCAGGTGACAAGCCAGACGCCCGGGGTAAGATCAGACGGTGGTGCCGACCAAAAGAAGTTCTCCGATCCCCAGACCGCAATCAGCCCAAGGCTGAGCGATGCCAGAATGTAACGGACTGTCTCGATACCCCTGCCTCCTTGGCGATTTATGGCAGTCTAGCATAGAAAAAGCACTGAACAGAGGGCTTTTCCTTTTGGCGGCAACGGCCTAAAGGTGATCCATGCTGAAAACCCGCATCATCCCCTGCCTTGACGTGAAAGATGGCCGTGTGGTCAAGGGCGTCAATTTCGTCGATCTGATTGACGCCGGTGATCCGGTCGAGGCAGCGCGTGCCTATGACGCCGCCGGTGCCGATGAACTGTGTTTTCTCGACATCAACGCCAGTTTTGAAAACCGCGCCACCATGTACGATCTGGCCACCCGAACCGCCGAACAATGTTTCATGCCCTTGACCATCGGTGGCGGTGTGCGCACGCCTGAAGACGTGCGCGCGTTGCTGTTGGCAGGGGCCGACAAGGTAAGCTTCAACTCCGCCGCGGTTGCCAACCCAGAGGTGATCGCACAATCCGCAAATAAATTCGGCAATCAGTGCATCGTCGTCGCCATTGACGCCAAAACTGTCAGCCCCGGCAAATGGCAGATTTTCACCCATGGCGGCCGTCGTGCCACCGGTATTGACGCGGTGGAATTTGCGCGAATGGTCGAAAGCAAGGGTGCGGGGGAGATTTTACTGACCTCGATGGACCGGGACGGCACACGCTCGGGCTTCAACCTGCCACTGACCCGCGCCATTGCCGATGCGGTGCGAATTCCGGTGATCGCCTCGGGTGGGGTTGGCACCCTTCAGCATCTGGTCGAAGGCGTGACCGAAGGCCATGCCAGCGCCGTTCTTGCCGCCTCGATCTTTCACTTTGGCGATTATACCATCCACGAAGCCAAGGAATACATGCAACAAGCCGGAATCGAGATGCGACTGTGACCGATACCCTGACCCGACTGGCCCAGACCATAAGAAGCCGCAAATCGGCGGATCCTGAAACCTCATGGACGGCGCAGCTATTGGCAAAAGGCCCGGCCAAATGTGCCGAAAAGTTTGGCGAAGAGGCAATCGAGGCGATCATCGCCGCCGCCAAGGGCGACAGGCAAAACCTCACCGCCGAGGCTGCCGATGTGTTATATCACTTGCTGGTAATGCTCGAAGCCTCAGGCGTCGACCTTGCCGATGTCTATGCCGAACTGGAACGGCGCGAAACCCGTTCAGGCATTGCGGAAAAAGCCGCCCGCTAACGCATCCACAACTTGTTTGATTTGATGATATTGCGGATTTTCTGTTCCTTGGTCGGCAGATCATCACGATCAAACAGCGCCCTGACCTTATGGCCGCGTGCCTGATATATCATCTTCTTGAACGGCTCATACTGTTTCAGAACCTTCTTGATGCGGTTCGGTGCCACCACCTCTTCCAGCACCCGCACCACCTCATCGCTTTCGCGGGCGTATAGCAGCGGCATCAGTCGCCAGTGGCAGGTAACTTCGCCATCCAGCAGACCCGACGGCAAAACATCGCGCCCGCCGCCAAGGGCGTGGATCACCAACGGCAACGCCACCTGATCAAGCCACGGATCAAGCGACTGGCAAATCAGTTCCTCGGGCGGGTTGTCGCGGATTTCCAACGCGTATTCCAGGAACTTCTGGCCGAATTCATGCGGACATCGGTAATAGAAATAACCGGCATTGAAATAGGAATACCGCTCCCAATACTCATCCGGCTGGGTAAGATCGAGCGAGCTTTCAAAATCCAGCCCGAACCGATCATAAAGCGATTTCCAGGTGGCGGCATATCCGGGACCGTAAAGTTCGATCACTGGCCAGGTGCCTTCTCGCTTCATCGAGGCCGAGGGGCGGCTGAAATCAAACGGCACCCGCGAAAGATCTCCGGTGAATAGTGTGTCGGTATCGAAAAACACAAAGGGTTCGCCCTTGGGCAGTGCCATCAGCCCCTCGATCTTGTTGCCATAGGGGTATTCACTGCCGAAATGCCGCGATTCAAACGGCACGATTTCAGCCCCGAGTTCCTTCAGCAGCGTGCGAACCTCGCCATTATTGATGCCGGGGTTACGCTCCCATCTGGGACCGGGTTGCGGTTCGCCGAAATAAAGTCTGGCGTTCAGTCCGGGACTGGAATGCTTGAGCGATGCCGCCAGAATGATCGCTTCGAACTGCAACCGCCCGCCTTGGGCAATGGCAAAGATGTTGAAATTCTGCGCTGATCCCTGTGCCATCTGCCCGGCCAATCCGTTTTTTCCCCTTTCTAGCCGGTTTCTCAGCCGCCGTCACCAGATGCTGGAGCCGATGCACGGATTTTTCGAGAACCGGGCTTTGGCGCCGAATTCTGGCAATGCGCACTGGCCGGGCAGGTGTGACAGCAATCGGGTTGTTTATCGTTTCCTGTCTGAGGAAAAAAATGTCCTGTTTGTTGGATTGACTACGAAAATAGGGCTTAACACCATCCCTGAGTTCCCGTAGTATCGATTCATTACGGACGACAAGGGCGAAGGATTCGCGGACAACCAGTTGTTCAAGAAAATTTGAGGGAATTTAGCAATATGCTCAGAATCACACTTGCCGCAGCAGCGGTCTGCGCCGCATCCGGCATCGCCAACGCAGCACCAGTCCAGTGGACAAGCGGCGCGGGTGCCAACAATCACTGGTATGAGTTCGTCACCGCTGCGCTCAATCCGACGGCGGCGGAAACTGCCGCCGAAAGCAGCAACTATCTTGGTATGGACGGCTATCTGGCCACCATTACCTCGTCGCTGGAACAAGCGTTCCTGACCTCCATTCGCCCCGACAACGCCCGCTACCTCATCGGTGCTTCAGACCGCGATAACGAAGGCGTGTTCAAATGGATCGGTGGACCGGAAGAAGGTCAGACTCTGAGCTATTCCAACTGGTCGCAAGGTGAGCCGAACGATTTTGGCACGGGCGAAGATTATGCGGTTGCCTGGTGGTTCAAGTGGAACCATGGCGACGTTTGGAACGATGTGTCCGATAAAGGTAAGTTTTCCTACCTCGTGGAATACAGCACAAGTCCCGCAGTGGTTCCTCTGCCCGCAGGCCTGCCGCTGTTGCTGGGTGGACTCGCCCTGCTTGGGCTGGCAGGACGCCGCCGCCGCGGCTGAATCCAAAAAGACACTGGAAATCGGAAATGGCGGCCGCTGCGATCAGCAGGGGCCGTCTTGCTGTTGTCTGCGCCGCTATGGCACACCGGGTCACAACCTAAAAATCTTGCCACAATCAGGCGATTGCCCTTAGGCTGATTGCCGATATGACGGAAAAGCTGTCAAGATTTCGTCTGTTCGGATTGACTGCACTGACTCTTGCCTTCGCACTTTCTTGCGTCACTGGTGCGGTTGCTGCCGAAGATGACTGTTTTACCGGTGATGCCGAGCGGGCAATCCCCGTCTGTACCAGCGCCCTTGCCGACAACGATCTGCTGACCCCCTCAAAACAAGCGCAGTTCCGTCGCGCCCGTGCAGGACATCTGCTGTCAATCGGCGCGTTCAGCCGGGCGCTGGCCGACCTCGATGCGATCGAAAGCTATGACAAGACGCAGGAGATTTATCACCGGCGACGCGCCGAGGCGCTGATCGGTCTAGGCCGACCTGATGACGCGCTGGCGGCGATCACAACCGGGCTGGGGTTTGCGCCCCTTTCGGTGCCCGGCCTGCTGATCCGCGCGCGTTTGCTGATTGACAGCGGCCAACCGGATGCGGCGATTGCCGATGCCGGGCTGGCGGCAACGCTTGAACCGGAAAACGCCGAGGCCAACCAGATGATGGCCGAAGCCCTTGCCGCCGTCGGTGCCGCCGATGCCGCAGCCCGCAGCGCCGAAGCCGCCAAAAACCCGCCCGAGATCGGCCAAAGCGGTGGCATCAACATAGGCGACCCCTCGGACACCGATACAGCCGCCAACGCAACCAGCCAGGCAGGTGAGCTGGAGCTGACCTTCTGGAACGATGTCAAGAACACCGACTCGCCCGAGGAATTGCGGGCATTCCTGGCAGCCTTTCCCGATAGCGTATTCGTCCGTCTGGCGCGCCTCAGGCTGAACCGACTGACCGGGCAGGAACCCGCCTCGATCATTGAAAATCCGCCGGCGATGGCGAAAAAGACCACGCCCGACACCGATCTTTCCGCCGCGCCGCCGGTCCAGATGTTCCGACTGAAACATGGCCACGGCCGCGACAGCACCGGTTGGACCATGCTGGAACTTGCCGACGGCGGTTACATCATTGTCGGCAGCATCCATTCCGAGGGCAAGCAAAGCGAGGCCTGGGTGGCGCGGCTGGACATCGGCGGGGCAATCCGGTGGGAAAAATCCTGGGGCGATACCCGCGGCGACAGCATCACCGGCGCGGCCCTGACCGGTGGCCATCTGATGCTGATCAAGGTCTCCGAAACCGATGATCACGATCTGGTGGATCTGGACCTGATCGGCATGTCGCTTGATGGCGAAATCCTGTGGCAACGCGAACTCGGCCAAAGCTCGGCCTATCTGAACTATGCCGGCATCAATCCCCTGCGTCGGGGCGGTGCGGTGATCACCACCGCATCGGAGGCGGCAGACAAGGATGATCTGATCAGCCGGGTAATCCGGACGGATGAACAGGGGCGGATCCTCTGGGATCGGCAATATCCGAAACCCGAGATGAATTTTGCCATCGACGCACTGGACAACGGCTCCGGTCTTTATGTTCTGGCCAATATCATGAATGCAAACAGCAGAGATCCGAACCTCAGGCTTTTGCACCTGAATTATGAAGGCGAGGTGCTGTGGGATCAGATCTTTGCCGATCAGGCGGTCAAGATCGGCACTGCCATCGACATTTTGAAGGGGGGCGATCTGGTGGTGTCGGGCGCGATCGGCAAGCATCCGATGCTGGACGTCTGGGTCGCACGGCTATCGTCCGACGGCAAACTGATCTGGTCATCAACCATTGATGTCGGGGATCCGGACAACACGCTGACGGTGGCGGCGCTAACAAGCGGCGAGATTGCCGTTGCCGGCGGTGCCGGTGTCAGCGACGAGGGGCAGAATACCACAGGCTGGGTTGCCTGGCTGGATGGCAACGGCGAAATGCTGGCGCGAATGGTCCTGGGGGATGACCAGACGGAACAGTTCTATGGCGCCATTCCGCTGAGGGGTGGTGCGTTGGGTCTGGTCGGATCGGTGATGAACCAGGGCACATCCGACGCTGCGATTTTCGCGACCATCCTGCCACCCCTGTCTCAAATACCAGGAACGGCGTTTCAGCCGGAGAACAGCAGCATCGTCAGGCGATGCGAATTGCTGGCGGCACATAATTCCGACACACAGAACCTTGGCCTTGGCAAGGGCTCCGACTGGGCGGCATTTGACGCCGACGCGGCAAGGTTTCCCTGTACCATGGCGCATCGCGCCTTTCCCGAGAATGTGTCGACCACCTACCATTTGGGCCGCGTCCAGCACAAGCTGGAGCAATGGCAAAGCGCCATCGACCTATACGAGAACGCCGCCAGCCAGGGGCATATCCGCGCCGAGGTCGGGTTGGGCGTGATCTATTCCGAAGGCCCCGAAACCTTCCGCGACCAAGCGCGGGCGGTCGAAATGTACACCCTTGCGGCGAACCGGAATGACCCGATTGCCCTGACCACGTTGGCGGGTATGTATCTTTCCGGGCGCGGGGTGGCGCAGGATCTGGACCGTTCGGCAGCATTATACCAGACCGCGGCCAATGCGGGAATCGCGGTGGCGCAATATGAACTGGGGCGGCACTATCAATTTGGCTGGGGGGTAATCACCAACCTTGCCCGTGCCGCCGAATGGTATCAGAAGGCCGCCGATCAAGAACACGCCGCTGCCCTCAACGCGCTGGCCTATCTCAACAATTACGGCCTTGGCATGACCGAGAACCGCCGCCGCGCCTTTCAGCTATATCAGCGCGCGGCTGAACTTGGCAATGGGCCGGCAATGCTGGAGATGGGCCGGATATATGACTTTGCCAAGGGTGTTGACCGCGACTATGCCAAGGCCGCCGAATGGTACAAGAAGGCCGCCGATCTTGATATTGCCGAGGCGAAATCCAACCTCGGGTTCCTTTATGAATACGGTTATGGCGTCGAGCGCGACACCAGACACGCAACCTTGCTGTTTCGCGAAGCCGCCAGTGCAGATGACGCGCAGGGGCTTTACTGGATGGGCAGGCGGTATGAATACGGCGATCAGGTAACACAGGATCTTGGACAGGCGGCGAACTATTACAACAAGGCGGCGGCCAAGAATTACGGCAGTGCCATGATCCAGCTTGCTTTCATGTATCGCGACGGTCGCGGTTTCGCCAAGGACGAGGTTCGCGCCTTTGAATTGTTCCGTCAGGCCGCCGATATGCGGTTTTCCGCAGCGCAGCGCGAATATGGCTGGCTGACCTTTCTTGGGCGCGGCACGATCAAGAACGTAAGCGCCGCCATCAAGTCGATCGAGGATGCAGCGGGGCAAGGCGATACGCTGGCGCAGATCTATCTCGGCTATATCTTTGAAACCGAACGAAGCGTTTACGACCCGAAACGCGCGGCGGCGCACTATGTCGAGGGGCTGAAAAAGGGCGAAGCCTATCCGGCGACGCGCAAGACGTCGGCCTGGGATCGCGCCACCGCGACCGAGTTGCAGCGCATCCTGAAGCAATCCGGACATTACAACAGCGCGATCGACGGCAGGGTCGGACCGGGAACCGTTCAGGCGATGAAGGCCCTCTGCAAATGTGGCAACTGAGGCGGAGGACCAAGGAAGGGCAAGGGATTGGCTGAAGCGAAACGGCAAAGAGGCGTCTGGCGATCCCGGCTTTCGGGTCTGGTCATTGGGTTCCTGCTGCTGTTCGCCCCCCTCGCCGCTTTAGCCGCCGAATTCGAGATTTTTGCCGCGATTCCGGCCCGCGAAGCCCCGACCGATTTCGAAGCGGCGCTGAAGCGGCAGAACTATCTGAAGGAAGGTCAGACCCTCGCCGATCTTCCGGCTGAATATCAGGCGGCGATTCGGGCGATATCCAACGCCGAAACCAGCCCCTCGATGGCGACCGCGGTTGCGCTTCTGGCGCATTTCCCGACGCTTTCTGCGGACAAGGCGGACGCCTTACGCCTGGCGCTGATCCGCGAGGCCAAGGCGGCGTTCCTGATGGCGGACGCGGCGAAATACGAACTGATCCTGGAAACCAACAAGCGCGTGCACGCTAAGGAGAAAAGCCTTGGCGACGGGCGCGGCATCGAGTTGTCGCTTCGGGTCGGCTCGACCGGTGCGCGCTTCGCCGAATGGCAGGCCTGGGTCAAGGCCGAGCGCCCGATGAGCGGCAAATGGAAGTTCACCGACCCGACCGACCCGAAACGCATCGTCGAGTTTGACGGCATGCCGGGCGACGCCAAATACCTGGAGACCAAGCTCAACAAGGCCGACGACGATGTCAGCAACTGGGCCACCAAGGCGATGCGCGACGCAGACCCCTTGGCAAACGAACTGGTGAACGGCGCGCGCGCGGACGAGGAATTCGCCAGGCTGACCGCCAAACACCTGTCCCAACTGCCCGAGGAGATGAAGGCCAACCTGCCCGGCGGCAAGGCCCGGCTTGAGCCAAAGGTGATGAAGGTCGAGTTCCTGTCGCCGACCCAGATGGTCGGCATTATGGGCGACAAGACGCTTCGCGCGAACAAGGGCTGGAACGTGCCGATCGACCTGACGGCGCCCGACAAGCTCAACTTCCTCGGCGCATGGGTTCTGGCCCATTCCGAGAAATACAACGGCCTTTATGCCGAAGAGCAGCTTCATGCCTATGGCATGGCCAAGGGCTATGTCTCGGAGGATCCCGAGCGCCCGCTCGCGCCGGAGACCACGCGCACCTATGCCCAAAGCGCCACCGAGGGCGAACTGAAGGATATCGTCGGATCGAATATCTTCCCCACGGGCATCAAGGATCCGTTCGGCTGGATGGCGACCAATTACCGCCAGATCTTCGTCACCCACAAGGGCGACCTGGACAGCGTCGCCAAATATACCGAGCGGATGATCGACTGGTGGAAAAACGTAAACCTGCCGATCAAAGAGCTGAAGAAACTGGCGCGCGACGCCCCCGGTGTTGATCCGGCGATTGCCGATGATTTTGACGCGCTGGAAACCCTTGCGAGAAAGATCCGTAACGCCAAGACCGCCGAAGAAAAGGCAACGGCGATCAAGGATGGCGGCGGCAAGGACGTGGCGCTGGCCCGGCTCAAGGGGCTGAACAAGCTGATGATGATCACCGGCCAGCGCAAACATCTGGAGCAATGGACCGGCAGTCTGAAACAACTGATGCAGGAAGATATCGCCAAACGCACCTTGCAGGAGCGTATCGAAAAGCCGCTGACATTCGAGGTTCTGCTGAACGAGGCCGAACGGCGCAAGCAGGACAATGCGCCCAAGAACGACCCCTATATCGCCTTTTTGACCACGCTCGACGCCTATACCAACGGCTACGCCAACCTGCCCGAGGATGTCGCCCGCGACATGGCAAAGGACATCGCGCAATTCATCGACAGCGACCTGCTGAAGGCCGACGGGGCCGGACAGGTCAGCGCCGAAATGCGCATGAACCTTCTGCCGGTGATCGAGGAATCCGCCAGGCGCGCCCGCGAGGTCGGGTCGGATTTGCAGGCCGATGCTGACGGGTTGCGCCGGTTCTCGGAACTCGCCACAAGCGATCTCGGCAAGGCAATCAGCCAGAAGCTGGTTGATCTGAACGAGCCTGATCTGCATGGCTATCTGAGGAAGCTGCAACTGGGCAAGATCACCCGCCGACAAGTGCGTCTGTTGCGCGAAACCGATGGCGGCTGGCCGAAACTTCAGGTGGTCGATGAAATCTGGCGACCGGCGGATATCGGCGACGACCTGAAACGCATGATGTGGCTGGGGGAAAACCTTGGCTGGACCGACGCCACCTTTGCCCACCGTCTGGCGGCCTATTTCAACGGGCCGGATTACCGTGTGCCGACCGATCCCGGGGTGAAACCTTCGGACAGGCGCAGCTATGCCGATGATGCGATGGACGCTTTTCTTGGCTTTACCCGGCTGTTCGATCCCGCCGCCTCGACCGTGCGGTTTGTGCGGCTAGAGGGCCCGGACGGCGAACCGGTGGTGCGCCAGTTGCGCGGCTCACACTTTGCCGACGCCACGCTCAACATGGGGCTGATCACCTTTGAACACACGCTGCGGGGGGCTGAGGGTTTGCAAAAGATGTGGGGGCTGAAAGGCGATATCGAAAGCCTGACCACCTTCGCCAAGACGCTGCACGCGCTCAGCGTCGCCTCGCCCGACATGGATCAGGCCGCAAAGGCCAAGATGCTGGCGACGCTGGCGGCGGAAAGCTATGGCAGCTTTTCCGCCATCGTGCAGAATTTCGGCAACGAACAATGGCAAGACTGGATGGAGCGAAACATGGGCAAGGGCTCCACCGTGCTTGGCAAGGCGGGCGGCACGGTCGGCGCGCTGTTGTCCAATGCCGGCGACAGCTTCCAGACCCCGGAATCCAAGGAGGCGCTGTTTGGCGCCATCGTCACCGACCTTCTGGTGGTCTGGCAGCCGCAGGTCGCTACCGTCATGGCGCTGAACGCGATGTATTCGGCGGGCAAGGCCTATCTTGTCACCGAAGGTGCCAAGGCCGACATGATCGACCTTCTGGTGAAAAACGGCGTCTGGGAATTCCCCTCGGACGGCAGCCCGCCGAAATTGCTGAAGGTATATCTGGGCGGCAAGGTCATCAACGACGACGCAAAGGCCCGCGCGGAACAATGCAAGTTGAGGTCGACATCGGCCTTCGCCCCCAAGGAAAAGCCGAACCCGGAACCGGTTGGCCTGCACAGGTTGGTGAAATTCGTCAAAGGCATTCCCGAGGCGGGCGTGCCGCTTTGCCGCAAGATCGAAAATTCCACTTGCGAACCAGAACACGGCCGACTTGTCATTCCGCGTGAGGCGGCGCTGGCACTGTTCGACGCTTCGCCGCAGAAATCCAGCGATCCGATCCTGACCGCCATCAAGGACACGATCGACGCGCGCGTAGGCTGGGAAAACCTTGATTTCATTCGTCGCGCGATTTCCTGGGACGACGGATCGAAATGGACTGCCGAACGGCTGAAAACCCTTGAGATCGAGCCGCCAACGCCCGAGGATTCCTCGTTCCTGATCCGCGGCAAAGTCAGGATAGACCTGAAGCAAAGCGATTTTTCCAACCGCCCGCGTGATATCAACAAAATGCAGATCCACCAGGTGCTTTGGGGCGACATGAGCAAGGGCAGCCGCAGGATGGTGGGTTACATGGCCTCGGAATACTGGGTCCGGCGGCAGTACCTGATCGAATGCGTCATGCTGGACCCGTGGATTCAAGCCGCCGGACGCAAAGCGCAAAAGGACGACTACAAAGGTATCGACATCGGCGATGTCGCCGGTCGCCTTGCCGATCTTGACCGGCGGATGCGTGCGCTGGACCAGAAGGTCTGGCCGATGATCGCGCCATCTCATCAGCCATTCCCGATCAGCGCCGATGCGCCGCAATACCCGGCAGACCAGCAGCTTGCACTTTATGATCATTACCTGAAGGCGACGCATAACATACGTGCCGATCTGCGCGATCTGATCAAGTTCTTTGAAGGAGAACAGACACCCGAAAACCTGCCAATGAAACTGATCGAACGAGCATGGGCGCGGCAAAATGCGGGGGTGCCCGTCGATACCAGCAGCTATTCCAGCTTTTTCAGCGCCATGCGGGTGGATACCACGCGCGGCATGGCGTCATCGGCCAGCCTGTTACAAACACGGGTTGAAAACCTTCTGGGCGACGCGGCCGACATGGTGGTGAAATACGAGGACGGTCTGGACAACGCGATGAAGCAGATCGCCGCCACGCGAAAATATGTCGCCTTCGCCAATGGCTATGACATCGCGCCCGTGCATGTGGCGCTGTTGCCCATCGACAGCTACCAACCGCCCGAGGGCGGCAAATACGGCGAAGTCGAAGATCATCTGTTTCCCAAAGGCGGCTGGCACGAAGCCGGACTGTTTGAGCAGAGCGCCGAAAACGCCCTGCTGGCGAGTTTTGCGGATTGGTCAACCGCAGGCGATGGCACGATGGGGGCAAGGCTGAGGGAATGGCACAATGGCTATGAACAGGTGCGCGTCGACGCCCGGAACGAACTGGCGGAAACGTTGGCGCCACATAAGAAATCGCTGGTGGAAGAAATGACCTCAGGTGCCGAAATCCGGTTCAACGACTCGACGCGCCCGTTTGAAACCATGCTGGCAACCCAGACCGCCGATCTGGCCGACGCGCATCCGATCTTTCCGCGCATCCTCAGACAGATTTTTCAGGTTCATAAAATCAGCCTCGCCAATGCCCGAAAAGACCGGCTGTTCGGCCCGGAAACCATCAGGATCGCCGGCGCATTCAAGACCGACGTGGCGGCGAAGCCCGCCAAGACTGAAAGCGGCGGCGATGCGCCAACCCCGCCCGCCGCCGATGCCGCCAGCCGGAACGTGATTGATCTGGACGCATTCAGCGCCGCTTTTCTGATCGCCGCAAATCGGCTGCAAGATCGCGCCGACAACCTGTTCAAGATCGACATCACCCGCCCCGATCCGCCCTACAAGGTTTCTGAATCGCTGGAGGTGAAATACAAGGCCGAGCCGTTCAAGGGCGAAACCGACCCCCTGATCAGCGACGACGACATCAGGGCCTGGACCGATCAGGTCTATTGGGAAATCGCCCGCGACACCTCGCCCGGCCAGATCATCCTGCCGCCGCCATCGGGCGATCCGGATGCGCCGGTGGTGTTCCTCGGCCCGGAAAACCTGCCGGATCTCAGCGACCCCGCCAGCGCCGTGACCGAGGCGACGCCCGAGCTTCTGCGTTGCGACGCATCGAGAAGTGATCCGAAATACGAAGCGGTGGTCGCGGTCATTCAGGCGCTTGCGGACAAGGATCGCGGCGCGAAAATCCCGCTGATCAGCCCCGGCAATTTTCGCCTGCGCGCCACCGCGCTTGGCAAATACCGAACGCCGCTTGCGCGCCGCACCATCGCGGTCGAGATCGTGCCGATGGAGCTTCGCGGCCGCCTGATCATCACCGGCGGCGAGGTTGACACCGCAACGGGCCAGCGTGTACTGGTGCAGGTCAACGAACCCGACCTGCCGAATTTCGACGGTACGCTGGCCAGTTTCCACCCGATCATCCCGCTTTACAAATCCGGGCTGTTTCGCAGCCAGCTATGCGGCGCGCTGTCGCCGTTTCTGCTGGTAGGCGACCAGCCGCCGCCCGGCGTCATCGGCGCGGAAACCGCCGCCAATGACCTGATCGCCGAGGCGATGTTCATCCCCGGCGCGCGCGCCGCGCAATCGGCGCTAAAGAAATCCGACAAGGTCCGGGGTGCCTATATCGAACCCGGCGTCATCGGGCTGCGCCAACCTCTGGAAATCCTTCTCGATGCCGGTCAGGCGGTGCCTGTGCGGGTGGTTGTCCATGACGCCTCGGACCGCGAAATCGCGCCCGACCGTTCGGAGATCATCGTCGGCGAAACCAGGGTCGAAGGCACCGGCCCCATCAGCCTTGATATCATCGACGGCGAGACCCTGTCGGCCACTGCCAGCCTGGCGGTACTGGGCGGCAGCGTCGAAGGACAAAGCGCACCACTGGCCTTCAGCGTCAGGGAACACAGCGAGGGGGTACCGCTTAGGGTTGACCTTGACGCCTACGCCAAGGGAAATCTTGAGGTTCTGGGCAGTTTCGAGCTGCCGCAAAATCTCAGGGACCAGTTCAGCATCGCTGGCGGCACCGTCTGGTCGAACCTGTTGCCCGATACCGGCGACCGGGTGCTGGGCGATAGGTTCGGGTTCAACAATTTCGATCCTGTCGCGCTTGAAAACGGTATGAAACTCGATGCGATCCTGTTTGCGGGCGATGCCGAGGAAACCCTGTTTCGCGCGGTGATGGAACCGGTCGAGACCCTGCCAAAAGGCGGTCACCTGACACTGCCGCCGATCACCGTCCAGCCCTTTGTCACCAAAGAGGTTGAATTCAGGGCGCGCGCGACCGATGCGACGGGTCATGAAATCACCAGCGACAGTCTGGTCAAGGTAACTCTGGATGGCGAACCGATGAGCCTTTCGGCCGACACCTATTCGGCCCATGCGTCTTTCAGCGGGATGGCGCAGAAACTGAAACTTCGGGCGGAATATTCCATGGCTGAGGGGATCGCCTTCGTTGAACAGGACATCGGCATTGATACGATCGGCGATCTGATCGACCCCAAATCGCCCGCACCTTTTGAACTGCGCATCCCGGTCTATGTGCCTGGCTCGCTTCGGCTATCGGGCAGTTATGAAATCACCGCTGCCGAATTGTCCGACGAGACCCCGCCAGTTGACTATGCCATCGGTTTTCAGGGCGGCACCGTAATCGAAGAAAGGAAGGGCAACGAGGATAATCCGTTCCTGTTCGACCTTTCCTTTCCAGTCCGGGTTGGCGACAACCTGCTCGTCAACGCCCGTACCCGCATCGGAAGCGATGATCTGAAAGGTTCGGCGCAGGCACCGGCACCGCAACCCGGGCTGTCGCGCCCGGCCACGCTGGATCTGGGTGTGATCCGACTGGAACCCTTCCTTGATCTGATCGAGGTTCCCCGTCTGATCGGCATGGATATCAAAGAAGCCGAAAAACAATTTGAAAAACTTTTCAAATTTCAGGTTCATCGCATCAAGACCGCCCCGGAAAACTCCGACGTGGGGAAAATCCACGCCCAGGCCCCCCTGCCCCATGGCAAGGACAAACCCTCGCGGGTGCCGCGCGGGCTGACCATCAGCGTTGCGGTCTATCGTGGCAAGGAATTGCTGACGCTGCGCGATTACCGCACCGAAGACCCGAAGGCGGCGCAGGCCGAACTGATCGGGCTTGGCGTCAGGGATGCGCAAACCATCGCCGCCCGCCGCGCCCAGCCAGACGAAACCGCGGGCAAGGTCATCCGCCAGTCGCCCCCCGCCGGAACCGAGATAGACGCCGCAACCGCAACGGTAATGCTCTATTACCTCGATCCGCCGCTGCTGGTTTCCGGTCGGGTGGTGCCGGACCCTGACCCTAAACCAGATCCCGTGGTGGAACCCGATCCCGATCCCGATCCGGTGGTGGATCATGAACCGGACACCGGCAGTGCCGATGGTCTGGTGCTTGCAGGTGGCTGGAATGGCCGCCTGAAGGTCGAACATATCAAATTGGTTGGTGTGCAAGAAGGCACAAGGATCGCGATCGACTGCGCCAGCATGGATCAATGCGCCGGTGACTGGGTCAGGAACATCACCCGCCTGCTGGACATCGAACTCGACAAACAGGAAGCGGCGAAAAAGGATGACAACGGCAATCCACTCGACCTCGGCGGCGCAGTCGGCGATGCAATCGCCGACGCGATGGGGATCGGCATCCTTCTGGGGATGGGTGTCGGCGGGGTGGTGGTCGTAGACATGATATTTGATGGCGTCGATTACGGCTTCATTATCTCGGAAACCGAAACCGGCGGCTACCATATGCAGTTTCCCGACAGCAGCCCCGAGATTGACGCAATCCTGAAACAGGCCAGAACCAGCCTTACCGACCGCGGCGGGTTGAAAATCAGCCTTCCGACCTACCCTTTGCCGAAAGGCGGTGGAGTCATGTCGTTTACCGGCCTGGTCGAACCCAGCGAAACCGGCGCCACCCTGACCCTGACCGCCAATATCAACACCCCGCCAAGCACCGCTGGGTCGGTGGATGTCACCGTTTCCGTGTCCGGAGATTTCACCGCCGGCGATGCCGCTATGGAACCACTGGCACCAAAGATCGCCGCAGACGTCAAGGCACGCTTTTCCAATCCCGATCCGAAACTTGAGAAATACATGGCGGGATTTGAGAAGATCAAGAAACGGCTGGAAAAAGACGACTGATCGCGCGAAGGCAGGTCAGGCAATCGACTGGCGAAAGTGACGGGCGACCCTGGATTTGAATTTAGCATGATTTTCAAAGTGGGCATCACTGACATAATCCGGCTATTTTGTATGGATTTTGCGCAAGAGGACTGAACTTTCCACGCCGCTCCAGGGACTTAAATGGCAGGCGCACTCTATCGAAAGTATCGGTCTCCTTCACTTGCGAAGCCGTCGTTCATCAAAATGGCAGCGAAAGTGTGCTTTGAGCCCAAACTACCGCATTTCTGCAATGTAGCGAATGTCTGCTGTGATAGTTGAGGGCAATGCTAAAAACTCCAATTGGTCCGGAGGGTAAATTCCCTTTCTTGGACACTTGTCGCTTCAGGTCCGATTCAGCATCTTCCGATATCTGGGTACAAACAGATCCTTGCCCTTCATGAGGCGTGTAATCGTATCTCCGGCGGTGAAAATAACGAGGTAAGAATTTCCTTTCTGCGGCCCCAAGGGGACTAAGAAAGGCGCTTTGCTCCACGGCTTGTATTTGGCCATTTCCTCGACCTTTTTGCCATTGATCAGCGATGTCAGCATCTTTTCCATCCAAGGCGTTTGGCGGCTGACAGCGACGATTGTCATCGCATCACCGGCCTCTGCCACATCTCCGGCCGCAAAGACATTCGGCAGGTCAGAAGGGCGCAACCACGGGTCAGTTTTGACCCTATTGGCAGCGCCCTTGGTGATACCGGGCAGCGTCTCAAAAATGGTCGACCTGGCTCGGGACCCGATGACCGGGAAGATCAGATCGGCGGCAATTCTGTCACCGTTACTCAATTGAAGCTCCCCGGCATAAGGCTCGGTCATGCTCTCAAGGTTTTCGGCACGCGCGCCAAAGATCGTCGTCACGCCAGCATTATTGAGTTTACCTTGCAGGGCTGTCCCAAGTTTTGAAGGCATAGTCGGGAACAGTGACGGTTCTGAAGAAAGCAACGTGACCTTCTTATCCGGCATGAAATGCGCAATCTCGCCAGCCAATTCTGTCCCGACCGCACCCGCACCAACAATGGCCACGCTCTGCGCGGCTTCCAGCATCGCGTGGATACGCGCGCTGTCCGCGCGAAAGGCTTCGATGCTATCATTTGCAGGCTTAAACGGCATCGCATTGTCAGAGCCTGTCGCGACAACGATGTAATCGCCAAGTACTTCGGTTCCGTCTTCTAGGGTGACGCCTGCGGCACTAACACTTTTGGCACGTGCGCGCACGACCTGACCGTTCTTGAGCAAATCATCATAGGGGATCAACCCTTGATCCAGAACTTGCGGATCGACAACCGAGCGGATCATGGCAGGGGCATGGACAAAATGGCTGCGAGGTTCAATCAGCGTTACTTCGGCCTTGTCGTCCAACGCCCTGGCCAGTTGTACGCCAACATAGCCTCCACCGATGATAATTATTCGTTTTGTCATGTGCGATGTCCTGATGCCCAAAGTAATTGCAATTTCATGCCCTTGGTCGCATATAAAACGAAGTGGAAATAAAAACAATAGACCATTGTCCATGGTTGAGGAATTAACAATGCGTATTGGCGAACTTGCACAGAAATCCGGCTTCAGTCGGGACACCATCCGGTTTTACGAGCAAAACGGTCTCATCACCTCAACCGTTGGGGACAGCGAGACGAATAGTTACCGCAACTACAAAAACGACTGCCTTGTCTGGCTTAAGTTTTTCGCGGGTGCACGAGAAGCAGGCATGTCAGTCGCTGACCTTCGCTCAATTGTGGAGGCCACTGCAGAGAGTTGCGACCGCGAGGTCGCGCGCGCCGTCATCCAACGTAAAATCGAAGAGTTGAAAGAGCGGGCAGATCAGATTGGAAATGCAGTCCGGTTTCTGGAGAACACTTTGTCTGGGTAAGGATAAACAACCTACTGTCTTGATAGAAATTCACAGCGAGCGTTTGATTTCCTCACGGAGCGCTTTACGCTGTACTTTCGGCCTGAATAAAGCCGTCATTAGTCGAGAACTATCCAAGGTCGGCATTGTCCCGTATAGCTGACTTGGCATTAATGTGACCCAATTTCTGTTGAACCTCACCGAGTGCTAGGAAACCCACGACTACGCTCAACTGAACCCAATAAACTGCGGTCCTTGTAATCGCCTTGAAGACATCACAGAATCAAGAGACGGCATTCAATACGTCTTGATAGATTTTATTGACAATTTTCTGATATTTGGAAAATGGTGGGCGACCCTGGAATCGAACCAGGCGTGGGTCACCCCGGCGGAGTTACAGTCCGCTGCCGCACCTTGCAGCCCGTCGCCCGTTCTTTGACAGGCACCTGGCCCGCTTCTGAACAGGCGTGTGGATACTTAGCCTGCTGCCTCAGGTCAACAGGAAAATCCCGGCCCGGCTTGTCTTTGCCCTGCCTGCGTGCCATTCAACGTGCTGGATTGACAACAGGTGTGCCGATGGCCCCCCGCAACAAGAAAAAGCCGCTTTGGGTGGTGGAAAAGGAAAAGGCGCAAAAGGGTGGCCCGCCTGATGGTTTCTGGCTGTTTGGTCTGCATGCCGTCCGCGACGCCCTTCGCAATCCGATGCGTGAAAAACGGCGCCTGGTGGTGACCAGGAACGCCCATGACAAGCTGGCCGAGGATATTGCCGCCTCGGGCATCACGCCGGAACTGACCGAACCGCGCGACTTCAAACTGCCGCTTGATCCGCAATCGGTGCATCAGGGGGCGGCGGTCGAGGTGATGCCGCTGGTCTGGGGCTCGGTCTCGGAAATCTGCGCCATCCGGGGCGATGCACCGCTGGTGTTGCTGCTGGATCGGGTGACGGATCCGCATAACGTCGGCGCCATCCTGCGCTCGGCCGAGGTGTTCGGGGCAAGGGCGGTGATTGCGCCGCAGCGTCATTCGGCACCGGAAACCGGGGCGCTGGCGAAAACTGCCTCGGGCGCGTTGGAACGCCAGCCATATCTGAGGATCGGCAACCTGGCCAATGCCATGCGGGCGTTGAAAGAGATGGGGTATTTCCTGATCGCACTTGATGGTGAGGCCGATGAAACCCTGGATCAGGTGCTGGACAAAC
Organism: Paracoccaceae bacterium; assembly: GCA_020425085.1. GTDB lineage: Bacteria > Pseudomonadota > Alphaproteobacteria > Rhodobacterales > Rhodobacteraceae > UBA5972. Next base: position 235,731 of record JAGQRW010000004.1, read on the forward strand.
TGCCGCCGGTGGCCATCGCGCTGGTACTGGGGGCCGAGGGACCGGGGCTTAGGCATCTGACGCGCGAAACCTGTCACGCGACGGCGCGCATCCGCTTTGCCGGGGATTTCGGCTCGCTCAACGTTTCCAATGCGGCGGCGGTTGGTCTATATGAGGTGGCAAGGCGGCGGGTGCCGGGGGATCAGGCAGGCTGATCAATTCCCATCATCAAACAAAGTCACACAAAGTTTACCACATCTTCAAAAGAATCAGCGCAATATTAAATACCAATACGGAGGCGTGGACATGGAACATCGCGCCCCCTCATCACTGTCCCTCGTTCCGCACTTGCGCCCGTTGCCCCGCTTCGGGCGCCTTTTTATGCGGGGTTTGCAGCGGGCTGATCCAGCAATCTGATCTCCAACCGATGCGGACACAGCTTTAGCGATTGCGCGCTTTGCCATGGCCCTGCTAGAAATCGCATATGACCACCACCCCTTCAGACGACCTGTTGCGAAAGATCCTTGGCGAAAGCCGGGTTTTTGCCTGTGTCGGGGTGTCGATGAACCCGGTCAGGCCATCCTATTTCGTGGCCCGTTACCTGTCGTTGCGCGGTTATCGGGTGATTCCGGTCAATCCCGGCAATGCCGGCAAGATGCTGTTTGGCGAGGAAATCCGCGCCGATCTGAAATCCATCCCGCCCGATATCAAGGTAGATGTGGTCGATATCTTTCGCCGATCCGAACATGTGCCGCCGATCGTCGATCAGGCGATTGAACATCTGAACGGGCTGAAAACCATCTGGATGCAGATCGGCGTGATCAATGCCGACGCCGCTGCCACCGCCACGGCAGCCGGTCTTCAGGTGATCCAGAACCACTGCCCCAAGATCGAATACCAGCGGTTGTTCGGCGAATTGCGCATGGGCGGGTTCAACACTGGCATCGTTTCTTCCAGGCTCTGATCCGCCCCGGAACACCGGGCTTTGGCAACGATATCCCTTGTCGACCCTTGTGCTGCCCAGCCTGAGATCCTAGTAAAGCTGAACCAACCAACAAAAGGAAATACCCATGCCCGACGGCCAGAAATTCGGTTTTGACACTTTGCAAATCCACGCCGGTGCGCGGCCAGACCCGGCAACCGGCGCGCGGCAGGTGCCGATCTATCAGACCACCGCCTATGTTTTCCGCGACGCCGATCATGCGGCGGCCTTGTTCAACCTTCAGGAGGTTGGCTATATCTATTCGCGCCTTACCAACCCGACGATTGCCGCCTTGCAGGAACGCGTGGCCACGCTGGAGGGTGGCGTCGGCGCGGTATGCTGTTCGTCGGGCCATGCCGCACAGATCATGGCACTGTTTCCGCTGATGGGGCCGGGGCTGAACCTTGTCGCCTCGACCCGGCTTTATGGCGGCTCGATCACCCAGCTCAGCCAGACCATCCGCCGTTTTGGCTGGACCGCGAAATTCGTTGATTTCGATGATCTCGATGCAGTCAGGGCAGCTTGTGACGAAAATACCCGGGCGATTTTCTGCGAAAGCATCGCCAATCCTGGCGGCTATGTCACCGATCTGGATGCGATTGCGAAAATTGCCGATGACGAAGGCGTGCCGCTGATTGTCGATAACACCTCGGCCACGCCCTATCTTTGTCGCCCGATTGAACATGGCGCCACGCTGGTGGTACATTCGATGACCAAATACCTGACCGGCAACGGCACGGTGATGGGTGGCGTGGTGGTGGACAGCGGTAATTTCGACTGGTCCGCCAGCGACAAGTTCCCCTCGCTTTCAGCGCCGGAACCGGCCTATCACGGCCTGAAATTCCACGAGACGTTCGGCAATCTCGCCTTTACCTTTCACGGCATCGCCATCGGCCTGCGCGACCTTGGCATGACGCTGAACCCACAGGCGGCGCATTACACCTTGATGGGGATCGAGACGCTGTCGCTGCGAATGCAGAAACACGTTGAAAACGCCGAAACGGTCGCCAAGTGGCTGGAGGCCGACCCAAGGATCGCGGCAGTCACCTATGCCGGGCTGGCATCCTCGCCCTATGCCGAGCGGGCCAAAAGGGTCTATCCCAAAGGGGCTGGTGCCCTGTTTACCATCGCGGTCAAGGGCGGGTATGAGGCGTGTGTCAAACTGGTCGACAGCCTTGAGATATTCAGCCATGTCGCCAACCTTGGCGATACCCGTTCGCTGGTGATCCATGCAGCATCAACCACCCACCGGCAGTTGACCGAGGTGCAACAAGTGGCGGCAGGTGCCGGCCCGAATGTGGTCAGGATATCCATCGGTACCGAAGACCCGGCCGATCTGATCAACGATCTTGATCAGGCATTGGCCAAAGCCGTCGGCTAGGGCCGGAACCGATTGCCCGACACCCGCGCCACGCTGGCGCGGGTCTCTTGCCGTTCCCCCTCTTGCTCCCTCGGGCGCACTCGCCTAAAACCCGAGGCAGTATCAGAACGGAAAATCCCATGCTCGACCTTGCCTATACCGCCCCCAGGGCCAAAACAATCGCTGGTGCCCGCCATGACTGGGAACTGGTGATCGGCATGGAGGTGCATGCCCAGGTCGCCAGCAACGCCAAGCTGTTTTCCGGCGCATCCACCAAATTCGGCGCAGAACCCAATTCAAACGTCGCCTTTGTTGATGCAGGCATGCCGGGGATGCTGCCGGTGATCAACGAATTCTGCGTTGAACAGGCGGTGCGCACCGGCCTTGGCATCAATGCGGTGATCAACAAGTTCAGCCAGTTTGACCGCAAGAATTATTTCTACCCCGACTTGCCGCAAGGCTATCAGATCAGCCAGCTTTACCACCCCATCATTGGCGAGGGTGAGGTGCTGGTGGAAATGGGCAAGGGCGAGGCGCGACTGGTTCGTATTGAACGTATCCATCTGGAACAGGATGCGGGCAAATCGGTGCATGACATGGATCCGAACATGTCGTTTGTCGATCTCAACCGCACCGGCGTTGCCCTGATGGAAATCGTCAGCCGCCCCGACATTCGCGGCCCGGAAGAAGCCGCGGCATATGTCGTCAAGCTGCGTCAAATCCTGCGCTATCTTGGCACTTGTGACGGCAACATGCAGAACGGCAATCTCAGGGCCGATGTCAACGTATCGGTCTGCCGACCAGGGGATTATGAGAAATTCCGCGACAGCGACAACGATTTCAGCCTGCTGGGAACTCGCTGTGAAATCAAGAACATGAACTCCATGCGCTTCATTCAGGCAGCAATTGAGTTTGAGGCACGGCGTCAGATCGCCATTCTGGAAGACGGCGGCAGTATCACGCAGGAAACCCGGCTTTACGATCCTGACAAGAACGAAACCCGCTCCATGCGCTCCAAGGAAGAGGCGCATGACTACCGCTATTTCCCCTGCCCGGATCTGTTGCCCCTGACCATTGAACAGGACTGGATCGACCGCATCAAGGCTGGCCTGCCGGAACTGCCGGACGCCAAGAAGGCGCGGTTCGTCAGCCAATACGGCATGACGGAATACGATGCAGGCGTTCTGACCGCCGATGTCGCCAACGCCGCCTATTTTGAAGACGTGGCGGATGGCCGTGACGGCAAACAGGCCGCCAACTGGGTGATCAACGAGCTGTTTGGTCGGCTGAACAAGGACGGGTTGACCATAGAATCCAGCCCGGTTTCCGCCAGCCAGCTTGGCGGTATTCTTGACCTCATTGCAGCCGATACCATCTCCGGCAAAATCGCCAAGGAATTGTTCGAGATTGTCTATTCCGAAGGTGGTGATCCAGGGAAAATCGTCGAGGCGCGCGGTCTGAAACAGGTCACCGATACCGGCGCCATCGAGGCGGCGCTGGATCAGATCATCGCCGACAACCCCGCACAGGTTGAAAAGGCCAGAGAGAACCCGAAACTGGCGGGCTGGTTTGTCGGCCAAGTGATGAAAGCGACCGGCGGCAAGGCTAACCCCAAGGCGGTGAATGCGCTGGTGGCGTCGAAGCTTGGCCAATAAATTGCCATAATTGGCGGCCCTGACCAATAAATTGCCTGCCGGCCGGACAGCGGCTGTGATTCTTCTCTGCCGTTGTCAGCGGGGCATGGGCGTTCAGCCATAAACCCCGCAATATCAACCCGTTGCCGTAATGCTGAAAACAGTACGAGGCGGGACATGGTGAATTTCGAGCCAGAACCCGACAAGATCACAACGCTTGCAACACCTGGTTGGGGTCGATTGCGAAACAATCTGTTTCACGCCATGAATTTGACACTATTCTGCCATTATTGCATATTCGATCCGGGGCGTTGCCGTAGGCAGTATTTAGTATGTCATTCGATGTTTACAGCGACCGGAAGCTCGCTACATTTCTTCATTCTTACGACACTCTGTCGGCGGCATTGGCGGCGCTGGAGCGTGACAACGCGCTGGTGCTTGAATCCAGCTATGTGTTTGATCACCCGATCCGCATCAGTGTCGAAAATATCGCGCTGTTCAGTTATGGCGATGGTGCCAGCTATGTGCTTGACCAGACGATAAGCCGGTTCCGGCTTGGCGGCGATGGCGACAGCAGCATCACGGTTCTGGGAAATGGCAGCAATATCTGGGGCAATAACGGCAATGATTCCATGCTCGGAAGCGGCGGTCGGGACATCCTGCGTGGTAACGGAGGCGATGATTTTCTGGTCGGTGGCGGTGGCTGCGATTCGCTGAAGGGCGGTAATGGCAATGATTTCCTGCTGGCAGGTGCCGGGCGGGACAATCTTTCCGGTGGCAAAGGCGATGATTTTCTGGTCGCCACCCAAGGCAAGAACCACCTGTTCGGAAACGCGGGCGCCGATCAGTTCGTGGTCGGCCTTGCTGACAGCAACCAAACCTATCTGCGCGATTTCTCGCTGAACGATGGTGACATGCTGCACCTGACCGGTGCTGGCGAAATAACTTCGTTGGCCGGTCTGATGACGATTGCCGACATTTCACAAAATGGCAATGACACCCTGATAGCGCTTGACAACAGTTCGATCGAAATCCGTGATTTCGATTTGTCGAACCTTGCCGACGTTCCGCTGACCTTTGGCAGCCTTGGCGATATCCCGAATTATAACCTGGTTGAGCCGGGTGAATTCAGTTTCACCGATTTCGGCAACTTTCTGGCCAGCGGCCTTGCCGATTTTCTGACCGAGGTCGATATCGACGGCACCACCTATCGCATCCGCCAGGATGAACCGCTGCATGACGGCTACAAATACCTCGATGGCGGTGGCAGTTGGTGGTCGCCCGACTATTTCGTTCTGGTCGCTGCCGGACAATCCAACATGCTGGGCGCCGGGGTTGGCGGTGACATGTCGCTGGATGGCAATGTCATCACCTATGACTGGGTTAATGGCCAGATGATCCATGCGGATTACGGCGCGGCACCTGCCGGCGGTCTGGGGGTTCGCACCGGGGCCACCCTCAGGAACAATCTCTACTTTCCGCTTGCCAACCACCTGACCGAGGAACTCGACCGCCCGGTTCTGGTGATCGCCCGCCCGGTCAGCGGTTCGCGCATCGACAGTTGGCTGGTGGACGGTGAAAACGCCACCCCCGGTGTCCACTGGTTCGATCTGACTGCCGATGTCACCGACGTTCTGGCCAGCATAGGACAGGACAAGATCGACCTTTTCACCTGGTTGCAGGGCGAAAGCGATTATCCGGTACCACACGAGGTTTTCAAACAGAAATTCCTTGATTTCATGGCTCAGGTACGGGGGGCCGACTGGGCAGATGCGGATACCGCCATGCTGATCGGGGAATTGTCGCGCGAGGGCGTCAATTTCAACCAGAACCGGGTTTTTCAGGAAATCGAGCTTGAGGAAACCAACCCCAATCTTGGTTTCGTAAGTTCAACCGGGCTAAGCACCTTCGATATTCCCGGTGTGCATTTCGATGGCACATCACTGGTGGATTATGGTTATGAACGCTTCTGGGCGGAATACTTGCGTATCCTTCAGGAACGCATGGAACCCGGCAGCAGCGACATTGCAAATTCTGCACCCGAATTTGTTCAGGGTTCCGCCCCGCCAGCCGAAATCAACCTGATGGAAGGGGGCGAGATTCGCCTTGATGTCGCCAGCTATTTCAGCGACCCGGATGGCGATCAGATGTATTTCTACAGCTATCTCAGCAAACGCGGCCATTACCTTGACACCACCAGTGGCGATGAAATCGTCATCCGCCCAGGTTTTGCCGACAGCGGCAGCTATACCCTGACCATCTATGCCAGCGACTATTACCTTGACGGCGACAGCTTTGATATTCGTCTGAATATTCTGGAAAATACCCCACTGATTCAGGCCTGGTCCAACCGCAATTTCGACACGGCGATGGGCGCCTATCTGAACATTGACCTCGCGCAAGAGGCGCTCAGCCGCAACCGGGGTATCGAGATTCTGGATCAGTCGGCAATTTCACTTAACGGGCCGAACAACATTTCAATCGACACACTGCATATCAAGGGAGCGGCCGGTCTGAACGGCCAGTTCACCCTGATCGGCCCGGCCTATCGCGCCTATCTGTATGGCCAGGCTGATTTCGATTATACCGGCAACGCCAAAGACAACCTGATCATTGGCAATGACGGCGACAACATTCTGATTGGGCTGACCGGTAAAGACCGGCTTTATGGCGGGCAAGGTGATGATACGCTTGTCGGTGGTGCGGGAAATGACACGCTATACGGCGATGCCGGAAATGACGTATTCTACGGCGGCAGCGGTGTCGATCAGGTCTGGGGCGGCGACGGGGCCGATGTCTTCCATTTCAGCCACGGCGATGAGGATTTGCGCATCCGCGATTTTGATCACGCCACCGAAGCGGATCAAATCGTGATCAGCGGTTTCAGCGGCATTACCGATTTCGCAAGTTTCCTTGACGGGGTGGATTTCCGCCAATCGCTGAACCGCCTGATCGTGGATTTTCCTGACGATCGGCTGCTGGTCTATGACGTGACCGAAGCGGACCTGACGGCAGACATGTTCATCTTTGTCTGACCACGGCAACACGTTCGACCTGCCAGGAACCTAGCCGGAAATTTCCAGCGACAGCGCGTGAATACGGGCCACCAGCGCCGGCGTCAGCGCCGCATGCACCGCGCGGTGCCGTGCCACCCGGTTCATGTCGTGAAATGCCGCCGCCCGGATGGTCACGCTGAAATGCGTCTCACCACCCTCGCGCCAGCCGGCATGGCCACGATGGCTCTCGCTTACATCCGCCACCTCCAGGTGTTCAGGCGCAAATGCCCCGGTCAGTTTTTCGGTGATCTCATCTGCTATGCGCATTTTTTCCTCGAATTCTTCGTTTCTCTCTTGGCCTCGGCCACAGAAACATTAAACTGCGTGATCCGAATATAAAAGGAAAGGAGTGATCGGAACATGGTTCGTCGCACCCCGTTCGAATTTGATATTTCCGTTTCCGCCGACAAGAAACGCCGATCACGCGGGCGACGCGGCATGTCGGGCGCCTTTGACACCTCGTCACGCATTTGCGAACATGACGGCTGCGGCGAGCCGGGCAAGTATCGCGCGCCAAAACATCCTGATAACCTTGAAGAATTTTACTGGTTCTGCCTGACACATGTGCGCGAATACAACCTGAAATGGAACTTTTTCGAGAACCATTCCGAGGCCGAACTGGAACGCCAGTTCGCCGCCGACCGGGTATGGGACCGGCCCACCAAACCGTTCGGCAAAGCGGGCGAAAACAATCAGGGCGCCACCGCCGAGGCCCGCGCATGGGCGCGTCTGGGAATTGACGACCCGATGGAGGTTCTGGGTGAAAACGCCACCCGCAACCCCGGCACCGGGCGCGGTCAGGCAGGCAGCCGCCGCCTGCCACCAACCGAACGCCGGGCCCTCGACATCCTTGACGCCAAGGATCACTGGACCAAGGCCGAGATTCGCAAGCAATACAAATCGCTGGTCAAGGATCTGCATCCCGACATGAACGGTGGCAATCGCGACGACGAAGACCGCCTGCAAGAGGTCGTCTGGGCCTGGGAACAGATCAAGGAAAGCCACAGCTTCAAGGTGTGAACACCGGGCTGGCCGACCTGATTTGACCCAAGCAGAACGCCGGGCCTCTGCCCTTGCGTCCCGGTTCAATATGCGCCACTAAACAGAAGTCGGGCCAGCCGGTTTTGCCCCTGCCCGCAATGCAACTGAACGATACGGACCCGCGACATGACCCTGGTAGAGCCAACCAAACGTTTTTCAGTATCCGAGCTTTTCGGCTTTGATACCAACATGGAAGTTTACGGCTTTGCCGAACGCGCCGACCGGGTGCCTGAAATTGACCCGACCTACAAGTTCGACCCCGACACCACGCTGGCGATTCTTGCCGGTTTTTCCCACAATCGGCGGGTGATGATCCAAGGCTATCACGGCACCGGCAAATCCACCCATATCGAACAGGTGGCAGCGCATCTGAACTGGCAATGTGTGCGGGTCAATCTGGACAGCCATATCAGCCGCATCGACCTGATCGGCAAGGACGCGATCAAGCTGAAGGACGGCAAGCAGGTGACCGAGTTCCACGAGGGCATCCTGCCTTGGGCGCTCAGGAACCCGGTGGCCATCGTCTTTGACGAATACGATGCTGGCCGCCCCGACGTGATGTTCGTGATCCAGCGGGTGCTGGAGCATGACGGCAAGCTGACGCTTCTGGACCAGAACGAGATCATCACCCCGCATCCGAGTTTCCGTCTGTTCGCCACCGCCAACACGGTCGGCCTCGGCGACACGACCGGGCTTTATCACGGCGTGCAGCAGATCAACCAGGCGCAGATGGACCGCTGGTCGCTGGTTGCGACGCTGAACTATCTCAGCCACGACGCCGAGGCTGCGATCGTTCTGGCCAAAAACCCGCATTACAACACCGACAAGGGCCGCAAGACCATCAGCCAGATGGTCACCGTTGCCGACCTCAGCCGCAATTCGTTCATGAACGGCGACATTTCAACGGTTATGAGCCCCAGAACCGTCATCAACTGGGCCCAGAACGCCGAAATCTTCAAAAGCGTCGGCTTTGCCTTTCGCGTCACCTTCCTCAACAAATGCGACGAACTGGAACGCCAGACCGTGGCCGAATTCTACCAGCGCTGCTTTGACGAGGAATTGCCGGAAAGTGCGGCCAGTGTTAGCCTTGGATAATGGCCAACAAACCCGACAACCCGGCTGAACCCTTCAAGAAGGCCCTGACCGAGGCCACCAGGGCAATGGCCAACGACGCCGAGATCAGCGTCTCATATTCGCTTGATCCGCCGGGAATAACCAACGATACCATGCGTCTGCCGCAGGTGACCCGAAGGATGACCCGCGATGAGGTGATGCTGGCGCGCGGCACCGCCGACGCCTATGCGCTGCATCTGAGATATCATAACGCGGTCACCCACAACAAATACGCCCCCACCGGCCCGATGGCGCGGGAACTATACGAGGCAATGGAAACAGCCCGTTGCGAAGCGATGGGTGCCCGCGCCATGCCGGGAACCGCCGGCAATATCGACGCCAAGATCGCCAGCGAAGCAGCCAGGCTCGGCTTTGCCGATATTTCCGACCGCGCCCAGGCACCGCTGGCCACCGCCGCCGGTTATCTTGTGCGTCATCTGGCCACCGGCCGCGACCTGCCCAAGGGGGCGGACAACGTCATGGAACTCTGGCGCGACTTCATGGAGGCCGAGGCCGGCGCCAACATGGAAACCGTCAACCAGGTTCTGGACGATCAAATCGAATTCGCCCGCCTGGCGCGACGCATCATCGACGATCTCGGCTATGGCGACCAGCTTGGCGAAGACCCCGACAATCAGGATCAGGACCAGGAAGATTCGGCCGAACAGGATGCCGAAGAACAGGAACAACCCGACAGTGAAGGCAGCGACGAGCAGGACCATTCCGACGAGATGGAGGAAAACCCCGACGACCAGTCGGGCGAAACCGATGAAACCCAGGCCCAGATCGCCATGGAAGACATGGAAGACATGGAAATGTCGGACGAGGCGGAAATGGCCGATGGCGAACCGCCTCTGGATGCACCTCCTCCACCGCCGATCTCTGACGCCGATCCCAATTACCGGGTCTACACCACCAGTTTCGACGAGGAAATCCGCGCCGAAGATCTGGCCGAACCGGTGGAACTGGAACGACTGCGCGCCTATCTCGACCAGCAGCTTGAACCCCTGAAGGGGGCGGTGTCGCGCCTTGCCAACAAGTTGCAGCGTCGCCTTCAGGCGCAACAGAACCGATCCTGGCTGTTCGATCTGGAAGAGGGAATTCTCGATGCCGGCCGTCTGGCACGGGTGGTTGCCAACCCGACCACGCCACTCTCGTTCAAGCAGGAACAGGAAATGGAGTTCCGCGATACCGTGGTGACACTGCTGTTGGACAATTCCGGCTCGATGCGCGGTCGCCCGATTTCGATCGCCGCCATCTGTGCCGATGTTCTGGCGCGAACCCTCGAACGCTGCCAGGTCAAGGTGGAAATCCTCGGCTTCACCACCCGCGCCTGGAAAGGCGGCCAGAGCCGCGAAAAATGGCTGGCCGAAGGCCGCAGCCAGACGCCGGGGCGGCTGAACGACCTCAGGCACATCATCTACAAAAGCGCCGATGCCCCCTGGCGCCGCACCCGCCCCAATCTCGGCCTGATGATGAAAGAGGGGTTGCTGAAGGAAAACATCGACGGCGAGGCGCTGGAATGGGCGCATCGCCGCATGCTGGCCCGCCCCGAGGCGCGGCGCATCCTTCTGGTAATCTCGGACGGCGCACCGGTTGATGACAGTACGTTATCGGTCAATTCCGCCAGTTATCTGGAAAAACACCTCCGCGACGTAATCGCTATGGTGGAACGTCGCCGAATGGTGGAACTGATCGCCATCGGCATCGGCCATGACGTCACCCGTTATTATGATCGCGCCGTCACCATCACCGATGTCGAACAACTCGCCGGCGCCATCACCGAACAACTGGCAGCCCTGTTTGACAACGACCCCCGCGCCCGCGCCCGATTCCTGGGTATCGCCCGAGTAAAACGCACAGGCTGACGCCTTGCCGGTTTCTTTATTGGCAAAATACTCCGGGGGTTGGTGTGATTGGCGCGCCGATCACACCAAGGGGGCAGCGCCCCCTCAAGCAGCGCGCCTGCGCGCGATGCTTGGCCTCCGGCAGGAGTATTTCAGGAACGATGATATGCGGGCTGGCGTGACCAGATATGGAGGATATCCGGCCCCACAGTCTGGCATTCGCGCAAGATAAACCGCTGTTTGTCGGCAAGGCGACTTTGCGGCATCTCGCCAATGGCAGCGATACCATCGGCGCCAAGTGCCAGCCCCGCGGTAAAGCCGATCAGTTCATCCACAAGACCCGCCGCCAGCAGCGAAGCGGCAATCTCGCCGCCGCCTTCACAATAAACGCGGTTTAGGCCAATGGCTGCAAGCTGTGCAAGCGCGTCAATCATATCAATCCGCCCGCTTCGGCTGCTGGCGCATTCGATCAGCCTTGCGCCACAAGCTGACAATCGGTCCCGCCGGTTTACGGTTGCCGTTTCGCCATGACAGATCCAAAGCGGAATTTCGCCGGCAGTTTTTGCCAGCCTACTTTCCGGGCTCAGGCTCAGCTTGCTGTCAACCACCAACCGCACCGGTTGGCGTTCGATCCCGAGGCCGCGAACCGTCAGCATCGGATCATCCGCCTTGGCGGTGCCGCAGCCGATCATTACCGCGTCGTGGCACGAGCGCATAAGGTGGCCGATACGCCGCGCCTCAGGCCCGGTTATCCACTGGCTTTCGCCGCTTTGGCTGGAAATGCGGCCATCAAACGAGGTGGCGAGTTTCAGGCTGACGAATGGCCGCGCCGAAAGGATCCTGAGCAGGAAGCCGGCATGGTCACGTTTTGCCTGATCGTCAAGGCAACCGGTTTCAACCCTGATGCCGGCAGCTTTCAGACGCGCATGGCCCTGCCCGGCAACGCGCGGGTCAGGATCATCAATGGTTGAAACAACCCGGCTGACACCGGCAGCGATCAGTTTGTCGGCACAGGGCGGAGTCTGGCCGTGATGGGCGCAGGGTTCAAGCGTGACATAGACACTGGCATCTTTGGCCGCAGCCCCGGCCTCGGCCAGCGCCAGGGTTTCGGCATGTGGCCGCCCGCCCGGTTGGGTCCAGCCACGACCGACAATGCGGCCCTTGTTCACGATCACCGCCCCTACCGAAGGGTTTGGCCAGGTCTGCCCCAATCCACGACGACCCAACGAAAGAGCCAGCGCCATGAAGCGCCGATCGGTCGCATCAAACGCCATGGCTATTCTTCTTCGGTCGGGGTCGGGCGCAGTTCCTGAACAAAATCCTCGAAATCATCGGCTTCCTGGAAGTTCTTGTAAACACTGGCAAATCGTACATAGGCGACGGTGTCGATACGGGCCAGGCTTTCCATCACGATTTCGCCGATCTTATCGGATTGCACATCGGTTTCACCCAGAGATTCCAGCCGCCGCACGATGCCCGAGATCATCTGATCCACCCTTTCAGGATCAATAGGGCGTTTTTGCAAAGCGATCCGGATCGAGCGTTCCAGCTTGTCGCGGTCGAATTCTTCGCGTTTGCCGTTCTTCTTGATGACAACGAGGTCGCGTAACTGCACCCTCTCATAAGTGGTGAAACGACCGCCACAGGCCGGACAGGAACGCCGGCGGCGGATTGCGATATGGTCTTCGGCGGGGCGACTGTCTTTGACCTGAGTGTCGATATTGCCGCAAAATGGGCAGCGCATGAATGATTTCCTTGTGGTTTTCGTCGAGGCTTACAGGCAGGGTTCGGCCCACTATATGCGCGCTTCAACTCTTTGTGTAGGGTATTTTATGTCCCACAACATGCTGACTTGACCCCGAACATCTATTGCCAATAATCAAACCGGCGCAAAGGGGTAATAAATGCTGAAATCCAAGGGCTTGTGGACCCTGGCACTGGGCTTGGTGCTGCTGCATATCGCTTTGGCCGCCAATCTGCCACTGGTCGAGGATGAAACCTATTACCAGTTATGGGCCAGTCATCCAGCCGCCGGGTATTTTGACCATCCGCCGATGGTGGCTTGGTCAATCGCTGCTGGACAGTGGCTGCTCGGTCCTTCGAACCTGGCGGTGCGAGCGGGGTCGATTCTGGCAATTTTCCTGCTCAACCTTGTGACCTTTCGCATTGCCTGGCTTTTGTCACGGGATCAGGCCACGGCATTTCGCGCCAGCCTTTGGGGGGCATCCACCATGCCACTGGCAGGGGTTGGGTTTGCCGCCACACCGGATCCGTTTTCGGCCCTGTTCTGGACGGCAGCGACCTGGGCCCTGGTCGAGGTTCTGAACCAGGGCCATCGCAACTGGTGGCTGTTGGTCGGTCTGTTTGCCGGGCTTGGGGTGTTGTCAAAATTCACCGGCTTCTTTTTCGGCCTTGCGCTGGTGATTTGGCTGTTTTCTAGCCGCAAGGGCCGGCGCTGGTTATCGGTCTGGCAGGTCTGGGCCGGGGCGGTGATCGGTATCCTGGTACTTTTGCCATTCCTTTACTGGAATTATCAACACGACTGGGTCGGGTTTCAGCGCCAGTTCGGGCGCGTCGGTGAAGCGGCGGCATTTTCGCCAACCGATTTCGTGCTGTTTTGCCTGTCTTTTGTTGTCTATCTCGGGCCTTTGCTGTTCTGGTTCGCGCTTCGGGGCGTAGCCTCGGCCAGGGTGCCACGGGTTCTGATCTGGCTGATTGCGCCGCTTTGTCTTTACCTTGTCTATCACGCCACCAAGGCCGCGGCGGGGGGGCAGTGGCTGGTGCCGATCTTTCCCACGCTGGCGGTGATTGCCGCCCATGGCACGGACAGAACCCGGTCAAGCCGCTGGGTTGCACCTTTGGGTTTCGGGCTGACGGCGCTGGCGATGCTGGTCGGGTTCTGGCCTGGTAAGGTTTTGATCGGTGGGCATAACCCGTTCACCCAAGTCCGGGGATGGGCGGCAGTCAGCGCCGGTATTCGCGCCGAAGTCCGGGATTCCGGCGCAGTCTGGATCGCCACTGATGCCTATGGGCTGACCGGGCAGTTGAACCATTATCTGGGGGCGGAAATCCCGGTCTGGTCGGTAACGGCTCCCGAACGCTATATGTTTCGTGGTCCATTTCCGCGCGAGTTTTGCCAACTGCCGGCGCTGTTCATCAGCCGATCCGAATTTGCAGGCGGTGTGCCGTATTTCACCAGCACCAGGCCCCTGCCGGCCCTTGACCGACTAGAGGGTGACCGGCTGTTGATGCGCTATCATACGGCGCGGGTTTCGGGCCTGAAGTCCTGCCCGCCCTAGGCCAGATATGCAGCGACCTGACGGCGGTGCGGCTGATTGCGATGCTCAAACAGATAGATGCCCTGCCAGGTTCCAAGCAACATGCGCCCATCCCTGACCGGGATCGACAGGTTGACCGGCAGCATCGCCGCCTTGATATGCGCCGGCATATCATCGGCACCTTCAAGGGTGTGGGTTAGCCAGGACATCGCGGGATCGTTGCCATCCGGCACCAGCCGTTGCAAAAATGCCGCCAGATCGGCCTGAACCGAGGGGTCGGCATTTTCCTGAATCAGCAGACTGCAAGAGGTATGGCGCACGAACAGTGTCAGCAGGCCATCGCCCTTGACCCAGCTTTCCAGATCAGCGGTGAATTCGTAAAGGCCGGGGCCGTTTGTGGGGATGGTGAAGGTGGTTTGCATTTCGGGTACTTCTGCAATTCACAGGCAAAATAGCCGGGGTCAACGGCCGAGGGAAGTCCCGAGTGTAGACAGCGCCGTCTGGAGGAAGTGGCGTGCGAGCTCTCTACAACTCACGAAGGTGCATCTTTTAGGTTTACTGTTGCCAGTTTTGCAGCATCCGAAATCGCTCGCCATTGATCTTCAATCGTTTTGAGGTGCTGACCACTGATTCGGTCGGGAGAAGGTAAGCCTTGAACATATTCGACACCGCGCAGAACCTCGTATACGGCTCGGTAGACAATTAACCCTGTTTTACCCATTGGCGCGAGATGCGGATGAGCTGATGCTCGTTTGGTTTGGTCAAGGTCGTGATGAGCGGCATATGTATCGCGATACTTTCGAATTTCGTCCGAAAGGGTGGTAACCCTCGAAGATTGTCCTTCTAGTTGTACCTCAAGGTTCCGGCGAACTTCGGTTGTTGTGTCAGGAAAGAGTTTTCTCCAGTGGATATCTTGATTTTTCTCTGCACCAAAGATCTTACACCAAGAAATTACCGACACGTCCATCAGGCACGCATCATAAAGACGAAAGAAGTTTAATTGATTGCTTGAATCAATTGACAGCGCTTTTTTCATCGAAATGCAACGCAGTAATGTCAGGAGTACTTGCGCAGATTCGCGAAACATCCTGACTTCATCGCGGGTCACTGATCCAGAAAACTCCGCAGCTTCCGCGACCGGCTCGGATGCTTCAGTTTCCTTAGCGCCTTGGCCTCGATCTGGCGGATGCGTTCGCGGGTGACGCTGAACTGCTGGCCGACCTCTTCCAGCGTGTGGTCGGTATTCATTCCAATACCGAACCGCATGCGCAGCACGCGTTCTTCGCGTGGCGTCAACGAGGCCAGAACCCGCGTGGTGGTTTCCTTGAGGTTGCCCTGAATGGCGCTTTCAAGCGGCAGGACGGCGTTCTTGTCCTCGATGAAATCGCCAAGCTGGCTGTCTTCTTCGTCGCCAATAGGGGTTTCCAGCGAAATCGGCTCCTTGGCGATTTTCATCACCTTGCGCACTTTTTCCAGCGGCATTTGCAGCTTTTCGGCCAGTTCTTCGGGCGTGGGTTCACGGCCGATTTCGTGCAGCATCTGGCGGCCGGTTCGCACCAGCTTGTTGATCGTCTCGATCATATGCACCGGGATACGGATGGTTCGGGCCTGATCGGCGATCGAGCGGGTGATGGCCTGACGGATCCACCAGGTTGCATAGGTCGAAAATTTATAGCCACGGCGGTATTCGAACTTATCCACCGCCTTCATCAGGCCGATATTGCCTTCCTGAATGAGATCAAGGAATTGAAGGCCGCGGTTGGTGTATTTCTTGGCGATCGAGATCACCAGCCTGAGGTTCGCCTCGACCATTTCCTTCTTGGCCTGGCGCGCCTCTTTCTCACCCTTTTGCACCTGGTTGACGATGCGACGGTATTCGGAAATATCCACGCCTACATATTGCCCGACTTCGGCCATGTCAGCGCGAAGTTCTTCGGCCTGCGGGCGGAATTTCTCGATGAAGGTGTTCCAGCCGCGCCCGGTCATTTCCGCCACCTGATCCAGCCAGGTCGGGTCGAGTTCGACGCCGCGATACGCCTCGACGAAATCACGGCGGTTGATCCGCGACTGATCCGCCAGTTTCACCATGGCGCTGTCGATCGACATGATCTTGCGGTTGATGCCGTAAAGCTGGTCGATCAGGGCCTCGATGCGGTTGTTGTGCAGATGCAACGAGTTGACCAGTTCGACGATTTCCGCACGCAGCGACTGATAGGTGGTTTCTTCAGTATTGGTGAACGAGGAATCCTCGTTCAAGGTGGCGGAAATGCGGTTATCCTGCATATCGGCCAGCTTGGCGTAATCGGATGCGATGCGATCAAGCGTTTCCAGAACCCTTGGTTTCAGCGCCGCCTCCATCGCGGCAAGCGAAATATTGGCCTGATCATCTTCGTCTTCGTCGTCTTCTTCGCGTTCCAGAACATTGCCGTCAGCGTCGGTTTCCGGCTCTGCGTCATCCTTTGATGCCGTATCGCCGGTGGCCGTGGCGGTTGTGCTGCCGGTGGCTGTATCGGTCGTGCTGCCGGTGGCGGCGGAAACCGTGCTGCTGGCACCGACGCTGCCTTCTTCATCCTCTTCGACCGAACCTGAAAAGGTGGTTTCAAGGTCGATCACATCGCGCAGCAGGATATCCTCGGCCAGCAATTCGTCGCGCCAGATGGTGATGGCCTGAAAGGTCAGCGGGCTTTCGCAAAGCCCGAGGATCATGGTGTTGCGCCCGGCCTCGATCCGCTTGGCGATGGCGATCTCGCCCTCGCGGCTTAGCAGTTCGACCGAACCCATTTCGCGCAGATACATCCGCACCGGATCGTCGGTACGGTCCAGCGTTTCGCTGGTCGAGGTGGCGACCACCACTTCCTTGCTGGTCGAGGTTTCCACCAGATCGGTTGATTTTGCTTCTTCGTCTTCGGCTTCGTCGTCTTCGATGATGTTGATGCCCATTTCGCTGAGCATCGACATCACGTCTTCAATCTGTTCCGAGCTGACCTGATCCGGCGGCAATACCGCGTTCAGCTCGTCATAGGTGATATAACCGCGCTGGCGTGCGCTGGAGATCATTTTCTTGACGGCGGCCTGGCTCATGTCGCCAAGCGCGTTATCGCTCTGATCATCCGGTTTCGTCACGTCGGTGTCTTTGGCGGCCATAGGTCACTCCTGTCTCGGAAAAGGACGAATCACTGATAGCGTGAACCGAATACGAATCATATCGGGGAATCAACACGGCGAATCAGTGATTCGCAATGCATGTTAGTGTTTTTTCTTTACCCAACCCTGACTGTCGATGAAGTTTTGCAGGTATTTCGACATTTTTTCACGATCCTCTGATTCGGTTCCACCGGCAGGCAAGGTGGCGCGGTTGGCGATTTCGCGGGCCCGGACCGATTCGAACAGCCGCCAGGTCAGGCCCTCATCGACCAGACCGGTCATGTCCCTTTCGGCATCGCTCATCTCCGCGGCACTGCCACGGTTGGCCTCGAGTTTCGCCAGTTCTTCGGCCAAAGCCATTCGGGCGGTGGCCGGATCTACCGGTTTCAGTATGGCTGGCAGAATACGCACATGGCCAAGCGCCAGCAGTTTTTCAACCGTCCCCGGGCCGATTTCCGACGAAATTTTTTCTTTCAGGGCAACAGCATCCTGGCCGACCATAGGTGCCAGCCTGATCAATGCGTTGCGAAGCAGGCGGTGTTCCTCGGCACCGAAATGCAGCTTTTCCAGCGCGGTCTCAAAATCCGCTACTATATCGGGATAGCTAAGGCACAGTGCGAGAACTGCGGTTTCGCGCCGCATTTCGCCATCGTCTGCGGCCCGCACCAACAGCGATGCGCGGGTGTTTTCGGCGGGAAGAACTGGCGGCTTGCGGCCCGGCCAAGGCTGCCTAAAGCTAAAACCGCTGTCGCGGTTCCGACCTTTGGGGGCAAACAGATCGCGGCGCAATTCCCTGATTGCAGCCACATAGTGATCGTGGATCGAGCGGTCCCTGATCTTGCCAAGCACCGCCTTTAACGAGGCATCCAGTGTGGCCCGGCGTTCCGGGCTGTCAAACGATCGGCTGTCGATCTCGCGCTGCCACAGCAGATCGACCATCGGTCGCGCCTGATCCAGCAGCGATTGCATTGCCGCCCTGCCGCGGGTGCGAATCAGATCGTCGGGATCCAGCCCCTCAGGCAGCAGCGCGAACCTTAACGAGCGGCCCGCCTCCAACAGCGGCAGCGCAACGTCAATCAGGCGCATCGCCGCCTTGAGGCCAGCCTTGTCGCCATCAAGTGCGATCACCGGTTCCGGTGCCAGCCGCCACATCAGCATGAGTTGCTGTTCGGTGATGGCGGTGCCAAGTGGGGCGACAACATTGGCAAAACCGGCTTCGGCCAGGGCGATCACATCCATATAACCTTCGACCACGATCAGGCTGCCGGCCCTGCCTGCCGCCTCACGCGCGGGGGCGGCATTGTAAAGGCTTCGGCCCTTGTCAAATAGTAAGGTTTCATTTGAGTTCAGATACTTGGCACGTGCGTTCGGATCCATGGCGCGGCCACCAAAGGCAACTGCGCGACCACGAAGATCGCGGATCGGAAACATGATGCGGCCCCGGAACCGGTCAAACAACGCGCCGCCATCGTCGGGTTTTATCGCCAATCCGGCATTTACAATCAGTTCCGGCGCGATGCCCTTGGCGTCAAGATGCTGGACAAGTGCGGCCCTTTCGCTGGTGGCGAAACCAAGTTCGAACAGCGCCTGCGTCTCGTTGCTCAACCCACGGCGGGTCAGGTAATCGCGGGCATCGGCGGCGGCGGCGGTGTTGAGGTTGAGGCGGTAAAACTGCACCGCCATCTCCATTATTTTTGCCAGTTGGCCCTGTTGGTCGGCGGTTTTCCTGGCTTCGGGGTTCGGGGCGGGCAGGCTCATCCCGGCTTCGCGCGCGAGAATCTCGACCGCTTCCATGAAACTGACATTCTCGGTTTCCCGAATGAAACTGAGGGCATCGCCCTTGGCATGGCAGCCAAAGCAGTAATAAAACCCTTTGCGGTCATCCAGATGGAAACTGGCGGTCTTTTCCTGATGAAACGGGCAAGGTGCCCAGTAATCGCCCTTGCCGGGGTTGGATTTGCGCTGATCCCAACTAACTTTACGCCCGACGACATGCGACAGGGACACGCGGTTGCGAAGTTCGTCGATAAATCCGTTTGGCAGGCTCATGCGGGTGAATATCGGTCTTCACCGCCAAGGGCGCAAGGGCATTGAGGGCGGAGCCTCCGGCGGGAGTATTTTGCGAACAATGATTAACGAGGGGCGATCCGGATACTTTGGCGCAGGCTGTTATCATCGCGGTTGAAGATCAGGATTTGGTTATCGGTAGTGACCACGGCGTACCAGTCGCCACCTTGGGTGAAACTGCTGGCTTTGGTGCCGTCCGGCAGGCTGATGGTGCTTGGCAGCGGCGGCGAATCTTCGACGGTGCGAATTACATTTGGAACGCGGATGACAATCAGTACGATGATGGTTACAAGACCGGCAATCATCGAGGCGGTCAGGATGGTGACAAGCACCCTCAGGAACCTCAGATTGGCGGGTTCGCCTGAATTTTCCGGAAGTTCGTTCATGGCCAGTTCTGTTCTTGACGTTACCATCGGGGAAAATCCCCCGACACGGCTTGATAAGGCCTTGGCAGAGATTGTGCCAGAGGCAGCTGCACTGTCGCGTTCACGGCTGGTGCGGCTGATTGCCGAGGGTCAGGTGCGCCGTTTGGGTGACGATGAGGCCGTGACCGAGGTCAAGACCAGGGCAAAGGCGGGCGAAGTCTGGCAGATCATACTGCCCGAACCTGAGGAAGTGGCCACCAGGCCCGAGAATATCGCGCTGTCGGTTGTCTACGAGGATGACGATCTGATCGTCATCGACAAACCCGCCGGAATGGTGGTGCATCCGGCGCCGGGTTCAACCAAAGGTACCCTGGTCAATGCGCTTTTGCATCATTTCAAGGGCGAGTTGTCGGGCATTGGCGGCGAGAAACGACCGGGGATCGTGCATCGGATCGACAAGGATACCTCGGGCTTGCTGGTGGTGGCGAAATCCGATCGGGCGCATCATGGGCTGGCGGCGCAATTTGCCGATCACACGATCGAGCGTCACTACCGTGCCGTATGTTTCGGTATACCAAGCCGGGCCGATCCGCGCCTTGCCGGGATTTCCGGCGTAGCGTTTGAGCCGGGCAATGTCATTCGCATTTCCGGCAATATCGCCCGCCACAGGAACGACCGAAAGCGTCAGGCGGTGGTGGTCAATGCCGGACGGCACGCCATCACCCGGCTGAAGGTGATCGAGGATTTCGGCAATGCCGCCTTGCTGGATTGCTGGCTGGAAACCGGGCGAACGCATCAGATCAGGGTGCATCTTGCCCATGCCGGCCACGGTTTGATCGGCGATGCCACCTATGGCGGGCGGCGGGTGATTGCCGCCAGATCGCTTTCGCCCGAGGCACAGGCGGCGGTAAAGGCGTTTCCGCGTCAGGCCCTGCACGCTGCCACATTGGGGTTTCAGCACCCGGCAAGCGGCGAGCATCTTGCGTTTACGGCAGCAATGCCCGATGATATGTGCGCCCTTCTGGATGCGCTTGCAGATCGTACATGCACACAGGGTTGACCCGGTCACTTGAAATGCCGGCTTTTAGCCCTATCTCTGTTATGTAACGGTCATTAACATTGAACGGAAACGCCATGAGTTATGCCAACCTGCCAGCCCCCTCACCCGAACAGGGGCTGAATCGCTACATGCAGGAAATCCGCAAATTCCCGATGCTGGAACCGGAAGAGGAATTCATGCTGGCAAAACGCTGGGTCGATCATGAAGACAGCAGTGCGGCGCACAAGCTGGTGACCTCGCATCTGAGGCTGGCGGCGAAAATCGCCATGGGCTATCGTGGTTATGGATTGCCGGTGGCCGAGGTAGTGTCCGAGGCCAATGTCGGCCTGATGCAGGCGGTGAAACGTTTTGATCCCGACAAGGGATTTCGCCTTTCGACCTATGCCATGTGGTGGATCCGAGCCAGTATTCAGGAATATATCCTGCGGTCCTGGTCGCTGGTGAAAATGGGCACGACCAGTGCGCAAAAGAAACTGTTCTTCAATCTGAGAAAAGCCAAGAACCGCATCGGGGCGCTGGAAACCGGCGATCTTCGCCCGGAAAATGTCGAACGTATCGCCCATGATCTTAATGTCACCGAGGATGAAGTGATTTCCATGAACCGGCGCATGGCCGGCGGCGATGCTTCGCTCAACGCGCAAATCTCTACCGACGGTGAGGGCGCTTCGGAATGGCAGGACTGGCTCGAGGATGAAGACGCCGATCAGGCCGGCGACTATGCCGAAAAGCAGGAACTCGACACCAGGCGTGAATTGCTGCTGGAAGCAATGGAAGACCTGAACGAGCGCGAAAAGGACATCCTGATGAAACGCAAGCTGGAAGACAGCCCGGTGACGCTGGAGGAGCTATCCGGCGAATACAATGTCAGCCGTGAGCGGATCAGGCAGATCGAGGTTCGGGCATTTGAAAAGCTGCAAAAGAAAATGCGCCAACTGGCGGCCGAAAAGGGCATGCTGATCCCGGCGTGAAAGGACGAATACCATGAGCGTCAGTAACGATATTCCCCAGCAGCATGACATCTATGCGCCGCCATCAAATATCTGGGTGCGCGGCCTTTTCATGCTGATCTTTGCAATTCTGGTCAGGATCGCGGCGATTCTATTGGCGGCGCTGACGGTGATCCAGTTTTTCTGGATGCTGTTCACCAAAGACAGAAATCGGGCGGTTGCGGATTTCGGCCAATCTCTAGGCAAGTGGCTGGCGCGGGTGGCGGATTTTCAAACCGGGGTTAGCGACGACAAGCCGTTTCCCTGGCGCGGTCTGGAATAGGGAGCCGGCCAAACCGGTTCCTGGCACCATCTGCCGGGGATTGTCATTGCGGTAGCGCGTTGGCCAGAAACGCCATCATGTTGCCGCCCATCACCTTGGCGATATCCGCGTCACTCAGCCCCTGGCGCATCAGGGCATCGGTAAGGGCGGCAAGTTCCGATGTATCAAACGTGGTTTCCACCGAGCCGTCAAAATCCGACCCAAGCGAAACGTGATCGACCCCGACCAGATCAATGGCTGCAACGATGGTTTTGGCAACGCCGTCGGGCGACGGATCACAAGTGACGTCACCCCAGTAACCAATACCGATCAGCCCACCCTTGGCGGCAATCGCCTGCATCAGATCGTCGGGGAAGTTGCGTTTGACCGGGCAATGGCCATGAATACCGGTATGGCTGACGATGGGGGCGGTTTTGCCCATCGCCAACACATCAGCGGCAAGTCTGGGCGAGGTGTGCGCCAGATCGACGATCATGTGGCGCTTTTCCATTTCCACCACCACCTGACGGCCAAAATCAGTCAGTCCGGCACCCGATTGCCCGTGCAATGAGCCGCCAAGCGCGTTGTCAAAGAAATGCGTAAGTCCGATCAGCCGGAAACCCGCATCATAAAGGCGGTCAAGATTGGCAATGTCCCCATCCAGCGCATGCCCGCCCTCGACCCCCAAAATGGCACCGATCAGAGGCTTGCCCTCGGCCCGTGCCGCCAGCACCGCTTGCAGATCCGCCTTGGTGCGGATGATCTTCAATACCTCGGGTGCGCGGCGTTCAAAATCTTGCAGTTTTTCCGACTGGAACAGGGCGCGTTCGGTCAGGCTGGTCCAGGTTCGTACCGGCCAAAGCTGACCCAATGCCACCAAGGTGATATTGTCACGCGCATTGGCAGGGTTTTCCTGATAATTCAGCCCCGCCGGGCTTTTGGTGACGGTGGTGAACACCTGCACCGCGACATTGCCTTCGGCCAGCCTGGGAAAATCCACCTGCCCGCGCTTGTAGCGTTTCAAAAGGTCACGACTCCACATCAGGCTGTCGGCGTGCCAGTCGCCGATGACCAGACTTGCATGCAGTTTCTCAGCCTTATCGCTGACCGGATAGGGCTGGTGCGGCACCACATGGTTCAGGCCCCGTTCAGCGATCCCCGACCCCAGCGTGAAAAAGCCCAGCATGCCCGCCAGCACCAGTACCAGCACCAAAAGCACACCAATTCGCCAGTGTCGCATGTTATTCCCCATGAAGTTGCCGCGCCATTGAAACACGCCGATCCGCTGGCGCAAGCCCGATATTTGCCGCATCGGGCAAATTATTGCGACCAATGGGACTCATTCGTCGAATAATTTACCATTTGGCAGCAATTATCTTGCCTGATCCCGGTTCAAAGCAGCAAAATCCGGCAAAACAACAACAATAACAAGATCGAGGCAGTATGATGAAAGATCCACTCACCCGGCTTGCGATAACCTATGGCACCGACAAGTTCGGTTATCACGACTATACGCCAAACTATCATGCCTTGCTGAAGCACCTGCAAGACCAGCCGATCCGATTGCTGGAGATCGGTGTCGGCGGCTATCAGGACGCCGATCGCGGCGGAGAGTCGCTGGAAACCTGGCGGGATTTCTTTCCCAAGGGGCAGATCACCGGCATTGATATCCAGGACAAGAAACTGGATCTGGGCGAACGCGTGACGATTCTGAAAGGCAGCCAGGTCGATCCCGATTTTCTGCAAACTCTGGTGCGTGAACACGGGCCATATGATGTGATCATCGACGATGGCAGCCACAAGAACGAACATGTGCTGACCAGCTTTGAACTGCTGTTTCCAACTCTTGTCCCGGGCGGCATCTATGTGGTCGAGGATGTACAGACAGCTTTCTTTCCTCGTTTCGGCGGCTCGCTGGAAATGACCGCACCGAACTCGGTCGGCTATTTCGCCCGCATGGCGGAAAAACTGCAGTGCGAAGGCCATGAATTTGGGCCGTTGCTGGAACAGGTGGCGGGGATCGAACGGTTTCACAACATGGTGGCGCTTCATAAATCGGCCGGCACCGATCGCCATGACATGCTGGATGAACTGGCGGATCATATGGATCAGGCAATCAACATCCTGACGGTGGGTGCCGGCGACGAAATTACCGACTGGCAGGCGCGTTTCCCCAAGGCGCTGCTGATTGATCTGCTGGTGGATGGCAAGAAACCGGCCCGCAAGGACGTCAACCAACTGCTTGATGAACACGGGCCCTTCGATATCGTCCTCGATCTTGGCGACATCAACACCAATGGCAATTTGGGGCGGTTGTTTCCAGCCCTGAAAACCGGCGGTCGCTATCTGGCACGGACCGCAGATCCATCGCGCGCCGCATTTTTTACCGATCTGTTCGTCGATGTCGATCACCGCGAGATCAAGGTGAATTTTCCTGATGCCCGGATCAATCCCTGGGCAGAGGAAATCTATGCGATGAAATGCAGGCGCGGCATGGTTTCGCTGCAAAAGGGCGTCAACGACTATCCATCAAATTTCGCCTTTGATTTCGAACATCCGCAAGCGTTGGAAGCGTTCGATCTGATGCAAGAAGTGCTGGAAGAAACCGCCACCGAACGCGGGCTATTGCTGTTTACCGATTTGATGACGCGCGCTGGGCGTGCCGATCGCGCCACCAGGATGCTGGAAAAACTCGGCAAGATCGAGGCAACCTCGCGCAGCTATTTCAACATGGCCGTGCGCCAGAACAAGATCGACCAGAACTGGGATGAGGCGATGATCCTTTGCCAGAAAGCGGTCGAACTCTACCCCGACGATTACCGCATCCGCAGCCAGCTTGGGGCGGCCTACAGCAAGATACGCGACTGGTCATCGGCGGTGCGCGAATTCGCCAGGGCGGTGGAACTGGCACCGCGCGATCCGCTGGTGCGGATCCAGCTTGCCAATGCCCTGTCGCGCCTCGGCCAGATCGACGATGCCGTCGCTTCGGCGGAAACCGCGGTGGAACTTGCCCCTGCCAATGCCGGTCACAAGATCCAGCTCGGCCGCCTGCTGGTCGATGCCGGGCGTTATGACAGGGCGATCAGCACCCTGAAAGGCGCGCTGGAAATCAACCACGAGGTGCCAAACGCCTACCGCCAGCTCAGCCGCGCGTTTCACGAACTCGGCCGTAACGACGAGGCGCTGGAAGTTGCGGAAACCGCTTTGTCTCTCAGGCCCGACAATCAGGAATACCGGCGCTGGCAGGAAAAACTGCAAGCCGCCTGAAACACCGCTGAACAGGCCGTCAGGGCCTTTTCAGTCTTCCATCGCCTCAAGCTCGTCGATCATGCCGGAAATCATCGACAGCCCCTTGTCCCAGAATTTCGGGTCCGACGCATCCAGCCCGAACGGCGCCAGCAGTTCCTTGTGGTGCTTGGACCCGCCCGCCTTCAGCATTTCAAAGTATTTTGCCTGAAACCCCGGCTTACCTTCCTGATAGACCGCGTATAGCGCGTTCACCAGGCCGTCACCGAAGGCATAGGCATAAACGTAAAACGGCGAATGGATGAAATGCGGAATATATGCCCAGAAGGTCTCGTAGCCATCCATGAAATCAAATACCGGCCCCAGGCTTTCGGCCTGTACCGACATCCAGATGGCGTTGATCTGATCCGGAGTCAGCTCCCCTTCGGCCCTAGCGGCATGCAGCTTGCATTCAAAATCGTAAAACGCGATCTGGCGCACCACGGTGTTGATCATGTCCTCGACCTTGCCGGCCAGCAAGGTCTTGCGGTGCGCCTGATCCGGGGCAGCGGCCAGCAATTTCTGAAAGGTCAGCATCTCGCCGAACACACTGGCGGTTTCCGCCAGTGTCAACGGGGTTGACGACAGCAACTCGCCCTGCCCTGCCGCCAGTACCTGATGCACCCCATGGCCCAGCTCATGCGCCAGCGTCATCACATCGCGCGGCTTGCCAAGGTAGTTCAGCATCACATAGGGATGCGCATCGGTCACCGTCGGATGGGCAAATGCCCCCGGTGCCTTGCCGGGTTTGGTGGCGGCGTCGATCCAGCCTTTTTCAAAAAACGGCTCGGCCAGCCGCGCCATTTCAGGGTCAAACGCATGATAAGCCTCGGTCACGATCCTGCGTGCCTCAGGCCAATCGACAGGTTTCGGCGTATCCTCCGGCAAGGGGGCGTTGCGATCCCAGATCTGCATCCGCTCCAGCCCCAGCCATTTCGCCTTCAGGGCATAATACCGGTGCGACAGGCGCGGATAGGCCGCCACCACCGCATCACGCAGCGCCGCTACCACCTCGGGTTCCACGTCATTGGCCAGATGCCGGCTCGTCTGCGGTGTCGGCAGCTTGCGCCAGCGATCCTCGATCTCCTTTTCCTTGGCAAGTGTGTTGGTGATGCGGGCAAACAGCGGCAGACGCTCGCCAAACACCTCGGCCACTGCGCGCGCACCCATCTCACGGCGCTCGCGCTTGGGGTCGGTCAAAAGGTTGAGGGTGGATTCAAGGTTCAAATTCTCGCCATCCACCTGAAATTCCAGCGCCGCCGTCGTTTCATCGAACAAACGGTTCCACGCGGTTGTACCGACCACCGACTGGTCGTGCAGGAACTTCTCCAGTTCATCCGACAACTGATATGGCTTCATCGCCCGCATCCGGTCCAGCACCGGGCGATACCGTGCCAGATCGGCATTCTTCGCCAGCAGCGACTTCAGCGCCGCGTCATCCAGACGGTTCATCTCCAGCGAAAAGAATACCAGCCCAGCCGACATGTCGGTGATTTTTCCCTGCATATCCGACAAAAACTTGGCGCGATCGGCATCGACCGTATTCTGATAATACCGCAACCCGGCAAAGGACATGATCCGCCCCGCCACACTCTGAATTCGTTCAAACCGCCGAATGCACCGCAACAGACCATCGGCATCCAACCCGGCCAGCCGATCCTCGTAATCCCCGGCAAAAGCTGCGGTTTCCGCCTTTAGCCAATCAAGATCACGGCCAATCTCCGGCCCGTCAACAGACGGGTAGAGATCATCCAACTGCCATACCGGCAGATCGCCAAGCCCGGCACCGCCGCCCTCTGCACTGTCACGATTGATTTGCGGGGCGAAACGTAGATATGAAAACATGAAACCTGCCTTGTCAGTTGCTGCACCCCTGACATAGGCCCTCATGTGGGGGAACTTCAAGGCGCACAAACCAACCCTTACCCCACCAACTTCTTTATTGCCAAACTACTCCGGGGGTGAGCGCAAGCGAGGGGGCAGCGCCCCCCTTTCGCCCGCTGGCGGACTAAACGCGAATATCCAGTGTCACCGGAAAATGATCCGATGCCGTCAGCAATGCCTCTCTCAGTTCCAGCGCGTCAAAACACTTCGGATTGTCAAACGGATGCCAAATTTCCCAATGCGGCTTGAGCTTGCGCAAATCCGGCGACACCATGATATAATCCAGCAGCGCATTCATGTAGACTCCGCGATCCTGAAGCAAAAACCGCGAGGTTGAAGGCCTCAGCGCCGAGCGTCGCGACAAAGTCTCCATTGCCGCGGGATCAAACAGCTGCCGCCGATCGCTGCCGTCACAGCCCATCACCACTTCGACTCCGGAATGACCGAACAGGTTTTCATATTCGTCCAGCCCCGGACCGTCATTGAAATCGCCCATCACGATCACCGGTTCACCCGCGTCCAGATGCCCCTCGACCCGGCGCCTTATCCAGATGCATTGCGCCAGTTGCTTGCGGCGGTTCTCGATCGCCAGCCTCACCCGCGCCTTTTGTGATCTTGCGCCATGCGGCACCTTGGATTTCACATGTACCCCGATCAGCCGCAACTTGCGGCCGGTCGGTGCGATAAGTTCCACCTCCAGGGGCGGCTTGGAAAACTCGATGCTCTCATGCACCGCGTCGGTATCAAGATCCATCCGGAACGTCCCTTCAAATCGCGGTGCCGCATCCGGCAGGTGGCTGTCCGCACTATCGCCTCGCGGATCATGCCGCACGCGGCAGACATTCGGATCATAAAGCAGGGCAATTTCCTGTTGGGTATTGTTGACGAACCCGATCAGCGCCCGCGTGGTGCGCAATTCAAACGCCCTGGCAAAGTTTTCCAGCGCCTTCACGGTCGACCGCCTGCCGTTGCTGTCGGGGGCCTCGATCACCATCACCGCATCGGCATCAATGGCCACAAAGACCTTGGCCAGTGCCTCGATCTGCGCAGCGCGGGTGACGTTCTGGCGGCCGGACCATCCATCATCAACCAGCAATTCGTCGTCGCGGTTGAAAAGGTTGGTGAACCATTCGACATTATAGGTGGCAATCCGCATCAGTCGCGCCCTTTGCTGATCTCTTCCCAGGCGCGATTGACCGCGATCAACCGCTTGGTGGCGATCTGGATCGCCTCTTTCGGCACGCCGCGTGACATCATCCGGTCGGGGTGGTTGTCGCGCACCGCCCGCTGCCAGGCCTTGCGGACCTCCTCGATCGGTGCATCCGGCTCCACCCCAAGCACCGCATAGGCATCAAGCGGCGCATCCGGTGCGAATCGGGTCCTGAGAATACGAAACCGCCGATCTTCCAAACCAAAGATCACCGCGACGTTATGAATGAATTCATCCTCGTCCGGGTGGTATTCGCCATCGGCCATCGCGATATGAAAAAGCCCCTCCAAAAGATCCTCCAGCACTGCGGAATTGCCGCGGAACATGCTGCCGATCGAACGCGCATAGGTTTCATATCCGGCAATATCCTGCCGGGCGAGGTTGAACACCCGCGCCGCATGGGCTTCATTCTTTTTTGCAATGCTGAACACTTCTCGAAACGCCGTCACCTCATCGCGGGTAACCTGACCATCTGCCTTGGCCATCTTGGCACCAAGCGCAATCACCGCAATGGCAAAGGCCACGCTGCGTTCAGGGGGGGTTCTGAGCTTGGCAAACACGTCCGACAGGCTTTCCCCCTGACCAAGGGCGGAAATTGCATCGGCAATACGGGACCAGAGGGACATCAAATCAGGCTTTCGGCTAATATCGGCTGGTTAAAGGAATTTCTGCATAAGCACGAGATCATACCATCGCCCGAATTTCCAGCCAACTTCGGCCAACCGCGCCACTTCAGCATAGCCGATGGCGGCGTGAAAGCCGATACCAGCGAGATTTTCGGCGCTGATGCCGGCAATCATCGAATGTATGCCATGCCGACGCGCATGCGCCTCGATCGCCGCCATCAATGCACGCCCGAATCCGCGCCTGTGAACGTCTGTGGCCAGAATGATCGTGTGTTCCATTGAGCGCCGATAACCGTTCGAGGCGCGGAACTGGCCATAGGTGGCAAATCCGGCCAGCCTGCCACCAGACTCCGCCAGCAAAAAGGGAAAGCTGCTGGCCTGTTTGTCGGCAATATCACGCGCCAGCCCTTCCGCCGTTTTCTCGATGCTGTTGAAGGTGACATCGCCGCCTAGGATAAAAGGATTCCACAACTCGGCAATGGCAGCACCATCGGCCGAAGTTGCCTGGCGTATATTCATGGCGGTCTGATCCTTGTCGATTTGGCTGCTGGGTCAATTATTGCGCTGAACGACAGAAACACCAACCCGCAATCGCGCAAAACCGCCGGCGGATCAGCGCCGGTGCAGCCGCCTGAGGGCGCTGGCCGACATGCCGAATTGCCGCCGAAAGGCCCGCGCGAACACAGCGGGCGAACTGAACCCGGTGCTCGACGCGACCTCGTTCAGCCCAAGCGGCGTTTCCAGTACCAGCCGCCGCGCCTCCTGAAGGCGCATGCGCAGGAAACAGGCGGCGGGCGACTGCCCCAGATGTTTCTGAAACATCACCTCCAGACTGCGCTGCGACAGACCAAGCATGCGCGCGATTTCCGATGCATCCATTGGTTTTGCCAGGCTTTCGCCCATGATCCTGACGGCGCGGGCAAGTTTCGGGGCGTTTCGTTCAAGCCGGACGGTAGAGGTCGGCAATTCAGGGCGCCTCGCCATCGGCGCGGATTCATATACCAGCGCAGCCGCGACACCATCGGCAAGGCGCGGGCCGTGGCGGGCGCGGATCAGGTACAGCATCAGATCAATCGTCGGCGCCGCACCACTGCTGGTGAACAGTTTGCCCGAAATGGTGAACCGATCCCGAACCACGTTGATCTTGGGAAAGACATCGGCGAATTCTTCAAGGTCGTCCAGGTTGACGGTGGCCGTCTGGCCGTTCAACAAACCCGCCCGCGCCAGCACCCAAGTACCACCATCTACCCCGCCAATGGCACGAATTTCTGGCGCGATTTCATCAAGTTGCCGGATCAGCGCCGAAGGAGTGTGATCAATCAGATTAAATCCCGCCACCACGATCAACAGATCGCATTCAATGTGGGTGGTTAGTGGTTCCGTCGCCAGAGGCAACCGGGAACTCAGCACCACCTCGCCGCCCGTCGGGGAAAACAGCCGCCAGCGAAAGGCCGTGCCACCGGCAAGGCGGTTGGCTTCGCGCATCGGCTCGATACAGGCCGCCAATGCCATCAGGTTACTGTCGGGCAAAACCAGAATCGCCACCGACAATTCGCCCGGATCAGCCGCAAAGATGTTGGTTTCGCTCATTAACTGGGGTCGCGTGTTTGGCAAAATGGACATCTGCCACAGATTGCCCGTTCCTGCCAGTGGGACTCGAGCCTCAAAAACAATTCCGCTACTGTAAATACGCCCTATGGTCCTTATAACCGTTTGAGGCATACCGGACAGAGGAAAAGGCGATGACCAACAAGGCTGCGATCATAGGCGGCGGCGAAATCGGCGGCGGATGGGCGGCGCGGTTTTTGCTTAATGGCTGGGATGTGGCGTTGTTTGATCCCGACCCAGAGGCCGAAACCGCGCTGGCCAACGCCCGCCGCAGTCTTCCCGGCCTGAACGATGTTGCCCTGCCCGCCGAAGGCCGTTTGACCCATACCGAAACCATCACCGGGGCTGTGGATGGGGCCATCTGGATACAGGTATGCATGCCGGATCACCTTGAATCCACCCAAAGGCTGCTGGCGGAAATTCAGGGCAGTTGCCGCCTTGATGCGGTGATCGCTGTATCCAGTTCTGGTTTCAAGCCATCAGAACTGCAAACCGATGCCCCTCGCCCCGAACAGATCATCGTTTGCCAGCCATTCGCGCCGGTCTATCTGTTGCCGCTGGCAGAGGTTGCCGGCATTGACGGCCCGGCGGCGGCAACGGTGAAACGGGCCGGCGAAATCCTGCTTGGGCTGGGAATGAAACCCGTGCTCGTGCAGAAGGAAAACGCCACGCCAATCACCAGCCGCCTAGGGGAACTGGTCTGGCAAGAAGCAATTTCGCTGATCGGAAAAGGCGTGGTTTCCGCTTCGGATATTGATGACATCTTCAGCCACGGCATCGGCCTTTCATTGGCGCAGGCTGGCCTGTTTGAAATCCCCAGTATCGCAGGCGATCCGCCGAAACCCGATACCGAATTGCTGAAAACCAGTGCCGAACGTTCAATGCCGTCATCCGCACAACACCCGACCACCGGGTCAGAGCATATCCGCGACAACAATCTGGTGGCGATACTGCGGGCGCTGAAAGGTCGGAACCGGGGTGCCGGGGCGCTGTTGAATCGCCATGATGCCGCGCTGCGCAAGGCCGCGCCGCCGGTCGATTTCAGCAAACCCTTGCGCGTGCTTGAACGTGTCGTGCCGATCGACTGGACCGATTTTAACGGTCATATGAACGAAGCGCGATATCTGGAAAGTTTTTCCATGGCCACCGACCGGCTGATGGCAATTATCAGCGACGACGCCGATTATATCGCCAGCGGCAACAGCTATTTCACCGCCGAAACCCATATCCGTCATATCGACGAGGCGCATGCCGGTGATCCTATCCATGTGGAAATCATGCTGCTTTCCGGACAGGGCAAGCGCTTGCATGTCTTCAACTCACTTTATCACGCCGACGGGCGCTTGCTGGCAACTGGCGAGCAGATGTTGCTGCATGTAAGCCTGCAAACCCGCCGCACCACGGAACCCTCAGCGGCGATTGCCGCCAGGCTGGCGATGATCGAGGCGCACCACGCCAAACTGCCCCGCCCCGAGGGGGTCGGCAACGCCATCAGGCAACGTCACCGGACAGACACACATTCATAGCGGCCTGAGGGTTGCCGGTGCCACAGTGTCATCGTCGCGTATTTCCGCCCTTAGCCTGCGCAACAGATCGGGGATCTGGCGGGCATCCACCACCGCCTCACGCACCAGCCAATCGAAATGCTGGGTAAAGGTGCGGATGCGGCTGCTTTCACGAAACGAGATATAATGCTGCCCCAGATAGACCACCGCCAACAGCGGGCCATAAACCGTCACCGGTGCCGAATAGACCTGCCGCGCATCAAACAGAAACATCCTGAGCGAGGGGAACAATTCATCGTAAAGCACCAGTATGCGGTCAATCTGCGCCCGCCGGGTTTCAGCAGGCAAACCGGTATAATACCCATCCCCGCGCGCAAAGCTTTCCAATTCGTGAACCGGCACCGCGATCTCGTAATCACTGTCGCGGTTCATGAACCAGCCAAGGCGATCATCCACCGCACCGATCGCCTGTTCAGCCGTGCGCCCGAGTTGCGGGCCGTATTCCCAGCTTAGCACTTCGCTGGTCTTCAACATGTCGGGCAGCGTCGCCGGCACATGCCTGATCTTGTAACCGATCGCCTCACGATGCCATTTGTCGATCTGCTCATCCGCCGAGGATCGTGCCGCGTCGGTGACCGTCAGATAGGCATCAAGCACATCGCCAGGCCGTTCGGGCCGGTCGGTAAGACCCAGCAACCAGTCGGCGCTGACCCCAAGCGACCGCGCACATTCCGCCACCACCTGGGCATTCGGCAACCGCGCATCCCGGCCTGCCAGCAGTTGCGAGATGGTTGAACGGTCAACCCCCACCGATCGCGCCAGCGCACTTTGATTGATACCGTTCATCGCCACCGCACTCAGCAGACGGGCGCGAAAGGTATCGGATCTTTGCCTTTTGTCGGTTTTGGTCATTATTCGTGATTATTCTAACCTATGATGATTTTTGTTCCGTATTTACAGTATACACAACGAATGGCCGATTTGATAGCCCTTGGCAGACATTAATCAGGCATCAATATCATGGAAACCCCAACCCGCAGCATCGTCAAAGCCATCCTCTGGCAAATCATGGGCCTTCTGATCATGCTCACGGTCGGCTTCTGGTTGAGCGGGTCAATCCGGTTTGGCGGGCAAATGGCGGCAATAAACACCGCAATCGGTCTGGTCAATTACCTGATTTATGAACGCATCTGGTCAGCCATCAGTTGGGGTCGGCGTCTGCATCACCAACATGGCATGAATAAATTCACCAGATGTGAATAAATGGTGCGCATTCACATAATATTCAATGCCTGCCGGTCATGCCAAATTGCCCCCAGTTAATATTACCGCAGCAAATCATCACAGCAAAGGGAACCAAGCTGACATCCGCACCTACCATGACCGCCGGAACCCGCGCCCATATTGAGCCGATCACCCTGACCATGATCGTCGTCTGCTATCTTGGCTGGGGTTTGGCAACGGCCTGGCTGCCGCTGCTTTCGCTCACCTTGGCGATTCCGGTCACGGCGATTTTCATCACCCTGCATTCCTCGCTTCAGCATGAGGTCTTGCACGGTCATCCGACCCAAAATCGCCGGTTCAACGAACTGCTGGTGTTTCCGGCGCCGGGATTGCTGGTCCCCTATCAGCGGTTTCGCGATCTGCATATCGCGCATCACCAGGACGAGATCCTGACCGATCCCTATGACGACCCGGAATCGAATTACCTCGACCCCATTGTCTGGTCTGGCCTGCCCGGCTGGCAGCAACGCCTGTTAAGGTTCAACAACACGCTGCTTGGGCGTATCCTGCTTGGCCCGGCAATTTCAACCATTGCCATGCTGAAATCCGATGCCCGCCAGATCCTCCGGGGCGACAGACGCGTGGCAATGGCCTGGATTCTGCATCTGGCTGGTCTGGTGCCGGTTTTCTGGTGGCTGGTCGCGGTGGCGACGCTGCCGTTCTGGGCCTATCTTCTGGCTGCCTATCTCGGTTATGGCCTGCTGAAAATCCGCACCTACCTGGAACACCGCGCCCATGCCATCGCCCCCGGGCGCACCGTTATTGTCGAGGATCGCGGCCTGCTGGCGCTGTTGTTTCTGAACAACAACTTCCATCTGGTCCACCACAGCCACCCCAAGGTGCCGTGGTATCAACTGCCGGGATTATATGACGCCGACCGCGAAACCTATCTCAACCGCAATCAGCACTATCACTACCGCAGTTATGCCGAAGTCTTTGGCACCCATCTGTTGCGCACCAAAGACCCGGTGCCGCATCCACTGATGCGAAACTAGGCAGGCCTGAAAGTCATCGCCAGCCCGTTCAGGCAGTGGCGCTTGCCGGTCGGTGCCGGGCCATCTTCAAAGATATGCCCAAGATGCCCGCCACAACGACGGCAATGGGTTTCGGTGCGGGTGGTGAACAGGGTGTTGTCTTTTCTGGTGCCGATTGCGCCCTCGATCGGGGCCCAGAAACTTGGCCAGCCGGTGCCGCTGTCAAACTTGGTGTCGGACGGGTAAACCGCCAGATCACAACCGGCACAATGATAGTTGCCGACGCGCGCTTCCTTCAGAAGGTCGGATTTTTCACCCAAAAGGCTGTTGCTGAACGGCTTTTCCGTTTCATCCTCACGCAGGATGGCAAATTGCGCCGGGGTCAGGATGGCTTTCCACTCCTCCTCGCTGCGGGTGATTTCGAACGCGGCAAGCGCGCGCTGGCCGCTGGCGGCAAACGCGGTCAGGGCCGAGGCGCTCAGCAGGAAATTGCGACGGGTTTGCATATCTGTCTCCATCTTTTCGGTTCATGTACCAATAACTACGGACAATATAGGCAAGAGTTTCTGTAACCGGGCTCACATCTTCTCGACTGCGTGTGATCGTCGTGCCATGACGGGGCATGGAACTCTGGATTCCGATCACCATTTTTGCGGCTTTCGCCCAGAACCTCAGGTTCATGCTGCAAAAACAACTGAAGGCAACGCGGCTTTCCACCGGGGGTGCCACCTTTGCGCGCTTCGTCTTTGCCGCGCCTCTGGCGATTTTGCTGGTCTGGGCTTTGGTGGCGGGCGGCTGGCGCGACCTGCCGGGGGCAAACCTGCGCTTCTTCAGTCTTGCCATGATCGGCGGCGTGTCGCAGATCATGGCAACCGCTTGCGTGGTGGCGCTGTTTGCCAGCCGCAATTTCACCGTCGGCATAACGCTGAAGAAAACCGAAACCATCCAGACGGCGCTGATCGCCTTTCTGCTGCTGGGGGAAACCGTCTCCCGCTGGGGCATCATCGCCATCGTCATCGGCCTTGCCGGAGTGGTCCTGCTGGCCGATCCGCCCGACCGAGGCAGCACCACCGGCTGGCGCGCCCGCCTGTTCAACCGCTCCTCCGGCCTCGGCCTCCTGTCCGGCGCCTTGTTCGGGGTTTCCGCCGCAGGCTATCGCGGTGCCTCGCTGGCACTTGGCAGCGGCGATTTCCTGATCCGCGCCGCCGCCACCCTTGTCTTCGTCACCCTGTTTCAGTCGCTGATAATGGCGGCCTGGCTTGGCTGGCGCGAGCCAGGCCAGCTTGGAAAGGTCTTTGCCGCCTGGCGCACCACGGCACTTGTCGGCCTTGCCGGTGTGCTCGGCTCACTGGGCTGGTTCATGGCATTCACCTTGCAGCACGCCGCCTATGTCAAAGCCCTCGGGCAGGTCGAGCTGATCTTCACCTTCCTCACCTCATGGCTGGTGTTCAGGGAAACCACCAGCCGCCGGGAACTCAGCGGTATCGCCCTGGTGATCGCCTCGATCATCGTCCTTGTCCTCGTCCTTTAGCCCCCTGATGTTTCTTTATTGCCAAAATACTCCGGGGGTGAGCGTCAGCGAGGGGGCAGCGCCCCCAGACAGCCGTCAAACCGACTCCGGGGCAGCAAAGGGCAGCAATCGGCCTGACAGATACGCTTTGCCGGCCACATCTGGCCGACGCCTATCAGAATCGATCATTGGTTCGAATTGCGCAATTCGGAAAACGCGTTTCACAGACACCATGGAGTTCAAGTTCGGTCTTGGAGGATGCAACCCGATCGCCTAGAAGGTTCAGCAATTCCGCGATTGCGGTCCTGAACGACATGATGCCTCCGGTTTGGGGCGTTGCACCCCGAAAATCAGGGCGAAGCCTGACCAAAAAGGAAAGTGACAGCATTGGCTGAATCAACCAGAGCCTTTCTGTTGGAAAGCATCCAGAGGGTTCCGGGTATTCTGCTCGGCACCATTCGGGTAGTCCGCCAGAAAAGCCCCGATCAGGTCAAATTCTGGTTTATTGCACTGGCAGTGGGAATTGTCGCCGGTTTCGTGGCGATCGGCTTTCGCATGGGCATTTCCAGCCTGCAAACCCTGGTTTACGGCACCGATGACGTGATGCTGGCCTCGGTCGCGCGCACCCTGCCGTGGTTCTGGGTGGTGTTTTTACCGATTGCGGGCGGTCTGGTGGTCGGCATCATCATGCATATCTTTACCAGCGACGGCCGGGTGCGCGTGGTTTCCGACGTGATCGAAGGCGCCGCCCTGCGTGACGGCCGGGTCGAGATCAAGGAGGGGATTGCCTCGACCCTGGCCTCACTCATCACACTTTCCACCGGCGGTTCATCCGGGCGTGAGGGGCCAGTGGTGCATCTGGGTGCGATGGTTTCAACCGCTGTCAGCAACCTTATCAACGCCAGCGGCATCACCGGGCGCGATCTTCTGGGTTGTGCGGTGGCGGCAGCGGTTTCCGCCTCGTTCAACACACCGATTGCGGGCGCCTTGTTCGCGCTTGAGGTGGTGCTACGGCATTTCGCGGTGCATGCGTTCGCGCCGATCGTCATCGCCTCGACCGCCGGCACGCTGGTCAGCCGGTATTTCTATGGCAATGTCACCGAGTTCTATCTGCCTTTGGACAACACGCTCAGGTTTTATGTGGAATTGCCGGCATTCGTGGTTCTGGGGCTGGTCTCGGGGCTGGTGGCGGTGATCATGATCAAGGCCATTTTCTGGGCCGAAGAGGCGGGGGATCACTTGCAGAAATCCGCCCGGATCCCGGGCTGGTTGCGCCCGGCGCTGGCGGGGGGGCTGCTGGGGCTGCTGGCGCTCGGTTTTCCGCATATCATCGGCGTTGGTTATGAAACCACCTCGGCGGCGCTGACCGGCCAACTGGTATTCTGGACAGCGGTGACATTCGCGCTGATCAAGGCGCTGGCGGTGGCCATCACCTTTGCCGGGCGCATGGGTGGCGGGGTTTTCTCACCCTCTCTGATGATGGGGGCGCTGACCGGGCTGGCGTTCGGAACTGCGGCCACCAGTATTTTTCCGTCGGTATCGGGCTCGGAAACCCTCTATGCGCTGGCGGGCATGGGGGCGGTCGCTGCCGCCGTTCTTGGTGCCCCGATTTCCACCACGCTGATCGTGTTTGAACTGACCGGCGACTGGCAGACCGGGCTGGCGGTGATGGTGGCGGTATCAATGTCCACCGCCCTTGCCAGCCGTCTGGTGCAGATGTCATTTTTCCTTTCCCAACTGGAACAGCGCAATATCCGGCTGGCGGCAGGCCCGCAGGCATATCTTCTGGCGACATTCGGTGTGGCCAAGGTGATGCGCCCGAAAGGCGGCGAACGCTGCGCTTCGGAAGAAGACTGCTGGGAACTGGTTGAGCAGGGCAACTACCTTGACGGCAACGCCACGCTGGAGGTGGCGATGCCGATGTTTGAAAAGGCGGGATTGGATTTCATTCCCGTGGTCACCCTTGGTGGTGAGGATGAACCGCCCGAGCTATGGGGCGCGTTGTTTCAGGTGGATGCGCTCAAAGCCTTCAACAAGGCACTGGCCGCCACCGCTGAAGAGGAACATTCCTGAACCACCCACGCACACCCCCGCCCGGCCGCCTCAGGGCGTCATGATCTGGCGCAGCGCCTGACTGGCGGCCATTCGTTCCAGCGCGATGTTGATGCCGGATAGCTTCAGGCGATGCGTGATCAGCCGGTCAAGCGGCAGGCGGCCGGTGCGATAGGCGGCCACGAAACCCGGAATATCACGCTGCGGATTGCAACTGCCCATATAACTGCCGCTGACAGTCTTGGCGCCAGTCACCAGCGCCGCCACGTCCAGGGAAAACGGCGTGGCCGGATCGACCAGCCCGACACTGGCCATCCGCCCGCCACGCCGCAATGCGCCAAAAGCCGTTACAAATGCGCCAAGCACGCCTGCCGCCTCCAACGCAATCGGAACCGCCGCTGGTAAGTTCCAAAATTTCTGCCACAGTGTCAGGCCCATCAAGAACAACATCACTGGCACCAAGGGATTTCGCCGTCTCCAGCTTGCCGGGATCAGGATCAACCGCAATGATCCGCCCAGCCCCCGCCGCCATTGCCCCCAACAAGGCCGAACTGCCGACCCCACCGATCCCGGCAATCACCAGAGTTTCGCCAGCCCTGAGGCCAAGCGTATTCTGCACCGTACCGGCGCCGCACATCACGGCACAGCCCAGAAGGGCGGCAATTTCTGCCGGCAGATCGGCATCCACGCGAACAAGCGAGTGTTCCGACACTACCGCCATTTCAGCAAACGCCGACAGCCCCATGTGATGATAAACCGCCTGCCCGTCCAGCGACAGGCGCGGCCCGCCTGACAGCAGTTTGCCCGCCCGGTTGGCGGCAAGCCCGGGTTGGCAAAGATGCACCTCACCGGCCCGACAGCATGGACAGGTGCCGCAGGCCGGTTGATAGACCAGCACCACCTGATCGCCGGGCCTGACCCGGCTAACGCCGCTGCCGACAGTTTCAACGATGCCTGCCGCTTCATGCCCCGGCACGATCGGCATCGGCCATGCCCGGATTCCAGTCACCACCGACAGATCGGATCGGCACAGGCTGGCGGCGGTGATCCTGACCATGACTTCACCATCGCCCGGCCCATCGGCACTGATTTCGCGCCATTGAAGGGGTCTGGAGTCCGAGAACGGCCGCGCGGTATCGCAACTGGTCAGAACGGCAGCATTGAAACGGATCATTGACGTCCCGCTTATAGCTGTTCGATGGTGACTTTGTCGGGATAAAAGGCAAGGTAGCCCGCGATTTCGGCCACAGCGTCGATCGGTGATTCATAGGACCAAGCCGCATCGGCAATCACACCGCTTTTGGCGTGGATGGCGTAATAACTCGCCTGACCCTTATGGGGGCACGTGGTTGTGGTATCGGTTCGCTCCAACAACGCCATCCCCACATCAGTACGAGGAAAATAGATGACTGGCGGATAACTGCCCTCAACCAGTTCCAGCGCCTTTCTGGTTTCGGCAATTACGGCACCACGGGCGCGAACCACCCAGGTATCGCCTGATTTTCGTATCACGATATGATCGGCCATTCAGCCCTCCATCTCTTCGGGTTCGGTTCCGTTCTTGCCCCCACATATTTTCAGATCGGCGTACAGGCGCGGGCCAGCCATTCCCGGGTTTCAGACGTACAATCCGGTGCGATCTTTTCATGCACCACCGCATGATAACGGTTCAGCCAGTGACGTTCCGCCTGTCCCAGCATGGATTTGACGATCAGGTTCCGGTCGATCGGCGCGAGTGTGAGGGTTTCAAACGCCAGCATGGCGCGATCGTCGCCATCTGGCAAGGGTGGTGCCGGTTTTACCACCAGCAAATTTTCGATACGGATGCCAAACGCCCCCTCGCGGTAATATCCCGGTTCGTTCGACAGGATCATCCCGGCCTCGAACGGTACATGCGACAGGCGAGACAACCGCTGCGGCCCCTCATGAACCCCCAGAAACGCGCCGACACCGTGACCGGTGCCGTGGTCATAATCCTGCCCCGCCTGCCAGAGGGCATATCGTGCCAGCGCATCAAGGTCACGCCCGGCCAGCCCCTTGGGCCAGCGCATCATGGAAATAGCGATAAAGCCTTTCAGCACCCGTGTGAAACAGCGTTTCTGTTCTGGCCGGGGCTGGCGGCCAATGGCGATGGTGCGGGTGATGTCGGTGGTGCCGTCCCGGTATTGCCCGCCGCTGTCCAGCAGCAGAATGTCGCCCTTGCGGATCGGCCGGTTGCTGGCCTCGGTAACGTGGTAATGCACGATCGCACCATTCGGGCCGGTGCCGCAGATGGTGTCAAAACTGATATCGACCAGCAGCCCCGAGGTGGATCTGAGTGCCTCCAGCCGTTTCACCACGTCGATTTCCGTCAGA
The DNA here is from genome assembly GCA_020425085.1 of Paracoccaceae bacterium. Lineage (GTDB taxonomy): Bacteria > Pseudomonadota > Alphaproteobacteria > Rhodobacterales > Rhodobacteraceae > UBA5972. Next base: position 276,198 of record JAGQRW010000004.1, read on the forward strand.
TCGGCGGTTGCAGCCACGGCGTCAAGCCAGGCCAGCAATTCGGTAATGGCCACGCCATCACGCAAATGCGCCTGCCTTGCGCCTTCGATTTCCACGCTGTTCTTGATGGCCTTTGGCAGGATGCAGGGATCCGGCTGAAGGCTGATGGCAATGCCCGCCGCCTTCAGCCGGTCGATGATCCATAACGGTGCCGTCGCCCCGTCCAGCCTGACCGGCCCGTTCAGGCGATCAAGTGCCGGGCCGAATTCGGCCATGGGCAAGATGGCGACCCCCTTGCCCAGATGCTGGCGCACCTGATGATCGGCCTTGGAGGGTTCGGTAAACAGGCTGACATCGCCGTTCTGGTCAACAATGGCAAATGCCAGAACCACCGGAGTCCGGGCAATGTCCGATCCGCGAATGTTCAAAAGCCAGGCAATGCTGTCGGGCAGGCTTAGCACCGTGGCATTCTGATTGCCCGCCTTCAGGACAGCACCGATCCGCTGACGCTTGTCGTGGCTTGCCTCACCCGCGAATTCAACCGGATGCGGCCGGATCGCCCCGGCGGGGGGCGCTGGCTGATCGGGCCAGATCCGGTCAATCAGGTTGTCGCAAGGGCGAAGCACAACGCCACTGTCTGTTAACAAGGTGGTCAGCTTGTCGATCTGTTCGCTGCCGTGCAGCCAGGGATCATATCCGACCACGCCACCCGATGGCAGTTGCTGGCGAAGCCATGGGCCGAGTTCGGTTTCCGGCCAGGCAACCGGGGTGAAATGCCCGGTATCGACTTCGGATCTGACCTGCACCCGATAGCGCCCGTCAACGAACACCCCGGCGGTTTCCAGCAACGCCGCACAGAACCCCGCCGAGCCGGTAAACCCGGTCAGCCAGGCCAGCCGCTCATCGCGTGCCGCCACCCATTCGCCCTGATGCGCATCCGCCCTTGGCACCAGAAACCCCGAAAGCCCCTCCTGACGCATCAGCCGCCTCAGTTGCTGCAACCGGGGTGGCCCGTCGGAACGACTGGTAGTCGCCTTGAAAGATTGAATCATCTCTGTCCCTGCCCTGCTCGGGGGCAGCATCGCCGAACCGGGGGGCAGGTTCAACCAAAACCAAGCGAATTTGTTGCGACAAACCCCATTCCGGCGCACGGCCCCGCAGGGAAAACTGCGGTCGGGCGGGCCTTGAACAAATCAACTACCGGGGTCGAGCGTCGTGCATTTCTGGCGCATCGCATCCAGACGGCTACAGGCGCGTTTGGCCAGTTCTTCGGTCATGCCGACAAAATTCGCTTGATACCGCCCGCCCTGCAACACCACCTTGCGCAGCGCACCATCCAGCGTATTCAGATCCTGCAACGCCGTCTTCAACAGCACCTTTTCCGCAGCCGTCCGGGTCGGAAAAGCGCCGAGATGGATGCCCCAGTACCGCCCACCCGAGGTCGATACCCGTGTCACCACCTTCGGCCCGTCATCACGGGGTTCAGGCCGGATGGCCACCATGACGGCAGAGGAATTCTCGCCGGTCAAAGCATCGTTCGCGTCGGCAATGACCACATCATCGACATCAACTTCGGCAACAGCAACAGCTTCAACTTCCGTTTCAATTTCACCGTCAGCCTCAGCCTCAGCCACCGATACTGCCACCGCGATCGCCTTTTGCAGTTGGTCCGCCTCATCCTCGGATCGGGCGCGACGCGGTTCCGGTCGAGGACTGGTTGCAACAGCAGCCACCTGCAACGCCTTCACCGCTGGTTTATCGTTGTAGTGCGGCGCGTCGGGTTTTCGTACCGCGACATGCGTCGGCGCTTTGGAAAACCCGAGGTCAAGCAGCTCTGCGACCTTTTCATTGCGCGCCGCCGTCGAACGCCCGCCGAATACGGTGGCGATCACCCGCTCCTGTCCCCGCTGGGCCGAGGCAACCAGATTGAACCCCGCCGCCTGAGTATAGCCGGTCTTGATACCGTCAGCGCCGCGATAGGCGGCCAGGAACTTGCGGTTGGTATTGCTGACAGATTTCATCCCTGCATCGGTCGAGCGCCGCGAGAACAGGTTGTAATACTGGGGATAGTCAAAAAACAGATGCCGCCCCAGATTGGTCATGTCGCGCGCCGTCGAAAGATGCCCGCTCTCGGTCAGCCCGTGGGCATTCTTGAACGTGGTTCGGCTCATCCCCAATGCCTTGGCGGTCTTGTTCATGCGGCGGGCAAATTTTGCCTCGCTGCCTTCGATTGCCTCACCCAGGGCGGTCGCGGCGTCATTGGCGGATTTTACCGCCGCTGCGCGAATAAGATAGCGCAGGGCAATTTTCTGACCGGCTTTCAGGCCAAGTTTCGATGGTGGTTCAGCCGCCGCACGTTTGGAAACGGTTACCATGGTATCAAGGCTGATCTCACCACGGCTGATCGCCTCGAACGTGATGTAAAGCGTCATCATCTTGGTCAGCGAGGCGGGATGCAGCCGGGTATCGGCATTGCGCGCATAAAGCACCTCGCCGGTGCGCGCATCCATCACCAGCGCCGCAAAGGGTGCGGCGTTGGCGGCAATGCCGGTAAATGCAAAAAACAGGACAAGGAAGAACCCTTGCGCCACTTGCCTTAACATCGGTTGCTCCGACGACTGTCTGCCTCTGAAACGGCTTTTGCCGCCTCTTTTGTTATTGCGAAAACCGTAACATGTTCGCAACAAAAGAAAACCCCCCTTTCTGCCGCAAGCTGGAAAAAACCGCATGCGTCGCAGATCGGTCGCTGCCCTTTATCAGGCCAGCCGGATATCACTGCCGGATCGCGAAAGGGTGATATGCCGGATTTCAATTCGGGGTCGAGAGTCTGTTTCCCTTTTTGCCTAGGGTCGGATATATTACAAAGTCCAGGACGACTCTTATTCTTAGCGAAAGGCCCGGCGTGCAGATCCTGATGACAGGCTCGGATAACAAGGATGGCGACAGCGAAACCGGCGTCGTCACCAAGACCCGTGCGAAAACCCAGCGTCCGCCGCTTTACAAGGTGCTGCTGCTGAACGACGACTACACCCCGATGGAGTTTGTGGTCTATGTGCTGGAACGTTTTTTTGGCATTTCGCATCAACAGGCGGTGGACATCATGATGACGGTCCACAACAAGGGGTTGGCAGTGGTCGGGGTGTTTTCCTATGAAATCGCCGAAACCAAAGTTTCACAGGTCATGGAACTGGCGCGACGCAACCAGCATCCCCTGCAATGCACGATGGAGAAAGAGTGAGGTCAGCGCCTCATTCCCCGAATGACTGCATCACGCCTGAATATCGCCCTTGACCAAGACGGGCTGGTGCTGCCCGATAGTGGGCATATTGCCGTTCTGCGCGCCACATCCCAGTTTGATCACAATGGTATTGCCCGCCAGCGTCTGCGGCTGTTCAACAGCTTTCGCCCGGAATTCGACCGCCTCGATGCGCTGGACTTTACGGTTGCGGCGGATTTTTCCGGACATTACGCCACCAGCATGGTCGAGATCACCCGTTCCAAGGCGGAAACCCTTGGGTTGGTGGCCATGGCAACAATGGCAACCGATCCCGGCGGCATCGTGCTGGTGGACGGGGCCAAGACCGATGGCATCGATTCGGTTCTGAAACATTGCAAGGCGCTGTTTCAACCGATCAGTGTGGTGGCGAAATCTCATGGCAAGCTGTTTTGGTTCACCAGACCGGAAAACCTGCCTTTGGCACTGACGGAATGGCGAGCATACCTGACGGCAAAAAGGAATTCGGCGGGTTACCTCAGCGCCCCCGGCATGTTTTCACCCGACAAGGCCGACCCCGGCTCGACCCTTCTGGCGGCGCATTTCGACGATCGACTGGCGGGTGAGGTTGCCGATCTCGGGGCTGGCTGGGGCTGGCTGGCGGATCAGGCGCTGCAACGCAGCGACGCAATCAGCCGGCTTGATCTATACGAGGCGGAAAAGACCGCCCTGGAGGCCGCCCGCGCCAATATCGCCGATACGCGCGCCGAATTTCACTGGGCGGATGTGGCAAAACTTGACATCACAGCGCGCTATGACGCGGTAATCAGCAATCCGCCTTTTCATCAGGGCCGCGCCGCCGAGCCTGACCTTGGCGCAGCTTTCATCACCAAGGCGGCGGCAATTCTGAAACCCAAAGGGCAATTATGGCTGGTTGCCAACCGGCAACTGCCCTATGAATCCGTACTGGCAGAATGTTTTGCCGCGATCCGGCCACTGGAAGAAACCCACCATTTCAAGGTGATTCTGGCATCGCGGCCGTTAAGTGGTTCCTCGCGCAGACTTCAACGCAATTCCAGACACGCCCGCTAGGCGTGTTCAGCATTCGGAGGTTCCATGTCCTTTTCCCTGGCTGGCAAAACCGCTATCATTACCGGCGCCGCCAATGGCGTCGGCCTGGCCATCGCCCGACATTTCGTCCGCGAAGGCGTGCAGGTGATGATGGCGGACATGAATGAAGAAAAGCTGATCACCGAAATCAGCGCCTTGACCAGCGACGAAACGAAACCGAAATTCTTTGCCGGTGATCTGCGACAGCGACTGACCCAGGCCAACCTGATTTCCGCCACCATCGACGAGTTTGAACGCATCGACATCCTGGTCAATGCCAGCCGTCAGGTGCTGCACTCAAACCCCCTCGACCCTGACGAGGACGAGTTCGAGAACCTGATGGAGCAAAATGTCGTGACCGCCCTAAGACTGACACAACTGGTGGCCAAGCGGATGATGAAACAGGCCGAGGATGAACCCGGTGACAATGCCTCGATCGGCAACATCGTCAACCTCTCTTCGATCGTGGGGCGGCGGGCACATCCGGATCTGATGGCCTTTTCCATCAGTTCGGCCGCACTTGACCAGATGACCCGCGCCATGGCAGTGGCGTTGGCGGAACACCGTATCAGGGTCAATGCCGTGGCCATCGGCAGCGTGATGAGCGCAAGCCTCAGAAATGCGTTGAAGGACAATGTGGAACTGCGCGGTCTGGTGGCAAAGGCGACGCCGCTTGGCTATATCGGTGAAGCGGCCGAGGTGGTCGAGGCGGTGCAGTATCTGGCGTCCGAGGCGTCCAGCTTTGTCACCGGCCAGATCCTGACGGTGGATGGCGGGCGTACCCTGATAGACCCGGTCTCGGTCGCAGCACATTGAGCCAAGGAAAAACCCCGACCACAATGGCCGGGGTTTTCAAGGGAATCCTGCCGGGCTGGCCTATTCCTGGTCGTCCTCATCATCGTCGGACGAGTTCGGCAGGTTGAACAGACTGTCCGCATCCATCGGCTTTTTCTTATCGTCTTCGTCGTCGCTGTCGCCACCAAGGGTGAAGGTTTCCAGCCCTGAAATCGAAGCGGGAATTTTCGCATCCTTGTCAGCTTGCAGCGAACGTTCGGTGGAAACCAGTTTCATCCGCTCGCTATCATCGACAACCTCGCCTGCCCTGGCCTTTTTGGCAGCAGCCTTTTGCACCGCTTCGTCAAGTTCGATCTGCTTGCACATGCCAAGCGCCACCGGATCAACCGGCTGGATATTCGACATGTTCCAATGCGTACGGTCGCGAATTGCCTGGATGGTCGGCTTGGTGGTGCCAACCAGCTTGGAAATCTGCCCATCCGCCAGTTCCGGGTGAAACTTGACCAGCCAGGCGATGGCGCTTGGGCGGTCCTGACGCTTGGAAAGCGGGGTATAGCGCGGGCCCTTGCGTTTCAGTTCGCCCTCGGCGGCGGGGTTGTATTTCAGCACCAGCTTGTGGGCCGGATCCTGTTCGGCCTTCTTGATCTCGGCCTCATCAAGCTGGTTGTTGGTGATCGGGTCGAAGCCCTTGATGCCGACAGCAACCTCGCCATCGGCGATGCCGTTCACCTCAAGCTCGTGCAGGCCGCAGAAATCGGCGATCTGCTTGAAGGACATGGTGGTATTGTCCACCAGCCAGACTGCGGTTGCTTTTGCCATGATGGGCAGCGCCATGAGAGTCCCTTTCGAAAACACATCTTCCCCGTTCGGTGAAACCGGTGCGGCGGGCCGCGATTGTCCGTGTTCAGGGGGAATTGCAGAGGTATATAGAACCAATAAAGCAGAATTGAAAGAGGCAAACATGCGGGGTGTTTTCGGCCTGTTGGCAACGCTGATGCTGCTGGCCAGCGCCGCACTGGCCGATGGCGACAAGGCGGGGCGGTTTGATTATTATGTGCTGTCGCTTGGCTGGTCGCCAAGCTGGTGCGCGCTGGAGGGGGACCGGCGCGTTTCGGATCAATGTGATCCGCGGCATGATTTTGGTTTCACTCTGCATGGGCTATGGCCGCAATTTACCGTAGGCTGGCCCAGTTATTGCCCAACCGCGGAACGCCCGCCGTCCCGGCAAATGACCGCTGACATGGCCGATATTATGGGCAGCGGCGGGCTTGCCTGGCATCAATGGGACAAGCACGGGCGCTGTAGCGGGCTGTCGGCAGCAGCATATTATGCCCAAGCCCGCGCCGCTTTTGAGGCCGTGGCCAAACCCGAGGTTTTCCGCCAGATGCACGCGCCGTTGGAATTTCCGGCGCTGCTGGTGGAACAGGCATTCATCAAGGCCAACCCAAAGCTTGCGCCGGAAACGATCACCGTCATCTGCAAGGCCGGCTATTTCAGCGAGGTCCGCATCTGTCTTGACAAGGATCTGAACCCTCGCGCCTGCGCCCCTGATACCGCGCGCGACTGTCGCCAGAGGGTGATTTTTCCGCCAGTCCGCTGATATGTCGGGGGTGCAACCCTAGCCGATCGTCAGAACGATCTTGCCGATATGCCCGGAACTTTCCATCCGCCGATGCGCCTCGGCCGCCTGGGCAAACGGATAAGTTGAATCCATTACCGGTGCGATGGTGCCCGCATCCAGCAAGGGCCAGACGTTGTGCCTGAGTTCCTCGGCTATCCGGGCCTTGGCCAGATCACTTTGCGGTCTCAGGGTCGATCCGGTCAGCTTGAGGCGTTTCACCATCACCTGGGCAAAGTTGATCTCGGCCACCGGGCCGCCCAGAAAAGCGATCATCACCAGCGTACCATCATTCGCCAACAGCTTGATATTGCGCGAAATATAATCGCCACCAACCATATCAAGGATCAGATCGACGCCGCGCCCATCGGTTGCCGCCTGCAATTCCTTGAGGTAATCTTGGGTCTTGTAATTGACCGCTATTTCCGCGCCGAGCTTGCGGGCAAAGGCGCATTTTTCGTCGCTGCCGGCGGTTGTAAATACCCGCGCACCATAGGCCCGCGCCAGGCTGATGGCCGTGGTGCCAATACCAGATGTACCGCCATGCACCAGAAAACTTTGCCCGGCCTTCAGTTTGCCGCGCATGAAAACATTGCTCCAGACGGTGAAATGGGTCTCGCAAAGGGCGGCGGCGTTGACGACGCTCATGCCTTTGGGAATGGAAAGCGCGTGATCCTGATTTGTCACCGCATATTCCGCATAGCCGCCCCCAGGCAACAGCGCACAGACCTTGTCACCAACCGACCAGCGCGAAACACCGGGACCAACCGCCGCGACCGTTCCCGCCCCTTCCAAACCTGGCAGGTCCGAGGCATTAGGCGGCGGCGCATAAGACCCCGCGCGTTGCAGCGCATCAGGCCGATTGACGCCCGCCGCTTCAAGCCGGATCAGGATTTCGCCAACACCCGGTACCGGCAAGGGGCGTTCACAGGGAACCAGGACCTCAGGGCCGCCGGGTTTGGAGATCTCGATTGCGCGCATGGTTTTCGGTAGCGTCATTTTCATCATCTTTCGTTCAGGTTTTCGGCTGATGATATCCCGGAAGATCGGGATTGACCAATCCGTCTGGTGCCTTGATCCGACTTAAAAACCGGCCTGGACCTTCGAGGAATTTTTCAAAAACAGGGTTTTTGCCGAACCGCGCCTTGGCCTTTTCAAACTGCATCACATTGGCGATGCGCCGGTCGATAAAGGCCCGGGTTTCCTGATGATCATCAGAATTATCACCCAACCAGAACAGAACGCTGGACGAATAGACCGCCGACAGGATGGCGCGTTTGGAGTACCAGTTGAGATCGTCCGAGGTATCGCCCAGTGCCTTCCAGATCAGATCCGAAGTGTTCCAGATCGCGCCGGCACCTTCGCCTGCATGTTGTGGCAAGGCAAAAAACGCCACGCTGCGGCGAACCACCTCTTTGTCCGGCATCGCCTCCAGCCGGAAGCGCACCAGTGCTGCAACCTTTTCGGAATAGCGCATATCGCCCATGTCTTCGGCCTGAAACCGCGCCAGCATGGCCGCGTCGCCCTGCCGATGACTGGCAAGCGCCAGATCCAGCGCCTTGCGCGGACAGGCCAGGCGTGCCAGTCCCGGATCGACGCCGGATTCTGCCAGCGCCGCCTGAAAGGTCTGATCGCTCCAGCCGTCAAACACCACATGGCCTAGCGCCGCCGCCAACAGGCGTGCGCGGGCTTGTTCGATATGATCCTGTTCCGATTTTTCCGGCTTGACCGACATTTGCTTTTCCCATTCCGGCAGGTGTGGACAACGCGCCCCTGCCTTGCTATATGGCGCTTTCCTGCACTTCTTGAAACTCCAGACTTAGAAAGGTGGTGACACCACATGCAGGTATCGGTTCGCGACAACAATGTCGATCAGGCGCTTCGTGCGCTCAAGAAAAAACTGCAACGCGAAGGCGTTTTTCGTGAAATGAAGCTTCGGCAGCATTTTGAAAAACCCTCGGTCAAGAAAGCCCGTGAAAAGGCCGAAGCAGTACGCCGTGCGCGCAAACTGGCCCGTAAAAAGGCACAGCGCGAAGGCGGGCTATAGGCCCTGTTCGATATGTGGACCGGCCGGAATCAACCCCGGCCAATCGTGAACCCCCGAGGTCTGACTTCGGGGGTTTATTTTTTGCGGCTGTTCGGATCCGTTCAGGATTTCAGATCCTTGCCCTTGTCGTCCTGATAAATCGTCTTGGTAACGACACCCGGCACCCGGCTCATTTCCGCGACCGCACTTTTGGGCCAGACGCTGACCTTGAAGCCTTCAAAGCCCGGGGTGTGCGCCAGAAGGTCCGAGGTGTTCTGGGCGCACATCGCATTCATCGAGGTTCCCTTCTGGATCGCCAGTTGCTTGATATGTTCAGCAACCTCGGGCGCGACCACCTTGGTTTGCATCACCACATGGAACCGGTCGCGGGCATGGTAATCCAGATAATACTGCAACATTTTCGGGGTGATGCCATAGAGCATGTCGGCGCGTTCCGGCACATCCTTGTTGTACCATGTGCCCGCCGGATCATAAATCACCCGTTCCGAGGCGTTGATCAGCAGCGCCGAATGCCCGGCAGCGGTGCTGCCATTGGCCACCACCGTCATCAGGGTGATCGAACTTGGTGAAGGGTCGTGATAGCGCGCCCGTGCCACCTCGGCATCGGGCGCCCAGGGCAGTTGCGCCACGCCGCAGGCCGACAGAACCGTCACCATTGCCAGTAAAAGGCCAAGTCGAATTCGGGTCACGATCATTCTCCCCTTGCTGTTCATGGTCCGGGTCATGCCACCTGCTTCGATGACTGCATTACTCCAAAATCCTAGTCGTATTCATAGATTTCCTCGGTCTTGACACCGGGTATGTTGGCGAAATCCTTCATCAGTTTCTTGGGGTACATGTAATGGTGAATATTTTGGAAACCGGGGATTTTCTGCAATATCGCCGAGGTTGAACTGGCGCAGTACCCGCTTGGTGCGGCGCCCTGGTTCTTGGCTGCCTGAAAGGCGATTTCGGCAACCTCAGGGGTCACTTCGACCTGCTGGGTGACGACGTGCCATTCCTTGCGGGCGTGAAATCCGTAATAGGCCTTCAACATGGCCGGATACATTCCATAAACCAGATCGTTGCGTTCCGGGGCCTGTTCGCTCTGGAAATTGCCGGCTGGATCGTAAACCACCCGTTGATGCGCATTGATCACCAGCGCCGAATGGCCGCCGCTGCCATTGCCGTTGTTGATCACAGTGACCAACGTCAGGCTGGGCGGCGAATCATCGGTATAGGCGGCCTTGGCGATGGCATCATCGGGGGCCCAAACCTCTTTGCCGCTGCATGCGGCCAGGGTTACGATCAGGCCAAGTGACAGGAATAACCGGAACAAAGACATCGCCCCTCCGCAAGAGTTTCATCCAAAATTATCGCCGCCAAGGCTGGCGGCGTCGGGGCATTTAGACTAAAAACCGCCGCAACCTCAAGCCTTGGAGATGGTCCCGGCAGGTTCTGTTGCGTTTGCATCCCAATGGCCGCATAGCTGTCAGCGGCAAGGCTAAGACAGTTCAGCCCAGGATGTGCCACAGCCGTCAGCTGTTGAAAACAGCCATGAAAACCAGTGCGGCAAGACAAAGACCGATTATCCACATCGCAACCCGGATAAAACCGTGAAAGGTTTTCTGCTGGGCGGAAACGTCCATCGTACCGTGCTTGAATTCTGCCATGTTGGTGATTCCCATTCTGAAATTTCATCCGATCCGCCTGCTTTTGCCACAAACTGATCGTCAGGCCAAGCCGTGACGAACATTCGCCGGCAGGGCAAGGTGGCTAATCGCTAGCGTCTTCGTTGCCTTCAAGCGCCTTGGCCAGTTGAAAACCGATACGGTTGGCGTGTTCGGATTCCTCTTCCTTGGGGGCGGCGCGCAGCATTACATTCAACTGACCGACATGCTGCACCAGTTGCGTGCGTGCGCCGGTCATGTCGGCACCATAAAAGGTCAGGATATCAGGGGCGAAAAAGCCGATACCCTGAATCCTCAGCACCCCCATATCACCCCCGGCAAAGCCCATGGCGACCTCATGATCGGCGTCAAGCTGTTCCTCGAAATTCTGGATATAGAGAACCAACCGCTCATAGGCCCATTCCGCCGGAGACTTCTGATCGACCGGCACCTGACAGACCGATGGCGGCAAAGGCTTCTGTTCGGCGGTTTTCAATCTTTGTGGATCGGTGTGAACCACCCGGGCCTTGGGAAGGGCGGCATTTTCGATCGCTTCGGCGGTGGTGTTTATTTCCGACATCGGATCCTCGGGCATTCGACGTTTCATGCTTTTTGCCATATCCAGGCATCATCGTCACGCCGCGTTCGCGTTACCAGCCCGAGACGGAATAGATGGTTGAGATGCGCCATGGATTCCACCAGCGCCAGACCGTATTCCGCCTCGCCGATCGGGCGCTTGAACAGGATGGTGAAACATTCCGCCGCGGTGCGCGGTTTTTTCAAATGTTCTGCCAGACGTTTCAGCGCGCTGTGATGGTTCTCGATCAGCGCCAGCATGCGTGCGGGCAGGCCGGTAAACGGCAGTTTGTGACCCGGCAGGACCAGGCTTTCCTCATCAGCGAAATGCGACAGGCGTTCGCAAGCCTCCAACCATTCCGCCACCGGATCGGCCTCAGGCTCGGTGGCGTAAACGCCGATATTGGGGCTGATCGACGATAAAATCTGATCGCCCGCCAGCACCAGGGGTTCATCGCGGCACCAGAAGGTGGCGTGTTCCGGCGCATGACCGTTGCCCATACGGATATCCCAAAGCCGTCCACCGATGGTGATCACCTCACCCTCCTGGATGCGCCGGAAACCAAGGGGCATTGGTGCCACGATGTCGGAAAACAGGAACGGTCTTTCGCTTAGGCGCTTTTGATAAAGCTCAGGCGACATGCCGCCCGCCCGGTAATGCGCTAGCGTTTCCTGTTTCTGCACCTCGTGCTTGTCGAGCGTCAGCATCCGTGCAAACAGCCAAGAGGTGCGCGAAGTCCAGAGTTCCGCACCGAATTCCGACTGAAACCAGCCAGCAAGGCCGATATGATCCGGGTGATGGTGGGTGACGATAACCCGTTTTATCGGCAGATCGTCAAGCGGGCCTTTCATGATCGTCGACCAGATGGCGCGGCTGCGTTTTGACGCAAAACCGGTATCGACGATCGTCCAGCCATCGTCGTCACGCAGCGCGTAGACATTGACATGATCCAGCTTCATCGGCAGCGGCAGCCGGATCCAGAGGATACCTTCGGCAATCTCGACCGCCTCACCCTCGGGCGGGATGTCCTCAAACGGGTATCTTATCGGGGTCATGGTGCCATCCATCTAGTTCGCCAGCTCCTCGTCATCAAGCGCGTAAAGCATACGCTGCCCCTCGCGGGCTTCGGCGCACAGGGGTTCAACCCCGACAACCATCCGGCGAATGAAAAACCGGGCCAGTTCGGTGCGCGGCCCCTTACCACCTTCGGCCAGGGCCGCCTTCAGCAGGAAATGGCCGCCAAGCGTCAGGGCAAACGCCCTGAGATAGGCCGTGGCACCAGCAAAACGGTCGTTCAGGTCGGTCTGCTCCAGCATCCAGTTGGTGCTGGCCGTCAACGCCGTTTCGGCCGCCCCCAGCAAGGCCGCAAGTTCAGGCAGTTCACCTTCGGCCTGCGCCCTGGTATCTGCGATTTCGGCCAGCACCGACAATGCCGCCTTGCCGCCATCCATCAGCTTGCGACCGACCAGATCCATCGCCTGTATGCCGTTGGTACCCTCATAGATGGCGGTGACGCGGACATCGCGCAAATACTGCGCCGCGCCGGTTTCCTCGATAAAACCCATGCCGCCGTGAACCTGTATGCCAAGGCTTGCCACCTCGATGCCGGTATCAGTGCCAAAGGCCTTGGCAATCGGCGTCAGAAAGGCGGCGCGGGCCGATTGCGCAGCGTCGCCATTGGCGCGTGCCAGATCGGTTGCAAGGGCGGTGGCATAGATGATGGCGCGCGCGGCGTTGGTCTGCGCCTTCATCGTCAACAACATGCGGCGCACATCGGCATGGTCGGCAATCGCGCCGCTGCCGGCGTTAACCGGGGTCTGGCCCTGCTTGCGTTCCAACGCAAATTCCAGCGCCTGTTGATAGGCGCGTTCGGCCACGGCCATGCCTTCGGTGCCGACACCAAGGCGGGCATTGTTCATCATGGTGAACATCGCCTTCATGCCGGCATGTTCATCGCCAACGATCCAACCGGTCGCGCCGTCATATTCCATCACCGCAGTGGGTGAGCCGTGAATGCCCATCTTGTGTTCCAACGACACCACTTTCAGATTGTTGGCCACCCCCGGTTCGCCATTGGCATCCGGCAAGAATTTCGGCACCAAAAACAGCGAAATTCCCTTGGTTCCCGCCACCCCGTCGGGCAGACGCGCCAGCACCAGATGGCATATATTGGCGGCAAAATCGCTGTCACCCCAACTGATGAAAATTTTCTGGCCGCTGATCGAATAACTGCCGTCACCATTGGCAACCGCCTTGCTGCGAAGCGCGCCGACATCAGACCCGGCCTGGGGTTCGGTCAGGTTCATGGTGCCGCACCATTCCCCCGAAATCAGCTTCGGCAGATATAGTGCCTGCAATTCCTTGCTGGCGTGATGCTCCAGCGCCTCGATCTGACCTTGTGACATCAAAGAGTTCAGCGACAGGGCAAGACAGGCGCTGCTCATCATTTCGTTGATCGCAACCGACAGCGTTTGCGGAAGTGCCATACCGCCAAATTCCGCCGGTGCGGAAATGCCGATCCAGCCACCTTCGGCAATGGCGCGGTAGCCATCCGCGAAACCAGGCGAGGTTCGCACCACACCGTTTTCCAGAACCGCCGGGTGCAGGTCGCCGTTGCGGTTGAGAGGGGCCAGAACCCCTTCGGCCAGTTTCGCACCTTCGCTCAGGATCGCGTCCCTGAGATCGGCGGTGGCATCGGCGAAGCGTTCGGATTTCGTCAGCTGATCGACGTCAAGAACGCTGTCAAACAGGAATTTCAGTTCGGTGACCGGGGCGTGGTAGGGCATCTTGACCTCGTATCGTCTGTGTCGCGGGTTGGATTTGCGTCTTTGGGCAGGGCGGGCTATGTCAGCGAAACCATAATCCACCATATCCGCCCCGCCCAGCCCTAAACAACCGATCCGTCACGTCACAATGGCCCATTCCCGCCCCGAGATACTGACTGCCGACACCGCCGGAATTGATCGGGCGGTGGCAATTTGGCGCAAAGGCGGGCTGGTCGCCTTTCCGACCGAGACGGTTTACGGGCTGGGTGCCGATGCCTGCAATGGTCCTGCGGTGGCGGCGATATATCAGGCCAAAGGCAGGCCAGGTTTCAACCCGCTGATCATCCATGTGGCGGATCTGAAGACTGCTGAAAGGTTCGCGGTGTTCGACGATCTGGCCCGGCGGCTGGCGGCGGTGTTCTGGCCCGGCCCGCTAAGTCTGATCCTGCCGATTGTACCCGACAGCGGCTTGTCACCATTGGTCACGGCGGGATTGAAAACCGTGGCGGTGCGCATCCCGGCAAACCCCTTGGCGCGGCGGTTGCTGGGGCAATTCGGCGGGGCTGTTGCCGCCCCTTCGGCCAACCCGTCCGGGCGGATCAGTGCTACAACGGCGGCGCATGTAATCGACGGGCTTGGTGGCAGGATTGATGCGGTGCTTGATGGCGGTGCTTGCGGCATCGGCCTTGAATCGACCATCCTTTATCCCGCCAGCAACCCGCCTGCCCTGCTGCGCCCCGGCGGACTGGCGGCCGAGGAGATCGAAAGGTTTCTGCACCACCGCCTTGCCCGCCGCGACGATCCTTTGCATCCGCTGTCACCGGGGCAGCTGGCGACGCATTATGCGCCCAGGACGACCCTGAGGATGAATGTGAAATCGCCGCCGAAAAACGCCCTCTGGCTGGGGTTTGGGCCGGATTGCGCCGGGGCAACCCTCAATCTGTCACCAAAGAGTGATCTGATCGAGGCGGCATCGAACCTGTTTTCGTTTCTGCACCGGATCGACAAGCAGGCCGAAGCCGAAGGAAAACCGCTGATCGCAGTTGCACCGATACCGGAAACCGGGCTGGGTGTCGCCATCAATGACCGCCTGAAACGCGCCGCAGCAATGGAATGACTGTTAACGCAGAACCCCTGCCTTGCGCATGTGCCGGGCATAGTGAAGCAGGAATACCGCAACCACCAGAATGACCACCGAGAACACGATCGACCTGATTCCCGATATCTGATAGACCGCCGGGTCCGCCAGCACATAACCGTAAAAGATGTTCAGGATCATCGCCACCAGCGAAACCGCAAAGGCCGCCATTGCCCATCTGCTGCGCATCAGCAACAGGATCGAGCCCAGCACCGCACCCCAAACCCCAAAGCCCCAACAGGCATGAACCCAAACCGGAAAATTGCGGAAATAGACCTGCTGTAGCGGCGACATCATGGCGAGATAGGCATCGGCACTGAACTTGGCCATCAGATAATCCCCGGCACCGCTCATGTTCCACATCAAGGACAACACACCGATGATCCAGAGATGTAAGGGCGTATCTTTCATCGCATCTCCTCAACCCACGATACCATTGCTTGTGAATATAGCGATAGTAAGACACAAAATCGACGGAAAGTTGACGGGAATTCCGAATTGATTGGCAGCCCGGCGCAACAGCATTCCGGGCTGCCCGAAACGGCCTAGCCGCCGGATCTCGTGTCGTGCTTCATCGTTTGGCCCGGCATGTCGCCGCGATTCATATCAACTGGAACCTCCAGCGTCAGCTCGCCCGCCTTTTCAAAGGTCAGGGTCAATTCCACCATATCGCCCTGCACAAGGGGGCCGGTCAGACCCATCAGCATCACATGGTCGCCACCGCGCGCCAGCATATGCACATCCTGGGCCGGTATGACAAATCCGTCTTTGACCTCGCGCATCTGCATAACGCCCTGATCGGTCATGATATGGGTGTGAAGCTCGGCCTTTCTTGCGGCCGGGGTGGCGGCCGCAATCAGACGGTCATCGGTATCAGCGGAATTTTCAATCTGCATGAAGATCGCGCCGGATTTGGCGTTGGCGCCGCTGGCGCGGGCATAGGCACTGGAAACGGTGATGTCACCGGCAAATGCCGATAGCCCGAGTCCGAGGCTGAACATAGCGCCAAGTGTAACTGCCCTGTAAGAACGGGCAAGGATAGAGGAAGTAAAGGACATTGAAGCCTCCGTCAGAATGGTTTGAAATTTGGGTAAGGTTCAAACCAGTGCCGGCGGACCCCGGGTCATGGGTTTGACGCTGGCATTTTGGCGTTCCAGCCGGTTTGTATCGGGCCAGACGACAATTTCCGGCACCAGCCTGTGCGACGACGGCAACCGCAATTCCACCGTCATTGCATTGGCAACCAGACAGCATTCAAAACAGTGATGGGCGGCGCTGACGGGGTTGCCATCCTGATCGACGCCAATCACCTCGGTGCCGTTTTCCGAACAGATAACCAGGGAATAGGACGCGCCATCGCCCGCAGCGACCCCGTGCCTGGCAAGCGGAGTCAGAATGACCGCAAGCGATAGCAGCAGTGCCAAAGGGTGAAGGCGCAGTTTCATGCTGAAAACATAGGCGTGCACATCGGCAATGGTCAGTGGACAAAATGAAGCGGCCACGCCGGTATGGCGAGGCCGCTCAGGAATTTCCGGCAAAAAGTCGGGTCAGGCAGCCGCCTGTGCCTTTTCGATGTCTTTCTTGACCTTCAGTGCCTTTGCCGACAGGTCGGCATCTTTGGCCTTGGCCATGAACGCATCCAACCCGCCACGATGATCAACAGTGCGAAGTGCTGCTGAAGAAATACGGAATTTAAAGGTGCGGCCAAGGGCATCCGAGGCCAGCGATACTTCGTTCAGGTTCGGCAGAAAGCGGCGCTTGGTCTTGTTGTTGGCATGGCTGACATTGTTGCCAACCATCACGCCTTTACCGGTCAGTTCACAACGGCGGGACATATGCGTATTCCTCAGGGTTACAGCTTCGGGGGCGCCGCGGCTGCGGCACTCGTGAATTCGAGTGCGTTCTTTAGGCGCATGCCAACCGGTCGTCAAGGGATTCTCTGAAACCTTTGGCGGTTCATGATCCGCCAGGGATGGTGGCGACCACATCAGCATGCAACAGGCGTTGTCGCTTCGCCAGCGCAACAGCCGCCAGATTTGGGTGGCGAAGGCTGGCCTCAGCCGCAAGGCGCTGCCAGAAATCCGGCATCAGGTGACGCGTTTCACGAAACGCCTGACGAAATACCGCCGGATCATGTTGCAAGGCGATGAGTTGTCGGTTGATTGTCCCACTCTGGCCATGCTGCGACAGGGCACGGGTGGCCGGATGGCCGGAAAAACCAAGCCGAAGCAACTGGGTGGCCGGAAAATTCGCCGCTATCAAACTGGCATTGCCAAGATCTGGCCGGTGAAACGGGTCAAACACGATCAACGCCTTCAGACCCTTGTGCCGATGTTTTGCAAGGCTACCGAGATCGGCGTCGAAATCCGGTGCCTCGGCGTGAAATCTTGTATCCCACGGCACGACCTCGGGTGAAACCGAATATTGCGGCGACACCGCGATGGCCGATTGCAGACCAAGGCTGGCGGCAAAGCGAAACACCGCGTATCCGCCCATTGAATAGCCGATGGCGTGGCGACGGTCGTGCTGGGCAAGCGTCGCCAGTGCGCGTTCCAGTGCCAATGTCTCGGAATTGATGAACCAGTCGTTGCGCCTTGTCATAATCCTTAGGGTGGCCCAACCGCGATTGGCCGCCTGACGCAGCGGATTCGCCGCGCCGAAATCAGACTTGCCCACCTGTCGATGATCGAACGTCAACACCAACTTCGGCAGATCGGGACGGAACAGGACTGCCCGCAGGTGGTCGCCGTCAAACAGGGTCAGCGCCGCATCCGTTGCGCGTTCAGTCATCCTTTCGACCGAAATCGCTCCAGCGCCGTCGCGGCCGCAGCCGAGGCCGAGATTTCGCCGCTTTCCACCGCCAGTGAAAGATCCGCAACCAGTGCCGCCAATCCCTCATCACGCATCAGATACCGCATCAGACCTGCGCGCAGTTCCTGCTGAAACCAGTACTTCGCCTGTTTTTTGCGAATGTCGTCCCAAACCCCCTGCTGGCGTCGCCAGTCGGCCAGCTCGGAAATATCCGCCCATGCCTCGGTCAGACCATCGCCTGTGACCGCGGAAACCGGGCGCACGCGGGGAAATCCAACGGGGTCTTTGCGGCGCTTGCGCATCAGCGCCAATGCACCCTTGTAATCGGCACAGGTTCGCATTGCGGTGGGTTTCAGATCGCCATCCGCCTTGTTCACCAGAATAAGGTCGGCAATTTCCATGATGCCGCGTTTGACCCCTTGCAACTCGTCCCCGCCGGCTGGGGCCAGCAGCAGCACGAAAATATCCGACATGTCGGCAACCATGGTTTCGGATTGCCCGACGCCGACGGTTTCGATCAGGATCACGTCATACCCCGCCGCCTCGCACAAAAGGATCGCCTCACGCGTGCGCCTCGCCACGCCACCCAATGCCGATTGGCTGGGTGAAGGGCGGATAAAAGCGTTTTTCTGGCGGCTGAGATGTTCCATCCGTGTCTTGTCACCAAGGATCGAACCACCCGAGCGCGCCGATGAAGGATCGACCGCCAGCACCGCCACCTTCAGCCCATGTTCAATCAACATCATGCCGAACGCCTCGGTAAAGGTGGACTTGCCAACACCGGGGG
Source organism: Paracoccaceae bacterium (assembly GCA_020425085.1). Taxonomy (GTDB): domain Bacteria; phylum Pseudomonadota; class Alphaproteobacteria; order Rhodobacterales; family Rhodobacteraceae; genus UBA5972. Next base: position 294,688 of record JAGQRW010000004.1, read on the forward strand.
TGCCGGACAAGCCGATCCTGAGCGCCTGCCTATAAGGCTTGCCGGCAAGTGCCTGCAACAGTGCCAGTGCCTGTTGGCGGTGATCGTCGCGGGTGCTTTCCACCAGCGTGATGGCCTGTGCAAGGGCGCGGCGCTGACCGGTGGCAAGATCATTGGCTAGGGATTCAGGGTCGTTCAACTCAGGGGTTTCCGTCAAAATGTATCCAGCTTTTATCTGCCCGGTTTTCGGCCCGATTGTCCAGTGCCGAGGGGGTCATTCCACCTGTTCAGGCGGTGGTCGGGAATGCTATCAGAGACCGAACCACAAGACAGGAACACCTTGAAACTTCCGATAGAACCCGCAATTCCGGCGCTGTTAAAGGCACTTGGCAAACAGGGCCGTGCGGTATTGCATGCGCCACCCGGTGCCGGCAAGACCACGCGCGTGCCGCTGGCGATGCTGGCGGCAGGGCTGATCAAGGGGCGCATCCTGATGCTGGAACCGCGCCGCCTTGCTACCCGTGCAGCGACGGAACGCATGGCCGAAACCTTGGGGCAAAATGTTGGGGAAACCGTCGGGTATCGCATTCGGGGCGACAGTCAGGTCAGTAAAACAACCCGCATCGAAGTGGTGACCGAGGGGATCCTGACGCGGATGATCCAGTCGGACCCGGAACTGACCGGCATCGGTGCGGTGATTTTTGACGAGTTTCACGAACGCTCCCTTCAGGCCGATCTGGGGCTGGCGCTGTGCCTTGAAATCGGCACAGCACTAAGGCCGGACCTGATGCTTTTGGTGATGTCGGCCACGCTTGATACCGGCCCGGTGGCGGCGTTGCTGGATGACGCGCCGGTGATCGTGTCCGAGGGGCGCGCCTATCCGGTTGAAACCATCTGGCTGGATCAGCCATGGGCCAGACCAGCCGATCGCGGGCGGGGGTTCGAGGTGGCAATGGCCAACCTGACTGAACGTGCCATCGCTGAGACCGAAGGCGGCGTGCTGGTATTTCTGCCCGGCGAAGGCGAGATTCGCACGCTGGAGGGCATGTTGCGCCCGCACCTGCCAAAGGATGTAGCGCTGTTTCCTCTTTACGGCGCACTTGACATCAAGACCCAGCGGGCCGCCATCGCACCAGCCTCCAGCGGACGCAAGGTGGTTCTGGCGACCGCTATCGCCGAAACCTCGCTGACCATCGAGGATGTACGCGTGGTGGTCGATGGCGGTCGCGCGCGGCGTGCGAGGTTTGATCCACGATCCGGCATGACCCAACTGGTAACGGAACGCGTCACCAGGGCTGAGGCGGAACAACGGCGCGGTCGTGCCGGTCGTATCGCCAAAGGCACCTGTTACCGGCTTTGGACACGTGGCGAAGAAGGCGGGTTGGCACCCTTTGCCCCGGCGGAAATCGAAACCGCCGATCTGACCCCACTGGTTCTGGAAACCGCCGCCTGGGGCGCGCGCGATCCTGCGGAACTGCCGTTTCTGACGCCGCCCAATGTTGGCGCTGTGGCCGAGGCGCAATCGCTGTTACGGCGGCTTGGCGCGATCACCGATACCGGGGCGATAACCCCGCACGGGCGGGCTATGGCCAACCTGCCAATGCACCCTAGGCTGGCACATATGCTGATCCGGGCGGGGCGCGGGGCGGCGATGCTGGCAGCGTTGCTGGCGGATCGTGATCCCTTGTCGCTGCCGGGGCAGTTTCCGCCTGCCGATCTGGCGCTGCGACTGGCGGCGCTAAAGGACAGCAAGGCATTCGAGGCCCGCCATCCCTACAAGGTGAACCAGGGCACAGCTTTGCGCATTCGGGCCGAGGCCAGGCGCCTGAAACCACCCACCGCCGATGCGCCAAATCTGTCGCCCGCCGAAATGGCGGCACTTGCCTATCCCGACCGCATTGGCCTGCGCCGCAAGGGGGCCGCACCGCGCTATCTTCTATCAGGCAGCAAGGGTGCCTGTTTCAACGCCAGTGACCCGATGGCAACGGCACGGCTGATCGTTGTCACCAATCTTGACGGTGGCGGGGTTGAGGCAAGGATTCGCAACGCGCTGGAAATCCCGGAACCCGCATTGCGACGGCTGTTTGGCGATCAAATCACACAGGAAGGTATCTGCCAATGGTCGCGCCGCAACCGCATGGTCGAAGCGCGGCAACAGGTGATGCTGGGCGCACTGGTGCTGGAGGATCGGCCCTGGCCCGATTGTCCGGCTGATTTGCTTGTCTCTGCGATGATCGACGGCATCCGCGATCTTGGCATCGGGGCAATCCCGTTCACCAAGGCGGCGCTTCTTCTGATCGAGCGGGTAAAATGGCTGGCCGGTCGTGGCGGCGACATGCCGGATTTCAGCGACGAGGGGTTGCTGGACACACTGGAAACCTGGCTGGCACCCTGTCTGACCGGGTGCCGCAGGATCAGCGATCTTGTTAATGTCGATCTTACGGCTGCACTTGTCGCGGCACTGGGCTGGGAGGGCAAGCAGCGGCTTGACCACCTGGCACCGACAATGATCACGGCACCGACCGGCACCAGGCTGGCGATTGACTATGGCGGCGAACAGCCCAGCATTTCGGTACGGTTACAGGAAATGTTCGGCCTGACTGTGCACCCGACCGTAGGCGCGGACCGAACGCCGCTGTTGATCGAATTGCTGTCACCCGCACAACGACCGGTACAGACCACTTCGGATCTGCCGGGATTCTGGCGAAATTCCTATGCCGACGTGCGCAAGGACATGCGCGGCCGCTATCCGCGCCATCCCTGGCCCGAGGATCCGACCATGGCCGAGCCAACTCGGCGCTTGAAACCCAAACCCGATATGGATTGATTGATTGCCTGCACCCTTGCGGCAATAAAAAAGCGCACCCTGACGCGGTGCGCTTTTTCAACTTATGGTAACCTTTGGCGGGGTATTACGCCGCTTTCGCCTGATTCTGGCGTTCGCTTTCCTCGCGCGACAGGGCGACCGAGGTGCGCACGCCGCGGCCTACGAACTCCATCATGCCCTTGACGCAGCGTTCGCTGGGGTCAATTCCGGCGCACATCAGGACTTCGCGCCCGTCGCGCGATCGCGCCCAGCGGGCGATCACTTCGGGGCCGTTGCCGTATTTCTTGTCATCGGCAATCGCATCATCCAATGCGGCCAGAACCACGGCGGCAAACAGCTTGCGTGCCCGCGACCCCTGATCGTTGGAAAATGCGGTTGCATCAACGTAGTCAAACATACGTTTTCCTTTTACTCTTGTATTTCCGGCGTGGAGGGCAATATGGCAACAATGCGATGATTCGGGGGATGCAATATTGGAATACCACATATGTTCCCACCGCATATCATTGATTTTCAGCATAAGCTGAAATCTGCCGACTTGCCAGCCCGCACCCTTGTCGATATAGGTGCGCCGCAACCGAATTCAACCTCTTTTCAAGGTCCGATCCCCATGCCCAAGATCAATGGCAACGAAATCCGTCCCGGCAATGTCCTTGAACATAACGGCGGTCTATGGATCGCGGTCAAGGTCGACCATGTGAAGCCCGGCAAGGGCGGAGCCTTTGCCCAGGTGGAAATGAAAAATCTCAGGAACGGCACCAAGCTGAACGAAAGGTTTCGTTCCGCCGACAAGGTGGAAAAGGTCAGGCTGGAGCAGAAAGACCAGCAATTCCTTTATGAATCAGGCGGCATGCTGGTATTCATGGACAGTGAAACCTATGAACAGATCGAACTTCCTGCCGATATTCTGGGCGAACGCCGGCCGTTTTTGCAAGACGGCATGACCATCCAGGTCGAATACCACGAATCCGAGGCGCTGAGCGCGACCCTGCCGCAGAAAGTGACCTGCACCATCGTCGAAACCGAACCGGCGGTCAAAGGTCAGACTGCTGCCAACAGTTTCAAACCGGCGGTTCTGGACAATGGCGTCAGGGTCATGGTGCCGCCGTTTGTCGGTCAGGACGAGGCGATCATCGTCAACACCGAAACCATGGAATACATGGAACGCGCCTGATCCTGTCCAGGATTCCGAGTAATCAACCCGGCGTTACCACGATGCAGGTCGTTGAACCCGTGGCATAGATGCGGCCATCAACCAGCCCGACGATGGAACCGTGTGCGATACCGGTGGAACGGCCCACGTGATCGGCGTTGGCGGTGGCGCTGATTTCCATACCGATCGGAATCGGGCGGATGATATTCACCTTGTATTCCAACGTGGTATGATTCTGCCCCGGTCCGAGTTTCGACATCACCGCGCAGGCCATGGCACTGTCCAACAAGGTACCGTACCAGCCGCCGTGAACCGTTCCCATGGGGTTGGTGTCCTTGCGACCGGGGGTGCCGCGAAACTCGGCCCAGCCTTCGTTGATCGCATGAAGGGTGAAGCCCATCGAAACGCTGATCGGCGGCGGCGGAAGCGCACCCGTCAGCATCTTTTCCAGGATTTGCAGACCACTGAGCGACGCCAGAGATTCCGGCATCGCCAGCGGGTTTATCGGTTCAGATACAGGGGCAACATTCATGAATTGGCATCCTTTGCAGTCAAGGAATGCTAATTCGCTAGGCCCGACAAGTGCAATGCGTCAATCAGACTTACGTTACGTCCTCAGGCCACCTTCAGCAGCGACTGATCGCCTTGAATGCCAAGGGCAGTGCAGATTTGCCGCGTCAGATGTGGGCGGTTGAGGGTGTAGAAATGCAAATCCGTTACCCCTTCATCCATCAGATCAGAGCAAATCTCGGTAGCGATGGAGATTGACAACAGGTCTTCCACCCCGTCGCGCTTGGCCTTGGCGAAGGCATCATCCATCCAGGCCGGAAGCGTTGCGTTGCAGCGTTTGGAGAATTTCTTGACCCCTTGCCAATCTTCGATCGGCAGAATGCCGGGGATGATCGTGCCGGTGATTCCGGCAGCGGCGGCGCGATCGCGGAACCTCAGGAACGCCTCGGTATCAAAAAAGTACTGGGTGATGGCGCTGTCGGCACCGGCATCGAATTTCGCCTTCAGGATTTCGATATCGGAATTCTCATCCCGTGCCTCGGGGTGACGGTCGGGATAAGCGCCGACGCGAATGTGAAACAGACCGGTTGCCGCCAGTGCCTCGACCAGTTCGATCGAGCTGGCGAATCCATCGGGATGTGGGCGAAACCGGCTTTCGCCTTTGGGGGCATCACCGCGCAGCGCCACGATCTCACGCACACCGGCGTCGGCATAGCCCTTGGCAATGGCAAGGGTTTCTTCGCGCGTGGCGTTGACGCAGGTCAGATGCCCGGCAACATTCAGGCCATAATGCCGGATCAGGGTTTTCAGCGCCTCATGGGTCAATTCGCGGGTAGAACCGCCCGCGCCATAGGTCACAGACACGAACGACGGATCAAGCGGCGCCAGCATCTGCACCGATTCCCACAGCCGAAAGCTGGCTTCCAGCGATTGTGGCGGGAAGAACTCAAACGATACATTCGGGGTGATGGTCATGATGGCTCCGGAAATTTGATTTGTCCCCTTGTCGCAGGAATCGTTTTGTGAAACAAATTCATAATAATCATGATCATTATGAGAAAAAACGAACATGTATCTGGAATTCCGCCATATGCGCAGCATCAAGGCCATTCATGACGCCGGTGGGTTGGCGCGTGCCGCCGATGTCCTGAACATCACGCAATCCGCTTTGTCGCATCAGATCAAGGGGTTGGAGGATCAGGTGGGGCTTGATCTGTTCGTGCGCCGCACCAAACCGCTGAAACTGTCGCCTGCTGGCATGAAACTGTTGAAACTTGCCGAACGCATCCTGCCCGAAGTCGCCACACTGGAGGAGGAGTTTCGCGCCGTCCATGACGGCAAATCCGGGCGTCTGCATATCGCCATTGAATGCCACGCCTGTTTTGACTGGCTGTTTCCGGTGCTGGAACTGTTTCGCCGCACCTGGCCTGATATTGATGTGGATATCCGCCCCGGCCTTGCCTTTGACGCGTTGCCTGCCTTGCAGCGCGAAGAAGTGGATGTGGTGATCTCGTCCGACCCCGAAGACATCAAAGACGTCGAATTCACCGCGCTGTTTGATTATGAACCGGTGTTTATCGCCGCCTCCGGGCATCCACTGGCGCAAAAGCCCTTTATCGAGGCTGAAGATTTCCGCGATGAAACCCTGATCAGCTATCCGGTGGACAAGACCCGGCTGGATGTTTTCACCGAACTGCTGACCCCCGCCAAGGTGGAACCAAAAGCGATTCGTCAGGTGGAACTGACGGCGGTGATCATGCTGCTGGTCGCCAGCAATCGCGGGGTTTCCGTGCTGCCGGACTGGGTGGTGCGCGACAGCCGGTATAACCACGATTATGTCACCAAACCGCTGACTGCAACGGGGATCACCCGCCGCCTTTACGCCGCAACGCGCGTTGAGGATACCAACCTGCCTTACATGTCGCATCTGATCCGGCTCGGCCGCAGCGAACCCCTGAAACTGCAACGCAAGCGATAGGGCAACCTTTTCACCCTTGGCCTTATGGGGTTTCCTGCCTATAGAGCGGAACTTGACGATCCGAACAGGTGTTCCCCATGTCTCAGGCCAGTGCCAACCTAAACATCATGATCAAGGCCGCCCGCAAGGCCGGGCGCAGTCTGGTCCGGGACTTCGGCGAGGTCGAGAAATTGCAGGTCTCGGTCAAGAACCCAGGCGATTTCGTCACCAAGGCAGATTTGAAGGCCGAAGAACTGATCCGCGAAGAACTGACCGAGGCGCGCCCGAACTATGGCTGGCTGGCCGAGGAAAGCACCGAGATAAAGGGGGCCGATCCGACCCGCCGCTGGATCATTGACCCGTTGGATGGCACCACCAATTTCCTGCATGGCCTACCGCATTGGGCGGTATCAATCGCGCTCGAACACAAGGGCGAGGTGGTCGCGGCCGTGGTGTTCGATCCGATCAAGGATGAGATGTTCACCGCCGAAAAGGGTGCCGGATGTTGGCTGAACGACAACCGGTTGCGGGTGTCGGGGCGAAGCCGGATGATCGAGATGATCTTTGCCACCGGTCTGCCGTTCGGTGGCCGCAGTGACCTGCCGGAAACCCTTCAGGATCTGGCGCGAATTCTGCCGGCCTGTGCCGGGGTAAGGCGTTGGGGCGCAGCAGCGCTTGACCTCGCTTATGTCGCGGCCGGTCGTTATGACGGATTCTGGGAACGGCGGCTGAAGGCCTGGGACATGGCGGCCGGTCTTTTGCTGGTGAAAGAGGCGGGCGGGTTGTTTCAGGCGATGGAGCCAAACGGCAACCCGCTGACGGATGGCGATGTGATCGCTGCCAACGGACCGGCATTCGACGCATTCGCCAAGATCATTCGCGGCAACTGACCGGACAAGGTCTTGAATCAGCCTGGCGCGGCGGCAAGCTTCAGGCCGGCATCGCCCGCCATCATACCCTCGCCCGCCTGATCCAGCCTGAGATAGGCAAGGGCTGATGTACCCGCAACCGTATGCAACTTGCCGATCACCTTGCCATTGCGGCTGATTTCGGCGCCGGGCGCTGCCTTGCCATCAAGTTCAACCCGAACCAGCCCTTTCCTGAGCGTGGTCTTGTGTTTCATCCTTGCGGTCACTTCCTGACCGACATAGCAGCCTTTTTTGAAATCGACGCCGTTGATACGCTCAAACCCCTGTTCCAGAATATAGCTGTCATTGGCGATCAGTTCCGTGCCGGTTTCGGGGATCAGATGCGCCACCCGGATCGCCTGCCAGTCGATTTCAGGCGCTGATCCTTCTTCAGCGCCATAATACCGCCAGCCCAGTGCCGGGTGCCGTGGATCGGCCATCGCCCCTTCTGGCAAATCGCCAAGACCGCGGCTTGGTTTCAACTCGCTGGTCTCAATCGTCACATCCGCCCTGAGCTTATACATGGTCAGACGCTGTACCAGCGCCCCAGCGGTATCCTTGTGAACATCCAGAAACAGCGCATCATCCTGCGCGAACAGAAAGAAATCAAACAGATATTTCCCCTGCGGCGTCAGAAGGGCAGCATAGACGATCCGGCCATCAAGATCGCGAATATCGTTGGTGATCAGGTCTTGCAGGAACTTCAACCTGTCCTGTCCGGTGATCTTCAGGATCACTCGGTCATCGGAACGCTCACCCGGCATCGCATCCTCCTTATCGCTGATGGGGTCAATATAGTGGTCGCGCGGCAGGTTAACAGAGCATAAGTTGGTCACATCCTTCATTCTGGTCCCGAACATGCGCGCGCCGATTTCCGTGATCATTCCAACCCTGAATGCCGCACCGGCACTTGGCGATTGTGTGGCATCGCTGTTTGAGGGTCTGAATGCCGGCTTGATCTACGAACTGATCCTGAGCGATGGCGGTTCCGGCGACGATACTGCCGACATGGCCGAAGGGCTTGGCGCGCGGATGATCGTCGGCAAACCCGGGCGTGGCGGCCAGCTTGGCCGGGCGGCCAATCAGGCGGGGGCAGAATGGCTATTGTTTCTTCATGCCGATACGCGCCTGCTGGCGGGCTGGTCGGATGCGGCGCAGGCACATATTGCGGCATATCCGGACAAGGCTGCCTGTTTCCGGCTGGCCTTTGATGCGCCGGGCTTGCCTGCGCGATGGGTGGCAGGCTGGGCAAATCTGCGCACCCGGTTGTTTCGGCTGCCTTATGGCGATCAGGGATTGCTGATTTCCCGCACGCTTTATGACCGGATCGGCGGCTATCAGGATGTGCCATTGATGGAGGATGTGCTGATCGCCCGTGCCCTTTGGCCGCATCTGCGGCTGCTTTCGTCGGTGGCGGAAACCTCGGCCGCCAAATATCTGAAACGCGGCTGGTCAAGGCAGGGAGTGCGCAACCTCTGGACACTGGCGCGGTTCTTTGCCGGGGCCGACCCGGCAAAACTGGCAAGATCCTATCGGCGCTGACCCAAGACCAGCCGTGGTTCAGCCACCAAATTGCAGCGCGTATAGCCTGGCGTAAATGCCACCCCGGCGCAAAAGCTCTTGATGGCTGCCCTGATCCACCACCCTGCCCTTGTCCATGACAACGATCTTGTCGGCATGAAGGATCGTTGCCAGCCGATGCGCAATCACCAATGTGGTGCGTCCCTCGGACAGGGATTCCAGCGCCTTTTGCACCGCCGCCTCGGATTGCGCATCAAGCGCCGAGGTCGGCTCATCCAGCAACAGGATCGGCGCATCGCGCAACACCGCCCGGGCAATCGCCACACGCTGACGCTGACCACCCGACAGATTTGATCCGCGCGGCCCTGCCTGACTTTGCAAACCATCCGGCATCTGGTTGGCAAAGTCGGCGACAAAGGCGGCTTGTGCAGCGCGGTTCAGTGCCGCTTCATCCGCCTCCGGGCGGCTGAGCAGGATGTTGTCGCGCAGGCTTTCGTCAAACAGCGCCGCGTCCTGCGTCACCACCGAATAGATGCGGCGCAGTTCGTCAAGCCGCATGTCGCCAACCGCGACACCGCCAATGGTGACAAGGCCGCTTTGCGGTTCCACCAGCCGGGTCAGCACATTGAAAACCGTGCTTTTACCCGCACCCGAGGCCCCGACCAGCGCCGTCGTCTGCCCGGATTTGGCGGTAAAACTCAGCCCGTCCAGAACCGGCATATCGCCATAGGAAAATCGCACATCTTGCAGCACCACATCACCACGCCCGGTTTCGGGAGTGATGCCGACCGGGTTGGCCGGGCTCAGGATGCCGGGCTGTTCGTCGAAAATCGCCCTCAGCCGTTCCAGGCTGGCCAATGCCGCCTGCCAAAGACCCGAGATGTTGCCAAGCCTGCGCAATGGTTCAAATATCAGGGCCATCGCTGTGAAAAAGCTCATAAATTCACCGATGGTCTTGGCGCCGTCGATGATCTGAAAGCCGCCATAGATCAGCACGCCTAGAAAACCGATACCGGCCACCAGATCCATCATCGCCGGCACCCCGGCCTGACCGGCCTCGGACCGGATCTGCGCCGCAACATAGGCGCGCAGGGTCTTTTTGAACCGCGCGTCCTGCTGGTTTTCCAGATTGTTCAGCTTGATCGGGTTGATGCCGTGAAAAATCTCGTCCAGCCGGGTTGATATCTGTGCCGCCGTCTGGCGGGCGGTTCGCGTCGCCTTGTGAATCAACCGCTGCAATACCGCCACCGGCACGATCAGCAAAGGCACGCCGGCAACCGCAACCAGTGTCCAGACCCAATCAATCGACAATGCCACCGTCAACAGCACAATCAGCGATACCGTGTCACGCCCGAGCGAGGTTATCACCGCCGACCAGGCGATTTGTATCGCCAATGTGTCACCTCGTACCCGCTCGATCAGTGCGCCGGGTGCATTGTCCTGAAAGAACACCGAATCCAGCCGCATCATGTGGCGCACCAGATCGGACTGCATCGCCGCCGTGGCCCATTGCCCGATTGCCGCCATCAGCACCCGCTGACCAAAGCCGCTGACAGCGCGGGCGATGAAAACGCCGAACATCACCGCCCCGACCCAGAACACCGCCTGCCGGTTGGCAGCGACGAATACCTGATCAAACATCGGGCCGACCATGTAGCTGATCGCCCCCAGGGTCGAACCCTCGATCACCATCAGGACCATCGCCGCCAGAATCCACCACAAATAGCGGCGGAAATAGTCGTGCCAAAGCCATTTCGGCAGTGCAAATCCCCTTGTTCGGACCAGAAGTTCAGACAGTGCCGCCACCCTAACGCCCCTTGCCGGTATTGCGGCGGGCGTGAAATTCGCGGCCAAGTGCTTCGGGATCGTACATGTTGATCAGCCAGTCACGAAACGGAATAGGCGAAGCCTTGTTGGTTTGCCGGTATTTTTCAAGGCAATAGTCCAATATCCCCTTTTTTGAGGATTTGATATGCAGGAATTTTGCCGACAACTGCCGTTGGGCCACTTCGATCGGCGCATCCTCGATCAGCAACAGATACAGCGCCGAGGCAAATCCGGCCCGGTCAGCCCCGGATTTGCAGTGCATCACCATAGGGCGCGGCAGGTTTCTGAAATGCCCCTCAAGCATCAGGATGGTTTCAAGCTGCGGCAGTTCGGTCGGTGACATGTTGAGGTCGGTCAGACCCAGGCCAAGCGCCTCGCACGCCTCACGCTCGAACAGGTAATAGGAATAGAGGCTGGTACCCCTGAGGTTCAGAACCGACCGAATACCACGATCCCGATATTCCGCCAGCCGTCGGGCTGAGGGTTGGTTTGAACGGTAGACACCGGGCGCAACAGCATGAAAATTGGTCCACCAAACTCTGAGCAGCCCATGATCCACCCAGCGGAAATGCCGTTCCGCCTGTCGCCGCGCGGCAGGTGTGGATATGTCGTTGCCAAAGGATTCCCTCCAGGTACGCTCACGTATTTCCAGCCATTTCAGAAAACTTTTCAGCATACCACTCCGGCGGGCAGGCAGCCCAGGATGCGGCCCGTTCATTCCCGGCACCGGCATTAGACCATAGGACAGAGACTGACAAGTTGCGGCCTGCCATCCGGCGATGCCCGGATCGGATTGACGCTCTGTTTACAAAGAACTAGGCAAAGGCATTCCACCCACAGATTCTTGAGGAAACAGCAACATGAGCCTTGGTCACGGTCGCCCCTATCTTGCCATACCCGGCCCTTCGGTGATGCCGGACCGGGTGCTGAATGCCATGCACCGTGCAGCGCCGAACATCTATGAAGGTGGGCTGATCGACATGGTTGACACGCTCTACCCCGACCTGAGGACCGTGGCGCAGACCAGCGGCAATGTCGCCATCTATATCGGCAACGGTCACGCCGCATGGGAGGCGGCGCTGGTCAACGTCTTTTCCAGGGGGGACAAGGCATTGGCGCTGGCAACCGGGCGTTTCGGCCATGGCTGGTCCGAGGCGGCGCAAGGGCTGGGCATAAAGGTTGAATTGCTGGATTTCGGTCGCCAGAAGGGTGTTGACGCCAACCGGCTGGAAGCAGCGCTGCGCGCCGACAGGCAGCACGAAATCAAGGCGGTTCTGAGCACGCAAACCGATACCGCCAGCAGCATACGAACTGATATTGCCGAACTGCGCCGGGTTCTGGATGCCTGTGGCCATCCGGCACTTTTGATGGTGGACTGCATCGCATCGCTTGGTTGCGATCGGTTTGAAATGGACCATTGGGGCGTCGATGTGATGATTGCTGCCAGCCAAAAAGGGCTGATGACACCGCCGGGGCTATCTTTTGTCTGGTTCAATGAACGCGCCATGGAACACCATGAATCCGCCGGTCTGGTCACGCCTTACTGGAACTGGAAACCACGCGTTTCAGGCGAGTCGTTTTATCAGAAATTCGACGGCACCGCCCCGACCCATCACTTGTTCGGCTTGCGCGAAGCCTTGAACATGCTGGTACACGAAGAAGGCATCAAGGCGGCCTGGGCACGTCACGCAGCACTGGCGCGGGCGGTCTGGGTGGCGGTTGAGTGCTGGGGCCAGGGCGGCCCTGTTTATCTGAATATTGCCGATCCCGGCCTGCGTTCACATGCGGTAACCTCGATCGGACTGGGATCCCCGGATGCGGCGCGTCTTCGCCGCTGGCTGGAGGAAACTGCCGGCGTGACGCTTGGCATCGGTCTTGGCATGGAAACCGAGGCCGACCCCAAAAGTCAGAACTGGCTTCGCATCGCCCATATGGGCCATGTCAATGCGCATATGGTTCTGGGACTGCTGGGCGCGATCGAAGCGGCAATGCAGGCGCTGTCGATTCCCCACGGTCAGGGCGCAATTTCAGCCGCCGCCCGCATCATCGCCAAAGCCAGCCAGGAACCCTGATCAGAAATTGCGCCGGAACGTGACCGAACCGATCATCTGACCGGATTGCTGGTTGGCGAATTCCTTGCCAAGCCAGGTCAGCCCGTAAAAGAACGAACTGTTCTGCCATTCACGGTAGAGCCCGGCGCGCAACCTGACGCGCGGGCGGACCAGACTGAAGCCCGAGGCCGCGGGCAGGTATTTGCTGGAATTGACATAGGCAACATCGCCACCAAAGATCAGGGTAGTGCCGCGTTCGCGCACGCCCTTCAGGGCGACGCTGCGCTGGCCGGTGGTGGTGTCGCGTACCAGAAGATCGCCAAGGCCGGCCTGACCGATGGTCAGATCGGCACCAAAACGAACAAACGTCTCGACCCCGGCCTGCGCCTCAAGAAACGGCCTCAATGCAATCCGGCGCTCGCTGGCCGGGCTGAGGCGGAATTCGCGACCGATCTCGGCATTCAAGGTCGGATAGACAGCATTGCCGATCTGGCTGCCGAAAACCTGTGTCTTGCCAATGCCGATATGTTCGTGAACCCAGGACTGCAACGCGCCGATGCCGGTTTGCGGCCCGGTCATCACCAGATCGACACCCAGTACCAGATCGGCCTTGCCAAGCGCCATGTGACTGAACGCCCCCAGATGCAATGCCGAAACAAAACGCCGGTCGGTGCCGATCGCCGGGTTGGTCAGATCGTCAGGGGCGATGATCTCGGTACGCAGGCGGTATTCCACAAGCTCGCCAAACCCGGTCGGCAGGCTGCCGTTCCATTGCGTGCCGCGCAGATAGCTGAAGGAATAGGAAAACGTGCGCCAGCGGTCCTTGCCGTCGCCCAGAAAATCATTGTTGTAGATCCGCGCCTTGCCCAGCCAGGCCCGTTCGGCCCCGGCTGCGGGCAAACCGGCAAGCAAAATGGCAACAATGACCAATAGTCCGCGCATACCAAACCCCAATTCAATTCACGTTGGCCCACCCAGACGAATGGACCATAAGTAACGCCTTTGGAATTGGAAAGTGTTTTGCAACAACCGCTTTGGCGACGTTGCGGTCGATGGTGCGTATCGGTCACAGGCTGATTCAACCGGTGATGAACACCCCGCCTGCCCTGACATCCAGCGGTATCGCGCTTAGGCATAGATCGCGCCCTTCGCCGGCTATTCCCTTGCCATCAGAAACCCGAAAAACTGCGCCATGGTTGGAACAGATCAGGCGTTCGCCATCGGCGCTCAGGACATCACCGCCACGATGATCGAGCGGCAGGAACTGATGCGGGCAGCAGTTGACAAAGGCCAGAACGCCATTCCGCCCCGCCAGCAGCAGCACCGGAAAGCCATCAACCATGATGCTGCGAATACCCTGTCGGGGAATTTCCGCATTCGTACATAACAATGCTCCCGGTGCCGGTGCATCGGGGAATTCATGCCATTCAAGATTCATTTTGCAGCGGTGTCGTCGATCACGCCGCGTTCGATCTGATCGCGCTCGATCGATTCAAACAGCGCCTTGAAATTCCCCTCGCCAAAACCATCATCGCCTTTGCGCTGGATGAATTCGAAAAAGATCGGCCCGATCACGGTTTTGGAAAACACCTGCAACAGAATCCGGGTTTCACCGCCATCAACCACACCTTCGCCGTCGATCAGAATGCCATTTTTCTTCATTCGATCCAGTGGTTCGGTGTGGCCCTCGACGCGTTTATGGCTCATCTTGTAATACATGTCCGGCGGCGGCGGCATGAATTCCAGCCCGCGGCGGTTGATCTCATCCGTGGCGTCATAGATGTTTTCGGTGGCTACCGCGATATGCTGAATGCCTTCGCCCTTGTATTGGCGCAGGTATTCCTCGATCTGGCTTTTATCGTCGCTGCTTTCGTTGATCGGAATACGGATGCGACCGCAAGGCGAGGTCAGCGCACGGCTGGTCAGGCCGGTCGCCTTGCCCTTGATGTCGAAAAACCGGATTTCCCGAAAATTGAAGGTTTCACGGTAGAACTTGTACCAGGTGTCCATGTTGCCGCGAATGACGTTGTGCGTCAGATGGTCGAGATAGTAAAATCCGACCCCTTTCGGTTTGTCTATGCCGTCATGATAGACATATTCATTCTGATAGGCCGATGCCTTGCCGCCGTAAGTATCGACAAAATACAACAGGCTGCCACCGATGCCCTTGACCGCCGGAACGTCCAGCACCTTGTCGTCGGCGTCATAAGGTTCCGCCCCCAGTTTCACCGCGTGGTCATAGGCGTGTTTCGCATCCACCACCCGCCAGGCCATCGAGGGCGCCGAAGGGCCATGTTCGGCGGCAAAACGCATGCCGAATGAACCCGGTTCAGCGTTTAGCACATAGGTGATATCGCCCTGCTGCCAAAGCTCGATCGCCTTGGTCTTGTGACTCGCGGTGTGGCTATAGCCCATCTGGGCAAACAGGACCCGCAACTTTTCAGGCTCGGGATGGGCGAATTCAACAAACTCGAACCCATCGGTGCCAGCAGGATTGCTGTCCGAGATTTTCGCCTTTGGCGCATCATGTGGAAACGGACCCATGGTGTTTTCCCTTTCGTTGTTTTTACAAGCATATAGGGTTTCAGGCGCGGATTTTGCGCAAAATCACGCATAATTGTGTGTATTTTCGCGCGTTTTTCTTGATACTATAATGTTAACCGCAATAATTCCGCAGCCAACACCGATCCGATGCTTGACCAGACCGATTCTCTTTTGTTGCAGGCCCTGCAAACGAACGCCCAACTGACGGCGCAGGAGCTTGGCGACATCCTCAACCTTTCCGCCTCACAGGCCGGGCGTCGGCGACAGCGGTTGGAGGAGGAAGGCTATATCACCGGGTTTCGCGCCAGCCTTGATCCGGTTAAACTGGGGCTGAGTGTGCAGGCGTTCATTCAGGTCTCGATGGTGACGCATTCGCCGGATGCGGCGCGGTCATTTCAGGCGCTGATCCGCGCCCGCCCCGAGGTTGTCAGCGCCTGGACCCTGACAGGTGAGGCCGATTACCTGTTGCGTGTCTATTGTGGTGATCTAAGTGAATTGAACAGGCTGGTGCACGAGGTTTTCCTGCCACATGAAGCAGTGGCACGGGTTCAAAGCCAGATCGTCATGCACCAGACCAAGCCCGACGCACCGCTACCGATCTGAGGGGAAGAATGGAAGATTTCCTGTTTCAGTCCACCATCTATCTGGGTGCCGCCGTCATCGCGGTGCCGGTTGCCAAACGCCTCGGGCTAGGCTCGGTGCTGGGGTATCTGATTGCTGGCGTGGTGATCGGCCCTTTGATCGGTCTGGTCGGATCGGAAACCCAGAACCTGCAGCATTTCGCCGAATTCGGTGTGGTGATGATGTTGTTCGTGATCGGCCTGGAACTGGAACCGCGCGCACTTTGGGACATGCGGCATCGGCTGATCGGGCTGGGTGGCTTGCAGGTTTCCCTGACCACCGCACTGATAGCTGCGATTGCGGTGATACTTGGCCAGCCCATATCGGTTGGCATCGCCATCGGCATGGTGCTGGCCCTGTCATCAACCGCCATCGTGTTGCAGACCCTGACGGAAAAGGGGCTGATGCATACCGCAGGCGGCAGGTCCAGCTTTTCGGTGCTGCTGACCCAGGATATCGCGGTGATCCCGATGTTGGCGCTGATCCCGCTGATGGCGCTTCAGGGTTACAACAACGACGTGAACGAAGTCAGCACGGCGCAACATTCAATGTCGCTGGTCCGAGGACTGCCCGGCTGGGGTGTGGCACTGGTGACGCTGGCCGCAGTGGCCGCGATCATTTTTGGCGGGCATTATCTGACGCGGCCATTGTTTCGCTTCATCGCCTCGGCGCGGCTACGCGAGATGTTCACCGCAGCAACCCTGCTTTTGGTGATCGGCATCGCGCTTTTGATGACGCTGGTCGGCCTTTCTCCGGCGCTTGGCACCTTTCTGGCAGGCGTGGTTCTGGCCAACTCGGAATTTCGCCACGAACTTGAAAGCGATATCGAACCGTTCAAGGGCCTGCTGCTCGGGCTGTTTTTCATCACTGTTGGCGCGGGCATTGATTTTGATATCCTGTTTGGCGATTTCATCCGCATCCTGTCGCTGACGCTGGCGGTGATGCTGATCAAGGCATTGGTACTGCTGACACTGGCACGGATTTTCAAGCTGAAGGGCCGCGATCAGTGGCTGTTCACGCTTGGCCTGGCACAGGCGGGTGAATTCGGCTTTGTGCTGCTGGCATTCAGTGTTCAAACCAACGTGCTGCCGCTTGAACTGTCGAAATCACTTTTGTTGGTGGTTGCACTTTCGATGCTGCTGACCCCGGCGCTGTTCATCCTTTATGACTGGGTATCGAAACGCGCCAAGGAAACCGTGCCTGCACATCCGGGTCAACCCGCGGATGAAATCGACGAGACTGCACCGATCATCATTGCCGGTGTCGGCAGGTTTGGTCAGACCATCAACCGCATGATCAGCATGAACGGGCTGAAAACCACGGTGCTTGATCATAATATCGATACCATTCTGGCGCAGCGCAAATTCGGCATGAAGGGGTTTTATGGCGATCCCACCCGCCCCGAACTGATGCAGGCGGCAGGTCTGATGAAGGCGGAAATTCTGGTGGTCGCCGTCGATGATCAGGATGCGGCGGTCAAATTGACAAAGCACGCGCGACGGGTACGCCCGGATATTCACATCATCGCCCGCGCCTATGACCGGGCGCATGTTTACCGCCTGTATCAGGCGGGGGCCAGTCAGATCGTGCGTGAAACCTTTGACAGTTCCATCCGGGCGGGGAAATACGCGCTGATGAAATCGGGAATTCCCGCCTATGACGTTGAAACCGCCGCATCGGATTTCTACGACCTCGACCGTCAGTTGCTAAAGGAGATGTCATCACTTTGGGATCCCAACGTGCCGATCACCGAGAACAAGGCGTTCATGGAACGGGCGCGGGAACTGAACTCGCAATTCATAACCGCGCTTGACAAACGCGACATCGCAGCCAGCGAAGAACCCCCCGAAGCAGCGGCTGAAAGACCCGCGATCGAACATTCGACGTAACGTAACACAGACGCATCGGCCTTGAGCAACCCGGAACCTGTGCTAGTCTTGAACGCAACAACCAGCGATGGAGGCCAGTCATGCCGCCCTTGAACCCCCTGACCCAGCTTGAAACCCACGAGGTAATGAACCAGCCCGCTGCTCGCCCCGATCTGGATCTGTGGCAGAACGACAAAATCCTGCGCCACTATGCCGAACAGATGGGGGCCGATCAGTCCGATCTTGGCCATTTCGGCAGCAAGCTCGGGCATGAGGATATGCGCAAGGCCGGGCGCGACGCAAACCGTTACCCCCCGGAACTGAATATTTTCGATGCGTCCGGGCGGCGGATTGATGAAGTCAGCTTTCACCCCGCCTATCACCGGTTGATGGATTTCGGCCTGACCAATGGCTATGCCGCCCGACCGTGGGAGGACAAGCCGGGCCGCCATACCAACCATGCCGCCATGGTCTACATGATGGCCGAGGTCGAACCCGGCGTTTCCTGCCCGATGACCATGACCTACGCCGCCAAACCGGCGCTGGAGGCCAGCCCCGTGATTGCCGCCGAATGGATTCCCCGCCTGTTGAGTCGCCGCTACGATCCGGCGGCGCGCCCGGTCGAGGACAAGAGCGGCGTGACCATCGGCATGGCGATGACGGAAAAACAGGGCGGCAGCGATGTTCGCGCCAACTCCACCATCGCCACACCCGATGGCGATGGCTATCTGTTGCGCGGCCATAAATGGTTCTGCTCGGCACCGATGTGCGATGCCTTTCTGACGTTGGCGCAGGCCGAGGGCGGGCTGACCTGTTTCCTCGTGCCGCGCTGGACCCCGGACCGGCAACGCAACGGCATTCAGGTGATGCGCCTGAAGGACAAGCTGGGCAACCGCGCCAATGCCAGTTCCGAGATCGAATATCACGACGCCTTTGCCTGGCGTCTGGGGGATGAGGGCAAGGGGGTGAAAACCATCGTCGAAATGGTGCATCACACCCGGCTTGATACCGCGATGGCCCCCGCCGGACTGATGCGCGCCGCCCTGTCAGAGGCGCATTGGTGGGTCGAAGGGCGTACCGCTTTTCAGCGCCGCCTGATCGACCAGCCGCTGATGCGATCGGTGCTGGCCGACATGGTACTGGAGCATGAGGCGACCACCGCCATCGGCATGCGCGTCGCCAAGGCGTTTGACGGCGACAGCGCGACCGACCGCGCCTTTTCGCGCATCGCCGTGGCGCTGGCCAAGTTCATTTCCAACAAACGCTGCCCGAATTTCATCTATGAGGCGATGGAATGCCTTGGCGGCATCGGCTATGTCGAAGAAAGCCCCCTGCCCCTGCTGTACCGCGAAGCGCCGCTCAATTCGATCTGGGAAGGGTCGGGCAACGTAATCTGCCTTGATATCCTGCGCAGCCTGACACGTGAACCGCTGGCGGGCGAGGTACTGTTTGCCGAGATAAACGCCGCCAAGGGTGCTGACCGGCGCTTTGATGACGCACTGAAGGCGTTTCACAGCCGCTGGCCCGGTCTGGCACCCGAATCCGAGGCGCGCTGGTTCGCCGAACGCCTGGCAGTGCTGCTTCAAGGCTCGATCCTGCTCAGGCACGCACCGGACGCCATCGCCGACGGGTTCATCGCCACAAGGGTTGCGGGCGAACAGGGCTGGGTTCTGGGCGCGGTATCATTGGGCGATACCGGCGGCATACTGGCGCGGCTCTAGCCGTCGCTGACCCCGGCCTCAGCAAAGGTTGCCATGCCGGAATGACATGCCAGCGCCGCCTGCATCACCGCAATCGCCAGTGCAGCACCGGAACCTTCGCCCAGGCGCATACCCAGCGACAGTAGCGGTGCCTTGCCCAGGGCGTCCAGCAACCTGCCATGCCCTGCCTCGGCCGAAATATGACCCGCCACGCAATGATCGAGCGCACCGGCCTGGCAGCGTTCCAACACCGACAACGCGGCCGTAGCGATAAACCCGTCCATGATGACCGGAATGCGCAGCATCCGCGCCCGCGCCACCGCACCCGCCATCGCCGCCAGTTCACGCCCGCCAAGACAGCGAAGGATTTCAAGCGGATCATCAAGAACTGCCGCATGCCTTGCCAACCCCCGGCCTACCACATCGGCCTTCAGTGCTAACCCCTCATCACTGACACCGGTGCCGCGACCGACCCATTCCCGTGCCTTGCCGCCAAAAAGCGCGTTGGCGATTGCCGCTGCCGATGTGGTGTTACCGATGCCCATCTCACCTGTTACCAACAGATCGGCATTGCCATCGACACTGTCCCAGCCAACGGACAGGGCGGCAACAACTTCTGCCTCGGTCATCGCCGCAGTCTGGGTGAAATCACCGGTCGGACGGTCAAGATCCAGCGCATGCACGGTCATGGCAGCACCAAAACAGCCAGAAAGCTGGTTGATTGCCGCCCCGCCCGCCTGAAAATTACCAACCATCTGGGCTGTGACTTCGGCCGGAAACGCCGACACGCCCTGCGCCGTGATGCCGTGATTACCGGCAAATATCACCACCTGTGGCGATTTGATCTTTGGGGCGGCCTGACCGCGCCAGCCGGCATACCAGATTGCCAGATCTTCAAGCCGCCCCAGCGCCCCCGGCGGTTTGGTCAGTTGCATGTTGCGTTCCGTCGCCGCGATCTGCGCGGATTGATCGGATACGGGCAAATCAGCAAGCAAGCTGCGAAAATCGGCAAGCGATTGAAACGAGGCGGCCATAGGGTATTCTTTCCAAATTAGCGTTTGTATCGGTGACTGTTTAGCGCCATTCCTTTGAATGAAAAGGGCATAATTCCGAAAGGCAGAGCAATGTATCAGGGTTCCGGAAACAAGGGCTTTGCGCCCGGCGACATTCTGGTCGCCCTAGGCCTGCTAAGCCGAATTCCGGTGTCGGTCGATCCTGAATTGGCCGTCACCCGCGCCGCCACCGCAACCTGGGCCTATCCACTGGTCGGTGCGGTGCTGGGCGGTCTGGCCGGGCTGGTCGGTTCTATTCTGCTGGAATTGAACCTGCCCTCAGGCATGGCGGCTGCGCTGGCGCTTGGTGTTCTGGTACTGCTCAGCGGTGCGATGCACGAGGATGGGCTGGCCGATTGCGCCGACGGGCTTGGCGGCGGTCATGACCGCGAACGACGCCTGGAGATCATGAAGGACAGCCGCATCGGCGCATTTGGCGCGGTTGCGCTGGTGATTGTCCTTTTGGCCCGATGGGCCGGTCTTGGCAGCCTTGCCCCGGTCGGTCTGTTCTGGCCAATGCTGGCAATCGGAGCGGTTTCGCGCCTGCCGATGATTCTGGCGATGTACGGGATGCAGCCCGCCCGCGCGGACGGCTTGTCGGCAGGCGTCGGCACCCCTCCGCCCGGCTCGGTACTGGCAGCCCTGGGGATTGGCCTTGCGATCGCAGTTCTGACCCTTGGCGGTGTCGGCTTTCTGGTCCTGCTCATCGCCTGCCTTGCGCCACTGCCGTTGTTCTGGCTGGCACAGGAACGAATCGGCGGGCAGACCGGTGACATCCTGGGCGGCAGTCAGCAACTGGCCGAGATTGCGGCGCTGGCAACTCTGGCGGCCTGGTCGGTCTGAAATCGGGGTGATCACCCGTCAGTTAAGTCGAGCCTGCGCAATGAAAAACCGCGCATCCGAACCCAGGCGCGCGATCAGTCGTTCATTCAGTCGGGTGATGGTCGGCGGTCAGGCCGCGCGCGACACCAATACATCATCAACCCGTTGCTGGGCGCGAAGTTCATCAACCCCGTCCACGGCGGCAACCTCACGCGTCAGGCGTTCCAGTGCTGCTTCATACAACTGCCGCTCGGAATAGCTTTGCTCGCGCTGATCGTCGTTGCGATGCAGATCGCGCACCACTTCGGCGATCGAGATCAGGTCGCCGGAATTGATCTTCTGTTCATATTCCTGTGCGCGACGCGACCACATGGCGCGTTTGACCCTGGCGCGGCCCTTGAGCGTATCCATGGCCCGTCCCACAATGTCAGGACTGGACAAGCCGCGCATTCCGACCGAATCCACCTTGTTGGTGGGAACCCTCAAGGTCATCTTGTCCTTTTCAAACGAGATCACGAAAAGTTCCATCATGAAACCGGCGATTTCCTCTTCCTCGATGGAAACGATCCTGCCGACACCATGCGACGGGTAGACGACATAATCATCAGGGCTGAAATCGGTGGGCTTCCGGGTCTTGGTCATGTGTTTTCTTCCTCGCTTATGCCCGATCCGGTGCATGTCCGGATGTTTCAGGCCGTCAAAACCACCGATGGGCCCAAGTGGGGGGTCCAGAACGGTGGCTATCGGTTCAAAAACGCATCCTCAAAACGATCAACATCGTGTTGATATCCTGTCGGATGCGAATATCAGTTACTGGTAATATAGCACAAACTCTGCCCGTCTGAAAGTGCTGCACCGCAGAACCCGCGAAATTCTTGCCGATCGACTGTCAGATCACGATGCTGAAGGGCAGAAATCCGATGCCAAAGGCAAAACTTCGGCTTTTTTCAGACGAATCGCCGCGTCAACCGCCACTGCCGGGCTTTTCCGAGAAATAATTTTCCAGCTTGCCGGATTCGCCGTCGCGTTCGGCAGCCTTCGGCAGTTCATCCTTTTTGGTGACGATAACCGGCCACAATTCCGCATATTTGCGGTTGAACTCGACCCATTTATCGGCTTCCGGTTCGGTGTCTGGCTTGATTGCCTCGACCGGGCATTCCGGTTCACAAACGCCGCAGTCGATGCACTCATCCGGGTGGATCACCAACATGTTCTCGCCTTCGTAAAAGCAATCGACCGGGCAAACCTCGACGCAATCGGTGTATTTGCAGGCGATGCATGCGTCGTTGACGATATAGGTCATCTCGTGAACCTTTCGGAATTTGCGATCTGGCCGCGTACTGCATCTGCTGGGCTATGTATTTTTGTTTCCGACGACATTCAAGTGCGCGGCTCGGATTTCAGCCAGCCAGTTGATCCTTAAAGGCGCTGATAGCCTTGCGGTCGCGCTTGTCAGGACGGCCCAAGATTTCGCCGTTATCCGGTTCTGCCGACTTTTGCTTTGCCGCCGCAGCGGAAAGATCCTTGTAAAGCAGGGCCGCCTCCGCTGCCGGGCCGCGCCTGGTGCCGATCGCCAGAACCCGCACCACCAGAATTTCGTCTCCGCGCGAAAAGGTCAGGGTATCGCCCGGATGAACTAGCTGCGATGCACGCCGCACCAGGTTTGAGTTCAGACGCAGACCGCCGGAATTCACCAACCTGGTGCAAACGGTGCGCGTCTTGAAAAATCGCGCATGCCACAGCCATTTGTCCAGCCTGCATCCAGGGACACCGGCTACCATGTCAGCCCGGTTTTTTCAGCGCCATCAGGGCGGCAAAGGGATTGTCCGGATCAATCGGTTTTTCGACCTTCCGTTCCGGGCGCGGCGGTGCCTTGTCCTTTTCCGCCTGTTTCTTGCCGCGCCGCGGCGCGGCCTTGGGCTTGGGCTTGTCGCGGCGCGCATGATCCGGTCGTTTCTTTGGTGCCCAGGTGAAAACATAGAAGGTTTCAGCCTCAGCCGCTGTCAAGGCTTCGCTGGCTTCAACCGTTTCGGCCTGACCCGCGCCCTGGTCGGCATCGGCGACTGGTGCAGCATCAAAGGCGTCGGGGATTGGCGGCGCGGTCAATTCCGTTGCTTCGTCGGTCAGCGGCGCTGCCGTCGGGGTCGCCCTGACCTTGTCACGCGTGCCCTTTTCCGCCTTGTAGCCAAGGCCCGTCATCAGGTCGGCGAACTGCTCCAGCGTCAGCCCGGTGATCGACAGCATGTCGGCTGTGGCTTCAAACCCGGCGCGGCTGTCCATGCTGCGGGTCATGTCGGCAAGTCGTTCCAGCATGTCGATACGGATTGCCCGCGTCCCGGCCTGCCGATAACCGGCCTTTTCGAAATAACCATCCGGCATGCCCGGCAGCGCCGGAACCGTGACCAGCCCCGGCGGGGGCGATTCCGGGAACTCATCAAGCCCCTGCCATAGTGACCACAGAACCAGCCTCAAACGGGTAGGTGCGGGTTTCAGCATCGGGTGCAGGAACAACGTGTACTGGCCAAACCTGACGCCGTGCTTGCGCAGCATGGCGCGGGCATCCTGATCCAGTTCCTTCACGTCTTTGGCCACCGTGGCGCGCGACAACACGCCCAGTTCTTCGACCAGACGGAACGCGACACCTCGTGCCATGCCGGTAATCGCCTCATCCTTTTGCAACGCAATCAGCGCCTCGAACAGGGCCGCGACCTTGCGCTCGACAAAATGGCCAAGACGGCGACGCACCTTGGCGGCGACCTCGCTGCCGGCTTCTTCGTCAACGAAAACCTCGATCTCCGGCGACAGGATATCGGCACCCTTGACCAGCTTGCCAACCGCGGCATCGCCCCACATCAACCCACCCTGTTCGGTGAAATCAATTTCGGTGTCCGGCGCATTATAGAAACGATCCGAGCGCAGGTTGAATTCCACCCCCAGTGCCGCCATGCCTGCCGCACGCAGGGTCCTGGCCTCGTCCGGGGTGGCATTGGCATCCTGCTGAAAGCGAAAGCCGCCAAGTTTGCCGATGTACTGATCTTCCACCATAACTTCGCCCTTGTCGTTCACTGTAGCCACCAGGCTCTCCTTCTGTTTCAAACGGCGCATCAACACGGATGTGCGCCGGTCGACGAATCTTTGTGTCAGGCGATCATGCAATGCGTCCGACAGGCGGTCTTCTACCGCGCGGGTCTGGTCGCGCCAATGATTTTCGTCAATTACCCAATTCTTTCGCTGTGCAACATAGGTCCAGGTGCGGATGAACGCCAATCTTTTGGACAATGTGTCAATGTCGCCATCGCTGCGGTCGATCCGGCTGATCTGCGCTGCCAGCCAGTCATCGGCAACCCGGCCCTGATTCTGCAAGAAACCGAACAGGCGCGATAGCAATGCCGCGTGTTCGCCGGCAGTGATGTTGCGGAAATCCGGCACCTGACAGATGTCCCAAAGCAGGCGCACATCCTGGGGCGAGCATATCCGGTCGGCAACCTCGGCATTTTCCGCCAATGTTTTCAGGGCGATCAGATCGTCGGATTGGCGTGTCCTGACCAGACGCTCGTCCCCGCTTGCCGCCTCGAGCGAGGCGACCAATGCCTGGATTGAACCCATGTCGAGCCGGTCATTGCGCCATTGCAGGCGCCCGGATGGCGTAAAGCGATGTTCTTCGATCGCCTCGACAACCTCGGCGGCCAGTGGTGCTGCTTCGCCGGTCACGCCAAAGCTGCCCGGTTTCATATGCCGCCCGGCCCGACCGGCAATCTGCGCCAGTTCATCCGGTTGCAGCCGCCGCATCCGGCGGCCATCAAATTTCGACAGGGCCGAAAATGCCACATGGTCGATATCAAGGTTAAGCCCCATGCCAATCGCGTCGGTCGCCACCAGATGATCGACATCGCCGTTCTGGTAAAGCGCCACCTGAGCGTTTCGCGTGCGCGGGCTTAGCGCACCGGTGACCACCGCCGCCCCACCCTTTTGGCGGCGCAACAATTCGGCGATGGCATAGACATTTTCGACCGAGAAGCCGACAATCGCCGAACGTGGCGGCATGCGACTGATCTTTTTCGATCCGGTATAGGACAGTTGCGAGAACCGCTCGCGTTTCAGAAATGAAACCTTTGGCACCAGTGCATTGATCGGCCCTCGCATGGTGTCGCTGCCTAAAAACAGCGTTTCCTTCAACCCGCGCGCGTGCAGCAAGCGATGGGTAAAGACATGGCCACGCTCCGGGTCGGTACAAAGCTGAATCTCGTCCACCGCCACGAAATCGGCACCGATGCCCATTGGCATCGCCTCGACCGTTGCCACCCAATAACGGGTACGCGGCGGAACGATGCGTTCCTCACCGGTGACCAGCGCCACCACCGAAGGGCCGCGCAGGGCGACGATGCGGTCGTAAACCTCACGCGCCAGCAATCGCAATGGCAGGCCGATCACCCCGGTGGGATAGCCAAGCATGCGTTCGATGGCATAGTGGGTCTTGCCGGTATTGGTTGGTCCAAGCACCGCCTGAACCCGCGCGTCTGTCTGGCCCATCGCCCAATTCCTGAATCCTAAAGCGAGGTGCCTTGGGTTTTTTCCATCAATCTGTCGATAGTCTCGTCTAAATCCGGGCGGAATGGATGTACAGCCTTGGCGGCAAGGAATGCCTTCAGCGCCGCTTTGGGCCGGTCCAGCGCCTCATAGATCATGCCAAGCCCCATCAACGCACCGAAATGATGTGGGTTCAATTTCAGCGTCACCTCGATATCGGCGATCGACGGGCCATATTTGCCAGCCAGGAAAAATGCCGTCGCGCGCGCGTTCCAGCCTTCGGCGAAATCCGGGGCATGATCGGTAAGTGCGGTCAGATGTTCAATCGCGATATCAAGTTTTCCCTCGTTGATCGCCGCACGCCCACGTTCCAACAGCAGATCCATCGCATCGGAACCGGAATGCGACCAAGCCTTCAGAATCCGCTTTTCGACCGACTCCCAGTCACCGTCTGCGGGATCGAGTAATTGCTGGTAAAGTTCATCAAGATCATCATCCGCCAAATCCGATTGCGCCGCCACTTGTGCACCGGCACAAAATAGCGCAATAAAAAACGCAAATGCCGCAACGGCAAGGGTGGCTTTTCGGTCAATCAGTCGCATATCGGTAGCAATGGTAACCCATTGAACGCAATTTGCGAGGGAAACCCGCACATGAAATCGGAGGATAACGAATGAGTGAAGTCGTGAACGAGGCCGTAACGGCCCTGAAAGCGAAACTTGGTGACGGCGGGTTTGACAGCGTGGTCAAATTCACCATCAACGGCGAAGGTTCGGTGATGGTCGACGCCAACGGCGTTCGCGCCGGTGATGACGAGGCGGATTGCACGCTTTCCGCCGACAGCGACACCTTTCAGTCGATCATGGATGGATCGCTGAACCCTACTGCCGCCTTCATGTCTGGCAAGCTGGCAGTTGACGGCGACATGGGCATTGCCATGAAACTGGGCGCGGCTCTCGCCTGAAAATGCCGGACGCACCACTTTATGCCGAACATGCCGAGGCGCCGCCGCAAGGCCAGGCATGTTGGCTTGACGCGGCGGACGGGACGCGTTTGCGTGCCGCATTCTGGCGCAGGGGGGACAAGGGCACTGTGCTGTTGTTCCCCGGCCGTACCGAATTCATCGAAAAATACGGTCGTACCGCAGCCGATTTCGCGGCGCGCGGTTACGCCATGGCCTGTATCGACTGGCGCGGACAGGGGCTTTCGGATCGACTGGCCCCCAACCGCAAACTCGGGCATGTGGAACATTTCCAGGACTACCAGACAGATGTAGATGCACTGATAAAGCTGGTCAGGGCCAATGGCCTGCCGGAACCCTATTTCATCTGTGCCCATTCCATGGGCGGCGCAATCGCGCTGCGCGCCCTGCTGAACGGTGCCGATATCAAACGCACCGTCATGACGGCGCCGATGTGGGGTCTGAACATCGAACCACTGTGGCGTGGTCTGGCGCAGGCGGTGGCGGCAGGCACTCGCATCGTTGGTCTGGGTCAGGAATTTGCCCCCGGCACCGGTCCGCTGAACTATCTGGAATCACATGAGTTCATGGATAATTCCCTGACTTCATCCGCCGAAGGCTGGGAATACATGACGCGACTGGTCAAGGCGCATCCTGGGCTGGAAATTGGCGGGCCAAGCATCCAATGGCTTTACGAAGCATTGGTGGAAACCAGGGATCTGATGGCATCAACCCCGCCCGAACATGAAATGCTGTGCATGATAGGCAGCGACGAAAAGGTGGTCGACAAGCGCGATGTTCTGGCCTACGCGGAAAGATGGACGCATGGTCAGGTGGCCATCGTTACCGGCGCGCGCCATGAAATCCTGATGGAGAGCCAGGAAATTCGCAAACGCGCCCATGACATGATCGACGCGTTCTTTTCCGGCTGACGGGCGGCGGATTGATTCAGTCCGCGTTCAAAAACGCCATGGCTGCCTTGTGGATATCCCTGTTACCGGCGGCAAGGATCTGGCCGCCGGCATGCGCCGGGCCACCCTGCCAGTTGGTGACGATCCCGCCCGCCGCCTCGATCACCGCGATTGGTGCCTGCACGTCATAGGCGGAAAGGCCGGCTTCGACCACCAGGTCGATCTGACCGGCGGCAATCATGGCATAGGCATAGCAATCCATGCCATAACGCGTCAGTCGGCAATGCGACGACAACGCCCCGAATGCCTGATATTCAGCCCGGGTGCCGATTTCCGGGAAGGTGCTGAACAGAACCGCATCGGCAAGGTCATTGCAAGGCCGGGTGGCAAGATCAAGCCGACCATAAGGCCCGGTAACTTCGGCCTGACCGAAACCGCCAGAAAACCGTTCACCGATAAACGGCTGGTCGATAATGCCGTAAAGTGGTGCATCGCCAGCATTCACCGCCACCAATACGCCCCATGTCGGCGCGCCGCTGATGAAACTGCGGGTGCCGTCGATTGGATCCAGCACCCAGGTCAGACCGCTGGTCCCCGGAGACTGGCCGAATTCCTCGCCATAGATGCCATCATCCGGGCGCAAGGCACCAAGAACCGACCGCATCGCCTGTTCAGCCTCGCGGTCGGCAATGGTTACAGGGTCGAAATCCTGTTCCAGCTTGTTGTCGGCAATCAGATTGCGGCTGCGGAAATATTGCAGGGTGACCGGTCGCGCCGCATCCGCAAGCACGGCGGCAGTAGCGATCAGGTCGGCCTGTAGTTCATCGTCGATTCTCATGAAAGATCCCCGCTCGGTGGTTCAGAAGCCAGCAGCGGGGATTTCATATCGCAAGCCTTAGGTCAACTGGCTGCGACAGGTATTTCATGGTTGATCAGGCAGCGTCACTCAATACGCGAGCAAGATCGAACAACCGGCGACGCTGATGTTCAGGGATGGCGTAATAAGAGCGCACCAGTTCCAGCGCCTCTTTGTCGGCCAGAAGATCACCAAGCGGATTTTCAATGCCCGCGGCAGCCGCATTTTCCCCTTCGAGACCTTCAAAAAAGAACGAAATCGGAACCTCCATCGCATGCGCGATGTCCCAAAGACGCGAGGCACTGACGCGGTTCATGCCGGTTTCATATTTCTGAATCTGCTGAAATTTGATGCCAACCGCCTCGCCGAGTTGTTGCTGGGTCATGCCAACCATCCAACGACGATGACGAATGCGTTTGCCGACATGGACATCTACCGGGTGTTTCATTTTATACTCCTTCGTTCCCTCATTGATATAAAAGCAATTACCGTGCCAATATATCTGTTTTGTCCGAAATTCCGGAAATGAATCGTGCAGTCACCGTACAAACTTATGAAATTCTGGGTATAATCCTATAATCACTAATGTGTGATAATGCAATACGAGGTTTATCAACCTCAGAATACGTTCAATCTAAGGATGTTTCGCATATTGCAATGCAAAATGCAATAGTTCTGAACGGTTATTCTTGCGTTTTGCGACTCTGGCGCTTGCGTTCGTGCGGATCAAGATGGCGTTTGCGCAACCGGATTGCCTTGGGCGTAACCTCGACCAGTTCGTCATTGTCGATATAGGCAATCGCTTCTTCCAGCGAAAACCGCACCGGCGTGGTCAGGCGCACCGCCTCGTCTGTGCCGCTGGCGCGCACATTGGTCAGCTTCTTGCCCTTCAGGGGATTGACCTCAAGATCGTTGCCGCGTGAATGCTCGCCGATGATCATGCCCTGATATACCTGCACCTGGGCACCGATGAACATCTTGCCGCGATCTTCCAGATTGAACAGGGCGTAAGGCACCGAAACGCCGCTTTCCATCGAGATCAGAACCCCGGCGCGGCGGCCCTGAATGGCCCCCTTGAACGGCGCCCATTCGTGAAACACCCGATTGAGAACGCCGGTGCCGCGCGTGTCAGTCAGAAATTCGCCGTGATAACCGATCAGCCCGCGCGACGGCACATGCGCGATGATGCGCGTCTTGCCGACACCGCCGGGGCGCATCTCGGCCAGTTCACCTTTGCGCAGGGTCAGCTTTTCGATCACCGAGCCTGCATATTCGTCGTCAACGTCGATGGTGACTTCTTCGATCGGCTCCAACTGCACGCCGTCCCTGTACTGGAACAGCACCTGTGGGCGCGAGATTGACAATTCGAACCCTTCGCGGCGCATGTTCTCGATCAGAACGCCCATCTGCAATTCGCCGCGACCGGCGACCTCGAACGCATCGCCGCCCGGCGTGTCGCTGACCTTGATGGCGACATTGCTTTCGGCCTCGCGCAGCAGGCGGGCGCGGATTACCCGGCTTTGCACCTTGACACCGTCGCGACCGGCCAGCGGGCTGTCGTTGATGCCAAAGGTGACGGTGATGGTGGGCGGATCAATCGGCTGGGCCGGGATCGCCTCGACCACCTCGAACGCACATAGCGTATCGGCCACCGTCGCCTTGGACATGCCGGCGACAGAGACGATATCACCGGCTTCGGCCAGGTCGATCGCCTGCTGGGTCAGGCCGCGAAATGCCAGAATCTTGGTAACGCGGAAATTTTCGATCAACGTGCCATCGCGCGAAAGTGCCTTGATGGTGGTGCCTGCCTTCAGCGTGCCGCTTTCCACCCGGCCGGTCAGGATCCGCCCGAGATAGCTGTCGCCGCCAAGCGTGGTCGCCAGCATGCGAAACGGCTGATCGCGCTGCGCAATCTGTGCCGGGGCCGGAACATGCCGGATGATCAGATCAAACAGTGCCGACAAATCCTTGCGCGGACCGTCAAGTTCCAGATCCGCCCAGCCAGCCCGCCCCGAGGCATACATGTGCGGAAAATCAAGCTGTTCCTCGCTGGCGTCGAGATTGGCGAACAGATCGAAACACTCGTCAAGCGCGCGGTCCGGTTCGGCGTCGGGTTTGTCGACCTTGTTCAGCACCACGATCGGCCGCAGCCCCAGCGCCAGCGCCTTCTGGGTCACGAACTTGGTCTGCGGCATCGGACCTTCGGCGGCATCGACCAGCAGGACCACGCCATCGACCATGCTCAGGATCCGCTCAACTTCGCCGCCGAAATCAGCGTGGCCAGGGGTATCGACGATATTGATCCTTGTGCCATTCCAGAGAACCGAGGTCGCCTTGGCAAGGATGGTAATGCCGCGCTCGCGTTCCAGATCATTGCTGTCCATGGCACGTTCGACCGTGGTTTCATTGGCGCGATAATTGCCGGATTGCTTCAGCATTTCGTCAACCAGCGTGGTCTTGCCATGATCCACATGCGCGATGATCGCGATGTTGCGAAGCTCCATGCGCCCTATCCTTTATATGTACAGAGTTTCGCGCGGCCATACAGGAGGGGAAAGGCCTTGACCAGAGGCAATTTCAAGGCAGCCGGGTTTTAACCCCGGATGCTTGCGGCCTTGTCGCTTGTGTGCGGAAAATCTACCTGACAGACTGCCATCAAAGCCAGAACCAATCGGGAGAACCAGATGCGCGCCATGCAAGTGACTGAATACGGAAAACCGCTCGTCATGCGGGAAATCGAAAAACCCCTGCCGAACAAGGGCGAGGTTTTGCTGAAGATCCACGCCGTGGGCATCAATTTCGCAGATACCCTGCTGATGTCCGGCACCTATCAGGAAAAGCCAACCTTGCCGTTTACCCTTGGCATGGAAATCTGCGGTACCATCGAAAAAACGGGTGATGGCGTTTCCCATCTGAAACTGGGCCAGCGGGTCGCGGTATTCGCGGGTGCGGGTGGGCTGGCGGATTACGGCTGTTTCAGTGCGGCCGGTTGTGTGCCGATCCCTGATCAGATGTCGTCGGAACAGGCGGCGGCTTTCATGATTGCCTATGGCACCTCGCATGTGGCGCTGGACTACAAGGCGCATCTCAAACCGGGCGAACGGTTGCTGGTTCTGGGGGCATCCGGCGGTATCGGCTTGACCGCCGTTGAACTTGGCAAGTTGATGGGGGCCGAAGTGATTGCCGTGGCACGAGGCAAGGCAAAACTGGAAATTGCCCGCCAAAAGGGGGCGGACCACCTGATCGACAGCGAAACCGACGATATCCGGGAACGTGTCAAATCACTTGGCGGGGCCGATGTGGTCTATGATCCTGTCGGCGGCGCACAGTTCAACGCTGCCCTGCGCGCCTGCAACCCTGAGGCGCGACTGATCCCGCTTGGCTTTGCTTCGGGCGAGGTACCGCAGATCCCCGCCAATATTCTGCTGGTCAAGAACCTTTCGGTGATCGGGTTTTACTGGGGTGGCTATGCGCGTTTCAAACCCAAGGTGCTGACAGACAGCATCACGCAACTTGTGGCCTGGTTTTCCGAGGGTAAACTTGCACCGCATATCAGCCATATTCTGCCCTTGGAACAGGCCAATCATGCGGTTGACCTTTTGCGCAACCGCAAATCCACTGGCAAGGTGGTGGTGATGATCTGAATGCTTCTGTTGCGCCAGTTTCGCCTGCTCAGGCGGCAGTTGCGCCGGCGGTTCGCTGCCGCCCCAGCGGCGCGGCGCATCTTCGTGCATATCGGCGCCCACAAGACCGGCACCACCTACATTCAGCAAACGCTGGAGGCCAACCGCGCCCGCCTGCCGCTCGCATTCGAAGTCGTACCAAGGCGCCAGCATCAACTGGCCCGGCTTGCCCGCATCGCCGCCAATGTGCGCACCGATCAGGACAGCAGTGC
The DNA here is from genome assembly GCA_020425085.1 of Paracoccaceae bacterium. Classification (GTDB taxonomy): domain Bacteria; phylum Pseudomonadota; class Alphaproteobacteria; order Rhodobacterales; family Rhodobacteraceae; genus UBA5972. The sequence continues at coordinate 327,178 of JAGQRW010000004.1, forward strand.
AAAAGAGACCGATTTGCGCCGGAACGCCGCATTGCTGGCCCAACGGTTTTGCCGGGTGAAAACCCTGTTGATTACCCATGAAGGGCTGCCGGGACCAATGCCCGGGCGGGTAAGGTTTCCGGGGCTTTATCCCCAGGCAAAATACCTGCTGCCGGCGATGGTTTCAGGGCTGGCGGCACATGGCGCCACGGTGGAACTTATATTTTATCAACGCCGGTTTGCCGATTGGCAGGCCTCACTTTACCGTTACCGCTTTCGCGATCAGCCCGATCGCGACTACAACCCCAGGCGTTTTGCCAGGCGTTGCGGCTTGCCTGATGGCTGGGGCGATTTCATTTGCGAACTGCAAACCGTCTTGCCGGACATACCGCTGCATGTGGTTTCATATGAAAAAGACCGCGCCACCGGTCTGCTTGGCCGCGCGATCTATCAGCGGGTCGGCCTGACCGACACCGACATCAACGCGCTGCGACGACTGCCGGCGCAAAATGTGTCACGCCCAGAAACCCGACACGATATTCAGTTTGAACAATAAGCCTGCCGCACCAGTACGGCCAGTTCCTCTGCCAGCGGCGACTGATTGGGATCAGCCACATAGAGGTTGATGTTGATCATCGCCAGATCCGGCAGATGGCCGCCATGATTGATTTCCTCTACCTGGTTTGGAAGCGAATCCTGAATGCTGGCATGGACCGCCAGATCGGCGCTGACACTGGCCTCGACGGTGCGGGTACTGTCGCTTTCCACAGCCATTTCCCAGGGAATTCCCGCCCGGTCAAGTGCTGCCTGAACGCCGCTGCGAAACAGGCAGTTGTTTTCGAACGCCAGTCGCAAGGGCCGGGATTTCCAGGCCGAACCGCCCGGAGAGCCGATCCAGACCAAGGGCAATGTAATCAGGGTTTCCGCACCCTCGCCCACCACTTCTTCGGTGGTCAGGATCAGGTCGCATTCACCACGCGAAAACAGCCATTTCAGACGACTGGTATAGGAGGACAAAAGTTGCACCTTTACCCTTGGAAAATCCTGGGCAAAGCGTTGCAGAACCGCCGGAATATGTGGATAGACGATATCCGATGGCACACCAAGTACCAGTTCACCCTCGAACAACTGGTCGGTCAGGCGGGCATAAACCTCATCGTTCAGGGCCAGCAGCTTGCGGCCATAGCCCAACAGTTGTTCGCCCTGCGCCGTCAGCGCGATTTTCCGCGCTGTGCGATCCAGCAGCGACTGGCCAAGATTTTCCTCCAGCCGTTTCAGTTGCATGGAAACGGCAGATTGCGTCAGGTTCAGGAATCCCGCCGCGCGGGTCACCCCGCCCGCCTCGGCCACCGCCACGAAAGACCTGAGCGCGGTCATGTCGATATTTCTTGGCATATCACAAATCCTTATGTGTTACCTAAAAAACATTCATTTTCATTATGAAGACATTTCTGTCAGATACATCACAGTAATTGATGTTTCAACCGAATCACATGACTAAATCGAAAGGTTCAGACCGATGGCCATGATTTCAACCAACCCCCGCCTGTTCAGAGGTCTTTCGGCGAGCACATTGTTCAACCGCCTGTCACGCATGAATGCCCTGCGCAAACAACGCGCGTTGCTGAAATCACTGCCGGCTGAACGCCTGGCGGATCTTGGCGTTTCAGCAAAACAGGCCCATCAAGAAGCAAATCGCCCAATCTGGGACGTGCCCAGCCACTGGCAGCGCTGACACCATTTTGGCGCCCCGGCAATAATCCGGGGTTCCTTCTGCCTCAATCCTTGAAAACCTTGCAGAAATGCCCAATATACCTGTTTGAGGGTTGCGCATGACGCGCGACTGGTAAAGTTAATCAGGTTTTGACCACTCAAGGAGGGTTAGATGGCCGAATATGAGACAATCCGGCGCACAGGTGCCGGAGTGCGCAGCGCCGAAATCGACGAAGGTCTCAGGGCGCATATGAACAAGGTTTACGGCACCATGTCCGTTGGCCTTTTGCTGACTGCGGGTGTGGCATGGGTGTTCGGTTCAAACGACGCACTGTTGTCCATCCTCAGGAATCCGGAAACCTTGTCGCCGAACATTCTCGGTTGGGTCGTGATGTTTGCACCGCTGATCATGGTTTTTGCCTTTGGCTCCCTGATCAACAAATTGTCAGCAGCCGGCGCGCAGTTGTTCTTTTACGCCTTCGCGGCGGTGATGGGCCTGTCGATCAGTTGGATTTTCGCGGCCTTTACCGGCATTTCCGTTGCCCAGACCTTTCTCGTCACCTCAATCTCGTTCGCGGGGCTAAGCCTTTGGGGTTACACCACGAAAAAGGATATCTCGGGCTGGGGATCGTTCCTGATCATGGGCGTGATCGGTCTGATCGTGGCGATGATCGTCAATATCTTTCTGCAATCGCCGGCAATCATGTTCGCGGTTTCAATCCTTGGCGTGCTGATCTTTGCCGGACTTACCGCCTATGACACGCAGAAAATCAAGACGATGTATCTGCAACACGCGCATGCGATGGACAGCGAATGGCTGGGCAAGTCGGCAATCATGGGGGCGCTGAACCTCTATCTCGACTTTATCAACCTGTTCATGTTCCTGTTGCAATTCATGGGCAACCGCAACTGACAAGCGGCCAAAGCCAGACATTCAAGCGCCCGGAAAGGAAACTTTCCGGGCGTTTTGTTTGTGCGAATGCCAAATGGTGGCAACCCGTCCAAAACGAAAAACGGCCCCTAGAGGGACCGTTTTCAAAGCGTCATAAAGAAGGGCGATCTTACTTGATCTTGCCTTCCTTGTATTCGACATGCTTGCGCACCACCGGGTCGTATTTCTTGACGACCATTTTTTCGGTCATGGTGCGGGCGTTTTTCTTGGTCACGTAGAAGTGGCCGGTATCCGCGGTCGAGTTCAGGCGGATCTTGATGGTGGTCGGCTTGGCCATTGGTGTCTCCTGTTGCGGGCTTGCCGCACTGATGGCAACGGCCATCGCTTGAATCTGAAGCCTGCCTTTTAACGCTTTGCCAAGGCGAGTCAACCGCAAAGACCGCAGTCCGCCGAAACTAACAAAGTGCTGGTGCTGACAGGGTCAAGGATGCGCGGATGGCCTGTAAGCCGGATTCTGTCCAAGGGGTTGCCCCCCTCTGGATGGCCATTCCTCTGGCCCGGCTGTTACCAGCCGGATCAAGCTGCCGACCCGGGCCTCCGGGCTGAAGAAACCCTGGGCGTTGCCGCCCCTGAGGCCCCTATTTGGCATTGCTCCGGGCGGGGCTTGCCATGCGGGTGCTGTTGCCAGTACCCCGGTGGGCTCTTACCCCACCTTTTCACCCTTGCCCCTGCGGGGCGGTCCGTTCTCTGTGGCGCTTTCCCTCGGGTTGCCCCGGCCGGGGGTTACCCGGCGCCCTTTCTTCATGGAGTCCGGACTTTCCTCGCAGCGTTGCCGCCACGCGACCATCCGGCCATCCGCGCAGGACAGAGTTAGGCACTGCCAAGGCCAAGGTCAACCGGATAACGCCGCGCCAGATCGGCGATCAGCGCGCGGTCGATATCATCCAGTGGGCCGGCTACACCGGGGCGAAACCGCAGGCGAAAAGCGGTCAGGATCGCCGCTTCGGCATTTTCCCCGTCCGGCAGGACATAGCCAAAAGCAGTTGCCGCCTGAATAAAATTGGCCCTCCCGGTCGTTTCAGGCCAGACGGACAGCCCGGATCGCGCCAGCCTTGGCCAGTCGAATTTCGCACCGGGATCGGATTTTCGCATCGGTGCCATGTCGGAATGCGCAATCACCCGTTCGGGCGGGATCGACCAGCGTTCCAACACGCTGCCAAGCAGGGATTCCAGCGCCGCCATCTGTGGTTCGGAAAATGGCGGAAACCGAAGCAGCGGCCCGGCATTGGCCAGTTCGATGCCGATGGAGTGGGAATTGACATCTCTGATACGCCCCCAGGCACCGGCACCGGCATGCCAGGCGCGCAGTTCCTCGGCAACCAGTTGGCTGATCTTGCCGTTTTCCGCAATCAGGTAATGCGCCGAAACCCCGGCGGCCGGATCACACAAGCGCGCCAGCGCTGCATCAGCCGATCGCATTGCCGTATGGTGCAAGACCACCATATCCGGGCGCTGTCCCAGCCTGCGGGGGCCGAAATTCGGCGACGGGTGCCAGTCCATGCCGGACCCGACCGCCTGCATCTATCTTACGAGGTTGCGATAGGTATCGGGCGACCAGCCACAGGCAAACCCGTCACCATCGGGGTCAAGGTTCTTGCTGTCGCGTTTCGGGCCGCCAGATTCAAGAAACGCCAGCTGCGCGTCGTCCGCCTGACGATAGCGCGCGCAGTTGCGCTTGGCGATGGTGGCGCCCAGCGGGTTCAACCTTGAATATAGTTTCTCACCCACATTGTTTGTGGTTTTCAGCGCATATTCGACCACGTTCACGGTTTTTCCGTTGCGGGTGGGCAGGGCAGTCGGTTCGATTTCCTTGAATTTCTCGCGCTGTGCCGCCAGGATCGCCTTGTCATCTTCGATGGTCAGGCGTTCGGTCACAGCATCAAAATCCTGGGTATCCGAGATGGTGGGATTGTCGGCCGTGATCACCACGGGTTCGCCCGTATTACCTTGATCCGCTGCGGTTTCGCCAGCCCCATCCTCGGCCAGGGTGGCAACGGTTTCAGCACCGGCCGGCAGGGTTTGCGCCACCTGACCATCGTTAGGCGCCGATGCATCACAGGCTGCAAGGGCCAGAAGGGCGATAATGGAAATTGACAGACGCATTCGCTATTCCCGTGTCTATGTGGCCTGATCCCGGCCTGTTACCACCATTTCGCCGGTTTTGAAACAAAGCCTGCGGCCTGTTCCAATACATAAGCGGAATTCAGCATATCCGCCTCTTGCCATGGGCGGCCAATGATTTGCAGGCCCAGCGGCAGGCCGTCCTGATCCAGCCCGACCGGCACCGAGACACCGGGCAGGCCTGCCAGATTGACCGTAACGGTAAAAACATCGTTCAGATACATCTTGACCGGATCAAGATCGGCCATCTCACCCAGCCCGAACGCCGCCGAGGGGGTTGCCGGGGTCAGGATGGCATCGACACCGCTGGCGAAAACTGTTTCAAAATCCTGTTTGATCAGGGTGCGCACCCGTTGGGCGCGGCGGTAATAGGCATCGTAAAATCCCGCCGAAAGAACATAGGTGCCGATCATCACCCGGCGCTGCACCTCATGGCCAAAACCTTCGGCGCGGGTGCGTTCATACATCTCGGTAATACCATCGCCCGCCTGCAATCTGGCGCGGTGGCCGAACCGCACACCATCATAACGCGCTAGGTTGGACGAGGCTTCGGCGGGCGCGATGACATAGTAGGCGGGCAGCGCGTATTTGGTGTGAGGCAGCGTGACATCGACAATCTCGGCCCCGGCATCGCGTAACATTGCCGCCCCGTCGGACCATAGTTTTTCAATCTCGTCCGGCATTCCATCCAGCCGGTATTCCTTGGGAATACCGATCATCTTGCCGCGAATGTCGCCGTTAAGCGCAGATTCAAAATCCGGCACCGGCATGTCGGCGCTGGTGCTGTCCATCGGGTCATGCCCGGCCATCGCCGCCAGCATGATCGCGCTGTCGCGCACTGTCCGGGTCATCGGCCCAGCCTGATCGAGCGATGAGGCAAAGGCGATGATGCCCCAGCGTGAACAACGCCCATAGGTCGGCTTGACCCCGACAATGCCGGTAAAGGCCGCCGGCTGGCGGATCGAGCCGCCGGTATCGGTGCCCGTCGCCCCCAGGCACAAATCAGCCGCAACCGCCGCCGCCGAACCGCCGCTGGACCCCCCCGGCGTCAACGCCACGTCAGACCCCTTGCGCCGCCAGGGGCTGGTGACCGGCCCGTAGGCCGAGGTTTCGTTGGACGAACCCATGGCGAATTCATCCATGTTGAGCTTGCCCAGCATCACCGCACCCCGGTCCCATAACTGCCGGGTCACGAAACTTTCGTATTGCGGCTTGTAGCCGTTCAAAATTTTCGATGCAGCCTGCGAAGTCACCCCTTCGGTGCAGTAAAGATCCTTGATGCCAAGCGGAATACCACAGATATCGGGCGCATCGCCGCCCTTGATGCGCTGGTCCGCCGCCTTGGCTGCGGCGCGAGCGATACCAAAGGTTTCGGTGGTAAAGGCGTTCAGGACGCCCGCAGCACTGATCGACTTGATGCACGCCTCGGTCAGATCGGCTGACGTGAGATCGCCCTTGCGCATCCGGTCGCGTGCTTCGGCAATGGTCAGCCCGGCAAGATCGGTCATGTCGCTTACTCCACCACTTTCGGCACGGCAAAGAAGCCTTCGCGTGCGTCCGGTGCATTGGCCAGGATCTTGTGCTGATAACCGCCATCCGTCACCACGTCCTGACGACGCTTGAGGTTCATCGGCGTGACCGAGGTCATGGGTTCAACCCCCTCAACATCCACCTCGTTCAACTGTTCCATGAACCCCAGGATATTGCTGAGTTCCGCCGCCAGCCTGTCAAGCTGGTCGTCTGCAACCTCGATCCGCGCCAGATGCGCAACCCGGCGGGCGGTATTCTTGTCGATCGACATGCGATTTCCTTGCGTTTGGTCCGGCATCATTTAGCGCCCGACACCCGGTTTCGCAAGCGCCAGACAAGGCGTTTTCATTTGCTGAATGCCGGTTACACTATCATCAATGACGCAAAAAGGAGAATCAGATGAACATCACATGGCTGGGTCATTCAAGTTTCCGCATCGAGATCGGCGATCAGATCCTTTTGATCGACCCATGGCTGGTCGGCAATCCGATGTTTCCCGAAGATCGAAAGGACGAGGCGATTTCCGGTGCCACGCATATATTGGTTTCGCATGGCCACGACGATCATTCCGGCAACGCCGCTGATCTGGCGAAGGAACTGAACATTCCGGTGGTCGGCATCTACGACCTGATCACCTGGTGGCAAGAAGCCAAGGGCATCAACGGGATCGGCTTCAACAAGGGCGGCACGGTCACGCTTGGCAATGTCCGGGTGACGCTGGTCAACGCGGTGCATTCCTCGTCCGTTTCGGGCAAGAACGGTCCGGTCTATACCGGGGCCGAGGGTGGATTCATGATCGAACATGCCGGGCGCACCATCTATTTTTCCGGCGACACCGACGTGATGGCCGATATGGGTTGGTTCAATGAGCTGCACCGCCCGGAGATAGGCATTCTGGCGGCGGGCGGGCATTTCACCATGGACATGAAGCGCGCCACGTTTGCAGCCAGGAAATTCTTCGATTTCAAGACGGTGATCCCCTGTCATTACCGTACCTTTCCGCTGCTGGCGCAATCCGCTGAATTGCTGAAAGAGGGCTTGCCCGGTGTCAATGTGATTGAACCCGAGGTCCTTGAACCGATCGCGCTTTAGAAGATCGACTCATAATCAAAACAATACCGTTGTGGCGGTAACGGGGCCCAGAACCAATCAGCATCGCGCCCATGATTCGCGGGCGTCCATTTGGCAGAAGTCAACCCAGCCCGCGCCACCACGCTCGGCTTAGGGAACAAGTGCTGGATACGTCGCTGTTATCCTTGGTTAAATCGGAGAATATGTGCCGCAGGCAATTCTCCTGTCACCCATGAATCACAGTGTTGCTGCAAATTCAACCTAATACCGGAATGTCCGCTCGGCACGGCGAACCGGTCACCCGACAAGAATGCCAAGATGACGTGTTTGAGCCCGTTGCAGTCATTTATTCCAAGAGTTGCTGAACTTTAAGGACGTGTTCCCGTTGCGACCCATACTCTGTGCGGCACAGACAATGGATCTGCCGGGAACCGGTCCCGCAGTAGTTTTGCTAGTTCGTCATCGAATAGCTCGGTTTCGGTCGAGGAAAGACTTGCTTTTACTCCGGCGCTCGCACGTATGCGCCCGCGCCATGCCTCGTGGCTATATGTGACGCTGGCATCGAACGAGAAGGTTTCCAGATTTGTGAAATCTGCCTCTGTAAGGTCACGCATCCATTGCGGGTAAATGCCAAAGCCGCCTGCCATGGTCCAATCAGGATTGTGCGCCAGAATGAGCTTTTCTGTCATCTCGACAATATTACCTGATAAAGGAAGCCAGTCGAAGTGGGCGATTACGATACGGCCGCCGATTTTCAATGTTCTGAAAGCCTCCTGTGCGACTTTAGCGCGGTCGAACCAGTGCCAGCACTGCCCTGCGGTAATGAGATCCAAAGAACTGTCAGCTTCGACCAAATGCTCCGCCATCCCCTTGCGATAGGCAATCACGACATCCGCCTCCCGATCCAGCATAGCAGCCTCGCCGAGGAGCGCGTCGGACGGATCGATAGCGGTAACCTTCAAGCCCATATGCGCGAGGCCGCGCGCGACTGTTCCGGTCCCGGTCCCAAGATCAAGCGCATCTTCGCCCGGACGGACGAAGCCTCTGTCGGCAAGCGCCTGAAAAAACTCAGGAGGAAATCCGGCCCGAAAATCGCGATAGTCCGACGATACTTTGCCAAAATCGACCCGAGATCCAAAGGCTTGTGTGGCTGATACAACTTGCGATTGGGTCATTCGCACTTCCTTCTATCCGATTGGCCGTTAACCTAAAGCACTGATTGAACGACTACAAAGTACACATTACAGCCTTTGGGCTTTTATCGACAAACGTCCACAAAACACGCCGTAGCTTTCATCTGCCGTCTATAGTTCCCGCGCCTAAGTTTAAATGCGCCGCGCAGCAAAGAAATCCGCCAACAGGGCCGAACACTCACTTTCGGCAATCCCCGAATAGACGTCGGGCCGGTGGTGGCATTGCTGATGCTCGAACACCCGTGCGCCGGCAAGAACCCCGCCGGATTTCGGATCGGACGCGCCAAAATATAGCCGCTCCAGTCTGGCCAGCGAGATCGCGGCGGCGCACATGGCGCAGGGTTCCAGCGTGACATAGATGCTGTGGCCGATCAGGCGCTCGCTGCCGATGATGCCGCAAGCCATGCGGATCGCCAGCATTTCGGCATGCGCTGACGGATCATTGAGTTCGCGCGTGCGGTTGCCTGCCCGGCTGACAATCCGCCCGTCAGGCGCGACAATCACCGCCCCGACCGGCACCTCACCCCGTTTGGCGGCAAGGCGGGCCTCGGTCAGGGCGGTGTTCATATGACTTTTGAACGGGTTCATGAACCATGACATGCCCTGCCCGCTGATTTCCGGCAAGCAATCTTTCACTTGGAGCGTCGGTTCTGCCCTGTTATGGCAGCGGCATGGAACCAATCGACCACAAGGGCGATCGCATCGCCAAGGTACTGGCCCGCACCGGTGTCGCTTCACGCCGCGAGGCGGAACGGATGATTCTGGCGGGCCGGGTCTCGGTCAACGGCAGGGTAATTGACAGCCCGGCGCTGAATGTCAGCGACAGCGACCGCATCAGCGTCGATGGCGCACCGATTGGCGAACCGGATCGCGCCCGCTTGTGGCGCTATTACAAACCAACCGGACTGGTCACCACCGAACGCGACGAAAAAGGTCGCAATACGGTGTTTGACAACCTGCCCGAAGGTCTGCCGCGGGTGATGTCGGTGGGGCGGCTTGACCTCAATTCCGAAGGGTTGCTGTTGCTGACCAATGACGGCGGATTGAAACGCCGGCTGGAACTGCCTTCAACCGGATGGGTGCGCAAATACCGGGTGCGGGTGAACGGCACCCCCGCCGACGCCCAGCTTGAACCGCTTCGCAAGGGGCTGGTTCTGGATGGCGAGCGGTTCCAGCCGATGATGGTCAGCATCGACCGACAGCAAGGCGCCAATGCCTGGCTGACCGTGGCGATCCGCGAAGGCCGCAACCGCGAGATTCGACGCGCGATGGAGGCGGCCGAACTGAAGGTGAACCGGCTGATCCGTATTTCCTATGGGCCGTTTCAGTTGGGCGAACTCGGCCCCGGCGAGGTAGACGAGATCAAACCCAAGGTGTTGCGTGATCAACTGGGGCTTGAAACCCCGGAAGGTACCGCCAAACCGAAACCCAAAGGCAAGCCACAAAAGCGGACAAGGGCGATGGACCCGTCCCGATCGCTCCGCAAACCACGGCAAACCTGATCAGCGTTTGGCTTTCAGCCGTCAACACCCTGACACCCGGCGGATATCCGGGCATGCAACTTCATGTTCACTCAGGGCGTTTTTTCAGATCAGCTTCAGCTTGCCAGCGCTTTTCCGACCGTCACGCCCGTCAACCAGCTCGAATTCGATTTGCTGGTTGTCTTCCAGTCCGGCCAATCCCGCCTCCTGCACGGCGGTGATATGCACGAACACATCGCTTCCGCCGCTTTCGGGCTGAATGAAACCATAACCCTTTGCCGAATTGAACCACTTCACTATGCCTTTGGCCATCTCATAATTCCCTGTCGAGATGGACGGACGCGAACCTGCATCCGCCTTCCGCAAAGCCGGGTGTCGCAAGCCGATGCGCACCAATTCATGGCATTGCGGTGCCGAGTGTAACCTAAGTCGGGCAAATCACAAATCCCGTTTGCCTGCGGCTCTTGCCCACAGGCAGGGGGCTTTCTAAAAAGGTGGCAAAGCAACCAAATTTAGCCGAACAGGGGAATCACCATGGCCGAATTATTGACCTTTGTGAATTTCAGCGACCTGGTGGTGCTGATTTTTCTGCAGGCAGTTCTGGGGTTTGACAACCTTCTTTACATCTCGATCGAAAGTCAGCGCGCACCGGCCAAACATCAACGATCGGTCCGATACTGGGGCATCATCATCGCGGTAGTTTCCCGGATCATCCTGCTTGGCGTCATGGTAAAGTTGATCAATTATCTGAAGGAGCCATTTTATATCTTTGAATGGAAAGGATTTATTGAAGGTGGGGTAAATTTTTCCACAGTGGTTTTCCTGTTTGGCGGCGCCTTTATCATCTACACAGCGGTGCGGGAAATTTCGCATATGCTGTCAACTGAGAATATCGTGCATTCACAAGAGGATGCCAAGCAAAGATCATCGGTTAAGGTGGTGTTGATGATTGTGCTGATGAATCTGGTTTTCAGTTTTGACTCAGTGCTTTCGGCGATTGCCATCACCAAGGTATTCGCCGTGCTTGCAACTGCCATCCTGCTAAGCGGTGTGGCCATGCTGCTGCTGGCGGAAACCGTAACCGAATTTCTGAAACGAAACCGCATGTATGAGGTGCTTGGCCTGTTTATCCTGCTGATCGTCGGCGTGGTGCTGTTGGGTGAGGCGGGGCCGGCGGTGGCGCATGCAGTGCATGACGACAGCTTGCAGATCGTGGTTTTCGATCATCCATTGTTGCCAATGTCGAAAACCACCTTCTATTTTTCCGTGGTGGTTCTGGTTCTGGTCGAGATCATACAGTCAGGTTATCAGCGAAAACTGGCGCGGCGCCGGGGGCCTGCCGACCCTCGCCAATCCGAATAGAAATAGCTGGTTAAGGTGGCATTCGTTACACGAGACTGCTATATCCGGAACAGTACGCAATACAGGCTTGAATTCGGGTACTGTTTCTGATGGGCGAACAATGACCTTTCCAACGCTGCAATGGATCGCTTTTTTTCTGCTCGTTGCGATGATCTTTGCCATTGCCGCTGGCTGGATTCCGGGGAATGGCTGATGGCAACTGAATTCGGCGGCAAGTATAGCCCGGGCAACAAGACCATGGAAATGCCCGAAACTGTTGTGCGTACCGTCAAACCGCGTGCCATGGGCCGGGCGCGGCTGATGTTCTTTGCCCCTCTGCCTCTGCTTTTGACCGGGTTCGGGCAGATCGGCGCGGGCAGTGTCGGTGGCATTGTCAGGGATTTCGGCGCGTTCGCCATCCTGATCCTTGCCGCCTGGCTGTTGCGCGAGGGCCTGAAGGCCGAAGCTGAATACAATATGCGCAGTCGCGCCCGCAGGCCGGCATTGCCGCGCAAGATCATCGCCTCGGACCTATGTGGAATCGGAGTGGCCGTGGCGGCATTTCATGGTGGCGAATTGGTTTTGCCCGTGGTTCTTGGCGCGCTGGCAATGGCGCTGCATCTGGTGGCATTCGGCCTTGACCCCTTGAAAAACAAGGGAATGGACGGGCTGGAAAACCTTGCCAGCCGCCGCGCTGCCCTTGCCATCGAAGAGGCCGAGGCACATGTCGCTGACATCATCAAGGCCGGTGAGCGCCTGAAGGATCCGGCGCTCAGCAAACGACTGAAGTCCTTTACCGCCTCGGCGCGCGCCATGTTCCGAACCATCGAGGATGACCCGCGCGACCTGACAACCGCCAGGAAATACCTAAGCGTCTACCTGGTCGGTGCGCGCGACGCAACGATCAAATTCGCCGATCTTTATGCCAAGACCCACGATGCATCGGCCCGTGCCGATTACGAGGCGCTGCTGGCGGATCTTGAAACCAATTTTGATGCTGAGCGAAAGGAAATGCTGCTGGATGACCGCAGCGATCTTGATGTAGAAATTGATGTATTGCGGAACCGTTTGCGCCTTGAAGGCGTTCAGTCCTGAACAAGAAGGGGAAGAAAATGAGCGAAGAAATCCGGGCAAACGCGGAACGCGCCGCAAAAATGGTCGACAAGGTGAATGCGGTGGTACTGGCGGAACCGATTTCGGAAATCGTTCCCCTGGCGAAGGCAGACAAGGCCAAGACCACGGAAATCGAAACCCGCATGGCCGAGGTCGACATTACCGACACGCAGACCATCGTTGCCTTTGGCAATCGCGCCCAGTCCGGCCTGCAAAAGATCAGCCAATCAATGCTGGACGGGGTGCGCAACAAAGATGTAGGGCCGGCAGGCGATGCCCTGCGCAACATGGTCACGTCGATCCGGGGGTTCGAGGTTTCCGAACTCGATGTCAGGCGCAAGCGCAACCTATGGGAATTTCTGACCGGCCGCGCCGCGCCGTTTGCCCGGTTTCTGGCAAAATTTGAAACTGTTGAAGGGCAGATCGACAAGATCACCGGCGAGTTGCTGGAACATGAACACACGCTGATGAAGGATATCCGCTCGCTGGATAATCTTTACGCCCGCACGCTGGAATTTTACGACGAACTCGGGCTTTATATCGCCGCCGGCGAAGCGGTGCTGGCCAAGGTCGACGAAATCGACATCCCCGCCAAGGAAGGCGAACTGGAAAAGACCGCCGAAGATGACAAGGTAAAGGTGGCCCAGGAACTGCGTGACATCCGATCAGGGCGCGACGATCTGGAACGCCGGGTGCATGATCTGAAACTGACCCGGCAGGTGACGATGCAGTCGCTGCCGTCGATCCGGCTGGTGCAGGAAAACGACAAATCGCTGATTACCAAGATCAATTCAACCCTGATGAATACCGTACCACTTTGGGAAAGTCAGTTGGCCCAGGCGATCACCATCCAGCGGTCAGCCGAGGCCGCCAAGGTAGTCAAGGAGGCCAGCGATCTGACCAACGAATTGCTGGAGGCCAATGCCGCCAACCTGAAACAGGCCAACAAGGTGATCCGCACCGAGACGGAACGCGGCGTGTTTGACATCGAAAGCGTGAAAAAGGCCAATGCCGACCTTATTGCCACCATCGAGGAATCGCTGCAAATCGCCGACGAGGGCAAGGCGCGCCGCGCCACCGCCGAGGTCGAACTGAAGAAAATGGAAAGCGACCTGCGCGATACCCTGGCCGCTGCCAAAGCGCGCAGGTCAAACACCGGCGCCACAATCGGCGAAGCTGTACCCGAGTAACCAACAAGAAAAGACCAAATCGTTCATGTTTGCTTCCGGATTTTTTCGCTGTTCCCGCGGCCCGGCTGTTTTGGCCCTGGCCCTGCTGCTTGGCCTGACCGGTTGCGAGGAAATCTCCGAGCCAACCCAGCCGGTGCCGACAACCGCAAAACCGGCGCGCTCGGCAGAAAGCCTGTGGCTGGAGAATTATTATTCCGGGGTTCAGGCTCGTCTGCTTCAGCAGGGCTTGCTCAGAACTGACGGCGGCGGCCCGGATGTGCCGTTTACATCCCGCACCCTGGTCGAGGATTTCGAGCGGATCGCGCTATATGATGAATACACCGTCAGAGGCGGTCGGTTCGTTGCGCAACAGACACCAAGTTCATTAAGGCGCTGGCAGCAACCTATCCGTATCGGCCTGATCTTTGGTGATCTCGTGCCAATGGAAACCCGTGCCAAGGACCGTGCCAACGTTGTCGCCTATGCAAGGCGGCTGTCGGTGCTTACCGGGGTCGACATGCGGGTCACGGAAAACAACCCGAATTTCCATGTGCTGTTCTTGTACCGCGACGAGCAAAAGACCATCGGGCCAGAGCTGGAAAAACGGGTTCCGGGGCTAAGTTCGGTGGTGGTGGATGAAATTGCCAACAGCCCGCGCAATACCTTTTGCGTCGCCTATTCGTTTTCCGACGGCAATGATGGCAACGCCTACAATTCGGCAATCATTCTGGTAAAGGCGGAACATCCCGATCTGATGCGCCTTTCCTGCATTCACGAGGAAATGGCGCAAGCGATGGGGCTGGCCAATGACAGTCCGTCGGCGCGGCCAAGCATCTTCAACGATGATGAAGAATTCGCATTTCTGACCCGGCATGATGAACTGTTGCTGAAAATGCTGTACGACCGCAGGCTGCAACTGGGCATGACCCCGCAAATGGCGCGACCGATCCTGCCGGGCATCGCCGAGGATCTGCTGAAGGGCCAAAGCTGAGCTATCAATTCACGAGGTACAAAATGGGAATTTTTGATTTTCTGACCGGCGAATTCATCGACGTCATCCACTGGGTGGACGACACACGCGATACCATGGTCTGGCGGTTCGAGCGCGAGGGGCATGAAATCAAGTATGGCGCCAAGCTGACGGTACGCGAAGGTCAGGCAGCGGTTTTCGTACATGAAGGCCAGTTGGCGGACGTGTTCACGCCTGGTCTTTACATGCTTGAAACCAACAACATGCCGATCATGACCACGCTTCAGCACTGGGATCACGGTTTCAAATCACCCTTCAAATCCGAGATCTATTTCGTCAACACCACCCGGTTTCAGGATCTGAAATGGGGCACCAAGAACCCGATCATTTGCCGCGATCCTGAATTCGGCCCAGTACGCCTCAGGGCGTTTGGCACCTATACGGTGCGCGTTGTAGATCCGGCGCGGTTCATGACCGAAATCGTCGGCACCGACGGTGAATTCACCATGGACGAGATCAGCTTTCAGATCCGCAACATCATCGTATCACAGTTTTCCGCTGCCATCGCCGCATCCGGCATTCCGGTGCTGGACATGGCCGCCAACACCGGTGATCTTGGCAAGATGCTGGGTACGAAAATCGCGCCGCAACTGGCGGAATACGGGCTGGAGATACCCGAGCTTTATATCGAGAACATCTCGCTGCCGCCGGCGGTCGAGGCGGTTCTGGACAAGCGAACCTCGGTCGGACTGGCCGGGGATTTAGGCAAATACACGCAGTTTTCCGCCGCCGAGGCGATGACCACCGCCGCCGCAAACCCGGCTGGCGGCGCAGGCATTTCCGCCGGTCTGGGCATCGGCATGGGGGCCGCCATGGCGCAACAGATTGGTCAGGCCGGCCCCTGGGGCAGCCGTCCGGAAACCGCCGCGGCAACGCCGCCACCTCCGCCACCGCCGATTGAACGGGTCTGGCACGTTGCTATCGGCGGCAAGGCCGAGGGGCCGTATTCCCGCGCCTCGATGGGGCGCATGGTGGCCGATGGCAGCCTGACACGTGAATCGCTGGTCTGGTCCGCCGGGCAAGACGGCTGGAAACCCGCCGATCAGGTGATGGAACTGGCGACCCTGTTCACCGTTCTGCCACCCCCCCTGCCCGGCACCTGAGCGGAAAACCTGCATGCAAACGCCTGAACGCGAATACCGGTTCCCCTGTGAACAGTGTGGTTCGGAACTCAGGTTCGCGCCGGGCACCGACCAGATGCAATGCGATCACTGCGGCGCAACGCAAAGTCTTGGCGGCAGGCAACACACCCGAAATCCGATTGTCGAACTGGATTTTACCGCCGCCGTCAAGACCAGCGTACCGACCGCCACAACCAAGGAAACCCGGTTTTCCAAATGCGAAAACTGTGGCGCGAAGATCGAATTTTCCGAGACGGTTCAAGCCACTGAATGCCCGTTCTGCGCCACGCCGCTGGTGGTCGGCACCGGCAGCCATCGCCACATCAAGCCCGCAGCACTTCTGCCCTTTGCCCTGACGGAACAAGCGGCGCGTGCGGCGATGACCAACTGGCTGGGTCGCTTGTGGTTTGCCCCGAACGGGTTGACCGAATATGCCCGCAAGGGTCGTGCCATGCAGGGCATCTATGTGCCGTTCTGGACCTATGATGCCGACACCAAAAGCCGCTATCAGGGTCAGCGCGGCACCATCTACTATGAAACCCAAACCGTTCGGGTCGAGGTGGACGGCAGAATGGTCAACCGCCAGCAACAGGTACAGAAAATCCGCTGGACTCCGGCCAGTGGGCGGGTGGCGCGGTTTTTTGACGATATTCTGGTACTTGCCACCAAAAGCCTGCCAAAAACCTATACCGACGCGCTGGCACCTTGGGAACTGGCCGATCTCAGGCCTTATGGCCCGGAATATCTGGCCGGTTTTCAGGCCGAAGCCTATACAATCGAGCTTGCCGACGGATATGTCGAGGCACGAAGTTATATGGACCGGATGATCGAACGCGATGTACGTTTTGACATCGGCGGCGACCGTCAGCAGGTTGACCGGATCGACACCATTGTCAGCGACGTGACCTTCAAGCATATCCTGTTGCCGGTCTGGCTGGCTGCCTACAAGTATCGCGGCAAGACCTACCGTTTCGTGGTCAACGGCCAGAGCGGCGCGGTAAAGGGCGAACGACCATATTCCGCCATCAAGATTGCCATTGCCGTCATTCTGGGGGCGATCATTGCCGGCACCATCGGCTATTTCGTGTCCCAGAACGGCTAATGCCAGTCAATCACCTCGGCAGCATCAGCACGAGGGGTGCGGAACTGATTGGCTGGATGATCGGGATCCGGGTAGCCAAACGAAATGCCGCAAACGATCTGACGGTTGGCGGCAATGCCGAAATGCGGCCGAACCACTGCCGAATAGCCGGCAATCGCCGCCTGCGCGATACTGGCCACACCCACCGCCTCGGCCGCCAGCATGAAGGCGGTGATGAAAGCGCCGCAATCCAGCACACCGTATGCACCTAGTATCGCCTCGGTGGTGACAATCGCCAGATGCGGCGCACCGAACAGACGAAAATTCTCCAGCATCTGCTGGCCGGAACCGGCGCGATCACCCTTTGTCACCCCGACCGAGTCATATAACTGCCAGCCGCAATCGCTGCGCCTTTGCTTGTAGATACCCTCATACTTGCCGGGAACGGAGATTTCGTGCTGCATCGGCAGGGTCATCGCCGCTTGCATCAGCTTGTCGCGGATATCCTCGGTCGCCTGTCCGCGCGTGATGATCATTTGCCAGGGCTGGGCATTACACCATGACGGCACCTGTTGTGCGGTTGTGACCATCCGCGTTATCACCGCATCCGGCACCGGCCGGGGCAGAAACCCGCGACAGGAATACCGCGCCGCCAGAAGGGCGTTGAACTGTTCCGGGCTCGCCTTGTCAGTCATGATGTTTTCCTGAGTGTTGGTACGGCCAAGACTGCCGCCCTTGGCACCGATTGGCAAGCCGGGCAGCCCTTGCATAAGAACAAAAAGTGACCATTCTAACGATGATGTCAAAGGAATCACCGATGCTGAACCCCGAAACCACCAGCCTGCCGCAACACCGGAAACTAGAAGGTGGTCGCAGGCTGGTTCTGCATACCACCTTTGACGCCGCCGGCGACCAGCCAACCGCGATCGCCGAACTGGTCGAAGGTATCACCGCCGGCGAACAAAATCAGGTTCTGCTGGGCGCAACCGGCACCGGCAAGACGTTCACCATGGCCAAGGTGATCGAGGCAACCCAGCGACCGGCGATCATCCTTGCGCCGAACAAAACCCTCGCGGCCCAGCTATATGGTGAGTTCAAAGCATTCTTTCCCGAGAATGCGGTGGAGTATTTCGTGTCGTTTTACGACTACTACCAGCCCGAGGCCTATGTCGCGCGTTCCGACACCTATATCGAGAAGGAAAGCCAGATCAACGACCAGATCGACCGGATGCGCCACGCCGCGACGCGGGCGCTGCTGGAACGCGACGACGTGATCATCGTCGCATCGGTTTCCTGCATCTACGGCATCGGTTCGGTCGAAACCTATGGCGCGATGACCGTCGATCTTGAGGTTGGACAGGATTACGACCAGCGCAGCGTCATGCAGGATCTGGTGGCACAACAGTATAAACGCAACGACAACGCCTTTGCCCGCGGCACCTTTCGGGTGCGTGGTGACAGTCTGGAAATCTGGCCCGCCCACCTTGACGACCGGGGCTGGCGGCTGTCGTTCTTTGGCAACGAACTTGAGGCGATCACCGAATTCGACACCCTGACCGGCGCCAAGACCGGCCAGTTGGACAAGGTGCGGGTTTATGCGAATTCACATTACGTAACGCCGAAACCAACGCTTAATCAGGCGATCAAGGAAATCCGCAAGGAACTGGAACTGCGCCTGAAACAACTGGAAAGCGACGGCAAACTCTTGGAGGCGCAGCGGCTGGAACAGCGTACGCGCTTTGATCTGGAAATGCTGGAAGCCAGCGGTTTTTGCAGCGGGATCGAGAATTATTCGCGCTACCTGACCGGGCGCGCGCCCGGCGAACCACCACCCACCCTGTTTGAATACATCCCCGACAATGCCATCGTTTTCGCCGACGAAAGCCATGTCTCGGTGCCGCAGATCGGCGGCATGTACAAGGGCGACCATCGGCGCAAGTTCACCCTGGCCGAACACGGATTCCGCCTGCCAAGTTGCATGGACAACCGCCCGCTGAAGTTCGAGGAATGGGACGCCATGCGCCCGCAATCGGTGTTCGTCTCGGCCACGCCGCAGAAATGGGAACTGGAACAATCTGGCGGGGTTTTCGCCGAACAGGTAATCCGCCCGACCGGCCTTTTGGACCCCATGGTCGAAATCCGGCCGGTCGAAATGCAGGTTGACGACCTGCTGGACGAGGTGCGCAAGGTTACGGCCCAGAACATGCGAACGCTGGTCACCACGCTGACAAAACGCATGGCCGAAGACCTGACGGAATACATGCACGAACAGGGCATTCGCGTGCGCTACATGCATAGCGATATTGACACGCTGGAACGGATCGAGATCCTGCGCGACCTCAGGCTCGGGGCGTTTGACGTTTTGATCGGCATCAACCTGCTGCGCGAGGGCCTGGACATTCCGGAATGCGGTCTGGTGGCCATTCTCGACGCGGACAAGGAAGGGTTCTTGCGCTCGGAGACCTCATTGATCCAGACCATCGGTCGGGCGGCAAGGAACTCCGAGGGGCGGGTGATCATGTATGCCGACCGCATCACCGGCAGCATGGAACGCGCGCTTGGCGAAACCGACCGGCGGCGGGAAAAGCAGATCGCCTATAATACCGCGCACGGCATCACGCCAACCACGATCAGAAAGAACGTCGAGGATGTTCTGTCCGGCCTATATCAGGGCGATACCGATCAGTCGCGGATCACTGCCAAGGTCGACAAACCCCTGTTCGGTGCCAATCTGGCGGCGCATCTGGAAGGATTGCGGACGGCAATGCTGAAGGCGGCCGAGAACCTAGAATTTGAAGAGGCGGCCCGCATCCGGGATGAGGTGAAACGTCTGGAAGCGGTGGAACTGGCGATTGCCGATGATCCGCTGGCACGGCAAAGTGCGATTGATGCGGCGGCTGAGGAGGCCGCAGCACGGCGGGGGCGCAGCACGGCGGGCAAGGCCGGGACGGTTGTGGTCAGGGGGAAAAGTCATAAGAAGGGGCGGTTTTGAAAACAACAAACGCAAGAAACGCACTGGGGCTACTCAGGGTCTACGAAACAATTATGCGAGAATTGAAAGCAACAGGAGTTCTGAGATCGAATAACAATCCAGTCGCAGACTTTGCCGAATTTCTGTTTGCTGAAACTTTTGGATGGAAATTGGCAGCCAAGTCGACAAAAGGCCACGACGCACTGGATAGCGCAAAAAAACGATTTGAAATAAAGGCACGAAGGCTTTCGAATGAGAACGGCTCAAGGCAGCTTTCGGCTATACGTGATCTTAAAGGTCACCATTTTGATGTGTTGGCAGCGGTACTATTTAGTGACAACTTTTTGGTTATCAGGGCGGCACTAATTCCTTGGGAGGTCGTGGTCAGCAAGTCAGATCACGTTGCAAGCACAAATAGTGCAAGGATTATTTTGCGCGATGAAATTTGGGATATCGCAGGCGTTGAAGATGTAACGGCCAGGTTACAGGGGATGCTTACGGACCCAACTGCAATTTGAAGCTGTGCTACTTTTCTAGATAACCATTTCAAAACCGGGACCTTGAAGGAAATCTATCTTACTAAACCCCTGACCGGACCGCTTGCGGTTCGGTCAGCGCCCGACCTCCCCACGGAGGGCGCTTTGCACCCCCCAGGTCGGGCGCTGACCTTGTGTTGATCTGGCGGCTGTTCAACGGACGATCATTGAGGATCAAGCCGCGTATCCTCAATATTACACCTCACCGCCCGCATTTCAGCCGCGCCGTGATCAGCGCCACGTCACCTTTCACCGAATTCGGTATTACCTGGCAACCGCTCGCCTGTTCGATCGCCACAGCCATGGCGGCGATGGCATCGCCTTTTTCGCGCTTGCCCGCAAAGCTGGTGCGGATGGCCTGGGCGCGGTCCGGCAGTACGAAAACCGTTATTTCATGCGTGCCGACAACCAGTTCCTGCCGGTCCGCCCCGGCAAATTCCCGCGAGGGCGAAGCGCAGCCGGTCAGTGTGGAAAAAATCACGCCGGCAATCACCGGAATCAAACCATTTTTCATCCCATGAGTTGAAAGGAATATGGTTACCGGAACATTAACATCCGTTCTAACGCATCACATGCACCGCCGCCGCCGCATGGCGCACCACCCGTGCAGCGGTCGAGCCAAGGAAAAAATCCTGCAACCCTGGCCGGTGCGAGGCGATGACGATCAGATCAATACCGTTTTCCTCGGCATAGCCGGTGATGCTGTTGCCCGCGTGACCGGTAATCACCGCCACCGAAATCCCCTTTGCATCGCCGATTTCGGTCTGCAACAATGATCGGGCTTCGGTCACGTTCTTTTCAATCTGACCCCTTGGCAGGTACTGCTCGATATAGCTCGGCACCTCTTCTACCACATTCAGAACCACGATCTCGCCGCCCTTGGCCAATAGCCGTCGTGCGATATCCAGTGCTGCCTTGTGATCGTTGCCGTGTTCCAGCGCCACCGGAACCAGTATTTTTCGGTACATGTCGTTTCCTCCGTCAGGTTTCCTATCACTGCACGGAATTCAGCCTGCGACAATGACTTCCGTCAAGGCTTCATTCTTTCTTTGCAGGTGCGTGCCGATCCGCGTAACCTGCCCGCCATGCGCATTGCCGTCTATATCCTGGCCGCGATTCAGATCGGCCTTTTCACCGTTTACTCGCTGGGTCGACCGATGCCCGAAGCGCGCACCATTGATGCCGGATTCGACGCCATGATGGTACTTATGGTTGGTGGGGTAATGGCGATATTCCTGATTCCGGCGGTCATCGTGGCGATATCCGGGCGGGAATTGTGGCTGGCGCTGATCCTGGCGCTGGCGCCGCCGGTTCTCTATCTTCTCGTCATCGGCCTTCGCGGTTTCTGAGGCAGGCCGGTGTCGCTGAATATCCGCAACCTGGGTCGCATCCGGCATTTCGAGATCAACCGCCCTGCAACCCGCAATGCGGTGGACCCGGAAACTGCAACCCTGTTGTTCAAGGCATTCCTGACGTTCGAACGTGATGAAACCGCCGAAATCGCAATTTTGTCAGGTAATGGCGGGGCCTTTTGTTCCGGGTTCGATCTGAAGGCGGCGGCAGCCGGGGTTTCAGGCGACTGGCTGGCGCGCCATGCGATCCCCGAAAACTGGACCGATCCCGCCGCCCAACCATTGCCCAGCCCGATGGGACCGGCGCGCCTGATGCTATCAAAGCCGGTAATCGCCGCCATCGAAGGCCCGGCAGTCGCGGGGGGCATGGAACTTGCGCTATGGTGCGATATCCGCATCATGGCCGAAGATGCCTGTTTCGGCGTGTTCTGCCGTCGCTGGGGGGTGCCACTGATCGACGGCGGCACCCAGCGATTGCCGCGCCTGATCGGCCAGGGCCGCGCCAACGATCTGATCCTGACCGGTCGCGCCGTCGATGCCGCCGAGGCGCTGGCGATCGGGCTGGCCAATCGGGTGGTCACCAGCGGATCGGCGCTGTCAGCAGCGATGGATTATGCCAGCGAATTGCTTCGTCTGCCGATGGCCTGCATGCTGGCCGACCGAAACGCCGCAAGACCGTCGGCAGCAATTCTTGCCGAAGGCTTGCGCCGGGAATGGCAATCCGCGCCAATGGTGCTTGATCAGGCGCGCAAAGGGGCGGAACGCTTTGCCAACGGTTTGGGCCGGGGTGGCGATTTCAGCGAAATCTAGGCTAGAACGGCAGCCCGACATAGTTTTCCGCCAACGAGGTCATGGCCGCCTTGCTGGACAGCAGATATTCCAGTTCCGTCTGCTGCAAGCGGTTGTCATATTCGATATTGTCGGGAAACCGGTGCAGCATGGTGGTCATCCACCATGAAAACCGCTGCGCCTTCCAGATACGCGCCAATGCGGTGTCGGAATAGCTGTCCAACCCGGTATCGTCGCCTTTCTGATAGTGATCCAGCAGTGCATGATAAAGGTAATAGATGTCGCTGGCAGCGGAATTCAGCCCCCGCGCCCCGGTCGGCGGCACGATATGCGCCGCATCACCGGCCAGAAACATGTTGCCATAGCGCATGGGTTCGGCCACGAAACTGCGCAAGGGTGCGATTGATTTCTCAATCGACGGCCCGGTTTCCAGCGCATCGGCCACCTCGACCGGCAGGCGGCGTTTCAGTTCGGCCCAGAAATCATCATCCGACCAGTCCTCGACCTTGTCGGTCAGTGGCACCTGAATGTAATAACGGCTAAGCACCTGCGAACGAAGCGAACACAGCGCGAATCCGCGTTCATGCTTGTTATAAATCAGTTCCTCGGAAACCGGTTTGGTGCGGCTGAGAACACCCAGCCAGCCAAACGGGTAAACCTTTTCATATTCGCGGATCTGATCGGCGGGAATGGATTTCCGGCTGACGCCGTGAAAGCCGTCAGCACCAATGATGTAATCGCAGTCGATACGGATCACCTCATCACCATTGCGATAGGTCAGATAGGGAGCGTCGGTCAGCATGTCATGGGGTTTCACGTCTTCTGCATTATGGATGACCTTACCGCCCATCTTGTCCCGCGCCTCATAGAGGTCGCGGGTAAGCTCAGTCTGACCGTAAACCATGACCGAGTTGCCGCCGGTGTGTTCAAAAAGGTCAACACGGCTTTTCACCCCGTCATGGGCGATGAAAATTCCGTGGTGAATCTCGCCCTCGGCATCCATCCGCTCGCCGCATTCTGCTTCGCGCATCAGATCGGCAAACCCGTGTTCCAGAACCCCGGCACGGATTCGCCCCAGCACATATTCGCGGCTCTGGCGTTCCAGAACCACGTTGTCGATGCCCTTCAGGTGCAACAGTTGCGATAACAACAGGCCCGAGGGGCCCCCGCCGATAATTCCGACCTGGGTTTTCATCTTGCTTCCTTTTCAATGTGATCGCGTGATCGTTTATCCATGCGATCAATTCGTTCCGTGAACCATGGCGCGTCCGATTCAGGCGGTACATTCCAGCAGCATCGTTCCCGCCGCCGTGTTGGAAATCGGGATGTGATAGTTCTGGTGCAAAGGCTTGACCTTGGCACCAAGGGCACCGCGCATCATCATCCACATCAGAAATTCCGTGCCCTGTGCACCCGCCTTTTCCACCAGTTCACGCCGCGAAATCCTGGTCAGCGCCTCGGGATCGGTGACGATCTTTTCCATGCACATCCGATCGAATTCCTTGTTGATGAACCCGGCCCTTTCGCCGTCAAGTTGATGGCTTAGACCGCCGGTGCCCAGCACCACCACCTTGATATCCTCAGGATAGCTCAGGATCGCCTTGCGCAGGGATTTTCCAAAATTATATGCGCGGTTCAGTGTCGGCAGCGGATGCTGCACGGTATTGGCGCTGATCGGGATTGCCAGCGGCATGTCGGGGTTGTTGGGCGCCCCCGGCCAGAACAGTTGCATCGGCACGACAAAGCCGTGATCGACCGCCAGTTCCTGACAGGATGTGATGTCAAATTCATCCGCAACCATGCCTTCAATGATATGCCATGAAAGTTCCGGCGCACCGGGAAATGCCCCCAGCGCCGGGATGCCCCAGCCCTCATCCTCGCTTTGGTATTCAAGTGCTGCACCAATGGCAAAGGTCGGCATCTTGTCCAGGAAAAAGCCAAGCCCGTGATCGTTGTAGATATTGATCACCACATCCGGCTTGTTCTTTGCCAGCCATTCGCGGATCGGCGGATAGCCGTCGAAAAACGATTTCCAATAGGGATCTTCAAAGCTTTCGTTGGCAATCGCATTGCCGATCGCGGGGATATGCGAGGTGGTGATGCCACCAATTATTTTTGCCATAATCAGTCTCCGGCTCTCAGTAGTTTCTGTTTGAATTCTTCGGTGGTAACGCCGGTTTGCTGTGCGCCCACATCCTGCACCCCAAGTTTGTAAATGCCGGCAAACTTGGCGAGGTAATAGATGTTGCCACCCGCCGCGATCATTTCCAGCACGTTCTTGTTGCGACAGGCCTGTTTTTGCGTCTCGTTCAGCTTGAACTTGTCGAAATATGCCTCGGGATCTGCAAGGTATTCATCCCGCGCCGCCTTGGCGTTGAAGCTGTAGCACATCTTGTTCAGGGCATAGCCCTTCATCGCCTGCCTGCCGTCGAAAAGCGTGGTGCCGGGAATGGGGGAATGGTGGTCGAAATGCGCCGTTTCCATGGCTATCTCCTTTCAGTTTCGCGCCCGGTAAAGGCGCGGGTCAGTTTCGCGCCCAGTAAAGGCGCATGGGATTGTCGACCAACAGCTTTTGCTGCTGATCTGTGCCGGGGGCTATTTTCGGGATGAAATCAACCAATGCGCCATCATCCGGCATATGCGATTTCAGATTTGGATGCGGCCAGTCGGTACCCCAGAGAACCCGATCGGGAAAGGTTTCAACGATCTCTGCCGCAAACGGAATGACATCGTCATAAGGCGGGCCAGCAATGCTAAGGCGTTCCGGGCAAGTGACCTTGGACCAGATGTTTTCATTGTCTGCCATCAGATCCACGAACCTGCGCCAGTCGTCGTGATGCGTGCCTTTTGCCACATCCGGCCTGCCCATATGGTCAACCACGATAATGGTCGGCAACTGCTTCAGAAATGGCAGCAGTTCGGCAAGATCGGCGGCCTCGAAATAAACCACGATATGCCAGCCGAAATCCTTGATCTTTCTGGCGATATCCAGAAACACCTGTTTTGGCGTATCATCCACCAGGCGGCGCACGAAATTGAACCTGACACCCCTGACCCCGGCCTTGTCCAGCGCCCTGATCTCGGACTCACTGATTTCCGCGCCAACCGTGGCAATGCCCCGCGCCCGGTCGTTCGAATGCTGCAACGCATCCACCAGCGCGCGGTTGTCCTTGCCGTGACAGGTGGCCTGCACGATCACGTTTCGCGAAAATCCCAGGTGATCGCGCAGGGCAAACAACGCCTCTTTACCCGCGTCGCAGGGGGTGTATTTGCGTTCAGGCGCGAAGGGAAATTGCGCCGCCGGGCCGAACACATGGCAATGCGCATCGACCGCCCCTTTCGGTAGAGCAAAATCGGGCTTTTTCGGGTTCGGATGATATACCAGCCAATCCTTGTCCATCAGCCGTTCCCCCTTGCAAAAACCAGCCCATCCATCAGTTTTCTTGCCGTCCTCAGGATCGCCGCCGACCGAACACCGCCTTTGTTATCAAGTTCGGCCACCACCGTCAGTTCGCCGCTTGGATGTTCAATCGCCAACCGCCGCACCTGCCCCGCCCCAAGCACCGCCAGATCATGGGCCACACTTCCCGGCAACAAACAGGCGGTCGCCACCGAAACCGCCCCCAGAACGCCAATGGATTTGTGACAACTATGCGGAATAAAAGTGCGGGTTGAAATCGCGCCGCCACTGGTCGCGGGACTGACCATGGTCATCTTAGGCACGGATTTCTTGGCCACATCACCAAGATTCATCATCGGCCCGGCCTTGGCGCGAATACCTTCAAGTCGCGCGCGCAAACCCTCATTCGCCTCCAGTTCATTGGGGCTTTCAGCACCGGTGATACCCAGATCCGCCGCTTGCATCACCACACAAGGCATGCCGTTGTCGATCAGCGTCACTTCAATGCCGTCAATCACATCCAGCACATTGCCGCTCGGCAACAGCGCGCCGCAGGATGATCCGGCAGTATCGCGAAACTCGATCGGTAATGCCGCCGAGGTTCCGGGCACCCCGTCAATCCGCGCATCCCCTTCATAGCTGACCTTGCCGCCGGGGGTTGCCACGCTGGCAATCGCCACCTGTCCGGTATTTTCCATGTAAATCCGCACCCTGGTCACATCGCCCGATGCGGCAACCAGCCCGCGTTCAATCGCGAACGGGCCGACCCCTGCCAGCATGTTGCCACAATTCTGTGCATCGGTCACGATCGGCTGGTCAATGAAAACCTGCAGGAAAAGGTAATCCACATCCACCCCGTCCCGCCTGGACTTTGAAACCACCGCAACCTTGCTGGTCAGGGGATGTGCACCACCCATGCCATCGATCTGACGCTCGTCCGGGCTGCCCATCACCTCCAGCAGGAATTGTTCACGCGCCTTGCCTGTGGGCAAGTCAGAGGCCAGGAAATATCCACCTTTCGAGGTGCCTCCCCGCATCCACATGCACGCAACCCCCTCAACCATGGATTGGCCCCCTCATTGTTCCCGATACACTCTCGGGGGGGAAGGCGGGATTGGCCCGCCAATCCTGCCGGGGGGGCAGACAGCCCCCCTCTTGGTGCAAAACTGCCAGGCGGTCAGACATATTTCAGCCCCATCTTTTCCAGCCGGCCGCGCATGTCATAGATATCAAGCCCCAACTCGCCCGCCTCAAACCGCGCGCGCTTTGCCGCCTCATTGGCCTCGCGCGCCTGTGCCTTCGCCAAAACCTCGCTCGCCTCATCGCGGCGAACCACGCAAACCCCGTCATCGTCGGCAACCACGATATCGCCGGGATGGACCAGTTCACCGGCACAGACCACCGGGATATTCACCGAACCCAGCGTTTCCTTGATCGTACCTTGCGCATGCACCGCCTTTGACCAGACAGGAAAGCCCATTTCCGTCAGATCCTTCACATCCCTGACCCCGGCGTCGATCACCAGACCGGCACAACCCCGCGCCATGGCAGACGTTGCCAGAAGATCGCCAAAATACCCCGCACTACTGGGGCTGGTGGTGCCAAGAACCAGAATATCGCCCGCCTGCAACTGCTCGATCGCCACATGCAGCATCCAGTTGTCACAGGGCGGCGCCAGAATGGTCACGGCAGATCCGGCCACCCGCGCACCAGCATAGATCGGGCGCATATATTCAGCCAATAGCCCCTTGCGCCCCTGCGCCTCATGCACGGTGGCGACCCCAAGTGCCGCCAGCCCGTCGATCGCCGCCCGTTCGGCGCGATCAATCTTCTGAACCACATAGCCTGATGTGCCGGGCGCAATCATGCCAGTTCATCCACGGTTTGCGGGAATACTGCCTGAAACCCTTCAGCATAGCGGGCCGGACGGCCACCCGACATGCCGCCTGAATTGCGGCGAAAATGGTTGCCGCGATTGGCGGCGACGTTGGTGTAGTAATCCCAAAGATGCTCCTGGCCCTGCATGCACTCGATCGCCGTACGTTTCTTGTCCCAGACCTCGGAAATGTCGAGAAACAGGTTCGGCTTCCACTCCATCTGTTCTGTCTGGTGCGGCTCGAACAGGTATAGCTGCGGCGCGCCCAGAACCTTCTGACCGGGATTGTGCCCCCAGGCCTGCGCAATCATCCGGCATTCCAGCGCGAATTGCGTCGTGTTCATGTGGTCGGTATTGTAGGGATCCCATTTCGAATGGCTCATCATCCATTTCGGTTGCACGGCGCGGATCACGTCGACCATGCGATCCTTGGCCTCGCGCCCCAGATCAAGGGGGTAATCGCCAAGATCAAAGAACTGGATATCATGCACATCCAGCGCCCTGGCGGCATTTTCCGCCTCGTTTCGGCGCCCGGTCTTTACCTTTTCCAACGTCATGCCGTCCTGTTTCCAGAGCTTCGCACTTTCGCCGCGCTCGCCGTAGGAAAGACAGACAACCGTCACCTGATAACCCAGCTTCTGATGCAACGCGATGGCCCCGCCGGCGCGCCACACGAAATCGGCGGAATGGGCGGAAATGACCAGTGCGGTCTTGGAATCGGTGTTGCCATCAACCATGATTTTCTCCCGTGCCTGTTGCGGGCGGCAATATCCGCCCGGATCAATCGCCGCCGATGATGACGGCGCAACGCCATCAAGGCGAGTTCAAATTGCTTTCCTAGCCATAAGTTTTCGCTATACTATCAGCCAAGTTACCACGTTGACACGATCAGACATGAACCCAGAATTCCCAAACATACGCCACCTTCGGGCATTCCGTGAAGTCGCCCGCCATCGCGGCATCAGTGCCGCCGCGGACAAGGTTTACCTCTCGCAACCCGCCATAACCCAGGCCATCGCCAAGCTGGAAACCATGCTGGGTGTCACACTGTTCGACCGGCTGACCGACGGCATGCAGGTGACCGAGGCCGGCGCGATGTTCCTGATCCGCATCAAGCGCATGCTTGATGAGCTGAGCCTTGGCGTGGACGAGGCCATTCGCCAGCAAGGCAGCAGGTCCGCCAAGGGTTTCACGCGATTTGACCGGCTGATAACGGCGGCACAGCTGCGCGCGCTGATCGCACTGGCCGAGGCAAGAAACTTTACCATCGCCGCGCGCAACAGCGGTATTTCGCAACCCTCGATCCATCGCGCCGCGCGGGATCTGGAACGGCTGGCCGGGTTCAGCCTGTTTCGAACCGCCAGTCACGGGATCGAACTGTCTGACGCCGCCGAACGCCTGGCACGCCGCGCCAAACTGGCAGCGGTGGAATTACAGCAGGCAAAGTTTGAAATCGCCGCATTTCGCGGCAAGGACAGTACCAGAATCACCGTGGGTTCGATGCCTTTGGCGCGATCCTATATCCTGCCATGGGCCATCAATCACCTGCTTGCCAGCCGATCCGGCATCCAGATCCGCACCATCGAAGGCCCGTATAGCGAACTTCTGCGCGGGCTTCGCCATGGCGACAGCGATTTTCTGATCGGCGCGCTGCGCCACCCCCCCGCCGCCGAGGACGTGGTGCAGGAGCCTTTGTTTGACGATCCACTTGCCATCGTGGTTCGCGCCGGACATCCATTGGACAGGCCCGACAAAATCGGGCTTGAACAAACGCTGGCCTATCCCTGGATCGCGCCTCCGAAAACCACGCCGGCAGGATCATACCTCAACAATGTACTTCGCATTCCGGAACGCGAAACAACCCCGGTCAGGGTGGTAACCTCATCGTTGGTGCTTGTGCGCCAGCTATTGCTGGGTGGGGACTATGTCACCATCATCTCGCTGCATCAGATCCGCGACGATCTTGAACAGGGCAGACTGATCACCCTGCCGATAGATCTCGCCAACAACACCCGCCCGATCGGCCTGACCTTTCGGCAGGGCTGGCAACCCACCCCGACACAGGCGCGGTTTCTTGACCTGATCCGCCAGACGGCACGAATGGCGGATCATGGTTATTCAGAAAATGAATAGGTAAGACGGCCTTTCAATTTCGACCATTAGCTGGCCGGTGTTAGCATGTGCCATCGAATACCAACACGAACGGGTGATGGCATGACAAGGCCACAACGATCAAAGCATGGCGAAAACCTGAACCATATCGCCCTGATCGGTTTTGGCGAGGCGGCGCGGGCCTTTGTTTCCGGCTGGGCCGAAGGAAACGGGGTTTCCTTTGCCGCCTATGACATCAAAACCGACAATCCGGCAACCGCCGGTGCGATGCGACTTGCCTATGATGCCGCCCATGTTCACGGCGCGACCAATATTACGGAATTGCTGGCGGATGCGTCGCTTGTCTTTTCGCTGGTCACTGCCGATCAGGCTGCAACCGCCGCCGCCAGTGCCGCCAGTGCCGCCAGTCGGATCGTACCCGGCAGCCTTTATTTCGATGGCAATTCCTGTTCCCCGAACACCAAGCGGCAAAACGCTGTCCTGATAGAATCCGCCGGCGGGCGCTATGTCGATATGGCGATCATGGCGCCGGTTCACCCAAAGCTCCACAAGACCCCAATCCTGCTAAGCGGACCACATGCCAAGATCGCCGCCACCACCCTGAACGCGCTTGCAATGGAGGTGCGCATTGAACCCGGCCCGGTTGGGCGTGCCAGTTCAATCAAGATGATCCGTTCGGTCATGGTCAAGGGAATGGAGGCGCTGACAGCAGAGTGCCTGCTGGCGGCGCGTCTGGCCGGGGTGGCGGATCTGGTGCTGGACTCGCTGGAAAAATCCGATCCCGGCCATGGCTGGGCGGAAAAGTCAGCCTATAATCTGGAACGCATGATGCAGCATGGCGAACGCCGCGCCGCAGAAATGCGCGAGGTGGCAGCGACCATCACCGATCTGGGCCTGACTGGCAGCATGGCCAGCGCCACGGTAGAGTGGCAACAAAAAATCGGCGCGCTTCACCTCGCATCCGGCAAAAACGACGCCATGGCGCGCGCCGATCTGATCCTGGCGGCACTGGGTAAAACCCCGCCAACCGAGGGCGAAAACGGAGTAAGCAAATGAACAAGGAATACGACGACATTCCTGGCACTTTCGTATTTGATGCCGATCGTTCGCGTGAGGGGTATCATTTGAACATGTTCTGCATTTCGCTAAGGCTGGCGGAAAACCGCGCCGCCTTTCAGGCGGATGAGGCAGGCTATCTTACCCGGTTTCCGATGACCAAGGCGCAGCGCCAAAGTGTGCTTGACCGCGACTGGAACGAAATGCTGAGGCTGGGCGGCAATATCTATTACACCTCGAAACTGGCGGCGAATGATGGCGTCACCTTTCAGGAACTGGCAGCAAGGATGACCGGCGCCAGTTCCGAAGACTACCGCGCCATGATGCTGGCTGGTGGCCGCTCGATCGAAGGGAACCGTTACAAATCCGAATGGGAAGGCAAGGAATAATGGCAAGAATTACCGCAGGCGTCGGGGTCAGCCATGTGCCGGCTATCGGTGTGGCCATGGATACCGGCATCACCGAACAGCCCTATTGGAAACCGGTGTTTGACGGTTTCAAAAAGTCGCGTGAATGGATCGCCAAGGCCAAACCCGATGTGGTTTTTCTGGTCTATAACGACCACTGCACCGCCTTTTCCGCCGAAATGATCCCGACCTTCGCGCTTGGCTGCGCCGCCGAATTCCCCCCTGCAGACGAAGGCTGGGGGCCGCGCCCGGTGCCGGTGGTCAAAGGCCATCAAAAACTTGCCAGCCATATTGCGCAGTCGGTCATTCTGGATGAGTTCGATCTGACCATCATGAACAAGATGGAGGTCGATCACGGCCTGACCGTGCCGCTGTCGGTGATGTTTGGCCAGCCCGATGAATGGCCGTGCCTCGTGGTCCCGCTTTGCGTCAACGTGGTGCAGTATCCGCCGCCGACCGGCAACCGCTGCTATCAGCTTGGCAAGGCGATCCGCCGCGCTGTCGAAAGCTATGACGAGGATCTGGACGTGGTGATCTTTGGCACCGGCGGCATGAGCCATCAGTTGCAGTACAAGCGCGCCGGACTGATCAATGCCGAATGGGACAAGGATTTCCTGGACCGGTTGACCTCCGATCCGGTCGGCCTGTCGCAGAAACCGCATGTCGATTACCTACGCGAGGCGGGCAGCGAGGGCATCGAACTGGTGATGTGGCATGTCATGCGCGGCGCGCTCGACGAGGACGCGGTCGAGGTGCATCGCCACTATCACGTCCCGGCCAGCAATACCGCCGTCGGTCATATCATTCTGGAAAACAAGGAGTAGACCATGCGGGTATGCGTAGCCGGCGCCTATGGCGCCTTTGGCATGAAACATCTGGACGCCATCAGAAATATCAAGGGCGTCAGCGTCACCTCGGTGATGGGTCCGACGCGGGCAAAGATCGACGCCTTCGCCGCCGAGCGCGGCATTCCCCATGCCGCCACCGACCTGGCCGAATGCCTGATGCGCGAGGATGTCGACGCGGTGATCCTGTCGACGCCGACACAGGTTCACGCCGAACAGACCATCGCCTGCCTCAAGGCTGGCAAGCATGTACTGGTTGAAATTCCCATGGCAGACAATCTTGCCGACAGTCAGGAAATCGTGCGTGTCCAGCGCGAAACCGGCAAAATCGCCATGGCCGGACAGGTGCGCCGTTTCAACCCGTCGCATCAGTGGATCCACAACAAGATCAAGGCGGGCGAGTTGAAAATCCAGCAGATGGACGTGCAGACCTATTTCTTCCGCCGCTCCAACATCAACGCCAAGGGCGAGCCGCGAAGCTGGACCGACCATTTGTTGTGGCATCATGCCTGCCACACGGTCGACCTGTTCCAGTACCAGACCGGCGAGACCTGCTCGCAGGCCTTCGGGCTGGAGGGGCCACATCACCCGGATCTCGGTATTGCCATGGACATGTCAATCGGCATGAAGGTGCCATCGGGGGCGATTTGCACGCTGTCGCTCAGCTTCAACAATGACGGTCCGCTCGGCACGGTGTTTCGCTATATCTGTGACAACGGCACCTATATCGCGCGCTATGACGACCTGTTTGACGGCAATGACCAGCAGATCGACCTGACCGGCACCACAGTTTCCAACAACGGCATCGAACTGATCGACCGCGAGTTCTTTGCCGCCATACGCGAGAGCCGCCAGCCGAATGCGAACGTGGCCGATGTGCTGGCCTCGATGAAAACACTGGACCGGATCGAGCGGAGCTTTCAAGGCTAGATGCCCGAGAACCTGCTTTTCATCCCCGGCCTTCTTTGCGACGAAACCGTCTGGCTGCCGGTAAGAGAACTTCTTGGTCAAGGCTGCATCGCGGATCTCGGTGATAGGGACAGCATCAGGGGCATGGCGACCGACCTTCTGGCAGCCCATCCCGGCCCGCTGGCGGTCGCGGGTCATTCCATGGGCGCGCGCGTCGCCCTTGAAATGCACCGGCAGGCACCGGCGCGGATCCGCCGCCTGGCCCTTCTTGATACCGGCACCCATCCGGCAAGACCAGGGGAAGAGGTCAACCGCTTTCGCCGCGTCCGGCTTGGATATGAAAAGGGGATGGCGGCGCTTTGCCAGGACTGGCTGCCACCGATGCTGGCAGAGGCGAACCAAAACCGGACCGAGATCACCAAACCACTAACGGAAATGGTGCTGCGCCAGACGCCCGAACGTCACGAAAACCAGATCAAGGCGCTTCTGAACCGCCCAGACGCACGCAAGGCACTTGCTGAAATCACCTGCCCGACCCTGATCGGCGTCGGCGACGAGGATCAATGGAGCCCGCCGGCCCAGCACCGGGAAATTGCTGCCAAAATACCCGGCTCGACCCTCGTGATCATCGAAAATACCGGTCACTTCGCACCATTCGAGGCCCCAACCGAAACCGCCAGAGCGATGAGAAACTGGCTTAACACCTGATCAATCCGCCAAATCATTGTTCCTGAAAATACTTCTGGGGGTGAATGGCCCAACGGGCCAGAGGGGGCAGGCAGCCCCCTCATTTCGTCAAGACACAATTCACATGAATAAGGTTGGCAGCAAGCCGGTGCGGGCCTAACACTCAAAGGCGTCAACATTTCCGCTGCAATCCGAGCCATATGACCGATCATGAGTCCGAACTGCTGCAACAGCTCGCATCTGGCGATCGCGCCACCTTTGATTTGGTCTATCGCCGTCATAATGCAGGTATGATGCGCTTTGCCACCGCGATCCTGCACAACCGCGCCTCCGCCGAAGAGGTGGTGCAGGAAGCCTGGATCGCGGTGCTCAGCAATATCGGTGGGTTCGAGGGGCGCTCGTCGCTGGCAGGGTGGATATTCACCATCGTGGCCAACAAAGCCAAAACCCGGGCAAAACGCGACGGGCTTAGTGTGTCGCTCGATACTTCTGCCACTGACGACACAACTGATGACGCGTTTGACGGTCGTGGCCGTTGGCGGCAGATGCCCGAGCTTTGGGATGAAATGACGCCAGAGCGCATTGTCGATGGCCGCCAGATACTGGATCACCTGCACGAAGCGATCAACAATCTGCCTGCCGCACAGCGGGCCGTTCTGGTGTTGCGCGCGCAACAAGACCTTGAGGCCGACGAAGTCTGCAAAATCCTTGGCATCTCGGAGGGCAACATGCGCGTCCTGCTGCATCGTGCGCGGTTCAGCCTGCGGCAATCGCTGGACCGGATCAGCCGATGAGCAGTAAAATGAAAAAATCTTGCAGACCCCTGTAACATTTCACGGCTTGAGCGGTCCTCTATCCGTGAAGCACGACAAAGGATGTAGAAAATGCTGACTTGCCGCGAAGTTTCCCACCAGGCTGACGCTTACCTCGACAATGAGCTGGGGTTCTGGAAAAGACTGCGCATCCGTCTGCATCTTTTCATGTGCAATGGTTGTGCCCGGTTCATGGGCCAGATGCGCATCACGCGCAGTCTGGTCTTGGCCGAAGCCGACACTGCGGATACCGGGGATGATGCCCGGATCGAAAGCATTCTTGCAGCGCTTCACACGAAGTAACCGTCCGGCGGCCATGACGGTCCCGCGACCTTTGTGAAGGACCACGAAAATGACAAATCTAAAGAACGGCTTTCTGGCCGGTTTCATTGCTACGGCCGTTTTGTCGGTGATGATGGTGGCCAAGACCGTGATGGGAGTGATGCCTGGGCTTGATGTGGTGGCGATGCTTGCCATGATTATGGGCGCTCCGATAATCATCGGCTGGATCGCCCATTTCATGATCGGCACCCTGGCCTGGGGCGGCGGGTTTGCGGTGCTTTATGGCGTGATTCCTGGCGGTAATGCCATTGTCAAAGGCATGGTTTTCGGTATTGCCGCTTGGCTCGGTATGATGATCCTGGTCATGCCGATGGCCGGTGCCGGTATATTTGGCATGAATTTCGGCATCATGGCCCCGATGATGACACTGGTGCTGCATATCGTCTTTGGGGCGGTGCTGGGCGGGGTCTATGGCGCGCGCGAACCTGCGGCAATGGCCCATTGACGCGATTTCCCCCGCAACATGTCCGGGGCGGGGGAAAGCAAGACATCTGGTATCTGCCGCTGACCTCACAGGTTCGTGAAATTGCGTGAAGTAACAATGCCCTTTGTCGGTTGTCATGCCCCGATACAGCAACAAGGAGGATCAAACCATGAAAATGCAACTTGTCGGCATCGCGCTCGCACTTTCCATCGGAACCAGCGCATTTGCACAAACCTCGCCACCGTTCGGCACACTTGCTGATACGGCCTATGCCGCAGAAATCTGGGCCTATCTGCAAGCCCATGATCTGGCGGGGCCCGATCGGATCCAGACGGCCCCTTATGAAGGCACCGACCCGCACGGGATGATGCTTGAAACCTTCTATACCAAGGGGACGGTGGGCAATCATACCGGCGATCTGATCGTCAAGAACAATTACGGCCCGGCCGGTGTGACGGCGGATGAGGTTCTGGCCAATCCAGCCGCCCATCTTGGGGCGGTAACCATCATGTTCCGACGCGAAAAGGGTTATGATCCCGAGGATCAGGATTGGTTCTGGGCCAAATATCTGCCGGATGGCACGCTTGACAAGAACCCGGCCGGAATGCCTTTGGCGGGACGGGTCGCCAAGGACATGGATCAGGGTTGTATCGCCTGTCATTCGGGTGCGGATGGCAATGACATGGTGTTCACCACCAACCACCTTTCGGAGTGATCATCGTGTGGGCCGAAGGGACGGGTCGGTAGTGTTGCTGATATCCTGCTGACACCATTGACGGGTGCCGTTCGCGGCACCTGTGCCCATCGTGCCGGGCTTTGCACTGCCATCGCCGGGGCATTGGGACAGGCAACCAGCTACGCCGATTGACCACTGACCAGCCTGTCCGTTGCCGGCAACGGGCTGTTTGGCGTCGGCGCGAGTTTGAATGGCGGCTGTGCTTTTTCGACGCTTCGTCGCGCGGCCGATCAACTCGCTTGTTGTGGTTCTTGACCCTTTCCGAAAGAATGACCCGAAACCCGATACAACAAATCAACCGATGCAACAGCGCCGGGCGAACCGATGCCCACAACGTCAACGGAGAAACCTATGAAGCTTGTAAGGCATGGCGCATCTGGCCGGGAAGCTCCGGGAATTCTGGATGCAAGTGGTCAAATCCGGGACTTGTCGAATATCATTCCCGATATTACCGGCGAAACCCTTGGTGCCGACAAGCTGGCCAAGCTGTCTGGACTTGACCCCGAAACTCTGCCAAAGGTCGCATCCGGCACCCGTATCGGCGCCTGCGTCGGCAATGTCGGCAAATTTATCTGTATCGGCCTGAACTACAAGGAACACGCGGCCGAGGCCGGCATGCCTCTGCCGAAGGAACCCATCGTTTTCATGAAGGCAACCAGCGCGATTTGCGGCCCCAATGACACGATTTTGATCCCTCCGGGTGCCAAGAAGGTCGACTGGGAGGTTGAGCTGGGCATCGTCATCGGACGCGAAGCCCGCTATGTCTCAGAGGCCGACGCACCGGATTATGTGGCCGGATATTGCGCCGTCAACGACGTTTCCGAACGCGCCTATCAGACCGAACGAGGCGGCCAGTGGACCAAAGGCAAATCCGCCGACAGGTTCGGCCCGATCGGCCCGTGGCTGGTGACCAAAGACGAAATAGCCGACCCGCAGAATTTGGCGGTTTGGCTGGAGGTTGACGGCAAGCTGTATCAGGACGGATCGACTCGTACCATGCATTTCCCGGTTTTCCATCTGGTATCCTACCTGTCGCATTTCATGAGCCTCCAGCCCGGCGACATCATCGCAACAGGAACGCCTTCCGGGGTTGGCATGGGGCAAAAACCTGATCCGATCTATCTTCGGGCGGGCCAAATGGTCAGACTGGGCGTCGAGGGGCTGGGCGAACAAAAGCAGTTGGTTGACCACTGGTCGCGTTAGTCCACGAACTATGAAAACCTGGGGTATGAACCCTTTGAGCCGGTGCCGCGACACAAGCGGGTATCCAAGGTTCGCCCCTTTTGCGAGGTGAACCACCTGCGGCTACCCGTCTGGTGGTATCGGGCCGGTCTGCCTTGCGATTTGGGCTGGTAACAGCACGGGATATTTGTACTATTCCATCAGGCGGTAACGCTTGTGTTCAATGGGGCCGATTTGCCCCGAACCACCCATCAACAGAGGAGTTTACAAATGGATCGTCGTTCTTTCATAACCAAGGCGGGTATTGCCGGCGTTGGCGCAGCGGCAACTGGCCTGGCAGCCCCGGCGGTTGCACAGGGCAACATCACCTGGCGAATGGTCACCACCTGGCCCAAGAATTTTCCCGGTCTTGGCGTCGGCGCACAGCGTCTGGCCGATCGGGTCACCGCCGCATCCGGCGGTCGCCTGACCGTTCAGGTCTATTCCGCCGGTGAACTGGTGCCGCCGCTGCAATCGCTGGACGCCGTGATCGACGGCACCGCCGAGATGAGCCATGGCGCCGCTTATTACTGGCAGAACAAATCACCGGCGCTGTCGTTCTTTACCGGCGTTCCCTACGGCATGACCTCGCGCGAACTGACCGCGTGGGTTCGCTACATGGGTGGTCAGGAACTTTGGGACGAAATCTATGACCAGTTCGGCGTTCAGGGCTTTTTGTCCGGCGACACC
This sequence comes from Paracoccaceae bacterium, assembly GCA_020425085.1. GTDB lineage: Bacteria > Pseudomonadota > Alphaproteobacteria > Rhodobacterales > Rhodobacteraceae > UBA5972. Next base: position 365,238 of record JAGQRW010000004.1, read on the forward strand.
GGCACCCAGGCGGGCGGCTGGTTCAAGAACGTGCTGACCGGCGTTGATTCCGTCAAGGGCCTGCGGTTCCGCACCCCCGGCCTTGGCGGTCGCGTTTGGGAAAAACTCGGCGTTACCGTCACCAACATGGCAGCGGGCGAGATTTTTCAGGCGCTGCAATCGGGTACGCTTGATGCCGCTGAATTCGTCGGCCCCTATAACGATCTTGCGCTTGGATTCTATCAGGTGGCCAAGAACTATTACTTCCCCAGCTTTGTCGAGCCGGGACTTGCCACCGAACTGGTGGTGGACAAGAAGAAATACCTTGATCTGCCCGCCGATCTTCAGGCGATCATCCGTGATGTCGCACAGGCGGAATACGACCAGGTGGCGTCCGATTTTTACGCCAACGACCCACGTGCGCTGAAAACGCTCATCGAGAAACACGGCGTTCAGGTGCATCAGTTCCCCGAGTCGATCCTCAAGGCCGGGGCCGAGGCAGCCAAGGAAGTGATGACCGGCCTGCGCGATTCCGATGATCCGCTGGTCAGGAAAACGGCCGAAAACTTCATTGAATCGCTCAACATCGTGCGTACCCGTTCCAAGACCACCGACGGGGCCTTTGTCAACGCGCGCGAGAATTATTTTCAAATCTGATCTGTGTCGGATTGAAACGGAAAGGCCCGGTCAACTGACCGGGCCTTTTTTGGTATTGGGGTTGAGAAGTTCGTAGGTATTGGGGGTGGGTAAGGCCCAAGTAACGCAATTGGTCCGCAAAATATGAAGTATTTAGGACTGACGGTCACTGGATCATGGTTGGCCAATGTCCGTCAACAGATGGATAAAAAGCCGAGAGAGCCAAAAGACCATGCCAAGAACACCCAAATTCAACGGCGACGATGCCAAGCGCTATTATGACCATTTCGGCGCGAAGCAGGACAAGCAGGGTTTCTACGAAGACGCGGCACTTGATGCATTGATCAGAAATGCCGCGTTCTCGGACGCGCAGGCGGTGCTTGAAATCGGATGTGGAACTGGCAAATTTGCGAAACGCTTGTTGTCAGATCACTTGCCGGTCTCGGCGCGATATACGGGTATGGATATAAGTGGAACAATGGTCGCTCTTGCAAAGCAGCGGCTTGAGCCATGGGCGGATCGCGCCGAAGTTCACCTAAGCGATGGCAGTTTTGATTTGCCCATCCATGGTGCGTCGTTTGATAGGGTTGTTTGCACCTATGTGTTTGACCTGCTTAGCGTCGAAGATATTGCAAAGGCACTCTCTGCGGCACATGCAGCGACAAGCACCGGCGGCCTGTTGTGCGCGGCGAGTTTAACGCAAGGGACCGGGCTGCTTTCAAGGGTAACCAGTACCGCCTGGACTTGGGTTCATGGAATGAAACCATCACTCGTTGGCGGTTGTCGCCCCCTCGCACTATCAGATTTCGTTGCCGGACCTCACTGGCAGATCGTTCATCGAGAAGTTGTCGTCAGTGCGACCGTACCGTCTGAGGTTCTCATAGCCAAAGCCCTCTAAAACAGCATCAGCGCCATCATCAGAAGGCCGATATTTCCAACCAACCAAATGAGCGACCGTAGCAAGGGAATGCCGCTCACATAGGCCGGCACATAGAGGGCGCGCGCGATGAGGAAAACCATCGCTCCGCTGGCCGCGTTGTTTGGATCACCACCATTTACAAATGCCAGCATGGCAAGGCCAAGAAAGAGCGGGAGCGATTCCAGCATGTTGTTCTTGGCGCGATCCAAGCGGGCTGCAACAACTGTCATCCCCGGCAAGTTATCGCGGTTTCCTACGATTCCACTTAGATCAAAGCCGAAGCGTGATGTTTCCTGAAGGAATATCTGGATGAGGAAGAGAGCCAACACCAAAAGGACAATGGTTGTCAGGATCATGGTTTTGTAATCCTTAAATTTGTATTTGAATTCACTCTATCACCGTCAGCGTTTGGGGCAAACCGTGGTAACTGCATCATCGCGCAAAGCCGCCCCTTACAGCACGCAAAAGTGAACTGACCCCAATGAATGTCGTTCCTGTTGATTCGCCCGGCTTTGATCCGTGCCGACCGTGGTAAGGGACAGTAATCAAATGACTTTATTCACGAGACTTCGGATCCGGAATGGCGTAGGTCATTGGCAGGATAACAGTTTGAAAGGATCCTCCAATGGCCAAATCCAAAATCCTAGTGATTTTCTATTCCACATATGGCACCAACCACGCCATCGCCAAATCCGCCGCCGAGGCCGCCGAACAGGCGGGTGCCGAGGTGCGTCTGCGCCGTGTCGCCGAAACCGCACCGCAAGCGGCAATCGACAGTCAGGATGCCTGGAAACAGCAAGTGGCGAAAATGGCCGATATTCCCGTAGTCAGTCTAGACGACATGGAATGGGCCGAGGGCTATTTCTTTTCCTGCCCGACGCGCTTTGGTTCTGCCGCCTCGCAGATGCGGGCCTTCATCGACACGCTGGGCGGGCTCTGGTCACAGGGCAAGCTGGCCGACAAGGCCATCACCGCAACCAGCAGCGCCCAGAATGCCCATGGCGGGCAGGAAGCCACGTTGCTTGGCCTTTACACCACCTTCATGCATTGGGGTGCCATCCTGGTTCCGCCGGGTTATACCGACCAGGTGATCTATGCCTCCGGCGGCAATCCTTATGGCTACTCAGCCAGCGCGGGCGGTTTTGACGATGCCGGCAAGGCATCTGTCGCCCATCAGGTTCAACGCCTGATCAAGGTAACCCAAAAGCTGAACGCCTGAACATCGCCTGCCCGGCCAACCGGTCGGGCAGGCCACTCAGCCCGCGATCAGTCGCGGCAGCCAGGTGACGATGCCCGGAAAGGTGAACAGGATGGCAATGGCAATGATCTGCAACACCACGAAAGGCAGGATGCCCTTGTAGATGGCCGAGGTCGGCAATTCCGGTGGTGCCACCCCACGCAGGTAAAACAGGGCAAAACCAAAGGGCGGCGTCAGGAACGAGGTTTGCAGGTTGACCCCAACGATCACGCCCAGCCAGACCGGATCAATATCCAGCGCCAGCAGGATCGGTGCGGTGATCGGAATGACGATAAAGATGATCTCGAACGTATCGAGGATGAAGCCCAGCACGAACATGATCGCCATCACTACCGCCACCGCCGCCAGTGGCCCGCCCGGCAGGTTGCTGAGGAATTCATGCACCAGATTGTCGCCACCCATCAGGCGGAACACCACCGAAAACACCGATGCCCCCAACAGGATGATGAACACCATGCTGGTGATCGTCGCCGTTGCAACCGTGGTTTCGCGCAACACCTGAAACGACAATCGCCAGCGAAGGGCGGCAAGGATCATCGCCCCCACCGCCCCGACCGAGGCCGCCTCGGTCGGCGTGGCGATACCGCCAAGGATGGAGCCAAGAACCGCAAGGATCAGCAGCAGCGGCGGCACCAGCGCCACCAGCACCTCGCGCAGAAGATCGCCCTTTTCCTCGGGCGGCACCGGTGTGGCCGGGCAGGATTTGGGATCGGTGATCGCCTTGAAGATGGTATAGGCAAGGTACAGCCCGACCAGCAGCAACCCCGGCAGCAACGCCCCGGCGAACAGATCGCCGACCGAAACCGGGGTCGGCGCAAAATTGCCCTTGGCCATCTGCACCTGACTGTTGATCCCCGACAGCATGTCGCCCATGAAGATCAGCACGGTCGATGGCGGAATGATCTGCCCCAGGGTACCGCTGGCGCAGATAACTCCGGTCGCCAGCTTGGGGTTGTAGCCGGCGCGCAACATCGCCGGCAGTGAAATCAGCCCCATGGTGACCACCGTCGCCCCCACCACCCCGGTCGAGGCTGCCAGCAACGCGCCAACGATGACAACGGAAATGCCAAGGCCGCCCCGCAGGCTGCCGAACAGCTTGCCCATGGTCATCAGAAGCTGCTCGGCGATGTTGGATCGCTCCAGCATCACGCCCATGAAGATGAACAGCGGCACCGCCACCAGCACCTCATTGGTCATGAAGCCGATATAGCGGTTCGGCAAGGCACCCAGATTTGACGGGTCGAACACGCCAAGGCTCATCCCGACCAGCCCGAACATCAGCGACACCCCGGCCAGGGTAAAGGCGACCGGAAAGCCCATCAGCAAAAAGCCGATGATGCCAAAGAACATCAGACCGGCAAGCAATTCCCCGATTGCGACCGCTTCCATCAGGACACGGTTCCGGCAACGGGCTTGGCGTGATCCGGATATCGCATCCGCTCCGGCACCAGATCTGCCTGACCGCCCAGAATCAAAACCGAGCGCAGCACCATCGCCACGCCCTGAAGCGCCAGCAGGATGGCAAATCCGATGATGAAGGTCTTGAGGATGAATAGCCCCGGCATGCCACCGACATTCGCAGAAGCCTCATGATAGGTCCAGGCGCGTTGAACAAACGGCAGCGAATAAAGGAAAACCACCCCGGTAAAGGGCAGCAGAAAGGCGCAGACCCCAATCAGATCGACCACCGCCTTGGTTCGCATGCTGGCCGGTCGATAATATATGTCAACCCGCACATGATCATCGCGCAGCAAGGCAAACCCGGCCACCGCCGTAAACATCGCGCCATTCAGCCAGATGTAAAGATCCTGCATCCAGACATAGCTGGTGGAAAAGACATATCGCTGCACCACCACGGTAAAGCAGACCGCAACAATCCCAAGCGACAGCCATGAAAACAGGCGGCCGATCCCGAGGTTGATCAGACTGATGATATCCACAAGTTTTGCAACAAGCCGCATGTTCCCCCTCCGCTTTTTTGTTAGCAGCTTTCCAATAGAATGCGCCTCATTGCAACCCTGTGCGACAACAGGACAGCATCCAAGACCTGTTTTAACCGCCAAATCCACTTGCATTCTGCTGTTCAGAGGCAGAAGTCTGACCCCTGCCCGTCAGGGCAAACGATTTCCGATAACAGCCTACCGAAAGCAATCCGATGAGCCATATTGATGAAAAACTACAACCCATCCTGAGCACGCTTTTGCACCGCAATGCCGGCGAAAAGGAGTTTCACCAGGCGCTCAACGAAGTGCTGGAAAGCGTCGGTCGGGTTATCTCGAAACACCCCGAATATGCCGAAGAGGCGCTGATCGAACGCATCTGCGAACCAGAACGCCAGATCATCTTTCGCGTGCCATGGATCGACGACAACAACGAGGTACAGATCAACCGCGGCTTTCGTGTCCAGTTCAACTCGGCCCTTGGCCCCTACAAGGGCGGTTTGCGGTTTCACCCCTCGGTCAATGTTGGCATCATCAAGTTTCTGGGGTTCGAACAGACCTTCAAGAACGCCCTGACCGGCCTGCCGATCGGTGGTGGCAAGGGAGGGTCCGACTTTAACCCGCGCGGCCGTTCCAACCGGGAGATCATGCGTTTCTGCCAATCCTTCATGATGGAACTGCACCGGCATATCGGCGAATATATCGACGTTCCGGCCGGTGATATCGGTGTTGGCGGGCGCGAAATCGGCTATATGTTCGGCATCTACAAACGCCTCACCAACCGGTATGAGGCGGGGGTGCTGACCGGCAAGGGTCTTTCCTATGGCGGTTCCCGCGCCCGAACCGAGGCCACGGGATACGGCAATGCCTATTTCGTGCAGCGGATGCTTGGCACCAAAGGCACCAGCTTTGACGGCAAGCGATGCGTAATTTCCGGTTCGGGAAATGTGGCGATCTATGCGATGGAAAAGGTTCTGTCATTTGGCGGCAAGGTGGTGGCCTGTTCGGATTCCGATGGCTATGTGGTAGATGACGCCGGTATCGACCTTGAGCTGGTGAAACAGATCAAGGAGGTACAGCGCGAACGGATTTCGGAATATGCCCGCCTCAAGGGTTCCGGCTGTCACTATATCAAGGGCGGTTCGATCTGGGATGTGCCTTGTGATGTGGCGCTGCCATCGGCCACCCAGAATGAACTGAACGGTGGTGATGCCAAATCGCTGGTTGAAAACGGGGTGATTGCGATCGGCGAAGGCGCCAACATGCCCTGCACCCCCGAAGCGGTACACATCTTTCAGGAAGCTGGCGTGTTGTTTGCCCCCGGCAAGGCGGCCAATGCGGGTGGGGTTGCCACCTCGGCGCTGGAAATGCAGCAAAACGCCAGCCGTGATAGCTGGACGTTCGAAAAGACCGAAGAACGACTGGCCGAGATCATGCACAACATCCATGACGCCTGCGCTGAAACCGCCGAAGAATATGGCGCACCGGGCAACTATGTGCTGGGTGCAAACATCACCGGTTTCGTGCGTGTGGCCGAGGCGATGCGAGCCTTGGGCATCGTCTGATCAGGCACAGATATTCGGCGCCGCGTCAGGGATTGACGCGGTGGCTGGGTCCGTCGATGTTTTCCTGCTTGACCTCGGTCCGGCGGGCTGGGGTGACGCAAACCACATCGCCTGAATAGGCTTCGCGCCAGACAAATCCGGGTTTGCAGGTGTTGGGGCCATAGGGGCCGGTCGGATCCACGCGCGAACCGGCAATGGCGTTTTCATTCGCCGCCGCAGAACGTCGCGCAGGCACCACGCAGACATGATCGCCGGGGATCGCATCGCGCCAGACAAATCCTGATTTGCAGGTATCCGGGCCGTAGGGCAGTTTCTTCTTGTTGCTGTTGGCGATCATGCCGCCGATGATAACTCCAAGGATGGCGGCGGCGGCAGCGTCGCCCGCGGCACTGCCGCCGGTACCGGAACCGCTGGCACCGCTACCGGATGCCGCAAGATATTTGCCGCTGACCCAGCCATCGGGACCGTTACGCTGAACGAAACACCAACTGCCCTCGCATTGGGCAATATCCACCTGTTCACCGGCATGTAGTGTATCGACCTTGGCGTAACTGGTGCCGGGTCCGGTTCGCACATTGACCGCAGATATTGCCGTGGCCTCGACCGCAAGCACCGATTGGGCCGTCAGCGCCAGCGAGATGCCGGCGGCAATGGCCATGTTGTAAAATCTGTTGGTTTTCATTCCGGAACCTCCCAGGGCAGAAATGTCACCGCGTCCGTTGCCTGAAACCAAAAGGCATTCATTCAAGGCGCAGTCGTCAATTCCAGGCTTCAGGCCGGGCTGGATCGGGGAATGCTAAATGCCAACCGGCCTGCAATTCGCGAACGGGTTGTCCGATAGGAAATTTGCAATCAGGTGCCTGACGGGTTTCCCGGCCTCTGGCACAACCCGGCGCTGTAGCAATGATAGTTCATTTTTGCCGTTTCGGGAAACGTTTTTGACGGCTGCGCCGACATGCCACGCACCCAAAGGCTTCAGGCAGATGTCCTGACCCCGGCTTCGGTCAGGATGACATCAAGGCCAATATCGTGCGGTTGTGGAAAGATGGTGGCAAGGTGCGCCGCCTCAAAACCAATACCGATGCTGAAGGGGCGCGGTGAAAGTGCCGCCAGCGTCCGGTCGAAATAGCCACCACCATAACCCAGGCGATACCCCTCCTTGTCCCATCCGACCACGGGTGCCAGGGTGATATCCGGCAAGACCGCTTCGGCTTCGGGTGGTGGCACCGGGATATTCCAGTCGCCGCGTACCATATGCGTTTCTGGGGTCCAGCGGCGAAATACCAGCGGTGATGCCTTTTGTTCCACCAGCGGCAGCGCGACCTTGACACCCCTTGCATGCAAATCGGCCATCAATGGCCTGAGGTCAGGTTCGCCCTTGATCGGCCAATAGGCCGAAAACACCCGCCCGGCAAGATCGCCGAAATGCGCGGTCAGAAAATTGCCCAGATGGTGGCTCAATCGTTCGCTGATTACCCGGCGCTCGTCCACACTCAGCTTCATGCGCGCATCGCGCAGGCGTGTGCGCTCGGCCTTGCGCCACCTTGCAACATCCCGCGCCTGTTCGGGGTCGACACCGAGCGGGTCGAAATAGGTCGGATCCACCTCATGTGCCATGCAGGGGGATGAGGCGTATTGCCGGCCCGGTGCCTGACTGGAATTATTGTCGCTCATGCGTCTTTTTCCCCAAGCCGTTTTCGCAGATAATCGCAAAGCACCACCGCCTGATTGCGATCGGGATCCTTTGCCGCGTATAATAGCGTGACCGGACCACGGTCGCACCAGTCAAGACAGCGTTTTACCGCATCCGGGTTCTGGTCAAGTTCGGCGCGATAGCGGTTGGCGAATTCATCCCAGCGTTCCGGCAGATGGCCAAACCATTTGCGCAACTGGTTACTTGGCGCCACCTCACGGATCCAGTCGTCATGGGCAAGATCGGCCTTGCGGATACCGCGCGGCCAAAGTCGGTCCACCAGCAGGCGGGCGCGACCGGCCTCGACAGTATCCGCATCATAGACGCGCGCAATGGTTATATCAGCCCCGGCATTCACGTTTTTTTGGATTCCTCCAGCAATTCAATCGTTTTGATGGAATGCGCATAGCTTGCCCCGGCACGCATTTCGGCGGCGACCCAGATCGCCTCCATGATCGCTTCGGGGCTGGCACCTTCGCGGCGCGCGGCCTTGACATGACCTTCGATGCACCAGGGGCATTGCGTGACATGCGCCACCGCCACCGCGATCAGTTGCTTGGTGCGGGTGTCAAGCGCGCCCTCGGCGAACACGGCTTTTGAAAAGGCGCGAAAGGCGTCTTCGGCTGCGGGCGCAAGGGCGTGCCGATGCTCGGCCATCTCGCGCGTGGGTTTTGGAAATCTCAGATCGGTCATGGCATATCACTCCTTTTCACAAAAGGCATTTACAAGGCGGCACGTCGCCCATTCAGCGTTTGCGCCCCTTCAATCGCAGCAAACAGCGAACGGGCGATACGTTCCGCCCGCTCGACAACATGGGCCGCGCCCTGCGGCGGGCAGACTTCGGCGGCGGTCTGACGAAACAGCGAAAGCCAGCGTTCGAAATGCGACCAGCCAACCGGCAGGCTTGCATGTGCCGGAACCGGCGCGCCGTGATATCGCCCGCTCATCAATGCCACCGACGACCAGAAGGCGACCATGCGTTGCAGATGTGGTCCCCAATCCTTGATACGGGCATCAAAGATCGGCCCCAGCACCGCATCACCGCGCACCTTGTCGTAAAACCGGTGAACCAGTTCGGTCAGTAACTGTTCATCCAGCCCGGTTTCCGCCATTAGCGCCATGGTCATTTCCGGCCTGGCAGAAGTGATTTTGGGCAGGTCCGATTGCGCCTTGGCCATGACGGCCTCCTGATGGAATTGACTTGCATATCAGTTTAAACCTGTTAATAGGTATTGTAAATACCAATTCAACGCAAGGCTGTCGATGCGCCTGACTTCTTTCACCGATTACGGACTTCGCATGCTGATGCGCATGGCCAGCGCGCCGGAGCGGGCGTTTACGACGGCAGAACTGGCCAATGAGTTCGGCCTGTCGCGCAACCATCTGACCAAGATCATGCAACGCCTCGCCGGGGCCGGTATCGTCCAGACCCGTCGTGGCAGCGGTGGTGGTGCGGTGCTGGCGCAGGCGGCCGAAGACATTCGTCTGGGCCAGGTGGTGCGCCTGCTGGAACAGGGGCAACCGCTGGTCGAATGCTTTAAAACCGATGGCAGCGATTGTACCCTTGAAGGACATTGCCGCCTGAAATCCCGTCTGCGCAATGCCGAATCCGCATTTCTTGCCGATCTTGACCAATCAACCCTTGCCGATGTCGCTTTGATGCCGATACCTGCCTGACAACCCGACCCACCAACCAACCACCAACCGAGGAGAAGAAAATGTCCGACAACTGGCTGCCAAGCCTGATCACCGATACCCCTGCCGAAGGCTATGAACTGGCGGTGAAACTGTCGCGCGTCGCCATCAAGCTGATCCAGCCCGATGCCGCCAAGCGCGAACAGATGCGCCCGGAATACGCTGAGGATGCGAACGCACTGATCGCCTCCAGCCATATCGTGGCAACGCATTTTGCCACCGTGGCCGCCGCCAACAACTACTGGAAAGGCTGATCCATGCCATCGGTCGAACGATCCGCCGACGGTTTCGTCATCGACGCCGCCCTGATCGGCGAAGCCTTTGACCTTGCGCCGGACGAGGTCCAGGCATTGATGCGCCAGGGCGCCATCACATCGGTCTGTGAAACCGGACAGGATGAGGATGAAGGCCGCTGGCGCATGACCTTCCACTACGGTGGGCGGACCTGCCGCTATATCTTTGATGCATCCGGCACGATCCTGAAAAGCGCCAGCTTCAGCGGCCGGGCGCGTAGCCAGGGAATATGAACCGGCAAACCGATCTGATGCTGGCCATCGGAAAACCTTGCGGCTATAGGCGTGGGTTATGACTGAAACCCTGCCCCCATGTCCCGAATGTTCGTCTGCCCTCACCTATCAGATGGATGCGTTGCTTGTCTGCCCGGAATGTGGCCATGAATGGACAACGGGGGTGCAGACTGACGATGTTGCCCAGGTACGCGATAGTGTGGGCAATGTTCTGTCGGACGGCGATGCTGTGACGGTGATCAAGGACCTGAAGGTCAAGGGATCATCGCTGGTGGTCAAGGTCGGCACCAAGGTTCGCGGTATCCGGCTGGTTGATGGCGATCACGATATCGACTGCAAAATTCCCGGTATTGGGCAGATCAGCCTGAAATCCGAGTTTGTAAAGAAAGTTTCGCAATAGGCGTTCCAAGGCAACTTGGCGGTGGGTTTGGGCCGCATTGCGTTGCCGGGGATCGAATAGGTTCTGCTCAATCGCCTGATAGATGAACTTGCAGGACCAGCGGAACAGGAAATTGCGGCCCAGCCCAATGTGATGGCCCGTCCGGTAATCCGTGATGGCGACAAGTAATATCCGGGCTGGGATGAGGCGGCAGGAATCGCATTGCTTCAGGACTTAGGGCGGTGGGCAAGGAACGGCTGCTGCCCACCATATTTGCATTTTCCGGAAGTAGTTTGAATCGGGCCACACCTTTGGATATACCCATTTGCCGATCAGCGGCATAAAGCCCAAAATGGATAACTTGCCTCTGTAAACCACCAAGCCTCAAAAAGCCAAGAACCCTTTATGCCGACAATGCCGCATCTCCAGGGGACAGTCAGGCTGACCCAAATCAAAAAGGGCCCGTCAGATTTGACGGACCCTTTTGCATTCTGAAAACGGCTTAGCCCCGGCGGCGACGCGCCACTGCGAGTCCGCCAAGCGCAGTCAATAGCAGCAAGCCACCTGCGGGAAGCGGAACCGGCGCAACCGCAGGTTCGAAGGTGTATACTTCGAGAGAGTTCACAACGATGTGACGGAGGTCAAAACCGGAATCGCCACTGCCGGATCCGCTATCGCCGGCTATGGAAATCTGGCCCTGCGCTTGATCGTAGCTGTGGGATTGTGTGTATCCATCGCAAATTGCGGACAGACCCCCATTGCAAGTGCCAAGCACACCGTAGCCTGCGAAAATGTCATGGCCGCCACCGAAGGTCGCGAAATAGTTCGGAGCGCGGTTGATGGAATAAATGCCGCTGTAATGCTGCGTGAACTGCGCCTCACCCGTCGTCAGGTTGAAGATGAATGCAGTCGCATCGGATTGATATCCCGTGACGCCCCCCCAATCCAACGCGGTATAGCCACCGATTTTCACGGATGGGCCATTGCCGCTGTCCAATGTCACGTCATAGATTGAAAAGGTAGGGCCAACACCATCCACAGCCGAGTGGAAGGCTGTCGCGGTCGCCACGCCGGCGTTTCCCGCGAAGATGTTGGTGAAGTCCTGATCACCTACGCCCAGCCAGGCCTCCAACTGGTTTGCCCCGGCCCCGTCCAGCAGCGTGCCGCCTGTTATGGTGCCAGCGACCGCACCGGTCGCAGCACCAAACGCGGTTCCAAGTGATAACGCAGCAGCCAGAATTGTCGATTTTGAAGACATGATAATCTGCTCCAAGTTTGGTAATATGGAAATTGCTATTGGCGGACAGTAACATAATACGGGCCAAAATCAAAGCGGTCTTGAAGGTTCATGCGGACAACAAGGTTTATTATGCGAAATTTCGGGGCAATGTCCCTTAATCAAATCTATTGTTTCCAATTCGGCCACTGTTGGGGGCGGCAATCTGGTTTTCCATGTAATTTGGCAAAAGGTTTCTTTCTGAAACCTAGTATCGGCAAGACCGCTTTGCCCCGCATAGCCGACACCAAACATTCGTCAAACCTCTCCACAAACCCGCGTCCTGCCGGCCGACTTTCAACGCCACTGGCAATCTAAACCTTCGCATTCACCGCAACACCAACGGCAAAGGGCGGCGCCTGTCCGGTGCCGCCCCTCTGTCATCATAAGCCCGGTTATCAGGCGGCTACCTTGCCGACGCGCACGCGCCATACTTCGGGGCCGGATTCCTGGTAATCCCAGGTGAATTCGCCCGCATGTTCCGCATCAAACTGATAGTAAAGCGGTTTGGGGTCGTGATCGTTCACCAGAACAAAGCCGGTTCCGGGTTCCAGATCGTGCCATGTCTGGAAAATGGTGCGGTGACGTTCTGCCGGGATCAGTTGGCGTACATCGAGGTTTTCATTGTCTTTCATTGGTCTCTCTCCTTTGGTTTCCGATTGGATCGGGTTTGGTAAATGCGTGCATCACGCCGTTCAGGCGTTGTGCCTCTCGGGGCCAGTCGTGCCGTAGCAGCGACCAGGCTTCGGCCGCCAGCCGGCAGGCCGCATCGCTGTCACCCGCATCGTTTATCCGCCTGAGGGCGCGGATGAAGATCTTGTTGAGCGGGGCAAGGGATGGATCAGTGTTCATGGTATCCTCAGGCGTTGACGCCGAAATGCTCCTTGGCGTCAGGGCTCATCATTTCCGGGCCCCATGCGGGTTCCCAGACCAGATTGACTGTGACGCTTCTGATGCCTTCCATCATGGCAAGGCATTCGCTGACACCGCCCTGGATCATTTCGGATGCCGGACAGCCGGGGGTGGTCAGGGTCATGGTGACCACCACGTTGCCGTCGATAATCTCGACATCGTAGATCATACCGAGATCGACGATGTTGTAGCCGAGTTCGGGGTCGATCACGCCTTTCAGCGCCTCGCGCATTTCATCATTTGACGGCATGGTCATGCGGCGGTTCCTTTTGCAGAACCCTTGCGGATCAACACGCGATAGCCGCCCTTGTCGCTGGCTTCGCTATGGGCAAGGTGGCCACGTTCAGCCAGTTCGGGATACAGGAACAAAGGGTCGCGATCGTTGTGGATCTCAAGCACCTCGCCCTCGGCCAGACCCTCGATCGCTTCGAGCGTGCGCACCATCGGGTCGGGCGGCATCAGTCCGCGGTTGTCAAGTACCAGCGCCGGGGCGGGCCAGCCTTTTGCGTCGGCCTTGCCGTCTGCCTTTGCGGCCTCTGCAATACCTTGCGGCGCCGGCGGGGTCGCAGGCGGGCTGGAGGGCAGGCTGTCCGCACTTGGTGCCTTGGCACCTTCGGCAGGGATAAAGTCGATCTGCCAATCACCATTGCCAATTTCCTTTTCCTCGTGGCTGAAGCCCTGCTTGCCCAGAACACTGAACAGCGGCACCGGCTTGAAGGTGGAAAGCAGGCGCAGGCCCTGCCCGTCGGCAAGACTGCCAACGGCCTGCATGATGGCCACAAACGGTTCCTCGCCTTTTTGCAGGATCGGGCGGACATCAAGCAGTTTCATCGTATCGGTCATGGTTTATCCTCCATGTTTGGGCTGTTTGGGTGGGGTAGCGGGGGTAACAAATGGTTTGAACGCGCCTGGCACAATCGGTTTGGGGGCCGCGTTCGGGTCCGGTCGGTGGGAAATCCACAACTCGACCGCGATGGCCAGCGTGGCAAGAAACTGCGCCGATGTTGCCAGCGTCATCACCAGAGAGTTTTCGCTAAGCAGGGCGGCAACGACACCAAGTACCGCCAGAAAATAGATCACGAACCAGGGCGCGGCACGGCGTTCGTTCACCAGATCCTGAACCCGAGGCACTGGCCCCTTGCCCAGCTTCCTGCCGAATACCTCAAGCCAGGTCATGAACGGCACGATCTTGTAAAGCTGGCTGAGGCCAAGGCCCGACAACCAGCCGAACACGAACAGATAACCAAGTTCAGGCGCATAGCTTTCAAGCTGGCCAAAGGCAGCGGCGATGGCTGCGGCAATCAGAAAGGCCGCAAAAAATGTCAGCGCCACCGCGGCAGTGATGCTGTTGAGTTCAAGCTGGCGGCGGGCACGGGTACGGTAAAGACGCAGAATGTCATAAAGATATACCGCCGCACCGATCAGCGCCGCAGCCGCACCAAGCCACGAAAACATCGGTGACAGGGTTGGCAGAACGGTGCCAAACAGACCGGCAACGACAAATACCAACAAACCGCCCGCCGTCAGATACAGCGCCATGTGGCTGCTGAGGCGGGGCTCGTCCGGTGCCAGCATGAACATCGACAACAACCGATAACTGACCCCCATTGCCGTCAGCGTCACCCAGCCGCCTAACCCGCCAAGGACATGAACCGCCAACCCCCGCCCGACAAGATCGGTCAACCATTGCGGCGGATGCGGCAGGCCAAAGGCAAGCGTGAAGCCAAGGCCGACCAGTGCGGTGATCAGCAGGAACCCCAGACCGGCGGCAACAAACCGCGCCGGCAGCGCCAGCGGTCTTGAAAGCCAGAGCGTGGCCGCGACATTATAGACGCCAAGCGCAAAGCCGATCACCACCAGGCCACCACCGACCGGCAGCAAGGTCAGCAGTGCCACAGCCTGCCCGCCCAGTGCCACAAACCCGGCGATCATTGCCAACAGGCCCAGAACGATCGCGCCATATGCCACGATCGGCAGGCGCTGACTGTAAAGGCGGGTGTTGGTGATCACCGGCACGAACTGGTAAAGCGCGCCCATCATCATCAGGCTAAGCCAGCCGATGGTGACAAGATGGACCATGATCAGGGTTGCGGGGGCACTGAATCCGTTGATCAGGTCGGCATAGCCGGTCGCCAGCAAGATACCGGCCAGAAGCAAGGCGATGACGGCGCTGCCCAGATGCAGCATCGTCCAGCGCGAAACTCCGGCTCCGATCATCATGCAGTTTCACTCCCCAGATTCGATTTATAAAGAGTATTTCATTTACTTCTTTAATCCACACCGCTATTCAAAGCAATATCAAAAATGCTACTTATAGCCGAGGAATGGCCGCAACCGACCGCCTCTGCCAGGGCCGGGGCCCGAAAGCAGCCAGAATATGAGGTCGAATTCATGCGCCTGACAACTTTTACCGACTATTGCCTGAGGGTGCTTACCTATGTCGGCACCAAGGATGAAGGCGCCGTCACCATCGGTGAAATCGCCAAACATTATTCCATCTCGCGCAATCATGTGATGAAGGTGGTATTCCGCCTTGGTCAGTGCGGCTATCTGACCACTACGCGCGGCAAGGGCGGCGGCATGCGTCTGGCAATGGCCCCGTCCGAGATCAACATCGGCACCCTGGTACGACAGATGGAAACCGATATCGACCTGGTGGAATGTTTTGAAACCGGCAACAACGCCTGTCAGATCATGCCCGCCTGTGTGCTGCGAGGGGCGCTTCATCAGGCGCTTGGCGCCTTTCTTGCGGTTCTCGACAAATACACGCTTGCCGACCTTCTGCGGCCCAAGGCGGAACTGTCGCGGCTTTTGACCCCTTCGGCCTGAGTTTTGCGCCTGCTGACCGCAAATTTCAGAAAAATGCGCATTGCAAGCGGTGAATTGTCGCAGCTATCGGAGTCTGCAGCAAGAACAGCTATCAGTTTTGCGGCGCCAGCCGTGTCGAACCATCAGTTTTCATTCCATTCCTTTGCAGCCACAAAATCTATTTTTTAAGCAGCAGTTGAATAGGAATCTGTCGGAATTCACCACCAACGACCGGCCTGCGGCACCCGGCCATAGCCAGCCATTCCATCACGACCGCCCCGAAACGGTGGCGGTGAAAGATCACCGCCAAGTCGCGTTTGACATGCCCCGACACGAGGACTAGCGTCGAATCATTCACATATTCCGGAAGGCTTTCAGATGAATGTCCAATCTGTCACTGCGCTGGTGACGACGCTCGTCGTTCTGGTGATCGTAGTCGTTTTCATCAACATCCGTCGTCATGCACACGAGGCGCGCGAATATGCACCGGTGCAAGGAACCGCGTATCGTTATCGCGCCATCCTGTTCTGGGTAATGATCGTGGTCGGCCTGCCGATTACCGTTTATCTGCTGCGCGACTTGCCCTACGCAACTGCGGCAACAGCGCCTGAGGTAGTAAACGCCACCGGTTCACAATGGAACTGGGATCTCGACAAGGAAGAATTCACCACGGGCCAGATCGTCGAATTCAACGTCACCAGCACCGACGTCAATCACGGTTTCGGCCTTTATGACCAGAACGGCACGCTTCTGGCGCAGACACAGGCAATGCCGGGTTACATCAACCGGCTGACCTACCAGTTCACCACCCCCGGAACCTACAAGGTGATGTGCCTTGAATATTGCGGGTTGGTGCATCACGACATGATTCTGGATCTGACCGTGGCAGACGGCAATGGAGGCAGCAATGAATAGCGCAATCACCGATACCGAAGCCCAAGGCCAGGACATAACCGCACAGAGCGGGCGTTTCTGGGTGGTCACCTATCTGGCCATTACCGGGCTGGTTCTGTTGCTGATGATGGTTTTCGGGCTGTTGATGCGGCTGGCACAGGCCGGCTGGCTGGCGATTGACCCGTCGCTGTTTTACGAGATCATGACGGTGCATGGCGTCGGCATGGTAGGCATCGCATCACTGGGCGGTGTAGCGGTGATGTGGCATTTTCTGGCGCGTTACGTTTCGCTGCGCGCTGGCGTTCTGGCCATCAATCTGGTGTTGTTTCTGGTCGGCGTGGTGGCAATGCTTGCCGCCGATTTCATTGGCGGCTTTGCGGCTGCCTGGACCTTTCTCTATCCGCTGCCGGCGGTTTCGGGGTCGGTTTGGCCGGCCTGGTCGGCGGAACTGCATCTGTTCGGTCTGCTGCTGGTCGGCGTCGGCTTTCTGCTGATCTGTCTTGAGGTCGGCCGCGCACTGATCGCCGAATATGGCGGGCTGGGCCGGGCGCTTGGCTGGCACAAGCTGTTCTTCAACAGCGACGACAACGTGCCGCCACCGGCAGCCGTAGCGGCGGCTATGGTGGTGATCGTCGACACTCCGGCCCTGATTGCGGGCGCTGCGGTGATCGTCATGAGCCTTGTCAACCTGTTCGCACCGACCATCGCGATCAATCCTTTGCTGGCGAAAAACCTGATCTATTTCTTTGGCCATGTGATCATCAACGCCACCATCTACATGGCGGTGATCGCGGTTTACGAACTGTTGCCGCGCATTACCGGCAGAAAGTGGAAAACCACCCGCGTCTTTCTGGCCGCCTGGACCCTGTCCACCACCATGGTGCTGGTGATCTACCCGCACCACCTGTTGATGGATTTCGTCATGCCGACATGGGCGATGATGCTGGGACAGGTGTTGTCCTATATCAACAGTTTTCCGGTGCTGGTCGTGACCGGTCTGGGCGCACTGGCAATCCTGCATCGTTCCGGCATTCGCTGGGATCTGGTTTCGACGCTGCTGTTCATCTCGATTTTCGGCTGGATGGCCGGGGTGGTGCCGGCGGTGATCGACGCAACCGTGGTGGTCAATTCGGTGATGCACAATACCTTGTGGGTACCGGGGCATTTTCACTTTTATCTGCTGTTGGGCCTGTTGCCGATGATCTTTGCAGTAATGATCCATCTGGCCCGCAACGAGGATGTGACACCGCGAGGCGGCGACCTGACGGCGATCCTTTATCTTCTGTTCGGGCTGATCTTTGTCATCATGTTTCTGGCCGGTGGCTGGGCCAGCGTACCGCGCCGGTGGGCGGTGCATCTGGAGCAATGGCAGATATGGGACAAGGTCGCGTCGGTCATGGCAGCCGGCGTGATCGTGATTGCGACGATTTTCGTCGTGATGTTTCTGGCGCGGATTCCGGGGATGCTGCGGCAGAAATAACATGATCCGCACGTTGTCGGCCCTGATCCTGGTGGCACTGGCCGGCGGTGGCGCGATCTGGTGGGGCACCGGTGGCGGCCTTGCCTTTACCTCTGAAACCCAGCGCCGTATCGAAATTGCGGCGCATCCCCGCAGCTTGCCGGCGGTGGCACTGACCGACAGCACCGGCGCAAGGCTGGTGCTGTCGGATTACCAGGGCGCGCCGTTGCTGATGGAGTTCATCTATACCACCTGCCCTGACATCTGCGTCACGCTTGGCAGCGCATTCGAGCAGATCGACAAGGCCGCCGCCGCCAATCTGCGGTTGCTGAGCATCAGTTTCGACCCCCGTGACCAGGCCGAACAACTGGGCTGGTTCGCCGACCGGCACGGCGCCGAGGCGCCGCGCTGGCGGGTGGTGCGCGTACCCGATCCGGCCAACTTGAAGACATTGCTGCAACAGGCCGGGGTGGTGGTGGTGCCCGATGCGCAGGGGGGGTTCGTCCACAATGCCGGGCTTTATCTTGTCGATGGCAACGGGCGGCTGATCCAGGTGTTCGATCCCGATGATACCGATGGCGCACTGAAGGCGCTGAACGCTCTTGGGGATTGACCGGCAGGTGGCCATCGCTGCGAGCCTGATTGCGCTTGCGTTGATTCCGCCGGTTGCGGCATGGCTTGAAAGCGGGCTGGTTTCACATCTGTTTGGACAATATCCGTTGCTTCTTGGGGGCGGTGCGCTGATCGGTTCGGCGGCCGCCAGGCGACATCCCTGCGGCTGGAGCGCCGCACCAGCGCTGTTGGCAGGTTTGCTGGCGCTTGCCTTCTGGCTGATTCCGCGCTGGATAGATGCGGCCCTTGCCGATACCGCCGCCAATACCGCCAAGGTGATCTCGCTGGTGTTGCTGGCCGGGTTGCCGCTGGGATGGGGGTGGCAGCAGGCCGGTGGCGTTTTGCGCGGGTTTGTCTGGGCAAATGTCGCTTCGATGCTGGCGGTAATGGGCTGGCTGCAACTTTCCGTCCCGTCGCGCCTGTGCAACAGCTACCTGCAAAGCGAACAGGCCGTTTATGGCCGTCTGCTTGTGGCGGCGGCGCTTCTGATGGTGGTGGGTGCCGGAGCCATGGCATTGCTTGGATTCCGCATGGGGCAGAAACCAAAGGACGGCCAGGGGCCAGCCCCGCCCAAACACCGTTTAGACCGACAAGGTTAACGCCCGGCCTGAACCTGCAAGTCACGGCCATCCTTGATATGCGAAATCATGGTTTCGGCGGCGGTCGAACCATCGCCGGTTTCAATCGCATCGACCAGCGCCATGTGGTCACCCAGCGATTTCACCAATTCGCCACTTTTTATTGATGCAAACATGGTGAAAGACGATCCGCGGTTCCAGATGTTGTCAAACAGTTCCAGCAAAAATCGATTGTTGGCTTCCTTAACAAAGGCGCGATGCACCGCCATGTTGGCCTGGAAATAGGCCTCGACCGTGTTGTCGGACAAATCCTCGGCATCCGTGATCGCCTGACGCAGCCTCTGGTTGGTGGCGGCATCGTTGGTTTCGGCCAGCAACCGCGCGGCATAGCCTTCGATGGCACATCGCGCGCCGTACATTTCCGAGACTTCCTTCATGTCCAGTTGCCGTATCCGAAAACTGCCGCGCCCGGTCACGGTCAGGATGCCCTCTTGCTCCATGCGAAACAGCGCCTCGCGCACCGGTGTGCGGCTGATTTCAAACTGATCGGCCAGCTTTTCCTGCACGATTGGCTGATCGCTGGTGATCGAGCCATCGCGAATCGCCTGCATGATCTGGGCATAGACCTGATCAGCAAGACGTTGGCGGGGCTGGGAAAGAGATTTGAAGGGCATGTGGATTTTCCATGTTTTCTGGATACAGTATACATCAATGGAGTGCCGATGGAAGCATTTGGTTGCATCCGTCATTGCGCTTGACGAATTCAGGATACTGTATACAGTACTTCTGAACCCAAAGGCGAGAATCACCATGTGTGGAATTGCAGGAAGAATACTGAACGCCCCTGGCAACATCGGTCATGATCTGGTCGAGTTGATGGCGGCTCAGGAACATCGCGGTGCTGATTCAACCGGCTTCGCAGTTTACGGAATCCCGCGCGACACCGGATATGTCGTTCGCGCGATGGGCTTTGATCGTGACCGGCTTTCCAGCGACCTGGAAGAATTCCGCGCGGTTCTCAAGGAACATGGCGGCGATCTTCTGGAAGAACCCACCTGGGACAACGGTGAAACCGCACATTATTCGGCCCGTATGGTGATCAGCGACCCGAAAGACATGGCGCGCTGGACCCATGATGCCGATGAATTCTGCGCCAGGCTGGAAATCCAGTCGGTCGGCCGTTCGCTTGAAATCATCAAGGATACCGGTGGCGCCCATGCGGTTGCCGACAAACACGGTGTGCGCGACATGGTTGGAACGCACGGGCTGGGCCATGCCCGCCTTGCCACGGAATCCGACGTTCGCCCGAATGCCAGCCACCCGTTCTGGGCGCGCCCCTTTCCGGATGTGGCGATCGTTCACAACGGCCAGATCACCGACTATTATTCCTGGCGCAAGCGGCTGGAACTGAAGGGGTACCGGTTCCTGACCTATAACGACAGCGAACTGATCGCCGTCTGGGTTTCGGACCGCATGAAAGAGGGGCTTTCGCTGGAGGCCGCGCTGACCCGCTCGATCGACGAGATCGACGGTGTGTTCACCTACATGATCGCGCGTTCCGATACCATCGGCTGGGCCAAGGACCGTTTCGCCATGAAACCCTTGGTGGTGGTGAACCAAAACGGCGAAGTCGCCGCCGCAACCGAAGAACAGGCTGTGCGACGGATTTTCAAGGAGGACGACGTGAGCATCACCAATTTTGACGGCCCGTCGATGCACGGCATCTGGGGCGTCGGAAACCGGAGGGCAGCGGCATGAGCGAGGTAGTGATCGACGTCAGCGACCGCCCGATCAGGGATGTACATATGGACATCCAAAAGGCAGCGGCGGCGGGTGGCAACATTGTCGTGATCAATACCTGTTCACGCCATAACCTGGCGGTGGGATTGCCGTCAGGCTGCCATATCCGCTTTGAAGGCTCGGTCGGCTATTATTGCGGTGGCCTGAACACCGGCGCCACGATCGAAATCGAACGCAATGCCGGCTGGGGCTGCGGCGAAGCGATGAGCAAGGGGCACATCACCATCGGCGGCTATGCCGGCATGTCGGTGGGGGCGGCGATGCTGGGTGGCACCATCCACGTCAAGGGCGATTGCGGCCCGCGCGCCGGCGTCGCCATGAAAGGCGGCAACATCGTGGTCGAGGGCAAGATCGGCTATCAGTCCGGTTTCATGGCCCATGGCGGCAAGCTGATCGCGCTTGGTGGTGCTGGCAGCAGTTGCGCCGACGCCCTTTGGGCGGGCGAGGTCTGGGTCACCGGCGATATCGCAGATCTCGGGGTTGATGCGGTGGTGACAGAACCCACCGCCGAACAGGTGGCCGAGGTGGATGCAATTCTTGATCCGCTCGGCCTGAAAGACACATCGCGCGACTGGCGTCGCATCGTGGCGGGACAACGCCTTTGGTACTTTGAAAGCAGGGACGCAAAAGCATGGCTGATGATATAAAGGCCCCGTACGTTTACCCGTTCGAGGAAGCAAGCGAAGAACTGGTCGCCTTTGGCGATGGTGCCATCGAAGGCCGCCCTGCCGGGGTTCCTTCGTCTTATGATCGGGGCGGATCGGCCCGCTGGACGCCCGAGGCGATCTCAGAAGCGCATGCGCTGGCGCAACTCGGTCGCTATCAGGTTCGCGGCTATAACAGTTTCAACAAGCGTCTGCCAACCTTTGACGATCTGACATTCGTGCCGGCAACAATGACCCGCCTGCCCCTGGAAGGTTACCGCGAAAAATGCGAAACCAAGACGGTTCTGGGCGGAGGTCGCGGTCTGGTGGAAACACCGATTGAACTGGATATCCCGATCTACATCGCCTCGATGTCGTTTGGTGCGCTTTCCGCCAATGCCAAGGAATCGCTTGGGCATGGGGCGTCAAAGGTCGGCACCATGACCTGCACCGGCGAAGGCGGCATGCTGGAAGAAGAACGCGCCGCCTCAAGAACGCTGGTCTATCAGATGTCACCGGCCCGATACGGCCTTGATCTTGATCACCTGCGCCGCGCCAACGGCCTGGAACTGGTGGTGGGGCAAGGGGCAAAACCCGGAACCGGCGGCCTGTTGCTGGGCATGAAGGTGTCCAAGCGGATTTCCGAAATGCGCACCCTGCCCGAAGGTGTCGATCAGCGATCAACCATCCGTCACCCCGACTGGCTGGGGGCCGACGATCTGGCGGTGAAGATCGAGGAATTGCGCATCGCCACCAACTACAAGGTGCCGATCTTCATCAAGATGGGCGCAACCCGCCCGCGCTATGACGTGGCGGTCGCGGCCAAGGCCGGCGCCGATGTGGTCGTGGTGGACGGGGCCGAAGGCGGCACCGGCGCATCACCCGAAATGCTGATGAACCACACCGGTATTCCCTGCATGGCAGCCATTCCCGCAGCGCGCGAGGCGCTGGACGATTGCGGCATGTCAGGCAAGGTCTCGCTGGTGGTGGCGGGCGGCATCCGCACCGGCACCGATGTCGCCAAGGCGCTGGCTCTTGGCGCCGACGCGGTGATGATCGGCAACGGCGCAATGATGGCGCTTGGCTGCAACTCGCCGCGTTATCTTGAGGACTACCAGAAACTCGGCACCAGTCCGGGTGCCTGCCATCACTGCCACACCGGCCTTTGCCCGGTCGGCATCGCCACCCAGGATCCAGAGCTTGAAAAACGCATGATCGTGGCCGCAGGGGCGGAACGCGTGGCCAGGATGCTGACCGCAATGACCATGGAAATCACCGCGCTGGCCAAGGCTTGCGGCAAGTCTTCGGTCCACAACCTGGAAACCGAAGATCTGCGCGCCCTGTCGTTCGAGGCATCCGCCTTTACCGGTGTCAAGATGGCGGGTATCGACCGACCGTTCGACTGGCCGACCGCACGCAAAGGCTAAAGGCGTAAGAGATCGAAAAGGCGGACAGGGCCGGGCGCAAACACAGACACAGACCGGGGCGATTTGCCCCATCAAAGGAACAGGACGAAAAACCATCCCGGCGCTAACTTGTACGGCATCCAGACCGGGCATAACAAACGTAACAGGGAGAATACAATGGACGGAGATTTCAGCCTTCCGCCGGGCACACACACGGTCGCAATGGGGATGGGCGACATGAATGGCATCATGCGCGGCAAACGCATCCCTGCCAGCCACTGGGAAACCACCTGCAAAAGCGGCAATGCGCTGACGGTGGCCCTGCTGACGATCGACATGACCTCGGACATCTGGGATACACCTTACGTCAATTTCGACAGCGGCTATCCCGACATGCATATGTTTCCGCTGACCAAACCCGTCGCCTCACCCTGGGAGGAAGGGGTTGCCATCTGCATGGCCTATGGTCTTGGCACCGACCACAAACCGGTGCCGATTGATCCGCGCGGAACGCTGGTTGCACAGGTCGAGCGCGCTGCAAAGATGGGCTTTGAGGTTCTGACCGGCACCGAGCTTGAATTCTTCCTGCTTGATCCCGAAACCCTCAAGCCCAAGGAAAAAGGCATTCAGGTTTATTCCATGGAACGCGCCGCTGAGCTGGAACATGTGCTTGGCCCGATCCGACGGCAGATCAATGAGGCCGGAATTCCCATCGAGCAATCAAACCCCGAATACGGCGCCGGTCAGGTCGAGGTGAACATCCGCTATGGTGAAGCCCTTAAATCTGCCGATCAGGTGGTGATGTTCCGTTCATTGGTGAAAACCCTTGCGCATAAACATGGCTATCTTGCAACCTTCATGGGCAAGCCTTTTATCGACCAGTCGGGCAGCGGTTTTCATACCCATTACTCGCTATGGAAAGACGGCAAGAACGTGTTTGCAGACAAAGGCAAGATCAGCCAGATCGGGCTTAGCTTCCTGGCCGGAATACAACGCCACATGCCCGAAATTACCCTGGCCGGATCAAACACGCCAAACGCCTTCCGCCGCCGCCAACCCTATACCTTCTGCCCGACCAACGCCTCCTGGGGGTATGACAATCGCACCGTCGGACTGCGCGTGATCGAAGGGGAAGACAGCGCCGTTCGCGTGGAAAAACGCGACGCATCGGCCGAATGTAACCCCTATTACCTTCTGGCCTGCGATATAGCCGCCGGTCTTGACGGTATTGAGCAGGGGTTGGAGCCGGGTGACCCCTGCATGGGCAATGCCTATGCACTGGAGGATGTGGCACCCCTGCCCGGTGATCTTGGCACCGCAGTAGCGTTGGCACAGGATTCCGAATTGATGAAACGCGTGCTTGGCGATGACCGGCTGACCATCATGATCCAGCAAGCCGAACGCGAAATCGAATTTGTCGCCAACCAGATCACGCAGGTCGAGATCGACCGCTACATGGGCAATTTCTGAGGCGGGGGCGCATCACCAAGCAAAGGATTTCAACATGACCATCAAGACCATTTCCGGCGGCGGACGGTTCGAAAAGGCCGGCTCATACGCGCGGGTGAAACGCATCGGCCCGTTTGTCTTTGTCGCGGGCCTTACCGCCATGCAATCAACCGGCAAGGTCTATGCACCTTACGACATGTACGAACAGACCCGGTTCATCTTTGACAAGATCGAGGATTTGCTGAACGAAGCCGGTGCCAAGATGCGCCACATCGTCAGAACCCGCGCCTTTCTTTCCGACATGCGCGAAGCTGCCGGTTTCATCCGCTGTCACGGCGAGATCTTCAAAGGGATCGAGCCGGTTTTGACCGGGGTCGAGGCCGGGCTGACCACCCCCGGCATGCTGGTTGAAATCGAAGTCGATGCCATCATCCACGACAAAAAGGGCCGGATCTCGCTTAAATGAAGTCACGGGGCAACCGGCCCGATCCAGTTCCAACCCAGGGAGGAAACCATGTTTCAGAAAATGCTTATTGGCGGCAAACTTGTCGGCAAGGATGAAAAAGGCAAACGCATCAAGGTGATCAATCCGGCCACGGAAAAGACCTATGCGCATGTGCCCAAAGGCAAGGTAAAACACATC
The DNA here is from genome assembly GCA_020425085.1 of Paracoccaceae bacterium. GTDB lineage: Bacteria > Pseudomonadota > Alphaproteobacteria > Rhodobacterales > Rhodobacteraceae > UBA5972. Next base: position 390,310 of record JAGQRW010000004.1, read on the forward strand.
AACAAGGCAGTGGCTGCCGCTAAAAAGGCATTCCCGAAATGGGCCGCCACTTCGCAGGCCAAGCGACAGGAAGTCGTATCGAAAATCGCCGACGTGATCTCTAACAACGCCGAAATGCTGGCTCGTATCATGGTCAAGGAACAAGGCAAACCGATGCCCGAGGCACTTGGCGAAATGGCCTGGACCGAAGGCTATCTGCGCCACTACGCCACCCTTTCGGTGGAAGGGCGCACCATTCAGGACGATGAAACTTTCAAGATCGAGATGCGGCGTGTACCGCTTGGTGTTGTCGCCGGAATCTGCCCATGGAACTTTCCGGTGCTGGTACCGTTCTGGAAAATCGGCCCGGCGCTGATTGCCGGCAACACCGTTGTCATGAAACCCTCACCGACCACACCGGTGACGCTGATGAAGATTCTGGAGCTGTGCAACGATTTCGTACCAGCGGGCGTTCTGAACATCGTCAGCGACGAAAACGATCTGGGCGAGGTTTTGACCAGCCATCCCGATGTTGCCAAGGTCAGCTTTACCGGCTCGACCGAAACCGGTCGCAAGATCATGGCCTCGGCTGCAGGCACCAACAAGCGTCTGACGCTGGAAATGGGCGGCAACGATCCTGCCATCGTCATGGCGGATGTCGATGTCAAGGAAACCGCCGCCAAGATCTATGCCGGTGCCTTCATGAATGCCGGTCAGGTCTGCATGGCGATCAAGCGGGTGTATGTGCATGAGAAGATCTATGACGAGATGTGCGATGAACTGACGAAACTGGCAGAAGCAGCGGTTGTCGGCGATGGCTTGCAACAGGGTTCAACTATCGGTCCGATCCAGAACAAGGCGCAATATGAAAAGGTCAAGGCATTGATCAAAAGCGCCGATACCGACGGCAAGATCCTGTGCGGTGGCGTGGTCAAGGGCAAGAAGGGCTATTTCATCAAGCCGGTGATCGTGCGTGACGTCAAGGACGGCGATGATATCGTTGACAAGGAACAGTTTGGCCCGATCCTGCCGATCATCAAGTTCAAGGACGTGAAAAAGGTCGGCCTGCTGGCCAATGCCTCGGATTACGGGCTGGGGGCTTCGGTCTGGTCGGCCGATGAAAAGGCGGCAACCAAACTGGCCGCAACCATCGAAAGCGGCACGGTCTGGGTCAACCAATCGACCAATATCGGCCCGCATATTCCCATGGCCGGTTTCAAGGCATCGGGCATCGGGGTTGAACAATCGGCCGAAGGGCTGGAGGAGTACACCCAGATTCAGGTGCTGAATATCGCCCATTGATGCCAAGACCGCCGCCTATGGCGGCGATTGACGAAACGACATGGGGCGACATCAGGCTCGCCCCGTGTTTCACCAACAAGGTCTCGCCCAGGCCAGAGGTTTGGGCCACGGAAAGGTCACCCACTTGCCATCGCCAAAATCAACGCCCTATTGGTGGGAAGATTGCCCCGCCTTTGATGGTCAGGAACCGGGCCTGCCCGAAACTGCGGATGTGGTGGTGGTGGGCGCGGGCCTGACCGGGTGTTCGGCGGCCCTGACGCTGGCGAAATCCGGCGCCAGTGTTCTGGTACTGGATGCCGAAAGGCCGGGTTACGGCGCCAGCACCCGCAACGGCGGCATGATCGGTGGTGGTTACCGGCTGACCTATCAGGAAATGATCCAGAAATACGGACAAGAAACGGCCCTGCGCCTGCTGACCGAAAGTCATGTGGATTCGCTTGAATTCGCCGCCAGCCGCATCCGGGACGAGGCGATTGATTGCGATTACCACACCTATGGCCGTTTTCGTGGTCAGTGGAACAAGGCGGAATACGACGCCACTGCGCGCGGGCTGGATGACCTCAGGAAACTGGTGGATGTCAATATCGACATGGTACCGAAATCCCAACAGCGCCGGGAAATCGGCAGCGATCTTTACCATGGTGGCATGATGTTGCATGACCACGGCGGGCTGCATCCGGGCAAATATCTGAATGGCCTTCTGAACGCCGCCGCCAAGGCGGGTGCGAAAGTGTTGGGGGAAACGCCGGTTACCAAGGTCAGCAGGCAGGGCGATGGTTTTCTGGTGGAAACCACAAGGGGCGTGGTGAAGGCAACACAGGTTCTGATGGCAACCAACGGCTATACCTCGCCCGACTTTCCCCATTTGAAACGCCGCATGATCCCGGTTTCCAGCTTTCTGATCGCCAGTGAGGAATTATCGCCTGAACTGGTTGACGACATCATGCCGGGGCGGCGGATGTATGTGGAAACCCGCCACCGGCACTGCTATTTCCGGCTGTCACCCGACGGCAAACGCATTGTTCTGGGCGGCAGAGCCGGCATGTCAAAGATACCGCAAAGCCACGCCACCAGGGTGCTGAGCGGGCTGATGCGCCAGATTTTTCCGCAGCTTTCCGCGACCAAAATCACCCATAGCTGGACCGGGCATACCGGGTTCACCTTTTCGTTTTTGCCGCATATCGGGCAGTTTGATGGTATCTGGCACGCGATGGGGTATTCCGGCAGCGGCAACGCCATGGCCTCGTATCTGGGACACAAGGCGGCGCTGAACATGCTGGGGGACAAAGCCGGGGATACAGCGTTCACCAAAACACCGCTTGAAACCCGGTTCTGGTATCGAAAACGCGCCTGGTTCCTGCCGTTTGCACATCAGATGTACCGGTTGAGCGACCTCAGGGAAAACCTCAGCCGGGACAGGTAACGCCGCCAAACGTTGCTATTCGGCCTCATCCATCGGCGATGCGTTCAGCAGCGCATAACCCTCGGCACCCAGTCGTTCAAACAGCTCGATCTGCGTTTCCAGAAAGTCGATATGCCCCTCTTCATCGGCCAGCAGTGTTTCAAACAGCTTCATTGAAACGTAGTCGCCAACCTTGTTGCAATGCGCCCGGGCCTCCTTGTAGAGCGCGCAGGCCTCCTGTTCCGCCGCCATGTCGCAGTCAAGCGTTTCGCGCGGTGTCTGGCCGATCCGCAACGGGTCCAGCTTTTGCAGGTTGGGATGGCCCCCCAGAAAAATCACACGGGCGATCAGTTGGTCGGCGTGGTGCATCTCTTCGATGCTTTCTTCGCGACTTTTCCTGGCCATGCGGCCAAGGCCCCAATCCTCCTGAAGTCGGTAATGCAGCCAATATTGGCTGACCGCCGTCAATTCGGAACGAATCGCCTTGTTGAGATAGTCAATAACCGTTGCGTCGCCCTTCATGTCGGACCTCCCTGGTTGCGTCATGGCTCCGGCGCAGATGCTGAAGCTCGGCCGGAACCTCCAGATTGACATTCTGGCGGATGGTGTCAAGGAACAGCGGCATGCAGCCGCCGCAATCCGAGGATTTGCCAAGCGCGCGATAAATCTTTCCCGGCGTGATCAGCGCACTGCCATCGGCGGCTCGCATCCAGTCGATGGCGGCATGGATTTCCTTGTCGGAAATACGCTGACATTGGCATACGATCATGGTTTACCCTCAAATTTCATCGACTTGCTCCGACATGGCACAACTGATCACCGGACTTTCGGCAGATAAATCATTTGGTCAGGATCAGCTTTCGGCCCCGGGTGATCCGCAGGGTATATTGCTGATCGTCCAGCGTGATCGTCGCCGTTGCCCCGCCTTCGGTCAGCGTTCGGGCATCAATACTGGGAATATCAGCCTGCCCTTTGGACATATCGGTCAGGTTGCTGGTTTCAGTACGGTTCATATTTGGCCTTGCTGGCAGGTCTGGCGATAACCATACCTGACAGGATTAATCATGTTTGTCAATTCAGACTATTTTAGTCGTCTATATTTTTTCACCAGAAAATCAGCAAGACGGCATTTCCTATTGAATTAGTCAGGATTGACAAAAGCACGATGGGTCTGCTATTTAGCCGCCACTCGGAAATCAATGCGCCAAGCCTGACGCCAAGCACAAAATTTCCTTGGACCCCGCCCCGAAGCGACCGCTTTGAGGAGCAGATCAAATCGAAAGGGCTTAAAGATGAATCGCTTAACCCACGTCCTGCTTGGTGCCGCTGTAATTGGCAGCCTTTCCGCGACAGAGCTGCTTGCCGATAGCAGCGCCGAAATTCAGGGGCTGGAAGATGTCAAGAATTTCACCCTCGAACACAATGCGGAACTGGTGACAAATGCCGACCTGATGCTGGGCGCGGTCAGAACCTATGCCGGAATCATCACCGCCCATGATGGCGATTACGCCGCCGCATGGAAGGCCGATGGCCCGGCACTTGCCAAGGCAATCGAGGATATCCGCGGGCTGTGGCTGAAAACCTCCAACCAGTATGAAACCATGGAAGGGATCGTCGCGGGCATTCCCGCAACCGTCAAATACGACATGATCCTTGATGCCGGCAACCCCGGCACCGAATCCGAAGACGTGGCCGAATACGACCTGACCCTGCCCGACGGCACCGTACTGAAACGCCCCGGCAGCCTGTTTCACCATATCACCGAACCGCTGTTCTGGGGCATGGACCCGGTAAACGTCATCATGACGGCAGATCTGAATGGCGATGGCAATATCGGGCGCGGCGAAATGCTGTTTGACGCCAATCTGGCACTTGGCGCGGCCGAGGCGCTCAGCTATTGGGCCAAGGCGCTGAAAACCGAACTGACAGAATGGAAACCGAACCGCGACGACGCCTTTACCGCCGTCGTCACCATGACCCCGACAGTGGGCGACTATTTCGGTGAGTGGAAGGAATCGCAGTTCATCACCGGCGATATCGGCGCCTTTGTGGCGCAAAGCCGGCTGGTGGATGTACAGGGCATCATGGGTGGCTGCAAAAAGATGTATTTCAGCGCCATTTCCCCGGTGGTCAAGGCCACTGACCCCAATCTGGATCAGTCAATCCGCGCTGGTTTCGAGGAATTGCTGGCCCTGGTCAAGGAAACCTATGAGCGTGAATATGCAGGCGAAAAATTCGGCACCGAAGAAGCCGACGCAATCGGCAATGAGGCACAGGATATCGCCGACCGCATCGTCGCCATGGTGTTGCAAGCCGCCGCCAAGAATGGCGTGACCCTCAAGATGTAATAGAGGCGCGGGGGCCATCCCCGTTTCACCAAAATCCGACCATCAAAGGCCGTGCCAATGGACATCACTTCGACCAGCCCAGCGACTTCGGCCCTGTCCTGCCATCTGGCGGCGGCCCACAAAAAGACCCGAACCTGGCGATCATCGGCGTTGACCTTCGGGTTTTCGGCACTGCTGGTGTCCGGCCTTTATCTGGAATTCTTTGCACAGGACAACTGGAACGCCGGGGCACTGGTGCTGATCACGCATCTGCTGGTCGGACTTGCATTCGTGGCGCTGCTGCTGTTCTGGATCATCGGCCATGTTCGCCGCGGTCTCGTGTTAAGCGAACGGCGCAGCTTTACCTGGCTCAGCTGGGGCTTGCTGACGAAGTATCTGCTGGTGATCGGCACCGGTCTGTTGATGGCGGTGCCGCCGGGTTTGTACCTTTTTGGCAAGATCTGGTTCTGGAGCTTTGAGGCAACCTATGTGCTGACCTTCATCCACCTGTGGGTCGGAATTGCCGCCGCTCTTGGGATGGTGGTGCATCTGGGCATGCGGCACTGGCGCTGGACCGGAAGGGAAAGATGAAAATGAAGATACAGTTTCGTCATCACCTGCGCTGGATAGCGGCGGGTGTCGTTCTGGCCGGCACTGCCCTCGCGTTGTTGCTGATCAAGGTCGAGGCACCGACCGAGGAAGGTGTCAAAATGACCGACATCCCCTATTATCAACTGCCATTCGGCCTGGATGAAAACGGCAACGAGCGCCCGTTCTGGCCGTCGCGCATGACCACCGCCAATGGGCGCATGTCCGATCCCGTGCGCATCCCCTCGGCCCTGGAATGTGCTGAATGCCACCAGCAGGAATTTGACGAATGGGCACCTTCGCTGCATGCGGTTGCCGGAATCGATGCGATCTATGATAAGACCGAAGAGGTCAATGCCGGCCTGTTGCGCCATGGTACCGAACAGGGGCGGTTCTGCGAAGGTTGCCACGCCCCCGGCGAATTGCTTAGCGGGCGAACCAACCGTTTCGTCTCGGTCGCGCCATCGGATGCACTGATGGAAGGGGTCAGTTGCATCGCCTGCCATACCGCAGTGCATGCCGACCCAGTGGCCGGAAACGGCGCGCTGACGCTGGCGATCAACAGCGGCATCGACAAGCTGTCGCCGGCCCTGATCCTGGCCGCCCCGCGCGACCACGCCCGCGCCTTTGGGGCGGTGGAAACCAACGACCTGATCGCCAAGCCGGAATTCTGTGGTGCGTGTCATACCGAAACCTATGACCGTTCGATGTCACGCGCTGAAGGGGATCAGACGGTACAGGCCACCTTTGAGGAATGGAAAGACAGCTGGTACGCCAAGAACGATGTCACCTGCCAGGATTGCCATATGGCACCGGATCCTGCGGATTATGTGATGCAGTTGCGCAAGGGCAAGGTCGCCAAACCGGAACGTTTTTCGCACCGTTTCGTGGGCGCAAACTATCTGATGTTCGACACTTCGCTTGGCAGCAACCTGACCTTTCTTCGCGGTGGGCTGATACGGGGTCTTGACCGCGAACGTCAGAACAAGCTGATCGCGGCCCAGGGCGAGGCGACGAAACGCCTGCTGCGTACCGCAGCCCGGCTGGAACTGCGCGGCCAGTCGAAGATCGACAAGGGAATGCACCTTGATATCGCGGTGCAGAACCTTGGGGCCGGGCACAACCTGCCGACCGGCGTGACCGACCAGAAACATATGTGGCTTGAGGTAGTGGTGAAGAACGCCAAGGGCGAGACGGTGTTTCATTCCGGTGGCTATGACGCCCTGTTAGGCGCAACCGACCCCGATGCCGTGGCCTGGATCGAAGAGTTTCTGGACGAAGACGGCAACCGTATCCTTGACCACCTGACATTTGTCACCGCCGCTGTCACCTGGCAACGCGTAACCATTCCGCCAAGGGGCGAGGATGTGGTCGGCTATGACATCCCCCTGCCCGAAGGCGAAACCGGCCCCTTTACCCTGGAGGCGCGGCTTTGGTATCGCGTCGCCCTTCAGGAGATGGTTTTCAACAACCTCAAGATCGACATGCCGATTCCACCATTTGAACTGACCTCGCTGACCAGCGATCTGTCGGGAACTGAGGGGCTGGTTCAATGAATACCGGACATTGCATTTTCCATCGGCTTGCCGTTGTCTTCATCGGGTTTTTTCTTGTGGTGGGTACGGCGCTGGCCGATGTTCCCTGGCAAAACGCCGAAACCATTCGCGCCGAAACCGCGCGTGTCACGCGCTTGCTGTACCGCCCGGTTTCCACCGCCCGTGATGCCGATCTTGCGGCAGTTCTTGCAACCATCCGCAGTGCCTGGAACGACGGGCTGGCAGATGCCTATGGGCCGGATGCATCCTTGGTCGGTTCTGAAATTGACGCTCTTGGCGATGCAATCGCCACCAATGACGGCGAGGCTGCTGCGCGGGCGCGATCACTGATCTGGACCGGCCTGCTCAAGGGCGCGATGGACCACACGCTTGCGGCGCTCGATGCGGGCGATGCAACGGTGGCGGCGGAATGGCTGAGCATCCGCGAATACGCCCGCGCCTCGGGCGAAACCGCGACCGGGCTGGCGATGGACGGCCTGAAGGCCGGCAATCTTGACGCGGCCGAGGCAAGGCGGATTGCCGAGGCGGAACTTCTGGGCATCTATGCCGCCGAACTCCGGCTTTCGCTGTCGCGCGCTGCCGACGATCTGGCCAATGGGCGCAAGGTGCAGCTGGCCGGTGAACTCGGTCGTGCCAAAGGCCTGTTTCTGATCCTCGCTGACAATATCTCGGCCCGCATGGGGCCTGAGGTAGCAAAGGACGTTGCTGTGCGGCTGGACCGGCTGAACGCCGGCGGCGATACCTCGGCCCTGGCCGGAGTGCAGGCGGCATTGGCCAGCTACGCACCGGTAGCCCTTAGCCCTGACGAGCGCGACCGCCGCGCCCGGCTGCTGCGGCGTTTTCTGGGTACGGTCGAGGTGGAATATACCAAGGGCATGCGCGACGGTGAAATCGTCATTCCGATGGAATATCACGAATCCGTGCTGTTTCGCGATCGTGCTGCCATGATCTTTGGCGATCTGCGCCCGGAAATGACCGAAACCGCCCCTGAGGCAGCCGAACGGATGGCCGTGATCCTGAAGGAGTTGGCCGGCGCAATCAACCAGCTGGCCGATCCGCAACAGGTCAGCGCCCTTACCAACGAGGCGCTGACGATCATCGACAAAACCTATGCCGATGCCATGGCCACCAGCGGCTATGAAGAAGCGGTCGAGGCTCTGCCCGCCAGTCTTGATGAACTTGTGCTGATCGCCCGCTCCGGCGATTGGGCTGGCGCCGAACTGAAGCGGCTGGAGGCCTATTCATGGTATGATCCGGATTTCGAAGGGCGACTGCGGCCGCGCGAACCGGCAATGGCACTAAGATTGGAGGCGCGATTCTGGGAAGGCTCGGCCAACGATCCGGGGCTGGGCGCATTGCTGGCGGCCAAGGCTCCGATTACGGAAATCGCGGCCGAGGTCGAGACCATTAAGACCGAACTTCTGGCCGCCCGCGCCATCATCGAAACACCGCTTTCGCCAACCGGTACCGTGGTGCAATCCGTCACCATCCTGCTGCGCGAGGGGCTGGAGGCGGTGTTGATCCTTGCCGCCCTGACCGGTGCCATTGCCGCCGAAGGCATCGCCTCGCGCCGCTGGCGCCGCCCGGTTCTGGCTGGTGTGGGGATGGCGCTGCTGGCAAGTTTCGCGCTCTGGTATGCAGCGGGGCATCTGTTCGCCATCAGCACGCTACAGCGCGAACTGCTGGAAGGCACCACTGCGCTGCTGGCAGCCGCAGTGTTGATCTACATGACTCACACCATCTTTTCGCACCGGGGCGGCGGCCACATGACGCGCATGCGGGAATCGCTGAAAGGCGGTGTTTCGACCACTGGCATCTTTGCATTGGCATTTTTCGTGGTGTTCCGTGAAGGCTTTGAAACCGTGCTGTTTTATGAGGCCATGCTGGCCGATGCCAACGCCAGTTATGTGCTGATCGGCCTGTTGATTGGCACCGTGATCTGTGCGGCGGTTGCCTGGATGATCTTTGGCATGGGCGCGCGACTGCCGATCAAACTGTTCTTTCGCATCACCGGAGTGCTGCTGGCGGTTTTGTCGGTGGTGCTGGTCGGCACCGGCATCCGCGGCCTGCAAACCGCGGCAGTCATTTCCGCAACGCCGGTATCGTGGTTTCCCGATGTTGACTGGCTACAGATTTACCTTGGCCTCTACCCGGTGGCCGAAGCCCTGATTGCCCAGGCTCTGGTCGCGGCGTTCTTTATCGGCGGCTGGCTGTTGCCCTATTTGGTGCATCAACGGAACCCGCAGAAAAGCTGAACCGCGTCAACACCATTTCGCAAATGCCGTCAATCTGGTATGCTTCCTGCCGCAAAATAGGGGGAATATCATGCCAGCCATGAAATCAGCCTACCGAATAGTTGCGTCAACATTCCTTACAGCCACCCTCGCCTGGCCGATGCTTTGTCGGGCGGATGACTTCAACATCATTTCACCCGGCAAGGACTCGCTGCGGATAAATGCCGGTGAGATGCAAGTTCATCTCAATCGGGACGGTTGCGAGGCCGGGTTTGAAATCGCCTGCTCGACCGTGCTTCAGCGCAGCGAGTATGTTTCCACCAGATCGCATTCGCACGGCGACAGCATAGCCTATGGCTGGGAAATCAGGGTGCCGGAAGATTTCAGGTACAATGCCTCGGGCGGTTATCTTCGGGCGGTGCGGTTCATTAATGCCAAGGGCGAGTCAGTACTCAGCTTTCTGATCGACACACAGAACGGTTATAATGTCAGCCGCAAGACCTGTTTCAGCCCCAAGGGATTTGGTTCATGGCACAGGATCGAAGTGTTTGTCACATGGGATTCAACCAAGAAAAAAGGGTTGAAAGACAAGACACCCGGCGAACTACAGGTAATCTGCGATGGTACCGAGATTCTTAATCGCCTTGGCCGTCCCAATATCGGGGCCGAAGAACAGGTCTGGATGGCCGTCGGTCTGGCGGGATCGTTGAAACTGGCCGATGGCGACAATGCCGCGGTGACTTATCGCAACATCAGCATCGAACCACGTCAGTAGTCCAAACTCGATACACGCATCGCGGCGATGCCGAACCCATCACCATTGTCGCTAAAACAGGGGAATTTGGTGGAGCCAGGGGGGATCGAACCCCCGACCTCTTGCATGCCATGCAAGCGCTCTCCCATCTGAGCTATGGCCCCTTATATGGGCGAACCGTCCGGCTCGCCCGTGGGTATGTAGGCAAGCCTTCCGGCCAAATCAAGCGCAAAATGGCGGCGCCTGATCCGGGCGGTCAGTTGTCGTCGTCATCCCCCGCGACGTCGGCGATATCGTCCAGCGACACGTCGTCGTCATCGTCGTCGTCCAGCAGATCGTCATCGAGATCATCGTCCAGATCATCGGCGATTTCATCATCGTCATCCAGATCCACGACATCGGTATCTTCATCGCTTTTGGCCACCGGCGTGATCGCCTTGGCGGTCTTTTCAGACGCGACCGAACGGGTTTTCTGTTGCACAAGACTGGCAACATCAAAGCTGGCACCACAGGACGGGCAGGTCATTGGGTCTTTTTGCAGGTCATAAAACCGCACGCTGCATTTCGGGCAGGCACGTTTCACGCCCCATTCATCTTTTGGCATCTGGGAAACCTCACTCGGCTCGGTTCGGACATTTGTTGCCAACTGCCACAACCCTGCGACCTTTGTCAAAGGCTTTAAGTCAGGGCGGGCGGGCTGACTGAAAATTGCCAATGGGTGTGGGCAGAAACTCTGCGGTTTACCGCTGGATCCGGCTGCAATAAGCTGGCGATATGGACAAGACCATCGCCCTTGGCAGCCCGCCAATCGAAATTCTGCTCTGCCGCTCGGCAAGGGCACGGCGCTATTCGCTGCGGGTTTCCAACAGCGATGGCCGGGTCAGGCTGACGCTGCCGAAAGGGGCAACTGAAACGGCGGCGCTGGATTTCGCTGTGCGACAGGAAGGCTGGATTCGCAAAGCACTGGCCAGACAGCCGTTGCGCAGCACGCCAGGTCTTGCCACCCCGGTGCTTTTTCAGGGCGAAAACGTTACCATCGTCGCCGGCAAGGGCCGCAGCGTCGCGCTGAAAGCCGGCGCGATCGAGATTCCCGGCCCGCCCGAGGCCATACCGGCCAAACTTCGCGCCTTTCTCAAGGTCGAGGCACGCACGCAACTGGCCGCGGCGGCGGATCGTTACGCCGGCCTGCTGGGTCGCCGCATCGCGCGTATCAGCCTGCGCGACACTAAAAGCCGCTGGGGTTCCTGTACGCCTGAAGGCAATCTGATGTTCTCCTGGCGGCTGATCATGGCACCGCCCGAAGTGCTGCAATACGTCGCCGCACATGAGGTGGCACATCTGGTCGAGATGAATCACTCTGCCGCCTTCTGGGCGGTGGTGGCACGTCTGAAACCGGGATTCGAGGCCGACCGTCGCTGGCTGAAAAAGCATGGTGCCGAGTTGCATCGCCTGCAATTCTGAAAACAATGGATCAACAAGGCTTGACGGCAGGACGATTTGTGATCACGATTTCCGCATGACAAATCCAGCCAAGACCCCCGAAACCGCCCCCGCGCATGAGCGGGTATATCGCGTGCTGCGCCACCGGATCATGCATGGCGAACTGCCGCCCGGCAATGCCCTGACGTTACGCGGCATCGGCACGGTTTTCGGTGTTTCCATGACCCCGGCCCGCGAGGCCGTTAGGCGGCTGGTGGCCGAAGGTGCCTTGACACTGTCCGCCTCGGGTCGGGTTTCAACCCCCGAGATCGGCAATGAACGGATCGAGGAACTGGCGGCGATCCGCGCCCTGCTGGAACCCGAACTGGCCAGCCGCGCCCTGCCGCGCGCCTATCCGGCGCTGATCGACCGGCTCGGGTCGATCAATTCCAGCGTCGATCAGATGGTGGTGAAACAGGACGCCAGCGGCTATATCCGCGCCAATCTGGAATTTCACCGAACACTTTATCTGCGCGCGCAGGCGCCGGCCATGCTGGCGATGATTGAAACCGTGTGGCTGCAACTCGGCCCGACCATGCGCCAGCTTTACAGTCGGATGCAGAACAGCGGTCGTCTGGGTCATCACCGGGCAATTCTGGCGGCGTTGAAGACCGGAGATGAGGCGGCGCTGGTGCTGGCGGTACGGCAGGATGTGACGCAAGGCCTGCGGATGCTCGCGGCCTGAGCCCCCCGCCCTGCTCAGGCGTGGATCGCCCCCAGGCCGCAGGCAAGCGCCGCCTCGCGCACCGCCTCGGAAAAGGTCGGATGTGCGTGGCAGGTTCGGGCGATATCTTCGGCGGCGGCGCCAAATTCCATGGCGACGCAGATCTCGTGGATCAACTCACCGGCGCTCGGCCCCATCAGGTGACAGCCAAGGATGCGGTCGGTCTTGGCATCGGCCAGAATTTTCACGAACCCTTCGCCTTGAAACACCGCCTTGGCACGGGCATTGCCCATGAAGCTGAACTTGCCGACCTTGTAGGCGCGGCCCTGTTCCTTCAACTGTTCCTCGGTCATGCCGACGCTGGCGATTTCGGGTGTGGTGTAGATGACGCCGGGGATGATGCCGTAATTCACATGCCCCTTTTGGCCGGCGATACATTCGGCCACCGCCACGCCTTCATCCTCGGCCTTGTGGGCCAGCATCGGGCCCTGGATCACATCGCCAATCGCCCAGATGCCTTCGACGCTGGTCTTCCAGCCGTCGGTTTCGATCTGACCGCGTGCATTTCGTTTGACACCGATTTCATCCAGCCCAAGGCCATCGGTGAACGGCACGCGACCGGTGGCAACCAGCACCACGTCGGCATCAAGCTGGGTTTCCTCGCCGGACTTGCGGTTCTGATAGGTCACGATCGCCTTGGTCTTGCGAGTTTCGACCTTTTGCACCGCAGCACCCAGGATAAAGCTGAACCCCTGCTTTTTCAGGCTGCGCTGAAAGGTCTTGCAGATTTCGCCGTCCATGCCCGGGGTGATCTGGTCGAGATATTCGATCACCGTCACCTCAGACCCCAAACGGCGATAGACCGAGCCCATTTCCAGCCCGATCACCCCGGCGCCGATCACCACCAGCGTTTTCGGCACCTTTGGCAAAGCCAGGGCGCCGGTCGAGCTCACGACAATCTTTTCATCAACCTCGACGCCCTTCAGGCTGGCGGGGGTTGAACCGGTGGCGATGACGATATTGGCGGCTTGCAGCACCTTGTCGCCGACCGTCACCTCGCCTTTGCCGGTGATCCTGGCCCAGCCCTTGATGCGGTCCACCTTGTTTTTCTTGAACAGGAAATCAATGCCCTTGGTGTTTTGTTCCACCACACCGGATTTATATTCCTGCATCTTGGTGAAATCGACCGAGGGGGTTTTACCGACCAGACCCATTGCGGCAAAGTTATGCTCGGCCTCGTGATACATGTGGCTGGCATGGAGCAGCGCCTTGGACGGAATGCAGCCGACATTTAGGCAGGTGCCGCCAAGGGTTTCACGCCCTTCGATGCAGGCCACCTTGAGGCCAAGCTGCGCGGCGCGGATGGCCAATACATAGCCGCCGGGGCCGGCACCGATGATGATCACGTCATAGCTGGGCATGGGGATTCTCCTTCAGGGCGCGGTTGGTGTGGTGGTATCAAGAACCGCAAGCCTCTCTTAACAGATTGGTCGGGTGTGGGAAGGGGCGCTGCCCCCGGCCTTCGGCCTCCCCCGGAGTATTTTTTGAACAATGATGGTCAAACCAGGGCCGCCAGAAGCATGCACAAGGTGGCGACAAAGCCGACGGACCAGATGAGAGAGCGCCATGGCCTGAGGCCAAAGGCATAGGCCGGGACGTAGAGGACGCGGGCGGCCAGATAGGTCCAGGTGCAGGCGGCGGTGAAGGGCGTTGACTGGTTTGTAAGGGCGATCACGCAGGCGGCGATGGTGAACAGGATCAGCCCTTCGAAATGGTTGTTCATGGCGCGTTGCAGGCGGGCCGTTCGTATGGACAGCTGCCGTGACAGCAACCGGTCGCGGGGTGACATGGTGTAGCCGGGGCCGAGCTCGAGATTTGCGGGAACGGCGAACAGCACGAATTGCACCATTTGCAGCAGGGCGGCGAGGGTGAGGACGGTGAGTTCGGGGGTCATTTAGGAGCCTATGGATTTTGTAAATCCGCCGAGTAAGCTTCCCAAAAAATCACCAAATTGGGAGTAGGATGCTGGCTCTCTACTTACACTTTTAACTGTTTCTGAGAGCATTTCGCTTTCACCAGTAATATTTACCTCACGTCGCAACACGCTTTGGCCAAAAGAAGTGATGTGAACGTTTTGAACGTTGCCTTTAGCAGCTCCGCCCAAATAACGATTGTAGCCTTGAACTCTAATAAATCCTTCACTCTCTAGCCATTCAAGGCATGGGAAAAAGAAATCTTCAAAATCCTCGCCGAGTTCCAATTCGCCAAAACTGAGCATCCATTCCTGGATACCCATTTCCATGGCTTTTTCAAGAATACGTGCCATAACCAGTTGGCTTTTTTCTGCGTTTGTCATTTCAACAATCCTAAAGATCCATCAACAACCGGCGCGGATCTTCCAGCGCCTCTTTCACCCGCACGAGGAAGGTCACAGCGCCCTTGCCGTCGACAATCCGGTGGTCATAGGACAGGGCCAGATACATCATCGGGCGGATCACGATCTCGCCCTTTACCACCACCGGACGATCCTCGATCTTGTGCATGCCGAGGATGCCGGATTGCGGCGGGTTCAGGATCGGCGCCGACATCAGGCTGCCATAGACACCGCCGTTGGAGATGGTAAAGGTGCCGCCCTGCATGTCGTTCATGCTGAGCTTGCCATCGCGGGCCAGCAGGCCAAGTTCGGCAATCTTTTTCTCGATATTGGCAAAGCTCATCTGATCGGCGTTTCGCACCACCGGCACCACCAGCCCCGAAGGGGTTCCGACAGCAACCCCCATATGGACGAAGTTCTTGTAGACGACATCGGTGCCGTCAACCTCGGCATTGACGTCGGGTACCTCGTTCAGGGCGTGACAGCAGGCTTTGACGAAAAACGACATGAAGCCGAGTTTCACGCCGTGTTTCTTATAGAACAGGTCCTTGTATTCGTTGCGCAAATCCATCACCGCGCTCATGTCGACCTCATTATAGGTGGTCAGCATGGCGGCGGTGTTCTGGCTGTCTTTCAGGCGGCGCGCGATGGTCTGGCGCAGGCGGGTCATCCTGACGCGTTCTTCACGCGGTGCGTCTTCGACGGCGACCGGCGCGCGAGGGGTGGTTGCCTGCGGGGCTGGCGCGGCAGGTGCCGGGGTGGACGCCTGAACGGCAGGTTTCAGGGTGTCATTGCCTTGTTCGGCCAATGCCTTTTCCACATCTTCCTTCATGATGCGCCCGTCGCGCCCGGTGCCGGCAACCTGATCACGCGCAAGATCGTTTTCGGCCATAAGTTTTTTAGCCGATGGCGCGTCTTCGCCAATCTGGCTGCTGGCGGCTGTGGCGGGCTGCGCCGTGGCGGTGGTAGCGGCCGGTTCGGTATCACTGCCCATTGCGCCGGACGGGGCAATCATCGCCAGTTTTGCCGAATTGCTGACGGTGGTGCCTTCAGCGGCAAGGATTTCCGTCAGCACGCCGGCAACGGGGGCGGGAACCTCGACCGATACCTTGTCGGTTTCAAGTTCGCACAGCATTTCATCGACGGCAACGGCGTCACCGACCGCCTTGAACCAGGTGGAAACAGTTGCCTCGGTCACGCTTTCGCCGAGCGCCGGCACCATGACGGCGGCCGGGTCGCCCGAATCTTTGGCGGCGCTTTTCACGGCGGTTGCAGGTGCGGATTTTTCCGGTGCAGTGGGTTTGACGGGTTCAGGTTCTATTGCCTTTGCGGCGGGCGTCGCGTCCGGCTTGGCCGGTGTTTCGGCAACTGCACCTTCGTTGATCGTCGCCAACAGGGCGTCAACGCCAACGGTGCTGCCTTCGGCGGCCACGATCTCGGCCAGGGTTCCGGCCACCGGTGCGGGCACTTCGACGGTTACCTTGTCGGTTTCCATTTCACACAACATTTCATCCACTGCCACGCTGTCGCCGGGTTTCTTGAACCAGGTTGCAATGGTGGCCTCGGTGACGCTTTCGCCCAAGGTCGGCACACGGACTTCTACCGGCATCTGATCATTCCCCTTCAATTCCAAGCGCATCGTTCACAAGCGCCTGCTGCTGTAGTTTGTGTTGTGAGGCAAGACCGGTCGCGGGCGATGCGGCAGCGGCCCGACCGGTATAGACCGGGCGGTGACTGACGGCGCCGATACGACCGAGGATCCATTCGATGTTCGGCTCGACAAAGCTCCAGCCACCCTGGTTTTTCGGTTCTTCCTGACACCAGATCACTTCGGCTTCCCTGAAGCGGGTCAGTTCCTTGGACATCGACATGGCCGGGAACGGATAGAACTGTTCCAGCCTGAGCAGATAGACATCATCCAGCCCCGCCTCATCACGCTTGGCCAACAGATCGTAATAGACCTTGCCTGAACAGATCACCACGCGGCGGATCTGGTCGTCGGGTTTCAGCGTCAGTTCGGAATTGCCGTATTGCGCATCGTCCCACAGCACCCGGTGAAAGGATGATCCGGTGGTCAATTCTTCTACCCGGCTGACGGCCATCTTGTGACGCAACAGCGATTTCGGAGTCATCATGATCAGCGGTTTGCGGAACGAACGGTGTAACTGCCGCCTGAGGATGTGGAAATAGTTGGCGGGGGTGGTGCAGTTGGCGACAATCCAGTTGTCTTCGGCGGAAGACTGCAAAAACCGTTCCAGCCGGGCCGAGGAATGTTCCGGCCCCTGCCCCTCATAGCCATGCGGCAACAGCATCACCAGCCCCGACATCCTGAGCCATTTGCGTTCGCCGGAACTGATGAACTGGTCGATCATGATCTGCGCGCCATTGGCGAAATCGCCGAATTGCGCCTCCCAGAGCGTCAGGGCGTTGGGTTCGGCCAGGCTATAGCCGTATTCAAACCCCAGCACCGCATATTCCGACAGCATCGAATCGATCACTTCATAGCTGGCCTGACCGTCTCGGATGTGGTTTAGCGGCAGAAATCGTTGCTCGGTCTCCTGGTCGATCAGGGCGGAATGGCGCTGGCTGAAGGTACCGCGGCTGCTGTCCTGACCGGACAGGCGAACCGGGAAACCTTCCAGCAGCAACGAGCCAAAAGCCAGCGCCTCGGCGGTGGCCCAGTCGATGCCTTGACCACTTTCCAGCATCTCTTGCTTGGCTTCCAGCAGGCGCAGCACCGTCTTGTGGGCGTTGAAACCTTCGGGTACCCGCGTCAGGGCCGCGCCAACCTCGCGCAGCACCTTTGGTTCAATCGAGGTTTGGCCGCGCTGATATTCGCCGGCCTTGTGATCCAGATGCGACCAGCGCCCATCCAGCCAGTCTGCCTTGTTGGGGCGGTATTCCTTGCCGGCCTCGAATTCTTCGTTCAGTTTCGCCTGAAAAGCCGCTTTCATGTCCTCGATCTCGCCCTCGGGGATCAGACCGTCGGCAACCAGCCGCTCGGTATAAAGTTGCAGCGTCGTCTTCTGCTTTTTGATCTTCTTGTACATCAACGGGTTGGTGAACATCGGTTCATCCCCCTCGTTGTGACCAAACCTGCGATAACAGAAGATATCGACCACTACATCCTTGTGGAACATCTGGCGGAACTCGGTCGCCACCTTGGCGGCATGCACCACCGCCTCGGGGTCGTCACCGTTGACGTGAAAGATCGGTGCCTCGACCATCAGCGCGATATCGGTCGGATAGGGGCTGGAGCGGCTGAAATGCGGTGCCGTGGTGAACCCGATCTGGTTGTTTACGACGATATGCATGGTGCCACCGGTGCGATGGCCCGACAGGCCCGACAGGCCGAAACATTCCGCCACCACACCCTGACCGGCAAAAGCCGCATCGCCGTGCAGCAACACCGGCAGCACCCGCGAACGGTCGCGATCGTTCAACTGTGACTGCTTGGCGCGGGCCTTGCCGATCACCACCGGGTTTACCGCCTCCAGATGGCTGGGATTGGCGGTCAGCGACAGGTGCACCTTGTTGTCGTCGAATTCACGGTCGGACGAGGCACCGAGGTGATATTTCACATCGCCCGAACCTTCGACATCGGTAGGCTTGAAACTGCCGCCCTGAAATTCGTTGAAAATGGCGCGGTAGGGCTTGGCCAAGACATTCGCCAACACGCTGAGGCGACCGCGATGCGGCATGCCGATAATGATTTCCTCGATCCCGAGCGCGCCGCCGCGCTTGATGATCTGTTCCATCGCCGGGATCAGGCTTTCGCCGCCGTCAAGGCCGAACCGTTTGGTGCCCATGTATTTGACATGCAGAAACTTTTCAAAGCCCTCGGCCTCGACCAGCTTGTTCAGGATTGCCTTGCGGCCATTCTTGGTGAACTGGATTTCCTTGCCGTAACCTTCGATCCGCTCCTTCAGCCAGGCGGCCTCTTTGGCGTTGGAGATGTGCATGTATTGCAACGCAAAGGTGCCGCAATAGGTGCGTTTCACGATCGCCACGATCTCACGCATGGTGGCAACTTCCAGCCCCAGCACGTTGTCGATAAAGATCGGCCGGTCCATGTCGCCTTCGTCAAAGCCATAGGTCGCGGGTTCCAGCTCGGGATGGCTAACGGGTTCGGTCATGTGGATCGGATCAAGATCGGCAGCCAGATGGCCCCTGATGCGGTAGGCGCGGATCAGCATCAGCGCGCGCAGGCTGTCCAGAACCGCCTGCTGCACCTCAGAATCGCTGAGGCTCCTGCCCTTTTCCTCGGCCTTGGCCCTGATCTTGTCCTTGGCCTTTTCCGGCTCGACCGGCCATTGACCGTCAAGCGCCGCCGTCAACTCATCGCTGGGTTGCGGTGGCCAGTCGGTGCGCTGCCATGCCGGGCCTTTGGCCTCATGGCGAACATCGGCTTCGGCATCACCCAGCCCTTTGAACCAGGCGCGCCAGCTTTCATCGACCGCGTTCGGATCATTGGCGTAACGGGCATAAAGCTGCTCGACATAGGCGGCGTTATGCCCTTGCAGAAAGGACGAGGCGCGGAACTGGTCGTTGGGGGATTGTTCGGTCATCTTCAAACCTTTCCGGAATTTGTTCGGTCGGAATTAATGGGTCTCATCGCTGTTTTCACCCCATGCTCAGGTTTTTGTCCGGCAACCCCGGCCTTAGCCGATTGCCTTCAGCACCGCTTCGCCCAGTCTGGCCGGGCTGTCGGCAACCACGATTCCGGCGGCTTTCATCGCCTCGATCTTGCTTTCAGCGTCTCCCTTGCCGCCGGCGACGATGGCACCGGCATGGCCCATGCGCCTGCCCGGCGGGGCGGTGCGCCCGGCGATGAAACCGGCGGTGGGTTTCTTGCGGCCCTTCTTCGCCTCATCAATCAGGAACTGCGCGGCTTCTTCTTCAGCCGAGCCGCCGATTTCACCAATCATGATGATCGAATGCGTATCGGGATCGCCCAGGAACCATTCCAGAACGTCGATATGTTCGGTGCCCTTGATCGGATCACCACCGATGCCGATGCAGGTGGATTGACCCA
This sequence comes from Paracoccaceae bacterium, assembly GCA_020425085.1. Lineage (GTDB taxonomy): Bacteria > Pseudomonadota > Alphaproteobacteria > Rhodobacterales > Rhodobacteraceae > UBA5972. The sequence goes on from JAGQRW010000004.1 coordinate 410,004, forward strand.
GACCGATGGCGGTGGTCTGGCCAACCGCTTCATAGGTCAAGGTGCCGGAACGTGATACTACACCTACAGAACCGGGTTTATGGATATGTCCGGGCATGATGCCGATCTTGCATTCACCCGGCGTGATCACACCGGGGCAGTTCGGGCCGATCAGCCGCGATTTGGAACCGTCAAGTGCGCGTTTGACTTTCATCATGTCCAACACCGGAATACCTTCGGTGATGCAAACGATCAGTTCCATCTCGGCGTCAATCGCCTCAAGGATCGCGTCGGCGGCGAAGGGTGGCGGCACATAGATTGCGCTGGCATTGGCACCGGTTTTCTCCCGCGCCTCAGCCACGGTGTTGAAGATCGGCAGGCCGATATGGCTGCCGCCGCCCTTGCCGGGGGTCACGCCACCAACCATCCTGGTGCCGTATTCTATCGCCTGCTGGCTGTGAAATGTGCCTTGCGAGCCGGTCAGACCCTGGCAGATGACTTTGGTGTTCTTGTCGACAAGTACGGCCATTGATTTACTTCCTTGTTGCCTTTGGGCGGTGTTGATTGGATTGGCTCAGTGCCGGGCACCGAGGGGTGAATACAGATATTGAGGCATGCAATTTGCCCGCGTTTTCGTGGCGGCGCGTGCTGGAACAATCTGGTCATGTCGGCACCATGGTGTCATGTGTCAGCAGCGCATTGATATTGTCGTCAAACGGCAGCCTGACCGGTGTCAGCAACCTGACCCTCAGCCCGGCTTTGGCGGCGATGGTCCTGAGGTCGGCGACCGTGAAATAATTCACATGATCCGGCCAGCGAAAACCGCACCAGTTGCGACCGACCAGCCGCCGGTTGATCGAACCGTAATTCGGCACCCGCACATAGATCGCGCCATCCGGCTTCAAGGCCCGCGCCGCGCCCAGCAACACCTTCAGCGGCTGTTCTTCATGTTCCAGATAGCTGCTCATGACAATGCCATCGAACATCGCTTCGGGAAACTGCCAGATGGCACTGGCACCGGGTCCAAAGATGCAATAGCCGCCCTTGGCGCGCATCAGTTGATCTGCCTCTTCGGCCAGTTCCTTTGAGATTTCAATGCCGTAAGGCGTGAACCCCTCAAACCAGTCCTTTGAATTGGCACAACCGATATCCAGAATCTTGCCACTGCCGAACCAGTCGCGGTATTTCTGCGCCGTGGTGCGCCGAAACCAAGTGTGGCGAAACCGCGTTGCAACATCCAGACGATACGCAACCGGGTTTTCCTGCAACCGGCGTTCATGTTCGCTGGCATAGGTCTTTTGCCAGGCGAAATCCTGTTCGAGCGCGCTGTATCCAGGTGGATTTTTCAGATAAACATGTCCGCAACCCGGGCATTGTTCCACCGACCAGTGATTGCGCGAATATGCCTCCAGCCGGTCGGAATCCGCCCGATCACAGATCGGACAGGCCCGCGACTGAACCGAAGGCGAAACCGGTAGGTCCGGAGCCTTTGCGACAGTGCCATCTTTGGCGGGTGCGGTCATGTTCAAATCACTCCAACAGCAGCAATGGGGCTAATTCAGCCGCTGAAAATAGATGAAGGCGGCATAGATGCTGTGTACACTGCGGATGCTGCCGCCGATTTCCACGGCGATACCGTCTTTGACGAACGCAGGAATACGCTTGCCATTGGTGGCGACGACAGCGGTTTCGTCGTAGCCTCGTTCACGGGTCGCCTGCGCTGCGAAATGTATCAGGGTTGCCCCGTCACTGCGCGAGATGATCCCGAAATCTGCCGAACAGCCAAATCCTGCGTTGCTTTTGCGCGGATCAACCAAGATCACCGGTTTAAAACCGCCAATCTCACTGGCGTTATAGGATTTCTTGAACTTGCGCCCTTGCTGATTAAATCCTGCTTCTAACAACTCATTACCTGGCTGGCCTGTTTCGACATAGCCAAGGCAGAAACGGGCGATATTCTGCATATCCTTCCCGATACCCGCCGCAGTTGCCGACCCCGCAGCCAAGGCAATCACCGCGGTTAAAATGAGGCGGTGGATCTGCATCCGTTACCCCTTGACCGCCTTCACGATTTTCGCTGCCGCGTCGCCAAGGTCGTCCGCCGCGATCACGTCCAGGCCGGAATTGTTGATGATCTCCTTGCCCTTCTCGACATTGGTGCCTTCCAGACGCACCACCAACGGCACCTTCAGCCCCACCTCTTTCACCGCCGCAACCACGCCCTCGGCGATGACATCACAGCGCATGATGCCGCCGAAGATGTTGACCAGAATACCCTTCACCTGCGGGTCCGAGGTGATGATCTTGAACGCCTCCGTCACCTTTTCCTTGGTGGCGCCGCCGCCGACATCCAGAAAATTCGCCGGCTCGGAACCATAGAGCTTGATGATATCCATGGTCGCCATCGCCAGACCGGCGCCGTTCACCATGCAGCCGATTTCACCATCCAGTGCGATATAGTTCAGGTCGTGTTTGGAGGCGGCAAGTTCCTTGGGGTCTTCCTCGGTCTCATCGCGCAGCGCCAGGATATCGGGCTGGCGGTACATGGCGTTGGAATCAAAACCCATCTTGGCGTCAAGGCATTTCAGATCACCCTTGTCCGTGACAATCAGCGGGTTGATTTCCAGCATCTCCATGTCGCGTTCCAGAAACATGGCGTAGAGTGTGCGGATCAGTTTCACGCATTGCTTGATCTGCGCACCCTTCAGCCCCAGGGCAAAGGCGACGCGGCGGCCATGAAAATCCGACAGGCCCGAGGCCGGGTCGATGGAAAACGACAGGATTCTTTCCGGGGTGCTGGCAGCGACTTCTTCGATATCCATGCCACCTTCGGTGGAACAGACAAAGGCGATGCGCGAGGTTTGCCGATCCACCAGCAACGCCAGGTAAAGTTCGGTTTCAATGCCTGATCCGTCTTCGATGTAAACCCGGTTGACCTGCTTGCCCGCTGGGCCGGTCTGATGCGTGATTAGGGTGCGACCCAGCATCTTTTCCGCCTCCGCCGCCGCTTCGGTCACCGATCTGGTCAGGCGCACGCCGCCCTTTTCGCCCGCTTCGGGTTCCTTGAAATGACCCTTGCCACGGCCGCCCGCGTGGATCTGCGCCTTGACCACCCAAAGCGGGCCGTCAAGTTCGCCCGCCATGGTCTTGGCCTCGTCCGATTTCAGGACGATGCGACCGTCCGAGACAGGTGCGCCATAGTCGCGCAGCAGGCGCTTGGCCTGGTATTCGTGGATGTTCATGAAACTTTCCCGTTTTCGCCGTAACTCGTGCCACGCTGCCATATCAGCAAGCCGGACAAAAGGTAAATATCAGGAAAATCGAGGATTTTGGGGATTATTAGGGGTTTTGTGATCACACCATTGTCAGGTGTGATCACAAATTTTTTCTACGGTATTCCCCGGTATACAACTGCGGGGAATCACCCGGTTCACTCAAGCGACGAATCGATGGCCTTGCAGGCTTCGACCAGGCCCTTTACCGCTGCGACGGACTTGTCGAACATCGCCTGTTCCGCCTTGTCGAGCTTGATTTCAATCACCTTTTCGATACCGCCGGCACCGATCACCGTCGGCACGCCGACATAGGTGTTCTTCAGGCCATATGCACCGTCGACATTGGCGGCACAGGGCAGCACCCGTTTCTGATCCTTGAGATAGGCTTCGGCCATTTCGATCGCCGAGGCGGCCGGTGCATAAAATGCCGAGCCGGTTTTCAGCAGGCCGACGATTTCCGCACCACCGTCGCGGGTGCGCTGCACGATTGCATCCAGCTTGTCCTGCGTGGTCCAGCCCATTTTCACCAGATCTGGCAGGGTGATGCCGCCGACCGTGGAATAGCGCGTCAGCGGCACCATGGTATCGCCATGCCCGCCCAGTACAAAGGCCGAAACATCGCGCATGGAAACGCCGAATTCCTCGGACAGGAAATGCCGGAAACGGCCGCTGTCCAGTACCCCCGCCATGCCGCACACCTTGTGGGCAGGCAGGCCGGAAAACTGCTGCAACGCCCAGACCATGGCATCAAGCGGGTTGGTGATGCAGATGACAAAGGCGTTCGGCGCGTGTTTGGCAATGCCTTCGCCGACCGATTTCATCACCTTGAGGTTGATCCCCAGCAGGTCATCGCGGCTCATCCCGGGTTTGCGCGGTACACCGGCGGTAACGATGCAGACATCGGCACCGGCAATATCGGCGTAATCGGTGGTACCTTTCAGATCGGCGTCAAAACGCGAGATCGAACCGCTTTCAGCGATGTCCAGCGCCTTGCCTTGCGGGATGCCGTCGGCAATGTCGAAAATCACGACATCGCCCAGTTCCTTGGTGGCTGCCAGATGTGCCAATGTGCCGCCGATCTGACCGGCCCCGATCAATGCAATCTTTGCTCTTGCCATTTTGTTCCCTCTTTGATGGGTTGGAATTTCTGGCGCTTGCGTATCGTCTTGGGCTGTGTTCTGCAAGATCAAAGGTTGAAAAGGGGCGACGGCACGATGACGCTTGCAGATGATCCCGCCGAGAAAGCCGTGGCAAATCGCAAACCCTTGATCGGCGCAATTCATCATGCAGCTTGATCCGGTGTTTTTTCTGTTTGCCATCCCGGCGGTGCTGTTTGCCGGGGTTTCCAAGGGTGGATTCGGCTCTGGTGCCGCATTCGCAGCGACGCCGCTCTTGGCGATGATTGTCGAGCCGGGACAGGCGGTCGGACTGATGCTGCCCTTGCTGATGGTGATGGATGCCACCAATCTGAAACCATATTGGCGAAAATGGGATTGGCCGAACGCCCGTGCGCTGATGCTGGGGGCGGTGCCGGGAACCGCGGCCGGGGCGCTGATCTACAGCCTGGCCAACCCGGACCTGTTCCGGCTACTGATCGGTACGGTCGCCATTGGTTTTGTGCTTTATCAACTGGCGCGAAAACTTGGCTGGCTAAGGATTGCTGAAAAACCTTTCCGGCCCTGGGCTGGTGGGTTCTGGGGATTTTGCGCCGGTATCACCAGTTTCATCAGCCATGCCGGCGGCCCGCTGGTGGCGATGCATCTTCTGGGGCAGAAGATCGACAAGACCACCTATCAGGCAACCTCGGTGATCGTGTTCTGGGTGATGAACTGGTTGAAGGTCATTCCCTACCTGATACTGGGAATCTTCACCTGGGAAACCCTCTGGGCCGATCTGCTGCTTGTGCCGGTTGCGGTGCTTGGCACCTTTGTCGGCGTCTATGCGCACCGAATGGTGCCGGAGCGCGTCTATTTCGTGATTGCCTATACGCTGTTGATCATCACCGGCGGCAAGCTGATCTATGACGGTCTTGCCTGATCCAGTGCCATTTGCATCAGGCGTCGTTGCCGGGTGCTGCGGCCCGTTCGGCCAGATGTTCCCAGCTTTCGCCCGAGGCGACCAGGCAGGAAATACCGTCAGGCAGCGTCACGATGATCGTCCAGGTGCCGGTCGAATCCGACGCCCAGGTTTCGACGATGGCATTGTTCTGACCCAGTCCAATGCTCTGGCGGGTTTCGCCATAGGCATGCTCCAGCCGCTCCACCACCATCGCGCGTTCGGCACATTTGGCGTTTTGCGCGTCGGCAATGCCGGGGGCCAGCACGACGCCGCCAAGACCAAGCGACAAGGCAAAAATACAGTTTTTCATGTCAGTCACACCTTTTCCTCAGGTATGCAGCGTCAGTTCAGCCAGATCGGATTTTCCGAATTCCCCACGCCACCCACGGGTTTCAACAAGCCAAAGCCGGTTTTTCTGACCCCGGCGGCCTGCCACAGGGATCACCCAATATCCTTGCGGCATGGGCAAAGACTGCGCCGCAAATACCAAAACCGGGTAAATGCAGCGCCCGGCAATGGGCAAATCTGGCAACGATTTTAAGAAAAGACGCAACGATTGCCGATCCAGCCAACGCTTGCATCCGTACCTTTCTTGTGGTCCAAAGCGGCGAAAACCTGCCAGTTTCGAGGAACCATGGACCCGCTGAACAAACCCTTCCGCTCGCTGCTATATATTCCCGGCTCCAAGGAACGCGCACTGGAAAAGGCCACCACCCTTGCGGCTGACGGCATCATATTTGATCTGGAAGACGCGGTAGCGCCGGACGAAAAGGCCAATGCGCGCGAACTGGTGGCCGCGACACTGCGAACGCGTGACTACGGCCAGCGCAGCCTGATGGTGCGTATCAACGGCTTTGACACCGACTGGGCCATGGATGACCTTGAGGTGATCCTGAATACCGGCCCTCAGGCGATCCTGCTGCCAAAAGTCGGTTCTGCCGCTGACATCCAGCGCCTGGCGGCGATTCTGGATCATCACGCCAACTGCGCCGATACCGCCATCTGGGCGATGATGGAAAGCCCGCTTGGCATCCTCAACGCCAAGGAAATCGCCGCCGCCTCGCCCCGGATTCGCGGTATGGTTCTGGGCACCAATGATCTGGTCAAGGATCTCGGGGCGCGCCAAACCGATGACCGTCTGGCGGTGACGACCAGCCTTGGCCTATGCCTGTTGGCGGCGCGGGCCTATGGGCTGGTCTGTGTCGATGGCGTCTATAACAAATACCAGGATACCGAAATGTTGCGGCAGATGTGCGAACAGGGCCGCGATATGGGATTTGACGGCAAGACGCTGATCCACCCGGCACAAATTGCGATTGCCAACCAGGTTTTCGCCCCTTCCGCCGCTGATCTTGACCTTGCGGCGCGCCAGATCGAAGCCTTTGCCGCCGCCAAGGCCAAGGGACTCGGCATTGCGGTTCTGGACGGCAATATCGTCGAGAACCTGCATGTCGAAAGCGCCCGCCGCCTGTTGGCGCGGCAGGATGCGATTGCGGTGATCGAGGCTGGTGCCAACTGAAACGGCGCGCTACGGTTTCGCTGGTGTCCACCCGCCGTTCAGGGTTTCCGCACAACTGACAAACCAGTCCGCCATTGGCCGGCTCAACGGATCGCGCATGGCCCATTCCGCACCATGCCGGCACAGCCGCCGGATCAGGTCGCCGTCAACGCCAATCCGGTCATATCGCATGGCCCTTTCGGGATCGGCCCAGCCCGACTTGTCAAACCGCGCGCGGATGATCCCCAGCCGCTGCACGATGTGAAAGGTGATGAACAAGCCTAGATAGCGGACATCGCTGGCGCGGCGATGCTGGGGCAACAGCCCTTCCAGCAAATCAACCACCTGATCCGGGCCAAGCGGCCAGAACTCATCGCCAGCCAGCCAGGCGAAATCCTCCATCCCCTGACGTTTACCGGAATGTTCCCAGTCAAACCAGTAAACCCGCCCGTCCCTGCCGATCGAGGCATTGCCGGGCCGCGCATCCCATTTCAGGAAGGTTTCCCTTGGAACATGCAGGGCCGCCGTCAGTGCCGGCGTATCCAGTACCGGCGGCGGGATGTTCAACCGTAGCGACACCTGGGCGACATTGCCGATCATGCCGCGAAGCCAATTTGCCTCGGACCCCAGTGCCGGCACGATATCGGTCAGCCCGGCCGCCTGTCCAACCTCGTGAATATTGCCAAGGCTCGCCATCGCCCGACCGGCAATTTCCAGCCGGGCCTTGCCGCCAAGCGTTGCCAGTTCGCCGCTCAGCCGTCGCCCGCCGACATCCTGCTGAAAGAAAACCCCTTCGGCCTCGCCCAGATAGCGCGGAACCGCCGCCCCGCCTTCGCTCAGGCGGCGCAATATCTCGGCCTCCATCTGCATCCTGCCCGGATATTTCCGCTCGGTCGCGATGATGGTGCGTTCAGCGAAATGCACCCGCATGCTGTCACGCCCACTGCCGCCGGGGGCCGTCACCTTTTCCACCTTTTGGCTGAAATGCGCCTCGCACAGGCGGGCGATCATTTCCGGCGTTTTCTTGTCGCGCTTGTTCGCCATTCCTCCCCCGCTCTTAGGTTTTTGCAGCCTAGCTGTGCAGCATGAAACGCACCATGGCTTTTCGTTGCGGAATTCTTGACCCCTTGGTCAAGGCGTGCAACGCTGATGCTTCGAACCCCTGCCAACACTCAAGGATCTGCGGCTTGTCCACCCGTACCAGAACCGATGCCAGTACTGCCGAAACCACTCCGGCCGGTCTGCCGCAACTGCACCAGCAGCGCAATCCCGGCATGGCGCTTGATCTTGACTGGGTGCGCAATGTCGCCGCCAACACCAGCGCGATTGAACGCCGCTGCGCCAGCCTGCCGGGGCGTCGCAGCGTCAAAAAGGAATGGCAGGCGGCGTGGTTGTTAAAGGCGATCAGCCTGATCGACCTCACCACGCTTGCCGGTGACGATACCGAACGCCGCGTTAACCGGCTTTGCAAAAAGGCAATGCAACCGGTTCGCCCTGATCTTCTGGCGGCACTTGGCATGACGGACAGGCACCTGACAACCGGTGCGGTCTGCGTTTACCACGAAATGGTGCCTACTGCGGTCAAGGCGCTTGAGGGGTCCGGCATTCCGGTTGCGGCGGTTTCCACCGGCTTTCCCGCCGGTCTGTCGCCGTTTCGCCTGCGGCTGCTGGAAATCACCGAATCGGTCGCTGCCGGGGCGCGTGAAATCGACATCGTGATTTCCCGCCGCCATGTGCTGACGCAAAACTGGCAGGCACTGTATGATGAGATTAGCGCCTTTCGCGCCGCATCGGGCAACGCCCATATGAAATCCATCCTGGCCACTGGCGAACTTGGCACATTGCGCAACGTTGCACGCGCCTCACTGGTGGCGATGATGGCCGGTTCCGACTTTATCAAGACCTCGACCGGCAAGGAAAGTGTCAACGCCACCCTGCCGGTCAGCCTGACGATGATCCGCCAGATCCGCGACTATCATGATCGCACCGGCATCAGGATCGGCTATAAACCCGCCGGTGGCATTTCCAAGGCCAAGGACGCGCTGACCTACCTTGCCCTGATGAAAGAGGAACTTGGCAATCGCTGGCTGGAACCCGATCTGTTCCGCTATGGCGCCTCCAGCCTTCTGGGCGATATCGAGCGGCAGTTGGAACACAACCTGACCGGGCGCTATTCCGCCGCTTACAGACATGCAATCGGGTGATTTGATGAACATTCCGGATATTTTCGACACCATGGAATACGGCCCTGCCCCCGAAAGCGCGGCTGAGGCACTGGCATGGCTGGATAGCCACAACCGCCGCTTTGACCTGTTCATCGGCGGCAAATTTCGCACCGCCACCAGCGATGAATACTTCAAGACCAGCAACCCGGCTGATGGTCAGCATCTGGCGGAAATTTCGCAGGCTAACGCAGCTGATATAGACGCAGCAGTTGCGGCGGCACGCAAGGCGCAACCGAAATGGGCCGCACTGGGTGGTCATGGCCGGGCGCGGCACCTTTATGCACTGGCGCGGCTGATGCAAAAACATTCGCGCCTGTTTTCGGTACTTGAAACACTGGATAACGGCAAACCGATCCGCGAAAGCCGTGATATCGACATCCCACTGGTGGCGCGGCATTTCTATTATCACGCTGGTGCGGCACAACTGATGGCGGCGGAAATGCCGGATCAGGTGCCGCTTGGCGTTGCCGGTCAGATCATCCCCTGGAACTTTCCGCTGTTGATGCTGGCATGGAAAATCGCCCCCGCGATTGCCATGGGCAATACCGTGGTGCTGAAACCTGCCGAATATACCTCGCTTACCGCATTGCTGTTCGCAGAAATCTGCATCGAGGCGGGCCTGCCCGCCGGTGTCGTCAACATCGTCACGGGCGACGGGCGCTCCGGTGAGCTGATCGTCAACCACCCCGGCATCGACAAGATCGCCTTTACCGGCTCCACCAGCGTCGGGCGGCGCATCCGCGAGGCGACCGCCGGAACCGGCAAATCACTGACGCTGGAGCTGGGCGGCAAGTCGCCCTACATCGTTTTTGACGACGCCGATCTTGACAGCGCGATCGAGGGGCTGGTGGACGCGATCTGGTTCAATCAGGGGCAGGTTTGCTGCGCTGGTTCACGGCTTTTGGTACAAGAAGCAGTTGCAGATTCGTTTTATGCAAAGCTGACTGCGCGAATGGACAAGTTGCGCATTGGCGATCCGCTTGATAAGGCAATCGACATCGGGGCCATCGTCGATCCGAAACAACTGGCCATCATCACCGAACTGGTGGAAAGCGGCCTTGCCGACGGCGGGCAAATCCATCGTGCCAACACGCCCATGCCGAATATCGGCTGCTATTATCCGCCGACCCTGATCACCGGGCTGGAAACCAGTTCATACCTGATGCAGGAGGAAATCTTCGGCCCGGTTCTGGTCGCCACCACCTTTCGCACCCCGGCCGAGGCGGTGGCGCTGGCCAATAACAGCCGCTACGGGCTGTCCGCCTCAATCTGGACGGAAAACATCAATCTCGGGCTTGATATTGCCCCGAAACTGGAATGTGGCGTGGTGTGGATCAACACCACCAACCAGTTCGACGCCGCTGCCGGTTTCGGTGGCCGCCGCGAAAGCGGTTTTGGCCGTGAAGGCGGGCGCGAGGGGTTGTTTGCCTATACCAAACCCATAGCTGCGGCAAAACCGCTGAAACCCGTAATCGCCCATCAGGGCAAGCCGGGTGCAGCGGGCAACACGGTTGACCGGACCGCCAAGAACTATGTCGCGGGCAAACAGGCAAGGCCCGATGGCGGTTACGTCCGCCCCATCTACGGCCCCAAGGGCGATTTTCTGGGCCATGTGGGGATCGGCAACCGCAAGGACATCAGAAACGCGGTCGAGGCGGCAAGGAATGCACAGGGCTGGACAAAGACCACCGGCCATCTCAGGGCGCAGATCCTTTATTACATTGCTGAAAACCTGTCGGTACGCAGTGCGGAATTCGCCAACCGCCTTGGCAACCTTACCGGCAGCACTGCCAAGGCAGCAACACATGAGGTTGACGCCGCAATATCCCGCCTGTTCAGCTATGCCGCCTGGGCCGACAAATACGATGGCCGCATTCACAATGTCCCGATCCGGGGTGTTGCACTGGCGATGAATGAACCGGTCGGGGTGATCGGCATGATCGCAGCAGATGAATCACCACTGCTGGGCCTGATTTCCGCCATCGCACCCGCTATTGCCATGGGCAACACCTGTGTTGCGGTGCCGTCAGATGCCTATCCGCTGCTGGCAACTGATTTCTATCAGGTGCTGGAAACCTCGGACCTGCCGGGCGGGGTGGTGAATATCGTCACCGGCAAACATGCCGATCTGGCCAGGACGCTGGCGGAACATGCCGATGTCGATGCCATCTGGTATTTCGGTTCCGCTGACCTGTCGGCGATGGTGGAAAAGGCCGCCGCCGACAACCTGAAACGCAGTTGGGTCAATTACGGCAAGGCACGCGACTGGGCCACCGCCGAGGGCGAGGAATTCCTGCGCCACGCCACCGATGTCAAGAATATCTGGATTCCCTACGGCGAATAGCTGACCGCCAGTGCAAGCACCGTTATGGCAGTCATTTGCGCCTGCCGATCAGCCGCCCCCAGAATCCGCTGGCACGCTTACCCGCCGCATCGGCATGATCCTCGACCCGATCCCAGGCCTGGTTCATGTCGTCCAGCATGGGATCAATACGACGTTCCCGGAACCGCTGCACCATGCGATAAAGCCTTAGCAGGATCAGCGCCAACAGCACCAGAACGATAATGTTGAACCAGGGGATCATGGTCACATCCGGCCCGGCCACCGGCCAGACCGCCACGGCATTCGGATAGATCGACAGGAACTCGTTTCGCCAGCCGTAGTGGCGCACCGCCACCCATTGCGGTGCCTCTTTGGTGGATTTCAGATCCGCCGCTTCGGCCTGAAGGTTCGAGGTATCGAACTTGAAATAGGGCGGCCAGCCCCAGCCGGTATCCTCGTTGCGGTAAACCATCGGGCGGCCATTGGTCTGTATCGCCTGAATAAAGAAGACATCGCGGTTGACCCCGGCGGCATTGCCGGAATCTACCGACCCCCAGAACCAGGTGTTTTCACCGGGATCGACGCGCTTTTCATAGGTGTCGGCGATCCTGACGATGTCCTTTTGCGGCAAGTTGTAATTCAGAAAGGCAAATGCCGACAGGGCGACCAGAAAGATCAGGGTCCATTTCACATAACGCATTGCATTTCCTTACATATAATTCATCACATAGATCAGCGTTGCCACCACCAGCAGCGGCACGACATAGACCCCGAGGATCAGTTTGCGCCTGAGCGAACTTTGATATTCGCGCATGCCTTCTTCTATATAGGTATCGCGGTCACCTTCGACACCGCCTGCATCGAATTCCGCCTCAAGCTCATTCCTGGCCTGCCATCGCTGGCGGATCGAAAGATAGACATAGATGACGCTGAGAACCACAAAGGCGATGACGAACAGTCGAATACCGGCGATCATCTCTCCCTCCTTACTGCGCCCCAGGGGCCGACCCGGCGGATCATATCCTCGGCCGGTTCCGGCGGTTGTGTGGCTGCGGGAGCCGCTTCCTCCATGCCGGGTTCGGGGCCGAATAGTTCGGCCCGCGCCCCCGCCTTGTCCAGCGTATATTCCTGGCTCAGGAAATTCACCACAAAGCTGCGTTTGGCATCATTCCACGTCTGATAGGCGCGATAAAACGCCTGTTTGTGGCAGATGAACAACTGGCGCACATCCATCGGCGACAGTTCGGCCAGCAGCATGTTCACCAGATCCCGATCCTTGGTTTGTGCAGCGCGAAGCGTATAGAAATAGGCCGGGTGTTCGGATGATATCTTTGGCCAGTCGCTGCCATCCTCGACCCAGCGCAAAAGGTCTGCCAGCGCGTGAAACTCTGGCGGCAACTCAGCCAGATGCTGCCGGGCGACGCGCCGCAACTCCGATCGATTCATGCCGCTCAAATCCTCACCATAAGCCGAGGCGGTATCGACCAGGATGAAATCCAGCCGCTGTCGCAACAGCGCCGATGTGTTGAGGTTGCGCGCCGAAACGATGCTTTCCACCAGCCGGTTCTGTTCCAGAAAGCGCGCGATGCCGTTGCGATCACCAAACCCGTAAACGTTTTCGATTGGCAGCGGCAGCATCGCGTCGGGCGGTTCCACCGTGATCGCTGCGGGCTGTTCAACGTCGCGGAATATATAGATACCGCCGAAATGCGAGGTATAGAAATTGTCTTGCCGGTAAGTGGTAATTTTCAGGCTGACCGGGTTCCTGACGATGTCGCCGGAATTCTTGGCGAGTTCGATCATTTCCGCGATCAGCACGTCATCCCACCAAGCATCGGGTTCGATTTGAAATCGCTCGATCCGCTTGAGCAATGCCTTGGCGTCCTGAACGTGGTTTTCGGTGGTGTCGGCTTCGATTTCCACCTGACGGATCTGGAACAGTTTGGCAGGATCAGCCACCGAATAGACCGAGTTCACCAACTCGCCCGCCACCGCATCGCGGGCGGTCAGCGCGAACAGTTCGGATTCGTTTTCAATGATGAACCGTTTCAGGATTTCCCGCGAGGTCGAGAATTTGGCGTTCAGCAGGGGCGCGGTTTTCTGCGCCGTCGAAAGGATGATGAACTGCCGGTTGCAGCCATTCGGGTTGAGGTAGAGCGGATCGTTTAGCTCATCACCGATTTCTGGTGCAAAGCCGGAAATATCGACGTGAAACGATGTCAGTTTCGTCTCTTTACCAGTCAGGTGTTTCAGCGCACGGTTATAGCGTTCCACCAGCGCGGTCGAGTTGACCTCGAACAGGTTGCCATAGATCAGCCCGGCCTTGATCAGACGCATCATCGAACGCCCCTCCGACCCCGGAACCGGGGACCCGATGTTTCGCGTGCGAAACAAATTTCCGCTAGGCCCTTGATTTCCGGTTGGTTAATAAAAGGTGTACGTTTACAATGTATTACCATATCACCACCAACCTTGTTAATGGCGATTTTGAACGGCCGGTTGCAAGACGGGATCATGTCAAAACCTCATCCAGCCGCCGGAACCATAGGGCTGCGCACAAACCTTGAAACGGGCGCAAAGCGCCTTTGCCATGAGGGTGTTCCGAGCACAGGCGGGGCCACAGGTCGGTCGCGGAATCGCTGGTCGGTTGTTCATCCCCGCCCCTCCAGATACCGCCGCTTTGCCTCTTCCATCCGCTGCATATCGCGCACCGCGTTGTCGATGGCGATCTCGTCGGATTTGTCGGCATAACGGAATTCGCTGTCGGCGTAGCGGTTGATTTCCTGAATCAGCATTTCGATGGTGATCGGCTGCATCATGTCCTGCAACATCGCCATTTTCCGGTCGTATTCCTGAAACAGAAACAGGTCGGGATTTTCCATCCATTCATCCGGCAGTTCGATATCCATCGCCCGGACCTTGACCGCGTCGGTAATGTTCTTGATGGCGCGACCGGTAAAGCGCGGGTCGGCCTGCTGTATCCCTTTGAGATAGGTGCCGAGTTTGGCGATGGTATCCAGCTTGCCGATTTCGGCATGGACCCGTTCAAACACCCTGATCAGCCCATCCTCATGCGGGCGCGAATGCGACTGGAACGAGGCGGCGACAGTTTTCTTGATCTCCTGTGCGGCGAACAATTCATGTTCGCCCAGCGGGATCGTGTGGTTCTTGCCCATCAGAAGGTGCAGGATGTCGATGTAATCCTCGCGGGTTTGCGGCCCGTCCACCAGAAAACGTGCGCCGGCCCGCTGGCGCAGGGCATCATCGACGTTTTCAGGATAGTTCGAGAACATGCCGAAGGTGCAGTTGCCGCGCACCACAGTATTGGCACCGGCAAAACTTTCCATCAGCACGGCGGTAATTTCCAACTGCCCGGCGCTGGATTGCCGGTCACCGCGCTTGCCCGCCAACTGGTCGATATCGTCGATGGTGCCAAAGCCGATCACGCCGGGATCTATCACGTTGTTGATGAACGCCTTGGCGTTCTGCGCCGATTTGCCCTGATAACTGTCGATGCTTTCGGTCGAAAGGTTCTGAAACCGGAACGGATAGCCCGCAACCTTGCAATATTCGCTGATCAACCCGGCCATCATCTGGATAAGCGTGGTTTTGCCGGTGCCGGGCATGCCATCGCCCATGAAGGTGAAAATGAACCCACCGAGTTCGGCAAACGGGTTGAGCTTGCGTTCAAAATCATAGGCCATCAGCATTTTGCTGAGCTTCATCGCCTGATATTTGGCGATATGGTTGCCGACCACCTCATTCGGTTTCTTGAAGGTCATTTGCAGCCTGGTCGAGCGCGCCTTCAGTGCCGGTTTGAAACCGTCCACCTCAAAATCGTCGGCCTCTACCCGGTAGGCAACCGATTGGAACGCCTCCAGACGCGGTGCGGTGCTTGCCCTGAGGCTGATCTTTTCCATCAGTTTTTCAGAAAAGGCCGAAATTACCGCCACCAGTTTCCCCTCGGAATCGGCAAAGCTGGCGATATCCTGATCCAACTCCCACAATGCGCCGTGGAGGGCGTCGATGCGGTTGTCGGTCAGGATTTCCTCAACCTCGCCGATCTCGACCCCGTGTTCCATTTCCGGCGCATGGGCCGACAGCAGAAACCGCGTCATGTTGGCGAAAACGTAAAGCGAGATCAGCGAACTGGCGGTCAGCAGTTCGGAAAACTCCGACGATTTGCCGCTGGCCAGACGGCCCGCCAGATTGTCACGCTTGAGGTCGGCAAGCCCGGTCTGTTCCTCGAAAAGATCGCTGACGGTATGGGCCACCGCCAATGCGCGGCGCAGGCTTTGCAATATCGTGGCGCGGGCGGGCGAGGTCAGGGGATCATCGCCGTTGGCCGAAACACTGGCGATCAGATTGACCCCCTCGGGCCGGGCACTGCGTTGCGTCACCAGCCCCGGCGTGGTGGATCGAAACTGCGAACGCCGCGATGTGATCCCCGGCGACCGCTCAACCGCCGTGACCGGCGACTTCGCTTTGGCGATGCGCGGTGTGTGGTCGAACCCGTCCAGCATTGCCAGCGCGCTGGCGTAATGTGCGCGGATCTGATCTTCGGTCAGTTCCATCAGGTTTTGCGATTTGTTCATCTAGCCGTCCGTCTGTCTGTTGCGCCGGGCCTGTCCGCCGGTCATCTGTAACTCAATATCTGCCCGCTATCGCTGACCACGTATTTCCGGACCCCGCGAAACCCCGGAGGATCGCGTTCCTCCAGCACCTGATAGGGACGTTGCGGCAGGATCAGGGCGCGGCGCACGTCGCTGGCGCCGGTTTCCGCCTCGGTGCCGCCGAAATGGTCCAGCTTGAAAATCTGGCGCTCGACCTTGCCAAAGAAACCCTTTTTTTTCGTCTCGACCCGTTCGGACGTCAGGGTTTCCACCGTCCAGGCCAGCGCCCAGTCATTGCCGGCCCCACCATGCGCATCGGCAAGGATACCTTCAAGCGGGCCGTTCTGACGGGTAAAATTGTGCGAATACATCGGCCCCACCAGAATACGCCGGAACAGTTTCGGGTGGATATCGTCAAAATCCCGGTCAAATCCCTGTGCTATCGTCACCATTTTCAGCGCCAGCAGCGATTGCGCCATCAGATGGCTTTGCACCTCGGGCCAGCGTTTTTCGTCGCGCGGCAATGCGGTGCGGCCGGTATCGTCCACCAGCATCAGATAGATCGTCGGGATATTCACCTGGCTGTCATAGCTGGCCCAGTGAATGGCGTAGCTGCGCCGTTCCCGCCCGCTGACGGTCTTGTTTCCAAGCCAGATGATCTCGGGGTGGTTTTGCGCCCAGAACAGGTTGCGCGCCGCCAGACGCTCATAATAAAGCCGCTGCGACATGGCGAATTGCAGCTTCAGCGGCACCTCAAGCTCGTTCAGGATGTGCCGGATCATGTCTTTCTTGAGCTCGGCGGTTGTGGCAAGGCTGCGCATATGCTGATCGACCTGAAGCGCGTCATTGGCCATTTGCAACAGTTCGGCATAGACCGGAAAGCCGCTGTCGGTGATGTCGATATCCATCGCCTTTGGCAACAGCGACGACACCCGCCCCGACATCAGATATTTCAGCGACAGTGCTTCGAAGGTGGCGGAAAGCGCCTGCAAATAATGCCGCAGCACATCCAGTTCCACCGCTTCCAGCCGATCCCGACCGGCCACCAGTTCCGCCACCTTGTCGAGATGGCCAAGAATACGGCCGAACTTGGCGAAATAGCGCCTGGCCGCGATTGCATCGTCCAGCGTGCGGTGATCGAGTGTCAGGTCGGTTGCGGGCATCTAGGCCCCATAAAGGTTCTTGTCGTGCTTTTCGACGATCTTCTGGAACCGCCGCATGAACCTTTCGTCGGATTTCGCCTTTTCCTCCAGAACCTTGCGGGCAAACACCATGTGATCTTCGTGCTTTTCCATCATATCGGCCATGCGCTGGTTGGTGGCGGATCCGATCGCCGCCATGGCGGTCTGTGCCTCTTGATCGGTCTGAACGCCAATCTCGTTGATCCGGTGGGCCACGTCCTGCTGTTGCGCGGTTTTCAGCGATTTGGTCAGGGCATCGTAAAGCACCACGCGCTGTTTCGTATCGGTCTGCAACTTGTTGATCAGAACCATCTGTGTCGCCGCCTGGTTCTGCAAACTGTCAACCCAGGTCTTGCCTTTTTCGATATAACGTTCCAGCGTCTGGGACTTTGCCAGTTTTACCTGCTCGTCCTGCACCATCTGGTTGTAGCGACTGTTCAGCGCCGCCAGTTCGCTTTCCAGCTTGGTGCGCGCCGCCGCATCCTGTTCGACGGCAATACGGTTTTCCAACTCTATAATCTTGGGATCCATCGCCAGAATTTCCGCCCGCAGGCTTTCCAATGCACTCACCGTCGCCTCACGCTCATCCAGCGTGCTGGTAAGGTTGGTTTCCACCTTGGCCTTGTGCTCGTTCAGAACTGCAAGCTGGCCTTCCAGCAGCGCCACGATGGTATCGGATTTGGCAATCAGATCCTGCAACTTGTCGTCAATGCTGGCGGTACGCATCCGCTCATGCCTGAGGCTTTCGGATCTGGCCGCGCTGAAGATACCGACAAAGCTTTCCCAGCCGGTCTTATCGCGCATCTCGCTGAAATCCTTGCTGAAACCGGCGGTCACGTCATCCAGCCCCATGATCAGTTCAGCGATATTGGCGTTCATCAACTCGGTATGGGCATGCACATCGTCCAGCGTCGCGTTTTCGATATCGACCGAAATATCGGCCCCGGTATCCATCTTGGAATGCGCCACCTCGATGGCGCTGGACAGTTTCGCGATCTTGGCCTCTGCCGCAGCCACTTCTTTCCTTGATCTTTCAATCTGCGCCCCGAAATCGGCCATTCTTCCCCCGCCAAAGTAAATACGATTAACATTGATCTGGGTGCAGTCTAGCGGGTTTTAAAGAAGGGGGGGAGCAGTTTTTCAAGGCAAGGCCGCAAACCCCTGCCAATCATTGTTCCGGAAATACTCATCTTTGACACGCCCAGACACGCTTGCCCTTGCCCATTCCATCGCTTTCAGCCAAGATTCGCACAATCCAGGGAAAATCGTGACCAATCCAGAACAGAAACTTCTTGCCGCAATCAAAACCCGCCGGGATGACCTGGTGGCGCTTTGTCAGGATCTGATCCGCATCCCCACCCTCAATCCCCCCGGCAGGCATTACCTCGATATCTGCGAATACCTCGGCCAGCGACTGAAACGGCAGGGCTTTGCCATCGAACTGATCCGCGCCCATGGCACCCCCGGTGACAGCGACAAATACCCCAGATGGAACATGATCGCCCGCCATCAGGGCAGCGGCGGCGGCGGCGAATGCGTGCATTTCAATTCACATCACGACGTGGTCGAGGTCGGCAATGGCTGGAATTTCGACCCTTTCGCCGCAACCCTGAAAGACGGGCGCATCTATGGCCGCGGTGCCTGTGACATGAAAGGCGGCCTCGCCGCCTCGGTCATCGCCGCCGAAGCGTTCATCGAAACCTTTCCCGAATACCACGGCAGGGTCGAGATTTCCGCCACGGCGGATGAGGAAACCGGCGGCTTTGGCGGTGTCGCCTATCTTGCCGAACAGGGCCATTTCCACCCCGACAGGGTACAACATGTGATCATCCCGGAACCGCTCAACAAGGATCGTATCTGCCTTGGCCATCGCGGTGTCTGGTGGGCCGAGATCGAAACCAAGGGCCGCATTGCCCACGGTTCGATGCCATTCCTCGGCGATTGCGCCATCCGGCATATGGGGGCGTTGATTGCGGAAATGGAAAGCTCGCTGTTTCCACTCCTTGCCGCCAAGCGCACCAAAATGCCGGTGGTGCCGGAGGGCGCAAAACAATCCACGCTCAACATCAACTCGATCCACGGTGGCGAGGCTGAACCTGAATCCGGCTATACCGGCCTGCCCGCACCTTGCGTTCCCGACCGCTGCCGCATGATCATCGACCGGCGATACCTGATCGAAGAAGACCCGCATGAGGTCAAGGCCGAGGTGATCGCCATGCTAGACCACCTCAGGAACACCCGGCCGGATTTCGATTATGAGATCCGTGACCTGCATCAGGTGATCCCGTCGATGACCCGACAGGATGCACCTGTGGTTGCCACCGTCGCCCGCGCCATCACCAAGGTGCTGGGTCGCGGCCCGGAATACGTCGTCTCACCCGGTACTTATGATCAGAAACACATTGATCGCATCGGCCGGCTGAAAAACTGCATCGCCTACGGCCCCGGCATTCTTGATCTTGCGCATCAGCCTGACGAATGGGTCGGGGTTGATGACATGCTCGACAGCGCCAGGGTGATGGCACTTGCACTTCAGGAGCTTTTGACCAGGCCGGCTTAGACCTCTTGCCATCATTGTTCAAAAAATACTCCGGGGGAGGCCGCAGGCCGGGGGCAGCGCCCCGTTATTGGTCAATGCGGCATCCCCCCTTGGCGCTGCCGCTTCGGGCAACTAAGCTGGCTGTTGAAAAGCAGCGACTCAGCCCGCAACAGGAGGAAGACACATGCACCACTGGTTCAGAACCACCATGCTAACCGGCGCCATCGCGCTGGCAACCAGCTTCGCAGCCGAAGCGGCCAAGACCGACATCACCATCGGCATGCAACTTGAACCGCCAAATCTCGATCCGACCGGTGGTGCCGCCGCCGCGATTGACGAAGTGGTCTATGCCAACCTGTTCGAAGGGCTGACACGTTACCGCCCGGACGGCTCGATCGCTCCGGCGCTGGCAAAATCATGGGAGATTTCAGACGATGGGCTGACCTATACCTTCCACCTGCACGATGGCGTCAAGTTCCATGACGGCACCGACATGAACGCCGATGACGTGAAATTTTCGCTGGACCGAGCGCGTGCCGCCGACAGTACCAATGCGCAAAAGGCGCTGTTCGCCGGCATCGCTTCGGTTGATGTGGTTGATCCGACGACGGTGAAAATCACCCTCAGCCAGCCGAATGGCGGTTTCATCACCAACCTCGCCTGGGGCGACGCGGTGATCGTTGCCCCTGAAAGCATCGCAAACGATGCCAC
This sequence comes from Paracoccaceae bacterium, assembly GCA_020425085.1. Taxonomy (GTDB): domain Bacteria; phylum Pseudomonadota; class Alphaproteobacteria; order Rhodobacterales; family Rhodobacteraceae; genus UBA5972. Next base: position 430,406 of record JAGQRW010000004.1, read on the forward strand.
GGACCCGATCGGCACCGGCCCTTTCAAGTTCTCGAACTGGGTCAAGGGCGACCGCATCGAACTGGTGAAAAACCCGGATTACTGGGGCACGCCGGTGGCGCTGACCAAGGCCACCTTCAAGTTCATATCCGACCCGTCCGCCGCCTTTGCCGCCATGATGGCGGGTGATCTTGATGCCTTTCCGGGCTATCCGTCACCGGAAACCCTGCCGCAGTTCGAGGCCGACCCCCGCTTCAGCGTCATCGTCGGCAATACCGAGGGTGAAACCATCCTTTCGACCAACAACAAGGATGAGCATTTCAAGAACAAGCTGGTGCGCGAGGCGTTGGCCCATGCCATCAACCGCCAGGAAATCATCGACGGCGCGATGTTCGGTTACGGCACGCCGATCGGCACACATTTTGCACCGCACAACCCGGATTACGTCGATCTGACCGGTCTGTCGAACTATGACCCGGCGCTGTCCAGGAAACTGCTGGCCGAAGCGGGCTATCCGAATGGATTCAAGACCACGTTGAAACTGCCGCCGCCATCCTATGCCCGGCGCGGCGGCGAAATCGTGGCGGCACAGTTGCGCGCCGTCGGCATTGACGCCGAGATCAGCAATCTGGAATGGGCCCAATGGCTGGAACAGGTGTTCAAGGGCAAGGATTACGGCCTGACCATCGTCAGCCATACCGAGCCGATGGATATCGGTATCTATGCGCGGCCGGATTACTATTTCCAGTATGACAACCCGGCATTTCAGCAACTGATGAAGGATCTGGATGCCACCTCTGATCCGGCCAAACGCAGCGAGATCCTGAAAAAGGCGCAAACCATGATCGCCGAGGATTACGTCAACGGCTATCTGTTTCAGCTGGCGCGAACCTCGGTCATCAACGCCAAGATCAAAGGCATGTGGGAAAACTCGCCAACCCAGGCCAATGACCTGACCGGCGTCAGCTGGGCCGACTGACAGGTTTGGCCCCCCGGAACAGGAAAACCCCGGTTTCAGCCGGGGTTTTCGCTTGCAATGGTTACTGCCGGTGCTCTAGCCGATGACGTTATGTTCCGGCCCATAGGGAAAGGCGGTGATGTTTTCAGCGCCATCTTCGGTCACGATCAGAATGTCGTGTTCGCGGTAACCGCCCGCCCCCGGCATGCCCTCGGGCAGGGTCAGCATCGGTTCCATCGACACCACCATGCCGGGTTCCAGCACGGTGTCGATATCCTCGCGCAGTTCCAGCCCGGCCTCGCGGCCATAGTAGTGCGACAGAACGCCGAAGGAATGGCCATAGCCGAATGACCGGTATTGCAACAGGTCACGCTCGGCAAAAAAATCGTTGATCGCATGGGTGATGCCGGAACAGGTGGCGCCGGGGCGAATCAGCGACAGGCCAAGTTCATGCGCGCCGACATTGGCCTGCCATATCTTCAGCGACGCCGCATCGACATCCCTCAGAAACAGCGTGCGTTCCAGCGCGGTGTAATAGCCCGAGATCATCGGAAAGGTGTTCAGGCTGAGGATATCGCCATGCCGCAATGCCCGGCTGGTCACCGGATTATGCGCACCATCGGTATTCAGGCCCGACTGGAACCAGACCCAGCTATCGCGCAGTTCGCTGTCTGGAAAGGATCGCGCAATTTCCAGTTCCATCGCGTCGCGCCCGGCCATCGCCACGTCAATTTCCCGCGTTCCGGCGCGGATCGCATCACGCACCGCAAAACCGCCATGATCCGCGATTCGCGCCCCTTCACGGATCAGGGCAATTTCGGCGGGCGATTTCGCCATTCGCTGCTTCATGGTGGCAGCGGCGATATCCACCGTTCTGGCCGGGGCAAGAAAGCCGTTCAGCTTTTCAAACCCTTGCAGGTTCAGATGATCACCCTCAAAACCGATCACCCGCCCCTTGCCGGTGACGGAACAAACGGCGCGCCAGTAATTATCACGTTTCCAGTCGGTATAAACCAGATTGTCACAGGCCGAGCGCCGCCACGGCTGACCGGCATCAATACCGGCGGAAATCGTCACCGCCTTGTCCGCCGTCACCACACAGGCATAGGGCCGCCCGAACGAGCAATAGAGAAAGCCGGAGTAGTAGGCGACATTGTGCATCGAGGTCAGTACCGCCGCATCGACGCCGGCCTTGGCCATCAGGCGGCGCAGCCCGGCAAGGCGGGCGTCATATTCGGATCCGGCGAATGGCAGGTTCGCCTTGTCACCATTGTGAAAGGTATTGAATTCGGGGCGTTCGGTCGTTTGGGTGTTCATGGATCAACCTCCGGTCTGCTGCGCCGGGAGAGGTTTTCGCATGCACATCCCGGCAACCAATCCGGGCGTGCAGGACAAATGCGGATCAGAGCCGCAGGCTGGCGGAGAACCCTCCGCCTGACGACGCCATCGTCAGTGCCTTTGCGGCATTTACACCGGTTCCCGAGAATCGCAAACAATTTTTTGATCCTTTGCCGGCAGATCAACTGTTCAGCGAAAACCATAGCCCAATAGCTGGGGATGGATAAAGGCGTGACAACAATCGGCAAATCGTGGAAAATGAGCCACCCCTAGATGCCACCCGGGCCACAGCCGAAAGCGAAAGGATACCCGTCAAATGAGCAAAAATACCAACCCCGACCGGGTATTTGCCGAGGATCCGGAGATGATCCCCCTGAAGCATGAACGTGAGGTTCTTCTAACCCGTCTGCGCGCATTGATCGGACCAGAGCTGAGCGCATCATCAATGCCGTCCGAGGCCCCGCCCCACTGGCCACAGGAAGCGGCGGCGCCGTTTGCGCGATATCTGATCGTCACAGATGAACTTTCCCGACTGAACTCACGGCATACAAGCAGGCAACTTACCCGATTCCTCAGCGCCGATACTGAAGGGGTGGAACAGACCAGAGCGATGCGGCAATGGTGGTGGGATCGTTATTGATCGGGCACATCAACCATTGACACCATGTCTGGTTCCAATTCAGGGCGGCGGCCGCCAATTTCCCGTCCGGGGCGGGTCTGGGTGCCCGCTGCCTGCCGATTAACGTTGCTTTCCCAAACGTCAATCTGGAAAAGTATCTGGCAAGCAGTTGCAAAGCCTGATTAACTGCGAACATTCAACTGAGGGCGAAACAACCCTCAAACTTGGGAGAATCTGATATGAATATCAAAACCAACATCAGCGGACTGGCGTTTGCGCTGGCCTTTGCCGCATCGGCGGCATCGGCGCAGACGCTGGTCTATTGTTCGGAAGGCTCACCCGAAGGGTTCGATCCGGCGCTGTATACCTCTGGCACCACCTTTGATGCCTCCAGCCATCCGATCTACAACCAGTTGGCACAGTTCAAGGTCGGCACCACTGAAGTGGTCCCTGGACTGGCCGAAAGCTGGGAAATATCGGCAGACGGCAAAGAAGTGACCTTTCACCTTCGCAAGGGGGTCAAGTTTCACTCGAACGCCAAATTTACCCCCAGCCGCGATTTCAACGCCGACGACGTGATCTTTTCGTTCAACCGGCAGGGCAACGCCGACAATCCATATAACAAGGTATCCGGCGGCACCTGGGAATACTATGCCGGCATGTCGATGCCTGATCTGCTGAAAAGTATCGAAAAGGTCGATGACTATACCGTGATCTTTCACCTGAACCACCCCGAGGCACCGTTCATCGCCGACATGGCTATGGATTTCGCCTCGATCATGTCGGCGGAATATGCCGACAAGATGTTGAAGGCCGGAACGCCCGAGATGCTGAACCAGGCACCGATCGGCACCGGCCCGTTCATTTTTCAGGCCTATCAGAAAGATGCGGTGATCCGTTATCTGCGCAATGATGCCTATTGGGGACCGAAGGCCAAGGTCGATTCGCTGGTCTTTGCCATCACGCCGGATGCCAGCGTGCGCTATCAGAAGGTACAGGCGGGCGAGTGCCATGTCATGGCCTATCCCAACCCGGCCGACGTACAGGCGATGAAGGACGACCCCAACACCGTCGTCATGGAACAAGAGGGGCTGAACGTCGGATATCTGGCCTATAACACCAAGGTTGCACCCTTCGATAACCCGAAGGTTCGCAAGGCGCTCAACATGGCTATCGACAAGCAGGCGATCATCGACGTGGTGTTCCAGGGTTCCGGCCAGATCGCCAAGAACCCGATTCCGCCGACCATGTGGTCCTATAACAACGCCGTGGTTGATGACCCCTATGACCCTGCCGCCGCCAAGGAGGCGCTGGCCAACGAAGGCGTCAAGGATCTGAAGATGAAGATCTGGGCCATGCCGGTGCAACGCCCCTATAACCCGAATGCGCGGCGCATGGCCGAGCTGATGCAGGCGGATTTCGCCAAGGTTGGCGTCGAGGTCGAGGTGGTTTCCTATGAATGGGGCGAATACCTGTCGCGTTCCAAGGAACTTGACCGCGATGGCGCGGTTCTGCTGGGCTGGACCGGGGACAATGGTGATCCCGACAACTTCCTGGCGGTCCTGCTGGGCTGTGACGGCGTAGGTGCATCAAACCGGGCGCAATGGTGCTACAAGCCGTTTGACGACCTGCTGAAGGAAGCCAAGGTTCTGCCGACCCAGGCCGAACGTACACCACTTTACGAACAGGCACAGGTGATCTTCAAGCAACAGGCACCCTGGGCCACCATCGCGCATTCGGTCGTATTCATGACCATGCGCCCCGAAGTTGAAGGTTATGTCGTGCATCCGCTGGGTGGGCATATCTTTGATCAGGTTGGCCTTAAATAGCCAGTTCAGGACCAATTTCGGGGCGGCCGACACAACGCCGCCCCGAATTCGTTTTACCCATATGTTCAAAGGCACTTGATCGTGACCCAAACACTTGCCGCAAGGCTTGCCGAATATGCCGGTATCGCGGCTGACCTTGGTGTCGGGGCGGTGGCACTGGTGCCGGGTGCCAATTTCACCCGCGCTCTTGGCCAAGCCTTTGCCAGCCATGAACGGCCGTTCCTGCTGGTGATAACGGCAGATGGCCGGACGGCGGCGCTGGTACCTAATCTGGAGCTGCAAAGCTGGAATTTGCTGGGATTTGCCGGGCAGGTTTTTGATTGGCGCGATCAGGATGGATATGACACGGCTTTTGCCGGGCTGATCGCGCATCTTGGTATCAGGTCGCTGGCGGTCGAGGGGCAGGTGATGCGCGTTTTCGTGCATCACGCGTTGAGAAAGGCGCAGCCAGGGCTTGAGATCATCGACGGCGAAGCGGCGATTTCTGGCCTGAGGGTCATCAAGACGCCAGATGAGATCGCCGCCATGAAAGCCGCCATCGGCATATCTGAACGCGCATTGGAACGTGTGCTGGCGGGTGTCAGGCTGGGCCAGACGGAAAAAGACATCGAACAATCGCTGATCCTGGCCCTGTTTGCCGAAGGCAGCGAGGCGCACGCCTTTGCGCCGATCGTGGCGGCAGGCGACAATTCCGCCCTGCCCCACGCCAAGGCGCGCGCCGACTACCACGTCAAGGCGGGCGATGCCCTTCTGCTGGATTTCGGGGCGACAAAACACGGCTTTGCCGCCGACATCACCCGCACGGTTTTCCTTGGCCATGCCAGCGATGAGGGCCGCAGGGTTTACGACACGGTTCTCAGGGCCAACCGCAAGGGGCATGAAATCACCCGCCCTGGCATCACCGCGCATGAAATCGACGATGCGGTCACCGGCGTGCTTGAAGCGTCGGATTTCGCCGACCGCATCCGCACCCGGACCGGTCACGGGCTGGGCCGCAGTACCCATGAGGCACCGTATATCATTCGTGGCAATCACACGCCCCTGTTGACCGGAACCGTCTTCACCAACGAACCTGGCCTGTATCAGGAGGGGAATTTCGGCGTCAGGATCGAAGATGACATTCTGATCACTGACAAAGGCTGCATTTCGCTGACCAGCTATCCCACGGAATTGCAGGTGCTGAAATGCTGAAATATTTCGGCTCGCGCCTGTTGACGTTTCTGCCGACCTTTATCGGTGTTACGCTGATTTCCTTTGCTTTCATCCGCGTGTTGCCGGGCGATCCGATCATCGTCATGGCCGGCGAACGCGGACTGACCGAGGCGCGATATGCCGAACTGATGACGCAATTCGGGTTCGACCAGCCGATCTATGTGCAGTACTGGGACTATTTCATCGGCGTTCTGCAAGGCGATCTGGGGCAGAGTTTTGTCACCAAGAAACCGGTCTGGGATGAGTTTTTCTCGCTGTTCCCGGCCACGCTGGAACTGTCGATCTGCGCCATGATCTTTGCGGTTTTGCTGGGTTTGCCCGCCGGCATCATCGCCGCGGTCAATCGCGGCAAGTTCCTTGACCGCGCCCTGATGTCAACCGCACTTGTCGGCTATTCCATGCCGATTTTCTGGTGGGCGCTGTTGTTGATCATCGTCTTTTCCGGCAATCTGAACTGGACACCGGTATCGGGGCGGATCGACCTGATCTATTATTTCCCCAGTGCCAGCGGTTTCATACTGATCGACAGCCTGGCATCAGGCCAGAAGGGGGCGTTTTTGTCAGCGGTCCGTCATCTGATACTTCCAACCCTCGTACTTGGTACCATCCCGCTGGCGGTAATCGCGCGCCAAACCAGATCGGCAATGCTGGAAGTTCTGGGCGAGGATTACATTCGCACCGCCCGCGCCAAGGGGCTGACTCCGGCTCGCATCAACGGCATTCACGCCCTCAGAAATGCGCTGATTCCGGTGATCACGGTGATCGGCCTTTCGGTCGGCACGCTTTTGGCCGGTGCCATCCTGACCGAGACCATCTTCAGTTGGCCGGGGATCGGCAAATGGATGGTCGACAGCATTTTCCGCCGCGATTATCCGGTGGTTCAGGGGGGATTGCTGCTGATCGCGGTGATGGTGATGGTGGTAAACCTGACGGTTGACGTGCTTTACGGGGTCATCAACCCCAAGATCAGGAAACGCTAGATGACGCAAACGCCAGCCAGCGAGATCGCGGAAACCGAAGAACGTCCGGGTCGCCTGAAAGAGTTCTGGTTCTATTTCCGCGAAAATCGCGGTGCGGTGTTCGGGCTTTATATCTTTGTCGTCTTTGCCTTTTGCGCCGCATTTGCACCGCTTTTATCGCTTTATGATCCGACCGAGCAGTTTCGCCAGTTCACCCTGCTCCCGCCAGCCTGGCAAGAGGGCGGCGATTGGCAGTTTCCGCTTGGCACCGATCCTTTGGGCCGGGACATGCTGTCGCGCCTGGTCGAAGGTTCACGTTATTCGTTTTTCGTCGGCATCGTGGTGGTAACGATTGCCGCCAGCGGGGGCATTCTGGTCGGGCTGATCGCGGGCTTTGCGCCGAAATGGCTGGACAGCATCATCATGCGGATCATGGATATCATCCTGGCCTTTCCCTCGTTGCTGCTGGCGTTGGTGCTGGTGGCCATTCTGGGACCAAGCCTGACCAACGCGATGATCGCCATCGCCATTGTATTGCAACCGCATTATGTCCGCCTGACCCGCGCCAGCGTGATGTCGGAACGCCAGAAGGATTACGTCACCTCGGCGCGCGTTGTCGGTGCAGGGCTGGGGCGGCTGATGTTTGTCACCGTGCTGCCGAACTGTCTGGCACCGATCATCGTGCAGGCGGCGCTGTCCTTTTCGACCGCGATTCTTGACGCAGCGGCGCTCGGGTTTCTTGGCATGGGCGCACAACCCCCGACGCCGGAATGGGGCACCATGCTGGCCGAAGCGCGGGAATTCATCCTGCGCGCTTGGTGGGTCGTCACCTTTCCCGGTCTTGCCATTCTGGTGACGGTGCTCGCGATCAACCTGATGGGCGACGGGCTGCGCGACGCGCTTGACCCGAAACTGAAACGGAGCTGATCAAGATGCCACTTCTCAGCATTCGCAATCTCAGCGTCGATTTCGCTACCGCCTCGGGGGCGTTCCGGGCGGTGGACTCGGTCGATCTGGATGTCGACAGCGGTGAGGTGGTGGCGATTGTCGGTGAAAGCGGCTCCGGCAAATCGGTGTCGATGCTGGCGTTGATGGGTCTTTTGCCCTGGACCGCCACGGTCAGTGCCGACCTGTTGCAGTTTGGCGAACATAACCTCAAAGGGCTTGGCGCGCGCGAACGCCGCCGCATCGTCGGCAAGGATCTGGCGATGGTTTTTCAGGAACCGATGTCCTCGCTCAATCCCTGTTTTCAGGTCGGCTGGCAGATCAAGGAGGTGCTGCGTTATCACCTTGGCATGGACCGCCGGGCACGTCACGCCCGCGCGGTCGAGTTGTTTGAACAGGTCGGCATTCCCGCGCCGGAAAAGCGCCTGTCGGCGTTTCCGCACCAGTTGTCGGGCGGCATGAACCAGCGGGTGATGATCGCCATGGCCATCGCCTGCAACCCGAAGCTCTTGATCGCGGATGAACCAACCACGGCACTGGATGTGACCATTCAGGCCCAGATACTCGACCTGCTGCTGGGGTTGCGACAGAAAACCGGTATGGGCCTTGTGCTGATCACCCATGACATGGGCGTGGTGGCCGAAACCGCTGAACGGGTCAGCGTGCAATATGCCGGCCAGAAGATCGAGGAACAACCGGTCGGCCCGCTGTTCCTGACGCCACATCACCCCTATACCGGCGCATTGCTGGATGCGCTGCCGGAACGTGCCACCGAAAAGCGGTTGCCGACCATACCGGGCGTGGTGCCGGGGCAGTTTGACCGGCCCGAAGGCTGCCTGTTTTCGCCGCGCTGCAAATATGCCGATCAGAAATGCCGCACCACCCCGCCTGAACCGCGGACTGCCGATCTTGGCCATGCGCGCTGCCATTATCCGATCAACACCGACAAGAGGATGGCATCATGACCGAACCGGTGATGTCGGCAAAAGGGCTGGCGCGACATTACGGCGTGGGCGGCAACCTGTTCACCAAGCCGCAGATATTGCGCGCGGTGGCCGGGCTGGATTTTGCACTATATGCCGGCAAGACGCTGGCGGTGGTGGGGGAATCCGGTTGTGGCAAATCAACCCTGGCCCGCATGATCACCTTTATCGAGGAACCGACAAAGGGTGCCCTGGTGCTGGACGGCAAGACCATCACCCGCACCGACTGGCCCGACCTCAGGTCATCGGTGCAGATCGTGTTTCAGGATCCCTATGGCTCGCTCAACCCGCGCCAGAGGATCGGTGCCATCCTGATGGAGCCGCTGAAGATCAACCGCCCGGATATGCCGGTTGCCGAGCAAGGAGCCAAGGCGCGTGAGATGCTGGGGCTGGTCGGGCTGAGGCCGGAACACTTTGACCGCTACCCGCACATGTTTTCCGGCGGGCAGCGCCAACGCATCGCCATCGCCCGCGCCCTGATGCTGGAACCCAGGGTGGTGGTACTGGACGAGCCGGTTTCGGCGCTGGATCTGTCGATCCAGAGTTCGATCCTGAACCTGCTGGTCGATCTTCAGGAACGGCTGGATCTGGCATATCTGTTCATCAGCCATGACCTTAGCGTGGTTCGGCACGTTGCTGATGATGTAATCGTGATGTATCTGGGCCGCGCCGTGGAAAAGGGTGCCAAGGAAGATGTGTTCGCAGCACCGAGGCACCCCTATACCAAGGCATTGCTGTCGGCGACGCCCCGCGCCGACCCCGGGGCCAAGACCGAACGCATCAAGCTTGAGGGTGAACTGCCCTCACCACTGGCGATTGGCAAGGGCTGCGCATTTGCGCCGAGATGCTGGAAGGTACAGGATCGTTGCCGCATCGAGACACCGGAACTGACCGGTAGCAGCCATATGGCCGCCTGTCACTTTCCGATCGGCCCAGACGGGGTCTGAAGCAGGTGGTGCTGGCGGAAACCATTTTCTGACGGGTCTTATTCCTGCTGGTCATCTATATTTATCATGGGTAATTTCTACTGGATAGCCAAGCCCGCCCGCGCTAGGCTTTGACAAACGCTTTTTCTGGGACCGATGATTTGAAAGCCAACAAGAAAACCCCGGTTCTTCACCAGGACCCGCATCGGGTGCGCGAATCCCGTGAAAAGAACCTGGAACTGGCGATCGGGCGCGAGGTTCGGGCGTTTCGCAAGAAACAACGCCTGACGGTGGCCGAACTTGCCGGGCGAACCGGACTTTCCAACGGCATGTTGTCAAAGATCGAGAACGGCAATATCTCGGCCTCGTTGACCACGTTGCAATCGCTGGCGCAGGCGCTGAATGTGCCGCTGACGGCATTCCTGAGGCGGTTCGAGGAACTGCGTTCGGTGGTGCATACCCGGGCCGGCCAAGGGGTCGAAAGCGAACGAGCCGGCACCCGCGCCGGGCATCAGTACAACCTGCTTGGGCACCTTGAATCGAATTCTTCGGGCGTGACCGTGGAACCCTACCTGATCGTGCTGGATACCGAAGCCGATATTTTTCCGACCTTCCAGCATGATGGTGTCGAGATGCTATACATGCTGGAAGGTGCGGTAGATTACCGCCATGGCGATCATATCTTTGAACTCCGCCCTGGTGACACGCTGTTTTTCGAGGCTGACGCACCGCATGGGCCGGAGGTTCTGGTAAGCCTGCCCGCGAAATATCTGTCGGTCATTTCATACAAACAGACCATTTAGCCGATAACATTTAGCCGATAAAATGAGTCATAATTTCTTTACAGGAACTTTTGTTTCTTTTGGGTTGAAGGTGGTCCGAGTTGGTGCTATTTTTGCCGAACGCAATTTGCCGGAGGTTTGCTGAAATGTGCGGAATTGTTGGACTGTTTCTAAAAGATAAGACGCTGGAGCCGCATTTGGGCGAAATGCTGGCGGAAATGCTGGTGACCATGACCGATCGCGGCCCCGACAGTGCCGGGATCGCGATTTATGGCAAGAATTCCAAGGGCCGGACCAAGATCACCCTGCAATCGGATAATCCGGATCAGGATTTTGGAACCCTGCCCGAGGAGCTGGATCAAATCTTCGGCGGCAGTTTCAGCCTGAAGCGCAAGGACACCCATGCCGTGCTTGAGGTCGCCTCGGACGTGGTGAAAACCGCGCGTCAGACCCTCCAGACGATTCGCCCCGGCGTCCGGGTGATGAGCGTTGGCGACACCATCGAGATCTACAAGGAAGTCGGCCTGCCAAAAGACGTGGCGGCAAGGTTTGAGCTTGACAAGATGCAGGGAACCCATGGCATCGGCCATACCCGCATGGCAACCGAAAGTGCGGTAACCACCATGGGTGCGCACCCGTTCTCGACCGGCAGCGATCAGTGCCTGGTGCATAACGGCTCGCTCTCCAACCACAACAGCCTCAGACGGCGGCTGCGCCAGGACGGCATGACATTTGAAACCGAGAACGACACCGAAGTCGCCGCCGCCTATCTGAGCTGGAAGATGCAGCATGGCAGCACCCTTGATCAGGCGCTGGAAAGCGGGCTGGATGACCTTGACGGGTTTTACACCTTTGTCGTCGGCACCAAGGACGGTTTTGGCGTGGTCCGCGACCCGATCGCCTGCAAACCGGCGGTGATGGCGGAAACCGACCGCTATGTTGCCTTTGGCACCGAATACCGCGCCCTGGTCAACCTGCCGGACATCGAAAATGCCCGCGTCTGGGAACCGGAACCCGCCCACGTCTATTTCTGGAGTCATTAAGATGCAGACATTCGATCTGGCAAGCGAGGGCTTGCGCAAGCTGAACCAGACCCTTCACGCCCAAAATGCCAACACCAACCAGACTGAATGGAACATCGTCAACCCGAAGGGCAGCCATGCCATCGCCGTTGGGCTGGATGCGCCGATAAGCGTGACGGTGAACGGCTCGACCGGCTATTACTGTGCCGGGATGAACCAGCAGGCGGATGTACATATCAAGGGTTCCGCCGGGCCAGGCGTGGCGGAAAACATGATTTCAGGCAGCGTCATCGTAGATGGCGACGCCAGCCAGTATGCCGGTGCCACCGGGCATGGCGGTTTGCTGGTGATCAAGGGCAATGCCAGTTCACGCTGCGGCATCTCGATGAAAGGCATCGACATCGTGGTTGGCGGGAATGTCGGCCATATGTCGGCCTTCATGGCGCAATCCGGCAATCTGGTGGTTTGTGGCGATGCCGGCGACGCGCTTGGCGACAGTCTTTATGAGGCGCGGCTGTTCGTGCGCGGCAAGGTCAAGAGCCTGGGTGCCGATTGCATCGAAAAGGAAATGCGCCCTGAGCATCTGAAAATCCTGGCCGATCTGCTGGAGCGCGCCGGAATCGATTCAAAGCCCGAGGAGTTCCGCCGTTATGGTTCGGCCCGGCAGCTTTACAATTTCCACGTCGACAACGCAGCGGCTTATTGAGGTGACCGAGATGAAAGACGAAAAGACGCAATTTGTATCGCGCACCGTCCCGCAGCAATCCTGGACTTTTTCCAACCCGATCAACGCCGAAATCCGCCGTGCTGCCGATACCGGCATCTATGACATTCGCGGCGGCGGGGCCAAGCGGCGGGTGCCGCATTTCGACGATCTGCTGTTTCTCGGCGCGTCGATCTCGCGCTATCCGCTGGAGGGATATCGGGAAAAATGTGACACCAGGGTGACGCTGGGAACACGGTTTGCCAAGCACCCGATCGAACTGGATATTCCGATCACCATCGCCGGCATGAGCTTTGGCGCCCTTTCCGGGCCGACCAAAGAGGCGCTTGGCCGTGGCGCATCGGCTGCCGGAACCTCGACCACCACCGGCGACGGCGGCATGACACCCGAAGAGCGCGTCCATTCCAACAAGCTGGTTTATCAGGTGCTGCCGTCACGTTACGGCATGAACCCGGTTGATCTGAGGCGCGCCGACGCCATCGAGGTGGTGATCGGCCAGGGCGCGAAACCCGGCGGTGGCGGCATGCTTCTCGGCCAGAAGATCAGCGACCGTGTGGCGGAAATGCGCAACCTGCCCAAGGGCATCGACCAGCGTTCGGCCTGTCGGCACCCAGACTGGACCGGCCCCGACGATCTTGAGATCAAGATCCTGGAACTGCGGGAAATCACCAACTGGGAAAAACCGATCTATGTAAAGATCGGCGGCACCCGGCCCTATTTCGACACCACGCTGGCGGTCAAGGCCGGGGCGGATGTGGTGGTTCTGGATGGCATGCAGGGCGGCACAGCGGCGACGCAGGATGTGTTCATCGAACATGTCGGCCTGCCGATACTGGCCTGTATCCGCCCGGCGGTTCAGGCGCTTCAGGACATGGGCATGCACCGCGAGGTGCAACTGATCGTATCGGGCGGCATCCGCACCGGTGCCGACGTTGCCAAGGCCATCGCTCTTGGCGCCGATGCGGTTTCAATCGGTACCGCCGCCATGGTAGCACTTGGGGATAATGACCCGAAATGGGAAAAGGAATACCAGAAACTCGGCACCACCTCGGGTGCCTATGACGACTGGCATGAAGGGCAGGATCCGGCGGGCATCACCACCCAGAACCCCGAACTTGAAAAACGCATGAACCCGGTCGAGGGCGGACGGCGGCTGAAAAACTATCTGAAGGTTCTGACGCTTGAAGCGCAGACCATTGCCCGCGCCTGCGGCAAGAGCCATCTGCACAACCTGGAACCCGAAGATCTTTGTGCGCTGACCATGGAAGCCGCAGCCATGGCAAGGGTACCATTGGCAGGAACTGAGTGGTATCCCGGCAAGGCCGGGTTCTGACAGATGACAAACGGGCGCGGACGGAAACGAACCGCGCCCTTTCAATTTGATACAACAGGGAAAAGGACAGTGAACCGATGACTACCGATTTGGCCGCGTTTGCCAAGGACAACGGCATAAAATACTTCATGATCACCTTTACCGATCTGTTCGGTTATCAGCGGGCCAAGCTGGTGCCGGCACAGGTGATTTCCGATGTACAGAAAAACGGCGCAGGATTTGCAGGTTTCGCCACCTGGATGGACATGACACCGGCACATCCCGACATGCTGGCAGTTCCCGATCCGGATTCGGTGGTGCAGCTTCCCTGGCGGCCCGAGGTGGCCTGGGTTGCAAGCAACTGCATCATGGAAGGTCAGGACGTCGCCCAGGCCCCGCGCAACGTCTTGCGCCGACTGGTCGATCTAGCCGCCAGCGAAGGCATTTATGTCAAGACCGGCATCGAGCCGGAATTCACAATCCTGACACCCGAGGGCGACCGGATCGCCGACGAACTCGATACCGCCGAAAAGCCATGCTATGACCAGCAGGCGGTGATGCGGCGTTTCGACATGATCCGCGAACTCAGCGATTACATGCTGGAAATGGGCTGGAACCCCTACCAGACCGACCACGAAGACGCCAATGGCCAGTTCGAGATGAACTGGGATTTCGACGATGCGCTGAAAATGGCGGATCAGCACAGCTTTTTCAAATTCATGTCGAAATCCATTGCCGAAAAGCACGGATTGCGCGTTACCTACATGCCAAAACCGATCGAAGGGCTGACCGGCAATGGCCTGCATGCGCATATATCGGTCTGGGATGGGCCGGGACGCGTTGGTGTGAAGAACATCTTTGCCATCGAAAAAGGCAAAGGCCCGATTGGCGAACTCGGATTGTCGGAAACCGGTGGCCATTTTCTGGGCGGCATCATGAAACACGCCTCGGCGTTGGCGGCGATCACCAATCCTACGGTGAACAGCTACAAGCGTATCAACGCGCCTCGTACCTCATCCGGTTCGACCTGGGCGCCCAATTCGGTGACATGGGGCGGCAACAACCGTACCCATCTGGTGCGCGTTCCCGGCCCCGGCCGGTTTGAACTGCGCCTGCCGGATGGCGCCACCAACCCTTATCTGATGCAGGCGGTGATCATCGCCGCGGGTCTGAGCGGCATACGTTCCAAGGCCGATCCCGGCAAGCGATGGGATATCGATATGTATGCCGAAGGCCACAAGGTCACCGGTGCGCCAAAACTGCCGTTGAACCTGTTGGACGCGCTGCGCGAGTTTGACAAGGATACCGAGTTGAAAACCCTGATGGGCGATGAATTTTCCACCGGCTATCTGAAGCTGAAGCATCAGGAGTGGAATTCCTTTGTTTCGCATTTCTCGCGTTGGGAACGCGAAAACACCCTGGATATCTGATCAGCACCATAAACCAGAACGCGCGCCGGATAACCTCCGGAGCGCGTTTTTTTCCTGCCTTCAAACCTCAGACAGTCAGATAGGCATCGCGGATTTCGGGCTTTGCGTTCAGATCGTCAAAGCTGCCGGTATATTTGCCGGTGCCACTTTCGATGATTATCGCCTTGTCGGCCACAAGCTGTGCGAAATGCAGGTTCTGTTCCGAGATCAGAACTGTCAGACCTTCGCTTTTTAACTGCAGGATGACCTTCGCCATCGTCTCAACCAGCAGCGGCGAGATACCCTCGGAAGGCTCATCCAGCAAGATCAAGCTGGGATTGCCCATCAAGGTTCGCGCGATGGTCAGCATCTGCTGTTCACCGCCCGACAATTCCTTGCCACGGTTCTGCCGCCGCTCGGCCAGGTTGGGAAACATGTCAAACAGCATGTCGAATGTCCAGGTCACGGTACCTTCGCGGGATGGCTGACGGCCAACTTCGAGGTTTTCCAGAACTGTCAGATCGGTGAAAATCCGCCGGTCTTCCGGCACATAACCCAGCCCCATCTTGGCAACGCGATGCGATGACATGCCGGTGATGTCCTTGCCCAGAAACGTGACCTTGCCGGTTTTCGGCACTACGATCTGCATGATGGATTTCATCGTCGTCGATTTGCCCGCGCCATTGCGCCCCAGCAGCGACACGATTTCCGAGCGTTCAACGCTGAGGTCAAGATTGCTCAGCACATGCGCCTTGCCGTAAAAGCTGTTGATCGAGGTCAGCTCAAGCATTGACGTGACCCTCCTCGGATTTCTTGTAAAGTTGGCCACCGCCAAGATAGACTTGCTGCACATAGGCGTTGTTGCGGATTTCGCTGGCGGTGCCTTCGGCGATCAGTTCACCCCGGTTCAGCACCATGATCCGGTGGGCATGGCCGAAAACAACATCCATGTCATGTTCGGTGAACAACACGCTGATACCACGATCTTTCACAATGTCGGCGGTAAGCTGCATCAGGGCGATGCGTTCCTTGGGGGCCATGCCGGCGGTCGGTTCATCCATCAGCAACAGGTCAGGCTCATGGCATAGCGCGATGGCCAGTTCCAGCCGCTTCAGATCGCCGTAAGCCAGCACTGCTGCGTGTCGATCGGCCTGATCCTGCATCCCGACGGTTTCCAGAAAACCAAGCGCCTGATCGCGGTAAAGCTTGTGCGCATAGGGACGGATCGAAAAGATCTTGTGGTTATGCGACATCAGTGCCACCTGCACGTTTTCCACCACCGTCATCGACTGGTAGGTGGCGGTAATCTGAAAGGTTCGCCCGACACCCTTGCGCCAGATCACCCTCGGCGCCATGCGGGTGATGTTTTCGCCCCGCAGATAGACCGATCCCGAGGTCGGTTTCAACTGCCCCATCATCATGTTGAAACAGGTGCTTTTGCCGGCACCGTTGGGGCCGATCATTGCCAGCAGTTCAGCCTTGTTAAGGGTAAAGCTGACATCGTTCACCGCCTTGATGGCGCCAAAATGCTTGCAGAGATGTTCAACCCGAAGAATCTCGGTCATACTTCGCCCTCCGGTCTTTTGGTGATGCCAAGGCGTTCGCTGGCCTTTCGCAAGGAACCAACGATACCGTCAGGTGCCAGGATCACGACACCGATGATCAGCAGGCCAAGCGTCATGCGCCAGTACTCAAAACGCGTCAGGAAATCCTTGATGGTTTCCAGAACCGCGCCACCGACAACGCCGCCGGACAGGGTTTTCACGCCACCCAGAAACACCACGATCAGTGCATCGAACGAGCGGGCAATCTCCAGTTCCGAAGGAAAGATCGAGCCTTTGGAAAACACGAACAACCCGCCCGCAACCCCGGCCATGGCACCGGCAAAGGTAAATGCCACCCATTGCACGCGCTTGGTGTGAATGCCCATCGCCTCGGCCTGGCGAGCGCTGTCACGCGCGGCGCGCAGGCCATAGCCGAACGGCGAATGCGCAGCATGGCGCAGCAACAGGATGCCGCCGACACCGATGATCAGCGTCAGGAAGTAATAGACGGTGGTGTCGTTCAGCCAGTCGGACGGCCAGATATTCAGCAACCCGTCATCGCCGCCGGTAAACTCGCCCCATTGATAGACCAGCGACCAGAGCAGTTGCGCGAATGCCATGGTCAGCATGGCGAAATAGACCCCGGTCAAACGGATACACAGCCAGCCGATGATCACTGCCGCCATGGCCGCACCGATCGGTGCCAGCATCAGCGCGAATTCCATTGGCGTGTCGGAATAGGTCACGATCAGCGCCGCCACATAGGCACCGCCGCCAAAGAACGCAGCATGGCCAAAAGACACGAGGCCACCGATGCCAAGCAGAAAATGCAGACTGGCGGCAAACAGACAGAAGATGACAATATCGGTGATCAACACCATGCTGAAGGCCGAACCGTATAGCGGCACCAGCGCCAGCACCAACAGAAACGCCGCGACGATCAGCCGGGCATTGAGGCCCGCAGGCTTGAACGGCCGCTCCACCTCGCCGACCTGGCCATGTTCACCGGCGACCTCCTCACGACCGAACAGACCGTAAGGCTTGATCATCAGTACCACCGCCATCACCACGAACATCAGCACCAGCGTCGATTGCGGGATATAGGTAACGCCGAACACATTCAGAACGGAAATCAGCACCGCCGCCAGATATGCACCCGGCAATGAGCCCATTCCGCCGATCACCACCACCACGAATATTGACGCCAGAATATTGAAATCCATCAATAGATCCGCACCGCCCTTGGGTAACTGGATGGCACCACCCAGACCGGCAAGGGCTGCGCCAAGAAAGAACACGCCGGTAAACAGCCACGACTGGTTCACACCCAGTGCGCTGACCATTTCACGGTCTTGCGTGGCGGCACGAACCAGAATACCGACACGGGTCTTGGTGATCAGATACCAAAGTGCCAATGCGACAAACGGCGTAATGACGATCAGCGCGATGTCATAAGTCGGCACCGGCTCACCCATGATGCGAACGATGCCTTTGAGGCCGGGCGCGCGCGGGCCAAGCATATCCTCTGCCCCCCAGATCATCAGCGCCAGATCCTGAATGACCAGAATAACTCCGAAAGTGGCAACCAGTTGGAAAAGCTCGGGCGCGCGATAGATCGGCCTGAGAACCAGCAGTTCGACGATCACCCCGATCACCCCGACCGCGATCGCCGCCAGCAGCATTGCCACCCAGAAACCGACCATGCCCGGCAGAACCTGCAACAGCGAATAGCCGATGAATGCACCCAGCATGTAAAATGAACCATGTGCGAAATTGACGATGCGCGTAACGCCGAAAATCAGCGACAACCCGGATGCCACCATGAACAACGCACCGGCATTCGCCAGCCCGGTCAGCAGCTGCGCGATGAACAACCCCATATTTATCCGCCCTGTTGTTGGATACTTGTGTCGTGTTGCTTGCGATACCGGGCCGGTATCAACCGGCCCGGATCGGCAGCGATTTTAGTTGCCGCCGCGCATTTTCATAACTTCTTCGTCGCTCGGAAGATAGTCTGCACCGTCAAGGTAAACCCAGTCTACCATCACGCCGGCACCGTCACGCACCGCAGTTTTGCCGACAAAGGCACCCATGGTCGCCTGATGGTCCAGCTTGCGAAAGGTGATCTCGCCGACCGGGGTTGAAACCTTCAGATCGGCAAAGGCCTTGCGCAATGCTTCGGTATCGGTCGAACCTGCCTTTTCGATCAGGGCCGCGACCACTTGCGCCGACATGTAGCCAACCAGCGAACCGATGCCGGGGCGTTCGTTCCAGCGTTTCATATAGGCATCGACGAACACCTTGTTCGGACCTTCGGTGAAATCGTACCAGGGATAACCGGTCACGGTCCAGCCAACCGGTGCTTCGTCTTTCAGCGGATCCAGGTATTCCGGCTCACCCGACAGAAGACTGAACACTTCGCGCCCTTCGAACAGGCCACGGGTATTGCCTTCACGCACGAATTTCGCCAGATCGCCACCAAAGGTCACGTTGAAGATGGCGTCGGGCTTGGCGCGTTCGATCGCCTGCACTTCGGCACCGGCGTCGATCTTGAACAGGGCAGGCCATTGTTCGGTCACGAATTCCACGTCAGGGTCGATGGCGGTCAGCGCCTTTTTGAAGGCGGCTACCGCGTCTTTGCCATAGGCATAGTTCGGCGCGATGGTTGCCCATCTTTTTGCACCGGTTTTTGCCGCAGCACCTGCCAGCATCGCTGCTTGCATGTAGGTCGAGGTTCTGAGGCGGAAAGTATAGTCATTGCCACTTTCCCAGACCAGCGCATCGGCCAGCGGTTCGGATGCAAGATAGATATAGTGTTTTTCCGCCGCAAATGATGCCAGCGCCAGACCGACATTACTGAGGATCGAGCCTGCCAGCATCACGGCGCCGTCACGGGTCATCAGTTCTTCAGCGATCTTGACCGCTTCGCCGGGATCGCCCTGATCGTCGCGGAAAATGAACTCAAGGTCCTTGCCCAGAACCCCGCCTTTGGCGTTGATTTCCTCAAGCGCCAGCGTGATGCCGTTCTTGTACGGGTTGGCAAAGGCCGCCATGCGCTTGTAGTGGTTGATCTCGCCGATCTTGATGCTGTCGGCCGAGACGGCAGTGACCGCCCCCAGCCCCAGCGCGACCGCAGCGATCAGCCCCATTGTAGATTTCACCAGTTTCATCTTTACCTCCTGTTGAATGAAAGTGTGATAGGTCGGGTTATGTTGATATTCGGTTTTATTTGCAAGCTAACAGTATTTAGCGGTTCCCCCTTTCAGGACAGTAGCGTTCTTTGTGGCCGAATCAAAGAATAACAGGTCATCTTTGCGGGATGCTGAGGTCTTTATGACCTCACCCGGCAGAACCGGTGCTGCAAGCCGCGCGCTGAGACTTGTCAGATCGCAGGGATGGGCGTCTGCCGCGGCGGCAAGCATGCGCGCGGCAATCCCAAGGGTGCAGAGACCATGCAGAATAGGCCGGTCAAACCCGTTGGCGGCAGCAACTTCGGGGTCGATGTGGATCG
Source organism: Paracoccaceae bacterium (assembly GCA_020425085.1). Classification (GTDB taxonomy): domain Bacteria; phylum Pseudomonadota; class Alphaproteobacteria; order Rhodobacterales; family Rhodobacteraceae; genus UBA5972. Next base: position 450,458 of record JAGQRW010000004.1, read on the forward strand.
GGTGCATGTCACCGGTCAGCCGGTAAATCGCCGCCTGATTGGGCCAGGTCGCATAGCTTGCGGTCCAGTCAGGCTCCCCCATCTCGACCGCGGCCGAGGCCGGGCCGCGTTCACCGCCCCAACCGCCGCGGCCGGGTAGAAAAATGCCGTAGCTGGCCGAGAAATATTCGCACTCGGCCACGATATCGACCATGGTGGCGCGGCCCTTGTCCCAAACCCCGGCAACCCGTCCGGTCATTTCAAAATCACCTTTTTTCGGCAAGGGTTTGTGCACCACCAATTCCTGTGACGCATGCAACGACATCTTGCGATCATAAGCGCCAAGATCACCGGCCTTTTCCACCGCCCAAAGGCCTAGCGCGGTGCCAAAGCAAGGCAGCACACGAAGATCGCGTTCATAGGTCAGTTCAAGCTGATCCGGTGCCGCCCCGACCGCCAGTGCATAAAGGATCGCGGTTTCGCTGGAATAGGTGACCCGGTGCTTGCCAAGGTCATGGCCGATCAGATCACTGAACTGCATCTGTTTTCTCCGTTTTCTTTGGTTTGCCGCCCTGCCCGTCAGCTCCCAGCCGGGCCTTGATGGCTAGAACCCCTTGTTTGCGTGCATCCGAGGTCAGGATTTGCATATAACGCTGGCGCCAGGCATTCATGTCGGCGCGACCGCTTTCAAGTTCGACCAGCAACTGTTTGGTGACGGCGGCGGCAGCAGCATCGGTTTTCGCCGCCAGATCGCTGAGTTCCTGTGCGTGATTTTCGATATCGGCCGATTTGACAACATCGCCAACCAGCCCGGCACGACGTGCCCCCTTGGCGGAAAACCGTTCGCCCAACACCATCAGGCGCGTCAGGGTTTCGGCACCGAAACGCGACCGCAAACCAGTGATGGCATCGGGTTTGTATAGCAGGCCAAGGCGGGTCGCCGGTACCTGAAAATAGGCGTCCTTGGTTGCGATGCGAAGATCGGTCGAAAGCGCCAGTTCAACCGCGGCCCCCATGCATGGCCCTTCGATCAACGCGGCTACCGGCAGGGGACAGGCGCGGATCAGATCACCGATCTCAGCCGTCAGACGGTCATAATCCGCGTCCTTTTCAGTACCGGAAATGTCGTTGAGGTCGGCACCGGCACTAAAGGTGCCATCGGCGCCCCTTATGAATACGATTCGGGTTCTTGCAGACATCGGTGCCGTCAGTGCCGCCCTGAGATCATTCAGCAGCGTCACCGACAAAGCATTTCTGCGCCCGGCATTTTCCAGCGTCAGGAATAATGCCGCGCCGTTTTCCGACCGAACAACCCGACCGCCCATCAGGATACCACCACATCTGCCGCCGCCGGCAGGCGCCAGCGGTTTTTCAGCGGGGTGTTGTCAAAGCCGATGGCATCCTCAATTTCTTCGCAAAGGTTCAGCAAGGCCTCATCCTGACCTTGTTTCATCACCACCTGCAAGCCCACCGGCAGATCTTCGACCAACCCGCAAGGAAGCGATGCCGCAGGCGTACCCGCAACATTGAACGGCGAGGTGAACGGAAACGCCCCCCAAAGTTCGCTTACCTTTCGCCCGTCGATTTCAAGCGGGCGCTGTCTGATCGGAAACGCCGGAACCGAATTGGTTGGCGTCAGGATGGCGTCAAAATCGCTGAGATAGGCATCAAATCTGGCGCGATATGCCAGCAGCAGTTTTTTCGCGCCTGCAACGTCCTGATCGCTCAGGGATTTAGCGGCCTCCAAAGTGACGCGCTCATAATCGGTCAACTCGGCCAGATCCTGATCTAGATACTGGCCGCGTTCGCGCAACTCATCATAAAGCACCAGCGGGCCAAAAACGTCTTTCCAGCCGGCAACGGGAATATCCGCCTCGATCAACTGATGGCCGGTCTGGCCTAGCCGTTTCATCGTTTGGGCAAACATCGCCTGAACCCCGGCATCGACCGGGCGATCTTCCGGTGCCGCGCAGACGGCGATCTTCAGGCCGCGACCGCTGGCTTTGCGCGTAAAGGACCGTTCGGCCAGAATGTTCAGCAACCGCCTGGCATCATCGACCGAATGCGCCAAGGGACCAGGGCAAACGAAATCATCCATAGCGCTGCCGCCGCCTTCATCCTTCACCAGCCCGTAAGACGGCTTGAAACCAAAAACGCCGCTGAAGGCCGCCGGAATGCGGATGGAGCCGCCGCCATCCGAGCCAAGCCCGACCGAAACCAGCCCCGCCGCCACAGACGAGGCCGCGCCACCGCTGGAGCCACCCGAGGTGCGCGTGGTATCCCAGGCGTTAGTGGTATCCGGGCCAAGCAGGTTGTCGGTGGTGGCGGATTGTCCGAATTCCGCCGTGTTGGTCTTGCCGGTCATCACCGCGCCCGATGCCCGGATGCGTTTGGCGGTGCCGGTATCCTGCGTGCTGATATGATCGCGGTATTTCAGCGAGCCATAGGTGGTAAGGTAGCCCTTGACCTCGAACGCGTCCTTGATGGAAACCGGCACGCCGGCCAAGGGACCGGCGGTATGGTTGCGATAGGCGCGTTCCGCCGCCTCGGCCTGGGTTTTGGCAAGATCGCTCATGCGCGTGACATAAACGTTCATTTCGGAATTGAACGCATCCGCCCTGGCCTCGGCCTGTTTGTACACCTCAACCGGCGACAGGGACCTGTCGCGGTAGGCGGCAATCAGTTTGGCAATCGGCCAGTAAAGCGGGCTGTCATCTGCACGGGCGCTATCAGGCATGAGGGAACACTCCTCCGGATATGCCATAGGTTTCGCCGGTGATGTAACCGGCCTTGTCGCTGGCCAGGAAGGACACGAGGTTCGCCACGTCCTGTGGTTCACCAACCCGTCCGACAAAGGAACGATCCTGCGCATAACCGTCAAAAAACTCCTTTGGGTAAATCTTGCGCAGGAAGTCGTTGTAGATCAGGCCGGGTGCCACCGCATTGACGCGGATCCCGTGTTTGCCGTTTTCCGCCGCAGCAACCCGCGTCAGCGCCATCACCGCTGCCTTGGCCGCCGCATAGGCCGAGCCGTGTTCGACCGAACATTCCCAGGCACCGATCGACGAGATGTTGACGATGTTGCCGCTGCCCTGACGGATCATGTGCGGCAAGGCAAAGCGCATGGCGTAAAACGTGCCGTTCAGGTCGATATCAAGGCTTTTGTGCCAGGTTTCCAACGACATTTCCGACACCGGTTCAATCTTGTTGAATCCGGCATTGTTGACCAGAACATCGAGGCTGCCGAAACGTTCGGCAACCTCGTTCATCACGGTCTCGACCCGTTTGGCATCGGTCACATCAAGATGCATGCCGATCACCTCGGCACCGGTATCGGCTGCAATCTTGGCGGCATATTCCTGACAGCGGCGTTCATGCGCGTCTGTTACCACAACGCGCATCCCGTCCAGCGCCAACTGATTGGCGATGGCGGAGCCGATGCCGACACCGGCAGCGGCGGTGACCAGAGCAGTTTTCATTTTTGTCATGTCACTTTTCCGATTGCCAAAGGTTCATTTCTTGCCCGTCACGCGCGGGATCACTTCGTTGGCGAAGGTTTCCAGCCGTTGCCTGCGCCCGCCGGAATGCAAGGGGAATGTGATCCGGTCGATATCGCAATTATCGGTAATTTCCTTGATCCGCCCGACACAGTAATCCACATCGCCGGCAATCGCTACGGTCTGGGTCCACTCATCGGTCACAACGTCCTGGTGGCCAGCATGCAGCGACAGGTGTTTTTCGAAATGGTAGTTGGCCATCACGTCATCCCAGAGCTTCTTGTACTTCTCCCAGCCCGGCGGAATTTCCTTCCACTCGGTGAAGGTCGCCGCCTGCGTCGCCGCCCAGGAGCGCACATCGTCAAGCGCATCTTTCTGGTTGTCACGAACGCTGGTGGTACACATGAAATCAATGTCGATCTCGGAACGGTCGCGCCCAGCGGCTTTTAGCCCCTCATAAATGTATTCCAACTGCCAGTTGATCAGATCAACATCGGCAGCCCCCATCAGGATGGCGCCATCAGCAACTTCGCCCGCCAGTTTCAGGATGCGCGGCTGTGTTACCGCCAGGTAGATCGGGATCTGCCGGTCTGCCATGGCAAAATGCATCTTGTGGCCGTCGATTTCCACTTCTTCGCCGCGGAACATGCCTTTCAGCGCCAGAATGCCTTCGCGCAGTTCGGAAATCTTCGAGGGGCGCTGCCCGATCGAATTCACCGCAACCCAACCGGCACCAAGGCCGACCATGGCGCGACCGTTGGAAAGTTCATCAACCGCCGCATGACCGCAGGCGGTGACCGAAGGGTGACGGGTTTTCAGATTGGTGACCGCCGTGCCGATCTGCAGTTTCTTGGTCGCCATCGCCGTCACGTTCATCGTGGCATAGATGTCTTTCATGCCAAGCTGGTGGTCGATATACCAGATATGTTCAAAACCCAGATCATCAATCAGCGTCGCCATCTCGGCAACATTCGTCAGCGGCTCGCGCGGGCTTACCCCTCGTGAAATTCCAAATCTCGTAACCATCATGTACCTTTCCGTATAGCTTGTTGAATTGTTGCGGAATATTGACCGGGCTGATCTACGCTCATCAGATGCCCGGCGTCCGGAATTTCGTGATATTCGGCGTTCGGCAGCTCAGCGCAGATCATGTCAGCGGCTTTTTTCGGGCAGAATGCATCCTTTTCGCCGCCGATCACAGTGACCGGGATGGCTATCTCTGCCAACAAGGGTGTCAGGGGTGAATCCGCCAGCCCGATCATCGCACGGGCAGCATTGATATAGCCACCGCCATCGCCAACCGCCGCCAGACGCTGCGCGGTTATGGCATCCAGATCCGCAGGTGGGCGCGCAAGTTGCGAGGCGGTGTCGCCCGACAGACCCAAATCAAACGCCGGACGGTCGTCTTGCAACTGGCTAATCCTTTGTTGAAAGAAACCAACCGCCGCACGCCCGACCTTGGACGAGGTGCCGACAACGATTGCCCTGGTCATCAGATCAGGGCGCTTGGCAGCGGCCCAAAGAACGACCGTGCCGCCGAGTGAAAAGCCGACGCAAACCGCTGGCCCCGACACGTTTTCCAGAAATGCGATCAGGTCGCCGCCAAGCTGTTCCAGCGTGTTTTCCGGATGGCCAAGGCTGGTCTGCCCGTGGCCGCGCAAATCATAGGCATAGCTTTTGACATCTTTCAGATCGGCCTGCACCTGCGCCCAGCTTTGGTGATCTTCGGCCAGGCCGTGAACCAGCACGACCGGCAAACCCTTGCCTGCCATGTTATAGGTCACGTCAATATCGCGCAAGCGGGCCTTCATTCGCCCCGCCCTTCTTTGGCCAGACGGTTTTCCAGCCACTGACGGACATCGTTCTTGCGGATCTTGCCCGCAGGCGTGGTCGGCATGTCGTCGATATAAAACACATGTTCTGGCCAATGCTGTTTCGGCAGGCCGTGTTCGGCGGCAAAACGCGTCACTTCATCAAGGTTCAGATGCCGGGCCGAGGGGCCAAAAACGGCGCAGATCCTTTCGCCCAGCCGGTCATCGGGATAGCCGATCACCGCAACGCTGGAAACGTCGGGATGCGAAGCCAACACATCCTCGATCGGCACCGGCGAGATGTTGACGCCGCCCCGGATGATCAAATCCTTGCTGCGCCCGGTAATGCGGATATATCCATCATTGTCCATGATCGCCCGGTCACCGACAAAAAAGAAACCTTCCTTGTCAAACAGTGCCTCGTTCAATTCAGGCTGGTTGAAATAACCATAAAACAGCGCCGGGCCGCGCACCGTCAAATCGCCCTCGCATCCGGGTGCGGCGGGCTTGCCCGCCTCGTCGAGAATGACAATTTCCAACCCGTCCGAAGCACAGCCGGCAGTCTGATGCCGCTTGTCACTGGGGCTGGTTCCGGGGATCGAGGTGGTATATCCGCCCTCGGTCATTCCCCAGAGCACGGTAACATAGGTTTTGGGAAACTCCTGATCCGCATGCGCCAGAAGTGCCGGCGGAACCTGCGCCCCACCGCAAAGGAAATGTTTGAGCGAGTTGAGCTTGGGCAGTTCGCCGGTCTGTTTCAGTTCAATCAGGTCTTTCAGAAACGGGGTTGCCGCCGCAGTGAAGGTGCAGCCGTATTTTTCGATCAGCGCCACCGCCTCTGCTGCATTCCATTTCTGCTGAAGGATCAGCGGCAAGCCGAAATAAAGCGACATGCGGGCACCGTGGATGGCCCCGACAGAATGGCCAAGCGGTGAACCCATGAAAATCGAACCATTAGGCACCAGATCGAACCGGGCCGCCATGGTTTCGTGAAAAGCGTTCAGGCCATCCTGACTGTGCATCACCGCCTTGGGCATGCCGGTGGTGGATGAGGTGAACATGATATGATCCAACCGCTCGTCATTCGGCTTGACCGCTGGTCTGGTCGAGGCATTGTGCGACCATTCCATCGTGCCATCGTCGGCAATCTTCAGCACGTCCACCCGGTGATCGGCACTATCGGCGGCGTGTTTCAGCACCGAACCAAGGTCGAAACCGCCAAATACATCGGTTCCCACCAGCGCCCGCGCCGAAACCAGATTGACCACATGCGCCAGCATTCTGGCATCGGTCTTCAGCGGAATGTTGGCCGGAACCGCCCCCATCAGACGAATCGCCAGATGGGCGATCTGCCATTCGACCCAGTTGGGAAGGATTACGATGACAACTTCGCCCGACTCTATCCCTTGCGCCCGGAATTTGGCGGCCATTGATTCAGCGGCGTTTAGAAGTTCGGCATTGGTGTAACTTTTGCCGCGATCATCGACCAGCGCCAGACGATCGGGGGTTTTCCGGGCATATTGTTGAAATCTTTCAACAATACTTCCGTTGCCCCACCAGCCGTGGTGCCGATACATATCTGCCCGTGCGGTGCTTTTCCCCGCCTTCGCGCCATCCTGTTCCAAATCTTGCAGCATCCCAACTTTCCGCCAGCGACTCGAATATTTATCTACTATTACGGCATTTCTCGGTAAAAACAATACCTACGTCGCTTTTTAAAATGATGTACGTCGCTTTTTTGTGATACCCGTGTCACTTTTAGGTTGCCATTCCCGAAATCAGCACTAGAATTGCCACAGTATCAGGAGGGAATCCCGTGGCAGATGCACCGATCACACCCAAAGGCATACAGACCCGCAAACGGCTGATCGCTGCCGCTCGCCGGGTTATGGCGCGGGATGGCTATTCGCAGATGCGCATGGCCGATGTCGCGGTCGAGGCCGGTCTGTCGCTGGGTGCCCTTTATCGCTATTTCGCCAACAAGGAAGACCTGTTCGCCACACTGGTCGGCGATATCCATCAGGATCTGTACAGTCAAAGCGTGGCCCGCGACGTGGATTTCGCCAAGGATCCGTATAACGCGCTTTATGCCAGCAATCTGGGCTACCTCACGCTTTATTCGGAAAATCGCGATGTTCTGAAAGTATTGATGGAGGTAATGACCGTCGATGCACAGTTCCTTGATATCTGGTGGAACATGCGCCAGCGCCATATCCGGCGGTTTCTGAATGCCATGAAACGCCACCACGGCAATATCAACCTGGATGAGCGGCTGGCCCAGCGTCAATGCGAGGCTGTCGTCTCGATGGTCGAGATGAGCGCCTATGCCTGGTTTGCCCAGGACAAGCTGAACAGCGAAACCATCACCATCGACGAAGCGGCCAAGATTGCCACTGACATCTGGTATGACACATTTTTCAAGTCCGGCACCGGCGAAGTGGCGGTGATGCGAGAGGCGTCTCGATGAAAAGTGCGGATTTGGAAAGTGCCGGACAGATCAAAGCCATTGTCGCAGGCAATTCCCCGATTCCTGCTGTCTGCCCGCCGGTCATGATGTTGACAGATACCGGCTTGCCCACAAGCAATCAGATGGTTGTGAAGCACAGCATACGGCAGCGTTGCGGCACAATTATCGACGGGATTGATATTCAAGATGCAAACAGCCGACTTGAAGTGCCGGTGCCAAAGGTGAATACCCTGATGAAAACCTGTGCAAACCGCCAGCGGCTGACGCGGGATATACCGGCATTTGCTGATCAGATCGGGGGTAAAGTCATGGTGTTTTCATCTGTCGAACCTGCCGACATTCAGGGATTACGGCGCATCGGACCGAATAGCAAAACCATCACCATCGTCGAAGCGGTCAGAATCGCTGCCGACAACTGGTACGACACATTTTTCAAAGCCAGCACCAACAATCCGGCGGTGCAGCAGGAGGCATCCCAGTGAAACACGAGAACATCAACAAGTCGGACCCGATCAAGGAACGGGTAACGCGGGTCTCCGAGCGTTACCAACACCTGCTGCAAGAGGCCGAAGACCCGCATGAATGGGCCTTTGCCTGGCGTACCGAGGTCAACCGGGGTGGTTTTCGTGCGGTGGATTTCCTGATGGATGTGGTGGTCGATACTGGGCGCTGCATCGGCTGTGCCGCCTGCGTCAGCATCTGCCCGGTCGATGTGTTCGATTATGTCGATGAAAAGCCCGTCGATACCCGCGAATCCGCCTGTGTCCACTGTGTTCTCTGCGCCGAAGCATGTCCGGTGCTGCGCCCGGCGGACAACGATCTTTCCGAAAGTCTTGATCAGCATCAGCCTTCGAAAAATGAGGGTTATGGCCCTTATTCCTATGCCTGCTATTCTCGCACCACGGATCCCGAAATCCTGGAACATGCGCAGGATGGCGGCATGGTTTCCACACTGTTGCTGCACGGATTTGAAAAGGGCACGCTGAAAGGCGCGATACTTGGCGATGTCACCGAGGAAAACAAACAGATCGGCCGCCCGAAACTGGCCCGAAACCGTGAAGAAGTGCTGGCCTGCGCAGGCTCGCGCTATACCTATTCGCCCAATACCCTCGCCTTGCAGCAAGCGGTGCGCGATCAGTGCGGCCCGCTGGCAGTGGTCGGGGTTCCCTGTCAGGTGGATGGGGTGCGTCTGCAACAGAATTCATCGGTCCGACTGGGGCCGGTCACCTGGTACAAGCGGAACATCACACTGGTTATCGGGCTGTTCTGCTCGGAATCCTTCACCCATGAAAGCATCCAGAAACTGGGCGAGATCCTTGGCGTCGCGCCCGAGCGGATCAAGAACATCAACATCAAGGGCAAGGTGGTGGTGACGCTGGATGACGGTGAAATCATGACGACCTCGTTGAAGAAATATCGTGAATGGGCGCGCCCCGCCTGCCTTTACTGCCTGGATTACGGTGCCGAAAATTCCGACATCGCGGCTGGCGGCATCGGCCTTGACGGCTGGACCTATACCGTGGTGCGCACCGAGGCCGGTCACCGCGCCTTTCAGGCGGCGATCAAGGATGGCTGGCTGGAAACCCGCCCGCTGGAGGATGAGCCGCGCGGCGAATTCCTGATGAAAAAGTTGTCAGCCGACAAGAAGCTGAACCGCCCGCTTCCCGCGCAGATGCCCACCCTGGCTGAACGGCAGGCGCTGAACTATCTCGACCCGAAAACATTTTACACCAAAGGACCAGGCGCGCCGGTTAGCGAAGAAACAGCCGCCCCCAAAAAAGATGGAGGCGAAAAATGACCATTCCCGCAAAGATTGACGATCTGACCATCATGGTGGCCGGACAGGGCGGCGACGGCTCGTTGACCGTAATGAACGTGCTTAGCGAATTGTTCGGGCGGCGCGGTTATCACCTTTATAAATCCCGCAACGTGGCGTCGCGGATCAAGGGCGGTATCGCTGCGGCTCAGATGCGCGCCAGCATCGTTTCGCGTGGCTGTACCGGCGATCAGATCGACCTTGTCGTCGCCTTCGATCAGGAAGCCGTTACCAATGTTGGCCCGGATCTGCCGCCTGATGCCGTGGTGGTGTTCGACAGTTCCGACAAGCCGCTTGACCGCAGCACGCTGGCCGACACGATACGGGTTATCGAAATTCCGTTCGGGCGCTATGCCGTGCGCGACCTGCGCCGCGATCTTTTCAAGAACTCGATGAGTTTCGGCGTGATCTCGCAACTGATGAACGTCGATCAAGACGAGGCCGAGGATTGCCTGCGCCAGACATTGCGCCGACTGCCGGAACGGGTGCTTTTGCCCAACATCGACAGTTTTGTCGATGGTCGCAAATTCGCCATGGACGATGCGATTGCGGCGGGCGGCTATCCCTGGCATCTGGAACGCGTGACCCGCGAAAAGCACCTGATGATCAATGGCAACGACGCGGTAGCCTTTGGTTTCATGGCGGCAGGCGGGCGTTTTTTCGCGGGCTACCCGATCACGCCTGCGACCGAAATCATGGAATGGCTGCAAAAACACCTGCCCGCCAAGGGCGGTGTGGCAATGCAGGCCGAGGACGAACTGGCCGCCGTCAACATCGCACTTGGTGCGGCAATGACCGGGGTTCGCACCATGACTGCAACCTCAAGCCCCGGTTTTTCGCTGATGGCCGAGGGTATCGGTCACGCTGGTTCTGCCGAAATTCCGCTGGTGATTGCCAACAGCCAGCGCGCCGGACCATCGACCGGCATGCCGACCAAGCCCGAGCAAAGCGATATCGACATGATGATTCACGGCGGCAACGGCGAGTATCCTCGGGTGGTTCTGGCGCCTGGCAATCCCGGTGACGGCTTTATTATCGGCGCTGCCGCAACCAATCTGGCGCAACGTATTCAGGGGCCGGTGATCATCGCCCTTGATCAGGCAGTGGCACAGGATGCGCGTTCGGTCACACCGTTTGATCTTGAAGCGGTTGAACCAGACGACGCCGCCCGCCTGACCGAGGAAGACCTGGCAGCGATGGAAACCTACCGGCGCTATGAACTGAACCCAAGCGGCGTTTCGCCCTGGGCGGTTCCGGGCACCAAAGGCGGCATGAACCTTGTCACCGGCAACGAGCGCAACGAATGGGGGCTGGTCACCACGGTTCCCGCCAAACGCCGTGAAATGATGGACAAACGCGCTGCCAAGATTGAACATGTCCGCGCTGACCTGCCGCGCGGTGTCACCGGTGGCGACCCCGCGGCACGGATCGGCATCGTCGGTTGCGGCATGCAGTCGGGTGTCATTGCCGAAACTGCCGAGCGGCTGAACGCCGCGGGAACTGCCGTTCGCTATCTGCAAATTCGCACCCTCTGGCCGGTGCTGGAGGAGACCGCCGATTTCATCCGTGGCTGCGATCACGTCTATGTGGTCGAACAGAACAGCGAGGGTCAGTTGATGCACCTGTTGAACGGGCATGGGGCATTCGGCAACCTGCGCAGCCTGAAGAAATATGACGGTGTGCCATTCCGCTGCGCCGATCTGGTTCAGCATATCATCAATGGCGAAGCCAAAGCCGTTCAGGGAGATGCAGCATGACAATCACCTTTACCCCGTCGCACCCGATCTGGTGTGCAGGCTGCGGCCATTTCGGCGTCAAGAATGCCATCGTCAACGCACTTGCGACGATCAATCAACCGGCGCATGAAACCATGGTTCTGGCCGGAATCGGCTGTTCCGGCACCATCCAGAACAACATTGATTCTTATGGCTACCATGCGCTGCACGGACGGGTTCTGCCGACTGCGCTGGGGGTGAAACTGGCCAATCCGGAACTTATGGTAATTGCCGCCGGAGGCGATGGCGACGGCTATGCCATCGGTGCCGGGCATCTGATGCATACCTTCAAACGCAATCCAAGTATCGTCTATGTTCTGATGAACAACGGCGTTTACGGGCTGACCAAGGGCCAGCGATCGCCGACTGCACAGCAGATCGACCCGACCACCGAACGCAATATCGACGGCATCTCGCTTGGCCTTTCGATCCCCGGCGCGAGCTTTCTGGCGCGGGCCTATAGTGGCGCGGCGGACCAGTTGAACGCGGTGATGGTGGCAGCCCTGGAACACGCCGCCGCCGGTCGCGGTTTTGCCTTTGTCGAGGTAATGTCGCCCTGCGTGACCTATAACGACACCTATGCCGAATGGTCCGGCAAGGTTCATGACGTCACCACGGCGGACGGATATGACCCCAGCGACCGCATTGCCGCATTTTCCAGCGTTTATACGCTGGCCGAACAGGGCAAGATCCCGACCGGGCTTATCTATCAAAGCGATGCGCCAGCCTATGAATCCGCTTGGAAAAAGCCGGGTCTTGCCGGCCCTGCCAGGCTGGACGTTTCACCGGCCGGAAACAGAACACACTACGCCGACATCATGGAAAAATATGCATTCTGAGGCAGAGGCCTTGGCCAGATAGGGTTTTCGGGAAATGACTTCTGCCCCGAACAGAAAAACGACTGCGCCCAGCGTTCTGGCGCTGAGCGGCGGTATCGGCGGGGCCAAGCTCGATCTAGGGCTTTATCACGTTCTGAAACCCTGGGAACTGGCGGTCGCAGCCAATACCGGTGATGATTTCGAGCATCTGGGCCTGACCATCTGCCCGGATCTCGATACCATCATGTACACCCTTTCGGGCACTTCTGATGAGGTCAGGGGCTGGGGTCGCCAAGGCGAAACCTGGGCCTGTCTATCGCAACTGAAGGAGATTGGCGGCAGTTCCTGGTTCGGGTTGGGCGACAAGGATCTGGCGGTACATCTTTATCGGACCGAACTTTTGCGACAGGGAAAACCCCTGGGCGAGATCACCGGTAATCTGTTTGCAAGCTTTGGCATCAAGGCGCAGGTGATGCCGATGGCGGATCAGCCGGTTGGCACCATCGTTCACACCACCGATGGCCGCGACCTGCCGTTTCAGCGATATTTTGTCGAAGAACGCTGCGCGCCCGGGGTTCGCGGGTTTACCTATCAGGATGCCGAAACCGCGACACCCCCAACCGCATTGCTTGCGATGATCCGGGGCGGGAACCTGCGCGCCATCGTCATCTGCCCGTCAAACCCGTTTGTCAGCATCAACCCGATCCTGTCGATCCCCGGCATCCGCGAGGCATTGGCCGCCAGCAAGACCCCGATTGTCGCCGTCAGTCCACTGATCGGCGGCGCCGCAGTAAAAGGCCCGCTGGCCAAGATGCTGGCGGAAATGGGCCTGCCCGCCAGCAACCGCTCGATTGCGGATCAGTACAAGGGGCTGTTGACGGGCATGATCATCGACAAGACCGATGGTGATGATGCAAACAACCAACTTGAGATGCCGGTGCTGGCGGTCAATACCCTGATGAACAGCCTTGAAGACCGCAAGCGGTTGGCACAGGATGTACTGGAATTCGCCGATCGACTGGGGGAGTAAAAATTATCGTTTCTTCGTCAGTCGAACTATTCGCCATAGCCGATTTTCCGCGCATCAAGCCCGGCGATGACTTGGCCTCCTCAATCGTGCGATTTCCGCTTCAGCAACACGATATCGTTGTTTTGGCACAGAAAGTCGTGTCAAAATCCGAAGACAGGATCGTTGATCTGGCCTCGGTCAAACCCGATGCCCGCGCCATCGAGGTTGCGGCAAAGACGGAAAAGGACCCGCGTCTTGTCCAACTGGTGCTGGACGAATCGTCTGAGATCATGCGGGCGCGCCCCGGTCTTTTGATCACTAGGCATCGGCTGGGTTTCATCATGGCCAATGCAGGGATTGATGCATCAAATGTCGGGCGCTCGGGCGCGGTGATCCTGTTGCCGGTCAATCCCGACCAATCGGCACGCCGGATCGCCGGCGAACTGAAACGCCGTACCGGGCATGATATCGGGGTGATCATCACCGATAGCTGGGGCCGGCCCTGGCGTCTTGGCACCACCGGTTTCGCCATCGGCCAAAGTGGGCCGCCCGCCATCAGGGACATGCGCGGCATTGCCGATATGGATGGCAGGATTCTGGAAACCAGCGTGATCGGCACCGGCGATGAACTGGCGGCTGCGGCTTCTCTTTTGATGGGTCAGGCCGCCGAGGCAAAGCCTGCCATTGTCATCCGAGGTTTCGCATATGAAAACAGCAGCGATACTGCCGCAACCCTGATCCGCCCGGCCGAAGGAGATTTGTTTCAATGACCCCGAACCATTGGGCCGTGGTGCCGATCAAATCCTTTGGCAGCGCAAAATCGCGATTGTCCGCCCTGTTGACCGGAAAACAGCGCGAGGTTTTTTCCCAGGCGATGCTGTTTGATGTGCTGAATGCGCTGTCCAAGGCCAGCCGGCTTGGCGGCGTCATGGTGGTGACGAATGAACCCGGTGCAATCAGCCTGTCGCAGCAATTCGGATTTCAGGTGCTGGCGGACAAATCCACCAGCGGCCCGACAGCCGCGATCACGGCAGCGGTGGCAGAATTGAAAACCCACGGTTGTGACGGCGTTCTGGCGTTGATGGGAGATTTGCCGCTGATCACCAGCGCCGATATCGAACGCCTGCTGACCGCCCATCAAGGCGATTGCGCGGTGACTCTGGCGCCGTCCTCAAACCGTCTTGGCACCAATGCCGCGTTTTGCACGCCGCCGGGGATCATCCCGCTCACCTTCAACGGTCGCGGTTTGGCCGATCATCTGGCGGCAGCAAGGCTGGCCGGGGCAGATACCCATGTGCTTGATATGCCTTCGGTTGCGCTTGATCTTGATCAGCCCGAGGATATCGCGTCACTGCTGGACACCCGGTCAGATTGCAAGACCCGCGCCTTCATCCTTGAACTTGTCAATAGCGGTCAGATTCCGCGTATTCCGCAACACCAGAAAACCGGATAGGGAACCCCATGAAAGACTTTCAACTGACTTCATCCCTGTCCTCTGGCCGCCTTGGCGGCGAAGATGCGCTTGGCCTGATCGACGCCAAGGGCGCTGAACTTGACGATCTGATACAAGTCGCTGCCAGCTTGCGCGATCAAGGTCACGGTGATTGCATCAGCTATTCGCGCAATGTGTTCGTGCCGTTAACCAAGCTCTGCCGCGATGTCTGCCATTACTGCACATTTTCGCGCGTTTCCCCGTCTGCCGGGGCCGCCTATCTTTCACCCGACGAGGTGCTGGAGATCGCCCGTCAGGGGGCGCAGCAGGACTGCAAGGAACTGCTGTTCACCCTCGGCGACAAACCCGAACTCCGCTATCAGGCGGCGCGTGACGAACTGGCCAAACTGGGCCATGCAACGACGATTTCCTATCTGGTCGAGGTTGCCGGGCTGGTGCAGCGCGAAACCGGGTTGCTGGTGCATGTCAATCCCGGCGTCGCCACCGAGGCGGAAATGGCCGCGCTCCGGCAGGTCTCGGTTTCCCAAGGCATGATGCTGGAAAGCCTGTCCGAACGGCTGTGCGCCAAGGGCGGGCCGCATTTTGGTTCGCCCGACAAATACCCCGCCGCGCGGCTTGAGGTGCTGGAGGCCGCCGGACGGCTGAAAATCCCGTTCACCAGCGGCCTTCTGATCGGCATCGGCGAAACCCGCGCCGAACGGATCGAGGCGCTGCTGGCCTTGCGCGATCTGAACGACCGCCACGGCCATATCCAGGAACTGATCATCCAGAATTTCAAGCCCAAGGCGAATACGCGGATGGCCAACCATCCCGCACCAGACGCCGAAGAACTGATCTGGACCATAGCCATCACGCGCCTGATGTTCGGCGAGGCGATGAATATCCAGGCACCGCCAAATCTGTTGCCGGGCAATCCCGGCCGCATTCTGAACGCCGGCATCAATGACTGGGGCGGCGTTTCGGCGGTGACGCCGGATTTCGTCAACCCCGAGGCACCCTGGCCGCATCTGGATCAGCTTGCCCTTGATACCGCGAAATCGGGCAAGATTCTTGTCGAACGTCTGGCCGTCTATCCGCCTTATGTTCTGGATGCAAACACCTGGCAGGACAAGAAATGCGCCGGATTTGTGCGGGCCAACAGCGACAGCGAGGGCATGGCGCGGACCGGGTCATGGTATTCCGGCAAGTTGCTTGAAGGTGAATTACCGCTTGCGGAATTCAGCGCCAACACTGGCGGCTGGCTATACCGCCAGCGCCCGGTGTCGCAAATTCTTGCCAAGGCCGAAACCGGTCGATTGCTGAATAATGATGAGGTTTCCGCACTGCTGACCGCCCGCGGCAGCGATGTGAAAACCATCTGCAGCGCCGCTGATGATTTCCGAAGAACCATCGCGGGCGATGTCATCACCTATGTGGTTAATCGCAACATCAACTACACCAATATCTGCAACTATCGCTGCACCTTCTGCGCGTTTTCCAAGGGCAAGACGCATGAGGATCTGCGCGGCAAGCCATATCTTCACGGCGCCAATGCCATTGTCGATATGGCATCCGAAGGTGTCAACAAGGGCGCGACCGAGGTTTGTCTGCAGGGCGGCATCCACCCAGATTACACCGGCGATACTTATCTGGGCCATTGCGGCGCTATCAAGCGGGCCTATCCAGATCTGCATATCCACGCCTTTTCGCCACTGGAAATCTGGCACGGGGCGCAATCCAACAAGGTTTCGGTGCGCGAATTTCTGCAGCAGTTAAAGGCGGTAGGTCTGGGTTCACTTCCCGGCACCGCAGCCGAAATTCTGGATGATGAGGTTCGGGCGGTGATCTGCCCCGATAAGCTTGATACCGAAACCTGGCTTCAGATCGTGAAAACCGCGCACGAGATTGGTATTCCGACCACCGCGACCATCATGTTTGGTCATGTGGAAAAAATCCACCATGTCGCCGGGCATCTGCTGAAACTGCGTGATCTGCAAATCGAAACCGGCGGGTTTACCGAACTGGTGCCGCTACCGTTCGTGCATATGGAATCGCCGATGGCCCTGAAGGGGCAGTCGCGGCGCGGCCCAACCTTTCGCGAAGCACTTTTGGTACATGCAGCGGCTCGTATCACGCTTTACCCGCATTTCAGGAATATCCAGACCTCATGGACCAAAATGGGAGTTGAAGGCGCGCATGAATGCCTGAATGCCGGGGCCAATGATCTTGGCGGCACATTGATGAGCGAAAGCATATCGCGGGCAGCCGGGGCGGAACATGGTCAGGAATTCACGCCCGACAATATCATCCGTTTCATCGAAGGCATGGGCCGGATCGCACAGCAGCGCAACACCCTATATGGCAGGATCGGTGGTGACGGGCTGACATCGGCGGCAGCGGAATAATCCCCGCACCAGAAAAGCAACCCCACCACGAAATCAAGGCACCCCGGAAACCGGAGCCTGGCGGATGCGCGATTTGATCCAACCTGCAAAGATGCCGGCACCGGGCGGCACATTGTCGGGGCTTGTCACCAGATAGTATTTGTTCGACGTGGTGGTGCGGGTCTGGTCCACCAGCACCAACGCCCCGGCCGCCAGTTCATCCTCGATCAGATAGGATGGCAACAAGGCCGCGCCCAGTCCGTGAACCGCGCCGGCGATGATCATTGAAAACTGGTCAAAACAGCGGCCGGGATAAACCCGATCATCTGGCATCCCCTTGGCGCTGAACCAATCGCTCCAGGCAAAGGGGCGGGTTTCCAGATGCAACAGCGGCGCCTCGGCCAGTGTTTCGGTATCGACAATTCCATACCTTTTGATGAATTCCGCCGATGCCACCGCCAACAGGGTTTCATCGCTGAGAAACTCCATCCGGGTATCCGGCCAATCGGGTTGACCAAAATGGATCGCCAGATCGAACCGTTCATTTCTAAGGTTGAACGGCTCGACCCTGGCGGAAAGATTGATGCGGATATCGGGATGCTTGTCGGCAAAATCCGGCAGGCGCGGGATCAACCAGCGGCTGGCGAAGGTCGGCAAAGTGGCGATTCGCAAGACCCCACCCTGATCGCCCGCGTTCATGGCGCGAAATACCGTTTGGCGGATGCCTTCCAGATCAATCGCCAACTGGCTGGCCAGATCGTGACCCGCCTTGTTGAGGCTGACGCGCCGCCCGGTACGGCGGAAAAGTTCGGTGCCGACAATGCGTTCAAGTTCCTGCACCTGCCTGCTGATGGCGCTTTGGCTTAGATGCAATTCCTCAGCCGCAAGGGTGAAACTTTCATGCCGCGCGGCACTTTCGAAACTGCGCAGAACGGCGTGGGATGGCAGATAGCGTCTGGGGGTCATTACATGCAGGCTTTGGGATGAAGATTTCAAATGATTAATGACTTTTAGTTATTTGAACAACTAAAAATGTCGTTTGGATCTGGCGGCGCATCTGTTTATTCTGTGATATAGGATCACTTGATAGGCTGGGATAACTACCGATATGCCGCGAAATATGTTTGATCATGTTCGATCCGCGATATTGTGCATGATGATCATAAGCAGCCAATCGGATACCGGGGAAAACTGACATGGATCGCGCCGATATCGTACACGAAAACTTTTTGCGGCGCGTAAAGGCGGGCGATTTTCCAGCCCCGACCAGCCGTATGAAGGCCGCCGAGGCAGGGATGTCAGCAACGGCGCTAGCGGAATTGTTTCATGCCCAGGTGCAAAGCCGACATCTGGACCGGCACGCGCGAAAACTACAGGCACGCGGGCAAGGCTATTACACCATCGGATCCTCGGGTCATGAGGGGAATGGTGCCGTGGCAGCGGCGTTACGCCCGACCGATCCAGCGTTTCTGCATTACCGCAGCGGCGCCTTTCAGGTGGCCCGCAGCCAGCAGGTGCCGGGGCAAACGCCCGTCTGGGATATGCTGCTTAGTTTTACCTCATCCTCGGAAGATCCGATTTCCGGCGGGCGGCACAAGGTTCTCGGCTCCAAAGCTCTGGCGATACCGCCGCAAACTTCGACCATCGCCAGTCATCTGCCCAAGGCGGTCGGGGTTGCCTATTCGCTGGGGCTGGCGCGGCGCAATCGGCCTGAACACATGGAATGGCCGGAAGATTCCGTGGTGCTGGCCAGTTTCGGCGATGCCTCGCTCAACCATTCGACCACGCAGGGTGCGCTCAATACCGCAGGCTGGACCGCATGGCAAAGCGTGCCGCTGCCGCTGATCTTTCTATGCGAGGATAACGGCATTGGCATTTCCACCAAGACCCCCAGGGACTGGGTTGCCAGCAGCGTCAAACACCGCCCCGGCCTTCGCTATTTCAGCTGCAACGGCGTTGATCCGGTGGATGCCTATGCCAGCGCCCGCGAAGCCGCTGATTGGGTGCGAAAGCGTCGCAAACCGGCATTTCTGCACATGGGTTGCGTTCGACTTTATGGGCATGCCGGGGCGGACATCCAAACCGTCTATCTGACGCGCGAAGAGGTTGAGGCGAATGAGGCGAACGATCCCCTTCTCCACACCGCGCGCCGCCTGATTGATGAAGGTGGCATCAGCCAAGATGACATTCTGGCGCTATACCACACCACCGACACCCGCGTTGCCGCCGCCGCCGAACATGCAATCAGCCGCCCGAAACTTGCCACCGCGACCGAGGTGATGGCGGCAATCGTACCCCCAGCGCGGCAGGTAAAATCCCGCAACGGCCCGGCACCAAAAGTTCGCAAGGCGGCGTTTGGCACCAACGACATGCGCAGCATTGCCGAACCACAGCACATGGCGAAACTGATCAATTTCGCCATGACCGATCTGATGCTGGAAATCCCCGAACTGGTGATGATGGGCGAGGATGTCGGGCGCAAAGGCGGCGTTTACGGCGTGACGCAAAAGCTGCACCAACGGTTTGGCGCGGGGCGGATGATCGACACGCTACTGGATGAACAATCCATCCTTGGGCTGGCGATTGGCATGGCACAGAACGGGTTTATCCCGATGCCGGAAATCCAGTTCCTGGCCTATCTTCACAACGCCGAGGATCAGTTGCGCGGCGAGGCGGCGACTCTGCCGTTCTTTTCCAACGGTCAATATACCAACCCGATGGTGCTGCGCATTGCCGGTCTTGGCTATCAACGCGGTTTCGGCGGGCATTTTCACAACGACAATTCGCTGGCGGTGCTGCGCGATATTCCCGGCGTTGTAATCATTTGCCCCTCGAACGGCCATGACGCGGTGCTGTTGCTGCGTGAGGCGGTGCGTTTGGCACGAGAAGAACAGCGCATCGTGGTGATGGTGGAACCTATCGCGTTATACATGACGCGCGATCTGCACGCGCCGGGCGATGGCGGCTGGACGCGCGAATATCCGGCCCCCGGCAGCAAGCCGATCAAAGTCGGTCAGGTCGGGGTGATCGGTGACGGCACCGATCTGGCGATCGTCACCTATGGCAATGGCACCTACCTATCCTGTCAGGCGCAAAAGCAACTGGCCGAACAGCATGGCATAAAGGCGCGGATCATCGACATGCGCTGGTTGGCACCGCTGCCTCAGGCGGAAATTCTGGAAAACATTTCCGGTTGCCGGTCGGTGCTGATCGTCGATGAATGCCGCCGCACCGGATCGCAAAGCGAGGGGTTGATGGCGCTGATGGCGGAACACCGGATCAACCGCGTTGCCCGCATTACCGCCGAGGATTGTTTCATCGCCACCGGCCCCGCCTATGCCGCCACCCTGCCCTCGGCTGATGGCATTACTTGTGCCGCACAGGCGCTGTGCCAAAAGAAAGGTTGAGCGATGGAAAAGAAACGTGCGCTGGTGATCGCGCCAGGTCGTGGTACCTATAACAAGGAAGAATTCGGTTATCTACACCGCTATCACAGCGATAAAACCGGTTTATTGGTGGAATTTGATGCCTTGCGACAGGATGCCGGTCAGCCGACACTTACCGAACTTGATGCAACGGGCCGCTACAGCCTGTCGCGCCATGGCCGGGGCGACAATGCCTCGGCCTTGATCCATGCCTGTGCTTTGGCGGATTTTCACACCATCGACCGCGACAGATTTGATGTCGTGGCCATAACCGGCAATTCCATGGGCTGGTATGTCGCGCTTGCCTGTGGCGGTGCGCTGAACGCTCGGGATGGTTTCCGGCTGGTCAACACCATGGGCACGCTGATGCATGAGGCGATGATCGGCGGGCAGATGCTTTATCCCGTGGTTGATGACGACTGGCGGGAAATCCCTGGCAAACGTGCGGAAATCATGGCGCTGATTGATGCGACCGACGGGTTATACCTTTCCATTGACCTTGGCGGCATGTTGGTTCTGGCTGGCAAACCCGATGCGCTGGCCGAGGCGGAAGGACACCTGCCGCCAACCGGCGGGCGTTTTCCGATGCGCCTGTCCAATCACGCGGCGTTTCATTCACCATTACAGGCACCGGTTGCGGCACGAGGTCAGGCGGCACTGCCGGTCGAAATGTTCGACCAGCCGCAACTGCCGTTGATCGACGGACGCGGGCAGATCTGGTTTCCGCTTATGTCCGACCCGGGCGATCTGCGTGACTATACGCTCGGTCATCAGGTGATCGCGCCCTACAATTTCAGCCGCGCGGTGCGAAACGGCATGTTCGAATTTGCCCCCGATGTGGTGATCATCCTTGGACCGGGGCGCACCCTTGGCGGCGCGGTGGCGCAATCGCTGATTGGTTGCAGCTGGCAGGGACTGGACAGCAAGGCAGGTTTTCAGGCGCGTAACCTTGAGGTTCCAATCATCTTGTCGATGGGAATGGACGAACAGCGAAAGTCAGTTGTGGGCGGTTAGGCCACCCTGTTCGGAACAGACAGCAAAGCCCTTCCCTGCCTTAAACCCCGTCGCCGACAAATGCCTTTTCCACCACATATTCCAGCGGCTCGGAATTGGCGCCTTCGCGCAGGCCGAACCGTTCCAGAACCTGTTTCACATCGGTGTTGAATGCCAGTGAACCGCAGATCATGGCGCGGTCGGTTTCACGGTTCATCGCAGGAATACCAAGATCGGCAAACACCTTGCCGTTTTCCAGATTGTCGGTGATCCGCCCCATCCGCGCTGATTCCTCACGCGTGGTGGTAGGATAGTAGTGGAGCTTGCCCGCCACCATTTCGCCGATCAGCGGATCATCAATCAGCCCCTCGACCAGCTTGCGGCCATATTCCAGTTCGGTCTGGCTGCGGCAGGTATGCATCATCACCACGGATTCAAATTTCTCATAGGTCTCAGGGTCGCGCATCAACGAGGCGAACGGTGCGATGCCGGTGCCGGTGGCCAGAAACCACACCCGCCGCCCCGGCAGCAACGCATCAAGAACCAGCGTGCCGACCGGTTTGGGCCTAAGGATAATTTGGTCGCCCGGCTGGATATGTTGCAGCCTTGAGGTCAGCGCCCCATCGGGAACCTTGATCGAATAAAACTCCAGTTCATCATCCCAGGAAGGCGAGGCGATGGAATAGGCCCGCAGCAGCGGTTTGCCGTTTTCGCCCAACAAGCCTATCATCACGAATTCACCTGAGCGAAACCTGAAGCTTTGCGGTCGCATCAGTCGAAAAGAAAACAAATGATCCGTCCAGTGGGTGACTTCGGTGACCGTCTGGGCGTCGGGCATCATCGGAATCCGGGTCGCGGTCTGGGTGGTCAGATCGAATTGATGGGTCATCCTAATACTCCTTCAGAAATGGTTCGCCACATTGTGCCGCCCGGATCAGCCGCCGGGCTGGACACTGAACAGAGGCAGTTTGTTGGGTGTGGTTTTCCAGATATCGGCGTCCGCAGGTGCCTGACCTTTGGCGACGATCACCGGCCATATCTCGGCATATTGGCGGTTAAGCTCGATCCATTCCTGGTAATCACCGGCATCGTCGGCAAAAATCGCATCAGCCGGGCATTCTGGCTGGCAGACTCCGCAGTCGATGCATTCATCAGGATGGATCACCAGCATGTTCTCGCCTTCGTAAAAGCAATCCACCGGGCAGACTTCGACACAATCCATGTATTTGCATTTGATGCAGTTTTCCGTAACGACGAACGTCATTTTCATATCCTCCCTTGAATTTGGGTCACTCGGCAGCGATTTCTTCGACCCGTTCAGATTTCGGTACCATACGGATCGCATCGAATGGGCAGACGTTGAAACACAACTCACAGCCGATGCATTTGTCCGGCGTGGTGATGACCTGGTCTTCACCAAAGAACAACGAGTCGTAAAAACACATGCGGATACAGATGTCGCAGGTTGGATAATTGCATTTGTCGCGGTCGATCTCGCAATAAAGCGGTTCCATCGACATCATCTCGGCGGGCGTCTTCAGCGAACGATCCGAGGCGATACCGTGGATCGCCGCGATAGAGGGATAGTCGTGATCGTCAAGAAATCGGTTGATACCGTCGATCACCTTCGGCATCCATTCAATGCCCTTCAGCATCAGGACCGAGCCGACCTGCATAACTTTGGCCCCTGACATGATGAATTCCACCGCGTCGCGCCAATCGAAAATGCCGTTGGAACCGGAGATTTCGCATCCGTATTTTGAATAGATCTCGTTGACCCAGCGTTGGGTGATGTATTTGACCCAAGGCCCGCCGACCCCGGCCGGCCCGCCGATATAAGGTTCGGCTTTTTCGATATCGACAGCAAAGCCGACAAAGCGGCTGTTGACCGCGACCGAGGCGGCACCGGCATCAAGGGCTGCCTTGGCAATTTCGGTGATGCGATTGGATTCCGGGGTCAACTTGACCATTACCGGAATATTCACCGCATCGACGATCTGGCGCGTGACCTCGGCGGTAACGTTCGGGTCCTGGGCGATCCAGATGCCCTCTGCACCCTCGGCCATGCCTTTGGGATGCGGTGTTTGATAATTCACCTCGAGCATCGGGATGCCGCAATCCTCGACCAACCTTGCCAGCGCGCGCCAGCCTTCGATGGTACCGGAACAGATGTTGCCGATGATTTGCGAGCCGTTGGCGACGGCATAGGCCTGGGTTTCCTTCAGATACGACACCCAATCCTGCGCCGGTTCGCTGATAAAGCCCGAGCGGCTGTAAAACACGAATGAGCGCGGCACCTTGCCTTTGATGATCTTGCCCTGATCATTCAGAATCGCATATTTTGAATTCTTGGTCAGTTGCTGCATGCCGGGAATGTCGCCAATGGTCTTGGTGATCACCGCACCAGCGCCAAAGTCGATGCATTTCTTGATGTTTTCGACGCTATTGCTTGGCTCGGCCGAGGCAACGATGATCGGGTTCTTCAGTTTCACACCGGAAAATTCAACACTCAGATCCGCCATGGCTTGTTCCTTTTATGTGTTTGGCTTTGCTTTGACTGCCGACAGAAAACCATATCGTGGCTTGATTTGTTAAATGCAAAAGTCCAGTATATTGATTACTCTGGCTAATAAATAACGGCCTGATGCAATGAAAACGGCCATCAACCTAAGGCATTTCCGGGCATTCGTGGCGGTGGCGCGCGAATCAAGCTTTACCCGTGCCGCCGAAAGGCTGTTGCTGTCACAATCGGCGCTGACCGTCACCGTACGCCAGTTGGAGGAACACCTTAAGGTAGCCCTGTTCAACCGCACCACGCGGCAGGTGGTTCTGACGGCAGACGGGGAAAACCTGCTGGTGGCGGCAGAACGCATCATATCCGATTTCGACCGCGCATTGCTGAACGTCACCGAAAGTTCCAAGCAGCGGCAGGGGCAGGTTTCCATTGCCGTTCTGCCGTCGCTGGCATCGCGGCTGATGCCAGCGGTGATTCAAGGCTTCAACAAGTTATACCCGGATATCCGCATCACGCTGAAGGATGACAACGGTCGTGGTGTGCATCGCCAGTTGCTGGGGCGCGAATCCGAACTTGGCATCAGCAATGTCTGGCGCGATTCGCCGGAGCTTGAATATACGCCCCTTACCTCGGATCGATTCGGGCTGGTCTGCCGGCATGACGATCCGTTGGCCGAGGGGGAAGGCCCCTTCAACTGGGCGGGAATTGATCAGAAGCGATTGTTCATCATGGCGGCGGATACCGGGTTTTACACCGCACTTCATGACTGCCCGGAATTCCGGGAACGCTGCCCGACCCCTGCGGGTGAGGTTCTGACCATGGTCACCATGCTGGATATGGTGCGAACCGGTCTGGGTATTACCCTGCTGCCGGAACTGGCGCGCCCGGCGGCGGTGGAATCCGAACTGATCTTTCGCCGCCTGACCAACCCGGTGGTTTTGCGCCACATTTGCCTGATCCGTCGCCGCAATGAGGCATTGTCGCAAGGTGCCCGTCGTGCCTGGGATTACATCCGCGCCCAGGTGCCAAATGAATTCGGAACCTGAAACTTGCGACAATTCCTGGCCGTAAATTCATGTGTCTGGATAATTAATCCATTTTTCCTTTGAATTTGTCAGAATAATCAAACCGCCCCTATCATCCCTTGACGACAGAGGTTGCCCTTGCGGCAACCATCACCGCGATATCGCTGAAAGGGGTTCTATATGGCCGGTAAGATCGAAGCACGCCTTCAGGAATTGGGCATCACCCTGCCTGATCCGCCGGTTCCGGTAGCCAGCTATCAACCCTATGTCGTAAGCGGCAATCAAGCGGTGATTGCCGGTCAGGTGACGTTTCTGGATGGCAAACTGAAATATGTCGGGCGTATCGGCGAAACCATTTCGGTTGAACAGGCCGAGGCGGCGACCCGGCTCTGCGCGCTGAACGTGCTGGCGCAGCTTCGCGCCGCTTGCGGCGGCGATCTTGACCGGGTGGTGCAGGTGGTGCGGCTGAACGCTTTTTTCAACTGCACGCCGGATTTTCAGGACCATCCGCGCGTGATGAACGCCGCTTCGGACCTGATGGCCGAGATTTTCGGTGATGCCGGGCGGCATACCCGTGTTGGCGTCGGCGTCAATTCATTGCCGCTGAATGTGCCAGCCGAACTAGACGGCGTGTTTGAAATCGCCTGAGCGAGAACAAGGAAAACCCATGTTGAAACTATGTGCCTACTATCTTGGGGATGTCGACGAAGCCGACCGTGCACGATTTGATGCGCATGTGGAAAACACACATCTGCCGCTGGTGGCCCGCTATCCCGGCCTGAAATCACTGGAATACCACAAAAGCACGCCCTGGAACGACAAGGCGCCGGAATATTATCTGGCGTTCGAACTCGGGTTTGCTGATCAGGCTGCGTTTGATCTGGCGATGGGTTCCGACATCCGCCGGATCGCGCGGGATGATCTTGGAAATTTCCTGCCGATGTTCAAGGGAACCGTCCATCACGTTCTGCACGAGGTGAACGAAATTCCCCTGCCTTAACGGCACCGCCTACCTGAATTGCCGGATCAAAGACGAACGCGCCGCCGCAATCTAGATCTGATTGCCAAAACGACTACCGCTTCTATTGCCGACCAAACCCAAACAGGAGGATGAAATGAAACTCAAACTTACCTTTGCAACTGCCGCACTGGCCGCTTTTGGCCTTGTCGGTGCAGCACCGGTCATGGCCGCCGATTGCGGCAAGACCGGCACGGTCACCATCGCCGAAATGACCTGGCTATCGTCCGCGACCCTGGCCCATATCGCCAAGCGGATCATGGCCGATGGCTATGGATGCGATGCCCAACTGGTGCCGGGTGACACGGTGCCGACTGCCACCTCGATGCTGACCCGTGGCCAGCCGGATGTTGCCCCCGAACTGTGGGTATCGACGGCCCAGACCATCTGGGACCAGATGCAGGAAAAAGGCAACGTTTACAAAGCCAGCGATATCTTTGCGTCGGGCGGCATCGAAGGCTGGTGGATCCCCGATTATCTGGCCGCCGAACACCCCGAAATCAAATCGGTCGAAGACCTGAAGGCCAACTGGGAAGTGTTTGCCGAGGCGGCCAATCCCGGTCAGGGCCGGATGTATGGCTGCCCTCCGGGCTGGGGCTGTGAGATCATCACCAACAACCTGTTCAAGGCGCTTGGCATGGGCGAGACCTATGAGCTGTTCTCACCCGGTTCGGGCGAAAACCTGAAAGCGGCCATCGGTCGCGCGGTGACGCGTGAAAAGCCGATCGTCGCCTATTATTTTGGTCCGTCGGACGTGATCGGCAAATACAAGCTGGTACGTCTTGATATGCCCGCATACGATGCCGACAAGTTTGTCTGCCTGACCGACACCAACTGCGCCAACCCGCAACTGACCGGCTGGGCCGTTGGAGAGGTCGCCGTGGCAGTGGTCACATCGCTGAAGGAACGCGCACCGGACGTTGCGGCCTTTCTTGGCAAGTTGCAGGTACCCAACCAGGAGCTGAGCACACTCTTGGCCTATGCCGACGACGAACGCCTGACGCCTGAAGAAACCGCCGAATATTTCCTGAAAACGCAGGAAGCAATTTGGTCGACCTGGGTGCCCGCCGATGTCGCTGACAAGATCCGCGCCAAACTCTGACAAATGTGGCCGGGCAGTGATGCCCGGCCCTTTTCTTTTTCGGGACATGGACAGATGAGCAACGGCTTTCCGGAACTACTTGATATTCGCGCCTTCTCTATCGCGCTGGACGACGGGTTCACCCAGATCGTCATCAAATATGGCGAAACGCTTGAATGGATTTTCCTGCCGGTCCTGAAGATGCTGCTGGGAATGGAAAAGGCATTGCTCTGGCTGCCCTGGTGGGTGGTGCTGCTGGGCCTGACCGGCCTTGCATGGACCGCATCGCGCCGCTGGGGGATCACGCTGGCGGTGGCGGCGCTGACCTTCGGGATCGGTCTGATCGGGGTCTGGGAACAAGCGATGGCAACCATCGCGCTGATGCTGGTGGCGACCATGCTGGCGGTCCTGATCGGTCTGCCGGTCGGCATTGGCATGTCCCGTTCCAACCGCATGCAGACAACCACGCTGCCGGTTCTGGACATCATGCAGACCATGCCGATTTTCGTTTATCTGATCCCGTTCGTCATGCTGTTCGGCCCCGGCAAGATTCCGGCGCTGCTGGCCACCATCGTATTCGCCATTCCGCCGGTGATCCGGCTGACCAACCTTGGCATCCGCCAGGTTGACCGCGAAATCATCGAGGCGGCGCAGTCGTTCGGGGCATCCCCCTTGCAGGTTCTGTTCTCGGCCCAGATACCGCTGGCGCTGCCAGCCATCCTTGCCGGTATCAACCAGACAACGATGATGGCGCTTTCCATGGTGGTTATCGCGTCGATGATCGGTGCGGGTGGGCTTGGCTATCAGGTGTTGCAGGGCATCCAGCGGCTGGAGATCAGCAAGGGCCTGCTGGCGGGCCTCGGCATCGTGTTTCTGGCGATCATATTCGATCGTATTGCGCAATCTTACGGGCGGCGCGTGCATAAAACCCTGAAACTGGAGGATTGAGCAATGGCCGACAATTCCAGCAATCAAATCCGCATCAAGGTTGAAAACGTATCCAAGATTTTCGGGCCGGACCCCAAGGCCGCGATGGCAGCGGTCGAGGGCGGCATGGGCAAGGCCGAATTACTGGAAAGCAGCAATCACGTTCTTGGCCTGCATGCGATCAATCTGGATATCCGCCAGGGCGAAACCTTTGTCATCATGGGGTTGTCGGGTTCCGGCAAATCAACCCTGATCCGGCATTTCAACCGGCTGATCGAACCCACCGCCGGGCGCATTCTGGTGGATGGCGAAGACGTGCTGAAGCTGGGCAAATCTGCCTTGCGCGAATTTCGCCGCAAGAAGATTTCCATGGTATTCCAGCGTTTCGCGCTGCTGCCGCACAAGACGGTGCTGGAAAACGTGATTTACGGCCTGCTGATCGACGGCATGGCAAAACCCAAAGCCCGCGAACGCGGCATGGAACAGATCGAACTGGTCGGCCTTGGCGGTTTTGAACAACACTATCCCGGTCAGCTATCGGGAGGCATGCAGCAACGCGTCGGGCTGGCGCGGGCGCTGGCAACGGATGCCGAGATCCTGTTGATGGACGAGGCGTTCAGCGCCCTTGATCCGTTGATCCGCCACGACATGCAGATGCAGTTGCGCGAGATTCAGGCGCGACTTCACAAGACCATCGTGTTCATCACCCATGATCTGGATGAGGCGCTGCTGCTGGGCAACCACATTGCCATTCTGAAGGACGGCATGCTGAGACAGGTCGGAACCGGTGCCGGCATCCTGATAGCACCTGCCGATGAATATGTGGCACGCTTCGTTCGCGACGTGAACCGTGCACGCATCGTCACCTGTGGCGCCTTGGCAGAACCGAAACCGATCTATGACAGCCCACAGGCCGCATCGGGGGATTCAGGCTGGGTGATCATATCCGATGGTCATGGTGGCCATGGTCTGATGCGGGCCGGCAGCAAACATGACAGCAACACATCCGGCATCGAAGCCGCCATTACCATCGACGCCTCGGCCAATGTCGAAGAGGCGTTCGGCGCCCTGTCGCGCCGCGACCGTCCGCTGATGGTGATGTCCGAAGGACGCATTTCAGGGCTGCTGGGCTGGCAAACCGTGTTGCGCGCCCTTGAACGCAGCAACGAAGCAGAACACAAACCGCCGCTGTCGAACTGAACCAATCCCCGCATAACAGTTGAACCGCAAGCCGGGAAACCTTTCACGTTTGTAAGGTTCAGGCAAGCAATGTGACTTGTTGAAGGCCTATCTCACCTCTGTCCGGCATCAAAGCCGGCAGAGGAGTGGGAAATGCCGAAATCAGAAACAGCCGTACTCGTACTTCAGGGCGGTGGCGCACTGGGCGCCTATCAGGCGGGCGCATTCCAATGTTTGGCCGAGGCCGGATTCGACATCGGCTGGGTGGCCGGAATTTCGATCGGGGCAATCAATGCCGCGATCATCTGCGGCAATCCACCGGACCGAAGAACCGAGCGACTGCAGGAGTTCTGGGAGGAGGTCAGTTCCGTGCTTGCCTTCACACCTCCGGTCTGGGGTCCGAAATCCCGCCACATGTTCACGGAATTCGCCGCTGCCGAGGTCATGGCCGCCGGGGTCCCCGGATTTTTCAAACCACAGCTACCGATGGCATTCTGGCCGTTTGGCGAGTCGCAGGCGCTGAGTGTCTATGACACATCGCCGTTGCAGAAAACCCTTGGTGAGCTGGTGGATTTTGACTATCTGAACGACAAGGGTCCGCGGCTCAGCGTTGGTGCAACCGACATCGAGACCGGCAACTTTGCCTATTTCGACAGCCGCAAGATCCGCATCGACGCGCGCCACATTATGGCCAGCGGCGCATTGCCGCCGGGGTTTCCCCCGGTCGAGATCGACGGTCATCTTTACTGGGATGGCGGCCTGGTTTCCAACACGCCGCTGCAATACGTAATGGACAATGCCGGCAGAGACCCGCTGTGCATCTTTCAGATCGACCTGTTCAGCGCCCGTGGTGACCGGCCCAGCGACATCCAGGATGTCCAGCAACGCGACAAGGACATCCGCTATTCCAGCCGTACCCGCCTGACCACGGATCGCTATCGCCATTTGCACAATCTGCGGGCAGCAGCCGAACGGCTGGCGGCGAAACTGCCGAAAGACATGCAATCAGATCCCGACCTCGCGGTGTTGCGCGAGGCTGGCCCGGATTGCCCAATGACGCTGGTTCACCTGATCCACCGCAAGGAGGGGTTCGAGGGCAATTCCAAGGACTACGAATTCTCGCGGCTGTCGATGACCGAACATTGGGCGGCAGGAAACGCCGACGTGAAGCGCACGTTGTCGCACAAGCAATGGCTTTCCCGCCAGCCTGGCAGGGACGGATTGCAGGTGTTCGACCTTAGCTCGAAAGATGAAAAAGGAAACAAGCCATGAACCAGAATGATATCCGCAAACAGGCATTTGCCATGCCGCTGACCAATCCATCGTATCCAAGGGGGCCTTACCGCTTCATCAATCGGGAATTCCTGACCATTACCTACCGGACCGACATGGAGGCGCTGCGCCGGGTGGTTCCCGAACCCCTGGAAATTTCCGAACCGATCGTCAAATACGAATTCATCCGCATGCCGGATTCCACCGGTTTCGGTGATTATACCGAAAGCGGTCAGGTGGTTCCGGTCACGCTGAACGGCGTTGCCGGTGGCTATGTGCATTCGATGTATCTGAACGACGAATCGCCAATAGCCGGCGGGCGCGAGATCTGGGGTTTTCCCAAGAAACTGGCCGACCCGGCGCTTCGGGTTGAAAAGGACACCCTGATCGGCACCCTCAATGTCGGGTCGGTCCGGGTGGCTACCGGAACGATGGGTTACAAGCACCGGACCCTAAGTGCCGACAACGTGCTGAAATCGCTTTTGGCACCAAGTTACCTGCTGAAGATCATTCCGCATGTGGATTGCAGCCCGCGCATCTGTGAACTGGTCCGCTACTACATGACCGACATCACCGTGAAAGGTGCCTGGGAAGGCCCGGCCGGGCTGGAACTGCATCAGCATGCGCTGGCGCCGGTCGCTGACCTGCCAGTACTGGAAGTACTGTCGGCAGTGCATCTTCTCACCGACCTGACGCTGGGGTTGGGCGAGGTGGTGCATGACTACTTAAAATAGGGAGAAACCCAAATGGAATTCGTCGCGAGGCTGATTGAAGGCACCCCCATCTGGGTGTGGGGACTTCTGATCCTCATACTCTATATCGGATTCGGTGCAACCAAAGATAGGAAAAGGCTGCCATACGTTTTTTATTTTCTGCCGTTTCTTGTCCTTTTCTCACTTGTGAGGATCGCCTTGCTACCTGACCCAACCCTGGCGTGGGTGGGTTTCCTGAGCGGCTATATCCTGGGTACCATTGGCTTTTATGTCCTTCAGTCCCGTTGGATCGTGGGGCGTGAGGGCAACGAGATCCTCTTCTCGGGCGAATGGCTCACCCTTTCGGTGCTTATGATCATTTTCTTTGCGAATAATGTCGCCGGAACCGTTGCCGCAATAAGCCCCACCACATTCGCCAATCCTGCTTTCATCGGCATTTTCGCGTTAGTTGTCGGTGGCGGTTCGGGGTGTTTCCTCGGCCGGGCGCTGCGCATTATTCGATTTCTTCGGGACACAGACAATAGCGTGCCGAATGATCCCCGCAATTTCAAATCAACAAAAGGACACTGACAAATGCTGGAACGCATTCACCCCGCCCCGGAAAACATTCTGGCTATCAGAGCCAGACAAAAGGTTACCGATGAGGATTACAAGACGTTGCTTATCCCCTCGATAGAAAACCAGATCAAGGCAAACGGCAAGGTGCGCCTTGTCTATATGATCGGCCCGGAATTCGAGGGTTTCGAGGCAAAGGCCGCCCTTGACGATGCATTGTTGGGTCTGCACCACTGGCGCGACTTTGAACGGGTGGCTATTGTCACCGACAAGGACTGGATCGCCAACACCATGCGGATTTTCTTGCCGCTGATGCCGGCCAAGGCGAAACTGTTCAACATCGACGAATTGCAGGACGCGCTGAATTGGGCAGCCGCCTGAAACCACCCATCAGAAAAACCCTAAACAAGGAAACTGAAAAATGAACCTCAAGAACAAAGTCTGCATCATCACCGGCGGTGCCAGTGGCATCGGCTATGGCATTGCCAAACGCTTCGTCGCCGATGGCGCCAGGGTGGTGATCGCCGATCTGAAACTCGACGCGGCCCAAAAGGCGGCAGATGAACTTTCGGCCAAGGGCCCCGGCAAGGCGATGGCGGTGGAAATGAACGTGATCGACGAAGCGCAGGTCAATACCGGCGTTGAAAAAGTGGTCAAGGAATGGGGCGGAGTCGATGTGCTTGTATCCAATGCCGGCATCCAGATCGTGCATCCAATGCAGGATTTCCCGTTCAATCAGTGGAAAAAACTGCTGGCAATCCATCTTGACGGCGCGTTCCTGACCACCAAGGCCTGCCTGCCGCATATGTACAAGGCCGGCACAGGGTCGGTCATCTTCATGGGGTCGGTCCACTCCAAGGAGGCAAGCCCGCTGAAATCGGCCTATGTCACCGCCAAGCACGGCCTTCTGGGCCTTGCGCGGGTGATCTCCAAGGAAGGTGCTGAACACGGCGTGCGCGCCAACGTGATCTGCCCCGGTTTCGTCAAGACGCCGCTGGTGGAAAAGCAGATCCCCGAACAGGCACATGATCTGGGCATTCCGGAAGAGGAGGTGGTGAACCGCGTGATGCTGGGCAATACGGTCGATCAGAAATTCACCACCATCGAGGATGTGGCCGAGGTGGCCCATCTTTTCGCCGCCTTCCCCACCAATGCGCTGACCGGACAATCGTTGGTCGTCAGCCACGGCTGGTACATGAACTGAACCGGCACGACTGCCAGAGTTATCTTAAAGGACTACAACATGAACTCCGAAAATACCGTGACCATCAGCAAGATTGCTGAGGTCACGCTGGTCTTCTGGATCATCAAGATCATCGCCACGACACTGGGCGAAACCACGGGTGATTTCATCGCGCAGACGCTGAATCTGGGCTACATATTCGGGATTGTCTTCACTGGCATCCTTCTTGTAGTTCTGCTGTTTCTTCAGATCAGGGCGACAAAATACAATCCCGCCTTGTTTTGGGCCGCGATTGTCGGCACAACGACAGCCGGCACTGAAATTTCCGACTTTCTGGATCGCACCCTTAACATCGGCTATCTTGGCGGATCTATTCTGCTGGGCCTCGGCCTGTTTGCGACATTGTTCATCTGGTATCGCCGCGAAGGGCATCTCAAGGTCGAAAATATCACCCGCAAGAATGTCGAGATAATGTTCTGGACCGCCGTGTTGTTTTCCAACTCGCTTGGAACGGCGTTTGGCGACTGGTTGGTTGATGGCCTCGGACTCAGCTTTTTCGGGGGCGCGCTGGTCTGCATTGCGGTGATCGTTGCCGTGCTGGTGGCGCATTATACCAAAGCGATGAACGCGGTTGCGCTTTTTTGGATCGCCTTCGTGTTCACCCGGCCATTCGGTGCGACATTCGGCGATTTGTTGACCAAGCCGGTGGCGCATGGCGGGTTCAATCTTGGCACTTACAATGCGTCTTTGGTCTGTTTTGTCATGATCGCAACCCTTGTTATGTTCAACATGCGTCAACGTCGCAAAGCGGAAGCCCGCTAGGCGGCCAGACCACTTCAGACGATAAGTCAGAAAAAGAAATCAGAATGCCTGAACTAATGGTCATAGCGAACAACCAGCCCGGCGGGATCGAAACTGCCGGCAGAGAGCAGATGGGCGTCAGGGTTGTTGCCGGTGCTTTGTGCGGTGCGTTGACCGATCTGGGCGTTGATGACAAATTCATGGAATATCCCTTGTTCAGATTACAACCGGGACAGGCGGCGTTGTTCACAAAGATGCAATCAAATGCATCGGACTGCGTGATCGAACGTCCGGGCAAAAAGGGCGGACGCGTGTTGCGAACCAACCTTGATAACGGCGCCGAAAACCATCCGCGCCGGGAATTCGAGCAGGTAAATACCAAAGCAATCACTTCTCACAGGAGAAAAAACAAATGACCACTTTCCTTGTTATTCAACCACTTATGGCCTTGATCGCAGGCATTCTGATTCTGATCTTTCCCAAGATGCTGAATTATCTGATCGCGATCTTCCTGATCCTGTTCGGACTTGCGGGTTTGTTTCCGCATTTTTTTGGCGGGTTTTGACTGCTCCATAAACCACTTGCGAAATGGGCTGTAGGCCAACACGGCCTGCAGCCCGACACATTTCGCCAGATATGATACCGTGCATTAGGAACGACGATGAAAAAGATTAAGAATATTATCCTCATCATCGCCATTGTGGCGATTGGCGGCGGCCTCTGGTGGTGGTGGCAGCATGAAAAACAGTATCCCTCCACTGACGACGCTTATCTTCAGGCACATATCCTGACCATCGCCTCGCAAGTGGGCGGGCATATCGCCGAGGTGGCAGTTCAGGAAAACCAGCAAGTGGAAAAAGGCGCATTGTTGGTGCAGATCGACACCGCCATACTCGAAGCGGCGCTGACCACGGCGCAGGCGCAGTACGAACTTGCCCAGCAGAATGCCGGGGCATCCGGTTCCAACGTTTCGGCCGCCACCGCCGGTCTGGCCTCCGCCCGCGCCGCCCTGGCCGAGGCGGAAATGGATTACGACCGCAACGAGCGATTGTTCAAGCTGGGCGATGTGGCACAGGCGGCGCTCGATCAGGCCATCACCGCACGCGATCAGGCCAAGGCCAATGTCAGTGCCGCCGAAGCATCACTTGCAGCAGCCCGCAATCAGGCCGGAGCACCGGGCGAGGATAACGCCTCGGTGCGTGCTGCCCTCGGGGCGCTGACTGCGGCCGAAATCAATCTGGAAAACGCCCGCATTGCCGCGCCAGCCGACGGTTGGGTGGCCAATATCAACCTCAGGCCCGGTCAGGTGGTCGCTTCAGGCCAGCCGCTGTTTTCACTGGTCGAGGCGGGCGACTGGTGGGTTGACGCCAATTTCAAGGAAACCGACCTGCCGCGCATTCGCCCCGGTCAGCCCGTCACGCTGTCGCTGGATATGTATCCCGGCGTGGTTCTGAAAGGCGAAGTGCAAAGCATCGGCGCCGGATCAGGGGCGGTGTTTTCGCTGTTGCCGCCGCAAAACGCCACCGGTAACTGGGTAAAGGTGACGCAACGATTCCCCGTCCGGATCAAGCTTGAAAGCAAACCCGATGATCCGGCGCTGCAATTAAGGGTCGGGGCCAGCGTCACCGCAACCATCGACACCACCGCCGGCGTGGCGGCGAAATGACCGCCGCCGCCACTGCCACCGCCAGCGATACCGGCGCACCGTCGATTCCCGGCGACACACGCTGGCCGATCGTGCTGGCGGTGGTACTGACAGCGGTTCTTCAGGTGCTGGACAGCACCATTGTCAACATCGCCCTGCCACAGATGCAGGCGGCGTTCGGCATCACCAATAGTCAGACAGTTTGGATCCTGACCAGTTATATCGTCGCCTCGGTGGTGGTGATGCCGCTGACCGGGTTTTTCGTGCGCCGTTTCGGGCGACGGCGACTGATCACCTGGGCCATTCTTGGCTTTTCCGGGTTTTCCGCCCTGTGTGGCCTGTCCTGGAGCGTCGAGGTCATCGTTGCCTGCCGCATCGGCCAGGGGCTGTTTGGTGCCTTTCTGATCCCCTTGTCGCAGTCGATCCTGTTTGACAGTTTTCCGCGCGAAAAACGGGGGCAAGCGATGGCGCTGTTCGGGCTTGGCGTGGTGGTCGCACCGGTTCTCGGGCCGACACTGGGGGCGTTTCTGACCGAATATTTCTCATGGCGGGCGGTGTTTTACGTCAACCTGCCCATTGCCGCCTTTGCCCTGGTGATGATTTCAGGTGAGCTGCAAAAGGATGAGGTGAAGCATCTGAGTGTTGACTGGGTGGGGCTTGCCCTGATGGTCGGCGCCGTCGCCGCGTTGCAACTGATGCTCGATCTTGGCGAGACCTGGGGCTGGTTCAGTTCGCACCTGATCCAGCTTGCCGCAATCACTTTGGTCGTTTGCTCCATCGTC
The DNA here is from genome assembly GCA_020425085.1 of Paracoccaceae bacterium. GTDB lineage: Bacteria > Pseudomonadota > Alphaproteobacteria > Rhodobacterales > Rhodobacteraceae > UBA5972. The sequence goes on from JAGQRW010000004.1 coordinate 486,560, forward strand.
TTCGTGGCCCGCGGCCTTGGAAAGCGAGATAACATCATCGACTTTTCGCTGCTGAAAGACCGCAGCTTTGCCGCTGCGAACGTGGCTATCCTGGGTTTTGGCGTAGCAATGTTCGGTTCGATCGCTATCCTGCCGCTGTTTGTGCAGGGGCTTTTGGGGTATCCGGTGATAGAGGCGGGATATCTGTTCATTCCGCGTGGCATCGCGGCGGGGATTTCCATGGTGCTGACCGGTTCGGTCCTGATGGCGCGATTCGATCCACGTTTGCTGGTGGCACTGGGGCTGGTGTTGACCGGTACCGGCAACCTGTGGCTGGGCTGGCTCGACATGACTGCCGGGTTTTGGGATCTGTCTTGGCCGGGCGTGGTTTCCGGCCTTGGCATGGGGTTGTTCTTTGTTCCTATGTCGACGCTGGCGTTTCAGAACGTCAGTCAGGAACGTCAGGACGAGGCATCGGGAATCTACGGTGTCACCCGCTCGATCGGCTCGTCCATCGGCATCGCCATCGTCGGCTGGCAAGTTGCCAGCCGGATGCAGTTCCATTGGTCGGCCCTGTCGGCAGGCATAACCCCGTTCAATCCAGCGGTCGGCGCATATCTGGCACCGCTTGGGCTTGATGCGCAGACTTCGCAAGGGGCGGTGATAATCGCCGGGCAGATACAGATTCAGTCAACCATGCTGGCATTTCTCGATGCCTTCTGGCTGACGGGCATTGCCGCCTTTCTGATGTTGCCGGTGGTGCTGATCCTGGAACGCCCCGAGAAGGCGGCGCGCTCTGTCATGGTGGAATAGCATGATCTGGTTCGACACCCACCTGCTGGTTGTCGCATTTGGTCTTATGGTGGCGGCCACCGCCGTTGTCATCCTGCAACAACGGCGCAGCCCGCAGGCGACGCTGGCTTGGCTGATGTTTCTGGTGCTTGTCCCCTATCTTGCCATCCCGGCATTTTTCGCCATCGGTTTTCGCAAACGGCCACGTCGCAGCCCGGAAAGACCAAAACCGTCGGCCATCCCTGATGGCGAAATGACCGGCCATCCTGAAATCGAAAGCATGTTGTGCCGATACGGGCTGGAGGCGGCGACCGGTGGCAATCAGTTCAACCTGCTGGTCAGCGGCGAAAGCGCCTGGGCGGATCTTGTCGAACTGATCGAAAGCGCCGAGACCAGCCTTGATGTAACGCTTTACATTCTTGGCAACGACCCGGTCGGCAGGCGTTTTTGCCAAGCTCTGGAAGCCAAGGCGCGACAAGGCGTTTCGGTGCGCGTCATCCTTGATGGCATCGGCAGCTTCAAACGCCCACGCATGGCGCTGCGCCGCCTTGGTGCGGCGGGCGGCAAGGTTTGCCTGCATTCTCCTTTCATCCACAGCCCTTTCGGGGGCCGCCTCAATCTGCGCAATCATCGCAAAATGGTGATTGCCGATGGTGCCCGGGTCTGGGCCGGCGGGCGCAACGTGGCCAGGCAATATCTGGGGCCGGCACCCACTGCGGGGCGATGGCACGACCTGTCGTTCCGGATTGCCGGGCCAGCGGTCGCGAGATATGTCAGTGTCTTCCAGTCCGACTGGAAAGCGATAAATGGATCGCAGGCGGACATGGCGGTTTCAGTGCCGCAAAGCGTCGGCGACTCCGTGTTGCAAACGATTCCGGCAGGCCCCGACCAGCCCGACGATCCCTTGCATGATGCACTGGTTTTTGCCTGTCATTCCGCCAAAAGACGAGTTTGGGTTTCGACGCCCTATTTTCTGCCGACACCGGCCTTGTCCGAGGCGCTTTCGATTGCGGTGCGACGCGGTGTCGATGTGCGCCTACTGACTCCGGCGAAATCCGACCAGATGCTGACCGATCTGGCGCGCGGCAGTTGGCTGCGCGAGGTTCAGCACAATGGCTGTCACATCCACTTTTACCCAGAAATGATACATGCCAAGGCAATTCTGGCCGACCAACTGATCTTTGTCGGCTCGGCCAATCTGGATGCGCGCAGCTTGTTGCTGAATTTTGAGATGATGGTACTGCTCTATAGTGCTGCCGACATGGCCGAGGTGGAACGCTGGATCGAGGGAATGCTTGCCAAGGCCCCGGTCGGTATTTTGCCAGCCGGACCGGTCCGGCGCTCGATCGAGGGGGTATTCAAACTGGTTTCACCGATGCTTTGACCGGTTCAGCGGCGTTAAATGCCACCATTACTTTCAGCCCAGGCGTATTGTCCGACAGCGTTATGCGGGCACCGTGCCGTTCCGCGATAGCGCGCACCAGTGCCAGCCCGAGGCCACTGCCCGGTTTGCTGCGGCTCGGGTCAAGCCGATGGAACGGCTCGAACACGGCATCATGGGCGGCGATGGGGATGCCGGGACCGGTATCGGCGACCGTAAGACAAATTTTACCCGCCTCACGGGTCAGACCAAGCGTAATGGTATCACCGGCACTGCAATGGGTCACGGCGTTCTGCAACAGGTTGACCACCAACTGGCGCAGCAATCCAATATCGCCTTCAAGAATGAAATCCACGCCTTCGGGGCGGGCAAAGGTGAAAACCTGTTGGTTTTCTTCGGCAACCACCTGATAGGTCTCGGCCATATCTTGCAGAAGTGCCGCAAGATCAACCTCGGTGAATGCGGCGCCATCGGCACCGGCCTCGATCCGGGCCAGCCTGAGAATGGTGTCGAAAATCGCGTTCATGGCGACAAGTTCGGCCTGGGTATCCTCGATCTCGGCGCGGGGATCCTGGCCTGCCTCGATTCGCGACAGCGCGCGGCCAAGTCCGAGATAGGCGCGCGCCAACGGCGATTTCAGATCGTGCGCCACCGCGGCGGCAGTGGAGCGGGTGGTTAGCATCAGGCGCGACAAGGTATCCAAATGCGCGTTCATGCGCCCGGCAATCCGGTCGATCTGGTCGTTGTTCGGTGACAATGTCACGCGCGCTGCAAGATCACCGTCGGAAACCAGCGCCAGTGTCGTCTCCAGTTGCTCCAGCTTTTGCAGGCTCTTGCGGCTGAAATAATAGCCGGCAACCAGCATCGTCAGGGTTACGACGAAACCGGACAGGGCAAGCGCGCGAAACAGCGCCTGTTTGGTCAGAAATATACTGTCCATCCGCTGTCCGACCACCAGCGTGAAATTGTCGAGTTTGCCGCTGTGGTAAAGATAGTTTTCCATATATTCGGGTGACGCCGCCGTCGGCACCGCCGAGGCCGTGACGACGGGCAGTTGCTGCCAGCCTGTCATCTCGGGCAATATCAGGATGTTGCCGGCGATCGCGGTTCCATCGGCATCAAACAGACCCATTGCGCGTTTTTGGCCCGTGCTGAACTTGACGGCGCTTTCGATCAGTTCCTTCAGGGCCTCCAAATCCTCGTCACGATAATCTGCGGCAAACAGGTTCCATCGGGCCTGCACATCCTGGTGCAATTCCTCGGTCATGCTGCGTTCGACATATCCATGCGCCAGCACGCCAACCGTGATCAGCACCGCCAGAAAGACCATGACCGACATCAGGACGGCAGAAAATGCCGCCCCGGAAAGTACGTTACCGCGGTCCATGCATCGAATACCCGGTGTTGCGGATGGTATGGATCAACGGCACATCAAATGGCTTGTCGACCTTGCCGCGCAGGCGGCTCATGTGGGTTTCGACCACTGTGGTATTGGGTTCGAAATTGAAGTTCCAGACACGTTCCAGCAGCATGGTGCGCGTCACCACCCGCCCTGCATTGCGCATCAGCACCTCCAGCAGCGCGAACTCCTTGGCGTGCAGTTCGATCAGCTTGCCCTGCCGGGTTGCGGTTCGTGCCAGCAGATCTAGATCGAGATCGTGAACCTTGAGCGAGCTGGTTTCCGCCTTGTCCTGTTTTCGCCGCGTGATCGAGGCAATGCGCGCCATAAGCTCGGAAAAGTGGAACGGTTTCACCAGATAGTCATCCCCCCCCGCCGACAAGCCTTCTACCCGGTCATCGACCTGACCCATGGCGGTCAGGAACAGCACCGGCAGTTCCTTTCTTGCCGCCCGCAACGCCTTCAGCACCGAAAGCCCGTCCATCCCCGGCATCATCCGGTCAAGAATTGCCATGTCGCATTCATTATAAAGGCAATAGCTGAGCGCATCGCGCCCGTCGGTTACATGATCGACACTGTGGCCATGTTCGGCCAGTCCGGCCGTCAGATATTCAGCCATCTTCAGATCGTCTTCGGCCAGCAGAATTTTCATCGGCACCTCCAGATTGTCTGCCGACAATACGCGATGGGGCCGGATTGGACCAGCCGCCGTGCAAATCTTACGCAGATGTAAGGTTGAAGTGAACTTGGGGCCGAACCTTGACCCTAGACAGTATGGGTAGCCGGTCATCAGGGCCGGTTGACATCGGAGTGAACCACGATGAGAACCATGGAACGAAAACTGTCAAACGAAACCTTCAGACCCAACCTTGCAAAACGACTTTCGCGTATCGGCATCGTGTTCGCGGTTATCGGCGTAATTTCCATATTGCTGCCGCGATGGGCAACATTGGCCGATGTGCTTCTGGTGGCCTGGATACTGGCGTTCTGGGGTGCCGCCGGGCTGTGGTTTGCCTGGGAAATGCGCCCGGCGCGGGAATGGTGGTTTGCCGCACTGGTGTTCGGTATCGCGTTTCTGCTGGGGCTGATTTTCCTGATCTCACCGCTGGCCGGCATCACCACCCTGACCATCCTGTTGCTGCTGGTCATTCTGACCGAGGGGGTGGTTTCGATCATGCTGGGCCTGAGGATGAGCGGGCATCTGCCGAACTGGGGCTGGATGGTGTTCAGCGGCCTATGTTCGCTGATCGTCGGCCTGATCATCCTTCTGGGCTGGCCGGAAACCGCCGGCTGGGCGCTTGGCCTGTTGTTGGGACTGAACTTTCTTTCCACCGGTTTTGCGCTTATCATGCTGGGAAAAACTGCAAGAGAACCTGTCTGAGATGCTGAAAACCGCCAAGTCCGATACCGCAGCGCGGCCTGTTTGCCATGTTTGCGGACAGGCATTTGCCGCGTCGAAAATGCGCCCGTGGATTTCGGTCCGACCAGGGGTGTCGGATCTGATTTCCCGTGCCGCGTCCGGCTGGGCCGAAGGCAAATATATCTGCAAACCCGACCTCGCGCGGTTCCGGCGGGATTATGTCGAAAACCTGCTGGAAGATGAACGCGGCGAGTTGAACGAGCTTGACCGGCAGGTGATCAACAGCATTGAACTTGGGCAGATCGTCTCTCGCAACCCTTCGGACGAGATTGATGCGAAAGCAACCATTGGCGAACGCACCGCCGACAAGGTCGCCGAGTTCGGCGGCAGTTGGACCTTTATCATTTCCTTCAGCGTGGTTCTGATCCTCTGGATCACCCTCAATGTCGTCGGGCTGGCGGCGCAACCATTCGACCCCTACCCGTTCATTCTGCTCAATCTGGTGCTGTCCTGCCTTGCGGCCATGCAGGCACCGGTCATCATGATGAGCCAACGACGCCAGGAAACCAAGGATCGCCTGCGGGCCGAAAACGATTATCGCGTGAACCTCAAGGCGGAACTGGAGATCCGTCAGCTGCATGAAAAGATCGACCATCAGCTTGCCCATCAGTGGGAGAAGCTGGCCGAGTTGCAGCAGATACAGATCGAACTGCTGGAGGAAACCACCGATGGCCGCCGCTGAGTCGATCCCGCCGGGAGGGCGGCTGCTCAGGTTCATCGAGCATCCGGCGATCAGGATTGCCTTGCCTTTGGTGATCGCGGCGATCGCGGTTTACGTTCTGCACAAGCTGGCAGCGCATGTGAAATGGGTCGATGTAAAAGCGGACCTTGCGGCAGCATCACCGGTTTCGTTGCTGAAGGCGCTTGGCTTTACCGCACTCAGCTTTGTCGGCATCTCGTTTTATGACGCTTTGGCGATCAGGTCGGTGGCACCGGGAAAAGTACCAATGCCCATTGCCGCCCTGGCCGGAGCGGCGGGGTATGCGGTTTCCAATCTGCTGGGTGTTTCCTATCTGACCGGCACCGCGGTTCGCTATCGAATCTATTCTGCCTTCGGTCTGGATCTGGGGCTGGTTGCCGGGGTGATTGCCGTTGCCTGGACCGGATTCCTTTCAGGTCTGGCACTGATTCTGGGCGGCTTGCTGGTGTTTCATCCTTCCGGTCTCAATGCGGTTCTGCCGATCTCGCCGCGACTGGAAACCGGCATAGGCATGGCGTTGCTGGCAGGGCTTCTGGCCTATTTTGTCTGGCTGGCCAGTGCAAAAAGACAGATCAAGGTCGGCGGGTTCGGTTTTTTGCTGCCGGGACTGCCGAGCGGGGTGTTTCTGACCGGGGCGGCGGTACTGGATCTAACCGGGGCGGCACTGACGTTGCAGGTTCTGATGCCTCAGGATCTTGCGGCCAATCTGCCCTGGTTCTTCACCATCTTTTTCGGCGCGGTGGCGCTTGGCATTATCAGCCATTCGCCGGGCGGTCTTGGCGTGTTCGAGGCAACGATGATTGCCGGTATGGGGGCAGCAGGCAGATCCGATGTACTGGCGGCACTACTGCTGTATCGGGTGATCTATACGATCCTGCCTTTCGCCCTGGCCGCCAGCGGTCTAGGCGTCGCTGCCGGTCTTGCAAGGCGGCGTGAACTGGGCGGCGGGGCCATGCTGGTCTGGCGCGCCCTGCAACCCCTGGTTCCGCCTGCAGCGGCTGGGGTTGCGTTGCTTGCCGGTCTGCTGTTGCTGGTATCCGGCAACCTGCCTGCGGATGGCACACGCCTTGGCCTGCTGCGCGAGTTCCTGCCGCTATACTTTGTCGAGGCATCACACCTAGCAGGCAGCATTGCCGGGTTGCTTCTGATTGTGGTGGCACGCGGTCTTTTCCGTCGGCTTTACCGCGCCTGGCTGGTGGCGATGGGGCTGATCGTCGTGGGTCTGGTGGCGTCACTGCTGAAAGGGCTGGACTGGCAGGAATCGTTGTCGATGCTGGCCACCCTTGCCGTGCTGGGCCTGTTCCGCCCCGCCTTCTATCGTGCCGATGGCGGATCGGTATTCCGGCTGAACGGCACCTGGATCGTCAGCATCCTGGCGCTGCTTGCTGCGGTGTTCTGGATCGGACTGTTTGCTTATTCGCATGTCCCTTACCGGAATGCGCTTTGGTGGGATTTCGCCTGGCACGGCGATGCATCGCGGTTCTTGCGGGCCGAATTTGCTGCTGCGGTGATACTGACGGTGGTCGCACTGAATTCCCTGATGACGGGCAGAGTCGCCAAAACGCGGCCCGGGCCGATACCAGATTCTGTGCGCAAACTGGTCGCCGCCAGCGAAGACCCCGAGGCAGGTATCGCGCTGATGGGGGACAAGGCGTTTCTGGTTTCCGAGGACGCGCGCGCCTTCATCGCCTACGCCGATACCGGTCGTTCGCTGATCGCCTGTGGCGATCCAGTGGGTGATCACGAGACAAGCCAGAGGCTGATCTGGCGCCTGCGCGAAATGGCCGACCAGCAGGGTAAACGCTGTGCCTTTTATGCGGTGTCGCCGGTCTATCTGCCGACATTCCTTGATCTTGGCCTGACGATCCTGAAGATCGGCGAGGTGGCGCGGGTCAGCCTGGATGGTTTCACGCTTGAGGGTTCGTCCAAAAAGGATTTTCGCCAAGCGCGCAACCGCGCCATCCGCGATGGTTTCGTGTTCAAGGTGGTGCCAAGCGCCGAACTTGGCCCGATCATGGCGGAACTGCGCGAGATTTCGGATGACTGGCTTGCCAGCAAACAGGGCGAGGAAAAGGGCTTTGTCCTTGGCGCGTTCGAGGAAAACTATGTATCCAATTTCGACTTTGCCGTGCTCTGCGACAAGGAAGGCGGCATCGTGGCCTTTGCCAGCCTGTTGAAAGGTGCCAACCAGCACGAATTGTCGCTTGATCTCATGCGCTACCGCACCGGAAGTCCGGGTTTTGCCATGGATGCGTTGTTCGGTGAACTTATGCTTTGGGCAGCGGCGGCGGGATACGGGTATTTTTCACTGGGTGCGGCGCCTTTTTCGGGCATCGAAAACCGCCAGCTTGCGCCAATCTGGAACCGCATCGGCGGATTTGTTTACGAGCATGGCGAACATTTCTATAATTTCGAGGGGCTTCGCGCCTTCAAGGAAAAGTTCGACCCGGAATGGCGCCCGAACTATCTGGCTTGCCCCGGCGGGCTGGCCGCGCCACAAATACTGCTTGAAGTGAACGTGCTGATTTCCGGCGGATTGCGCGGATTGGTGAAATAGGGGGGACGATGATCATCAATTTTGAAACCCACGCATCGAACGAACGCACTTTTCTGGCCTGGGTGCGAACGGCGGTTGCCATTGTCGGTTTCGGGCTGGCGACCGCACGGCTTGGCAGCCATCCCTCGCCGCTATGGTCCGAGATCCTGATGCTGGGGGCCGGCGCCGCCGTGATCCTGATCGCATGGCTGAGGATGCAGCATATTCACAAACGCATCGACATCGCTGACCGCCTGCCAGACGATTCCAGTGCAGCGGATCTGTTCTTGCTGTTGCTGGTGGTGGCGCTGTTCTTGCTGTTGGGGAGCTTTACCGTCCATGTCGGTTGAGATCTGCCAAAACGATTGCGGCCAGAAACATGATGCGGTGATTACGGCGTGTCAGATGGTGAATTCAAGGAAGCGCAGCCATGAATAACAAGGAGCAAATCCCTGAAAAAGCCATTTCCACCGCCGCAGCAGGTGCTGCAAGCAAGGGGATGCTGCCATTCATTCTGGCGTTCATCGCCAGTTGTACGACCCCGGAACGCACCCCTTTCACCCTGGCCGATCAAGAAGCCGCCAAGGTTCCAGGCTATCAGAATATCCGGTTCTATGCCGACATGCCTGCAACCGAATTGGCAACCAGGCGCACGCTGTTCCTGCCGCGTGGGGCTGGCAGGGACGGGCGTTCAAACTGGTTGGTGTTGTCTTCTGGCGGGGCAGGCGGTGCATTCGGGGCCGGCGTTCTGGCCGGATGGAGCGAACGCGGCGACCGGCCGGAATTCGATCTTGTGACCGGCGTCAGTGCCGGTGCGCTGATCGCCCCGTTTGCCTTTGTCGGATCCGTTGCCGATAGCAGGCTTGCAACGCTTTTCACCAGCGTATCAAGCGCCAAACTGAACAAAAGCCGGTCCCTGCTGGCCGGGGTTCTGGGACAAGGTGCCATCCCGGCATCATCATTAAGGGGGCTGATCGACGCGCATATCGACGCTGATCTGATCGAACGAATTGCAGCACGCCACCGCGCCGGGGCGCGGCTGCTGGTGGTCACGACCAATCTTGATGCCGAACGCAGCGTTGTCTGGGATCTCGGGGCAATCGCTGCCTCGGACATGCCCGACAAGCTTGACCTGTTCAGCGTTGTTCTGGAAGCATCGGCCAGCATTCCCGCCATCTTTGCCCCGGTGCGCATCTCTGTCAGTGGCAATGGTGCCAGTTTTGAGGAATTACATGCCGATGGCGGTGCGATCCGGCAGACTTATCTTGTCCCGGATGCATTCTATGCCGACAACGATCTTGGCGGCATGCGACCCGACATTCATGCTATCGTCAATGGCGAACTCGCACCCAGTTTTGCCGTCACTCCGCAGCAATCCATCCGCATCGCCGAACGCGCCCTGTCTTCGCTGGAAAAATCCAGTGCCACGCGTGGCATCACGGAAATCGCCACATTCGCCCGCCAGAATAGGGCGACATTCCGGCTGATGTATATCGACCGGCACATTTCGGCCAACCCCAAGCTCGCCTTTGATCCGGATTACATGCGCGCGGCATTTGCCCTCGGGCAGGCCAAGGGGCGTGCCGGGGCCTGGGAATTCGGCCCGCCGATCGGCACGGACCTGCTGGAAAGCGATTGACGCGGCCAGTCAATCCGGAAATTGAACGATACCGGCTTTGGAATAGTGGATTGACCTACCATTCACCGGCATCCTAGGGTTCGATATATCCGCACACAAAGAACTCGGAGCAAGGCATGTCGCAAAAGCAGGGCATTACTTTTCCGCATTTCAGAACCTTTGGGTTGTCCGACCGCGAAAAGGCCTGCCATCCGCATTGGATTTGGTTGATCCGAGCTGAAACGCCATGGTCGGATTCATGAGACTCCGGTTTGAGCGCGGCAAACCTGACAGGCTGGAAACACTGCACCCGGCCTATTTTGCCATGGTGATGGCCACCGGCATCGTGGCACTGGCAACCAGCCTGCACGGGATCAGCGTCTTTCCAGTGCTGTTGTTCTGGCTGAATGCCTGTTTTTTCGCGGCGTTGATCGTTGCCCTTTCGATGCGCCTTTTACGATATCCCGGCGCGGTCCTTGCCGATATTCGCAACCATAACCGGGGGGTTGGATTTTTCACGCTGGTGGCGGCTTCGGGCGTGTTCGGCAACCAGTTGGTTCTACAGATGCAGGCGACCGGTCTGGCAGTCATGTTCTGGATCGCAACCGCCTTGTTCTGGCTGGTGGTAACCTATGGGGTGCTGGCTGTCCTGACCGTAAAGCCGGAAAAACCCGGCCTGGCCGAAGGCATCAACGGCGGCTGGCTGGTCATCGTCGTGGCAACGCAATCGGTTTCCATTCTGACGGTACTGATCCTGTCCACAGGCGTCTTGGCCGGGTTTCAAAACCCGCTGATGTTCGCAGCATTGATCCTGTGGCTTGGCGGTGGGGCGCTTTATCTTTGGCTGATGACGCTGATCTTTTATCGCTACACGTTCTTTGCCATGTCGCCCGAAGATCTGGCCCCGCCATACTGGATCAACATGGGCGCGGTTGCGATCTCGACCCTGGCCGGTGCTACCTTGCTGGAACATATGGCATTTTCCGCGACGGTTGCCGAACTGGCGCCATTCATCAAGGGTCTGACGCTGTTTTACTGGTCCATAGGCAGTTGGTGGATCCCGATGCTGCTGGTGCTTGGCGTCTGGCGCTATCTGATTCGCGGCCTGCCGTTCAGTTATGATCCGCTATACTGGGGCGGGGTTTTTCCGCTGGGCATGTATTCGGTCTGCACCTGGCATCTGGCATCGCTGCTGGATGCGCCATTCCTGTTGCCGATCTCAAATGCGTTCATGCTGGCCGCCGTCGTCGCTTGGCTGGCCGCCTTTTCCGGACTGGTGGACAGCCGGATAAATTCTGGAGCGCGCACTGGACATTGAGCCATTCAGGTGCAAAACTTCAACGATGGTCTGATGCGAGTGTTTTTCGGAACTTTTCATCTGAATTCCTCAATTCGATTCGCTTCAGTATTCGTTAGCAGCGACTGTCATATTGAGGAAGAAAACCGAATGAGCCATTTTCTGGAACGACTGACATATCTTTCGCGCAAGCGTGAACCGTTTGCCAATGGCCACGGCGAATTGCGTGACGAAGACCGCATGTGGGAAGAAGGCTATCGGCAGCGCTGGCAACACGACAAGATCGTGCGTTCCACCCATGGCGTGAACTGTACCGGTTCGTGCAGTTGGAAAATCTATGTCAAAAGCGGTGTCGTTACCTGGGAAACCCAGCAGACCGATTATCCGCGCACCCGCCCCGGCATGCCCAACCATGAACCACGCGGCTGTTCGCGCGGTGCCTCGTACAGTTGGTATCTTTATAGCGCCAGCCGGGTCAAATACCCGCTCGTGCGCGGTCGCCTGATCAAGGCCTGGCGCGAAGCGCGCAAAACGCTTGGCCCGGTCGAGGCATGGGCGGCGATGATGGCGGATGCGAAAACCACCAGCGCCTACAAGACGATGCGCGGGCGCGGTGGTTTCATTCGCTCCAACTGGCCCGAGGTAAGCGAGATCATCGCCGCCTCCAACATCCACACCATCAAGAAATGGGGACCGGATCGCGTCGTCGGCTTTTCACCCATCCCGGCAATGTCGATGGTTTCCTATGCCGCCGGGTCGCGCTATCTCAGCCTGATCGGCGGAACCTGTTTGTCTTTTTATGACTGGTATTGCGATCTGCCCCCATCCAGCCCTCAGACCTGGGGCGAACAGACCGATGTGCCGGAATCCGCCGACTGGTACAATTCCGGCTATATCATCGCCTGGGGTTCCAACGTGCCGCAAACCCGCACGCCGGATGCGCATTTCTTTACCGAGGCGCGCTATAACGGCACCAATGTGGTGGCGATTACCCCGGATTATTCCGAAGTTGCCAAGCTGTCTGACCTTTGGATCCACCCCAAACAGGGAACCGACGCCGCCTTTGCCATGGCCATGGGTCATGTGGTGATGAAGGAATTCTTCATCGACAAGCAAACCCCATATTTCCAGGACTACACGCGCCGCTATACCGACATGCCGATGCTGGTGCGTCTGCGCAAAGATGGCGACCGCTGGGTGCCGGATCGCTATCTGCGTCAAAGTGATCTGCCGGATGCACCAAAACAGGGCAGCGCCGACTGGAAAACCGTCGCGACCGATCAGGACAGCGGCAAACTGGTGGTGCCACAGGGTTCCTCGGGCTTTCGCTGGCCCGGCAAGGATGAACCTGCGGGGCGCTGGAACCTTGAAACCAAGGATGGCGAGACCGGCGCCGAGGTAAACCTGGCCCTAAGCCTGATGGAGCGTCATGACGATGTCTTGTCGGTGGCCTTTCCCTATTTCGGCGGCACCCTGCACAAGTATTTTACCGAAAACGATCAGGGCGGCGATGTTCTGTTGCGCAACGTGCCGGTCAGACGGGTCAAACTTGCCGATGGCGAGGCGCATGTGGCCACGGTGTTCGATCTTCTGTGCGCCAATTACGGCGTTGATCGCGGCCTTGGCGGCGATTGTGCCGCCTCTTATGAGGATAATATTCCCTATACCCCGGCCTGGCAGGAATCGATCACGGGGGTTCCGGCCGAAACGGCGATTTCGGTTGCCCGCGGGTTTGCCGACAATGCCGCCAGAACCAACGGGCGTTCGATGGTGATCATCGGTGCCGGCATGAACCACTGGTATCATCAGGACATGGGGTATCGTTCGATCATCAACATCCTGATGATGTGCGGCACCGTCGGTGTATCTGGCGGCGGCTGGTCGCATTATGTCGGTCAGGAAAAGCTCAGGCCGCAAACCGGCTGGACCATGTTGGCCTTTGCCCTCGACTGGTTGCGCCCACCGCGCCAGATGGCCGGCACGTCGTTCTTTTACAATCACAGCAATCAGTGGCGATACGAGAAGCTGGACGTCAACGAGATCCTGTCACCGCTGGCCGACAAATCCGCCTATCAGGGCAGCATGATCGACCTCAACGTGCGGGCCGAACGCATGGGCTGGCTGCCATCGGCCCCGCAACTGGCCACCAACCCCCTGAGCCTGGCCGCAGCCGCCGACAAGGCCGGTCAGGATGTCAAGCAGCATGTAATTGACAGCCTGAAATCCGGCGAATTGACGATGTCCTGCGAGGATCCCGACGATCCCCGAAACTTCCCGCGCAACCTGTTCATCTGGCGCTCGAACCTGTTCGGATCATCCGGCAAGGGGCATGAATATTTCCTCAAGCATTTTCTTGGCACCCGCCACGGGCTGCAAGGCAAGGATCTGGGCGAGATGGACGGCGTCAAACCCGAGGAGGTCACTTGGCGCGACCCCGCCCCCGAGGGCAAGCTTGACCTGGTGGTGACGCTTGATTTTCGCATGTCGACAAGCTGTCTTTATTCCGACATCGTGCTGCCGACGGCAACCTGGTACGAAAAGAACGACCTCAATACCTCGGACATGCACCCGTTCATCCACCCGCTGTCAACCGCCGTCGACCCGGTTTGGGAGGCGCGCAGCGACTGGGAAATCTACAAGACCATCGCCAAACGGTTTTCGGAACTGACCGAAGGCCATCTTGGCAAGGAACGCGATGTAGTGCTGACACCGATCATGCACGACACCCCCGGCGAACTGGCGCAGCCGTTCGATGTCGCCGACTGGAAAAAAGGCGAATGCGATCTGATACCGGGCGTTACCGCGCCACAGATCAGCGTGGTCGAGCGTGATTATCCCAACACCTACCGCCGCTATACCGCCCTTGGCCCGCTGGTCGACAAGCTGGGCAATGGCGGCAAGGGCATTGGCTGGAATGCCGAGGCCGAGGTAAAGGGGCTGGGTGCATTGAACTATCTGGTCAACGACGGCGGCCCGACTCATGGGCGACCGCGCATCGAAAGCGACATAGATGCCGCTGAAACCATTCTTTATCTGGCCCCCGAAACCAACGGTGAAGTTGCCGTAAAGGCGTGGAAGGCGCTTGGCAACATTACCGGGCGTGACCATGTCCATCTGGCTAAAAGTCGCGAAGACGAGAAAATCCGCTTTCGCGATATTCAGGCGCAGCCGCGCAAGATCATCACGTCACCTACCTGGTCGGGCATCGAAAGCGAACATGTCAGCTATAACGCCGGGTATATCAATGTGAACGAACTGATCCCCTGGCGCACCCTCAGCGGGCGGCAGCAGTTTTATCAGGACCATCGTTGGTTCATTGATTTCGGCGAAGGTTTTGCGGTTTACCGCCCGCCGGTCGATACCCGTGCCATCGGTGATATGCTTGGCAGCAAAAGCAATGGCGAGAAGGAAATCATTCTTAATTTCATCACGCCACACCAGAAATGGGGCATCCATTCCACCTATACCGACAATCTGCTGATGCTGACCCTGTCGCGCGGCGGGCCAATCATCTGGATTTCCGAAACCGATGCAAAACAGGCGGGGATCGTCGATAACGACTGGATCGAAGCCTTCAACATCAATGGCGCGATTGCGGCGCGCGCGGTGGTCAGCCAGCGTATCAATCAGGGCATGTGCCTGATGTATCACGCCCAGGAAAAGATCGTGAACGTGCCTGGTTCCGAGATCACCGGCCTACGTGGCGGCATCCACAACTCGGTCACACGCGCGGTGCTGAAACCGACCCATATGGTGGGCGGTTATGCGCAACTGTCCTATGGGTTCAACTATTACGGCACGGTTGGATCGAACCGTGACGAATTCGTCATTCTCAGAAAAATGGCCAAGGTCGAATGGCTCGATCACAGCAATCCCGTGGATCCGGCACATGAGGCAATGTCATCATGAAAATACGCGCACAAGTGGCAATGGTCCTGAACCTCGACAAATGCATTGGTTGTCATACCTGTTCGGTCACCTGCAAACAGGTATGGACCTCGCGTCAGGGCATGGAATACGCCTGGTTCAACAACGTCGAAACCAAACCCGGCATCGGCTATCCAAAGGACTGGGAGAACCAGAAACACTGGAAAGGCGGCTGGGAACGGCGCAACAGCGGCAAGATCGTTCCCAAACAGGGCGGCAGGCTGGCGCTGCTTGCCAAGATATTCGCCAACCCGCACCTGCCCGAGATCGACGATTATTACGAACCGTTCACCTTTGACTACGAACATCTGCAAAATGCACCGGAACTGCCGACAACACCGGTGGCGCGCCCCTTGTCGCTGATTACCGGCCGCCCGATGGACAAGATCGAATGGGGTCCCAACTGGGAAGAGATCCTGGGTGGTGAGTTTGACAAGCGATCGAAGGACTACAATTTCGAAGCGGTGGAAAAGGATATTTACGGCCAGTTCGAAAACACCTTCATGATGTATCTGCCAAGGCTATGCGAACACTGCCTTAACCCCAGTTGCGTCGCCTCTTGCCCGTCGGGCGCCATCTACAAGCGCGAGGAAGACGGTATCGTTCTGATCGACCAGGACAAGTGTCGCGGCTGGCGGATGTGTGTTTCCGGCTGTCCTTACA
Organism: Paracoccaceae bacterium; assembly: GCA_020425085.1. Classification (GTDB taxonomy): domain Bacteria; phylum Pseudomonadota; class Alphaproteobacteria; order Rhodobacterales; family Rhodobacteraceae; genus UBA5972. Next base: position 502,272 of record JAGQRW010000004.1, read on the forward strand.
AGAAGATCTATTACAACTGGACCTCAGGCAAATCGGAAAAATGCATCTTCTGCTATCCACGCATCGAAGCGGGCCTGCCGACAGTCTGTTCGGAAACCTGCGTCGGGCGCATCCGCTATCTAAGTGTCCTTTTGTACGATGCGGATCGTATCAAGGAGGCGGCCTCGACCGCCAACGAACAGGATCTCTATCAGGCGCAACTGGATATCTTTCTTGACCCGGACGATCCTGCGGTCATCGAACAGGCAAAGGCCGACGGCGTTCCCGATGCCTAGATCACGGCGGCACAGCGATCGCCGGTCTACAAGATGGCGATCGAATGGAAGATCGCCTTTCCGCTGCATCCGGAATACCGCACCCTGCCAATGGTCTGGTATGTGCCGCCGCTATCGCCAATCCAGTCACACGCCAATGCCGGCGCGGTCGAAAGCATCGGTGAAATCCCGGATGTGCGATCCCTGCGCATTCCGGTACGCTATCTGGCCAACCTGCTGACCGCTGGTGCCGAAAAACCGGTGGTTTCCGCCCTTGAACGCATGCTTGCCATGCGCATCTACCACCGCAAACGCCAACTGGGCGAAGCTGGTGGGGACAAGGCACTTGAACAGGTCGGCCTGAGCGTGGCCGAGGTTGAGGAAATGCACCGCTACCTTGCCATAGCCAACTACGAAGATCGGTTTGTCATCCCGACCAGCCACCGCGAAGAAAGTCAGGATGCCTATGGGCTGAAAGGTTCCTGCGGCTTTACCTTCGGCAATGGCTGTGATTTCGGTCCACCGCATTCCACCTTGTTCGGCGGCAAGATGGGCCGCCGCAAACTGACCCCGGAACGCCCGCTCGACACCTGAGGAGAAGGCTATGATGCAAACGTTCAAGGCTTTCAGCGCCCTTTTGTCCTATCCGCAGGCGGACATGCTGGCGGCCTTGCCGGAAATTGCCGATATCGTTCGCACTTCGCCCTTGATCGGGCAACGCGAACGACAAGGCCTGCTGGAACTGGTCGAAGACCTTGCAACCGGCGATGTTCTGGAGGCCGAAGAACGCTATGTCGATCTGTTCGACCGTGGGCGGGCATTGTCGCTTAATCTGTTTGAACACCTGCATGGCGACAGTCGTGATCGCGGCACCGCCATGGTTGATCTCAAACAACTATACGAGGCATCCGGTTTTGAACTTGCAACGCGCGAACTACCGGATTTTCTGCCCGTGGTTCTTGAATATCTCAGCCGCCGCAACATGGACGAGGCGCGCGAATTGCTGACCGACTGTGCGCATATCCTGAAATCAATCGCCCGCGCAATGATCGCCCGTCAAAGCCAATATGCGGCAGTGTTGCAGTCACTGCTGGTCATAGCCGGCGAACAGCCGGTGGATGGTGACAAGATCAGGCCTGTCAAGGAACCGGTGGAACTGCTTGACCGGAACTGGGCCGAACAACCTGCCTTTGCCGGGGCCTCCATGCCTGGCAATCCGGGTTTCAACGCAACCAATTCAGAAAATTGAAGGTGGACCAATGCAATTCGAAAACTGGCTGAACCTGTTTCTTTTCGGAATTTATCCTTATGTCTGCCTGTCAGTCCTGCTGATCGGCAGCCTGATCCGGTTTGACCGCGAACCCTATACCTGGAAAAGCGATTCTTCACAGATTTTGCGCAAGCGGCAGCTTCAGCTTGGCTCAAACCTGTTTCACTATGGGGTCATCACCGTCATTCTGGGCCATTTCGTCGGCTTTCTGGCACCCCATTGGGCGGTTGACTGGGCGCTGTCGCCGGTTGCCCACCAGTTGTTGGCGATGGTGATAGGCGGTATCGCCGGACTGGTTGCAATCGTCGGCATGACCATTCTGCTGGCCCGGCGCCTTGGCGATCAGCGGGTGCGGCTCAACAGCCGCAAATGGGATATCAGCGTGACCATGATGCTTTGGCTGCAACTGGCGCTTGGCCTTTTGACCGTACCCTTTTCGATGTTTCACACGGATGGCGTACTGTTTGAAACCCTGACCAGCTATGTCAAATCCATCGTTACATTCAACGGCAATGCCGCCGGTTTGATGACCGGCGTTCCGGTGGTTTACAAGCTGCATATCCTGCTTGGCTTTTCGCTGTTTCTGATTTCTCCGTTCACCAGGATGATCCATATCTGGAGCGGTGCCGGGGTTATTTCCTATCTGTTCCGCCCCTATCAGATCGTGCGAACGCCAAAAACGCGGGCAACGGAAACAACCCGGTCATGAACATACGGATCAATGGCGTTGCCATCGCGCCCGCCCCGGATCAGACCGCCGAATTGCTGACGGCACGCGAATTGCTGCGCCAGCGCGCCGTTGTTACGGGTTTTCTGAAGGACGAGGTGAATGATCAGGACGAGATAGATCAGGCGCTGGAAACACTGCTTGGTCGCGAAGTGGTGACACCAACGCCAAACCTCGATGAATGTCAGCGGTATTATGACAACAATCCGGGCGAGTTTCTAAGCGGCGATCTGGTTCATGCGCGGCATATCCTGTTTCAGGTGACCAAGGCGACACCAATTCCAGAAATCCGTGCAAAGGCGGAACAGACGCTTAACGGCCTGCTGGCCAACCCGGAACGCTTTGCCGAAGTGGCGCGCGAATTGTCGAATTGCCCTTCGGGTCAGCAGGATGGCAATCTTGGCCAGATCAGCCGCGGCGACATGGTGCCGGAATTCGAGGCGGCATTGTTCCGACTGGCCCCCACCGGATTGCTGCCCGAAATCGTCAAGACCCGCTTTGGTTTTCACATCATTTCGGTGGATCGCCGCATTCCCGGTGAGAAGATGCCGTTCGATATGGTCCGCGCCAAGATTGAAAAACGGTTGATTGGCAAAGTCGAGGAAAAGGCCATTCGCCAGTATATCAGCGTGTTGGCAGCGCAGGCGAAAATCGAAGGCATTGACCTGGAAGCCGCAAGTTCGCCACTGGTGCAATAAGTTGCGCCATCCAGGCCGAAGGATGCGCTGATCGAACTTCTGCGAAAGAATTGAAATGGCGCACCGGGGAGGATTCGAACCCCCGGCCCCCTGATTCGTAGTCAGGTACTCTATCCAGCTGAGCTACCGGTGCGTGAGGCAGGGATTTAGCCCCGCCATCTTGCTATTGCAAGGGCGAAATCCCGCCGGGGTGATTTAAGCGCCGGTCTGGCCTGTTGGCAGGGTGATCGTGAATCGCGTGCCGGTGCCATCGGAACGAACCAGTGTCAGGCTGCCGCCATGGCCTGTCACCAGTTCCGAGGCGATGGCCAGGCCAAGGCCCGACCCACCCTTGCGCGCGCCGCCCTCGAACGGTTGAAACAGGTGTTCGCGTGCCTTGGGTGGCAGACCGGGACCGTCGTCATCAACGGTGATGGTCGCCTTGCCGTCAACCTCGGTCAATCCGATGGTGACGGTACCGGGCCGGCCGGTGCTGGCGATGGCCTGACCGGCGTTGCGAACTAAGTTGGACAGGATACGGAAAACCTGTTCGCTGTCGGCGCGGATCATTACCTTTTGACCCGGCTGAAAGACAATGGAAACCTCACCCTCGGCAACGGTCAGAAGCTCGCTTTCGATCACATCCCGGATCAGATCGCCAATATCAAACACGGTGCGGACCGAGGCCGGTTCCTCTGCCTTGCCATAGGTCAGGGTGCTTTCGCAAAGATGCACGGCGCGGGTCAGCGAGTTCAGAAGTTTCGGGGCAATTCGCATCACTGCCGGATCGGTGCTGGTTTCAATCCGGTCGGCCAGCAGTTGTGCCGTGGTAAGCATGTTGCGCAGATCATGGCTGATCTTTGCCACCGCGCCGCCAAGCGATGCAAGTCGCGCCTTTTGTTTCAGCGCAGCACTCAGTTCGATCTGCATCGCCCTAAGCGCCTCCTCGGCCTCATGAAGCTCGGTGATGCTGGCGTTCGGCTCGATGATCTGCGCCAGGTCTTCGGGCGCGTCCTTGTAGGCGGTGATATGCTGGACCACCCGGCGGATCGGTGCCACCAGAAACCGTCGAACCGCCAGGAACAGCATGGCGGCAGTGATGATCGAGATCACTGCCGACAGCAGAAACACCCTCAGGCCGTAATCCACCATGGCCTGGCGCATTTCATCTGTATGCAGCGTCACCTCGATTTGCAGGCCCGCCTGTTTGACCGGCGTGCCAATCACCCGGATCACCTCGTCATGGGTCACGAACAGACTCCTGATGGCATCGCGGATCAGGCTGAAAGGGGTGGATTGGCGCAGATCATAGGTCGCAACGATCGGCGCTGGCATCGGCGATGACAGCACCAGTTCGCGCACCGCATCACGCCTGAGGACGACGTTCATCACACCGGCGTTTTCCAGCAGTTCACGCTCAAGCTCGGGATCGACCATCTCGTCGATATTGGCCAGCACCGCAAGCGAGGCCAGTTGCCCGCGTTCAAGCCGCGCTTGCAGGTAGTCCTCACGGAACCGCGCCACCGAGGGTACAAAGATCAGAACCTCGGCCAGCATCACGAAGACAACTGTCAAAAGCAGGAAGCGACCGGATAACGAGTTCAGAAACATACGAAGGGTATACCGTTCCTATTTGTTCCTAACTATTGCCGCAAGTGCAGGCGTTCAAGCACGCGATTGGCAGGTTCAGAACTTTTGCACCAGTCTGACCAGCCGTTTTACCCAAGGATTGTGAAAAAGACGAGGGGTGAAATAGGCACCGGCGGCGCGCTTGTTCAGTTCGGAAAGTGTCGGATAGGGCGCAACCATGCCGGCAACCGCCCCGACCTTCAGCTTGCTGGCAATGGCAAGCGACCAAAGCGTGATCAGTTCGCCCGCCTGCCCCCCAATGATCGAGGCCCCTACCGGGCGGCCTTTGACCAGCATCAGCTTGACCAAACCGTCGGTATTGCGTTCTGCCCGTGCGCGGTCGTTTTCGGCATAGTCATATCGCACCACCTCCAGCCGCTCGCCGTGAATTTTCCGCGCCTCGGCCTCGGTCAGACCCACCTGTGCAAGTTCGGGGTCGGTATAGGTAGCCCAGGGAATATGCGCGGTTGTGGCCCTGGACGGCAGTCCGAACAGCGCAGAACGTATCACGATCCCGGCCTGATAGGCGGCCATATGGGTAAATTGCAGCCCCCCCGCCACATCGCCAATGGCATAGACCCGCCGGTTCGTGGTTTTCAGCCCGGCATCGACCTTGATGCCGGCGCGATGATGTTCAACCCCGGCCACGTCGAGATTCAGCCGTTCGATATTGGGTTTTCGCCCGACAGCAATCAAAAGATGACTGCCGCGCCAGGTGGTGCCGTCCTTGGTGTGGACGGCAATCGCGCCCTTCTTGCCACTGATCCGTTCGGCCATCGCGCCTTCGACAATATTCACCCCTTCGCCGCGGATGCGCGCCAGTGCGATGGCGGTCAGTTCGGCATCGTCCTTGCCAAGCGCCAGCATGCCTTCCAGCACGGTTACCTTGCATTTGAGCCGCCGATGCGCCTGCGCCAGTTCCATGCCGATCGGCCCGCCGCCGATGATGATCAGGTGGTCGGGTTTATCAGTATTGGCAAAGATGGTTTCGTTGGTGTCATAGGGTACCTTTTCCAGCCCTGGAATTGGGGGAACGAAGGGCGACGAGCCGCTGGCAATGACAAAACGGCGTGCCGAAATCAGGGTATCACCGGCCTGAAGCTCGGTTGGTGAAACAAAGCGGCCATATTCCTCGATCACCTCAACGCCGAGACCCCGGAACCGCTCTACGCTGTCATTCGGCGCGATACCCTCGATCACCGAGGCGACATGCGCCTTTACGGCGGCAAAGTCGATTTCAGGTTCGACCGGAGTGATGCCGAACGGCTGTCCGGTGGTCATCTGATGTGCCTGTCGAGCCGCCGCAATCAGCGCCTTTGACGGCACACAGCCATAGTTCAGGCAATCGCCTCCCATCCTGCCGCCTTCGACCAGCACGACCCGTGCGCCCATTTGTGCCGCCCCAGCCGCCACCGACAACCCGCCCGAGCCGCCGCCGATGATACAGAGATCGGTAGTCATCCGCTTTTTCATTGCCTCATGCCGCCTTTTTTCCAATGTATTTCACGATCACCGGCAGCGCCGCCAAAGCGCATAGCGCCAGGATCGGGCCAAGGATGTAAGGTTCCAGAAACAGGCCCAGATCAGGTGTTTCACCGCGCTCGAAAACCTCACCCAATCCGGCACCAATCCAGGTAATCACCAGCGCACCGGGGATAATGCCGAAAAAGGTGGTAATGACAAAGCGGGAAAAACCAACCCCGACCAGCGCCGGTATCAGATTGGCGACAAAGAACGGCACGGCAGGAACCAGTCGCATGAGAAACAGAAACGACAGTTCGTTGTTGCGCAACCCATCGCGCACCTGCCTTGTCGCGCCGCTGGAGGCGTCAAGCCGCGCCGATAGCTGCCTGCCAAAGCCATGCCTTGCCGCCAGAAAGATCAGCGAGGCGCCAATGGTCGCTGCGATTATGTTATATAGTGCGCCAGGGAAAAGCCCGAACAGAAACCCCCCGGTCATGGACGCCACCGCCGCCCCCGGCAACGAAAACGCAACGATCAGGACATAGACCACCAGAAAACCCGCCACCGCCGCCAAATAATTCTGGTCCCGAAATACGATCAACGCATCACGGTGCTGGCGCAGGCTTTCGAACCCCAGAATATCGCGCAAAAACAGAAAACCGACGATGGCTGCTGCCAGAATGATCAGGATTGGCAACGCCTTTTTCAGGCTGAAGCGGTGATCCGGTAGTGGTGCTGACATTTGTGGATTTCCTTTTGGCGGTGCGGTTAATCTGATGCCAAACCCATGCCCGGCGAAAGGGACCTCACAAGCGGTTGATCCGGGGTGAGCCAATGTTTCAACAAGATGGTCAATTTGACCCGATTTACCCCGAGATGGCTGAAACCGGCCAGTATTTTGCCGCGAATGTTGCAATTATCAGTCTTTTGGCGAATTGACTTCCCGTTCTTTCAGCCGTAAACAGCGGCTTCGGAATGACATGGCCTTCGAATCCTGTTGCGATTTGGGTCGGATCCCTGCTGGAGTTTGAAGATGAAACGCACCTATCAGCCGAGCAACCTTGTTCGCAAACGCCGCCACGGCTTTCGCGCCCGTATGGCCACCAAGGCCGGTCGCAAGATCCTGAACCGCCGCCGCGCCCAGGGCCGCAAGGAATTGTCCGCATAAGGACTATCCGCGGCTTCTGCCCGAAAGGCATCAAGATGATACCGCCGGAGGCGACACAGGCAGGCGATATGCGCCAGGCCGGTGACACGCCTCCGGCGGTTTGCTTGCACCCGATCGAAACCTTGCAAAATCGGCCGGATTTCCTGAAAGCCAATGGCGGGCGGCGCCAAGGCATGCCGGGCTTTCTGTTGCAGGCACGCCAAAGGGATGCGGATGAGGCTGATACGGCACTGATCCGCGTCGGGTTTACCTGCTCCAAAAAGGTCGGCAACGCAGTGGCGCGAAACCGTGCCAAACGCAGGTTGCGGGAAATCGCGCGACAGGTGCTGCCGCTTGAAGGCCGGCCCGGCTGGGATTATGTGCTGATCGGCAGACCGAATGCGACCGCCAGCCGCGACTTTGCCGATATGCTGGCTGAACTTCGGCTGGCACTAAGGAAAATTCACAGCCAGAAGCCACCGAAATGACACCACTTGCCTATATCGTATCACTGCCGGTCCGGGCCTATCGACTGATCGGCAGTCCCTGGGTCGGGCATGGCTGTCGCTATCAACCGACCTGTTCGGCCTACGCGCTTGAGGCGCTGGAAAAGCATGGGGCGTTTCGCGGCAGTTGGCTGGCGATGCGCCGGATCGGGCGCTGCCATCCATTCGGGGGTGACGGCTATGACCCGGTTCCAGACGCGAGAAACCACAGGCACGATTGCGACAAGCACTAATTCTCGAACGGCTGCACGCGTTTGATGCGATAAAGCCCCTTGTTGGCGACCTGCTCCAACACCTCTTCGGTTGATGAAAAGTTATAGAGCGATGTCAGGTTCATAGCCTCGGTTATATCAATTTCCTCAAGCGCAAACCGTTCCTTGCGGAAACTGCCCGGTGCCGCATCTGCAGCCAGCCGGTCCAGAAAATCCGCGCCGGCCACCACCGCCCCGTCAAAGTCGACTGACCTCAGGTCAGCACCGTCAAACCTGGCACCAAAGATTGCAGTGCCGCGAAAGGTGGCGGCGGAAATACCCGCATCTCGGAAATCCGGCTGAAACAGCGCCGCGCCGTCAAACCGCGCTGCCAACCCGAAGATACGGCGAAAATCACAGCGCCGGATGATTGCACCCTGAAAATCGGCGCCCGTCAGGCCGGTGTTGTAATAGTCGATATCGTGCGAAAACGGTGCCTTCACATCCGCCCCCGGCACCGATGCAAACGTGGTATCGCGCAAAAACGCCTTGTGAAACCGCGCGTTGTAAAGCGAGGCGCCGCTGAAATCCGCCTCCATGATGGTTGCGAATGACAGATCGGCATAACTAAGTTGACCTACCTGAAACGAAGTCATGAACAGGCGGATACCCGGCGCATAGGCATAAGACAGGTCCATGCCGAAAAAACTCAGGATCTCCATCTCGCGGACGCCGGATTGTGTCAGGGCCAGCAGCAACTGGCCGCGTTCGGGGCTGGCGGGTCGATCGACCAAACCGATCTCGTCCTGTTCGGGCTGCCACTGCATGCCCACTGAAAGCTGCGCCAGCGTCGCCGGCAAATCGCTGCGCCGTGCGATGGCGGCGCGCATGATGGCGTTTTGATCTTCCGGCAGGACGCCGACCTTGAGAAACCGGTATGGTTTGGTGGCGCGACTGGCCGAGGCGATGCGCATCACAAGGCTCAGGTCGAGATCCTGCAACGGATCAATCAGCGGTGTCGAGCCATCGACAGTACGGGTTCCCTTGCCGGTTTCCGGCACTCCAAACGCCTGCATGGCCACATCCATCGCCTGACCAAGCTCGGCGGCAATCGCCGTGATCTCGACCACCAGTTGCGCGTTTCTGGCGGCCTCGGCCAGTTGCACGGTATAGGTATCCAGCAGGATCTGTTTTTCGATCTGGGCGATCTGGATGTCGATGCGCATGTTTTGCGCCTGCAATAGCTGGTTCTGCTTGAACAGCATCGCGGTACCCGCCAGCGCCGCCATGGCGGCAATCAGTGCTGTCAGTGAACCAATAATCCAGCGCCTTGTCGCCAGCCATGCATACCGCGCCAGCCCCATATGCACCAGATCGCGGGCCGCCGCGATGGCCGTCTGCGGCTGCTGGTCGATCAGTCCGCGAACCACCTCGGAAATCGGCGTCGAAAACAGCTCCAACTGGGTTTCCGCAATCCCGAACAGCCGCCGCCACAGCGGTTTGCGGAAAACAAACAGCACCAGGCCCAGCGCACCGATAAACATCAGCAGTACAAGGAAAACCAACAGAACAACACCCGAGGCATCGCGCAACAGATCGAGCCCGGAAAATGCAATCAGAAAACCAGCGGCAGTCCCAAAACCGAAAATCAGCAGGCCAAGCGAGGCCGGCGGCGCCCGGCCGATCAGGCCCGGTTCATATCGTCGGGCGGCATTGGGTTCCGGCGCTTCCGACGGTTCTGTCGGCGCGTCGGTCGGTGGTTCGTCCATCTGGTCCCCGGCCTCGTCTGTTCCCGACACGATTGCAAAGCGTTACGCGGCTGACAAGGTAAAATATTGCCACATCGTGGCACGGCATCGTCATGTCTTGCCGGGTACACCGATTTCCACTAAATCGGGCGCATGCTTGACGAAACCAACGAAATCCACCGGCTGTTTCACAACGCCCCAACGACGACAGAGTTCAAGAAACTCCGCCGCCGTATCGTGCGCCAGACCCGCGAAGCGATCGAAGCTTATGGCATGGTGGAACGCGATGCAAAGTGGCTGGTCTGCCTTTCTGGAGGCAAGGACAGCTATACCCTGTTGGCGGTACTGCATGAACTAAAGTGGCGCGGCCTGTTGCCGGTGGAACTTCTGGCCTGCAATCTGGATCAGGGGCAGCCGGGGTTTCCGGCAACGGTCCTGCCGGAATTTCTGGAAAAGATGGGCGTGAAGCACCGGATCGAATATCAGGATACCTATTCCATCGTCACCGCCAAGGTGCCGCTTGGGCGCACCTATTGCGCCATGTGTTCACGGCTGAGGCGGGGCAACCTTTACCGAATCGCCCGCGAAGAAGGGTGCAGCGCCGTGGTGCTTGGCCATCACCGCGATGACATTCTGGAAACCTTTTTCATGAACCTGTTTCACGGCGGGCGACTGGCGACCATGCCACCGAAACTGGTAAACGAGGAAGGTGATCTGTTACTTTATCGCCCGCTGGCCTTTGTGTCTGAGGCGGATTGCGGCAAATTCGCCCGCAGCATGAACTATCCGATCATTCCCTGTGACCTCTGTGGCTCGCAGGACGGGTTGCAGCGACAGCAGGTCAAGGCATTGCTGGACGGTTGGGAAAAAAACGCACCGGGCCGTCGGCAGGTGATGTTCCGCGCCCTGATGAACGCCCGGCCAAGCCACCTGCTGGACCCGGAATTGTTCGATTTTGCCGGGCTTGCGACATCAAAATCCTGAAACCGGGCGAATTCGCATCAAATTGCCGATTATTTGCCCCTTGGCCATTAACCCTGCAGTCAGGTCTCGGTGACTAGGTTTGCCTTGGCGGAAAGCAGGTGAACCGGGCACGGGGGTAGGATTTTGTCGACCGATAACGATAACAAACCAAAAAACCGCTGGCGGTTTCAGCCGGGCGATCTGCAACTGCTCAGCTTTCTGCCGCTTTGTATTCTCATCGCCTATTGGACCCGGATCGAGGCGGTTCTGTTCGTGGTCAGCTTCATGTTTCCGTTGCTGTTGGCGTTTCAGGAACTGACCCGCAAGGTAGTGCCAGCGGGTCAGTCGGCGGTACCGAAGGATACGCACCAGGATTTCCTGACCGGCCTTGCAAACCGGCTATACGCGCGTGAAACACTGGCGGCGCATCTGGCTGCGGAAAAGAATACCGGGCGGGAAACTGCGGTTCTGCATATCGACATCGACAAGTTTCGCCAGTTGAACGACCGCCACGGCATGGAAACCGGTGACCGGATGCTGGTGGAAATCGGTGAGCGCATCAAATCCTGCGTACGCGACAACGATCTGGTGGCGCGGATCGACGGCGATGATTTTGCCATCATCCTGAACCCGGTGCGCAAAGCGGATTTCGCTATCGCGCTGTCAATCGCCGATCGGGTAAGGGCCGCCATCGCACACCCGTTCAGCATTGATCAGGCCACCTGTTATCTGAGCTGTTCCATCGGCATCTGTCTGTCTGGCCGCGCCCCTGATGCCGATGCCGACAGCGTCCTTGCCAGTGCTGAACTGGCACTGGGTCTGGCGCGGCGCGAAGGCCCTGGTGCGACTCGCAGCTTTTCACCAAAAATGCGCCGCGATGCCGTCAAACTGCACTCGCTTTCCGGCGAGATCGAGGCGGCGCTGGAAAACGGCCAGATCCGACCCTATTTTCAGCCGCAGATATGCACCGATTCCGGCGAAGTTGCCGGATTCGAAGCATTGGCGCGATGGGAACATCCCATTAACGGTGTGATCCTGCCCGAACTTTTCCTGAAAGCGGTGGAAACCACCGGCCGTTCTGGTCGGCTGGGCGAGGTGATCCTTTATCACAGCCTGTCGGCGCTGAAATCCTGGGACCGGGCCGGATTTCGCATCGCCAGCATCGGGGTCAATTTCTCGTCCGAGGAACTGCGTGACCCGAAACTGGTGGAAAAGATCAAATGGGAAGTTGACCGGTTTGAAATCCCGCCTTCAAGGATCACCATCGAAGTCTTGGAAAATGTCGTCAGCGACCATACCGACGATGTGACCACGCGCAATATCCGCGCCCTTGCAGCGCATGGTTTCGGCATTGACCTTGACGATTTCGGCACCGGCCATGCGGCGATTGCCAATATCCGGCGGTTCGCCGTCAGCCGGATCAAGGTGGATCGCTCGTTCATCACCCGCATCGACAAGGACCCGGAACAGCAGGTGATGACATCGGCGATCATCCGACTGGCGGAAAGCCTAGGCATCGAAACCCTGGCCGAAGGCGTGGAAACCGCAGGCGAACACACGCGTCTTTGTGAAATGGGGTGCCGTTATATCCAGGGTTTCGGCATCGCCCGGCCAATGCCGTTCGAGGAAAGTATCGCCTGGCTGCACCAGCATCAGGAAAAGCTGGACAAGGGCGGCAGCACCGTGCGCAAAACCGGCTGAGAAGGGGTGCGATCACCTTTTGCCGGATTACCGGCGACAAGGGGGTATTTTCCCGAAAACAGCTTGACCTTTCCCCTGCACATCTGTTGAACCACCCTATCGAAAAAACCACGAGACGGGCATGGCGATGGACGATCAGAATAGAAACCTGATTCTTGCGACAGCACTCAGTGCTCTGGTGATACTGGTCTGGCTGACCTTCTTTTCACCCGAACAACCTGCCCCTCCACCTGTTGAGACGGCAGCGACCAGCCAGTCTGAGGGCCAGGCCGCTGTCAGCCCTGCGGCAAATCAAGCCGCCCCGACACCAACCGCCGCAGGTCAGGAGGCTGCCACTCCGGCCCCGAGCCTGACCACCTCACCCGAAGAATCCCGCGACATTGCCCTTGCCAAGACCGACCGCGTGGCGATCGAGACGGCCAGGCTGAGCGGTTCACTTACCCTCAAGGGCGGGCGTATCGACGATCTGGCGCTGAACGACTATCGCGAAACCCTCGACCCGGCCTCGAACAAGGTCGAATTGCTGTCGCCGGTTGGCGCGCCACACCCTTATTATGCGCTTTATGGCTGGGCACCGGTAGGCAATCTGGATTTCACTGACGTACCCGGCGCCAACACCCCCTGGCAGATTGAATCGGGTGACAAACTTACCGAATCGACACCAATCACCCTGGTTTGGGACAACGGCAAAGGGCTGGTGTTTCATCGCAAGATGTCGATTGACGAGAACTATCTGTTCAGCATCGAACAGTCGGTGACCAATTCGACGACGGTAGTTCAGAAAATGTCGCCCTATGGCATCATCGCGCGTCATACCAAACCGCAGGTCATCGGCTTTTACATTCTGCATGAAGGCGTGGTGCGCGCCTCGGACGGCGAGATCGAAGAAATTAAATACAAGGATATGCCCGACGCCACCTACAGCGCCGCCGAAGATGCGGCGGTGGAGATCAAGGACGTCAAGTCAAACGGCTGGGTCGGATTTACCGACAAATACTGGATGACCACCTTGTTGCCTGATCCCGGCCAGGCCTTCAAATCGGTATCGAAATATACCGGGCGCAGCGATACCTATCAGACCGACATGCGTCTGCCGATCATGGAAGTGGCACCGGGCACAACCCAGACCATGAAAACCTCTCTATTTGCCGGTGCCAAGGAATGGGAAACCATCCGCCATTATCAGGACCAGTACGGTTTCGCACAATTTGTCGATTCAATCGACTGGGGCTGGTTCTTTTTCCTGACCAAGCCGATCTTTCAGGTTCTGCATTTCATGCATCACCTGATCGGTAATATGGGATGGGCGATCATCAGCCTGACCATCCTGATCAAGGCGCTGTTGTTTCCGCTGGCCTATAAATCCTATGTCTCGATGGCCCGGATGAAGGAACTTCAGCCGGAAATGGAGAAGCTGAAGGAAAAAGCCGGCGATGACCGACAAAAACTTCAGCAGGAAATGATGAAGCTTTACAAGGAGAAGAAGGTCAACCCGGCGGCGGGTTGCTTGCCGATCCTGTTGCAGATCCCGATCTTTTTCTCGCTCTACAAGGTGATCTTTGTCACCATCGAACTGCGCCACGCACCGTTCATCGGCTGGATCAGAGACCTTTCGGCACCGGATCCCACCTCGATTCTGAACCTGTTCGGGCTTTTGCCCTGGGGCGTGCCGGATGTCAGTTCGCCACTACATATCCTGTCGATCGGCGTTTTCCCGATTCTGATGGGCATTTCCATGTGGATGCAGCAAAAACTGAACCCGGCCCCACAGGACAAGATGCAGGCGCGGATATTTGCCTGGATGCCCTGGGTGTTCATGTTCATGCTGGGCCGGTTTGCCAGCGGTCTGGTTGTCTACTGGGTCGCCAACAACACCATCACCTTCACCCAGCAATACCTGATCATGCGCAGCCAGGGGGTGAAACCGAACGTGTTCGGCAACATCCTGTCCGGACTGAAACGCGACAAGCAAAGCAAGAAGGGATGAACCCGCCCATGTTCATCATCGCCTGACATGCAGGCCAATTTCCCGCTCAGCCCGCCAGCCGAACCCGAAGCGATGGCTGCGGGCAAGCGTTTGTTTGCCGGGGAATGCGACTTTCTGAAAGGCGTTGTGGCGATGGATGGATTGCCGCCCGCTGACCGGTTGGAAGTTTGTTTTGCTGGCCGTTCCAATGTAGGGAAATCCAGCCTGATCAATGCCCTGACCGGGCGCAAGGCGCTGGCAAGGGCATCGAACACGCCCGGGCGCACGCAGGAAATCAACTTTTTCTCGCTGGGTCTGACGCATTATCTTGTCGATCTGCCGGGCTATGGCTATGCCAAGGCACCGGTTCCGGTGGTGGAAAAATGGCAACGCCTTCTCAAGGCTTACCTGGCGGGACGTTCCACCCTCAGGCGGGTGTTCTTGCTGATTGATGCCCGACACGGCGCTAAGGCGGTGGATGAAGAGATCATGTCGCTGCTAGACCGGTCCGCCGTCACCTTTCAGGTGGTGCTGACCAAATGCGACAAGCCCGGCGCCGCCGATCGTGAATCAGCAATCGACTTGACCCGCAAGGTGCTGGCGAAACACCCTGCAGCCTATCCGGAAATCTTGCTGACCTCAGCCATCAAGGGTGAGGGTCTGGAAATGCTGCGGGCCATCATCGCCAGCATGGAATAACCGACCCAAGTGCCATTGCGAACCCGCAAGACTTCGACCAGATGGACCCTTGGCACACATGGATCAAGCCGATAGTCTGGTGCGAAACGAGAAAATCAACATGAAGAAACAAGATTCCATGAATAACGACTGGTTTGCCACCGCCCGAACGCTGAACCAGGCGCTGCCTTATCTGCAACGATATGATGGTGCCATCGTGGTGGTAAAATTTGGCGGCCACGCCATGGGCGATAATGAGGCAATGGAAAGTTTCGCGCGCGACATCGTTTTGCTGAAACAGGTCAACGTCAACCCGGTGGTGGTGCATGGCGGCGGGCCGATGATCAACCAGATGCTGGACCGGCTGGATATCAAGTCGGATTTCGTCAACGGAAAACGCATCAGCGACGAAAAGACCGTGGAAGTGGTGGAAATGGTTCTGTCGGGCCGGATCAACAAACACATCGTGCAGGCGATCAACGGTCAGGGCGGCAAGGCTGTCGGCCTTTCCGGTAAGGACGCCAACCTGATGATCTGCGAAAAGGCCGAGCCGGATATGGGATTTGTCGGTGAGCCGGTCGAAGTACAGCCGCGGGTGCTGAATGAACTTTCAGCAGCGGGTTACATTCCGGTGGTGGCGCCGCTTGGTGCCGGGCGGAACGGCGAAACATTCAATGTCAACGGCGACACGGCAGCGGGTGCCATTGCCGCAGCTCTCAAGGCGGACCGGCTGCTGCTGCTGACCGATGTCGCCGGGATCAAGGATGCCAGCGGCGACGTGGTGACCCAGATGACCCCGGATCAGGTGCGTCAGATGATTGCCGACGGGGTGATCTCGGGCGGCATGATCCCCAAGGCGGAAACCGCGCTGACGGCGATAGAAGGCGGGGTTCGCGCGGTGGTTATTCTGGATGGGCGCGCACCGAACGCCGTGTTGCTGGAGCTATATACCGAACACGGTGCAGGCAGTCTGATCCGCGCCGCCAATCCCGGCATGTAATCCGGCAATCCCGCCGGACAATTCCCGCGCCCTTGTTTCCAACCGTAAGCATGGTCAAATAGGGCATAATGGAAAACGAAATTCTGATCAGACTGGCAGCCTTTATCGGCCTGTTCGCGGTTTTTGCCGTGATCGAGGCATGGCTGCCGCGCAGGCAACGGGTACAGTCGCGGCCGAAACGCTGGTTGGCGAATTGGGGGCTGGTGCTGCTGGACAGCGCCAGCCTGCAACTCATGGCACGCCTGCTGCCGTTGCTCGCGGTCGGAGCGGCACATGATGCGGCAGAAATGGGTTGGGGGCTGTTCAATCAGCTTGGCTGGCCCGGCTGGCTAGAGGTTCTGTTGGCTGTTCTGGTTCTTGATCTGGCAATTTGGGCGCAGCACCTGATCACCCACAAAATTCCGCTGTTGTGGCGGTTTCACCGGGTACATCACGCCGACCGCGATTTCGACGTGACCACCGCGCTCAGGTTTCATCCGGTGGAAATCCTGTTCTCGATGTTGCTGAAGATCGGGCTGGTCTATCTGCTTGGCCCGGCGGTACTGGCGGTGATATTGTTCGAGATCATCTTGAATGGCACCGCAATGTTCAACCATGCCAATATTCGCCTGCCGCTGGCGCTGGACCGGGTTCTGCGCCTTGTGCTGGTAACGCCCGACATGCATCGGGTGCATCATTCGACTTATCGTGCAGAACACGACAGCAATTACGGCTTTTCGCTGTCGATCTGGGACAGGATTTTTCATACTTATGTTGCGCAGCCCAAAGATGGTCATGAAGGCATGACCATCGGCCTTCAATGGCAAGACGAGCGCCCCGCCAGACTTGGCTGGTCGCTGGCGCTGCCATTCTTTCGCAAATGACCTATCAGGCGGTCAAAACTGCCGCCAACGCGGTCGGGCTTGACATATTCGGCGCCTTTCATCCCCGGCCCGACCAACGAGCACCCGAGGGATGCGGCACCCTTTTGCTGCTCGGACCAGATGAGCCGGGTTTCTGGGACAGGATCACCAACAGCGCGGAATACCACCTGCCCGATCCGGTTGATCGCTGGTCAGAACGGGTGATCGGCAGGCTGGCGGCTGATTTTGGTGCCAAGGCGCTGTTTCCGTTTGGCGGCCCACCCTATCAGCCATTCGTCTCCTGGGCCTTGGGCTCGGGGCGCGTCTGGCAATCTCCGGTTGGTTTGCTGGTGCATGATCGAGCCGGGTTGATGGTGTCATTTCGCGGCGCGCTGGCGCTGCCTCAGCGGCTGGTGCTGCCCGCTTTGCCCGCAAATTCGCCTTGCGAGAATTGCATCACCAAACCCTGCCTCGATGCCTGCCCGGCAGGTGCGTTGAATGCTGACGGCTACCAGCTTGCGGTTTGTCATGATTGGCTGGATTCAAAGCCGGGAAAAACCTGTATGAACGCCGGTTGCCTGGTTCGCCGCGCTTGCCCCCCAAGCCAAAGCTATGGCAGGCTGGCCGAACAATCCGCACATCATATGCGGTTCTTTCACAAAGGATAATCCATGAAGCGTCTGATCCTGGTTCGCCATGCGAAATCTAGCTGGGCCAAGCCCACATTGGCGGACAAGATGCGCCCGCTGAACGAACGCGGACAAACGGCGGCAAAGCGGGTTGGCGTCTGGCTGGCCGAAAACGGGTATCAGCCGGACCAGGTGCTGTCGTCCACCGCCGAGCGGTGCCGCGAAACCTGGAACGGGCTGGCGCAATCACTGGAAAAGGTCTCGAACATCCAGTTTTCCGAGTTTCTGTATCTGGCCACCAGCCAGGACATGCTGAGCGTGCTGCAAACCGCCACCGGCGAAACCGTGATGATGCTGGGGCATATGCCGGGATTGGGCGAATTCGCTCGCAACCTCAGGCGCGATCCGCCGCCCAACCACCCCTCATTTCAGGAATATCCTACAGCGGCGGTAACGGTACTGGATTTTCTCATTGATGAATGGGAACAGGCCGAGTTTGGCAATGCCCGGTTTGTCGAATACATTACCCCGCGCGATCTGGGCGCATAGAACCGCGAACCTAGTGTCCCAGGATCTGGCTGAGAAACAGCTTGGTGCGGTCGCTTTGCGGGTTATTGAAGAATTCCTCCGGTTCGTTCTGCTCGACGATCTGGCCCTGATCCATGAATATCACCCGGTTGGCGACCATCCGCGCAAAGCCCATTTCATGAGTAACGCAGATCATGGTCATGCCCTCTTCGGCCAGCTCGATCATGGTATCCAGCACCTCCTTGATCATTTCCGGATCAAGCGCCGAGGTCGGTTCGTCAAACAACATGATCCGGGGCTTCATGCACAGGCTGCGGGCAATCGCCACCCGCTGCTGCTGACCGCCGGATAGCTGGCCGGGAAACTTGTCGGCCTGTTCGGGAATTTTCACCTTGGTCAGGAAATGCATCGCAGTTTCCTCGGCTTCCTTGCGCGGGATCTTGCGCACCCAGATCGGCGCCAGTGTGCAGTTGTCCAGGATCGACAGATGCGGAAACAGGTTGAAATGCTGAAAACACATGCCAACCTCGGAGCGGATCTTGTCAATATTCTTCAGATCCGATGACAGTTCGGTGCCATCAACGATGATCTTGCCCTTCTGGTGTTCCTCCAGCGCGTTGATACAACGGATCAGGGTGGATTTGCCGGAACCCGACGGTCCGCAGACTACGATTCTTTCGCCGCGCTGAACGGTCAGATTTATGTCACGCAGCACATGAAATGCGCCGTACCATTTGTTCATGTTGGCGATCTGAATGGCAACCTCATCACTGATCTGCATCTGTGATCGGTTGACCTCGCGGGCGGTGGCTTCGGACATGGTATTCTCCCTGTTTAGTGGCCGGTCCGAAGCTTGCGCTCCAGATACATCGAATAGCGGGACATGGAAAAACAGATGACAAAGAACAGTGCGGCAATAAAGCCATACAGTTCCCAGACGATGCCGTTCCACGACTGATCGGCGCGGATGGCATTGGTCAGGCCAAGCGGATCAAGCAACCCGATGATCGACACCAGCGTGGTATCCTTGAACACACCGATAAAGGTGGAGACGATGCCGGGGATCGAGATTTTCAGCGCCTGCGGCATGATGATCAGCCGTTGCGCCATCCAGTAATCCAGACCCAGCGAATCCGCTGCCTCATACTGGCCGCGTGGCAGGGCGGCAAGACCGCCCCGGATCACCTCGGCCATATAGGCCGAAGCAAACAGCGTCACCATGATCAGCACCCGCAGGATGATGTCAAAGCTGGTTCCCGGCGGTAAAAAGATATTCAGAAGGGTCGAGGCCACGAACAATAGCGTGATCAGCGGCACGCCACGGATGAATTCGATAAATCCGATGCAAAGGCTTTTGACGATCAGCAAATCCGATTGCCGCCCCAACGCCAGAACGATGCCGAGGGGCAATGATCCGGCAATCGCCACCACACCGATGGTGATCGACAACATGAAGCCACCGAAAAAGCCGCTTTCGACCGGTGTCAGGCCGATCCGACCAACTTCGGCATAGATGGCATCAAGCCGGTTGCTGTCATTGGTCACTCTTCTTTCCAGATCTATCACGCCTTCCAGCTGCTCACGGTCTGCCTTTGAAACGGAATCGTCCGATGGCAGCAATTTCATATCATGGACACCTGAAACCGAAGCTGGCAGTGCGGCACGCTGTGCTGTCGCCTTTTCGGTATTGGTGGCAATGCGATCTTTTATCCGGTCAATATTGCGGGCATTGGTGACGAAGCGGTTTGCGTCATTCAACTTGTTCTGAATGATGTCGCGCTGGCCTTTGTCCAGATCGACATTGCCAAGTTGTTGCTGAAAATCATCAATCCTGCGTTCCCATTTGGCAATATAGCCGTTTTTCAGAAAACTCGTGGAAACCCGGTCCATCCCAGCCACGAACGGCCCGGACAGAAACAGCCACCAGACTGCGGCCAGAACCACCGCCACGATCAATGCCACCAGCGCCCCGGCACGACTGTTGAGCAACCGGTAAGCAACATAACCGATGACAAAGCCCAACAAGGCAGAAATCGGTGAAAAGATTGTTCCGCCCCACAACAGCCAGGGAAACAGAAACGGGAATATCGCCGAAAACCAGATCAGTTTTCGCGGCACATATTCCGCAAACAGGATCGGCGCCAGCGCCACCAGCAGCAGAATGAAGGCCAGGATCGGGCGCAGATAGGTTTCGGTATAAAACCCGAACAGCATTTGCAGCCAGCGTTCGCGGATTACCGCCCAGCAGGCACCATCGGTTTCAGGCGGGGTGCCGATGGCGGTCGCCATCGCATTCCAAGCGGTCAGCGGCGACATCAACAATCGCCCGATATCAAGCGATAACAGCCCGGCGATCACCTCTTTGACAAAGACATATGGCAATGCCCAGAGGTCATAGACCTGAAACCCGCCCCGAGGGTCCATGGCGTTTACCGCCTCACGACATTCGGTCAGGGAATTGGCGTTCCATTGCGCATAAAACAAGGCCCAGGGGATGACCTCATTCAATGCGGAAAGAATAAGCAGAATCGAAACCACCGTCAGGATGCCGTTTATCCAGCTTGAAAACAGATTGGCGTGGATCCAGCCGAATGCACCGACCTCGCCGATCGGGGCGGGCTGTTCCGGCAGCATTTCCGTGCGCACATAGGGTTGGCTTTTCATGTCACCTCTCCTTCAGCTTGACGGAATTGTTGTACCAGTTCATCACGCCCGAAATCGAAAGTGATATTGCCAGATAAATCAACATACCCAGCAGCACCGATTCCAGTTCGCGCCCGGTCTGGTTCAAGGTGATGCCCATCAGGGTACCAGTCAGGTCCATATATCCGACAGCGATCGCCAGCGACGAATTCTTGGTGAGGTTCAGGTATTGCGAAATCAGCGGCGGGATTATTACCCTCAGCGCCTGCGGCAGGATCACCAGCGACATGATCCTCCGCGGCCTGAGACCAAGCGCCGCCGCGGCCTCGGTCTGGCCTTTGGAAATGGCCAGGATTCCGGCCCGCACGATCTCGGCAATGAAGGTGGCGGTATATAGCGAAAGCGCCAGCCAAAGCGCCACCAGTGAGCCGCGCATGAACGTACCGCCCTGAAAGTTGAACCCTTTCAGCGCCGGATAGCCAAGATAAAAGCCAAGCGACCAAAGCACCAGAACCGCCGGCAACACCACCACCGCCAGCCGATAGTGCCAGGTGCGCGGGCGCAGGCCCGTCGCCTCCTGAACCCGGTCGGCGCGTTTCTTGATCAAGGCTGAAATCAACAGTCCGGCACCCAGCACCGCCAGAAAGGCCATCAGATCCAGACTTATCGAAAACGCATTGCCAAACAGCGGCAGATCGCCAAGACCCTTTGCAAACAGCGGCTCGGGCACATATAGGCCGCGCCCGGTAATGGCCACGCTATCGTTCAGCAGCATCGAAGCAGTGGCATTGGCACCGCGAAAATCCTTGGGTTGTGGCAGCGATTCGATGATCACCGCATTGAACAGCACGATCCAAAGCAACACCGGAATGTTGCGGAAAGTTTCCACATAAACCGCCATCAGCCGCGAAACCATCCAGTTGTTGGACAGGCGCAGAACCCCGACCGTAACCCCAATAATGGTGGCGGTAACGCAGCCCATCACTGCCACCAGAAGCGTGTTCATCAGACCGATTACGGCGGCACGGATATGCGGGCTTTGCGAATTGTAATCAATGATATGCTGGTTGATGTCGTAGCCCGATGGCTCCCACAGAAAACCGAAACTGGGTTGTTTGCCTAGATCGGCAAGGTTCTGGGCAGTGTTGGTAATGATCCAGCCGACAGCGATCAGGAATCCGATCAATGCGACGATCTGAATGGTCATGGAACGATACCGGGTATCGTAGATCAGCATACCCAGTCGAAAGCCGCCTTTGGATGCGTCTGCTATGGCAGTCATATTGCTGCTATCCCTTGTTGGTTTCGGCGGGTATGTTCATTCTATGGGTCGTTGATCGCCCAGATTGCCAGAACAAATGCCGGTTTCTTCAATCAGAAGAGTCTTGAAAAAAGGGCGCAACCGAAGGTGCGCCCTTTTGATGTATTGCGATTAACGGAATGGCGGCGAATAGATCAAACCACCGTTTGTCCATTGTGCGTTCAGACCGCGTGCAAGGCCGATCGCAGTGGATTCGCCGATATTCCTGGCAAAAATCTCACCATAGTTGCCACCTGCGGCAATCGCCTTGACAGCCCAATCCTTGCTCAGACCGAACATGCCGCCAAGATCACCTTCGGTGCCCAACAGCCGGTTGATCTCGGGCTTGTCGGTGCCTTTGGCCATTTCCGCAAGATTGGCCGACGTGATGCCAAGTTCTTCCGCCGAGATCAGCGCATTCAGCGTCCAGCGGGCAATATCGGCCCATTGGTCGTCGCCATGGCGAACCAGCGGGCCAAGCGGTTCCTTGGAGATGATTTCCGGCAGGATTATGTGATCGCCCGGATTTTCGAACGTGGCACGGGTAGCGGCCAGGCCCGAGGCGTCGGTGGTATAGGTATCGCAAGCACCGGCAAGGTACTGCGCCTGACCCTCGGCGTTGGTTTCGATCGGCACCGGCTCATAGCTGATGTTGTTGGCACGGAAAAAGTCCGCGAGGTTCAACTCTGTCGTGGTGCCGGTCTGAATGCAGACAGTCGCACCGTCCAGTTCCTTGGCGGATGTGACACCGAGTTCCTTTGGAACCATGAAACCCTGGCCGTCATAGTAGTTGACACCGATAAAGGTGAATTTCAGATCGACATCGCGCGAAAAGGTCCAGGTGGTGTTGCGCGCCAAAAGGTCAATCTCGCCCGAAGCAAGTGCCGTGAACCGGGTCTTGCCTGTGGTCGGCGTGAATTTGACCGCCTGCGGATCACCCAGAACGGCGGCGGCAACGGCGCGGCAGAAATCAACGTCAAAACCTCCCCAGTTGCCATTTGCATCGGGTGCTGCGAACCCGACCAGACCGGTGGTTACGCCGCATTGCAAAAAGCCCTTGGCTTTGACATCTTCCAATGTCCCTGCCATTGCCGAGCCGGCAACCAGGCCGATCGCTGTCAGTGTACCCAGAAATATCGTTTTTTTCATCTTATTACCTCTTCCTGAAGTTTTGCCATTTTTGACATTGCGGCCAGACTCGGCCCATGCCTTGTTCTGTTACGGGATTTTCATCCCAAGCAATCAAGAGTTTGGACAAATCCCGCCCTCTTGGTCAAGGGTACTTTACCCTGTTTCCCTGAGGTAATCTGCAGTTTTTCGGATTATTTGCTCCAAAAACCGAAGTTTCCCGATACTGCAGCGTTCTATTTCTTCTGCATAAGCAGGTGAAGCAATCGCGCCAGCGCTAGGCAGACGCCGAAAAAAACCGCAAAGCATCCAGAAAGTCGCGTCTTTTTTGATCACGGGCTTTCGTGGCTTCTTCATCTACACCCCAAAATTCTTCCTGCCAGCTTTCGTCAAGCTGCGACATTTTGAACAGGGCCTCAGGGTCGGCACCGGGTTCGATCGCTGCCAGGGCAAGCACCAGCGAGCCGGAAATCACCACCAGATCATTAAACCCGGTCAGCTGAAAAGGTGTCATCCGGTAAAGCGGGCCAGTCAATTTCCAGACATGCGTTTCGTCCTGCGACACCGGCATGACACCACGGGTGACGACCAATTCAGCCCCCCACCGGGATTTTGCCCAGTCAAGCAATGGATCCCAGCTAACGGCCTGCCTTTGGTGCAGATCCTCGGGGTGGACCGCACGATAGCAAAGCAGGTCGCTTTCGGCATAGGCGGCCAACAATTTGACAACCTCGTGCAGTTGCGGCGTCACCTTGTCGATGGCGGCATTGGCGCGTCGGGTCATCGGCATGGCGGCGGGGTCGATCTTTTCCACCTGTGCCTGCCATTCGGCGGCGACCGTTTCGGCCAGGGACAGCGTCGGCAGCAGCAAAGACGACCCGCCCGGACTGCGCAAGGGATACTGATCGAGCAGAACCGCAAACCCGCCATCTTCGGGTTTGACCAGCGCCTGTTTCCAGAAACGTTTCTTCAGCGAGGGGTTTTTCATCCTTCCCCCGTCTAGCTGTCATTGCCGAAGGGATCGACCGGCGCCCATTTGACCTGCCAGCCAAAAACCTCCCAGGTGCGTGCCATATGTTCGGGCAGGGGCGCGGTGATCATCAGCCTTGCGCCGGTAACCGGGTGTTTCAGCGTCAGTGAACGCGCATGCAGATGCATTTTGCGGCTGATGTCGCCGCCAAGCTGTGCGCCCCAGCCATCGCCTTCGTTGGTCTGGCGGTTGGTGCCATATTTGCCGTCACCGACGATGGGATGGCCGATCTCGGCCATATGCGCCCGCAACTGATGGGTTCGCCCGGTAATCGGTGCCAGCGCCACCCAGGAGGCGCGCTTGGCCACTTCTTCCAGTACCGTGTAATCGGTGGTGGCGTGTTTGGCATCGGGGGTATCGGCAACCTCGTCGGGATGGATGCAATTCATCTTTTCACCACCGCCAGTTGGCCCGTGCCCGGGTGCCTTGACCAGACCAAAGCGGATGGTGCCCATTTTCGGATGCGGGCTGCCAGCCACGGCGGCCCAGTAAATCTTGCGGGTTTCGCGTGACTGAAAGGCACGGGTCACCGCAGCGGCGACCAATCTGGTGCGGGCCAGAATCAGAACGCCGGATGTATCCTTGTCCAGCCGATGCACCAGACGCGGTTTTTCATCCAGCCCGAATTTCAGTTCGTCGGCCAGAAGATCAACATGCATATCCTGACCCGATCCGCCCTGACTTGGCAGGCCTGGTGGCTTGTTGATGGCAATCAGGTGGTCGTCGCGGTAGATCACCGCAGCGCGGATCATGTCGGCATCGGCTTGCGAATACCGCCGCGCCACCCTTGGCTGGTTCATCGCCTGGCCCGCTTCAGGCAGGGGCGGCAGGCGCACCTTCTGCCCTGCCTCCAACCTTGCGCCAGCCTTGACGCGACCGCCATCAACGCGGATTTCACCCTTGCGGCACAGCTTTTCGATCCGTCCCTGCGCAATATGCGGAAACTTGGCGCGAAGCCAGCGATCAAGCCTTTGTTCAGCCTCAGCGGGCGCAACTTCGATGGTCTGAACCCGGCTCATGACGAGGCAAGCCCGCGTGCCAGCCATACGGCCAGAAACACCGCCAGCAGCGACAGACAGACCGAGGCGACAACATATCCCGCTGCCGCCCAGATGCGATCGCTTTCCACCAGGCTGAGTGTATCCAGCGAGAAGGCCGAAAACGTGGTGAACCCGCCCAGCATCCCTGTCATCACCAGCAATCCCAGCCGGTCAAGGCCACGCGACGACAGCCCGACCACCGCCAGTCCCATCAGAAATGAACCAAGCACATTCACAACAAGCGTGCCAAAGGGAAAGGCGACGCCAAGCGTTACCAGATAACGTAAGGACGCGCCAAGCGCGCCACCAAAGGCCACAAAAAGGATATTCATGTCGCGTCCATTGCCTGCCTTGGTGGCAATGTCAAGATTGCCGCTTCAGGCGCAGCTTGACGAAATAGTCCAGCCGCTTTTTCAACTCGCGTTCATGGCCGCGTTCGGCTGGGGTGTAATAGACACCGCGCTGCATGGTATCGGGGAAATAGTTCTGTCCGGAAAAGCCATCTTCGGCATCGTGGTCATAGGCATACCCGGCCCCATAACCCTGATCCTTCATCAGCCTGGTCGGCGCATTCAAAATGTGTTTTGGCGGCGGCTCCGATCCGGTTTCGCCAGCCGCGGCCATCGCCGCCTTGAATGCGGTGTAGGCTGCGTTGGATTTCGGGGCCAGCGCAAGATAGATCACCGCCTGTGCCAGCGCCAACTCTCCCTCGGGCGAGCCAAGGCGTTCATAGGTCTGCCATGCGCCAATACACATTGATTGCGCCGCAGGGTCGGCCAGCCCGATATCCTCGACCGCCATTCGGGTGATCCGGCGCGCCAGATAACGCGGGTCTTCGCCACCTTTCAGCATCCGCGCCAGCCAGTATAGTGCGGCATCTGGATCGGATCCCCTGACCGATTTGTGAAGCGCTGATATCAGGTTGAAATGCTCATCGCCGGACTTGTCGTATTTCAGCGCCCGTCGCGACAAGCGCTTGGCCAGGGCTTCGCGCCCCAAAGGTTGATCGACCTTCCAGGAAAAGCACTGCTCCAACAGATTCAGGGCCGCCCGCCCATCGCCATCCGCCATTTCCAGCAAGGTTTCACGCGCCTCGGCGGTCAGGGGGGCGGGGCGGCCCATCTCGGCCTCGGCCCGTTGCGCCAAAAGCTCCAGATCCTTCAGATCAAGGCGGTTCAGAACCAGAACCTGTGACCGCGACAGCAACGCGGCGTTCAGTTCAAACGATGGGTTCTCGGTGGTGGCACCGACCAGCACGATGGTGCCATCCTCCATATGCGGCAAAAACCCGTCTTGCTGCGCCTTGTTGAACCGATGGATTTCATCCACGAACAACAGCGTGCCGCGCCCGTTCTGCCGCCTGAGGCGCGCGCCCTCGAACACCTTGCGCAGTTCCGGCACGCCAGAAAAAATCGCGCTGATCTGTACGAATGCCATATCGGTTTTCGCCGCCAGCAGCCGGGCAATGGTGGTCTTGCCAACCCCCGGAGGCCCCCAGAAAATCACGTTGCCAAGGCTGCCGCTGGCCAACATGGCGCCAAGCGGGCTGTCAGGGCCAAGGATATGCGCCTGCCCGATCACTTCGTCCAACCGCCGGGGGCGCAGTCGGTCGGCCAGTGGGCGGGGCTGTGCGGCCAAATCGCCGTCAGGCTGATTGGCGGAATCAAGGGATTGGTCAAACAGGTCAGACATGGCCACAGCATAGGTTCCGCCCCGCCCATGGGGAAGGGAATTCGCGCCAGATCAGGGGCGGATCCGCATCGAAAGCGTCTGACCGTTACGCTCGATCGAGATTTCCCATTTTGCCTGCGCCAGCCCGGCGATTGTCACCGCATCAGCAGGGTGAAGGATCATCTTGCCATTTACCACCCGCAGGATATCACCCGGTTTGAAACCGATACTGGCGGCGATCCCTTCGGCCGCCGTAACCGCCACACCGTTGGCCGTGGTCGGCAGGCCAAGTTCGGAAATCACCGCCGGATTTATCTGCACCAGCGTCAGACCCTGTAGCGGGCTTTTCTGGGTAACCACCCGCGCCTCACGCGCCGGGGTATCCGGCGGCGAGATCATCGAAACGCTGGTGGTTAGCTTTTGATTGCCCCGAACATACTCGATCGTGGCGGCATTGCCGATGCCGGCAACGGACATGTGATACAGCATCTCGGCCGGGCCGTTCACCAGCCTGCCGTTGAAGGCGATGATCACGTCGCCAGCACGAATGCCCGCCTTGGCAAACGGGCTTTCCGGATGCATTTCCACCACCACCATGCCTTCGGGGCGCTCCAGTTCGAACCCCTTGGCCAGGCTGCTGTCCATCATCTGCCCGACAATCCCGGCCCAGGGTCGCGCGAAGCTGTGATTGCCCTGACGCGCCTGCACCAGGAACGTCGCCACCAGATCCGCAGGAATGGCAAAGCCAATACCGTTCGAGCCGCCCGAGCGGGTCAGGATCGAGGTATTGATACCAACCAGCCGCCCATCCATGTCCACCAGCGCACCGCCGGAATTGCCGGGATTGATCGGTGCGTCGGTCTGGATGAAATAGGCGCGGGCATTCCCGACCGCGCCGCCACTGCGCGCCAGGCCCGAGATGATGCCGCTCGAAACCGTCTGCCCAACGCCAAAGGGATTGCCAATCGCCAGTACCAGTTCACCGACCTCGACCTGATCCGAGGGCCTAAGCGGCATGGCAGGCAGCGCCGACGCGCCCTCGACCTTCAGCACCGCCAGATCGCTGATCTCATCGGCCAACAGAACCTTGGCATCAAA
Organism: Paracoccaceae bacterium; assembly: GCA_020425085.1. GTDB lineage: Bacteria > Pseudomonadota > Alphaproteobacteria > Rhodobacterales > Rhodobacteraceae > UBA5972. The sequence goes on from JAGQRW010000004.1 coordinate 530,102, forward strand.
TTCGCGCCGGTCGTTCAACACTACCCTGATCTCGGTTGCACCGCCGACCACATGATAGTTGGAAACGATCAACCCGTCCGGCGACAGGATAACTCCGGAACCAAGCGAATTCTGTACTTGCGGCGCGGGCTTGCCGAAATTGCGGAAAAGATCGGCAAAGAACGGATCATTGGCAAACGGGTTTTCCTTAGCCTCAACCACCCGGCGGGCATAGATGTTTACAACGGATGGTGCCGATGCCTTTACAACCGGGGCAAAACTCAGCTTCATCTCGACCGCTGAACGCGGCACCTGATTTTCGGCCAGGACTGCCAGACCCATATGTGTTGCGACAAGAACGACAAATATGGAAATAATGGTTCTGATCATGTTGGCCCCAGATGGTCGCAAGCGCTGCCAAAGGAATATGGCGGCTTTGATGCCGAGATCAACCGGCATTACCCAAGGGCAGGTGAAATCCGCCGGTTAATCCGGCGGATTTCGGGAATGCATGCACCAGACGCCAGGGTCAGTGCAGATTCGACGCCAGATGCATCATCGCAACCTGGGTATTGGTGCCGTCGATTTCCATCTTCGGCCCAGCCGCTTCGGCATCAAGACCAAGCCTGCCGATCCAGCGCGACCAGACGGCAGGTACAAGGCCAAGGATCTGCGTAGCACCCAGCGTCCTGGCGGCCGAAATCATTTCCGCCATAAGATCGGCCTGCACACGCATCCGCATCTTGGACGGAACCGTATGCGACACGAACACCCGGGAGGATTCCCAGATATGCGGTGCCACAGGTGCGTCAAAATATAGCAGGTCCGAGGGAATTGATTCGAGCAGCCCACGCTGTGCATCGCGAATCATATAGGAATAGATTCCACAACGTGCAGTTGTCGGGGTCAGGCGAATGCCTGCCAAAACCTCGCCGAACTGGTGTACCGCGATCCACCGACTGGCCGGCGTGTCGTACTGATCATACTCCATTCCGTCGGCCTCGGGCAGGTCCCAGTTGTTCTGAACGATGAAGGATTGCTTGCGCGCCCTAAGCAGGTTCGCAAACAATTCACCGTGGGTATGCATATTGTCGAATGATAAGGTAGTAGTCTTCATGGCAGCCTCCAGCTTGGTTAAAAACCTTCAAACCCTGCTGGTCGGGAGGGACGATCAAAGCAGTTTGTAATCCTTGGCGCGCTGGATTGCCTCAGCCGTGGTACGGGCCATCAGGCGATCCCTCGCCGAGGTCAATCTGGCCTTTAGCGCGCTCTCGGATATCCCGATCTTGGCTGCGGCAGCAGTGTGGCGATGGCCATCTGCGATCAGCCGCAGGGCTTCTTTTTGGGCTTCTGTCAAGCTGTCTGGCGGGTCTGTGGCCTCGTGCAGCATGAAAACGATTCGTTTGATTCTGGCGATTTCATCGTCGTTGAATTCACGATCCGACCGCGCTGATCCGACGATCGAGCGTGACGACAGCGGGCCGACCGATACCACCACACCAAAGATCATACCGAATTCCCGCGACTGTTCAAATATGTTGAACGGGTCCGGTATATCGATCTCGCTCCAGCGATAGGCGCCTTCCCTGGTAAAGCCCCAGGCCACCATCGGATCGCGCAGCGCGTATCCATTGTTAGTGTAATGGTCGATCCATCGCTGGTCATAGGTATGGAACTGCACCAATGGGCCAGCGAAACGAATATGCATGCCGGCAAAATAGCCGGCCGGGGATTCTACCCCTAGTTGTCTCAAGATCAAATCTAGGCCAGTACTTTTGGACATGTCTTTTTAGACAGGTTGCTTATTTCTGAGTCAACCGTAAATTGATTGGTGTAACCAATGCAAATTTTTAGTTGGTGGAATGGCTAATACTATCAAACCACATTTGTTCTTTCAGATCATGGCGCTTCCGAAACAGATCCGACTCGATTTGTTGGAATTCATCGGCTCAGCCAGAATTGGGCCGGTGCAGTTGGAGAAGATAGTAGCCGATCTCAAGTCCCGACCGGTTGACCCTGGGTAAAGACATAAAGACGGCCAAGCCGCAAAGCAGAACCCCGCAGAGCGATCTGCGGGGTTCTGTGATTACTAAACCTCGGGTTGAAATCAGTCTTCGGCAGATTCTGCTGCCGCGATTCGGGCCTTGTCGGCCTTGCCCTTGGCATCAACATCGCGATCGACAAATTCGATGATCGCCATCGGCGCCATATCGCCATAGCGAAACCCGGTTTTCAGAACCCGTACATAACCGCCTGCGCGGTCCTTGTAACGCGGTCCGAGCACGTCGAACAGTTTCTGCACATAGGCATCCTGTTTCAGTTTGCTGGCGGCCTGACGGCGGGCATGCAGATCACCACGCTTGGCAAGGGTGATCATCTTTTCGATGATTGGGCGCAGTTCCTTGGCCTTTGGCAGTGTGGTCTTGATCTGTTCGTGTTCAATTAGCGAACCAACCATATTTGAGAACAACGCCTTGCGGTGTTCATGGGTGCGGTTCAGCCGACGATAGCCTCGTGCGTGACGCATGATCTTTTTCCTTCTTTATACTTTGTCCGGCTTCCCATGCGTGTGGGTCGCTCTCCTTGGGGCGGGATTGCCCTGGTTGGTGTTTTGACTGCCAAAACCCAACCGTTTCCCCGGCATTCCGGGCATTTTGCGACCGGCCCCGCATCCGGATACGGGGCCGATGATCCTAAAAGTGGTCTTCGTACTTTTTTGCCAGCTCTTCGATATTGTCCGGTGGCCAATCAACGATGTCCATCCCCAGATGCAAGCCCATGGCGGTAAGCACTTCCTTGATCTCGTTCAAAGACTTGCGGCCAAAGTTCGGGGTGCGCAGCATCTCGGCTTCGGTTTTCTGGATCAGATCGCCGATATAGACAATGTTGTCGTTTTTCAGGCAGTTGGCGGAACGCACCGACAGTTCCAGTTCGTCTACTTTCTTCAACAGCAGCGGGTTGAACTCAAGATCGTCCTCTTCCTCGGCCCGGCCGGCGGCTTCGGGTTCGTCGAAGTTGACGAATACCGACAACTGGTCCTGAAGAATCCGCGCCGCATAGGCAATCGCATCATCGGGCGAAACCGATCCGTCGGTTTCCACCTTCAGGGTCAGCTTGTCATAGTCCAGCACCTGACCTTCGCGGGTTGGCTGCACGTCATATGAAACCTTGCTGATCGGCGAAAAGATCGCGTCGATCGGGATCAGACCGATGGGTGCATCTTCGGGGCGATTCTTGTCGGCGGCAACATAACCCTTGCCGGATTCGACCGTCATTTCCATGAACAGGCTGGCACCGTCATCAAGGTGACAGATCACATGTTCCTTGTTCAAAATCTCGATACCGTTGGATTCCGAGATGTCACCAGCGGTAACCACCCCCTGCCCCTTGGCCGAGATCGACACCCGCTTGACGCCTTCGACATCCATCTTGACCGCGACGCCCTTGAGATTCAGCACGATGTCGGTCACGTCTTCACGCACCCCAGCGATGCTGGAAAACTCGTGCAGGACGTTGTCGATCTGTACCGAGGTGATGGCCGCGCCCTGCAAGGACGACAGCAGCACCCGCCTGAGCGCATTGCCGAGCGTCAGGCCAAAGCCGCGTTCAAGCGGTTCCGCAATCGCGGTTGCCTGACGCAAAGGGTCATTTCCGGGTTTGATTTCCAGTTGGCCTGGACGAATCAGTTCTTGCCAGTTCTTGTGGATCATGTGCGTGCCTCCATTCTTGTTCGTGAACCGGGATCCTTTGGTTCGCAAACTCCCGAGGTTTTCATAAAACGGATTCGGACCGCCCCGGCAAAGAGGCAGTCCAGAAACGTGATCAGACGCGGCGGCGCTTGGGTGGGCGGCAGCCGTTATGGGCAATCGGCGTTACATCGCGGATCGCGGTAATATTGAGGCCAACCGCAGCCAGCGCGCGCAGCGCACTTTCCCGGCCAGAACCTGGTCCCTGCACTTCAACCTCAAGGGTCTTCATGCCGTGTTCCTGAGCTTTCTTGCCGGCGTCTTCTGCAGCCATCTGAGCAGCGTAAGGGGTGGATTTGCGTGACCCTTTGAAGCCCATCGTCCCAGCGGAAGACCATGCAATCGCATTGCCCTGCACATCCGAGATCAGGATCTTGGTGTTGTTGAAGGACGAACTTACATGCGCAACCCCGGTTGCAATATTCTTGCGCTCTTTTTTCTTAGCGCGGATTTTTTCACGTGCCATTGATCAAGCCCCCTATTTCTTCTTGCCGGCAATGGCGCGTGCCGGGCCCTTGCGGGTCCTGGCATTGGTATGGGTACGTTGACCACGCACCGGCAGGCCGCGACGATGGCGCAGGCCGCGATAGCAGCCAAGGTCCATCAGGCGCTTGATGTTCATCTGGGTTTCGCGGCGAAGATCGCCTTCGACCATCAGGTTGGCGTCGATATGTTCGCGAACTGCCAGAACTTCGGCGTCGGAAAGTTCGTTGACGCGACGGCTCTGGTCGATGCCGACCGCCTCGCAGATGCCGGCAGCGGCGGCGCGGCCGATACCATGAATATAAGTCAGTGCAATGTGAACCCGTTTATTCGTCGGAATGTTCACGCCAGCAATACGTGCCACGTTGGCTCCTATCTTTCATTGCGGTTCCGTGATGCCAGAACCTTTTTTCACAACCAAAGCCCAGCACCCGACTGGTGGCTGGGCCATGCCCCGTATCCGAGGTCTTGAGGAGTGCCTGATTCGGTCAATAACCAAAATAAACAAGCGTTTCCCGCAAGCGGGATGGTGTCGTTTAGGTGGTTGGGCGACAAACGTCAAGGGCCGAAATCGACACCCTATTTCACCTTTGCCAGCGCGGCGTTGATCTGGGCGGCGACACCGTCCATGCTGTCCAGCCCATCAACCGTTTGCAGCAACCCCTTGGCATAGTAATAGCCAATCAGCGGTGAGGTTTTCTTGTAGTATTCCAGCAAACGCACCCGCAGGCTTTCCTCATTGTCATCGGCACGAAACCGGAAATCACTGGCGCCGCACTGATCGCAGACACCTTCGGTCGCCGGCCGCTTGGTTTCCTCGTGATAAACCTCGCCACATTTGCCGCAGGTAAAACGCCCCGAGATTCGCTTGACCAGCGCATCGTCATCGACCGCCATTTCCACCACTGTTGCCAGTTTCTTGCCGGTCTTGGCCAGCAATTCACCCAATGCATCGGCCTGTGCCAGCGTGCGCGGAAAACCGTCAAAGATAAAGCCGCCACCGCTGTCGCCTGCCAGTTGCTCCTCGATCAGGCCGATGACGATCTCGTCGGTGACAAGTTCGCCCGCATCCATGATTGCGGCGACCTTTTTGCCCATCGTTGTACCGGAAATCCGCGCAGCACGCAGCATATCGCCGGTCGATAGCTGGATCATGTTTCGTTCATCAACTAGACGCCGCGCCTGCGTGCCTTTGCCCGCACCCGGCGGCCCCAGAAGGATAATATTCATCGACGAGACGGTCCCTTTTTCGGTTTGGCCTTGCGCGCACCCTTGCCACGCAGTTTTGATTTCTCGATCAGGCCTTCATACTGATGTGCCAGCATATGCGATTGCACTTGCTGAATCGTGTCCATGGTCACTGACACCACAATCAGCACCGAAGTACCGCCGAAATAGAACGGAATGTTGAACTGCGAGCGCAGGATTTCCGGCAGCAGCGCCACCGCCACCAGATAGACCGAGCCGACAGCCAGCAGGCGGTTGACCACATAATCCAGATATTCCGCAGTCTTGACACCAGGGCGAATACCGGGAACGAAACCATTCTGGTTTTTCAGGTTCTCGGCAACATCATCGGTCTTGAACGCAACGTTGGCGGTGTAGAAATAGGAAAAGAACGCGATCATACCGGCAAAAAACAACAGATAAAGCGGCTGTCCTTGCCCGAAATAGGCCAGGATGGTGTTCAGGATCTGGGAGTTCTGGTTACCGGAAAAGGTGCTGATCGTGGTTGGCATCAACAGCAGCGCCGATGCAAAGATCACCGGAATGACCCCTGACGGATTCAGCTTGACCGGCAGGTGCGAGCTTTCGCCGCCATACATCTTCATGCCGACCTGACGGCGCGGATACTGGATGTGGATCTTGCGCATGGCGCGTTCGACAAACACGATAAAGGCAATTACCGCCACCACCATAACCATGACACCGACGATAACTGCCGGACTGATGCTGCCGGAACGACCCTGTGCCAGAAACTGCGCCACGGCGGCGGGCAATTCGGCGATGATACCGACAAAGATGATCAGCGAGATGCCGTTGCCGATACCGCGCGCGGTTATCTGTTCACCCAGCCACATCAGGAACATGGTGCCGCCTACCAGTGTCACCACGGTTGAAACCTGAAAGAACAGGCCAGGATCGGTCGCCAGATCCCCGGCCTCAAGGCTGCGCGCCAGTGCAAATGCCTGAAAGGTCGCCAGCAGAACGGTGCCATAACGGGTATATTGGTTGATCTTCTTGCGCCCGGCCTCACCCTCTTTCTTGAGGGCCTCCAGTTGCGGCACCATTGCCGTCATCAGTTGCACGATGATCGAGGCCGAAATGTAAGGCATGATCCCAAGGGCAAAAATGGCCATCCGACTGATCGCGCCGCCAGTGAACATCGACAGAATGCCGCCGATGCCGGTCGAGGCAGTCTCGACAAACTCCCGCAGGGCGATGGCATCAATGCCCGGGACCGGAATGAAGGTGCCCAGCCGATAGATGATCAGCAATCCGATGGCGAACAGGATCCGCTGGCGAAGTTCCGTGGCCTTGCCAAAAGCGCTCCAACTGAGGTTGGCTGCCATTTGTTCTGCTGCCGATGCCATGCCCGTCCCTTTCATGGGCGCGCCGCCTGACCCGGTCTAACGGGGCCACGCGGCGCGAAAATTCCGATACCCTGTCATGTAAGGGGCGCTCTGGCCCCTCACAAGGATTATTCCGCCGCGACGGCCGCCGTAGTGATCGAGCCGCCCGCTGCTTCGACAGAAGCGATGGCAGTTTTTGATGCACCGGTGACGGTCAGGTTGACCTTGGCCTTGAACTCGCCCTTGGCAAGCAGGCGAACACCATCGTGGATACGCCGCACCAGACCACTTTCCACCAGAACCGCCTCGGTGATCGGTTTTTTCGCGTCGACCTTGCCGGCGTCGATGAATTTCTGCAACAGGCCCAGATTGACCACCGCGTGTCGTTTGGCGTTGATGTTATTGAAGCCGCGTTTCGGCAGACGCATGTAAAGCGGCATCTGGCCGCCTTCATAGCCGTTGATGGCAACGCCTGAACGCGATTTCTGACCTTTGACGCCACGGCCAGCAGTCTTACCGGTGCCGGAACCGGGACCACGGGCAATGCGCTTGCGGGATTTGGTTGCGCCGGGATTATCGCGCAATTCATTGAGTTTCATGTCGCCTCTCCTTTCCGGAACTACCCCCCGATAGCGACAAAAGGGGGCAAACACGGGTTTATGATTCTATTTTTCGAATCCGGACACCACAACGGGTCCACCGGGGGCGTATAAACGTAAAAAACGGGGGATTCAAGGGGCAGCTTGCCACCCCTTGAAGGGTATTTCAGGCCGTGGATCGCCGGTTTTCAGTTTGGTTGCGGCCAGACGAAATCGGGGCGCAGCGCGTCATGAACCGGGCGGCCGTCACTGGGTTTCGGCACCCCGGTCGCCGGGTCATAAAAGGCATGATAAGCCGGGGCCGGGAACGAATCCGCATAGCCCATCAGGTTTGGCACGATCACCCGGATACGGCTTTGCTTGTCATCCAGCATGATCGGTGTGCCGCATTCGGCGCAGGTGCATAGCTCCAGCGGGCCATTGGGGTTCTTGGCGTTGAACGGCTGACGTTTAAGGGAACCGGGTTTGTCCACCACCACGTCACTGTGTTTGAAAAATGCCACATGGGTGGTCGGCTGACCCGTCACGCTTTTGCAGACGGAACAGTGGCAGGTATGGTTGTCGATCGGATCGTGTTCGGAGTGTGTATGAATGTGGTCGCAACCACCCGCATATTTATGTGCCATCAGGCTCTCCTTCATGTTGATTTAGTGATCTGGACCTCCGGCCAGAACTATCCGGCCCGGTCGTGGATCCAACCTAACATGAATTCATTTGATCAAGCCGGAATTTTTTTGTCTGCGCGGTTTTGTACCGGGTTCCGGGGCTGTGCCGATCGTTTTTTTCGCCTGATCTCAGGTATGGTTCGCAAGTATTTCGACTATAACCTGCTTTAACATTGCAGACACATCAACAAAAAGCGCCCCACGATTAATCGCCGGGCGCTTGGCTTCTCCGAAGGGACCGCAGAATGATTATTCCGCGATAACCGCCTGCACAAACCTGTAACAGAATGACAGGGGTGCAAAGGGGGATTAACCCCTTTCTTCGACGATCTCGACCAGATGCGGGATGCTTTCGACCATGCCGCGCACCGAAGGGGTATCTTCCAGCTCGCGGGTCTTGTGCATCTTGTTCAGGCCAAGCCCGACCAGCGTGGCCCGCTGTTTGGCGGGGCGGCGGATCGGGCTGCCGATCTGTTTAACAACGATGGTTTTCGCCATGGTTCTCAGGCCTCCTGAACTTCGGCTTCGGCTTCGGCGGTGGTGACCGGCGCATCGGATTTCGGCAGGATGTCCGAAACCTTCTTGCCGCGACGCTGTGCAACCAGACGCGGGCTGGCCTCTTTGGTCAGGCCGTCCATGGTGGCGCGGATCATGTTATAGGGGTTCTGCGAGCCGATGGATTTGGAAACCACGTCCTGAATGCCCAACATTTCAAAGATGGCACGCATCGGGCCACCGGCGATGATGCCGGTACCTTGCGGGGCGGCGCGCATTACCACTTTGCCAGCACCGTGGCGGCCTTCCATGTCGTGATGCAGCGTGCGGCCTTCGCGCAGCGGCACACGGATCATCTTGTGCTTGGCCTGCTCAGTCGCCTTGCGAATGGCTTCTGGTACTTCTTTTGCCTTGCCCTTGCCGAAACCGACCCGGCCTTTTTGATCACCAACCACCACGAGTGCGGCAAAACCAAAACGCTTGCCGCCTTTCACGGTTTTGCTGACACGGTTGATCGCCACCAGGCGATCCTGAAACTCCGGAGTCTCGTCGCGGTCGCGGCGGTTATTCCGGCGGTTATCTTCTCTGGCCATTCCGGTTTCTCCTTAGAATTTCAGGCCGCCCTCACGGGCAGCATCTGCAAGCGCCTTGACTTTTCCGTGGAAAAGAAAGCCGCCGCGGTCAAAATAACACTCTGAAATGCCGGCCTTCTTGGCGCGTTCGGCGATTGCCGCACCCACCTTGGCCGAGGCCTCGACATTGTTCTTGCCGATGACGCCCAGGTCTTTTTCCAGACTTGAGGCCGCAGCCAGAGTGACGCCCTGAACATCGTCGATCAACTGGACCGAGATATTCTTGGACGAGCGGTGAACGCTCAAGCGCGGGCGGTCGCCAGCGGTTTTACGCAGTTTGTTCCGAACGCGCATACGGCGCTTAAGGAACAGATCTCGCTTCGTTTTAGCCATGTTTCTGGTTCCTTACTTCTTCTTGCCTTCCTTACGGAAGATATACTCATCTTTGTATTTGATGCCTTTACCTTTGTAAGGTTCCGGTTTGCGCCATTTGCGGATATTGGCCGCCACTTCGCCGACCACCTGCTGATCAATGCCTTCGACGGCGATTTCGGTCGGCTTGGCCGAGGAAATCGTAACCCCATCCGGGGTTTCAAAATTCACGTCATGCGAATATCCAAGCGACAGCTTCAGGACCGTGCCCTGCATCTGCGCACGATAACCAACGCCGTTGATTTCAAGCTCTTTCTTGAAGCCTTCGGTCACACCGGTCACCAGATTGGCGATCTGCGTGCGCGAAGTGCCCCATTGCTGACGAGCGCGTTTGGATTTTCCGCGCGGTGTCACGGTAACCGTGTTGCCGTCGATCACGATCGTCACATCGTCGGTTGCGGTGAAGGTACGAACACCCTTCGGCCCCTTGACCTCTACGGTCTGACCAGACAACGAGGCACTGACCCCGCCGGGCAGTTGGACCGGCTTCTTACCAATACGAGACATAAGCCGAACCTCCTTAGAAGACCGTGCACAGAACTTCGCCGCCGACATTGTCGGTACGAGCCTGTGCATCGGACATGACCCCTTTCGGGGTCGAGACGATGGCGATACCCAGGCCCTGACGGACCGAAGGAATATCGTGAACGCCGGCATAGACGCGCCGACCAGGGGTCGAAACCCGCTTGAGTTCGCGGATCACCGGTGCGCCGTCAAAATATTTCAGGCTGATTTCAAGTTCCGGATGTCCCCGATCATTGGTCACCGCTTCATAGCTGCGGATGTAACCTTCGGCTTGCAACACATCCAACACCCAAGCCCTCAGTTTCGAGGCAGGCGTGCGCACCGTGGACTTGCCACGCAGCGACGAGTTCCTGATCCGGGTAAGCATGTCGCCGATAGGGTCGTTCATTGCCATTTTTCAGCCCTCCCTTACCAGCTTGACTTGACCATGCCGGGGATCTGGCCGTGGCTGGCCAGATCGCGCAGCGCGATCCGTGAAACTTTGAGTTTGCGGTAATAGGCCTTGGGGCGGCCGGTGATCTGGCAACGGTTGTGCAGGCGGGTTTCCGAGGAATTCCGCGGCAGCTTGGCCAGTTCCAGACGCGCCTTGAAACGCTCTTCCATCGGCAGTTCAAGGTTGCGCGCAATCAGTTTCAGCGCGGCCCGCTTGGCGGCGTATTTCTTGACCAGAGCGGCGCGTTTGACTTCGCGTTGGATCATTGAAGTTTTTGCCATATTCTCTTTCCTTCCGCGATCAGTTGGTGAAGGGCATGTTGAAATGCTTCAACAGGCTCTTCGCTTCTGCATCGGATTTCGCGGTGGTGCAGATGACGATGTCCATTCCCCACATCTGATCAACCTTGTCAAAGTCGATCTCGGGAAACACGATATGTTCCTTCAGGCCCAGGGCATAATTGCCGCGACCATCGAAACTTTTGGGTGAAACGCCGCGAAAGTCTCGAACCCGCGGCATGGCCACGGTGACCAGACGATCAAGGAATTCGTACATCCGGTTGCCCCTGAGGGTGACCTTGACGCCGATCGGCATTTCTTCTCGCAACTTGAAACCGGCGATGGATTTCTTGGCCTTGGTTACGACAGCCTTTTGCCCGGCAATGGTGGTCAGATCAGCCTCGGCCGAACGGATCTTCTTGCTGTCGGCAACCGCTTCACCAATCCCCATGTTCAGGACGATCTTGTCGAGCCTGGGGATCTGCATGTCGTTCTTGTAGGAAAATTCCTCTTTCAGCGCAGCGCGGAACTGATCCTTGTACTGCGCTTTCAGGCGGGGGGTATAATCAGCCATTGATCACTTCTCCCGATTTCTTGGCGTAACGCACTTTCTTGTCGCCTTCCATGCGGAAACCAACGCGGGTCGGGCTGCCATCCTTGGGGTCAGCCATCGCCAGGTTGGATAGCTGAATCGCAGCCTCCTGTGGCAGACGTCCACCTTGCGAAGTCTGGCTTTGCTTGACGTGCTTCATAGCAAGGTTAAGGCCGGAAACCTTGGCCTTGCCGGCGCTCGGATCAACCGAGATGATCTCCCCGGTGCGCCCCCGGTCCTTGCCGGTCAAGACGACAACCTTGTCGCCCTTTTTCAGTTTTGCAGCCATGTTACAACACCTCCGGCGCTAGCGAGATGATCTTCATGAAGTTCTTGGCCCGCAATTCACGCACGACCGGCCCGAAGATGCGGGTGCCAATCGGCTCACCAGCGGTGTTGAGGATGACAGCGGCGTTGCGGTCAAAACGGATAGCCGTGCCATCGGAACGGCGAACTTCCTTGGCGGTACGTACCACAACTGCCTTGCGAACATCGCCCTTCTTCACGCGACCGCGCGGAATGGCTTCTTTCACGGAAACAACGATGATGTCCCCGACCGAGGCATATTTGCGGTGGGAACCGCCCAGAACCTTGATGCACTGAACACGGCGGGCGCCGCTATTGTCAGCTACATCCAGGTTGGTCTGCATCTGGATCATTTGGTTTCTCCCGACCTCTGGGGACCCATCGCCCCACGGTTTCGATTAAACTGGATTTCAGGCCGACCTATGAGGCGTCGGTCAAAACTTCCCAGCGTTTGGTCTTTGATATCGGAGCGCATTCCTGAATGCGGACCTTGTCGCCAACCTTGAATTGGTCTTGCGCGTCATGGGCGCGGTATTTTTTCGACTTGCGGATGGTCTTTTTCAAAACCGGATGCGTGAAACGACGTTCCACAGAAACCGTGATGGTCTGCTTGTTCTGGTCGCTGGTCACAGTGCCGGAAAGTATACGCTTGGGCATTGATCACGCTCCTCTTATTCGGCAGCCGCTGCAGCGGCCTTTTGGTTCAATACGGTTTTCACCCGCGCCGCGTCACGACGGACGACCATCATGCGCGCGGTATTTTCCAGCGCACCGGTGGCTGCCTGAAAACGAAGGTTGAATGCTTCTTTTTTCAGATTGGCCAGCTCATCACGAAGCTGGTCTGGTGATTTGTCGTGCAATTCCTTGGCGTTCATCGCCTGATCCTTTCAACATCACCAGAGCGCCCGAATGGTCACGCTGATTCCGGTGGAGTCCTTACAGAAGTGGCGTCTATAGGTTGGTTGGCTGAGGTTGGCAAGGGCCAATGATGCGATACCCTGCGGATTTCCTGTAAATGGCCTATTTTGACAAAAATCCGATTTTGCGATCGCGGGTTTGCGGTGTCCTGGCTATCCCAGTGATCATGCGCGTCTGTTGCCGCTTACGTCTGCACATTCAGCCCTTCTTGGCGGGTTATCGTCCGCTGGATCAGATCGTTGACAAGTAACGGCGTTTCGATCGACGACGAATGACCAGCGCCTTTGAAGATCACCATTTCTGAACCCCTTATAGCCGCCTGCATCTGACGTGACCGGTCCGGAACAGTTGCCACATCCTCGTCACCGACACCGATGCCGACCGGCATATCAATCCGGTCCAGAAGATCATCACAAGCGCGACGACCAACAACGCCAGTTACGGCGCGGGTGATTCCAATTCGATGATTGCCTGCTATCACATTTGCCCACCGCCTTTTTTCCTGATCACGGGCAGGATCGGTCAGGAATGTTTGCCCGAACATGATTGGCATCACCCGGCCAACGACAAGCCGCAAACCGAACCAGCGGGCAATCAGGTTGAGGAACCGGTATTTCAGGCCATTCTCCTTCGGTTCGGGGCCGGCTGAACTGTCCAGAAGGGTCATGGACGAAAGAAGATCGGGGCTTTGCGCTGCCAGCCGTATGCCAACAAATCCGCCCATGCTCAGGCCGACGAAATGACAAGGGGCAATATTCAGATGCCGTATCAGTGCCGCGGCATCCGCCGTCAATGTCTTCATATCATAACCATCTTTGGTCACGGCGCTTTTGCCCTGCCCGCGATGGTCAAAAGCAATACAACGATAACGGTCGCGGAAATGGTCGATTTGCGCCTGAAACATCGCTCCACTGAACAGAAGTCCGTGCGAAAACACGATCGCTGCGCCGTCGCCCCCGCTGTCAGTGTAGTGAATGCGCGCTCCGTTCAATTCGGCATAGGGCATTTGTTCATTCCAGCAATTTCAAGTCCCAGCAGACTAGCACGAACCATCCGGGTTTGCACGAATCTGCGAAACCAACACGAAATGCGGCATGTAAGGAAAAGACGAATAAAAAAGCCCCCACCGATCTGTCGGGAGGAGCTTTCTGATCTTGGCTGAGTTCTAATTTCAACTTGCGCCGAAAAACTTCGCGCGGCCGGGGCCTTGAACCGATCAGCGATCTACCAGTCTTCGCGCTGAACGAACCGGCATTTTACCGGCAGTTTCATCGCGGCCAGGCGCAACGCCTCGCGGGCGATTTCTTCGGATACGCCTTCGATCTCGAACATGATGCGACCGGGTTTGACTTTTGCGGCCCAATATTCGACCGACCCTTTACCTTTACCCATCCGAACCTCGGTGGGTTTTTTGGTTACTGGCACATCGGGGAAAATCCGGATCCAGACGCGGCCCTGGCGTTTCATGTGACGTGTCAGGGCACGACGGGCGGCTTCGATCTGCCGTGCGGTGATCCGCTCGGGCTCGATTGATTTCAGGCCGTAATGGCCGAAATTCAAATCGGTTCCGCCCTTGGCCTCGCCATGGATGCGGCCTTTGAACTGTTTACGGAATCTGGTGCGCTTTGGTGAAAGCATTTTCTCTCTCCTTCAGAGGCGGGGTCCGATCAGCGGCGCTGCGGACGCGGCCCACCTCCGTCTTGCATTTCCTGTGCCTTGCGGTCACGCGCCTGCGGGTCATGTTCCATGATCTCGCCCTTGAAGATCCAGACCTTGATGCCGATGATACCATAGGCGGTCAGACCTTCCGAGGTCGCATAATCAATGTCGGCACGCAGCGTGTGCAACGGCACGCGACCCTCGCGGTACCATTCGGTACGCGCGATTTCAGCCCCGCCAAGACGCCCTGAGACGTTGATACGGATACCAAGGGCGCCCATGCGCATGGCGTTTTGCACCGCACGCTTCATGGCACGACGGAACGAAACCCGGCGCTCAAGCTGTTGGGCCACACTTTCGGCCACCAGTTGCGCGTCAAGCTCGGGCTTTCTGACTTCGACGATGTTCAGGTGCAGTTCGCTGGCGGTCAGATTGGCCAGTTTCTTGCGCAGAACTTCGATGTCAGCGCCCTTTTTGCCGATGATGACACCGGGGCGGGCCGCATGAATGGTGACGCGGCACTTCTTGTGCGGGCGTTCGATGATCACGCGCGAAATGCCGGACTGCAGGCATTCCTTTTTGATAAAGTTACGCATTTTCACGTCTTCCAGCAGCAGATTGCCGAAATCCTTGCTGTTGGCGAACCAACGGCTGTCCCAGGTACGGTTGACCTGTACGCGAAAACCGATCGGGTTGATTTTCTGACCCATTATGCTTGCTCCTCTACCTGACGGACCTTGATCGTGACCTGAGCAAACGGTTTCAGGATCTTGCCGAACCGTCCTCGGGCACGGGGGCGACCACGTTTCAACGTCAGGTTCTTGCCAACCCAGGCTTCGGCGACGATCAGTTCGTCCACATCCAGCCCGTGATTGTTTTCCGCATTGGCGATTGCCGATTGCAGGGTCTTCAGTACGTCTTCGGAAATCCGTTTCTTGCTGAAGGTCAAATCGGAAATGGCCTTTTCGACCGACTTGCCACGGATCATTGCAGCAACCAGGTTCAGTTTTTGCGGCGAGGTGCGCAGCATGCGGCTGACGGCCATCGCTTCGTTATCCGCCACGCGGCGCGGTGATTTCTCTTTGCCCATGACTTATTTCCGTTTCGCTTTTTTGTCGGCAGCATGACCGTAATAGGTACGGGTCGGGCTGTATTCGCCGAATTTTTGACCGATCATATCTTCGGATACCAGCACCGGTATGTGCTTTTTGCCGTTGTAGACACCAAAAGTCAGACCCACGAACTGGGGCAGAATGGTGGAACGGCGGGACCAGATCTTGATGACGTCCTTGCGGCCCGATTCACGTGCTGCCTCGGCTTTCTTGAGGAGGAAGGAATCGACGAATGGGCCTTTCCAGGTAGAGCGTGACATATGTTAACGACCCTTCTTCTTCGCGTGGCGCGAACGCAGGATAAGCTTGCTAGAAGCCTTGTTCTTGTTTCGGGTGCGTGCACCCTTGGTCGGCTTGCCCCAGGGGGTGACCGGGTGACGCCCGCCCGAGGTGCGGCCCTCGCCGCCGCCATGTGGGTGGTCGATCGGGTTCATGACGACACCCCGAACGCTGGGGCGCTTGCCGTAATGGCGGTTGCGCCCGGCCTTGCCGAGGTTCTGGTTCGAGTTGTCGGGGTTGGACACTGCGCCGATGGTGGCCATGCATTCCTGACGCACCATGCGCAATTCACCCGAAGACAGGCGAATCTGCGCATAACCGCCATCGCGGCCGACGAATTGCGCGTAGGTACCCGCAGCACGGGCGATCTGCCCGCCCTTGCCCTGTTTCAGTTCGATGTTGTGAACAATGGTGCCGATCGGCATGCCGGAAAACGGCATGGCGTTACCCGGTTTCACGTCGGTCTTGGCAGCGGCGATCACCTGATCACCAACGCCAAGGCGCTGCGGTGCCAGAATGTAATTCTGCGTGCCGTCTTCATACCTGATCAGCGCGATGAACGCGGTTCGGTTGGGATCATATTCAATCCGCTCGACCGTGGCCGGCATGTCCAGTTTGCTGCGCTTGAAATCCACAATGCGGTAAAGGCGCTTGGCCCCACCGCCCTTGCGGCGCATGGTGATCCGTCCGGTGTTGTTGCGACCGCCATTCTTGGTCAACCCCTCAGTAAGGGATTTGACCGGGCGGCCTTTCCAAAGCTCCGAACGGTCGATCAGAACCAGCCCGCGCTGGCCTGGCGTTGTCGGCTTATACGACTTCAGTGCCATGATTTCTGTCTTCCGTTTGCTTGCGGCCCGAACCGGGCCTGGTGGTGAACGGCCCCGTAGGTCCGCGTGGTTAAGTCATCTAAAAATCAAACACGGCCCCGCCGGGGCCGTGATTCGAGTGCTTGTATCAGAGGCCCGTAGTCACGTCGATGGTGTTACCTTCTTCCAGGGTGACATAGGCTTTCTTGACGTCCTTGCGTGTACCTTTGCGACCGCGAAACAGCTTGGTCTTGCCTTTGGTAATCGTGGTGTTGACCGCTTTCACCTTGACCCCGAAAAGGGCTTCCACCGCTTCCTTGATCTTGGGCTTGTTGGCACCGATCGCCACCTCGAACACGACCGCATTGGCCTCAGAGGCCATGGTTGCCTTTTCGGTGATGATCGGCTTGCGGATCACATCGTAAAGTTCAGCTTTCACACTCATTTCAGTCGAGCCTCCAGAGCTTCCAGTCCGGCCTTGGTCAGAACCAGGGTATCGCGGCGCAGGATGTCGTAAACATTGGCCCCGGCAGATGGCAGCACATCAACCGAATCGATGTTGCGCGCCGCCAATGCGAAATTCGCATTCACTTCGGCGCCGTCGATTACCAGTGTGCGTTTCCAACCGAGATCCTTGATCGCCTTGGCCAGCGCCTTGGTCTTGGCCTCGGCCAGTTCCGCGATGTCAAGGATCACCAGTTCGCCTGCCGCCACCTTGGCCGAAAGCGCATGCTTCAAGCCCAGTTTACGGAACTTCTTGGTCAGATCATGCGCGTGCGAACGCGGCGTCGGGCCTTTGTAGACGCCACCATGACGAAAGATCGGCGCGTTCTTGTCACCGTGACGAGCGCCGCCGGTGCCCTTCTGGCGATAGATCTTCTTGGTCGAATAGCTGGTTTCGGACCGGGTCTTCACCTTGTGCGTGCCTTGCTGACGCTTGGCCAACTGATAGCGGACCATCCGTTGCAGGATGTCGGAACGCGGCTCAAGCCCGAAGATTTCGTCTGACAATTCGACAGAACCGGCTTTTTGGGCGTCCAGTTTGATTACATCAGCCTTCATTCTTCCGCGCCTCCTTCGGGGGCTTCAGCAGGGGCTTCGTTTACCTGAGCCGCCGCTGCGGCAACCAGTTGCGAACGCAGCGCTGCGGGCATCGGCAAACCGTCGGGGGTTTTCTTCTTGACCGCATCCTTAACGGTCACCCAGCCACCTTTCGATCCGGGAACCGCGCCCTTGATCATGATCAGGCCACGGTCGATATCGGTGCGTACAACTTCAAGATTCTGTGTGGTCACACGGGCAGCGCCCATATGTCCGGCCATCTTCTTGCCTTTGAATACCCGGCCGGGTTCCTGACACTGGCCGGTCGAACCGTGCGAACGGTGGCTGACGGAAACACCGTGGCTGGCCCTGAGGCCGCCAAAATTATGGCGCTTCATCGCCCCGGCAAAACCCTTGCCGATCGAGGTGCCCGCGACATCAACCTTCTGGCCTTCCAGAAAATGATTGGCGGTGATTTCCTCACCAACGCCAATCAGATTGTCGGCGCTGACGCGAAATTCGGCGATCTTGCGTTTCGGCTCAACCTTGGCGGTGGCGAAATGCCCGCGCATGGCGGCACTCGTGCGTTTCGCCTTGGCGGAACCGGCACCAAGCTGAACGGCAGTATATCCGTCCTTTTCAGCAGTACGCTGCGCCACCACCTGAAGGTTGTCCATTTGCAGAACGGTCACCGGAATCTGGCGGCCATCTTCCATGAACAACCGGGTCATGCCCAGTTTCTTTGCAATTATTCCAGAGCGCATGGTCTGATGCCCCCCTTACAACTTGATCTCGACATCCACGCCTGCCGCAAGATCGAGCTTCATCAGCGCGTCCACGGTCTGCGGGGTCGGATCAACGATGTCCAAAAGACGCTTATGCGTCCGGATTTCAAACTGTTCACGGGATTTCTTGTTCACGTGCGGACCACGCAGAACCGTGAATTTTTCGATCTTGCGCGGCAGCGGAATCGGGCCGCGTACCGTGGCGCCGGTCCGTTTGGCCGTCGATACGATTTCCTGCGTGCTGGCATCCAGCACACGGTAATCGAAGGCCTTGAGCCTGATTCGAATGGTTTGACCTTGCATTGTCATGCCTCTTTCGGGCTGCAGGTTTCGTAAGTGCGACGGAAGATCATTCCCCCGTCGCGGGGTTGTTTGTTCAAGTGCTGCAAGCCATTGCCGTGGCCCTTGTCAGGCCACGGATCCGGCCTGCATCACTTGATGATTTTCGACACCACGCCGGAACCGACGGTACGGCCGCCTTCGCGGATGGCGAAGCGCAGTTTTTCTTCCATGGCGATCGGGGCGATCAGTTCGACGTTGAACTTCAGGTTGTCGCCCGGCATCACCATCTCGGTGCCTTCCGGCAGGTTCACCGTGCCGGTCACGTCGGTGGTGCGGAAGTAGA
>JAGQRW010000005.1 GCA_020425085.1 Paracoccaceae bacterium
GCATGGAGCGTGAACTTGGCAAACTGCAAGCCTCGCTTGGCGGTATCCGCGAAATGGGCGGGGTGCCGGATCTGGTGGTGGTGATCGACACCAACAAGGAATCGCTGGCGGTGGCCGAGGCCAACAAGCTGGGCATTCCGGTGGTGGCGGTGCTTGACAGCAACTCGTCGCCCGACGGCATCGACTATCCGATCCCCGGCAATGACGATGCTGCCCGCGCCATCGCGCTTTACTGCGATCTGATCTCGCGCGCGGCCCTTGACGGCATGACGGCGCAGCTTGGCCGCGCCGGTGTCGATATCGGCGCCATGGAAGAAGCCATCGCCGAAGAGGCCGTGGCCAACGCCGATGCCGCCGAACAAGCCGCCGAAGCCTGACATCAGGCCGATGTGAACAGGAATACCGGGCGGGGCAGGCGGCAACCTGCCCCCGCGCCGCATAGAACAACTCCAAAGGAGAAACTGATGGCTATTACTGCCGCTATGGTAAAAGAACTGCGTGATCTGTCGGGCGCCGGCATGATGGACGCCAAACGCGCCCTGACCGAAACCGATGGCGACATGCAAGCCGCCGTTGACTGGCTGCGCACCAAGGGTCTGGCGAGTGCCGCCAAGAAATCCGGGCGTACCGCCGCCGAGGGTCTGGTCGGGGTCAGCTCGGCCAACGGTGTCGGCGTGGCGGTCGAGGTCAACTCGGAAACCGATTTCGTTGCCAAGAACGCCGATTTTCAGTCGATGGTCGCCAGCATTGCCGCCGCGGCGATGAACGTTGCGGATCTGGACGCGCTGCTGGCCAGCCCGGTCGGCGACAAGACGGTTTCCGAACTGGTGACCGACAAGGTCGCCACCATCGGCGAGAACATGCATGTCCGCCGCATGGCGCGGATCGAGGGCGACACGGTTGCCTCTTATGTGCATAACGCCGCCGCGCCCGGCATGGGCAAGATCGGGGTTCTGGTGGCGATGAAGGGGACGGATAACGGCATCGGCCATCAGATCGCCATGCATGTCGCCGCCGCCAACCCGGCCTCGTTGTCGCAAAGCGATCTTGATCCGGCGATGATCGAACGTGAAAAGAACGTGCTGACCGAACAGGCGCGCGAATCCGGCAAGCCCGACAACATCATCGAGAACATGATCAAGGGCCGCATGAAGAAATTCTTTGAGGAGGTCACCCTGCTCAACCAGAAATTCGTCATCAACCCGGACATCACGGTCGCCCAGGCGGCCAGCGAAGCCGGTGTCGAAATCGTCGGATTCGCCCGGCTGGAAGTCGGCGAAGGCATCGAAAAACGGGTCGAGGATTTCGCCGCCGAAGTGGCCAAGACCATCGGCGGCTGATCCAGCCCCGGCCATTGGCGAACACAATCAAGCCCCGGCGCCCGCGTCGGGGTTTGTTTTTGCCGCTTTCAGCATAAAAAACGGTGCCGGGATGCCCGACACCGTTCTTATGCCGTCAACGTACAAGAAGAGGGAACTTCACTGCACCTTTCCGACGCGGGATAATCTGAATCTCTATAGATCCGACCCTCCCGAAGCTTCCATTGCCGAAAAACCCCGGCCTCCCGGTAGCTTCACGTTCCCCGGCCACAATTGCCACCACTCACGGAACAGGTTGATAATGCCTCTGTTTTCGCCGCAAAAAAAGTAAGGGAAACCTTACCTTGCGCCAGCTTTCTTTTCGCCGAATCGGATATTGTTTCCAATAGGTAAACAAACACCATCATAAGTAAAGAATTGGTTCTGCATCGAGGCAAATAAAACCGCCTGTGCCGTGGTCTCGGCCCCCAGGCTTTCGCGTGCCAGCCGCAGGTGTTTTTCGATCGTCGCCTGATTGAGATTCATGATGGTGGCGATATCCTGGATGGTCTTGCCATCGGCGACCCATTGCAGCACCTCGCGCTGACGCGGGGTCAGGGCGCGGGCCTGACATTCAAAGGGCAGGGTGGCGATCTTGACATTGAGCAGGTTGTTCAAAAGGACGATCTCATCGCCTTTGTCCTGCCAGATCAGATCGACCGCAGCCTGGTCCATTCCGCGCCGGGCGCATAGGCCGATCGCCGATTTGGAACGCTCGAAAACCGAGTCGAAACTGATCGAATATCCGGCCTTGACCCCCATCTTTTCATTCAGATCAAGCACCCGGTTCTCGGCCTCGCTGGTCAGGCCGGCCTTGCGGCGGTCCCATGCCCATTGCCAGCTTTCCACCCCGGAATTCTTGGCCGCCCAAACCGTCATCGGCGCATCGCTGTAAAGCGATTCACCGAAATACCGATCGACATAGTCCTGGTCATGCTTGATCAGGATGATGGCATCGGACGGATCGCCAAAATCGCCAAAGGTACGAAAGCGGCTGTAGCCATAGAGCATCCGGTCAAAACCATATTCCGCCATCCGCGCGACATGCAGCGCCCAGACCTCCTCGATCGAGTTGCACTTGAGAACCTGATCTATATGGACAAGAAGCGGCGAAAGCGCAGTCATCGGCCAATCCCCGCATCGGGTTGGCTTGGCGATAGCATGCCGTTCGGACAGGTCATTTTCAGGCCTCCCAATGGTTTCGTCGTTTAAAAGTCGGTTTTTCCCGGCGGTGGTCCGGGACTGTTTTGATATTCTTCAATATCTTCAGTCTAGGCCGGTCTGCGCATCGGTGCAATCGGCATTGTTGGCATAACCAACGGCACGCTGCCGCAAGCAAAGTTCGACGCGCGGCAAATTACACGGTATCAACGTTTCAGGCATCTGAAGGGGCACGTCGCGGGGGCATAGTCATCAAAGGAGATTCATGCAGCGCTTTGTTATTGTTACGGTATATCATTTTAACATAATCTTCATTATGCGTTATTTGCTAACCGCGTCAGGCCATGATCGGGCGATGACCGATTTGATGAATTGAACACCTGCCCCCCGCCTTGATAAGCAGCATGGCGGCAAGTCAGGCCCTGAACCAGGAAAGAATCGATATGACCGACCATTCGCACGCCTCTGCCGCCGGACTTGGCACCTTTGAACGCTGGCTGTCGCTCTGGGTGGCGCTGGCGATTGGCGCTGGCCTGTTGCTGGGCAATGTCTTTGCCGGGCTGTTCGCCTTTTTGGCGTCGCTGGAGGTTGCATCGGTCAATCTGCCGGTGGCGGTGCTGATCTGGGCCATGGTCTATCCGATGATGGTCGGCGTCGATTTCGCCTCGTTGAAACGCATTGGCGACAAGCCAAAGGGTCTGGTGGTGACGCTGGTAGTGAACTGCCTGATCAAGCCATTCACCATGGCGGCGCTCGGCGTCGTGTTCTTCAACCACGTCTTTGCCAGTCTGATCCCGCCCGATGACGCCGAGGCGTATCTGGCCGGTGTCATCCTGCTTGGTGCTGCCCCCTGCACTGCCATGGTGTTCGTCTGGTCGAACCTGACGCGCGGCGATGCCACCTATACGCTGGTTCAGGTCAGCGTCAACGATGTGGTGATGGTATTCGCCTTTGCGCCGATCGTGGCGCTCCTGTTGGGGGTGACCGATATCGTGGTGCCGTGGGATACCTTGCTGCTGTCGGTGGTGCTTTATGTCATGCTGCCGCTGGTGGCTGGATATCTGACGCGGCGGCGGCTGGTGCGAAATGGCGGTGCGGCGGCGGTGGCCGCCTTCAAGGCACGGGTGCAGCCGTTTTCGATCATCGGGCTGCTGGTAACCGTGGTGTTGCTGTTCGGCTTTCAGGGCGAGGTCATTCTGGCCCGTCCGCTGGTCATCGCGCTGATTGCGGTGCCGCTTCTTCTCCAGTCCTACGGTATCTTTTTTCTGGCCTATGCCGCGGCGCGGGCCTGGGGCATTCCGTTCAATGTTGCCGCCCCTTGTGCGCTGATCGGCACGTCGAATTTCTTTGAACTGGCGGTGGCGGTGGCAATCAGCCTGTTCGGGCTGGGTTCGGGTGCGGCGCTGGCCACCGTGGTCGGTGTGCTGGTCGAAGTGCCGGTAATGCTGTCGCTGGTCGCCTTTGCCAATCGCACACAGCACTGGTTCCTGCCTGCACAGGACTGATCATTCGACCGGTTTTTTCTGGCGGTCAAACCATCTGAGCGACAGGCTGCTGATGATCACCGTAACGGCAATTCTGAACACATGCAGCGTGGTAACATAGACCGGATTGGCATTGAGGCTGAGGGCGATCAGCGCGGTTTCGGTCACGCCGCCGGGCGCAAAACTGATGAACAATACCTGAAACGGCACATCAATCAGGCGCACCAGCAAACCGACCATCGCCGCCCCGATCAGCAGCATGCCGCTGACCGAAATCATCGCCAGCCAGAAACTTTTCCATAGTTGGCCGAGGCGGAACCCCCTGAAGCGACTGCCAAGGCCAGCCCCGACCACCACCTGCGCGCCGGAAATCACCCATGACGGCAATCCGACCAGGGTCAGCCCGAAATAATGCGCCAGCGCGCTAAGGATCAGCGGCCCGGTCAGGATGAAGGCCGGCAGGCGCAGCATCTTGCCGCCGGCCAGCCCGACAAATACACAGCCCGCCAGCACCAGCCAGTCGGTGATCTCGATCGCCAGATCTGGGTTGCCGATGGTCATGCCGGCCGCGCTGCCGACCTGTTTGCCGGTGAAAACCTGAAACAGGATCGGCAGGAATGTGATCACCAGAGTGATGCGAAGGAATTGTTGCAAGCTAAGGGTCTCGATCGCGCCGCCTGCCCGTTCGCCAAGGGCGACACTTTCGATCAGCCCGCCCGGCATCGCCGAATAGAACGAGGTCACCTTGTCATACCGCCCCAGTTTGCGGAAAATCAGATAGTTGAACGACAGTGATGCCAGCACGATCATCACAACCGCCAGCGCGGGCAGCCAGAGGTTGTCGAACTCGGAAAATATCCCCGGATGGAACGAGCCGCCAATCATCACGCCGATCACCGCCACGAACAGGTTTCTGACCGGCATCGGCAGCACTGGCGCAATGCCAAAAAGGTTGAAGCCGCTAAGCGTGGCAACGACCGAGGCAGCAAAGGCACCCAGCAGGAACGGCATCGGCGTTCCCAGCAGATGCGCCAGCCAGCCCCCTGCCGCGCCGATGACAATGGACAGCGCCATTGCGGCAAGTTTTTGCGGGCTGAAAAATGAAAGCATCGGAGCGATATTCGGTTCAGTTCCCGGCCTTGTTAGCCAATTCAACGCTTTCGGGCCAGCGCAATCCACGCCGTGGCGACATGCACATTTCAACCGATCGATAGCAGCGAATCACTTCGTTGCCCCCTGAAGGCGAGTAACCGGAATGAAACCCGCCTCTCTGCGGACAAATTGCCGCAAAATCCGTGAAATCAGCCACAATTAACCAAGTTTTTGTTTACACGGCCAAGAAACCGCCCCTAAACTTTAGGTTGAAGGGTCAACTGGTCGTTAAGTTTTTCACGCTATCCTTGGGATTTTGCGGGGTCTGGCCGCCCATTTCCCAGTGGAAACAGCGTCGGATTTCTTGCGCCAAAATGCAAAAGGCGGAGGAATAAGTGATCATCAAACATGATTTCGGCAATACCCGGATCAAGCGGTCAAGCCGCGACCGGCAACAACCGGTGGCGGAAACCTTGACGCGAACGCTTTTCATCGGGTTTGGCGGTTTGCTGGGCTTTCAGGACCAGGAAGGCAGCAGCGCGACAACCCTGTTCATGTCCTGCAATCGCCTGATGGCGATGACATCCGGGGAATTTGTCGGACATGCCCCTAATCTGGTGCTGACGCCACTGGTCTGCGGCCCGAGGGACGCAGTGGATTTCGCGCAGAAACTGGCCAGTCTGGGCTTTTGCGGCCGGTATCGTGCGGTGGTGGACAGCCTGCCAAACATTCATCTGGTCCGCCAGGAGATCCGGGCAACCTGCCCGTCGATCGACTTTGATGTGATCGAACTCAGCGGGCGCGACATCCGGAAACTGTCGTTGGAAAACTGATCAACGGTTGCTGGCTTCGATGGCTTTGGCAAACTCGGCCTTGAGCTGGTCAATATCCTCGATACCTACGGAAATCCTGAAAAAACCTTCGGTTATGCCGATATCTTCGCGTTGTTTCGCGGTCAGTGCCCGGTGCGAGGATGAGGCAGGATGCGACAGTGTCGTGCCGATATCGCCCAAGGTCGGCGCAAATGCTATATGCGGTGCTGCGCGGGTCAGGGCATTGGCGGATTCGCGTCCGCCGTTCAGGCGGAAACTGACCATATTGCCGAAATTGTCGCCCAGAACCGCCCGCGCGCGGTTGTGATCCGGATGATCCTGACGGCCGGGGTAAAGAACCTTGGCCACCCCATCCAGCCCGGCCAGATGATCGGCCAGCTTGGCGGCATTTTCCTGGGCGCGTTGATGCCTGAGGTCAAAGGAATAAAGCCCGCGTTCCGCCAGCCAGCATTCATATGGCGACGGGGCCAGCCCCCAGGTGACGGCGGCATCGACGATCATTGCCTGCAACTCGGGATCGCGCGCGGCAACATAGCCAAGCAGCACATCGGAATGCCCGGCCAGAAGTTTCGTCAGCGAATGGATGACGATATCGGCCCCCTTGGCCAGCGGCTGAAACCCGCGCGGCGTGGTAAAGGTATTGTCAACCATCAGCAACACGCCATGCCTTCGGGCAATGTCGACAATCGCCGCCATGTCGGCAATCCTTAGGGTGGGATTTGAAACCACCTCGACCAGAATGGCGCGGGTTTCCGGGCGGATCGCCGCCTCGAACGCCCTGGCGTCGGTCGGGTCGGCCAGATCGGCGGTGATGCCCAGTCGCGGCAGATCATGCCTGAGCAACCTCAGTGAGCGGCCATAAAGCTGATCGCCCGCCACCACGTGATCGCCAGCCTTCAGCGCGCCCAGAAACGCCGCCGAAACCGCCGCCATGCCGGACCCGGTGATCAGCCCGCCATTTGCCCCTTCCAGCCAGTCGATCTTGGCCGCCAGGATTTTGGCGTTGGGATGCCCCTCGCGGGCATAGGTATAGCCGCTTTCCTTGCCCTCATATAGCCGGTCCAGCGCATCCGGGCTTTCCGAGGCATAGGCTACCGAAGGCCAGATCGGTGTCACCAACGAGCGGCTTTCGGATTTCGGAAACTGGCTGCGCCTGACCAGCGAGCGTGGATCGTCTGACATATCTGGCCTCATGTTGATGAATTGCTGAAAATCCGGCCCGAGTGCTGGCGCGTCTCTTGCCGGATCGTCCGATTGATTGATAGCCTGAATTTCCAACCCTTCACAAGTGTTTGCGCGGCCACCGGCAATCAGTGATTGCGCCGGCCGGTGAACATGATCTTTGCCCCGTTGGGATCAGTGGCCTGAATCAGCCAGCCGCCATCGCCAGGAAGTTGGATCGGGCCAAGCCGCACCTGTCCGCCGCCTGTTTCCACCGCCGATTTTGCCCGGTCGATATCGCTGACGGTGAACGCAAAGTTCCAGAAGGGTTGCGCGCCGGATTGCGGCAGATCCATCATTGCGCCGATCATGGCACCCTGGTGGTTGATGAAGGTGTAGTCGCCCGCATCCCCCATCGCCATAGCACAGCCATGTTCCCAGCCAAAAAGTTCGCGGTAAAATCCCAGTGCCGCAGTCTGGTCGGTGGTCACAAGCTCGTTCCAACTGCAATGGCCGGGCGTATCCGGCGAAAATGCCCGGCTGTTCTGATCGCTGTCACCGCGCATCAGATAGAAATATGCACCCTGCGGGTCGCAGCAAAAGGCAAACCGGCCAATGCCGGGAATGTCCGTTGGCTGCATTTCAATGGTTCCGCCCAGCATTTTCACCCGTTCGGCCACGGCGTCAACATCGTTCACACCGACATAGATGAACCACATATCCGGCATGCCCTCAGCATGACCCGGCATCGGCAAAAGCCCCGCCACGGTATCAGCCCCGGCCGACGCGATGCGATAATCCGCCTGTGGGCCGCCCGGCGTTTTCAGGAAATGCCAATCCAGAACGCTGCCATAAAACACTTGGGCTGCATCCGGGTTTCTTGTCATCAACTCGTACCAGACAGGTGTTCCCTGGCGATTGGTCATGCTGTTGCTTTCACCATTTCAACGCACCGGCTGGTGCCGAATATCAGTTTGAACGAGGCAGGCTGAAATTACCAGCACGATCAAATTCACAAGTCTGGCATAACCGCGCCTGGCAGGATGCAAACCAAAGGCTGCGGATCTAGCTGAACAACTCGTGGCAAAGTTCCAGCGCGTCGACCAGTGCGTCAACCTCATCCCTGGTGTTGTATAACCCGAATGAGGCACGGCAGGTGGCCGTTACCCCAAGGTGCTGCATCAGCGGCTGGGCGCAGTGGTGCCCTGCCCTGACGGCGATGCCGCGTTTGTCGACCACGGTGGAAATGTCGTGCGGGTGTGCCGCACCTTCCAGCGTAAAGGAAAAGATCGCGCCCTTGGTTTTGGAATTTCCCTGTATGTTCAGCCAGTTCAGCCCGGAAAACCGCTGTTGCGCATAGTCGCGCAGATCGCGTTCATGGGCGGCGATGTTGTCCATCCCCAACCCGGTCAGATAGTCCAGCGCCACGCCAAGGCCGATCATCTGCACGATGCCGGGGGTGCCTGCCTCAAACTTGTGGGGGGCGTCGTTATAGGTGATGAGGTCGCGGCCGACATCGCGGATCATGTCGCCGCCGCCCATGAACGGGCGCATCTCGGCCAGGCGTTCGCGCCGGACATAGAGCGCGCCCGACGCCGACGGGCCATAGAGTTTATGCCCGGTGATGATGTAGAAATCGCAACCGATATCCTGCACGTCCACCGGCGAATGGACCGCCGCCTGGGATCCATCGACCAGCACCGGCACGCCCTGTTGCCGCGCCGCGGTGGCAATGGTTTTCACATCGACCACGGTTCCCAGCACATTCGACATCTGGGTGATGGCGATCAGTCTGGTTTTCGGCGTGATGGCGGCGATCACCGCCTCGGGGTCAAGATCGCCGTTTGCGTCGGTTTCCACCCATTTCAGCACCACCCCCTGGCGTTCGCGCAGGAAATGCCAGGGCACGATATTGGCGTGGTGTTCCATGACGCTGAGGATGATCTCATCACCCGCCCTGAGGTTGGGCGCACCCCAGGCATAGGAAACCGTGTTGATGCCTTCGGTGGCACCGGTGTTGAACAGGATCTCATCCTCATGCGCGGCGTTGAGGAACCGCTGGATGGTGCCGCGCACCGCCTCATATTTGTCGGTGGCAAGGTTTGACAGGAAATGCAGGCCGCGATGCACATTGGCGTATTCCTCGGCATAACCGCGGGTGACGGCATCTATCACCACCTGCGGTTTTTGTGCCGAGGCACCGTTGTCCAGATAGACCAGCGGCTTGCCATTTACCTGGCGCGACAGGATGGGAAAATCGCTGCGGATGGTTGTGACATCATACATGGTCTTACACTCCTTCAACATTCACGCCGAGCGTCAGCAAGATCATCATCAGCACCAGCGACAGGCCGAACGAGGTGGCCAACACCCCGGCAAGCACCTTCATCAGCGATCGAAAGCCATGCAGGCCAGCGATGAAATTGACCAAAACCCAGAGGAAATAGATATAGGCCGCAAGGTTGAGCACCAGCGCAAGCCCCGGCACCAGCAGCGTCAGCGGCACGATGATCACCTGTACCAGCAGCATATAGAATTGCAGCCAGGCGATCAGGATCAGCGACTGATCAAACGATCCCCGGCCACCCATCATCCGCCCGACCATTTGCACCATGATCACCGTCAGCATCATGGTCATGAACTGGATCACCGCAAACAGCAACGGATTGCGCAGCATCAGATGGCCAAGGGGATCAGCCTCGCCGCTGGCAAGAAAGGCGACAAGCGCGCTGAACAATACGCTGAGGCTGGCGACCACCACCGCCAGTTGCAACAATTCGCCGCGTGTCAGACGAACCTCCAGCAGGGCAGCCGCCGCGATCCTCGGGTCGCGCAGGGTCAGCCTCGCCAATGCGATCAGTTGCTGCATCATCTTCCTGTCACCCCTGAATCCCGACCGCTGCGGTATCGCGGCCAAAGCAGGGTTTATTCCTGTTTTTCAGCATGTGCCACCCCGCCAAGCGGTCTTTCATGGTGCCAGAGGCCGATGATCCAGGCGGTCATGAACCAGACAAGCAGACCCAGCCCGATCACCACCGAAGGTTGCCCCGGCCCGCCCAGACGGCCAAGAATGACCGAAACCACCACCAGCGGCTGAAACGCGAACAACGTCCAGATCAGCGCCAGCCGCGCCTGAAACCATCCGCCCTGCCCGCCAAGGGCAAGGGCAACCAGATGGCTGAGTGCTGCCACAGCATAAAGAAACAGCGGCCCGAACAGCATGGTTGCGATCAGCATTGCCGCCACCCGTGCCTCCAGCGGTTCGACGGCACTGGCTTGGGTTTCCACCAGAAACGGCAGGCGTGTCAAAAACGTCACCAGACAGACCAGCGCCAGCAGCGCCAGAAGGTTGCGTTCCTCGGGCCGACGAGCCAGCCGGCGCGCCTGCACGCGCGCCGGTCGGTAATGGGTTTCCAGCATATCAGCCAAAAGCGACATCAGGCGTGGTGTCGCTCGACCCAGCGTTCCAGCCGATCGCGGATATCGTCGCGCAACGGATCCGCCTCGATCTCCTCCAGGGCAGCGGCAAGAAACGAAAGCACCAGCATGTTCTGCGCCAGGGCGCGTGGAATACCGCGCGACATCAGGTAAAACAGCGCGTTTTCGTCAATCGCCCCGACGGTGGAACCGTGCGAACAGGCGACATCATCGGCATAGATTTCAAGTTCGGGCTTGGCCAGAAACTGGCTGTCATCATCCAGCAGCAATCCCTGACTTATCTGATAGCCATCGGTTTTTTGCGCCCCGGCCTTGACCAGGATCTTGCCCTGAAACACCCCGGTCGCGCCGTTACGCAAGACCTTCTTGAACACCTGACGACTTTCACAGTTAATCGCGTCATGGGTGATGAAAACTGTGTCGTCCTGATGAAACACGCCATCCCCGACCGAGGCGCCGGCAACCGTGGCATGGGCATCATCGCCCAAAAGCTCGATCACGCATTCATTGCGCGTAAGCGCCCCGTTCACCGTCAGCGTAAAGGATTTGAAGGTGCTTTCCGTCCCCAATCGCGCGAATATATGGGTTGTCGCGCGGCGTTCATGATCACGCCCCTGGGCGCGGACATGGTGAAAGGCACCGCCATCGGCCACATCCACCTCAAGAACGGTGTTGATCCTTGCCGCTGCCGGGCCGTTTTCCAGCAACGTCACATCGCCGCCGATTTCAACCTTGATGAGATTGTGCAGCCAGGCATCGCTGTGGGCGTTTTTGCGCTTGTAGTGCAGCGATACCGGGCGCGCCACCTTGCCGGTCACCCGGATCACCACCCCTTCGGCGGCAATGGCGGTGTTGAGGGTGGCAAACGGGCGGTCAACCGGCGACTGACCGCGTTGCACCAGCACGCCATAAAGATCCCTGGCCCAGTGAATGTCCCGTGCCCCGGCCTCGGCCAGGGTTTCGATTTCCAGGTTTTCCTCAACCAGCGGGTCGGACTGTTCGGCGTCAAACACCCCGTCAACGAATACCAGCCGCAAGCGGTCGATATCGGTGAACATCGGTTTTTCGTCTGTGACCAGCAGCTTGGCCGGAATGCTGTCCCGGCTGGCCAGATCATCCGGGCGGGTGAATTTCCAGTATTCATCGCGCCTGCCCGGCATTCCCTGGGCATGCAGCCGCATCAGTGCCGTCTGGCGAATCTCGCTGATCCACTTGCCGCCCCTGGGCAGATCGGCAATGCCTACCCGCGCCACGGCATCGGCGGTCTTGGCCTCGAACAATGCTTTTCTTGCCAGTGCCATTACGCCACCTCGGCCAGCAGATCGGCGTAACCGTTGTTTTCAACCTCCAGCGCCAGATCCGGGCCACCGGATTTGATGATGCGCCCGTCGGCCATGATATGCACCACGTCGGGTTTGATATGATCCAGCAACCGCTGGTAATGGGTGATCACCAGGAACGAGCGTTTGCCATCCCGAAGCGCGTTCACCCCTTCGGAGACCAGTTTCATCGCATCGACATCAAGACCGCTGTCGGTTTCGTCAAGGATGCACATTTTCGGCTCCAGCATGGCCATTTGCAGGATCTCGTTGCGCTTTTTCTCACCGCCGGAAAATCCGACATTGACCGGGCGCTTCAGCATCTCGGCGTCGATCTTCAGGCTTGCGGCCTTGGCGCGGATCAGTTTCAGAAACTCACCCGATGAAAGTTCCTTCTCGCCGCGCGCCTTGCGTTGCGAATTCACCGCGGTTCTGAGGAACGTCATGTTGCCGACGCCGGGAATTTCCACCGGGTACTGGAACGCCAGAAACAGGCCGATGGCGGCGCGTTCATCCGGGTCCATGTCCAGAAGGTTGGTGCCGTCAAGATGGGCCGATCCGCCTGTTACCTGATAGCCGTTCTTGCCCGACAGCACATAGGACATGGTGGATTTCCCCGACCCGTTCGGCCCCATGATCGCGTGCACTTCGCCATCCGGCACCGTCAGCGTGATGCCCTTCAGGATTTCTTTGTCTTCAACTTCCAGCTTGACGTGGAGATTTTCGATTTTCAGCATTTTTTCGTCCTTTGCGCGTTCAATTTCTGTTCAGCCGCGAAACACCAGAGCCGCCCCGAGGGCGATCAGGCCAAATCCGGCCAAGGTGGTCAGCGTCAGGTTTTCCTTGAGGTAAAGCACTGAAAATCCTGCAAAAACGGTCAGTGTGATTACCTCTTGAATGGTTTTCAGTTGGGCGGTGGTATAGACCTCGCTGCCGATCCGATTGGCCGGAACCGCCAGCATATATTCGAACAATGCGATGCTCCAACTGATCAGGATGACCGCGATCAATGGCACGGATTTGAATTTCAGATGACCATACCAGGCGAATGTCATGAAGACGTTCGACAGCATCAGCATCACCACCGGGCTGATATAGGCAAGGGTTGTCGGCATGGGTTTTGGTCTTTGTCATTGGTGCGGCCATCAGCCGACCGACCCTTCCAGTGAAATCGCCACCAGCGCCTGCGCCTCCATGGCGAATTCCATCGGCAGGGCCTGCAACACCTCCTTGGCGAAACCGTTGACGATCAGCGCCAGCGCCGCCTCTTCCGGGATGCCGCGCTGGCGGCAGTAGAACAACTGGTCGTCATCCACCTTGGATGTCGTCGCCTCATGTTCGACCCGGCTGGAATTGTTCTTGACCTCGATATAAGGCACGGTATGGGCGCCGCACTTGTCGCCGATCAATAGGCTGTCGCACTGGGTATAATTGCGCGAGTTCTTGGCCTTGGGGTGCATCGACACAAGTCCGCGATAGGTGTTCTGCGCCCTGCCCGCGCTGATCCCCTTGGAAACGATGCGCGACTTGGTGTTC
This sequence comes from Paracoccaceae bacterium, assembly GCA_020425085.1. GTDB lineage: Bacteria > Pseudomonadota > Alphaproteobacteria > Rhodobacterales > Rhodobacteraceae > UBA5972. The sequence continues at coordinate 13,383 of JAGQRW010000005.1, forward strand.
TTGCCCAGATGCACCATCTTGGTGCCGGTGTCGGCCTGCTGGTAATTGTTGGCGATGGCGATGGAATAAAACTCGCCGGAACTGTCGTCGCCGCGCAGGATGCAGCTTGGATATTTCCAGGTGACGGCCGAACCGGTTTCCACCTGGGTCCACATCACCTTGGAACGATCGCCCCGGCAATCGGCGCGTTTGGTGACAAAGTTGTAGATGCCGCCCTTGCCATCCTCGTCGCCGGGATACCAGTTCTGCACGGTGGAATATTTCACCTCGGCATCTTCCAGAATGACCAGTTCCACCACGGCGGCGTGCAGTTGGTTTTCATCACGCTTGGGCGCTGTGCAACCTTCGAGATAGCTGACATGCGAACCCTTGTCGGCAATGATCAGCGTGCGTTCGAACTGGCCGGTATTTTCGGCGTTGATGCGGAAATAGGTGCTAAGCTCCATCGGGCAGCGCACACCGGGCGGGATATAGACAAACGAACCGTCGGAAAACACCGCCGAATTCAGCGTGGCATAAAAGTTGTCTGATTGCGGCACGACCGAGCCGAGGTATTTCTTCACCAGTTCCGGATGTTCACGGATGGCTTCGGAAATCGGGCAGAAGATCACGCCGGCCTTGGCCAGTTCCTTCTTGAAGGTGGTGCCGACGGAAACGCTGTCGAAAACCGCGTCAACCGCGACGTTGCGTGCTTCGGCGGGCACACCATCGGCCCCCTCGACGCCGGCTAGGATCATCTGTTCCTTGAGCGGAATACCAAGTTTCGCATAGGTTTTCAGCAATTCGGGGTCAACATCATCCAGCGATTTCGGCTTGATGTTCATGCTTTTGGGCTTGGCGTAATAGTAGATATCCTGAAAGTCGATTTCGGGATAATTGACCATGGCCCAGTCGGGTTCTTCCATCTGCTGCCAGCGCCGGAACGCCGCCAGACGCCATTCGGTCATCCATTCGGGTTCTTCGTTCTTGGCCGAAATCAACCGCACGATATCCTCATTGACGCCAAGCGGCGCGAAATCCATCTCGATATCGGTGGAAAAGCCGTATTTGTACTTTTCGCCGACCGATTGCACCGCATCCACGGTATCCTGATCGACGCCTTCCTTGACCTGAACCTTGTCTGCACTCTCAGTCATCGTTTTATCCTTGGTTTCCTGCCGCTGTAACCGGCAGGTCGTTCAAATTTCCGCCTCAGGCGGCGCGTTGGGTGTACCGCTGATAGTGTTGCAGCCAGCTATCGGCGAAACGCATCAGCTGGTCTTTCGTGGTGTCCGGACCGATTGACACCCGTATGACGCTGGCGGCGGCGATGTCATCCAGTCCCATCGCCTTCAGCACCTGGCTGGATTTCACCTTGCCGCTGGAACAGGCGGAACCGGCGGAAATGGCAAAGCCCGCCAGATCCATCTGCATCACCTGGGTTTCGCCCTTCCAGCCCGGTACCATGATGGCGCTGGTATTGGGCAGACGGTCGGTGCCGGTGCCGATGATATGCGCCAGCGGGGCGTCGATCCTGATGCGGTCCTCCAGCATCCGGCGCCGTTCGGCCACCTGTTGCCACAACCCGTCGTTCAGATCGCGCATGGCGGCCCTGGCGGCGGCGGCGAAACCGGCGATGCCAATGACGTTCTCGGTGCCCGAGCGGCGGCCGCTTTCCTGCCCGCCGCCGCGTATCTGCGCGTTGAGGTCGAGGCCACGGCGAACCGCCAGCGCGCCGATGCCTTTCGGCCCACCGATCTTGTGCGCGCTCAGCATCGCCATTTCCACGCCCAGCCAGTTAAACGCCACCGGGATCTTGCCGAATGCCTGCACGCAGTCGGACAGGAACAATCCCTTGGGCAGGGATTGCAGCACCCCGGTTTCCGAATTTGCCAGTTGCAGCGTGCTGTCGGCGGGATTTTCAACCGTAACCTGCCCATGTGCATCGGTGGACAGCACCCCGTCGGTCCAGGCCAGAACACTGTCATGTTCCACCATCGCCGATTGCAGATCGCGGGTTCTGAGCGCCAGCGCCGCCGCCTCGGTCGCGCCCGAGGTGAATACGATATCCGCCGCCATGGCCCCGAACGCCTCGGCAATATCTTCGCGAGATTTTTCAACCAGCGACTTGACGGCGCGGCCTTCGGCGTGAACGCTGGACGGATTACCGACCAGATCCATCGCCGCCAGCATCGCCGCCCTTGCCTCGGGGCGAAGCGGCGCGGTCGCGTTCCAGTCAAGGTAGGTTCTGTTCATCCCTCATCCACCATATGCAGGATGTTGGGAACCGCCGGGCATGGGGCCATCTGGTTGTTGATGATGTCCGACAATCGCGCCTGATGCAGGAAAACATAGACATGCGCCGACAGGCTTTCCCAGAAACGATTGGTGACCGACTGCGCCCGTGAACCCGACAGCGCACCCGATGCCCCTGCCCCCTTGGCCAGCGCATCCATGGTTTCATCCACCGCCGTCAGGATTTCCGAGACGCGAATGGCATCCGCCGTGCGGGCCAGACGATAGCCGCCACCGGGTCCGCGCACGCTTTCGACGATGCCGGCGCGGCGCAGTTTCACGAACAACTGTTCCAGATAGGCCAGCGATATGTCCTGACGCGCCGAAATCTCGCCGAGGGACACCAGCCCGGTTTCGCTGCCGGCCGCCAAATCTGCCAGCGCAATCATCGCATATCGACCTTTGGTGCTGAGTTTCATGGCGTTTCCACATGACGGAGAGTTGACGCAAGGCCTTGTAGCCCTTAACTCCCTGATGATCCCGCGGGCCAATCCCGCAGAATTTAGAATTGTTCTAGGTTATCCGAGAGATTTCGTCAAGTATTTGATCGAACCTCTGGGCGACCTTTATATCCGGAGCTCTTGAACCCTATGCCCGAAGTAATTTTCCCCGGCCCGGATGGGCGGCTTGAGGGCCGTTACCACCCGCAAAAAGCCAAGGATGCGCCTATTGGTATTATCCTGCACCCGCATCCGCAGTTCGGCGGCACCATGAACAACAAGGTGGTCTACAACCTCCATTATGCGTTCTACAAGATGGGCTTCACAGTGCTGCGTTTCAACTTTCGGGGCGTCGGAAGGTCGCAGGGCGAGTATGATCAGGGAATCGGTGAATTGTCCGATGCCGCCGCGGCGCTGGACTATTTGCAGGCGCTCAACCCCAATGCCAAGCATTGCTGGGTGGCGGGGTTTTCGTTCGGTTCCTGGATCGGCATGCAGCTTTTGATGCGCCGGCCCGAGATCTCGGGATTTGTTTCGGTGGCGCCGAACGCCAACATGTACGATTTCAGCTTTCTTGCCCCCTGCCCTTCATCTGGCCTGATCATCAACGGCAGCGCCGATCGGGTAGTGCCGCCGGTCGATGTCGAGGGGCTGGTGGAAAAGCTGCATGAACAAAAGGGCATCACCGTCACCCATGAGGTGATCGAGGGGGCCGGGCATTTCTTTGAGGAACCGCACATGGACCCGATGATTGCCACGGTCGACAGTTATGTGCGCCGCCGCCTGACCGAGACTTCGCGCTAGCCACGGTCAGACGCAAATTCGGGCTGAGGTTCAGCCGATCATCGGCGACATGCCGCCATGGGTTTCCTCATAATGCAGTTTCAGGCGCTGCAAGGCGATCCTGAGGACGATCTTGCCGGAACGCGCCGACCAGCCCATGCGTTTTTCAGCGGTTTCCATGCCTTCCAGAAAACAGCAGCAGCGCATGGCGATGTCGCCCAGCCCCGGCCCAAGATCTTTCAGTGCCGCCGCCACGCGTTCGCGCGCCGCGCGCGGGCCTTCGCCGATGCCACCATCCTGTTGCAAGCCGCCGCTGCGCCCGCCGGTCAGGAAACGGTCCCAGTTCTGGGTGATCCTCGGGCCCATTTGCGCCATCTCGAAATCCTCGCGCAACCGCTCACCGGCCTGAACAAGTCCGGCACTCAGGAACGGCTTGCCGTCAGTATCCTTGCGCCGCCCCAGTGCCGTCAGTGGGCTTTCGGCCAGATTGTATCGCAGGCGTCGCGGTTTGGCGTCGGGATTTTCGCGTATTTCACGGGTCTGCCAGACCTTGTGCTGTTCGCGAAACAGATCCGGTGCCTCGGCAAAACCCTGGGATTCGGCGCTGTGTGTTGCCCCTTCGGCCAGTAATCGTTTTAACGCCGCCTTGCCGGCCGAGGTGATGCGATAGGACGCGATCTTGCCCTTGCGATAGCATTCCACCCAGTCCTTCAATGCGAATGACTGCGCGATATGCCGGTCCACAACCGCGATGCGAACCGGCTTGCCCGGCACGGTTTCGCGCATCACCGCCGCCTTTTCCATACCGGATGCCACGATCAGAAAGGCCGAGGTTTCGCACAATCGCCTGAGGATCCGCCGCCCTTCCTTTTCCACCTCGGCATCGGCTGCTATCCGGGTAAACGCTGTCGAATGCTGCATGTGCTTGTCACCTTTGTCTGCTTGGGGTTCGGATTTGGTGATGGCTGCACCCTGTTCCAGTGCCAACAGGGCCTCGTCAACCAGCGGGTCGTCACGTCGGGTTTCCAGGCGGCGCACATGCCTAAGCACGGTCGAGGCATGGCCACCCTGTGCGCGCGCTACCTCGCGCATGGAACGCCCGTGCCGGGTATGTTCCAGATAGGCGCGCGCATCCGTGGGAACCCAATCGGGCAGTCCGACTGCGCGGCTGATTTTCGTGTCAAAACCCGGATCATGTTTCATGGCGTCACCTCCAACTGCAACCATCATTCTACCTATGGTTGATTGTTTACTGAATTATTAAAATTGTGGATAATTTTGTGGATTGTTTCCGTTTCTTAAACAATTCGGTAACCACCGTTCGCAATCAGAACGCCACGGCAACACCTGCCCAGGCTGTGCATATTATTCAGGCAGTGCCACAGGAAAGGATTGTCTAATGTCGGATTTACTGAAGGTTTTTAACAGCTTGCGTCGCCCCAAACTGCTTATCCGTGCCGCCAGAATCGGGTCGGCGAACTATCGGCGGGAACGTGACCTAAGGCGGTTGATCAAATCGCAATCGTTACCAAAACCCGGCAGCGGCCTGACCATGCTGATGGCGATGGAGCAGGATCTGGAGGTTACCCGCAAGACCGGCAATGCAACCTATAGTATATCACGCCATGTGGAAATTCTTGCCGCACTGATCGCCGAGGCAGCCTGTCTTGCGCAAAACCAGACGGTGTGACCTAGGTAAAACTCAGTAAAAAGCGTCGGGTTCCGCTTCCTTGCGCTTTTTCATGAACGCCACCAGCGCCTCGTCAATCGCCGGGTCGATCGCGGGTTGCACATATTCCGCCAGCATGCGTTTCACCTTTTCATTGGCAAGCTGCATGGTGTCCTTGGCGCCATCTTCATCCCAGGTTTCAAACGGCCGGTAATCCAAAAGGCTGGAACGCCAGAACGCGGTCTTGAAATTGGCCTGGGTATGGGCGCAGCCAAGGTAATGCCCGCCGGGGCCAACCTCGTGGATGGCGTCCATGCCCTGGCCGTTTTCATCCATCTCGATACCGGCTGCGACGGAATGCAGAACGCCAAGCTGATCGGCGTCCATCACGAATTTCTCATAGCTTGAAACCAGCCCGCCTTCCAGCCAGCCACAGGCGTGAAGTGCGAAATTCACCCCGCCCATCAGAACCGCGTTCATGGTATTGGCCGATTCAAATGCCGCCTGCGCATCCGGCAGTTTCGACCCGCACAGCCCGCCACCGGAACGAAACGGCAGGTTCATCCGCCGCGCCAACTGCCCAGCACCGTAAAGGATCTTGGTGGCCTCGGGTGTGCCAAAGGTGGGTGCGCCGGAATTCATGTCGATCGAGGTGACAAACGCGCCGAAAATTACCGGCGCACCGGGGCGGATCATCTGGTTATAGGCAATACCCGCCAGAACCTCGGCCAGAACCTGTGTCAGCGTACCGGCCACCGTCACCGGTGCCATGGCGCCACCAACGATAAAGGGCGAAACGATGCAGGCCTGATTGGCGCGGGCATAAGCCTCCATCGCGCCCATCATGATCGAATCAAACGTGAGCGGCGAGTTGATGTTGATAAGGCTGGTCATCACCGTGTTGTCGTCAACGAACTGATCGCCGAACAGGATTTTCGACATGGCAACGGAATCCATCGCCCGGCTGGGTTCGGTGACTGACCCCATATAGGGTTTGTCGCTAAGGGTCATATGCGCGTAAAGCATGTCGAGATGCCGCTTGTTAACCGCGATGTCGGTCGGCTCGCACACCGTGCCGCCGGAATGGTGCAGCCATTTCGACATATAACCAAGACGCACGAAATTCTGAAAATCGGCGATGGTGGCATAACGCCGCCCGCCATCAAGGTCGCGCACGAAGGGCGGGCCGTAAACCGGCGCCAGCACCAGGGTCTTGCCGCCGATTTCCACGTTGCGTTCGGGATTTCGCGCGTGCTGCACATAGCTGGACGGAGCGGTAGAGCAGAGTTTCCGCGCCAGCCCGCGCGGGATACGCACCCTTTCACCAACCACCGTGGCACCGACACTGCGCCACAGATCCAGCGCCGCCGGATTGTCGACGAAATTGACGCCGACCTCCTCCAGCACGGTTTCGGCGTTGTATTCGATGATCTCCAGCGCCTCATCGTTCAGGATCTCGAAATTCGGGATGTTGCGGCTGATGAACCTTGCCGCCTCATGCCGCGGCGCGGTGCGTTCGGCGCGCCGTGCGGCACCACCACCGGTGCGGTTTCGGCGTCCTGTTGTTTCGGCTTGCGGCATCTTCAATCCCTTGGTGATTTCGGGCATAGGCGCCCGTCTGGCTGCTGACTGGCGAATTCATAGCGCACCACACCGCCGGATCAGGCGAGAATTGCGGCCAAATCCGGCACAAAGCGACATTGTGGCGGGGCTTTCACCACTTGCGCGAATCCCGGGCGGCGCATAGGAACCCGGCATGAACCAAATTGCCCATGACCGCCTATTGATCATCGACTTCGGCAGCCAGGTCACGCAACTGATCGCCCGCCGGTTGCGCGAATTGCATGTCTATTGCGAAATTCACCCGTTCAACCGGGTTTCCGACGACTTTCTCAGGGATTTCGCGCCCAAAGCGGTGATTTTTTCCGGCGGGCCGGCCTCGGTCTTTGCCAAGGACGCGCCGATGCCGCCGCCATCGGTGTTTGAACTCGGGGTGCCGATCCTTGGCATCTGTTACGGCCAACAGGTGATGATGCACTGCCTTGGCGGCAAGGTGGAACGCGGTCAGGCCACGGCCGAATTTGGCCGCGCCTATGTCACGGCGAAAAACAGCCTGCCGATACTGGACGGCTGGTTTCAGGATGGCCCCGAACAGGTCTGGATGAGCCATGGCGACCATGTATCAGAAATCGCACCTGGATTTCAGGTTTACGGCACCTCGCCCAACGCCCCGTTTGCCATCACCGCCGACCCCACGCGACATTTTTATGCGGTGCAGTTCCATCCCGAGGTACACCACACCCCGAAAGGCGCGAAACTTTACGAAAGCTTCGTGCGCCTTGCCGGGTTCAAGGGCGACTGGACCATGGGCGCCTACAAGGATGAGGCGATTCGCAAGATCCGCGATCAGGTCGGCACTGCGCGTGTCATTTGCGGCCTGTCTGGCGGCGTTGACAGTTCGGTCGCCGCCGTCCTGCTGCATGAGGCGATCGGCGAACAGTTGACCTGCGTTTTCGTGAATACCGGCCTTCTGCGTCAGGGCGAAAGCGATGAAGTCGTGGGCATGTTCCGCGACAACTTTAACATTCCCCTGATCCATGCCGACGAATCGGAATTGTTCCTGGGCCAGCTTGAAGGCCAGTCAGACCCGGAAACCAAGCGCAAGATCATCGGCAAGCTGTTCATCGACGTGTTCCAGAAACACGCGGCCGAGGTTGGCAATGCAAAATTTCTGGCCCAGGGCACGCTTTATCCCGATGTGATCGAAAGCGTCAGCTTTTCGGGCGGTCCCAGCGTTACCATCAAATCGCACCACAATGTCGGCGGGCTGCCCGAGAAAATGGGCCTGCAACTGGTCGAACCATTGCGCGAACTGTTCAAGGATGAGGTGCGCGCACTGGGCCGCGAACTTGGACTGCCGCCCGCCTTCATCGGTCGTCACCCCTTTCCCGGCCCCGGTCTGGCCATCCGCTGCCCCGGCGAAATCACCCGCGAGAAACTGGATATCCTGCGCCAGGCCGATGCGGTCTTTATCGACCAGATCCGCAAACACGGGCTGTATGATGAAATCTGGCAGGCGTTTGTGGCCATTCTGCCGGTCCGAACGGTCGGCGTGATGGGCGACGGGCGCACCTATGATTTCGCCTGTGCGCTGCGCGCGGTGACTTCGGTTGACGGCATGACGGCGGATTACTATCCGTTCAGCCATGAATTTCTGGGCGAAACCGCAACCCGCATCATCAATGAGGTCAAGGGCATCAACCGCGTGACCTACGACATCACCTCAAAACCCCCCGGCACCATAGAATGGGAATGACCTGCCGCCATCTTTGACGGTATGTCGACAAGGGCCGGTTGGGAAACCTTCTGTTGCCGATGGGCACTGCGCGCGGTGCCGTCAGACCCCCTCGACAAAGGTATATTCACGCCGGGCCGCAGGTAGACCATGCGCCAGCGCCGCCTGATATTCCGGGCCGTTGTAAAACGCGGTGGCGGTCTGCATGTCCTTGAAGCGGATGATGACGTTGCGCGCGCGCCCCTTGCCTTCCATATGCAGGCATTTGCCGCCCCGCGCCAGAAACTCGCCGCCGTATTTGGCCACTGCCGGCCCGGCAAGGGCGGCGTATTTGGCGTATTCTTCGGCATCGTCCACGTCGATATGCACCATTGCATATACCGCCATCTAACCCTCCAACATTTGCTCGACGGCAAGGATCGCCGCCCTGGAATTTTCCACGCTTGCGCCGCCCGCTTGCGCCATGTCCGGGCGGCCACCGCCACCCTTGCCACCCAACGCCTTGGCTGCAACCTTGACGATATCAACCGCTGAAACCTTGTCCAGCAGATCATCCGTCACCCCGGCCGCAATCGCCGCACCACTGCCGGTATCGGCGATCAACAGGATGGCGGCGGAACCGAGGCTGGTCTTGTGGCTGTCGATCAGCCCGCGCAGATCCTTGCCGGAAACGCCGTTCAGAACCTGCGCGAGGAAGGGCACAGCGCCGATTTTGCGCGCCTTCGGCGTTTCGGTGCCGCCACCCGACAGGGCGAGTTTCTGGCGCAAATCCGACAATTCGGACTGCATCGCCTTTCGTTCATCCATCAGCGCCTTCAGCCGGACCGCCAATTCATCGGGCCGGGTTTTCAGAACCGCCACCGCCTCGGCCAGCGCCTGTTCCTGCGCCGCCTGATGTTTCAGCGCGCCGATGCCGGTCAGTGCCTCGATCCGCCGCACACCGCTGGCAGTGGCGCTTTCCGACAGAAGCCGGAACAGCCCGATATCACCGGTGCGCCGAACATGCGTGCCGCCGCATAGCTCGATCGAATAGGTTTCACCAGCAGTCCCCCGCCCCGAGCCCGGCTCGACGCCCATCGACACCACCCGCACCTCGTCGCCATATTTTTCGCCAAACAGCGCCTGCGCACCAAGACCGCGCGCTTCATCCGGCGTCATGATGCGGGTTTCAACCGGTGCGTTTTGGCGAATATAGCTGTTCACCTCGGCCTCGACCCGGGCCAGTTCTTCCGGGTGCATCGCCTTGGGGTGGCTGAAATCGAACCGCAAGCGTTCATCGTCGTTCAACGACCCCCGCTGCGCCACATGCGGGCCAAGCGCCTGACGCAACGCCTCATGCAGCAGATGCGTCGCGGAATGGTTGGCGCGAATGGCGGTGCGCCGCTGATGATCGACGCTCAGAACCGCGTCATCTCCCTTGGCGATCTCACCCTTGGTGATGGTCGCAACATGCACGAACAGACCGGCGCGCTTTTTCACATCGGTGATTTCGGCACTGCCACCATCGGTGGAAATCACCCCCTGATCGCCGACCTGCCCGCCGCTTTCGCCATAAAACGGCGTCTGGTTAAGAACCATCTCGACCCGGTCACCGACCTTGGCCTTTGGTATTTCCTGCCCCGAGCCGACCAGCGCCAGGATCTGCCCTTCGGCGGTTTCCGTATCATAGCCAAGAAACTCAGTCGGGCCAGCGCGTTCGGACAGCTCGAACCAGATTGCCTCCTGCCCGACCTCGCCGGAACCGGACCATGCGGCGCGGGCTTTGGCCTTTTGTTCGGCCATGGCGGCATCAAACCCGTCGGCATCGACACTGCGCCCCTTTTCGCGCAAGGCATCCTCGGTCAGATCCAGCGGAAAACCGAAGGTGTCATATAACTTGAACGCGGTTTCCCCCGGCAGGGCGGCCTGTTCCGGCAGTTCGGCCAATGCCTCGTCCAGAAGTTTCAGGCCGCGATCCAGCGTCGTCTTGAACCGGGTTTCCTCAGACAGCAGCGTTTCCTCGATCATCACCTGGGCGCGGCCAAGTTCCGGGAACGCCTGACCCATCTGCTTGACCAGCGCCGGTACCAGCCGGTGCATCAGCGGATCCCTTGCGCCCAGAAGATGCGCGTGCCGCATCGCCCGGCGCATGATCCGCCTCAGCACATAACCCCGCCCCTCATTGGATGGCAGCACCCCGTCGGCCATCAGGAACGAAGTTGATCGCAAATGGTCGGCAATCACCCGGTGGTGCATCTTGCCAGGGCCATCCGGATCGGATGAGGTGGCATGCGCCGACGCCTCGATCAAATCGCGCATCAGGTCGGTGTCGTAATTGTCATGCTTGCCCTGCAACAGCGCGCCAATGCGTTCCAGCCCCATGCCGGTGTCGATCGACTGGTTCGGCAGGGGTTTCATGCTGCCATCGGCAAACTGTTCATTCTGCATGAACACCAGGTTCCAGATCTCGATGAACCGGTCGCCATCCTCGTCCGCCGATCCGGGCGGCCCGCCCCAGATATGATCGCCGTGATCATAGAAAATCTCGGTGCAGGGGCCACAGGGGCCGGTCGGGCCCATCATCCAGAAATTGTCGTTGGTGGCGATCCTGATGATGCGTTGATCCGGCAGACCGGCGACCTTTTTCCAGATCCGGGCGGCTTCATCATCGGTGTGATAGACGGTGACCAGCAACTTGTCCTTGTTGAGGCCGAATTCGCGGGTCAGCAGCTCCCAGGCGTAAGGGATCGCCGCCTCTTTGAAATAATCCCCGAATGAGAAATTCCCCAGCATTTCGAAAAAGGTATGATGCCGCGCGGTATAACCGACATTGTCCAGATCATTGTGCTTGCCGCCAGCGCGCACGCATTTCTGCGAGGTCGAGGCGCGGACATAATCACGGTGTTCCAGCCCGGTAAACACGTTCTTGAACTGCACCATGCCGGAATTGGTGAACATCAGGGTCGGATCGTTGCGCGGCACCAAGGGTGAGCTTTCCACGATCTCGTGGTCGTTCTCTTTGAAATAATTCAGAAAAGTCGAACGGATATCATTCAGGCTGGGCATGTTGGTCGGGTCCTTGGGGCATGCAAAATCCCGCCCGGTTTACCCTCGCCTTGGTTCTCTGTCCACTGGCCAAAATGCACAAGGCCGGTCTGAACCCGTCAAACCGGCCTTGTTCTGATTTGTGAAAGGTTCATGCCTCCAGGATGGCATCATCATCCAGTGGCGCGTCATCGACGGCATCGGGGCCGTTTGGCATGTCGAATTCCAGCCCGTGCGCGGCGCGGATCTTGTCCTCGATCTCATAGGCGGTTTTGGGGTTTTCCTTGAGATAGGTCTTGGCGTTTTCCCGACCCTGACCGATCCGCTGATCGCCATAGCTGAACCAGGAGCCGGATTTTTCCACCACCCCGGCCTTTACCCCGAGATCCAGCAATTCGCCGGTTTTCGAGATGCCTTCGCCATACATGATGTCAAATTCCACCTGTTTGAACGGGGCCGCAACCTTGTTCTTTACCACTTTTACCCGGGTCGAGTTGCCGACCACCTCGTCGCGATCCTTGATCGAACCGATGCGGCGGATATCCAGACGCACCGAGGAATAGAACTTCAGCGCGTTGCCGCCCGAGGTGGTTTCCGGGCTGCCGAACATCACGCCGATCTTCATGCGGATCTGGTTGATGAAGATCACCGTGCATTTCGATTTTGAAATGGAACCGGTCAGCTTGCGCATCGCCTGGCTCATCAGCCGGGCCTGCGCACCGACCTGATGGTCGCCCATATCGCCTTCGAGTTCGGCTTTTGGCGTCAGCGCCGCAACCGAATCGACCACCACCATGCTGACGGCGCCTGAACGCACCAGCGTGTCGGTGATTTCCAGCGCCTGTTCGCCGGTATCGGGCTGGCTGATCAGAAGTTCATCCAGATCGACGCCAAGCTTGCGGGCATATTGCGGATCGAGCGCATGTTCGGCATCGACAAAGGCGCAGATGCCGCCCTTTTTCTGTGCCTCGGCGATGCAATGCAGCGTCAGCGTGGTCTTGCCAGATGATTCCGGGCCGTAAACCTCGATGATCCGCCCGCTCGGGATGCCGCCGATGCCAAGCGCGATGTCCAGGCCGATCGAACCGGTTGATGTCGCGTCGATATCGGCAATCGCGCCATGCTGGCCAAGGCGCATGATCGAACCCTTGCCAAAGCTTCGCTCGATCTGTCCGAGTGCCGATTCAAGCGCCTTTTGTTTGTCCATGCTGCGTCTTTCGCCTAAATCCAGAAGGGTTGTTGCCATTTTTGTTGACCTCTTATTTCATAAGTTGGCGGTTGCGGCAATCACTGCTGATGTTCGCCTCTTGTTCTCATTGGTATGGGACCAAATAGTGAACATTACAACATAAATTTTCGCTATTTCACTTTTTATCAGGAAGGTTAAAGATTGGTTTACAGGCGGCAAATCCGTGTAGATCACCTTAAGGGAACGACGCAAGATGATGATATTGTGGAAGGAACGGCTGATTTTTCTGGCGGTTCCCAAGACCGGATCGACAGCGATCGAACAGGCCCTTGCGCCATATGCGGCCATTTCCTTTCAGGGGCCGCCGCAGATCAAGCACATGACGCATCAGCGGTTCAACCGTTTCATCCGCCCCTATCTGGAAAAGGAAGGTGTCGAGGATCTTACGCTGTTTGCGGTGATGCGTGAGCCGGTTTCGTGGCTGGGCAGTTGGTATCGCTATCGGCAGCGGCCGGATCTTGAAGGTCATCCCAATTCCACCGCCGGCATCAGCTTCAATTCCTTCGTCACAGCCTATATGATGGAGGGTGAGCGGCCGGAATATGCCCGCCTCGGATCACAGGCGCGGCAATTATCAGTCAGCCGCAACAAGGTCGGCATGGACTTGCTGTTTCGCTATGAGGATATGCCGCAGCTATGCGATTTCCTGACCGAACGCATCGGCAAGAAGATCGAACTGGCACCGCACAACATCTCGCCCAGGGCAGAACTTGAACTTTCACCGCGGATCCGTTCGCGGTTGATGCTGAAGCATCCGCTTGAATTCGAGACTTACGAATCGATCCGGCGCCCGGGCTGATGGCGCCGAATAACTAGCAGGCGATTTGTTCACGCACCTTTTCCGTCAGATCCTGAAGGGAAAACGGTTTGGGCAGGAACACCGAATTGGCGATGCGCGATTGTTCGTCGTTGATGGTTTCCTCGGCATAGCCTGAAACGAACACCACCTTGACGCCCGGTCTGGCCAGTTGCGCCTCGCGCACCCAGGTCGGACCGTCCTTGCCGGGCATTACCACATCGGTGACAAACACATCGACCGCGAGTTCGCTGTCTTTCAGCATTTCCAGCGCCTCCTCGGCATTTCCCGCCTCCAGCACCTCATAGCCGCGCATCCTGAGCGCGCGGGCGGCAAAGGCGCGAACTGGTGCTTCATCCTCGACCAGAAGCACGACGCCGTCCTCGCGCGCCGCCACCGCCGCGGGCGCGGTCGGCAGGCTGGCGATGGTTTCGAGTTTCGCCGGGCTGGCATCGGCCGGCAGCAGGATCTGGAAATTGCTGCCCTCACCCGGAACGCTGTCAACGAAGATGAAGCCGCCGGTCTGCTTGACGATGCCGTAAACCATCGACAGGCCCAGCCCGGTCCCCTCGCCGGTCTTCTTGGTGGTATAGAACGGTTCGAATATCTTGCTGAGCTTGTCGCCGGCGATGCCCGAGCCGGTATCGTGAACCGTGATCGAAACATAATCCCCCGGCGCCACCACCGCCTGATCGCGGTGGAATTCCTGGTCCAGATGCAGGTTTTTCGTTTCGATCCTGACTTCGCCGCCGCCCGGCATGGCATCGCGGGCATTGACCACCAGATTCATCAGAACCTGTTCCAACTGCCGTCGGTCGGCCCGGATCTGCGCCAGATCGGCACCATTTTCCACCCGAAGCGTCACCTTTTCGCCAAGCAGCCGGTTCAGCAGATGCGACAGGTCGGAAAGCGTATCGCGCAGATCCAGATGTTCCGGGCGAAGGTTCTGTTTTCTGGAAAACGCCAGCAGTTGATTGACCAGGCTGGCGGCGCGATTGGCGTTCTGGTTGATCTGCACCAGATCGGCGTAATCCTGATCCCCTTCGTCATGGCGCAGCAGCAGAAGATCGCAATAACCGGTAATGGCGGTCAGCAGATTGTTGAAATCATGGGCCACCCCGCCGGCAAGCTGGCCGATCGCCTGCATCTTCTGGCTTTGCACGAATTGCGCTTCGAGCGTTTTCAACTCGGTCGCGTCGTTCAGCACCGCCAACAGCCCCGGTTTGCCGTTTTCGATCACCCGGCTGAGGGTGATCTGCAAATAGACGTCACGGTCCTTGCGCGCCGCCTGCACCACCTCGCCACGTTTCGGCCCCCGGCCTTCGGCAGCATCGCGCAGCCAGTCGGCAACCGGGCGGCCAAGCCCCTTGACCAGACCGGAAAAACAGCCGCCGCCATTGGGCGGCAGTGCCAACAACCCCCGCGCCAGACGGTTGGCATCGCGAATTTCGCCGTCGGGTGTCAGGCTGACCAGCGCCACCGGCATGTCGTCAAACATCCGGTCACGGGTAAGGATGCCACCGCTTTCCGGCCCTTTGGCCTGCATGAAGAACAGTTCGCGCCGCCCGTTGCTGCGGATATGTTCGGTGACGCGCACCAGTTGATTGCCGCTTCTGGTGGTGATCTGGCTGATGCCGTCAGGCCGCAGCGGCAGGTCGGTGAACAGCCGGTCAAGGTGATCGGTCTTGCCGCCGACCATCACCTGCAACGCCCGGTTCATATGCAGGATCCGCCCCTCGTCATTGGCGATCAGCATCGGCATGCCGACCTGTTCCGGGGCATCTGCCGCCGTTGCCGGGCGTTCCACCAGATCTTCCAGCCGCCAGACAAAGCCGCCGGGAACGATCTGGTGTACCGAAAGGCGAAGATGGCCGCCATCGGTGACGATATCCTCATGTGCCGAGCGGTTTTTCAGCGCCCGCGCCTGCAAGCGATAGGCCACATTGACCGGATTGGCGGACAAACCGGTCAGGATCCTGACCAGCGCCCGGTTTTCCACATCGCCAAAGCGTTTGCGTGCGGATTGATTGGCATAGGTGATCTCGCCGTCATCGGTGGCAAAAAAGGTGGGGGTGCTGTCGAAATGCACGAACACATCCAGCGAATCGTGAAAATGTTCCGGCGAGGCGAGGTAGCGGCGGTTGACCACGCTGACCAGCAGCGCCACCGCGAACACCGTCGAGGCGCTGACCATGAAGCCAAGCGCCACCGTTGGCTGCGGGATCATCAGCCCCGGCAATAGCAGGCCAAGCCCGATCCACACAAAGGCCCAGATCCGTGTCGCCAGCAAGCGCGCGGTACCGACCTTGCGTGATTCATGCATCGCTATATCTGTCAAAACTGGTCTTTCTTTGCGAAATGTGCGCCGATCCCTTGCGAATCCCGCTTCTGATTTCCTCCGGAATTGGTTTCAATAAGGTTAAGCACAACTTATGCGGGTAGTCTATAGTGACTACTATCGCTTTACACTAGCAACAAACATGCCGTCGCCGCCATCCAGCGAGGTAAATTGTCGTTGCAATTCAAGCTGAAAGCCGTGGTTGGCAGCCAGAAAACCAGAAATTTGATCAGTATTTTCTTCATTCAGGATCGAGCAGGTGACATAGCCAAGCCGGCCATTGGCACTGACCAGCCCTGCCGCCTGCTCCAGAATTTGCGTCTGGGTTTGCAGCAATGCGGCCAGATCGTCCGGCTGAAACCCCCATTTGCCGCCGGGTGAGCGCCGCCAGGCGCCCGAGCCGCTGCACGGTGCATCAACCAGAACCAGATCAAACGGACCACTGGCTACCAGTTCGCTGCTGGCCAGTGGTCTGATCGTGACCCCGGCGCGTTCGGTGCGTTGCGGCAGGTTGCGCATTCTGTCCGGGTCGATGTCATGCGCGAAAATCTCGGCGCTTGTCTTTGCCGCCATCGCCAGCGCCTTGCCGCCACCGCCGCTGCAATAATCAAGGATGCGGCCTTTTTCGGGCAGATCAAGCTGCTCGATCACCGCTTGTGACGCAGCATCCTGCAACTCGACCAGACCGTAGAGATAGGCCTTGCTGGTCGCTATTTTCCGTTCGTTATCCGTAACTTCCAACGCGTTGTTTGCAAGATCACAAACTCTTGCAGTGATGCCATCCGCGGCCAGCATCCGAATGGCCGACATCCGGTCGCCCTTTTTTGCATTGACCCGCAGAAAGGTCGGTGCGCGGAATTGCAACGCCTGCATCACCGCCTCGAAATCCGGACCGAGCGAGGCGACAAGGCGCCCTTCCAGCCAGTCGGGGAAATCCAGCCGGACCGGGTCGGGCAGCGCCCCGACATCAATCGGCCATTCCCCAGGTTGCAAGGCGGCAGGGGCGTATTGCTGGCCGGTGAACAGGGTTGTGGGATCAATGCCCGCCTGCTGCAGCAGGCCGATCACCATGGCGCGGCCGGTTTCGGCCCCGCCGGCTGCGGCAGTCGAACGTCGCCGCCGCGCCACATCGAACACGATATTGCGAACCGCCAGACGGTCGCCGGAACCGGCATAGCGGTTTTTCCTTGCCCAGTTGGTCAGCGCCCGTTCCAGCGCCGTTCCCGCCAGCCAGAGATCAAGAACATCAATCGCCGCAGCATGTCGCGCCGCCGGAGTCATCGCCGCCGGCCTATGAAAGGTTGAATGAAACCTGTCATCATATTGCTCAGCCAGCGAATTCCGCCATCAGCAGGTTGAACCCCAGAACCACCCAGGCAAAGAAAAGCATGATGATACCGGCCACGAATACCTGAAACCGCAACACCACCCGGTTGGAGCGTACATGCACCAGACGGTGGTAATAGCGGCTGATGACAAACCCAAGGCAAAAGATGGCGAACAGCATCGACGAGGCATCGAACAGCACCGCCAGCATCACCCCGACATAAAGCAGGATCGGAAACTCGAACTGGTTCGCCAGGTTGTTGCCATGCCGGCGCGCAAATTCCGGATAGCCGCTGGCATCAAACGCCACATCACTAAGACGGATACCGTGCTGCCGGACAGCAGTGATGCGCGTCACGCCGACCTTGATCACGGCATAAAAGGTCAGCAGAACCTGGGCAAACATGGAAAAAACCGCGATTTTCAGGTCAAGTGGCATATATTGCATTTGGCTTGCTCCGACAGTTGGAAACCTTGCTTAACCGACCCGATAATTCGGGCTTTCGCGGGTGATCTGCACGTCATGCACATGGCTTTCCTTCAGGCCCGAACCGGTGATGCGCACGAACTGGCACTGGGTGCGCATGGTCTCGATGTCGGGGCTGCCGGTATAGCCCATGGCCGCCCTCAGACCGCCGACCAGCTGATGAATGACGGCGCTGGCGGCACCTTTGTAGGGCACCTGCCCTTCGATCCCTTCGGGCACCAGCTTGTCGCTTGAGGCTTCGGCCTGAAAATACCGGTCGGCCGAGCCGCGCGCCATGGCGCCGACCGATCCCATGCCGCGAAATGCCTTGAAACTGCGGCCCTGGTACAGAATTACCTCGCCCGGTGCCTCATCGGTGCCTGCCAGCATGGATCCGAGCATGGCGCAACTGGCCCCGGCGGCGATCGCCTTGGCGAAATCGCCGGAAAACTTGATGCCGCCGTCGGCAATCACCGGCGTGCCGGTTTTCAGCCCTTCAGAGGCGCAATCCATGATCGCCGTCAGTTGCGGCATACCGACGCCCGCCACGATGCGGGTGGTACAGATCGAACCGGGCCCGATACCGACCTTCACCGCATCCGCCCCGGCTTCAATCAGCGCGCGGGTTGCCTCAGCCGTGGCAACATTTCCTGCCAACACTTGAACATTGTTGGATAATTTCTTGATCCTCTCAACCGCCTGTGCCACCGATATGGAATGGCCATGGGCGGTATCAATGACGATCAGATCAACGCCAGCGTCAATCAGCGCCTCGGATCTGGCAAAGCCCGCATCGCCGATGGTGGTGGCGGCGGCAACCCTTAGTCGGCCAAGTTCGTCCTTGGTGGCATGGGGGTTCAGCACCGCCTGTTCGATATCCTTGATGGTCAGAAGCCCGGTCAGTTTGCGATCCCGGTTGACCACCAGCAGTTTTTCGATGCGCCGGCTTTCCATCAGGCTTTTGGCGGCGGCAAGGTCGGCGGGTTCTTCCAGCATGGCCAGATTGTCGGCGGTCATCATCACCCTGACCGGCGTGTTGTCGTCACTGGCAAAGCGCATGTCGCGGTTGGTGACGATGCCCAGCACCCTGCCGCTCTCATCCACCACCGGAAAACCGGTGATGCGATAGCGCGCCTGCAACGCCTTGGCGTCGGCCAGCGTCTGGTCCGGGCTGAGGGTGATCGGCGCATAGACCACGCCGCTTTCAAACCGCTTGACGCGGCTGACCTGCGCCGCCTGTTCGCCGGCATCCAGATTGCGGTGAATCACGCCAAGCCCGCCCGCCTGCGCCATGGCAATCGCCATATCGCTTTCGGTGACGGTATCCATGGCGGAACTGAGCAGCGGGATATTGAGGGCGATGGATTTGGTGACCAGGGTTCTGGTATTGGCCTCGGACGGCAACACGCTTGACGCTCCGGGCACCAGCAGCACATCGTCAAAGGTAAGGGCCTCACGGATCTTCATGGCAAACTCCAGGAATAAGGATCGCTGTTGGCACGTCCCTATCTCATGGTGCGGGGTGAATGAAAAGGGGCTTGCCAGAATTATGCGGTTGCCGCAGCACTCTTTTTCGCCAGTTCGCCGGTCAAAAAGGCGCGGGTTGCGCGATAGACGATATAAAGGATCAAGGGCGTGCCGATCGCAAGGCCGCCAAACAGCGCGATTTCCGGCAGAATGCCAAGATTGCGGTTGATTGCCATCACCTGAAGATTGCTGAAAGCGGCAATCGGAAAGGTGAACGCCCCCCAGTTTGGGGTCCAGCCGCCCGTCATCATCCAGCGCGACAGCACCAGCAACATGACGGCGATGATCCAGGCGAAATAGTAGAACACCAAAAACGCCATTTCCTGCTCCTGCTGCACAAAGGTCATCGCCAGCAGGCTGATCGGGGCCAGGATGATCGCCATCGACGGCCTGAGCGGCACCGGCGGCTTGACCCGCAACAGGCGCAAGCCATAGCCGACGGTAATGACCACGAAGGTTCCGAGCGCAAAGAACCCAAGGCCCTGGCTCAACCTGAGGTAACCCAGCGGTATGCCGGCAATCGGTGCCACCACCAGCCCGACAAAGGTAAGATACATGAACGGCGAAAAATGCCGCGCCTCGATCGGGCCGGTGGTTATGGCGTTGGCGGCCAGAACCATCACCAACACCTGCAATGCCACCCCGGCCCACCAGATCTGCACCACCAGCACCCCGAACGGCAACAACGCCGCCGCCAGCAGCATCAGCGACATCGGCAAGGCGGAAACCCCGGCCCTTGCCGTGGCGATTTCCAGATCCTCCAGCAGCACCAGCGGACGCGCCGCCAGTTTCAGCAGATAAAGCAACAGAAAAAAGATGAAATAAGCGGTCGCCACCCCGATCAGCAGATCACCGATCCATGTCGGCAGCGAAAACACCGTTGCGGCATTCCTCCAGGCCAGACCAAGGCCGAGAAACCCGAGGCAAACCGGAAAGATGGCTGGCGGTGTGCGCCGCCATAGGGGGGTTTTCAGGCGCATGGCTCTGCTCCGAAAGGTATTGATGGCTTGGTCAAGCCACAAATGGATATTCTTGCCCTTGCGGCGTATCCTTGCGAAAACGGAAGAAAAATCCAAGGGGTAAGCTGATGGCAAAGGTAATCTTTGAGAAAACGGGGCGAATTGGCCGCATTATTCTGAACCGTCCCGATGTGATGAACGCGATTGATGACGAGGTTCCTTCGCTGTTGGCCGCCGCCGTCGCCGAGGCGGATGCCGATCCTGACATTCACCTGATGGTGCTGTCCGGTGCCGGAAAGGCGTTTTGTGCGGGCTATGACCTGACCTACTACGCCGAAGGAAACGGTGCCGGGAATGTCACCCAGGACATGCCGTGGGATCCGATCAAGGACTATAAATTCATGTGGAAAAATACCAACCACTTCATGTCTTTATGGCGCGCCCTTAAACCTGTGATCTGCAAGGTTCAGGGCTATGCGGTGGCAGGCGGCAGCGATATCGCGCTGTGCGCTGACCTCACGATCATGGCGACGGATGCCGAAATCGGCTATATGCCCGCGCGGGTCTGGGGTTGCCCGACCACGGCGATGTGGGTTTACCGGCTGGGTGCGGAAAAGGCCAAACGGATGCTTTTCACCGGTGACCGGATCAATGGGCAGGAAGCCGCCGATATTGGGCTGATCCTGAAGGCGGTGCCGCCCGAACGGCTGGATGATGAAGTGGAAAAGCTGGCTGAGAGGATGGCGAGTGTGCCAATCAACCAGTTGGTGATGCAGAAAATGGTGATCAATCAGGCCATCGAATCAACCGGACTGATGAACACCCAGCGGTTGGCGACGATCTTTGATGGTATCACCCGCCATTCTCCCGAGGGTATCAATTTCAAGGACCGCGCCGTCGAGATGGGCTGGAAACAGGCGGTGAATGAGCGGGATCAGGGCAGTTTCGACTGGACCCTGAACCGCCCGATCAACGCACCGAAATAAGGGTTGCCGGGGCTTCAGCCCTATTCTTCTTTCGATGCTTCAATGCCGCGAAACCCGGTGGCGACAACGAATTTTTCGCTTGAATCCGAACGGCTTGCTGCTGGTTTTACATTCACCACCCTGGTGAAATTCTGCTTCAGGATCTTTTGCAGATCACCCTCGGCCCCACCGGCCAGAACCTTGGCGACAAAGGTGCCGCCTTCGCTCAGCACATCGAACGCGAAATAGGCCGCTGCCTCGCATAATGCCATGATGCGCAAATGATCCGTCTGCTTGTGGCCGCTTGATGCGGCGGCCATGTCCGACATCACCACATCGGCAGGCCCGCCCAACCATTCCTTGACCTGCTGATCGGCGTCATCGGCCAGAAAATCCAGCACATGCAGTTCCGCCCCCACGATCGGATCCACCGCCTGTAGATCGACACCCAGAACCCGGCCCACCCGCTTGCCCTGCTTTTCGCCAAGCGCGTTCACCCGTTTGACGGCAACCTGGCTCCAACCGCCCGGTGCGGCACCAAGATCGACCACCCGCGCCCCCGGCACGAGAAAGCGGAACTTGTCGTCAAGATCGAGGATCTTGTAAGCGGCGCGGCCGCGATAGCCGTCTTTTTTCGCCTGCTGCACCAATGGGTCGTTCAACTGGCGTTCCAGCCAGCGCGTCGAACTCAACTTGCGGCCCTTGGCGGTTTTCACCTTGACGCGCAGATCGCGATAGCCGCGCCCGGATGCGCCGGGTTTCCCCTCACCCCGCGCCATCAGACGGAATCCTCGACCAGAACGCCATCGGCGCTCATCTGTGCATAAAGCAGCCCTTCGCGCAGACCGCGATCGGCCACCGACAGCCGGTCGGTCGGCCATATCCGCATCAGCGTTTGCAGGATCGACACCCCCGACAGGATCAGTGAATGCCGGTCGCGCCCGATCCTGGGATCCCGCCGCCGCCCTTCGGGGCCAAGATCGAGATATTGGCGGATCACCCCGTCGATTTCGGCACTGGTCATGCGCAACCCGTCCACCTTGTCGCGGTTATAGCGTTTCAGACCCAGAAACGACGCTGCCACCGTGGTCACCGTTCCAGAGGTGCCGATGATCTGAAAGCCGTTGCGAACCGTGTTGCCGGGCAGGTCGTTATAGGGGCTGAAACCGGCCAGCAATTCCTCGAAATGGCAGGACATCAGGGCAAATCTGGCACCGTCGTCGGCAACATCACGAAACTGGTCGGTCAGCGTCGCCACCCCGACCGGAACCGAGATCCAGTCGACCACCTCGGCGCGGGGAAACGGTGAATCCTGCTGGCTTTGGCGAAATCCGCTGCGCAGGCGCATGATGGCGCGGGCGCGGTCATTGGGGGCGACCATGGAAAGATCGATCCACACCAGTTCGGTCGAGCCGCCGCCGATATCGACCACCAGCAGGTTTTCCGTCTGCTTTGCCACCAGGGTTGCGCAACTGACCACGGCCAGGCGCGCCTCTTCCTCGGGGCGGATGATTTCCAGTTCAAGGCCGGTTTCGCCGGTAATGCGCTGGATGAATGCCTCGGCATTGCTGGCGCGGCGGCAGGCCTCGGTTGCGACCAGACGCATGCGGCTGACATTGTGATGCTCCAGCTTGCTGCGGCAGATTTTCAGCGCGGCAATGGTGCGGTCGATCGAAGCGCGCGACAAGGTGCCGTGACGCTCCAGCCCGCGCCCGAGTTGCACCGATTTGGAAAAGCTGTCGACCACGCGAAACTGACTGCCCTTGGGTGCTGCGATCAGCATCCGGCAGGAATTGGTTCCAAGATCGAGCGCGGCATATAGCGCGGGCGATTCGGCATATGTTCCGGGCGCGGGATCGGCCGGTATCGGCAACCCGCGCGCGCCCAGGTCTGATCTGGCCGCCATGGCGGGCCTCCGACTGGTGTTGGCGAAAGGGTAACGCGCCCGGGCATATCGCGCAAGGCGATTGAATGTGGCGCGATTTCGGGGCAGAGTCGCTAAACCCTGCCATCCGGTCGAAAACGCGCATTGCCATGCTGGTTTTCCCGCCTAGAAGGGCGCAGGAAATGGCAGCGAAAACCGGGGAATCACACGATGGCCGATGTGACAATCGTTTACTGGCGGGACATTCCAGCCCAGGTCATTGTCGGCAAGGGGCGGCGCGGTTCCAAGATGCCGTTGCCGGAACGCTTTGAAAAGGCGATTGACCGGGCTGCGATGATGGCCGGTGCGCGCGATACCGACAGCTATCTGGCCGACTGGCGCAAGGCTGAACCCTATTCGGTTGACGGCGATCCGGATGCGGTTGCCACCACCGAGGCGGCAAGGCTGGATCAGGCATATGACGATCGGCGGCTGGCACAACTGGTCGCCAATATGGGCCGGCAGGTTCAACCGGGTTGAATGCGACCTTCAGATACAGGAAAACCGATCATGGCCTTGTTCAGCCGCCACAAAAAACCGACCCCCCTCAGGGCCGAGAACGCCGAACTCAGGGCGTTCCTCAAGGATTATTCGATCGAGGTGATGCCACGCACCGCCGAGAAGATCGAGGATTTCCGCACCATTCTGCCGGCTGAAACCCGCGTCTATATCGCCCATATCGAAGGCACCCCGATCGAGGATATGGTCGCCACCGCCAGACGCATCGCCGCCGAGGGGTTTCGCGTCATGCCGCATTTCCCGGCCCGATTGATCAAGGACAAGGCGATGCTTGCCGACTGGATCGCCCGCTATCAGGGCGAGGCCGGGGTCGATCAGGCACTGGTGCTGGCGGGCGGGCTGAACAAGGCCATCGGGGAATATGACAATTCGATGCAGCTTCTGGAAAGCGGGCTGTTTGACAAGGCAGGCTTCAGCCGCCTGCATGTGGCGGGCCATCCCGAGGGCAACAAGGACATCGACCCCGATGGCAGCCGCCGTGAGGTGGATGCGGCACTAAGCTGGAAACAGGAATTTTCCAAGCGGACCGATGCCAAGATGGCACTGGTGACGCAGTTCTGTTTTGAAAGCGGGCCGGTGATCGAATGGGCCAATGGCCTGGTGGCGCGGGGCATCGACATTCCGGTGCATATCGGCGTGGCCGGGCCAGCCAAGTTGCAAACGATGATCAAGTTTTCCATTGCCTGCGGTGTCGGCCCCAGCCTGCGCGTGTTGCAACGCCGCGCCAAGGATGTGACCAAGCTGCTGATGCCGTTCGAGCCGGGCAGCTTTTTGGCCGATCTGGCGGCACATCGGGCAAAAAATCCCGATTTCAACATAACCAATGTTCACTTCTTCCCGCTGGGTGGGATAAAAGCCAATACCACATGGACCCTTGAAAACGGCGGTGCAGCACCTGCATCGCCCCTGCAATCCTGAAGGATATCACCGGATGACCCGCACCATTGTTGAATCAAGAACCAGAACCGCGATCATCGGTTTCGATCAGCCATTTTGCGTGATCGGCGAGCGGATCAATCCGACCGGGCGCAAACTGCTGGCGGCCCAGCTTGAGGCGGGGGATTTTTCCACCGTTGAAAAGGACGCACTGGAACAGGTGGCCTGTGGCGCGACCATGCTCGATATCAACGCGGGCGTGGTCTACAACTCCAACCCCAACCCGAATGAGACCGAACCCCCCCTGATGGTGAAGATCCTTGAACTGGTGCAGGGACTGGTCGATGTGCCGCTATGCATCGACAGTTCGGTTCCCGCGGCCCTGAAGGCCGGGCTTGAAGCCTGTCAGGGTCGCCCGCTGCTGAACTCGGTCACTGGCGAAGAAGACCGGCTCGAGGCGATCCTGCCGCTGGTCAAGAAATACAACGTACCGGTGGTGGCGATTTCCAACGACGACAGCGGCATTTCCGAAGATCCGGATGTCAGGTTCATGGTGGCAAAAAGAATTGTCGAGCGGGCGGCGGATTTCGGCATTCCGGCGCATGACATCGTGGTCGATCCCTTGGTGATGCCCGTCGGGGCCATGGGCACCGCCGGTTTGCAGGTGTTCGCGCTTGTGCGGCGGCTGCGTGACGAGCTTGGGGTCAATACCACTTGCGGTGCCTCCAATATCTCGTTCGGGTTGCCGAACCGCCATGGCATCAACGCGGCGTTTTTGCCGATGGCGATTGCCTCAGGCATGACCAGCGCCATCATGAACCCGGTGCGCCCGCAGGAGATGGAGGCGATCCGCGCCGCCAATTTCCTTTGTAACAACGACCCGCACGGGGCGGCATGGATCCGCGCCAACAAACCGGCGCTGGCCGAAGGTGAGGTCGAAGCGGGTGCGCGCGGCAAGCGTACGGGGCGGCGCCGTCGCAGCGCCTGAATTCGGCCGGGTATGCCTCCGGCGGGAGTATTTTTGACAATAAAGAAGGCTCAGCCGCTGAGGCGGCCACCGCTGATCGGTTTGGCAATGCCGGTGGTGCCGGGGGCCGATATGTTGAGGTGGATGCGGGCGCGGGCGGCGAGATAGGCGAAGGCCTGCGCCTCCAGCATGTCGCCGTCAAGACCGCTAGCGTCGACATCCTCGACCGGCAGGTCGAGGTTGCGGGCAAGGCCCTGCATCAGGTGTGGATTCTTGCGCCCGCCACCGGCAACCAGCAGGCGGGTCATGCCATCCGGGGCGAAGGCAAAAGCGGATTTCACCGATTGGATGGTGGCACCGGCCAGGGTGGCAAGACCATCGGTATCTGACAGGCGTTCCACGGCATATGCCAGATCGGCAAATGCGTTGCGGTCAAGGGATTTTGGCGGTTTTTGCCGGAAATAATCGTGGGAAAGGAAGCTGGCGAGGATTTTCTCGTCGACCTTGCCGATCGCCGCCAATGCGCCGCCGTAATCGCAGGCAAGCCCGGTGCGTTTCAGCGCGAAATCGTCCATCAGCGCATTGGCCGGCCCGGTATCAAAGGCCAGCAAGGCACCATCGGCATCTGGGCGGGGATGGCGGGTGTCAACGAAGCTGATATTGCCGACACCGCCGAGATTGAGGAAGGCGACCGGCCCCTTGCCCATGCGCCGCGCCAGCGCGAAATGGTAAAACGGCGCGAGCGGCGCGCCCTGCCCGCCCGCCGCCATGTCGTTGCTGCGAAAATCCCAGACCACCGGCAGGCCAAGTGCCTTGGCCAGTCGCGCGCCGTCGCCGGCCTGATGGGTGCGGTGGTTTGCGGGATCATGGGCCAAGGTCTGCCCGTGAAATCCCACCAGATCGACGCCGCCAAAGCGGCGGATCAGGTCAAGATGTGCTGCTTCGACCACTTCGGCGGCCTCGGCCACGCCGGCCTCACCGGGCCATTTGCCTTGTGCGGCGGCGATGATCGCCCGCTCATCACCGGTATAGGGGCGATAGCCGGTGGCGCCGAATTCGAAAATCTCGATGCCATCGGTCAAGACCAGTGCCGCATCCACCCCGTCCATCGAGGTGCCTGACATCAGCCCCAACGCCCATATCCCGTCTTGTTCGCCCATCGCTCTTTCCTTTTCTTTGCCGTTCATTATAGAGGACTGAGTTTGAACGCCAATGAAAGACCGCCATGACCTACAAGGTGAAATCCGATTTTCTGCAGATCATGCAGACCCGTGGTTTTGTTGCCGACTGCACTGATTTTGAGGGGCTGGACCGGGCGTTGCTGGCGGGTGTGGTGCCGGGCTATATCGGGTTTGATGCAACCGCCAAATCCCTGCATGTCGGCAGTCTTATCCAGATCATGATGATGCGCTGGTTGCAGAAAACCGGGCATAAGCCGCTGGTTCTGATGGGCGGCGGCACCACCAAGGTTGGCGATCCCAGTTTTCGCGCCGAGGAACGCCCACTGCTGAGTGCGGCCGAGATTGACGCCAATATCGACGGCATCCGGCAGGTGTTTTCGTCTTATGTCTGCTTTGGCGGCGCCCCCACAGATGCGTTGATGGTCAATAACGACGAATGGCTGGGCGGGCTGAACTATCTGGAGTTTCTGCGCGATATCGGGCGGCACTTTTCCGTCAACCGCATGCTGAGCTTTGAATCGGTGAAATCGCGGCTGGATCGTGAACAAAGCCTGTCGTTTCTGGAATTCAACTACATGATCCTGCAAGCCTATGATTTCATGGAGCTTAACCGCCGATATGGCTGTCTGTTGCAGATGGGCGGGTCAGATCAGTGGGGCAATATCGTCAACGGTATCGACCTGACGCGCCGGGTACTGGATCATGGCGTTTTCGGGTTGACGACGCCGTTGCTGACCACCTCGGACGGCAAGAAGATGGGCAAATCGCTGGATGGCGCGGTGTGGCTGAACGCCGGCATGCGCACCCCCTATGAGTTCTGGCAATTCTGGCGCAACACCACGGATGCGGATGTCGGGCGGTTTTTGAAACTTTACAGTGAATTGCCGGTTGATGAATGCGAACGTCTTGGGGCGTTGGAAGGTCAGGAAATCAACGAGGCAAAGATTTGTCTGGCCAACGAGGTAACGACGCTGGCGCACGGGGCCGCGGCCGCCCAAGCCGCCGAGGCAACGGCGCGGCAGGTGTTTGAACAAGGTGGCGTCGGGGATGACCTGCCGACCACCACCCTGTCGGCAAGCGAGGTCAAAGGCGGCATTTCCATCGTGCAGGCGCTGGTGCGGGCCGGATTGGCCGGATCGGGCAAGGAGGCAAAACGCCTGATCGCCGATGGCGGGGCGCGATTGAACGATGCGCCGGTGACGGATGCAGCCTTGATACTGGACGCCACCGCCTTTGCCGAGCCGGTGAAGCTGTCAGCCGGCAAGAAACGTCACGCGCTGTTGTGTCTGAAGGATTAGGCACAGCCGGGTTGATTGGAATTGACCGCCGGTATCGCCTCGTTGAAGCCAATGCGCATGAAACGGGTGGCAGCATTTCGGCCTGCCCCTAAAACCCGAACGTCACAGACAGGTTTTGGGGTATTTCCGACATGGCCAATCAAACCGCACCATCCATGGACCTGAAGGCCGCGGCGATGCTGCTTTTGCTTGCAGCGGTCTGGGGCGGGTCGTTCTTTTTCGCCGAGATCGCCCTTGGCGAGGTTCCGCCGCTGACCATTACCCTTCATCGGGTGTTCTGGGCGGTGCCGATCCTGGCCCTGATCGTGCGCCTGAAGGGGATTGCTATTGCGCGATCCTTACGCATCTGGGGCGCATATCTGGTGATGGGGGCGCTGAACAATGCGATCCCGTTTTCATTGATCTTCTGGGGTCAGACGCAGATTGAAAGCGGGCTGGCGTCCATTCTGAATGGCACCACGGCGATGTTCGGGGCGCTGGTTGCGGGGTTGCTGCTGGTTGATGAGCCATTGACGACGAAAAAGATCACAGGTGCCGGTCTGGGTCTGGTTGGCGTTGCGTTCATCATGGGACCGGGGGTCATTTTTGACTTCAATCCGGGCAATCTGGCGCAGCTTGCGGTGCTTGGTGCCGCACTTTCGTATGCTTTTGCCAGCGTTTGGGGCAAAACCACACTTGCAGGCCAGCCGCCTTTGATGAACGCACTTGGCATGTTGACCGGCAGCACGGTGTTGATGTTTCCGATCGTGCTGGTGTTTGACGGGCCACCTGAACTTGGGCTTTCTGCCGGTATCTGGGGGGCATTGCTGGGCTTGGCCGGCTTTTCAACGGCACTGGCATATATCTTGTATTTTGCCATTCTCAAGCGCGCGGGGGCGGCAAATCTGATGCTGGTCACGCTGTTGATACCGCCTTTTGCCATCGGTCTTGGCACCGTGTTTCTTGGCGAAAGCATGGGGGCCGAGGCATTTATCGGATTTGCCGTTATCGCCCTGGGTTTCGCTGTGACCGACGGGCGGTTGTTTACCATCTTTCGGAGCAAACCCCGAAGTGCGTGTTGACCGGCCAGATACCCTAGCCTCGTGTACAGGCCGGGATGTGTTCGGCGATACCATCGACGATGAACCAGTCGTCGAACATGCTGACCTCGGACAGAACCCGGCGGTAGCCGTTGGATTTCAACAGGTTCAGCACTTTGTTGCGGGCCGGTGTGAAATTGTGTTCGACCGACAGGATCTTCGGGCGAAACCGGTGAAAATCCAGATGTGACAGGATTTCGAACTCGCTGCCCTCGGTATCCACCGACAAATAGTCGAAATCCGGCGGCAGATCGTGTTCGGCCAGCAGCGTCGTCAGCGAAACCGTTTCCACCTGATATTCCGTGCTGTCGCGGCGTTTTCTTCGGTTGCCATCCTGGTTCTTGAAATCCGCCAGCGTTGAAAGCGCGCCGATTTTGGCTTCGGAAAATGTCAGGGATTGATTGTCACGGCTCCAGACACAACGGGTATCCAGCCGGGTTTCCGGGCGGTTTTGCCGAAACGCCTCATGCCAGCCACGCGCCGGTTCGGCGCACAGGCCAGTCCAGCCGAAATGGGTTGCGAGGCTATAGCTGTTGGAATGTTCAACCCCGTCGGTGGCACCGAATTCGACAAAGTGCCCCTTATGATCACGGCCAAGCGCAAAAAGGACAAACAGATCCTGAAAAATCTGCGAACCGGAATGATGTGCGTATTCCAGCGCAAAGCCCAAAAACGATGCGGCCGTGGATTGCGGCAGGTTGCGGATTTCGTTACGAGCCTTGGCCAGCGTCAGAACCTGATCGCGCAGCGTAGCCTTGGGGCCGACATTGTTGATGCCAAGCATTTTGTTCAGGCGTTCCGCCGGTGTCATCGGTGTTTTCCCTATTGTCGTTTAGCCGCTCTTTTAGAGGGGAAAACGCAAGGTGGAAATGCTATTCGCACGGAACCCGAAACCGAGCATAAGTTTAACCGGCAATTTTACGCATCAACGCCTCGATCGGCCCGCGCCTGAACCATCTGGACCAGATCAGCGCATAGAATGTTGCCCCGAGACAAAACAGGAATGACGCCAGTACAGATTGCCCGATGGTCTGCCCGCCAAGCATTCCCATCGCTTCCAGCGTGCCCATGCCAACAAGGATATGCCCGATATAAAGCGTCAATGTCTGGCGGCCAGCAGGAAGGATCAAACCCAAAACACCCCCGTTTTCAAGCTGCTCTGATACCAGCAGGCAAAGCCCGATGACCACGCAGGCTGCACCCAGACCAGCCAGCGTATAAAGCGGCATAGGGGGAACAGGCGATGTTGTCGCAAGCGCCGCTAATTCCGGATCAATTGCCGTAAAAAATGGCATCAGAACGTAACTCAGCCCCTCGGCGACCCCGAAGGCCAGCGCACCGCCAAGAACCAGCATCACCTGCACCGCGCGTTCGCCAAGTGCCATGCGGCTAAGTACAATCCCGAATAACAGAAATCCCAGCCACGGAATGACCGGGTGCCAGCCATTGAAGAAAAGATTGCGCACGAAACCGGTCGGCGTCCAAAACCCGCTATAGGTGTAATCCTGCCAATTCCAGCCCGCATCATAGTCAAGCGTCAGGATCATGGCCACAAATGCAAGATTGAGCAGCAGGATCAGCCCCAGCAGCGCAGGGTTTCGCAAGCGAAGCAAGAACGCGCCGAAAAGGAAATAGAACGCATAATAATGCAGGATGTCCGCATCAAAAATAAGCATGTTCAACAAGCCGATAACCAGCAGAAACAGCGCACGCTTGATGGTCACAAGGGATGTTGCGCTGACACCTTTCAGGCCGGACAGGCCAAGCCCGATACCCGCAAGCACCACAAAGGTTGCGGCGGCGCGACCTTCAAGTGCGTTGGTGAAATGGCCCAAAAAGCCCCCGTCGCCTTCTGCCCCCATCGCTATCTTGAAGTTGACGATAACCATGCCGACAAATGCAATGTAGCGTGCGAGATCCAGCCCACCCATACGACCAACTGCCGTTATGGTCTTTTCATCGCGCAACGCATCGGCCTTTGTGGTTTGGGCAATCCTGTAAACAACAGGAGAATTTGTAGACCAGGCCGAAAAACAGATCAATCTGACAAATGCCGGAACCTATTTGCCCAGCATCCAGATACCGTCTGGAAAAAACGCGTGAAAAGCAAAGGCGAACATCACGTCGTGGGCCAGATCCCTGCCGCTTGCATTCCGTACCCGGATGCTGCCGACATCCTTGCCGCTGGCGATCCTGGCGGTATCGAGCGCCGATGCCTGCCCGGCGCGCCAGGTGATGGTCAGACCCGCCTCGGTCAGTTCATTGATCTGCGCCAGCCGCGCCATCGGCCAGGCGCGATTGCCGACCCGGATCACCCGTGCCAGCGGCGGAATGCCGTGTGGCGGCGGTTGGCCATCAAAGAGAAAAGGCCGCGCCGAACTATCGTAACCGGCATAGGGATTGCGACCGTAATCGCGCGCAGTAGCCGGTTGATCCATCACCAGCGCCTCAGGGTTTCTGCTGCGAAACTCGGCCCAGCTTTCCATCCAGCTTGGGATTTCAACCAGTTGGTCGCCCATATGTGCCCCGACGATGCCCTCGCCAAGTGCCTGCTGCCACCAGCTTTCGCTTTGGCGGTCATACATGATCATGTCGGAATTCCTGAGCTTGCCGGTGACGCCAAAGGTCAGGACATCGCCCCCCAACTGCCCGTCAAACACCATGGCCGAGTTGCACAAGGGGCAGAAAGTCACCGAGACATGGCGGCTATCTATCAGGTCATTGACGATCTCGTGCCAGATCAGATAGCGGATCGGATAGGCGCGCGGCACCTGCCCGGCCAGTTCAAGCGTCAGAACCGGTTCGCGGTCCGACAACCGGGTTTCGGCGGAAACGGCGTGAAAACGGGGATTGTCAATCGCCGGGATGCCATCCCTGGGCGGCCCGCCCGACAGGATCTCGATGAACTTGACCGAACTTCGGCTGAAATCGGTGTTGGGCCATTCGTGTTTCCAGAAATCGACCTGCGCCACTGCCGCCCCGGCCCAAAGGCCGACCAGAATGGCCAATCCAGGTCTGATAACCAGCCGCCGCATCGCCCCCCTGCCTGTTGATGTGCGAACATACTGGCAGGGCTGGTGCAAAAAACCAGCCACTTCACAGAGGATTGATGGGTTGTGGATTGATGGGCCGGCATCGGGCCGCCTGCCGCAAATTGTTTGCGCCAGGCGGTTTGTTTCAGCCCCTGGGCTTGATATGAACCGATTTCATGTAATCGGGATCGGTCACCGTGCCGTTCTTGACGCGCGAACCTTTCTTGATCGCATGCACCACATCCATGCCGCTAATGACCTTGCCGATCACGGTATATTGGCCGTTCAGGTGCCAGGCGGTATCGAACATGATGAAGAACTGCGAATTGGCCGAGTCGGGCGTCATCGAACGGGCCATGCCGACGATGCCTTCTTCGTAACTGCGGTCGGAAAATTCGGCCTTCAGATCCGGCAGGTCGGATCCGCCCTGCCCGGCCTTGCCCAGCAACTCGTTGCCGCGCTTGCCGTATTTCACATCGCCGGTCTGGGCCATGAAACCGTCGATCACCCGGTGAAACACCACGTTGTCATAGGCACCTTCATTGGCCAGCGTCACCAGCCGTTCAACATGCCTTGGCGCAAGATCCTTGAACAATTCGATCTCGATCACGCCTTGGGTCTGGCCGGCGACCTCGATCACCATGACGGGGTCGTCCGGGTTGATTTCCTCGGCGCGGGCGATGCCGTTCAAGGATGCGATGACCAGCGCGATGGCGGTAACAATGCGGAAAAACCGTTTCATCTCAGATGTCCGCCACCACTTTGACCGAGATCATCCGGTCGGGGTTTGCCGGCGGTTCGCCCATTTCGATATTGTCCACATGTTCCATGCCGGAAATCACGTTGCCGTAAACCGTATACTGACCGTTCAGGAAATGCCCGTCCTTGAACATGATGAAAAACTGGGAATTGGCCGAATCCGGGTTTTGCGAACGCGCCGCGCCCAAAGCGCCGCGGTCAAACGGGATTTTTGAAAATTCCGCCGGAACATTCGGCAGATCGGAACCACCGGTGCCGGCCATGCGGATATTGAAATCTTTTTCCATGTTGCCGTTTTTCACATCACCTGTCTGGGCCATGAAACCGTCGATCACCCGGTGAAAGGCAACGTTGTCATAGGCCCCGGCGCGGGCCAGTTCCTTGATGCGGGCGCAGTGTTGCGGTGCCACATCCGGCAACAGCTCGATATGCACCGGGCCGTTTTTCAGTTCGATGACGATGGTATTTTCGGGGTCTTTGATCTCGGCCATTGCTGCCTCCTGAATTTTGGGTTCGGGGGAACATATGGAAAAGCCGGGAAAAGGGAAAGCGGCGATTCAGGACTTGCGGAATTTTTCGATCAAAGCTTTGTTAACCGCGGGTGGCACGAATTTCGACACATCGCCGCCAAGCCGCGCGATTTCCTTTACCAGGCGCGAGGCGATGGCCTGATTTCTGGCATCGGCCATCAGGAACACGGTCTCGATCTGATCATCAAGGGCGCGGTTCATGCCGACCATCTGAAATTCGTATTCAAAATCCGAAACCGCCCGCAATCCGCGCACGATCATCGACGCACCGACATCGCGCGCGCAGTCGATCAGCAGGTTTTCAAACGGATGCGCCACGATCTCGACCGTGGGGTTCTGGCGCTTGGCGCATTCCGCCTCGATCATCGCCACGCGCTCTT
Organism: Paracoccaceae bacterium; assembly: GCA_020425085.1. Classification (GTDB taxonomy): domain Bacteria; phylum Pseudomonadota; class Alphaproteobacteria; order Rhodobacterales; family Rhodobacteraceae; genus UBA5972. Next base: position 47,039 of record JAGQRW010000005.1, read on the forward strand.
CCAGACTGAACAGCGGCCCCTTGTCGCGGTTGATGGCAACCCCGATCACCAGCTTGTCAACCAGGGTCGAGGCGCGGCGTATGATGTCGATATGGCCATGCGTGATCGGGTCGAATGTGCCGGGATAAAGGCCGATACGCATCAGGGCATCCTTTGCAGTCAGGGTCAGGCCGAGTGAACCTGATCGGGGGGCGATTTACAAGCGGTGCCTGTTACGCTGCGTCAAAAACCTGCACGCAACATGGATAAGGCATGTCTGCGCAATGGGTTAGGTCGCAAAGCTAAGGTAATCAAAACCCTTTGATCATGCCTTCGAGCGCCTGATTTTCCATGGTCATTTCCGACAGTCGTGCCAGAACCACGTCACCGATCGAGATCAGCCCGATCATTTTTTCACCTTCCATCACCGGCAGATGGCGTACCCGTTCGTCGGTCATTTTCTGCAATACGCTATGGGCGGTATCGGTCTTGCTGCAGGTGAAGATTTCGCGCGTCATCAGTTCGGAAACCTGCATGTCCATGCAACCGGCCCCGCGCTTGCCAAGCTCGCTTACAATGTCGCGTTCGGAAAACATGCCTTCGACGGTTTCACCATCGCTGGAAACCACCAAAGCACCGATCCTGAGGCTGGACAGCACTTCGGCCGCCTCGGATACCTTGGCATCGGCGGTGATGGTCGAGATTTTCTTGCTAGGTTTGCCATTCAGGATTTGTTGAACCAGCATTTCGACACCTCGTTTGAAATAAATAATGTTTCATTTATGCTGCCTTATGCGCAATTTCCTGTCAAGCGATAGCCTCCAGTCGCGCCACCTCGCGGCGCAATTTCGCCGCCAGAAGGTCGGCAAACCGGTTCAGGCGTTCGACCTTGCGATCATCGGCATGGCGGATCAGGTAAAAGTTGCGCTCCAGTGACACCTGGTCGGTCAGTATCCGCCTGAGATCGGGAAAGGTCGGAATGGCGAAATCGTGCATGATGCAGACCCCTGCCCCCAATCTTGCCCAATTCAGTTGCACCGAGAAGGAATTCGAGCTGAGGATGGCGCGCGCCCCGTCACCGGCCTGATCCATGTAATCAAGCTCCCGGTCAAAGATCATGTCGGGGATATAGCCGATCAGGCGGTGATGGCAGAGGTCGGCAACGGTTTCGATCGCCTTGTGACTGTCCAGATACTGGCGGCTGGCGGCAAGGTGCAGGTGATACGCCGTCAGGCGCTGCACCGTCAGGCGCCCGGTTTCCGGTGGTGAAACGGTAATCGCCATGTCCGCCTCGCGCCGCGACAGGTTGAAGACACGCGGCAGGGCGACGATCTGCACCTCAAGCCCCGGATTGTCGTCACAGATTTCCGCCGTGATCTGTGGCAGCAGATAGTTGGCGACCCCGTCCGGGGCACCGATCCTGATGGCGCCGCTTAACACATTGGCGGGCGCGCGGGTTTCATCCATCGCGCCGTTGACCGCGCGTTCGGCGGCGTTGGCATGATCGACCAGCCCCTGCCCGATGCTGCTGAGGGAATAGCCCTGCGGCGATTTCACGAACAGGCGCGCCGCCAGTTGTTCCTCCAGCCGCGATATCCGCCGCCCGACGGTTGCCGGGTCCATCTTCAGGTGTTTGCCGGCCGAAGACAGGCTTTCCAGCCGCGCCACCGCCAGAAAAACCTTGAGATCATCCCAGTTCAACCCGTTCATTCCGACCCCGTTTGCATTATTGCAAAACATTTTTGGGAAATTAGTGCTGCCATACCCAAAAACGCAAGACTAAGATGCGGCAAGGCTTCAAATCAACGAAAGAGGGAATCCCATGCGCGAACTTACCCATTTCATCAACGGCGAGCATGTCAAAGGCACATCCGGCCGGTTTGCCGATGTCTATAACCCGGCCACCGGCGAAGTGCAGGCCAGGGTGCCGCTGGCGTCACCGGCTGAACTTGACGCGGCCGTGGCGGTGGCGGTTGAGGCGCAAAAGATATGGGCAGCGGTCAATCCGCAGCGCCGGGCACGGGTTCTGATGAATTATGTCGGTCTGTTGAACCGCGACATGGACAAGCTGGCCGAGGCGCTCAGCCGCGAACACGGCAAGACCTTTCCCGACGCCAAGGGCGATGTGGTGCGCGGGCTTGAGGTGGTGGAATACTGCATCGGCGCGCCCCAGATGCTGAAGGGCGAATTCACCGACGGGGCCGGTCCGGGCATCGACATCTATTCCATGCGCCAGCCCCTGGGGGTGACGGCGGGTATCACGCCGTTCAACTTTCCCGCCATGATTCCGATGTGGATGTACGCGCCTGCCATCGCCTGTGGCAACGCCTTCATCCTGAAACCAAGCGAACGCGACCCTTCGGTGCCGCTGATGCTGGCGGAACTGATGCAGGAGGCCGGCGCGCCCAAGGGCCTGTTGCAGGTGGTGAACGGCGACAAGGAGGCGGTGGACGCGATCCTTGACAATGAGGTGATCCAGTCGGTCGGCTTTGTCGGCTCGACCCCGATTGCCGAATATATCTATGGGCGGGGTTGTACCAACGGCAAGCGCGTGCAGTGTTTCGGCGGTGCCAAGAACCACATGATCGTGATGCCCGATGCCGATATGAACCAGGTGGTGGATGCGCTGGTCGGGGCCGGATATGGTGCCGCCGGGGAACGCTGCATGGCGATTTCCGTCGCCGTGCCGGTTGGCAAGGAAACCGCGGATCGCTTGATCGAAAAACTGACGCCTCGGGTGGAAAGCCTGAAGATCGGCCCCTATACGGCGGGCGATGACGTGGATTTCGGCCCGGTGGTGACGGCAGCGGCCAAGCAGCGGATCCTCGGTCTGGTCGATAGCGGTGTTCAGCAGGGCGCTAAACTGGTGGTCGACGGGCGCGGTTTCAAGATGCAGGGCTATGAGGACGGTTTCTTCGTCGGTGCCTGCCTGTTTGACGATGTGACGCCGGATATGGACATTTACCAGCAAGAGATTTTCGGCCCCGTCCTGTCAACCGTGCGCGCCGAAACCTATGAACAGGCGCTGGCGCTGGCGATGGACAACCAGTACGGCAACGGCACCGCAATCTTCACCCGTGATGGCGATACCGCACGCGATTTTGCCAACCGGGTCAATGTCGGCATGATCGGCATCAACGTGCCGATTCCGGTGCCTTTGGCCTATCACACCTTCGGCGGCTGGAAGAAATCGGCGTTTGGCGATCTCAATCAGCACGGGCCGGATGCTTTCAAGTTCTATACCCGCACCAAGACGGTGACCGCGCGCTGGCCCTCGGGCACCAAGGAAGGGGCGGATTTCTCGATCCCGACCATGGGCTGACAGGGGTAAAAGGGGGCTGCCTGCCCCCTCTGGCCCGTTCGGGCCATTCACCCCCGGAAGTATTTCGGGAACAATGATATCAGTCGGCGTTGCAGCGGCCGGGATTTCCTGTCAGCTTTATTTCAGCCAAGCGGGAGGCGATTGATGGTGACAGAGCCGAGTTTTACCCTGGGAATCGAGGAAGAATATCTTCTGGTCGATCGGGAAAGTCTTGATCTGGCCGAGGCCCCGCCGGAATTGATGGCGGCATGCACCGAGGAACTGGAAGGTCAGGTAAGCCCGGAATTCCTGCAATGCCAGATCGAGATCGGCACCCGGGTTTGCGGCAACATCATCGAGGCGCGGGCCGATCTCAGGCGGCTGCGCCAGACGGTTGCGCGGGTTTCAGAGCAATTTGGACTGGCCCCGATTGCCGCCTCTTGCCATCCGTTTGCCGATTACCGGCATCAGCAGCATACCGACAAGGATCGCTATCACGCGCTGAAAAAGGATCTGGCCGGGGTGGCGATGCGGTTGCTGATTTGTGGTCAGCATGTGCATGTGGGCATCGAGGATGATGAAACGCGCATCGACTTGATGAATCAGTTCAGCTATTTCCTGCCGCATCTTTTGGCGCTGTCGGCAAGTTCGCCCTTCTGGAAGGGCCGGGATACCGGCCTTGCCTCGTACCGTTTGACGGTGTTTGACAACCTGCCGCGGACCGGATTGCCGCCAAGGTTTTCCTCATACTCGGAATATACCCGTTCGGTGCGCATGATCGTTGAAACCGGCGCGATCGAGGATTCGACCAAGATCTGGTGGGATGTCCGTCCCTCGGCCCGGTTTCCGACGCTGGAAAGCCGGATTTGTGATGTCTCACCCCGGCTTGAGGATACCTTGACCATTGCCGCGCTGACCCAATGCCTGATGCGCATGTTGTGGCGGTTGAGGAAGATGAACCAGCGCTGGAGGATTTACGACCGCTTCCTGATCGGTGAAAACCGCTGGCGCGCGCAGCGTTATGGCGGCAGCGAGGGCTTGATAGATTTCGGCGCCGGCGGGGTGATCGGGTTTGCCGAGTTGATCGACGAGATGGTGGAACTGCTGGCCGAGGATGCCCATGCCCTGGGCTGTGAGGCCGAAGTGGCGCGGGCGCGCAGCATGGCGACGGCCGGCACCAGTGCCGAGCGCCAGCGCCGGGTTTATCAGGGCACCCTGCGGGCCGGCGGCGATCATCGGGCCGGATTGCGCGCCGTGGTGGATTCCTTGATCGGCGAATATTCCGAAGGGCTGGTGCAGCCATGACCGTTCGCCCGAAATACCCGATCCAGACCAAGCCGGAGATTTGACATGGATTTTGCCCTTTCAGATGAGCAGCAGGCGATTTTCGATATGGCCCATGCCTTTGGCCAGGAACATATTGCGCCATTCGCCCGGCAATGGGAGGCAGAAGGCAGCATGCCGAAAGAGCTGTGGCCTGAAATCGGTGCGCTTGGCCTGGGCGGGATTTATGTGTCCGAGGAATACGGTGGATCCGGCCTGACGCGGCTGGATGCGGTGCTGGTGTTCGAGGCCTTGGCGATGGCCTGCCCCTCGGTCGGTTCGTTCCTGTCGATCCACAACATGTGCGGCGGCATGATCGACACCTTTGCCAGTGCGGCGCTGAAGGCGGAATGGCTGCCAAGGATGTGTTCGATGCAAACCGTCGTCAGCTATTGCTTGACCGAACCGGGATCGGGCAGCGACGCCGCCGCCCTCAGAACCCGCGCTGTGCGCAGCAATGACGGTTATGTCCTGAACGGCACCAAGGCGTTCATATCCGGTGGCGGTTATTCCGATGCCTATGTCGTGATGTGCCGCACCGGCGAGGACGGGCCAAAGGGGATTTCCACCGTGATTGTTGACGACGCCAGCAAGGGCCTGTCGTTCGGGGCCAAGGAAAAAAAGATGGGCTGGCAGTCACAGCCGACATCCGAGGTGCAGTTTGACGATTGCGTCGTGCCGGCCGCCAACCTGATCGGCGAAGAAGGACGCGGATTCAGCTATGCCATGGCCGGGCTGGATGGCGGGCGGCTGAATATCTCGGCCGGTGCGCTTGGCGGGGCGCAGGCGGCGCTGGATGCGACCTTGCGATACATGGGCGAGCGCAAGGCGTTCGGCAAAACCATCGACCAGTTTCAGGCGCTGCAATTCCGGCTGGCGGATATGGAAACCGAGTTGCAGGCCGCAAGGATATTCCTGCGTCAGGCAGCGTGGAAGCTGGACCAAAAGGCACCGGATGCCACCAAATACTGCGCCATGGCCAAGCGGTTCGTCACCGACACCGCCTTTCAGGTGGCCAATGACTGCCTGCAACTGCATGGCGGATACGGTTATCTGGCGGATTACGGCATTGAAAAGATCGTGCGCGATCTCAGGGTGCATCAGATACTGGAAGGCACCAATGAGATCATGCGCCTGATCGTCGCCCGCGCCATGCTGGCGGAACGGGGATAGCAGAATGGCCGATATCGACATCCGTATCGAAGGCCGCGCCGGACGAATCACCTTGAACCGGCCTGCCGCACTCAACGCGCTAAGCTATGCGATGATCCTAGAAATCGAGGCGGCGCTGAACGACTGGCGAGATGACGATCAGGTGGCGCTGGTTCTGGTGGATGCAACGGGCGACAAGGCGTTTTGTGCCGGCGGTGACATTCAGGAGATGTACGACACCGCCACGCGGGGTGATTATGAATATGGCCGCCGTTTCTGGTCCGATGAATACCGCGTGAACGCCGCCATTGCCGAATATCCCAAACCCTATGTCGCCCTGATGCAGGGTTTCGTCATGGGCGGTGGCGTGGGGGTGTCCTGCCACGGCAGCCACCGCATCGTCTGCGAAACCAGCCAGATTGCCATGCCGGAATGCGGTATCGGTCTGGTGCCGGATGTGGGCGGTTCCTGGCTGCTGGCACGGGCACCGGGACATCTGGGCGAATATCTTGCCCTGACGGCGGACAGAATGGGACCGGGCGATGCCATCTATGCCGGGTTTGCCGACAGCTATGTGGAACAATCCGATTGGGTGGCTTTGGTTTCCGATCTGGAAATGACCGGTGATGTCACCCTGATCCGAGACTATATCGAACCACCGCCGCCCAGTCCGCTGGCGGCAAGGCAGGATGAGATTGACCGCTGGTTCGCCAGCGGTGATCTGGCAACCATCCTTCGGGCGCTGAATGAGGCCGAGGGCGATTTTGCCGAACGCACCCTCAAGGCGATATCACGAAATTCGCCCTTGTCGATGTCGGTGGCGCTGGCGAACCTGAAGAAGTTGCGCGTCGAGGGCGGCATTCATCAGGCCCTGCTGCTTGAATACCGCTTTACCGCCCGCGCCGCCGAACACGGCGATTTTCTGGAAGGCATCCGTGCCGCGATCATCGACAAGGACCGCAAGCCGAAATGGCGGCATCCGCTGGATCATGTGGATGGCGAGGATGTGGCGCGGATGCTGATGCCCTTGCCTGACGAAACCCAAACTTAGGAGTGCCGTGATGAAAATAGGATTTATCGGACTTGGCAACATGGGCGCGCCGATGGCCGCCAATCTGGCGGCGGCGGGTCACAAGGTTACGGGCTTTGATCTGGTCGCCCCCTGCCCGGATGGCGTGGCAAAAGCCGCCAGTGCGGCGGCATGTTCGGCGGGCAAGGATGTGGTGATCACCATGCTGCCGAACGGCGCCATCCTCAGAAATGTGGCGGCCGAGATCATTCCGGCAATGACGGCGGGGGCGGCATTGGTTGATTGTTCAACCGTGGATGTGGAATCTGCACGCGCGGTGGCGGGTTTGGCCATTGCGGCGGGATTGCTGGCGGTGGACGCGCCGGTTTCGGGCGGCGTCGGTGGCGCCACCGCCGGAACGCTGACCTTCATGGCGGGCGGTACGGATGCGGCGTTTGCCAAGGCGGCAGCACTGTTTGAAATCATGGGCCAGAAGGCGGTGCATTGCGGCGGTTCGGGTGCCGGGCAAGCGGCCAAGATCTGCAACAACATGATCCTGGGCGCCACCATGATCGTCACCTGCGAGGCATTCGCGCTGGCCGACAAGCTGGGGCTGGACCGCCAGAAGATGTTCGACGTGGTGTCCACCTCATCCGGTTATAGCTGGAGCATGAACGCCTATTGCCCGGCCCCCGGCATCGGCCCGAAAAGCCCCGCCGATAACGGCTATAAACCCGGTTTCGCCACCGATCTGATGCTGAAAGACCTGCGCCTGAGCCAGCAGGCAGCCGAGGCGGTGGACGCCGACACGCCGCTTGGCGCTGCCGCGACCGAACTTTACCGCCGCTTTGTCGAGGACGAGGACGGCAAGGGCAGGGATTTCTCGGCCATGCTGCCACGGTTCGAAAAACGCCACCGGGGCGATTGACGCCTGCGCATATTCATTTGACCGAAAATGCCAACCCGACTACCCTCGATACTTTAACGCGGTGCGCCTGACGCCTGCGTCAGTAGTGCGCCCATTTCGACGGGAGTACTGAACATGACCAATTTTATTGCATCCGATTCATTCGTGAGGATAGACCTTGCCTCAAACGACCGGTTATATGTGCCGCAGGATGTCCTGCTGGCAACCGTCGATCACAGCGTCTATGCCCAGACCAACGCCACTTCCACGCGGATCATCGTCGAGGGCAGCGTCATTTCCCTTTCGACCATAGCAGTCTACCTTAACAAATCAGCGGGAAATGTCGGCTCCAACCTTCTGACAATCGGCCAGACCGGCAATGTCAGATCGCTGGAAGATAGTGCGATTTACTTGCAGGGTACTTCCAACATCCTGCAGAACTGGGGTGAGGTTTCAGGGCGATTTTCCGGTGCATATCTATCGGGGGGCGACTACAATCAGATCGAAAACCACGGCAATTTCGCCGGCCTGCTTAGCAGAGGCATCTATCTGGACAGTTCGGAAAGCGTATCGATTTTCAACAGCGGGCTTATCACCGGATCCGGCGGCATCGAGGGCTGGCAAAGTTCCTGCAGCATAACCAATTCCGGCACCATTCAAAGCACGACCAGCCTTCAGGCGATCCAGATGGGCGCGGCGGTGGCAGGGGTAAGCATTTGGAATTCCGGCACCATATCCTCATCCATAACCGCCATACGGGCTTCGGCACATAACGACAAGGTGATCAATTCCGGCGAGATCATCGGCGATGTTCAACTGAATACCGGCAATGACATCTACCGCGCATCGGCATCGGGCGTGGTCTTTGGCGATGTCTTTGGCGATGCCGGGGCCGATAAAATGTGGGGGGCGGCGGCTGACGATGTGTTTTTCGGCGGTGACGGCATGGACAACCTGCGCGGGCGGGCGGGCGACGACACGCTTTCGGGCGACAACGGCAATGACACCATCCGCGGCGGCAACGGTGAGGACGAAATCAAGGGTGGCAAGGGTGCAGATACCCTTTATGGCGGCGATCAGGACGATGTGCTGAACGGTCAGGCTGGCAATGACTGGCTGAATGGCGGGCGGGGCGACGATATCCTGACCGGGGCGATCGGCGCCGACACCTTTGCCTTCAACCGCAATGCCGGCGACGACATCATCACCGATTTCAAAAACGGCGTGGACAAGATCGACCTCAGTGCCTTTGGCCTGAAACCGGCCGATTATGCCACCATCGTTGCCCCCGCGCTGACCAATGCCGGCGGCGGCGCGACCTTCCTTGATCTGGGCGTTCTTGGCGGCCAAGGCTCGGTCCTGATCGAGGGGCTGGGTTTCGCACAAGCGGATGCGGGCGATTTCATCCTTTGACAGCGAGTGGCGTCACCGGCAACTTCGGCCCAGACCCGCGCGCGCTTATGTCGCCCCGGCCAGGATTTGATCCGATATATAACATTCAGTGATCGCAATGTGTTTCAATACGGAGAATCATCATGTTCGCCAAAAATATCGGCACGGTTGACCGCGTCCTGCGCATCGTCCCCGGGGTGATCCTGATTGCGCTGTTTCTGTTTTATCCCGCACTCGGCGGCTGGAAATGGGCGGCGCTGGTGGTCGGGGTGATCGTTCTTGTTACGGCCTTCATATCGACCTGCCCACTTTATTCGGTCCTCGGGGTGCATACCAACAAGTCCTGAGCTGGCAAATCGGCACAGGCGGCGCGGGTTTCCATCCGGCTATTCCGCTGCCACCTTGCGCGGCGACAGGATCGGTTTCAGATAGCGCCCGGTATGGCTGGATTTGACGGTCGAGACATCTTCCGGCGTTCCGGTGGCGACGATCTCGCCGCCGCCATCGCCGCCTTCGGGGCCGATGTCGATGATCCAGTCGGCGGTTTTCACCACGTCGAGATTGTGTTCGATCACCAGGACGGTATTGCCCTGATCCACCAGTTCGTGCAGCACCTCGAGCAGCTTTTTCACATCCTCGAAATGCAAGCCGGTGGTCGGTTCATCCAGGATATAAAGGGTGCGGCCGGTCGAGCGTTTGCTCAGTTCCTTGCTGAGCTTCACCCGCTGTGCCTCGCCGCCCGACAGCGTTGTCGCCTGCTGGCCGACCTTGATATAGCCAAGCCCGACGCGCATCAGCGCCGTCATCTTGTCGCGGATCGCCGGAACCGCCTTGAAAAAACCTTCAGCATCTTCGACCGTCATGTCAAGAACGTCGGCTATGCTTTTGCCTTTAAATCGTATTTCAAGGGTTTCACGGTTATACCTCTTGCCCTTGCAGCTTTCGCAGGTGACATAGACATCGGGCAGAAAATGCATCTCGATCTTGATCAGTCCATCGCCCTGACAAGCCTCGCAACGCCCGCCCTTGACGTTAAAGGAAAACCGACCGGATTTGTAACCACGGGTCTTGGATTCCGGCAATCCGGCATACCAGTCGCGGATCGGGGTAAAGGCGCCGGTATAGGTGGCGGGGTTTGAACGGGGGGTGCGGCCGATGGCGCGCTGGTCGATATCGATCACTTTATCAAGGTATTCCAACCCCTTGATCGACTGGCAAGGTGCCGGGGTCTGACGCGCACCGTTCAGGCGCATGCTGGCGGCCTTGAACAGGGTTTCGATGGTCAGAGTCGATTTGCCGCCTCCCGACACGCCGGTAACACAGGTGAATTTTCCCAGCGGAAAGCTGGCGGTGACATTCTTGAGGTTGTTGCCGGTCGCGCCCTCGACCACCAGCGACTTTCCGTTGCCCTTGCGGCGTTCAACCGGGATCGGCACCAGGCGTTTGCCGGTCAGGTATTGCCCGGTGATCGAGGCGGGGTCGCTGGCAATATCGTCGGGGGTGCCTTGCGACACGATCTGCCCGCCATGCACCCCGGCGCCGGGGCCGATATCCAGCACGAAATCGGCGCTGCGGATTGCTTCTTCGTCATGTTCGACCACGATCACCGTGTTGCCTTGATCGCGCAGGTTCTTCAGCGTTAGCAACAGGCGGCCATTGTCGCGCTGGTGCAACCCGATCGAGGGTTCGTCCAGCACATAAAGCACCCCGGTCAGGCCCGATCCGATCTGGCTGGCCAGCCGGATACGCTGACTTTCACCGCCCGAAAGCGTGCCGGAATTGCGGCTTAGCGTCAGATAGTCCAGCCCGACATTGACAAGGAAACCAAGGCGTTCGCGGATTTCCTTGAGGATGGCGCGGGCGATCTCGTTCTTTTGGTCACTCAGGCTGGCGGGCACCTGTTCCACCCAGTCCAGCGCCTGGCGGATCGACATCTGCACCACCTGGCCCGCATGCAGACCGGCAATTCTGACCGCCAGCGCCTCGGGCCTGAGGCGATAACCGCCGCAGGCACCGCAGGGGCGGTTGTTCTGGTAACGTTCGAATTCTTCACGGATCCAGTTGGAATCGGTTTCGCGATAGCGGCGTTCCATGTTGGGAATGACGCCTTCAAACGCCCGCGTCACCTCATAAACCCGGCCACCTTCGTCATAGCGAAACTTGATTTCCTCATCCCCGGAACCATAAAGCATCACCTGCTGGGCCGCCTCGGGCAGATCGCGCCAGGCGGCGTCGCGCGGGAATTTGTAGTGTTTGGCAATGGCTTCGATGGTTTGCAGGAAATACGGCGACTTGCCCTTGCGCCAGGGTGCCAGCGCGCCGTTGTAAAGTGAGATGGAACTGTCGGGAACCACCAGACGTTCATCGAAAAACAGCTCGACCCCCAGACCGTCACATTCCGGGCAGGCCCCGAACGGCGCGTTGAAGGAAAACAGCCGTGGTTCGATCTCGGGGATTGTGAAACCGCTGACCGGACAGGCAAAGTTTTCTGAAAAAGTAATGCGTTCCGGTTGGTTATCGCCGTCTGTTGATGCGGTTTCCAGAATGGCGATGCCGTCTGCCAGGTTCAGCGCGGTGCGCAGGCTGTCGGCCAGTCGGGTTTCCAACCCCTCGCGCACCACGATCCGGTCAACCACCACGTCGATGTCGTGGCGAAGCTTTTTGTCAAGCTTTGGCGCCTGATCCAGTTCATGAAACACCCCGTCAATCTTGACGCGCTGAAACCCCTGTTTTTGCAGATCGAGAAGCTCTTTTCGGTACTCGCCCTTGCGGTCGCGCACCATCGGGGCCAGCAGATAGGCGCGGCTGCCTTGTTCCATCTTCATGATCCGGTCCACCATCTCGGACACCTGCTGCGCCTCGATCGGCAGTCCGGTGGCGGGGCTGAAGGGCGTGCCGACGCGGGCGAACAACAGGCGCAGATAGTCGTAAATTTCGGTCACCGTGCCGACGGTTGAGCGCGGGTTTTTCGAAGTGGTCTTCTGTTCGATGGAAATTGCCGGGGAAAGGCCGCTGATATGGTCGAGATCCGGCTTTTGCATCATGTTCAGGAACTGCCGCGCATAGGCACTAAGTGATTCGACATAGCGGCGCTGCCCCTCGGCATAGATGGTGTCGAACGCCAGGCTGGACTTGCCCGAACCCGACAGCCCGGTGATCACCACCAGTTGATCGCGCGGAATGGAAACGTCGATGGATTTCAGGTTGTGTTCGCGTGCACCGCGAATTTCAATCGACTTCAGTTCCGCCATCAACCCTAGGCCCCCGCGCCCAATTCCTTGCCCCAACGGGCGCATTCAAGATGGAACAAAACGTGACCATCCACAAGCGCAATCGCGCCGCCTGTTCCCGACGGTTAACCATATAATGACGGATTGGGAAAGTACGAGGCCCCGCCATCGGCGCATTTTCCCGCCGAAATCCGCTGGATCACGGGAATTTGCGGCCCCGACCCCGTTCAGGCACATCAACACAAAAAATTACAACTTCCCACTGGTAATATTAGCAAATGCTAATATATTGCGCCAACAACAAATCTGACACCAAGACAGCATAATCCAAGGATCAACCATGAGTTTCGGTTTTAAAAACCTGTTCCAGTCCTCGTCGCAACCGGCCAAACCATCCGTTCGCCGCCTTTCCGCCGCTGATGCGGTGCGGATGGCCAGGGATGGTGGCCTTACCCTGATCGACGTGCGCGACCCGCGTGAAATCAACGGCTCGGGCAAGGCCAGAGGGGCGATCTGCATTCCGCTGGTGCGATTGCAGCAACTGACCGACCCGCGCCACCCTGAATTTCATCCCGGCCTTGACCCGGAAAAACCGGTGGCGATCTATTGCGCCAGCGGCGCACGGTCGCAAATGGCCGCAAGCGTCATGGTCGGTTTCGGTTTTGTCGAGGTCTACAACCTTGGCGGATACAGAGCCTGGCAATCGGCGGGCGGTGCCTGCGAGCGCTGATCATTTGCCAAGAATGGCGATCACATAGGCCTGTGTTTCGGCAAATGGCGGCACGTCGTTGTATTTTTCAACCGCCTCGGGGCCAGCGTTATAGGCGGCCAGCGCCAGCCGCCAACTGCGAAACCGCACGAACTGCTGCTTGAGGTACAAGGCGCCACCTTCCAGGTTGGCCTTTGGATCATGCGGGTCAACCCCCAGTCTGGCTGCGGTCAACGGCATCAACTGCGCCAGACCGATGGCGCCTTTCGGCGATACCGCGCCGTGGTTCCAGTTGCTTTCGGTTTCGACAAGGCGGGTGAACAGATCCTTGGGAATGCCGAATTTCACCGCCGCCGTTTCCGCCATGCCCAGATATTCGCCGCTATATTCCCCCAGATAGCGCGGGATGCTGTTGTTGACCGGTTGCAGGCGTTTGGAATCCTCGTATTGCGTGGCCAGCCGCCCATCCAGAAGTTTCTTGTAGCTTTCCGGAATCCCGAAGCGCGATTTGGATGACTGGGTGATATCCGCCGCATGGACACAAGGCGACAACGCCAATGCCAGCGCCAATACAAGGTATTTCGCTTTCAACATCCCGTACCCTCGGACTCATAATATCCGGCGGAGTATAGCAAACTTTACCAAATGCGCCATAGCCGGACTTAGACCGCGGAATTATACCTTTTCTTCATCTTTCCGGGATGGTCTAACACTCATGGTTAACAACAGGGATTCGACGGAGGGCGGCAATGGCCGGATCAGTCAACAAAGTCATCATCATCGGCAATCTAGGGCGCGACCCCGAGATTCGCTCATTTCCCAACGGCGGCAAGGTGTGCAACCTGCGCATCGCCACCTCGGAACGCTGGCGCGACAAGAACACCGGCGAGAACAAGGAACGCACCGAATGGCATTCGGTGGCGATCTTTCAGGAAGGTCTGGTCAGGGTGGCCGAGCAATACCTGAAGAAAGGTTCGACCGTCTATATCGAAGGCAAGCTGCAAACCCGCAAATGGCAGGATCAGTCCGGCGCCGACCGCTATTCGACCGAAGTGGTGTTACAGGGCTTTGACGGCAAGATGGTGATGCTTGGCGGGCGCGATGGCGGCGGCGGTTCGTCCTCTGGCGGGGATCAGGGCGGTTATGACAGCGGCCCATCATCCGGTTTCGATCAGGGCTCGGGCGGCGGCGGCATGGACGACGAAATCCCGTTCTGAATCCACTGAATCCTGCACCAATCCGATAAAAAAACCGGCCTTGCGCAAAGGGTTTTTCACCTATCGCGCAAGCCTTTGATAACAGAGTGAAATACTGACCGGTTTCCGGCCGGTTTCCACCCCAAGACGTTGCGCTTATTTGGCGACGGTGTTATAAATTCCACTAGATATTGTGGACAGCACACGGGCAACGACTTGAACGACGACAACGACGACGGCAGCACAAACGGCAACGGTGATCTGCCAGCCGCCAAACCCGCCTATTCCGGCCCCTCGATCACGGTCGAGGCGGAGATGAAGAAATCCTATCTCGACTACGCCATGAGCGTGATCGTCAGCCGCGCCATTCCCGATCTGCGCGACGGGCTGAAGCCGGTGCATCGGCGCATCCTTTATGCCATGAACGAGGTCGGCAACACCTTTGACAAACCTTACCGCAAATCCTCGCGTCCGGTTGCCGATACCATGGGTAAATATCACCCGCATGGCGACAGCGCGATTTATGACGCGCTGGTCAGGATGGCACAGGATTTTTCCATGTCGCTGGTGCTGCTTGACGGTCAGGGCAACTTTGGCTCGATGGACGGCGACAAGGCGGCGGCGTTTCGCTATACCGAAGTAAGGATGGCCAAGACCGCCAATTACCTGCTTGCGGATATCGACAAGGATACCGTCGATTTTCAGGAAAACTATGACGGCAAGGACAAGGAACCCACGGTTCTGCCGGCGCGGTTTCCCAACATGCTGGTCAATGGTGCCGGTGGCATCGCGGTCGGCATGGCCACCAACATCCCGCCGCACAACCTGGGCGAAGTGATCGACGCCACGCTGGCGCTGATCGAAACGCCCGATCTGGACAGTATCCAGTTGATGGATTACATCCCTGCCCCGGATTTTCCCACCGGCGGCATCATCCTTGGCCGTACCGGTGCGCGCAAGGCTTATACCGAGGGGCGCGGCAGCGTCATCATCCGCGCCAAGACCCGGGTCGAGGAAATCCGCAAGGACCGTTTCGCCATCATCATCGACGAGATCCCCTATCAGGTGAACAAGGCGACGATGATCGAAAAGATCGCCGAGGTGGCGCGGGATAAACGTATCGAAGGCATCGCGCATGTGCAGGACGAAAGCGACCGCACCGGGGTGCGGGTGGTGATCGAGCTGAAACGCGACGCCACGCCCGAGGTGGTGCTGAACCAGCTTTTCCGTTTCACACCGATGCAGCAATATTTCGGCTGTAACATGCTGGCGCTGAATGGCGGGCGGCCGGAACAGCTTGATTTGCGCAAGTTCCTGACATCCTTCATTGATTTCCGCCAGGAAGTGGTGGCGCGACGCACCGCGTTTGAATTGCGCAAGGCGCGTGACCGCAGCCATATCCTGTGTGGTCTGGCCGTAGCCGTCACCAATGTGGATGAGATCGTCGCCACCATCCGCGCCTCGGCTGACCCGGCATCGGCGCGCGAAAGCCTGATGCAGCGTGCCTGGCCGGCGCATGACATCGCCGATTATATCCGCCTGATTGACGATCCCAGCCATACGTTGAATGACGACGGCACCTATCATCTGAGCGAAACCCAGGCCCGCGCCATTCTGGAACTGCGCCTGCAACGCCTGACTGCCATGGGCGTCAGGGAAGTCACCGACGAATTGCAGGAACTGGCGGCAAGGATCACCGACTGTCTGGATATCCTCAGATCGCGCGAGCGGGTGATGCAGATCATCAGCGACGAACTGACCGAGGTACGCGAGTTGTTTGCGGTGCCGCGCCGGTCTCAGATCGTTGAACATGTCGGCGACATGGAAGACGAAGACCTGATCGAACGCGAAGACATGGTGGTGACGATCACCAATTCCGGCTATATCAAACGCACCGGTCTTGACGAATACCGCGCCCAGAAACGCGGCGGCAAGGGCACGCAGGGCATGGCCACCAAGGACGAGGATTTCGTCACCACGCTGTTCGTCGCCAATACCCACACGCCGCTGTTGTTCTTTACCACCGACGGCATTGTTTACAAGCTGAAGACCTGGCGCCTGCCGCCGGGCGGGCGTAACGCGCGCGGCAAGGCGATTGTCAACATCCTGCCGATCCCGCAAGGGGTTTCCATCGCCGCCATCATGCCGGTTGATGCCCCCGAGGAGGATTGGAGCGACCTTCAGATCGTGTTTGCCACCTCGACCGGCGATATCCGCAAGAATGCGCTGGACGATTTCACCAATGTCATGCGCAACGGCAAGATCGCCATGAAACTGCCCGAAGGCGTCAGTCTGGTGAACGCGCGGATCTGCAATGAAGATGACGACGTGATGCTGGTCACCGCCAAGGGTCGCGCCATCCGTTTCCCCTCGACCGATGTGCGGGTGTTCAAAGGCCGCGATTCTACTGGGGTTCGCGGTATCCGCCTGGGCAAAGGCGACAGCGTGGTTTCCATGAGCGTGATCCGCCACTTCAAGGCAACACCCGAAGAACGTGCCGCCTATCTGAAAATGCGCCGCGCGGTGGCCGGCCTTGCCGATGACGCCGAGAATGATGATGAAGACACGCCGATTGATCCGAATTTCAGTCAGGAACGCTATGTGGAAATGTCGGCGGCCGAAGATCTGATCCTGACCATCACCGCGCAGGGATCCGGCAAGCTCAGCTCCAGCCACGATTACCCGGTGCGCGGGCGTGGCGGCCAGGGGGTTGCGGCCATGGACAAGGCGATGCGCGGCGGCGCGCTGGTTGCCTGTTTCCCGGTCGAAAACGACGATCAGATCATGCTGGCCACCTCGACCGGGCAGTCGATCCGTTGCCCGGTTCAGGGGATTTCGTTCCGCTCACGCGGGGCGGGTGGTGTCAGGGTGTTCAACACCGCCAAGGGCGAAGAGGTGGTTTCGGTGGCGCGTATTGTTGAACAGACGGACGAGAACGGATCCCCCGACCCCAGCGATACCGAGGTGCCGAACGACGATTAACCCGGTCTGGTTGTGGCAAAACCAACAAATGCAGCCAGAACGCGCGAAATCGCTGCAAAATAGTGCCGGTTTCAACCATAAGTCACCCTTTTTTGGCCTCAATTAGAAACAATATTGTTTCCAACTGGCAAGGTAATCCATTGGGATGATTTTCGCCGGACCATGACAGGCAAGGTTGAAACCGATGAAAAACCTATCACAACAACAGATGCAGGGTCTGGCTCATGTCGCCGCACGGGTGCTGATCGCCTCGTTCTTCATCGCCCGCGCACTTGGGCTGATCGTGGATCCAAGCAGCATGCAGCAGTTTCTGGTTGATTCCCTTATCCCTGAACAACTGCGCTGGCCGAATGCGGCGTTTGAAATCCTGGCGGCACTGGCAATCATGTTCGGTTATCAGACCCGCACCGCCGCAGCCCTTCTGGCGCTTTATGTGTTCTGGACCAGTTTCATCCTCAACTACCTGCCGGGCGATCCCTATGCGCTTGGCGCGTTCTGGCGGGATCTGTCGATGATCGGCGGGCTGTTGTTGATCTACTCGCATGGTCGTGGCCGCTATGCACTTGACAACTACTTTCTCGGGGCGGAAGGGCAGGATGCAGAAACCAATACGACATCCGATAATTCCGAACAACATCAACCGCTTGAGGCCGGAACAACGACCTAGGCGCATCGCCGTTTCCAGATTGCAACAAGGCCCTGTTCGCGGGGCCCTTTTCTTTTGGTCGCGAACCGCATAGATCGCAGGCCATGACCAGACCCATCCACATCATCGGCGGCGGCATGGCCGGATCCGAGGCCGCCTGGCAGGCGATATCGCTGGGGGTGCCGGTGATCCTGCATGAAATGCGCCCGCGTGTCGAAACCTTTGCCCACAAGACGGATCATTTGGCGGAAATGGTCTGTTCCAACTCGTTCCGTTCGGATGACGACAAGGCAAACGCGGTTGGCCTGCTGCATTGGGAGATGCGCCAGGCGGATAGCCTGATCATGGAAATGGCCGACAAACACGCCCTGCCCGCTGGTGGTGCATTGGCGGTTGACCGGGAACTTTTTGCCAAAGGAGTCAGCGAAAAACTGCTTTCGCACCCGTTGGTCACACTGGATCGGGCCGAGGTTGCCGATCTGCCGGGACCGGATCTTGGCCCGGTCATCATCGCCACTGGCCCGCTGACCTCGGAAAAACTGAGCCGTGCAATTCTGGCCGCGACCGGACAGGACTCGTTGGCGTTTTTCGACGCCATCGCGCCGATCGTCCATGCAGATACGGTTGATCTGACCACTGCCTGGTGGCAGTCCCGATATGACAAGGGCGACACCGAAGAAGACCGCAATGCTTACCTCAACTGCCCGATGAACCGGCAACAGTACGAAGATTTCATCGACGCGCTGCTGGCCGCCGACAAGACCGAATTTCGCGAAGGTGAGACCGATACCCCCTATTTCGACGGCTGCCTGCCGATCGAGGTGATGGCCGAGCGTGGCCGCGAAACCCTGAGGTTCGGCCCGATGAAACCGGTCGGTCTGACCAATCGGCATCACCCCGACATCAAACCCTATGCGGTGGTGCAACTGCGCCGCGACAATGCATTGGGGACATTGCTGAATATCGTCGGCTTTCAGACTAAAATGAAGTATGGCGCACAACTTGATGTTTTCAAACGTATACCAGGTTTGGAAACAGCGGAATTTGCCCGCCTTGGCGGTATCCATCGCAACAGCTTCATCAATTCGCCGCGACTGCTTGATCCGGTCATGCGCCTGAAATCGGCCCCGCATATCCGGTTCGCCGGTCAGATCACCGGCGTCGAAGGCTATGTCGAAAGCGCCGCCATGGGCCTTCTGGCGGGAAAGATGGCCGCGTATGAGGTGCTGGGCCGGTCGCTGCCGCCACCCCCGCCGGAAACCGCCATGGGGGCGCTGATCGACCATATCACCGGCGGTGCCGATGCGCGCAGCTTTCAGCCGATGAACGTGAATTTCGGCCTGTTTCCACCGCTGAAAGACGCACCCACAGGCCGGCGAAGCCGCAAGGATCGCTACCTTGCCTATACCGACCGCGCCAAATCGCACTGGCAAGGCTGGCTGGACGCCCGACAGGCCGCTTGTTAGACTCCCCCGAGGTCAGGAGGCGACGATGAATGACGACAAAGGGTTTCTGAACAGGTTATATTACATAAGGAACCACGACCAAGCCCGTGATTTATATCAGAATTGGGCGAAAACCTATGATCAGGAAATTATCGGAAACGATTATGCCACCCCGCACCGCTGCGCCCGGGCGCTGGCCGATCTGTTGCAGGACAAGGCGGCACCGGTGCTGGATATCGGTTGTGGCACCGGGCTGTCGGGGATTGCGCTGCGTGAATGCGGCTTTCTGACCATCGACGGTTGCGACTTCAGCCCGGAAATGCTGAAAATCGCCGCCGCACGACCGGGACTATATCGCCGACTGTGGGAGGTTGATGTCGAAAACCCCCTGCCGTTCGCCCCCGGCAGCTATGCCGCGATAACGGCGGTGGGGGTTCTGGCCAGCGATCACGCGCCGGCAGGCATGATCGACGATGTGCTGCAATCACTGACAAAGGGCGGATTGTTCGTGTTTTCGTTGAACGATCACACCTTGCAGGACCCGAGTTTCGAGGCGCGCATCGCTGAAAATGTCGATACCGGATTTGCTCGGCTTCTGTTCAAGGAACACGGCCCGCACCTGCCGGGGATCGACCTGAAATCCACTGTTTATGTTTTGGAAAAATCCTGATGTGCGAAAGGTTCGCACCCTCGCCGACGGGGTTGCTGCATCTTGGTCATGCCTTTTCCGCCCTGACCGCCTGGGATGCCGCCCGGCAAAGCGGCGCCGGGTTCCGTTTGCGCATTGAAGATATCGACATCAGCCGCGCAAGGCCGGAATTCGAGGCGGCGATCTATCGCGATCTGGCATGGCTGGGCCTGCAATGGCCGCGTCCGGTGATGCGCCAATCGGAACGAATGCCGGCATACAAAGATGCCTTGAACATATTGATCAAAAAAGATTTATGCTATCCATGTAGCTGCACCCGCCGGGATATTGCCACCGCCCTTGCCGCGCCACAGGAAGGGTCGGATGGCACCGGCGTCGATGGCCAGGTCTACCCCGGCACCTGTCGCAATCGCCCGATATCCAGCAGAACCGACAAGGATGCGATCCGGCTGAACATGGCAAAAGCGATCCGCCATCTTGGCGGTGACGCGGCCATCAAGGCGCTGCAATTCGTCGAAATCGGTGGCACTGCGGCGATTACCCATCGTCTGGATGCCGGCGATCTGATGACAAGCTGCGGCGACATCGTGCTGGCACGGCGCGATATCGGCACATCGTATCATCTGGCGGTGGTGGTGGATGATGCAGCCGAAAGTGTCAGCACCGTCACCCGCGGTCGCGACATGTTCGAAGCCACCCGTATCCACCGCCTGTTGCAGGCGCTACTGGGGCTTCCGACACCCGGCTATCGCCATCACCGACTGATCCGCGACGTGAATGGCAAACGTCTGGCCAAACGCGACGACGCCAGATCCATCGACGCCTATCGCGCCGCAGGAAAATCCGTCGCTGATATCCGGCACTTGCTGGGCCTATAGCATCGGCTGGCTGGTTATCACTTCAACGCCGTCCTGCACAGCACTGTAAAAACATGATTTTCTGTTTGTATGACAGGCTGGCCCGGTCTGTTCGACCCGCAGCAGCAGACAATCCCGGTCGCAGTCAAACCGCAGTTCAACCAGCTTTTGCCGATGCCCGCTGGTCAGCCCTTTTTCCCAGAACTCCCGGCGCGAGCGTGACCAGTAGACGACGCGACCACTGGCCAGGGTGCGACGGATCGACTCGGCGTTCATCCAGGCCAGCATCAGAACCTCGTTGCTGGCGGCATCCTGGGCGATGGCGGGGATCAGGCCGTTGTCATCGTATTTCAGGCTGTTTGCGTCAAATTCCGGTTTCATCGCGCCTGTCCTTTTCAAATCAGCCGTAATGGCCTATTTATTCACATTAGGACGACAAGAAAAGGCGCATGCGAAAATGAACGGCGAACAGGATCTGGTAAAACTCTATTCCGGGCGAATTCTGGCGCTGGCCGCCGGCATCCCACGAACCGAGCGACTGGCGGATGCCGATGCCAGCGTGCGCCGCCGCTCGCCGCTGTGTGGTTCGACGGTGATTGTCGATATCAAGGTCAGCGAAGGCCGGATCAGCGATTTCGGCCAGGATGTAAAGGCTTGCGCACTGGGTCAGGCCGCTGCCTCGGTGGTGGGGGCGAATATCATCGGCACGACGCTTGATCAGGTGCGCCGTGGCCGCGATCAACTGAAGGCGATGCTGAAAGACGGCGCGCCGCCGCCCGAGGCACCGTTTGCCGATCTTGAGGTGCTGATGCCGGCACGCGACTACAAGAACCGCCACGCCTCGATCATGCTGGCGCTGGAGGCGACGGTCGAAGCGTTCGAATCGCTGGAAAACGCCGCCTGCGCCTGAAAAAAAACGCCGCAGCTTTCGATAGAAAGTGCGGCGTCAAGGTGGCGCGTCCGATTGTTTCGAATTGCGATCAGTTTGAATGATCGGTGTTTTCCAGTCAGGCGAACCGGCAAACGCGCGCAGCAGAACTGGGGGACAGAGATGCGCGACAAGGCAATTCGGATCGGACCGCAGGCAATGCGATCAGGCCATTCCCGGCAGGTTCAGGCCGACAACCAACACCACGAACAGCGCGATCAGGCCGATGGAATCCTGAAGGATTTCGGCAGGGTGGTGCTGGATGATGCTGGCAATTTGACGAAACATAACGAGAACTTTCGATGATTGAATGGTTAATGTTTCTCCTTTGTTCTCATGAAACATGGAACTTGTAAAGAACTTTTTAAGAACTTATTAGGAACATCTGCAACGGCGTAAATTGGCAATTCCGCCTAACCTACTGAAATCATGCGAATAGCCTGGTCCTGTTCCATCAGCCACAACAGATTACGCGCCGCCTGGCCGCGCGGGCTGGCAAGTTCTGGATCTGTTCCCATCAACAGGCGCGCATCGTCCAGTGCGGTTTTCATCAGATCCGACTGGGTTTCCAGATTGGCAATGCGGAACCTCGGCAACCCCGATTGCGCCACCCCAAGAACATCGCCCGCCCCCCTGAGCTTGAGGTCGAGTTCCGCCAGCGCGAACCCGTCTTCGGTCTCGCGCATCGCTGCCAGCCGCTTTTCGGCGGCATCGCCCAAAGGCGGCGAATAGATCAAGAGGCAGGACGAAGCCTTGGCCCCGCGCCCGACCCGGCCGCGCAACTGATGCAACTGCGACAGCCCGAAATGCTCCGCCTGCTCGATCACCATGATCGAGGCGTTCGGAACATCGACGCCAACCTCGATCACCGTGGTCGCCACCAGCAGCCGGGTTTCACCGGCCACAAAGGCCGCCATCGCCGCATCCTTTTCCACCTGAGCCAGTTGGCCATGTACCAGCCCGACCCGATCATCACCAAGTGCCAGCCTGAGGCTGCGGAAACGCTCGGCGGCCGCGGTCCATTCGACGGTTTCGCTTTCCTCGACCAGCGGGCAGACCCAATAGGCCTGCCGCCCCTCACTGATGGCGGTTTTCAGGTGGCGGATCACCTCATCCAGGCGGGTTTTCGGCATTACCACGGTTTTCACCGGTTTGCGCCCCGGCGGTTTTTCATCCAGCACCGAAACATCCATGTCGCCATATTGCGCCAGCGCCAGGGATCGCGGGATCGGCGTTGCCGTCATCACCAGAACATCGACCGCCCGCCCCTTGCCACCGAGATCCATGCGCTGGCGCACCCCGAAACGGTGCTGTTCATCCACCACTGCCAGCCTGAGGTCATGATAGGTCACGTCCTTTTGAAATACCGCATGCGTACCCAGCAAAAGGTGAATATCGCCGCGTTTCAGCGCCGCCAGCTTGGCGTCACGTTCCGATCCCTTGTCGCTGCCGGTCAGGATTTCCACCACCACCCCGGCGGATTCAGCCAGCGGGCGGATGGATTGCAGGTGCTGGCGCGCCAGAATGCCGGTCGGTGCCATCATCACCGCCTGTCCGCCCGCCTCAACCGCCGTCAGCATCGCCATCAGCGCCACCAGCGTCTTGCCGGATCCGACATCGCCTTGCAAAAGGCGGTTCATCCTGAGCGGGGCGGCCATGTCATCGGCGATCTCACCGATCGCCCGTTCTTGTGCGCTTGTCAGCGTATAAGGTAGCGTTGTCAATACCTTGGACTGCAAAGCTCCAGTAGCGATACTGACCACCCCCTTCAGGCGGCGAATCCGCGCCCGCGCCAGCGCCAGGGTGATCTGATGGGCGAACAGTTCATCATAGGCCAGGCGTTCGCGGTGCTTGGCATACGGCGACAGATCGACCACCGATTGCGGCCGGTGGGCGCGTTCCAGCGCCGGTTTCCAGTCGGGCCATTTGCGTTCGGCCTTCAAACTCGGTTCGATCCATTCCGCCATGGGCCGCGCCAGGTCAAGCGCCGCTTGGCTCGCTTTCATCAGGGTTTTCTGCGTCAGCCCGGAAACCAGCGGATAAACCGGCTCATAGGCCGGGATGGATTCGGCCTGATCGGGGCGCAGGATGTGGTCGGGATGCACCATCTGCGCCACCCCGTCGAAAATCTCGACCTTGCCGGAAACCACCCGACGCTGGCCAGTCGGCAAGGACTTGCGCAAATAATCGGCGCGGGCGTGAAAAAACACCAGCTGGAAACTGGTCTGTGCGTCCTGCACCGTCACCCGGTACGGGCGGCCCTTGATGGCGTTGGGGTGATGCAGGCCGATTTCCACTTCGACCGTCACCACCTCGGGCGGATTGACCTCGCGGATCGAGTTGCGGATATTGCGGTCAACCCCGGAATGCGGCAGCACGAACAACAGATCGCGCGGCTTGGTGACGTTCAACTGCTGGAACGTTTTGGCGATTTGCGGCCCGACCCCGGCAAGATTGGTCAGGGCAGCAAACAGCGGAAACAGGATTTCGGGGCGTGTGCTCATGGCGATATGATCAGGCGTTTCGGCCGATCAGATCAAGCCATTCCTGTTCATCAAGGGTTCTGATCCCCAGTTCGGCCGCCTTTTTCGCCTTGGAACCGGCCCCCGGCCCGGCCACAACGATGTCGGTTCTGGCGGAAACCGACCCCGCCACCTTTGCCCCAAGGGCTTCGGCACCAGCCTTGGCCTCGGCGCGGCTAAGCCGTTCAAGGGTGCCGGTGAAAACCACCGTCAGGCCGGAAACCGGGCTATTGGCCTGACCATCATTGGTCGCCGGAATGATGGTCAGATGCCGGATCAGCCGATCGATTGACGCGCGTGAGGCTTCTTGCTGGAAATGCCGGATCAGTGTTGTTGCCATCACCGCCCCAACCCCGTCGATCGACAGCAGATC
Organism: Paracoccaceae bacterium; assembly: GCA_020425085.1. Lineage (GTDB taxonomy): Bacteria > Pseudomonadota > Alphaproteobacteria > Rhodobacterales > Rhodobacteraceae > UBA5972. The sequence continues at coordinate 71,639 of JAGQRW010000005.1, forward strand.
CTCCCATTCGGCCCCCTGCCCGATTTCTGCCCGGGTCAGACCGGCCTCAAACGCCTGCCAGGTGCCGAAATGCCGCGCCAGCAAGGCGGCCGAGCTGTCGCCCACATGGCGGATTCCCAAGGCAAAGATCAGCCGGGCAAGCGGGATGTTTCGCCTTTCCTCGATGGCGGCGAACAGGTTTTTCGCCGATTTCTCACCCCAGCCATCGCGGTTCTTCAACTTGCTGATATTGACGGCATCGCGTGTTGCAAGGGTAAAGATATCGGCCGGTTCGCGGATCGGCAGTTGGTCGTCGGCATAAAACGCCTCGATCTGTTTTGCCCCCAGACCTTCGATGTCAAAGGCGGCGCGGGATACGAAATGTTTCAGCTTTTCTACCGCTTGTGCCGGGCAGATCAACCCACCCATGCAACGGCGCACGCTGTCGCCCGCCTCGCGCAGTGCGTCCGATCCGCATTCCGGGCAGGTTTCGGGAAAGACAAAAGGTTTGCTGTCCGCCGGCCGTTTTGTCAGGTCGACATCGCGGAGTTTCGGGATCACGTCACCGGCGCGGTACACTTCAACCCAGTCACCGATACGAAAATCCCGCCCTTCGCGGATCACTTCGCCCCTGGAATTCCGTCCGGCGATGTAATCCTCGTTGTGGAGGGTGGCGTTTGACACCACCACACCGCCGACCGTCACCGGTTTCAGCCGCGCCACTGGCGACAAGGCACCGGTGCGTCCGACCTGAATCTCGATATCCTGCAACAGGGTATGGGCAATTTCGGCGGGAAACTTGTGGGCAATGGCCCAACGCGGCGTGGTCGAGCGAAAACCCAGCCGTTCCTGCAAGCCAAGATCGTTCACCTTGTAGACGACACCGTCAATATCATAGTCAAGCGTCGCGCGCTGTTCCTCGATCCGGCGGTATTGCTGCAAAAGCTCCGAAGTGTTTCGGCAAAGCCGCATCTCGGGATTGGTCTGAAAGCCAAGCCTTGCCATGCGCTTGATGGCGTCAAACTGCGAATCTGCCAGGGGTGTTGAAACTTCACCCCAGCCATAGGCGAAAAACCTTAACGGGCGGGAACGGGTAATGGTGGCGTCAAGCTGGCGCATGGAACCGGCAGCAGCGTTGCGGGGGTTGGCAAAAGGTTTGTCGCCACTGGCAATCTGGCGCTGGTTGAGCGCGGCAAAATCGGCATGGCTCATATAGACCTCGCCGCGGATTTCAAGGATTTCCGGTGCGTTTTCCAAGCATTGCGGTATATCTTTGATCATGAAGGCGTTAGCTGTGACATTCTCGCCCACCTCGCCGTCGCCGCGGGTTGCCGCCTGTAGCAACCGCCCGCCCTCATAGCGCAGGCTGAGGGAAAGGCCGTCGATTTTCGGCTCGGCGACAATTTCCAGCGGCTGATCCGCGCCAAGGCCAAGAAATTTCTGAACACCTTTGACGAAATCGGCGATATCGTCATCGCCAAAGGCATTTCCCAGCGACATCATCCGTTTGGCATGCGTGACCTTGGAAAACCCCTCGCTGATCGGCGCACCGATCTGATCCGTCGCGCTGTCAGGGCGTTTGAGGTGGGGAAACCGGGTTTCGATCGCCAGATTGCGGCGTTTCAGCCGGTCAAAACTGGCATCGTCCATCAGGGGCGCATCGGCGGTGTGATAGGCCCGGTTCGCCTCGGCCAGAATGGCGGCAAGACGTTGCAGTTCCGCCGCCGCTTCGGCCGCCGAAAGATCGTCAACGTTCATTTCCTCTGGCATCACCCGGCCCCAAACCTGTCGCCCTGACAGAATTAGTAGTCAGGGCGGCCAAGGTCCAGATGTATCGTCGCTGACCCGGTTTCTAGGCGCCAAGCGCCAGCGGTGCGGCCATCGCCGGTTCCGGGTCGCGCAGCACATAGCCACGGCCCCAGACGGTTTCGATGTGATTGTCGCCGCCGGTCGCCACCGAAAGTTTCTTGCGCAGTTTGCAGATGAACACGTCGATGATCTTCAGTTCCGGTTCATCCATGCCACCGTAAAGGTGGTTCAGGAACATTTCCTTGGTCAGTGTCGTTCCCTTGCGCAACGACAAAAGCTCCAGCATCTGGTATTCCTTGCCGGTCAGATGCACGGATATGCCGTCAACCTCGACCGTTTTCGCGTCAAGGTTGACCGTGATCTGCCCGGTCTGGATGATCGACTGCGCATGCCCCTTGGAGCGGCGGATGATCGCGTGAATGCGCGCGATCAGTTCTTCGCGGTGGAACGGCTTGGTCAGGTAATCATCGGCCCCGAACCCGAACCCGCGGATCTTGTTGTCGGCATCGTCGTTGCCGGACAGGATCAGGATCGGCGTGTCGATGCGCGCACGCCTGAGTTGACGCAAAACCTCATGCCCGTTCATGTCCGGCAGGTTCAGATCCAGCAGGATCAGGTCGTAATCATAGAGCTTGGCAAGATCGATCCCTTCTTCCCCGAGATCGGTTGCATAGACGTTGAGATTGGCATTGGCCAGCATCAGTTCAATGCTTTTTGACGTGGTTGGGTCGTCTTCGACCAGCAGAATGCGCATGGCTTTCCTCCGTTCATGGCGGGTTTGTTTCATTAACCTAGACTGAGAATGGTTAATCAGTCGTTACCCTTGAAAGAGGCCTAGCAGTTCTACCTAGGGTTGTCTATATTTTTGCAGGAAGGTTGATTTCAACGCCTTGTCGCCATGGGCTTCAAGCAGGGAAATCCAGCCTTGCAGTTCCTCCTCGCTCAGATTGTAGATGTCGCAAGCCTCGGCCATTTCCAGCAATCCGGCGCGAACCGCATGCGCCACCATCGCCTTGCGCGCCGCCACCCAGCGTTTGGTGTCCCTTGGCGGCAGATCCGCCCGACTGATTTTCCGGCCATCATCCAGAGTAACAAACAATGGCCCCTTGCCTTTTTTGATAAACATCACCCGATCCACTGACTATTCAATGTGGAAAAATTCGCGTGACATTGTTAAAAGAGCGATAAACCGGGCCTTGAGACTGTTTAAGATTTTCCTATATTGCCTTGTAATATTGAGGAATCAGCAACGTGGCACAGGCCGGAACCGACAACAGACTGAATTCGCTTGGCTTTGCCAAACCTCCGGCCGAAACACGGGTGGTGGTGGCGATGTCGGGCGGTGTCGATTCGTCGGTGGTGGCCGCACAACTGGCCGAACAAGGCTATGATGTGGTCGGCGTCACGCTACAGCTATACGATCACGGACAGGCGCTGGCGAAAAAAGGTGCCTGTTGCGCCGGGCTGGATATCCAGGACGCGCGCCGTATAGCCGCTGACATGAAGTTCCCCCATTATGTACTTGATTATGAAAACAAGTTCCGTGAATCGGTGATCGAGGAATTTGCCGAAAGCTATCTGGCCGGGGCAACGCCGGTGCCGTGCATCCGCTGCAACGAGCGGGTGAAATTCCGCGACCTCATGGAAACCGCCCGCGATCTTGGTGCCGACTGTATGGCGACCGGGCATTACATCCAGCGGTTTGACGGGGTGAACCGGGCCGAACTGCATGCCGCCGCCGATCCAAGCCGCGATCAGTCGTATTTCCTGTTCTCGACCACGCAAGCGCAGCTTGACTACCTGCGGTTTCCGCTTGGGCATCTGAAATCCAAGGATGAAACCCGCGCCCTGGCGCGCAAATACGGCCTGCCGGTGGCGGACAAGCCCGACAGTCAGGATATCTGTTTCGTGCCGAACGGCTCCTACGCGGCGGTGATCGAGAAATTGCGCCCCGGTGCCGCCGAACCCGGCGATATCGTCGACCTTGAAGGCCGGGTTCTGGGGCGGCACAAGGGGGTCATTCATTATACCATCGGCCAGCGCCGCGGCCTTGGCATCGGCGGTGGCGAACCGTTGTATGTGGTACGACTTGACCCCGAAGGCCATCGGGTCATCGTCGGCCCGAAACAGGCGCTGGAAACCCGCCTGATCCCGATTCGCGAAATCAACTGGCTGGGCGATGGCGCATTTGACGCCGTGCGCGAACATCAGATCATGGTAAAGGTACGTTCAACCCGCCCGCCCCGCGCCGCCATCATTCGCCCGCTCGGCCCGACCAGCGCCGAGGTTGAACTGCTGACCCCCGAAGAAGGTGTGGCACCCGGTCAGGCCTGCGTTTTCTATGCACCGGATTCCAGCCGCGTGCTGGGCGGCGGCTGGATCTGGCGCGGCGCATAAGGCAGACAAACCCTAGTCGCGGCTGACCAATACACAATCATTGACGTTTTGCCTGACCGCCTTGGCGGCGCAATCGGCCAGTGCGGCCTGACCGGCGGCAGCATCGGAACCAGCCTTGATCGCCTGGCCCCATTCACCGCTGGCAGCAGAAATGGCAAATGCCTTGGGTTTGGCGGCGCGGCGATATTTGCCGCGAAAAACCTCGGTGGCATTATAGCTCAGGCTGAACCCTCCGGGGCCGCGATAAGCTTTTGGCAAGAATTCGGCCACCACGACGCATGTATCGGAACCGGCTTTCTTTTTGGCGTTGCAGCCGGCAATAGCCGCCGCATGGGCCGCGGCGGCGGTATGGTGGTTGATGGCATGGACTGCGGATGGTGCCAGCATGCCTTCGGTCGGCGACGCGGCCAGAGCTTCGTAATAATGCTGGATCGAGGCGGCCTTTTCCAGCGCCCCTTTATAGGCCTCGGGCACCAGTTCGGGATGCAGTATTCTGACCTCGGTGGACCGATTGCCGGTCTTGTAAAGCTGTTTCGCCGCATCCTTGGCAGACGGCAATTCCGCTGCGGATACCATCGTGGCAAACGCCGTCATCGCCAAAGCGGCTGCAACCGGGCATATTTTCGCTAAATTCATCGGAAAATCCTTTTGCTGTGTTCAACCGATTATAGCGACAAGCCGCCCCGGATTCCCACAAGATTCGGCTGGACAGCACAAGTGCGAATGTTAGCCTTGGCGCGTATCACAACCCAAGGAGTCCATTGATGTCGCTTGACAAGGTACTTGCCCATATCGACGCCGATCTTGACAACGCCATCGAACGGCTGATGCATTTTCTGCGTATCCCTTCGATTTCAACCGACCCGAAATTCAACGGTGATTGCGACCGCGCGGCGGATTGGCTGGTTGCCGATCTGGCATCGTTGGGGTTTGATGCCAGCAAGCGGCCGACACCGGGGCATCCGATGGTGATCGGCCACCGGCAGGACGCCGGGCCGCATGTGCTGTTTTACGGTCATTACGACGTGCAACCGGTTGATCCGCTTGAACTTTGGGACAAGCCACCGTTTGAACCCGCGCTGGAGGATACGCCGAACGGCAAGGTGATTCGCGGCCGCGGTGCCGCCGATGACAAGGGGCAGTTGATGACCTTTGTCGAGGCCTGCCGCGCCTTCATTGCGGTCAACGGCAGCCTGCCCGCCCGCGTCTCGCTGTTTTTTGAGGGCGAGGAGGAAAGCGGTTCCCCGTCATTGGTGCCGTTCATGCAGCAAAACGCCGATGAACTCCGGGCCGATGTGGCACTGATCTGCGATACCGGCATGTTCGGCCATGACACGCCGGCGATCGTCACCATGTTGCGCGGATTGCTGCGCGAGGAAATCGAGATAACCGGCCCGGACAAGGATCTGCATTCCGGCATGTTTGGCGGGCTGGCGCGAAACCCTGTGCATGTGCTGGCCGGCATCATTGCCGATCTGCATGACGATTCCGGGCGGGTCACGATCGAGGACTTTTATGATGGCGCACCGGAACTGCCGGACGAGATCCACGCGCAGTGGCGCGATCTGAATTTCGATCACAGCGCCTTTCTGGGGGCGGTCGGCCTGTCGGTTCCGGCGGGTGAAAGGAACCGCACACCGCTGGAAATGCTATGGTCGCGCCCGACCTGTGAAGTCAACGGCATCATCGGCGGCTATACCGGCGATGGTTTCAAGACCGTGCTGCCGTCAAAGGCCCGGGCCAAGATCAGCTTTCGCCTGGTCGGCCAGCAGGATCCGGACGCCATCCACCGGAAATTCGTTGAATTCGTCAATGCCAGCCTGCCCGAAGATTGCTCGGTGAAATTCCTGCAAAGCGATGGTTCGCCCGCCAGTCAGATGCAGATCAGCCACCCGGCCTTTCAACAGGCCCGCGAGGCACTGTCGGCGGAATGGCCGAAACCGGCCGCTTATGTGGGTTGCGGCGGCTCGATCCCGATTGCCGGCTATTTCAAGGAAATCCTGGACATGGACGCGCTGCTGATCGGGTTCGGGCGCGATGACGACCAGATCCATTCCCCGAACGAGAAATACGATCTTGAAAGCTTTCACAAGGGCATCCGCAGTTGGGCGCGGATCCTGGCGGCGCTGAATTGATATCAAGCGCGCCGTCCATTTAGCCCGCAACAAATTCGGCGGCCTTGAAGAAGGTTTTGCAGCCTTCGGGTGACAGGCCGGAAATCGCGTCCCCTGTCGGCCAAACGACATGCCTGGCAGGTTCCCCTGGCCTGCCCATGATCGCGGCAAAGGCGGCTGTAGGCGCGTTAACCTTTGCCATCGCGCATGGCGTTTTTCGTTTCCGCAGGCCTTCGGATCTTGCTATGGGCGATAGACTCGGAATCATCGGGTTTTTCCCAGGGCAAATGCCCGGAACCGGCTGGCGATCCGGTCGGTTTTCCTGCTTCCTGCGGCGGGTTGGTTCAGGATAACGGTGCATTGGCAGGGTTCAGGCAGGATCAGGTGCAGGAAAGCCAGAAAAAACCACTACGTGCAGCGTGACACGCCCGGAATGGTTGCCTAAAATGAAACTGTCGGTCCTGGTCAAATTTGTGCGGTTCGCTTTGCTGTTGGCCTCCAATTCCTTTTCAAGTCACGAGGCGCAATGAACCATTCATTTTTCAACCTTTCAACATCACAGGCGGCGGGGTCGCTTGTCGCAGCGCTGGCGATGTCTGCTGCGGCTGCCTTTGCCGACGATAACCCGGCCCAAGCCGATCAGATGGCGCAATACGAGGCTGCTGTTCCGAAAACCATCGTTGAACTGCAACCGTTCCGGCAACAGCAGACCTCTATGCTTGCCAATGGTACCAAGGTGACGCTGATCTCGCTGAACCCTCATATCAACGCCACGTTTCTGCTGACTATCGGAACAGATGCCTATCATATTGAGAATCCCGATCCGGACGGACAGAAAATCGTCTTGGCCGAGCAACCCTTTGCCGTTATCCATGTTATAGGCCCCGCGACCACCACGCGCTGTGATCTGTGGGGCGGGGCGACAAGCGAGTTTCAAATCGCCCGCGAAAGCGGCCTGCCCTATGCGCCCCTCTGTGGTGCCCGGTTATATCTGCGCAATGCCATTCCGGGGTCGCGCAGCAGTCTGGAACGCGTCACCGATTTCTTGCGCGATCATATCTGGCAGGGTGACAAGATCGTAACCCTGGTGAAAGACACCTTCTACAGCGACGAATACGCCGAGACCACGACCCTTGTTGAAACATCCAGGCAGGACAGTGCGCCGGACGGACCGCAACCCGCACTGATCGAGGCGAGATATCTTGATCAGGCGATCACGCCCTACGGGTTTGGCATCGCGATGGTGGACCCGAAACAAAAACAGATGAGCCCCGGTGTCTGGTATTCCGCGGCCGGCGTGGATGGTGTGTTCGTCAGCGCAATTCAGCCCCGCACCATCAGCGCGGAAATCCTCAATGGACCGGGATCGGCAAACCGGTTGGACAGCATCGAAGGCAAGGCGGTCGATTATCTGGTGGCCTTTGACATGACCCGCTACGGCGTCGGGTTTGCCTTGGGTACCGATCATCCGCGGCTTGACTGGTCGCCGCGCCCCCGTGCACAGGCCCGGATCCCCGGCCTGCCCGGACCCGATGGCATCGGCGACGCCCTGCCATTGGTGCGCAGCGGCATGGTCAGTCCCGATTTCGCCGTTCGCACCATCGCAACCTTTGTCGGCGGATTCAAACGTCAGCATGGCGCGTTCAAATTCGGTGATTATGCGGTGATCGACACTGGCAAACACTATGGGTTCATCGAAAAAGGCGTGATCTACAGCAAACTCAAGCAGGAATTATCGACCCTTTATGTGCTGGATGATGGCACCACCGAAATGAAGACCTGGAAGGCAGCCGATGACGCGCTGTTGCCACGGATCATGTTTGCCCGCCAGAACGGCGTGCCGCTTATCGAAACCAACCCTGTGACCGGTATCGGCATGCCAGGGGACCGGGTCACGCAATGGGGGCCGGGGAACTGGTCAGGCAGCGCCGAAGCGGAACTGCGGACCTTGCGCGCTGGCGCCTGCATGCAGGAAACCGGCGCGCGGCGCTATTTGATCTATGGCTATTTCTCTACCGCCACGCCATCGGCGATGGCGCGCGTGTTCCAGGCCTATGGCTGCAAATATGCGATGCTACTGGACATGAACGCCCCGGAACTGACCTATCTGGCGCTATACCCGCGTCAGGATGGCAATGTGCATGTCGAACACCTGATTTCGGTGATGTCGCAATTTGACAAGACCGCGCCAGACGGGAACATCATTCCCCGGTTCCTTGGTTATCCTGACAGTCGAGATCTGTTTTTCATCTACCGAAGGGGGGAGGCGGAATGAAAAAAGTCGCTGCCGCGGTTCTGATACTTCTGCTGATGGTCGCACCGGGACATGCGCAATCCGCGTTGGAGCAGCAGAATGCGCTGATGTTCCAGCAAGTTCAGCAGGAACATTCTCTGACGCCGGCGCAGATGGAAAGAATCAAGGCGATCTTTGCGCGTTCAGTCTTTGCCGGGCAAGGCAACCCGGCGGTGGCGCGTCATCCGATGACCGTCGCCGAGTGCAAATCGCGCGCACCGAACGGTGGCAGAGGCTATTCAAACCCTGAATTCAGGCGGATATGCGGGGCCAATTACATGGCACCGCTTTACGATCCGCGCATCGAAACAGCAAGGAACGCCAAAGCCTGCATCGACCAGTTCGAATTTCCCGACCTGCCCTGCACCTATCCGGTGGTCTGGGTCAAGGCCGTCGAGGCGGCGGAAATATGTTCGGCGATGGGCAAACGGCTATGTGACGCCCATGAATGGGAAGGCGCCTGTGCCGGGGCGCTGGAACCACCCAATTATCGGTTTGGCATTGGTCCGGGATCGGTGTCGGGTGTGGCACGAGCATTCAATGCACAAAACGCGGCGACAAAAAGCTGGAGCTATGGCCCGAACTATCAGACCGGCATCTGTGCTGCGAACAGCCAGAAAAGCCCGGGTTGCAACGGCGGCGGCTGGAATGCGTGCGGCTCAAACACCTACCCGACGGGTGCCTTTCCGGATTGTCGCAGCAAGCTTGGTGTCTTTGATCTGAACGGCAACGCGGCCGAGCACATGAACCTGCCGCTCAGTCCCGATCAGATGGCAAGCCGGGGCAGCACCACCTTGGGTGTGACCGAAATGAAGGGCAGTTGGTTCATCTTTGACAAATACCGCGCGCATGAAGATTGGTGCCGCTGGCGCGCACCTTTCTGGCACGGCAGCCGGGTGTTATCACCGGCAAGCCACTCCAACTATCACCTGGGGTTTCGCTGCTGCAAGACGATTGATTAAGCGGCTTTCAACCCGGCAATGCCCGCGCGCCCGTCAGCGCAGTGACGCCACCAGCCGCCTGGAATGGTTGATCGGGCCTTCGCTGCTGACAATCGGGGCAAGTTCGGGATCTTGCAGGATTTTCGGCAGCGATGTCGGCTTGCCATTGACAAAGGCCGTCATGCTGACCAACCGGACACCGTGGCTGTAATCGGCATAGCCTTCACCATGCACGGTGCTGAGCGGCTGGATCGCCTCGCCGTTCATTCGGTGCCAGCCATAGATCGCCACCCGCCCCGGTTTTGATCGCAGACGGTTTGACAGAACCAGGTCTTTCTTCTGACCGGCGGTCAGCGCCGTCAGGGCAAGACCGGATTTGTCGCGCTGTTGGTTGATGGTCTTGTTGTGTCGTATGAAATAGTCGGTGGATTGCATCTGCGCACCGGGCGTCATCGGTTCGGGTGCCAAATGCACCTCGGCCTGCGCATAAATCGCATCCACCATTTTGGTGGTCGGCAGCAGAAATCCCAGCTTGTCGGCGATTTTCGCCGCTGCGGGCAGACCCATCGGAACCCGGACAAAATCCCGTTCCGCGCCTACGGACATGTAGTCCGGGGTAACGCAGATCGTCACTTCGACCGCCTTTCCGTTCTTCTGCATCGCGTTGAATGTCACCGGTATCAGATGGCGCAGGAAATCCGGGATGTTTCCCGCCAGCACTTGATCGGTGATCGCAGCATCACGGGCCGAACCGGAAACGCGCAGGATGTCCTTGACAAAGCGGCTTCCAAGTTTTGCCTTCACGGCGCGTGCCGGTATGGGTTTGACCAGGTCCATCGAACATGTATCCGGGTTTCGGGGTGTCCCGGCCGCCGAAACCGGCATGCCGTTGATCATGCCAAAAGCTGCCGCACACACTACGGCAAAAACCGCTTGTTTCATAGAATATCCCCACTGTTACTGAATGCGGCATAACCAGAAAAGGCGGCAAGGTGAAGCGCACCCCGGCAGCAACGGCGGATCTTTGCCGAACCGGGTATGTGGGTCGGTATCGAAGGTGATTTGACGATACGCCGTCAGCGGTTCCTTGCGCCGGATTCAGGCCAGGCCTGATCCGGTTTTTGCCGAATTTCCGGGGCTGACGGGGCGTTTGTTCCCCACTCGCCCCGTTACGGCATCAACAGGGTTGAGCCGGTCGTCTTGCGGCTTTCCAAATCCTGATGCGCCTTAACGGCATTTGCCAGTGCATAGGTCTGGTTGACCTTGATCCTGACTGCACCCGATCCGACAACTTCAAACAGATCGGCCACGTTGGCCTGCAATGCCGCGTCCGACTTGACATAGGTATCCAGCCCCGGACGGGTCAGGAAAAGCGACCCTTTTTTGGTCAGGATGGCTGGGTCAAAGTTCTTTATTGCGCCCGATGCCGTACCGAAACTGACCAACAGACCCAACGGGCTGAGACTGTCAAGCGACGCGTTGAATGTTGCCTGACCGACTCCATCATAGACCACAGGCACACCTTTGCCGCCGGTCAGTTCACGTACCCGCTTGGCCACATTTTCCTCGGTGTAGTTTATCACCTCGTCACAGCCAAAGGATTTGGCCAGCGCCGCCTTTTCGGTCGAACCTGCCGTGCCAATGACCCGGACACCCAGATGTTTTGCCCATTGAACCGCAATCAGACCAACCCCACCGGCAACAGCGTGCCAGAGAATGGTATCGCCTGCCTTGACCTTGTAGGTTTCCCGCAACAAAAACCGCACCGTCATGCCCTTGGACATCATGGCGGCCGCCGTTTCATCCGTGATCTCATCCGGCAGTTTTGACAGCCGGTTGGCCGGCATGTTGCGGGCTTGTGAATAGGAACCGATCGGCCCCGTGCCATATGCAACCCTGTCGCCCGCTTTCAGGTTGACGACACCATCACCAACCGACTCGACAACACCGGCTGCCTCAAGCCCCAATCCGCTTGGCAGGCGCAACTTGTAAGCACCCGAGCGGTGATAGACATCAAGATAGTTGACCCCGATGGCGGTGTGGCGCAACCGGACCTGTCCAGGTGCCGGAGCATCCAGAACGATATCTTCAAATTGCATGACTTCCGGACCGCCGGGTTGGTAGAACTTAATTGCTTTCATCTTGTACTTTCCGGCAGGCGTAGTCTGGCAGGGCTGCTACGGGCGAACCTAACACAGGGAAAAACCAATCCAAGGCGATAATCAAGGTTCGAGGCGCAAATCGGGATTTTACCGGGATGCTCAGGTTTGCAGCATTTGCTTTACCGGCAGAAATATGCCGTCAAAGAACCCGGCAAGCGCCGCATACTCCCCGAGCGGCAGGACATGCGCGACATACTGATCGGGCCGGACGACGACCATGCAGCCGCCTTCGCGGTCGATCCCGCGCATCTCGAATATGTCGCCAACACCCTTGTGATCGACGCAGAAAACCTTTTCATGATCCTCCAGCCCCAGCTTGCCGGTCTTCGGCCTGAGCAGCGACGGCATGTCCTGATAGGCCAGTTGGTCGAATGTCTGCTGGAAGATCGCGCGCAGATCGAACACCGCGTCGATATCTTCGTCCTTGCGGGTGAACCTCACCACCGGCGACGCCGGCGCGCTTTCCAGCCAGTCGGCCAGCGTGTGAATACCCGATCCGGGGGCAGAGCCGTCATTCTTGCCGGCGAATGCGTAAATCCGCCAGCGGCCATCCGCCTCGGCCACATGGCCAAGCTGCATCTGCATCGCGTCCGAAAGGCGCACCACCGGGGCCGAATGGAACCGTCGGCCGATCCTCTGGCCGGTCGCCAGCGCCTGGTGGGCATCGTCGCCGGTCAGCGCCGATCGCCCGTATTGCACCGCAAGCCCGCCGGTGAATTCCAGATTCTCGATGAACTGCTTCTGAAAGCGCGGCATGTCGGTGCCGTCAAGCTCGGATTCCCCGAGCGGGGCCGACATGATCCGCGCCCATTGGTGATCAGTATCAATCAGCCGCCTGGCCTCGGCCCAGCGTTCGGCCGAGTAGCTGCGCAAAAGGCTGGGGGCCGAGCGCCCCTTGAACACTTGCCCGAGCTTCCAGCCAAGATTGAACGAATCCTGCATCGAGACGTTCATCCCCTGCCCGGCCTTCGGGCTGTGGGTATGGCAGGCATCACCGGCGGTAAACACCCGCGGATCGCGATCTTCGCCCTTCGGCACATCGTCGAACCGGTCGGTGATCCTGTGCCCGATTTCATAGATCGACCACCAGACCACTTCCTTCACCTCGAAGGCATAGGGCCGCATGATCCGGTTGGCTGCCTTTATCATGTGATCGGCGGTGAAGTTGCGGCTGGTCACGCGTTCGTCGGGGTTCAGCTTGTCCAGTTCCACATACATGCGAAACAGGTATCCCCCCTCGCGCGGCAGGATCAGGATATTGCCCTCACCCGCCGAGGAGATCAGGCATTTCTGGCGCACGTCGGGAAAGTCGGTATTGGCCAGGATATCCATCACCCCCCAGGCCTGATGCGCAGCGTCGCCGTGCAATTCGCCGCCAATCGCCCTGCGCACGTTTGAGCGCGCCCCGTCGCAGCCGACCACATAGTTGGCGCGGACCACCGCCGTTTCACCGGCATTGACGCCGGTGTTTTCCAGCGTCACCGTAACCGGATGATCATCGGTCGTGGTATCGACACTGAGGTCGCGAACCGCCCAGGAATAATCCGGCTCCAGCCGCGTCGGCGCGTTTTTCATCACGTCAAGGAACAGCTCATGCACCCGCGCCTGGTTGATCAGCGTGTGCGGCATTTCCGAGGAATCGTCGGCGACATCCTGCACCCGGCCGACGCGCCGGATATGCGCGGGGTTCGCCGGATCCGGCGTCCAGAACGCCGTCTGGTTCACCCAATAGCTTTCGCGCTTGACTGTTTCGGCGAAACCGAAGGCCTGGAACATCTCCATGGTGCGGGTGTTGACGCCATCGGCCTGCCCCTTTTCGATCGGGCCGCATTTGGGCTCGACGATCATCGTGTCAATTTCGGGAAATCGCGACAGTTGCGCCGCCAGGCACAGCCCGGCCGGACCGCAACCGGCAATCAGCACGTCCACCTTTTTCGGCAGCGGCGCAAACCGCGAGCGGTCGCGCCGCTCCGGTGCCGCGTTTCTGATGTCGGGATCACCGCCGCGAAAACCGTCTTGATAATACTGCATTGCTGCTCCTTCTTCTGGCGCCGTAAACAGCTGTTTGATCATGGATGCCGAATTAAGTGTAATACTATTCGGGGCTGAACCGGATAGCACAAAAAGCGGTTATCATGGGAAGTATGCCGTTGAGTCGTTTGAGCAGGCAAAAACAGGATCGGTCGACCGAGCATCCGGTCAAAGGACGGTCAGGCGCATGATCCAACGCACGATCTGCAATCGGCCATTTGGGGAATTGCCATGCCCCTGCCCCGGCGGCCACTATTCAGGCGCAACACCTTGGGTTGCCTGTTGTTGGCGATCCCTGTGGCGCCAGACTTCGGTGCGGATGCGGGCCGTCTTGTAAGCGTCGTAGATGGCGATGGCATAAACGAATATACCGCCGGCGAACTTGCCGATCAGCGATACGTCAGGCGCGGCCGTCTTCAGGGTAAAGCCACCCAGCAGCAGCATGAAGAACAGAAATACCAGACCGCGCACCGGTTGACCGTTCAGCACCTGCCCGGTACCCGGCAGAACCATGGCCGAGGCCAGTACCAGTCGCGGATTGATCGGGGCGCGGGCAGGCTGGGTCATGTGGACAGGCTTTCGGTCAGGGGGGCATATTGCGTCAGATCATCACGCAGCGTCAGCAATGCTTCTAGCTTGGGCGTCAACAGATCAGGCGCCAGCGGTTCCATGCCCATTTCGGCATCGCGAAAGATCAGGTATCGGCCGCGCTGAGCTTCTTCAGCCAGAAACACCAGCCGGGCACCCTTGGGTGACAGCACCATTTCCTTGATATGTGCATCGCTGAAATGATGAAGGTGGCGCCGCAGCAGCGCCTCGTCGGGCAACTGTGCGGGTGCGTCGGTGCGGATGGCGCAATCCTCGGGAAAACCCTTGGGCGCATTTACCTGATGCGGTAACGCGTGAAAATTCGAAAACGGCTCTACCCCGGTCGGGCGGATCATCAGATCGAAACTTGCCCGCACCGGCAGCGGTTCGGTCAGCGTCACCAGCACCCAGAGTGTCGGCAGCTTGCGAAAGGTCAGGGTGTCGGGCAGAACCTGAATATCGAACAGCCCCCCCTGATAATGCCCGGCAAGGCGCGGAAATCCGGTGGCACCAGCGGCGGTTCTGATGTCGGAAAACAGGCCATTGCAGCGATCCAGATAGGCAAATCGGGTGTCCCTGCGGGCATGCGCCGCTTTCCAGGTTTGAAAGCCAAGTAAAGCCGCCCCAAGACCAAGCGAGGTGACGATGACGGAAAGCAGGAACTGATCCATGAAACTCTTTTAGTTATTGTATTGCCAGACCGTCAACATTGCCGAACCGACCCGAAATCCCTTGCGATGGAAACGGCCCGCCTTTGGGGGCGGGCCGTCAAGGGTTCGGAAGTCGCGTTCAATACCCGAGCGGACGCGGCCAGGGCATGGTGAACTGCGCACCCCGGCGCACGAAACGGTAGCGCCAGAAATGGAACCACAGCGACACGATGATGTAAAACGAGATCATCGCCACCAGTTGCGTCCCGTAGCCGAGGAACACCGCAAAGTAGGTCACGCCGCAAAGGCTGAGCAGTACCAGCGCCGGGATCGGGTGGAACGGATGCTCATAGCCGCGCCGGATCGAATCCAGCGGCCATTTGCGGCGGAACATGATCACGTTCAGCGGCATGAAGGTGTATTCCAGCAGACCCGACAGGATCGAGAAGGTGATCACCTGATCAATCGGCGCGCCCAGTGCAAAGATCAACGCAATCGGCACCAGAAAGATGATAGACCGATACGGTGTGCGAAAGGTCGGATGAACCGCCCCGAACCAGTCGGGCAGGTAGTGATCCCGACCCATCGCGAACCAGGCGCGCGAGGCATCGTTGATGCAGCCGTTGGCCGAGGCCAGGGTGGCAAACATCGTGCCGATACCCAACAGGATCATCAGCGTGGTTGACCCGGTCAGCCGTGCTGCATCAAACAGCGGCACACCCGCCTGCCCCAGATATTCCCAGGGGATCAGGCCGACGCAGACATACCATGTCAGAGATGCCGCAATCAGCAGCGTCATGATCCCTGCGAGGGTGCCGAACGGCAGTGACCGTGCGGGCGAGCGAACCTCCTCGGCGGCCTGACAGGTGCCTTCGATGCCAAGATAATACCAAAGGCCGAAATGCATCGCCGCCAGCACCCCAAGCCAACCATAGGGCAGCCCGGTCATCAACTCGACATGCCGCAAGGGCGAGGCGCCGAAGATCGGCGATGTGGCCAGGAACAGCACGATGATGGCGATAAAGGCGATTGCCGTGATAACCAGGTTGAAGGTCAGGGTTGCCAATACGCCGCGATAGTTGAGCCAGGCAAGAAACATGATCGCCAGCACGATGAACGGTCGCTGATCCAGCCCCTCATGCCCGGTCATGCCCGCCACCGTTTCGATCAGAAAACCGAAGGTGATGGCGTTTGCCGCCTCCAGCATGGTATAGGCAAATACCAGATAAAGCCCGACGTTAAAGGCCATCAGCGGCCCGACGATATGCTTGGCCTGTGTATACTGCCCGCCGGCGGCGGCGACGGTCGATGTAACCTCGCTGTCGATCATGGCGACGCAGGAATAAAGGATGCCGGCAAACCAGCAGGCAATCAGCGCCGCATAGGCGCCGCCCTTGCCGACCGAAAAGTTCCAGCCCATGTATTCGCCGACCAGAACGATACCAACACCAAGCGCCCAGACATGCGCCGGCCCAAGAACCCGCGCCAGCCCGATTTTTGTCCCCTTGGGGCCCATTCCATCCATCTCTTTGGATGTGATATCCACGTCTGACATCTTTTTCCCCTCAATGCTTGTGTTGTTCTTCGGTCATCGCTTCCAGCGCACCTTCTCGCGACGACATGAGAACCTCGTCGGAATAGGTGGTGTCGGTCTTGAACCAGTCGATGATGATATAAAGCCCGAAGATCGCCGAAAGGCCCCAGGCCGCGTATTCCAGTAGCGTCCAGATATCCATTGATTGTCCCTATCCCCTTTCAACCGTCGAATTTTTCGCTGATCACGTCGCGATATTCCTTTTCGGAAAACTTGAGCATGATGAAGTAATAGCCAACGATCACCAGTATCATCACCAGCAGACTGCCGATGCTGAACGAATAGTCGAACCGCGCCGTGATGATCTCGGCCGCCGAGGCCGCATCGGCATAACCGAGCTGGTTCCATTTTTCGACCATGGTGGCGTTCTGCCCCAGGCTTTCCCAGGTTGGGTTTTCGGGAACAACATGGGTAACGTCGCTACCTGCCAGTTTCATGAACAGCGGCACATAAAGGGCGCCGATTGCCAGCACCAAAAGCACGATAACGTCGATGATCTGACCGATCTTGCTTTGGACCGGAGGAATGTATTTGGCCATTTTCGAATCTCCCTGGTTTAGTTGGTCTGGCTATTTTGCGCGTGGGCTTCGTCAAGAAACTTGATATCCAGCCCATACATGAAATCGCGATCGCTGCGATAATGGCGCAGCATCGCCATGATGGCGGCGGTATTGAAAATCAGAATGATCGCACCACCTATCAGCAGGACAATGCGCGCGGTCTCGCTTGGTGCCAGTGACCAGGTTGCCCAGGCAACGAATGCGATGGCCAGCCATAGGCCGATGACGAAAGCCCATGCAATTATCGTATCCTGACGATGCATGGCGCTGATTCTGGATTGCATGTTCGACACTTGGTCCCTCCCACGGTTATGTTTTTGCAGCGGTTACGCTTTAGAAAACAGGTACGCTTGAAGTTTCCGCTGTCGTTGGTCGTCCCACAATATTGTTCTGTGGTGAATTTTTATTCCTAAGGTGAAACTTGGGATGTGGTTTTGTCAAGTATTTTTCTGAGATACCCGTTAGAAAAATGGTTAACGCATTGGGCAGAATGCACCGAAATTGCCAGCTAGTGAGCTGCGTTTCAAGTAACCTCAGGCTTTGAAGTAGCCCTTGGATCTAATGCTCTGCCACCCAACCCTGGCCCGCCTGTTGATGGACTTATCCGGCCTTGAATCAGGCTGATGGGCTGGTCACACCATCAAAATTATCTATGGCAATCAGCACTTAGTTTTTGATGGAAATTCTCTGATGGCGCTCTGCGAGCAAGGGGTCTTGGGCCTGATCGGGCCGCAAGGCCAAGGCTGTTCGATCCACCGGCCTTGGGCGCAGCCAGACATCGCGCATCATCCGCAAGCTGCTGGCACAGGAATTGATCTTGCGTGAACCTCCACCGAAAGCACGAAAACCTGTCAAGGCCACAACACACGTTGCGGGTTGAGTGGACGGCGCGTTAGTCGGGGTCGAATTCCGCCAGCCAACCCTCGATCCGCTTGCGGTTGACGCCAAGATCGCTGTTACCGAAACGCGAGCGGGAAAAGATCGCCAGGCTGGCGTGACCATCATCAAGCGGCAGGAAACGCACCGAGACATAATCGGGATAGCCGATCAGTTTGGTCCTTGCCACATAGGTGACGAACAGATCATCCGGGCTGCCCGCCAGCCGTTCCAGCCGGTCCTTTGCCATGACAAAGGCGTCAAACGCCTTTGCCAGTGTCCCGGCATCAACATCATATATCGGCGGCGACGGGTCAGACCCATCATCGCGCAGGATAAAGACATTCCTTTTACGCCAGGGTTTCTTGGCCGTCAGCGGATCCACATGCCAGATTTCCGGATCACTCGGCGCAAGGCGCACGAAGGCAAGGAACCCGGCCAGAACCAGAACGATGATGATCAATGCCATTTTCAGCATCTATTCCGCGGCCTGATCCCGGGCGGCCAGTTCGGCGGCGCGGCGTTCCACCAGTTCGACGATGTGATCAATCATACCCTCGTTACCCAGCTTGTGATCCTGACTGCCGGCCAGATAAACCATGCCCGAACCGGCACCGCCGCCGGTGAAACCGATATCGGTCATCAGCGCCTCACCCGGCCCGTTCACGACGCAGCCGATGATGCTGAGGCTGATCGGGATGTGGATATGTTCCAGCCGCTTTTCCAGTGCCGCGACCGTACTGATCACGTCAAATCCCTGCCGCGCGCAGGACGGGCAGGAAACGATGCTGACCCCCCGATGCCTGAGACCAAGGGATTTCAGGATCTCAAAACCGACCTTCACCTCCTGAACCGGATCGGCGGACAGGCTGACGCGGATGGTGTCACCGATACCGGCCCATAGCAGGCTGCCAAGCCCGATTGCCGATTTGATCGTGCCCGAGGTCAGACCGCCGGCCTCGGTAATCCCCAGATGGATCGGCGCATCGGTAGCCTCGGCCAGACCCTGATAGGCGGCGGCCGACATGAACACATCCGACGCCTTGACGCTGATCTTGAAGTTGAAAAAATCGTGATCCTCAAGAATGCGGATATGTTCCAGCCCGCTTTCGATCATCGCCTGCGGGCAGGGTTCGCCGTATTTTTCCAACAGGTGCTTTTCCAGACTGCCGGCATTGACGCCGATTCGAATGGAACAGCCGTGATCGCGCGCAGCACTGATCACGTCATGCACCCGCGATTTTGACCCGATATTGCCGGGGTTGATCCTGAGACAGGCGGCCCCCGCCTCGGCTGCCTCGATGGCGCGGCGATAGTGGAAATGGATGTCGGCCACCAGCGGCACCGGGCTTTCGCGCACGATTTCCTTCATCGCCCGCGTCGATGCCTCATCCGGGCAGGAAACGCGCACGATATCCGCCCCCGCCTCGGCCGCGGCAAGGATCTGGCGTATGGTCGCGGGTGCGTCGGAGGTCAGCGTGTTGGTCATGGTCTGCACCGAAATCGGTGCATCACCGCCAACCGCAACCGGGCCGACGAAAATCTGCCGCGATTTGCGCCGTGCAATATCACGCCAGGGGCGGATATGGTTCATCGACATGGAACTCCCCTCGATCAATCTTCGGCAATCCATAGCGAATTGCCGGGCCGCTGACAATCTGACCCGGCTTACTGGCCGGTTTCGCTGGTGTTGAGGGTGATCACCCGCGGGCTTTCAAGCTGTTTCAGCGCGCCCTTGTCCTTGACCGGTTGATAGGCCGCCCTGATCGCCTCGGCCGACAGCGTGACATTCTTGGCCACCGAAGTATCGCCGCCAAGCGGCCCATAGGGCACGTTGTCAACGCTGAGATAGACCGCGCCGGAATTCCCCGCCCTGAGCGAAGTATCGCTTGCCCCCGGCGGCAGTTGGAAACTTTCGCCGCCATCAAGGATCTTTTCAAACAGCACCGTACCATCGGCACGCGATACCCTGACCCAGGCGGCACGCATCGCCACCACCGCCACGGCAGGTGCGGCCGGTTTGGTGACGATCGGCACGGTTGTGCCGTCAACCAGGCTGGCGCTGTTGCGCGCCTGTTCGTTGCCGTTGTCGGAAACCAGCGCACCGATGTCATTGGGGTTGAGCGCGGCAATCGGCCCGTCGCGCGGGGTCACGACCGGCACCTCAAGCTCGTTTGAACGGTAAATCTGATCCAGCATTGTCGTGGTCCGTTCGCTGGCGGCACCATTGCCTTCGGTGATGAGCGGGCTGTCGGCAACTACCTCGGGCGCGGTGCTGACCGGTGCGAATTCCACCCGCTGGATATCCTGCAACACCGCCCAGGCACCATAACCGATGCCAAGGATCAGGATCGCCAGAACCAGTATGGAACCCAGTGCCGAGGCGCTGATCTGCGACAACAACCCGTCATTTGCGGGCAGGAACACCGGCCGCATCCCCGGCAACGGATCCCGGGCCGGGCGGATGATCGGCACCGGCTCCAGCGCCGGTTTTGCTGTGGCGGCGGGTTTGATGCCATGGCTGACGCCGGGATGCACACCCTTGAACTGCGCCTCGACGCTGAATTTGGCAAAGGTTTCCTCGGGATCCATGCCCAGATAGCGGGCATAGGAACGCACATAGCCGGCGATGAACCCCTGGGTCTGGAATACCGTTGGATCACAGTTTTCAATGGCCGAGATATAGCTGGCCTTGATGCGCAATTCGCGCTGCACATCCAGCAGCGACTTGCCCATGGTAGCGCGTTCGCCGCGCATCAGATCGCCAAGTTTCACCGGAAATGAGTCAAAGCCCCTGGTGCCCTCGCTCCGGGAAATTCCGCTTCTGGAAATTTCGCTCATAGGCGCCCTCATTTGACGCACTGCCCCCATACCGCTCCGGTCAGGTTGCGCGCCGATTCGACTTCGGCAACTTAGTGGCCGCAACGCTAGCATAGAGCAAGGCCTGCTGCACCGATTCGAGGATCAGGCGCTGAGTTCGGCGCGATTCAGCTCACATTGCTGCCAAAGGCTGTCCATCGCCTGCACCAGCCGGTTCAGCAGATCCGGCGTATGTACCGGCGACGGGGTAAAGCGAAGTCGTTCGGTGCCGCGCGGCACGGTCGGAAAATTGATCGGCTGCACATAGATGCCGTGTTCTTCCAGCAGGCGGTCGGACAGCATCTTGCATTTCACCGGATTGCCCACATGCACCGGCACGATATGGCTGCCGTGATCGTCGATCGGCAGGCCCATCCCCTTCAGCCGCATTTTCAGGATGCGGGCATTGGTCTGCTGCATCTGGCGCAGCGTGCCGTCGGACTTCAGGTGCCGGATCGAGGCGGTCGCCCCCGCTGCAATCGCGGGCGGCAGTGAGGTGGTAAAGATGAAGCCGGGTGCAAACGAGCGGATGGCGTCGATCATTTGCGCCGATGCCGCGACATAGCCACCCATCACACCATACGCCTTGGCCATGGTGCCGTTGATGATGTCGATGCGATGCGCAAGGCGGTCACGCTCGGTCACGCCACCGCCGCGTGGGCCGTACATGCCGACCGCATGCACCTCGTCGATATAGGTCAGGGCGCCGAATTCGTCGGCCAGATCGCAGATTTCCCCGATCTTGCCGAAATCGCCATCCATGGAATAGATCGATTCAAAGGCGATCAGGATCGGCCGGCCGGGTTCGATCGATTCAAGCAATTCACGCAGATGCGCCATGTCGTTGTGGCGAAACACCTTCTTTTCACAGTTGCCGTGGCGGATTCCTTCGATCATCGAGGCGTGGTTAAGCTCGTCCGATACGATCACCAGCCCTGGAAACAGTTTCGGCAACACCGAAAGCGCCGCCTCGTTGGCGATATAGGCCGAGGTGAAAACCAGCGCCGCCTCTTTCTGATGAAGATCGGCCAGTTCGGCCTCCAGCGCCTTGTGATAGACGGTGGTGCCCGAGATGTTGCGCGTACCGCCGGAACCGGCGCCGGTCGCGTCGATCGCCTCGTGCATTGCCGCCAGTACCTTCGGGTGCTGGCCCATGCCCAGGTAATCGTTGCCACACCAGACGGTGATTTCACGGTTGCTGCCATCCGGTGCATGCCAGGTGGCGCGCGGGAAATGGCCCTGTTTGCGTTCGATGTCGATGAAGGTCCGGTAACGTCCTTCGTCATGCAATCCTTGAAGAGCGTCGCTCAGGCGCTGTGAATAATCCATTGGGTACCCCTTGTCGTCACAACCCTATTAGCAAACGATCCCCCCCGATGCACATCCCAAATCGCCGCAGCGAACGGTTTTTTTACCTGAAATCGCCGGAAATTTGCCCGTGTTCAGCACGATTTCGCCGAACCACTCAATAGATATAGCGAATCTGGTCGCCCCAATAGCGCTCCAGCGACCGAAGCGAGCCGTTGAGATAGATCAGCGCCCCCTGATCGAGAATCGCCCGTTCCTCCAGCCCCTCGGAATGGCGCGCGAACAGTTCACCGACCACCTTGCGGATGTTGCGCCCTTTTTCCGTCAACCTGACCCTGACGGCGCGCCGGTCGATCTGGCAACGCTGATGATGCATATAGTCGGCATCGACCAGTTTTTTCAGGTTATAGCTGACATTCGAGCCTTGATAATAACCGCGGGATTTCAATTCGCCCGCCGTCACCTCATTGTCGCCGATATTGAACAGCAACAGCGCCTGAACCGAGTTGATGTCGAGCAGGCCAAGCCGTTCGAATTCATCCTTGATCACATCCAGAAGCAGCCGGTGCAGACGTTCCACCATGCTGAGGGTTTCCATATAATCGCCAAGATAGGCGTTGCTGGTCTTGCCGATCAGTGCCTGTTGCAGTGCCATGAACCTCTCCACCGTAAATGCTGTTCCGGGGACGAGAATCGCGGCAAAATCCGAATAACAGGTTAAGCGCCGAAAATTCTCCGAAGTTTTTTTGCTTTTCGCCTCAGGTCCTCTGCCAGACCCCGATACGGGCGATCAGGTCAACATAATTTGCCGGCGCCGCGATCTGGCCTGAAAACCACTGATAAAGATCGTGATCGCTTTCTTCCAGCAGCCTTTCATAAAGGTCGAGTTCAGCCGCCGAAAGCAACGCCAGGCCGTTTTCGCTGAACGGGCCGAGAATCAGGTCCATCTCGCGGGTGCCGCGCCGCCAGGAACGCATTTTCAGGCGTTTCAGCCGGTTTTCCGCCGTTTCCGTCATGTCACGCCCCTGTTCCACAAACCGGCCACATCGCAAGGGCGGTCATGACAGATACGAGGAATTCAGCCGTTGCTGCAAACGGCCGATCCGTTCCGACAGACGCTGAACCTCATCCGCAACCGCCTGCATTTCCGCAACGATTTCAGCCTGTTCCGGGCTAAGGTTCATGACGTCCGGATTGCTGATGCGAATGCCGTCGCCCTTGCCGGTCAACAACCAGATGATCGACACGTTCAAAACCCCCGCCAGCATCTGCAATTTGTTGGCGCGGGGTTCAGACATGTCGTCTTCCCAGGCCCTGAGGGTTTTGAGCTTGATGCCGAGTTTCTGACTGAGTGCCTCCTGCGGCAGACCGGCGACACGGCGGGCCGCAGCGACACGATCGCCAAAGGTGGCGACGTCTTCGCTGAAATAACCTTCGGTGTCGGGGGATGGGGTCTGGTTTTCCGGTTCGGTCATGGCAGCTTTCCTGCCCTCGGTCGGGCATATTCTGTTCTTGATTGAAGTTCTGGCGCACCCTAAGACATGAGGTAACGACATGCAATCAGAGGGTCACATGGGATTTCTTGCCGACAGCCTGACGCGGATAAAACCCTCGCCCACCATCGCCATGTCGGCGCTGGCAATGGAACTGAAGGCCGCCGGTCGTGACATCATCGGCCTGGCGGCGGGTGAGCCGGATTTTGACACCCCGGACAACATCAAGAACGCCGCGAAACGCGCTATAAACGAAGGTAAAACCAAATATACCGCCCCGGATGGCATGCCGGAGCTGAAACAGGCGATTTCGGCCAAGTTCAAGCGCGAAAACCGGCTGGATTATGCGCCGTCGCAAATCTCGGTCGCCAGCGGCGGCAAGCAGATCCTGTTCAACGCGCTGATGGCAACCCTGAACCCCGGCGATGAGGTGATCATTCCGGCACCCTACTGGGTTTCCTATCCCGACATGGTAATGATCGCAGGCGGCACGCCCGTGATCGTCGCGGCCAGCCTTGAAAACCACTATAAACTGACGCCCGAACAGCTTGCCGGGGCAATCACACCGAAAACCAAATGGCTGATCTTCAACTCGCCGTCCAACCCCACCGGTGCCGGGTATGACAAGACCGAACTCAAGGCACTGACCGATGTGCTGCTTGATCATCCGCATGTCCACTTGATGAGCGATGATATCTACGAACACCTTGCCTATGACGGGTTTCAGTTCTGCACCCCGGCCCAGATCGAACCCCGGCTGTATGATCGCACCCTGACGGTGAACGGTGTTTCCAAGGCCTATGCCATGACCGGCTGGCGGATCGGTTACGCCGGCGGACCAAAGCCGCTGATCGACGCGATGCGCACGATTCAATCGCAATCGACCTCGAACCCTTCGACCATTTCGCAATGGGCCGCGGTCGAGGCGCTGAACGGCACGCAGGCCTATATCGCCGAAAGCCGCCCGGTTTTTCAGGCACGCCGCGATCTGGTGGTCGGTATGCTGAACGACGCCAAAGGCATCACCTGCCCGGTACCCGAAGGTGCGTTTTATGTCTATCCGTCGATTGCCGGCTGTATCGGCAAGGTGACGAAAGGCGGCAAAGTGATTGAAACCGACGAAGATTTCGCCGCCGCCCTGTTGGCGGAAACCGGCGTTGCGGTGGTATTTGGCGCGGCATTCGGACTATCGCCGAACTTTCGTGTCAGTTATGCTATGTCCGACGACGCATTGATCCGGGCCTGCGACCGGATCAAGGAATTTTGCGCCGCATTGTCCTGAGGCACAGACAGGTAAGCATTCGATGGCCGACCAACCGAACTCGCTTTACTTTCGCATCCGTGAAAACGGCGCCACGGTGTTTCGCGTCGATACCGAAAACCGCCAGCGCCGGATCGAGATGGACCAGATCGCCGTCGCCAACGTAAAGAACGGTGAGGTCAAGCCGCAAGGCGAGGAGCCGCCAACCCCCGAGGAAACCAAGGCAATTCTTGCCTGGATCGACGAGCGGCGCAAAGTGCTGGCGGTGCGCGATGTCGATGACATCCTGAGGGCGGTGGATTACCTCAACCTGACCACCCACTGGGCCCAGACCAAGGCAACCGATCAGCAGCTGGAGGTTTTCACCGACCGGTTGCTGATGGCAATGCACGATCTTCGCTCGGTGCTGGTGCGCAAGAAGGCGGATCGGCTAACCAAACGCGACTAGCGCATTTATATTGATGTTTTACCGATATTTATCGCCTAGACTTCAAGTATCGTGGTTGCCTTGATCTCTTGCATCGACAGCAGGGCGGTGACGTTGAATATCTTCACCCTTGAAATCAGCGACTGATAGAAATCGTCATAGGCGCGGGCGTTTCTGACCCGCACCTTCAGAATATAGTCGATGTCGCCGGCCAGCCGGTGCGCCTCCAGCACTTCGGGGCGTTCCAGCAGGGTTTTCAGGAAACGGTCCTGCCAGTCGGCCTCATGTTCCGAGGTGCGGATCAGCACAAAGAAACACGCCTCCAGCCCCAATGCATCAGGGTCAAGGATCACCGTCTGTTTCTGGATCACCCCGGCCTTTTTCAGCTTGCGGATACGATTCCATACCGGCGTTTTCGATGAGCCGGCTTTACGGGCAATATCGTCCAGCGACTGGCTGGCATCCTGTTGCAGCTCAAAAAGGATTTTCCGGTCGATTGCATCTAGCTGGACGGACATTCCAAACACCTCGGGATTCAGGTACATTGTTTTGATATTGATTAGTTTATACCAACATATTTCTTATTTACAGCCATATATGGCGTTTTGACAGGGAAAATGTTCTATATTGGTGAAATAGTCAAATGCCGGAGTTCAACATGTCATATCTTGCCGAGATCACCGTTCCCAATCCTGAAAGCCTGATCGACGCGGCCTGGCTGCGCGCGGTCGCAAGGCTTGCCGCCAGCGGCGGCGATGCGCGGTTCACGCCCGGCGGCGGTGTGCTGCTGGACCGGCCGCTGTCAAATCAGGATCGCCTGTCACTGCCCGCGCCCAAGAACAATCCGCCGCGCTGGCTGGATCTGCCCGATGACCGGTTCCGGGCGCATTACCGCGCCAACAGCGATTTTCGCAGCTTTATCGACAGCTTTACCGTTGCCCATGCCCGCAAGGGCTATCGACTGGTGGTGATCCCGCTAGGCAGACCCCTTAGCGCCCGGCAACTTCTGACCATCGCCGCTTGTGCCGAGGATTTCGGCCATGGCAGCCTGAGGCTGACAGCCGATGTGTCGATCCGCCTGCCGAACGTACCGGTGGCGCTGCTTCGACCGCTTTATGACAGCCTGGCGCGGGCGAGGCTGTTTGCGGAACAACCGGCCGAAATGGCCGCCTGACAACCAACGAATCGAGATCACCATGACCAAGGCTGCATTTGCAAGCAACGGATTTCTTGTCGTCAGCGCCCAGGATCTGATCCGGGGGGATGTGGTCTATCTCGGCCCTGACCGGCACTGGACACGGCACCTGCCCGATGCACAGCTATTCGATCGAAACGATCCTGAGGCGGCGGCACAGGTTGAACGGCTGGCCCTAGATCAGTCCGCCGTGATTGCCGCCTCGCTGGTCGAGGTTTTCCTCAGCCAGGGCATTCCCCGCCCCTGGCATTTCCGCGAAGTTTTCCGGGCCACCGGCCCATCGAACCGCTTTCTCGGCAAACAGGCCGACCAGCGCCAGCAGGAACCAGAACATGTACCACTATAACGAATTCGACCGCCGGTTTGTCACCGCTCGCAGTGCCAGTTTCCGCGATCAGGTGGCGCGGCGGCTTGATGGTTCCCTGAGCGAGGATGAATTTCGCCCGCTTCGCCTGATGAACGGCGTCTATCTGCTGCTTCACGGCTATATGATGCGCATCGCCATCCCGTATGGCACCCTGTCCAGCCGGCAGATGCTGGGGCTGGCGGATGTATCCGAGCGGTTCGACAAGGGCTATGTGCATTTCACCACGCGCCAGAATATCCAGTTGCACTGGCCGAAACTGACCGAGGTGCCGGATATCCTTGATGCGCTGGCGGAATTTGACATGCACGCCATCCAGGCCAGCGGCTCGTGCATCCGCAGCGTTACCGCCGACCATTTCGCCGGGGCCGCCGCGGACGAGGATCAGGATCCGCGCCCGACCGCCGAACTGATCCGCCAGTGGTCAAGCGGGCATGACGAATTCGCCTTTCTGCCGCGCAAGTTCAAGCTGGCGGTAAGCGGGGCGGTGCATGACCGCGCCGTGACCAAGGCGCATGATATCGGCATCCGCCTGGTGCGCGATGCCGCCGGCAATCCCGGCTATGAAATCAGCGTCGGTGGCGGTCTGGGGCGCACGCCGATGATCGCCCGCGTGATCCGCGATTACCTGGCGAAACCCGATCTGCTGCCCTATCTCGAAGCGATCCTGCAGGTCTATAACCAGATCGGGCGGCGCGACAACAAGTTCAAGGCAAGAATCAAGATCACCGTGCATGAGACCGGGATCAAGGAATTGCAGGCGATGGTCGAGGCGCGCTTTCTGCAACAGCGCGCCCGGTTTGACGGCATGGATCAACAGGTGCTGGCGGAAATCGAACGCAGCTTTGCCCTGCCCGATCTGGCCGAAAAACCGCTTGATGCCTTTCAGACGGCGATGGCTGAAAACGGCGCCTTCCGCTCGTTCATCGACACCAACACCCATGCGCACAAACACCCCGAACACCTGATCGTTTCCGTCTCGCTGAAATCGCACGGGGCGACGCCGGGGGATGCAAGTGCTGCGCAAATGCGCCTGCTGGCGCAACTGGCGGCGCGCTATGGTCATGACGAGTTGCGCGTCAGCCATGAGCAGAACATCATCCTGCCGCATGTCCACAAGGCGGATCTGCCGGCGGTTTACGGCGCGCTTTATCAGGCCGGGCTTGCCACCGCCAATATCGGGCTGATTTCCGACATCATCGCCTGCCCGGGCATGGATTACTGCGATCTGGCAACGGCGCGGTCGATCCCGGTGGCGCAGGCGATTGCCACACAGTTTGACGAACTGAAACTTGAACACGACATCGGCCCTCTGAAGATCAAGATTTCCGGCTGCATCAATGCCTGCGGCCATCATCATGTCGGCCATATCGGTATACTCGGGCTGGAAAAGGCCGGTGTCGAAAGCTATCAGATCACCCTTGGCGGCGACGGCACCGAGGATGCGGCAATCGGTCAGCGGGTCGGCCCCGGTTTTGCCGCCGATCAGATACTGGGCGCCATCGAAACCCTGGTTTCGACCTATTTGACGCTGCGACTGGCGCGCGATGAAACCTTTATCAGCTGTTTCCGCCGCCTGGGCATCGCGCCGTTCAAACAAGCACTTTACCCCAGCAAGGAGCAGAACCGTGCCGCTTGAAACCCCCGTCCTGCCGGTTGCCGAAAGGGTTGCCTCGCTCAACCTTCGTTATCAGGGGCATGGGGCGGTGGCGGTCCTGAGCCACGCGCTGTCCGACCCGATGATCGGGCGCATCGCGCTGGTGTCGTCCTTTGGTGCCGAAAGCGTGGTGTTGCTGCATCTGCTGTCGATCATGGATCGCTCGGTGCCGGTGCTGTTGATTGATACCGAGATGCTGTTTGCCGAAACCCTTGACTATCAGCGGCAGCTTGGCCAGCGGTTCGGTTTGAGCGATCTGCGCCTGATCCGGGCGCGGCGCGAGGAACTGTTCGCGCGCGACCCCGACAATCTCTTGCACCATTTCGATCCCGACGCCTGCTGCAACCTGCGCAAGGTCGAACCCCTGGAACGCGGCCTGAAGGGGTTTGACGGCTGGATCACCGGGCGCAAACGCTATCAGGGCGGTCAGCGTCAGGCGCTGCACCTTTTCGAGGCTGACGGCGACAGCCGCATCAAGATCAACCCGCTGGCGCATTGGCGCAGCGAGGATTTGCAGGAATATATCGCCAACAACAACCTGCCCCGCCACCCGCTGGTGGCCAAGGGATATGGCTCGATCGGCTGCCGGCCCTGCACCCGCAAAACCCCCCTTGGCGGCGATGCGCGTTCCGGGCGCTGGTTCGGGCAGGACAAGACCGAATGCGGCATCCATTTCACCAAGGGCAAGGCAACCCCGCAAAAGGCGCTGGCATCATGAGCGTGCTGATCACCAGAACCGGATTTGCCAGCGAAACCTTTGCCGGAACCTTCCAGCCGTTTGACGCGATCGAAGCGCTTGATCCGGAACCTCCTGCGGCGCTGGAGATTGCCGCCGGGTTTGACGTTGACAGCCTTCGGCCGCATCTTGACCGGCTGGAAATGATCCGCATCACCTTTCAGGTCTTTTCCGACGGGCGCGGATTTTCCCAGGCGCGGCAGTTAAGGATGCTGGGGTTTCACCGCCGATTGCGCGCCACCGGGCATTTGATCGCCGATCAGTTTCCCATGCTGTTGCGCAGCGGGTTTGACGAGGTCGAGATCAGCGACGCCCATGCCCTGCGCCAGCCCGAGTCGCAATGGCTGGCGGCGCTGGCGCGGCCAAATCCGGACTATCAGCACCGGTTGCGCCAATTTGCCCCCTTTGAAAATTCGGGCGCCGCCGCTAGATAGCAGCCTCACCCCGAACTTGACCCTACGGAAGCCACCTTCATGAATGCACCTACCCAGATCATTTCCGGCGCCGACACCAAGGCTGCGCGCCTGCCCGATGCCCAGACCGTAACATCGGTTCGGCACTGGAACGACAGGCTGTTCTCATTCCGGGTGACGCGTCCGGCCAGCCTCAGGTTCCGCTCGGGCGAATTTCTGATGATCGGCCTTCTGGATGACAACGGCAAGCCGCTTTTGCGCGCCTATTCCATCGCCAGCCCATCCTGGGATGACGAGCTTGAGTTCTTTTCGATCAAGGTGCAGGACGGGCCGCTGACCTCACGCCTGCAACATATCAAGGTCGGCGATCAGATCATCATCCGCCCCAAACCGGTTGGCACGCTGGTGGTGGATGCGCTGTTGCCGGGCAAGCGGCTATATCTGATCGGCACCGGCACCGGCGTTGCGCCGTTCGCCTCTTTGACCCGCGATCCCGAGGTTTACGAAAAATTCGATTCGGTGATCCTGACCCATACCGCCCGCAGCGTCAGCGCGCTTGGCTATTCGCATGAACTGGTT
This sequence comes from Paracoccaceae bacterium, assembly GCA_020425085.1. Classification (GTDB taxonomy): domain Bacteria; phylum Pseudomonadota; class Alphaproteobacteria; order Rhodobacterales; family Rhodobacteraceae; genus UBA5972. The sequence goes on from JAGQRW010000005.1 coordinate 101,925, forward strand.
GACAATATCCGCACCGATGAAATCCTGAGCGAGATCGTCGGTGACAAGCTGCGGTTCTACCCGACCAGCACCCGCGAACAAACCCCGAAAATGGGGCGCATCACCAATCTGATCCGCTCGGGTGAGTTGTTCAGCGATCTTGGCCTGCCTTCGTTTGATCCGGCGGTTGACCGGGTAATGATCTGCGGATCCATGGGGTTGAACATGGAAATGAAGGAAATCCTGGAAAGTGCGGGCTTTACCGAAGGTTCCAACAGCGAGCCGGGGGAATATGTGCTGGAAAAGGCGTTTGTCGGCTAAAACGCCTTGCTAAGGATCCGAACCAGAATGGCGGCCCCGGCATCTGGGCGAACGCGCCGTTTGATCAGGTGCCGTTGTGCCGTGCGCCTGCCGGATTCGCCTAATCTCGGCCGCAACATGCGATGATGCGTGCGACCACCGCCAGCGCGTCGGCGGCACCGTTGGCTTCGCCCTTTTCAAAATCGCCTTCGATGGTTCCCATCTGGTTGGTGACATGCGCCAGACAAATGACCCGGCGTTGCCGCGCCTCGGCAAAGGCGTAAAGGCCCGCCGCCTCCATTTCGACCGCAAGGATGCCCTGGGCGCGGGCAGCGGCAATCGCCGCCTCGGTTTCCCGAAACGGCGCGTCGGTGGTCCAACTGGCACCGCAAAGCACCCGCGGGCCGCCGTCGAATGCGCGTGAAAGCCGGGCCAGCAGCGGTGCCGGGGCTTTGCTCCAGTCGGCCGCGGGAAGGTAGTGATAGCTGGTGCCCTCATCCCTCAGCGCGCGGTCGATCAGGATGAAATAGGGCGTCGGCCCGGATGCGGTGATCTGCCCGGACGAAGTGACACTGATCAGAAGTTCGCAGCCCGAGGCGAACATTTCCTCGGCGATCAGCACCGCGAATGAGGCACCGACTGCGCAGGCGACCAGCCCGACCTCCTGCCCCGCAAGATCGAACAGCCAGAGGTCGGTGTGATAACAGACCCAGCCATCGTGCTTGCGCGCCTGCCCCAGGGCCTTGAGTTGATCAAGGATATCGCCGTCGGGATCCAGCAGGCAGATGCGGGGAACCGCCGCTACATCCGCCCCCTTCTGGCGCCGCGCCTCGCGCAGCAGGCTTTCCGGCGTGAAGGCCGATGGCGCGTCATGCGCCTTGTCCCTTAGGATCGGTGGCTTGCCCTTCATGTCTATCCGTCGCTGTCCGGCTGATCGGCGCCGAGGCGCCAGTCAAGCAACGTGCCCGCCACCAGAAAGGCAAACCCGCCAAATTCCATCAGCCGCGAATAACTCGCCAGCATGGTGAAGGCGATCAGCACCAGACCGGTTGCGGCCAGCAGCGTCGGTGCCGGGCGGCGATGCCGGTGCCAGCGCAACAATAGTGCTGCCAGCGTCAGGGTGGCAAACACCACGATTGCCCCGGCCCACAGCGTCTGATCAAGGACAATCGTGACACCAAGCAGGCCCAACAGGCCGACCACCGCCAGCGTGCCGTAACAGGCAAAAAGCGACAGCGCCGCCGCCAGCGGTGCCTGCCAGGGTGTCAAATGCCGGTCGCTCATCCTGCCTGATTTCCGTTTGGTTCATTGACGAACATCCTAATCCGGCAATACCGGGATTGAAACGGCGATTTCGGGGCCGTCCGGCAAACCGGGTTTCATTTCGCTGGCGTTGCGCGCGGAAACCGGATGGCCAGCACCTCGATATCAACCGAACCTGCGGGTCTGCGCCATTCGACCGTGCTGCCGGTTCTTGCCCCCATCAGCGCGATCCCCAGCGGGGAATAGGACGAGATCAGACCCCGCGCCGGGTCTGCCTCATCCTCACCGACGATCCTGAAGGTGTGACGGGTATCGTCATCGGTGATGAAATCGACCTTGGCACCGAAGGCAACCACGCCCGGAACCTGGGTTTCGGGATCCACCAGGATCGCCGAACCGATCCTCGCTTGCAAATAGCGAATGTCACGTTCGGCCACGGCGATGGCATGGCGGGTGTCGATATTGCCGGTCTGGCTTCGCAACGCCCCCAGATCCGACTGGCACTGCTCAAGCCGCTGGTTAAGCGCCGCAAGCCCGGATGCGGTCACCAGATTGGGGTGGCGGCTATGCGGCAGATCGTCCAGCCGAATGACGGCGGTATCATCATCCTCTTTGGTGAATGCCTTGCTCATGACGTTTCCCCGGATACCAACGCGGCCCGATACCGATGGTGCCGGTTCCGAGGTGAAACCGCAACCGTTTCCGGCACGTCCGGCCTATGTGACCAAAAGCGGCTGATTTTGGCCGCATCCGTTGAGCAACCGACATTGCCGCCCCGGCAGCTCAGACGGTATCCGGGACGATCATCACCTTGCCCTGCGCCTTGATTGCCTCAGGCAGATGGCTGATGGCGGTTTTCAGGCTCAGCCTCTGACCAACCTCGGTCCGCCATAGGCCCTGGCCAAATCGCGACAGAACCTCGGCCTCGGCGGTGCGGCGCATCTCGGTCGAGGCGGCGGGCAACCAGCGGCTAAGCCAGAATCCTTCGATGCGTTTGTTGTCGAACACGAACTGCCGCATGATAGGCAGCCTTGGCCCAGTGGCGGACAGCAGACCGTAAGAGATCCAGCGGCTATGCGCCGGCATGGCGGTGAAAATGTCGGCGGCAATCTGATCGCCGACGGCATCAAGCAGGATGCGGGGTTTTTCACTGCGGCAGATCGCGGCAAGCCGGGTCGCGAAATCCGCAGCGCGGCTGTTCAGCACATGCTGAACCCCCTCGGCGCGCAAGGCATCGGCGTGATCGGTGCGGCGAACCACCGCAATCAGAGCCAGTTTATGCGCCAGCGCCGGTTCGATCATCAGTCGGCCAAGCTGCGAATGCGCCGCCGTCAGCACCACCGCCCGCGTGCCGCTTTCAACCGCCAGGCTGACCAGCGCCATCGCCGTCAGCGGATTGACGATCAGCGCCGCTGCGTCATTGTCGCCGATTTCCGGCGGCACCGGGATGCAGGACGCCGCGTCTGAAACCGCATATTCGGCCCAGGCCCCTGAACCGGTCGCCAGAAACGCCACCCGTCGCCCCATCAAGGCCCCTGCCCCGGCACCGGTACCGGTTCTGACTACGGTGCCGACGCCTTCGAACCCGGCCGGCGTTCCAGCCTGACGCGGCAGGCCGTATTCGCCACGGATATACAACAGGTCCGAAGGGTTGACCGGCGATTGCGCCACCCGGATCAGCACCTGATCACCACCCGGTTCCGGCATGGCCAGTTGCCGATATTGCAGCAAGCCGGCAAAATCGGTCGGCTCTGCCGGCGGGCTTTCTGCCCTTCCGCCGTGGCCAAGAACCAGGGCGGCAAAGGAATTCGGAACCGTCATGCCATAGCCTCCACCTGTCTTGTCAACCATCCCGGGCCTGTCGCCAACTTGCGTATTGTCGCGGCTGGTTAACTAATACCACTTGTTCTTTGAGTAACACTTGATAATATTGTGTCAATGCAATATTGCTGTGTCAGGCCCAACCGTGAACCCGGAAACGCTGGCACGCGACGGCAGGCAAACGGATTTCCGGCGGCTGCAAGCATCCGGGGTTCGGGCCAACCGCAGCTTGGGGAGAGCGATGCAAGGCTTGATCGAGTTCACTCAGATGATCATCAGCGGCGTGGCGACCGGCTGTATCTATGCCATCGTGGCGCTTGGTTTCGTGCTGATCTACAAGGCCAGCGAGATCGTCAATTTCGCCCAGGGCGATCTGATGATGCTGGGGGCGTTCCTTGGCTTCAGTTTCATCACCTTGCTGGGAATGCCGTTCTATCTGGGACTGGGTCTGGCACTGGTATGCATGGCGCTGATCGGCGCGCTGCTGGACCGGGTGGTGTTGCGGCCGATGGCCGGGCAACCGGTTTTCGCCATCGTCATCATCACCATCGGCATCGGTTTCGTAATCCGTTCGATCGTCATCTCGATTCCTGGCTGGGGTACGGAAACCTATGGCATCGACACCCCCTATTCCGGCGGCGTCACCAGCCTTGGCGGGCTGGTAATCAGCAACGAGCATCTGGCGATCATCGCCGCCACATTGTTGCTGGTGATCGTGCTTTACCTGTTCTTTCGCTTCACCATGCTGGGTGTCGCCATGCAGGCAACCTCGCAGAACCAGCTTGCCGCCTATTATGTCGGGGTGCCGGTGAAATCCATCCTGTCGATGATCTGGGCCATCAGCGCCGCCACCGCCGCACTGGTCGGCATCCTGCTGGCACCGATCACCTTCGTGCATGTCAATATGGGCTTCATCGGGCTGAAGGCGTTCCCGGCGGCGGTGATCGGCGGCTTCGGATCCCTGCCGGGTGCCATCGTCGGCGGGCTGATCATCGGCGTGGTCGAGGCGCTGGCCGGTTTCTACCTGCCCGAAGGGTTCAAGGACGTCGCCGCCTATGTGCTGATGCTGGTGGTGCTGGCAATCCGGCCCAAGGGGCTGTTCGCGCAATCCGTCGCCAAGAAGGTCTGAGCCGATGCATGTGCCGATGAAAACCAGTTACAACGACGATATCCGGCTGGTCCGGCAGCGCGGCACCCTGGTCTGGTATGGGCTGTTGGCGCTGGCGCTGCTGGCGGCGCCCATGTATTTGGGCGAACACCACATTGCCCAACTGTCCTTTGTCGGTATCTACGCCATTGCCGGGCTGGGGGCGATGCTGCTGGTCGGCTATACCGGGCAGGTATCGCTGGGTCAGGCGGCGTTCATGGCGATTGGTGCCTATACCGAGGCGATCTTGCAGAAATTCGGTGTGCCGTTTGCCGCCTCGCTGGTGCTGGCGGGGGTGATGGCGGGGCTGATGGGCGCGATCCTGTCGCTGTCAACGGCGCGGCTGGCGGGCATTTATCTGGCGATTGCCACGCTGGCTTTTGCCTTTATCGTCGAAGAGGTGCTGACCCGCTGGGAATCGCTGACCAATGGCAGCCTTGGCATTCTGGTCAGGCGCATTCAGGTAGGCTCGTTCACCTTTGATCAGGAATGGAAGTTCTATTACCTCAGCATCGGCCTGCTGGTGCTGGTGCTGTGGCTGATGATCAACCTCCTGCGGTCCCGCACCGGCCGCGCCCTGACGGCGATGCGCGACAGCGAGATTTCGGCGCAGAGCCTTGGCATCCAACTGGCGCGTTACAAGGCGATCGTGCTGGCCCTCAGCGGGGCGCTGACCGGGGTGGCGGGCGCACTTTACGCCCATCGCATCCAGTTCATCACGCCGGATCAGTTCACCATCATGGCCTCGGTGGAGTTGCTGGTGCTGGTGGTGGTGGGCGGGCTTGGCTCGTTGCACGGGGCGGTGTTCGGGGCGGTGTTCATCGTCATGCTGCCGCAGTTCATCGTGCTGATCCGCGACGCCTTCGCCATCTCGACCAGCTATCAGGCGGGGCTGGATGCCGGGGTCTATGGGCTGTTGATGGTGTTGTTCATGCTGTTCGAGCCGCAGGGACTTTACGGCCGCTGGCAAAAGATCAAGCTTTATCTCGACACCTTCCCGTTCTACCGCAAGGCGACCTTCCGCCGTCAGCGCATGTTCCAGAAATCGGAGCAGTTGCGATGACGCTGTTCGAGGGGCGCAACCTGGATCGGCAGTTCGGCGGCATCCACGCGGTGCGCGATGTCAGCTTTGCCGTCGAGGAAGGCGAGATATTCACCATCATCGGGCCGAACGGCGCGGGCAAATCCACGCTGTTCAACCTGATCAGCCGCATCTACGATCTGGGCGGCGGCAGCCTGGTCTATGACGGCCAGGACATCAGCCGGATCGCAGCGCACAAGGTGGTCGGCCTTGGCATAGCGCGAACCTTCCAGAATATCGAGTTGTTTGAAAATTCCACCGTGCTGTCCAACCTGCTGGTCGGCCGCCACAGCCGGGGCGGGCCAGCCCTCTGGCGGGAATTGCTGTTCACCCCCGCCGCGCGGCAAAGCGAAATCGCGCATCGCGAGCGGGTCGAGGACGTGATCGACCTGCTGGACCTTCAGGAACACCGCGACGCGCGGGTTGGCGGCCTGCCTTACGGCGTCCGCAAGGTGGTGGAGCTTGGCCGCGCCCTGACCAGTCAGCCACGCCTGATCCTGCTAGATGAACCCTCGTCCGGGCTGAACCCCGACGAGACCGAGGACATGTCCTACTGGATCCAGGATATCCGCAGCCAGCTTGGCGTCACCGTGCTGATGATCGAACACGACATGTCGCTGGTGGGCATGGTTTCCGACCGGGTTCTGGCACTGGACCACGGCGAGGTGCTGGCGATCGGCCAGCCCGAGGAAATCATGTCCGACCCCCGCGTGATCGAGGCCTATCTTGGAGGGTGAGGTGCAAAAACCGCTGCTGGAACTCAGCAATATCGAGGCTTATTACGGGCCGATCCTGGCGGTTCAGGGGATCAGCCTGCAAATCCCCGAAGGCAGCATCGTCACCCTGCTCGGCTCGAACGGCGCCGGCAAATCTACCATCCTCAAGGCCATATCGGGCGTGGTCGAGCCGCAGAAGGGCACCATCCGGTTTGACGGCAAGAACCTGATCGGCATGGAGCCCGACCAGATCGTCAATCTCGGGCTTTTGCATGTGCCGGAAGGGCGCGAGGTGTTTCCCTTTCTCAGCGTGCGCGAGAACCTGTTGCTGGGGGCGTTTCGCCACCACAACCGCGACCAGGCAAGGGGCGATCTGGAACGCATGTATGCCTATTTCCCGGTATTGCGGGAACGTCTGGCGCAGCCGGCGCAAAGCCTGTCGGGGGGTGAACAACAGATGCTGGCGATCGCCCGCGCCCTGATGGCAAGGCCGCGTCTGTTGCTGCTGGACGAGCCATCGCTCGGCCTGTCGCCGCGTCTGGTGTCCGAGATCTTCGCCATCATCCGCCGCATCTGCACCGAGGCCGGAACCACCATCCTGCTGGTCGAACAGAACGCCCACAAGGCGCTGGAAATCGCCGATTACGGCTATGTGGTGGAAAACGGCCGGATCGTGATGGAAGGTGCTGCGCGCGAACTGGCGGAAAAACCCGACATCCGGGAATTCTACCTTGGCAAGAAAGACGCAAGCGTGCGCGGCGGCCATCGCTGGAAAAGGAAGAAACTGTGGCGATAGCGGACAATCAGACCTTTCAGGCGGACTGGTCCGCCTTAGGCGCCGATCTGGAAATCGTCCCCGGCCCGGACAGCACCATGGCGGCGGCGTTCCTGCAGGCGGTGGAAATGCGCGGCGATCGGGTGGCGCTGCGCAGCAAGGATCGCGGGCTATGGCAGGCATTCAGTTGGCGCGACTACGGCAAACAGGTGCGCCGGATTGCGCTGGCGCTGATCGCGCGGGGGTTTCAGCCGCATGACCGCGCCTGCATCCTGGCCGACAACTGCCCGGAGTGGTTTTTTGCCGATATGGCGGTGATCACCGCAGGCGGCATTTCCTGCGGCATCTACGCCACCAATTCGCCCGAGCAGACCGCCTATGTGATCAATGACTGCCAGGCGCGGGTGGTGTTTGTCGAGAACGAGGAGCAACTGGACAAGGTTCTGCAAACCCGCACCGACCTGCCCAGCCTGGAATGGATCGTCGTCTTCGACATGGAAGGACTGGCGGACTTTACCGATCCGATGGTGATCAGTCTGGCCGATCTGAGCAAATCAAGCGCGATCGACGATCCGGTATCCGATACGGAATGGCGACGGCGCATCGTCGGGGTGCGGCCCGAGGATACCGCGATCCTGATCTATACTTCGGGCACCACCGGCCCGCCCAAGGGCGCGATGCTGAGCCATACCAACCTGATCTATCAGGCGGCGGCGCTGAATATCGTCATGCAGATCGGCCCCGATGATGAATTGCTGTCGTTCCTGCCGCTCAGCCATATCGCCGAACGCCTGATCAGCGTAGTGCGCCCGATCTTCAACGGCTCGGTGGCGAATTTCGCCGAAAGCCCCGACACCATGGCGCAGAATCTGCGCGAGATTTCCCCGACCGTGTTCTTCGCGGTGCCGCGCATCTGGGAAAAGTTCTATTCCCGCGCCACCATCGCGGTCGAGGACGGCACCTGGCTGGAACGGCAGGCGTTCCGGCTGGCCTTTTATCTGGCGTTCCGGCGGCGCCGCCTGCTTGGCGAGGGCGGCAAGGTGTCGCTCTGGCTCAGGCTGGCGCATTGGGCGATGGATCACACGGTTCTGCACCGCACCCGCAAGCTGCTGGGGCTGGAACGGGTGCGCTATGTCACCACCGGTGCGGCCCCGATCGCACCCGAACTGATCCGCTGGTATCTGGCGCTTGGCGTGGACATGATGCAGGCCTACGGGCTGACGGAATGCGCCGGGGTGGCGTCGCTGCCCCTGCCCGGCCAGCACCGTCTGGGTACCGTCGGCAAGGCGCTGCCGGGCAGCGAGGTCAGGCTGTCCGAGCAGGGCGAAATCCTGATCCGCGGTCCGCACATCTTTCAGGGTTACTGGCGGAAACCCGAGCAAAGCCGCGCGGCGATGGTCGATGGCTGGCTCAATTCCGGCGATATCGGCGAGATCGACAGCGACGGCTTCATCCGCGTGGTCGATCGTTCCAAGGACATCATCATCACCTCGGGCGGCAAGAACGTCTCGCCTTCGGAAATCGAGAACCAGTTGAAATTCAGCCCGTTCATTTCCGACGCCATCGTGATCGGCGAGGCGCGCCCCTATCTGAGCGCGCTGGTGATGATTGATTACGACAACATCGCCAAATACGCCCAGGACCACGCCATTCCCTTCACCAACTATACCAGCCTTTGTGCGCGCGCTGAAATCCACGACCTGATCGCGGCCGAGGTCGAGGCGGTCAACCAGCGGTTCGCGCGGGTCGAGCAGATCAAGAAATTCCGCCTGATCGACGTCGAACTGACCACCGAGGATGAGGAATTCACCCCGACACTGAAACTGAAACGCAACGTGGTTGCCAAGCGTCACAAGGCGCTGATCGACGCCATCTATGCGCCGTCCTGACCCCGGTCAGGGCCGGTCGCAGCGGCAAGAAAATGACCAACGGCCAGTGAAAAGGCCATAACACAAGGAGGATACACAGATGAAATTCGCTTCAAGACTGAAAATGGTGGCGCTTGGGGCGCTTCTGGCCTTTTCGCCCGGCTTGGGCGCCAAGGCCGACGTGCAGGGGGTCACTGATGATGAGATCGTCATCGGCACCCTGCTGGATCTGAGCGGGCCGATCAATTTCTGGGGCATCCCGGTCAAGAACGGCATGGAACTGGCGGTGGACGACATCAACAAGGCCGGCGGCATCAACGGGCGCAAACTGCGCCTGGTGATCGAGGATATGGCGTATGATCCGAAAAAGGCGGTGCTGGCGGCGCAGAAACTGCTGACCAGCGACAAGATTTTCGCCATGGTCGGCTCCATGGGCACCGTGACATCGGCGGCGACCATGCCGCTGGTGCTGGAACGCGGCCTGCCGCATCTGTTCCCGATCACCCCGGCCGAGATGTTCGCGGTTCCATTTGAAAAGCTGAAATTCGCGTTCTTCTCGCCCTATTACGACGATGTGCGCACCAGCCTGAAATACCTGATCGCCGAAAAGGGCTTCAGCCGCATCGGTGTGATGTATCAGGATGACGAATTCGGTGCCAACGTGCTTCAGGCGGTAAAGGATCAGTTGGCGGAAACCGGTCTGGAGCCGGTCTCGGTGACCAGCTACAAGCGCGGCGCCACCGATTTTTCCAGCCAGATCGCGCGACTGAAGGCCGATAACGCCGATCTGGTGGTGCTGGGAACGGTGGTCAGGGAAACCGTCGGGGCCATGGCCACGGCCAAGAACCTTGGCTGGCATCCCGCCTTTCTGATCAGTCAGGCGGGCTATGCGCCGGTCACTGCCCAGCTTGGCAAGGATGCGGTCGAGGGGCTTTATGCCGGTGCGATGACGCCGATCCCCTATCCCGACACCGCCTCGCCCGAGGTTCTGGCCTGGATCGACAGCTACAAGGCCAAGTTCGGGGAAGAGCCGAACGTGCAGGCGGTTGTCGGCTATATCATCATCGAGACCGCCGCCATGGGTATGAAGAACGCCGGGCGTGACCTGACGCCGGAAACCCTGGCCGCCGGGCTGGAGCAGATCAAGGATTACCACAACATCTTTGGCACGGCACCCCTGTCGTTCTCGGCCACCGATCACCTTGGATCACGCCAGACATTCCTGGCGCAAATTCAGAACGGCCGCTGGGTGGCCCTGACCGGGTTCATGCACTATTAGGATTATTTGCGAAATGGCGATTGGGGGCGGTTCACAGCCGCCCCTTTTCCTTGCCTCATTCGCTGCCGTGGATATGCCGCTCCTGCCCGGCCCAGAAGGGTTCGCGCAGGACCCGGCGGATGATCTTGCCGACCGGGGTTTTCGGCAGTTCGGCCTGAAAGGCAATCGCCTTTGGCACCTTGAAATTGACCAGATGCTCCTTGGCAAAGGCGATCAGTTCCGCCTCGGTCACCTCCATGCCTTCGCGCAGCACCACGGCGGCCTGCACCGCCTCGCCCCATTTCGCATCCGGCACCGCGAATACGCCACATTCCGCCACCGCCGGATGCGCCGACAGCGCGTGTTCCACCTCGGCGGGATAGACGTTATAGCCGCCGGTGATGATCATGTCTTCCTTGCGGTCGGCCAGATAGATATAGCCGTCGGGCGCGATTTGCCCGAGATCGCCCATGCCCAGCCAGCCACCTTTCAGGCGCACGGCGTCCAGTTCGGCGTTCTTCCAGAAACCCGAGGTGATCCAGGGCGCGGTGATCCAGATCTCGCCAACCTCGCCAAAATCGCAGGCGGTGCCGTCCTCGTGCCGTATCGCCACCTGCGCGGCCCCATGGGCGCGGCCAACCGAAGTCAGGCGCCGGGCATCACCCGCCAGCGCCTCGGCGTGTTCCTCGGGGCCCATGAAGGTGCAAAGACCATAGGCCTCGGTCTGTCCGAAGCCGGTATTCAGCACCGGACCGAACCGCTCCATCGCGCGTTTGACCAACGTAGGCGAGGCCGGTGCTGCGGCATAGACGATGGTTCTGAGGCTCGACAGATCGGCGGTCTCGATCAGCGGATCGTCCAGCAATGCCCTGAGGAACGTCGGCACCCCCAGCATGAAATTGACGCGGTGGGTGGCGATCGCCTCCAGCACCGATTTGGGCGAGGCATCGCGCAGGATCACCAGCGCGGCACCGGCCACCCAGGCGCTGTCCATGGCGCGGGCGCAGAAATGACTGATCGGCAGTTGGCCAAGCAGGCGGTCATCACCACGATGGCGAAAGTTGGCGGCCCAGAAATTCATCGACGCGGTGACCGAGGCAAAGCTGTGCGCCACCCCCTTGGGTCGCCCGGTGGTGCCGGAGGTATAAAGCACCTGCGCCAGGGTTTCCGGCGGCCGGTCGAAATCCGGTATCGGCGCGACATCGGTGCCGGTTGCCAGCAGATCATCCGCCCCGGCGAACTCGCCCAGCCCCAGCCCCCTGCCCGGCGCAATCGCTTCGGCCCGTTGCAGATGCTCAGCCGTCAGCGCGATGATGAATCGCGCGTCGCTGTCGGTAGCGATATAGCGGTGCTCGGGTTCGGTCAGCGCGCCCAGCATCGGCGTCAGCACGCCGCCGGCGCGGGCAATGGCGATGGCGGCGATGACGAATTCGATGGCGTTGAACTGGATCAGCGCCACCCGCTCGCCGCATTTCAGCCCCGCCGCGATCAGCCCCCGCGCCACCTTGTCGGCGCGGCTGCCAAGCTCGCCATAGGTCAGTTTCCGCTTGCCGTCGATCAGCGCAATCCGGTCGGGCCAGTGCAAGGCGGCGCGGGCGGGGTAGTATGAATAAGGATGCATCATGGCTATTTCCTCCGATTTGGGATGTGGCGTTCGGCGGGGCCGTCATAATGCGCGCCAAGCGCGTCGGGGATGATGCGCAACGGCACGCCAGCGCGGATTTCCTCGGTGATATGCGCCAGCAGCGCCATGCCGTAGCTGAGCGCGCCCAGCCCGCCGATGATCAGGGGGTCAAACTTCAGATCCGCCAGAACCGCGCCGATGGCCCCTGCCAGATTGATCGGCACGATGCGCCCCTTGCTGCGGGCGAGATGCGCCTCGATCGCGTCCAGCATCCGCCCGTGTTCGCGCCAGCCGTCGAGTTCCAGCGCCAGACGCCGCAGGACGACGGCGCGTGGTTCGGCCGTCTTGTGCATCGGGTGGCCCAGCCCCGGCACCCGGCCGCGCCGCGCCTTCCATACTTCCATCACCTTGGCGCAGGCTTCGGCCTCGGGCAGGTTCCAGCCCACCGCCTCGATCAGCATTTCGGCCGGTTCCTGGGGCGATCCCGTGACCGAGCCCGAGGCAAGTATGCCGCTGGCCAGCGCCGGAACCGGCGAATCCGGAAAGGCCGAGGCGGTGAACCGCGCCGCACCGGCAGCGGCGGAAATGAATTGCTGATCCATGCCCGAACGCAGCACCAGATCGAACAATGCCGCCTGGCGCTGATCCGGCAATCCCCCCTGCAACAGCAGGAACGCCGCCTCGTTGTAGTTGAGCTTTTCGATGATCTCTTCCACCGGATAGCCGCGCACCGTGATATGGCCCTGTCCGGCCTTGCTGATCGCGGTGGACCAGTAATCGCTCCAGTCGCCCGAGGCGACGAATTCACCGATATTGTGGCGGCGTTGATGCCGGGCGGGTTTGTCGGTCACGGGTTTTCTCCTTGGGGTTCGGGATTTCGGGTGGGGCTGGAATCCGGCGCAAACAGCGGCAATACCAGATCGCCACGGGGAACGAACCTGACTGTCACCGGCATGCCGATGCGCACCAGTTCCGGCGCGCAGTCGATCACGTTGGAAATCATTCGCGGCCCTTCGACAAGCGCGATCAGGGCCAGCACATAGGGAACCGAAAAATCCGGGTGATAGGATTGGCGGTAAACGGTGAAGGTGGCGACCTCGCCTGCGCCGGACAGTTCGCGCTGGCCGATGTTGATTGACCAACAGCGCGGGCAGACCGGCCCAAAGGGCAGAAACAGATGCAAGCAGGCGCGGCATTCCGCGGCCAGCAACCGACCCTCGCGGCTGGCGTCAAGAAAAGGATCGGCGGCGGATTCGGCGATGGTTCCGGATGTGTCGTTCATCTCAGCCCCCCAGTACCAGACTTGCATGGGTGTTCATGCCAAGGCCGTGGCCGGAGACCAGCGCCAGCCTTGCCCCGGCAATCTGGCGCGCGCCGGCGGTACCGCGCAACTGGCGCACCGCCTCGATCACATGCAGCATGCCGCCGCCATAGCCTTCGGCCATCAGCCCGCCGGTGGGGTTGAGCGCAAGTTCCCCCCCCGGCGCGATGCGACCGCCTGTCACGAAGGGGCCGGATTCGCCGGGCTGGCAGAATCCATACGCCTCAAGCTGCATCAGAACGACGATGGTGAAACAATCGTATAACAGCGCCACATCGACATCCGCTGCCGTGATCCCGGCCCGCGCCAGTGTTGCCGGACCGCAGCGTGCGGCGGGCGTCTGATCAAAATGATCGGCATTGGCGATGGTCGACAGGCTGTGCGCCTGCCCCATCGCCAGCACGTTGATCGCGGGTGTCGCCAGATCGGCCAGCCGGTCGGCGGCACAGACCACCACCGCCGCCGCCCCGTCCGAGATCAAGCAGCAATCGGCCCGGCGCAGCGGTTCGGCCAGCATGCGTGACGCCAGATAGCCGTCAAGATCCAGCGGGCGTTTCAGTTGCGCATGCGGTGTGCGCAAGGCGTTCGCCCGCGCCGCCATCGCCACCTCGGCCAGATGTTCGGGCCGGGTGCCGTAACGCGCCATGTGGCGCTGCGCCGCCAGCGCATGCAGCCCGGTCGCACCGAAAAAACCGAACACCGCCTCGGCCCCGCGCCCATAGGAAAACGAGCCGCTGGCCGAAAGCGCCGTATCGCCATAGACGCACAGGCAGACCGAGCACAGCCCCGCCTCGATCGCCATCACCGCCCGCTGCACGCTAGAAACGCTGGAGGCGCCGCCCAGAACCTCGGTGCCGACGAAATCAGGGTCGATGCCAAGCTGGCGGCCAAGGCCCAGATAATGCGGCTCGATCCCCTCGATCACCGGTTGGGCCGGGCCGGGATCGGTGATCAGCCCGTCGATATCGGCGCGTGCAAACCCCGCATCGGCCACGGCCATGCGGATCGCCTCGATCTCCAGATCGCGCACGCTTCGCCCCTCAAGCCGCCCGAAAACGGTATGGCCGATACCGGCAATAACGGCTTTTCGCGGCATTGAATTCCCTTTCCGCAGGCGGTGCTTGCACAAATATTCCGTCTTGGATTATTTGTTTGTTGATCATTACCAGATTACTGAGTAACATTCAACATAGTTGCTGCAAGGTGCCGGAAAAACAGGAAGACGCGATGGATTGGGGCTGGAACGAAGAACAGGAAATGCTGCGCCGCTCACTGGCCGAATTCGTGCGCACCGAAATTACCCCCAACGTTCTGGCCTGGGAACAAGCCGGAGAGGTGCCGCGCAGCCTGTTCACCAAGCTTGCCGATCTGGGCGTACTGGGTCTGCGCCTGTCGCCGGAACTTGGCGGCGGCGGACACGATTTCTGGTTCACCGCGATCCTGTTGCAGGAGATGATGCGCTGCGGCTCGATCGGGGTGCCGGTGGCGGTGATGGCGCATGCGGAATTTGCCACCATGCTGATCGACCGGTTCGGCGCGCCGGAATTGCGCCAACTATATGTGGCCGCCGCCGCAAGCGGGCAGATGATCGGCGCGCTTGGCGTTTCGGAACCCAATGCCGGCAGCGACGTGGCGGCGCTAAGCACCCGCGCGGTCCGGGATGGCGACGATTATGTCATCAACGGCTCCAAACTATACATCACCAACGGCAGCATCGCCGATTACATAACGCTGGCGGTCAGAACCGGCAGGCCCGGCCATCGCGGCATTTCGGTGATCGTGGTGCCGGGCGATTCCAAAGGGCTGAAACGCCAGCGGCTGCAAAAGCTCGGCACCCATGCCTCGGACACGGCCGAATTGTTCTTTGACGATTGCCGGGTTCCCGCAGCCAATCTTGTCGGTGCCGAAAACGAAGGCTTTCGCATGATCATGTCTGGGTTCGAGGGCGAGCGGCTGGTTCTGGCGGTGATGGCCTGCGCCCACGCGCGGCTAACCATCGACGAGGCGCGCAAATGGGGGCATGACCGGCGCGCATTTGGCCAGCCATTGCTGGGCTTTCAGGTCTGGCAGCACCGGCTGGCCGATTGCCTGACCGCCATCGAGGCGGCGGAATCGCTGACCTGGCGGGCGGTTGACCTTTATGTGCGCGGCAAGCCGGCGCAATCGGAAATCTCGATGGCCAAGCTGTTCGCCACCGAAACCGCGCGGGATGTGGCGCGGGAATGCGCGCAGCTTCAGGGCGGGCTTGGCTATATGGAAGAATGCCTGATGGGCCGGCTCCACCGCGATTCATTGGCGCTGACCATCGGGGCCGGTTCCTCCGAGACAATGCGCAGCATCATCGCCCGCACCAATGGCTTGACGGCAGGTGACGCATGAGCCTGCTGCGCGAGGTCCGGGGGCCGGTCCTGATCCTGACCATCGACCGCCCCGAGGCGCGCAACGCGCTGGATGCGGCAACGCAAGCCGCGCTGATCGAGGAATGGCAAACCCTGCGCGACGATGACACGCTGAGGGTGGCAGTGCTGACCGGCGCGGGCGAACGCGCCTTTTGCGCCGGGGCCGACATGAAGGAAATCGGCGCCTATTACCGCGCCATGACCCCGATCGAGCGGCGCGAACGCGGCGAGCGCGAACCGGGGTTGGCCGGCCTGACCCGCAATTTCGACGCGCGCAAGCCGGTGATCGCCGCCATCAACGGCGCCTGCCTGGCCGGTGGGCTGGAATTGGCGCTGGCATGTGACATCCGCATCGCCGCCGATCACGCCGAATTCGGCCTGCCCGAGGTATGTCGCGGCATCCTGCCGGGGGCTGGCGGCACCCAACGCCTGCCCCGCGCCCTGCCCTATGGCGTGGCGATGGAGATGATCCTGTCGGGCGCACCGATTGATGCAGCGGCGGCGCTGCGCTGGGGGCTGGTCAGCCATGTTGTGCCGCATGCCGGGCTGCTGGATCGCGCGCTGGAAATCGCAGGCCGCATTGCCGCGAACGGCCCGCTGGCAGTGCGCGCGGCGCGGGATGCGGTTCATCAGGGCATCAGCCTGCCGCTCGACCAGGCGCTGAGGCTGGAGCAGTTCCACGCCGAACCCCTGCGCAGCAGCGACGATGCCCGCGAAGGGGTGCAAGCCTTCATCGAGAAACGAAAACCCGAATTCACCGGAAAATAACCGCAAACGGAGCAAGGACCATGACAAGGGAAAAGATCGCGATTGACGCCTGGGCCACCTATGTATCGCCCGAGGGGGCCAAGAAATGGCCGCCGGAATTCCTGCATATCTTCAAGAAATACCGCAGCCCGAAGTCGATGACCGAAGGTCAGCCGCTGGAGGCGATGCTGGCCGAGATGGACGCCGCCGGCGTTGACCGGATCGTGCTGTCGGCGTTCTATTACGATGGCCAGTGGGTGCTGACCAACGAGGAAGTCGCCGAACTGGTGGCTGAGCATCCCGACCGTTTCATCGGGGCCGGCACCGTCAACGTCATGCAGAAACCGATGCAGGTCGCGCGCGAGACCGAATATCTGGTGAAGGAACTGGGGCTGAAATGCATCCGGCTGGAACCCTACATGTATGGCGATGGCACCGTCGGTCTGCCGCCGAATGACAAGCATTACTGGCCGGTCTACATGAAATGCAGCGAACTCGGCGCGGCGGTGGCGATTCAGGTCGGCCATACCGGCCCGCTTTTGCCATCGGAATGCGGCCGGCCGATCTATCTGGACGAGGTGGCGCTGGCGTTTCCCGATCTGGTCATCCTTGGCTGCCATGTCGGCCAGCCCTGGCACGAGGAAATGATGGTGCTGGCCTGGAAACACCCGAATGTCTATCTTGAAACCTCGGCACGGGGGCCACGGCAATGGCCGCAATCGCTGGTCGATTTCGCACGCGGCTGGGGCCAGGACAAGCTGATCTGGGCAACGGACTATCCGCTGCTGAGCTTTGATCGCACCCTCACGGAGCTTGAGGCGCTGGATATGGGCGATAAAATCTATCGCAAGCTGGTGCGCGACAACCTGTTGCGCGCCCTTCGTCTGGAATTGTGAAACCAACACGTTCACCCCTGCCCGACTGAGGAGGTTGAAATGCCCGACACGCTGCTAAGTGAAACCCGCGACGGTATCCTGCGCCTGACCCTTAATCGCCCCGACAAGCTTAACGCCATTGACGAGGCGTTGCTTGAGGCACTGATCGCGGCGCTGGACGAGGCCGGGCGCGATCCGGCGACCCGCGCCATCGTGCTGGCCGGGGCCGGTTCATCGTTTTGCGCCGGGGCCGATATCGGCCAGATGATCGAACGCACCCCCGCCGATTGGGAACGTATCGTTGACCGCTATCTTGACCCGATCCGCCTGATTTCGGGCATGGGCAAGCCGGTGATCGCGCGGCTGCATGGCAATGTATTCGGGGGCGGTCTGGGGCTGGCGATGGCCTGTGATTTCCGCATCGCCACCGACACAACCCGCTATTGCGCGCCGTTCGTCAAGCTGGCGCTGGCGGGCTGCGACATGTCGGCGGGCTATTTCCTGCCGCGTCTGGTGGGGCTTGGCCGGGCCAGCGACATGATGATGACCGCCCGCGTGGTCGAGGCCGCCGAGGCGCAGACGATCGGGCTGGTGACGCGCATCGTGCCCGCGGCCGAGCTTGACGCGGCGGTCACGGCACTTTCCCGCCAGCAGGCGGATTTTGCCCCCCGCACCACCGCTTTCACCAAGGCGGCCATCCGCCGCTCGCTTGACCGCGACATGGTGGCGGAATTCGATTATGAAATCTTTGCCCAGGTGCAATGCCTGCAAAGCATGGACCACCGCGAAGGCGTCGCGGCCTTTCGCGAACGCCGCAAGCCGGTCTTTACCGGCACCTAGGATGCCCTGAACAGGAGCAGCAGCAGACATGAGCGATTTCGGCCTCAGCCCCGAGGAAATCCAGTTCCGCGACAGCGTGCGCAGCTTCGTGGCAAGGGAAATCACCCCCAACGCCACCCGCTGGGACATGGAGGAACGCTATCCGCGCGACATGTTCCGGAAGGCGGCAGGGCTTGGCTGGCTTGGCATCGGCTTTCCCGAGGATATCGGCGGCAGCGGCGGCGGCACGGTACTTGCCGCTATCCTGAATGCCGAACTGACCCAAGGCTCGGCGGCGATCTCGCTGGGGCTTTATGTCCACTCCATGCTGGCCAGCGCCGCCATCTTTCACCTTGGCAACAAGGCGCAGCACGCGCGGTTCCTGCCGGATGCGCTGGCCGGGCGCAAGATCGGCTGCTGGGGCTATGCCGAGGCCGGCGCGGGCGCCGACATCACCTGCGTCAAGACCCGCGCACGGCGGGATGGCGATGATTACATCCTGAACGGTGCCAAGCTTTATATCACCAATTCGCCCTTCGCCGATTTCATGGTGATCGTTGCCGTGACCGACCCGGATCGCGGCCTGAAGGGCATGTCGCTGTTTCTGGTGGAACGCGGCATGGAAGGGGTTTCGGTCAGCGCGCCGTTCAGGAAACTCGGCATGGGGGCGTCGGAAATGGCGGAAATCACCTTCGCCGATGTTCGCGTGCCGGCGGCAAACCTGCTGGGGCCGGAACATCTGGGCTTTGTCGCGGCGCTGAAGGTGCTGTCGCTGGGGCGCATCGTATCGGCGGCGACGGCGGTGGGCCTTGGCCGCGCCGCCATGGCCGAAGCGATCCGTTACAGCTGCCAGCGGATGCAGAACGGCCAACCGATCACCCAGCACCAGTTCGTGCGCTTTACCATCGCCGACATGGCGACACGGCTGGATGCGGCCTGGCAGATGACGCTGAAGGCGGCGCGGCTGGTCGAGGCCGGGCAGGACTTTGACTGCGCCGCCGCCATGGCCAAGCTGTTCGCCACCGAAAGCTGCACCCATATTTGCGAACGCACGCTGCATCTGTGCGGTGCCGAAGGCTATATGCGCGAAAGTGCAGCCCAGCGGTTTTACCGCGACTGCAAGGTGCTTGAAATCGGTGAAGGGACCAGCGAAATTCAGCGCGAAACCATTTTCAGGCATATGAGGTAGAACCATGGGTGTTTCAGAACGGCGCGAACGTGAACGGCAGGCCCGCCGCGAAGCGGTACTGACGGCGGCGCGTTCGGTGTTGCTGGAACGCGGCATGCGCAGCACCACCACCAAGGAAATCGCCGAACGTTGCGAATTGTCCGAGGCCACGCTGTTCTTTTACTTCAAGAACAAGGACGAAATCCTGCTGTCGCTGATCTTTGAAAGCATTGATTTCTGGAAAGAGGGGCTGGATCGGTTGAAAGACTCAGACCTGATGGCAGAACCGCTGCTGGATGCGGTCTGGCGGTTTCATGAAAAAGTCTATGTCGAACACCCCGCCTATTTCGTGATTTCGGCCTATTTCGCCCAACCGCAGATGCTGGAAAACATCTCGGACGAGGTGAAGGACCAGATCGCTCTCAGATCGGGCGAGAATTTTCGCCGCCTTGCCAGCCTGCTGGAACGCGTCAGCACCGTCGCGCCGGGCCGGATTCTGGCCGATACCATCTGGTCGGCCTTTCTGGGCCTGACCATCAGCAATACCTCGCGGGGCAACCTTGGCTATGGCAAGGCCGAGGCCGGAACCAAAATCCGCGCCGAGGTGCTGGAGGTGCTGAAATCCGGGCTGATCGCGGGGAAATCGTCATGACGCAGCCACTGATGCAGGCGGCACGGCTTTATCAGGCGAAACACCCGCTGTTGATCGAACAGGTGCCGGTGCCGGTGCCGGCGGCGGATGAGGTGCTGGTCAAGGTGGCGGCATGCGGTCTCTGTGGCACCGATATCCATCTGGCGGTTGACGGCGACATTCCGGTATCACGCTCGCCGGTGACGCTGGGCCACGAGGTGGCGGGAACCATCGCAGTACTTGGTGCGGGGGTTCAGGGCCTGTCGGTCGGCCAGCGGGTGGCGTTGTTTCCCTCGGCGGTTTGCGGCCAGTGCCGGTTCTGCCGCGCCGGTCGCGAATCGCTGTGCGAAGCGTCCGAGGTTTACGGCATGTCGCGCGACGGCGGGCTGGCGGAATATATCACCGCCCCCGCCTTTGGCGTAATTCCGATACCGGGCGATCTTGGCTTTGCCGAGGCGGCGATCATCACCGATGGCGTTTCCACCCCGCTGCACGCGCTGCGCAGTCGCGGCATGCTCAGGGCCGGTGAAACCGTGGCGGTGGTCGGCTGCGGAGGCCTGGGGGTGCATGCGATCCTGCTGGCGCGGATGATGGGGGCGGGTCTGGTGATCGGCATCGACACCGGGGCCGAGGCGCGAAGCCGTGCCAAGGCGCTTGGGGCCGATCTGGTGATCGACCCGGCAACCGATCCCGATCCCGGCAAGGTGATCCGCGCCGAACTCGGTCGCGGTGCCGATCTGGCGCTGGAATTCGTCGGCCGCACCGAAACCGTCGAAATGACCCTGCGCTGCCTAGATACCGGTGGTCGCGCCGTTCTGGTCGGAGTCGGGCCGGGACAGCCAAAGCTGCCGCCGCTGATGCGTTTTGTCGGGCGCGAAATGTCGGTGATCGGTTCCTTCGGCATGGACAAGCGCGACATCAGCGATCTGATGGGGCTGGTCACGCGCGGTCGACTCGATCTCAGCCATTCCGTCACCGCAACCTATCCGCTGGCAGGCATCAATCAGGCACTTGACCGGCTTGCAAGCAAGCAGGGCGGCGTAGCGCGGCTGGTGGTTGAGCCTTTCCGCTAGCTGATCACGACCTGAATATCGGTGTTCTCGAACAGGCCCTCTTCGCCGAACTCGACGCCGAGGCCCGAGCGTTTGACGCCGCCGAAGGGGGCGTTGGGCTGGATGGCGCCGTGTTTGTTGATCC
>JAGQRW010000006.1 GCA_020425085.1 Paracoccaceae bacterium
CTTGTCGACATGCTCGCCCTTCAGCAACGTGGTGCCGCCGCTTTCGCTGATCTCCCATTTCTGGAGCATCTGGCGCACGATCACCTCGATATGCTTGTCGTTGATCTTCACGCCCTGCAGGCGGTAGACATCCTGCACCTCGTCGATCAGGTAATCCGCCAGCGCCTCGATCCCCATGATTTGCAGGATGTCATGCGGGGCCGGGTTGCCGTCCATGATGTATTCACCCTTGTGGATGAAGTCACCTTCCTGAACCGGAATATGCTTGCCCTTGGGCACCATGTATTCCACCGGCTCCAGGCTTTCGTCGGCAGGCACGATCGACAGGCGGCGCTTGTTCTTGTAGTCGCGCCCGTATTGTACATAGCCGTCGATTTCCGCGATGATGGCGTGATCCTTGGGACGCCGCGCCTCGAACAATTCGGCCACCCGCGGCAGGCCGCCGGTGATGTCCTTGGTCTTGGCACCTTCGCGCGGGATCCGCGCCAGCACGTCGCCGGCCCTTACCTCTTGCCCGTCCTCGACCGACAAGATGGCATCGACCGACATGGCATGAGTTTCCGGGTTGCCGTTCTTCTGGCGTACCGGTTCGCCGGTTTTCGGATCCATCACGATAATCTCGGGCTTGAGATCACTGCCGCGCGGTGCCGCACGCCAGTCGGTGACGATCTTTTGGCTGATGCCGGTGGCGTCATCGGTTTCATCGCGGATCGAGATCCCCGCCGTCAAATCGACAAACTTGGCCACCCCGTCAACACCGGCAATGATTGGCAGTGTGTAGGGATCCCACTCAAACAGCTTGTCGCCACGCTTTACCTTCTGGCCATCACCGACCAGAAGGCGCGAGCCATAGCCCATCTTGTGGCTGGCCAATTCGACACCGTTCGGGCCTTCGACCACCAGTTCCATGTTGCGGGCCATGACGATCTTGTCGCCATCGGCATTGGTCAGCACATTCTCGCCGCGATAGGCAATCTTACCTTCGTGGCTGGCTTCCAGGAATGACTGCTGGCCACCTTGGGCGATACCGCCGATATGGAAGGTCCGCATGGTAAGCTGGGTGCCCGGTTCACCGATGGATTGCGCAGCGATGATCCCCACCGCCTCGCCCAGGTTGACCCGCGTACCACGGGCCAGGTCACGTCCGTAGCACTGGGCACAGACACCTTCCTCGGCCTCGCAGGTCAAGGGAGAGCGCATCAGCATCGACTGCACACCGGCGGCTTCGATCAGATCGGCCATACGTTCGTCGATCAGTTCGCCATCCTTTACCAGCACTTCATCGGTGCCGGGCCTTAACACATCCTCACCAGCCACCCGGCCAAGAATCCGTTCCGAAAGCGAGGCGACAATTTCACCGTCATTGACTGCCGCACGCGCAGTAATGCGCCGCTCGGTACCGCAATCGTCCAGCCGCACGATGCAATCCTGCGCCACATCCACCAGACGCCGTGTCAGGTAACCCGAGTTGGCGGTTTTCAGCGCGGTGTCGGCCAGACCCTTGCGGGCCCCGTGGGTCGAGTTGAAGTATTCAAGAACTGTCAGACCTTCCTTGAAGTTCGAGATGATCGGCGTTTCGATGATCTCGCCCGACGGCTTGGCCATCAGGCCGCGCATCCCGCCAAGCTGCTTCATTTGCGCCGGCGAACCCCGCGCACCGGAATGCGCCATCATATAGACCGAGTTTGGTTCCATTTCGGCACCGGCATCGTCGCGGCGCATGGCGGAAATCTCACCCATCATCGCATCGGCAACCGTATCGGAACATTTCGACCAGGCGTCGACCACCTTGTTATACTTCTCACCCTGGGTGATCAGGCCGTCCATGTATTGCTGTTCGAATTCCTTCACCTGTTCACGGGTGCCATTGACGATGGTCCATTTGCTGTCGGGGATAACCATGTCATCCTTGCCGAACGAAATGCCCGCCTTGAACGCCTCCTGGAAACCCATGCGCATGATCTGGTCGCAGAAGATCACCGATTCCTTCTGACCGCAGTAGCGGTAGACGGTGTCGATCACCTCGGCGACCTCCTTCTTGCGTAAAAGCCGGTTCAGAATGTCAAACGGCGCTTTGTGGTTCAGCGGCAATAACGCGCCCAGGCGCACCCGACCGGGCGTGGTTTCATAGCGGCGGGTGACGATGGTGCCTTCCTCGTCCACCTGCTTGATTCGGCAGGTGATCTTGGAGTGCAGATGCACCACGCCCGCGTTCAGTGCATGGTTGACCTCGTCGATCGAGGCGAAGGCCATGCCTTCGCCCTTCTGTCCTTCGCGTGCCAGCGTAATGTAGTAAAGGCCAAGGATCATGTCCTGCGACGGCACGATGATCGGCTTGCCGTTGGCGGGGCTGAGCACGTTGTTGGTCGACATCATCAGAACGCGCGCCTCAAGCTGGGCCTCCAGCGAGAGGGGAACGTGAACCGCCATCTGGTCGCCGTCGAAATCGGCGTTGAAGGCGGAACAGACCAGCGGGTGAAGCTGGATCGCCTTGCCTTCGATCAATACCGGTTCAAACGCCTGGATGCCCAGGCGGTGCAGCGTCGGTGCCCGGTTCAGCATTACCGGGTGCTCGCGGATCACCTCGTCCAGGATATCCCAGATTTCAGGGCGTTCCTTCTCCACCAGCTTTTTCGCCTGCTTGACAGTGGATGACAGACCCTTGGCCTCCAGCCGCGAATAGATAAAGGGTTTGAACAGCTCCAACGCCATCTTTTTCGGCAACCCGCACTGATGCAGGTGCAGTTCCGGCCCGGTCACGATCACCGAACGACCGGAAAAATCGACCCGTTTGCCCAGAAGGTTTTGACGAAACCGCCCCTGCTTGCCCTTCAGCATGTCAGACAGCGATTTCAGCGGGCGTTTGTTGGATCCCGTGATCACCCGGCCACGACGGCCATTGTCAAACAGGGCATCAACCGATTCCTGCAACATTCGCTTTTCGTTGCGCACGATGATATCAGGCGCACGCAACTCAATCAGGCGTTTCAGACGGTTATTGCGGTTGATCACGCGGCGATAGAGATCGTTCAAGTCCGAAGTGGCAAAGCGGCCACCATCCAGCGGCACCAGCGGGCGCAACTCGGGCGGGATTACCGGGATGACGGTCATTACCATCCATTCCGGACGGTTGCCGGATTCCAGAAAGTTTTCAACGACCTTCAGGCGCTTGATGATCTTTTTCGGCTTCAGCTCACCGGTGGCCTCGGCCAGTTCGGCGCGAAGCTGCTCGGCCTCAGCCTCAAGGTCGATCTGGCTCAGCATTTCGCGGATCGCTTCGGCGCCAATACCGGCGTTAAACGCATCGGCGCCATAGGCGTCCTCGGCGTCAAGGAATTCTTCCTCGGTCATAAGCTGGCCGTGGACCAGATCGGTCAGCCCGGGTTCGATCACCACATATTGTTCAAAATAAAGGATGCGTTCCAGATCCCTGAGCGTCATGTCAAGCATCAGGCCGATGCGGCTGGGAAGCGATTTCAGGAACCAGATATGCGCCACCGGGGCAGCCAGTTCGATGTGACCCATGCGTTCGCGGCGAACCTTTTGCAAGGTCACTTCGACACCGCATTTCTCGCAGGTGACGCCACGGTATTTCATCCGCTTGTATTTGCCACACAGGCATTCGTAATCCTTGGTCGGGCCAAAGATGCGCGCACAGAACAGGCCGTCGCGTTCTGGTTTGAACGTGCGGTAGTTGATGGTTTCCGGTTTCTTGATCTCGCCGAAGGACCAGCTCAGGATCCGCTCGGGCGATGCGAGCGAGATCTTGATCTCGTCAAAGGTTTTCGGGGCCTGGACCGGAGCGAAAGGGTTGTTCGTGATTTCCTGGTTCATTTTTTGATCCTAATCTCGATTTCGTGGGGAAGGTAAGGCGCGGCGCGCCTTACTCCGATTCCGCGTCCAGAAGCTCGATATTGAGACCGAGCGAGCGGATTTCCTTGACAAGAACGTTAAACGATTCCGGCACACCGGCCTCGAAGTTGTCCTCACCCTTGACGATCGCCTCATAGACCTTGGTGCGGCCCGCCACGTCGTCCGACTTCACCGTCAGCATTTCCTGAAGTGTATATGCGGCGCCGTAAGCTTCCAGCGCCCAAACCTCCATCTCGCCGAACCGCTGACCGCCAAACTGCGCCTTGCCGCCCAGAGGTTGCTGGGTGACCAGACTGTAAGGCCCGGTAGAACGCGCGTGGATCTTGTCGTCAACCAGGTGGTGCAGTTTCAGGATGTATTTCATCCCCACCGTCACCGGGCGGCTGAACTGTTCGCCGGTTCGCCCGTCAAACAGGATCGACTGTCCCGAGGTTTCAAATCCGGCACGTCTGAGCGTATCATCGACATCAGCCTCTTTTGCACCGTCGAAAACCGGGGTGGCAATCGGCACACCTCGGGTGACATTGCTGGCGGCCTCGATGAATTCACCTTCGGTCATTTCGGTGAAAACCTCGTTATAAAGGTTTTCGCCATAGGCGTTCTTCATGGTTTCCTGCACCGGCGTGATATCGCCCGAGCGGCGGAATTCCTTCAGCGCCTCACCGATCGACTGGCCAAGGCCGCGCGCGGCCCAGCCCATATGGGTTTCCAGAATCTGCCCGACATTCATCCGGCTGGGAACACCCAAGGGGTTAAGACAGAAATCCACCGGTGTACCATCGGCCAGGAACGGCATGTCCTCTTCCGGCACCACGCGGGAAATAACGCCCTTGTTACCGTGCCGCCCGGCCATCTTGTCGCCCGGTTGCAGTTTGCGCTTCACCGCGATGAAGACTTTGACCATCTTCATCACACCCGGCATCAGATCGTCGCCACGGCGAACCTTTTCCACCTTGTCTTCGAACCGCGCATCCAGGGCGCGTTTCTGCGCCTCGTATTGTGCGTTCAGGGCTTCGATACCGGCTGCTTCCTTGTCATCGCCAAGGGCAAGCTGCCACCATTGGCCGCGGCTCAGGCTGTCCAGCAACTCCTCGGTGATTTCCGATTTCGACTTGACGCCTTTCGGCCCCTTGACGGCGACCTTGCCCAAAAGGGCGGTCTTCAGACGCGCATAGATGTTGCGATCAAGGATCGCCAGCTCGTCGTCGCGGTCGCGGCTTAGGGTTTCGACTTCTTCGCGTTCAATCTGCAACGCGCGTTCGTCTTTTTCGATGCCGTGGCGGTTGAACACCCGGACCTCGACCACGGTGCCGTAATCCCCCGGCGGCAGACGCAGGGATGTGTCGCGCACATCGCTGGCCTTTTCACCAAAGATGGCGCGCAGAAGTTTTTCTTCCGGCGTCATCGGGCTTTCGCCCTTGGGGGTGATCTTGCCGACCAGAATATCCGCCGGTCCGACCTCGGCCCCGATATAGACAATACCGGCCTCATCGAGGTTGCGCAGGGCTTCTTCGCCTACGTTCGGGATGTCGCGGGTAATTTCCTCTGGCCCCAGTTTGGTGTCGCGGGCCGCAACCTCGAATTCCTCGATATGAACGGAGGTGAACACGTCATCCTTTACGATGCGTTCCGAGATCAGGATCGAGTCCTCATAGTTGTAGCCCATCCACGGCATGAACGCGACCAGCGTGTTCTTGCCCAGTGCCAATTCACCCAGATCGGTGCTTGGCCCGTCGGCAACCACCTCACCCTTTGAAACCTTGTCACCCACCTTGACCAGCGGGCGCTGATTGATGCAGGTGTTCTGGTTTGATCGCTGGAATTTGCGCAAGCGGTAGATGTCCACTCCGGGATCACCCGGTTCCAGATCGTCGGTGACGCGCACAACGATGCGCATCGCGTCCACCTGGTCGATGATACCACCACGGCGCGCAACAATCGCCGCACCGGAATCGCGTGCCACAATCGATTCAATGCCGGTGCCGACGAACGGTGCCTCGGCCCTGAGCAATGGCACGGCCTGACGTTGCATGTTCGAACCCATCAGGGCGCGGTTGGCATCGTCGTTTTCCAGAAACGGAATAAGCGAGGCGGCAACCGAGACCAGTTGTTTCGGGCTGACGTCGATATAGTCGATATATTCCGGCGGGCTAAGCATGTATTCGCCCGATTTGCGGGTCGAAGCCAGATCATTGACGAACTTGCCGTTTTCATCCAGTTGCGCGTTGGCTTGGGCGATGGTGTGACGCATTTCCTCGGTCGCCGACATGTATTCGACCTGGTCGGTAACCTGGCAGTTCACCACCTTGCGATACGGCGTTTCGATGAAACCATAACGGTTCACCCGCGCGAATGAGGCAAGGCTGTTGATCAGACCGATATTCGGCCCCTCGGGCGTCTCGATCGGGCACATCCGGCCGTAATGCGTCGGATGCACGTCGCGCACCTCGAAGCCGGCGCGTTCGCGGGTAAGGCCACCCGGCCCAAGTGCCGACAGGCGCCGCTTGTGGGTCACTTCCGACAGCGGGTTGGTCTGGTCCATGAACTGCGACAACTGGCTGGAGCCGAAAAATTCGCGCACCGCAGCCGCAGCCGGTTTGGCATTGATCAGATCCTGCGGCATGATGGTGTCGATTTCCACCGACGACATGCGTTCACGGATGGCGCGTTCCATCCTGAGCAGGCCAATGCGGTACTGGTTTTCCATCAATTCACCGACCGAGCGTACCCGGCGGTTGCCGAGATGGTCGATATCATCAACCTCACCACGCCCGTCGCGCAAATCTACCAGCGCCTTGACCACGGCGACAATATCTTCGCGGCGCAGGGTGCGCAGGGTATCCGGTGCATCAAGGCTGAGGCGCATGTTCATCTTGACCCGGCCTACGGCACTGAGGTCATAGCGTTCGCTGTCAAAAAACAACGTATCAAACAGTTGCGAAGCCGCTTCGACAGTTGGCGGTTCACCCGGGCGCATGACGCGATAGATGTCCATCAGCGCGCCCTCACGGCCGATGTTCTTATCCACCGCCATGGTGTTGCGCATATAGGCGCCGACATTGATGTTGTCGATATCAAGGGTCGGTATTTCGGTAACACCATTATCAAGCAGAGTTTTCAGCGTACCGCCGATAACGGTTTCGTCCTTGTCGTATTCCAGCGTCAGTTCGCCGCCAGCCTCGACCCAGATCTCGCCGGTTTCCTCGTTGATGATGTCCTTGGCCGAAAACCGCCCGACAATCGATTCATAAGGTACCAGGATTTCCTTGACCTTGCCCTCGTCGATCAGCTTCTTGACGGTGCGCGGTGTCACCTTTTCACCTGCCTTGGCGATCACCTCACCGGTTTTCGCGTCGATGATGTCAAAGGTCGGCTTGGTGCCGCGAACCCGGTCGGCAAAAAACGGTGTCGCCCACGCCTTTTTCTTCTTGTTCAACTTGTAGATTACGGTGTCGTAATAGGCATCCATGATGGATTCCTGATTCATGCCAAGGGCATAAAGCAGGGTCGTCACCGGCAGTTTGCGGCGACGGTCGATACGCGAGAATACGATGTCCTTGGCATCAAATTCGAAATCCAGCCACGAGCCGCGATAAGGAATGATCCGGCTGGTGAACAACAGTTTGCCACTGGAATGCGTCTTGCCCTTGTCGTGGTCGAAAAACACGCCGGGGCTACGGTGCATCTGGCTGACGATCACCCGTTCGGTGCCGTTAACCACAAAGGTGCCGTTGTCGGTCATCAGGGGCATATCGCCCATGAAAACATCCTGTTCCTTGATGTCCTTGACGGAACGCGCGCCGGTATCCTCGTCCACATCGAACACGATCAGACGCAACGTCACCTTCAGTGGCGCCGAATAGGTCATGTCGCGCTGCTGGCATTCCTCGACATCGTATTTCGGTTTTTCCAGTTCGTATTTCACGAATTCCAGAACCGCCGTTTCGTTGAAATCCTTGATCGGGAATACCGACTGGAAAACCCCCTTGATACCTTCACCGTCGGAAGGCACCGGCAGGTCGCCGGATTTCAGAAACAGCTCATAGCTGCTTTTCTGAACCTGAATGAGGTTCGGCATTTCCAGAACTTCACGGATTTTGCCGAAATGTTTGCGGATGCGTTTGTGGCCTGAATGCGTTTGCGCCATGACGTGACGTCACCTTTCATTTGTTCGCAACACAAAACCGTTGGGCACCGGCTTTGGTCTGCTCACCAAGGGCGTTGAGGTTCAATTCTTGCACAACAACCCAAAGTTGCGCACCCGAACCTCTAACCGCGCCTATCAAGAGGTCTTTTCGCCAAGGCCCCTTGAAAGACAGGTTTGGCCGGACCCGCAATTTCACGGGTCCAGCCAGTGTTTTCACCCCAACCAAGCTGGGGCGTGCAATCCGGTCGGATTACTTCAGCTCAACCTCGGCACCAGCCGCTTCCAGCTTGGCCTTGATATCTTCGGCTTCAGCCTTGGAAACGCCTTCCTTGACGGCCTTGCCACCGGCATCAACCAGATCCTTGGCTTCTTTCAGGCCAAGACCGGTGATGGCGCGGACTTCCTTGATGACGTTGATCTTCTTGTCACCGGCAGCTTTGAGGATGACGTCGAATTCGTCTTTTTCCTCGGCTGCGGGGCCGGCTTCGGCGGCACCACCGGCTACCATTACGGCGCCAGCGGCGGCAGGCTCGATGCCGTACTCGTCTTTCAGGATGGTTTTCAGTTCTTGTGCTTCAAGAAGGGTCAGACCGACAATCTCTTGAGCAAGTTTTTTCAGATCAGCCATTTGCTTTTTTCCGTTTCAGTTTGTTTCTGTTCCAGCGTGAGTTTCGATTGACATCGACACGCCTTACAATCGCAGTTCGCTTATGCCGCCTCGGCCCGTTCTTCGATCGTCGAAAGAATCGACGCGATGTTCGAGGCAGGCGCACCGATCGCACCGGCGATGTTTGCGGCAGGGGCAGCGATACAGCCAACGATCGAAGCAATAAGCTCCTCACGCGACGGCATCGAGGCCACGGCTTTGACACCGGCGGCATCCAGAGCGTTCTCACCCATCGCACCCCCAAGGATAACGAATTTGTCGTTATCCTTGGCATAGGCTTCCGCAACACGTGCAGCGGCAACCGGGTCTTCTGAGTATGCAAGAACGGTCATCCCTGTCAGAAACCCCGAAATGCTTGCGCATGGGGTACCTTCCAGAGCGATCTTGGCGAGCCTGTTCTTGGCGACACGAACGGATCCACCGGATTCGCGCATGCGACCCCGGAAATCCTGCATCTCTGCAACTGTTAGACCTGCGTAATGTGCAACGACAATAACGCCAGAGTCCGTGAAGATTTGGCCGAGTTCTGCGACCACTGCTTCTTTTTGGGCTCTATCCACAGTATTGCTCCAGTTCATGGAAGGGTTTCCCCCTCCGGCTCAGGTTTGCCGGCAATAGGCACCGGCGCTTAGGGTCCTTTTCTACGGGTCCTTACCAAAATCGCCCGAGGCATCTTGCCCGGAGGTCAGTTTGTTCGCTTCCCGTCTCAGGCAGGACTTCCAGAACCCGGATGATCCGGGCCAAGCCCACCGTCTTGGACGTCGGACAGGCGTTGCCGCCTGCCCCATTACCCAGACCCTCGAAAGGGTCGGGGGAATTCTATTCGGCGCTGGCGGCGGCGACATCCACCGACACGCCCGGCCCCATGGTCGAGCTCAGCGCAATTTTCTTCAGATAGGTGCCTTTGGCGCCAGCAGGTTTGGCCTTTTGCACCGCCGATACAAACGCCTTGACGTTTTCGACCAGTTGCTTCTGGTCAAACGATACCTTGCCGATGCCGGCATGCACGACCCCAGCCTTTTCGACCTTGAACTGCACTTCGCCGCCCTTGGCAGCCTCGACCGCCGCAGTCACATCCATCGTTACCGTCCCAACACGCGGGTTCGGCATCAGGTTGCGCGGGCCGAGGATCTTGCCCAGCCGACCGACGATCGGCATCATGTCCGGTGTTGCGATACAACGGTCAAATTCGATGGTGCCGCCCTGAATGGTTTCCATCAGGTCTTCGGCACCAACGATATCGGCACCCGCAGCTTTCGCCTCGTCCGCCTTGGCGTCGCGGGCAAAAACCGCAACCCGCATGGTCTTGCCGGTACCGTTTGGCAACGAGACAACACCGCGAACCATCTGATCGGCGTGACGCGGGTCGACCCCGAGATTAACCGCGATTTCCAGCGTTTCATCGAATTTCGCATTGGCATTGGATTTTACCAATGCAACCGCCTCATCGACACTGACATTGACCTTGCCCTTGACAGCAGCCCGTGCGGCAGTGGTTCTTTTTCCATATTTTGCCATGATGATTACCCTTTTACCTCGATACCCATGGACCGGGCCGAGCCGAGAATGATCTGCATCGCAGCATCAATATCATTGGCGCTCAGGTCTTTCATTTTCACTTCTGCGATTTCACGCACCTGCTTGACGGTGACCGAACCGGCCGTAGCCCGTGCCGGTGTCTTGGAACCGGATTTCAGCTTGGCCGCCTTCTTCAGCAGAAACGCCGCTGGCGGCGTCTTGATTTCCATGGTGAAGGACTTGTCAACGTAATAGGTTATGATGGTCGGACAGGGCGAGCCCGGCTCTAGATCCTGGGTCTTGGCGTTGAATGCCTTGCAGAACTCCATGATATTGATGCCGCGCTGACCCAATGCCGGGCCGACGGGCGGGGATGGGTTGGCCTGACCTGCCTTGACTTGCAGCTTCATCTTGCCAGCAACTTTTTTGGCCATGATGGCCTCCTTTTGCTCCTGCCGTCGGGGCGCGTCCCTTCAGGCCTTGTTGGTGTGGTCAGGTCTGGGCCACGCGTGACCCTCGCCTCCCACTCTTGCAACACGTCAGGTGGGTTTATGCACCTGCGTGAACTCCAGTTCGACGGGCGTTGCCCGGCCGAAAATCGAAACCGATACCTTCAGACGTGCATTACTTTCGTCCACATCCTCGACCATGCCGGAAAACCCTTCGAAAGGGCCGTCGGTGACATTGACCTGCTCGCCAACCTCATAGGTGATCAGTGAACGCGGGCTTTCGGCACCTTCTTCCACCTGGTTCTGTATCACCGCAACCTCGCTGTCGCGCATCGGCGTCGGGCGGCCTTGCTGGCCAAGAAACCCGGTGACGCGGTTGATCGAGTTGATCAGGTGATAGCCTTTGTCGGACATTTCCATGCGTACCAGCACATATCCGGGCATGAACCGACGCTCGGTCTGCACCTTCTTGCCCTTGCGCACTTCGATCACTTCTTCGGTCGGCACCAGAACCTCGACGATCTCGTCTTCCAGGCCTGCCAGAGCAACGGCTTCTTTGATCTGCTCGGCAATCTTTTTCTCGAAATTCGAGAGGACACTAACCGAGTACCACCGTTTCGCCATGTTGCCCGTTACCTCTCGAACAGCAGGTTGCCCTGCCGGAATTCCCAATTTTATCAGTCGTTTGCCTTGCGACACCCCGAACAAAAAACAGCGCGCAGGCCGAATCGGTGCACGCCTTGGTTCAGGGTCAGGTTGCCTCTAACGTGCTAAACACCTGAATTCAAGGGCCTCGGTTGAATTATTAGCCAATCACCATCAGCCAAAAAGCCCAAGCACCGAAGTCAGGCCAAAGCGGATGATCTGATCGACCAGAAAGAAAAACATCGCCGCCACCATCGCCATCACAAACACCATTACGGTGGTGATGGTGGTTTCGCGCCGGTTTGGCCAGACGACTTTCGACACTTCACCCCGCACCTGCTGGATGAATTGCATGGGGTTGGTTCTGGCCATTGATCCTGCTCCTGATAGCGCCGGACACTGACCCGACCGCGCCTCATTTACGGCCAATGGGACAGGATTTCAAGGGGCGAAACCGATGCCAACCATAGCTGCCAAGTTCGGCCTTGCGGCTCATTGATGCCTCAGGCTAGCTATTGGCGGAACCCGCGCAAAGGCCCACCCCATGAAAATCGGCATCCTGTTTCTTGTCTTCGGCTATTTCCTCAGCCAGTTCTACCGCAGCTTTCTGGCGGTATTGACGCCGGTTCTTGGCCCGGAAATTGGCACCACCGCCGCTGACCTTTCATTTGCCTCAGGCGTTTGGTTCATCACCTTTGCCGCCATGCAGATCCCGGTCGGCTGGGCGCTTGACCGGTTCGGGCCGCGCGTCACGGCCTCGCTGCTGCTGGCGGTCGGCGGCGGCGGCGGCGCGGCGGCGTTCGCCCTCGCGCAAGGCCCCTGGGCGGTGGCGGTTGCCATGGCGCTGTTCGGCGTCGGCGGCGCACCCATCCTGATGGCATCCTACTATATTTTCGCACGCACCTATCCGCAGGCAATGTTCGCTACCCTCGGCGGCGCAATGATCGGCGTCGGTTCGGCAGGCAACCTTGCCGGTTCGGCCCCCTTGGCATGGGCAGTGGAAACCTTTGGCTGGCGTGAAACCATGTGGGGGCTGGCCATCGTGGCACTGCTGATTGCTGCGGCACTTCTGACGGTTCTGCGCGACCCACCCCGTGATCAGACCGAGGCGGCAGCAACCGGCTCCCTCCTCAGCCTGTTTTTAGATCGCAACTTTTTGATCCTGTTTCCTATGATGCTGGTAATCTACGCCCCCGCCGCAGGAATCCGCGGCCTATGGGCCGGACCGTATCTGGAGGATGTGTTCGGCATGGACGCCACAGGCATCGGCAATGTCACCCTGATCATGGCCCTTGCCATGGCCATCGGCAGCTTTGCTTACGGGCCAATGGAACGCCTGATCAACAGCAAGAAAAAGGTGATCCTTATCGGCAATACCCTTGTTGGCGCACTTTGCCTGCTGCTCTGGATAGCCCCTGGCCAATCCTGGCTGCTCGCCGCTTTTGCGTTCACGGCAATCGGCTTTTTCGGCGCAAGCTTTCCGGTTCTGATCGCACATGGCCAACAGTTCATGCCCCGACACCTTACCGGACGCGGCATGACACTATTGAACCTGTTCGGCATCGGTGGCGTCGGCCTGTTGCAGTTCATCACCGGCGCGATGGCAAAATCCGTATCCCCCGAACAAGCGGCATCACCGGAGTTTTACAGCTCAATATTCCTGCTATTTGGGGTTACAACACTGATCGGTTGCGCCATCTACAGTTTCGCTAAGGAAACCCGCGCAATCGCGCAACAGGTCTAGGCATTGGCAGGGGTTGGGGGGCTCGAACCCACGACCTACGGTTTTGGAGACCGTCGCTCTACCAACTGAGCTAAACCCCTGCAATGCAAGGGCTGACATACGAAACAAGACCGCGCATTGCAAGCGGCAAAACCGGTTTTACCTCATGGCCCAGCCTTCTGATCGGCAAAAATATCCCCCGCGCGGGGCGCTCCGCGCCCGTTAGGGCGCTCAAAAGATGCGGGGCCAAAGGCCCCTCCGCTGGATCACGGCATCAGCCAACGCAACTGTGTCACAAGTATCCACGGGAACTGACTGACATGAAAGGCACCGATATTGATCTGAATGGTAAAGATATTCACATTCAGAACCAGCACCACCAGGAAATGTGGCCAGGTCAGCACCGCCTGCAATCGTTCTCTGGCCCAGGGCCGGTGCCGGATCAACAACCCGATCGCCAGAAACCCCGACAGCACCGAGGCAACACCGAAACGTACCACATCAAATGCGATCACATTCAGGCTGATCGGTGCCAACAACACCCCAGCCAGCAACAGCCGTGTAAACCAGGGCTCGTCCTTCGGCATCAGACGCATCGCCAACCAGTAAAGCCACAAACTCATCAGCGCCAGCGGCAAGCCGTCAAACAGCAGCCAGGCGCGGTATTTCGTGGTGCCGCGCAACTCCGCCATCAACGCAAAATTGCTGCCGATGCTGCGCCCGGCCACATCGGTCGAAGTTGGATCAAGCCAGAATGCGGCCTTGCCTTCCAGATACCCGGCGAACGCCGCCGCATCGCCGGACTGAACCGCTGCCGCCCCGGTCAGCACCACCAGCACCGCCAGCGCCACGAACGCCGGCGCCAGCGCCGCCAGAAATGCGCGCGCACCACTCCAGCCGGCCCGCTGCCCCGTCAGCCACAGATCGAAACCGATCAGGATAGTGAAATAGGGCAACATGTTTTCATGCACCATCACCCCCAGACCGGCAATGACCAACCTCAACATCAGCCCGAATACCCGCGCGCCATCACTGGCCAGCGCCAGCGCCACCAATGCCAGCAGCAATCCGTCAAGATAACCGGTGTTGCCGACGAAACTGGCAAAGGCAAAGGAATTCAGTGAAAGGATCAGCAACAGCCAGCCACCCACCAGTTCAAGCGGCATCAGTCTTTTCAGCAACAGGTAAAACCCGAAAGCGCCCGCCAGGGTGATAACCGCAGCCGCCAGATAAACCTCGCCCCGGCTGACCTCATCGCCGGTGAACAGGTTCAGGATCTCGCCCACCATCCCGCGCCGCACCGGCCCGAACTGGTAGTCGAACAACAACTGCGTCATGGCGAATGGCTTGGGCGGCAACAGATGATTGACCAGCGCCAGCAGCAAGGACAGCCCCGCCGCAAGCCGCAACAACAGAAACTGCCGGTCTTTTTGCATCTGCCCGTCCTCGGTTTTTGCTGTTTATGACAAGCAAGACCGGGTCAGAGCAAGCTAATCCTTGGATTAACGAATGAATCCGTTCTTCAGCAGGAAATCCGCCGAGCCCAGAATTGCCGCATCTGGGTCGATGAACTCGATCCCCAATATACGTCCTGCCTTGGCGTTATTGGCGCTGATTTCCTTTCCCAGCATCGGCGTGATGGTTCGAAGGGTGTGATCAAACCGCGCCAACAGGCGGATCAGCAGGTTCGGTGCCTGCCGCGTTACCACCTTGCGCGAAGGATAGGCGCGCTTGATCACCTGCCCGATCTCCGCAAACCAGATTGGCCCCGACGCCCCGATCAGCCGCTCACCGATACTTTCGGGCCGGCTCAGCGCCAGTACATGCATCAGCGCGATATCGCGAACATCGACCACGTCGATCATCACCGCAGGCATAGCCGGATCACGCGCCTTCATGATACGTTCGACCACCGCCAGTGAGGTGCCGAAATGCCGGTCAAGTGCCGGGCCAAGCACCATGCAGGGATTGATCGTGGTCAGTTCGAACCCAGGATTTTCACCGGCAAAATTCCAGGCGGCGCGTTCGGCCAGGGTCTTGGATCTCACATAGACATTCGCAGCCGGGCTGGCCAGATCGGTCCAGTCATCCTCGGTCACCATCAATTGATCCGGCATTGGATTCTGGTAATAGATCGCCGCACAGGACGAGGTCAGAACCACCCGCTGAATTCCCGCCGCCCGCGCCGCTTTCAAAGCGCGCATTGTGCCCTCGACCGCGGGGCGGATCACCTCATCCTCGTTCTGCGGATCGTTCATCGGAAACGGCGAGGCGGTATGCAGCAATGCGTTGCACCCGCTCAACGCCTGCTGCCAACCGCCATCCAAAAGTAGATCAAGCTCAACCAGTTGCAACCGGTTTTCAAGATCCGACTTGTCAGCGGCATGGATCGCCATTGCCGCACGCACTTCCTCGGCTTTGGCGGGGCTTCTGACCGAGCCTTTAACCAGATACCCGTCATCCAGCAGCCTCAGAACGATATGCTTGCCGATAAAACCCGAGGCACCGGTGACAAAAACGGTCCTGATATCGGTCATTTCGCTGACTTCCCGGTGCTGGTTTCAGTGCCTTTTACCGCAAGTTATCGCGGAATGCGA
This sequence comes from Paracoccaceae bacterium, assembly GCA_020425085.1. GTDB lineage: Bacteria > Pseudomonadota > Alphaproteobacteria > Rhodobacterales > Rhodobacteraceae > UBA5972. The sequence goes on from JAGQRW010000006.1 coordinate 15,620, forward strand.
GCATTGGCAGTGAACTGTACCAACCTCAAGCTATCTATGCCGAACCAATCGCCGACCGGCAAGAAACCGCCACAAACCAGCCAGGGGCGATCGCATTCAAAACCATTTCAACAGCCGGAACATCAGGAACTGAAACGCCGTGATGAAGATCAGAACGGCCGCAAATATCCAGAATGCCGCCGGGTCGTTCGCCCCCGGCATGCCGGCCAGATTGATTCCGAACATGCCGGTCAGAAACCCCAGTGGCAGAAACAGTGCGGCGATGATCGACAACAGATACATATTGCGATTCAACCGGTCGCCCATGATACTAGCCAACTCGTCCTTCAGGATCTGCAACCGCTCGCGGATCGCATCCAGATCCTCGACCACACGGATCAGGTTCTGATGGCTTTCCAGCAAATGGCGTCGGTCCTCTTCGGTAAGGAAACTCAGCTTGCCTCGAGTCAGATGCGCCACCTCATCGCGCTGTGGTGTGATGTAACGGCGAAAAATGATGGTTTGCAGGCGCTTTTCCATGATCGGACGGCGCTGTTCCTGATCCGGGGCCTCGATCACCAGTTGTTCCAGACGGTCGGTTTCTTCGTCAAGATCGTGGCGAAACCCCTCGATCCTGACATTGAGAAGTTCGATCAGCGCCGCAACGAAACCACCCGCACTGACCGGCCCGCCACCCTCTTGAATTTGCCGTCTGAGCTCCCCGACCGAACCCAAAGGCCGCTTGCTGAGCGAGATGATCCGGTTTTCATCAACCCAGAGGCGGATCGACACCATATCATCGGGTTCAGCCCCCTTGTTGGTATTGACTCCGCGCAGGATGATCAGAACCCCGTTGCCGATCTCGCTTACCCTGGGCCGGGTTTCATCCGCCAGAAGCGCATCCAGCGCATGCCGGTCAAGATAGCTGAGATTGGCGCGAATCCAGGCGCGGGTTTCAGCGGAATATGCGCGCATATGCACCCATACGAGATCCGGCGCCTGAACCAGGCGGGCAATGTCATCGCCGGCCAAATTCTGTCCGGCCCGCTCACCACCCATCGCTACTGCAAAATCAATAAAACGTTTCATACGTCGACTATGCCCGCGCCAAAGCGAAACTGGCAACCGAAATCGAAAGGCACCGGCAGCCGACGCCATCAGGCTGTTGCGCCGCCCTTGCACATGCGCTCTGACGCCACGACTCCGCCGTCGGAATACGCCACCTGCGTCCCTAGGATGTCGTCAATTATCCAGTTCCACCCACCGTTCGAACGCCCCCGCTCGGAGGTAGCGCGCGATTTGGGCCGCAAATCCCCTGGCCGGCCGAAATTCCATAGCAGATGTGATCGCCCGCCAAAATATTCGCATGATTGATGACACGGGCAAGCTGCACGGCCTGAACATGCGGCCTGTTATGCTGACGGGTCAAGGGATGACGCATATCGGCGTCAAGAAAGGGCGCGGTCTTGGCTTTATTTCTTTGAAACAGGTTGCGTTCAAATCAGGCCGGTTCGGCGCCTGTTCATCAAGCTATACATTGGTTTCGCCGCTTTCGCATTGTTTCCATTTGGCGCAGGAAATGCTGGCGCCGTCAGGATGCATCTTCGGGCATCTCGGTATGTTCCGTCGCCCAGCCGTGCATCGCCTTCAACACCGGCCGCAAGGCCTGACCACGCCCGGTCAGCGCATATTCGACATGCGGCGGCATGGTCTGGTGGTCGCGCCGAACGGTCAGGCCGTTTTCCTGCATCTCCTTGAGTTGCAGCGAGAGCTAGCGATGGGTGATTCCGCCCAGTGTGCGCTGAAGCTGGTGAACCGAAGCGGGCCATCCAGCAAACAGTGGACAATCTGGAATTTCCAGCGCCCCGACAGGATCGAAAGCACATAAGCAGTGGCGCAAAACGGGCTTGGTTGCATGGCGGTCTCCCTTGATGGCAGTACGGTATCAAAAATGATCGTACTTGTCAGCGCTATCGCGGTATCCCACCTTCTCCACTCACCAACAGGGATGACTAGACATGACCGATCTGACAGGCAAGACGGCACTGGTTACCGGGGCGAATACCGGCCTCGGGTTTGAAACTGCGAAAGGCCTCGCGCAGATGGGTGCGCGGGTGATCCTGGCTGGGCGCGATCCGGAAAAAGTGGACGGCGCCATCGCGCGTCTTACCGCTGGGCAACCTGACGCGGTATTGGAACCGGGGATCGTAGACCTGAACAGCCCTGCTTCGGTTGCGCGGTTCGCGGGCGGCATTCTGGGGCGTCGCAAACGGCTCGACTTGCTGGTCAACAACGCCGGGGTAATGGTGCCGCCAGCGGGCACCACCGCCGATGGGTATGAAACCCAGTTCGGCGTGAATTTTCTGGCTCATTTCGCTCTTACCGGGCATCTGTTTTCCCTGCTTGCTTCCACATTCAGCGCACGGGTGGTGACGCTTTCGAGTATCGGCCATCGCGGCGCGACGGTTGATTTCGACAATTTCCGACTGGAAAAGCCCTATGATCCATGGCGCGAATACGGCCAGAGCAAACTTGCCGACCTGATCTTCGCGCTGGAATTTGATACACGGTTGCGCGCTGCCGGGGCTGGGATCGCCTCGCTTGCCGCCCATCCGGGGGTCAGCGCCACCGAGCTTACCCGAAACCTGGGCGTGACGCCTGACAACGTGCAGTTCATGACAGCCGCCGATGGCGCCGCGTCGACCCTGATGGCCGCCACCTCTCAGGACGCCAAAAGCGGGCAGTATTTCGGCCCGGACGGCCCCGGCGAAACCAGCGGCCAACCCGCGCTCGCCAGAATCGACCCGGCAGCGCGTGACGCCGGGGTCCGCTCCCTTCTCTGGGATTGGGCCGAAGCGGCCACGGGGCTGCGCTTTCCCTGACCATCCAAAGAAAGCAATAGGCCGCCCCGAGGGACGGCCCCTGCAACTCTCTGGAGGTGTCTCCTACTTGATGATTTTCGACACCACGCCGGAACCGACGGTACGGCCGCCTTCGCGGATGGCGAAGCGTAGTTTTTCTTCCATGGCGATCGGGGCGATCAGTTCGACGTTGAACTTCAGGTTGTCGCCCGGCATCACCATCTCGGTGCCTTCCGGCAGGTTCACCGTGCCGGTCACGTCGGTGGTGCGGAAGTAGA
>JAGQRW010000007.1 GCA_020425085.1 Paracoccaceae bacterium
CTACCGCCTGCAGGGCGTGAAGATCAACGACAAGCATATCGAGGTGATCGTGCGCCAGATGCTCCAGAAATGGGAGATCAGCGAAAGCGGCGGCACCACGTTGCTGAAGGGCGAGCATGTCGACAAGGCCGAGTTTGACGCGGCCAACGACAAGGCGATTGCCAATGGCATGGAGCCGGCCAAGGGCGGCCCGATTCTGCTGGGCATCACCAAGGCCAGCTTGCAGACCCGTTCGTTCATCTCGGCGGCCTCGTTCCAGGAAACCACGCGGGTGCTGACCGAAGCGGCAACGCAGGGCAAGCGCGACAAGCTGATCGGGCTTAAGGAAAACGTCATCGTGGGCCGGCTGATCCCGGCAGGCACCGGCGGCGCGACCCAGAAGGTGCGCAAGATCGCCGCCACGCGCGACGCCAGAATCATCGAGCAGCGACGCGAAGAAGCCGCCGCCGCAGCAGCACTGGCAGCCCCCTCCGATGAGGATTTGGAGGCGGATTTCGGGATCAGCGTTGCAACGGAAGATGAAGACTTCGGTCTGGTCGAAACCCCGGAAGCCGGAAGCAACGAGCAGCCCTGATCGGTTCAAGATCACAACGACAAAAAGCTCCCGTGGGAAACTGCGGGGGCTTTTCTGTTGCCGGGTATGGGCGATGGTCGGGCAGGGCAACCGGTCGTCAATCCGAAAGCCGTTCGGCCTGACTGGGTTTGTTAAGCAAACGCCCGCCAAAACCAGTCGGTTACATTACCGATTCAAGGTCAGTCATCATCGACCCTGCCGCCGCCGGCACCGGAAGCTTGGGATTGTTCGGATTCAGGCAGGTGAGTACGCCGGACCAGCCGTTCAAGTTCAAGGCTATTCATGTCGGAAATGACGATCCTTGCAATCTTCTCGCCGGAAAGCTTTGGCTGTTCCGGCGCAAAGGTGATCTCCACATCCTGTGGGGTCGCGGCATTCAGATATCCGGTCCCGGAAACGATTTCGACACCTTCGCCACCAACATGTACCTGGACCTGACCCCAGCGGACCCGAAGTGGTCTTTGCAGGTCATTTGCCACCCAGACCAGAAACGGAACCAGCAGAATGGGGGAGCTTAGCGAACTGATCTTTAACGGATCGCCAGACAGGTTAGTTCCGCGAAGATCGCTTAGATAAGCACCGGTCAGCACCGGACATGCCGCAGGCAGTCTTGTCACGTCACCGCCCTCATTGGCCAAAAGCAGATCGACAAACGGCTGGATTGCAGTGATCTGGTTTTGCTCCAGCCAGCAAACTGCGGCTGCTGCCTCTTCGGCAAGGCCCCATGGCATATAGGCACCTTTGGCGGCGCGGCTGGCCAGTGTCTGCACTTCCTTGATGGAATAGTCGTTCATGACCCAGCCTCGGCCCGAGAATAGGCCCAGTTATCATGGCTGTCCCTTGCAAGTTCGTTTGGAAACGGCGCATTCTTGTACATGGTGATACGAACCCAGCGGTCCGAACGCGGGTCGAAATCGGTGGCACCGAAAAACGACAGCTTGCAACGTAGCATGTCGATCGGGCGCATCTGTTCGGAAATCAGGTTGTCGCAGATCTCGCCATAGGGATGCTGGTCGACGATCTGAATGCGGCGGATGAGCTTGCGAAACTGTGGTCGTGCCAGCAGGAATTCAGCAACCGTTTTCCCATCACCGCAACTTGCCATGGCTTTGGTCATGTTGGTAATCCAACGCGCGATATCCAATGGCTCCTCATAAGTTTCGGTGTCAGGCTCGGTGGCCCGTTCGCCCAACCGGGGTTCGGCCTTGTTTGCGGATACATACCAGAAACGCGCACAGTTTTCGTGGCGACTGAAATCTATCTCCGGCACCCAGTCATAGCGGCGTTTCAGGATATCGCGCAACTGTCCCAAATTCATCAGTCCGTCGATCCTGAATTCGGCCTGTTCATCGGCACTCATGCTGTCCAGCAAATCATCCACCAGATCGCCAAATGGTTCGATCAGCAGTGAAACCAGCAATTCCTGTGCTTCCAGATGCAGATTTTCGGTGCCCCATTGGTAAACGGCGTTCCAGGGCTGGCTACCAGCAAGCCCCTGGTTGTCGACATGGGAATTTAGACGCTCCAGATCGGTACGGAGTTCGTCGATACGCAAGGCTTGCCGCTCGTCCATGGTTTTCCAGTTGCCGATGCTGGCCGTGGCCCGGTCCAGCGCCTCATGAAAGCTGGCGACCTGATCCGGGGTTGCTGTTTCAAGCACCCGCACCCGCGCCAGCGCGCATTCGCGGGCGTTGACCCAGTTGTGAACAAGCACCGGGTGGTTGATCAGATACGGTGCGAGGCCAAGTCCGGTGGAATTGCCCACACCCAGCCTGCGGCGCAGTGCCGGGTTGATCGTGACGGCGGTATCCGGCGCCTTGGTTTTCGCCAGATGTTCGGCCAGATCAACGGTAAAGGTGCGCGTCAGATAGACCGACAGCATTTCGATATGAAAGGGACGCGATATCTCGGGCCGATCCTTGGTGCTGTCGCGTGAGGCGGCACCGAATTTGGCCGAGCCATAGACTGCCGTGGTTCGCATCAGATAGCCGACTGCCTCGATCTGGTTGGGGTCGGGCTGTTGTCCGGCTGCAAGCCGGTTGACCACATGGTTGAACAACCGCACCGATTTGTTTGCGCGCGACAGGCTGAGTTCGGTTTGCGTGACCCGACCGGCCTCCTGTTTCGGGACATTCTGCGACAGGCGCTTCAGATCGGCCTCGGTGGGCACACCGTCAAACAGTGCAAAAGTTGCATCCCAGGCTGTGGCGATCGAGCGGTCGGTTCGTTTGGCAGGGTCAAGGTCGTGGGCAAAGGCAATCAGGCTATAGGTCCGCAAAGGCCCTTTCGCCTGATAAACCGCAACCCCAACGCCACCTGCATCAATTCGCCATACAGGGCGGGAAAAAGCCCATCGTTCCTGTTTCATCATCCTGAGCAGAGAGCGCATGAAACTCAGCCGGGATTGATGAAACGATCCCATCCGTTCCAGCCGCATGACCGATTCCGGCGGGCGCTTCATTGCCTCGATCCGATTGCCATTTGTGGTGGAATTCATTTTCTGCCTTTCTTGGCGGGATATGGTATGCGGTCATCGCCTCGACAAGCGTTTGTCTGTATGTCGTTCTATGTCAACACCAGCGATGATTGAAACGATTTCAGACCGTTTTGCCAAAAGAAAAGTCTGGCTAACCTGCCAAAGGCAACTGTTATCGACGTGGTGTCAGGATTTCTGCGGCCATCAATGGTTGCGATTTCTTGCGGTCGCATCGAAAATGCAATAGCAGGGCAACATGCGTAAAAGTAATTCATGAATTGTTATGTGGCTGTCGCAACATGCGGCATCCGTGAGAATTACCAGTCTCTTGTGGGGAAAAATGACATCCATACATCATAATTTCATCGCCGGTGAATGGCTTGCCGGCGAAGCCGAAATTGAAAACCGCAACCCATCCGATCTTGGTGATCTGATCGGCATGTTTGCCCAGGCAGACAGCGATCAGTTGACCCGGACACTGGATCAGGCCCACACTGCGCAAGCGGAATGGGCCGCTTATGGCCCTGAGCGCAAGCAGGCAGTTCTGATGGCGATCGGCAATGAGTTGATGGCGCGCGCCGATGAACTTGGCAGGCTATTGAGCCGTGAAGAAGGCAAACCTCTGGCCGAGGGCAGGGGCGAAGTGTATCGCGCCGGTCAATTCTTTACCTACTATGCGGCGGAATGTCTGCGGCAACTTGGCGAGAATGCGGACAGTGTGCGTGCAGGTGTCGAGATTGATATCCGGCGCGAACCGGTCGGCGTGGTGGCGGTCATTTCGCCTTGGAACTTTCCGACCGCTACCGCCTCGTGGAAAATAGCACCAGCGCTTTGTTATGGCAATGCGGTGGTCTGGAAGCCCGCCAACCTTACACCGGCGTCAGCAGTTGCGTTGACCGAGATCATCGCCCGTCAGGATATTCCCAGGGGCCTTTTCAGCCTGGTGATGGGGGCGGGTCGTTCGATTGGTCAGCGGCTGGTGGAAAGTCCGGCAGTCAACGCCATCACTTTCACGGGTTCCGTGCCGGTCGGCAAGGGGATCGCCGCCGCCGCCATTCAGAACCTGACCAGGGTGCAGCTGGAAATGGGCAGCAAGAACGCGCTGGCGGTGATGGACGACGCCGATCTCGATCTGGCGGTGTCGTTGGCGCTGAACGGAGCGTTTGGCAGCACGGGACAGAAATGTACCGCATCGTCACGACTGGTGGTGATGGATGGCGTGCATGACGCATTTGTGGAAAAGCTGGTGGCGGGCGCGCGGGCAATGAAGGTCGGCCATGCGCTTGAACCGGGAACCGAGATCGGCCCGGTGGTGAGTGAAACCCAGTTGCAGGAAAACCTGGCCTATGCCGATCTGGGCAAATCCGAGGGCGCCGAACTGGCTTGTGGCGGCGAACGTCTGGATATGCCGCATCAGGGCTATTACATGGCACCCGGAGTATTTCTGAACACGACCAATGACATGCGGATCAACCGCGAAGAGATGTTTGCGCCACTGACTTCGGTCATCAAGGTCGGCAGCTATGACGAGGCCCTGGCCACAGTGAACGACACGAATTTCGGCCTGACCTCGGGGATCGTCACCCGTTCTCTGGCACGCGCCACGCATTTTCGCCGCAACGTGCACACCGGCGTGGTAACGGTGAACCTGCCTACCGCCGGCACCGACTATCATGTGCCGTTCGGCGGGCGTGGTGACAGTTCCTATGGGCCGCGCGAACAGGGACGGACGGCGGCGGAATTCTACACCATCGTCAAGACCGCCTATATCAGCGCCGGAAACCCGGACTGATGCGTATTGATTGCCTGCAATATGCCAACTGGTCCGAGAAAATATTTCGCCAGATGCGCGAGGGGGGGCTGGATGCAGTGCAGGTCACCATCGCCTATCACGAAAATTTTCGTGAAACCGTGCTCAATCTTGAAAAATGGAACCGCTGGTTCGAGAAGTACCCGGACCTGATCATGAAAGGGCTTTCTGCCGCAGACGTGGACAAGGCGCATGAATCCGGGCGTACGGCGGTCTTTTTCGGCTTTCAGAATCCGTCGCCGATCGAAGACGATATCGGTTTGGTGGAAATCCTGCATACCCTTGGTGCGCGGTTCATGCAGTTGAGTTACAACAACCAATCCTTGCTGGCGACTGGCTGCTATGAAGCCGAAGACCCCGGCATCACCCGCATGGGCAAACAGGTGATCCGGGAAATGAACCGTGTCGGGCTGGTGGCGGACATGAGCCATTCGGCCGATCGCTCCACCATCGAGGCGGCGGAACTGTCAAGCCGTCCCGTCGTCATCACCCATGCCAATCCGTTTGAATGGGCGCCGGCCTTGCGAAACAAGAAGGATGCGGTGATCCGCGCCGTAACGGAAAATGGCGGCATGCTGGGGTTTTCAATCTATCCGCATCACCTGAAGGACAAATCCGGCTGCACCCTGGCAAGTTTTTGCGAAATGGTCGCGGAAACGGCGAAAAGGTACGGGGCGGAACACTTTGGCATCGGTTCCGACCTCTGCCAGGATCAGCCCGACAGCGTGGTGGAATGGATGCGCATGGGACGCTGGTCAAAGGAAGTTGACTATGGCGAAGGTTCTGCCGCCAAACCGGGGTTCCCGCCAATGCCGGAATGGTTCCGCGACAATCGGGATTTTGGCAATATCGAAACCGGATTGCGAAGGGCGGGCCTGAACGAGGCAGAAGTTGGCGGGATCATGGGCGGCAACTGGCATCGGTTCTTTGCCGAAAACTTTGGCCCCACTGGCGGTTGAGTCCAACGAAAATGGGCGCCCGCTCAGGGACGCCCATAGTCAATTCATTGGATGTGAACCGTTCTGGTTCAGGCCGACTTTTTCTTGCGGCGCCGCAGCGCCCCAAGGGCACCCAGACCGCCAATCAGCATCAGACCAGCCGCAGGCAGTGGTACAACCGCTGCCGTCACCAGATCCTGCCGTGCCTCATCTGCGGCATCGAGGAAGTAGGTGTTGTAATTGTCGGTGCCGTCCCAGGTGGTCATGCTGGCAAGAAAGACATTGGCCCGGGCAAGGATAGCAGCATTTGCTGTCCCAACTCTGGTGCCTGAAGTCAGTGAAAGCGCACCGGCATCGGTTTCATATCCGGCTTCCCACAGGGCGAGCTGGAATGCGGCCGCGTCGGTATTGTCGTAAACGTTTACCATGCCATATGCGGCATCAAATAGCATTTCGACATTGGTACGCTGCATCGCTGTCAGTTGCCGTGCCGTCTGGTACGGGTTGACGTTATTGATGACATATTCCTTGTTGGTCTGGATGGTACCCGTCAAATCTAGGCAGAAAGCGATAAAGCTGGTGCCAAGGCCCAGAACGTTGCCGGCATCACCCATCTTGAAGCTGCCGGCAGTGCCGGAAAAGTGATCGGTACCGCCGACCGGGTTACTGTCCACTGTCGCGCTACCATATCCCGCCAATCCGTTATAGGTCAGAGTAGCGGCTGTCGAACCGCTGGCGAGAACGGCCAGAGCGGCGGCCAGAATGCTTGAATGGATAATTTTCATAGAACCCTCGTTAATCCACAGGACGGCGAACAGTTGACGCTCGAACGTCACGATTTCTTCACAATTAAGACTCAATTTTTCCCACTTTGTTAAGAATTTATCAAGCTGATAAACAGAAGGGTGATTCTACCAGGGGTAGAACGACAATGAATCCCATGTTCATGACTTCAAACTTGCCAGAGCAGTTGTTGCGAAAAGGCCTTGTTCGGAAAACTCGACCGGGATTGGGATGTCGCGGTTCTTAAGGTAGCCCAATGCCTCAAGGCACATCAAAATCAGGCGGAAATCGCCTGTCCCGGTTGGGAAAATCCGTGCATTCACAGGCGTTTATATTGTAACCGGTCGCTACCATCGGCCTGTTGTCCTGCCAAATGAAGGCTGCGCCAAACGCATTTTTTAACATCAGAATTGATCGCATGCTTCAATTTTTCTGGAATTTCTGCCGTCAACCAACATGAACTCGTTTCCCTATTGGAAACGGTATGTTGATTTGGCCGGCTGGTCACATTTTCGTCTCTTTTTGCATTTTCTTGATGCAATTATCCCGCTTCTTTCAGATTGGTTCGCGGCCAGTGATCAAATTGCGTGAACGGCAAGCTGCCGCGCAGATCAAATTTTCGGTTTTCAATGAGTGCCTGCTGGTTTTTTCAGACTGGTCTACCAGATTGCCGGTGACCCAAGGCTCTTGATCAATGGGCTTGCCTCTAACGTTCTGGCGGTGTCCAGTCGGTCGTTGCGCGTCTGCGCGCGCTCAGCCTCAGCGCCAGGCCGAGCGCCACACCGACCCCGATGGCAACCGTCAGATCGACCAATACCGTCAGTAGCAGGGTAATCAGCAACAGTGCGCGGTTGGCTGCTGGCTGTTGCCAGTAGCCGCGCCATTTATGCACCTCGCTCATGTTCCAGGCAGTCACCATCAAAAGTGCCGCCAGGGCAGGCATTGCCAGATATCCGACCAGCCCGGCGGCAAATGTCATCGCCAGCATGATCGTCAGCGCATGTACAATCCCCGCCACCGGGGTTTTGCCGCCGGCGTTGATATTGGTGGCGGTGCGGGCAATCGCACCGGTCACTGGCATGCCACCGAACAGTGACGAGGCGATATTGGCAAATCCCTGGGCGCTGACCTCGGCGTTTGGACGATGCTGGCCGGCGATCATCTTGTCGGCGACCATGGCCGAAAGCAGCGATTCAACCCCGGCCAGAAATGCGATGACCATGGCCGAGGGGAACAGTTCAATCGCACGGCTGGGGGAAAAATCGGGCAGGCTCGGCCAGGGAAGGTGGTTCGGCAACGCACCGAACCGGGTATCAATCCGGTCGACCGGCAGATCAAACAGCAGTACCAAGGCCGAGCCGACCGCCACCGCAACCAGCAGCCCCGGCAACCGGGGGGCAAGTTTTCTGAACGAAATGATCAGGACCAGCGTGATCAGGGCAATCGCCACGGCGGAAAGGCTGGCACTGGCGCGGGCGTGCCACAAAACCGGCAGCTTTTCAATGAAATCGGCAGGCACTTCTGTCAGTTTGAGGCCGATGAAATCCGCGATCTGGCTGGTGGCGATGATTAGCGCGATACCGATGGTAAAGCCGTTGACAACCGCCTCTGGGACAAAGGCGATCAGGTTTCCGGCCCGGAAATACCCGGCAATCAGCAAGATCAGCCCTGCCATGAAGGTCGCCATGACCAGCCCGTCATAGCCATGTTGAGCAATCACCGAATAGACCACAACGATGAATGCCCCGGTCGGTCCGCCGATCTGCACCCGGCTACCCCCCAGAAGCGAGACGAAAAAGCCGCCGATAATCGCCGTCACCAAACCTTGTGCCGGACTTGCGCCCGAGGCGATGGCAATCGCCAGGCTTAGCGGCAATGCCACCATCGCTACCGTCACACCCGCCTGAAGGTCGGCCAGAAACAGGCGACCGGAATAGGTTTTCATGGTGGTCAGGATTTTGGGCTGTCGCATGATACCAGATTGCTAAACCTGTGGAAATCCGGCTGCAACCGGATAATCTGGCGGCGGATAATAATTCGTGGTGTTGTCTTGGATGGCCTGGCGGCCAGGTTCGATCCGGTCGGAAACTCCTGCTGCCAAAGCGAATGACGCCATCTTCTGCCCACCGGCAGCTTTCTCGTTTCAGGATCAAGTTCATTCGGCATTATCAATTTTTTCAATGCAGTCCTTATTGCTGTTTCGCGCCTGATTTAAGTTGGAAAACGGGTGGTGGCCCCTTCATATGTTGTCAATCCACTTTGCCCAAGGAGCCGCCATGCCAAACGCCCCTTATTATGCACCCGCCGGTGGCCTGCCGCCGCAGTCTGACCTGTTGACCGGTCGCGCCGTCTTCACCGAGGCTTATGCGGTGATCCCCAAAGACACGATGCGCGACATCGTTACCAGCTATCTGCCGCATTGGCAGAACACCCGGCTTTGGGTTCTGTCGCGTCCGTTGTCGGGTTTTGCCGAAACCTTTTCGCAATATATCATGGACGTGGCCCCCGGTGGCGGCAGCGACCATCCGGAAAACGACATGGCTGCCGAGGCAGTTCTGTTTGTGGTCGCAGGTGAGTGTGATCTGAACATCAACGGCGCGAAACACATGATGTCGCCCGGTGGCTATGCCTATCTGCCCCCGGCATGTGATTGGCAGCTTTGGAACAATGGCGATAAGAACCTGAAATTCCATTGGATCCGCAAGGCTTATGAGGTCGTGCCGGGTCTGGATGCACCAGCTGCCTTTGTCACCAATGAGCGCGAAATTCCACCCACAGCGATGCCGGATACCAACGGCGCATGGGCGACCACGCGTTTCGTAGACATGACCGATCTTCGCCATGACATGCATGTCACCATCGTCAGCCTGCAACCGGGTGCGGTTATTCCGTTTGCCGAAACGCATGTGATGGAACACGGGCTGTATGTGCTGGAAGGCAAGGCGGTTTACCGGCTCAATCAGGATTGGGTCGAGGTCGAGGCGGGCGATTACATGTGGCTTCGCGCCTTTTGTCCGCAAGCATGTTATGCGGGCGGGCCGGGTCCGTTTCGATATCTGCTTTACAAGGACGTGAACCGGCATATGAAACTGGGGATGCGCTAGGCCCGGACATCATTCGCCTGTTGCACTTTGCCGGTTTGCGCCTGATCATTCAACCTTTCGCAACCCCGTTTCGGAGTTTCTAAATGGGTTTCACCACCAACCCGCCATACGCAGCGGCAAATCATGGCTGAGCCGAAAATCAGGCTGGCGCTGAACGGTTTTGGCAGGATTGGCCGCGCCATCCTTCGCCTTGTCGCCACCGGGCGGGCGGGTGAGGGGTTTGAGATCGTGGCGATCAACGATATCGCCAATCTGGACATCTGTGCCTATCTGTTCAAATACGATAGCGTTTATGGTCCATTTCCTGGCAGTGTCGATGAAACCGCCGGAATGCTGATCATCAACGGCCAGTCAATCCCGTTTCATCAGCAGCGCGATATCTCGAACCTTGATCTTACCGGGGTCGATCTGGTGCTGGAATGCACCGGTGCGGTGATTGATGTGAAATCAGCCCGCGCCGGACTGGATGCGGGTGCTGGGGCGGTTCTGATTTCAGGGCCGTCCGGAATGGCCGAAGCGACGATTGTTCTGGGTGCCAATGAACACCTTCTGAACGGTCAGAAAATTGTTTCCAACGCCTCTTGCACCACCAACGCGCTTGGGCCGCTTTTGAAGGTTCTGGATGACGCGTTCGGAGTGGAAAGCGGCCACATGACCACGGTTCACTGTTATACCGGCAGCCAGCCCACCATCGACAAGCCGCGTGACAATTTCGCACGTTCGCGTGCCGCCGCCCTGTCCATGGTGCCGACCACCACCAGTGCCTCGCATCTGCTGGGTGAGGTTCTGCCAGCCCTAAAGGGGCGGATCGAAGGTCGCGCCATCCGGGTGCCGACCGCCAGCGTTTCGGCCATCGACCTGACGGTGCAGACGCGTGAAAAGGTCAGTGTTGCCCTGGTCAACGAATTGCTGGAGGCCAGCGCCGCCGCGTCGCCTTTGCTTGGCTGGATCACCGAACCGCTGGTTTCCACGGATCTTAGGGGCAGGCCGGAATCGCTGATCATATCGGCACGGGAAACCTCGGTTTCGGTGGGGGGATTGTTGCGGGTATTTGGCTGGTACGACAACGAATGGGGCTTTTCCAACCGGATGCTCGACATGGCACACCTGATGGCAACGCGAACAACAACAACAACAAAATAACGGAGGGACAGGGATGTCTTCAGACGAACAAGCAAAAGGTTCAGCCCGTCAGGAGGCGCTGAACTATCATGAATTTCCCAAGCCCGGCAAACTGGAAATCCGCGCCACCAAACCAATGACCACCGGGCGCGATCTGTCGAACGCCTATTCACCCGGCGTGGCCGATGCCTGTCTTGAAATTGAAAAAAATCCGGCCGACGCGACGCGCTATACCGCCAAGGGTAATCTGGTGGCAGTGATTTCCAACGGCACGGCGGTACTGGGGCTTGGAAATATCGGCGCACAGGCATCCAAGCCGGTGATGGAAGGCAAGGCGGTTTTGTTCAAGAAATTTGCCAATATCGACTGTTTCGATATCGAGGTGAACGAACCTGATCCGGTGAAACTGGCGGAACTGGTGATCCGGCTTGAGCCGACCTTTGGTGCCGTCAACCTGGAGGATATCAAGGCACCTGACTGTTTTCTGGTCGAACGCCTCTGCCGTGAGCGGATGAACATTCCGGTGTTTCATGACGACCAGCATGGCACCGCTATCGTGGCGGCGGCGGCGGCGTTCAATGCCCTGATCGTTGCCAAGAAGAAGATTGAGGAAATTCAGGTGGTGGCACTTGGCGCCGGGGCGGCGGGGATTGCCTGCCTCAAGATGCTGAAGGTGATGGGGGTCAGGGATGAAAATATCCTGATGCTCGACAGCAAAGGCGTGGTCCACAAAAGCCGCAACGACCTGTCGCCGGAGAAGGCGGAATTTGCCAAGGATACCCCGAAACGCAGCATCGAAGACGCGATGAAGGGGGCCGATCTGTTTCTTGGGGTTTCCGGCCCTGGCCTTTTGACCAGCGAAATGGTCGGGTTGATGGCCAAGGATCCGATCATTTTTGCACTGGCCAACCCGACGCCTGAAATCATGCCGGATGAGGCACGAAAGGCGGCACCAGGGGCGTTGATCGCCACCGGACGCTCGGATTTCCCCAATCAGGTCAACAATGTCCTGTGTTTTCCCTTCATCTTTCGCGGTGCCCTTGATGTCGGCGCGACTGAGATCAATGACGAGATGAAACTCGCTTGTGTCGAGGCGATTGCCGGTCTGGCCCGCGCCACCACTTCGGCCGAGGTAGGACAGGCCTATCGCGGCGAACGTCTGACCTTCGGGCCGGATTATCTGATCCCGAAACCATTTGATCCGCGCCTGTTGCCGACCATTGCCTATGCCGTCGCCAAGGCAGCGATCGAAAGCGGTGTTGCCCGCAAGAAAATCGACCTTGCCGCCTATCGGGAAAGCCTCAAGGCACAGGTGTTTCGCTCGTCAATGATCATGCGCTCGGTGTTTGAGGCGGCAAAGACTTCCCAACGTCGCATCATCTTTGCCGAGGGTGAGGATGAGCGGATCCTCAGGACTGCACAGGCGATGTCCGAAGAAACCGAGGATACCCCGATCCTGATCGGCCGCCCCGAGGTGATCGAGCACCGGATCGAACGCGAAGGGCTTACCATCCGCGCCGGTCGGGATTTTGAACTGGTGAACCCGGAAAACGACCCCAGATACAAGGAATACTGGGAAAGCTATCACGCGATCATGCGCCGGCGCGGTGTGTCGCCTGATCTGGCGCGTGCCATCATGCGCACCAATTCTACCGCTATTGCGGCGGTGGCGGTACATCGTGGTGATGCGCATTCGATGATCTGTGGCACGTTTGGCGAATATCGCTGGCATCTGAACTATATCGAACAGGTGCTGGCGAATGATGAATTGCACCCGGTCGGTTCCATGTCGCTGATCATTCTCGATCAGGGTCCGTTGTTCGTTGCCGATACGCATATCCATATCGAACCCAGTGGCGAACAGCTTGCCGACACGATCGAGGCAGCGGCGCGGCATGTGCGCCGTTTTGGTGTGGTGCCAAAAGTCGGGCTTTGTTCTGGTTCACAATTCGGCAATCTTGACAGCCGCTCGGGCCGGGCAATGCGAGCGGCGCTGGCGATACTGGATCAGCGGCAGGTGGATTTTGAATATGAAGGCGAGATGCACACCGACGCCGCCCTTGACCCTGATCTGCGGGAACGTCTGATGCCGAACGGTCGGCTGACAGGCAAGGCCAATGTGCTGGTTTATGCCAATACCGATGCGGCAGGTGCCACCCGAAACATCCTGAAATCGGTGGCTGGCGGACTTGAGGTCGGGCCGATCCTGATGGGTATGGGCAACCGCGCACATATCGTGACCCCCTCGATCACCGTGCGGGGCCTGTTGAATATTGCGGCGCTGGCCGGGTCCGAGGTGTCAAGCTACGGCTGAGGAAACCGCTGATGGCGGCGACCATGTTCGCCGCTTTTTACCTAAAACAGCCGCGCGAAAAAGATGCCGCTCATGGTGAAGCCGATGATGGCGATCAGCGTGCGCACGACCTTGGCCGGTACGGCGCGGGCGATCGGCGCGCCGGCATAACCGCCGATGGTTGCTGCCACCATCATGATGATCGCCTGATACCATTCCACGAATCCGGCCAGTGAAAAGGTCAGGACTGAAATCGCCGACAGCGCAAAGGACAGGCCGTTTTTCAGCCCGTTCATGCTATGGATATTGTCCATCCCCCAAAGTGCGAACAGCGCCAGCAGAACGATCCCGAGGCCGCCGTTGAAATAGCCGCCATAGATGCTGACCAGAAACAACCCCAGTGCGCCCTCGGGGGTTACTGCGCGTGCCTTGGTGGCGGCCCAGGCGCGGATCGGTGCGCCAAACAGAAATGCCAGTGTCGCCGCCAGCAGTAAAAACGGAACGATGACCGAGAATGCCTTGTTTGAGGAAACCAGCAACAGAAGCGAGCCTACCAGCCCACCTGCCAGCGTGATCAAGGCCAGCCTGACCAGGCTTTTACGCTCAAACGCTGCCAGTTCGGCGCGAAACCCGACCGCGCCGCCAAGATAGCCGGGAAAGACCGCTACGGCACTGGTGGCGTTGGCCAGAACCGGCGGCACACCGGTTGCCACCAACGCCGGAAAGGTCAGAAACGTACCTCCGCCCGCGATGGTGTTGATGATGCCGGCACCAAATGCCGCTGCCACCAATAGCAGAATATCCCACACACCATTTTCCTTTCCCGGGTCTGTCAGGCGGGCAGTATTTCTGCCAGCCGCAACTCGGCAATGCGCTCGACCTGTTTGCAGGCTTCGGCGAATTCGGTGCCCCGGTCGTTTTCCAGCCGCCGTTCAAACGCCGCCTTGATTGACGCCTTGGTGTTGTCGCGCACGGCAATAATGAACGGAAACCCGTGTTTTTCGGTGTAGCGATCGTTGAGCTTGCTGAAAAGCGCCCTTTCCTGATCGCTGAGGTGATCAAGGCCCGCCCCCGCCTGTTCGGCGGTTGATTCCGCTGTCAGTTGTTTGGCG
The DNA here is from genome assembly GCA_020425085.1 of Paracoccaceae bacterium. Classification (GTDB taxonomy): domain Bacteria; phylum Pseudomonadota; class Alphaproteobacteria; order Rhodobacterales; family Rhodobacteraceae; genus UBA5972. The sequence continues at coordinate 14,213 of JAGQRW010000007.1, forward strand.
GCAGCCAATTTCCCCGCGAGATCGGGGTGGGCGGTCAGAACCGCCAGGCGCTCGGCCTCGCTGGCGCTGCGAAACATGCGGCAAAGGGCGTTATGCAGGCCGGTGGCGCTGTCATGTGCCGGCCCGAGTTCCAGGTCAAAGGCACGTTCGGCGATCCATTGGGAATGTTCAAAGATGCCGCCATAGGTCTTGACGAAATCGTTCTTGTCCATTTCCGAGGGGCGTTTCATGTGAAGTGGCGGATGGGTGTTCTGCCAGTGTTCAGCGATGTCGATACGGCGAGGAAACCAGACATCGGCGTGGGATTTGGCATATTCCATGAATCGCCTCAGCGCCATGATCCGACCGGGTCGGCCGATCAAGCGGCAATGCAGGCCAACCGACATCATCTTTGCCTGCCCGGCCTTGCCTTCGGCATAAAGCGCATCAAAGCTGTCTTTCAGGTATTCAAAGAACTGGGTACCCGAGTTGAACCCCTGCGGTGTTGCAAAGCGCATGTCGTTGGCGTCAAGCGTATAGGGAATGATCAACTGATTTCGCCCGCTGATTTCCAGCCAGTAGGGCAGGTCGTCGGCATAAGTGTCCGAGATATAATCAAACCCGCCCTCTTCAGCCGCCAGCCTTACGGTGTTGTTCGAACAACGCCCGGTATACCAGCCGCGCGGCCTGCTGCCGGTGACCTCGGTATGCAGGCGAACCGCCTCTCTGAGGTCGCGCATTTCATCCGCCGCATTGGCATCCTTGTATTCAATCCATTTCAATCCGTGGCTGGCGATCTCCCACCCGGATTTCTGCATTGCACGCATCTGTGCCGGGCTGCGGGCCAGTGCCGTGGCGACACCGTAAACCGTAGCTGGGATGCTGAGTTCGTCAAACAGCCGGTGCAAGCGCCAGAAACCAGCCCTTGCGCCATATTCATACATCGATTCCATGTTCCAGTGACGTTGACCGGGCCAGGGGGCGGCACCGACGATTTCCGACAGGAATGCCTCGGATGCCGCATCGCCATGCAGGATGCAGTTTTCGCCGCCCTCTTCATAGTTGATGACAAACTGCACGGCGATCTTTGCGCCGCCGGGCCATTTCGCATCCGGCGCATTTTCACCATATCCTTGCATATCGCGTTGGTATCGGGTCAATTTCACACTCCTTTTGGCGAATTCACGTCTAGTACAATGTAATCGAGGTGACTTTCACAAAATAGTTGAAAGACTTTCCGCTACAACAGTATGTCGCGCCGGCCCCGGCAGGTTTATGCCTTGAGCGAATGGAAAAAGGAAAGAGGTTTTCATGTCCGGCTACCTGACCACCCATGTTCTTGATACTGCCAATGGCTGCCCGGCTGAGGGGCTGACGATCGACCTTTACCGGATCAAGGGCGAGTCGCGCCAGCATATCCGTACCGTTGTCACCAATAGCGACGGTCGCACCGATGAACATATCCTGCCAGCAGCCGAATTTGCCCATGGCGAATATGAACTGGTGTTTCACGCGGGTGATTATCTGGCGATACCCGGATCCGGGACAGCAGAGCCGATGTTCCTGTCCACCATCCCGATCCGATTCGGCATGTCCGAAGACAGCCATTATCATGTGCCGCTGCTGTTATCGCCTTTCGGCTATTCCACCTATCGCGGCAGTTGACGGCAAGTCATCAAAGGCCTGTGATACTGGCCTGCAATGAGCGGGTGATGCGGTTTGACATGAATTCGATGAACAATCGGGTCTTTGGATCCTGATGCCGGCGATGGGTGTAAAGACAGGCCATCTGGATCGGCACCGGCGGCGCCTGTTCCAAAACCGGCACCAGCGCGCCGCTGCGAATGTGATCGGCCACCTCAAACAACGGTTTAAGGATGATGCCATGACCCGCCAGCGCCCAACCGGTCAGAACATCACCATCGTCTGATTCAAACGGCCCGCTTACGGCGATCCGCTTGACCCCTTCGGGCGTGCTGAGCGGCCACTGAAATTCAGGCGCACCCGGATAGCGCAGGTTCAGGCAGTCATGCCCGCCCTTTGTCAGGTCGGACACATCTTTGGGAACCCCACGCGCCGCCAGATAGACCGGCGCAGCACAAAGCACCCGGCGGCAATCAGCGATCTTGCGAATTCTGAGGTTGGAATCCTCAGGCACACCAAGGAAAAACGCAATGTCCAGCCCTTCGGCTGTAAGGTCAACGCCGCGATCCGACAGGCGCATACGCACGTCAATCTGCGGATATTCAACCTTGAAGGCGGGTACTTCGGGCGCGATCAGCCGCCGCCCCACCCCCAGTGGCGCCGCCACATAGATCGAGCCGCGCGGCGTCTGCGTGACGCTGTTGACCTCGGCCTCGGCCGCTTCCACCACCTCCAGGATGCGAAGTGCACCGGTGTAGAATAGCTGCCCCTGCTCTGTCGGCTTCAGCATTCTCGTGGTGCGCTGGAACAGCCTGACCTTCAGGTAATCTTCAAGCTGAGAAATCCGGGCCGAGGCGACAGCGGGTGAAATGCGCATATCCCGCGCCGCTGCCGACATGTTGCTTAGTTCATAGACACGCACAAAGGTGCGGATATTGTCAAAATATGACATGACCCATTCTTCGTATTTTTTTGAAGCTGCTAAGCTAATTTGTCTGATACAGGATAATTGGCGGTTCCGCTAGGTTGGGTTCAGGGAATCCAACGGGAGAAGTTTCATCATGTTTGAAATGGCAATCATGTGGGATTGGCTGGCCTTCGCAACGCGCTGGCTGCATGTCATCACGGCAATCGCCTGGATCGGCTCATCCTTCTATTTCATTGCGCTCGACCTTGGGCTGAGGCAGGCGGCAAACCTGCCCAAGGGCGCATATGGTGAGGAATGGCAAGTGCATGGCGGCGGATTTTATCATATCCGCAAGTTCCTGGTGGCCCCGGAAACCATGCCCGAACACCTGACCTGGTTCAAATGGGAAAGCTATACCACCTGGCTGAGTGGTGCGGCGATGCTGATGATCATCTATTGGGTCGGGGGCGAACTATATCTGATCGACGCCGAAAAGGCCGATCTGGCGCTGTGGCAGGGTATTCTGATCTCGGCGGTATCGCTGACGATCGGCTGGCTGGTCTATGATTTTTTGTGCAAATCCGGGCTTGGTGAAAAGCCGACCCTGTTGATGTTGCTGCTGTTCGTGCTGCTGGTCGCCATGGGCTATGGTTATAACCAGATCTTCACGGGCCGGGCGATGATGTTGCATCTCGGGGCTTTTACCGCCACCATCATGACCGCGAACGTTTTCTTTATCATCATGCCGAACCAGCGCATCGTGGTGAAGGACCTTCAGGAAGGGCGCACGCCCGATCCGAAATACGGCAAGATCGCCAAGCTCAGATCGACCCATAACAACTATCTGACGCTGCCGGTGATTTTCCTGATGCTGTCAACCCATTATCCGCTTGCATTCGGCACCGAATACAACTGGCTGATTGCGGCGCTGGTGTTTCTGATGGGGGTCACCATTCGGCACTTCTTCAACACCATGCATACCAGAAAGGGCACACCCTATTGGACCTGGATTCTGACGGCCATCTTGTTCTTTGTCATCATCTGGCTGTCCACCTTCACGACCGAGCACGATCTTGATGCAGCCCAGGCGCGGACATTGACGGTAACGGAACAGAAATTCGCCAGCGCACCGGGTTATGAGGATGTTGAAAACATCGTGCTTGGTCGCTGTTCCATGTGCCACTCGCGCGAGCCATATTATGATGGAATCCATCGCGCCCCAAAGGGTGTCTATCTGGAAACCACCGGCGACATCACCTCGCATGCGCGTGAGGTGTTTCTTCAGGCCGGGATAAGCCATGCCATGCCGCCCGCCAACGTAACCTTTATAGAGCCTGAGGAACGCATGATGTTGGCCACATGGTACCGCAGCGCAACAGACTAAACCGCCAGATCAGAAGAAATGTACCAGTTGCAATTTGGCGCTGCGGTTCGGGCCGGCATAAATACCGGATGCTGGCGCAGTCTCGCGTCCGCCAAACTCGGTTCCGACACTGCCACTTGGGGCGGAAAAGTTCAGAACCAGATTGGTGTTGTCGCCCAGCACATAGCTGACTGTCAGCCCCCATAATGTGCTGTGGTCATTCAGGCTGATGATGGCGTTCGGTGAAAGTGACAGATCAGCCGTCAGTTCCAGCGTGGCCCCCAGTGCCAGAAAATCCCGGCCCGGAAAAAATACCTGTCCGGTTGCCATGCGTTTGGTCAGTGACGCGGGCAAAGAGGCGTAATCGACCGAGGCATCAACCCCGAAACCGTTGTGATAAACCTCGGCAAAATATGAAATGTTCTTGCCGCCAAGGGTGCCGTAATTGGAAATATTGAACAACCAGCTTGGCAGGGTCTGACCGCCGGCCAACTGCCATTGCAACAGTTCCAGGTTCCAGGACGCACCGCCAAGCGGGCCGCCAAGGCCAAGCGCTGCTACACTGTCCCCACGATCCCGCGCCAGCAACAGGCTGGCATCCATGCTGCCAAGTTTGCTCTGACCGCGGATCGCATAGGTCGAAGCAGCAAACGCCACCGGCGCGCCATATGCAAGACTGCGTGGCACGGCGATAGCCTGAATGTCGGCACCACTGTCAAACAATACCTGTCCATAAACCATATCGACACCTGGCTTATAGGCTGTGTCGATGGCATTCGGGGCAAAAGGCGCCACAATATCACCGGGGTGAAACACCATGCCACTGCCCCAGGTGATTGCCTGCCTGCCGACCTTCAGCACGAAATTGCCCTTGGAATATCCAAGTGAAAACCGATCAATGGTGTTGGTGATGATACGATGGCCATCAAGCTGCCAGATGCGCGTCAAATCGAAATAGCTGGCCGGGGGCGGGGTGGGAAAGAACGGTGCCGCCGCCACGCCATAGGGAAGGTTGTCGCCTTGTGAAATCATCAGATTTGAATGGATTTCCAGATGAAAATCACCAAGGCTCTTGTCCCACATCAGCCGCAAGGATGCATCGCGGTTGGATCGGTCGGGATAGCCGAGGCTGGTATCAAGGCTGCCCGGCTCGGCCCAATCGGACCCAAGGCCAAAGCTGGTGCGAACGCGAAACCCATCCGCCAAGGCGCTGGTAGCGCCAAGGCAGAATGTAGCGGCCAAGAGTATCGAAAAACCGACCTTGTCAGATTTTGGTGTCACTGGCGATCCTTCCATCAAGCAATTCGATATGGCGCCGGGAATGTTCCATTACCCGTGGATCATGGGTGCCGATCAGAAAGGTAATGCCCAATTCCTGGTTGAGGCGATACATCAGCGCCACCAGTTCGCTGGTGGTCTTGCTGTCAAGGTTGGCGGTCGGTTCGTCCGCCAGAACGATGCTGGGCCTGGACACCAATGCGCGTGCGATTGCGACCCGCTGTTGCTGACCGCCCGACAATTCCGAGGGGCGGCGATTGTCCAGCCCCTTCAGCCCCACCTCGGCCAGAACCTGCTGGGCGCGGGTCTTGCGCTCATTGGCGGGGATGCCCTGAAGCTCCATCACGAATTCGATATTTTCACGCGCCGAAAGGACCGGGATCAGGTTATAGGCCTGAAACACGAAACCGATCCTGTTCAGGCGTAAATCCGACAGTTCCGATTTGTTCAGCTTGCCAAGCGGCTGACCCTCGATCGTGACCTCGCCGCTGGTCGGGGTATCGAGGGCGCCGACCATGTTCAACAGCGTGGTCTTGCCCGAACCCGAAGGCCCGGCCAGCGTGGCGAAATCGCCCGGCATAATGTCAAGATCGACATCGACCAGCGCCTTGACGGCGAGTTCGCCCTTGCCGAACACCTTGCCGACACCGCGACATGTCACATTAGGGGTTTTCATGAATTCCTCCTCAGGACGCATATCGCATGGCTTCGACCGGGCTTAGTCTTGATGCCCTGCGGGCAGGCCACAGTGCCACCAGAATGCCCAACAGCCATACCAACAGCGAGAATACCAAAAATGCTACCGGATCGAGTTTCGGAAACAAAACCTGCCCGCCCTGTGCCATTTCCAGCCCGGCGGCAAAGCCGCTGAGGTCAATGCCACCTGAAAGGGCATAGATCGACAGGCCCGACAGAAGCATTCCCAAAAGCACGCCAAAGCCGATCAGAAACGTCGATTCCAGTGTCACCAGCAACAACACCCGCCGGGATTTCATGCCAAGGGCGCGCAGCAGTCCGAATTCATGGGTGCGCTCGAAAACAGCCATCAGTTGCGTGTTGACGATGCCGATGGCCATCAGCGAAAACACCACCGCCAGCCAGACATAGATGAAACCCTTCATGAAACTGTCCGAAGTGGCCAGGTAAACCGACAGTTCCTTCCAGCTTCGGATGTCAAGATCGGGGGCCGCCTGTTTCAGCTTGCTCAACACCGGGTCGAGGTTTTCTTCGACCGGGATGGCAAAGGCGATCTGGGCGATCTGGTTCTTCAGGCCGACATATTGCTGCGCCGCCTTGATGCCGGTAAAGGCATAGTAATCCTCGGTTGCCTGATCGGCGTCAAACAGGCCAATGACGTCAAAGCTTTGTTCGCTCAACTTGCCTTCGGTGTTTTGCGACATCAGGATCACCCGCCGCCCCAGACCGGTCTTCAGCCGCTCGGCCAGATGTAGGCCAATGACCACGCCCGCATCGCTGGTTGAGGTCAGATAATGCCCCTCGACCACCTTGCCGGGGATCGAACTGATGTGTTTTTCGGCCTCGGGATCGACACCCATGATGTTGATCGGCAGGGTTTTATATTCCGACTCTACCACGCCTGGCAGTTGCAGGCGCGCGACCCAGTTGCTGATCCTCGGATCGTTCAGCGCCGCCAGAAGCTTGCCCGAGGGCGGCGGCATCAGCGCCTCGATACTGGGATCATCCAGATAGCCAGGTGCATGGATCTGCCCCTGACCGATCAGCAAACTTAGGGTGGCGTCCTTGCTGGCCTGCATCCAGGCATTCAGAAACGAGTTGAAGAACAAGACCGACCAAAGCCCGATCGAGACCACGATCAGGGTGATCACCGTTCGACGCGGATTGCGCCATAGGTTGCGCCAGGCCAGCGGCGTAAAGGTTTTCAGTGTATTGGTCATGTGTCCCTCATCCGGCCATGGCGGGAACAGGCTCAAGGCCCATGACCCGGCGATAGGGAATAATGCCCAGCAATGCGATGGCAGCGACGATGGCAACCGGCCCTGCCAGAACCCGAAACGGCGTCATGTTGGGATACATCCGCGATGGAAGCCCCCATTGGGCGGTCACCGCGTCCATCCCTGAAAAGGTGATGCCGACCTGTTGCACCCAGGCAGTGACGGCAATTCCCAAAAGACATCCGGCACCACAGCCGACCAGTGACAGGAAAATCAGCTCCATCCAGACCATGCGCCCGATCTGCCCCGGTTTCATGCCAAGCGCCAGCAGCACGCCGAATTCGCGCGTGCGTTCCAGCACCGACATGTAAAGTGTATTGAGGATGATAAAGACCACCACCACAACCAGCGTCACATACATCAGCATGGCGGTGCTCATATCAAGCTCGATCGCCTGTTTCACCGCCGGCTGAATTTGGCCCCAGTTTAGATAGACCACCTGATTTTTGGCGGCAATGCCGCGAAGGCGGGTCTCATCCGCTTCGATCTGGTGGATGTTGTCGCCGGTAATGGCCACGATATGCACAGCCCCATTCATCATGAAAGTATCATTGAACCTTGCCAGTGGCATCTGGGCGATCTGGCGGTCAACCTCGGCAACGCCGGTCTTGAAGATGCCGACCAGGGTCAGGACATCCGCCGCAACGGATCCATCCATCGCACTTCCCAGCAATGTCACCTTGTCGCCAAGCGACAGCTTGAGGTTGCGCGCCAGACCATCGCCAAGGATAATGGCCGCCTGATCGCTCGCCTTTAGGGCGCGGCCTTGTTTTACCTGGGTGAACAGGGTTGAAACCTTTGGTTCGTTCACCGGATCAACCCCGACCACGGCGGCGGCGAAACTGCGTTCGCCATTGGCCAGCAGCACGAATGCATTGCTGCGCTCGGTGGCGGCGGTGACGGTTTTCACGGCTGCCAGATCAGCGATCAGCGCCTTGGGATCGGCAATCACCTTGTCAATCTCGGGATCGTCCTTGTAGGTGGCGGCCTGGAACTGGCCAAAACCGTCGCTGATCCGCAGCATGCCGGATTTCATCGTGTCATAGGCACCGAACTGGAACGACATCATGAACACCAGCAGCATCGAGGTCGCTGCCATCCCCAGCAGCGACAGAACCGTGCGGATCGGTTGCCGCCAGATATTGCGCCATGCAAGTGAGACGATCACCGATTTACCTCGGATTCTGTAGGTTGGATTTGGTGAAGGTGTAGGATGGCACCTTGATGTCGAACTGGGCGGCGGTTGTGGTAACGCGGGTGAATTGCCCCGGCTTGGCGTCGGTTCGCATGGTCATCACGATCGGATAGGGCCGCCCGCCTAGTGTGCCGATCTTGTCGGCGGTCATTGCCCTTACACGTTTGCCCAACTGGTCAAAATATTCAATTTCGGTCAAGACTCCATCGCTGCGGACCGAGATCACCTGTTTGCCCCAGACAATCGGTTTGCCGGGTTTCGGGATGCTTTCGATCACATGCACCGTTTTGCCGTCGTTGGTCTTGGTGCCGATCAGCTTGTGGGTGTAATCATCCACCACCTTTTGCGAGCGAGACAGGTCGTCATAGGAAAAATCCGATCCCATCCAGCTTTGCGACATGGCGCTGGCGGGCAGTTTGATCACCTGGTTGAGCTTGGGGTTGAAGACATAGGTTGCCGATCCAAGCTGCAAGGTGGCATTTCCGGCATCGCGCGCCGGAGCGGTGAAACGCACCAGTGCCTTGTCGTCCCCTTCGGTCCAGCTTTCCATGGTCATGCTGCGGTTGCCGCTGGCGCGTTTCACCAGCATTTCCACCACCGCATGCGATGAATGCGCCCGCCAGTTGTCAAATGCCGATTGCAGGATTGCGCGGGCATCCTGGGCCGAGGCAGCGGGCGCGATTGCTGTGACAAGCAACAATACCAACGCCCCAAGCCATCTTCCCGGTTTTACGGCGTTGTGGTTGACGGTGCGGGATAAGCGGATCATTTGCGGCCTCTCTCTGAGCTTGTATAACGGCGACAAAGCCTCTAGTCTTTTTTGGACCACTCGGTCCAGTATTGTCGTACACCCCGAAAAAGACACTGTCAACACCATGACCAATCACAAACCCGCCACCCTGCCTGATCTGAAGCGCACAGAACTTTTTCGCGTTGCCAGCCGTGAATTCGCGGCCTACGGATTTGCCCAGGCATCACTGAACCGTATCATTGCCGGCGTCAGTATGAGCAAGTCGTCGTTCTATCACTATTTCAACGACAAGGCCGACCTCTATCGCCAGATCCTGAAACAGGCTCTTTTGCCATTGGAAAAGATGGACGATACCCTTGATCTCGATCACATCGAGGCGGCTGATTTCTGGCCGAAACTTGCGGCAATCAGCGGCGATATGGTGGCTGAACTTGGCAATTCATCCGACATGATCGACATTGCAAGAATGTTCTACCGCAGCCTTGAAACGCCCGAGGATCGCGCGCTGACACAGGATCTGATGAAAGGGTTCACCGTCTGGATCGCCAAAGTTCTGGATCGCGGCCAGACCCTGAAACAGGTGCGTGGTGATCTGCCGCAAAGCCTGTTGATCGAACTTTCGATGTCGCTTGGCGTCTCGGTCGACCGCTGGATGCTGGCACATTGGGAAGACCTTGACGAGGAAACCCGCCAATACCTGAATGCAGAAATACTCGGAATCTTCCGCCGCATCCTCAGCCCCTGAGCCGTCCATTTCCTTGTTCTGAAAAGTTCGATGCGACAGCATCGGCTTTGCCCGCCAGTCGGAACCGGTTGATACATCAAAATTGAAAAAGCGACTCCCGTACACGGGAAAAGGTTGAATTTGCCGCAGTTTCGCACGAATATGACGAAAAATAACAAAAAAAGAATGAGGCGGCGGCATGACATACCTTCTGGTCGGGATTTTTCTGTGGTGGGCGGCGCATCTGCTGAAACGGCTGGTACCGGCTGTTCGGCTGGGAATGAACCGGGCGCTAGGAGATGGCCCTGCCAAGGGCGTGATTGCGCTGGTTTTGCTGCTGTCGGTGGTGTTGATGATAATCGGCTATCGAATGATGGGCGCGCAACCGCTTTATCAGCCGATGCCGGGGATGGGACATGCCAACAACCTATTGATGCTGGTGTCGATATTCCTTTTGGGTGCGGGCTCAAACGGCGGGCGTATCGGCAGTTATCTGCGCCATCCGATGCTGATTGGTATCATCATCTGGTCGGTGGCGCATCTTCTGGTTAACGGCGACATGGCCCCGGTGCTGTTGTTTGGTGGCCTTGGCTCCTGGGCGGTGGTGGAAATTCTGGTGATCAACCGAATCGAAGGTACCTGGCAGCGACAGCAACCCGGAAGCTGGCGCAAGGATGCGGTGCTTCTTGGTATGGCGCTGCTGCTTTATGCGCTAATCGCCTGGATACATTCGCTGTTCGGGTTTGATGTGTTTCAGGGGAGCTACGCATGAAAGCATACCGTCTGCTGACCGAGGATGATACCTCGGCCTTTTGTCACAAGGTGACCGAAGCCTTGTCAAAAGGCTGGGAGCTATATGGTGATCCCAGCTATGCCTTTGATGCCGGGCGCGGCAAGATGCGCTGTGGTCAGGCGGTTGTCAAAGAGGTGGAGGCAGCCTATCACCCGGATCTGAAACTGGGACAGCTCTAGACGGGGAAGATCATGGCAGGCAAGACCAATCCGGGCCGCTTTTTTGAGGATTACAAACTTGGCCAGGAACTGGTTCACGCCATTCCCAGAACCGTTTCTGGTGGTGAGCGCGCCCTTTATCACGCGCTCTATCCGGCACGGCATGCGATCTATTCCTCGGACGAATTTGCCCGTGCCTCGGGGCTGGCGGCGGCACCGCTGGACGATCTGGCGGGGTTTCACATCGTGTTCGGCAAGACGGTGCCCGATATATCCCTGAACGCAGTGGCCAATCTTGGCTATGCCGAGGGGCGGTTCCTGAAACCTGTGCATATGGGTGATACTCTTCGGTCGGTATCCGAAGTGATCGGGCTGAAACAGAATTCCAACGGCAGGACCGGGGTGGTGTGGGTGCATTCGCGAGGCCTTAACCAGCGTGACGAAGTGGTGATCGACTATAAACGCTGGGTTATGGTGAAGAAAAAGAACCTTGATGCACCTGCCCCCGAAACCGTGATACCGGAACTGGCGACATCGCTTGATGCCGATCAACTGGTGCTGCCTGAGGGGCTTGATTTCAGCAACTACGATTTCGCACTGGCGGGCGAGCCGCATCGCTGGGGCGATTATGCGATTGGCGAAAAAATCGACCATGTGGACGGTTCCACCATCGAAGAGGCGGAACACATGATCGCCACGCGCCTGTGGCAAAATACATCGAAAGTGCATTTCGACGTATTGGCGCGCGAGGAATGGCAGCGGCTGATCTATGGCGGACATGTCATCTCGATGGCGCGAACGCTGTCGTTCAACGGGCTGGCCAATGCACAGATGATTGCCGGCATCAATGCCGGGGCGCATGTCAATCCCTGTGTTGCCGGTGATACCGTCCGCGCCTGGTCCGAGGTGTTGGACAAGTCGGAAACCAATGCGCCCGGCGTTGGCGCGATTCGCCTCAGGCTGGTGGCGACCAAGGGCAGTTCGGCGGAAACGGAACTTCGTGATGATGGCGGAAAATACCGATCTGACATCCTGCTTGACCTGGATTACTGGGCATTGATGCCGATCTGATGCGGCGAAAAACCAGATGAATCGCCCATTTGTAACTTGGTGAAATAAGTGAATAATGGCCCCAAGCTGATCGCAGGCCAGCATTTTTCGGTTTATCTTGGTATACAATAGACCCATAAAAGGCTGGCAGCGACACGCCAAGGCGATTCTAACGACAGGAGGTTCCGATGGCTGACACCGGACAGATCAACCGACCGCTTTCACCACATCTAAGCATTTTCCGCCACTGGATGAACATGATGATGTCGATTGTTCATCGCATCACCGGGGTTGGCCTTGGGCTGACCGGAATATTGCTGGTCTGGTGGTTTCTGGCGGCAGCGGTCTCGGCTGAGTATTTTGCCTTTGTCGATGACATTCTCACCTCTTGGATCGGTCTGCTGGTACTGACGGTATCGCTATGGGCGTTCTGGTATCACATGCTGAACGGTATCCGGCATCTGCGCTGGGATATGGTCAAGGGCATGGGTATCGGCGAATATGCCCGTGCCGGCTGGATTACCATTATCGGCTCGGTCGTGTTGACGCTGATCACCATCTTCGTAGCAATCTAGGGGCGGCGAAATGAACTATAAAACCGAATACAAGGCAGTCGCGGGGTTGGGATCGGCCAAGGATGGTACCGGGCATTTCATCTCGCAGCGTCTTTCCGCGATTGCGCTGATTGCGCTTGGCCCACTGTTTCTGTTTCCGTTTGTCAACGCCCTTGGCGAGGGGCACCAGGCGGTGCTGGAAACCTATAGGCACCCGTTCAACGCACTGATTGCCGCCGGTCTGATGATTGTCGGGTTCCGGCATCTGCGCCTGGGCGTGCAGGTGGTGATCGAGGATTATGTACATGGTGAGCGGCGCAAGCTGGTCCTCATGGTTTTGAACGCGCTCATCTGGCGCGGTTTCGCCGTGGCCGGGGTTTTTGCCGTCGCCAAAATTGCGCTTGGCGCCTGAAGGATCGGAGTTGAACGATGTCCGCATATGAATATGTAGATCACACCTATGATGTCGTGGTTGTCGGTGCGGGTGGCTCGGGCCTGCGTGCAACGCTGGGCATGGCAGAACAGGGGTTGAAAACCGCCTGCGTCACCAAGGTTTTCCCCACCCGAAGCCACACGGTCGCCGCCCAGGGCGGCATCGCCGCCAGCCTTAGCAACATGGGGCCGGACCACTGGCACTGGCACATGTATGACACCGTGAAAGGTGGCGACTGGCTGGGTGATACCGATGCGATGGAATACCTTACAAAGGAAGCGCCCAAAGCGGTTTATGAGCTGGAACATTACGGCGTGCCGTTTTCGCGCACTGAAGAGGGCAAGATTTACCAGCGCCCGTTCGGCGGCCATACCACCGAATTCGGCGAAGGCCCGCCGGTACAGCGCACCTGTGCCGCCGCCGATCGTACCGGCCACGCCATTCTGCACACGCTTTACGGCCAAAGCCTGAAACAGAAGGCGGAATTCTTCATCGAGTATTTCGCGCTAGATCTGATCATGACCGAGGATGGCCAGTGTCAGGGCATCACCGCCTGGAAACTGGACGATGGCACGATCCACCGCTTCAACGCCAAGATGGTGGTGTTGGCAACCGGCGGCTATGGCCGCGCCTTTTTCTCCTGTACCTCGGCCCATACCTGCACCGGCGATGGTGGCGGCATGGTGGCGCGGGCGGGTCTTGCATTGCAGGATATGGAGTTTGTCCAGTTCCACCCGACCGGCATTTATGGTGCGGGCTGTCTGATCACCGAAGGGGCGCGCGGCGAAGGCGGTTATCTGACCAATGCCGAAGGCGAGCGGTTCATGGAACGTTATGCCCCGACCTACAAGGACCTTGCTCCGCGCGATTACGTATCCCGTTCAATGACCATGGAAATCCGCGAAGGCCGCGGCGTCGGGGCGCATAAAGACCACATTTTCCTGCATCTCGATCACCTTCCGGCCTCGGCCCTGCACGAACGCCTGCCTGGCATTTCGGAAAGCGCCAGAATTTTTGCCGGGGTTGACGTGACCAAGGAACCGATCCCGGTTCTGCCGACGGTGCATTACAACATGGGCGGCATTCCCACCAACTATTGGGGCGAAGTGCTGAACCCCACCAAGGACGACCCGAACGCTGTGGTTCCCGGCCTGATGGCGGTAGGTGAAGCAGGTTGTGCCAGTGTTCATGGGGCGAACCGGCTTGGATCAAACTCATTGATCGACCTAGTGGTATTTGGCCGCGCCGCTGCCATTCGCGCCGGCGAAGTGGTGGATGCCAAGGCGTCGAACCGGGCGCTGAACACAGCCTCGGTCGAGGCGTCGATTGCACGGTTTGATGGCCTCAGACATGCGGACGGGCCGATACCCACTGCCGAACTGCGCCTTGAGATGCAAAAGACCATGCAGGCCGACGCCGCCGTTTTCCGCACCGCCAAGACAATGAAAGAAGGTGTGAAGAACATGGATGTGATCGCCGGCAAGCTTTCTGATCTCAGGGTTACGGACCGGTCGATGATCTGGAACAGCGATCTGATGGAAACCCTGGAACTGACCAACCTGATGCCGAACGCGCTGGCCACCATCAACGGTGCTGCGGTGCGTGAAGAAAGCCGCGGCGCCCACGCGCATGAGGATTTCCCCGAGCGCGACGACAAGAAATGGCGCAAGCACACGATTGCAAGGGTGGATGGCAAAAAGGTCGCCCTCAGCTATCGCCCGGTGGTGACCGATCCGTTGATCAAGCCCGAGGATGGCGGCATTGATCTGGATCACATCGCGCCCAAAGCGCGGACTTTTTAAGGAGAGGCAAAATGGTTGAACTGACGCTTCCGAAAAACAGCCGCATGACCGTGGGCAAGACCTGGCCGAAACCGGTCGGGGCTAAGAATGTCCGCACCTTCAATATTTATCGCTATGATCCCGATAGTTCGGCCAACCCGCGCGTGGATACCTATTTTGTCGATATCGACAGCTGCGGACCAATGGTCCTGGATGCGCTGATCAAGATCAAGAACGAGATCGACCCGACGCTGACCTTTCGCCGCTCCTGCCGCGAGGGGATTTGCGGCTCTTGTGCCATGAACATCGACGGCAAGAATACGCTGGCCTGCATCTATGGCATGGACGAGATCAAGGGCGACGTGAAGATCTATCCGTTGCCACATATGCCAGTGGTCAAGGATCTGATCCCGGACCTGACGCATTTTTATGCCCAGCACGCCAGTATCATGCCGTGGCTGGAAACCAAGACCAACCGACCTGCCGCAGAATGGCGTCAGTCGATCGAGGATCGCAGGAAGCTTGACGGGCTTTATGAATGCGTGATGTGTGCCTGTTGTTCAACGGCGTGCCCATCCTATTGGTGGAACTCGGATCGATATCTTGGCCCGGCGGCGCTGCTGCATGCCTATCGCTGGATCATTGATTCACGCGATGAGGCGACCGGTGAGCGGCTGGATGAACTAGAGGATCCATTCAAGCTGTATCGTTGTCACACGATTTTCAACTGCACCCGTACCTGTCCAAAGGGGCTGAACCCGGCCAAGGCGATTGCCGAGATCAAGAAACTGATGGTTGAGCGTACCATGTGAAGGGTAAAGGGGGCAGGCTGCCCCCTCGCTGCGCTCACCCCCGCGAGTATTTCCGCAACAAAGAAGCGATATTCATTCGCGGGTCAGGATCATGCTGTTGTGGCTGGTGGTGATGGTCGCGCCGATCAGGTCTGCAGTTGTTCCGGCCAGGCTGTAATCCAGCGTCAGGGCAAAGGTTTTCTGGCCCGGCAGCAACGTGTGATCGGGACCATCGACGATGCGATAGCTGCCCTGGCAACGCAGCAGGCCCGGTGAAAATGTGGCGGCAGGTGCAAGTCTGATCAGCACGATACGGCGGCCGTCATAGATGCGGATTTCAGGCGGGCAGTCGGGTGGTGTCGTGGTTGCGATCAGGGCAAGTGCTGTCAGGCTGTCGGTATAGCTGCCGGTAAGTTTGTTTGGGTCGGAAAGCCTGGTTCGGGCGCTTTGCGGTTTGATTCTGGTTGTGACCGGAATGCCCGAGCGGAAGCTGAGATCGGTGGTTCGGGACTTGAACAGGCTTTCCGAGAGGGCGTGGAAGGTTTCCGGTTGCATGCGCCCGGAATTGTCCAGCTTGCCAACCGTCCGGGCGTCAAATTGTGCCTGGGTGATAAATCCAAGGATGCCGCGTGAAATGACGCTGACCCTGAGATAATAGTCGTTGCTGTTGCTGACCCTGTCAAAGGTAAGTTCGCCCAGGCCAAGGCCGCTGGTGGTCATGGAGAAACTGATGGTTTCTCGATTTCCGGCATGGGCCGCGGGAACCGAGACCAGCATCAGCAGCAGAAGCAAAAAATGGTACATGAAATTCCGGCCACCTGATTTTTCAGCCAGCCTGTCGCTTGCGGCAAGGGCGGTCAAGCAGAATGCCATGAACCTGGGGTTGCCGCTAGATGTTTGTGTCGCAATCGCGCGTTGATTGGCCGAACCGGCTGGACTCAATCAGCAGTATCGCTCGATGCCGACGATCTGGGCATCGGAATACCGGTCGCCATGGGCAAAACCCGCAGGCAGCAAGCGGTCGATTTCCGCCCGGTCCTGGTCGGTAAAGCTGATATCCGAGGCGCTGGCCCATTCCGCCAGATGCCGGGAACTCCGGGTGCCGGGGATTGGAATCAGGTGGTCGCCCTTGTCCAGTATCCAGGCCAGTGCAGCGGCGGCACTTGTCCAGCCGCGCGAATGGGCAAATTCGCGAAAACCGGCGATTTGCCGGATGTTGGCGGTAAAATTTGGTTCGATAAACCGCGGCGTGCCATGTCGGAAATCAGACTCGCTGAAATTCGAGGGGTTCGGGGAAGACTCGGCAAACATGCCACGCCCGAGTGGCGAGAACGGCACGAAGGAAGCGCCGGTCTCATGGCAGGCGCGGATCAGGCCGAGTTCGGGATAGCGGGTCCAGAGCGAATATTCATTCTGGACTGCACCAACCGGTGCCACCTTGGCGGCGCGTCTGAGCGAGGAGGGGGCGATCTCGGAAAATCCGAACTGGCCGATCATGCCTTCTTGTTGAAATTTTACCAGGGTTTCGGTGACCTGTTCTATCTCGATCGACCAGTCGCGGCGGTGGATATAGTAGAGTTCGATGCGCCCGACTTCTAACCGTTTCAGTGAACCTTCGAGGGCGCGGCGCAGCCAGGATTCGGAATTGTCGTTCTCGCCGCGTTTGCCGCCGATCACGATGCCGCCTTTGGTGGCGAGGTTGAAGCTGTGGCCGGTTTGGCGCTGATAGGCACCGATCACGCTTTCGGCCAAACCATTGCCGTATATTTCGGCGGTATCGAGAAAGTTGATACCGTGTTCACGGGCGGCATCAAGACAGGCAAAGCTTTCGTCGATATCGGTCGGTCCGTAAAAGCCCGCGAAGGACATGGTACCAAGGGCGATGCGGGAGACCTTAGGGCCGGAGGTGCCGAGTTTGGTGGTTTTCATCCTGGTTCCTCCTTAGGCAAAAACTGCTTCGAGTGCGATTTCAACCATTTCGCCAAAGCTTTGTTCGCGATCCTTGGATGGCAGGGACTGGCCGGTGATGAGGTGGTCCGAAATGGTCAGAACCGCCAGGGCGCGGACGCGGTGGCGGGCGGCAAGGGTGTATAGCTCGGCTGCCTCCATCTCGACGGCAAGGATGCCATGGCGGACCATTTGTTCGTTGAGATCAGGGCGTTCGTCATAAAAGGTATCCGAGGAATAGATACCGCCGATATGGGTTGTTGCGCCTTTGCCTTCGGCGGCGCGGGCGGCGGCTGCCAGCAGGTTCCAGTCGGCTGAGGGGGCAAAGTTGAATTCGCGAAAGATGCTGCGGCTGGGATTGCCGATGGTCGAGGCGGTCATTGCCAGCACCACGTCGCGGATGGCGACCTGTTCGGCCATGCCGCCGGCGCTGCCGATGCGGATCAGGGTTTTGGCGCCGTAATCGCGGATCAGCTCATTCACATAGATCGACAGGGACGGCATGCCCATGCCGGAACCCTGAATGGTGACGCGGTTGCCCTGCCAGGTGCCGGTGAAACCCAGCATGCCACGCACTTGATTGATGCAGACGGGGTTTTCGAGAAATGTTTCAGCGGCCCACTTGGCGCGGTAAGGGTCGCCCGGTAGTAGCACGGTTTCGGCAATTTCGCCGGGTTTGGCACCGATATGAATGGTCATTGATGGCTCCTGTCCTGTCGGCACGACTATAGGGATGTTTGGCGGCGTGAAAACCTTGAAAAAGGGGGCTGTCTGCCCCCTCTGGCCTGATGGGCCATTCACCCCCGAGAGTGTATCAGGAACAATGAGGGGCGATTATTGTGCCGCCATTGATGCAGGGTCGACCAGAGCGACGATGTCGAACATGATGCGGTTCAGCTCAAAATCCTTGGGCGTATAGACGCGGGTGACGCCGAGGCCGCGAAGGGTTTTGGCATCGTCTTCGGGGATGATGCCGCCGACCACTACCGGGATAAGGCCGAGGCCCGCGGCCTGCATGCGTTCCATCACCTCAGTGATCAGAGGCAAGTGGGAGCCTGAGAGGATAGACAGGCCGACCACATGCGCCTGTTCTTCAAGGGCGGCAGCGACGATCTGTTCGGGGGTCAGGCGGATGCCGTCATATGTGATGTCCATGCCGCAATCACGGGCGCGAACGGCGATTTGTTCGGCACCGTTGGAGTGGCCGTCAAGGCCGGGTTTGCCGACCAGGAACTTCAGGCGGCGTCCGAGTTTGGCAGATACCACGTCAACCGCATCGCGGATTTCTTCAAGTCCTTCGGTCTGGTTGGAGACAGATTTGCCCACACCGGTCGGGGCGCGGTATTCGCCGTAAACGCTGCGCATGACTTCGGCCCATTCGCCGGTGGTGACGCCTGCCTTGGCGGCGGCGATGGACGGAGGCATGATGTTGGCGCCGCTTTTTGCGGTTTCATGAAGGGCGGCAAGGGCGGTTTTTACCGCGCCTGCGTCGCGTTCGCGCCGCCAGTTTTCCAGTCTGGCGATCTGGTCGGCCTCGGCGGCGGGGTCGACCACCATGATACTGCCGTCGCCGCTGGTCAGCGGACTTTCGGCACCTTCGGTGAAGCGGTTGACGCCGATCACGGTGGTTTCGCCGGTTTCAATGCGGCCAAGGCGGGCGGCGTTACTGTCGACCAGGCGGCCTTTCATGTATTCGATTGCCTGAATGGCACCGCCCATGGCGTCGATCTGCGCCAGTTCTTCGCGGGCACCGGATTTCAACGATTCAACCTTGCGATCAACCGCCGGATTGCCGTCAAACAGGTCGTCATATTCCAGCAAATCAGTTTCATAGGCGAGGATCTGTTGCATCCTTAGTGACCATTGCTGGTCCCATGGGCGCGGCAGGCCAAGGGCTTCGTTCCAGGCGGGCAGTTGCACGGCGCGGGCGCGGGCATTTTTGGATAGGGTTACCGCCAGCATTTCCAACAGGATGCGGTAGACGTTGTTTTCCGGCTGCTGTTCGGTCAGGCCAAGTGAGTTCACCTGCACACCGTAACGGAACCGCCGCATTTTGGCATCGCTTACGCCATAGCGATGTTCGCAAATCTCATCCCACAGATCAACAAAGGCCCGCATTTTGCACATTTCAGTGACGAAACGGATGCCTGCGTTGACAAAGAATGATATGCGGCCGACCACTTGCGGGAAATCCTCGGGCGAAACCTTGCCTTTTACATCGTCCAGCACGGCGGTGGCGGTGGCCAGGGCAAAGGCGAGTTCCTGTTCGGGGGTCGCGCCTGCCTCTTGCAGATGATAGGAACAGACGTTCATCGGGTTCCATTTCGGCACGCTTTGATAGCAATAGGCGGCCACGTCGGTGATCATCCGCAAGCTGGGTTTCGGCGGGCAGATATAGGTGCCGCGCGACAGGTATTCCTTGATAATATCGTTTTGTACCGTGCCTTGCAGCTTGGTGATATCGGCACCCTGTTCCTCGGCCAGCGCGATGTATAGCGCCAGCATCCAGGGGGCGGTGGCGTTGATGGTCATCGAGGTGTTCATTTGTTCCAGCGGGATATCCGCGAACAGAGCGCGCATATCGCCCAGATGGCCGACCGGCACGCCGACCTTGCCGACCTCGCCCCGCGCCAGCAAGTGATCGCTGTCGTATCCCGTCTGGGTCGGCAGATCAAAAGCGACGGAAAGGCCGGTTTGCCCCTTGGCCAGATTGCCGCGATAAAGCTCGTTCGAGGCGCTGGCGGTGGAATGGCCGGCATAGGTGCGAAACAGCCAGGGGCGGGGATTCGAGGTCGGGGTCATGCCTGATCCTTTGTCAGCAGAATCGTATCGCAAGATAATTACCCGCCTCAAACGCGGTGTGCAATTTCCTTTCGCAACCTTTTTGCCGCAATGCAGCGACAAAATGCCGGATCAGACGGCTGCGCGGCCCGGCCCTGGGACTTGAGGTGAT
The DNA here is from genome assembly GCA_020425085.1 of Paracoccaceae bacterium. Classification (GTDB taxonomy): domain Bacteria; phylum Pseudomonadota; class Alphaproteobacteria; order Rhodobacterales; family Rhodobacteraceae; genus UBA5972. Next base: position 34,487 of record JAGQRW010000007.1, read on the forward strand.
TAGCGCGATAACGGAGCGTTGGTGAAATAAATAGGCCGCAGTGTGGGGCTGCGGCCTTTTCTGGTAAGTGATGATTGCCGAGCTTCAGGATTTGCGGCGTTTCGCAGCCCCAAGGCCAAGCAATGCTGTCAGCAGCAGAACGCCACCGGCCGGCAGCGGAACCTGTGCCGTATCAAACTGGAAGGTCGAATAGCCATAGCCAGCCCCGGATGAATTATCGTCAAAGAACAGGCGCGTGATCTGACCGTAGGCGCTGAGATCGATATGCTGATCCGGCGTGGTGAAAATCAACGAACCCAACAGCGCATTGGCGATGCCGTAGATCGAGATCGTCACCATATCACCTGGATTTGATCCGTCGAGGTCGAAGGAAAGGTTGCTTACGACACTGGCAAAGGTGATGTCGGTATCTGCTTCACAGGAATATACATTGGGAGTCAACGAGCAGAATCCGTCAATCTCACCAGCTGCCCCCGCGCCTACCAAAATCTGGCCGCCGCTGGTATTGGTGATGGTGTGACCGTCGATCACGATCTGGCTTCCGTAGGTACCCGCGCCGAAACCGACGAAATCGATTGTTGCGGCGGATACGGCACTTCCTGCGACGGTCAGGGCAAGTGCTGCAACTAATTTCTTGTACATTTGAAAGGTCCTCCTTTGCTGTAATAGTTAATTTGGGACAAACACCATTTTACCACAAATTCGTGATTGGAGCAGAGAATTAATTGTTCGTTACCTTGAACTATTACAAAGTGTTAAGGTTGAAATTCGCCGCAAAGTTATGATTTGCACCAAATTTTTTACCAGTTGACGGCTACAGTTTTCGCACATGCGCCCGCCGATTCGCAGCAATTTGCCGTTTCCGTTGGGCGAGTCGCTTGGTTGAAGTGGAAACAATGTAATCAGAGCGATGTTTCGGAAATTGAAGAAAAAGAAAAGGCCGCAGTGTGGGGCTGCGGCCTTTTCTAGTAAATGATTGCCGAGCTTCAGGATTTGCGGCGTTTCGCAGCCCCAAGGCCAAGCAATGCTGTCAGCAGCAGAATGCCACCGGCCGGCAGCGGAACCTGTGCTGTTTCATACGAGAAGTTATCGGCGTAAAGGTTGTTGTTGCCGTCAAGCCCTGTACCACCAAACAGCACATAGGAAATGTTGGCGGCGGAAACCGTCAGGGTCTTGAAGCCTATATAGGTATCAAGTATCGAGACGGAGTCAAACGCCAACGGGTTGTCCGCCGCATCGAAGGCGAATAGATACAGATCATCCGCATCACCGTTATTGTCACCAATATCAACCGACACCATCGAGACCCCGGCAACCGAGAAATCGGCCCGGTACGGGTTCAGGTTGTCAAACGGGACGGTCTGGATGAAATTGCCGGTGCCAAAGTAGTTTCCGCCATTCGCAACCATTATGTCATCACCACCCGCAGAAAGGGAAAATCCGCCGATTTCCAGGCCGGTGATCACGTCAAGTTCGGAAAAGCTCTCGAAATCCTGGGTGACGGCGGATGCTATGCTGCCTGCGGCGCAGAAAAGCGCGGCGGCAATCGCTGTCTTGATCATGTTCCCCTCCACTATTGATCCAGGCGAAAATCGCCTCTTGTCAGAATAGCACATTGCAGACCGGTTTTCAAATTCATCAACGAATAGTTATTGTATAAAATCAGATACTTGCATACTTTTTAGGTAACTACTGTCCCTACGTCGCCCTGATTACGCCTGATTCCAGTCATGTTCTCGCCGGGCCTGGGGCGATTCGTTGCACCGGTTCTGTTTCCTTTTCAGAATTAGATGTTTCCACAACGAAAGCAGTCGCCGCCGACTGCGGAAGGCTCGCGAATTCTGTTTACCGGCTCGGGCATTGTTGTAACCTCGGTGCATGTTTGAAACGGTCGAGTTCCCTCTCTGGTTTGTGTGGATTGCCGGTCTTCTGGCATTTGCCGGGCTGATGGACCGGATCCTGATGCCTTCGGTGCGCTGGTATCTCAGGCGGCGGCTGAACCGGGCGATCGAGCGGTTGAACGATCATTTGCAGCTGCGCATCCAGCCGTTCAAGCTGACCCGGCGCCGGGTAATGATCGACCGGTTGCTGCACGACCCCAAGGTGATGGAGGCGTTGACCGCTCATGCTGAAACCGAAGGTATGCCGCGCGAGGTGGTTGCGGAACGTGCGGCAGTCTATGCGCGTGAGATCGTACCGTCGTTTTCGGCATTCGCCTATTTCGGCTTTGCCATCCGTCTGTCGCGGTTTCTGTCCGAGGCATTGTATCGTGTGCGGCTGGGTTTCGTTGATGAAAAGGCGCTGGCCGCGGTCGATCCTGATGCGACGGTGGTGTTTGTGATGAACCACCGCAGCAACATGGATTATGTGCTGGTCACCTATCTGGCGGCGCAGCATTCGGCGCTGTCCTATGCGGTGGGGGAATGGGCGCGGGTCTGGCCGTTGCAACAGTTGATCCGCTCACTTGGTGCCTATTTCATTCGCCGCAAATCGCGCGACATCCTTTATCGCCGGATTTTGGCGCGCTATGTCCAGATGGCGACCGAAGGCGGCGTCACCCAGGCGATTTTTCCCGAAGGCGGGCTAAGTCTGGATGGGCGGCCGCGTCAGGCAAGGTTGGGCTTGCTCAGCTATATTCTGGACGGGTTTGACCCCAAGGGATTGCGCGACGTGGTGTTTGTGCCGGTCGGTCTGAACTATGACCGGGTGCTGGAAGATCGGGTGCTGACCAGGGTTGACCCGGATGGCGAGCGGCATTTTGAATTCAGGGTGCGGGTATTTCTGGGCTTTGTCTGGCGGCAACTATGGCTGAGGCTTACCCGGCGGTTTTATCGCCACGGCTATGCCTGTGTCAGTTTTGGGCGCCCGGTTTCGCTGAAACAATTTATCGCGGCAAATGATCAGTCGGCCGATGGCGGGTTTGCCGAAGGTCTTGGCGCCAGCTTGATGCAGCAGGTGGAACTGGTGATACCGGTCCTGCCGGTGCCGCTGGTGGCGACGGCGCTGCTGGATGAGGGGGCACCCCTGTCCATGCTGAAACTGAAAGCCAGATGCCACCATCTGTTGCAGGGGTTTCATGCGAAAGGTGCTTATGTGCATTTGCCGCACGAGGATGAGGATTATGCTGTCGAGGTCGGATTGCGCATCCTGACCTCCAGGCACATGGTGACCGAGTCCGGAGGAGTTTATGCTGTCAATGCGGATGATCGTGCGCTGGTGCAATACTACGCCAACTCCATTGCCCATTTGCGCGGCGAAGAGAACAGCGATAACGCAACTTAATTGCTGGAAATACCTGTTAGACATGCTGATTCTTACGTCATGCCGGGCATTTTTTATGCTATATTGCTATTGCCCTTTGCGGCGATAAATGACAAACACCCCTTGACGATGATTCTGCAACGCAGCATGCTGCGTTGCGGCAAAGAGATGGAGAATGCCATGGCCCCCTTGGACGAAATGACCGCAATCACCCCCTATGAGGCTCTGGAAAAAGACCTGTATGAAGTCGGTGAAATCCCGCCTTTGGGCTATGTGCCAAAGCAGATGTACGCTTGGGCGATCCGGCGCGACCGGCATGGCGAACCCGACAAGAGCTTTCAGGTTGAGGTGGTGGATACCCCCGCCATCGACAGCCACGAAGTACTGATTTTCGTGATGGCGGCAGGCGTCAACTATAACGGCGTCTGGGCCGGGCTTGGCATTCCGATCAGTCCGTTTGATGTACATAAGGCGGATTATCACATCGCAGGTTCCGATGCCTCGGGCATCATCTGGGCGGTCGGCGACAAGGTGAAACGCTGGAAGGTTGGCGACGAGGTTGTGGTGCATTGCAACCAGGACGACGGCGACGATGAGGAATGCAACGGGGGTGACCCGATGTTTTCCGACAGTCAGCGGATCTGGGGCTATGAGACACCGGACGGATCATTCGCCCAGTTCACTCGCGTTCAGGCGCAGCAACTGATGCGCCGCCCGCGCCACCTGACCTGGGAGGAAAGCGCCTGCTTTACCCTGACGCTGGCCACCGCCTATCGCATGCTGTTTGGCCATCGCCCGCATACCCTGAAACCGGGGCAGAACGTGCTGGTATGGGGTGCCTCGGGTGGTCTTGGCTCATTCGCCATTCAGTTGATCAACACCGCAGGGGCCAACGCGATCGGCGTGATCAGCGACGAAAGCAAACGTGATTTCGTCATGAGCCTGGGTGCAAAGGGCGTGATCAACCGCAAGGATTTCAACTGTTGGGGCCAGATGCCAACAGTGAACACGCCGGAATACAAGACGTGGTTTGGCGAAACACGAAAGTTCGGCAAGGCGATCTGGGACATCACCGGCAAGGGCAACAATGTCGACATGGTGTTTGAACATCCGGGCGAGGCGACCTTTCCGGTTTCGGTTTTCGTGGTCAAGCGCGGCGGTATGGTGGTGATCTGTGCCGGTACCACCGGCTATAACCTTACCATGGATGCGCGTTACCTGTGGATGCACCAGAAACGGGTGCAGGGCAGCCACTTTGCCAACCTGAAACAGGCGAGTTCCGCCAACCAGCTGATGTTGGAACGCCGGCTTGATCCCTGCATGTCCGAGGTTTTTCCGTGGGAACAGATCCCCGACGCGCATGTGAAGATGCGCAAGAATGAGCACAAGCCGGGGAACATGGCGGTTCTGGTCAGTGCGCCGGTGACTGGCCTGGTAACCTTTGAAGACACGCTTGAGGCGAGTAGAGAGCTTCGCTAAGCACCAAAAGCAAGGCATTTCCGCCTGAAAATCTGGCGGAAATTGCCATCCATTCTGCAACCTTTTGCCAACACTACTGGCGTTATTACGCAATATCAATAGTTTAAAAAAATTACCCTCCCCATTTTCGGGGAATTATAATTCGTGAATTTTCTGCAAAAATAGTTCGTGCTATGATTGTGTTAATGTTTTGTTAACCAATCGGAACGAGGTTTGATATGTCGCAGGAATGGATGATTGATGTCCTTACGGATCTGAAGAAATTCGCGCAGGCCAATGGCCTCATGGGGCTGGCGGAGCAGTTGGACGATTCAATCCTTGTCGCTGCGGCGGAATTGAAGCTGAACGAACCTGAACCGGTTCGGGGCCGCGGGCATGCAAACCAAAATAGTGGCGTTCATCGAACGCTTGCAGCAGGTGACAACATTTGACGGCATCCAGCGCCTGATCGAGCAGTTGCGCGATCTTTATCAGGTGGAACATCTGATATATCATTCAGTCAATTCGGCGGGCGAGCCTTATGCGGCACTGACTTATAGTCTGGACTGGGTCGATCACTATCTGGAACAGGATTACGGGCGCATCGACCCGGTGGTTCTGGGTTGTTACCAGCGGTTTCATCCGGTCGACTGGAAACGTCTGGACTGGTCGAGCAAACGTGTTCGCAATTTCCTGCTGGAGGCGTCGGATGCCGGGATTGGCAATCAGGGCTTTTCCATACCGATCCGCGGTCCGAACGGCCAGTTTGCGCTGTTTACCGTCAATCACCGCTGTTCAGACGAAGAATGGCTCAGGTTCACCGATGCACATGTGCGCGATCTGTTGCTGATTGCGCATTATGTGAACCAGAAGGCGCTGGAAGTGGAACGCGGCACCGACCGTTTGCCGGATCAATCGCTGTCACCGCGCGAGCTTGACGCGCTGACCATGCTGGGTATGGGCAAAAGCCGCGGTCACGCCGCCGAGATCCTTTCGATTTCCGAACATACGCTAAGGGTTTATATTGAAAGCGCACGTTTCAAGCTGGGCGCGGCCAATACCACCCACGCAGTGGCGCTGGCGATGGCAAGGGGCAAGATCATCGTCTGAGAAACCCCATTTGCCGGATTTTTTTGTTACCGAACGTTCAAAAACCCTTAACCGGCCTGTCGCTATCCCCTTGCTATTGCAGCGATGGGGTAAAATTCATGATCCGTTATCTTTATGCCGACCAGCTTGATGAAACACCGAAACTTCGTGACAGCATGTTCCGTGACCGCGCCTGGCAATTCCGCCAGCGTTTGAACTGGCAGGTCAATGTGGATGCGCGGGGTTTTGAACGTGATCAGTATGACGACGAAAATCCGCTTTATGTAATTCACCAACTGGCTGATGGCAGTCATGGCGGCTCGATGCGGTTTCTGCCGACCACCGGGCCGACCATGGTGAATGATCACTTTCTCGACCTGACCAATGGGGTTGCGTTCAAAAGCCCGCTGATCTGGGAATGTACCCGGTTTTGCCAGTCGCCGCGCAGCGATGCCGCTGCCAGAGTGTCGGCGCGTCTGATGCTGGCAGCGGCCGAACTTGGACGACAGTTCAGTCTGGATCATGCGGTCGGGGTGTTTGATGCGCGGATGGTTCGGGTTTATCGCGCCATGGGCTGGGCACCCGAACTTCTGGGGCAACAAGGTGAAGGTGCGGATGCAATCGGTGTCGGCCTGTGGGAGTTTTCCCGCGCGCCGTTCCATCGACTAAATGCCCGCGCCGGGGTCAGGGATGGCACGGCCGGGCGCTGGCTTCGGCAGGCATTTCAGTCGGCGGGGCAGGTAGAACTGATCGCCTGATCGCACTGGCAACGCGGGCAAAGGGTCGGTAAGGTCGGCGGAAAATAAGGGCAACCGATGCAGTTTTCCGAAGACCAGGCCGAGGCCTATGACCGGATCAGTCAGGCGCTGGCAACCGCCGGGGTCGATCTGGTCAATGGCGTCGTCTCAGCCCTTGCTGCGCGCAACGACGCCCAACTGCTGGCGGTTCTTGGCAAGGCAGGTTCGGGCAAGACGATGCTGCTGGCGCGGCTGGTGGCCGATCTTGCCGAGGCCAGGGTCGAACTGGTTTCCGGCGATTACGAAGGCAAGCGCAACAAGGAAACCCGCACGCTTGCGGTGCTGGCACCGACCAACAAGGCGGCAAGTGTGCTGCGCGGTCATGGCGTGCCGGCCACCACCATTCACCGCATACTGTACACGCCGATGTATGATCCTGAATACGAGAAGATCGCCGAGTGGCTGCTTGGAAAAGGAGACCGCCCCGAGATAGACGGGCTGGCCGAGGTGGCGATGGATCGGGCGCAGGCATCCTATCTGATACATAAATCCATTCCCGGCGCTTTGGCGGCGGCAGGATTGAAGGGATCGGATTTCATCATCGGCTGGACCCGGCGCGAAGACCCGCTGGATATCGGCTTTGTCGATGAAAGCTCGATGCTGGATGATCGGCAATTCAAGGATCTTGGCGAAATATTCTCTACCCTTGTGCTGTTTGGTGATCCGGCACAACTGGCACCGGTAGGGCAGTCCGGTGCCATGGCCTTTGATGCGATTGACGAAGGCCAAAAGACCTATCTCAAGCGGATACACCGTCAGGTCAGGGGCAGTCCGATCCTTGATCTCGCGCATGCGCTGGGCGATGCTTCGCTGGAATTCGAGACATTTGAAAGAATGGTGAATGACGCCGCCCGCGCCGATGACCGGGTGGTGATTGCGCCACGGGTAGATGCAACGATGATGGCGCGCTCGCCAGTGCTGGTCTGGCGCAATGCAACGCGGATCCGGCTGATCCATGCATTTCGCAACGCTTATGACGCACCTGCGGACCGGTTGTTACCGGGTGAGCCATTGATCTGCGACGGTATCGAACTGCCGCTGAAACACCGCAAGAAACGCGTCGATCTTGAGGCACGCGGCCTGATCAAGGGGGCGCAGGTGGTCTATCTTGGCCCCGGCAAGAAACCGGGATTTTCCCGTCTGCACGTATTCGGCACCGATGATCCCGACGTGAATGCCGCAAGCATCATCAAGATCGAGGCCCCCGGTGAGGATGAACCGTTCATCCCCTCGGCGGCGCGGATGGGAGCGGCGTTTCTGCATGGGGCAGCAGTAACGATCCACAAGGCGCAGGGCTCGCAATGGCCCGCGGTGCAGGTATTCGCGCCCGACATCTATGCCGCTGCCAGATCAGGATTGACCGAGGCGGGAATTCCATTGTGGAAACGTCTGGCCTATGTGGCAATCACCCGCGCCCAGGAGCGGCTGTTCTGGGTGACCCGCTACATGCTGGCCAAGCCGGAAACCGAGTTGGGGATCGAAGATTTGCGCCAGGGAACCCCGCCGGTTCTGGTACTGTCGCCAGGTGAAGCGGACCAATTTTGACTGGCCCTTGGCGGCGGGTTCGGATTAACATCGCCGCCAGATCGGCCCCGGTTTTTCTAGAGGATCCCAAGAATGAGATGCGTTTTCGTGCAAATCCGCTGCAAGCCCGGCAAGACCTATGAGGTAGCCGATGCAATCTACAACCGCGAGATTGTGTCCGAGCTATATTCCACCAGCGGTGATTATGACCTGATCGCCAAGGTTTATATCCAGCCCGATGATGATGTCGGCAAGTTCATCAACGACAATATCCTGGATATTCCGGGCATCAGCCGCTCGCTTACCACGCTGACCTTTCAGGCGTTCTGACGCTTTGGGCGGCAATATCATCATCACCGGCGCCAGTTCGGGCATCGGCCAGGCGACGGCGGAACGTTTTCTTGCCGAGGGCTGGAATGTCGGCCTTCTGGCACGACGCGAAGATCGGTTGCGCGATCTGGCGGCCTCATCCGACCGGGCACAGGTTCTGGTTGCCGATGTCACCAATGAGGCCGAAGTTGCCGCTGCCTTTGTCAGGTTTCAGAAACGGTTCGCACGGCTGGATGTGTTGTTCAACAATGCGGGCGTTTTCACCCAAGGCGGGGTGATTGACGAGGTCGGGCTGGATGACTGGCGCAAAAGCGTTGATGTGAACCTGACCGGCGCGTTCATCTGTGCCCAGGCGGCGTTTGGCATGATGCGCAGGCAGACGCCACAGGGCGGGCGGATCATCAACAACGGTTCGATCTCGGCCCAGTCGCCAAGGGCGAATTCTGCACCCTATACGGCGACCAAGCATGCGATCAGTGGCCTGACCAAGTCGATCTCACTGGACGGACGGGCATTTGACATTGCCGCCGGGCAGATCGACATCGGCAATGCGGCAACGGAAATGGTGTCGGCGCTGGCCGAGCGTGCCAAGGCAGGAGATGCCGAGCCGGTAATGGATGTGGTACATGTGGCGCAGGCGGTATTTCAGATGGCCAAATTGCCGCTGGATACCAATATCCTGTCGATGACCATCATGGCGACCAAAATGGCGTTTGTCGGTCGCGGTTGAGTCGACTTCCAGGTCTGAACCGGACTTTTGACATTGCCTGCATATGCTGTTGGCCGGAACGTTTGTGGCGTGCGGATCGGCAGGAAATCCACAGCTTTGAAAATGGCTGAAGTTGTTGGAATACGACCGATTCACGCGGCCCTGTCGCATTGGGGCAAGACGCAATGGCGATTCCGGGCGGATGCTGCGCCCAAAAGGGTCTGAAAGATGTTGCAGCGCAGAATTCCGGAATGGCTTCGGCATGCGCCGGTTCCGAGTGTACGCAAGTTTGCGCTGCTATCCGGGCTGGAAGCAACCATGCGTGGCATCCTGATCTCGGTCTTTCCGCTGTCGATGTATGCCGCATTCGGCGATGCGTCGGTGGTGTCGGCGCTGTATTTTCTGGTTGGGGTGATATCGCTTTTGTCCGGGTTGGCGGTGCCGTCGCTCAGCCGCTGGATCGCACGTCGTTGGATGTATTCACTGGGCGTCAGCCTGTTTCTGATTGGCAACATGCTGGCGATACATGGCGGCAAGCTGGCGATGTTTTCGGCCCTTGTGCTGAATACCGTGGCGGTGGTGACGATCTTTGTCTGTATCAACGCCTATGTGCTTGACCATATCGGTAAACGCCAGCTTGGTCGGGCTGAATCCCTTAGGTTGTTCTATTCCGCGCTTGGCTGGACAGTTGGCCCGGCCGGTGGTGTCTGGTTGATGCAGATTTGGGCGCCGGCACCGTTTATCGTGGCAGCGGTTGCAGCCACAGCCATGCTTGGCGTGTTCTGGTGGATGCGTCTGGGCAACGGGCGGGTGATCATGCGCGCCAAGGCTCCACCGCCCAATCCACTGGCTTACCTTTCGCGGTTTATAAGGCAGCCAAGGCTGGTGGCGGGCTGGTTGTTTGCGGTCATTCGGTCCTGTGGCTGGTGGGTCTATGTGGTCTATGTGCCGATTTTCGCGGTTGAAAGCGGGCTTGGCCAGCAGGCGGGGGGGCTGACGCTTTCACTGACCAACGGCATGTTGTTCGTGGCGCCCCTGATGCTGAATTTCGTGCAGCGAACCTCGATCCGGTTTGCGGTCCGGTCGGGTTTTCTGGCGGCGGGCGTGTTCTTTGCGCTGGCGGGGGTGTTGGCAGGGATGCCGCTGGCCGCGATCGGTTCGCTGATGCTGGGATCGGTGTTTCTGATCCTTCTTGATGTTTGCGGTGGTCTGCCGTTTCTGATGGCGGTGCGCGCCTCGGAACGTACCGAGATGTCGGCGGTCTATGCCAGCTACCGAGATGTTTCCGGAATCGTGACGCCGGGGGTCGCCTGGCTGGTGCTGCTGGTGGCGCCGTTGTCCGCGGTTTTTGTGGCGGGTGGCGGCGGGCTGATTCTGGCCTGGCTTTTGGCAGCAAGGGTGCATCCGCGTTTGGGCATGTCTCGGGGTGGGGTGGTGTTGCGGCAGGAGGGTGCCGTCTGAACGTCAGTCGCCCAGAACTTGCCCCTCGCGGCGTTTGTCAGCGGCGCCGGTTAGACCATCGGCATTGATGCGGATCACATGCAGGCCGGAATTGAGATTGCGGATTGTCACCTCGTGACCCATTACGGTCAGCGCATCTGCCAGATCTGCGGCATTGCTGCCTTCTTCCAGTTCGGTTGTCGCGCCACGATTGACCACATGGCCAAGGTCAATAGCCGCCTGCGGGTCCATCCGCCAATCAAGCATTGCGATCAGCGATTGCGCCACATAAGCGATGATGCGGGATCCGCCGGGTGAACCGGTCAGCAGTATCGGTTTACCGTCTTTCAGTACGATGGTCGGAGCCATGGATGAGCGCGGCCGTTTGCCGCCCTCGACCCGGTTGGCGATTGGTTTGCCGTCGTGCATCGGCGCAAAGGAAAAATCCGTCAGTTCGTTATTCAAAAGGAATCCTCCCACCATCAGGCGTGAGCCAAAGCCGGTTTCGATGGTGGTGGTGATCGAGATCATGTTGCCATAGCTGTCAACGATCACGAAATGTGAGGTGCCGGGGCGTTCCGGTTGTAAATCCGGTGCCCACAACCGCGCCTCATCCCATGGCGGCTGTCCGGGGCTGGCGGATTGCATGGCGGTTTCGGGGTCGATCAGGTGGCTGCGCTTATCCATGTATTGCCGGTTCAGCAGGCCCTTGGGCATGGGGATAAAATCGCTGTCGGCCATGTAAAGGGCGCGGTCGGCAAAGGCCAGCCGGGTGGCCTCGGCGAACAGGTGATAGGCCTTGGCACCGGGGCCGAGTGCGGCAAGATCGAACGGTTCCATCAACATCATGATCTGCCCCACCGTCAGCCCCCCGGATGAAGGTGGGCCCATGCCGCAGACGGCATAGATGCGATAGGGGGCGCAGACGGGCGTGCGTTGGATCACCCGATAGCGGCGGAAATCTTCAAGACTTAATAGGCCGGGGTTTTCGGCGTTTGTGGTTGCTGCGACGATCTCGGCTGCCAGTTCGCCCTGATAAAACGGGGTTGAACCTTGGCTGGCGATCAGGCGCAGGGTTTTAGCGAATTCCGGGTTTCGCAACCTGTGGCCAGCGGGCAGAGGCAGCCCATCGGCATCAAAGAAATAACGCCGCGCGGTGGCGAAATCGGCCAAACGAAAATCGGCAGCCCCGGCAATGGATGCGGCCATACGCGGCGAGACGGTGAAACCCTGGTCTGCCAGAGTGATGGCGGGTGCCAGCAGGTCGGCCCACGGTTGATTGCCATAGGTTTGGTGCAGGGTTTCGATCAGTTTCAGCGTTCCCGGCACCCCGACCGACCGACCGCCCGCCACCGCATCGGGCCAGCGAATGGGAATGCTGTCTTTGCCAAGCCAATAATCTGGCGTGGCGGCCAAAGGTGCGGTTTCGCGGCCATCCCAACTGCTGAGTTGCTGTTTGGCGGCATCCCAATAAAGCGCAAAAGCACCTCCGCCAAGGCCCGAGCTTTGCGGTTCCACCAGATTCAGGACCATCTGCACCGCCACGGCAGCATCGGCGGCGGTTCCGCCTGCGGCAAGAACCTTTCGCCCGGCTTCCGCCGCAAGCGGGTGAGCGGCGGCGATCATGTAGGTCGTACTGTGAACCGAACGGTTGCTGGCGATGGCCGAGGTTTCTTCGGGTTGGCGGACTTCGTCAGCGCGGGAAGGAATGACTGGGATGCCCCAAAAGACACTGACCGCGAGCAGGCCAAAAAACCGGCACCAATGACGGGCGCGCGCTATATTCATATGAAACATGCGCGGATACTGCCAGAAACCCGGGCGCAAGGACAGGTCAAACCGTGCCGACCCGTCACGAACCGACTGGCCGCGGCGGGTCGGGCGTCAAGTTGCAGATGGGCCAAAGGTTAACGGTTTGACCAATTCAGGACTTGCGGCGCAGCCGAAGCCCACCCAGAAGCGCGATACCGCCCGCCAGAAGCGGCAGCCCGGCCGGTAGCGGAATTGGTGGCGGTGCCACCTGTACGCTGACCGAACCGGTGTGATTGAGCGTATAGAACAGGTTGTTGCTGCTGACCGCCGTTTGCGTATAGCCAAGTTGATCAAATGCCGCGACGCCGGTAAAATTGTCGATGAACAGCCAGAAATCATTGGTCGACGGGTTAAACTGGATAACGTCCGAGCCAAAATGGATGCCACCGACCGACAGCCGGTCCAGCGTGTGGTTGTAGTTGAACGACAAGGTCGAGCCAAGCGCGATGTTGAGCGAACCAAGCGTGATGCCCGCAGTTTGGCCGGTATAATCGAGCGCAGTATCGAGTGTGATGGTGAAGTCACCCGTCACCGGGTCAACCGGCGCTGGATCCGGCCCTGAACCGGTAGCAAAGGTGTTGGCGGAAAAGCTGACGTCATAGGACACGACTGCAGCGGTCGCCGTGTTCAACGGGGCCAGCAGGCCGACACCAATAGCTAAGATTAGTTGTTTGTACATTCCCCCCTCCCATTGATGGTTACATGAAGTTTACGTTAGGTAATCTAACAAATTAGGTCCGATTCGGATATAAATTGTTGCGAGTGCCGAAATGGCAAAACAGTCTGTTTCGAATTTGGCGACAATCACAATTCCGATCCACGTGCCTTGTTGTCAAGGCCGCGTTTGGAAGGCTGGAGCGATAGGATATATCGGTGTTCTGAGGTTCAGTTCCGGCCGGTTTCCAGCAACCGTCTTGCAATCACCTGTGCCTGAATTTCGGCGGCACCTTCAAAGATGTTGAGGATGCGGGCATCGCACAACACCCGACTGATCGGGTATTCCAGCGCGAAACCGTTGCCACCGTGGATTTGCAGCCCGTTATCGGCTGCCGCCCAGGCAACACGGGCGCCCAGCAATTTGGCCATCCCTGCTTCAAGATCACAGCGCCGCCCTTCATCTTTTTCGCGGGCTGCGTGATAGGTCAGTTGCCGCGTCACCATGATTTCCACCGCCATCATCGCCAGTTTGGAACTGACGCGGGGGAAATGGATGATGCTTTGGCCGAACTGCTTGCGCTCGGTTGCGTATTTCAAGGCGATTTCCATCGCGGATTGCGCCACGCCGATTGCCCTTGCGGCGGTCTGGATGCGGGCTGATTCAAAGGTCTGCATCAGTTGTTTGAAACCTTGGCCCTCAACCCCGCCCAACAGGTTTTCCGCCTTGACCCTGAAGCCGTCAAAACCCAGTTCGTATTCCTTCATGCCGCGATAGCCCAAAACCTCGATCTCGCCGCCGCTCATGCCTTTAGTGGGGAACGGGTCGGCATCGTCGCCAGGGGTCTTTTCGGCCAGAAACATCGACAGACCGGCGTAATTGTCGGTGGCGGGATCGGTGCGCGCCAACAGGGTCATCACATGTGTTCGCGCGGCATGGGTGATCCAGGTTTTGTTGCCGGTCACGACATAGTCATCGCCGTCGCGTACCGCGCGGGTGCGCAGGCTGCCGAGATCCGAGCCGGTATTGGGTTCGGTAAAAACCGCTGTCGGCAACTTTTCCGCAGATGAGATCAGCGGCAGCCATTTTTGTTTCTGTTCCTCGGTACCACCGCCAAGGATCAGCTCGGCGGCGATTTCCGAACGTGTGCCAAGCGAACCAACGCCAATATAGCCACGGCTGAGTTCTTCGGACACGACGCACATTGCCGATTTCGGAAAGCCGAATCCGCCGTATTCCTCGGGTATGGTCAGACCGAAAACGCCAAGTTCGGCCATCTCGTGAATCAATTCCATCGGGATGAATTCATCCTTGAGGTGCCATTCATGAGCAAAGGGAACCACCTTGTCGTCGGCAAAGCGGCGGAACTGATCGCGGATCATTTCCAGTTCATCGTCCAGCCCGGTAGTGCCGTAGGATGCAACGCCCGCGCGTTCCTGCATCAGGGTGCAAAGGCGGGCGCGGGCGGGTTCGGTATTGCCCTTTTGCATCAGGGTCTTGACCGCCGGGTTCAGCATCACCTGCTGTGCTTCGTGATCCAGCCCCAGGTCCTGAAGACGGGCGATTTCGCCCTGGCTCATCGGGATGCCACCGACCAGTTGTGACAGGTATTCTCCAAAGGCGATTTGCAGGATCAGATGCTCTATCTCGCCAAATTTTCCGTCAGCCTCCAGCGCCATTGCCCAGCGGTTCATCTGTCTTAGCGCCTCGATATAGGTGGCGGTCCATGACAGGCTGTGGGCGGCGAATTGTTCGGCATCGACCGCTTTGGCCGAGACGCGACCATCCTTTTCGACCCGCGCGCGCATAGAGGATCGCGCCGCATCCAGCAGTGCATCGAGAGCAGGCATTGCCGCCGTGCCAAGGGCCAGCAGATCGTCAAGAAGAATGGTGTCGGGTTTGGTCATGTCGTGGTCCTGTCTTTGCTGGTCAGCGGGCGGAATCGGCGCTAAGTATTCGTCACCGCCTCCTAGCGAATGCTGCGATGCAGCGCAACATAAACACCAAAAAGAACCGGTGCGCGAACGATTATGACGCATCTGATGGCATGAAAGAGGATAAGTCAGATGGCCGGGATGTTGTCGGATATGCCGGTTTTGATCCTGATCCTGTCCTTAGTGGTGGTTTCGGTCGCGGGCTTTGTCAAAGGCGCAGTCGGGTTCGCCATGCCGATGATCATGATTTCCGGACTCGGTTCATTCATGCCGGCCGAGACGGCCATCGCCGCCCTGATCCTGCCAACGGTGGTCACCAACCTCAATCAGGCATTTCGTCATGGATTTGGTCATGCCTGGGCATCGTTCCGGCGGCTTTGGCGGTTCAATCTGATCTTGTTCGCAATGATCCTTGTGTCGGCGCAACTGGTCAGGGTGTTGCCGCAATGGGTGTTGTTCGTGCTGTTGGGCGGAATGGTGGTGTTTTTCGCCAGTCTGCAACTGGCCGGCTGGAAGCCCGTGATCCGCAAAGGTTTTGAACGGGTCAGCGAGGCGGTGATCGCCCTGTTTGCCGGGTTCTTTGGCGGGCTGACCGGCGTTTGGGGGCCGCCTCTTATCCTTTATCTGACGGCGATGGATGTACCCAAGGTGGAAAGCGTGCGCATTCAGGGGGTCAGCTATCTTCTGGGCAGTATTCTGCTGTTGGGCGCACATTTGAAATCAGGGGTGTTGAATGCGGAAACCCTGCCGTATTCGGCGCTGATGGTGGTGCCCGCAATTCTCGGTCAACTGATCGGCAGGCGCACGCATGACGGGATGGATCAGATGTTGTTCAGGCGGGTAACGCTGGTGGTTCTGGTAATTGCCGGGCTGAACCTGCTGAGGCGCGGGATGTTTGGCTGATCCGGGCGCAGGATAGTCCACAAGAACGCCCGGCCATTACTGACCAGGGCGTTCCGGGTTTTTGTGGCAACAATTCTTAACCCAGTGCTACGGCCTTTACGTCATCGTCGATATGGCTGAGATATTGCGCAAAGTTGTCTGCGAACATCTTGACCAGCCTTTTGGCGTCACGGTCGTAGGTTTCCGGGTTGTCCCAGGTTCGGCGCGGATCCAGCAGCACATTGGCAACCCCGTCCACATCCACCGGCACATCAAAGCCGAAATTCGGATCAACACGGAATTCAACATCGTTTAGGGTGCCATTCAGTGCCGCTGTCAACAACGCACGGGTGGCCTTGATCGGCATCCTGGAGCCGGTGCCATAGGCACCGCCGGTCCAGCCGGTATTGACCAGCCAGCAGGTGGCGCCGGAATTGGCGATCTTTTGCCTGAGCAGGTTGCCATAAACTTCAGGGCGGCGCGGCATGAAGGGGGCGCCGAAACAGGTGGAAAAGGTCGGCTCGGGTTCGGTTACGCCGCGTTCCGTTCCTGCAACCTTCGAGGTAAAGCCGGACAGAAAATGATACATTGCCTGTGCCGGTGTCAGGCGGGCAATCGGCGGCAAAACACCAAAGGCATCACAGGTCAGCATAATAATGTTTTTCGGCTGCCCGCCCATCGAAGTTTTGGAGGCGTTCGAAATATAGTGCAGCGGATAGGCACAGCGCATGTTGGCGGTCAGGCTGTCGTCTTCGAAATCCACCTGGCGGGTTTCCGGATCGAACACCATATTTTCGACGACGGATGCGAATTTTTCCGTGGTGGCGTAGATTTCCGGTTCCGCTTCGCGTGACAGGCTGATGGTCTTGGCGTAACAGCCGCCTTCGAAGTTGAAGGTGCCTTCGTCCGACCAGCCATGTTCGTCGTCACCGATAAGGGTGCGCGAAGGATCGGCCGAAAGGGTGGTCTTGCCGGTGCCGGAAAGGCCAAAGAAGATCGCTGCGTCTTCGGGATCATTCAGCGCATGGTTGGCGGAACAATGCATCGGCATGATGCCGTTTTCTGGCAACAGATAGTTCAACAGCGTGAATACCGCCTTCTTGTTTTCGCCGCCATATTCGGTGCCGCCGATCAGGATCAGCTTTTTGTCGAAGTTCAGCGCGATCACCGTGCTGCTTCGGCAACCGTGGCGTTTCGGATCAGCGGCGAAGCTTGGGCAGTTGATGATGGTGAAGTCCGGCAGGTATTCATCAAGTTCGTCGCGTTCGGGACGGCGCAGCATGTGACGGATGAACAGGCTGTGCCAGGCGAGTTCGGTAACCATCCGCACGTCAAGGCGGTGTCTGGGATCGGCGCCGCCGTAAAGATCCTGCACGAAATATTCGCGCCCCTTCATGTGTTCCCGCATGTCGTCGTAAAGGCGATCGAACGCTGCCGGTTCCATCGGCGGGTTGTTTTCCCACCAGATCTTGTTTTCAACCGAAGGAGTCCTGACCACGAATTTGTCCAGTGGCGAACGCCCGGTATGGGTGCCGGTATTTACCAAGAGCGCGCCACCACGACCAAGGCTGCCTTCGCCGCGCAACAGCGCCTTTTCAACCAGGGTTGGTTCGATATCGTTATAGTGCACCGCGCCAAGGCCTTTGATCCCGTTGGTCGCTAGGGTCTGGGACGGGTTTACCCTTCCTTGGGTCATATAGTAGCTCCGAAAACTGGCTCGGCCCGGTTTGGACCGTTTGCCGTTAATCCATCATGCGTGCGGGTGCGAGGCTGTGAATAATACCTGACGCAACGTTCGCCTCGGGCGGGAACGGCGCCTGTATAGCATCTGGTTCAGCGAGGAAAAGGGGGGTCCAGAACCTAACTTGAGAAAGAATCGCACCGAAATGCGCGACATATTAGTCATATATTATCCAAATGCACATTTGTTTCCATTTGTGAACCAGTCCAAATCACAGTTAGCAGTTGATTCTGCGGACCGGAATGCGGAAAATGCATGAAAAAGAAAAACCGAGCAGTAAAGGGGCAAGCGACATGTCTACGATCGCTTTGGTCGACGATGACCGGAATATTCTGACATCCGTATCCATGACACTTGAGGCTGAAGGATACAACGTAATCACCTACAATGACGGGCAGTCCGCACTGGATGGTTTCGCACAAAAATATCCCGACATCGCGGTGCTCGACATCAAGATGCCGCGGATGGACGGCATGGATCTGTTGCATCGCATCCGACAGAAATCGGATATGCCGGTGATCTTCCTTACCTCCAAGGATGACGAGATCGACGAAGTGCTGGGCCTTAGAATGGGGGCGGACGACTATGTGCGCAAACCATTCTCACAACGCCTTCTGGTTGAACGCATCCGCGCCATCCTGCGCCGTCAGGAAGCGATTGCATCGGATGCGGGCGATGATCCGGCGGAAAGCAAGCTGATCGAACGCGGCTCGCTTACCATGGATCCGTTGCGCCATTCGGTGACCTGGAAAGGCGAAAGCGTCAGCCTGACGGTGACCGAGTTTCTGTTGTTGCAGGCGCTGGCCACCCGTCCCGGATTTGTCAAAAGCCGCGATCAACTGATGGATGTCGCATATGACGATCAGGTCTATGTGGATGATCGCACCATCGACAGTCACATCAAACGCCTGCGCAAGAAAATGCGCGCGGTCGATCAGGAATTCTCGTCAATCGAAACACTTTATGGGATCGGATACAGGTACACCGAAGCATGAACATAGTGTCGAAGATCGACGCAAAAAAGGCCGAAAGAGCCGAACAACCTGACATTATCCTGGGCGAGGACTGGGATGAACGGGTGCGCAACGCCGATGGTGAGGACGAGGTTCTGAACCTGCCGCGTGCAGGCAAGTGGATGTCGCTGACCAGCTCGCCGTTGGCGCGCAAGATCATCACCTTCAATCTGATGGCGCTGGTGGTGCTGCTGGGAGGTATTCTTTACCTAAACCAGAACCGCGAAAGCCTGGTCGACCAGCGAATGCAAAGTCTGGCGACCGAAACCCACCTGGTGGCGCGGGTGTTCGAGGCCGAGATGGCCGGCGCGATGTTGTCGGGTTCGGAAATCGGCATTGCCGAACTAAGCCGCAGCCTGCTTGCCGATCTGAACCTTTCCAGCGGGGTCGAGGTGTTTGTGTTTGACGCTGATGGCAATCAGATCGCCAGTCAGGTCGGCACCGGCATGGATGAACTCGAACTGCCGGAAAATGCTGCGGATGACACGGAAAGCGCCATCACCTTTTACCTCAACCGGATATGGGACAAGATTTCGCGCCTGTTCAATACCAGTGCGCCGAAGGTCATGGGCTCTGAGGATCTGGCGCACAAACTGGCGCTTGACGCCCTTGGCGGCGATACCCGCAGCGAAAATGTAAGCGACGCGCGCGGCAGTTCGATGATCGCGGTCGCCACGCCGATCAGGCTGGATAGCATGGTGGCCGGGGCGCTGGTGATCACCACACTTTCCGGTGAGATCGACCAGATCGTGCGCAACGATCGCGAACAGATCCTGCAAATGTTCGTAGTTGCCATTCTGGTGTCGATCGGCCTTTCCATGGTGTTGGCCAGCACCATCGCCAACCCGCTGCGTGACCTTTCGGCAGCGGCGGAGCTGGGCAAGGACAGAAACGCCGGCTCGATCAGCCCGAGCCGGATCAGGATTCCCGACATGACCGGCCGCCCGGATGAGATCGGTCGCCTCTCGGGCGCGCTGAGGGGGATGATCGCGGCGCTATACGACCGGATTGAAAGCAACGAACAGTTTGCCGCAGATGTCGCGCATGAGATCAAGAACCCTTTGTCTTCGCTGCGTTCTGCCGTAGACACCATGCGTATCGCCAAGACCGACGTGCAGCGTGGCCGTCTGCTGGACGTGATCGAGCATGACGTGCGGCGGCTGGACCGGCTGGTTTCGGATATTTCCAACGCATCACGGCTGGACAGTGAACTGGTAAAGGAAGACATGCAGGCCTTTGATCTGATCGCGCTGTTGAAGAACCTCGCCGCTCATCACCGCAAGGAGGCGGATGAAAAAGGGGTCGAATTCATCGCCGACCTGCCGCAGGGCAGGATCGTCGTGCGCGGACTCGAGGGCCGGCTGGCGCAGGTGGTGGTCAACCTTCTGACCAATGCCATTTCATTCTGCGAATCCGGCGATGCGGTACGCATCTGGGCAAGGCAACGCCAGAACCGGGTACTGATCGTGATTGAAGACACTGGCCCCGGCATTCCCGAGGAATCGCTCACCAAGATTTTCAAGCGGTTCTATTCGGAACGCCCGCAGAACGATTTCGGCAATCACTCGGGGCTTGGTTTGGCGATTTCGCGCCAGATCGTCGAAGCGCATGGCGGCGTGATCTGGGCCGAGAACATTCGCCCAACCGAGATTGACGCGACTTCGGAACCTCTCGGCGCGCGGTTTGTGGTCGGCCTGCCGGTGTGACTACCAGTGTTGAAGCCGGCGAAATCCTGCACGCCAGCAGCGTGGCGGTGGGCGATGCGGCGGTACTGATACTTGGGCCTGCCGGTTCCGGAAAGTCGGCGCTGGCGCTTCAGCTACTGGCACTGGGTGGCCGGCTTGTGGCGGATGACCGTACCATGGTATCAAGGCGCCAAAACCACCTGTTGGCTGCCTGCCCGCCAGCTTTGGCCGGGATGATAGAAGCGCGCGGTGTCGGCATTCTGTCTGCGGAAATGGCCGGCTCTACGCCCTTGAAACTGGCGGTGGATCTGTCGCGCGAAAGCCCGTCCCGCCTTCCACCGCGTGAGGTGTTCACGCTTTGCGACCTGGAAATTGATTTGATCTGCGCCGGTGGTGTACCAAACCTTGCAGCGGTGATTCTGCAAGTCATGAAAGGCGGTTTTGCAATCTGAATGACTGAACCGACGACAAAATCCCTTACCGGGCCGTTGAAGGCGGTGCTGGTGACCGGCCCCTCGGGGGCGGGTCGATCGACCGCGATCCACGCGCTGGAGGATCTGGGATTCGAGGCTATTGACAACTTGCCTCTCAGCCTGGTGCCTCGGCTGTTGTCCGGCCCGGAAATGACCCGGCATCTGGCGCTTGGCATGGATGTGCGCAACCGCGATTTTTCCGCTCAAGGCCTGATCGACACGGTAGATGCGATCAATCTGAAGACCGCACTGGAATGCTCGCTGATCTATCTGGACTGCGATCCCGAGATTCTGCTTCGGCGCTATTCCGAGACCCGCCGCCGTCACCCGCTTGCCCCCGATGATACCCCGCAGCAAGGCATCAGCCGCGAAAACAACCTGCTGACGGCGCTGAAGGACCGGGCCGATGTGCTGATAGATACCACGGAAATGTCCCCGCATGACCTTCGGGCGGAACTGGCTGCCTGGTTCGGGGCCGAGGCCGGGCAGGGGATGGCGGTATCGGTGCAAAGTTTTTCCTACAAGCGCGGCATTCCACGCGGGGTCGATATGGTACTGGATTGTCGGTTCCTGAGGAATCCGCATTGGCAAGAGGAACTGCGTGTAATGGACGGGCGGAATGCAAAAGTCGCCGAATACATTTCCGCCGACCCCCGCTTTGCCGATTTCATCGCCCGAAGCAGTGAACTGGTTGAATCATTGCTGCCCGCCTATCGGGATGAGGGCAAGTCCTATTTCACTTTGGCGCTTGGGTGTACCGGCGGGCAACACCGCTCGGTTTTCGTGGCGGAAACTATGGCAAATACCCTTGCGAAGAAGGGCTGGCAGGTGTCTAGTCGCCACCGTGAACTGGAAAGGCGTGCAGAGGCAGCGCAACTTTCGCAACAGGATAAAGACACTTGATCGGGATTGTGATTGTCGCCCATGGTGGACTGGCCGCAGAATACTTGCGGGCGGTTGAACATGTGGTGGGCAAGATGCAGGGAATCCGCGCCGTAGCCATCGAGGCCGATCATGACCGCAATGCCAAACAGGCGGAAATCGCTGCCGCTGCCGATGCAGTGGATCAGGGTGACGGTGTGGTGGTGGTGACGGATATGTTCGGCGGATCACCTTCCAATCTTTCGTTGCCCGCGTGCCGTGCGGCAGATCGCAAGATCATCTATGGCGCCAATCTGCCGATGCTGATCAAATTGGCAAAAAGCCGCAACAAATCGGTCGCCGATGCGGTCGCATGCGCGCTTGAGGCCGGGCGGAAATACATAGATTATTGTGACGGCAGCTACTGAGCGGAATGGATTTCATGACCACCGAGATTATCCTGCCGATTATCAATGAAAAGGGGTTGCACGCCCGCGCTTCGGCGAAGTTCGTTGAAATCGTTGAAAAATTCGATGCGCGCGCGCAAGTAAGCCGCGACGGGATGAGCGTTTCCGGGGATTCGATCATGGGTCTTCTGATGCTTGCTGCCTCCAAAGGCACCAGCGTGGCGGTGAAAACCTCAGGCACCGAGGCAGAGGCACTTGCAGAGGCCCTTGAAGACTTGGTAAAGAATCGCTTCGGTGAAGAGGCCTGAATTGCCGCGCCTTCGTCACCGCTGACACAAGGAACCTTCGGTTGGCTGATGAACACGCTCCTCTGGACGACCAGCCCTATGATGGCCGGAACCTGTCCTATGCCGGGACTTTCACCAATCCGTACAAGGCTTTTGCCATCCGGGTGATCGAATGGGTGACCGGCAAGCTTTACCTGCTGAAACTGGTACGCAAGTTCGAGGCGGCGGGGCATGTGGAAAACACCGATTTCTGGCGGCGCGCCATTGATCTTTTGGGGATTGATCTACAAACCCCGGACAGCGAGATCGCCAATATCCCCAAGACTGGGCCGGTGGTGATTGTCGCCAACCACCCACATGGGCTGGTCGATGGCATGATCCTGGCGGAACTGGTGGGACGGGTGCGGCAGGATTTCAAGATCCTGACGCGCTCGCTGCTGACCAACGTACCGCTGGTGCAATATCACATGCTTCCGGTCGCCTTTCCGCATGAACCGGATGCGATCCGGATGAATCTGGCAATGCGCAAGCTGGCAATGGAGCATCTGAAGGATGGCGGCGTGATCATCTTGTTTCCCGCCGGGCAGGTGGCGACATCGCCGGGCTGGTTCGATACCGCGGTCGAGGCAGAATGGCTGCCATTCACCGCCAAGATGATCCTGAAAAGCGACGCAAAGGTGGTGCCGGTCTATTTTCCCGGCCAGAACAGTCGCTGGTTCCAACTGGCCAACAAGGTGTCGATCACCATCCGTCAGGGCCTGTTATTGCATGAAATCGCATTTGCCCGGAACAAACCGCAGAAACCAGTGATCGGTAAGGCGATCGAACGCGATGAGATTGCCGCCTGGGACAAGGACCCACGCGGTTTCATGGCGCATCTTCGCAAGGTAACGCTGGCGCTACGGCACTGAGGTTGCGGTTCAGACTGGCTGAACCTATCGGGTCGGTACCGGTTTTTCACCACGGTAATCATAAAACCCGCGACCGGATTTGCGTCCGTACCAGCCTGCCTCCACATATTTGGTCAATAGCGGGCAGGGGCGGTATTTGGTATCGGCCAGCCCTTCGTGCAACACGTTCATGATGGCAAGGCAGGTATCAAGCCCGATGAAATCTGCCAGCTCAAGCGGCCCCATCGGATGGTGCGCGCCAAGCTTCATCGAAGTATCAATGCCTTCGACCGAGCCGACGCCCTCATAAAGGGTATAGATTGCCTCGTTGATCATCGGCATCAGGATGCGGTTGACGATGAAGGCGGGGAAATCTTCGGCGGCCGTTGAAACCTTGCCAAGCCGTTTTACCACATCTTTCAATGCGTTAAAGGTAGGCTCATCGGTGGCAATACCACGGATCAGTTCCACCAGTTCCATCAACGGCACCGGGTTCATGAAATGCACACCCATGAATTTTTCCGGCCGGTCGGTACGCGAGGCAAGTCGGGTGATCGAGATTGACGAGGTGTTCGATGTCAAAATGGTGTCGGGGCGAAGATGCGGCAGCAGGTCTTCAAAGATCACCTGCTTGATGGTTTCGCGTTCTGTTGCCGCCTCGATGATCAGGTCAAGTTTGCCAAGATCGGCTAGCGTGGTGGTGGTTTTTATTCGCTTCAGCGCCGCATCCATGTCGTCCTGGGTTATGCGGTCACGAGCGACCTGACGCGTCATGTTGGCGGTAATGGTTTCGATCGCTGCGATCAGTGCATCGGAGGAAATGTCGTTCAACATCACATCGAAACCGGCCAGCGCAAAGACATGCGCGATGCCGTTGCCCATTTGGCCTGCGCCAACGATGCCCACATTGGAAATATTCATCCGCTCTCCTTTGGTCGTTCTGTCGATTATGTTGCAGCGCAGCATAGTCATGTTGCATTGCAGCATGCAAGTCCATTTGCGGCACGCGCATTCTGACGCGCCTTTGTGCCTGCATCTTCATTTTAGTGCAAATGATATCTGATCCATTTTTTCGGATTAGTGGTTTGGCAAGACTTCAGATGCCAGTCTGATCACGGGTGAATTTATTAGGGTGGTGTCCCATGAACTATGACCGTATCAACCGCGGTGCGCTGGATTATTGTCTCTACCATTTTGGCGATGGTAAACACCGGTTTCGCGGACCGAGGCCGGATTTGAGCAAGCCATATTGTGCGTTTTTCGGCTCGACCGAGACTTATGGAAAATTTATCGAGCGGCCTTTTACCCAGCTTCTGCAACAGCGGCTGGGTATGACCTGTGCCAATTTCGCGGCGGTGAATGCCGGGGTTGACATGTATCTCAAGGATCCGGCGCTGGCGCTGGTGGGGGACCGGTCACGACTGACGGTGGTGGCGGTGACCGGGGCGCATAACCTGTCGAACCGCTATTACTCCGTGCATCCACGACGCAACGATCGCTTCCTCGGTGCATCGCGCATGCTGGAATCGCTGTATCGCGAGGTGGATTTTTCCGAGATCCACTTCACGCGGCACCTGCTTGCCACGCTGGCGGATGCCAATATCGTCAAATTTGGCCTGATCGTTGAAGAACTGAAGCTGGCCTGGACGGCGCGGATGAAAACCCTGCTGACCGGCATCAAGGGACCGAAGGTGCTGTTATGGATGGCCGGGCATGCACCGGGCGAACCGGGTCTTGACCACGGCAAGGAGGTGCTGAACATGAACCCGCTATTCGTCGATCAGGCAATGCTGGATGAGCTTTGCCCGCTGGTCGACCGGGTGGTCGAGGTGATCTGGTCGGATCAAGCGGATGCCGATGGCAGCGATGGTATGGTGTTCGATGCCGAAGATGCGCTGGCTGCGGCGATGATGCCCGGTCCCCGCGCCCATCGCGAAGCGGCGGAACTGCTGGAACAAAAGCTTGGTGAAATGCTGAACGCCAAATGAAAAAGCCCGCCTTGCGGGGCGGGCTTTGGTGATCCGGTCGAAACCCTGATTACAGGGCTTCGGTCAGTTCCGGCACGGCGGTGAAAAGGTCAGCGACCAGACCGTAATCGGCAACCTGAAAGATCGGTGCCTCTTCATCCTTGT
Organism: Paracoccaceae bacterium; assembly: GCA_020425085.1. Taxonomy (GTDB): domain Bacteria; phylum Pseudomonadota; class Alphaproteobacteria; order Rhodobacterales; family Rhodobacteraceae; genus UBA5972. The sequence goes on from JAGQRW010000007.1 coordinate 59,867, forward strand.
TGATGGCAACGATCACTTTGCTGTCTTTCATACCGGCGAGATGCTGGATTGCACCGGAAATGCCGCAAGCGATGTAAAGATCCGGGGCGACCACTTTGCCGGTTTGCCCGACCTGCCAGTCATTCGGGGCAAAGCCACTGTCAACCGCAGCGCGCGATGCACCGACGGCGGCACCGAGTTTGTCGGCCAGGGCCTCAATAATCTTGAATGCCTCTTCTGAACCAACGCCTCGGCCACCCGATACGACGATCTTGGCGCTGGTCAGTTCCGGGCGGTCGCTGGCGGCAACCTTGTCTTCGACCCAGGACGAAAGCGCAGGATCGGCCGCAGCTGCAACCGTCTCGATCGAAGCCGAACCACCGGCACCCGCAGCATCAAAGGTCGAGGTCCGCACCGAAACGACCTTGATCTTGTCGCCCGACTTTACCGTTTGTATGGCGTTACCGGCATATATCGGGCGTTCAAAGGTATTAGCGTCAACCACACCCGAGATATCCGAAATCACCATCACGTCCAAAAGTGCGGCAATGCGAGGCAGCACGTTCTTGGCATCAGTGGTTGCAGGCGCAACGATATGTTCATAATCCCCTGCCAGCGACACAACCAGTGCGGCGGTCGGTTCGGCCAGACGATGCCCAAGCGAGGCGTCTTCGGCGCATAGCACCTTGGCAACGCCGTCAATGGTGGCGGCGGTCTTGGCGGCGTCTGCCGCCTTGGCACCGGCACAAAGAATGGTCACATCGCCCATCTGTTTTGCCGCAGTCATCGCCTTGGCGGTTGCGTCCATCGCCAGTACGCCATCGGTGATTTCAGCCAAAAGAAGAACAGCCATCAGATTACCCCCGCTTCGTCTTTGAGTTTCGCCACCAGTTCGGCAACATTGGCAACCTTGACACCAGCGGCGCGGGCGGCCGGTTCTGCCGTTTTGGTGATTTCCAGCCGTGGGCTGACATCGACGCCGTAATCGGCGGGTGTCTTGGTATCAAGCGGCTTTTTCTTGGCCTTCATGATATTCGGCAGGCTGGCATACCGTGGCTCGTTCAGGCGCAGATCGACGGTGACGATGGTTGGCATCTTGACCTTGATGGTCTGAAGGCCGCCGTCAACCTCGCGGGTGACAACGGCGCTGTCGCCGTCGATCGTCAGTTCCGATGCAAAAGTCGCCTGCGACCAGCCCAGAAGCGCCGCCAGCATCTGTCCGGTGGCATTCATGTCATTGTCGATCGACTGCTTGCCGCAAAGGACAAGGCCGGGTGCCTCTTCATCGACCACTGCCTTCAGCAGTTTGGCAACCGCAAGGGGTTCGATGTCGGTATGCACATCTTCAGTCGCCTCGATCAGGATGGCGCGGTCGGCCCCCATGGCCAACGCGGTGCGAAGGGTTTCCTGCGCCTGTTTCACGCCGATGGAAACCACCACGATTTCTTCCGCCTTGCCGGCTTCGCGCAGGCGGATCGCCTCTTCTACAGCGATTTCATCAAACGGGTTCATCGACATTTTCACATTGGCGAGATCGACACCGCTTCCGTCCGCTTTCACGCGCACCTTCACGTTATAGTCGATCACGCGCTTGACCGGCACCAGCACCTTCATTTCGCGTCTCTCCTTTGTGTGGGGTTCCGGGATTTGGAACCTTCTTACGAATCGTTGCGCCCGATTTACGGGAATGAGGCAAGAACTGGTAGAGATAAATCGACATTGACGGTTGCTATAACGTCGCGTTTTACCGCTTGGACACTGGTATTGACCGGAATGCGGGCAGAAATTTGTGGTTGCCCTGTCAGTGTCAGACGCGCAAATCGTGGGTTTGGTCGTGGCTTTAACCTTGTTCTTGGCTGGCCGAAGACCTACATCCACTCAGATGATAAACTGGCTTCCCTTCGTTAAGAAATCGCCCCGCGTTTCTGTGTTGCGCCTGTCTGGCACCATTGCCAGCGGTGGACGTTTTAGCTCGGGCAACCTGAATGATGCGATGATCGGCAATCTGGTCGAGCGGGCATTTTCGCGTGGCAAACCGGATGCGGTGGCGCTGTTGGTGAATTCTCCCGGCGGTTCGCCGGTGCAGTCATCGCTGATCGCGGCGCGGATCAGGCGGCTGGCAGATGAGAAATCTTTGCCGGTCTATGCCTTTGTCGAAGATGTCGCCGCTTCGGGTGGTTACTGGCTGGCCACGGCGGCGGACGAGATTTTTGTCGATGCAAGTTCCATCGTCGGCTCGATCGGGGTGATTTCTGCCTCGTTCGGGTTTACCGGCTTCATGGAGCAGCACGGAATCGAACGCCGCGTGCATACCGCCGGCAAGGACAAGTCGATGTTGGATCCCTTCCGCCCGGAACGCGCCGGTGATGTGAAACGGGTTAAGGCGCTGCAACAACAGATCCATGACAGTTTCATCAATCAGGTAAAGATACGGCGCGGCAAGCGCCTGAACGGCGATGACCTGTTCACCGGCGAAATCTGGGTCGGTGAAAAGGCGGTCGAGGTCGGTCTGGCAGATGGGATCGGCCATCTGGTGCCGAAGATGAAAGAGGTGTTTGGCGACAAGACAAGGTTCAATGTCTTTGGCCCCAGAAAATCCATCCTGCGCCGATTTGGTGCCGAAATCGTCAGTGATGCCCTTGGCAGCGTCGAAGACCGCGCGCTCTGGGCGCAGTTCGGGTTGTAGGGCATGGCAATCAAGGTCGTCTTTCTGTTTCTGATCGCCATTCTGGTGCTGGCGATGTTCGGGCGGCTGAAGGCCCCGAAAATTACCGACAAGTCAAACAAAAAACCGCTGGATGCGCGCAAGTGCAAGAAATGCGGCAGCTATGTTCTGGGCAACGGGCCTTGCGCCTGCGAAAAGCGCGGATAGGTTCGGGCAGTGCAGGAAACCGTATAATATGGATATCCTTTTTGCGGTAACTGGTCTGGTTGTTCTGCTGTTGGCTGGGGATGCGCTGGTTCGGGGGGCTGTCAATCTTGGCCTGCGGCTGGGTATTCCCGCTTTGCTGGTCAGCCTGACAGTAGTTGCCTTTGGCACATCGGCCCCTGAACTTCTGGTTGCGATAAAGGCCATGCTGGATAATGCGCCAGGGATTGCTGTTGGTAATGTTGTCGGCTCAAACATCGCCAATGTGTTGTTGGTGCTTGGCGTTCCGGCCTTGATGGCGGGTATCGACAGCGCCCGTTGCGATAGTCGCAAGACCTATTCCTTCATGCTGGCGACGACGGTCATTTTCATCGCGCTCTGCTTTTCCGGGCCGCTTTATTATTGGCAAGGGGTCATTCTGTTGGCGCTGCTGGCGGCGATGCTTGCGGAAACCGTTCTGACTGCCCAAAAGCACCGGAAAAACGGCGAAAAACTACCTGAGGAACATGCCGAAGTGCTGGAGGGGGCGGATCCTTCGATGCCCTACTGGAAGGTCGTGATGTTCCTGGTTCTGGGATTGGTCGGGCTGTCGCTGGGTGCGGATTTGCTGGTTGATGGTGCCGTAGGTATTGCGCGCGAATTTGGACTCAGCGAAGCGGTGATTGGCTTGACGCTTGTGGCGATTGGCACGTCACTGCCGGAACTGGCGACGACGGTGATGGCCGCGCTCAGGCGACATGCCGATGTGGCACTGGGTAACGTCATTGGCTCGAACATTTTCAACATTCTTGCGATCATGGGGGTTACCAGTTTTTTCGGCCCGGTAGAAATCGACCAGGACTTTCTCTCATTCGATCTATGGGTGATGCTGGCGGCTGCACTGGTGATTGCGCCGTTTGTTTTTGGTAAATACAATATCACCAGGCTTTGGGGTGGAATTCTCAGCGCGCTCTACTTGCTGTACATCTTGATGCTGTTGGGCTGAACGGGAAAGGCAGGCGATAATGGCAGGTCAGGCGGCACTTGTTACCGGTGGTGCGCTAAGGCTTGGCCGGGCAATGGTGCTGAAGCTGGCAAGCCGTGGGTGCGATATCGCGCTGCACTATGCCAATTCGGCGCAAGCTGCCGAACAGACTGCAAGTGAAGTTCGCACCTTTGGTGTCAATGCGGTGACCTTGCAGGCCGACCTTCTGGTCGAGGCTGAGGTTGCAGGGCTGATCAGTCGTGCCACATCGGCACTGGGCAAACCCTTGACGATCCTTGTCAACAATGCCTCGATTTTTGAATATGACACGCTTGAAACCGCCAGCCGCAAAAGCTGGGATCGGCATATGGAAAGCAATCTGCGCGCACCCTTCGTTCTGATTCAGGAATTTGCGCGGCAAGTGCCGGCACCATTGCCGGACGCGCGAAATGAACCGCTGGCGCAGGGGGTGGTGGTCAATATGATCGACCAGCGGGTGCTGAAACCAACCCCGGAATTCATGACCTATACCCTGGCCAAGATGGGACTGTGGGCGCTGACGCGCACGGCTGCACAGGCACTGGCACCCGAGGTCCGGGTCAACGCGATTGGTCCCGGCCCCACCATGCAGGGGATCCGGCAATCGGCTGAACATTTCGACAGGCAGCGCCGGGCAACCATCCTTGAACGCGGGGCCGACCCTGATGATATCACCGCCGCCTTGGCCTTTATTCTGGATGCCAAGGCGCTGACCGGCCAGATCTTATGTATTGATGGCGGTCAGCATCTGGGTTGGAAAACCCCGGATGTTCTGGGCGTAGAATAGCCACCCGGCTGGGTGGCGGAGCAACTGACGTGACGTTTTGTCCACTTTTGTGTTTTGGCGCTGAAATGTGTTACGATTTCGCAATGAAATCAGTGATTTGAAACATTGGGATTCATTTATACCATGTTTTCAATAGCTTGGAAAATTGCCCAAATTTTGGGCAAACCGATGAAAGCTGCTGTATTAAACAATAATTTCCAGACGTGTGAAAGTTTTCCTCAGACTTATCCACAGGTTTCGTGGACATGTTTTCCCTTGATATCATGCGGTAAATATTCTTGGGAGGGCAAGAATCACCAGCAGAGGTGCGAATGAGCGATGAACCTGACATCACTGGCCTGGCCGAAGAAGGCGCAAGCGCCGAATCCGGCCACCGACCGCAGGGTCACGCGTGTGTTCAGTCCTATCTGAACAGCCTCGATAACTCGCCGGGTGTCTACCGCATGCTGGATGAAAAGGGTGCTGTTCTTTATGTCGGCAAAGCGCGCAACCTGAAGAAACGCGTGTCGTCCTATGCCAAGTCCAGCGGTCATACCGCGCGGATCAGCCGGATGATCGCAGCGACACGTTCGATGATGTTCCTGACCACACGCACCGAAACCGAGGCGTTGTTGTTGGAACAGAACCTGATCAAGCAGCTCAAGCCGCGATACAACGTGCTGCTGCGCGACGACAAGTCGTTTCCCAACATTCTGGTCAGCCGCGAACATCCCTTTCCGCAGATCAAGAAACACCGGGGCAAGCGCAGCGAGAAGGGCGAGTATTACGGCCCTTTTGCCAGTGCCGGGGCGGTCAACCGCACATTGAACCAGTTGCAAAAGGTGTTTTTGCTCAGGAACTGTAGCGATGCGATGTTCGCTGGCCGCACCCGGCCCTGTCTGCTTTATCAGATTCAGCGCTGTTCGGCACCCTGCACCGGGTTGATTTCGGAAACCGACTATGCGGTTCTGGTTCAGGACGCGACCGATTTCCTGTCAGGCAGATCGACCAGAATTCAGTCTGATCTGGCCGCAAAAATGGCCAAGGCAAGTGATGCGATGGAATTCGAGCGCGCCGCTGCCCTGCGCGACCGTATCCGTGCCCTTACTCAGGTGCAATCGACCCAGGGCATCAACCCACATGGCGTGGCCGAGGCGGATGTGGTCGCGCTTTACCTCGAAGGCGGGCAGGCCTGTGTTCAGGTGGTGTTCATCCGCGCCCATCAGAACTGGGGCAACCGTGCCTATTTCCCACGCACCGGATCCGGTGCCGAGGCCCCCGAAGTGATGGAGGCGTTTCTCGGGCAGTTCTATGCCAACCGCCCGCCACCACGCCTGATTCTGCTGTCCGGCGCGATCGAGAATCCCGACCTGATGCAATCGGCCTTGACCGAGGCGCTTGGCCGCAAGGTCGGCCTGATCGTTCCGCAACGCGGCGAAAAGGCCGAACTGGTGGAATTTGCCCACCGCAATGCCCGCGAAAGCCTGGGCCGACGTTTGGCGGAAACCACGGCACAGGTGAAACTGCTGGCCGGGCTGGCCGAAGCGTTCGAGCTTGATGCGCCGCCGGAGCGGGTCGAGGTTTACGACAATTCGCATATTCAGGGCACCAATGCGGTTGGCGGCATGATTGTCGCAGGCCCCGACGGGTTCATCAAATCCGCCTATCGCAAGTTCAACATCAAAGGCGAGGATCTGACGCCCGGCGATGATTTCGGCATGATGAAGGAAGTGCTGTCGCGCCGTTTCAAACGCCTGCTGAAAGAAGATGCGGATCGCAGCAATGGCAACTGGCCCGACCTGCTGCTGATTGATGGTGGTGCCGGGCAGGTTTCGGCGGTGGCGGAAATCCTTGCCGAACTCGGCATCTCGGATATGCCCTTCATCGGTGTCGCCAAGGGCGAGGATCGCGATGCCGGCAAGGAAGAATTCCACCGCCCCGGCCAGCGACCGATGGCGCTCAGGCATAACGATCCGGTGCTCTATTTCATCCAGCGCCTCAGGGACGAGGCGCACCGTTTTGCCATTGGTGCCCACCGCGCCAAGCGGGCCAAAGCCATCGGTGCAACGCCGCTGGATGATGTTCCGGGCGTCGGACAGGCGCGCAAACGCGCCCTTTTGGCACATTTCGGTTCCGCCAAGGCGGTGGCGCGCGCCGGCTTGCAGGATCTGAAATCGGTCGAAGGGGTTTCCGATGCGCTGGCCGATGCGATATATGACTTCTTCCATGATCGCGCCTGACGGGGTAAAGAGGCAACAATGTCCCTAGTGACCCCGGAATGCTCATGCGCTGGAACCTGCCGAATATCCTGACCGTTCTGCGCCTGCTGGCAGCACCGGCTCTGGTGGCGGTTTATGAAATCTTTCCCCGCCCCTGGTCGGACTGGCTGGCGCTGGTTTTGTTCCTGTCGGCGGCGCTGACAGATTATTTCGATGGTTTGCTGGCGCGGCGCTGGAAACAGATCAGCAATTTCGGCAAGATGCTGGACCCGATCGCCGACAAGGCCATGACCATCATTGCGCTGGTGATGCTGGCGATCCTTCTGAACGGCACCAGTCTGTTCATCATCCCGGCAATGGCAATCATCTTTCGCGAGATATTCATCTCGGGCCTTCGGGAGTTTCTCGGCGATAACGCCGGTACACTGGCAGTAACCCGGCTGGCGAAATGGAAAACGGCGGTGCAGATGGTGGCGGTTTCGGTACTGTTCGGCCATTTGCTGTTTGAACACTATTTCATCATCCAGTCATTTGCCATGGCCGAAACCGATGTGACGGCCGTGCTGAAAGGGGATCAGCCCGACCGTTTTGGGTTGGTCTGGAAATATGCAGGCTATGTATATACATATAATGCCGGAATTGTGTTGATGTGGCTGGCGGCGCTTCTGACACTTGGAACCGGCTGGGATTACTATCGCAAGTCGGCACCTTATCTGAAGGATGAAATAGGCAGATGATTGATATTCTCTATTTTGCCTGGCTGCGCGAACGCATCGGTCTGCCCAGGGAAAGCCTTGCCACCGAGGCTGCGACCGTGGCCGAACTGATTGCCGAACTCAGTATGCGCGAAGAACGCTATCGGCTTGCCTTTTCGGATCTGGCGGCGGTCCGTGTAGCCGTCGATCAGACCATGGTGGAATTTGACGCACCGCTGAAAGGTGCGCGCGAAGTCGCGTTCTTTCCGCCGATGACCGGCGGCTGATATGGTTGTCCGGGTGCAGGCTGCTGATTTCGACCTGGCAGCGGAACTCAGCGACTTTGGTCTGGGTGCCGGTGCCGTCGTCACTTTCACCGGCCTCGTGCGAGATCACGATCAGGGCGGCCTCAGGGAAATGCTGATTGAACATTATCCGGCCATGACCGAACCGGCACTGACGGCGATCGAGGCCAGGGCGAAATCCCGCTGGAACCTTGCCGACAGCCTGATCATCCACCGCTTCGGCGCATTGAAACCCGGTGACCGGATCATGATGGTCGCTACCGCCGCACGTCACCGTGGCGATGCCTTTCAGGCGGCGGAATTCCTGATGGACTATCTGAAGTCCCGCGCTCCGTTCTGGAAAAAGGAAATCACCGACAAAGGTGAAAGCTGGGTCGCGGCCAAAGACAGCGATGAAGCGGCAATCGACCGCTGGTCGTGACCGGAAAATCCACGCCGCTGTTTCTTTATTGTCGAAATACTCCGGGGGGAAGACGATGATTGGCCCGCCAATCACCGTCTCGGGGGGCTGGCCCCCCGCCCGATCCCGGGGGCAGAACCCAGTATAGCGTCGCAGCACAGACCCCGCAAACCGCTTGTTCACCCCCCCTTTGCCGCCTATAACCCGGCAACCAACCAGCGAGGGCGCCAATGGTCTTTGACAAAAAGCACCTTTTGGGGATCGAACCCCTGTCACAGGATGACATTCTTTCCATCCTTGATCTTGCGGACCAATACGTCACCCTCAACCGCCGCGCCAACAAACATGCCGATGCGCTGGCAGGCATGACCCAGATCAACATGTTCTTTGAAAACTCGACCCGCACCCAGGCCAGTTTCGAGCTAGCCGGCAAACGCCTTGGTGCCGACGTGATGAACATGTCGATGCAGACCAGCTCGATCAAGAAGGGCGAAACCCTGATCGACACGGCGCTGACCATCAACGCCATGCAGCCCGACCTTCTGGTGGTGCGCCACCCCAGCTCCGGTGCCGTCAACCTTTTGGCGGAAAAGGTCAACTGTTCGGTGATCAATGCCGGCGACGGCTCGCACGAACACCCGACGCAGGCGCTTCTGGATGCGCTGACCATTCGCCGCGCCAAGGGCAGGTTGCACCGCCTCAGCATTGCCATCTGCGGTGACATCGCCCACAGCCGGGTGGCGCGTTCCAATATCATGCTGTTGGGCAAGATGGAAAACCGCATCCGCCTGATCGGCCCGAAAACCCTGATGCCTGCCGGTATCCGTGACTTCGGGGTCGAGGTGTTCGGCGACATGCGTCAGGGGTTGAAAGATGTCGATGTGGTGATGATGCTGAGGCTGCAAAAGGAACGTATGGACGGCGGATTTATCCCGTCGGAACGCGAATTCTACCACCGATACGGGCTTGATCTGGAAAAACTCGGCCATGCCAGCCCCGACGCCATCGTGATGCATCCGGGGCCGATGAACCGGGGGGTGGAAATCGACGGAACGCTGGCTGATGACATCAACCGATCGGTCATTCAGGAGCAGGTTGAAATGGGGGTCGCCGTCAGGATGGCGGTGATGGATCTTCTGGTGCGGGGTCTCAGGGCACCAACCCGTGCCGAGGTGACGGCATGAGCAATATCACCCTTGTTAATGCCCGCCTGATCGACCCGGAACAGGGCCAAGTCATCAATGGCAGCGTTGTGGTTGCGGCTGGAAAGATCGCTGAAATCCTGCTCGATGGCACCACCAGCAAGCCGGCTGCCAAAGGAAAGATCGTTGATTGCGGTGGCATGTATCTTGCACCGGGCATTGTCGATATCGGCGTCAAGATCGGCGAACCGGGTGAGCGGCATAAGGAAAGCTTTCGTACCGCCGGGCGTGCGGCGGCGGCAGGTGGTGTCACCACCATGGTTATCCGCGCCGATACCATTCCGGTGGTGGATACACCGGAAATCCTTGCCTTCGTTCTGAACCGCGCGCGCGAAGAATGCGCTGTGCGTGTCCACGCCATGGCTGCACTGACCAAGGGTCGCCATGGCGCCGAGATGACCGAGATCGGCTTTCTACTGGATGCCGGGGCAGTTGCCTTTTCCGACGGCGATGCGGTCAGCACCAATCCCAAGGCTCTGGCCCGCGCCTTCAGCTATGCCTGTGATCTTGGTGCGCTGGTGATTTCGCATCCACAGGATCCCGGTCTTTCCGCCGGTACCGCAGTGACCAGTGGCAAGTTCGCCACCAAACTGGGCCTGCCCGGCGTCTCGCCGATGGCGGAGCGCATGGGGCTTGAACGCGATCTTGCGCTGGTGGAAATGACCGGTGTTCGCTATCACGCCGACCAGATCACCACTGCTGCTTCTTTGCCCGCACTGGCCCGTGCCAAGGCGGCGGGGCTGGATGTGACCGCCGGGGTGTCGATCCACCATTTGACGCTGAATGAATTTGACGTTGCCGACTACCGCACCTTTTTCAAAGTGAAACCCCCCCTCAGATCCGAGGATGACCGGCAAGCCAGCGTTGCCGCCCTTTCCGATGGCCTGATCGACATCATTTCGTCGATGCACACACCGCAGGACGAGGAAAGCAAGCGCCTGCCCTATGTCGAGGCGGCATCTGGTGCGGTGGCGCTGGAAACCCTGTTGCCTACCGCCCTCAGGTTGGTGCATGCGGGCCAGATCGAACTGCCGCAGTTGTTCCGAGCGTTGTCGCTCAACCCGGCGCGGCGGCTGGGCCTGCCGGGCGGGCGGCTGGCGGTTGGTGCACCTGCCGATCTTGTGCTGTTCGACGCCGGTGCACCCTTTGTTCTGGACCGCAGCCAGTTACAGTCTAAATCCAAGAACACCCCGTTTGACGGCCAGCGGATGGAAGGCCGGGTACTGGCCACTTTTGTTGCGGGAAAAGAAATCTATCAAAGGAAGAAACTGCCATGATCCCGATCATAGAAACGCCCATGAGCAGCCTTGTGCTGGTGGCGACGCTTGCCTACCTGCTGGGTGCTGTGCCGTTTGGCCTGCTCGTGGCACGTCTGATGGGGCTGGGCGATCTCAGGCAGATCGGTTCTGGCAATATCGGTGCCACCAATGTCTTGCGTACCGGCAACAAATTGGCCGCTGGTGTGACCCTTTTGCTGGATGCAGGCAAGGGGGCGGTGGCGGTGTTTCTGGCCGGCTTGTGGTTTGCCCCGGATGCGGCGCAACTGGCGGGGCTGGCGGCATTTATCGGCCATCTTTTTCCCATCTGGCTTGGCTTTCGCGGCGGCAAGGGGGTGGCGACCTTTCTGGGTGTCTTGCTGGCGCTCAGCTTTTTTGCCGGTTTACAGACCTGCATCACATGGTTCGCTATCGCCATGATCTTCCGCCTTTCCTCGGCGGCGGCGCTGGCGGCGTCGGTTGCGGCGGTTATCTGGCTCTGGATGTTACGACAGCCTGACGTGATCGGAGTCACGCTGGTGATGGCGGCACTTATCTGGTGGCGGCACCGCGCCAACATCGCAAGACTGAGGGATGGCACCGAACCCCGGATCGGCGGCAACGGCTGATCAGGAAACATTTGCCAGACAAGGGAAACTGCGGTTAGGTTCAGCAAGATCATTGAACAAAAAAGGATAAGACCAATGGACTTTTTTCAATCGGTGCGCGTGTGTCTTTCCAAATATGCAACTTTTCAGGGTCGCGCCCAAAGAAGCGAGCTCTGGTGGTTTGCGCTGTTCAGTTTTGCCGGCCAGTTGGTGTTGAGTTTCGTCGATATGGCAGCATTCAACGGTGGCCCTGAGGGGGTTGGTGTGTTCAGCGCCATTTTTTCGCTGGCCATCCTGCTGCCCTCGATCTCGGTTGGGGTAAGGCGGTTGCATGATACCGACCGCTCGGGCTGGTGGGTCTGGATTGCACTTGTGCCGCTTGTCGGCTGGATTGTGCTGCTGGTATTTTATCTGCTCAAGGGAACGGATGGAGCGAACCGCTTTGGCCCTGATCCGCTGGGTGGCATGTCGGGCGATGACGACGGCGATTATACCTCCAGTTCGGTTCCGAATGTCCCGCGTCGCTAGGTAAGCCTGATCAATCGCGGGATGGTGGTGCGGTTCCTGGCAAAAGCCAGGACAGAATCGCGCCGCCACCTGCCAGCCCGCCGACTGCCCAGATCGCCCTTGACCAGCCTTCGTCGCCAACCACCAGTGCAACCAGCATCGGGCCGATGATCTGACCGATGCTGGCGCCCTGAAAGAATACGCCCGACAGCAATGGCGCCTCACCGGGGTTTTTTGCGAGAATCGGAATCGACGCCCATACAACTGCGGCCGGCACTCCGGCGAAAAGGTTGAAAGCGATTGCCGCCGCGATTCGCGCCCATACCGAAAAAGACGGCCCCAGCAAGATTGCCGCTGCAACCGCCATGCCAACAAAGTTGACAATCAGCAGGTGGCGCCGCCTGAACCCCAACTGCAATAACTTTCCGGTCAGGATATTGGTGGCCATCAGGGCCAAGGCACCGACAAATGCAATCGCGGCAGCACTGCTGACCATCATGTTCAGATCATCCACCAGAATGGTTGGCAGGAATGCCATAATGATCAGGTTGGATGAGGAAAAGCAGATAAAAACCAGGGTCGTCAGCACCACTTCGGTACGAAATACCCCCAAAAATGGCGTATTTTCGGGTAGTTTTGCCGGTCCCTTTGCCTCACGGGTGGTGGCCCAGAGCAACAGCGCCGACATTGCGGGCAATATTGCTGTCAGCATGAAAATACCGCGCCAACCCAGCCGTTCCAGCCAGAAGAACGAGAATATCATGGTTACCGCAACCCCGGCAGGCAGCCAGGTTGTCCAGATACCCATTGCCAGCAATCGGTCCTTTGATGTGGTTGCCGCCTGAATCAGTGCGGGCATTGCGGTTACCGTCACCGAAAATCCAACCGCTTCGATCAGGCGTGAGGCCAGCAATATGTTGATACCTGTCGTGGTGCCACCGATCAGTGATCCCGCTGCTGCCAGCATCAGCCCGATAAGTGCCGACTGCTTTGCGCCGATTGCACGGGTTACCGAACCAACAAATATGCCGAACAACGCCCCGAAGGTTGAAATCAGGGCCACATAGGTTGCAAGAATGCTCAGATCCGCCCCCAGATCGGCCCGGATCAGCGGCAGTGTTGCCGCCGCCTTGCCCATCTGAAGCGCAATCGCCACGCCACCAAGCGTGGCGACGAACACGATCTTCCAGTTGGTTGTTTGGCGGGCGTCAGTAGCTGTATTCGTCATAAATCCGGCTCAGATCGCCACCCCATTCGCCGTGATATTTCGCTAAAAGTTCATCCGCAGGGCTGCGCCCGTCGGCAATGGTTTCCTGCAATGCGTTGAGGAAATGTGTTTCATCATTCAGCAGTCCGCCAACCCCGGCCCGCGCGCGCGCCTTCAGCCCGGATTCGGCAATTTCCAGAACCTCGGCGGCCAGATCGCGCATGTTGCGCCCGCCGACCTCGGAATGAAGGCCGCCAACGCTGGCCATCACCCGCCAGTTTTCCCGCGTTTCCAGATCCCAGTCGCGGCAGAGATCCCAGGCGGCATCAAGCGCGCTCTGGTCATAAAGCAGCCCGACCCACAGGGCGGGCAGCGCGCATAGCCGCCGCCACGGCCCGCCATCGGCACCGCGCATTTCCATGTATTGCTTGATCCGAGCCTCGGGGAAAATGGTGGTAAGGTGATCGGCCCAGTCGGAAAGCGTCGGCATCTCGCCCGGCAGTGCAGGCAGTCTGCCGTTCAGGAAATCACGAAATGATTGGCCCAAAGCGTCGATATATTCGCCATCGCGGTAAACGAAATACATCGGCACATCGAGGGCATAATCGACGTAGCGTTCAAACCCCATGCCGGGTTCAAACACAAAGGGCAGGGTGCCGGTACGCGCCGGATCAAGATCGCGCCAGATACGGCTGCGCCAGCTTTGATGGCCGTTGACCTTACCCTCAAAGAACGGCGAGTTGGCAAACAGCGCCGTCGCCACCGGCTGCAGGGCAAGGGCCACGCGAAATTTCTGCACCATGTCGGATTCCGAGGCGAAATCGAGGTTCACCTGAACCGTACAGGTGCGATACATCATTTGCGTGCCGTGGGTGCCAACCCGCCCCATATAACGCGTCATCAGCCGATAGCGCCCTTTCGGCATCATCGGCATTTGTTCGTGGCTCCATTCCGGTGCCGCACCGAGGCCGATGAAACCGGCGCCGATCCTGTCGGCGATTTCCTTGACTTCCTTTAGATGGGCGTTCACCTCGTCACAGGTCTGGTGAATGTTTTCCAGCGGCGCCCCGCTCAGCTCCAACTGTCCGCCGGGTTCTAGCGAGACGTTGGCACCGTCCTTGACCAGTCCGATGATATTGCCCGCCTCTGTGACTTCAGCCCAGCCAAAACGGTCGCGAAGCCCCTCCAGCATTGCCTTGATGGAACATGGCCCTTCATAGGGCAGCGGCAGATGCGTGTCCTTGGTATAGCCGAATTTTTCGTGCTCGGTGCCAATCCGCCAGTTCTCACGCGGTTTGCACCCTTGGGCCAGATATTCGGCCAACTGGTCGCGGTTTTCGATCAGGCCGCCGCCGGATTGAGGAATGGACATGGACACGGCTCCGCTGGGAAAGGTTGTTCGGCTGCTCTAGTGGGTCAGTTTGGCAACTTCAAGTCAATGCGCGAATTTCGCCGGATCTGCGCCAGATTACCAGACGCCGTTCAGCGTTGGAATTGAGGGCTGCGATCAGGCGTTGCGTGTCAATTCCGGGCAGGGCGGCAAAGGCGTCAAACAGCGCCCCGGTCCCCTTGGCTGATACCGGAATATAAAGTGTCGGTGCGCCAGACTGGTGCAGCACCCAAACCCGCCCGAGGCCGATCGAGTGTCGAATTTCCAGCCGCGACATCATTTGCAATTCAACCGAAGCACCACCCTCAGCGGTCAAATAGCTGATCTGTTGTTCAGTAACCTCGACCAGCCCCGGCCCATCCGCCCCGTGCAGGCGAAACTGTGCCCGCCTCAGCCCGGCCCAGAACGCCGCCAGCCCCAGCAACAGGATGGCCAGCCCGACCAGTTCAGCCACCAGATTATAACGGGCAATGCCGCGCAACAATACGATCAACCCGGTCAACACCACCAGTGACGCGGCAGTCGGTTCGGCCCAGCGAATTGCCAGCCGCCGGATTTCCGGGCGGATAAAGCCGCTCAACGCCAGTCCCCCAGGGTTGCCTGCCATAACGTCAGCGCCGCCACAGCTGCGGTATCGGCGCGCAGAATCCGGGGGCCAAGGCTGACCGAAATCACGCAATCCATTTCCCTGAGGCGTGTGGTTTCTTCTTCGGCAAAGCCACCTTCGGGACCGATCAGAATTGCCCATTTATCACCGCTGGCTGCCGTCAGCCCAGCCTTTGCCCCTACCAGAGATTCATCGCAGAACATGATCTGGCGATCCATGGGCCAATCGTCCAGCAACCGGGCAAGTTGCTGAAGCTCGGCAACTTCGGGCACATAGGTGCCGCCGCATTGCTCGGCCGCCTCGATCGCGTGCGCCTGAAGGCGATCCTGGCGGATGCGTTCGGCATTGGTATGGCGTGTCTGCACCGGCAAAATTCGCGCAGCACCCATTTCGGCGGCCTTTTCGACGATGAAATCCGTCCTTGTCTTTTTGATCGGCGCGAACAAAAGCCAAAGATCGGGCGGCTGGCATTGCGGCCCGGATTTTGCAACACAGGTCAGGATGCCGCCGCGTTTGTTGTGGGTGACAACTTCGGCCAGCCACTCGCCATCCCGGCCATTGAACAGGGCCACCCGGTCACCGGTCGCCAGACGCATCACATTGAACAGGTAATTTGCCTGTTCGCGATTGACCGGAACCGATTGCGCCACCCCCAGCGGGGCGTCTACATATAACCTGACTTTTGCACGATCTTGGGACATGAGACCTGTTTATGACCAGAAAACCCCAAACACCAGAGGCCGCAAGCGATGGCCGGGTCGCAGATGCCACGGCGCGAAACTGGGTGGACCGGTTCATGCCGAAATGGTCGCGCCCGTACCTTAGGCTAAGCCGCGCCGACCGACCTGCAGGCACCTGGCTGTTGCTGTTACCGTGCTGGTGGGGGCTGGGTCTGGCGATGGCGGCTGATCCTGCGGCGCCGGTCTGGGGCGATGTCTGGATCTATGTCGCCTGCGGCATGGGCGCGTTCTTGATGCGTGGTGCCGGTTGTACCTGGAACGACATCAGTGACCGGGAATTTGACGGCAGCGTCGCCCGCACCAAAAGCAGGCCGATCCCTTCGGGTCAGGTTAGCGTCAGGGATGCGGCGGTCTGGATGGTTATGCAGGCATTGATTGCGTTTGCGATTTTGCTGACGCTTGACCGCGCCGCCGTCATCCTTGGCATTGTCGCCTTGCTACCGGTGGTGGTCTATCCTTTTGCCAAGCGGTTCACCTGGTGGCCACAGGTGTTTCTTGGCATCGCTTTCAACTGGGGGGCATTGCTTGGCTGGGCGGCACATAGCGGCAGTCTGGGCTGGCCGCCGGTGCTGCTTTATCTTGGCGGAATTTGCTGGACGCTGTTTTACGACACCATCTATGCCCATCAGGACCGCGACGATGATGCCCTGATCGGCATCAAATCAACGGCGCGGCTGTTTGCCGACAAAACCATCCCCTGGCTGCGCGGCTTTTATGTCGCGTCCGTGCTGCTGTTGGCGCTGGCGGTGATCCTGGCGTTGGTAGAAACCGCCAGCCTGAAAGCGATGACGCTGGCACTTCTGGGGGTCTGGGCCTTTGGCTGGCACCTGACCTGGCAACTCAGGCGACTGGATATCGACAACGCCGCCATCTGCCTCAAGCTGTTTCGTGCCAACCGCGATGCCGGGCTGATCGTTGCGCTGTTTTTTGCCATTGCCGCCGTTGTGTGATTGATCAGGGCGACGCCAGCCACTAGAACCGCTGGGAATGCCAACGGAGTCCATAGAGAACGATGCAGCGACTGGCCCTTTTCTATGCCGTCCTGGCGATTGCCGTCGCCATCGCGCTAAGCGTTCTGGGGGCCAATCTGGTTGCCGATTTCACCGAACGTTCGACAGCACGCATCGTCAATGACACGCTGAAGGAAGGCGGATTTGACTGGTCCACGGCACGGATGGACGGGTTGCTGATCCATGTCACGGGGCCGGCACCAACTGAATCCGCACGGTTTCAGGCACTGAACGCGCTCAAAAGCGTGGTCAATGGCAACCGGATACGCGACAGTATCACCGTGGTTGCACCCGAAGAATTGCACGCGCCGCGCTTTTCGCTGGAACTTCTGCGCAACGGCGATGGCATTTCGCTGATCGGTCTGATCCCGGAAGCCACCGGTCGAGACAAGATTCTGGAAGAGATCGGAACGGTAGCCGGTGACACCAACATCACCGACATGCTGGAAACCACCGACCACCCCGAACCCGAGGATTGGCAGGCCTCGGTCGAATTTGCGCTGCGATCCCTGAAATCGCTGCCGCGTTCCAAGATCTCGGTGGTGCCGGGGCGCGTCAGTATCACCGCCATTTCCGACAGTCAGCGCCAGAAACTGATGATCGAAACCAACCTCAGCGACAACCGCCCCAAAGGGGTGGCGGTGATCCTTAACATTTCTGCACCAAGGCCGGTGATAACCCCGTTCAGCCTTAGGTTGATCAAGGATGATGCCGGAACGCGGTTTGACAGTTGTTCCAGCGATACCGAGGCGAATTCGAGGCGCATTCTGGCCGCGGCGCGCCAGACCGGATTGGCGGGCGAACAAAGTTGTACCATCGGCCTGGGTGCCCCAACCCCACGTTGGGCCGAAGCGGTGGTGTTGGCGATCGGTGCACTGGACAGACTTGGCGGCGGCAGTCTGACCTTTTCGGATGCCGACATCACGCTGGTAGCACCGCCACAGGTGGCGTCGGTCGAGTTTGATCAGGTCGTGCATGATCTGGAAACCGCACTGCCGGACCTGTTCTCGGTTCATGCGGTGCTGCCGCCGCGCCCGGTTCTGGAAGGTGCCGAAGGCCAGGTCGATACCCAGGAACTGCTGGTCACCAAAAGTCCCGAGGGGCTGGTTCAGATGCGTGGCCGCCTTCATGATCAGCGCAGCCAGCTGGCGATCCGCAATTTCGCCCGCGCCCTGTTCGGCAGCGACAACGTCCACGACACCACGCGCATCGATTCGACCCTGCCTAATGGCTGGGGGACAAGGGTTCTGGCCGGGCTGCAATCGCTGGCAAAGCTGCATAACGGCGTGTTGATGGTCAATGCCGACATGCTGGAAGTTCGCGGCATCACCGACCGGCCCGAGGCGCGCACCGAAGTCACGCAGATCCTGTCGAGTCACCTTGGTGAAACCGCGCTCTATCGCATTGATCTCAACTATGAAGAAGCGTTGAATCGTCAGCTTGCACTGCCAACCCCGGAAGAATGCGTCGCCCGTATCAATGCGGCGCTGGCGGAAAAACAGATCGTATTCGGCCCCGGTGCCACCAGGATCGAAGGAGAGTCGGTCGCCGTCCTGGACCGCATTGCCGAACTGATGAAGGATTGCGATGAGGTCGAGATGGAAATCGGCGGTCATACCGACAGTCAGGGGCGCGAAACCATGAACCAGACGCTGAGCCAGGCGCGCGCCGAAGCGGTGCTCGACGGGTTGCTGGCGCGTGAGGTTCTGACCTCGCATCTGAGCGCCAAAGGCTATGGTGAGACCAGGCCGATTGCCGATAACGGCAGCGAAGAAGGGCGAACCCGCAATCGCCGTATCGAGTTTCGCCTGATCGGGCCAATGGAAGAAAACGCAACCGCGTCCGAGGATACGGGCGAGACAGCAACGGTTGCGACAGATTCTGATGCGGAAACCGAGACAGATGCCGGGTCAGACGCTCAGGCAGATACCGGGACGGATGCCGGAATTGATACCGGGACAGACGCAGGAATTGATTCTGGAACGGATACCGGGACAGATGCCGGGCTTGAACCCGATGCAGCAGACGCAACCGACATGGCCGATCAAGCCGATGAAACTGCGGTCGAACCGGACCAGTCAACCGGAACAGGGGAATAAAAATGGGCAGAACCGAACTGGTTTTCATGATGGCGCTGATCCTGTTGGCGGCGTTTGTTCTGGGTTGGCTTGGCCATTGGCTGTTTCGCAAGGTAAACCGGGTGGACAGCTCCAACGTTGCGGAACTTGATCATATGGCAAGTGCGCTGCACCAGGCCGAGGAAACCCGTGATGAGGCGATCGCCTACCTTCAGGAGCGCGAGGCCGAACTGACCGGCAGGCTCGGTCAGACCGAAGCGGAACTGGCGGCGGCGATGGAAGGTCTGGGAAATGCCCGAAGGGAATCCGAGGAACTGCGTGCCTATATCGAGAAATACGCCCGCTGACGTGCAGTCATCAAACGTTGTCTTCCTGAATCATTACACTTGAGCTACTGCACTGCTGGTGCGGAGCCTCTGATGGCATATCTGGTCAACATATAATCATGAACGGGCGACAAATGAAAACGGCCGCCTGAATTGCAGGCGGCCGTCATAACCTATAGCAACGAGTGGTAATTCTTCAGCTTTTGCGTTTGCGCACGGCACCAAGAAGAACGAACGCGCCAAACAGCAGCGGCAGGCTGGCGGGCAGCGGTACCGGGGCAAGTGCCTGATCGGAGAACCGGAAATCATCCATGGCGAAAAAGCCGTTGTAATTATTTTCAGTGGTAACCTTGATGCGGTCAAAGCCAGTCGAAATGCCGGCCCCGAGGAAATCAATGGTGAGGCCGTTTGCATTGTTGAATGCCAACGAGCCGAGCGAGGTCAGGCCACTGAACAATTCAATCATCACATTGTCGCCGGTGTTGGTTTCCGCCCAAAAGCCGACCATGGTCTGCATCGAGGAAAAGGCCGCTTCCCACACCAGGGTTTGCAGGCCGCCGCCGTTATATTTCCAGGTCGAGGCGATGTTGGAGCCGTTGAAAAGGCTGGTATCACCGCCATTATCCATGCCCGAAAGGCCACCGCTGAAGGTGACGCCAAGACCGGCATATTGGTTGGTAATATCGACTTCGTCGGCAATCGAGTTGAAATCGATTGTGGTTTCGGATCCGTCGAAATCACCGGGGTTGATGGCCACCACCGCCGCAGAACTACCGGTGGCAAGACCGATTACAAGCGCAGTCTGAAGAGCCGCCTTGCTGAAAAGTTGAGAAACCGTTGTGAACATGGTGCTAATACCTTCTGGTTAAAGTTTTGCGGGTTGATACGATTCGAATTCGATCGCACGTACAAGTATACATTTTGAACATATTTATAGGTGTTTTGTCAACAAAATTGCTGCTTTTCATCCAGTTCATTCACCATATACATCAAATTATGGACAATTAGGTCTTATTGCATCCATTGTTTCCATTTAGGGCGCAGTTCAAGCTGGGACCGGATTCGATCGGTAGGTATTTATTGCCCGGATTGCCGGCCAGGGGCGCATGGTCGGGATTTACCCTTGTGGTGTGTCGGCATATGGTTTGCGGCGAAATGGAAAGACTCAACACACCTTCCGAGGATGATTTTGCTTTGCAACTGGCGGCGCTGGCCTGGCAGCTTGATCTTGGCGTTACCGAGGCGATCGGTGAGAATCCGATTGATCGTTTTCAGACCGAACCGCAGGTTCCGCAGGTGGCTGTTCCGCCATCGCCGAAGGCATCACTGACGCCTGTGGCACCGGAAACTGTCGCCCCCGACGCGGTTGCCGTTGCCGCCCGAGATGCCGCAGCGGCTGGTGACCTGGCGGCGCTTAGGGCGGCAATCGCTGCATATCCGCATTGTGAGCTGCAAAAAGGCGCCCGAAATCTGGTTTTTGCTGATGGCAACCCGGCGGCGCGGGTGATGATCATCGGCGAGGCGCCGGGCCGGGACGAGGATTTGCAAGGCCTGCCTTTTGTCGGCGCCGCCGGGCAGTTGCTGGACCGGATGCTGGCGGCAATCGGCTTGTCGCGGCGTGCCGCTGATCCGCAATCACAGGTATATATCACCAATGTGCTGCCCTGGCGGCCACCTCAGAACCGCGATCCGGATGCGGCCGAGATTGCCATGATGTTGCCGTTCCTTCAGCGGCATATCGAACTGGTGGCGCCGAAGTTTCTGGTTCTGATGGGCAACAGCGCCTGTCTTGCCCTGCTGGGACGCAGCGGGATAACCAGGCTAAGCGGAAAATGGGCCGAGGTATCGGGCCTGCCCGCCCTGCCGATGGTGCATCCGGCCTATCTGTTGCGAACGCCCGAGGCCAAGCGCGAGGCCTGGGCGGCGTTGCTGGAATTGCGCATGCGATTGAAAGGAAATCAAGATGTCGAAAATCGGTGAGGGGAACGAATTTGTTCCGCTTGGTATCGCGGTCCTGACGGTATCGGACAGCCGCAATCTGGCCGAAGACCGGTCCGGGCAGGTTCTGGCTGACCGGATCACTGCGGGCGGCCATCATTTGGCCGATCGGAAAATTCTGCCGGATGAGCGGGCCGAGATTGCCGCGCAACTGAAGGAATGGTCAAAGAATCCGGCGATTGACGTGGTGATTTCCACCGGTGGCACCGGACTGACCGGGCGCGATGTGACGGTCGAGGCACACCGGGATGTCTATGAAAAAGAGATTGATGCCTTTGGCACCATTTTCACCATGATCTCGATGCAGAAGATTGGCACCTCGGCGGTGCAGTCGCGTGCCTGTGGCGGGGTGGCCAACGGTACCTACATGTTTGCGCTGCCGGGTTCACCCGGGGCCTGCAAGGATGGCTGGGATGAAATTCTGGCGCCGCAACTGGATTACCGGCACGGTCCGTGCAACTTCGTGGAAATCATGCCACGACTGGAAGAAAACAAGCGACGGAAATAGCGTCGGGCGACGTTGAACTCATGAATGTTGGACTTGCGCCGCGGTGGTGATATTCTGCGGCTTGCCGTAATGATGCGGTGTCGAAGGGTCGGTTTGCATGAGATTCATAATGCGCTCGCTGATGGGATTGTTCCTTTTGGCGCTGACCATCGGAATTCTGGCGCTGGCGGCAGGATCGGTGCGCAACGCGTTGCTGGAACGCTGGGCGCGCGAGACCCAGATCCGCCCCGCCAGCGAGCGGGTGTTCGCGGTGAACGTGGTGCTTGCCAAATCGGTCACCGCCAGCCCGAGGATCCGCGCCTTTGGCGAAATCCGTTCGCGCCGCACACTTGATTTGCGCGCACCGCTTGGCGGCACCATTGTCGAACTGGCCAAGGATTTCGTCGAAGGCGGCAAGGTCGTCAAGGGTCAGTTGCTGCTGCGGCTGGATCCTGAGGACATGCAGGCGGCACTGGATGTGGCGGAGACTGAAATAAGCGAAGCGCGGGCAGAATTGTCCGAAGCGACGGCGGCACTGGTTCTGGCCAAAGATGAGGTTGCAGCCGCCAGAGCGCAGGCCGATCTGCGCAAGGCTGCGCTGGTACGCCAGCAGAACCTGCTTACGCGGAATGTCGGAACCGAAACTGCGGTTGAAACTGCGGCGCTGGCGGAAAGTGCGGCGGATCAACTGGTTCTGGGCAAGCGGCAGTCGCTGGCACAGGCCGAGGCGCGACTGAACCGTGCCGAAACCATGCTGGCCCGCCAGAACATCCACCTGAATGAGGCCAAGCGGCGTCTGGCCGAGACCGAGATCCATGCGGATTTCGATGGTATTCTCAGCAGTGTCAGTGTGGTCGAGGGTGGTCTGGTAGGGAATAACGAAAAGATTGCGAGGTTGATTGATCCGGATGCACTAGAGGTGGCGTTTCGGTTGTCGAACACCCAGTTCACCCGGCTTGTTGCAGACAATGACGGAATTGCCAGGGGCGAAGTCACCGTGCGGCTGGACCTGTTCGGCGAGGACGTTACCGCCAACGGCACGATCGAGAGGGTCGGTGCCGAGGTCGGCAGCGGACAGACCGGTCGGCAGATATTCGCCCGCCTTCCCGCCAGTTCCTCGTTTGCTTTCCGGCCTGGCGATTTTGTCAGCGTCGAGGTGACAGAACCGGCACTGGACGAGGTTGCCGTCCTGCCTGCCGCGGCGGTGGACAGCGCCGGCAAGGTGCTGGTGCTGGGCGACAATGACCGGCTGGAAGAACTGGCTCTGATCGTATTACGCAAGCAGGAAGATCAGGTGATCGTGCGCGGCGACGGTCTGTTCGGGCGCGAGGTGGTCGAAGCGCGTTCGCCGCTGCTCGGGGTCGGGATCAGGGTCAAACCGGTTCGCCAGGACAGCCAGTCCGAGGTGCAAGTGCCGGAGATGATCGAGCTGACACCCGAACGCCGCGCCAGACTGATGAGTTTCGTCGAAAAGAACGGCTTTATCCCCGGCGATGCCAAGAAACGTCTTCTCGCCCGGCTGAAAGAGGACAAAGTACCGGCTGAAATGGTGAACCGTATCGAAGCCCGGATGGGTGGCTAGGATGTCGGTGCGGGGATTTCCGGCGCAAAAGGCGGCTGGGGTGTTGTCCTATTTTACCCGCCACAAGACCGCCGCCAATCTGGTTTTGGTGATCATGCTGGTCATGGGACTGTTGGCTGGCACACGCATTCGTACACAGTTCTTTCCCGACGTGGTTGTCGAGCAGGTCACGGTAGCCGTGCTGTGGGATGGCGCCGGGCCGCAGGATGTCGATAACGGCGTGGTGCAACTGCTGGAACCGGCTTTGTTGGGGGTCGAAGGGGTGGAAACCACCACCTCGACCTCGTTCGAAGGGCGTGCGGTTATCAGACTGGAATTCGAACCCGGCTACGATATGTCGCGCGCCACCGAGGATGTGAAGGCGGCGGTTGATACCGTAACCGACCTGCCCGCCGATGCGGAAGCGCCGGTGGTCAAACGGGCTGCCTGGCGCGACCGGGTGACGGATGTGGTGGTGACCGGCCCGGTTGGCACTGATCAACTGGCGCGGTTTGCCGATGAATTCGTGACCTTGCTGTATCGTGAAGGGGTGACACGCACCACCATTCGCGGTGTCGAAGCGCCGGAAACCGTGGTCGAGGTGGCCGAGAACGCGCTGATCCGCCACGATGTCAGCATGCGCCAGATCGCCGATGCCATCCGCGAAGAGGTCGCTGCCGACCCGGCCGGTGATGTGGCCGGAGGCACCACGCGGGTGCGTACCGGGGTCGCCAAGCGTTCGGCCGATGAAATCGGAAATGTGGTGGTGCGCTCCAATCCTGATGGCTCGAAACTCTATGTCAACGATCTGGCCATTGTCAGGGTCGAAGGTGTCGCCCGCAATGTTGGTTATTTCGTTGGCGACAATGCCGCGATTTCCATCCGCATCGACCGCGCCGATCAGGGCGACGCCATCAGCCTGCAAAAGACGGTCGAGAAGGTGGCGGCAGAAATGCAACCGACCCTGCCTGACGGAGTCAGGGTGGAACTGATTCGCACCCGCGCCGAGGCGATCACCGACCGGCTGAATATCCTGCTGGACAACGGCATTCTGGGTCTGATCCTGGTGGTCTCGCTACTGTTTCTGTTTCTCAATGCACGCACCGCCCTTTGGGTAGCGGCAGGAATTCCGGTATCGATGGCGGCGGCGGTGGCGTTGATGTATATCGGCGGTCTGACCATCAACATGATGTCGCTGTTTGCGTTGATCATCACCCTCGGTATTGTCGTTGACGATGCTATCGTGGTCGGTGAGCATGCCGATTTTCGCGCCCGACGACTGGGCGAAAGCCCGATAGACGCTGCGGAAAACGCCGCCCGGCGCATGGCCTCGCCGGTGATTTCCTCGACCTTGACGACGGTGATCGCGTTTTTTGCGCTGACGGCGATTTCCGGGCGTTTCGGCATGATGATCGCGGACATCCCTTTCACTGTGATTGCGGTGCTGATGGCATCGTTGCTGGAATGTTTCTTGATCCTGCCGCAACACATGAGCCACGCACTGGCCGGCGCGCAAAAGCGGCACTGGTATGACATGCCAAGCCATGTGGTCAATATTGGTTTTGGCTGGTTCCGCGACCGGGTTTTCAAACCGATGATGATCTGGGTGGTCAGGTTCCGTTATCCGGTGATGGCGCTGGTGATACTGGCGCTTGCCAGTCAGGTGAACCTGTTTCTGAACGGCACCGTGACCTGGCGGTTCTTCAACGCGCCGGAACGAGGTTCGATCACCGGCAATTTTGCCATGGCGCCGGGGGCTGACCGGGCCGACACCATGGCGATGATGCGGGAATTGCAGCGGGCGACTCGTGATCTTGGCGAGAAGTATCAGGCCGAATACGGCACCAATCCGGTGAACTACACGATTGCACAGGTTGGCGGCACTGCCGGGCGCGGGCTGAGTGGCGAGGCAACCATCGACAAGGATCTGCTGGGGGCGATTTCGATTGAACTGATCGACGCCGATCTTCGGCCCTATTCCTCGTTCCAGTTTCTTGGCGAGTTGCAGAATAATGTGCGCAATCACCCGCTGCTGGAGGCAATCTCGTTTCAAGGCTGGCGCTCGGGGCCGGGGGGTGACGCCATCGACGTGCAACTCTATGGCGCAACCCCGGAGGTGCTGAAGGATGCAGCGGAAGACATCAAGGCGGTCCTGTCACGAAACCCCGAAGTTTCGATGCTGGATGACGACATGCCCTTCGGCAAGGCCGAGATGGTCCTGGAGCTTACCCCACAGGGGCAGGCGCTTGGTTTTACCATCGACGGTCTGGGCCGCGTGCTGCGCAACCGGCTGAATGGCATCACCGCCGCCAGTTATCCGCTGGGTGTCCGCAGTGCCGACATCACCGTGAAGCTGCCGGACAAGGCGATGACGGCGGATTTCCTGCAAAGCACCATGATGCGAACACCGCAGGGGCAATATGTGCCGCTGTCGGATATCGTGAACATGACCAGCCGGATCGGTTTCGGATCTGTCCTGCGCGAAAATGGCCTTAGGGTGTTGACGATAACCGGTGACATTTCTGAAGACGACCCCAAGCGCGCCGAGGAAATCATCACGTCACTGCGCGAAGTGACCCTGCCCCGAATCCAGAGCGAATACGGCGTTTCATACCAACTGGCCGGATTGTCCGAGCAAGAAGACATGTTTCTGGCCGATGCCGAGCTTGGCTTTTTGCTGGCTCTTGCGGGCATCTATCTGACACTGGCCTGGATCTTTTCCAGTTGGACCAGGCCGGTTGTGGTGATGGCGATCATTCCTTTCGGTCTGGTTGGTGCCATCTACGGCCATCACGCTTGGGGCATTCCGCTGTCGATGTTCACGGTGATCGGGCTGATCGGCATGACCGGGATCATCATCAACGACAGCATCGTGCTGGTATCGACCATTGATGAATATGCCGAGAAAACCGATATCATCACGGCAATCGTCGATGGCACTGGCGATCGGTTGCGGCCGGTGTTGTTGACGACGATGACCACGGTTCTGGGGCTGGCACCTTTGTTGTTTGAAACCTCAAAGCAGGCGCAGTTCCTCAAGCCGACCGTGGTCACGCTGGCCTATGGCCTTGGTTTCGGGCTGGTGCTGGTTCTGTTGCTGGTGCCGTCTCTGATGGCGATGCAGCGCGATCTCAGTCTGTTTGCCCAGGCGTTCCGGCGCATGCTGTTTGGGAGGCACCGGGTGCTGGCGCAACGGCTGGTGTTGTGGCTGGCCGTGCTGGCAAGTGCTGCGGCCTTTGCTGGCAGCATCGGTTATTTTCTGGTCACCGGCAGGCTTTTGCAACCATTTGCAGCCGCGTTCGGCAGATTTGCCGAACTGCCATCGACCTTGCTGGCCCTGGTCGGGTTTGCGGTCATGGTTTCGATGATCTGCGCCGTTGCGGCGCTGCTGGGGGTCTTGGTCTACTACTGGGGCAAACGCGCCGTCCAGGTGGCGCATCCGACCGATGGCGAAGTCAGTTGACCTTGCAACCGGTGATGGCGATTGCCCGGTCGTCGCCAAGGACGGTCAGCCGCAGATGGTTCGGGTTGATGGTGAACGGCCCGCTAAAGAATTTCGTCAGCGTGGTTTCCGCCAGCAGCGTTTCGCCCTGCCGACGGGTGGTGCCGGCGGTCACCCAGATATCCGGTTCGGCAGGCTCGAACACCACCATTTCACGCTGGGTGACGCTGGCGGGCAGGTGCAGCCGCGCGCTCAGGCGATAACCTTGGTCGGTGGCAATGATCGTACATTCGGGTTCCGGCATTCCAAGATCGGCAGCCTCGATCGGGCGTTCCGCAAGGGCAAGGTCAATCAGCAGCCGATCCGCACCCGGTTCCTGGTCGAGTTCCTGCTCCAGGTTCACCTGCACCGGCACACAGACATCGCGGCAGATACCGAGTTCAAGTTCGGCCCGCGCCGATATTGCCTGACCCGGTGAGGCCGGATGAAACAGGATGGGCAATACCAGTTCGTGGCGATACCCAAGGATTGTGATACCGTTCGCCTCCAGTATCTCAGGACGCGGCCAGAGATAGCTGACATGGTCAAGATTTACCGAATTGCTCCAATCGAAAACCGGCGGCAGGCCACTGTCACCGCTGAGCCGCCAATAGGTTTTCCAACCAGACGCCAGCGTGACCCTGAGGGCGCCGATATGGTCGCCATTTTCCAGCTGCCAACCCTTTAGCAATGACACCTTGACGATCTTTGACAGGTCAGGAATGCCTTCGGTGGCATTTGCCGACATGGCTGCCAGACTGGTGGCAGCGGCAAGTATAAGTGAATTCAGGGTCAACATGGGGGCCTTTGCGATTTTGCCGCCTCACCATAGGGGCGGTCGTTGATGCGAGGAAATCACAACTTAGCGACAGGTTGTCCCGTTTTCGTTTACCTCTTGAAACAAATCGCTGACGGGTTCATTTTCTTGCCATGCAAGAGACTGGCAAAATCCGCCATCTGAATGGCAAATTACTGATCGCGATGCCGTCGATGGGGGATCCGCGTTTCGCACGCAGCGTCATTTTCATGTGCGCCCATTCCGAAGAAGGTGCCATGGGGCTGGTGGTGAACAAACCAGCACCGGATCTCAAATTCAACGATCTGCTGGAACAGTTGAACATCAAATCCGGGAATGATGCGCGCGATATCAGGGTGCATATGGGCGGCCCGGTGGAACATGGCCGCGGTTTCGTTCTGCATTCGCGCGACTACGACATCAGTGACGCCACGCTGGAGGTGGATGACTTGTTCGGAATGACCGCGACGCTGGATATTCTGGAAGATATCTCGACCGGCAACGGCCCGGAAAACTGCCTGTTGGCACTGGGTTATGCCGGCTGGGGCCCCGGCCAGCTAGAGGGCGAGATTCAGGCCAATGGCTGGCTGACCTGTGATGCGAATTTCGATCTGGTGTTCCGGCGCGGCGATGGCGACAAGTGGCAGGCCGCACTGGCCAGCATCGGCATATCGCCAAGTTTTCTTTCATCGGCCGGCGGCAACGCCTGAGTCAAGAAATAGCTGGTTCAGGAACAGTTCTGTTCCGCAGTCTCGCCAAAATCCCGGTAACGTTTCCAGAATCGTTCCTTGGCGGCACTGTTGGATTGCCGGGTTTCCTGTGCCAGATGCGGATCGCGGAAGAATTTCGCCGCCAGACGCTGGTCGGTTGAACTGAGCTTCACATCGGCGATTTTCTGGATGCAGCCGCAAAGACTCCGCCCCGGATTGCGGTCGGAGTTCAGGCAGGCGCGCTCGATCGTGCTGCCTGCCAGTGCCGGACCGGCCAAGCACAGGACGGCCAGAATCATCGTAAAAGTTTTCATGTCAGCCCTCAATTCCATCTGCTTTCGGCGTGTTCACACGCTCTCATTCCGACAAAATGCCATGAATGGGCCGATTTTGGCAATAGAATTGCAAAAACGTTTGAGTAAACGAAAATGGCGCGCCCCAAGGCACGCCATGTTTTCAGATCTGACCCGTCGTTTAGCTGGTTTTGCGGCGACGCAAAAGCCCCAGCAGTACAAGGCCACTGCCAAGCAGCGGCAGGCCAAGAGGCAGCGGCACCTGTGCAGTGTCAAAGGTGAACGCACCATAGGCAAAGCCTGCGCCATTGCCGCCGCCATCATCCAGGAAC
Source organism: Paracoccaceae bacterium (assembly GCA_020425085.1). Lineage (GTDB taxonomy): Bacteria > Pseudomonadota > Alphaproteobacteria > Rhodobacterales > Rhodobacteraceae > UBA5972. The sequence continues at coordinate 88,692 of JAGQRW010000007.1, forward strand.
AGGCTGGTGATGCCGGAATAGCCGGTGAAATCGACCAGCATGGCCGAGTTGATGTTGATCTGCGCCAACAGGGTCGCGCCCGCGAAGATCGACGCGACGACATTGTCGCCCGGGTCGTACTGTGCAGACTTGAACATTAGGTTGGTGATCGCGCTGTTAAAGGTGACGGTCGCGTCGGTATTGCAGGAATATCCGTTCACCGATGTCAAACCGCAGAAACCGCCGGTCGGGCCGAAGGGCGGGGTTGAATTGTTGGACCCAAAAACGTAGGAATCAGGCCCGGAAGTGACGATGGTGGCATTGCTGAGCGTGATGGTATTGCTGCCTTGCCAGTCAGGTGCGACCTCGGTGAAGTCGAGAACCGCAGCGTTTGCGGCACCGGCGACAAGCATTGCCGTCGCAGCGACAAGTGGTTTCAGATATTTGATCATGGTTTCCCCCCATTAGTTAAAACAGTTCCAAATATCGTTGCATTGTCAGGCGTTCACGGAGGTTTGTCTATGATACCGAAAGGATAACCGAATCGGTGTCTCTCGAAACTGTTGCCTGATGCTGGTCTATACCCTGTACTATCTGGGATTGTCCGGATTTCGGCTACAATAGCAAACCGGCGCAATCCCATTGGCGCGTTTTGCATGAAGGTCCGGGATTTAACCGGATTCTGGTGGTGTTGGCCGGCGGATCATTTCGTGGTGCAAGTTACCGAAACAACCATGTCCGCAACGCCACTGACCGTACCCATTCCCGCCATAGCCCCGCGCATCGGGCCAGTCCAGTCGCCGCCGACCGGGTTATCCCCCTCCTTCAGCGGTAGACCCGTGGCGACGCGTCCGACAATCGGGTCGGGTGGCGGCATGCCCATGCCCATGCCGCCCGGACAGGAAATCGCCGGATTGCCACCGGTGACGCCGCCCCTGATGTCCAGCCCGAAAGTCAGCCCGTTGGTGGTCAGCGTCGCGTCGAATTCCGAATTCACCGATCCTGATGGGCGGCAGGTACGCCCGGCGATCTCGGCGGTCTCGATCGTGGTGGTGGTGGTTCCGTGGCCGGTCATCGCCCAGGTGTCGCCGCTGCTCGACTGACCGAGGTCGGCAGTTCCGGTCACGAAAAGATAGTCCACATGCATGGCGCCCGGCACCGAAACCGAGAACGGCCATCGTCCCTTGTAGACGATCGTCGCGTCCTCCAGCACCCGACGCAGTTCCGATTTCAGGTTGGCCGCCTGCGCATGATAGGCCTGCGCTTCCTCCAGGGCGATCTCGCTCAACTCGCGGCGCCAGTAGTTATCGACGCCGATATGGTTGCAGTTGTCGCGATGAAACAGTTCATGCGCCAGCGCCGCATCGGCCATCGCCTCGCAGGGCGAGCCGTTTTCAAGCGCGTCCAGATCCTCCTGTTTCTGTTGACAGGTCTCCTTTTCCATGGGAACCCGTTCGGGTCCGGAATAGTCCTTGATCTTGCTGAATGGCAACTTCAGATGCGACTTCTCGTAGGCGTCGCGCGCCGGACCGGTTCGCGAACTTATTTCGACCGACGCCTCGTAACTGTCCGGATCGGTTTGCCGCGCCTTGAGCAGCGGCGCCTCGATGGATTTCAGATGCTCGGCCAGTTCACGCATGTATTTCTCAAGGTAGACCGCGTTCTGGTAGTCCTGTTGCAGACTTTCCAGATTGTGACAGGTGCAGGCGGGCGGACCTGCCGCGAGCGGCGAGGCCGAAATAATCGCGGTCATGGCGAGGATCGCCGATAACCCGCAATGGTGACGGGTGGTGAAAGCGGGAAACGTCATTCGTAGCCATCCAGCCCGGATCGGCCCGGGCGGCATTGCGGCGACAGTCGCGCAGGTGAATTTTATGCCCGGTCGAATGATTCGGTCAATCGGCCCGTTCTGCGAAATCCATCGCTTGGCGGCAACCACGCAGACACTTGACCAAGCCTGAAAACCCAATCATATCCCGATCCCATGACCGACCTTTCGCATATCCGCAATTTCTCCATCGTGGCGCATATCGACCACGGCAAATCCACCCTTGCCGACCGGCTGATCCAGTTGACCGGAACGGTGGCCGAACGCGATATGTCGGCGCAACTGCTGGATGCGATGGATATCGAACGCGAACGCGGTATCACCATCAAGGCCAATACCGTGCGCATCGAATATCAGGCGTTGAACGGTGAACAATACACACTGAACCTGATCGACACGCCCGGGCATGTCGATTTCGCTTATGAGGTCAGCCGATCCATGCGCGCGGTTGAAGGTTCATTGCTGGTGGTGGACAGCACCCAGGGGGTCGAGGCGCAGACGCTGGCCAATGTCTATCAGGCGATTGATGCCGGGCATGAGATCGTGCCGGTCCTGAACAAGATCGACCTTCCCGCCAGCGAGCCGGAACAGGTTTGCGCCCAGATCGAGGATGTGATCGGTATCGACGCCTCGGATGCGATCATGGTCAGCGCAAAGACCGGCATTGGTATACCTGACGTGCTGGAGGCGATCGTGCATCGCCTGCCTGCTCCGAAGGGTGATCGTGATGCGCCGCTAAAGGCGATGTTGGTCGACAGCTATTACGACGCCTATCTTGGGGTGGTGGTGCTGGTTCGCATCGTGGATGGTGTGCTGAAAAAGGGCGACCGCATCCGCATGATCAACACCAAGGCCACCTATCCGGTGGACCGTATCGGCGTGTTCCGTCCGCAGATGGAAATGATCGACGAACTCGGTCCCGGCGAGATCGGCTTTCTGACTGCCAGCATCAAACAGGTGGCGGACACCGCCGTTGGCGACACCATCACCCACGAAAAGCGCCCCTGCGCCAAGCCTCTGCCGGGGTTCGCTCCCAGCCAGCCGGTGGTGTTCTGCGGCCTGTTTCCGGTCGACAATGCCGAGTTTGAGGATCTGCGTGACGCCATCAGCAAACTGCGCCTGAACGATGCAAGTTTTTCCACCGAAATGGAAACCTCGGCGGCACTTGGATTCGGGTTCCGCTGCGGGTTCCTCGGGCTATTGCATCTTGAGGTGATCCGCGACCGGCTGGAGCGTGAATATGACATCGACCTGATCACCACCGCACCCTCGGTGATCTATCAGGTTCATATGCGCGATGGTTCAATCCTGGAAATGCACAACCCGGCTGACATGCCCGACCCGACCCATATCGACCATATCGAGGAACCGCGGATCAAGGCGACGATCATGGTGCCCGATGAATATCTGGGCGATGTGCTGAAGCTGTGCCAGGACCGCCGCGGCGTCCAGATGGACCTGACCTATGCCGGCAGCCGCGCCATGGTGGTTTACGACCTGCCGCTGAACGAGGTGGTTTTCGATTTTTATGACCGGCTGAAATCGGTGACCAAGGGCTATGCCAGCTTTGATTATCAGATGCATGGGTACCGCGAAGACGCGCTGGTCAAGATGCAGATTCTGGTGAACGACGAACCGGTTGACGCGCTATCGACCATGGTGCACCGCGACCGGGCGGATGCGCGGGGCAGGGGCATGGTGGAAAAGCTGAAGGAACTGATCCCGCAGCATATGTTCAAGATCCCCATACAAGCGGCCATTGGCGGGCGGATCATCGCACGCGAGACCATCTCGGCACTCAGGAAAGACGTGACCGCGAAATGCTATGGCGGCGATGCTACCCGCAAACGCAAGCTGCTGGACAAGCAAAAGGCGGGCAAGAAGAAGATGCGCCAGTTCGGCAAGGTCGAGATCCCGCAGCAGGCGTTTATCAATGCGCTGAAGCTGGATAGCTGAACTCTGTTTTCACTGTGCCGCGTCATTCGGCCTACCTCTATTCCCGCCCGACCTCGGCCAACCTCCGCCACACCACCTTTTGCCTGCGCCTCGCCCGCGCATCTTGATCTGGTCAAGTGCCGCGTGCCTCGCTAAAAGCGGCGGCGAAACAGTTAGGCGAGTGGTATGACCGGCAGCATTCAACCAAAACCCGGAATCCTGAAGATTGCCCCCTATGTCGGGGGCGACAGCAGCATCCTTGGCGTTGAAAAGGTTCACAAGCTATCCTCGAACGAAAACCCATTGGGGACCAGCCCCAAGGCGATTGCCGCATTTCAGGCGGCTGCGGGCAAGTTGGAACGCTATCCGTCGTCGGACCATGCCGCATTGCGCCGGGCGATTGCCCTGGTGCATGGGCTGGAGGCTGACCGGGTGATCTGTGGCGATGGCTCGGACGAGGTGATCGGTTGGATTTGCTATGCCTATGCCGGGCCGGGGGATGAGGTTCTATATACCGAACACGGGTTCAGCATGTACCGGATATCTGCCCTCGCTGCCGGTGCCACGCCGGTTGTGGCAGGTGAGACCAACCGGCGAGTCGATGTCGACAAGCTGTTGGCTGCCGCGAATGATCGCACAAGGCTGGTATTTCTGGCCAACCCCGCCAACCCCACCGGCACCATGGTAAGTGCCGATGAACTGGTGCGGCTGGCGGCGGGTTTGCCGCCGCAGGCGTTGCTGGTGCTGGATGGTGCCTATGCGGAATATGTGGATGGGTTTGACGCGGGCCTTGGCCTGGTCAACGCGCGCGACAACGTCTTCATGACCCGTACATTTTCCAAGATATACGGCCTTGGCAGCCTCAGGGTCGGCTGGGGTTACGGGCCTGGGGCCATCATTGATGTGCTGAACCGCATCCGATCGCCGTTCAACATTTCCGCCGCAGGACTTGCCGCTGCCGAGGCCGCGGTGAAGGATCAGGTCTGGGTTCAATCCTGCCGCGCCGAAAACTCGCGCTGGCGCGCATGGTTGCAATCCGAACTGGCGAGCCTTGGCATTCCTTCGGATCAGGCCGAAGGCAATTTCATTCTGGCTAGGTTTCAGAATGAGGCTGAGGCCGACGCCGCCGATCAGGCGCTTCGCAGGGCAGGCGTGATTGTGCGTCAGGTCAAGGGTTATGGCCTTGCCGATTGCCTGAGGATTACCGTCGGCACCGAGGAAAGCTGCCGCCTTTTGATCGCCACGCTGGCAGATTTTCGCAAAAGGGCAGCAACATGAGCGTGATTTACCATAAGGTGGCGCTGATCGGGCTTGGCCTGATTGCGTCATCCATGGCGCTGGGTATGCGCAAACACGGGCTGGCCAGCCGGATCGTCGGCCATGCCCGCAGCGCCGAAACCCGTGCGACCGCGCTGGAACTCGGTCTGGTCGAACAGGTATTCGATACCGCCGCCGAGGCGGTGAAGGATGCCGATCTGGTAGTCTTTTGCGTTCCGATCGGCGTCATGGCCGATCTGGCAGCCGAGGTGGCCCCGCATCTGAAGCCCGGTGCCACCATCAGCGATGTTGGTTCCGTCAAGAAAGCGGTGGTTGACGCCATCAGCCCGCATGTGCCTTTAGGCGTTCATTTCATCCCCGCGCATCCGCTGGCAGGCACCGAACATTCCGGACCACGATCAGGTTTTGCCGGGCTGTTCAAGAACCGCTGGTGCCTGCTGACGCCACTGCCGGATACCGAACCCGAGGCTTTGACGCGGCTGAAAGCGTTCTGGACCGCGCTTGGCGCCAATGTTGATGAGATGGATCCCGAGCATCATGATCTGGTTCTGGCCGTCACCAGCCACGCGCCGCACCTGATCGCCTATACAATGGTCGGGGTGGCTGATGATCTGAAACGTGTGACCGAAGGCGAAGTGATCAACTATTCCGCCGCCGGTTTTCGCGACTTTACCCGTATCGCCGCCAGTGATCCGACCATGTGGCGCGATGTGTTTCTGAACAACAAAGAGGCGACGCTGGAGATTCTTGGCCGCTTCACCGAAGAGCTGTTCGATCTGCAACGGGCGATACGTCGCGGCAACGGTCAGCAACTTTTTGACTATTTCACCCGGACTCGGGCCATTCGCCGTGGTATCATTGAGGCCGGGCAAGATACCGACGCGCCGGATTTCGGCCGCACAAGCAAGGATTGAAGCAGTCATGCGCAACGTCGTAGCCGTGTTTGCGGCCTGTTTGCAGGTGTTTGGCGGTCAGGCCACCGCTGACAGTCCCAGTCATTCCTTGCGTCCCGCCCCGCGCCAGTTGGAACCTGCCCCCAGCACCAGGATTGCGCCGTTCAAGGTAAGTTATGGTATAGATAATCGGCCAAAACCGCGTTTTACCACTGCCAGTGGCAGAATGCCCGCAGGCGCGACCGCCCTTCGGGCCAAGCCAGCCGATGCATCGGTGCTGGCCAGCGCACCACCGGTCTATCGCTCGCCGCGTCCGGAAAGACGGCCCACCGGCACCATGCAGCGCGCGTCGCTCAGAACCGCATCGGCACCGATGGTACGCGTTGCCTCCAATACCCCGAAAATAAGCTCCCGGCCCGGCTCGATTTGCGGTGATTCCGGAATTAGGGGTGAGGTGCTGGCACCGATTGCGGGCAAATTTGCAGGCTGCGGTGTGGCCAATCCGGTTCGCGTCATCTCGATCGACGGGGTTGCCCTCAGCCAGCAGTCGATCATGGACTGTACTACCGCCAGAACCTTGCGTGGCTGGGTGTCGGATTCACTGAAACCGACGGTTGGACGGCGTGGCGGTGGTGTTGACTCGCTGAAGGTGGCAGCGCATTATTCCTGTCGCACCCGCAACAGCCAACCCGGTGCCAAGATCAGCGAACACGGCAAGGGCCATGCCATCGACATCGCGGCTGTCCAGCTAAAGAACGGCGACAGTATCAGCGTGCTGAAAGGCTGGAATAACCGGCGAGACAAGAAACTGCTGGTGGCCCTGCACAGTTCTGCCTGTCGGCGGTTCGGCACGGTGCTGGGGCCGAATTCGGATCGCTTCCATCGCGATCATTTCCATTTCGATACAGCGCGCTATCGCAGCGGTTCTTACTGCCGTTAGCGCCTTACAAATCGCGGTGCCGGTCCGATTGTCACCGGCCCCAGCACCATTGCTCCATTTTCCAGCACCAGTGGCACCGACAGGCTTTCGGGGTTCTCGGTCGCCGCTGTCAGGACTGACAGTGCGTTGGATACCGCGACCGCGGTCCTTTCGCCAATCAACCCGGCCAGCACCACCAGATCAAGTACTTGGCGCCAATTCCTGATCACAAGGCCAATTCGACCATTGATCTGCCCATCCGGATCCACCACCAGGGTTCCGTTGGCCTTCAACTCCAGATCTCCCCATCGGATGGCAACATCGTTTAGCCCGATCCCGGTCACCTCAGGTGCACCGGATTCCACCGCCACCCGGTCCCATGGCGCATTGAAATCCAGTGTCAGATCCAGCCAGACCCGTTCAATCACCAAAGGCAGCTGCCCCTTTGGGTCCAGCCCGTTGCGGAATGCGTTGGTCGGGGTCACGCCGGTCGCCTCGAACGCAACTTCATGGGCAAAGTTCCCGGCAACAACCCGCCGTGTAGCCAGTGAGAACCTGTCGGCCCGACTGCGCCAGCCAATGCTGCTGTCCAGATCCAGATTGTCGGCGGTCAGGCTGATACGATCCACCGCCAGCAGGGTGTCGGGCGCAAAAACCACACTTGCCAGCATCTCGTCCGAGTTGATCTCGATCTGTTCAAACGGCAGCGTCACCACTTGCCGATTGGCAAAGGCGGCGATGATGTGGTTGGGCCGGTAGGAAAGCGCGAAGATGTGAAATTCTGGCGTGGCCCAGCCGAATCCGGAAACCGGCGAATAAAGTTCAAGATCCCGAAACCGGCTGTCAAAACGGTTGGGAAACCCGGCTACCTGAAAATCCGAGTATTCCACCGTCCAGCCGGCGGCGCGCCGGCCTTCCAGCCAGGCGGTGATCACCTGCTCCTTGGCGGTCTTGCCGATCAGCCAATAAGCAGACCAGGCAATGCCAAGCGCAACCACGAAGAATGTCAACCGGCGCATCTGCACGAATCCTTTCAGCCCGGACAGCTGCTGTCTATACACCACCAACAGCAGAAGGAACCTTGCGATGTTTGAAAACGGATTTTGGGTATTTGGCTATGGCTCACTGGTCTGGCAACCGGAATTCACCTTTCAGGCTCGGGAAATCGCGCGGCTTGACGGCTTTTCACGCTCGTTCTGCATGCGCTCGATCCACCATCGTGGCAGTGTCGCCAACCCTGGTCTGGTGCTGGCGCTGGATCGCGATCGCCAGGCCCACTGCGACGGCGTGGCATTTTTTGTCGGCCCCGAGGTCAGCGTCGCAACCATTGCCGGACTGCGCGAGCGTGAACTGATCTCATCGGCCTATCTTGAGCAGATCCACGAAATCCATCTCAGATCCGGCAAGAAAGTCGATGCAGTCTGCTATGTGATCGACGAAAACCACAACCAGTATTGCGGCGGACTTCCGCTTGCGGAACAGGCGGCAATCATTGCCCACGCCATTGGCGGGCGCGGCCCGAATACCGAGTATCTCTACAATACCGCCAGCCACCTGCGCCAACTTGGCATCAAGGACAACGAACTTGATGAACTGGAAAGGCTGGTCCGCAGCATTACCAGCACCTGAATTTCTTTATTGAACCAATACTCCAGGGGGGAGGTGCGGATTGCCTGCAATCCGTATCCGGGGGGACAGCGTCCCCCCGCAACCGGCAGGTGGCGTCAGTCGTCTGCCTTTACATGCAGTTTCATGCCGTCAGCACCGGTGATTTCCACCGAATCGCCGATTTTCGCCACAGCCCCTCGGGGCCAGACCGCGTGCCAGCGCACCCCGTCGATGGTCACCGATCCTTCCGGGCCGATGAATTCCTCGACTCTGGCATGCCGTCCGATCATCTGGTTTGAACGCGAATTCAACTTCTCATGCGCTGCCCCACCGTCGCCATACCGGTTGAGCCAGGCGCGCCCGGCAAACAACAGAACCACGGAAAGAACGGCAAAGGCCACGATCTGCCATTGGGCCGACAGGCCCGGCATTGCCCATAGCAGAATCGCCAGCAGAACCGCCGCCATCGCCGGCCAGATCAGGAAAAAGGACATCGTCGCCATTTCCGCCGCCCCCAAGGCGACGCCAAAGGCCACCCACCACCAGGGGGAAATGCCGTTCAGGATATCAATCAGCACCATCACCTAACCCTTTGCCCCTTCATCGGGTTTGCGGACGACCTGCCGGGCGATCTCGGCCACCCCGGCGATCGAGCCGATCAGACCGCTGGCCTCAAGCGGTATCATCACCGTCTTGGAATTGGGTGAGGCGGCGACATCGCGCAAGGCCTCGGTATATTTCTGTGCCACGAAATAATTGATCGCCTGAATATTCCCCGCAGCGATGGCGTCGGATACCATGCGTGTCGCCTCGGCCTCGGCCTGGGCCAACCGCTCGCGGGCCTGGGCGTCCAGAAATGCCGCTTCCTTGCGGCCCTCGGCCTCGCGGATTTGCGCCTCACGTTCGCCCTCAGCCTTGAGGATCGCCGACTGCTTGTGGCCTTCGGCTTGCAGGATGTCGGCGCGTTTGGTGCGCTCGGCCTTCATCTGCCGCGCCATCGCCTCGTTGATATCGGGGGGCGGTGCCAGATCCTTGATCTCGACCCTTGTCACCTTGACCCCCCAGGGATTGCTGGCCTGATCAATCACCGTCAGAAGTTTGGAGTTGATGACATCGCGGTTGGACAGGCTTTCATCCAGATCCATAGCCCCGATCACCGAACGGATATTGGTCATTGCCAGATTGCTGAGGGCATGTTCCAGATTGCGCACCTCATAGGCCGCCTTGGAGGCATCGACCACCTGATAGAAGGCCACCGCATCGGCGGAAACCATGGCATTGTCGCGGGTGATCACCTCCTGACTGGGGATATCCAGAACCGTTTCCATCATGTTGATCTTGGTGCCGACCTTGTCCATCACCGGGATCAGAAACCTGAGGCCGGGCCTCAGGGTGCGGGTATAGCGGCCAAAGCGTTCAACCGTCCACTCCTCACCCTGAGGAATGGATTTCACCATCATGATGATCAAGATGGCGGCAAATACCAGGATCACCACGGCGGTTACGGCGGTTGATCCCAGGTCTGGCAGGTTTTCCATGATTGTTCCTTGATAATTGGTTGCTTGGAAATGCGCGGAGTTTCGGCGATTATGACACTAAATCGGCGTCATGGAAGTGCTTATTGCCATTCCCGAACTTGTTTGTTGGCAGCAGGGTTCAAGCGAAGTATTGTCCCAAAAACCGAGAATACAGGCAATCAAGGCATCCGGATGTTCAAGCCCAGCCCTGAGGCGGAACCGCAGTTTTCTCAGCCGATCCGCCAGATCATGACGATGATCGCCATCATTGCACTGGTCGCGGCAGGCGGCTGGATGGCGCATGAGCCGATCATCGGTGTGGTCATGTCAAACCCCTATCTGAACGGCGTCATCGTCCTGGTTTTCGGGATCGGTGTGGTTTCCTGTTTCTGGCAGGTGTTCGGGCTGATTTCTTCGGTCAACTGGATCGAAGGATTTGCCGTTGACCGGGCCGGGCATGAATTCGTCGGCGCACCGCGCCTGCTGTCATCGCTGGCCACATTGTTGAAATCGCGTGAGGCGCGTTCGCAGATCAGTGCCTCATCTTCGCGTTCGATCCTCGACAGCATGGCAACGCGGCTGGATGAAACCCGCGAGATTACCCGATACATCATCAACCTACTGATTTTCCTTGGTCTTTTGGGAACATTCTACGGGCTTGCCACCACGGTTCCGGCGGTGGTCGATACCATCCGATCGCTGGCACCGACCGAAGGCGAGGGTGGGGTGGAGGTTTTCGGCCGACTGATGACCGGTCTGGAAAAGCAGCTTGGCGGCATGGGAACGGCGTTTTCATCCTCGCTGCTGGGTCTGGCGGGTTCGTTGGTGGTCGGATTGCTGGATCTGTTCACTGGCCATGGACAGAACCGCTTTTACCGCGAGCTTGAGGAATGGCTTTCGACCATCACCCAGGTCAGCTATTCCAAGCGCGACCAATCGACGGGCGGAACCGCCAGCCTTGATAGCGGCACCACCGAAATCGCGCTGCACCAGATGGCCGAAAGCTTGGTTGAATTGCAAAAGACCTTCATTCAGACCGATGAGGTTCAGAGCCAGACTGCACAGCATCTGGCCGAGTTGACGCAGGTCCTGAACAGGTTGAATGCGCGGCTTGCGGAATCGACCGCCGTTGCTTCCACCGCCGCCGCCGAAACGCAATCGGCACGGCAGAGCGACCTTTTGGCGCGGCTGGTGACAGGACAGGAGCAGATGCTTGAGGCGATCAGCCAGCAAAGCGATGACGGTATCGACGCTGAAAGCCGCATGCGCCTGCGCAGCATTGATGTTCAGCTTTTGCGCATCCTCGAAGAACTCTCGGCGGGTCGGCAGGACATGGTTGCGGAACTGCGTACCGATATTTCGGCGCTGAACAAGGCGATCCGCAGCTTGAGCCGCAAACCGGCTATGCCGCCAACCTCCCGACCGGGCAGCGGGGACTAGGCAATGGCCAAGATCCAGCGCGGCGGACAGCAACGTTTCAGTTCCTCGATCTGGCCCGGATTTGTCGATGCGATGACGGCGCTGTTGCTGGTCTTGATGTTCGTGCTGACGATCTTCATGATCGTGCAGTTCATTTTGCGCGAAACCATCTCGACCCAGGACACGCAACTGGACTATCTCAGCGCGCAGGTTGCCAGCCTGGCCGAGGCACTGGGGCTGGAACAGCAGAAATCCGACGGGCTTGAAGTTGAAGTCGACCGTCTGGGCGGTGAGTTGAGCGATGCCACCACGACCGCTGAAATCCAGACGGCGCTGATTTCCACCCTGACCCGGCAAACCGAGGCACAACAGACGCAACTGGCGGATTTTGCAGCCAGGGTAACCTCATTCGAGGCACAGGTCGCCTCGTTGCTGGCCGAACGCGACCGGTTGAGCACCGACAAGCAGGCCCTGGAAGGGCAGGTGTCTGATGCGAACACCCGGAACAAGGCCCTGGTGGCACGAATTTCCGAAGTCGAGGCGGCCAATCTGCGCGAAGTTTCGGCGCGCGAAGCCCTGCAACTGGCGCTGGCACAGGCCAGAAGCGAAACTGATGAGGCCACGGAAATGGCCAGACTGGCCGCCGCCAAACGCGAGGCGCTTGAAGCGTTGATTGCCGAAACCAAGGCGACACTCGGGGATCGGGAAACCTCGTTGCAGGCGGCACTGGCGGCACTGGATGCAGCCAAGGGTGATCTGGACAAGACCACGACCTCATTGACCACAACCAAGTCAGAAGCCGCAGCCCTGAAGGCCGAGCTTGACGCCAAGAACGCCAATCTTTCCACCAAGGAAAAAGCGCGCATCGCCGAATTGGCGGCAGCCGAGGCACTGCGCAAACGTCTGGCCGATGTCGAATCCGCGCTAAGCGACGAGGAAAAATCCAAGCTGGCAGAGATGGCCGCCGCCGAGGCGCTGCGCGAGAAGCTGAAGAACAGTCAGGCGGAACTGACGGCAATGACCCTGGCGCTGGAACAGCAAAGGCGCGATGCCGAAGATACCCTGACCATGCTGGCAGCAGCAGAAACCGCCAGAAAAAACCTTGATGACCTGCTGGCCTCGGCGCTGGCGATGCAGAAAAAGGCCGAGATCGAACGGGATCAAGCGAAAGGGCAGGTGACGGTACTGGCGACCGACAAGAAGGCCTTGAACGATCGGCTGGCGGCGGTGGTGGCGCAACTTCAGTCGCGCGGCGACGATGCCAGCCAACAACTGGCCAAGGCCGATGCGACCCGCGAGGATCTGGAAAAACGTCTGGCGGCGGCGCTGGCGGCAAAACTGGCGGCGGAACAGGCGGGCGAACAAGCCATGACCGAAGCGGAACAGCGTCAGGCCCTGCTGAAGCAGGCCAATGAAGTATTGGCAGCAGAAAAGTCACGATCCGCAAAAACCCAGCGTGAGGTTGCGCTGCTCAACCAGCAGACCGCTGCCTTGCGTAAGCAGTTGAACGCCCTGCAATCGCTGCTGGACGATGCCGAAAGTCGAGACATCGCCGCCAAGGTCCAGATCAAGAATCTCGGGGCCAATCTCAACATGGCGCTGGCGCAGGTTGCCGCCGAACAGCGTAACCGCCTCAAGCTGGAGGAAAGCGAAAGAAAACGGCTGGAGGCTGAAGCCAAAGACCTTGAAAAGTACAAGTCCGAGTTTTTTGGCCAGTTGCGCGAATTGCTGGGCAACCGTGAAGGCGTCAGGATCGTAGGCGACCGTTTCGTGTTCTCGTCCGAGGTGCTGTTCCAGCCGGGAGACGTTGATCTCTCGGAAGAAGGCAAGGGCGAAATTGCCAAGGTGGCCAGGGTGATCAAGGATATTGCGGACAAGATTCCGCCGGATATAGACTGGATCCTCAGGGTTGATGGCCATACCGATGATGTGCCGCTGGTCAGCGGTGGCAAATATGCCGACAACTGGGAATTGAGCCAGGGCCGCGCCCTTTCGGTGGTGCGCTACATGATCGACGAACTCGGGATTCCTGCCAACCGTCTGGCGGCGGCCGGGTTTGGCGAATACCAGCCGGTCAACCGCGAAGACAGCAAAGAGGCGCGGGCACAAAACCGGCGGATCGAGTTGAAATTCACCGAGAAATAGCGTTTTCCATCTGTCCGCCCATGGCCGTCAGTCGATGGTGATGTGGGCTGTTCGCTGATCGAGCATTTGATTGCCCCTCAGGATTTCCACCGTTCCGTCATATCTGCCCTTTGGCCAGGTACTGGCGGTACGCTTTTTGCCGATGAAACGATATGCCTCGGCCCGGTCGCGGCTGACGGTCTCGGAGTGTTCTGTCAGAATGCCACCGTCCGGCATGCGAATGGAAATCTGGATTTCGTCGCCGCGCGACAGGCCATAAAAGTACCCCCAGATGGTAATTGCCGGGGCATCGACGGTAAGGGTTTCAGGGGATATCGGGCCGTTGCGCACGGTTTCATAGTCAACCGCCGAACTGGCAAATCCCAGTGCCATGATGCCACCTGGCGCATAGGCAATCGGTTTTGCCCAAAGCTGCGGCGGATCATCGCCACAAGTGGTGATGTCGGTCGGGTGGAACGGATCAACCAGCCGCTCGCCTTCACTGATCTTGATATGCAGGTGGGGAAACTCGGTCAGGCCGCTGAGGCCGACCAGTCCCATCGGCTGACCACGGTCAACCCGGTCACCGGCTGTGACGCTGATCGAGTCCTTGCGCATGTGGCAATACTGACTGTGCCAGCCATCGCCATGGTCGATCAGTACCCCGTTGCCGCATTCCTTTCCGGCAATATCCGGCGCATTCGGGCTGTACTGGGCAATGTCGGGCATGGCGTCGCGGGTGGCCAGAACCTTGCCGGGTGCAGCAGCCAATACCGCAACGCCGCTACCTTTTATCGTCGCAATGTGGGCGACGCGGATATCGGTTCCCTTGTGGCCATCATAGCTGCGCGACCCACAGGTGAAATCAAGCGCATCAGGGCCGGGATCGTGATCGACATATTGCTGAATGAAACAATCCTGCCCAAGCACGCAATCAATCGGTAACGACAGGCTGGGTGGATCGGCCATCGCAGCCGTTGCCGACCAGATCGCCGCAAGCCCGACTATTGCCCGCAAATGCATCCGCTTGGGATCAATCTGCGGTCAGCAGTGGTGGCTTGTCACCCCTCAATCTCGGTTTTTCCGGTGCTTCAAACCGCAGGTCGAGTTTGCCGTCCTTCATGCCAACCTTGACGATACCGCCCTTGAGAAGCTTGCCGAACAGCAATTCCTCGGCCAGCGGTTTCTTGATGTTTTCCTGAATCACCCGCGCCAGTGGGCGTGCGCCCATCCGGTCGTCATACCCTTTGTCGGCCAGCCACTCCGCCGCCGGGCGCGTCAGTTCGATCATGACGTTGCGATCCATCAGTTGTGCTTCGAGTTGCAGAACAAACTTGTCGACCACTTGCAGGATAACTTCCTTGCTGAGCGGCGCGAATGAGATCACCGCATCCAGCCGGTTGCGAAATTCCGGTGTGAATGTTCGTTCGATGGCGGCGGTATCCTCGCCGTCGCGGCGGTCACGGCCAAAGCCGATTGCGGATTTCGCAAGCTCGGTGGCACCGGCATTCGAGGTCATGATCAGAACCACATTGCGGAAATCCACCGTGCGGCCGTTGTGATCAGTCAGCTTGCCGTGATCCATCACCTGCAACAGGATGTTATAGACATCCGGATGCGCCTTTTCGATCTCATCCAGCAGCAATACGCAATGCGGATGCTGATCGACGCCATCGGTCAGCAATCCGCCCTGATCAAAACCGACATAGCCGGGCGGTGCGCCGATCAGGCGGGAAACTGCGTGCTTTTCCATATATTCCGACATGTCAAAGCGCAGCAGCTCCACCCCCAGCGTGTCGGCCAGTTGTCGGGCAACCTCGGTCTTGCCAACGCCGGTGGGGCCGGCAAACAGATAGTTGCCGATGGGTTTTTCCGGCTCACGCAACCCGGCGCGGCTTAGCTTGATGGCCGAGGACAGCGCGTCGATCGCCTGATCCTGGCCAAACACCACCCGCTTCAGCGCACTTTCCAGATCGCGCAACACCTCTGCATCGCCTTTGGAAACGTTCTTGGGTGGTATACGCGCGATCTTGGCAACCACCGCCTCGATCTCTTTCGGGCCGATGGTCTTGCGGCGTTTGCTGTCCGGCAGCAGGTGCTGCGCCGCCCCCGCCTCGTCGATCACGTCGATTGCCTTGTCGGGCAGTTTCCGGTCATGGATATAGCGCGCCGACAGTTCCACCGCATTCCTGATCGCATCAGCGGTATATTTCACATCGTGATGCTTTTCGAAATAGGTCTTTATGCCCTTCAGGATCTTGACGGTATCTTCGACACTTGGCTCATTCACGTCGATCTTCTGGAACCGCCGCGACAGCGCACGGTCCTTTTCGAAATGCTGGCGGAACTCCTTGTAGGTGGTCGATCCCATGCATCTGAGCTTGCCACCCTGCAAGGCCGGTTTCAGCAGATTGCTTGCATCCATCGCCCCGCCCGAAGTGGCACCGGCACCGATCACCGTATGGATTTCGTCAATGAACAGAATCGCGTCGGGATGTTCTTCCATCTCGGACATGACCGCTTTCAGGCGTTCCTCGAAATCGCCGCGATAGCGGGTGCCTGCCAGCAACGCGCCCATGTCGAGCGCGAAAATCGTCGCATTGGCCAGAATATCCGGGGTGTTCCCCTCGACAATGCGATAGGCCAACCCTTCGGCTATGGCGGTCTTGCCGACACCGGGGTCACCAACCAGCAACGGGTTGTTCTTGCGCCGCCGGCACAGAACCTGAATACACCGCTCGACCTCATTGTCGCGCCCGATCAATGGATCAACTTCGCCTTTGCGCGCCTTGGCGTTCAGATTGACGCAATACTTGTCAAGCGCGGTTTCGCGCGCCTCACCCTCAACCGTGGCCTGGGCTTCGTTGTGCAAGTCTTCGGCCCCCGAAAGCGGGCGGCTTTCGGAATGGCCGGGATCCTTGGCAACGCCATGCGAGATATAATTCACCGCATCATAACGCGTCATGTCCTGTTCCTGCAAAAAGAACGCCGCATTGCTTTCACGTTCGGCAAAGATCGCCACCAGAACATTGGCCCCTGTCACCTCGGTGCGTCCGGAACTCTGGACATGGATGGCGGCACGCTGGATCACCCGCTGAAAGGCGGTGGTGGGTGCTGCTTCCGAGCCGTCGATATCCGAAACCAGCGTCGCCAATTCCTCGTCGATGAATTCGGTCAGCGCCGTTTCCAGTACATCCAGATCGACACCACAGGCGCGCATTACCTTGGCCGCTTCCGGTTCGTCGATCAGCGCCAGTAATAGATGTTCAAGTGTTGCCAGTTCATGTTTCCGCGCATTGGCCAGTGCCAGTGCCGCGTGAATCGCCTGCTCCAGCGTGTTCGAGAATGATGGCATGCTCAGCCCTCCCATCATGATCCTGGTTCTGGAAGTGTCCCAAAACCTGCCCGATCATGCAATCCATAACCTTAAACTTCGGTTTTATTGAGGCGGCTTCAACCCCTAATTCGACAAAACTTTTCACGATTAAGAAATATTTGAGGTTTTCCGCTCAAAGGTGCCAATTCCCGGGGCCGTGGCGGGACGCAAGGCCCGTCAGAAATTGTCCTTGCGCTTGCGAATCTCGGCAAAAACCTCAGCATCCGATGCGTCTTTCATGCCGATTGCCGCCTTCACTTCGGCGCGACCGGCCCGCAAGAACGGATTGGTTGCCATCTCAAGTTCCAGCGTTGCGCCCATGGTGTCGTCGCCTCTTGCCCGCGCTTCGGAAATCTGCCGGGTACGCTCGATCAACGCCCTGTTTTCGGGTTCGATCGACATGGCGAACTTGGCGTTGCTGGCGGTGTATTCATGGCCGGAATATATCCGCGTCTCAGCCGGCAGTTCCATCAGCTTGGTCAGGCTGGCCCACATCATTTCCGCATCGCCCTCGAACAGACGCCCGCAGCCCATGATCATCAGGCTGTCACCGGTAAACAGTGCATTGCCTTCAGCGAAATGATAGGCAACGTGGCCTTTGGTATGGCCGGAAACATCATGGACCTCGACGGTCTGATTGCCCAACTGAAACGCGTCGCCTTCGGCCACACCAAGCGCCAGTTGCGGCAATCGGTGCATATCGGCCCTTGCCCCGACAATGGGGGCATCAATGGCCTGGTGCAGAACATCCACCCCGCCGATATGGTCGGGATGATGATGCGTCAGCAGGATCTGGTTCAAACCCCAGCCCTTGAACGAAAGCGCCCTCAGGATCGGCGCGGCATCGGGTACGTCGATCACCGCGACTTCACCGGTTTCACCGTCCCGAACGGCATAGGCGTAGTTGTCATTGAGGCAGGGAATGGTCAGGATTTCGACAGGCATGGCTTTTTCGCGTTTCTGATACTAGGTTCTGACGGGAACAATCCCCTATCGCGGGACCGGATGCAATGCACTTGGACGTGGTCGACCTGAAAGCCTTCTATTACCGCACCCAACTGGGGCGTGTGGCACAGCGCGCAGTGCGTGAAAAGATCGGCCAATTCTGGCCCTCGGTCCGGAATGAGACATTGGCCGGTTTCGGCTTTGCCGTGCCGGTTCTCAGGCCGTTTCTGGGGCAGGCGCGGCGGGTGATCTGCCTGATGCCGGGACAGCAGGGGGTGTTGCCATGGCCCGAGGGGCAGGCCAACATATCTGTCCTTTGCGGTGAAACCACCTGGCCGCTACCGACCGGCTTTGTGGACAGGCTGGTGGTGATGCACGGGCTTGAAACCTCGGACTGTGTCGGTGAACTGCTTGACGAAATGTGGCGGGTGCTGGCACCGGGCGGACGGGCGCTGTTCATCGTTCCGAACCGTTCGGGGCTTTGGTCAAGGCGCGATGTGACGCCGTTCGGCTTTGGCCGCCCCTACAGCCTGAAGCAGCTCGAAACCCAGTTGCAAGCGCATCGTTTTCTGCCGGAACGTCACATGGCGGCGCTATTCTCTCCGCCAAGTGCGCGACGGTTCTGGCTGAAGGCCGCCCCGGTCTGGGAACGGATGGGTCAGGCCATCAGCACGCATCTGGCCGGCGGCGTCCTGCTGGTGGAGGCAAGCAAACAGGTCTATGCCCCCAGTGACCGGGGCACCCCGGTAAGCGTTCGGCGACCACTGCGGGTGCTGGAAGGTATCGGCGGTCCCTCGCCCGAACCGGTTTCCAGTCACCGGGGGACCAACCGGTTGCCTGGCCGGCGGATTCGCTGAAATCATCGGCGCAATCGACAGAATTGGTGCAAACGCTTGGATTTGTGCGGTTTTTGAAGCTTCAAAGCGTCGCAGGTTTTTTTGTTGTACGTTTAAGTAGCTGTTAAATATCGAAAATAATTCGCTCTGGCAAAGCGGCTAAGCGGTTGCCAGCCCAACTAAGCTCTGCTATCACCGCGCCGATTTAGACGTGCATACATTCGTGTGCGTTCGCACTCCAAGCCGGGTCTTTTGTCGCTGAAAGCCCGGAAAAGCCAGACTTCGGAAGGGTCTTCGTGTCGGAAACAGCTTCTATTTCGCAGGGTATTGCGGCGCGCTATGCGACAGCGGTATTCGATCTGGCCAAAGAGGCCGGGAAACTGCCCGCTATCGAAAAGGATATCGAGGCATTGCAACAGGCCATTGCCAGCAGCGCCGATTTTCGCGAACTGATCACCTCGCCGGTGATTTCACGCGATCAGCAGTCCGGCGCCATAGCGGCGATTGCCAGGAAAATGGCGCTGAATGGCATTACCGCCAGCACGCTTGGTCTGATGGCTGACAAGCGTCGCCTGTTCGTGTTGCCGCAACTGGCCAGCGCCATCATGACGCTGATTGCCGAAGACAGGGGCGAAGTGACCGCCGAAGTCACCTCGGCACGGAAACTGAACAAGACGCAGGAAACCAAATTGGCCGACGCGCTGAAAAAGGCGGTTGGCAAGGATGTAAATATCAAGGCTAGCGTTGATGAGAAACTCATCGGTGGACTTGTCGTCAAAGTGGGTTCAAGGATGATTGACAGTTCGATCGCCTCCAAGCTCTCCAATCTTCAAAATGCAATGAAAGAGGTCGGATAATGGGTATCCAAGCTGCAGAAATCTCTGCGATCCTCAAGGACCAGATCAAGAATTTTGGTCAAGAGGCAGAAGTCGCTGAAGTCGGTCGTGTGCTGTCCGTCGGTGACGGTATCGCGCGTGTTCACGGCCTGGACAACATCCAAGCGGGTGAAATGGTGGAATTCCCCGGCGGTATCCGTGGCATGGCCCTGAACCTTGAGGTCGACAATGTCGGTGTGGTTATCTTCGGTTCCGACCGGGCGATCAAGGAAGGTGATACGGTCAAGCGCACCAACGCCATTGTGGACGTGCCAATCGGTGACGAACTGCTTGGCCGGGTGGTTGATGGCCTAGGCAACCCGATCGACGGCAAAGGCCCGATCAAGACCAAGAAACGCAGCCAGGCGGATGTAAAAGCCCCGGGCATCATTCCGCGGAAATCGGTGCATGAGCCGATGGCAACCGGACTGAAATCGGTTGATGCGCTTATCCCGATCGGTCGCGGTCAGCGCGAGCTGATCATCGGCGACCGTCAGACCGGCAAAACCGCCGTCGCGCTGGATGCGATCCTGAACCAGAAAACCTATAACGATGCCGCAGGCGACGACGAAAGCAAAAAACTTTATTGCGTTTATGTGGCAATCGGCCAAAAACGCTCGACGGTTGCCCAGTTGGTGAAGAAGCTGGAAGAAACCGGCGCGCTGGCCTACACCATCGTGGTTGCCGCCACCGCGTCGGAACCGGCACCGCTGCAATTTCTGGCACCCTATTCGGCCACCGCGATGGCGGAGCATTTCCGCGACAATGGCCGTCATGCGCTGATCATCTATGACGATCTGTCCAAACAGGCAGTTTCGTATCGCCAGATGTCGCTGCTGCTGCGCCGCCCGCCGGGGCGTGAGGCCTATCCCGGTGACGTTTTCTATCTGCACTCGCGCCTGCTGGAACGTTCGGCCAAGCTGAACGAAGACAACGGCTCGGGCTCGTTGACCGCACTGCCGGTGATCGAAACCCAAGGCGGCGACGTGTCGGCCTTTATTCCGACCAACGTGATTTCCATCACCGATGGCCAGATTTTCCTTGAAACCGAACTGTTCTATCAAGGTATCCGCCCGGCGGTGAATACCGGTCTGTCGGTTTCGCGGGTTGGTTCATCGGCACAAACGAACGCGATGAAATCGGTTGCCGGCTCGATCAAGCTGGAACTGGCGCAATACCGCGAAATGGCGGCTTTCGCGCAGTTTGGCTCTGATCTCGACGCGGCCACGCAACGACTGCTAAACCGCGGGGCGCGTCTGACGGAATTGCTGAAGCAGGCGCAATATTCGCCGCTGACCAATGCCGAACAGGTAATCGTGATCTACGCGGGCACCAAGGGCTATCTGGACAAGATCGAAGTTGGCGCGGTCAACCGGTTCGAAAAGGGTCTTCTGAACCATGTGCGTCAGAACCATGCCGATCTGCTGGCCGATATCACAAAAAATGACCGCAAGGTCAAAGATGATCTGGAAACAGCGATCAAATCCGCCGTTGAAGGCTTTGCTAAAGACTTCAACTAACCCCGGCCTTAAGGAACAAGGAGCTTTGCTGAGATGGCAAACCTCAAGGACCTGAAAACACGGATCGAAAGCGTCAAGAGCACGCGCAAGATCACCAAGGCCATGCAGATGGTCGCAGCCGCCAAGCTGCGCCGCGCGCAGGAGGCCGCCGAAGCCTCGCGCCCTTACGGCGAGCGGATGGCGGCAGTTCTGGCCAATCTGGCCGGGGCGGCTGCCGATGCTGCGGATGCGCCGAAACTTCTGGCGGGGACCGGCAGCGATCAGGTGCATCTTCTGGTCGTGGCAACCTCGGAACGCGGGCTTTGCGGCGGTTTCAACTCGTCCATCGTCAAGATGGCACGGCTGCATGCGCAAAACCTGCAAACCTCCGGCAAGACGGTCAAGATCCTGACCATCGGCAAGAAGGGCCGCGAACAGCTTCGCCGCGAATTTGCGGGCAGTATGGTCAGTCATGTGGACCTGTCATCGGTAAAGCGCCTTGGCTACAACAACGCCCAGGATATTGCCCGTCAGGTGCTGGATCGTTTCGATGCCGGTGAATTCGATGTTGCGACGATCTTTTACAACGTATTCCAGTCGGTGGTGACGCAGATCCCCACCGCCAGGCAACTGATCCCGGCCGAAGTCGAGGATGGCGGTGAATCGGATCGCCCGTTCTATGAATATGAGCCGGACGAGGAAGAAATCCTGACCGAATTGCTGCCGACCGCGATGACCACGCAGGTCTTTACCGCACTTCTGGAAAACGCTGCCTCGGAACAGGGCGCGCGCATGTCAGCGATGGACAACGCCACACGCAACGCCGGCGAAATGATCGAGAAACTGACGATCGAGTTTAACCGCTCACGTCAGGCGGCGATCACCAACGAACTAATCGAAATCATTTCGGGCGCCGAGGCGCTTTAGGAAAGAACGGAGAATCCAATATGGCAAAAGCTGTAGGAAAAATAACCCAGGTGATCGGTGCGGTTGTCGATGTTCAGTTTGATTCTGACCTGCCGGCAATCCTGAATGCGCTGGAAACCGACAACAATGGCAACCGCCTTATTCTTGAGGTTGCACAGCATCTTGGCGAAAACACCGTTCGTGCGGTGGCGATGGACGCGACCGAAGGTCTGGTCCGTGGCACCAAAGTTACCGATACCGGCAGCCCGATTTCGGTGCCGGTGGGCACTGCGACGCTGGGGCGGATCATCAACGTGATCGGCGAACCGGTAGATGAAAAAGGCCCGGTCAAGGCAGACACCAGACGCGCCATCCATGCCGAAGCGCCTGAATTCTCGGAACAATCAACCGAATCGGAAATCCTGGTCACCGGCATCAAGGTGGTCGACCTGCTGGCCCCCTATACCAAGGGTGGCAAGATCGGCCTGTTCGGCGGTGCCGGTGTGGGCAAGACGGTTCTGATCATGGAACTGATCAACAACATCGCCAAGGTGCATTCCGGCCTGTCGGTTTTCGCCGGTGTTGGCGAGCGGACCCGTGAAGGCAACGACCTTTACCACGAGATGATAGAATCCGGGGTAATCGTTCCGGATGATCTGGGAAAATCGAAAATTGCGCTGGTCTACGGCCAGATGAACGAACCGCCGGGGGCACGTATGCGGGTGGCGCTTTCGGGTCTGACGCTGGCGGAACAGTTCCGCGACGAAACCGGTGCCGACGTTCTGTTCTTTGTCGACAACATCTTCCGCTTTACCCAGGCAGGTTCCGAGGTTTCGGCGCTGTTGGGCCGGATTCCATCGGCGGTTGGTTATCAGCCGACACTGGCCACCGACATGGGCGCGATGCAGGAACGCATCACCTCGACCAAGGCTGGCTCGATCACCTCGGTGCAGGCGGTTTATGTGCCCGCCGATGACCTTACCGACCCGGCCCCGGCAACCTCATTCGCGCACCTCGATGCGACGACGGTTCTGGACCGGGCGATTTCGGAAAAGGGTATCTATCCGGCGGTTGACCCGCTCGGTTCCACCTCGCGCCTGCTCGATCCGCTGATCATCGGTGAGGAGCATTACAAGGTGGCGACCGACGTGCAGCAGGTGCTTCAGCGCTACAAGTCGTTGCAGGACATCATCGCCATCCTCGGCATGGACGAACTGTCGGAAGACGACAAGATGGCGGTGTCACGCGCCCGGAAACTGGAACGTTTCCTCAGCCAGCCGTTTGACGTGGCGCAGGTCTTTACCGGCTCGCCAGGGGTTCAGGTGCCGCTTGAAGATACCATCTCGTCGTTCAAGGCGGTGGTTGCCGGTGAATACGATCACCTGCCCGAAGCGGCGTTCTATATGGTTGGCGGTATCGCTGACGTGATCGCCAAAGCCGAGAAAATGGCTGCTGAGGCGGCCTAGTCAGGGGGGCCAGATGGCCGATATGATGCAGTTTGACCTGGTGTCGCCGGAACGGATGCTGGCCTCGCTTCAAGCCTCGGAGATCGAAATCCCCGGGGCCGAAGGCGATTTCACCGCCATGGCCGATCATGCCACGCTGGTCACCACCCTTCGACCCGGCATCCTGAAGGTCAAAGGCGCAGACGGCGTGTCCGAATTCGTGGTCACCGGCGGATTTGTCGAGATTACCGCCGGTAGCGCCTCGGTTCTGGCAGAAGCGGCGGTGCCGCGTGCCGATGTCACCCGCGCCATCGCCGATCAGATGATCGCCGAGGCTGAAGCCCGCGTTGCCGAAACCAACGGTATCGCCCGCGACAGCGCCGACAAGCGGTTGGCAGATACAAGGATAATGGTCCAGACACTGGGTCTGTAAATCGTTTACCTGAAAGAGGATTTCCAAAGGCTTCGGTTTGTCCGGAGCCTTTTTTACCTATATTTCGTAATTTCGCCGTAATCTTTGATAAAACCAGCATTGTGACCAACCAGAACGGTATCAGGGCAACGATGAAGCGCTTCAGGAACCACCTAATCGGGGTCGATCAGGGAACCCATATTCTGTTTTCTGATTTTGAAGACGGCGGCAAGATGTGGGTCGGCAAGGGAACCCGCAGCAGTCGGACCGAAGTGAAGTTTTCAACCCCGTTCAAGACCCTGCCAGCGGTTCAGGTGGTTCTGGACATGTGGGATATCGACCAGAAATCCAATCAGCGTGCCGACATTTCGGCGGAAAATATTACGCTTGAAGGATTTGACATTGTTTTCAAGACCTGGGGCGATACCAAGATTGCCCGTGTCCGCGCCGCATGGCTGGCGATTGGTGAGGTCAGGGGCGAGGATGAGTGGGAACTCTATTGACCGCCCAACAAACCGCCACCTCCCAGCGAACACGCAGTTTTCCCGCATTGTAGGTGGTCGGGTTCTGCCCTAGCATTTCCTTATGTCAGTTCGCTTGATCCTTGTTACCGTTCCTGCTGAAAACCTGCCGCGCATCCTTGAGATTGCCGAAGAAGTCGGTGTGCTGGATTGCTATGTTGCCTCTGCCAGTCGGGCAAAGGCCAAGCCGCGAACGGTACATCTGACCACGGCGGATGCCAACAGGCAGGCCCTGCTGGATAAATTGCAGGCGGCTTTGCACAATGTAAAAGACTGGCGAATCAGCATTCTGGATGTCGCGGCATCCATACCCGTACTTGACGAGGAGGAAGACGAGGCCAGCAAATCCGCCAAGCTGACCCAGGCCGCATCTGAAAGCCGCGAGGAACTATACGAGGCCATTGCAAAGGGTGCGCGCAAGAACCTGGATTTCGTACTGCTTGTTGTCCTGTCCACCATCGTGGCAGCGGTCGGCCTATTGGAAAACAATGTGGCTGTGGTGATCGGTGCCATGGTAATCGCGCCCATGCTGGGGCCGAACCTGGCCTTTGCCCTGGGCGTGGCACTGGCGGACAAGGACCTGATCCTGAAAGCAGCAGCAACCAATTTACTGGGCATTTCGATCACGCTGGCACTGACCATTCCGATAGGAATCCTTTGGCCGGATGGCCTGAGCAGCCCCGAGGTAATGACGCGCACCGTGGTTGGATTTGACAGTATTGCGGTTGCGTTGGCATCGGGGGCAGCGGCGACGCTGTCTTTGACCAGCGGGTTGTCTTCAGCCTTGGTCGGGGTGATGGTGGCGGTTGCCCTGTTGCCACCTGCGGCGACCATGGGCCTGTCGCTGGGGGCAGGGCGAATTGATCTGGCGCTGGGGGCGCTGACCCTGCTTGCGGTCAATATCGTTTGTGTCAATCTGGCGGCGCAGGGCGTTTTCAGGATGCGGCGGATCACGCCCCGGACCTGGTACAAGAAGGCCAAAGCGCGGCAGGCGGGGCGGATCAACGCGCTGATCCTGCTGCTGTTACTTGTGGCACTTGTGGTACTGTTGTATTTCAACACGCCGGTGGCAATATGAATTTCAGGATCGGCAGTGAGAATTGGGAAATGCCGTTTCAATCGTCTCGCCCGGTGCCGCCGGTAATTCAGGTATTGCCGAAATGCCCTTGATAAATGGTTTTCAAGGTTTCGCTTTCAAACAACGATGAGACCGAGGTGCCATTGGCGATATTCAGGATCGCTTGCGCCAGAATGGGCGCGGTCGGCACGATGCGGATCGACTTGGCCTTTTTGATTTCGTCACCCGCCTCGATTGAATCGGTGATGACCAGGCTTTTCATGGCCGAATTGTTCAGGCGGTCAACTGCCGGACCGGACAGCACCCCGTGAGTGATATAGGCGTGAACCTCGGCTGCTCCGCGTTGCAGCAGGGTATCTGCCGCCTTGCAAAGCGTGCCGGCGGTATCGACCAGATCGTCAACGATCAGGCAGGTTCGCCCGGTCACATCGCCAATCACCGTCATTTCCGCGATTTCGCCGGGGGCTGAGCGGCGTTTGTCAACGATGGCCAGATCCAAATTGAGCCGTTTGGCCAGTTCGCGCGCCCGCCCGACCCCGCCGACATCCGGCGATACCACGGTGATTTTCGAAAGATCAGCAAACTGATGTTCGATATCCATGGCAAAGATCGGTGAGGCATAGAGGTTATCGACCGGAATGTCGAAAAAACCCTGGATCTGTGTTGCGTGCAAATCCATCGTCAGCACCCGTTCGATGCCGGCGCGGGTAATCAGGTTGGCCACCAGCTTGGCGGAAATCGGCGTTCTTGCCTTGGTGCGGCGATCCTGCCTCGCATAGCCGAAATAGGGGATGACGGCGGTGATGCGGCTGGCCGACGAACGCCTGAGCGCATCGGTCATGATCAGCAGTTCCATCAGATTGTCATTGGCCGGGTTCGAGGTCGGCTGGATGATGAACATATCCTCTCCGCGCACATTCTCATATACTTCGACGAAGATTTCCTGATCGTTGAAGCGTTCGACCCTGGCGTCGATCAGCTTGACCCGGCGACCCTGATGCATCGACATTCGCCGCGCAATGGCGGTTGCAAGGGATCGGTTGGCGTTTCCGGAAATCAGCTTCGGTTCGACAAGAGCGTTCATCGGACGATCCTTAATGGCGGCGCCAGCGGGGTCATGCCCGTGACATGTTAGCGAAGTGGGCACCGCTTAGCATTGCGCTGTTGTCTTGCCTAGTGGCATGGGCGAAACTGAAGCCAGAAAATTGCTTTATCCGGAGCAGCAGATGGCCAGAATCGAGTATTTTGTGAATCTTGTCTCGATGTTTACCTATCTTGCGGGGAATCGGCTGGAAGAGCTGGCCGCGCGACAGTCGGTGGAAATCATTTACAAGCCGTTTGATCTGATGGCGGTGTTCGCGCGCACCGGCGGTCTGCCACTGGGTGAAAGGCATCCGTCGCGCCAGGCCTACCGGTTACAGGAAATCGCCCGGATTTCCCGGCATTTCGGATTGCCGGTAAACCCGGCGCCGAGGTATTTTCCCACCAACCCTGCGCCCGCATCTTATGCTATCATCGCAGCACAGAATGCCGGTGGCGGTGACGTTGGCGCGCTGGTGCAGACATTGCTGCGGGCATGTTTTGCCGAGGATCTGAATGTGGCTGAGGATGTGGTTATCAAGCAGGCGCTGTCGGCCAATGGCTTTGACCCAGCGCTGGCCGATCTGGGGTTGATGGAAGGGGCTGAAACCTATGTTGCCAACACCGAAGAAGCGATCAATCGCGGCGTATTCGGGGCGCCGTTCTATATTGTCGGCGATGAACGGTTCTGGGGGCAGGACCGGCTGGATTATCTCGAAGAACATCTGAAGAAGGGACAAGTCAAATGACCAAGGGAGACCTGGCAGGATGCCATGCCTATTGGCGCGTTGACGGCCACGGCCCGCGGCGCGCCTTCATGCTTCATTGTACCTTTGCCCATTCCGGCGCCTGGAAAAAGCTGATGGCGGAACTGGGCGACGTATTCACCAGCACCGCCATGGATTTGCCGGGGCATGGGCGCAGCGGCGGGCGCGACCGCGCCTATTCCTGGCAAGGACAATCGGTGGCAATGGCGATCGAACTGATCGAAAAGGACAAAGGCCCGGTCGATCTGATCGGCCATTCCTTTGGCGCGACCGTGGCCATCAGGATCGCGGTCGAGCGGCCCGATCTGGTGCGTTCGCTGACCATCATCGAACCGGTGTTCTTTTCCGCCGCCAAGGATGCGGGTCACCCGGAATTTGACCATTATCTGGCACATCCCGAGGAATTCATTGCACATCTTGAAGTTGGCGAACTGGAAAAAGCTGCGCGCGCATTTTCCGACCGCTGGGGCGACGGCACCAAATGGTACGATCTGCCCGAGGCCCAACGCGAATACATGGCGGCGCGCATTCCGCTGGTGGCCGAAAGCGCCAGCGCCGCAATGGGAATTGGCCGGGACTATGTGCCGCTGACGGAAGTTGCCGCCATCCGCGTGCCGGTGCTGCTGATCGAAGGCGCCAAAACCGAGCCGATCGTTGCGGCAACGCAGCAATCGCTGGCCAGTGTGCTGCCGCAGGCAAAGCGTGTGATCGTGCCAACCGCGGGACATATGGTGCCAATCACCCACCCGGCACAGGTGGGCAGGGAAATACGTTCCTACCTCAAGCTCTGAGAAGGGCGGCGAAGCTTTCGATCTCGGCATCGGTGGTGACCCAGTTGCAAACCAGACGGGCCGAAAGCAAGTCACCGCCGCCGCCGCCCGGACTGCCCTCTTGTCCAGGGCCATATTGCGCCCCCGCAGCCTTTGCGCGTTGATGCAGATGGCGCGGCCATCTGGCGAAGATCATGTTGGCATCACGCTTGTGCTGAAATTCTAGTTCCGGCACGGTAGCGAGTGCCAGTTCCAGACGCGCCGCGGCGGCATTGGCGCGGGTGGCCAGATTCAACCACAGATCATCGGTCAGATAGGCCAGCATCTGCGCTGCAAGAAAGCGGTGTTTGGATAACAGATGTGCGCCACGCATACGACGAAGCTGGAATTCCTGGGCATGGGCCGGATCGAAAAAGATCACTGCATCGACCCCCATCAACCCGTTCTTGGTGCCGCCAAAGGAAAGCGCGTCGATACCGGATTTCCAGCTCATCTCGGCCGGGCTGACATTAAGGGCTGCAAGCGCATTGGCAAATCGTGCGCCATCCATATGGCATTGTGCGCCAAATGCCTTGGCCACGCCGGTCACTGCCCTGAGTTCACCTAGCGAATAGACCGCGCCGAAATCAGTCACCTGGGTCAGGGAAACCGGGCCGCGCTGGGTGTTCTTCAAGCCACCGGTTTCTATCGCCGACATTGCTGTTTCCAGCGCCCTGGGGTCGATTTTGCCGGAAGGCCCGTCAACGGCAACCAGTTTCGCGCCAGCACTGAAAAACTCGGGTGCGTTGGCCTCGGAAACATTGATATGCGCATCGCGGCTGCAAAAGATCGCCTGCCAAGGTTGGGTCAGCGTTGCCAGCGCCAGCGCATTTGCCGCCGTGCCTGTGGAAACAAGATAAGTGACGGCATCCGGGGCCTCAAAGATTTCACGGATGCGCGTCGTAAGTTCTGTCGTGGCTTGGTCATTGCCATAGGCCATGGCGTAGCCGGAATTTGCCTGTGTCAATGCCGCCATGATTTCCGGCGCCACCGGGCCGGTATTGTCCGAGGCAAAGAACATCTATTCAAACCCCTCGATCACGTAATCTTCCAGATCGTCGATATCGACTTCATATTCCGCCAGTACCTTGCCCTGCATCGAGATGTCGGCTTCGTGCACGCTATCAGGCGTGCCAGAAATCAGCGGGTGCCAATCGAATAGCTTCTTGCCCTCGAACCGCAGGCGATAGGCGCAGGTGGCGGGCATCCAGTAGGCGTTCAGTTCGATATTTTCCGGCGTCAGCACCACGCATCCGGCCACCAACTGCTTTCTGAGGGCATATTGGCTGCATGTGCAGGTCTTGTCGTCAAACAGGCGGCAGGCGACGTTGGTGAATGCGATTTCGCCGGTGTCCTCATCTTCCAGTTTCAGCAGGCAGCAGCGACCGCATCCGTCGCACAGAGCCTCCCATTCGGGTTTGGTCAACTGCTCCAGCGGGATGTCGTTCCAGAATTCAGGGCGCAGATCCGGGTTTGGATGGTGATGTTTCATGACAGCGACCTTGAACGCGATTTTAACGTTTGAAAAGACCGAAACCAGCCCGTTCTTGAGTGGCGGGCCGCTTGTTGCTAGCATCAAGCCAAAAAAGGCGGGGCGATGCAGGAAACCGATCTATATCAGCCGATCAAACACTATCTTGAAGGTCAGGGATACAAGGTCAAGGCCGAGGTCATGGATTGCGATCTGGTGGCCTGCCGCGGTGATGAGCCGCCTTTGCTGGTTGAGCTCAAGCTTAACCTTTCCATCGCACTGTTGTTGCAGGGGGTGGATCGGCTGGCGCTAAGCGATTTGGTCTATATCGCGGTACCCAAGGGTAAGGGTGCGGGTTGGCGGGCGCGGCTCAAGGGGGCGGTGAAACTCTGCCGCCGTCTGGGGCTTGGGCTGATAACGGTACGGTTGGGTGCAGCGCCGTTGGTCGAGGTGCATGCCGATCCCCTGCCATATACCCCTCGCAAGAACCGAAAACGCCAGGTTGCATTGCTGCGCGAATTTTCCCGGCGCGTCGGTGATCAGAACAAAGGCGGGCAGGTGGGTCGCCCGGTGGTAACCGCCTATCGCCAGGATGCGCTGCGTCTGGCGGCGGCGCTGAAACTGCTGGAATCGGCCAGACCGGCAGAACTGGCGAAATCCGAATGCGTGCCAACGGCGGGCGCGATTCTGCAACGTGACTATTACGGCTGGTTCCTGCGCATCAATCGCGGTGTTTATACATTGAGCGAGGCCGGCCACGCTGCGCTCGGGCAATTTGACGACGTTGTTGCGGCGATTGAAGCGGCGGAATAACGTGGCGGGCCAGCGGCCTAGGTGATTGCCTTCAGGTGACGGCGGCTTTCTACGCAATCAAGGTCGATCTGTTTGATCAGATCCGGCAGGTTGTCGAATTTAAGCTCCGGGCGCTGATAGGCGACCAGTGCTACCGAAATTCCGATGCCATAGATGTCGCCCGAGAAATCAAAGATATAGACTTCGAGATTGGGAAAGTCGCCGCCGAAAGTTGGCCGCATCCCGATTGAGGCGGCGCCTTGATAATGCCCCTGGTGCGGACCTTCCAGCACATCCACCAGTACCGCGTAGATACCGTATTTTGGTGGGTGCAATCGGTCAATGGCCAGATTGGCGGTAGGATAGCCAAGATCGCGGCCTCGCTGATCGCCGCTGACCACCACGCCGTCGATCCGGTGCCAGTGGCCTAGCATTCGCGCCGCATCTTCGGGGCGCCCCTCGGTCAGGGCAAGGCGGATGTTGGTCGAGGAAAACTCGCCCTTGGCATCGGCAACCAGCGGCGCAATGGTTACACCAAACCCCATATCGGCACCCATTTTTGCCAACTTTTCCGCGTTGCCTGAACGATTCTTGCCGAACTGGAAATCAGCCCCGACCACCACATGATTGAGGCCAAAGCCGTCGGTGATCACGTCGCGGGCAAAGGCTTCGGCGGTCAGGTTGGAAAGGGCTGCGTTGAAGTTCAACTCATATAGCCGTTCGACCCCGATCTTTTGCAGTCGATGCGCGCGCGAAGCCGAGCTCATCAGCCGGAAGGGCGGTGCCCCGGGGGCAAAATATTCCCTTGGATGTGGCTCGAACGTAAGGATTCCCAAAGGAACGGCAAGCTCGGCCGCTTTCTGTCGTGCCAGATCAATGACCGAGCGGTGGCCAAGATGCACACCATCAAAATTGCCGATGGCGACCGAGGCACCGCGGTCTTCAGCAGCAACATATTTGTAATCGCGAATGATCCGCATCGCGTTTCCTTTGACCTAGCTGCGGCTGGGGGCCAGCACCAATGCATCGCCCTTGATCACTGTTGTATCGCCGACCACTGCGACGCAATCAAGTTTGACGCGGCGCTTGGCGGTGTCGATGGCGGTAACGGTGACGGTTGCCGTGACGGTATCGTCAATCCGCACCGGCGCGGTAAAGCGCAGGTTTTGCGCAAGATAAATGCAGCCATGACCCGGCAGGCGTTCGCCCAGCAGGGCCGAGAACAGCGACGCCGACAACATGCCATGGGCAATGCGCCCTTTGAACATGGTGGCCCTGGCATAGTCTTCGTCCAAATGCACCGGATTGTGGTCTTCACTGAGATTGGCAAAGGCCTGAATTTCAGCGTCTCCAATCTGCTTGGTGATGGAGCGGGTCTGACCGATGGTCATATCCTCGATATAGACAGTGCCGATTTCGTTGTTGGTCATGCAGGCTCCTTTTTCTGGTTGGCTTAGCGCAGATGACCCATGGCATAGGTCGGGCTAAGTTGCCTTTTGCCAAGGTATTTCGTCAGCTTTTCCGGTTCTGGCTGATCGGTTTCGCCCAAACCGGTGCCGGTTTCAGCAGCGGCCAGTCCGCCGGTGATGAACAGACTGTCCAGATCCTCGGCCATAGCCCCCTGAATGTCGGTGTTGATGCCGTCGCCGATGCACAAGATCCGCTGATCGGCGATAACCGCAATGGCCGCCAGCCGTTTTCGCGCCAGATCATAAATCGCCGGGTAAGGCTTGCCGAACAGCAGGCTTTCACCGCCCATGTCGGAATAAAGCCGCGCCAATGCGCCGGCGCAATAAATCCGCTTGTCGCCCTTGTCGACGATGATGTCGGGATTGGTGCAAAGCAGCCGCATGCCCTTGGTCTTGGCATATAGCAGCGTGGCGCGGTAATCTTCGGGGGTTTCGGTTTCGTCATCAAACAGGCCGGTGCAGACGATGCCTTCGGCCTGATCGAGCGATACCAACGAAATCTGATCCGGCCCGTTCGGAAAATGCGGCAAATCCTGAAAGAACCCGCGATCGCGTTCCGGCCCGAGATGGTAGACCTTGGAACCGACATCCCCCGCCGCCAGCGAGAACTGCGAGGCATCGCCCGAGGCGGCAATATCGTCATAAAGCCCGGCCGGCACACCGATCTTTTCAAGCTGGTGAATGACCGCTGCGCGTGGCCTGGGTGAGTTGGTCAAAAGCACGACCTTGCCCCCATTGTCGCGCCAGCGTGAAAGGGCCGCAAGGGCAAGGGCATAAGGTTCATAGCCATTGTGAAGGCATCCCCAGAGGTCAACGAATGCCGCGTCGTAGCGACCAAAGACCTCATCAAGACTGTCAAGGATGCGGGTCAAATCGCTGCCTCAGACCTTGAGATTTGGAATGATTTGTTTCTTGCGCGACATGATCCCCGGCAGAACCACCTGATCACCATCAACCGAAACGCCAAAGGATTTTTCGGCCAGCGTTTTTACCAGTGCATTCGGCACCAGCAATGTCGCCTGTTCCTTCAGGATATCAACCACGAACAACAAAACCTGATCTACCCCGTCTTCGGCGGCAACACCTGGCATGGCGGCCATCAGACCTGCCTTGCGGTTCAAGGCTATGTCGGGCGATGTAGTTTCCAGCACTGCAACCCGAAAACTGGTGCTGCCGGCATCGTATTTCTTGCTGTCAAGGCGCAGAAGTTCGGCGTCGCTCAGGTGCGAAATGTCGGATTTGGCGGCGAACATTTCGGCGGCATATTTTGGAATATCAATGCCAAGATCGCTTGCCAGCCCATCGGCCAGCTTGCGGTCAGTCGGGGTGGTGGTCGGGCTGCGAAATTCCAGCGTATCGGACAGAACGCATGACAGCATCAGCCCCTTGATAGCATCCGGTGCCTTGTCCATGTCGCGGCCGATCAGCCAATGCATGACGGTCGCGGTGGCGGCAACCGGGCGCATGGTGATCTTGATCGGACGTCTGGTTTTCAAGTTGCCCGACAAAAGGTGGTGGTCGATTACCTCGGCAAGGTTGACTTCGTTGATGGTTGCGGGCAGCTCCGCCGGATTGTTGGTATCGACGATCACCACTTCGTCTTCCGGCGCAAGTTCGCCCAACAACGGCGGCATTTCCACGCCCCAGCGTTTCAGAACAAAGGCGGCTTCGGAATTGGGTTGTTCAAGGATATGCGCCCTGGCCGGCTTTTTCTGTACGTCATTCAGATACCATTCCCAAATCAGGGCAGAACAGGTGGCGTCGGTATCCGGGGCCAGATGGCCAAAAATCTTGATCATTCAATACTCGCATTGATGGTGAATTTCGGCGCCCTTATAGGTGGGGGATCAGGGATTGTCATCCTCCTAATTCCTGCCGATCCGAACCTGTCAGGCAGAATGTGATCGGGTAAACCGGCTGACAGGAAAAAAACCTGCTTCATTTTCCGCACTTGCCTTGACTCGAAACAAGACCACGCCTAGATCCCCGCTGTTAGCACTCAACGGTGGCGAGTGCTAACGGACTAGCCAAGCCACCTCAGACTTTTGGAACACTCAAACTAAGGGACGATTTCCATGGCATTTACACCCTTGCACGACCGTGTGCTGGTTCGCCGCATCGAAGGCGAAGAAAAAACCGCTGGCGGACTGATCATTCCGGACAGCGCCAAAGAAAAACCCGCCGAAGGCGAGATCATGGCCGTTGGCGCGGGCGCACGCGACGAAGACGGCGACCGCATCGCAATGGACGTGAAAGTCGGCGACCGGGTTCTGTTCGGAAAATGGTCCGGCACCGAAGTTACCATCGACGGCAAAGAACTGCTGATCATGAAAGAGAGCGACATTCTGGGCATCATGTAAGCCCCGACTGTCACCCTTCAACCCAACTAATTCAGGAGTAGCTGAAAATGGCTGCAAAAGACGTAAAGTTCGGCACAGATGCCCGTAACCGGATGCTGAAAGGCATCAACATTCTCGCAGACGCGGTAAAAGTGACCCTTGGCCCCAAAGGCCGCAACGTGGTTCTGGACAAATCGTTCGGCGCCCCGCGCATCACCAAGGACGGCGTCACCGTCGCCAAGGAAATCGAACTGGAAGACAAGTTCGAGAACATGGGCGCACAGATGGTGAAAGAAGTTGCCAGCCGCACCAATGACGAAGCCGGCGACGGTACCACCACCGCGACGGTTCTGGCCCAGGCCATTGTCAAGGAAGGCATGAAATCGGTTGCCGCCGGCATGAACCCGATGGACCTGAAACGCGGCATTGATCTGGCAGTTGCCAGGGCCGTGGACGAGATCAAATCGCTGTCACGTCCGGTTACCGACAGCGCCGAAGTGGCGCAGGTCGGCACCATCTCGGCCAATGGCGAAGCCGAAATTGGCCGTCAGATTGCCGATGCGATGCAAAAAGTCGGCAACGAAGGTGTCATCACTGTCGAAGAAAACAAGGGTCTGGAAACGGAAACCGATGTTGTCGAAGGCATGCAGTTCGACCGTGGCTACCTCAGCCCCTATTTCGTCACCAATCCCGACAAGATGACGACCGAACTGGAAGATGTGCTGATCCTGCTGCACGAAAAGAAACTCAGTTCGCTTCAGCCGATGGTTCCGCTTCTGGAAACCGTCATCCAGTCCGGCAAACCGCTTTTGATCATCGCCGAAGATGTTGAAGGCGAAGCACTGGCAACCCTCGTGGTCAACAAACTGCGCGGCGGCCTGAAAATTGCTGCGGTCAAGGCGCCGGGCTTTGGCGACCGTCGCAAGGCCATGTTGCAGGACATCGCCATTCTGACCGGCGGTCAGGTGATCAGCGAAGATCTGGGCATGAAGCTGGAGAATGTCGGCATGGACATGCTGGGTTCCGCCAAGAAGGTCTCGATCACCAAGGACGCCACCACCATCATCGACGGTTCGGGCGAAAAGGCAGAGATCGAAGCGCGGGTTGCACAAATCCGTGGCCAGATCGAGGAAACCACCTCGGACTATGACCGTGAGAAACTTCAGGAACGTCTGGCCAAACTGGCTGGCGGTGTTGCGGTAATCCGCGTCGGTGGTGCCACCGAAACCGAAGTGAAAGAGCGTAAAGACCGTGTTGACGATGCGCTGAACGCAACCCGTGCAGCGGTTCAGGAAGGTGTGATCGTTGGCGGTGGTGTTGTCCTGATCCAGGCCGCCAAGGCGCTGATCGGCATGGAAGGTGAAAACTCCGACCAGAACGCCGGAATCTCGATCGTTCGCAGGGCGCTGGAAGCGCCGCTGCGTCAGATCGCCGAGAATGCCGGTGTTGATGGTGCCGTGGTTGCGGGCAAAATCCGCGAAAGCAAGGACAAGACCTTTGGCTTCAACGCTCAGACCGAGGAATATGGTGACATGTTCAAGTTCGGCGTGATCGACCCGGCCAAAGTAACCCGCACGGCGCTGGAAGACGCAGCCTCGATCGCCGGTCTCTTGATCACCACCGAAGCCATGGTTGCCGACAAGCCTGCCAAAGAAGGCGCAGGTGCTGGCGGTGGCATGCCCGACATGGGCGGCATGGGCGGCATGATGTAATAATCGGTCTGACCCCGGACCTGTTCCGGGGTCGACTGCTTTGACCATCAAAGGGGCTGCCTTCGGGTGGCCCCTTTTCAGTTATGTGGCATGATTATGCGCTGGTCGGGCTTGCTGCTGAAGGTCCGGGAAAAACCGGTTTCTTCCAATCTGGCAATCCAGAATAACTATTGCCATCCTTGCATTCGGCCAGAGTTATCAGAACGAATTTTCTGTCAGCGGCATTCGGGAATGCCTATGCTGCATCAGATCTATCCAGGTGACCGTCTGAAGCCGGTTTGACCTGCTGTCGGTATTCGGTTTCGCGCGTCTCCGCTGCCAGATCCAAATCCCAAGTCCTGATTTCCTTGGCTCTTTGACGGCTTTTTTCAATGTCATTCGATGCAAGCTGTCGCCGAACCACGCCCACGGCAAGGCACTGGCGCGCTGGTGGGCCGTTCAGGGCGGCATCGGGGGTTGCTGGCGTTCCGTAGATGTCGCGCAGTGCCTGACATTCGCCAGCCGTCAGTCCGTTCACTACCATCGGCCCCAGCAGGAGCGATTCCGACAGACAGCCATTTGCGACCACGACCTCGTGCCGTTTGCAGGCGAAGTGTATCCAGGTGATCTCTCGCCTGCCCATCACATGACGGATCCCGCGAAGTGACAAAAGCGATTTTGCCGGGACGAGGGCTTCGGATTTGAACTTGTCCTGCAGTTGCCCGCCGCCTCCGACAAGAATTCGGTGTTGCGGCGATACGATCAGATTTCGCGATGGTATGCCGGAACCAAGTGCGCCCGCCCTGATGATAATTGGCCTGGCATCCTTTTCAACCATATCCAGCGGTTGCTGATCATGATGAACCCACAGGATTTTCTGCGCCGCGTTGTCCAGTGTGCTGACGCTGTCGCCCGGCTGCAACTTGGCAACATCTTGTGGCCCGTCTGGCGTGTCGATCAGCGTCCCGGCGGCATAGCAAACCACCGCTATCTTTTCGATGTTCTTCGTGCTCAACCCCTTGGTCTTGGTTACTAATGTGTCGGTCCCCAGATCGCCGTCGATCCCACCTATTGTTGCGTTGGTGCCAACGACGATAGAGTCATCGCCCGCGCCGGTATTGAGGTATTTGATAGATGCACCATCGCCGATCCTGAAATTGTCGTCGCCACCACCGGTTCTCCATTCCCCCGTGGCGGTGAAGCCGTTACCGATGTTGATGTTGTCAACCCCGGCTTGTGATCCTGAATACCCGCCAAAGGTGACATTGTCGCCGAGATTGAGGTTTATCGAATTCGTGGCAGTGGCGTCGATATATGTGTTTGCCAGATTTGCATTGTTCGCAATGTTCACCCAAGGCGATTGATTGCTTCCGAAATTCAGCTGCAATTTGTTTGGATTTGACTGTTCTACCAGGATTTCAAAATTGACGGGAACTCTATAAGCCGAAATGAAATTCACCAGCCCTTCGGCTGAGGGGTCGATGAAAAAAACGTCGCCATCGGCAACCTTGATGTCGCCTGCATATATCTGACCAGGACCAAGCGGGTCGGTGCTTTTTCCAACAATTGTGTAAATACCCATGGCGTCGCCTTTTTTACGAATTGATTCGATCCTTGGTTCGAAAACTTGCAGATGCTTTTCAACAAAGGATTAACACCGCTATTCATGCGGTGCAGAAGATCGGGATATGGCGGCCATCCGTCGCCAGATCCTGGGTTTGGCGAAACTGAAAATGCGCGACAGGGTAGCATTCCGGCTTTGGGAAATTATATTCACCTCATGAAACGCGCCCTGATTGCCGGATTTTCCCTTTTGTTGCTTTCACCCGCCGCGATGGCTGAGGAATGTGTGCTGTTGCTGCATGGGCTGGCGCGAACCTCGGCCTCGCTCGTGGCGATGGAACTCGCGCTCAAGGCAGAGGGTTACAAGACCGTCAATGCCTCATACCCGTCGACCGAAGCGACGATTGAGGAACTGTCGGCAGATGTGGTTCCGGCGGCACTGGCGCAATGCGGCGCGCGGCGGGTCAATTTCGTCACCCATTCCATGGGGGGCATTCTGGTGCGCGCCTATCTGGAGGGGGCAAGGCCTGAAAACCTTGGCCGGGTGGTGATGCTTGCGCCACCCAATCACGGCAGTGAGATTGTCAATGAATTTGGTGATCTGAAGTTGTTCAAATGGCTGAACGGCCCGGCAGGCATGGAACTTGGCACCGGCAAGAACGCGTTGCCAAGCAAATTGGGTGCCGCCGATTTCGAAGTCGGCATTATCGCCGGCAAGATGTCGGTCAGCCCGTTGTTTTCCTATGTGATCGAGGGCGAGGATGATGGCAAGGTTTCCGTCGAAAGCACCCGGCTTGAGGGCATGAAGGACCATATCGTTCTGCCCAGTACCCATACCTTCATGATGCTGAATCCGATGGTGATTGCCCAGACCATCACGTTCTTGCAAACCGGCGCGTTTGATCCGGAATTGTCGCTTGCGGATTTTCTGAAAAAAAGCCTGCGCTAGCTTTTGGCACTGATGATGCGGTTGATATGTCCCATCTTGCGCCCCTCGCGGCTTTCGGTCTTGCCGTAAAGGTGGATACCCGCCGAAGCGTCGCCCGCCAGCGTAGCCGGGTCGTCCGCATCGCTGCCGATCAGGTTGGTCATCACCACATCGGAGTGACGCGCACCATCGCCGAGCGGCCAGCCGGCAATGGCGCGGATATGCTGTTCAAACTGGTCGATGACACAACCATTCTGGGTCCAGTGGCCGGAATTATGCACCCTTGGCGCGATTTCGTTGACCAGCAACCCCTGATCGGTCACGAACAGTTCCACCCCCATCACACCGACATAATCCAGCGCATTAAGGATCCGCCCGGTCAGGATTGCCGCATCGGTTTGCTGGCCAAGGCCGAGATTGGCCGGAACCGTGGTGGTATGGAGGATGCCGTTTCGGTGAACGTTCTCGCCGGGGTCATAACAAATCACCGTGCCATCCATCGAACGCGCACCTATGACCGATACCTCGCGGCTGAAATCGACCATGGCTTCCAGGATTACGGGCGCACCCTTCAGGGCCTGGAATGCGGCCTCAGCCTCATCCGGTTTGCCGATCCGCACCTGCCCCTTGCCGTCATAGCCAAACCGCCGGGTTTTCAGGATGGCGGGCAGGCCGATCCGGTCAATCGCGTCTTGCAGGTCGTCAAGGCTGTCAACCACGCTGAAGGCGGCGGTTGCAAGGCCAAGATCGGTCAGAAACCGTTTTTCCAGAACCCGATCCTGCGAGGCGGCCAGTGCTGTGCGGCCCGGCCTGACCGGTTTCAGGGTTTCGATCAGATCAAGGGTTTCGGTCGGGATATTCTCAAACTCAAACGTCACCACATCGACGTTTTCGGCAAAGGCGGCTACGGCGGGCAGGTCAAGATAATCCGCCTTGATCACCTTCGCCGCCACAAGGCCCGCGGGCGGACTGTCGCCAGGTTCGAAAATATGGCATTGAAACCCAAGTCTTGCGGCCGCAACCGACAGCATGCGGCCGAGTTGTCCACCGCCAAGAATACCGATCCTCGCGCCTGACGGCAGTGGTTTATTCATCTTCTGGTACATCCGGGATGGAGGCGCTCAGGTCGGCCCGCCAACGTTCAAGCCTTGCGGCCAGTTCCGCATCGGCAAGCGCCAGAATTGCCGCCGCCATCAGCCCGGCATTGACCGCCCCGCCAGATCCGATCGCCATGGTGCCGACGGGATAACCGCGCGGCATCTGCACGATGGAATATAGCGAATCCACCCCAGACAGCGCCTTGGTCTCAATCGGAACACCCAGTACCGGCAACCGGGTTTTAGATGCCATCATGCCCGGCAGATGCGCCGCCCCACCGGCCCCTGCGATGATCACTTGCAGGCCACGCGAAACCGCAGTCTTTCCGTATTCCCACAGTCGGTCCGGGGTACGGTGGGCCGAAACGATCCGGGTCTCATAGGCCACGCCAAGTTGATCGAGGATTTCCGCCGCACCACGCAGGGTTGGCCAGTCCGACTGACTGCCCATGATGATGCCCACCTTGATTTCGGCCCTGATTTCGGCCATGACCCCGACCCCGCAAGTTGAAAGAAGCGGCACTATAACGAAATCAGGCGCTCAGGCAATGATATCTGGGGTCAGTTCATCCTCGATCCTGGTGATCCGATCCTTTAGCGCCAGTTTCTTCTTTTTCAGCCGCTTTAACGTCAGTTGATCCCCGACACTGCCCGCCTGCAAGGCGGCGATGGCGGCGTCCAGATCACGATGTTCCTGGGTGAATTGCCGCAATTCGGTCCTGAGGACCTCGATCCTGTCCATTTCATGGCTGGTGGTCATGGGGTGCTTTGCTGCCGATTTTTGGTTTGGCGCAAGACTACACTTACGTCGGGTTCAGGCAAAGAGTTATTGCGCCCTTGCTCTTGCCAAGTTGCATTACTGTTCCCATATTTTCCATACGGTTGCCGATAACGGGGCCGAAAATCGAAAGTCGCTTAGGAAAAGGGCTTGATGAAATGACCAAGATGACATTTGCCACCCACCCGTTTCTGTTGGGGTTTGAGCAGTTGGACCGGCTGGTTGAACGTACCGCTAAAACCGGTAATGATGGCTATCCGCCTTACAACATTGAACAATCCGCCGAAGATCGGTTCAAGATCACGCTGGCGGTGGCGGGGTTTTTACCGGATGATATGTCGATTACGTTGGAAAACCGGCAGTTGACAGTGCGCGGTCAGCAGAATGACGACAATGATGGGCGCGTGTTTCTGCACCGCGGCATCGCCGCCAGGCAGTTTCAGCGCAGTTTCGTTCTGGCCGACCGGGTCGAAGTCACCGGTGCCTCGATGGAAAACGGGCTTTTGCATATCGAACTGCGCCAGGCGAACCCTGAAAACGTCGTGCAGACAATAAAGATCACCAGAGGATAGGAGGCGGCAATGAACCATAAATACGATTTCGGGGTGGATCCCAAAGCACCGATTGTCTATGTCCGGCCGATCCTGGTCGAGGATTTGCCGCCGGAAGTGCGTCAACATGTTGGCAGCGGGCTGTCGAAACTATACGCCGTGCATGATGTGGACGGTCAGCGGTTGGCGCTGGTTGCCGACCGCAAGCTGGCCTTTGCGCTGGCGCGCCAGCATGATTTCACGCCGGTCAACGTGCATTAGTTCTTGGGTTAGCCCTGTTATTTGAAGGCCGGATTGCGTTTCTCGACATTGGCCATCACCGCTTCAACCTGATTGGTGCTGCCGATGATCGGGGCCTGCAATTCCGCCTCAAGCTTCAGGCCCGCGCCGGGGGCGGCTGCCCAAGTCTGTTCCACAAGCTTCTTAGCACCTTTCAACACCTCGGGCGAACGCGTGACCAGTTCCGCTGCAAAGGCCCGTGCAGCGGTCAGCGGGTCGTCGGCCAGGCGGGTGACAAGGCCAAGCGAGTATGCCTCGTCAGCGTTCAGAATGCGGGCGGTCATCATCAGTTCCTTGGCCTGATCGGCACGCAGCAGTTTGGGCAGGTTCTGGGTGATGCCCATATCCGGGATCAGACCCCATTTGCTTTCCATGATGGAAAACCGCATATCGGGGGATGCGAAGCGAAAATCTGCGCCCAAGGCAATCTGTGCGCCACCCCCGAACA
Organism: Paracoccaceae bacterium; assembly: GCA_020425085.1. Lineage (GTDB taxonomy): Bacteria > Pseudomonadota > Alphaproteobacteria > Rhodobacterales > Rhodobacteraceae > UBA5972. The sequence goes on from JAGQRW010000007.1 coordinate 130,147, forward strand.
CCGCGCCTTGCAAGGCAGCAATCACCGGCATTTCAAGTTCTTGCCAGACAAAGGCGGGTTTCTGGAACGGATTGGCAACCTCGCCTGCGGGCAGTTCCAGCATTTCGCGACGGATCTCGTCCAGCCTGCCGATCATCGAACCAAAGGTGCTGGTGTCGATCCCGGCACAGAAATTGCTGCCCTCGCCATATAGCACCACAGCCCGCACATCGTGGTTGCCCTTCAGGCCTTCACCGGCCTCGGCGATGGCCCTGAACATTTCCGGATCAAGTGCGTTCATCTTTTCCGGGCGATTCAATGCCACCTCGGCAACATGGTTTTTGATGCTGATGTTGACGCGATCTGTCATTTGGCGCTCCAAAAGTTCCGGTTTGGTGCAGATTGGCTTGTTCGGGATGCCGCTGCAAGGGTGTTGTCGGGTGACTTGTGATGTTGTTCGCGGCAATCTAGACTTGACGCAGGCAGTGCCGGCATGAGGTGGGAAATGCGCTGGATAATCCGGGTGATCGGGGCGATTGCGATTCTGTCGATCATCGTTTTTATCGGCTTCGCGCTGTTGCCCGCCGAAAAAATCGCCGGATTTGCCGCGCGGGAATTGTCACAACGAACCGGGCGTGATGTCAGGTTCACCGGCAGGATCAGGCTAGTGTTCTATCCGGTGCTGGGCATCAGGACCGATGGCGTTCTGATCGGCAATGCCCCCTGGTCGAAATCCGGCCCGATGCTTGAGGCTGAGAGCCTGCTGATCGGGGTCAAATTGCAGCCGCTGTTTTCAGGCGATGTGAAGATTAGGGAATTCAGGGCGATCAACCCGGTGGTCCGGCTGGAAAAGAACCGGGACGGCGTTGGAAACTGGGAACTGACCCCGGCGAATCCGGAAGCGGCAAGGCCCGAAGGGGCGGCAAGCGGCAGCAGACTCAAGGATTTATCGCTGGCAGATGGTCGCATCAGCAATGGCCGGATCATCTATGTCGATCATCAGAGCGGCAGGGATTTTCGGCTGGAAAAGGCCGATCTGGCGGTGGTTCTGTCCGGGCTGGCCGGCCCGGCAACGCTGTCGGGGCAGGCGGAGTATGGCTCTGAGATTGTGTCGCTGAACGCCAGAATCGCTGAATTCGGGATGTTTTTGTCGGGCGGTCTGACCGGTCTTGATTTGATAGCCGAGACGGATTTCGGATCACTTGGTTTCAAAGGCCGTGCCGGGATTTCGCCGCTTATGGCGGATGGAGATCTTGTGGTCAGGACCAGCGATCTGGCAAAAGCGGCCGGCATGGCCGGAATATCGGCGGGATTTGCCAAAACCCTTGACGCCAGCGGCAGGTTTACCTTGGCCGAAAACGGCAATGCTTATCTGCGCGGCATGACACTGGTGGTTGACGGCAACGCGCTGAATGGTGATCTTGATCTAACCGTCGGCAAAAACCCGAAACTTAGCGCCAAACTGACCGCAGGTGCACTGGACCTGAAAACAGTGCTTGGAACCAAGACGGCTGGCGCGACGGGCGATGCCGGCGCAACTGCCGAGACCGGCTGGTCAAAAGAAAGGATCGACCTTGGCGGTTTGCATGCACTGGATGCGGATGTGGCATTTTCCGCTGATTCCGTCGACCTTGGTGGCATCAGACTGGATCGCACCAAGTTGCGTGCCAAACTCGACAAGGGACGGCTGGTGCTGGGGCTTCAAGAGGTCAACGCCTATGGCGGCAATATCGGCGGCGAATATGTGATCAACGCCCGCGGCGGCCTGTCCATGGGCGGTGACATCAACCTCAGGGCGATCCGGCTGCAACCGCTTCTGATCGACATGGCCGGGTATGACCGCTTGAAGGCCAAGGCGGATTTTTCGGTGAAGTTCCTGACTTCGGGCAACAGCATGGATGAAATGATGCACAGGCTTTCCGGTTCAGGCAGGCTTGATATAGGCGCTGGCGAATTGCTGGGGCTGGATCTGGCAGGAATGCTCAGAAATCTGGACGCGTCATATCGCGGTGAAGGGGCAAAGACCATTTTTTCCGCCATCTCTGGCAGTTACATGATCAATGACGGGGTTCTGATCAACGACGATCTGAAATTCGCCAGCAATCTGGTGGATGCCACCGGCAAAGGAAAGGTCAATATTGCAGCCCGTACTGTCGAATATCGCCTGACGCCCGTAACCTTTTCCGGTCGCAATCTGAACGAGATGGGCGGCGTCACCGTGCCGCTGCTGATTAAAGGTCCCTGGGCCAGGCTGAACTACCGCCCGGATCTTCAAGGACTTCTGGACGCCGAACTGGCGAAGAAAAAACAAGAGGCCGAGGAAAACCTTAAGGCTGATCTTGAACGTCTGCGCCAGAATGCCGGGGAAAAGGTGCAACAGGAAATCGACAAGGCGGTCGAGGACGGGCGCGAACGGCTTTTGGACGAGCTGCGCAAACGGTTACAGGGTCAATAAGGGTCAAACCAGTTCGCGGCCCAAGGCAAGCACGGTATCAGCCAGCAGGTCAAGATCGGCAAACTGGGTGCGGTGGTTGGTGATATTGACTCGGATCGCCAGCCTGCCGTCGATTTTGGTGGTCGAAGGCGCTGCCACACCGGTTTCCTGCAGTCGGATCACGATCTCACCATTGATCCGGTCCAGCCGGGTTTCATCCAGACCGCCGGGGTTGAAGCGAAAACAGGTGATGTTCAGGGCGGTTGGTGCCAACCCCTCAAGCTCGATTTCGGCAGCAACGCGGGTAGCCAGATGTTGGGCTTGCAGGCAGTTCTGGGCGATCTGCGCGCCGATCCGTTCCAGGCCGAAATGCGCCATTTGATACCAGATTTTCAGCGCCCGAAACCCACGCGACAGTTCCGGGCCGTATTCGCAAAACCACGGATTGCCCGCCGCCAACCCTCGGTTCGCAGCACCAAGATAATCCGGGCGCTCGGAAAAGGCCTGGCGCTGATCCTCGGCATTTCGTACCAGAACCATGCCGGCGTCGTAATTCACATGCATCCATTTGTGAAAATCAAAAGCCAGCGAATCCGCCTTTTCGATCCCGGCCAACAGCGGTTTCAAAGGATTCGACAGAACTGCCAACGCACCGAAAGCGCCATCCACATGCAGCCAAAGGCAGTGCTTTTCGGCGATTTCGGCAAGCGCGTTCAACGGGTCGATTGAACCGACATTGACCGACCCTGCTGTTGCGATGATGCAAAAGGGGGTGATACCGTTTGCAAGATCGCCAATGATGGCCGCTTCCAGTGCTTTGGGGTCCATCCTGAAATCAGCGTCAACCGGGATGGGACGCAAGGCGTTCTTGCCCAAGCCCAGGATATCGAAACTGCGGGCAATGCAGCTATGCGCCTCAGCCGAAGCATATCCGACCAGCGGTTTTTCCATCGCCGCCAATCCCTGATCGCGCAATTCCGTACCGCCACATTTGTTCAGTGCCGTTTTCAGCGCAATCAGCGTTGCCATCGAGGTGCCGGAAACCACCAGTCCGCCCGCCGTATCGGGCAAGCCGAAAACGCAGCGACACCAGTCGATTACCTGTTTTTCCACCTCATTGGCCAAATGATCGCGCCCGCCGAGATTGGCGTTCATGGCCGCAGTAAAAATGTCAGGGATAAGCCCCTGTACGGTTCCGGACCCATGCACCCAACCGAAGAATCGCGGATGGGTATTGCCGATGTCATAGGGCAAAAAATCGCGCACTATCCTTTGGTTCAGGCTTGCAATATCGCTGCCCATTATTGGCAGTTCCGCGCCAAGCGAGGCGCGGATATCATCTGGCACGCGCTGCCATACCGGCAGGTTGCCTCGTGTTTCCAGATGGCTGATCGCGTTATCCAGTGCGTCGTGGGCAAGCTTGCGGAAATCCTGCCAGTCCTCTGGCTCCAGTGTTGAATTCCGGTCCATGTCCAAGATCCTTTGCTCTGCGCGGTAATGTTTGGCACCGCGCTTATCAGGTCGCAAGTGGCATGGACCTTGCAGGAATGTCGTTTTGAGGGATGACGCCACCGTTTTCGGCGACTAGGAAAGTCTGATCAGAGGCGAAAATGCAGGCGGATCATGGCAATTCTATTGGGGGTTGATACAGGCGGCACATATACCGACGCGGTTCTGCTGGAGGATGAGGAGCGGGTTCTTGCCACCGCCAAAGCCCTGACCACGCGGCACGATCTGGCGGTCGGCATCGGGCAGGCAATCCACGCGGTTCTGGACAAGAGCGGCATTGATCCGGCGGAAATCGCGCTGGCGTCGCTGTCAACCACCCTGGCCACCAACGCGCTGGTCGAGGATCAGGGCGGGCGGGTTGCGCTGATTGCCATTGGGTTTGATCCGGCCGACCTGAAACGTCAGGGGCTGGAAGAAAGCCTGCGCGGTGATCCGATATTCCTGATCCGGGGCGGTCACGGGCATTCTGGTGAAAGGCTGGCCGAACTGGATGTTGCCGCCCTGAACCACGCACTGGACGGGATCGGCCAAGGGATAAGCGGTTTCGCGGTGGCAGGTCAGTTTGCGACGCGCAACCCGGAACATGAACTGGCGGTGCGCGATTTGATTATCGCGCGCACCGGCAAACCGGTATCGTGTTCACACGACCTTAGCGCCCGCCTGAACGGGCCGAAACGCGCCATGACGGCGGTTCTGAATGCGCGCCTGATCGGCATGATCGACCATCTGATTTCCGCCGCCGAGGGGCTGCTTGTGTCGATGGGTATCGACGCACCCTTGATGGTGGTGCGCGGCGACGGGGCGCTGATCTCATCGGCGATGGCACGGCTTAAGCCGATTGAAACCATCCTTTCCGGGCCTGCCGCCTCGTTGGTCGGGGCGCGGTGGCTGACTGGCGAAACCGATGCCATGGTGTCCGATATCGGCGGCACCACCACCGACATCGCCATTCTTCGCGGCGGCAAGCCAACCATTGATGCCGAAGGTGCCCGAGTCGGCGGCTTTCGCACCATGGTCGAGGCGGTCGCCATGCGTACCCACGGCCTTGGCGGCGACAGTGAGGTGCATATGGTGCAGAGGGGCCTTTCGGCGGGGCTGCGTCTGGGACCAAGGCGGGTATTGCCGGTATCGCTTTGCGCCATGGACTGGCCGGAAATGGTGCATGAGGTGCTCGACCGTCAATGCGCCTCGGAACGGGTGGGCGAATATGATGGGCGTTTCATTGTGCCGATGAAGATGCGCCACAGTTTTGCGGATGGATCAAGCGAGCGTGAGCAGTGGCTGCTGGAAAAGCTGGAGGACCAAGCCAAACCCATGAACCGGATCATTTCCAGCCGCATGGATCTGATGACGCTGGAGCGGCTGGTGTCGCGTGGCCGGGTGATGGTGTCGGCGCTAACACCTTCGGATGCGTCGCATGTTCTGGGTCAACAGGGCGGCTGGGATGCCGCGGCGGCCCGAAAGGCGCTGGCGCTGTTTGCACGGCAACGCACCGGCGGCGGTGTGGCGCAGGCGGCAAACGCCGAAGACATGGCGCGTATGATCGTTGACCAACTGGTTGCCCAGACTACCGAGGCGCTGTTGATTTCGGCCTTTGCCGAAGATGGTGCCGATTGGGACGAAATCGCGCCCGAAACCCTTGCGCGGCACGTTCTGACCCGACAGGGCCTTGCCGGATACCGTGGATTGCTGGCGTTAAATACCCGGCTTGATTTGCCAGTGGTGGGGCTGGGTGCCTCGGCCCCGAATTATTATGGTGCCGTCGGCGAGCGGTTGCGGGCCAGGATGATCCTGCCGGATCATGCCGGGGTGGCGAACGCGTTGGGGGCAGTGGTCGGCCAGGTATCAATCCGTGTTGCCGGTTCGATTACCTGCCCGTCCGAAGGTTGCTACCGCGTGCATTTCCCCGATGGCCCCAAGGATTTCACATCAGAAGAAACGGCCATGTCGGCGCTGGAAAACGACCTGTCCGAGCGGGCGATGGCTGGCGCGAACGAGGCTGGCGCCGGCGAAGTGCGCCTGAGGATCGAACGCGACCTCAGACGTTCCAGTATCGAAGGCCGCGAGGTTTTCGTCGAGGCATTGGTCCGGGCCATCGCCTCGGGCCGCCCAAGGATCGCGTTGGGCTGAGGTTTTCGGTGTTGGGGAATGGGCGTTTGTTGGCGAGTGTTCGTCTCTCCTTGGTAGCAAAACCACCAAGAAAAGCGTCTACGATTCCGGGGGGGCACCTCATGGCGCGGGATTTGTTGCGGGGAATCGCATTGTTTATTTTGCAATCCAAATCTTTTCATGCTTTTCGGGGTATGTCCCATTCGACAACCTTACTTCGGATGATACATAGCCGCGCTGAACTGATTTCAGTCCTGCCCAATACTTCCGAAGGTCTCTTAGACGAGAATGATTTAAGTAATCGAGGTGGTGGCTTTCAAATGGATGCCCCTTGTTCAGCTTCAAAAATGAAACGAATCTGGGCGCTTCGCCTTTCACCTTCATGAGTTCATTGTGTGCTTCTTGGATCTGAAACATTGCTTTTTCGAAAATGCCCTCAGTTGCTTTTCGAAAATCGTCGTGACAACTGGCTAAGCACTCAACGAAACCGCGTGTAAAAAACTTCAAATCGAGGTGCTGATATCCTAGCTTTTTGACTTCCTTCTTAGTGGTGGCTCTAATCTTGCGGGAATTGCAGAATTCCACTACCGAAATCTTGGGATCCACTGTAATCCGCTCGCGTGACGGGCCTTCATCACGAATGTCCCCTGTTTCGGAATGTGCTGAACTGCCTAGGGTGATTGAATCCATCGGAAGCTGCTTGTGCAGCGCATGGTTTCGAAGCGCGTGCATGACTCTGTATTCAAGGCGGTTGTCAAACACTGAATGAAAGTTTGGTTCAAGATTGATTTCCGTCGCTGTCAGTTTTGACAGTTGTTTCATGCGCTGATGCAATTGTTCCTCATAGGCTCTGGAAGTAGTAAGCACTAAAATCAACTTGAGATTGACGATCTGCCTTGTTTCGTCGAAGAAACGGTGCATATCACGTTGTATGTCAGGTTGGTAGTAATACCTGATCCCCACGCCAAGTAGACACTCTTCAAATTCCAGAAAAGCGTTTGCAAACAGTGTGAACGCTTCCTCGGTATCCCAAATAAGCTTGATTACCTCTTTGGCATGAAGCAATGCGTCGTAACGTGCCTCATCAATGTCAATACTGGACCCATTTAGAAAACTCTCTTTCAACTGAAATTCAGGCATGACACAACCTATTGATATTGAATTGTTTGCACCCGCAACTTGATCAAAAGTTAGATCAGGAGCAACTCAAAAAATGCGCACCGGCATTTTGGGAAAACCAGGGCGCAGGTATTCTGCCCGCTTTCGTGTGAGTGAACAGCCCAGCCGGTTAATGCATGGATCTGTTCGGGATTTCCTTGCATTAGCTCGGTTAACCGCCCCCTGGGGCAGCCAGCCCCCAACGATGGCCAGTCAGGGTTGCCTAGTCGTCCGGTCGCGCCAGTTCGAACACCTCGCGCACCACCGCGTAATCCCGATAGCCAAGCCGCGCCATCGGGTTAAACCGGGTCACGTCAAACCGGCCACGGACGATACATGCATCATCCAGATACACCCCCGTCACCTCGCCGAAAATCACATGGTTATCCTTGCCCTTGATTCGCCGGATTTCGGTCATTCGGCATTCCAGCGCGGCGGGTGCAGCGGCCACGCGCGCGCAATCAATGGTTTCGCATTCCGCCTTTTCCAGCCCCACGGCAATAAATTCATCCACATCCGCAGGAAAACTCTCGGATGTGGCGTTCATCTGATCCAGCAACGCCTCAGACACGATATTTACGCAGAACACCCCGGTTTCAGCGATCTTTCTGATCGAATCCTTGTAGGCGATACTGGCGAACATCACCTGCGGTGGCTGATAGGCGATGGCGTTGAAAAACGAATAGGGCGCGAGATTGTCGCTGCCATCCGTCCCGCGCGAAGAAATCCAGCCGATCGGGCGCGGGGTGACGATGGCGCCAAACGGCGAATGCGGCAGGCCGTGGCCAGCTTGCGGGCGATAAAACATGGCTTTTCCTATCTATCGGCATTTGCCCCCTGACTAGCTGCATGCTAAAAAGATAGAAAGGCAAAACAGGTTTCGTGCTGGCGAAACACACTTGATCGGGTGACGCCAACGAATGTTCCGCCTTTCCCCTGAAACGCCCGAAGACAAGGACGAGGTCGAATATCTCTATGACCTCACCTTTGCGCCGGGGCGGGGGGCGCTAAGCTCCTATCGTTTGCGCGAAGGGGTGGCGCAGGTGCCTGAACTGTCGCTGCTGGCGCGCGATGAATACAACACATTGGCGGGTGCTATCCGCTATTGGCCGATAAAGATCGGGCCGAAGGGTCATGAGGCCCTGTTGCTTGGTCCGGTGGCGGTGCATCCAACCCATCAGGGCGAAGGTCTTGGGGCGTTGCTGATCGGAGAAAGTCTGTCTCGGGCCCGTGTTTTGGGTTGGCAGCGTGTCATCCTGATCGGTGATCAACCTTATTACGGCCGTTTTGGTTTTGAACGCTGCCGCGCCATCCATTTTCCACCCCCCACCAACCCGGAACGCCTGTTGTCAAAGGAACTGGTTGCAGGGGCGATGAAAGGGGTGCGTGGCATGGTACGCAAATTCGCCTGACTCCGAATGCCGGCCAGCGGCTCAGAGTGTGGTCAGCCAGTGTTCCACCGCCCCCCGGACCGATTGCGCCCCCGATGTGCGCGCCATGTCGATGACCGCCCGCACTTCGCCAAGATCGACCCGGCGCAGCATATGCTTGACCGGCCCGATCGAGGCCGGGCGCATCGACAGTGATTTCAGCCCCATCGCGGCAAGGCACAAGGCCTCGACCGGGCGGCCCGCATCTTCACCACAGAATGAAACCGGTGTTCTGTTCTGATCGCAGCGCGCAACGATCTGTTCAAGAAAGGTCAGAAAGCTGACATTCAGCGTGTCATATCGGCGGCGCACCCGTTCATTTTCCCGGTCGGCGGCAAAAAAGAACTGTTTCAGGTCATTGCCGCCGATGGAAATGAAATCGGCCATTTCAAAGAACTGGTCCGGCGCGAATGCCAGCGATGGGGTTTCCAGCATGGCACCGATCTCGATCTTGTCCGGCACATTATGTCCAAGGCGACGTTCGCGCGCCACTTCGTCAAAAACAGCTTGCCGCGCCTGGCTGAATTCCTCCATCTGGGCAACGAACGGGAACATGATGGTCAACGCCCGACCATCCGCCGCGCGCAACAGCGCCTGCAACTGCATGCGCATCACGCCCGACTTGTCCAGCGCCAGCCGGATCGCCCGCCAGCCCATGGCCGGATTGGGTTCATCCTCGCGTTTCATATAGGGAAGCACCTTGTCCGAACCGATATCAAGGGTGCGAAACACGATCCTTCTGCCTGCCGCTCGGTCCATGATCCGCTTGTATAGACTGGCCAGATCGGATCGGCGCGGCATGGTGTTGCGAATGAGGAACTGCAATTCGGTACGAAACAGGCCAACCCCTTCGGCACCCGAGTTTTCCAGACTGGGCAGATCGGCCATCAGGCCCGCATTCATGTGCAAATGGATGGTTGTCCCGTCAACCGTGGTGGCTGGCTTGTCACGGATCGAGCGGTATTTTTCCTGGGCCACCTCCTGCATGGCGATCTTGTCGCGAAAGGCGGCAGTAAGGGCTTCGTCGGGCCTGAGATGCGCAAGCCCCTGATCGCCATCGACCAGGATCAGATCACCGTTCAGCGCCTCACGCGTGATCTTTTCCGCATGAATCACCAGCGGAATCGCCATCGCCCGCGCAACGATAGTCGCATGTGAGCCGACCGAGCCTTCCTCCAGCACGATACCTTTCAGTTTCTTGCCGTATTCCAGCAATTCGCCCGGCCCGATATTGCGTGCTACCAGAATGGCATCATCCGGTATTTCACGCGATCCATTATGCCCCTGACCGGTCAGCAGCCGAAGCAGGCGATTGGAAAGATCGTCAAGGTCGTGCAACCGTTCCCGAAGATAAGGATCGGGCACCCGCGCCATGCGTATCCTGGTGGCCGATTGTTCCTTTTCCACCGCAACCTCGGCGGCAAGGCCGGAACGGATGTCTTCCTCCATCCGCCTCATCCAGCCTTTGGAATTGGCGAACATGCGGTATGCCTCCAGCACCTGCCGGTGTTCCTCATGCGCCGCCCCGACCTGGCTGTTCAGCATGTCGTCGACATCGCCCTTGAGGGTGTCCATCGCTTCATGCAGACGCAAAATTTCCGCGTCCGGGTCGTCGGCAACCGGGTTGGCAATGACGATATGCGGATCATGCAACAGGACGTGGCCAGCAGCGTTGCCTTCCTGTGCGACGCCACCGCGAAACATCACGGGTTGCTGGTGCAGCGCGGACAGGGCGGCACCTTCGCCGACAAAGGCGCCTAGCTCGGTCATTTCGGCGATCACCATTGCCACCACTTCCAGGCCATAGGTCTCGTCGTCGGTAAATTCGCGTGCCTTGCGGTTCTGAACCGCCAATACACCGCGCATTTCCCCAAGACGCTGGATCGGCACCCCAAGGAACGAGGAATAAATCTCTTCACCGGTTTCGGGCATGTAGCGAAATCCGGGTTCGCTGGTGGCGTTTGGGGTGTTGATCGGCCGCGCCTCTCGGGCGACGCGCCCGACGATGCCTTCACCGATCCTCAGGCGGGTCTTGTGCACCGATTCTGGGTTTAGACCTTCGGTGGCGCAGAGTTCCAGCGTTTCGGGGTCGCGCAATAGGTAGATCGAACACACTTCGGCCCCCATCGAATCAGCGATCAGATGGGTAATGTTGTCCAGTCTCTCCTGACCCGCACCTTCAAGCGCCAGAGTGTCGCGCAGGCGTTTCAGCAGATTTCGGGACTTCAATCCTGTTGATTCGGCCATCGGCCCCTGTTTCTCAGGCTGCGTTGTCCAGTTCGAACGCATCATGCAGGGCTTGCACGGCGAGTTCCATATATTTCCGATCGACCAGCACAGAAACCTTGATTTCCGAAGTGGTGATCACCTTGATGTTCACACCTTCGGCGGCCAGTGCTTCGAACATCCGTGCCGCAACCCCGGCATGACTGCGCATGCCGATGCCGACCACGGAAATCTTGCAGACGTTTTTGTCTGCAATCAGGTCGCGAAAATTGATCGAGCCCTTGGCCTTTGCCGCCTCCATTGCCTTTTCGGCGCGCGCCACCTGATTGGTCGGGCAGGAAAAGGTCATGTCGGTGCGACCGTCCTCGGAAATGTTCTGCACGATCATGTCGACATTCACCCCGGCCTCGGCCAGGGGCATGAAGATGGCCGCTGCAATGCCGGGGCGGTCGGCCACCGACACCAGAGTCATCTTTGCCTCGTCGCGGGAATGGGCGACACCGGATACAACGTTGCTTTCCATGATTTCCTCCTCATCGCACACCAGGGTGCCGGAAGTTTCGTTTGACTCTTCAAAGCTTGACAGAACACGCAGGCGAACCCTGTAACGCATCGCCAGTTCGACCGAGCGGGTTTGCAGGACCTTTGCGCCAAGCGAGGCCAGTTCAAGCATTTCTTCATAGGAAATGCGGTTGAGCTTGCGCGCCTTGTCGGTGATCCTGGGGTCGGCGGTATAAACGCCGTCGACATCGGTATAGATATCACAGCGTTGCGCCTGCATCGCGGCGGCAAATGCGACCGCGGTCGTGTCCGATCCGCCGCGCCCCAGCGTGGTGATGCGCCCATCGGGCGCCAGTCCCTGAAAGCCGGCGACCACCGCGACCTTCATGCCTTCGGCGAATTTGGCATCCAGGTTGGCCGTGGGAATATCCTCGATCCTGGCCGCACCATGTGCCGAGGTGGTTATTACCGGCACCTGCCAGCCCTGCCAGGAACGGGCGGGCACGTCGTATTCCTGCAATGCCAGCGCCAGAAGGCCGGCTGTAACATTTTCGCCCGATGACACGATCGCATCGTATTCGCGCGCATCATATAGCGGCGAGATGCTGTCGACCCAGCCGACCAGTTCATTGGTCTTGCCCGACATCGCCGAAACGATGACGATCACGTCAAAGCCATTTTCGACCTCGCGCTTCACTTTTCGGGCAACATTCCTGATGCGGTCGATATCCGCCACGGATGTGCCACCAAATTTCATCACCAAACGCGGCATCGTAACCCTTTCAACAAGGCCAGTTCATCTCGCGCTGCTTTCTAGGGCGCAGCACCGGCAAGAGCAAGAGGATCAATCGACCTTGCGGCGCATAGCGATGAGGCAATCGGTTCAGTCGAGTTTTTCGCCATCATAAGCCAGAAAACCACCTGTGGTTTCCGGGCCGAGTTCGCGGATTCGTTCGATCAGGCCGCCCGCCGAGGTTGCGATATCGACATCGGCCATCTTGCCGCCCATGTCGGTCCTGACCCAGCCGGGATGATAGGCCCCGACCGCGATATCAAGCGGTTTCAGATCATGCGCCAGATTGGCCGCCAGATTGATCGCCGCTGCCTTGGAGGCGCGGTAGATATAACTGCCGCCTTTGGCATGTGCGCTCAGCCCCATTTTCGAGGCGATGATGGCAATTCGGGCATTCCCGGCCGCCTGAAGGTTGGGCAATAGGTTCTGCACCGTCAGAAACGCACCGGTGACGTTGACCGCGAAGGTCTGCTGCCAGAGTTCCGGCTTGAACCCCTGCGCCAGGCTTTCGGGTTTGTCGAGGTAAATGCCGGCATTGCAGATCACCACCGACACCGCGCGCCCGTCAAGCGCGCTGTTCAGCCCGTCGAACGAGGCCTGATCGGTAACGTCCAGAATGTGCCATTCAGCAAGATGGTCAAGTTCGGCAGGAATTCGGTTGCGGGTGGTGGCGATGACGGTTTCGCCCATTTCGGCATATTGGCGAACCAATTCAAGACCGATCCCCCTGTTTGCGCCGGTTACCAGAATTGTCATGCGTCCCTCGGATGTTGTTCAGTTGCTGCGGCGGACGTACCACGGCAGGGGAGCGACGGGAATACCGTCCTCCAACAGGGCGCGTGCCTCATGTGGTGCGGCTTCGCCGATAATTGCCCGTTCAGGCGATTCACCTTCGTGAATGGCGCGTGCTTCGCGCGCGAAATCGCGACCGACATCTTCCGAGGTCGCCATGATCTTGGCGCGCAGCATGGCAAGGGCCTGTTCAGCCGCCGATGCCGGTTCAGACAAATTCGCGCGACCGGGTTCGTTGGGCGTCGGTTTGGCAGCGTTTCGTGCCGGTGTAACGCCTGGAGACATAATTGCCTTTTCGACCTTGCCGCTGCCGCAGATCGAACAGTTGATCATCTGTCCGCCGGAAAGCCGTTCAAAGGCATGGGCCGACTGAAACCAGCTGTCAAAGCGGTGTTCCTGATCGCATTTCAAGGTATATCGGATCATGGTTCTGGTTCATATCTGCGTTGTCATATTATCAAGTATAGCAGAAAGCGCCGTTGACAAGGTGAAAAGATCAGGTTGTCCTGATTGCCGCAGTTGAACCTACAACAATTTCGGATCGAACCGGCGGATGATCTTTTTCAGTTTCGGTTCGCGCACCAGCATTGCTGCGGTTTCCGGGCTGAACCACCTGATCTTGCGCTGACCTTTTTCCTTGTATTTACGAGCGAGTTTCCGGACCTTCAGCGGAAAGACAAAAGCCTCGCAGGGGCGCTGACTCTGACGGTTCCGGTTTCTCCCGAGCCGGTAGCGCCCAAGTGACATATCGTGGATACTGCCCTTTACGCCGGCTTCCTCGAACGCTTCCTGCGCGGCGGTCTCATCTGGCGACATGCCCTTCATCGGCCAGCCTTTCGGCATGATCCAGCGGCCAGTGCGGCGGCTGGTTATCAACAGGATCTCATGCCCTTCGTTTTTTCGAAGCCGATAGCAGAGGGCGGCAAACTGCGTGGATTTACCCGATTTTCGGGCGACTTGCTGGATCGGTACCATGAATGTATTCCGGGCTTGTGCCGCCCGGTTCCCTTGCCTTGCTGCCTCATTCGGGCCATTGGTGGCCACTGATTTGCAGGCAGACTAGCGCCATAAAACGCTGCTTGTCCAGTGTTTTGCGCGGGATTCAGCGCGATGCGCGGCGATCGCGGCGCGACGACATCGGCTGGAACGCCACCGCAACATGCGCTTCGCAATAGGGCTTGCCCTGCTGTACCGGATGGCCGCAGAACCAGAAGTCATCGGTCGCGGGATCACCGATCGGCCATTTGCAGGTGCGTTCGGTCAGTTCCATCAGCTTCAGGCGGCGGGCGGTCTTTTCCACCGCTTTCACATTCGCCAGCGCCTCGGCGCTGATTTCGTTGGCGCTGGGTTGCGGCGGCAGCGGCTGGCCTGCCTTGATGATCGGCTTGCGCGGCGGGATCGGCAGATTGCGCGACGGAATGACCGTGGCGTTAGGATTCGCCGGTTCCTCTTGCTTGGGCTTGGCAGCGACAGCGGCGGGTTTTTCGGCTGTTGTGTCCTTTGCCGCCGGTTTGTTTACGGTTGTGGCAGGTTTTGCCGACGCTGCGGCGCGGTTGGACAGGCCCAGGCGATGCACCTTGCCGATCACCGCATTGCGGGTCACGCCCCCCAGTTCCTTGGCGATCTGGCTGGCGCTTTTGCCATCGCCCCACATGGTTTTCAGGATTTCCACACGTTCATCGGTCCAGGACATTCAACTTCTCCATCTATGATCCGGTGCAGGAGGGCATGGCTCGACCGCCCCGGCAAAATCTGTGACCCCCCATTGTAACCACTGCCGGGGCGGTTACAAGGTCAGTATGACAAGATATTGTTCGAGGGTGACATGGCGGTAAAGACAAAGATGCAGGGAATGGGTACGCGGCGTTTTGGTCGCGTCAACTGGCTTGGGCTTTATACCTTGACCCTTCGTGAAGTGGTGAGGTTCAGTTCGATCTGGACCCAGACAGTTCTGGCACCGCTGATCACCGCCGCCCTATACCTCCTTGTGTTTCATCTGGCCATCGGTACCAGCAGGGGCACGGTGATGGGCGTTGATTTCACGCATTTCCTGGCCCCCGGCATTCTGATGATGAGCGTCATTCAGAATGCGTTTGCCAATACGTCCAGTTCCATCGTTGCCTCAAAGGTGCAGGGAAACATCGTCGATACCCTGATGCCGCCGCTGTCGCCGCTGGAACTTGTGGTTGGCTATACCTTGGGCGGCATGATCCGTGGCGGGGCAGTGGCGCTGGCGGTCATTGTTGCCTGCTTTCCGGTATTGGGGCTATGGATCGTTCATCCGGTCTGGGTGCTGGTCTTTCTGGTTCTTGCCAGCGCGCTCTTGTCGCTGATCGGCATTCTGGCCGGGATCGTGTCCGAGCGGTTTGACCAGATGAACGCGTTCACCAATTTCATCATCATGCCGCTCAGCTTTCTTTCCGGCACCTTTTATTCGGTGGAAATCCTGCCACCGACCTTGCGTTATATCACCGAATACAACCCGGTTTTCTATCTGATCGACGGTATGCGCTATGGCGTTATTGGCGTTTCGGATGCCTCGCCCCTGTTTGGGGCGCTGGTGGTTCTGGCGCTGATACTGGCGCTTGGCTGGTGGTGCTGGCGCTGGTTTTCAAGCGGCTATCGGCTCAAGTCTTAGGGTCGGGAACGGCAATCGGCAGGGCGGCGCGTCTGGCAAGCCCTTCGCGCCATGCCAGAAAGACGACTCCCAACAGGATCACCACGGCACCGATGATGCTGATCAGATCGGGCCTTGTGCCAAACCAGGCCATGTCGTAACCCGTGGCGAAAATCAGCGTTGAATAGGCAAATGGCAATGCAACGCTGAAATCAGCCCGGCGCATCGCAGCAATGAAAAGCGCCTGTGCTGCCAGCATCGACAGACCGATCCCCGCCATCATCAGCCATTGTTGCTGGCTTGGCCATATCCAGATGAAACTGGCCATTGACCCGGCAAAGAAAACGCCGACCGTACTGTTGACCACCAGGATTTGAAAGGGTGCTTCGCGGGCGCTGATATATCTGAGAATGACCATCTCAAACCCGATGGCCACGGCTGAACCAACCGCCAGCATTTCCGCCAACTGAAACGCACCCGAGCCGGGCCGCAACAGGATCAGCGCCCCCAGAACCGTGATTGCCGCCGCCAACCAGCGTTTGCGGTCGGTCTTTTCGCCAAGCAGCAACACCGCCAGCACCATTGCTGCCACCGGACCCAGAAAACTGATGGCGGTGGCATCCACAACCGGAATATGGGTTACGGCGATAAACAGCAACACCATCCCCAGCCAGCCAAAAAAGATCCGCGCGGCGTGGATTTGATAAGCGGGCGCAGCAAGTTTTTGCCGCCAGATCAGCCGTACCAGCATCAGCGCCAAAAAGGCGAAACCGTAGCGTCCGGCGACGATCTGAAACGGATGCATGGCAGCGCCACCAACCCCCTGTCCAAGTGCCTTGGCCAGAACCATGACAGCACCAATCAGCGCCGAGGCGACCAGCACCAGCAAAATGGCAACAATGGGTTTTGGGGTAGGGGGCGTGGACATGTCGGACCTTTCCTTTGTTTGGCGGCTATATGTCCGGCTGGCCGGGTGGGTTGCAAGCCCGCTTTTGTCGCGGCAATGATTTTGGCCAGTGGTGCAACCGCAATTTGACTCGCCCCGGACTTTGCGTCAAACCGTGAGCTTCCGTTCTGAAAGGTTTTCAAGATGATCCCAGCCGTTCTTCCGACTTATGCGCGCGCGCCTCTGTCTTTCGTCAAGGGCGAAGGAAGCTGGCTGATCGAGGCGGACGGCACGCGATATCTTGACCTTGGCGCGGGAATTGCCGTGAATGCCCTTGGTCACGCGCACCCGAAACTGGTCGAAGTTCTGAAGGCACAGGCCGAAACCCTTTGGCATACATCAAATCTATACAACATCCCGAACCAGGAAAAACTGGCCGAGGCGCTGGTGGCGGCGACATTCGCGGACACGGTTTTCTTTACCAATTCCGGGGCCGAGGCGATGGAATGTTCGATCAAGATGGCGCGAAAATATTTCAGCCATGCTGGCACACCCGAGCGTAACAGGATCATCGCCTTCAACGATGCCTTTCATGGCCGCACCCTTGGCACCATCGCCGCCGCCGGGGGCGAAAAGCTGCTGAAAGGTTTCGGTCCGGTGCTGGACGGGTTCAAACATGTGCCCTTTGGGGATCTTGCGGCCTGCGAGGCAGCGATCGACGGGGAAACCGCCGCCATCCTGATCGAACCGGTTCAGGGCGAAGGCGGCATCGTGCCGGCCGATGACGGGTTTCTGAAGGGGTTGCGTGCGCTCTGTGATGAACATGGCCTGCTGCTGATCTTTGACGAAATCCAGTGCGGCATGGGCCGTACCGGGCGGCTGTTTGCCCATGAATGGTCCGGCGTGACCCCGGACATCATGGCCATCGCCAAGGGCATTGGCGGCGGCTTTCCACTGGGCGCGTGCCTTGCGACCGAGCGTGCCGCGGCGGGCATGGTGGTGGGTACACATGGTTCGACCTATGGCGGCAATCCCCTGGCCTGCGCGGTCGGCCTGGCGGTGCTGGAAACCATCGCCGAGCCCGGATTCCTGGCCGAGGTGAACCGCAAGGCCAGCCTGCTGCGTCAGAAACTGGAAGGTCTGGTTGCAGCCCATCCCGAAGTTTTCGTCGAGGTGCGCGGCCTTGGCCTGATGATCGGGCTGGTCTGCAAGGTGGCAAATGTCGACGTGGTCAAGGCGGCCTATGGCGAACATCTGTTGACGGTTCCGGGCGGGCAGAACGTGATCCGCCTGTTGCCGGCCCTGACCATCAGCGATGAGGAAATCGCCGAAGGCATCAGCCGGCTTGACCGCGCGGCCTCGGAAATCGAGCTGGCGGGGCAGGCCTGATCGCCGCAACAAGGCATGGTCATAGTAACAGCGCTGCTGCATGAGGGATGAGGCAATGAAGCATTTTCTTGATATCGACAAGACCGACAGCGGCGATTTGCGCGGCATCATAGATCAGGCACGGGACATGAAGGCCGCCCGCGCCGGGCGACCGAAAGGCGCGCCCGATGATGTGTTGCCGCTGGCCGGGCATATGGTGGCGCTGATCTTTGAAAAACCGTCAACCCGGACCCGGGTATCGTTCGATGTCGGGGTGCGCCAGTTGGGTGGGCAGACCATGGTGCTGTCGGGTGCCGACATGCAGCTTGGCCATGGCGAAACCATCGCCGACACGGCGCGGGTGCTAAGCCGGTATGTCGATCTGATCATGATGCGCACGTTTGAACAGGACACGCTGCTGGAGATGGCGGAATACGCCACGGTGCCGGTGATCAACGGGCTGACCAACCGCACCCATCCCTGCCAGATCATGGCCGATGTGATGACGTTCGAGGAACATCGCGGCCCGATTGCCGGGCGCAAGGTGGTGTGGTCGGGCGATGGCAACAATGTCTGCGCCTCGATGGTGCAGGCGGCGGGGCAGTTCGGGTTCGACTTCACCTTCACCGGTCCGGCGCAACTGGATCCCGAGGCGGAATTCATCGGCGAGGCGCGCCGCAAGGGTGTCAACATCAGCGTCGAGCGTGACGCGCGGAAGGCGGTCGCGGGGGCCGATCTGGTGATGACCGATACCTGGGTTTCCATGCATGACAGCCAGTCATCGCGCGAGCGGCGGCACAACATGCTGCGGCCCTATCAGGTGAATGCGGAACTGATGCGCCATGCCAAGCCGGACGCCTTGTTCATGCACTGCCTGCCGGCGCACCGCGATGAAGAGGCGACATCCGAGGTGATGGACGGCGCCAATTCGGTGGTGTTCGACGAGGCGGAAAACCGGCTGCACGCGCAAAAGGCGGTGATGCGCTGGTGCCTTGGGCTTTGATGCAGGTGTCGAGGCGGCCTTGACCCCGGTTTTTGCTGGCTTCAGTGGCGGTTATGCGGGCGCATGGCGGACATAACCTGATCCGTGGTGCAAACGGCAGTCAGGGCCTGCGGGCAGGGGCGGCATGCGGGGTTGCCAGGCAGCCGGGTTGCGTGGGTTCGCCGCCCGCACCGCATGAGTATTTCGGCAATAAAGAAACGGCGGATCAAAGGTCGAGCTTGCCCTGGGCGCGGTGGTCCGCCTCACGCGGGGCTTTTTTGAAGGTGTCGTCACGCCGGGCGGGCAGGATCAGGGCGCGGTCGCGCAGATCCATTGCCTGCTGGATGGTGACGATCTGGATGCGCGGCACCGGTGCGAAACCTTCGACGGTGCATTGGCCGGCGCTGGCGGCCTCGGCCACCATGGGTTTGGTGGGCTCCGTCAGGGTGAGGAAGATGCCGATCGCGGCACCTTCGCGTTCAATGACGCCGCGCAGGTCGCGGATCATGGCGACGCCGACGTTTTCACCGGCCTTGACGCTGACGATGGCGCGGTCGGTTCGCCCGAAATAGATGTTGCCGTCGATGCCCTTGTCGGCACCTTTTTTCGACTGGTTGCCGGGCTGGGCGTTGATCAGCGACAGCGCCCATTTTTCAAACTCGAAATAATAATTCTTGTCGTCGCGGCCGCGATTGGCCAGATCGCGCGCACCGGCGATGTCCTGTGGCACGCCGTGGGTGGTGAATTCGACCTTGGGAAAGGCATCGCGCAGGCGCTTTTCGATCAGGCCGATGGCAAGGTGGGTGACATCAATGCCGATCCACTGGCGGTCGAGCTTTTGCGCCGCATGGACGGTGGTGCCGCAACCGCAGAACGGATCGAGCACCACATCGCCGGGGTTGGACGAGGCGTTGATGATGCGTTCCAACAGGGCGACGGGTTTCTGGGTGGGGTAGCCAAGGCGCTCTTTTGAGACAGGTGCAATAACTGGAATGGGCCAAACAGTATTCAATGGAACAGTCGACTCATCGCTAGTTTCTGCGGTTGGGTTTCGATGTCCAGTTTCATCGAATGTTACATTTTGCTTCTTACCCTTCCAACGCTTCTTGGAGCTTTCGGACGCTTCTTGATAGAGAGTGTTAAAGACACCGGGTTCAGAACTCTTGGTATAATAGAAAATTACGTCGTGCATTCTTTGGAAACGCCTAGCTTTTGTCGGCCACCGCCGATAACTCCAGATTATTTCATTTTGGAAATTTGCCGCCCCAAATACCGCATCCAGCAATATCTTCAGGTAATGGCTCGCGGTCGGATCGCAATGCAGATAGAGGCTGCCGGTGGGTTTCAACACCCGGTGCAGCTCCAGCAGGCGCACCGCCATCATCGCCAGATAGGCCATCATGTCGTTGTCGCCCAGAAACCCGCGCATGGCGTTCAGCATCGAGGCGGCGGCGCCGTTGCCCGAACGGCGCACCTCCTGAAAGGCGGACTCGGCTGAGTCGTTCCAGTGCCAGGTGTCATCGAACGCCTCGATCTGGGCGGCGCTTTGGTTGCCTTGCGGGCCTTTGAACAGCACGTTGTAGCTGGCGTTGGAATTGAACGGCGGATCGAGATAGATCAGATCGACGCATTCATCGGCAATGCTTTTGCGCAGCACCGACAGGTTGTCGCCATAATAGAGGTGATTGGTCATGTCGCGCCCGTTTTTGCCAAGTCTAACCGGATGTTGCGGCTTCGACTAGGGTTAAGACGGCGGGGCCGGAAAATTGCCGGGGCCATGGAAAATGTGGCCGGGGCACTTTTCTGTGGCCGGGTGTTGGGGTAATCAGGTTCATGGCTAAAGGGGGAGTTTCATGGATAGCATCATCGGGGTGATCGGCGGCAGCGGTGTTTACGACATCGAAGGGCTGGAAGGCGCAGAGTGGCGCGAGGTGGAAACGCCATGGGGGCGGCCATCGGATCAGTTGCTGTTCGGCCGGCTTGACGGGGTTTCGATGGTGTTCCTGCCGCGTCACGGGCGCGGGCATGTGCATGCGCCCTCGACCATCAATTACCGCGCCAACATTGACGCGATGAAGCGATCCGGCGTCAGCGATCTGGTGTCGGTTTCGGCCTGTGGTTCATTCCGGGATGAACTGGCACCGGGGGATTTCGTGGTGGTGGATCAGTTCATCGACCGCACCTTCGCGCGCCAGAAAAGTTTTTTTGGCGACGGGTTCGTGGCGCATGTTTCGGTGGCGCATCCAACCTGTTCACGGCTTGGCGCGGCCTGTCTGGCGGCGGCCAGGGACGAGGGGATCCGGGTGCATGACGGTGGCACCTATCTGGCGATGGAGGGGCCGCAGTTTTCCACCCTGGCGGAAAGCCGGATGTATCGCGAAGTTTGGGGCTGCGACGTGATCGGCATGACCAACATGCCCGAGGCCAAGCTGGCACGCGAGGCCGAGATTTGTTATGCCAGCGTGGCGATGATCACCGATTACGATAGCTGGCACCCCGATCACGGCGAGGTGGATATCGCGCAGGTAATTGCCACGCTCGGGGCCAATGCCCAGAAGGCCCGCAATCTGGTGGCACGATTGCCTGGGCTGCTGTCGGCGGGGCGCAAGCCATGCCCGGACGGTTGTGACCGCGCACTTGATTTTGCGGTACTGACGGCGGATGGGTTGCAGGATCCGGTGGCGATGGCCAGGCTCGATGCGGTTGCCGGGCGGGTTTTGGCGGCGAAGGGGTGATGCTACAGGCCGTGACCGCCGCCATAGGCGTTTTTGGCCGGGGGTTGCCAGCCGGTTAATGCGCCGTCCCTGGGTTTGAACACCTCGATCAGCAGCGGATGGCAGGTGGTGTTGTCGCTGGAATGTTCATTCGAGCAGTCGCCGCCGGGGCAGGCCGACAGGGCCGCGAGCAAGTCGATCTCGGCAAAGAATTCGATATGGTCGCCCGGGCGGACCGGGCTGGCCTTCATGATGTATTGGTGGGTATCCAGGCTAAAGCCGGTGCACATGAAGACGTTGAGGACATCGTGCACAAGTGCTTCGGCCTGCCCCAGCGGGATGGCGGAACAGGCGGCAAGGGCGCGGATCAGGTTCGAGTGGCAGCAATGGTGGTAATCGGTGCCGTTCAGCAGGCGGTTGGTATAGGGATCGCAGCGCGTGCCGATCACGTCATGCACCGAGCAGCCGTCAGCGTCCCAGCCGTACCAGTCGAGCGTATCATCGGTAATCGTCGCCATTGGCCGCATGTTCGGAAAGCTTGACCACAGGCAATCGCCGGTAGAGACATGGGTGCCGTGCAGGGCGCGGGTCTTGCCGGAATAGAACCGCTCAAGCGGGTCATCGGCATTCCAGAGGTTGAGGTCGCCAACCTGCGGCCCGTCAACCGAAGTGATGCGAAAGAAATGCCCTTGGGGTATGCGGATGCAGCGCGCCTTGCGCGGGGGGACCAGCACTTCGTCCATCTTGTCAAGCTGTTGGCGTGCCGAAAGGTACAGCGTCATGGGGCGAGCGGGCAGCGTGGTTGCAGGATAGCAGATCACCGGCTTGATGGCCCTGCGGGCGCTTGCATCGGCTGGGGCCGGGTTGGTTGACGGCGGTTTCATGTTGCGACTCCTCGTGATCCCTGGCTGTATCTTTGTCGCCGGGATTGGCAATGACAAGCGTCATCCGGCAAATGCGCTTGTTGAACCCAGGGAATTTCGGATACACAGGGCGGGTGCGATCTGTCTGCCAGCGGCGGCAGGCAGGCTTGGGGGGCGGGTCAAGGCGATGACGGCGGTTCTGCGTTTTCTGGTACTGGGGCTGCTTGTGATCCAGCTTTCGGCCTGTACGCCGCGCGGCAAGCTGTCCTATGCGCCGATGATCGAGGCGGCCAGTGTCAGCACGATTTTCATTGCCACCACGCGAAATAAGGGTCTGCCGTCCGAGGGGTATAGCGGTCGGCGTTCGCCCGGCGTGCAGTATGGGCGGTATTCGGTTTCGGTGCCGCCGGATCACAAGCCCGGCAACATCGAATGGCCAAACCGCAAGGTTGATCCAAGCCGTGATTTCGTGACCGTCGATGTCACCGAATTCAGCAATGCGGCGCAGTTTCGGGCCGATGTGAACAAGGCCACCGCCAGCCTGAATAACCCCCGCCACGAAGCGGTGGTATTTGTTCACGGTTATAACAATAACTTCGCCGAAGGACTGTACCGGATCACGCAACTGACCCATGATCTGAACGTGGATGCGGTCAAGATCCTGTATTCCTGGCCCTCGGCCGGCAAGGCGGGTGGTTATGTCTATGACCGCGACAGCGCAATGTTCTCGCGCGACGGCTTGCAGAAACTTTTGGAAAATCTGGCAAAAACCAATATTCGCAAGGTCTATCTGGTGGCGCATTCCATGGGCGCACAGCTTAGCATGGAAACGCTGCGCCAGATGTATATCGAAGGGTCACCTTCGATCCGCGCCAAACTTGGTGGTGTCATCCTGATGTCGCCGGATATTGATCTTGACGTGTTCAAAACCCAGTTGAACCGCATCAAGCCAATTCCCAAGCCCTTTGTGATCTTTTCATCGCGACGTGACTATGCTTTGCGCCTTTCCGGCCTGCTTACCGGTGATCGCCAGCGTCTGGGCAACCTCAGCAATGTGACGGAACTAGCGGAGTTCAAGATCCTGGTGGTCGATATTTCGGATTTTCAGGACGGTCAGGACCGTTTGAACCATTCCAACTATGCCACCTCGCCAACCATCCTGAGGCTGATGCGTTCCCTGCCGGAGCTGGATCGTCGGTTGACCCCGAACAACCTTAATATTCCAGGTCAGATCGAGTTTGATCAAAACGCGGCCTGGGTTGTTCCCGACATCCGTACCGATTAGGCATGTCGGTAAAAACCCAACCCCCGGAGGAACTGATGGCAAACCCCCCAACTGTCAAGGATTACATCCGCACCATTGCGGATTTTCCACATCCGGGGATCATGTTTCGCGATGTGACGACTCTGTTTGCCAATGCACGTGGCTTTCGCATGGCGATCGACCAGTTGCTGCATCCCTTCGCGGGCGAGGAGATCGACAAGGTGGTCGGTCTGGAAGCACGCGGTTTCATTCTGGGTGGCGCCATTGCCCACCAGTTGTCGGTAGGATTCGTGCCAATCCGCAAAAAGGGCAAGCTGCCGGGATCGACCATCGAACAGGCCTATACGCTGGAATATGGCGAGGCGGTGATGGAAATGCACGACGATGTGCTTGAACCGGGCCAGCGTATCCTCGTTGTTGATGACCTGCTGGCTACCGGAGGTACTGCCGAGGCGGGAATCAGGCTGATTGAACGGGTCGGTGCCGAGGTGGTCGGCTGTGCCTTCGTGATCGACCTGCCGGATCTGGGCGGGCGTGCCAAGCTGGAAAAGCTCGGCATGCGGGTGCATGTCCTTTGCGCCTTTGAAGGTGCCTGAACCGGTCGCCCCGCAGCGCATCATGGCGCGACAGGTTCCATTTCGCGAACAATGTCCCGGTATTTTCACCGATCCGCCACAAAGTTAACCTAATGTTCAAATAGATCAGCTTCATTGGTCGGCGTGACGAGTAGCTAAGGCAGCCCGGGACGACCATCCCCCCTCCGTGTGTTGGAGGGGGGCCTGGCAGCAACGCCGGCTACAAACGTTCCCTGATTTTGCCAGCGACCGAGCGAGGGCCGGCCCTCGCGCTCCCGGAGTATTTACCGAACAATTAGGGGCGACCCATCCTGCATGGATTTTGGGGCTTTTCATTGCGCGGGTTCTTTGTATAGTCTGCAGCATGAACATGCGTGCGGATAACTTAGTGGCTGGTCTGGCAATTGCTGCCAAAGACGGTTTTTCGCGGCTACTTCTTAGCTGCCTCTGAGCGTGTCTGACAAGGCGCGTCCGCTCAGAGGGTTGGTAAAGCGCGTCGGTCAGACATAGTCGAACAGCTAAGCAAACGGAACATATCCATGACCCAGAACCCCAAATCCGAACAGGATCGCGTGTTGATATTCGACACCACATTGCGTGACGGTGAGCAATCACCGGGTGCAACCATGTCGCATAACGAAAAGCTGGAGATTGCAGCACTGCTTGACGAGATGGGCGTTGATATTATCGAGGCCGGTTTTCCCATCGCTTCGGAAGGCGATTTTGAGGCGGTGAGCGAGATCGCCAAGCTGTCGAAAAATGCCGTCATCTGCGGGTTGGCGCGGGCCAGTTTCACCGATATCGACCGCGCCTGGGAGGCGGTGAAACATGCTGGTCAGCCGCGAATTCACACTTTCATCGGCACCTCGCCGCTGCATCGCGACATCCCCAAACTCAGCATGGACGAGATGGCCGAACGTATTCACGAGACCGTCAGCCATGCGCGCAATCTTTGCGACAATATCCAGTGGTCGCCGATGGATGCGACGCGCACCGAACACGATTACCTTTGCCGCGTGGTGGAAATCGCCATCAAGGCCGGTGCCGGCACCATCAACATTCCCGATACCGTCGGCTATACCGCGCCGCGTGAAAGTGCCGATCTGATCCGGATGCTGCTGGAACGGGTGCCGGGGGCGGATAACGTGATCTTTTCCACCCATTGCCACAACGATCTTGGCATGGCGACCGCCAATGCGCTGGCGGCGGTCGAGGCCGGTGCGCGGCAGGTTGAATGCACCATAAACGGCCTTGGCGAACGCGCTGGCAATACCGCGTTGGAAGAGGTGGTGATGGCGCTGAGGGTCAGGAACGACATCATGCCCTGGCAGACCGGCATTGATACCACAAAGATCATGCAGGCCAGCCGTATGGTGGCCACGGTTTCGGGCTTTCCGGTACAGTTCAACAAGGCAATCGTCGGCAAGAACGCCTTTGCCCATGAAAGCGGCATCCATCAGGACGGCATGTTGAAAAACGCCGAAACCTTCGAGATCATGCGCCCTTCGGATATCGGTCTGACTGAAACCAATCTGGTGATGGGCAAACATTCCGGTCGTGCCGCGCTCAGATCAAAATTGTCTGATCTTGGCTATGAGATGGGCGACAACCAGTTGAAGGATGTGTTCGTGCGCTTCAAGGCGCTGGCGGATCGAAAGAAGGAAGTTTACGACGACGATCTGATTGCGCTGATGACAGACAGTAATACCAACGCCGCCAACGACCGGCTTCAGGTCAAGCATCTGAAGGTGATTTGCGGCACTGAGGGGCCACAGACCGCTGATCTTGTGCTGGTGATTGATGGCGTCGATCATCAGGTCAACGCCACTGGCGACGGGCCGGTTGATGCCACCTTTGCTGCGGTCAAGGCGCTGTTTCCCCATAATGCGCGGTTGCAGCTTTATCAGGTGCATGCGGTGACCGAAGGCACCGACGCGCAGGCCACCGTCAGTGTCCGGATGGAAGAGGACGGCAAGATCGTTACCGGCCAGTCCAGTGATACCGACACCGTGGTTGCCTCGGCCAAGGCATATGTCAACGCGCTGAACAAGCTCTTGATCCGCCGCACCAGATCGGCACCAGACGCGATTGCGTCTTGAAATCAACAAAAACGGATGTCTGCCGGTAAAGTTGGCGGGCATCCAGACAGGTGGAAAATGCCATTCGACTGGGCGAAATCGCGCCCATTGCGGTTGATAACTCCTCTTTACGGGGCTTCCTGCAAACGCTTATAAGAAGCGAGTTTTGCGACTGGCAGAGTCGTTAATCCAATGCAGATTTTGAACAGGTGACACCCCTTCGATGTGGTCAATACTAAGTCTTTTCGCGGCCGATATGGCGATCGACCTCGGGACAGCCAATACGCTGGTCTATGTCAAGGGCAAGGGGGTTGTGCTGAACGAGCCCTCGGTCGTGGCCTATCACATCAAGGACGGTCGCAAACAGGTACTTGCGGTCGGAGAGGACGCAAAGCTGATGCTGGGCCGCACCCCCGGCAGCATCGAGGCGATCCGCCCGATGCGCGATGGGGTGATCGCCGATTTTGACACTGCCGAGGAAATGATCAAGCATTTCATCCGCAAGGTCCATAAACGCACCATGTTCACCAAGCCGAAAATTATCGTATGCGTTCCCTTTGGTGCCACGCCGGTGGAAAAACGCGCCATTCGCCAGTCGGTTCTGTCAGCGGGGGCGCGCAAGGCCGGGCTGATCGCCGAGCCGATTGCCGCTGCTATCGGTGCGGGCATGCCGATCACCGATCCCACCGGCAACATGGTGGTGGATATTGGCGGTGGCACCACCGAGGTTGCGGTGCTGTCGCTGGGCGATATCGTCTATGCAAGGTCCGTCAGGGTTGGCGGCGACCGCATGGATGAGGCGATCATCTCGTATCTGCGCCGCCAGCATAACTTGTTGATCGGTGAGGCAACCGCCGAGCGGATCAAGACCTCGATCGGCACCGCTCGGATGCCCGATGACGGGCGCGGATCCTCGATGGAGATCCGCGGGCGCGATCTGTTGAACGGCGTGCCGAAGGAAACCGAGATCACCCAAGCGCAGGTTGCCGAGGCCTTGTCGGAACCGGTACAGCAGATAACAGAGGCGGTGATGTCGGCACTTGAGGCGACGCCGCCCGATCTGGCCGCAGATATCGTCGATCGCGGCGTGATGCTGACCGGTGGCGGCGCATTGCTGGGCGAGCTGGATCTGGCGCTGAGGGAACAAACGGGTTTGGCAATTTCTGTGGCCGAGGAATCGCTGAACTGTGTGGCGCTTGGCACCGGCAAATCGCTTGAATTCGAAAAGCAGCTACAGCACGTCATCGACTATGATAGCTGACCGGGGTGATCGGAGACCAGAGGAAACCAAGTGGCGCGTGACCGACAGGCAGATCAGGAATACGGCAGGTCGATCCGGCGGGTTCTGATTGGCGTCTTGGTGATTCTGCTGCTGGGGATTTTCCTGTTGTGGCGCATTGACAATCCCAGAGTTGAACAGTTGCGAACAGCGATGATCGACCGGATCGTTCCCAGTTTCGACTGGGCGCTGGTGCCGGTGACCAATCTGGCGCGGATGGTGGGAAATTTTCAGTCCTATACCAATATCTATGAACAGAACCAGGAACTCAGGCGCGAGTTGCAGCGGCTCAAGGGCTGGCGCGAAGCGGCACTGCAACTGGAACAGAAGAACGCCAAGCTACTTGATCTGAACAAGGTCAGGATCAATCCCAAGCTGACCTATGTGACCGGTGTTGTGCTGGCCGACAGCGGTTCACCATTTCGGCAATCGGCGTTGATCAATGTTGGTCGCGCGGATGGGGTGATGGATGGCTGGGCCACCATGGACGGGCTGGGGCTGGTTGGCCGCGTCTCTGGCGTTGGCGAGACGACTTCGCGGGTGATCCTGCTGACCGACAGCAACAGCCGCATACCCGTCACCATCCAGCCATCCGGGCAAAAGGCCATTCTGTCCGGCACCAATACCCCCTATCCGGTGATCGAGTTTCTGGAAACCCCGGAACTGGTGAACCCCGGCGACCGCGTGATAAGTTCGGGCGACGGCAAGGTATTTCCGCCAGACATTCTGGTCGGTCAGGTGGTGCAGGGGCGTGATCGGCGTCTTTTGGTGCAACTGGCGGCCGATTATCAGCGGCTGGAATTCCTGCGGGTTCTGCGTTCTAGTCCGACCGAAAAGATCGGCGTATCGGATGAACTGGTCGGCACCGAGCCGCCGAACGGGGAAAACGGTGATGGCGGGTAATGCGGTTCTTGCCGGTCTGTGGCTGGGTCGCCTGGCGTATTTCGGCTGTGCGGCGGCAATTCTGTTTTTTGCATTGGCACCGCTGGGATTCGTGCCGAAATTCACGCCACAGCCCGACCTGTTGCTGTGCCTGACCTTTACTTTCGTGCTGCGGCGCCCGGAATTTGCGCCGGTATGGCTGGTGGCGGCGGTGTTTCTGCTGGCCGACATCCTGTTGCTTGGTCCGCCGGGATTGTGGACGGCGATCGTGGTCCTTCTGACCGAATTCACCCGCACCCAGGAATATCGGTTTCGAGAACAGCCGTTTCTGTTTGAATGGGCCTTCGTTGCCGGTGCGATGTTTCTGGCGCTGCTGGCCAACCGGCTGCTGCTGGTGGTCGCGCTGGTGCCGCTCAGCAGCTTCGGGGCCGTGACACTGCACTATCTTGTGAGCGTGCTGGCCTATCCCTTGGTGGTGCTGTTCTGCTATTTCTTTTTGCGAATCCGCAAGATTTCGCCCGATGAGGCGATCCGCTATGGGCACAGGTTATGAATCCGAACGACCGCAACACCAGGAATGGCCTTCGCCGGATAACCCGGCGTGGGCTTATCGTGACTGGGCTTCAGGCCGGATTCATCGGCCTGCTGGCAGCGCGTCTAAGGTATCTGCAAGTCAACCAGGCTGAGGAATTTCGCCTTCTGGCAGAAGAAAACCGCGTCAACATCCGCCTGTTGCCACCGGCGCGCGGTCTGATATTCGACCGCAACAATGTGCCGATTGCCGAGAATCACCAGAATTACCGTATCGTCATGGTACGCGAGCAGGCCGGCAATGTGGACGAGGTGCTTGCCCGGCTGACCCGTATCGTGCCGCTGAGCGATGAGGATTATGCACAGGCGCTTGACTCGTTGAAACGTCGCGCTGCGTTTGTGCCGATCACCATCGCCGAACAACTGACCTGGGATCAGGTCGCCGCGGTTTCCGCCAACGCACCTGCCTTGCCCGGTGTCACCGCCGAGGTGGGGCTGACGCGGTTCTATCCGCTTGGCAGCGATTTCGCGCATATCGTCGGCTATGTCGGGCGTGTGACCACCCGTGATCTGGAAAAGGTTGACGATCAGGATCCCCTGTTGCAGATCCCGAAATTCCAGATCGGCAAAAGCGGTGTCGAGCTCAAGATCGACCGGAGCCTGCGCGGTTTTGCCGGAATCAAGCGGATCGAGGTGAACGCCCTAGGCCGGATCATGCGTGAGATCGACAGGAAGGAAGGGCGTTCGGGCGCCAATGTCCAACTGACCATCGACGCCAATGTGCAGAACTACCTCGAAGCGCGGATGAACGGGCAAAGTGCAGCTGCGGTGGTGATGGACGTAAATAACGGCGAGTTGATCGCGGTCGGATCCGCCCCCTCGTTCGATCCCAACAAGTTCGTCACCGGCATATCCACGGCCGAATACCAGGCGCTGAACGACGACCCTTATCGTCCGTTTGCCAACAAGACAGTGCAGGGTACCTATCCGCCCGGTTCGACCTTCAAGATCATTGTCGCCCTTGCAGCGGTCGAGGGCGGCTTGATCGACCTTGACGAAACCGTCACCTGCCGTGGCTATATGGAACTTGGCAATCAGCGGTTTCACTGCTGGAAACGCAGCGGCCATGGCAAATTGAACCTGCGCGACAGTCTGAAACATTCCTGCGATGTGTTCTATTACGAAATGGCGCAACGCGTGGGGATCGAAAAGATCGCCGAGATGGCGCGACGCTTTGGTCTGGGTGAGCGGCTGGATCTGCCGCTGAACGGCATTGCCGCCGGGCTGATGCCGACCAAGCGGTGGAAGCAGCGGGTGATCGGATCCGAATGGCGCATCGGTGACAGTCTGAATGCGGCCATCGGGCAGGGCTTTGTGCTAACCTCGCCAATGCAGCTTGCTACCATGACGGCAAGGCTGGCCTCGGGCCGGGCGGTGGTGCCGAAATTGTTGAAATCGGTGGACGGTGCAAAAACCCAGACGGCATTTCCGCCCGATCTCGGTATTTCCGCATCGTCGCTGAGGGCGGTACGCGACGGCATGTTCGCGGTATCCAACGAGCGGGGCGGCACCGCCTATTCGACCCGGATCGCCGAAAAGACCATGCGCATGGCCGGCAAGACTGGCACCAGTCAGGTTCGCCGCATCACCACCATGGAACGCCGGCAAGGCGTCACCCGCAACGAGGATCTGCCATGGGAACGCCGCGACCACGCGCTGTTCGTGGCTTTTGCGCCCTATGATGCGCCGCGATATGCCGTTTCGGTGGTGGTGGAACATGGCGGCGGCGGTTCCGCATTTGCCGCCCCGATCGGCCGCGACATCCTGCTGGAGGCGCTTTATTCTGGTCCGCCACCGATCGAGGCTTATCCCGCCAGCCAGCGCACCCGCATCATGAACGAGCGCAAGAACCTTCCCCTCAGAAGGCCCGAGGCATGAGCTATCTGGTTCACAATCTGAAAACCGTGCCTAGCGGACCGCGTAAGGTGCTATACCTCAACTGGCCACTGATCCTTTTGGTAACCGCCGCCGCCTCGGTGGGTTTTTTGATGCTCTATTCCGTGGCGGGCGGCAGTTTTGACCCCTGGGCATCGGCGCAGGCCAAGCGGTTTGCGCTGGGTTTCGTAATGATGCTTCTGATCGCCATGGTGCCGATCTGGTTTTGGCGCAACATGGCGGGGTTGGCTTATGTGGTGGCGCTGATCCTGTTGGTCGCGGTCGAATTTGCCGGTGACATGAACATGGGTGCAAGGCGCTGGATCAACCTTGGTTTCATGCAGCTTCAACCCTCGGAATTGATGAAGATCACGCTGGTACTGGCGCTTGCGGCTTATTACGACTGGCTGGATATTTCCCGAACCTCGCGCCCCTTGTGGGTGGCGGTGCCGTTGTTGATCACGGCCGTGCCGATGTTTCTGGTGCTCAGGCAGCCCGATCTCGGCACTGCCCTGCTTTTGGGTATCGGCGGTGTCCTGATGATGTTTCTGGCGGGTGTTAGCTGGAAATACTTCATGGCGGCCATTGCCACGGCAGGTATTGCCATCACCGTCGTGTTCCAATCACGCGGCACCCCTTGGCAGATGCTGAAGGATTATCAGTTCAAGCGGATCGACACGTTTCTCGATCCTTCAACCGATCCCTTGGGGGCGGGATACCACATCACCCAGTCCAAGATTGCCCTTGGATCCGGCGGCTGGGGCGGGCGAGGGTTCATGCAAGGCACGCAAAGCCGGCTGGATTTTCTGCCGGAAAACCAGACCGATTTCATCTTTACCTCGCTGGCCGAGGAACTGGGCTTTGTCGGTGGGGTATCGCTTCTGGCGATCTATGCCCTGATCATCGCCTTTTGCGTCACTTCGGCGCTGACCAACCGCGACCGGTTTGGTGCGCTTCTTACACTTGGTGTTGCCAGCACGTTCTTTCTTTATTTTGCCGTCAACATGTCGATGGTGATGGGCATGGCACCTGTTGTCGGGGTGCCGCTGCCGCTGGTATCCTATGGTGGCACGGCCATGCTGGTTCTGATGATGGCATTCGGGCTGGTACAATCGGCGCATGTCCACAAACCGCGATAGGAAAAATTTATGCCTGCAAAAGTCCTGTTTGCCGGGCGTCCCGCCATCTGGCCGGTTTACCGTGAAACCCTTGCCGCCGCCTTTGATCGCAAAGGCATAAGGGCAGAGCTGTTTGACCGTTGTGACGACCCGGCAACAGTGGACTATATCGTTTATTCACCCAACCAGGCCCTGACCGATTTTCGCCCCTTCACGCGCCTCAAGGCAGTGCTGAGCCTGTGGGCCGGGGTTGAGACCATTCAGACGAACCAGACCCTGACAGCACCGCTGGCACGGATGGTCGATGCCGGGTTGACCGACGGGATGGCGGAATGGGTGCTCGGGCATGTCATGCGATATCATCTTGGCATCGACCGGCATCTTTTCGGTCAGGATGGCATCTGGCGCGGTGCTGACCCGGTGCCACCGCTTGCACGCGACCGTGCCGTCGGCATCCTGGGTCTGGGAACGCTTGGCCTGGCCTCGGCGCGGTTGTTGCAAGCGGTGGGGTTTCAGGTTTCCGGCTGGAGCCGCAGGCCGAAAACCGCCTCCGGCATCCGTGGTTTTTCAGGCAGGGAAGGCTTGCACCAGATCCTTTCATCGTCGGAGATTTTGGTGCTGCTGCTGCCGCAAACTGCGGCAACCAAGAATATTCTTGATACTGAAACCCTCGGAATGCTGCCTGAAGGTGCCGTCATCATCAATCCGGGGCGTGGTGCGCTGATCGACGATCAGGCGTTGCTGGCGTCGCTGGATAGCGGGCAGATCGGTCATGCGACGCTGGACGTTTTCCGTCAGGAGCCGCTGCCGGCCGATCATCCGTTCTGGACACATCCGCGTGTTACCGTCACGCCGCACATCGCCTCGGAAACCCGACCGGAAACCGCATCGGACTGTATTGCCGAAAACATTCGCCGTGGCCAAGCGGGTGAACCGTTTCTGCATCTTGTGGATCGTGGCGAAGGCTATTGATCTGATTGCAGGTGATGATTGCGAACCATTGACCTTTTTGTGGTTCCGCGATTTAGTTATCTTTGAATAACCAATCAACGGCAAGGTGGTCATATCATGGGAAAATCATGCAAATTCTGCTGGGGGCTGAGCGCGGTGCTGATCGCCGGGCTGGCCTATGGCGCTTACAAGTTCATCGTTGTCGGCAGTGTCGAGACGGGTGTTGACGGGCGATCGGTGGTGTTGCTGTCACCCGATGAACGCCTGAAGGTACTGGGTGAAATGCGCGGTCTTCTGGAAGCTGTGCAGACCATCACAAGCGCCCTTGTCGATGGTGACATGAAGACGGTTGAAACCACAGCCCGCTCGGTCGGCATGGCCGCCGCCGAAGGGGAATCGCCGGCGATGATGGCCAAGCTGCCGCTGGAATTCAAAACTCTGGGCCTTGCGACCCACAAGGGGTTTGATGACCTGGCCGATCTGGCCGCAGGTGGTGCGGTGCCAATGGCGGTTCTGGGCAATCTCAGCACGCTGATGCTGAACTGCACCTCATGCCATCAGGGGTATCAGTTGAAGGCAACCGCAGCAGCCGACTGAAAAGGGGTGCAGGCCGCAGGGAAGGTGTCGCGCGCTATTCTTCCACCAGCCGCCCGTCAACCCAGTTTCCGGCCCTGACCTCGCCGCTGGCATATTGCATCTTGCCTTCGCCCTGGCGTTTGCCCTTTTTGAACAGCCCGGTATAGATATCGCCGTTGGCATAGGTGGCGACGCCTTGGCCGTCGATCTCACCATCTTTCCATTGGCCGGTATATTTGAACCCGTCGGGCATGGTGATCTCGCCCTGACCGGCCCGTTGGCCGGCGCTGAATTCGCCCTTGTAGACGGTACCGTCGGAATAGGTCGCGACACCCTGACCATGTCTCAGGCCGTCTTTCCACTCGCCGACATATTTATAACCGTCGCCATAGGTCATGGTGCCGATGCCGTGATTCTTGGCGTTCTGGAACTCGCCCTCATAGACCAGGCCGTTGGCGTAGCGGGCTATTCCCTTGCCCTCGATCACGCCTTTGACCCAGCTTCCTTCATAGGTTGAGCCGTCGGAATAGGTGATCTTGCCGGTGCCGTCCGCTAGATCGTCCTTGAATGAGCCGACATAGACCGAGCCATCTGGGTATATCACCTTGCCCTGACCTTCGATCCGGCCTTGCACCCATTCGCCGTCGTAAACAAAGCCATCGGTGCCGGTGAACAGGCCCTTGCCGTGGCGCTTGTCGTTGACGAAACCACCCTCATAGGTATCGCCGTTCTGGTAGCGAACGATGCCGGTGCCGTGGCGCTGACCGTTGACCAAAGTGCCTTCGTAGACATCGCCGTTCACCTGGGTAAGAACACCAAGCCCGTTGATCTGGCCGTTTTTCCAGGCCCCTGCATAGGATAACCCGTCAGGCATCTTCAACTCGCCCTGACCTTCGCGCACCCCGTTGACGATTTCGCCTGCATAAACCGCGCCGTCGGGATAGGTGATGGTGCCCTTGCCATCCTTGACGCCCTTTACCCAGGTGCCGTCATAGCGGTAACCGTTGGGACTGGTCATCACCCCCTTGCCGTCATGCAGCGCATTGTCGAATTCGCCTTCATAGACCACGCCGTTGGCGTAGCGGGCCACACCGGCGCCTGAGATCTTGCCGTCGACCCAGTTGCCGACATAGGTGCTGCCGTCGGAGAAGATGATCTTGCCCTGACCCTCGGGCTTGCCGGCGATGAAGCTGCCGGTATAGGTCGAGCCGTTGGGAAAATGTGCCTCGCCCTGGCCGCGAATCTCGCCGTCCACCCAGTCGCCGGTATATTCGTAACCGTTCGGCAGGCGATAGGTACCGTGGCCGTCTTGCTTGCCGTCCTTGAAGGTGCCTTCGTAGACGCCACCGTTTTCATATTCGCGGGTCACGACCTCGTTCTGGGATTGTGCCCGCACCGGCGCCGTTGGCGACGCAAGTAGGATTGCCAGGCCAAGCGCCCGCAGAATGCTGAAACGTGTCGTCAAATCCTGTATCCGAAGCTGTTCGGCTCCGGCCTCCGCCTCTGGTTGTCCACCGGACGCACCCGCCCGACGGCAAGTCTAAGCTGTTGGCATTTCGCTGACAAATGTTTTTCGCCCCGATTTCAGCCTGAACCGCTTTCCCTTGGGCCGAGTTCTGTTAAACAGACCGCGCGAATATCCACTTGGAGAGTTCAAGATGTCAGATCGCTTTCGCCTGACACTGGCGCAGCTTAACCCGACCGTCGGAGATCTGGCGGGCAATGCCGCCAAGGCGCGGGCGGCGTTCGAGGTTGCCAGGGCGGCGGGGGCTGACATGCTGGTACTGCCGGAAATGTTCATTACCGGTTATCAGGTTCAGGATCTGGTGCTGAAACCCGCCTTTGTTGCCGATGCCATGGCGCATATCGTCGATCTGTCGCGCGCCTGTGCCGATGGTCCGGCGATAGGAATCGGCGGGCCGCTGGCCGAGGACGGGGCGCTTTATAATGCCTTTTATGTGCTGCAAGGCGGCGAGATTTCCGCCGTGGTGCGCAAGCACGAACTGCCCAACACCCAGGTTTTCGACGAGTTGCGTCATTTTGATCAGGGCCCGATCAGCGGTCCCTATTCGATCAATGGCGTGCGTATTGGCACGCCGATCTGTGAAGACGCCTGGCACGAAGACGTGGCCGAAGCGCTGGAGGAATCCGGGGCGCAAATTCTGGTGGTGCCGAACGGTTCACCCTATTACCGGCAGAAATTTGAACGCCGCCTCAACGCCATGGTGTCAAGGGTGATCGAAACCGGCCTGCCGCTGGTCTATCTCAACATGGTGGGTGGGCAGGATGATCAGGTGTTCGATGGCGGCTCGTTCGTGCTCAACCCCGGCGGTGTGCTGGCGATGCAGATGCAGATTTTCGACGAGGACATCGAGCATGTGGATTTTGAACAAGGCCCTGACGGCTGGCATGCGCTGCGCGGGGTTCTGAAAACCTTTCCCGATGAATGGGAGCAGGATTACCGGGTGATGGTCGAGGCGTTGCGCGATTACCTGCGAAAATGCGGCTTCAAAAAGGTGCTGCTGGGGCTTTCGGGCGGTGTTGACAGCGCCATCGTCGCCACCATTGCGGTGGATGCTTTGGGGGCTGAAAATGTGCGCTGCGTGATGATGCCGTCGGAATATACCTCGCAAACCTCGCTGGATGACGCTGTTGCCGTTGCCAATGCGCTTGGCTGCCATCTGGATACGATTTCCATTGCCGCCGGGCGCGCCGCCATCACCGAAACGCTGGCGCCGGTATTTGCCGGGCTGCCACCCGATCTGACCGAGGAAAATATCCAGTCGCGTTTGCGCGGCCTGCTGTTGATGGCGCTTTCCAACAAGTTCGGCGAGATGCTGTTGACCACCGGCAACAAGTCCGAAGTGGCGGTCGGCTATGCCACCATCTATGGCGACATGGCGGGGGGGTATAACCCGATCAAGGATCTTTACAAGATGCGGGTGTTTGAAACCTGTCGCTGGCGCAATGCAAACCACCGCGACTGGATGCGCGGACCAAAGGGCGTGGTCATTCCGCCAGAGGTGATCGAAAAACCCCCTACGGCGGAACTGCGCGACAATCAGAAGGATGAGGATTCACTGCCGCCCTACGAAATTCTGGATGGTATCCTTGAACGCCTGATCGACAAGGATCAATCCGTCGCCGAGGTGGTTGCGGCGGGGTTTGATCGTGCCACGGTCAAGCGGGTGGAACACCTGATCTATATCTCGGAATACAAACGCTATCAGGCGGCACCGGGTCCGCGCACCAGCGGCAAGGCGTTCTGGCTGGACCGGCGTTATCCCATCGTCAATCAATGGCGCGACGACGACTAGTTCATGCATCAGCGCAGGCGCGGCGGCGCCTCCGGGTCCATCCCCGGTGCGCCGATGGTCGCTGTGCTGGGGGCCTTTGGCAGATCAAATTTCAGCGCCACCCGCTCCAGCCTTGCCACCAGGGGTGCGTCGTGGGCAAGGAATGCGACATCAAGCGTGGCCGCTTGATGACTGAAACTGACGACCTCG
Organism: Paracoccaceae bacterium; assembly: GCA_020425085.1. Lineage (GTDB taxonomy): Bacteria > Pseudomonadota > Alphaproteobacteria > Rhodobacterales > Rhodobacteraceae > UBA5972. Next base: position 167,203 of record JAGQRW010000007.1, read on the forward strand.
CTGGCGCCGCGCGTCAGCGCCGGTTCTGCCCAGTGTTTGGCGTCGACAAAAGCCAGAAGAATACCGGTTGAGCCATCGTCATATACAGCACCGGCCAGATAGGCGCTATCGGCCAGCCCCGCCGCTGCCGCCAGCTTGCCGTCAAGCGCCCTTGGCAGATCTTCGGGAATGCCGAACGGGGTTCTGACCTCGACCAGTCGTCGTTCGGTTTCCATTGCCTGATTGCCCAAAACCTCCAGCAGCCAGGAAATCGCCTCGGCCGGCAGCAGGATGGCCGAAGGCGCAACCCCCGGATTCACCGCCAACCCCAGATCCTGACCGACCAGCAATGCGGCCAGGCTCCGCCCGGACAGCGAGGCATAGGGCTGCGGTGTTTCGGCGAATTCCGCCAGCCTGTCGGCGCGGTCAAACACCAGCACATAAGATTTTCCCTCGACCGGAAAAATCTGCGGGTCCAGCCGGTCGCCATCGGGTTCCTTTTTCAACAGCAAGAACAATTCGACCTCGGCCAGGCGTTCATAAAACCTCAGACGTGCCGCATCGTCATCGGGTCTTGCCGCCATTGTCTGATGCGCCTGATCAAGCGGAGTCATGGGTTTTGCCTTTCGTCATGGTGAACAATCGCCGCGATGGACGCGCGCAGTTCCGGCACCAGCTCGGCCTCGAACCAGGGGTTTTTCTTCAGCCATGCGGTATTGCGCCAGCTTGGATGTGGCAATGGAAAAACCTGCGGCTGATGCGCGCGCCATGCGGCGACGGTCTGACTGACATTGGCCTTATGTTCTTTGCCAAGATGCCATTTCTGCGCATGGCTGCCAATCAAAAGGATCAGTTCCACCCGACCCAACGCCGTCATCACCCGGCCATGCCATGTCCGGGCACAGATCGGCGGTGGCGGCAGGTCGCTGCCCTTGGTATCATAGCCCGGAAAACAGAATGCCATCGGCAGGATCGCAACCATGTCCCGATCATAGAAAACCCTGCGATCCAACCCCATCCAGTCGCGCAACCGCTCGCCAGAACGGTCATCGAATGGCACACCGCTTTCATGCACCTTCAGGCCAGGTGCCTGTCCCGCTACCAGTATCCGCGCCCCGCTTTGCAGCCAGTAGATCGGCCTGGGCGTATGGGCTGTGGCCGTTGCGGCAAATCGTTCGGCGCAGAGACGGCATGCCCTGATTTCAGGCGCCAGCTGTTCCAGTGTTTCCGACATCGCCGGAACCTAGCATGGCGGTGGGCGTGCTCAAGCCCAAAACGGTGCTTTGGAGTTCAAAATTTCAGGAAACTCACCACCAGTGTTACCCCCAAAAGGACGGCGATCCACAACACCATGGATCCGGTCGGCCAGACCTGCGCCATCCTCCCTTCAGGCCCGTGCGAGGCATAGAGCCGCTGGTAGATTCCCAGCATTCGACGCTGCCAGAACGCCGAATGCGCGTGCCAAAGGCGCGTCACCACAACCGCCAGCCAGGCAATCAGGCGCGGCAGGGCGCGGCGGTAAATCCAGTCGAAATCAAGGTTTACCGCACGAATTTCCGGCGGATGGATGCCGGTACGCATCAGGACGCCAAACGCCAGCAGCGCAAAGAACAATAGCTGCAACTGCCCGGCCACATGACCGATGGTATAGGGATGGAACACCACCTCATAGGGCAGCAGGGCATATAGCGGATCGGGATAGATGCCGATGGTTATGCAAAGCGCCGCCGTGATCCCCATCGCCCAGAGCATATGGGCCGGTGCCTCTTTCGGGCGCAGGCCGCTGTCGTGATAAAAGAAGGTGAAGAACGGAATCTTGATGCCGGAATGGCTGAGCACCCCGGCCGATGCAAATACCAGCACCCCCCAGATGATCGGATAATGCTGCGACGCGGTCGCATCCAGAATCAGCGATTTGGTGACAAACCCGGAAAACAGCGGAAAGGCGGAAATCGACGCCGCCCCCACCAGACAGAACAGCGCGGTTTTCGGCATGGTGCGGTAAAGCCCGCCAAGTTCCGATGCCTTTGACGTACCGGTCCGGTAAAGAACTGCCCCGACCGACATGAACAGCAATGCCTTGTAAAGGATATGCGCGAATGCATGGCTGACGGTGCCGTTCAACGCCATCTCGGTGCCGACGCCGATGCCGACCACCATGAAACCCAACTGGTTGTTGAGGCTATAGGCCAGCACCCGGCGCAGATCGTTCTCGATCTCGGCAAAGAAGATCGGGAACAGCGTCATGATGGCACCGATATAAATCAGGATCTCGGTGCCGGCGAACCCCCGCGCCAGTGCGTAAACCGCTAGCTTGGTGGTGAACGCCGACAGGATAACCGTGCCGGTCACGGTTGCCGCCGGATAGCTGTCTTGTAACCAGTTATGCAGCAAGGGAAAGGCACATTTTATGCCAAAACTCAGGAAAATCAGCCAGGTGGCAGGGGAGCCCAGCGTCATGGTTTCAAATGTCATCGACCCGGTTTCGCGCCAATAAAGCGCCGCCCCTGCAAGCAATATCACGCCCGAGCCGACCTGAATGATCAGATAGCGCATGCCGGTGTGATAAGCGCCTTCGGTACGCCGCGCCCAGATCAGAAAGACCGAGGCGATGGCGGTGCCTTCCCAATAGAAGAACAGCGTCATAAGATCGCCCGCGAAAACCGCGCCGATGGCGGATCCGGCATAAACCAGTGCCGCCACCTGTTGCACCCGGTCGTTCACATGCCATGCGTAGAGGTTGCCCAAAAACGCCGCCAGACAGAAGATCAGTGCAAACACCCGGCTAAGCTTGTCAACGCGCATCAGTTCAAGGTTCAGGCCGAAAAACTCGGTTCTGGCGTAAATCCCCTCGGGCAGCATCCAGACCTGCCAGGCGGCCAGCAGTGGCACCAGCAGCAGCAACGCCCCGCGCGCCCGGGTCTGTGGCAAAAGCGGCAGGATCAATGCGGCTGCGATATATAGAAACGCGGTCGGGATCAGTTCAATCATCATGCGTTGCCCGATCAAGCCCCCGTTCGGGGTAGGATTCGCTGTCGATGGCCTTGTTGCCGTAATAATCCTCGGGGCGGCGGATCAGGACGCGCAGCAGTTTTGCCGCAAGGATCAAGGCGGTGAACATCACGAAACCGTAAAACCCGAAAAAGCCGGGGATATTTTCCACCGCAAAATGCCCATGTTTTTCGTAGGTAAAATCGGCAAGAAACAGCAGGCCGCAAAATACCGCCAGACCCCAGAATATCCGGTTGGCGGCACCTGGCCTGTCAACCAGCCCGAACAGTCGGGACAGGGGACTGTAGCTGGAAGTATCCTCATTCTTCGCGTTCATGCTATCCCCTTCAGTTTTCCACGATCGGCGCCAGGAATGACAGGATGTCACCGGCGAAAAAGAACAGAACGATGCAACCGATAGCCGTCATGGCCGGCGGCAGCCAAACCAGCACACCGGGTTCAGAAGCGCCGCCAGCCATCGCGGGCGGCAGGAAAAAGCCACGCGCCACCACCGGCAGCAGATAGGCGATGTTCAACAGCGACGACACCATCAGAACCACGATCATCACCCATTGCCCGGTATCGGCCGATGCCAGTACCAGCAGCCACTTGCTCCAACTGCCACCCATGGGCGGCAGGCCGATGATCGAAAGGCTGCCGATCAGAAATGCCACAAAGGTGATCGGCATGGCACGGCCAAGTCCGGTCATCTGGCTGATCTCGGTCTTGTGGGTGGCGACATAGATACTGCCGGCGCACATGAACAAGGTGATCTTGCCCATCGCGTGCATGGCGATGTGCATGCCCCCGCCCAGCACCCCCATCGAGGTCGCCAGCGCCATACCAAGGGTGATGTAGCTAAGCTGTGAAACCGTCGAATAGGCCAGCCGCGCCTTGAGGTTATCCTTGGTCAGCGCAATCACCGATGCGGCGACGATGGTAAACGCCGCCAGCCACATCAGCCAGACTGACGCGCCGGTTGCGGCCAGAAAGTCGATGCCGAAAATGTAGACGCCGACTTTCAGCATGGTGAAAACCCCGGCCTTGACCACCGCCACGGCATGCAAGAGCGCGGAAACCGGCGTTGGGGCCACCATGGCTGCGGGCAGCCAGCGGTGAAACGGCATCAGGGCCGCCTTGCCGATGCCAAAGGCGTAAAGCGCCAGCAGTATCGCCACCATCGGCCCGGCGATATGCCCTTCGAGAATGCCGCCCTTGGTAAAATCAAGCGTGCCGGTCAGGGTCCAGGTCCAGATCACCGCCACCAGTTGCAGCCCGATCGAGGTGCCGATCAGCACCGCCAGATAGGTACGAGCGCCACGGATCGCCTCGGGCGTTCCCTTGTGGGCGACCAAGGGATAGGTCGACAGGGTCAGCAGTTCATAAAACAGGAACAGCGTGAACATGTTGGCGGCAAAGGCGATGCCCATGACGCTGGCAATGGCAATGGCGAAACAGGCAAAGAAACGCGTGTGATGGTCCTCGCGGTTTTCGCGCATATAGCCGATGCCATAAAGATGCGTGAGGATCCAGAGGCCTGAGGCGACGATGGCGAACAACAGGCCCAGAGGTTCGACGTTGAACGCCAGGTCAAGCCCCGGCATCACCTGAAACAGGGCAAAGGCGGTGGTCGTGGTGTTGCCGACATCGCCAAGGATCGTCAGCACCAGAACAAAGGTCAGGACTGACGCAGCCAAGGTCACGCCATCGCGAAGGTTCGGCTGATCGCGAAGGATCATGTTGGTAACGCTTGCCAGTGCGGGCACCAGCATCGTCAGCAATATGGCGGTGTTTGTGTCCATGGCCGTTACCTCATCCCTGATGTTCCGGCCATCAGGCCCTCGGCTGCGGCGCGAGCGGCGCTGATGGTCAGGTCGGTATCAAGGCCGAAATAGACACATGCCAGCGCCATCACCCAAAGCGGCAACAGCATCGACAGTGGTGCCTCTTTTACAATCACATCGCCCTTTGGTGCTTTCAGATACAAGACCTCGATCACCCGCCAGACATAAATCACCGCCAAGAGGCTGGAGGCGACGATCAGGATCGCAATCAGCCACCAGCCCTTTTCCAACGCCGCCTCGACCAGCACCCATTTCGAGATGAAACCGGCGGTTCCCGGCACCCCGATCAGGCTGAGCCCGGCGATCACCACCGCCGCCGAGGTCCAGGGCATGCGACGCCCGGCCCCTTCGATATCATCAAGGAATGAGCCGCCAAGGCGCAGCGCATAGATCCCGACCCCCATGAACAGCGCCGCCTTGGTGATGCCATGGTTGAACAGATGCACGATGGCGGCGGTCAGCCCGGTTTCGGTCAGAAAGGCGATCCCCAGCAGCATGTAACCGATCTGCGCGATGCTGGAATAGGCCAGCATGCGTTTGAAATCCGACTGGAACACGGCAATGAAACTGGCCGCAAACATCGCCAGCAAGGCAAACGGCAGGATGATGAATTCCAGTGTGTTTACTTCAAACAGAAACACCGGCTGAAAGACCGAGAACATGAACCGCATGAGAACGTAAACTGCCACCTTGGTCGAAGTTGCCGCAACGAATGCGGTCACTGCCGAAGGCGCAAAGGTGTAGGCGTTCGGCAACCACAGATGCAAAGGATAGATAGCCACCTTCAGCCCGATGCCGACGACGATAAAGGCGAACGCCGCCCTGACGGTGCGGTTGCCAGCCTGATCCACCAATCGCTCGGCGATATCGGCCATGTTGAGGGTACCGGTCGCCATATAAAGCAGGCCCAGACCGATTACGAAAAAGGTAGCACCGATGGTGCCCATGATCAGATAATCATAAGACGCCGTCAGTGCCCGTTTGTCGCGATAGGATCCCTGCGCGATAAGCACATAGGTTGCCAGCGATGAAATCTCCAGAAACACGAACACGTTGAACGCATCACCGGTGACCGCCACCCCCAAAAGCCCGGTCAGGCACAACAGGAAAAGCGCATAAAACAATGTGTTCTGGCGGTCGGGGATCTCGGCACGCACGCTTTCGCGGGCAAACGGCAGGACCACCACGGCAATGGCGGTGACCAAAAGCAGCACAAACGCATTGGCGGCATCCACCCGGTATTCGATCCCAAGCGGCGGTGCCCAGCCGCCGAGGTGATAGGAAATCACCTCACCGCCAATAACCCGCATCAGCAACAGAAACGAAATGACCAGTGAAATCGCACTTGCAGCGAATGCAATCGACCAGGCCAGGCGGCGGCTGCCAATGAACACCAGCAGCGGAGCGGCCACAAACGGCACCAGGACCACCAGCACCGGCAAATGGTCGCCAAGGCTGGCGCTGACATGGTGGATATTTTCGGTCGTCACGTTGCGCGTCCACCCATGGCTTGACCGTGACGCTGGTTTTCGGCGTTAGCAATGGCCTGTTCGATCTCCAGAATCCGTTCTTCTTCGATCGAGTCGTATTCCTCGCGGATGCGCACGATCAGCGCCAGACCCAACGAGGTGGTGGCGATACCGACCACGATCGCGGTCAGGATCAGAACATGCGGCAGGGGGTTGGAATAGACCACATCGGGGTCGATGTTCAGATCAATCGGAAAGATCGGCGCAGTGCCGCCGGTGACTTTGCCCATCGAAATATAAAGCATGAAAACCGAGGTCTGGAAAATGTTCAGCCCGACGATCTTTTTTACCAGATTGCCCTTGGCAACCACGATATAAAGACCGGTCATCATCAGCACGATGAACAACCAGTAGTTCAGATGCCCGACGATGAACGGCCAGGTGAATTCTTCCAGCATGGCTACCATTCCTCATCGCTCAGGATTGGCGGGCGGGCGGCGAAGGCGTAATAGATCGCCACCATCACTCCGGTCACGGTAATGCCGACACCAAGTTCCACTAAAAGTATGCCGTAATGCTGGCCGTGTTCCGGGTGTTGCGGGTTGAGGGCGCTGTAATCCAGAAAGTTGAACCCGACGAAAAAGCTGTAGATGCCGGTGCCGGCATAGATCAGCACCCCAAGCGCCACCAGTTTATGCACCAGCCAGGGCGGCAGCACCATCTGCACCTGATCAAGGCTGAAGACAACGCCGTAAAGGATGAAGGCGACCGCCATGATCACCCCGGCCTGAAAACCGCCGCCCGGCGAATAATCGCCGTGAAACTGCACATATAGTGCGAACAGCATGATCAGGCCGACCAGCAGTTTGGTTACCACCCTGAGGATGAGGTGGTGGCGCATCAGGCTTGCCCCCTCTTTCGTGTTGCCTTCGCCGTCGCGGCGGCGGCGCAGCAAGCGGATCAGTGCCAGAACCCCGATCCCGGCGGTAAATACCACGGCGGTTTCCCCCAGCGTGTCATAACCGCGATAGCTGGCCAGAATTCCGGTAACGATGTTCGGCACGCCGATTTCATGCGGGCTGCGCTGGATATAATCGGGCGAAACATGGGTCTGCGCCGGCGCTTCGGGAGAACCGAAATTCGGCATGTCCATGGTGCCATAAATCAGGGCGGCACCCGTGACCAGAACAACAATCAAAGGCGGCAGGGGTGAGCGGCGGACCGGCCTTTCAAACCGCGAAGTCAGTGCCAGCGTGCCAAGAAGCAGAACCGTGGATATACCTGCCCCGACTGCCGCCTCGGTAAAGGCCACATCCACTGCGTCCAGCGTTACCAGTAACAGAGCCGACAACAGGCTGAACACGCCCGACAGCATGACGATGGCGAATAGGCTGCGGGTGCGCACCACCGTGATGGCGGTTGTTACCAGCATGCTGAACAGGGTTATGTCGATGAAGGTTTCGATACTCTGGCCGCCTTTTGGTTCAACTGTCGTCCGGATCCGATTGATAATCAGGTTCCGCCCCGGTCAGGCCCGGTGCCTCGTGCGGGCGCAGCCCGGAAACCAGTGCGGCGTTGGCCACAGCATGGGTCGCGGTCGGGCCGGTAATGAACAGAAAAACGCCGATGATCACCAGTTTCACGGTAACCAGCCCCAGCCCGGCCTCGATCGCCATGCCGACCAGCAACAGGATCACCCCCGCTGAATCGGTGATGGATGCCGCATGCAGGCGCGACCAGAAATCCGGGAACCGCCAGATGCCGAATGCCCCGACGATGGCAAAAAACGATCCTGACAGGATGAACAGCCATCCAAGCACGGAAAGGGCGATTTCGAATGTGGTCATGATTCGACCTCGATCTCTGTTTCGTCCTCGGTGCCGTTGGAGGAAATGTCACCAATGGCCCGGTAGCGAAAGAATTTCAGGATGGCGATGGTGCCAACGAAATTGATCAGCGCATAAAGCAGCGCGATGTCGAGGAAATCCGGTCTTCCGGTCAGAAAACCGAGAATGCCGATGAACAGAACCGTATGGGTCCCGAATGCGTTCAGCGCCAGCACCCGGTCGTAGAGCGTTGGGCCGGAATAAAGCCGGATCAGCACGAAAACCATGGCGATGAAAATCGCGATTGCCGCAAGCTCAAACATCACGTCGTCACCCGGCGCTCGGTCAAGCTGACGTGACGATCCATTTCTGCCAGTGCCAGATTGTCTTCGGCACAATAGGCCAGCGCATGAACCAGAAAATCATTTGGGCCAGATTCAACCGAAATGGTGCCGGGCGTCAGGGTGATCGAATTGGCAAACAGAACCTGTGCGAGGTCGGTTTTCTGGCTGAACGGCACCTTGAAAAGATGCTGGCGGATCGGCATCTTTGGCGACAGCACAATCCGGGTCACCGCCCAGTTTGCCTTGGCGATTTCCACCAGCAGCCATGCCAGATAACCGATGAGTGCCAGCGGTTTCAGGTCTAGCTGCACCCGGTCGCCATCGGCGGCATCCATCCGCCGTGTCACCACCATGATCAGCACCACCGATACTGCCCCGAAACCGACGATCATCGGCTTGTAGATGCCCGACATCAACAGCCATAGCGCGAACAGAAACACTGCGGTGAAAATCGTTCTCACTGTCTGCCCTCGCCCAATTCGCCCCTGCCTGTCAACCGATTGCGGTTCAGGCAGGATGCGGCCCTTCAGTTTGCGGTAACATAGGAAAGAAATCCTTGGGTGTACATATCTGGAGGGCGACAATCCGTGGTCTCGCAGATTTATCCGCAAACCTTGACCGGGCATTTTGCCGAACTGGCCTGCAGCTTTGGCAGGACGGACCGTCGATTGTCGTGAAAAGGTGTCAATTTCCTGCTATTTTGGCACCGATCCCGGATAATCTGTTGCAACCGGCAACTTTACCGCCACATAGTATCGCCAACAGGTTCAACCGTCTGATCAGCATATGTTAGGACCTGAGGAATAAGCCTGCGAATGCAATGCCGGCAGATTGAAGTAAAGAGCGGGATCTTTCCCAATGCTTGAGTTCGTTAATGTCTCCAAGTCCTTCTGGACGGGAAAACAGCGCAAGGTCATTCTTGATCAGGCGTCGTTCAGGGTCGAACTTGGCAACAGCATGGGCATCCTCGCGCCCAACGGCACCGGCAAGACCACGATCATCAACATGATGGCCGGGCTGGAAAAACCGGATGAGGGGCAGATCATCCGAAAATCCCGCATCTCGTTTCCGCTGGGATTCATGGGCGGTGTGATGAACAAGCATACCGGCACCGAGAATGCCCGTTATATCGCACGCCTATATGGCCTGGATTCCGATTACGTCGAGGCATTCTGCCGATACCTGACCGATATCAAGGAATATTTTGATATGCCGGTCGGCACCTATTCCGCCGGAATGCGGTCACGGTTTTCATTTGCCTTGATGCTGGCGCTTGAATTTGACATTTACCTGATCGACGAAGGTATGCCGGGCACAACGGATGTGGAATTCAACCGCAAGGCCGGCTCGATCCTGCAGGACCGGCTGGAAAGCTCGACTGTGATAATCGTGTCGCATCAGGCGCGAATACTGGAAAAATTCTGTCGGTCGGCGGCGGTTCTCAGGGATGGCAAACTGATCATGTTCGACACTTTGGATGAAGCCAAACAACTGTATGACTATGAATCCCAAGCCTAAGAAGTTCCGCATAAGGCGCACGGGCAGCGGCAGTATTGCAGCTTCGCCCCAGTCAAACGGCGATAAGGCCGATGTTGAACCCGTCGCCGACAGAACTGCCGCAAGCTCGGCGAAACCCCGGCAGGACAGCCCGCAGGCAACTGATTCTGCCAGTAACCCGCCGCCATCTTCACCGCAGCGTCTTTCGCCGGACGAGGAAAGCTTTCTGACCCCGCGCGAGGAAATCGAACAGATCAAACGCGAAGGCCTGACCGGCCGGCAACTGCGCGTGGCACGACGTGAGGCGCAGAAGCACGGGCTGAACCCGGCTTCGGATCTCGACGCGGTGCGCCTGTTGCGCAAGAACGGCATCGACCCGTTCAAACGCAGCGACCTTCTGGAACTGGTGGTCAGTGATCAGGATGACAACGGGCCGCAAACCCTGCCTGCCGCCATCCGCCATGCGCCGCCACCGTCGATTCGCGTGCTAAGCCCCGAAGAGCGCGCCCGCGATGTGATGAAGGTCCAGCGTGACCTGGCCCGCCGCCGCCGCAAACGGCTGGTTCTGTTGCTGGTGAAGCTGGCGTTTTTCGTGTTTCTGCCGACCGCGCTGGCCGGATATTACTTTTACGTCGTGGCAACGCCGATGTACGCCACCAATTCGGAATTCGTGATACAGCAGGCTGAAACTGCCCCGACCAGCGGCCTTGGCGGTTTGTTTGCGGGCACCGGCATGGCGACATCGCAGGATTCGATCACGGTACAAAGTTATCTGAACTCACGTGATGCGATGATCCGGCTGGATCAGGATCATGGTTTCAAGAAACACTTTCAGGCAGCAAACATCGACACGCTGCAACGCCTGGCCCCCGATGCCAGCAACGAGGCTGCCTATCGGATCTACCAGAAGCGGGTCAAGATCGGCTATGACCCGACCGAGGGGATCGTCAAGATGGAGGTGATCGCCGCCTCGCCCGAAGCCAGCGAGGAATTCTCCAATGCTTTGATCGGCTATGCCGAGGAACAGGTCGACAATCTGACCCAACGCCTGCGCGAAGATCAGATGCAGGGTGCCCGCGAAAGCTATGAAGCGGCGGAAAACAAGCTGACCGAGGCCCACCGTCGGGTTCTGTCGCTACAGGAACGGCGCGGAATCGTCAGCGCCGAAAGCGAACTTGCCGGGCAGATGCAGCAGATCAACACCTTTGAGCTGGAGTTGAAGAACCGCCGGCTGGAACTGGCGGAGCTTCTGGACAATCCGCGCCCCAACGCCACCAAGGTTGAGATCGCGGAAAAGGCGATTGAACGACTAGCCAAGCTGATCAGTGACATGCGCGCCCGCCTGACCGATAGCGACAACGGTTCCAATTCACTTGCCAAGACTCAGGGCGAGTTGGTCATTGCCCAGGCCGACGTGGCAACAAGGCAACTGATGCTCAGCCAGTCGTTGCAACAGCTTGAATCGGCACGGGTCGAGGCCAACCGCCAGGTGCGATATCTGTCGCTTGGCGTGCGCCCGGTGCCACCGGACGAGCCGACCTATCCGCGCGCCTTTGAAAACACCATTCTGGCGTTTCTGGTGTTTGGCGGCATCTACCTGATGATCAGCCTGACGGTTTCGATCCTGCGCGAACAGATATCAGGCTAAGCGATGAAAACCGTAACCATAGGCGACATCGCGGTCGGCAACGACCTGCCCCTGACCCTGATAGCCGGGCCATGCCAACTGGAAAGCCTGGATCACGCCCAGATGATTGCCGGCACCATGAAGGAGGCATGTCATGCCGCGGGCGCCGGCTTTATCTTCAAAAGTTCCTATGACAAGGCCAACCGCACCTCGCTTGCCGGCCAGCGTGGGCTGGGCATGGTCGAGGGGCTGAAGGTGCTGGAAGGTATCAGGAAAACCATCGGCGTGCCGGTTTTGACCGATGTGCATACCGCCGATCAATGCGCCGAAGTCGCCAGCGTTGTCGATGTTCTGCAAATCCCGGCGTTCCTGTGCCGGCAGACCGATCTGCTGCTGGCGGCAGGGCGTACCGGGGCGGCGATCAACGTCAAGAAGGGGCAGTTTCTGGCACCATGGGAAATGCCCAATGTCGCCGCCAAGATCGCCTCGACCGGCAATGATCGCATCCTGCTTTGCGAACGCGGCAGCTCGTTCGGCTATAACACGCTTGTGGTCGATATGCGCAGCCTGCCACAGATGGCGGCAACCGGCTATCCGGTGGTGATGGATGCCACCCATTCGGTGCAGCAACCGGGCGGGCAGGGCAGTTCGTCCGGCGGGCAGCGGCAATTCGCGCCGGTGATGGCGCGTGCCGCAGTATCGCTTGGCATTGCTGCCGTATTTGCCGAAACCCATCAGGATCCCGATAGCGCGCCCAGCGACGGGCCAAACATGATCCATCTGGACCAGATGGCGGATTTGATTACCAGCCTGATGGCATTCGACCGGCTGGCAAAATCAAACCCGATTTCCATCTGAATCCTTTTGCCGGAGCATTCCCTTGGCCAAACCTCTTTCAACCGTCACCCTGAACAGCTGGGAATTTCTGCGCGATGCAATGATCGCACCCACCGGTTTTCGCGAATACGACGCGCGCTGGAAATATCCCGAGGAAATCAATCTGCCGGGGATCACCGAACTTGGCCTAGGCCTTGGCACCCAGATGCATGAGATGGGGATCGAACCGGTGATTGCCGTCGGCAACGATTACCGCGACTATTCGCTGACCATCAAGAACGCGCTGATGCTGGGCCTGATCCGGGCAGGCATTCATGTCAGGGATATCGGCCCTTGTCTGTCGCCGATGGCCTATTTCAGCCAGTTCCACCTGAATGCCCCGGCGGTCGCCATGGTCACTGCCAGCCATAATCCGAACGGCTGGACCGGGGTCAAGATGGGTTTTGAGCGTCCGCTGACCCATGGCCCGGATGAAATGACCCGATTGAAAGAGATCGTTCTGAACGGCGACGGGCGCGACCGTCCGGGCGGTGGCTATGAATTCGTCGATGGCGTGATGGACGCCTATATAGATGACCTTTGCGGTGATTTCAAAATGTCCCGCAAGCTGAAGGTGGTCTGTGCAACCGGTAACGGCACCGCCTCGGCCTTTGCGCCACGGGTGCTGGAACGCATCGGGGTCGAGGTGGTGGCCTCGCACAATCGGCTGGATTATACGTTCCCGCATTACAACCCCAATCCCGAAGCCTTGGAAATGCTGCACGACATGGCTGAAACCGTGCGCACCAGCGGTGCCGATCTGGCACTAGGGTTTGACGGTGACGGCGATCGCTGCGGTGTGGTGGATGACGAAGGGGCCGAGATTTTTGCCGACAAGGTCGGCGTCATCATGGCCCGTGATTTTGCCAAGCTCTATCCCGGATCGACCTTCGTCGCCGATGTCAAATCCACCGGCCTGTTCGCCTCGGATCCCGAGCTTTTGAAACATGGCGCAAAGGCCGATTACTGGAAGACCGGCCACAGTCACATGAAACGTCGGGTCAAGGAAATCGGCGCACTGGCGGGATTTGAAAAATCCGGCCACTACTTCTTGGCCGAACCGATCGGGCGCGGCTATGATTGCGGTATGCGGGTGGCGGTGGAGATCTGCAAGCTGATGGATCGCAACCCGGCCATGAAAATGTCCGACCTCAGACGCGCGCTGCCGGTCACCTATTCCAGCCCCACCATGTCTCCCCATTGCCCCGATACCGAGAAATACGCGACACTTGATCGCATCGTCGCCAAACTGGTCGAACGCGGCAATCAGGGCGGCAGTCTTGGTGGGCGCAAAATCTCAGACGTTGTGACGGTGAATGGCGCGCGGGTGATGCTTGATAACGGTGGCTGGGGACTGGTCCGCGCCTCCAGCAATACCCCGAACCTGGTCGTCGTCTGCGAAAGCCCGGACAGCGATGCCGAATTGCGGGCGATCTTCGCTGATCTTGATCAGGTGATCCGCACAGAACCCGGCATCGGGGATTATGACCAGACGCTTTGACTGCTGACAACTTGAAGGGTGTTGCCAATGCATGGTTCACAGATGCAGTTCAGGCCACCTGTCCCGCCGCCCAGCCTGATGACCAGGCCCACTGGAAATTATAGCCGCCCAGCCAACCGGTCACATCCACCACCTCACCTATGAAATATAGCCCCGGCACCGACTTTGCCTCCATGTTGCGGGCATCAAGGGCGTCGGTTGAAACGCCGCCAAGCGTGACCTCGGCGGTGCGATAACCCTCGCTTCCGATCGGTTTCAGCCGCCAGGTATTTATCGCTCCGGCCAGTTCCGTCAACTCGGCCTGGGTCAAATCCGCAAGGTTCTTTCCTGTCGGTATCTTTTCGGCCAACAGCACCGCCAGCCGCTTTGGCAATACCGCCGCCAGCGCTGTCGCCGGCATTTGCCGCCCTGCCTTGCGCCGGGCGCGTTCCAGAAATGCTAACGCATCTTGCCCCGGCATCAGATCGACCAGAATCGCATCCCCCTCGCGCCAATAGGACGAGATTTGCAGGATCGAAGGGCCCGACAGGCCGCGATGGGTGAACAGTAAACCCTCTTCGAAATGCGTACCGTTGCAGGAAACTGCCGCCCTTGCAGACAACCCCGCCAAAGGCCGCAACCGGACCATATCAGCATCGGCAAAGGTCAGTGGCACAAGGCCGGGCCGGGTCACGACCAGTTCCAGCCCGAACTGCCGGGCGATTTCATAGCCAAACCCGCTTGCCCCCATTTTCGGGATCGACCGGCCACCCGTGGCGATTATCAGAGATTCCGTACCGATCACCCCGCGCGGGGTTTCCAGTCGAAATCCAGCCTCATATCTTTCCACCGCACCGACACCGGTTTGCAATCGCAGCACCACCCCGGCATCGCGCATGTCGGCCAGCAGCAGATCAACGATCTTCATTGCGCTTTCATCACAGAAAAGCTGGCCCAGGGTCTTTTCGTGCCAGCCGATCCCTGCCGCATCAAGTCGCGCGATGAAATCCCATTGGTTATAACGACTAAGGGCCGAGATGGCGAATTTCGGGTTTGCGGACAGGAAAGAGTCGGCAGAACAACGAAGATTGGTGAAATTGCATCTGCCACCACCGGAAATGCGGATCTTTTCGCCCGCCGAGTGGTTATGATCCAGCACTAGAACCCGGCGCGAGCGGCGCGCACACTCGATCGCGCACATCATCCCCGCCGCCCCGGCACCGACAATCACTGCATCAAACTGTTCCATCACCCGCGTTTAAGGGCGGTAATATTCCAAGGCAATCCCCACATTTTGGACTTGAAGACGGTGCGCATGTTTCGTACATAACCCCGCACAGTTGGGGTGTGGCCTAGTGGTAGGGCAACGCTTTTTGGTAGCGCAGATCGTAGGTTCGAATCCTACCACCCCAGCCAGACGCATAACATATTGATATTACTCAATATTATAGGCTTTTCACCCGTGTTTTTGGGGTTCGTTTACGGTACCGATACGCCCCAGACCGAAACCTTCCGAAGATATACAAGATTCTGTAAAAAGTCTGGAAACAGGCTTTGCACGCTAGCAGTTTGTACTCACCGTGATGCAGAGACGATCCTGGTTTTCAGGTAGGAGGATAACTTTTGCTCAGATCGAGCGGAAAATTTCGCGCTGGTCTTTCCAGCTGGCGGGATACGCGTGGCGCAACAGCCATTCCGTTGTCAGACCAATCGGTTGGCGTCCTTCAAAGACATCTCGGATGACCTCGGGTGCCAGGAATGCGAGCTCGACAAGTTGCTGAATCCGGCGACCGGTTACACCTTCGATCTCTCCTATTTCTGTGAAGGTCTGACCCGATATTATCATTGCCAGATACCGGTTTGCTCTGGCTATGTTTCTGAACAGCGTTTCGTCGCGCGGCGCAACAGCGCCGGCAAGAATTATCCTGGTTTCCACTCCGCGCTTTCGATGCCGGAACTCCGAACTGACCGCCGTTAAATCACCGTTGATGCGATCGGCGCCCACACCCAGATACTCAGCGACTGCCTCATGGTCCAGCGTCGCAGATATCCTGCCCCGGGTGATATCCATGCGCTTAATAAGGAAAAAGGTTTCTGTGCAAGGTGATCGCATTTTCTGATCGAGCTTTGAAAGCTGCTCAAGAAACACGGCAAGTTCTTCTGTTGTAACATCAAAAACGATGTTCGCGGCGACTTCCGGATCTACAAGATATCCAGCTACCAGCCTCGCGACTGCACTTTCCAGTTCGGGACCGGGTAAACGCCATCCGCCAGGATCTTTTGTTCCGGAGTTGCGGATCAACCGGTGAGACACATAGTAACGAAGTCTGCGACCTTTCGCGGTTTTGGTATGGCTCGGTGTAAGGCGATCACCCGTTTCATCAAACACCTTACCGGTTAGCAGCGACACATGCTTTTTTTCTCCACCCTGGTTTTGAGCTTTTCCCGATCGCGCCATGACCGCACCCGTTTGCAGCTGTTCCTGCAACTGATCCCAATCCTCGGGCGCAATGATGGGCGGGTGCATTCCGGGATAGACTTTTGCATGGTGTCGAATCCTGCCCGCATAAATCGGGTTGGTCAGGATGTGATAGATGTGACCAAAGCTGAAATCCGTTCCGCCTTTCAATTGGCCTGAAGACAGTTTCCGCACGGCTGTTTTCAGTTCCAGCTTGTCGACCTCTGTTTTCGCAGTTCGGACATTTCCGTGCCGACGATAAAGATCATATATTGTCCGGATAATCCTGGCATCCGCTTCCTTGATCTTCAGTGTCCTTCCGTCCGGCTCGTAGCCAAGCGGGACATTGCCGCCCATCCACAGGCCTTTCTTCTTGGATGCCGCGATCTTGTCCCGGATAATGCCGACGTCAAATGTAAGATCATCTGACATCAGCGTGCCCAGTTCTGCCGCCAGAAGGTCAATGTCGGCGAAACGTTCCCGCACCGCGACACCCCCGCCAAGATGGTCTACTTCGTAGTTTCGGCTGCGGTTGAGCTGGACGTGACGGGTCAGAAGTGGCGACTGGGCCGGGGTTGGATATTTGGCCGGATATGTCTGCTCATGTTTCGCCCGCAGGGCGCTGGGGATCGCGTCATCGCGCCCACGATATTGCTGGTGCCAGAAGATGACCGTTTCTGCGGTTGCCAAAGCTCAGCGCGGTGATCCAGCGCGCCATTCGCGAAAAAGCCTGCACACACGGTATTGCATTCGAGCAGTTGCCGCTACAGACGGGGACATCGGCTTGAGGCGGTTGGTTCACGCAGGGTTGCGCAATTCCATCATCACTCTGACGGATCATCCTGAAGGGTGCGCAGTGCCTTTTTGATCTGTCGCAGCCGCTCGGTTCGATCCACGCCTTCCATACCATCCTCGGACGCGCGCATATAGTCCTTCTTGTCGTCGCGCCAATCTTCGAGCATTTTGATTTTCTCTTCGCGGGCTATCGTTTCATCGCGCAAAAGTTCGTCCGGTGTCTCATATTTTCCAAAATACGCCAAAACAGGTCTCCTCTGAACAGCATGGGTTAGAATAGTAGCCCAAGAATGGTTCTGGCAACAGTTCAACGGATACATTGACCGGGCATCTGCAAGTTCGTTGCATTCGTTTGTGTCCATGTCAGGTATTTGCTGGGCGATATCGGCCCGTGGATCATGGTGACAGATCCCGAAGATTGTAACGAAAGACTCCACGCGCCTGATAGCCCATTGCAATGCGGGGTTTCAGGATGGCTGCGGCCAAATCTGCACTCCAGAAGCCCGGCTTCGGCGCTCTGCAACAAGCGGTGCGGCACAATGGTCTGTCTCGGACGGCGTCAACGCTCTTGGCCCTCCATAGGCTTGTCTCGCGCTTTCTCCTCAGGTTCGGCACGTGGATCGAGCGCCATCACTGCAGGTGAAATATCCGGAAGCGGCACGAACTTTTCCCGCTCGCCTTGGGGTATTTGCGGCGCCGATTTGACCCGGAATAGAACGAATATCGCATAGGTGATCGCAATCAGCGATTCAAACACGAAGAATGACGCAGGCCCAAAGACCGACATGAGCATGGAAGCCAGCAGTGGGCCTATAGTGGCGCCGATCGAATAGACCATCAGCAATCGCCCCGACGCTGCGACATAGTATCGCCGGTCCAGCCGGTCGAATGTCTGTGCAACGCAAAGCGGATAGACGCTGCTGATCGCGCCGCCGAATGCCAACGCCATGACCATAAGGGCAATCAGCGGCACCCCGTTGGCAAACGACAGCGACAAAAGCCACCATGACACACCGACTGCAATCAGTATGACGGACATTACGATGCGCCGGTCATACCTGTCGGCCAGCATGCCTACGGGCAACTGAAAGCCGAGCCCTCCCAATACGACGACACTCATGAACATCGCGGCTTCGGACGCGCTCAGTCCGACCTGGCGGGCAAAGACAACGGCCAGTGCATAGAACGAGCCGATCAGCATACCAGCGACACCTGCGCCAACCACGCCCACTTTCGAGGCTGCATAAATTTCTCTTACCCGCAAAACGCGAATGTTGCTGATATCGGGCTTGCCCAGACGCGTCACCGCGATGGGAATGAGCGACAGGCCGATCAGAGCCGAGGACAGCATCAGAAGGTCGCTGCTCTGAACCGGCGCCACGTTCACCAGCGACTGGCCTCCGGCAATCGCGAGATAGAATACCAGCATATAAAAGCCCAGTACACGTCCACGTGTCTCGTTGCTGCTGCGTTCGTTGAGCCAGCTTTCAACCGAGGTTGCCATCCCGGCGATGCAAAAGCCGTTGATGACCCGCAGGACCACCCATGCCACCGGGGTAAAGAAGAAATCATAGGCCAGGCAGACCGCAGCAGTCAGCGCCGCGAAGGCCGAGAAGGCGCGGATATGGCCAATCCGCAGGATGACATGTTTGGCTCTCAGTCCGCCGAAGGCCAGCCCCATATAATACGCCGCCATGATTGCACCAATCAGCGCCACCGGATAATCTGCCGCCTCCATGCGAAGTGGCAGCACCACGCCTAGCAGGCTGTTGCCCGCAGTGAAGGCGGCGGATCCACCTAGTAATGGTCTCACTGCGGCGAGGGTTTCACGTATATTCTGGGTCATGGCTTTGATCCGGGTATTCTGTCCCGCTCAGGAAACAGGGCGCGTTCCAACGTATATAACCGGAATCAAAGGCATCGGTAATGTATGAGTGCAAAAGCCCCGGCGGGTGCCGGGGCTTCCTGATCATGGATAG
Organism: Paracoccaceae bacterium; assembly: GCA_020425085.1. GTDB lineage: Bacteria > Pseudomonadota > Alphaproteobacteria > Rhodobacterales > Rhodobacteraceae > UBA5972. Next base: position 186,368 of record JAGQRW010000007.1, read on the forward strand.
ATCTGAGCCGATGTGATTATGCAGAAGTGGCGCGCAGCATCCAGGCGGCTTTTTCATGAAAGCCCGCGCGTGCGGTTGCAAGATCGGCCGTTACCGGATCATCGGCAACCTCTGCCGCCGCCACCAGTGCACGCATGCGTAACGCCAGGGCTTCATGGTCGGACAAGAGGTCATTGATCATACCATCCGCTGTGAGGCTTGCATCGGCGTCCTGTCCATTGGGGCCGGCGGCCAGAATTTCGGCACTGATCATCACAGGCTTGCCCAGTGCCCTGATACGCTCGGCCAGCACGTCCACGGCGGTGAACATGTCGGTATATTGCTGTTCCGTCAGATCGTGGAGCGTCACGAAGAGCGGACCGGTCACGTTCCAGTGGTAGATCTGGGATTTAAGAACCAGGCGATATGTGTCGGCCAGAACCTCGTTAAGTGTAATGATCACGGATGCGATCTTTGAGGTGTCAAAAGTGGTGATTTCGGCTGTGGTTTTTCTGTCCGCTGAATGCGTCATGGATGTCTCCTTTGTGTGTTGAGGTGTGTTGAGTGAAATGTGGTGCTGATCGCGCACCGGCACCACTGCAGGCGCCACGACCGAACCCCGGCGAGGCTTTGCAACCTGCGGCAACGATCTGCCAAGACGCCGTTACGGTGAGGTGTTGGCAGCGCGGGGCGTGGTCAAGCGGGGTACACGACTGAAGTCGGTGCTTTTTCCCTGCGGGCCGGTTCCACTACCGCAACCGCAACCTGACGCCTGAGTCTTCCGTTGTCGAACAAACCATCTACCACGCGCGGAATGTCGCCGCGATAGATACCCAGATCCCTGAGTACCCGGTTATCCATCGCCTGAAGTTCGCTGATGGCCTCGTAGCGTTCCATGTTCTTTCTGATGGCCTGAAATACCTGCCGGAAGATACCGGCGAACTTGCTGCGCCGAATACGGCTGTTGCTGAGGTCGAGCGTTTCACGAGTGTTATAGTTGGTCATGTCATCCTCCAAATCAGGTATACTGTTGTCGAGACATCGGCGGCCTGACTGTGGGCACAGGGCATCACGATCCCGCCGCAATATCTCGGCGCCATTGTCTTGTTCATTTGATCAAGGTGAGATCAGAACCCCCGAGGCGTGGACAAGCAAAGGGCCTGCCCGCCCGGGGTTACCGGCGGTTCAGTAGTCTTTCCGCGCTGTGCGGAAACCTCTTGTGGAAGCTGAACATCATCATACTTTGAATATGGCCATCTCCGTGTTCGGTTTCAAGCCAGCTTGACCCGACCGTGACCTTTTGGGCACTAAACGCTCTGCCGGTAAATTACGTCGATACGATACAAGATGTCACTTTGGCCTTTTATCGAGAGAATCTCGCCGTTAACGCGCTTTTGGCAATTCATCTGTCCGGTGACTTGTCCTCACGCGTCTTGTCGCCGTAGCTTGTTGAAAGTCGGCACGGGCCGGGCAAAGATGGAAAGGTGGCGATGGATAATCTGGGCTGGCAGTTAAGACACGCGCTGCGCATGGTTGTGGCTGGGGTGGCGGCTTATCTGCTGGTCTTTGCGCTTGGGCTTGCCGCAGATTTTTCGACCGTCATCACTGCGGTTTTCGTCACCCAAAGCAATGTTGGTGGTTCCTACCGCGTTGCGGTTGAACAGTTCGTCGCAGCAATCGCGGGGGCGATCTGCGGCGCAGGGGCCGCCGCCTTGGTCCTTCCGCAGGATCCATATTCCACCGCCGCCGCGCTGGCCATTGCATTGTTGCCGTTGGCCGTGCTCGGTGCGCGTTCCCCTGGTTTCATGGTGGCACCGATCAGTGCGGTGATTATCCTGCTGGAAGGACCGGGGCTTGGGCTTGATACGCTTACACTCGCGCTTGACCGCGTAGTTGGCGTTGCGCTTGGCTGCGCTACGGGCGTGGCGGTGTCGCTGTTGGTGCTGCCGGCCCGCGCAATGGCGGGCGTCGTCGAAAGGTCCGGCAGGATTGCGGTGCTTCTGGCCAGGCAGATGGCGGTGTTGGCGAAGGGCGTACCCTCGATTCGCGGAGAGCAGAGCACGCTGGCCGCGCGAGTGCGCGGCAATCTGGTGCGGCTTGCCAATCTGGTGGAGGAAGCCGAGCATGAGCGACGCGGGCGTTCTTCGCACTACTCCGGCGCGCTGCGCCTGCTGCGGACATTGCGAAGGTTACGCCACAATACGGATATGCTTCGAAGGGCAGGCCGTGAAGTCGGCAGCGATACGTTGCCTGCCAGCATTGCCGCACCCTGGCGTCTGGCCGCCGAAAGCGCCGCGCAAACTCTGTGCGGGATCGCCCGTATACTCACCGGGGAAGATGTGAGCGAGGATTTCGACACGCTCACCCCTGCAGTTCGCAGCTATCTCAATGCGCTTGAGGAAATGCAAAAAAGCGGCGAGGCGGCGGCGCTCCCGCCTGCTACGCTGCGCCGCATGTTCGGGATCGGATTCACCCTGGATCAGCTCCGTCGGGATGCAGGTGACATGATCGAGATCTCCCGAGAGGTGCCAAAGCCGCGCCCCGGCCCTGTTGTAACGGTCAAAGCATGGTGGTCGGCACGCCGCTGATCCAGCGAAAGCCCTGTGGGATTTATCCCGCAGGATTCACGTATTCCGCCACCGGTCTTTGGAATTGTTCAGCCTTCCCTGACGCCTTTTTCGATCCTCTCGCCAAGGGACTTGTCAACATTATGCCAATACTCGAACGCTCGTTTCAGGATCGGCTCAGACACGCCGCCTTTGAGATGGCCGACAATGTTGCTGACCAGCCGGTCGCGCGCGGCATTGTCCATGACATCGCGCACCAATGTGCCCGCCTGACCCCAATCGTCATCGTCTTTGCGCAGGGTATAGGCCGCGCGCACCATATCGCCATCGGCATACCACTTCCCCGCCTCGTCGGTGAGCGACGGATCGGCGGCAGGACCGCCATAGGAGTTGGGCGCATAGACCGGGTCGCTGGCATTCTCGACCCGCATCGCTCCATCCTTGCTGTAGCTGTGAACAGGAGACTTGGGCCGGTTTACCGGGATCTGCTTGTAATTGGCGCCCAGCCGCGCGCGATGCGCATCGGAATAGGAAAAACCGCGCCCCAGCAGCATCTTGTCGGGGCTGAGACCGATACCGCGCACCAGATTGCTCGGCTCGAATGCGGCCTGCTCGATCTCGGTGTGGAAATCGGTTGGGTTGCGGTCCAGCGTCAGCTTGCCCACCTCGATCAGCGGGTAATCGGCGTGCGGCCAGACCTTGGTCAGATCGAACGGGTTGAAGCGATAGCTGCGTGCCTCCTCAAATGGCATGATCTGCATTTTCAGCGTCCAGCTTGGGAAATCGCCAGCCTTGATCGAGTTGAACAGGTCGCGCCGGTGATAATCGGCATCCACGCCGGCCAGCCGGTCGGCCTCGGCTTGGGTCAGGTTTTCAATACCTTGATCGGTCTTGAAATGGTACTTGACCCAGAATTTTTCGCCGCCCGCGTTGACCCACATATAGGTGTGGCTGGAAAAACCGTCCATGTGCCGCCATGTTTTAGGGATGCCGCGATCGCCCATCAGCCATGTCACCTGATGCGCCGATTCCGGCGACAGCGTCCAGAAATCCCATTGCATATCATGATCACGCAGACCGCTGTCGGCGCGGCGTTTCTGCGAGCGGATGAAATGCTGGAACTTGATCGGATCGCGCAAAAAGAAGATCGGCGTATTGTTGCCGACCATGTCATAATTACCCTCGCTGGTATAGAATTTCAGCGAAAAGCCCCGCGGGTCGCGCCAGGTGTCGGGGCTGCCGCTTTCACCCGCCACGGTCGAAAACCGGATCAGCGTTTCGGTCTTGGTGCCAGGCTGGAACAATGCGGCCCGGGTGTATTTGCTGACATCCTGCGTCACCTGGAAATGGCCGAAGGCGCCCGCGCCCTTGGCATGCGGTTGCCGCTCGGGAATACGCTCGCGGTTGAATGCCGCCATCTGCTCGATCAGGTAGTGATCGTGAAGCACGATGGGGCCGTCGGCGCCTACAGTCAGCGAATGTTCATCACTTGCGACAGGAATTCCCGCGTCGGTCGTGGTTGGTTTCCTGGTGTCGTTGGTCATGGTAAAGACTCCTTGGGTTGCGCAGGTTCATCGGCCCCCCAGTTTCATGGCCTGGTTCCGGCAGCTCGATCCATCTTGCCGTAAATACACACAATAGCCAAGGGCATGGTCGTCAAGACAGCAAACACAAGACCATCGGCACGCATGATTTGGCTGAACCTGCTAGCGCGCGCCCGATATGCGGGTTGCGGAAAACCGGATTTCGCGGTTCGTCGGCTGGCATCCTGTCTGCAATCAGGGCGCCGCTTGAAACTCCGACTGATGGAACCATTATGGTTGAATTTGACCACACTGCCAGAGGATGGTCCGGTCATGAAACCGACGCATTTGCATCAACACGACACCGCAACCGGGGGGTCTTCCGTGATCCGGTCTGCGGCATGATAGTCGATCCTCAGCCCGACACACCCCAGGCGCAGCATGGCGGGTACATTTACCATTTCTGTTCGGCTGCCTGCCAATCGAAATTCGCGGCCGATCCCGCCAATCGCATCTGCATACGGATAGAGCGCATTTGCGAGTTCTTAGGGTTACTCCGCACAGAAAACACTTTCTTGATCTGCCAGCGTCGTCGATCACGCAAATGGCCGTAACCTCAACCGAAACATCATGTTCAATGTAATAAGTCACGGTCATTTCCTCATAACCGCAAATCACCACAACGATTGTGGCGAATGGGCCTTATGACTGCATCTCTGTGGTTCAAATCCTCAATTCTGTTCCACGGGTGCAGACGTCAGACAATGAAAGCAACCGATCAAAACCAAAAAGAAAGCTATTGCCAATACGGGGCCTCCAAATATTGAACCACATCCCAGACAATTTGAGAAACCTGTTTGCGGATACTATTCCTAAGGCGCCGTTCAGAAGCGATGCAGAATAATGGGCACCCTGGTTTCCATTGTACTGATACGGCACCTTCATCTCAGGAAAACCCGCCAGTGTCGCCGAGCTTGAGTCAGCACCGGAACTGAACCATGTTAAAGAACGGAAGGGCCAAAGAGGCCACAGTTCATTCAAAGTAAGAGAGATCGAAAAGAGAATGCGGAATGCAACTTACGGAACTGCGCTGACCCTGATGATCGGTTGGCTTTTATGGATCGGCAAGCCCGTGCTGCTGCCGGTGCTTGCAGCCGTGATTTCCGTCTACATCCTTTTGACTGCTGCGGCGAGCATGCAAAGATTGCCAGTCTTGGGCCGCCTGCCAGGTTGGGCCAGGCGCGCCATGATCCTGATTGTATTCGCCTTCGTCGTGAGCTTGTTGTTCATTCTTGTTATCAACAATCTCGCACAGGTCGCAGCGGCTCTGCCGCGCTATGAATCCAATCTTGAAATGCTTATTACGCGCAATGCCAGCTTACTGGGCATAGAGGACGAGCCCACATGGGAAAACGTAAGAAAAGTTACGTTGGATCAGGTCGATTTCCGGTCCTGGATCGCACCGGCGTTATTGTCGCTGCGCAGCTTTGGCACCATGCTTTTCCTTGTTGTCCTATATTCCAGTTTCTTTATCGCAGAGCGTGGCGCGATGGCGCGCAAGGTGGTTTTGGCAATGGGCGACGAGGAGGCAGGCGCGCGCGCGATTTCGCTCATGTCCCGGATCAATGAGCGGATCGGGCAATATCTTTTCGTAAAGACCATTTTAAACGTGATCCTTGGGGCGATCTCCTATGCGATCATGCTGCTTCTGGGGATCGAATTTGCTTTGTTCTGGGCGGTTCTTATCGCATTTTTGAACTATATCCCCTATATCGGTTCTCTTGTTGGTGTGATTTTTCCAGTCCTGCTCAGCCTCGCGCAATTCGGCACATTGGGCATGGCGGGGGCCGTAATGGTATCGCTGACAGTGGCGCAAGTCTTTGTCGGCGTCTATCTGGAGCCGCGCATGATGGGCCGCGCGTTCAATCTCAGCCCCTTTGTCGTGCTTCTGGCGCTGGTATTCTGGAGCACCCTATGGGGTCTGCCCGGCGCACTGTTGGCCGTTCCGCTCACGGCAAGCCTTGTGCTCGTGTTGGCAGAGATAAAGACGGTGCGCCCGATCGCCGTGTTGCTGTCAGCGAATGGAAAGGTGTGAAAGTTGGTAGTCCTGACATCAGGCATATTCTCTGTCTGACGCCAGTACCTGGCTGAGTCGCAAAGCTGTCCTAAAATTTGGGATCACTTCATTCGGATGCGGTCCCGCGAAGGTGGATGGTGTTGATCTGCGCCTTTACCGTAGAATTTTGTCTGCAGGCAAAGGGGGATGTTTCTGGTGAACGATATATGCAAGATTTAGCGCGCGCTACGGAATACATTGATACGCTGATAGATTGGCCGCATCGCCATAGCCTGCCGCTATTTTGGGTTTGATTGCGACAGCTTGTGCCGATGACGCAATGCCTGCGCTGAAAGCGGTGTAGCTGGCCTGACAATGCTTCATCAAACTCAAAATGGCGTGCATCGCAGTTCGAAATATTAACAATTCCAGCGGCGTTTTTCGTATGAAGCCAGGCCACTCAGCCGGCTCTGAATGGGCGTTCAGAATGCATTCCCTCAGGGGACCATGTTGTTTCAAAGCAGGAATTTGACACTGCCTGAGGTTTCGATCTAATTTGAAGATATGTTAGACGATGTGCAGGACATTTCCCATGTCGCTGACATGGACTCATGAACACCGTCAAACGGTTTGCGGTCAACTTAATATGCTATGCGAATTGGGTCACCATTTCCCTAGCCTGAGATTTGAGGTACTGAGATTTCATGGATCAATCCGTTTCCGATCAATCAACTCGCCGTGGTGTACAATCCGTCGATGTTGGTGGCCGATTGCTGACCGAGCTTTGCGAGTTCAAATATCCCGTTCGGCTAAAGGAACTTGCGGAAGCTTCCGACATGGCAGCAGCCAAGGCCCACAGATATATTACCAGTCTGGTCCGCATAGGCCTTGCAGAGCAGGACGAGCGGACAGGTCTGTACAGCCTTGGACCGCTTGCTTTGCGGTTGGGTCTGATTGCCATTGAACGCAACGATATAATTGGCAAATCCGGTGTAGTATTGCGCAAGCTTTGTACTGAGGTGCAAACCTCGGGCCATCTTGCCATCTGGGGGGAGCGTGGCCCGGTTCTGATCAGGAACGAACATGGTGGCCCGCCGATCATTTCGTCAATGGGAATCGGGGCGGTTATGCCACTTGTCCGGTCGGCAACCGGGCGGGTCTATCTTTGTTACATGCCCCGAAGCTCCACGCGTGCCATCGTCGAACAGGAACTGGCATTGACGGAAATGAACGAGAGTGATGTTGAACCCATCATCAATGAAACCAGAGCACGCGGTTTTGCCAGGGTTGTTGGCAGTGTGGTACTGGGCCTTGAGGCTATTGCCTTTCCGGTTTTCAACTTCGATGGATCGCTTGCTTGCAGCTTGTCGCTGGTGACCACGAATCGAGGTTCATTTGGTGACGAATCTCCGGCGGTCAAACTTATGGCTTTAGCGGTTGAGGAGTTGAACCGTAACTGGGGCGCCGTTCCCAAACCATAAGAATGCGGTGTTTTTTTCTGGTACTTTCGTCCAAGCTGTTCCTTTAAATCCAACTTTACTAACAGTCGCCGTTTCTGAACCGCGGTCCAGAATGCAATATCCTGTGCAATTTTTTGCATGGTGATTTGCGACCTAATACTTGACAGATTTCACTAATTGGAATATCGAAATGCGTAATCCATCTCTTATATCGTAATGTTTTTGAACAAGTGAACCCCACCCGGTAGGGTAGTAACAGGAAAGGACCAAAGCGAATGGCTCTGTATATCACCGAAGATTGTACCATTTGTGACGTTTGTGTCGAAGAATGCCCGAATGAGGCAATCGCAGCCGGCGATCCATATGTCATTGATCCGGCAAAATGTACCGAATGCGTTGGCGCCTATGACGAGCCACAATGTCAGGTGGTTTGTCCGGTCGAGTGCATTGATCCTGATCCCAACAATATGGAAAGCAGGGAACAGTTGCAGTTGAAATACGAAGCCATGCATCCGTAGGCGGTTTTACCAAAATCTCTGGGTGCGATGACCGTCGAATGTTCAAAAAATGCTGGTCGCACCTTCCTTGAAAACTGAATCGGCTGCAACTCAGCACAGGGTCTGGCAGACCCTAGAACCAATCTAGAAAACACCAGCAAGGCAGCATCAATATGGAGAGAACCAGATGAAGACCATTTCGAGATTTGTTACTGGGACGGCCGTTTTCACAATCATGACAACGATGGCCATGGCCCAAGAGACGACGTTGATAATCTCGTCTTGGGCCGCGCCATCTTATGGCGTAAATTCGCAGCTATTTCCCGATATGATCAAAAGGATCGAGCAGGCGACTGAGGGCCGAGTAACCGCAGAAATCAAGTACAACCTGGCGTCACCGATTGCGCAGGCCGATCTGGTTGCGGACGGCATCGCCGACATGACCTGGATCGTTCACAATTATACACCCGGCAGATTTGTCACCTATCAACTTGCCGAACTGCCGGGTTACGGCGGATCAACCGTGGCTTACTCGGTGGCATACTGGCGGACATACGAGAAGTTTTTCAAAGACCTGAATGAGCACCGTAATCTGAAGGTTCTCGCCTTGTCTTCGCACGGTGCCGGGATGTTTCACACAGGCACGAAGATCACCACCATTGACCAAGTGTCTGGCATGAAGATGCGGATCGCCGGTGGAGTAGCGCAGTTGATTGGCGAAGCACTGGGTGCCTCATCTATCAACGTCCCCGCGCCAAAAGTCTATGAAACACTTGCATCCAACGCGGCAGACGGTGTGATGATGCCTATGGAAGCAAAAAAAGGGTTTAAGCTGACCGAAGTGGCCCCATACACTTACTCGATGCCGGCCGGTTTATACCGGACATCAAATGCCATCGTGATGAATCAGGCATCTTTCGATGCTTTGAGTGAAAAGGACCGAGCCGCTCTGGATCAGCTTTTTGGTGAAGAACTGTCACGGATTGCCGGCGCATATTGGGACCAATTCGACGAAGAGGGCCTGGCGGAACTCAACGCTACCCCCGGTAACGAATTGACTGTGGCAACACCGGAAGATCAGGCAAAGTTTGACGAAATGACCAAGGGCGTCGTTAAACAAGTGATCGAGAACGTCAACGAGACAGGCATAGACTCAGAAGCTGCACTGGCGTTTTTCCGTGCCGAATTTGATCGCCTCAAGGCCGAAGAATAAACGATGGAGCCTGTTTCATTGAACAGGGCGGCAGCGGGGATTGCGTATAAATTCGCAGCCGCCCCCGCTGTCATTGCCGGTCTCGCGCTGAGCCTGTTGATGGTAATGACATTTGCGGATGTCATTTTGCGCAGCATCTTCTCGATGCCATTGTCCTTTTCCGGCGAAGTCACGGTGATACTGATGGTTGTCATTGTTTTCGCAGCCATGCCGATGGTGATCCTGACAGACGGTCATATCGTGGTGGACTTGCTGGATTCCTATTTTAGTGCACGGGCGGCACTGGTCCGGGACACTCTTGTTGATCTGACATGCATGATCGCTGTTGGTTTTCCTGCGGTCCGAATTCTTGATCTGGCGGCGCGGTCGCGTGGCTATGGCGAAGTGACGGTAATGTTGCAAATGCCCCGGTTTTATCTGATGTATTTCGTCGCGGTTTCTTTGTTTTCTTGCGTGGGCTTTTACATCGTTCGAATTGGCACAAGGTGGTTTTTGCGCGCCCGGCCCGGGGTGCGAAATGACTGAACTCATCCCACATGGCATGACCATTCCCAGCGGGGTATCCGGTTGTTGATTTCCTTGATCGGCTTTGTAGTCGTGCTTGTCCTTTCGTTCCTGCGCCTTCCGATCGCCTTTGCGATGGGTCTGGTCGGGTTTGTCGGCACGGCATCTCTGCTTGGTTGGTCCGCTTCGCTGTCGCTGACAGGTCGCTTGGTTCTCGACACCTCCAGCGACTATGGGTTGTCGGTGGTGCCGATGTTCATTTTGATGGGCATGTTCGTGAACAAGGGCGGCTTGGCGACCGAACTCTACCGGTTGGCTTTCACTTTGCTTGGCCACATGAGGGGCGGGTTGGCGATGACGACAATCGCCGCCTGTGCTGGTTTTTCTGCAATTTGCGGATCATCCGTTGCGACGGCGGCAACCATGTCAAAAGTCGCAATGCCGGAAATGCGCCGGCTTGGCTATTCCGACGCGCTTTCAACCGCGTCAATCGCAGCCGGCGGCACTTTGGGTATTCTGATACCGCCAAGTGTCGTTCTGGTGATCTATGGCATTCTGACAGAGACCAGCATTGGCAAGTTGTTCATGGCGGGTATCATTCCAGGTATCCTTGGTATCGCATTCTACCTGCTGGCGGTCCAATACACCGTGCGGCGCCATCCGGAATCCGGTCCGGCAGGTCCGCAGAGCACCTGGAAGGAACGAATGAATGCGCTTCGCGATGTCTGGGCTGTTGTTCTGCTTTTCACTCTGGTGATCGGCGGCCTCTATGGTATTTTCGATTTCTGGCCCCTTGGGCTGACCTTTTCGCCCACCGAAGCGGCGGGCATGGGGGCGACCGGTGCGTTTCTTATCGCATTGTCCCGTGGGCGCCTGACCCTGCGCAACATCGGCGAGGCATTGACAGAGACCGCAGTGACCACTGCCGCGCTCTTTACCATATTGATTGGCGCCTGGATGTTCTCCAATTTCGTCAACCTCGCCGGTTTTCCCGAGGCATTGCGCAGCTTTGTGCTAAGTATCGGCGCCAGTCCGATGGCCGTCATGTTCGTCATCATAGCAATTTATCTGTTGCTCGGCTGCGTTTTTGAAAGCATGTCGATGATGATGTTGACCGTCCCGATCTTTTTCCCGCTGGTAACGTCACTTGGCTTTGATCCGGTCTGGTTTGGGATCATCGTCGTTGTGGTTACCGAGATCAGCATGATCACGCCACCCGTCGGAATGAATGTCTTTGTTCTGAAAGGGGTCGTCGGCGATGTTTCGACCAGAACCATTTTCCGGGGCGTCATTCCCTTCTGGATTGCTGATCTGTTTCGTCTGCTGTTGCTGTTGCTGTTTTCGGGAATCGTGTTGTTTCTGCCGAACATGATGTAATGCCCAGGTCGGTTGAAAACACATCCGGTTGGCCGACGCAAACTGGAGGGCTGGAGCGGTGGGTGGGGCGCAAAAACTTGGCTATTTGCCTTCTGAGCTTTCCATACTGATTACCTTGCTGATCCGTTCACGAAGCTCTTTTCGCAAAATCTTGCCGGCCGGACTGATCGGGAATTCATCAATGATTTCCAGTCGCTCTGGTAGCTTGAACTTGGCGATTTTGGATTTCAGCAGGAAATCCTGAAGCTGTTCAAAATTTAACTGGGTATCGCTGCAAAGTTTGACGTAGGCACAGGCCTTTTCTCCGAATACCGGGTCCGGCATTGCAACGATCGCCACACCCTGAACCGATGGGTGGGCAAAGATAAGGTTTTCAACCTCTTCGACACTGATCTTTTCGCCGCCACGATTGATCAGGTCTTTCTTGCGGCCCTCGGCATAAATATAGCCATCCACTTGATACACCGTGTCGCCCATCCGGTAATAACCATCCGTGGTAAACGCCTTTTTGTCGTTCTCGGGCGAATTGTAGTAACCGCGGATCGTATATGGCCCGCGCACCAGCAGTTCACCGGTTTCACCATCTGGCAACTCGTTTCCGGCCTCGTCCACAACCTTGATTTCGTCACCTGGCGATACCGGCTTGCCGGAGCTGTTCATGCGAATATCGTCGCTGTCATCCAGCCGCGTTTGCATCAACAGACCTTCGCCCGTGCCGAAACTTTCCAGAAAACGGCAGCCAAAGGTGGCTTCGGCGCGACGGCGAAGCTTGGGGGCAAGACGCGCGCCGCCATTCATGACCGCTCTGAGGCTGCTCAGGTCATGTTTTGCTGGAATATCGGAATTTAGCCACAGATTAAACAGCGGCACGGCGGCATTGATATTGGTAACCTTATGACGCTCGACACAGGGAAAAACATCTTCAGGCTTGTTGCTGGGGGAAAAAACGACCTGCCCACCCAGTTCCAGCACCGACAGAACACCCGGCGAGGCAAGCGTGTAATTATGCGCCAAAGGCAATACAGCCAGAAAAACAGTGCTGGTATCAAATCCTGCGACCGCGCCGCTTTGTTTGAAGTTATAAACATAGTCGTTGTGAGTGCGCGGGATAAGCTTTGGAATTGCCGTTGTGCCGCCTGAGAGCAGCATCAGCGCCACATCATCCGGCGCGCTTTGAAGGTGGTCCAGCAGGCCGTCCTGGCCTTCTCCCGGGGCAGCTTCTTGCAGCAATTTTGGGATCGAGATGTGATCGCCACTAACCTCACCGGCGACCAGAACGGTTTTCAGTGAACCGCCTTTGGATTGCATACGCGTGGCCATTTCGCGAAAATCAAAACCGTTGATTTCGTCAGGAATGACATAGGCAGTTGCACCCGAGAACGCGATGAAGTGTTCGATTTCATGATCCCGATGCGACGGCAGCGCCAGCACTGGAATAGCACCGATTTTCAGCATCGCCAGAAAAGTTGGGATGAAAAAAACCTTGCTATCAAGCTGAAAAACCACCCGGTCGCGCGGGCGGATGCCAAGGGCCACGAAATGATGCGCCAGCCGGTTACTCATCTGTCCGACCGCCTGATAGGAGACGCGTTCGTCAGGGAATACCAATGCCGTTTTTGCGCTGTTGTTGCTGATTGCAGCCTCGATAACTTCGGGAATTGTCCGATCTTCCCAATAGCCTTTTTCACGATACAGCGAACACAACTCGTCAGGCCACGAATGACATCCCTCTAACATCAGTTCTCTTCCTTGTTATTAGTCGACATTCACCATCGGTCATTTTCAATGCTTGACTGCATCTGGTTCGATCAGTCGTCAAACTGAGAACTGTGCTTCCAGATCGGCCGGGCCATCAACGGTCTTTTCGCTTTTCAGATCATAGGGCAGGCGATCACCTTTGAAGAGGATACCCAGGTTGAAGCCGTCATCGGACATCAGATAACGCGCGGCTTTGCCGGCATCATTCGTCGTTGGCACCACCGCATCGCGGACCATCTTTTTCCACTCCAGTTGCTCGCGATTAAACGTGATGCAGGGGCTTAGTACATGAACCAGTGAAAATCCCGGATGCCGGATCGCTTCGGAAATGATAGGAACGGCGCCGTTTGGGTTGGTGCCGGAAACACGGGCGATGAAATTGGCGCCTGATGCCAGCCCGACAACCAACGGATGAAACGGCTTCATATGCGTGCCGCCAGGGGTCAGTTTGCCATATTCCCAATCGGGTGCACTGGTCGGCGAAGCCTGACCCTTGGTCATGCCGTAAAGTTCATTGTCCATGACGATATAGGTCATATCGACATTGCGGCGACAGGCGTGCAGGAAGTGATTTCCACCTATGGAAAATCCGTCACCGTCGCCACCGGCAACAATTACCGTGAGGTCGGGGCGGGCCACTTTCAGCCCTGTGCCTATTGTCAGGGCGCGCCCATGAACCCCGTGGAACCCGAAGGTGTTCAAATAGGCAGGAATGCGTGAGGAACACCCGATTCCGGAAATAACAGCCACATTTTTTGGATTCAACTGAAGTTCCGCCAGCGATTTTGTCAGCGACAACAGCACACCGAAATCACCACATCCCGGGCACCAGACGGGTTTTGTGTCTGATCGGTAATCTTTCGCGACCAGACTGGGGCAAGTATTTTCGGTTTTCATACTAAGGTTCATATTTGGCTCCAATCTCTGAGATATTGGCGGACCTGCGACGGAAGTATCGGAAGGGGGCCGGGGATGGCTATGGATTTGATCTCGGCATCCAAGTCATAATATGCTTTGAGATAGTGATAGAACTGGCCACTGTGGTTTTGTTCAATTACCAGCACTTTCTTGACGTTATTAAGCAACTTTTTCATTCGTTCCGGTTGCGCCGGAGAAATCAGGCGAACCCCGATCAGCCGTAGCTTTTGACCGCTTTGGCGCAGCTCTTCGACAGCTTGGGATATCGCCCCGAAACTTGAACCCCAGGTCAAAACGGCAATTTCTGCATCGTCATCGCCGCTTGCTTCGGCCCAGTTATCGCCAAAATCAAAACCTTTGATTTTACGCAGGCGCTTGTTCATCTGCCGATGATGGTCCTCGGCTTTACTGGACGGTCGCCCGGACTGGGTATGTTCCAGCCCGTCAGCCGTGTATTGGCCGCTTTCCGTTCCGGGCAGCGACATTGGCGACACGCCGTTTTCTGTATCCGCGTAGCGCTGGTAGGTTTTGTCAGGGTTCACCGCAATCGCCCTTTCGGGTTCATAACCGGCGTCAGGAACGCCGGGAATGACCGCCCGCGTCTGGCCAAGTGCCTGATCAGATAACACGATGGTTGGGGTTTGCAGTTTTTCTGCCAGATACACGGACCATTGAGTGGTCATCAGGCAATCGGCAATCGTCAATGGTGCGGTCACTACATGTGGCGCATCACCATGCAAACCAAATACCGCAATATTCAGATCGGACTGCTCGGATTTGGCCGGAATACCGGTGGACGGGCCGCCGCGCATCACGTCGATCACAACAATCGGGGTTTCCGAAGCTACGGAAAGTCCAAGCGATTCCGTCATCAATGCGATGCCAGGGCCGGATGTTGCAGTTAGGGATGGCACCCCGCCGAACGAGGCGCCGATGGCCTGATTGATCGAGGCAAGCTCGTCTTCTGCCTGTACCAGCTTACCCCCCAGCTTGGGCAGGTTTGTCGCCAACCATTCCAGTACTTCGGTGGCCGGTGTAATTGGATAGGCTGCAACGAACCGAATTCCACCGCGGATTGCTCCCATGCCACAGGCTTCGTTACCGGTAATGCTCCAGTTATTGGCCGCAGCCTCAGGATCTGCCGTTGGGGCGGGAATACTGGGTATTGCGGAGGCGGCTGCCATCCCGGCCTCGACAGCTTCAAGGCTGGACCTTACCGCACCTTCGCCTTTTTGTTTCAATAGTGACTTGGTCAGAACCTCTTTTATCGCCGACAAAGGGATCGAGATCAGTTTTGCCGCTACACCGAGCGCCACCATATTGGCCCGTCCATCCGGTATCTGTTTGGCAATCTCAGCCACCGAGAGTTCATAGTGACGCCCTGCGCTTTCGGTGAAGGCCTGAGGAATGCCTGTTTCACCGATCGTGATGCTGTTGTTGTCCAACACGATTTCCGAGGCGAAAAGGTCTGCGTTTTTCCAATCAATACCCAGAAGGATATCGAATTGATCCTTGTGGGACAGGATCGGTTTATTTGACAGTCGCAGCATGGCGGCTGCTTCACCACCGCGTATTTGTGGTCCGGCTGATCGTGTCATTATGCCAAACAGACCGCTGCGACCTGCCGCATCCAGCAGCATGTTACCCGCTGTCATCACGCCGGAACCACCGCTGCCGGTCATGGTGATTGATATGGATTGTTCTGTCATCTGATCCCCTGAGAGTTCTGTTCATCCACCCCTTCCTGCAACGAATGGTGAGGTGTCGACCTCCTTGTTTGCCGCACGAATCGGGAGTATTATCAAATGCGTAATTAGTTACATAATATGAAATTATTATTTGAATACGTCAACCCAGATTTGCATGTCTGCGGTGTTATTCCTTATGCAGGCGGCCCAAACAGGTTGTTTGCGTTGCGATATGCAATGTTTTGGGCAATTTCGGTCGGTAGTTGCGCCAGGAATCGACGTGAGTGATTGGTCAGTGCCTCTAACTGGCCCCATACCGAATTAATCCAGGTATCCGAGCCAAGAAGGAAACGTTCGGAATGATCGGTCAGCAATTCACCCCAAACCCGGTCAAGTCTCCCACCGGGCGCAACATCTGAATACCGATAAGATAGATCGGCCCACAGGCGGTCGCCGTATCTGTCAAGCAATGCGCGGACAACTCTTGGCGGGCTGGACAAGCCTGCATGCGCCCAGATGACCTTGTGACCGCTATCATGTTCAAGCAGGTTAACCACGGCTTCCGGGTCTGAATGGGCATGCAGGAACAGCCCGCGTTCACGCGAGATCCTCAGCAGATTTTCGATATGGGGCAGCTTTGGTTCATCACCATGAAGATGAAATTCGCCAAAACCGATGCAGTTAACATTACGAAGGCTTTGTTCGACATAGTTCACCAGCGACAGATCACCAAACCACGAAGGAACATCGTCAAACACCTTGTATGGCATGAATTCAGGGATGATCATTTTCGGTGCAAGGTCGTACAAGTCCTGGGTTCCCTTGTCGGGAATGCTTGATACCAAGGCTCGTTCAATTCCCAGTCGGTGGAATAAATCAATCACCTGCCTGGGCGAGATAAAATTCCAGGCATCTTTACTGTAGTGCACATGACAATCGACAATCGGTTCATCAAATAACATCGTGGTATCTGCCTTTCTGGTTGCAGTCAGGCCGCCCGAAGCGGAAGTGCTACCATGCGATTATTCAGTAATGGCATCGCCGAACGCGTGGGTTACAAGTTTCCACGCGTTCAGCAAATCCTACCATCAGAGGCGTCAGGCCCGCCGGTTCACTTCTAATAAAACGTGGGAACGACTGGTTTGAACTCCACCACATTTGACGGGCCACTGGAGTCACCCTTTTCGTTGCACGCACGCACATAATAGCGATAGTTGATTCCGCCCAGCACCGAACCATCGGTTTTCTTGGTGGTTTTCACGGCGTCAATTACCACGATCTGGCCATCATCGGCCGTTCGGTAAATGTCATAGCGAGTTGGTTTGTTTTCGGCCTTGGACCACGACAATTTTGCCGCACCATTATCATCCAGTTCGACCTTGAGGTTGGCACCCTTTTCACCCCAAAAGGGTGCAGCGGCATCGGTCTCATATTTTGGCGCCTGCGTTGCTTCCTTTGGCCAAAGGAAGCAATGAACCGGTTTATGCGCTCCATCCAACGCCTTGCACACGTTGCAATAGTCGCATTTGACGATGCGGTCTTCTTCCTGAAGGCGGATCTTCTTGGCAAAATCGGGATCGGCCAATAAGCCGCGGGCAATGGCGACCATGTCGACTTCACCGCTTTCAATTACTTGGCGCGCATCATCCGGTTCGGAAATCTTACCGGCGACGATCACCGGCGTATCATAGCCTTTGCTTTTGATGAACTTCTTGATCTCGGCTGCCAAATGAACGTGCAGCATCGGGGGATACCAATCGCCTGGCATACAGCGGTCGCCTGAATAGCCGGTATATGGGTAAGGCACGTGGCCTTCCTTGTGAATGGCGTCTTCAAACTTGCCGCCGACCGAAACGGACAGATAGGCAAAGCCAAGCTGTGCCAGCCGAAGTGCAATCAGTTTGGATTCATCAATGGTTGTGCCGTCCTTGATGAATTCATCGGCCAGAAAACGAATGCCGACCGGAAAATCAGGGCCGACCTTTTTGCGGACGTTCTCCATCACGCGACCAATCATGCGCACGCGCGATTCAATGCTTTTGCCGCCATACTCATCATCGCGCGGGTTTGTACGGGTCATGAACGACGCCAGCGTATAAGCATGGGCCGAGTGCAGCTCAGCCCCGTCAAACCCGGCCTTTTTGGCACGCAGCACCGCATCGCCGAATTCCTCGATGATCTGTTCGATGTCTTCGGGGGACAGCATATCAAGGGTCTGACGCCAGCCTGAGCGGGCGACTTTCAGAAAGTGGATAATTTGCGGCACGACCATAGAATCCGAAACCTCATGGATACGGTCGGTCATGCGCTTCAGGCCGGGGATGAATTTGTCGTCACTGATACGCAAGAGGGGGCCGGACTTGCTTTGATGGATCGCCATTGCTTCGACCACGATCAGGCCGGTTTCACCTTCGGCGTAGCGCACATAGCGATCAAATATCTCGTCGGTCACAAACCCGTCTTCGCTGGCAAGGCGGGTCACCATTGCGGGGACCATGATGCGGTTTGGAACGATCATTCCCTGGATATTCAGTGGTTCAAGCAGTTTCATTTTGTCCTCTCTGGCGTGTTTGATTTGGTGGGTTTGACTGCCATACTCACAGTGTTATTTCACCGCCGGCGATGGCGATGCTCTGGCCGGTGATCGAGCCGGAATTCCTTTGACAAAGCCAGGAAACGGCGTTGGCTACCTCATCGGGTTCGATCAATCGACCTTGTGGATTATGTGAGGTCAGGCTTTTCAATGCCTGTTCTTCCGATTTGCCGGTTTTTGCGACAATGTTGGAAATGGCACCGCTGACGATGTCGGTGTTGGTGTAGCCCGGACAAACCGCGTTGACGGTCACGCCGGTCTTGGCAATCTCGACGGCCAGCGAACGCGTGAAGCCAAGCAACCCGTGTTTGGCGGCGCAATAGGCGGATACATAAGGCAGACCAAGATGTGACGCGGTTGAACCAACATTTACGATCCGGCCAAAGCCCTTTTCAATCATTCCGGGCAAAACCTGATGCGTACACAGGAAAACCCCGGTCAGATCGACCGCGATCGTCTGGTCCCACATGTCTTTTGTCGTTCGCAGAAAGGGGGCCGCTTTGGCGATGCCTGCGTTATTGACCAATATTGTAATCGGACCCGCCGCATCGCGTGCCGCCTGAAAGGCATCCTCGACCGATTGAGGGTCGGCCACGTCAAGACGCTGCGCGAAGGTCTTTACCGAAAACTCATTCGCAAGCCTTTTGGCCTCGCTCGTGGCGGCTTCGAAATCGCGACCCATCAGGGTTACTGTTGCACCTGCGCTGGCAAGTGCCGTTGAAACCGCAAGCCCAATCCCCTTGGCGCCCCCGGTTACAACCGCATGCTGGCCGTCAAGAAATTTTGGTCCGTCAATGTTCATTGGTCGCTTTCCTTGCTGATTTGCTTTTGACAAACCCGATGGCAGAGAAGACGGACCCGCATGCTATTCCACAGGCCCGTCAATTCGTTTGTGATCAGTTCAGTTCTTTGGCCGAGGTGCTGGTTTCAACCCGGCCGATCGCGCCCAACATGGCGATGACGTTATCGTGGGTTTCGGCCGAGCCTGCAGCACAGCAATCTTCCAGAATGACGACTTTAAAGTCTTTGTCGTGAGCATCGCGGGCAGTGGTCTGAACAACCAGATCGGTTGCAACGCCGCCCATCAACAGGGTGTCCGCGCCGATACGTTTCAGGATAAGGTCAAGTGAGGTTCCGTGAAACGCGCTGACCCGGTGCTTGGTGACCTGGAAATCTTCAGGGCGCTGATCAATGTCTTCGTGGATTTCGGTGGCCCAATCGTTCAGTTGCAGCGCACCGTATTCCTTGGCGGCGCCCAGCAAAGGCGAGCCTTCAGGACATTCCCGGTAATCCGCCGAGAATCCGACCCGGACAAAAATCACCGGGATACCCTTGGCGCGTGCCTTGGTGATTGCGGCAGAGGTATTTGCCAGAACGTTGCGTTCTTTCACCTGTGCGGGCATTCCCATACCGGCAAATTTGCCGTTCTCATGGATTACTTCATTGATCATATCCAGTACGAGCAAAGCTGTTTTTGTCATATTCTTGGTTTCCTTTGGTTGTTGAAGTCTTGTGATTGGGTTTTCGGGATCTAATTAGCCGTGTAATTCAGGCATTGGCGGTTCCTTTTTCCGGACAGCCTGCGTCACGCACCTGCTGAACCATCAGGCGTAGTGCGCCCATGGCGTCGTTCTCTGCACCGCTCAGCTTTGGCTCAACAATGTCCTGAAGTATGGAAACGAACTTGGCGCGCCCCCTGCTTTCGGTTTCACCGTAACCGCGCACCAGATCGGAACATTCGGCTACTTCCTGTGCAGTCTGATAGTCTTTGCCAGCCAGAGTAATGACCGCCGAACACCAGCGGGCGCGCAGGTCAGCTTCTTGGGCAAAGCGCGAGGTTCTGCGCCGCCAAAAGCGAAGGCCAGCAAGAAAGCGCAGCATTCCAAAGCCCAGTATTGTATGTGTGCCAATCAGAAGCTTTTGCCCAGAACGTGCCGCACCGGGCCGACCAGAGAATAAACGCGCCACACCCGGTGGCATCAAAGCCATGATTTCTTCGCGGCGGGGTTTCAGAAATTCCGTGACCTGTAGCAGGGCGGAAGGATCACAACCGACCTCATCGTGGATATGCGCGTGCCGCTTATCCCCACATTTCACCCGCGCTACCTGAATGATATCATTGTAGCACATCACCCGCGCCAGTCGTGTAATCATGGCACCGCTCAAGGCCAGATCGGTGTGTTTTCCATCCGAGTTCTTGTCGGCGGCCAATACCTTGGCAATCAGGCTGGCATATTCATCCGCATAGGCCTGATCCTGATATTCACGCAACCTTTCCATCGCCGCAGCAAAAAGCGGAGTCAAGGATGCTGGCAAACCGATCGCTTCCGCCTGGGCCTGCAATCCGGCGGCCAGGTAGGGATGTGGTCTGCCTTCTTCAGTGACGGCAGGTGCATTGGCCAGGCCGTTGCGTACAAAGTCAATTCCGGCTGTAAAACCCGCCAGATTTCTTTCCACCGCGATGCCGTTTGCAGAAATTGCCACGCGGAAATCTTCCTCGTCTATCGGCAGCAATTTTGATTCACTCAAGACCCCCAAAAGGACAGCATTGAGGACACTTCCAGACGTGTGTGCCAGCGCCAAAAAGTCGCCAAGGAAAACGGAATGTGCGGTCGAGTTAATCGCGTTTTTCAGTGCATTGCTGTCATAAAAATCGCGGCCTGGCTGCACCTTTTCACTGATCGAATAGTCCCGATGGGAGGAGGTAATCAGAATGGTTTTATCGCCACTCACATAGCCTTGCTCGACAGCGCGACCAGCCTCAAGCAGTTCGGTTGTGATTACCACATTGACTTCGCCGGGGCAGGGGTAAAGCGCCAGTATGGGCTGCGCCCCGCCTAGCGACGCGCGCGGAACCGGGAACACCTCGATATAATAGGTGGTGGCACCAGTGCGTTGGGCCACGCCGGGTACTGATGTGCCTTGTGCGTGCAGATCGGCATTTTCGGCTGCGGTAAGTATCCAATCGGCAAGCACACCGCCGCCTTGCCCACCAAGGGCACCAATAAGCAGCGTAACGGGCAGGGCGTTCTGCACGGAGATGTTCGTTTCAATCATTGCACTATATGTTCCTGGCTGGATTCTGGGGTTTGTTTGATTCTCAGCCTGGAAATAACTTTGCTCCGCACCCCATTCACAAACCGTTCGATCCGGGTCGGGTTTTCAATCACACGGGTGCGATAGAATGATGGGCACAGGCCCTTTTCAGCGACCAGTTCACCACATAGGCCACAACCCACGCAGGTGTCGTCAATATAGGTGACCGGTTCATCCCAAAGCGGGTCACTACGGTCTTGTACCGACATAGACGGACAACCCGAAAGACGGACGCATTCACGATCCCCGGTGCAGATATCAGCGTCTATGCCAAAGCGGTCGGTGGCTACGCGCTCACCGCTTGCCAGCTTCTTTCTGACTTTGGGTTTTTCGCGCCGCTGAATGGCCAGTTGGCATTCAGCCTCGGAAATTATCACCCGCATCCCTTGCCCTTCGGCATTCAGGGCCTGTTTGATCAGTTTGACCGTAGCGGCAACATCGTAAGGATGCGCCGTTTTAACCCAACTGACCCCCATGCCTTTCAACGTATCACGCAAGTTGGTCGTCATTGTCACGCCAAGGTGGTTTGTTCCCGTCGAAGGCAGGTGTTGCTGGCCTGTGGCTGAGGAATATCCGTTGGCCATGATGATCACGACCGAGTCCGACTGGTTGAATAACGCGCTGCCAAAGCCGGTGCCCAGTCCACTATGCCAAAAACCGCCATCCCCCATGATCGAGATAGTGCGTTTTTTGAAAACCGGAGAGATGGCGGCGGCACTGGACAGGCCAAGACCGTAACCAACCATGGTTGAGCCCATGTTGAATGGTGGCAGGGTACAGTTGGAATGGCAGCCGATATCGGCGGCAATGTGAAAATCGCCCATTTCTTCCTGAATGATCTTCAAGGCACTGAAAACCGGGCGTTCCGGGCAGCCGGTGCAAAATCCGGGTGGGCGCGGTGGAATTGGTCCGGCAAGAACCTCCTGCGCTTTCTGCTTCAGCATCGGGATTGCAATGGTTTCATTCAGCGGCTTGGCCGGCTTTTTGTTTTTTGCGCTGGCGTAAAAGAAAGATGAAAGGCCCTTTAACAGCACTTCGCGGGTGTATTCGCCGGCGACGCTGAAATGCTCCTTGCCGGACACTTCGACGTCGATTTTGCGTTTTGCCAGAATCGAACGGATGGCGTCTTCGTGGTAGGATGGTTGACCTTCTTCAATGACAAGAATGGATTTCTTGCCGCGGCAGAAGTTTTCCAGTTCATCATCAATCAGCGGATAAGAAACATTCAGCACATAAAGCGGTATATCAGTGGCACCGAAACCGTCACCAAGGCCAAGCTGATGCAGGCTGCGTTGCACTGAATTGTACAACCCGCCCAGCATGACAATGCCAAGGTCTTGGTTTTTGCCCTCGAAAACCTCGTTCAGTTTGTGGTCCTGAATGTATTTGATCGCAGCAGGCATGCGATGCGCAACTTTGTTTTGCTCCTGCTTGAACGTCGACGGCGGCAAGACGACACGATCATAGTCAATCTCGGCATTCTGCAACGGGTTCTTCAGCGAGATTTTCGACTGGACGTTGTCCTTGCATTCAAATGATCCGGTGACATGGCAGGCGCGAATGCGAAACTCGACCATAACCGGCGTATTGCTGGCCTCGGACAACTCAAAGGCGCGTTCAACCATTTCGACCATTTTAGGTTGGTTGGGGCGCGGATCCAAAAGCCAGATTTGTGATTTCATGGCGAATGCATGCGAACGCTCCTGTACGATGCTAGCGCCCTCGCCGTAATCCTCGCCAAGGATAACAACCACGCCACCCTTTACGCCAACAGATGCGATGTTTGAAAGCGCGTCACAGGCCACATTGGTGCCCACGTTGGATTTCCAGGCCACAGCACCGCGCATTTCGTAGTTTACCGAAGCCGCACACATCGCCGCCGCTGCCGCCTCGTTCGAGCTATGCTCGAAATGCACACCAAGTTCTTCCAGCAGGGGCTGCGCATCAGACAGAACGTCCAGAAGATGCGATATCGGGGCGCCCTGATAGCCGCCGACATAGCTGACGCCCGACTGCAACAATGCCTTGGTAATCGCAAGGATGCCTTCGCCGCGAAAAGTGTCGCCGGCACCAAGCCTCAACAAGTCAATCTGTTTTGAAAATGAGCGTTCCATGTCAGTTTTAAGATACCTTCAAGCTTTTCCTGAGATCGCGGACACGGACGGCTTTGCCTTCTTCCCATCGAGGAAGTGAGCCGGGTGCAAGTACCTTCACGATGCTGGTCACGCCAATGGTCGATTTTATTATCTGACCGACGGTCGCAGAAAGCTGTGCATACTGAGCTATATCGGTGGTTTTGGCGGCTTCGACATTGACGGTAAGCTCGGCCATCGCGCCACTTTGTTCGACCACCAGTTCATAATGGTGTTCAATTCCCTTGGTATTTACCAGCACGGATTCAATCTGTGACGGGAACAGGTTTACCCCGCGAATGGTCAGCATATCGTCAGACCGGCCAAACACGCGCTCGATCCGCACATGGGTGCGTCCGCAAGGGCAAGGTTCTTCTATCAGACGCGTCAAATCGCGGCAGCGAAACCGCAAAATTGGCTGTGCCTGCTTGACCAGCGTGGAGATGACGATTTCACCGGTTTCACCCGGCCCGACCGGTTCCAGCGTGACGGGATCAAGAACCTCGATCAGGAAACAGTCCTCCCACACATGCAGGCCGTTTTTCTCGTTGCAATCGACCGAAACACCGGGGCCGGTCATTTCTGACAGCCCCCAGAAATCGCCGGTGGTTATACCCAGACGCTGCTCAAGGTTGCTGCGCATCTCGTTACTCCAGGCTTCGGCACCGAAAAGACCGACGCGCAGTTTGTCCTGAATATTGATGCCGGTTTCTTCTGCAACTTCTGTCAGCCGCAAGGCATAGGACGGGGTGCAGCACAACACCTCGGCCCCAAAATCGCGCATCAAGGCCAGTTGTTTTGTGGTGTTGCCCGCCGACATCGGCACCACGGTGCATCCCAGACGTTCGGCGCCGTAATGAAACCCCATGCCACCGGTAAACATACCCAATGCGGTGGCGTTGTGGAACACGTCCCCCGGGCGTACCCCGACACAGGCGATTGAACGTGCTACCAGTTCCGTCCAGACATTCAAATCCGCCATTGTGTAGCCGACGACCGTCGGTGTGCCGGTCGTGCCAGATGAAACATGAAGTCGCACAACATCAGTGCGCGGCACCGCAAACATGCCAAATGGAAAGTTTTCGCGCAGATCCTCTTTCGAGGTCATCGGCAGTTTTCGAATGTCATCCAGCGTCTTGATGTCATCGGGTTTCACCCCGGCCTGATCCATCCGCTTGCGGTAGTATTCGGTGTTGTAATATGTCCGCCCTACTTGCGTCTTGAGCCGCTCAAGCTGCAATTTTCTAAGCTGATCGCGCGGCATTTTTTCGATGTCTGCCGCATACATGAAAGTTCCTGCTTGGCTATTCATTTTTGTGTCCATCCGGGTTTGTCGCAGAAAACAATACCGGCCGGCCCGCGTTCTGGTGTTACGGGTATGGCGTAGCCCTGGTTGCTGCCAATCAGCAGGACAACAAAGAACTTGATGAACCAACCGGTAGACAGGGCAATCAAAGCTGCCAGTACAAACATCACGGGCTGCAATGCGGAAATGCCGGGAACGGTTATGGCCGCGATTATCAGGATTAGCGGTACAATGTGACCCAGAACCTGAACCATGCCGTTGAAACGGTTAAGCCCGTCAATCACCAGGGTAGGTGCAGAAGCCAGCAAGCTGTTGCGATAGGACACCCAGGCCACCCAACGCAAGGCGACGAATGCCAGTACCAGCACATAGGCGATCGGACCGATTGTAGCCCCCTGATCCACCGACCGTATCAGGTATCCGATGATCAAAAGCAGGCTTGCCCCTTCGGCAAGACCGGTAGAAACGAAAAGCAGCACCGAGGTCTGAACCCGCCACGCCGGAATGCCCATGCAGGCGTTCAGCATCCGGGTCTGACAGTAAAGGAAGGCAAAACCGCTGATTCCAGCGGCAAAATAGGCCAGGGGATGCCCGCTCAACAGGCTAAGAAGCCCGAATGCCATTAGGAAAATGGCGGCATAGGCTTCTCGTGACATCCACGAGGTTTTGGGGTGTCGCAGCACGTTTGCAAACCGAAATGGCCGGCCCAGTTCCGTCCAGACCAAGGCCAACCCAGTTCCGACCAGGGCGAGCGATACCAACAGATAAAGCCACGGATAGCTGACGCCAAGTGCGGCAAATACCAGACAGACCACCAAACCGGACCCGGCACCGCCAAAAATGAAATTGCTGGCAGCGCGCCAATCCCAGTTGGTTTGCTGGTTTGGATTTGGGCCATTCATGAGCCTGCTCCCCAAATATAATAGACGCCCGGGCCGGTTCCCAGCTCTTCATGCATCCGGAAGGTTTTTGAACTTTCGACCAGCTTTGAAACCTTGCTGTCCGGGTCATCAAGATCGCCAAAGGAAAGGGCATCTGAAATGCAGGAATTGACACAGGCGGGCGTTGCTTCGGGATCGACCCCCGGTATCAGCCCTTTTTTGCGCCCGTCATCAATGCGATCGACGCAAAACGTGCATTTTTGCGCAACGCCGATTTTAGCCGGATCAAAGTTTTCCACCTCGTGCTGGCTGGCTTCGCCATAGCCGTATTTCGGCTTGGTCACTTTGTAACGCGCCTGATAGGGGCAGGCGAGAACGCAATGGGCGCAGCCGATACAGACATCGTAATCCATCGTCACGATACCGTCGTCGCGCTTGCGGGTTGCCGTCGTCGGGCAAACCTCAACGCAGGGCGGGTCTTCGCAATGCATGCATCCGACCGGCACAAAGGAGCGGCGAACATCGGGGAATTCACCGGTTTCCATGTCCAGAACCTTGCGCCACTGAACATCGACGGTGGTGCCGTTCGATAATTTGCAGGCGGCGGTGCAGGTTTGACAACCTACGCACCTTCTCAGATCCACAACCATTGCCCAGCGTGTCATCTTGATCCTCCTGCGGGTTTGATCTGAACCCGAACCAGATCGGCACCCGATCCGGTGGCATCAATCGTGTCCTGAAGCATCGGGATAAGCCGGTTCATTGACGGCATGTTGTTGAAATCCTTGGCCAGTGGCGTTTTCCAGTGATTGAACTGGGCCAACATCAACATGCAATCCGGGCGGATGCCCTGACGTAGGACGGCGGCACCGGTTACAACCTGACCATTGGGCGACGAAATCTCGACCATGTCGCCGTCTTTGATGCCCAATTCCCTGGCCCGGCCGGTGTTCATGATAAATCCGTCATGGCCGGCGATATTATCGGCAACTTCCTTGATCATCTGAATGCCGGCATTGGCGCCCCATGAGTATTGCATCGAACGCGCGGTCATCAGCCAGAAGGGGTAATCACCGATCTTGCAGTCAAACGCCTCTTCCAGCGCGTCTTCCCAAATGCCGGGAAAATTGTGCCAGGTAGGGATCGCCTGATATTCCTTCAGTTGCTTATCCCACCAGTTGATGCCCTTTTCGTGCAGACGATTGCCGAGCTCGGCACCAATGCGCAAAAGCCGTTCCTGATAGGGCAGTTCATAACGCAGACCCTTTTCGATCAATGTCGGTGTCAGATACCAGTTGACCTGCGGAAATGGCGAAACCCGGTAACCATGTTCCTTGAAATAATCCAAGCCATCGCTTTCCTCGCCTTTGGTAACTTCGGCACTGGCGGCGCGGCAGGCGGCATCCCAAATCTCGTCAACGCTGTGTTCCTTGGTTGGATCGAGCGAGAAATCATATACCTTGGTGCGCAGCGGCACGCTGAGCGCACCCTTGTTGATGGCGGTGTTGTAGGCCTCTAAAATTCCGGCGCGCTTGGCGATTTCGGTCGAAATCCAGGTTATGTCACGCACATCCCCAAGCGGTTCAATCGCTGCCTGACGCACCGCAAATCCCTGATGACGCCAGAAGGATTCAACAAATTTGGTGCCGCCAATCCGGGTTATCTGGGTGCTTTCCAGATCCGTGCCTTCGGGCAGCAAGATATCCGCAAAGTGGTTGGTTTCATCGTGGCAATAGGCGAAATCCACAATGAACGGGAACTTCGCAACCGCATCGGCCAGCTTGTCGGTGTTCCAGTAAGAAACGACCGGATTTGTCCTGAAGGTCACCCAGATTTCGGGTATCGTCATTTCAGGCATCTTGGCCTGAGAGCCATCAATCTGTGCGGCCCAGGCCAGCGAAGTCGGGCCAAGTGCGGGCGACCAGCCGGAATTGCCGACCAGCGGCACCAGCATACGCCCGGCATGGCGTTGATCCGGGTCGCTGACCCACTTTTCCTTGTCCGTCGGGTTGAACGGGAAATACATAAGACCGTCGGGGCCGGGCTCAACGCTCAATCGCCGGTCGCGGGCGGAATGGTTGACCCGCACCGTTGTGCCAAGCAAACCGCCGGGAACCTCAAGCGCGCCGACCAGGCAGGCCATCATGGTTCTGGCCCAGCAGCATTCGTAGCCGCCCCAGCCGTTGTTGACGGTTTTGCCAAGAGTGATCGCAACCGGCCTGAGCGGCAGAATCTGACCATCAATCTCGATGGTCTTGCCGATGCCGGCATTATCAAGGTATTCGTTCGCCAATGCGCGGATTTTGCGGACATCAACGCCGCAAATCTCACCCGCCCATTCCGGCGTGTATTGCTTCATCTGGTCCAGCATCACCTGAAACGCGGTTTTGCATTCCACGTTGTTATGCGTCCAGGTCTCTGCATCGGCGCCGGTTTCGATGCCCGAAACGGTAAAGCTGCCCTCCAGCGCGGGCTTGGCGCCTTCGGTGTCGTAAGGGACGGCGCTTGCGGTTGCTTCGTCCCAGATCAGTGGTTTTTCAGAATCGGGATCGCGAATGTAAAACCCGTTCGGGGCCACAAGATAAGGCGATGAAGTGCGGTCTTTCAGGAATGCCAGATCAAGGCGGTTGCGGGCGTTTTCGTGCACCACCACATTGACCAGCGCGAACAGCATTGCCGCATCGGTCTTTGGCTTGATCGGCACCCATTCGGTGGCGCATCCACCTGTAACCGAAAGATGCGGTTCAACCTGCACCCGTTTCATCCCGGCAACACGCGCGTCGGCATGGCGCTTGACCCCGCAGACACCGCTGGCGGTTTCGGTGCTGGCACCAAAGGAAATAACGAATTTTGTGTTGGGCGTGTCCGGGCAGACCGTGAAACCACGGTGCCACAACTCGCCATAAAGGTGTTCGGAATGGGTGCATTTGACGCCCTGACCGCTGCCGAAGCTGAAGTCGATCGGGCCACCCCATGCCGCGAACAATGCCGACAATGTCCCCGCATAGGAAAGAGGTGTGCCACCACCGCCCAGACTTGCCGCCAGACGCGGATAGCCGGATTCGTCCAGCGCGCCTTTGGCACGCACCGACTTGAACTTTTCGGCGACGATATCAAGGGCTTCGTCCCATGAAACCGGCACAAATCCGGGGTCTTCATTGCGGCCTTTTTTGGGGTTGGTCCGCTTCATCGGCGTCGTCAACCGATGCGGGTTGTAGGTTTTCTGGATCAGCCCGAATGCCTTGACGCAGGCCTTGCCGCCACCGGGGTGGACTTCGCCTGCCCGATGGCAGGGACTGATTTGTGTGGCAACCCCGTTTTTAACGGTGACAGTGACAATTTCGGGCCCTGAAACACATTGATAACAATAGGTATCATAGGTCTTAATGTCGTCTTTATTCACAGATTTCATCATTCCGCCCCCTATGTTCAACCACTGTTCTTGCCAAGAAACCGTTCGATCGTCGCTACAAGATAGGCTGGCGTTTCCTGCATCGGGTAATGTCCCGCGCCTGGCAAAACTTCGAGATGTGCATTGGGATACCAGCGCATGAAAGTGTCCTGCATCACCTGCTCGGTCAGGGCGCCGTCGTGTTCGCCGACAAGCACATTGAACGGCAATGTCATCCCTTCGGCCAAGTCCTGAAAATTGCCTTTGACCCAGCTTTCAAGATATCCGGCGAATGCCTTTTTGGTGGTGGTTTCAAACGATGCGGATACGACCGAATTGATCCAGGTCGCAGGCAGGCGGCAACCGGTGGTAAAATCAATGATCTGATAGCGGTTTTCAGCGTTTTCTATGGCACCGCTGAACAGGCCCCAGCCATCGTTGTCCATCGGTACGCCCGAGGCCGGAACCGCCGTCAAGGCCGTCACCGATTGCACCCGTTCTGGCGCACTTGCCGCCAGGTATTGCGCAACCTTGCCGCCCATGGAATGGCCGATAACGTGGAAACGTTCCCAGTTCAGATGGCTCGCCAGCTCAAGCACATCGGCAGCAATCTCTTCGACGGTGAAATCGCCGGCTATGTCCAGTGATGCGCCATAGCCGCGGTAATCGACAAACACATAAGTATAGGTATCCCGGTCAAGCAACGGCATCAAAGGCGCAAAAACCGTGTGATCGCCCAGCCAGCCATGCAGCACGATCACTTTCTGATCGCCCGATCCGATCGGTGAATATCCTATCATGCTGTTCGTCCTCCCGGATTACGTCAATTTCAAATGTGCAAAAGCAGGTCGCATTTACCCTTTTATATTCGTTATAACGTAAACTATTACGCAATGTATAATGTGAAATCTGATTCCGTCAAGCGGTTTTTCGGGCAAACGCAGTGATGTCATGTGCCTAAACTCGATGGGCTGAGGCTCATCGTAGATTCCATGACTTGGTGGTGGATGCAGGCCAAAAACGTGAGTGAAACACCCGATCGCTTGAACGCGGCGCACAACATGTCTTGGCCCGCTGTGCTGGTGATGGTATTTTGGAAAGTATTTTCGAAGACTCTATTCGGTAGGCCCACGGTTGGCGGCTGATTGGGTGCTATTTTGCCGCAAAATTATATATTGCATAACCGCGTACATATAACGTAATTAGTAATTGGGAGAATCCAATGCTAAATGGCGAATCTATTGCAGTTGAAAAGTCAGAACGGCTGCTGCCGGTTCTGGAAATGCAAGCATTTGGTGGAACGTTCCGGGTAATTGGTTCACTTCTTGCAAGCCTGAAATTGGTATTTCCCGGCAAGATCATATGGTTTTACCGGCTTGCCCGGTCCATTCCACATCTTGTTTTCAAAGCCGAAATTGGCCGGATGTCGAAGGGGAATGAAAATGTGTCAATGCTCACCTTTGATTCTGCGCCAATTACGGGTTTGTATTGGCCAATCCGCAGCGGGCTGATCATGGATATCTTTTCTCCGTCAGCTTTCTCGCCAGTTCCATGTTCCTCTGAACCTCGGAAGGCTTTGAGTGCCTTGTCTTTTGGGTGTCAAAGTGGCGTTTATTGCATTCAGCAATGGCGGAGTGTTCGCTATTGACCGCATGTTTGGAAAGGAGTGCTGGGGCCAAGAAACCAAGCGGCGTTCAGGGGATCCCGATTGCCTGAAACCCACGCCGGAATGAAATCAACCAATTAACACAACAGGAGAGTCAACATGACACTGAAAATGAATAGGCGGACCTTGATCAAGACCGGCGCGGCTGGCCTTGCAACAGCTATGATTGCCAAACCGGCTTTTGCGGCGGAAGTTACTCTGAAGATGAGCAATTATCTTCCTCCCAAGCACGGGTTTACCGCAGATTTCATGGCACCCTTTGCTGCCGAACTGGAAGAACGTACGAACGGTGCGGTAAAAGTCGAACTTTATGACGCAACCAGCGCCTTTGGCAAAATTGATCGCCAGGCGGATCAGGTCAAGGCTGGGGTTATCGACATCGCACTTGGGCTGAACGGTATCCCGCGCGATCGGTTTCCTGCCAGCTCGGTCATCGAAATGCCATTCCTGGTGGAATATGCTGATGCGGGCTCGCGGGCTCTTTGGGAGCTATACAAAGAAGGCGCACTTGGCAGTGAATATGACGATTTCAAAGTACTCGGACTATTCACCCACCATGGCGGTCTGATTCATACGGTCAGTACACCCGTCCGAAAACTGGAAGATCTGAAGGGCTTGCGCCTGCGTACGCCAAGCCCCGCAGTTTCCGCGATGCTTGAATATCTTGGTGCTTCTCCGGTCGGTCTGCCGCCTTCGGCAATCTATGAAAACCTGCAAAAAGGCACACTAGATGGGGTTGTTACCACTTGGGATCTGGTGGGCGCGATCAAGGCAAATGAATTGCTGAAGTATCATACGGACGCCAAAGCCTATGCGACTGGATTTCACATCCTGATGAATCAGGCCAAATATGACAGCCTGCCCGATGACGTGCGGGTCGTGTTGGACGACATGACCGGTGACAATCTGGTGGCCAAGTTTGGCGGTTGGTGGGACAAATGGGAATCCCGCGGGCTCAATGACGCCAAGGCACGCGGCAACGAAATTATCACCATTGATGATGCTACCCGCGCAGAATGGGCCAAGACACTGGAGCCGATGATCACAAGTTACCTTCTCAGCCTGAAGGATTTGGGCGTGAGCGATCCGCTGGCTCTGTATGCCCGGGCGCAAGAGCTTGTCACGAAGTTCAACGGCATGCATAACTGATCCCCATGGAGTTGGGAGCAAAATCCAAAGTCGGGTCGCCGTACAGTACGGCGACCCGACTATTGGAACGGTTGGCCAAGCAGGTTACCCGCCTGATGTCATATGTCGGCATGGGAGCATTGATCATCGCCATTGCGGTGGTCATTGGTGATATTATCTGGCGGCGTATCGGCGGCAGATCGTTCATCGGCGCGGTCGATCTGACCCAGTTCAGTGTCATGGCCGCTGCATCGTGGTCTATCCCTTATGCGTTTGCCCATCAAAATCACGTCACGGTAGATTTGCTGGGCGGACTGTTTTCACAGCGCGGCCTTCGCTTGCTTGATGCTTTGGCTGCACTGATCGGTGCGGGCATCACCGGTTTTTTACTGTGGCTGACTTATGGCCGCGCCATGCAGATTTGGGACTATGGCGATGTCTCTCAGGACCTTGCCCTGCCGATGATTGCCTATTGGAGTTTTCTTATCAGCGGTCTTGCGGTTTCGGTTATCGTCTGCCTCATCAACGTGCTGATTTTTCTAACACCGATGGATAAATCCAATGACGAGTGAATGGGCGGGCTTGGCCGGATTTGTGGTGGCACTGATACTGGCCTTTTTCCGTGTGCCGGTAGCAATAGCAATGGCCTGCGTTGGTGTTGTGGGAACACTTTTGTTGATGGATTGGAGTTCGGCCACCTTCGTAATGGCAAATTTGCCATTTGAGGCGATCTTTCCCTATGGTCTTTCGGTGGTGCCTCTTTTCATTTTCATGGGGGTTTTCGCCAGTTTTTCTGGGCAGTCCGAGAACCTGTTTCGCGGCATTGCCACCTTTGCCGGACACCGTCCGGGCGGGCTTGCTTCGGCAACTGTAGCGGCTTGTGCAGTGTTTGGCGCAATCAGCGGATCATCATTGGCGACCTGCGCGACGATGGGGAGGGTGGCGTTGCCCGAAATGGAAAAACGCGGCTATTCCGGCAGTCTTGCCGGGGCATCGGTGGCCGCAGGTGGCACACTGGGTGTATTGATTCCACCCTCGATCCTTCTGGTCATCTATGCATTGATGACGGAAGAATCGATCGGGGCGCTTTTTGCTGGTGCGATGATACCAGGCATTCTGGCGGCCGGGCTTTATATCTTTTCAATCCGTTTGCAGGTTTGGCGCAAACCCGAGCTTGGTCCAAAATCCGAATATATCCCGTGGCGCAAACGCGGAAGCGCGGTTGTTCTGATGTGGGATGCCATTGTGCTTATCGTGCTGGTTATTGGTGGTATCTATGCTGGATTGTTTTCCCCGACAGAGGCTGCCGCAGTCGGAGCGGGTGGCGCATTATTGTTCACGGCAATTCGCGGCAAGCTGACCCTCAAGGTTCTGCAAAGCGGCATTGTCGAAACCGCCGCAATGACCGGTATGATATTCATGATCCTGATCGGTGCCGCCTTGTTCAACTTTTTCATCGAATCCAGCGGTATGACGCAAGCCCTTATCAACTGGATTACAACTGCCGGGTTTGCTCCGCTGAACGTCATATTGATCTTACTGGTGTTTTATGTGGTGCTGGGGTGTTTCATGGACAGCCTATCAATGATTTTGCTGACCGTGGTGCCGGCTTACAGTATTGTTACCAGCATGGGATATGACCCTGTCTGGTTCGGTGTATTGTTGGTTTCTGTTGTCGAAATTGGCCTGATCACGCCGCCCATTGGCATGAATCTTTTTGTCATTCAGGCGGTTGCGCCCTCAATGACACTGGCCAAAATATCGCGCGGTATCCTTCCCTTTATTGCAGCTGATATTTCCCGTATTTTTCTGATCATACTGTTTCCGGCACTAGTGATTTGGCTGCCAAAACTGCTTGGTCTGGGAAGCTTTTAAAGCCTGCCTTGTCAAATTGATGGCCCCCCCTATTCGGACACTAAGGTAAGCTACAATTTGTGGTTTGCTGATCTTCAATGCAACGAAGATCAGAAATGTCGAAAAGTAGAAATCAAGTCCACGCATCAAAGGCGCGTGTGGCGCTGGATGCCCTGAAAGGCAAGCGCACCGTGCTGTAGTGTCAGGTCAACAGCAGGCCGCTGCTGCAAAAATGCCGAGTTGATAGCCTCGAAATTCCAAGGTTAAAGGAGGATAAAAAAAGTGTATATATATTCCAAACCCTGATCCAGATTTCTAAAAATAAGGGAAACCATTTGCATTAATGGTGCTGCAAGAGAGAGAAAGTTTGAACTTTCTGATCCAATCGCTGGAGGATTGGGAAGTGTGTCTCAAGGCGGAGAAAAAGGAATAAACTTGCTTGTTCTCCCGTTTTCTTTGCAACGCGACCAAAGCTCCCCATTCAAAGTGAGTGGGGAGCGGTGTCAAACTTTGAATTGACCCGCACCTTAACAATGGACCGTCGGAAGCTGGAATTTTCGGCTTGTTTGAAGATGGCGGGCTGGTGACACAATCAGGACATCTCGAATGGCCAAAAAACTGCAACAAACCAGAGTAAGAAAAAAATCGTGCAATCAGCATCGAATTACAGAAGTGAAATCTTCAATTTTTCGACTGTCGCACGCCATCCAGGCGTTACTGGTTTGCAAACGGTATTCTGGTTTCCGAACATCCCCACTTCTTGAATGGCTTGATCCTCTGGTAGCGTTTTTTCCCAATCGACCTGAACAAAGTACTCAGACTTCTCGGGATCATCTTCGAATTCTCGGTGATAGCCTGCTTGCAGCACTTCAAGGGCAGGAGGATCGCCGATCAGAAAGTCTTTGGCTGCTACACGGCTTCCTACAACACGTCCTACACCCACAAAGCCCTTTCCAGGGATTTTCGCCCAGATCCGGTCACCCTCACTTAGCATGCGTAACGAATTGCTGTACCACGTGCCTCCACCGCCACTGATAAAGCCGTACTGCACCGCCTCTTTCCAACTTCGGGAAGGGCTTTCTCCGAAGCTGACATAGTATTCACCGTTCCACGGCTCTTTTTCCCCACGCTTTGCTGAGCTGGCCGCGTGTACCTGAACCTCACCCGGATCTATGAGCCAAGCTCGGCTCAAAAGTTGGCTTTCTGCGTGATCGAATACTTCGAAGAACAGAGCGTTGATGGCGAGCCCTCGATCGTTCAGATAATTTACAATGCGCTCGCTGCTCGCATCCAGGGTCGCGGCTACAATAACTACCTGATGAGTTTGGTTTATCGTCTCTTCGTCCAACGGCTGACCAAACCACTCGCGAAAATCTGCGGAAAGGCTCTCGCCTGTCAAAGCGGTTCTTCGTCGAATAGTTCGCATCACCAGTATAGAGAATTGGCGCCCTGTTTAAGAAAGAGCTGGTTCGTCAGATGAAAGCGATTGAAAAGCAAATTGAGGCTCTGTTGGAGCGCGTCGTTGATGCCTCCAGTTCGGTATTGGTCAAGGCTTACGAGGAACGCATCACCAAACTGGAACGTGAGAAGCTTGTTTTGGTCGAGAGAGGTGAAAATTGGGCGCCGCCGAAAGGCAAATGCGAAGAATGTATCGAACTCGCCCTAAATTTCCTCTCAACTCCCTGTAAAATATATGAAAATGGGGGCCATGCTGAGCGTAATCTTGTTGCCAAACTCGCTTTCGCCAAGCCTGTTCGTTACAGCCGAAAAGAGGGGTATCGAACTCCGGAAATTTCTTTTCCCTTCAAGGTCTTGAGGGATGTATCCGACGGGCATGAAGAAATGGTGCTGCTGGAGAGAATTGAACTCTCGACCTCTCCCTTACCAAGGGAGTGCTCTACCTCTGAGCTACAGCAGCGTCGTCAGGTGCAGCGTGCTTTTAGCCTAATTGCGCACGGACGCAACCGGTTTTTGTCGGAAATACCACCAGAGTGTTGTTGCAGGGGCTGACGGGGCGGATCGTGTTTGATTGCGAAGACAATTTGTCTTCATCCGGCCCTGCCAAGGTTGATAATGAACGCAAAAGCGGCGTTGGTTTCGTTGTTGCAAATGCCAAACGGCAATCTGGACGCCCCCAAGCGGTTGCGATAGGAAGGGGCATGGCATCCAGACACCGATCAGATACATCCGAGGGTGAAAGCCCCAAGGCAAAGGAAGCAACCGCGCGCAAGGCGCGTCTGAAACTTGCCTTGCGTGAAAATCTGAAACGGCGCAAGGGTCAGACCCGGCCTCGCCTTGATGGCGATGCGGCCAAACAATCACAAGAATAATGACAGGGACAGGCGCATGGATTCAATTATCGTTGAGGGCGGGCGGGAACTTGGCGGCAGCATTCCGATCGCCGGGGCCAAGAATGCCTGTCTGACACTGATGCCAGCGACCTTGCTCACCAATGAACCGGTTACGCTGACCAATGCGCCGCGTCTGTCGGACATTCGCACCATGCGCACATTGCTGGAATCGCTCGGGGTCGAGGCGGCCAGTCTGCAGGATGGGCAGGTGCAGGTGCTCAGCACCCGGGAAATTGGCAATCACCGGGCGGATTACGACATCGTGCGCAAGATGCGCGCCTCGATCCTGGTGCTGGGGCCGATGTTGGCGCGGGACGGTCATGCAGTGGTTTCGCTGCCGGGGGGGTGCGCCATCGGTGCGCGGCCGGTTGATCTGCACCTGAAGGGGCTGGAGGCATTGGGGGCCAAGCTCGAACTCAGCGAAGGTTATGTGCATGCTTCTGCACCCACGGGTTTGAAGGGGAGCGTGTTTGAATTTCCGTTTGTC
This sequence comes from Paracoccaceae bacterium, assembly GCA_020425085.1. Classification (GTDB taxonomy): domain Bacteria; phylum Pseudomonadota; class Alphaproteobacteria; order Rhodobacterales; family Rhodobacteraceae; genus UBA5972. Next base: position 222,793 of record JAGQRW010000007.1, read on the forward strand.
TCGGTCGGAGCAACGGAAAACATCCTGATGGCCGCCACCCTTGCCAAGGGCACAACGGTTCTGAAAAACGCCGCGCGCGAGCCGGAAATCGTTGATCTGGCCACCTGTCTTATCGCAATGGGGGCGCATATCGACGGTGCCGGAACCTCGACCATCACCGTTGAAGGCGTTGACCGATTGCACGGAGCGACCCATCCGGTGGTGACAGACCGGATCGAACTCGGCACCTATATGCTGGCCCCGGCCATTGCCGGCGGTTCGGTCGAATTGCTGGGCGGGCGGCTTGATCTGGTAGAGGCTTTCGCCGCCAAGCTGAATGAAACCGGGATCGAGGTTGAAGAAACCGCCAACGGCCTGAGGGTCAGCCGCAAGAATGGTCGGGTCAATGCTGTCAATGTGATAACCGCGCCGCATCCCGGATTTCCAACCGATTTGCAGGCGCAGATGATGGCGCTGCTGTGTACCGCCAACGGCACTTCGGTGCTGGAGGAGCGGATTTTTGAAAACCGCTTCATGCACGCGCCCGAGCTGATGCGCATGGGGGCCAGAATCGACGTTCACGGTGGTACTGCCACGGTGACGGGGGTTGAACGGCTAAAGGGGGCGCCAGTGATGGCGACCGATCTCAGGGCGTCGGTGTCGTTGATCCTTGCCGGTCTTGGGGCCGAGGGGGAAACCGTGGTCAACCGGGTCTATCATCTTGATCGTGGCTATGAACGGGTCGAGGAAAAATTGCGCGCCTGTGGCGCAGATATCAAACGGGTCAAAGCAGATGGTTGAGGATGCAAGGTTCGAAGACGGCGGCGATTCGCCGCTCAGGTTGTTGGCGATGGATGCCGATGATCTGAACGTAATTTCCGCGTTGGTGCAGGATGCGGTTTTTCCGGCTGCTGAAATGTCATGGCAATCTGCCAGGCGCCGGTTTGCCTTGTTGCTGAACCGGTTTCGCTGGGAAGACCGGGATGCCGCACAAACCCAGCACCGACGGTATGAGCGCGTACAGTCGATGTTGTTGGTCGGCGGCGTTCTGAAAGTCGCCTCATCCGGCATCGACCGGCGCGACAAGGAGGTCATCCTGTCGCTGCTTTCGCTGGAATTCACGCCTGCTGAGGATGGCGCCGGCCGGCTGGACCTGATCCTGGCAGGCGATGGCGTGATCGCGCTGGAGGTTGAGGCGCTTGAGGTTTCCCTGAAAGACGTGACCCGCCCGTATGGCGCGCCATCCAAGCAGGTGCCGAACCACCCTGAATAGGCAAGCGGTGCCACGCCCCGCCAGACTCCTTGCATCATCCGGTCTTGAGGTGACGTAAAACTGCGGCTATTGCTGCGCCGAGGAGTACGAGATGCCGCAGTTCCTGACCACCACCGCCCCGGATTTTGAAACCCGGTTCAGCGCCTTGTTGACCGCAAAACGTGAAGATAGCCCGGATGTTGACGCTGCGGTGGCCGACATCATTGCAGATGTCAGAAGTCGCGGCGATCAGGCGCTGATCGAGTTGACGCAGAAATTCGATCATTTCACCCTTTCTCCCGCTGAATTCGCCTTTTCCAAGGACGAGATCGACGCCGAAATTGCCAGGGTTCCTGTTGCAGAGGCAAAGGCGCTGGAACTGGCTGCGGAACGTATTCGCGCATATCATTTGCGCCAGCGTCCTGATGATGCGCTTTGGCAGGATGATGTCGGTGCAACCCTTGGCTGGCGCTGGTCTGCGGTGACGTCTGCCGGGCTCTATGTGCCGGGGGGGCTGGCGTCTTATCCTTCGTCGGTGTTGATGAACGCAATACCGGCGGCGGTGGCCGGAGTTGAACATCTGGTGATTGCGGCGCCGACACCGAATGGCCGGGTGAACCCGCTGGTTTTGCTGGCGGCGCGGCTGGCCGGGGTGGAAACGGTTTACCGAATTGGCGGTGCACAGGCGATCGCCGCTCTTGCCTATGGCACTGAAACCATTGCTTCGGTGGACAAGATCACCGGCCCCGGCAATGCCTATGTTGCAGCGGCCAAGCGCCGGGTGTTTGGCAAGGTCGGCATCGACATGATCGCCGGGCCCTCGGAAATCCTGGTGATTGCCGATGCTGACAACGACCCCGATTGGATCGCGGTTGATTTGCTAAGTCAGGCGGAACATGATGAAAGTGCGCAGTCGATCCTGATCACCGATGACCTGAATTTTGCCACCCTTGTTGCCAGGGCCGTCGAAAAGCGGCTTGAAACGCTGGACAGGCGGGCGATTGCCGCCAAAAGCTGGCGGGATTTCGGGGCGGTGATATGTGCCGCCGACCTTTCAGAGGCAGCCGAACTTGCCAACCGCATTGCGCCGGAGCATCTGGAGATCTGTGTTTCAAAGCCTGATGCGCTGGCGGAACAGATCAAGCATGCGGGAGCAATCTTTCTGGGTGCTTTCACCCCCGAGGCAATCGGAGATTACGTGGGCGGGCCGAACCATGTGCTGCCGACATCGCGCTCGGCGCGGTTTTCATCCGGTCTGTCGGTGCTGGATTTCATGAAACGAACCACCATCAGCCGCATCAGCCCGGCGGCATTGGCGGCGATTGGCCCGGCGGCGGAAACACTGGCGCTGTCCGAGGGGCTGGAAGCGCACGCATTGTCGGTTCGTTTGCGGCTGGAACAGTTGAATGAGGTTGCCGATGACTGAACAAACCAACCGCCTCAGCCATATCGAGATCGACGAATCTGGCCTGCCGATACCAACCGCAGCGATTGATCAGGAACGCAAGGTGGCGGTTTATGATCTGCTGGAGGAAAATAGTTTCGGACTGCCCGAGGTCGATGGCCGCACGGCACCAAAAGGACCATATCATCTGTTGTTGGCGATCCGTGACAATCGGCTGGTGTTTGATATCACCACCGAAACCGGCAACAAGGTGGTGGAGTTTCACCTGAGCCTTGCGCCATTCCGGCAGGTGGTAAAGGACTATTTCCAGATCTGCGCCGCCTATTTCGATGCCGTAAAACGCCTGCCCCCCAGCCAGATTGAAGCGATCGACATGGGGCGGCGCGGCATTCATGACGAAGGTTCGCGCGTGTTGCAGGAACGTCTGGATGGCAAGGTGGTGATCGACACCCAAACCGCGCGGCGCCTGTTCACGCTGGTCTGCGTTCTGCATTTCAAAGGCTGACGCAGCGGTGGCAGACAACAAAAACCTTCCCGGATCGGTGTTGTTTTGCTGTGACTACAACGCCGTTCGTTCGCCCATGGCCGAAGGGCTGATGAAAAAACATGTGGGCCAGGCGGTTTATGTGCAATCGGCAGGGGTCAAGAACGATCTGGAAATCGACGGCTTTGCCATCACGGTCTGCCGCGAAATGGGGGTAGAACTGGAACGTCACCGGGTCCGCACCATTGATGAGATGATCGAATGGGGCGATGATCTGGAAAGCTATGATCTGGTGATCGCACTTTCGCCCGCCTCACAGCGCCGGGCACTTGAATTCACCCGTTTCGCCTCTATCGAGGTGGAATACTGGCCGATCATCGACCCGACCGGGCTTGGCGACACCCGCGAAGCGAAACTGGCTGCCTACCGGCAGGCGCGCGACCAGATCTGGGCGCATATTCAAGAGCGGTTTTGATTGCGGTCGCCGCTGTGCTAGGCTTGGCGCGCTTCATTCCAGACAGGGATCACCCTCATGAAAATCCTCAGGACCGATGAAAGCCGCTTTGCCGACCTGCCGGATTTTCCATGGTTGCCCAACTATGTCGAGGATCTGCCGGGTTATGACAAGTTGCGAATCCACTATGTCGATGAGGGGGCGGGCAACCCGGATCAGCCGGTATTCCTGTGCCTGCATGGCGAACCGACCTGGAGCTATCTGTTCCGGCGCATGATCCCCGAATTCCTGAAGGCGGGTGGAAGGGTAATCGCGCCCGATCTGCCGGGTTTCGGTCGCTCGGACAAACCGGTTGATGATGCGATCTATGGCTTTCATTTTCATCGTAATCTGCTGGTCGAGCTGATCCGGCGGCTGGATCTGGAAAACATTACACTGGTGGTGCAGGACTGGGGTGGTTTGCTGGGCCTGACATTGCCACCGGACATGCCCGAGAGATTTGATCGGCTGATCATCATGAACACGGTTCTGGCGACTGGACAGCCCGCGGGCCAAGGATTTGCCCAGTGGCGCGACTATGTTGCCGCCAACCCCGATCTTGCGGTCGGCAAGCTGATGCACCGTTCCTGCCCACATCTGCGCCCGGCCGAGGTTGCCGCCTATGACGCGCCCTTTCCCGACCGGGATTACAAGGCGGGGGTCAGGCGGTTTCCCGCCATGGTGATGACCGATCCCGCTATGGAAGGGGTCAAAACCAGCAAACGCGCGCTGGAATTCTGGCGTAACGACTGGCACGGAAAAACCTTTATGGCGGTGGGCGCGCTTGATCCGGTTCTGGGTGAAGGCATCATGCGTTACATGCAGAAAAACATCAAAGGCTGTCCCGAACCGCTGATCCTGCCGCATGTCGGTCATTTCGTTCAGGAATGGGGTGACACGGTTGCCAAGGCGGCGTTGACGCATTTTGATGACTGAATGGCCGCTTGAGGCGCAATTCCGTATTACATCTTGATATTTCACAAAAACAGGCTCATTTAGTCCACGCGCGGCGGCAAAGTCGCGCAAACCAGAAAACTCGGAGTAAACATGGCCAAGGAAGAACTGCTCGAATTTCCAGGTGTCGTGGTCGAGCTTTTGCCGAATGCGACATTTCGGGTAGAGCTTGAAAACGGCCATGAAATCATCGCCCATACCGCAGGCAAGATGCGCAAGAACCGTATCCGCGTGCTGGCCGGCGACAAGGTACAGGTCGAAATGACCCCCTATGATTTGACCAAGGGTCGGATCAACTATCGCTACAAGTAAGCGAAGCATTGCGTTTCGTTCTGGGCTCCGCCTCGCCACGTCGGCGTGAATTGCTGATGCAGATCGGCATCGTGCCCGACGAAATCCGCGCCCCTGACATCAACGAAGACCCGATCGCTGGCGAACTTCCGCGCGCTTATTGCATTCGTATCGCCCGCGAAAAGGCCGAGGCGATGAGCGTCGCCGCGGGCGAACTGGTGCTTTGCGCCGATACCACCGTTTCTGTCGGGCGGCGAATTCTGGGCAAGCCAGTCGATGCGGCCGATGCCGTTCGGATGCTGCTTTTGCTGGCCGGGCGTCGCCACAAGGTAATCACTGCCGTTGCCGTCAAAACCGCCCGGGGTTTATGGCAGCGAGATGTAACAACCACCGTTCAGTTGAAACGTCTTTCGGATGAAGAACTGTCTGCCTATATCCGTTCAGATGAGTGGCAGGGCAAGGCAGGTGCCTATGCCATTCAGGGCCGTGCTGCTGCATTTGTACCTTGGATCAGTGGCTCTTTCAGCGGCGTGGTTGGCCTGCCATTGGCGGAAACCGCGCAATTACTACAAAGTGCTGGCTACAAGGGGGGCAGGGAATGAAGGGGCGGATCGCCGTTATCGACCGGTTCCGGGGCCGTATGGCGGCAGCACTGATTGCCGATGGCCAGCTAGAGGATTTCCTGATTGATCCGGTCGATGTTTTGGCCCCGCATCCCGGCGCAATCTATCGCGCCATCGCCGATCGCCCGATCAAGGGGCAAAATGGTTTGATGCTGAAACTCGGCGACGGTCAGACCGGTTTTCTGAGGCAGGCCAAGGGGGTGCAACCGGGGCAGGGGATGCTGGTGCAGGTTGCCAGCCAGACCGAACCCGGCAAGGCGGCACCGGTCACCACGCGGCTGCTGTTCAAGGGGCGATACGCCATCGTTACCCCCGAAGCGCGCGGACTGAACATCGCCCGCTCGATCCGCGACGATGAAGAACGGGTGCGGCTGGCGGATATCGCAACCGAAGCGATGGCAGGTGCCGATGAGGGCATCGGCCTGATTCTGAGGACCGCAGCAGCAGGAACGGACGAATCGGCCATCGCCGGTGAAATTGCGGAACTGCTGGAAATATGCAGCGGCGTTATGACCGCGGTCGGCGATTACAACCCGGTACTTTTGCTTGCCGCGCCCTCTGCCGACTATCTGGCCTGGCGCGACTGGACCAACCCCGACCCCGAACAGGTTTTCGAAGGCGAAGGCACCTTTGCCGATCATGGTGTTCTTGAAATGCTGGACGCGCTTTCATCACCACTGGTGCAACTGACCGGCCAGGCCTCGATGTTCATCGAGCCGACGCGTGCGTTGGTGGCGGTGGATGTAAATACCGGCGCCGACTTTTCACTGGCTGCCGGGTTAAAGGCCAATCTGGCAGCGGCGCGTGACTTGCCAAGGCAGCTGAGGTTGAGGGGGCTTGGCGGGCAGATCACGGTCGATTTCGCACCGATGGGCAAGAAAGATCGAAAGACGCTGGAACAGGTACTGAAACGCGCCCTGAAATCCGACGGGGTCGAGACCATCGTCGTCGGCTGGACACCGCTTGGCCATCTGGAATTGCAGCGCAAACGCGAACGCCTGCCAATGGCGGAATTGCTGGCTTAAGGAATCTTGGTCAGCGGGCGGTTGATGCCGCGATATAGTGCCACTTGAACCAGGCGACATCCTGCGGCAGACTTGTGGCAAACAAGTCTGTTGGATTCTGAAAACCGCCGATGAACTGCCCGATCTGCAATAAAAAGACCAAGGCCAGATACCGCCCTTTCTGTTCCAGCCGCTGCGCCGACCGGGATTTGGGCAACTGGTTCAACCAACGCTACACCGTGCCGTCAGAAGAACCGGTTGATATTGACGAGGATGCGGGCAAGGCAGAAAATCCGCAAGCAACCCGGCCCAACATGCTGCATTGAAACACTGGCAGCGGGACAATGGGATTTATTCGCAAAACCTACTGGACAGCACCACAAGGCTATCCTAAAACCGCGCGACCCAAGGCGACAAGCCTGACCCGTGCCCGGGTAGCTCAGGGGTAGAGCAGTGGACTGAAAATCCTCGTGTCGGTGGTTCAATTCCGCCCCCGGGCACCACTACAAAATTTTGCAAATATAAATCAGATGCTTAGACTCCGATTTTGTCCCACTGGCGGACATATCGGAAAAAAGTGGGACACTTTTGTCTTAGCTTTGTTCTCCTGACATGCGGCGAAGCGCGCTTTCGGCGCGTGTCTTTTGACTCGCAGCTCTGGTGTAGCGTGTGACTTCCTTGCTAGTCCGGTGGCCGGTGATTGCCATGATTTCCTGTTCGGTGCATCCCAGCTCGGCCAGGCGCGCGGCGGCGGCCTTGCGAAGCCCGTGAACCGAACACTCTTTCAATCCGGCTTCGTCGCACCATTTTCGGAAGCGGTTCCCAAACCCGTTTGAGGTAAAGGGGCGTTTGAAGGCAGTCACAAGAAAGGCAAGATCGCCAGTCGTGGTCTGGTCGATAATCCGCTGCAACTCTGGAATGATCGGAATTTCCATCCGCACCGGATTCCGGTTGCGGCCCTTGTGTTGCGTGAACACAAGCCACCCGTCTCTGACGTGCTGACGGCCAAACTGCACCAGGTCCGAACGACGTTGCCCTGTGTAGATCGCTAAGGCCAAGGCAAGCCGTGCCTGAGTCCCGACAGGGTGGACTTCCTCGAATTTGGCGATTTCTTCCAGCGTCCAGGAATGGAAGCCGTCCGGGTTGCCCTTGAGGTATTCCACCTTTTCGGCCGGATTATCGTCGTGAAGGTCATAGCGCAGCGCGAAGCGGTAGAGCTGGCGAAGGGCCTTCACCATCCCGTTGGCAGCCTCTGGCCGGTCTGACATTTCATCGCGGCGGACCCGGACGTGCCTGGGCAATAGAAGGCCGAAAGGCTTGTCGCCGTCGCCCTTGTGTTGGCAGAACCGTTCCAGGATCGCCCGCCGAACTTTTTGGGTCCTGGGGTCCAATTCCTTGAACATCGCACTTTTGTAATATTGAACGCAAAGCCAACGAATGCTGCGCGGGATAACCTGTCCGACGCCATTCCCCTGTTTTGCAGGTTCCAAGATTCCAGCGGCCGCTTTCTTATAGTCCTCGAGGAATTCTGGCGATCCTGCCGGGCCTCGCAACCTGACCTTTCGGCCCTGTCTGCGGAAATACAGACGCACGTTGCCGTGCCGGTCCGTATCCTCCACCACGTATTTCAATCTGAACTTCATGTCTCCCCCGGTCATTTAATCATCCCAGGGATTGTAGTCCGAGTCCTCGCCACCTGGCAAAGCATCAAAAGAACGATCCAAGGATCGCACGTCCCAGACCCGCCGTCCGTCAATTTTCTTGGGCTTGGGCATACGCCCATCGGCCACCATCGCGTCGAATTTTGAAGCGCCTATGCCGATGTAACCGGCCGCCTCGACACGCGACAGCCCGCGCCGCGTCGGCAACGGCATGGCACTTGTGTCGTGTTTTGCGGCGGTTTGAAGCATGGGACCTCAGGCGCAAAGGGTTGGAGGGATAGCCCGCCCCAGATCAGGCGTTGAAGGGGCGGGCTGCGACGCTGCGGCGTGGTGCAGTCTTATGGCGTCTTAGCTCTTACGCGGTCTGGGCGTCTTGGACCATCGCGCCCGCAGGACATAGGCCGCATCGACGGCACTTACAAAAGGAGCCATTCTATGGCTATTCGACCGTTTCGGTTCGAGGTCGCGGAAGCGCGTAGCTTCAAGCATCCTCACTTCCCCAACATTCAAAAACATATCTTTCTGGTCCCGGCGGCGAGGTTGCCAAAGAACATCCCGCAGAAAGCGAACCTGCGCGAGGCGACCGGCATGAACCGCAACGTCTATAAAGACGTTCGGGAAAGCTTGCGCGGCAACGAGGCTTTGCCTGGGTCGTTTGATTTGCTCAATCTCGGGATCACAATCATTGGTGAGGACGTCAAAGCCCTCGACAAGCGGGTGTTTGAGGTCCTGATTGACGACGACTATGGCATCGCCAACGGGGGCCACACGGCCAATCTGATATGGGAATGCCAAGACGATGACACCATCGCTGAGGGTCAACACGTAGAGGTGAAGATCATCACCGGCGTTGAAGGTCCGAATGAGCATACCATGCGGGTGGACATTGCTCGTGGGCAGAACACCGGCATCGCTGTGAAGCCGCAGTCCATCTTTGAATTGGATGGTGCGTTCCAGGGTATCAAAGACGTGGTTGCCCCGTTCGAGTGGTCGAACGACATTGCCTACAAGGAAAGCGACAGTAGCGAAATTGACGTCCGGGAGTTGATTTCGGCGCTCGAGATCATCAACGTAATTGATTTTCCGAACCGCAGCGGGAAGCATCCCATCGCGGCATATGAGAAGTGGTCAACCCCGCTGAAGAAGTATGGTGACGACTTCAAAGAGAATCGCGATGAACCCGGCGGCCGAAAATACGCGAAACTTGAACCCCTTCTGCCACAGGTCCTGGAGCTTTACGACATAATCCGGCGGGACTTCCTTCGCATCTACTCTACCGAGGTGAGCAACCAGGCGGCTAAGCTCAAGATCGTGGAGGATGCGCCGAAAAAGCCTGGTTTCTACCAATTTCGGTTTGCTGGGCTAGAACCCCATGCCAGGCGGCTCACCAAGGGTGCAGCGTATCCCATCTTGGGATCGTTCAGAAACTATGTTCGGATCAACCCGGACAGCGGCCAGGCAGAATGGGTCGGCGGTTTCGACAACGTGAAAGCCGTTTGGGACGAGATTGGAAAGGACTTGGTTCTCGAGACACGAGAGGCAGTCAAGTCCATCGGGAATGCCCCGGACGTGCTGGGCAAGAACCGCAACCACTTGGCCAACCTCTACCGAACCGTCGAAAACCACTTCCTGCGGTCTGAAATCGAGCGGCTTACCGCTGGGGGTGCATGATGCACGACGAAAAGGAAAAGTTGCTCATCCGTATTGGAGAGAGTTTCGAGGCAAACGCTACCGGCCGCCTTGCCATCGTGATTGTTTTCGCGGTGTTTTGCGTCGTGGCTTTTGCCGCCTGGATTTAGGACGGCTATCATCAGGGGCGGCAATTGCCGCCCCTATATTGCCTCCTGAATCATTGCTCTGCCGCAGGTCCTAACAAACCCGCGCCCGACCTAACGAAACACACCGCAAACTCCCCAGCGGTCTGTTCACCCCGGACCCCGGTGGGACGTATGGGACAATCCCTCCCCGGCCACCTTGAAATGGTGGACATTCTAACACTGGTTAAATCTTGGCACTTACCAGGCTCGCCTCGACCCCTTGGGGAGGATAGGGAACTTGGGGAGGGTTTCGACAACAACAACCCCAATCGAAAAACCCACCTATCGGAAACTCGGGATCGTCTTAAACAACGGGGCGCGAATATACCCACGTTGCGAACCGTAGGAAGGACCCAAAACCGCTGGGCTGCGCCTTGGCTGATACCCGCTTGGGGATGGCAGGGACGCTGGGGAGGGGGTTACCCCCGGCTTTGCAAAATACCTTGTTTCTGTGTTTTTCTCGTATGCGTTATATACCCCTCCCTATCCTCCCCAATAGATAAGATATATTGATTTCATCAAATAATATGGTTGTTTAAGTCCCCGCAACCTTCCCCATTGCCCTCCCCGCTATCCCCAAAATGATGTTTTGCCGTTCTGAATTCACCGTTAGGCCGCTTGCGGCCTGCCCGCAAAAACCTTTTTTCCCTCCCCGGAAACTGCGATCTGGGGAGATTGGTGGGGGCGCGGGGAAGGTTGGGCGGTGAAGCGCGCAGGCGGTCCGGCGTTGTCTTGGCGCGACCCGGATTGCGCCGGGAAGTGGGGTCCCGGGGCAGCCTCGGGGTCGTTCGGGGCGCGGGGCCGATTGCCTAAATCACTTCAACCCTTAACCGACCACTAACCACGCCCGACGATATCCTTGCGCATCCGGCAAGCGCCGGACCAGGCAAAGCGGGTGGAGGAATCGAAATGGAGAAACGGTTTTCATCGGCCGACGAATTGCTGGCGTTGGCCGCGTTCTATGTGAGCGGCCACGGGACGGAAATCCTGTTGGAGGACGATTGCGACCTGGAAGCGCCAGAAGACGTGCGGGGTTGGCTGTTGCTGGACCAGATACACCAGGACTACGGCGTGGAGTCGGACACGATGCTTGCGGGCCTCGAGGCCCATGCTCCGCGCGGCGCGGTCCGCCTGTTGCGGGACCGCGTGTCCGCCGGGACCGTCTATGTCGAACTCCGCCGCGACGTCCGCCAAGTGCAGGGCTGTCGGCCGTGGTCCATCCGCCAGGGCGTCCGCCTCTTGCTGGACATGAAGAACACCCGTTCCCCCGCGCCCCTCAGACTGGTCTGATACGCCGCCTCCCTTAACACGGGGGGCAAAACAGTGGGACAAAAGTCCCAAAAAGCCCTGTAACGGTATGGGAGAATTTCGTGTCCCACCTTTACCTAAGCATCTGTTTTATAGCGATTTGTGCAGCCCGCCCCCGGGCACCACCTTAACCCTTCAACATCACCTCAGCCGCTTTTTCCGCAATCATCATGCAGGGTGCGTTGGTGTTGCCGCTGGTCAGCCTTGGCATGATCGAGGCGTCAACCACACTGAGATTTTCAAAACCGTGGACCCTCAGATTGCTGTCGACCACCGCCATTTCATCCGGACCCATCTTGCAGGTGCCGCTTGGGTGATACTCGGTTTCAGAATTGGCGCGGATAAAATCATCCAGCCTGGCCTTGTCGGTGATGCCATCGCCCGGCAGATATTCACCAGCAAGAACCGAGGCCAGTGGTCTGGCCGCCAAAATCATCCGCGCCGACGCCAGCCCTTCGCGCATTACTGCCATATTGCCATCGGTCTGCAAAAAGCGATTGTCGATCAGGGGGGCCGCATAGGGGTCGGCCGAGGCAAGCGTTACTTCGCCCCGGTCGGTTGGTCTGAGGTTGCAGGCATGGATGGTGACGCCGTGAATGTTCAAATCCTGCATGCCAATCCCCAGCATCAGCGGCACAAAATGAAACTGGATGTCCGGGCGGGTCGGGCTGAGGGGGGAGGCGTAAAACCCCCCCGCCTCGGCCCCGTTGGTGGCGCCGGGTCCGGTGCGATTCCAAAGGTACTGGACCAGCGCCCTGATCGCCTTTGTCCCGCCACCGATACCTGCAAGGCTGATCGGGTCACGGGTTTTCGCCAGCACCGACAGGTTCAGATGGTCCATCAGGTTCTTGCCAACCCCTTTTAGGTCGGCGATGGGTGTGATGCCGTGGGCTGCAACCTCATCCGCCGGACCGATGCCCGATAGCAGCAGAATTTGCGGCGACTGGATGGCACCCGCCGACAGGATCACCCGCCCTGCGGCAATGGCCTGACGTATCTGGCGATTCTGGCGGTAGCTGACACCGGTGACGCGACTGCCGGAGGTCAGAAGTTTCAGAACCCTTGCACCGGTTTCAATCGTCAGGTTCGGGCGCGACATCACCGGGTTGAGATATGCAACCGCCGCAGTGGAACGGCGGGCGTTTTTTTGCGTTACCTGATAACGCCCGACACCCGCCTGGTTTGCGCCATTGAAATCCCTATTGTGGTCAAGACCAGCGGCAATGCCTGATTCAACGAACAGATCGCTGAGGGGATGGGTATAAACCCGGTCTTCAACGCCAAGGGGGCCATTCAGACCATGAAATCCGGGGTCCAGAATCGCCCCTGAATTGCCTTCGGATCGGATGAAATATGGCAGGACATCGTCATATCCCCAGCCCGGATTGCCAAGATCGCGCCAGCCATCATAGTCTTCGCGCTGGCCACGGATATAGACCATGGCATTGATCGCGCTGGAGCCGCCAAGCCCACGCCCGCGCGGCACCCCGATGCGCCGGTCATGAAGTTCCGGCTGCGGCGTGGTGGTGAACATCCAGTCGGTTTTCGGGTTATCCTTTACCCGACTGATGCCTGCGGGCATGTGGATGAACGGGCTGCGCCCGGCGGCACCCGCCTCCAATAACAACACACGCGCCGCCGGATCGGCACTTAGCCGATTGGCCAGAACACAACCGGATGAGCCGCCGCCAATGATGATATAGTCAAACGCGGTATCGGAATTCATCTGCTGTTCATGTCATGATTGATAATTGTTACCAGGCCGTTTCGCTTTTGCAAAATGATGCGACAAAAGCTATGGAAATACAGTAGCTTCAAAGCTAAGATTAGCCAAGTTTGAAACAGGAGCCTTTCAATGTCAAATCAACCTGCCGGATATACCGGCCTGCAAATCGGTTTGCATTGGGTGATTTTTCTGCTGGTCGCGGTGCAGGTGGTATTTCACGATCCGATTGCTGCCGCCTGGGAGCAATGGCAAAAGGACGGCGTGGCCCCCTTTTCGCTGCTGGTCGCATCGCATGTGGTTATTGGCATCCTGATCCTGCTGCTGGTGTTTTGGCGGATTTCGATCAAGGCCAGGCGCGGTGCACCGCCAATGCCGGAAAACATCACCCGCGCGCAGCATATCGTTGCACATGCAACCCATGGCTTGCTGTATCTGCTGCTGATCCTGATGCCGATTTCCGGCATGGCGGCGTGGTTTGGCGGTGTCGAGCTGGCGGCGACGGCTCATTCGTTGATGCGGATTGCGCTGATCGCGTTGATCTTGCTGCATGCAGTGGCGGCGATTTATCATCATTTCATTTTGAAAACCGACATATTCCGCCGCATGCTGAAGCCCGAAGCGTAAGGATTCAGCTTTCCAGAAACGCCCTGACTTCGGATTCGAACATGCGGGGGTTTTCGGCATGTAGCCAGTGACCGGCATTTTCGACCTGTCGAAATTCGGCCATGGGGAACAGCTCCAGAATGCGGGCGTGGTCAGAGTTTTGCACATAGTCCGATCTGTCCCCGGTCAGGAAAAGGGCAGGGCGCTCGAAACGCGCGGTTACGGCTGGAAAGCCGATGATTTTCGGCATTTCGGCGCGCAGCACATCAAGGTTCAGCATCCAGCGCGGTGTTTCACCCTTGAGGTCGAGGCTTTGCAGCAGAAAAGCACGAACAGCATCCTCCGGGACGGCACCGGCAAGCATCTGGTCGGCGTCGCGGCGGTTGCCGACCCTGGCAAGATCGACCGATTGCATGGCGTCGATCAGAAGATTTTGACTATGATCATAGGCCACAGGTGCCACATCGGCGACGATCAACCTTGATACCTTGTCGGGCTGGCTTAGTGCCAGCAGCATCGCCGCCTTGCCGCCCATTGAATGCCCCAGAACGTCAGCTTGACCGTCTATGACCCCGGCAAGATCACCTGCCATATCGGCATAGGAATTGCCGTCGGACCAGGGGCTGTTTCCGTGGTTTCGCATGTCGACAGCAATGACCTTGCGCCGATCGGCCAGCCGCCGCGCCAGAACGCCCCAGTTCCGGGCCGAGCCGAACAGGCCGTGCGCGATCAAAAGCGGGTTTTTGCCGCTCTGATCCTTGTCATCAATAACTATGCTGTGCAGCATGAAATCCTTGGGATTGCCCGATTGCCTGTTTCTGTCGGTACGCCGCTGGCTGCAATAAATCAACATTGCGGTTGAAATGTCGGCAATGAATGGCCACTAATACATTAGCAACTTCTAATAAAGGAACCTATCATGGACCTTAGTATTGATGTGACACTCAAAGGCAAATTGGACCCGGTGATTGAACAGGTAACGGAGGCCCTGAAAGCTCAGGGTTTTGGTATTCTGACACGGATCGACGTGGACAAGACGCTGAAAACCAAGATCGGGGCGGATTTTCGCCCCTATGTCATCCTTGGTGCCTGCAATCCGGGACTGGCGCATCAGGCAATTTCGGCGCGTCCGGATGTGGGGCTGATGCTTCCCTGCAACGTGGTGGTGGATCAGACTGGCACAGATGAGTGTCTGGTGCGGTTCATAGATCCCGGTGCGATGATGCAGTTTGGCGATCTTGGCAATGACAAAACCCTGGCACGAGTCGGGGCCGAGGCGAAGGCCAAGATTGAATTGGCCGCCGCCTCGCTTGGCTGAAACTAGTTCATACGCTTGATGAATGTGTCGTTGCGCAAATCCTCGAATGCCTGCACCAGTTCGGCCCGTGTGTTCATCACCACCGGGCCGTGCCAGGCCACCGGTTCCTTGATCGGGGTGCCGGATACAAGCAGGAACCGCACGCCTTCGGGTCCGGCCTGTACGGAAACGCTGTCGCCGGTGTCAAATTCGACCAGTGTGCGGTTGCCTGAAAGATCGCGCAGGTTGACCTCCTTGCCGTTCACCTGTTTTTCCAGCAAGACGCCGCGCGGTGCCGAAGCATCGGTGAACGCGCCTGATCCGGCAAATACATAGGCAAATGTCTTGCGATAAGTGTCCATGGGAATAGTTTTCCTGACGCCGGGCGCAAGCGAGATATCCAGATATTGCGGATCGGCTGCAATTCCTTCAACTGGCCCCTTCTGCCCCCAGAAATCGCCGATGATCACGCGCACCCTGGTGCCGTCGTCGTCGATTATTTCGGGGATCTCGGCGGCGGGAACATCCTGATAGCGCGGCGTTGTCATCTTGAGGCTGGCTGGCAGGTTGGCCCATAGCTGAAAGCCGTGCATCTGGCCCTTGGCATTACCTTTGGGCATTTCCTGATGCATGATGCCGGAACCGGCGGTCATCCACTGCACGTCCCCCGCGCCAAGCGTACCGTTGTTACCAAGGGAATCGCCGTGGTCGACGGTGCCGGCCAGAACATAGGTGATGGTTTCGATACCGCGATGCGGATGCCAAGGGAAACCTTTGCGATAAGCATCGGGTGTATCATTGCGAAAATCGTCGAACAGCAGGAACGGGTCAAGCATGGTTGGATCTTGAAACCCGAAGGCGCGGTGCAGATGCACCCCCGCCCCTTCGATGGTCGGTTGTGCCAGTGTTCGTGACTTTACAGGTCTGATGGACATGTTGCTCTCCTTTCACTGACAAATAGGGATGTATTGAGAATATGAACAGTGTAGCGAAAAGAAACTTATTGTTTCCAATTACGAAACAGTAAATCGGCATATTCCCGAAAACTACCGACAATCATGTCGCATCCAGACAAGAGACGGGCCAGAATTCCCGAAACCTTCTCTGGAAGTGTCGCAATCGAAAGGGGGTCAACGCGATGAAAATCGGCTTTATCGGATTAGGAAATGTCGGCGGCAAACTGTGCGGCAGTTTGTTGCGCAACGGGATAGATCTGACGGTGCGCGATCTTGAACCGGCGCTGGTTCGGAAATTCGTTGATCTTGGTGCTAAACCGGGCGGCAGTCCGGCCGGGATGATGCGGGAATGTGATGTGGTGATCACCTGCCTGCCATCCCCCGCCGCGTCAGCCGAGGTGGTCGAAGGGCCGGACGGACTGCTTGAAGGCGTCGTCAAGGGCAAGATCTGGCTGGAAATGTCCACAACCGACGAGGCGGAAGTTCGCCGCCTTGGTGCCAGGATTGCCGCGAGGGGCGGTGCCGCGGTGGATTGTCCGGTTTCCGGCGGCTGCCATCGCGCGGCAAGCGGCAACATCTCGATCTTTGCCGGTTGCGGCCGGGCGACGTTCGAACGCATCCTGCCGCTTCTGACGATCATGGGCCGGCGCATTCTGCATACCGGCGATCTTGGCTCCGCCAGCCTCTTGAAGGTGATGACCAACTATCTGGCAACCGCCAACCTTCTGACCTGCTGCGAAGCGATGGTGACGATGAAGGCGGCGGGTCTGGATCTGAACACCACGTTCGAGGCGATCCGCATATCCTCGGGCAACTCGTTCGTGCATGAAACTGAAAGTCAGGTGATCCTGAACGGTTCGCGCGATATTTCCTTTACCATGGATCTGGTGAAAAAGGATATCGGTCTGTTTCAGGCCATCGCGGAGCGCCATGACATTCCACTGGAAATCAGCCCGCTGATGATCGAAATCTTCCGCGATGGCATCGAAAGATATGGCGCAAGGGCCCAGTCTGACGACATCATCCGCCGGCTGGAGGATGCAACCGGCCTTGATATCACCGCGCCGGGATTTCCCGCCGAAATGCTGGACGCCGAACCGGAAGAACCGGGATACGAGGTTTCGCCGCAGGGGCGCAGCGCCGCGACGGTCTGAATGTTATGCCGGTTCCTTGCCGTTCCCGCCGGTCAGGCAGCATGTCTTGTTACAGCCCCTTGGCGCGATAGGCTTTGGCAACCCGGTCAATGGATACAAGATAGGCCGCCACGCGCAGATCCGTGACATCATCGCGTTCGTGCCAGACATGGCGCATCGCCTGATAGGCGGCGCGCATGGTATCATCAAGCCCTGATCGTACCAGTTCAAGTTCGCCCGCACCGCGCAGATACTGATCCTTGAAACCCGGCGACAGGGTCCAGCCCAGACCCTTGTCTGCCGACAGCCGTTCCAGCTCGTCTATCAGCGCCTGGTGTCGCGATTCCTCCTGACGGCGCTGCATGCGGCCAAACCGGATGTGGCTGAGGTTCTTGACCCATTCAAAATAGGAAACCGTCACGCCACCGGCATTGGCAAACATGTCGGGGATGATCACGCAGCCCTTTTGGCGCAAGATCTCGTCACCGCCTGCGGTTACCGGACCGTTTGCAGCTTCGATGATCAGCGGCGCAACGATGCGCGGGGCGTTGTGCATGTTGATCACCCCTTCGATCGCTGCCGGGATCAGGATGTCGCATTCATGTTCCAGCACCCGCAAACCTTCGGCCACATAGGTGCCCTGGTTGTACCCCTTGACCCCACCGGTTGCGGCGATGTGGGCGCGCACCTCATCCACGTTGAGGCCCTTGGGGTCGATCAAAGCGCCATCATGTTCGATGATGCCGATGATCAGGGCACCATCCTCGGTCGAAAGGAACTGCGCCGCGTGATAACCCACATTGCCCAGCCCCTGCACGATGATCCGCTTGCCGTCGAGGGTTCCTGTCAGACCCGCCGCCGCCTTGTCCTCGTCATAGCGGAAGAATTCGCGCAAGGCATATTGTACACCGCGACCGGTGGCCTCGACCCGGCCCTGAATGCCGCCGCCGTTCAGCGGCTTGCCGGTGACGCAGGCGCGACTGTTGATGTCGGTGGTGTTCATGCGCGCATACTGATCAGCGATCCAGGCCATTTCCCGTTCGCCGGTACCCATGTCGGGGGCAGGCACGTTCTGGCTGGGATTGATCAGGTCGCGTTTGATCAGTTCATAGGCAAATCGCCTGGTGATCCTTTCCAGTTCATATTCCTCATATTCGCGCGGGTCGATCCTCAGGCCGCCCTTGGAGCCGCCAAACGGCGTTTCCACCAGCGCGCATTTATAGGTCATCAGTGCCGCCAGCGCCTCGACCTCGTCCTGATTGACGCTCATGGCAAAGCGGATACCGCCCTTGACCGGTTCCATATGTTCCGAATGCACCGAGCGATAGCCGGTAAAGGTCTGAATCTGGCCGCGCAGGCGCACCCCGAAACGTACCGTATAGGTGGCGTTGCAGACCCTGATCTTTTCCTCAAGCCCCGGCGGCAGATCCATCAGCGCCACAGCGCGGTTGAACATAAGGTCAACGGATTGGCGGAATGACGGTTCTTGCAGATGTTCCATAAAGACTCCCCGAGTCGGTTTGTATATCTGACCGCGAGGCTAACACGGCAAATCATTAACAAAGACAGAATTCCGGCGGAACTGTCCATAAATTCGGCAAAGCGGGCCGGAAAAAAGTCCGGGATCGACACTTCAATGACTTATTTTTGCCATAGCGCGGATTGAAGATGCCCTTGCGGATCATCCGTTTGCATATGGCGGGAATGATTCCGGTCGTGCGATTTGCGCGACCGGTAAGCCCGCACAGGAGAGTGTGATATGGATCTCGACGGCAAAAACACCAAAGAGAAGGGCCAGTTGCTGCCCGCTCGCGGTGGGTTCCTGAGCAATGCGCGGGCAAGGCTTGTGCGGCGGCTGAACCAATTCCACCGCGATGAAAAAGGCGCGATGATCATCTTCGGGCTGATCTGTTTCATTGCGATGCTGGTTGGCGCTGGCATGGCTGTCGATTTCATGCGCTACGAAAACCAGCGCACCCGGATGCAGAACACGCTTGACCGCGCCTTGCTTGCCTCGGCCGCGCTGACCCAGCCGCTGGATGCACAGGATGTGGTCTACGACTATTTCAACAAGTCGGGACTTAAGGATTATACCCTCAACGTCACTGTCGATCAGGGGCTGAATTTTCGCACCGTCAGCGCCACCGCCTCGGCACAGGTGAATTCCTTGTTTCTGAACATTGTCGGCATTGATACCCTGATGGCCACCGCCCGCGGTACCGCCGAAGAACGCATCCAGAATGTCGAGGTTTCGCTGATCCTTGACGTTTCCGGTTCCATGGGCAGCTATTCGCGGATTGATAACCTCAAGGTTGCGGCCCAGGAATTCGTGCAGTCGATGCTGGAATCCAGCGATGCCGGCAAGGTGTCGATCTCGATCATTCCTTATAACGCAACCGTCAATGTCGGTCAGCGGCTGATTCAGGAATACACGGTTTCAGATGAACATACCTATTCCAACTGCATCCGTTTCCCGGACAGCGATTTCCTTTCGACCAGCATTTCGACCGTGGACGAACTGGAACGCCTGGGGCATTTCAACTATTCCTCGTCCAGCAGTACCTCGCCGATCGACAATCCCTGGTGCGGTACCGGCGAAAGTCGGGCGATTCTGCCGTTTTCGACCAGCGAGGCCGATCTGGATGCGCGCATCCAGTCGCTATATGCCAGCGGCAACACCGCTGCCGATCTAGGCATGAAATGGGGTGTGGCACTACTTGATCCGGGAACCCAGGGCGTGGTTACCAATCTGATCGCCACGAACGACATTGATGCCGAATTGAGCGGTCGCCCGGTTGCCTACAACAATGGTGATACGCTGAAGATCATCGTGCTGATGACGGATGGTGAGAACACCACCCAGTATGACGTGAAACAGGCACGCAAGGACGGCGTGGCCAATGTCTGGCAGGATACTGCCGCAGGGCCGGGGGATCCGAAATATTCGGTTTGGGATGAAGACCGGGGGCAATATTTCCTGCCGCACAACGATAGCTGGAGCGATTATCCGATCGGTGGTGAATTCACCACCACCACGACGACCGAATGCTATTGGAAGAAAAAGAAAAGGAAATGGCGTTGGGTCTGTGATGATGTCGAAACCAATGTCTATGTCGGCGATGGCACTGCGGCGCGCATGACTTATCCGCAACTGTGGAACGCCTTCAACATGCGATATGCGGGCAGTTACCTTTGGGACTACGACAGCAATCTGGAAAACAATATCCGGTATTCCTATGAAAGCATCGTCAATGGTTCACAGGCCGACGACCGCCTTCTGGATATCTGCTCGGCTGCCAAGAACGCTGGTATCACCGTATTTACCATCGGTTTCGAGGCTCCGAGTCACGGCTCGAACATCATGGAGCAATGCGCCTCCTCATCGGCCCATTTCTATGATGTGAACGGCATGGAAATCGCCGAAGCGTTCAGTGCCATCGTGGCGACGATCCAGAAACTGAAGCTGGTGCAATGATGCAAATGATGCGTTGGATAGCCAATAATATCCTGCGGTTTCGCAGGAAAGAGGATGGCTCGGCTACCGTTGAATTCGTGATCATCCTGCCGTTTTTCATGGTGATGTTCGTTTCGGTGTTCGAAAGCGGTCTGATAATGACCAAGCAGATGATGCTGGAACGCGCCCTTGACATCACTGTGCGCGCAATCCGCCTGTCGCCGCAAAATGCCAATATTACCCACGATACCGTAAGGCAGATGATCTGCGACAACGCGCTGATCTTTAATGATTGCGTGAATTCACTGCAGGTGGAACTTGCGCCGGTCTCGTCGATGACCTGGGTGATGCCGCCGCGCGAGGCTGATTGTATCGACCGCGATTCCGAGCTTGATCCGGTTCTGTCATTCAATCCCGGCCTGCAAAGCGACGTGATGTTCGTGCGCGCCTGCATGGTGGTCGATCCGATGTATCCGAATATGGGGCTGGGTTTCATCCTGACCAAGGATCCGAGCGGCGGGGTTCGCCTGATTTCCAGTTCCGCCTTTGCAATCGAGCCGATTTGATATGAACATGCGCATGCCAAAATTCAGTTTGAAGAAGTTCCGCGAGGATCACAAAGGATCGGTTTCGATTGAATTCATTCTGATTCTGCCGCTTCTCGGTTGGTGGTACGCCGCCAGCTTTGCCTTTTTCGACGGCTTCAAGGATTACAACGTCACGGTCAAGACCGCGACGGTGATCGGTGATATCGTTTCGCGCCAGATCGAGGTAGATAACGACTTTCTCGACGGTATGGAAACCATTCTGGAATACATGACCAATACCAGCGATGGCGTCTGGTCCAGGGTAAGCAGCGTAAAGTACACCGATGTTGATGGCTATTCCGTCGAGTGGAGCCATGCCACCAGTTCGCATGACCTGCTGACCACCGCCAATATCTATCTTTATGACTGGGATGAGCTTTGGTTGCCGAATATGGCCAATGGCGAAACCATCATTCTTGTGGAAACCTATGTTCCATACGCGCAGGCGTTCAATGTCGGGTTGGGTGATCGCACCTGGCGGAACATCGTGGTGACTCGGCCGCGTTTCACTTCGCAGATCACCAACACGGATTTCACTTCTCCCGGCAGTTGATACCCTGCCCGCCGTCTTTTGGGCGGACGGTGGTTTTTCAGGTTGCAAATGGACCGGTCTGCTGGTTGTCTTCAGGGGCATTCCAGCGGGGGGGAACATGCGCTATTCAGCCTGGGAGGTTTTCAGGAACGGCCTGACTGGCAACAAGGGCTGGAAACCGGTCTGGCGCAATCCTGAACCAAAATCCAGCTATGACGTGGTGATTGTCGGCGGTGGCGGGCACGGCCTTTCGACCGCTTACTACCTGGCAAAGAACCATGGTATCGCCAATATTGCGGTGCTTGAAAAGGGTTATCTCGGCGGTGGTAATGTCGGGCGCAACACCACCATCGTCCGGGCGAACTACATGCTGGAAGGCAATTCGCAGTTCTATTCGCATTCGCTGAAGCTTTGGGAAAATCTGGAACGTGAACTCAATTACAACGTGATGCTATCGCAGCGCGGCCAGATCCTGTTGGCGCATTCCGATGGCCAGATGGATCGTTTCGCCCGCCTTGGCAACATGATGCGAATGCAGGGTGACGACGCGGAGTTGTGGGGTCGCGACGAGGTTCGCGCCAAATTGCCCTATCTTAACCACGACACGGCGCGGTTTCCGATCTATGGCGGACTGATGCACTGGCGCGGTGGCACCGCGCGCCATGACGCGGTGGCCTGGGGCTATGCGAGGGGGGCCGATCGGCGCGGCGTCGATCTGATCCAGAATTGCCAAGTGACCGGGTTTCGCATCGAAGGGGGGCAAATCCGCGGTGTTGATACCACGCGCGGATATATCGCCGCCGGCAAGGTGGGGATGTGCGTGGCGGGGCGCTCATCTCAGGTTGGTGAAATGGCCGGGCTGCGCCTGCCGATTGAAAGCCATGTTTTGCAGGCATTTGTGACCGAAGGGCTAAAACCGCTGATCCCGCATGTGGTCAGTTTCGGCATGGGACATTTCTATATCAGCCAGTCTGACAAGGGGGGGCTGGTGTTTGGCGGTGATCTTGATGGCTACAACTCCTATGCCCAACGCGGCAATCTGCCAATGGCCGAACATGTGGCCGAGGCGGGAATGGCATTGATGCCGATGATCGGCAAGGCCAGGATGCTGCGAAGCTGGGGCGGCATCATGGACATGTCGATGGATGGCTCCCCGATCATTGACAAGACCTCGATTGACGGCTTTTTCATCAACTGTGGCTGGTGTTACGGTGGCTTCAAGGCAGTGCCAGCCTCGGGTGATGTGTTTGCGCATCTGATCGCCACCGGCAACCATCACGCCGCCGCCAATCGGTTTCTCTTGGATCGTTTTGCCACCGGGCGGATGATTGACGAAACCGGCAATGGCGCAACGCCGAACCTGCATTAGCGCCTGCCTCGGAGGGTTAGATGAAATCACGAATTGCCGGGGCTATCAAATACCTGACAGGTTCAAATGCGAAACAGGGGGGAAAATGCGCATAGACTGTCCGCTTTGCGGTTGCCGCGACAGCCGTGAATTCCATTATCGCGGTACAGGCAAGTTGATGGAGCGCCCCGCAGCAGATGCGGGGGCCGAGGCGTTTCATGATTACATCTATATGCGCGAAAACCCCGCCGGGGTGAATTGTGAACTCTGGTTTCACGAAATGGGATGCCGCGCCTGGCTGTTGGTGGAACGTGACGTTTCCAGCCATGAATTCCTGTCCGTTCGTCTGGCCGAATCCGTCACGCGGGGCAAACAATGACGCGTTTTGCCGATGGTGGCCTGATCGAGCGCAGCCAGCAAATCCCGTTCAACTTTGATGGCCGCAGCTATCTTGGATTCAGTGGCGATACGCTGGCATCGGCGTTGCTGGCCAATGACGTGCGACTGATCGGGCGCAGTTTCAAATATCACCGCCCACGCGGTATCCTGACAGCCGGCAGTGAAGAACCGAACGCCTTGATGACCATCGGCAGGGGTTCGCAGTCGGACCCGAATGTCCGCGCCACCATGCAGGAACTTTATCGCGGCCTGACTTCAGCCTCACAAAACCGATTTCCGTCGCTTTCCTTCGATCTGCTGGCAATTAACGACCTGATGGCACCGTTTTTCGGCGCGGGATTTTATTACAAGACCTTCATGTGGCCCAAGCTCTTTTGGGAAAGGGTATATGAGCCGCTGATCCGCCGCGCCGCCGGACTTGGCGCACTTTCCGGTGCCGCAGACGAGGCGAGTTATGACAAGGCTTATGCCCATTGCGACCTGTTGGTGATCGGTGCCGGGCCGGCAGGGCTGATGGCGGCAACCTTGGCGGCGAAGGGCGGGCTTGACGTCATACTGGCGGATGAGGATTTCATCCTTGGTGGCCGTCTGAACAGCGAGCGCGTTGAGGTTGACGGCAAACCTGCCGCCGAATGGGCGGTGGATGCGGTCAAGGCGCTGGCCGCGATGCCGAATGTCCGCCTGATGCCGCGCACCACGATAACCGGTGCCTATGACGGCGGCACCTACGGGGCGCTTCAATGGGTGTCGCATCATCTGGCCGAGCGTGAGGGATTGCCGCTGGAAACCTTCTGGCGGATCACTAGTCAGCGCACCATTCTGGCCAGCGGTGCAATCGAACGCCCGATTGCCTTTGCCGATAATGACCGGCCCGGCGTGATGATGGCATCGGCGCTCAGAACCTACGCCAACCGGTTCGCGGTGACGCCGGCCAAGCGATTGAGTATTTTCACGAACAATGATGATGGATATCGCACCGCAACTGATCTGGCGGCACGAGGGGTTGAGATCGCCTGTGTGGTAGACACCAGGACGTATGCCGCGGTCGATGGCGATTTCCCGGTGCTGAAAGGTGCTGAGGTGGTGGGTATATCGGGCCGGCGTGGTCTGAATGCTATTGTTGTGCGAACCGCCTCGGGAACCCGGCGAATTGCCACTGATTGCCTTGGTGTTTCCGGTGGCTGGAACCCTTCGGTGCATCTGAGTTGTCATTTGAACCGGCACCCGGTCTGGAACCCGGATATTGTTGCATTCGTAGCCACCGATGATGCGGTCCCGGGCATGCTGGCGGCGGGGGCGGCCGCGGGTGGTTTTTCCACGCATGCAGCATTTCAATCCGGTGCTGCGGCGGCGGCAATCCTGTTGCGCGGGCTTGGCCGAAAGGTGCCCCGTCTGCCTTTGCCAAAGTCCGAGGATGCGCCCTATGTGCTGACGCCGTTCTGGCATGTGCAAGGCGGCGGAAAACGCGCCTGGCTGGATTTTCAGAACGATGTCACCACCAAGGATGTGAAACTGGCGCATCAGGAGAATTTCCGTTCGGTCGAGCATATGAAACGCTATACCACTCTCGGGATGGCCACGGATCAAGGCAAGACCGCCAATATCGGCGCAATGGCCGTGATGGCGGAACTGACGGGGCGGGTGATTGCCGATGTCGGCACCACCACTTACCGCCCGCCCTATGTTCCGGTGGCACTTGGGGCACTCGGGGCGCATGGCAGGGACAAGGGATTTGCACCAGAACGTTTCATCCCGTCCGATGCGCTGGCGCGTGAACAGGGGGCGCCGATGGTCGAGGCGGGCCTATGGTATCGCCCGTCCTGGTTTCCGCAATCCGGTGACACACATTGGCGGCAATCCTGCGATCGCGAAGTTCTGATGGTGCGCAAAACCTTGGGCATCACCGATGTCAGCACCCTTGGAAAAATTGATCTTCAGGGACCGGATGCGGCGGAATTTCTGGATCGGGTATATTCCAACATGATGTCCAGCCTGCCGGTCGGAAGAATCCGCTATGGTCTGATGCTGCGTGAAGACGGCATGGTGATGGATGACGGCACCGTGGCCCGGCTGGACAAGACCCATTTCCTGATCACCACCACCACCGCCGCCGCCGGCCAGGTGATGACGCATCTAGATTTCTGCGCCCAGGTGTTGTGGCCGGAGCTGGATGTTAATTTCATTTCGATCACCGACCATTGGGCGCAATTCGCCGTTGCCGGGCCAAATTCGCGCGTGCTGCTGAACGACCTGTGCGCAGACAAGATCAGCAACGATACCTTCCCATATATGGCCGCAGGAGAGGTCAGCATCGGCCATTTGAAGGCACGGCTGTTCCGACTGTCGTTTTCTGGCGAACATGCCTATGAAATCGCGGTTCCCGCGCGATATGGCGATGCGCTGGCGCGGGAACTTGACCGGTTGGCGCAGCAACACCATGGTGGCTGGTACGGGATGGAGGCGCTGAACGTCCTCAGAATCGAAAAGGGTTTCGTCACCCATGCGGAAATCCATGGTCGCGTTACTGCCGACGATATCGGTCTTGGGCGAATGGTATCGGCCAAAAAGGATTGTATCGGCAAGGTTGCCAGCCAGCGACCGGGCCTGTCAGGTCAGGATCGCGAACAACTGGTGGGTCTGAAACCGGTTGTGGCGGCTGGCAAGCTTTTGGGTGGTGCGCATCTGTTCAATCTGGGCGAAAACCCGGTGCGCACCAACGATCAGGGCTATATTACCAGCCAGTGCTTTTCCCCCACCCTTGGCCATTCGATCGCGCAGGCCTTCTTGCGAAACGGTCGCGCCAGAACAGGTGAAATGGTCGATGTGGTTGATCTTCTGCGTGGGGTGAAAACCACCTGCGAGGTTTGCCCACCTGTGTTCATCGACCCTGAAGGGAGGCGCCTTCGTGGTTGAACTTTCCCCCCAGTCCCCGTTCAGGGACCCACTGCCGTTCAAACAAGGCCGTGCCAGCCTGACCGAGAACCAGCCCGAATACATTTCGGCAATCATGCCCCATCAGGGTCAAGAGACAGCACTCTCGGCAGTGCTGAAAAAGGTGCATGACCTTTCGCTGCCACCGGCCGGGCAAAGCAGTGCCAACAAACACCTGCGTCTGCTCTGGGCCGGTCGCGGCACCTATTTTCTGGTTGGCGAAAAACCACCGGACAGGGCCTTGGCGCGGGTTGCATCATTGGTCGATCAAAGCGATGGCTGGTGTTCTTTGTCGCTGGACGGCGAAGATGCAGCCGAAGTGCTTGCGCGGCTCAGCCCGCTTGACCTGCGCCTGAAGGTTTTCAAACCCGGCAACACCGCCCGCAGCGAGCTTCAGCACATGATGGCGCTGTATCTCAGAACCAGATCGGGGTTCGAGATCATGGTGATGCGATCCTTCGCGCATTCTGCTCTCCACCATCTGAAAGAAGCCATGACAAGCGTTGCCGCGCAAAACCGGATTGCCGGTTAGGCAGCAACAATAATGCTGATCGAAAGAATGGTACCAGCGCCCCGGCTCGAACGGGGGACCTCTTGATCCACAATCAAGCGCTCTAACCAACTGAGCTACGCCGGCACCTGCGGCCAAGGCCGTGGCTTGACGACCTAAAACACCCGTGCGGGCGGGTCAAGTTGGAATCTGGCAAATCTCGCCGCATACTGCTTGCGAAATTTGAAAACCCAAGCTAGCCAGAAAGCGGTTTTCAGAAACAGGATATGACATGAGCATCAACAAACAAAGCGACATCGCCGCAAATATCCAGATCGGCCCGACTTCGCTTGGTATGGTGCGGATCTATATCGAAGGCGACAAGATCAGCCTGCCGCTAGATTTCGAACCGGAAGAAGCCGAAGAAATCGCTGAGGAACTCCGCGCCGCCGCGGCCGCTGCGCGCGTGAAATCCCGATAATCGGGCCCATCATTGTTCTGAAAATACTCCGGGGGTTTCAAAGGGGGCAGCGCCCCCTTTGCCTCGGCCCTCGCGCCTGCGGGCGCGGGGCAGATGTGTCCGCTCCATCGCCATTCAGTATGATGCGTAACGCAAGGCAGGCGAAGGATCGCGCAAACCCTGCAATCGGTCGGCAGCGTTGCGGGCAAATTTCAACATCAGCTTGTTGCGCCGGGCTGCTGGCAACCGGTCCTCGGGTGCCATACGCTGAATTTCGGCATCATATCGGTCGGCCAGGATTATCCCGGTCGACGCCGGCAGCAATGCAGAAGGGAATTTTGCGCCCACCGCCCAGAAATAGCGATCGCACCAATCGAGATATCCTTGCCACTTGCCATCGCTTTGAAAATCCGCAACCGATGACTTGCATTCCACCACCCATAATTCGCCCTTGGGGCCAAGGGCCATGATATCCACCCTAAGGCCCGGGGTCGGAACGAACTCCTCCAGGGTCAGGAAATCGTACTGGCGAAGATGGCGGCAGACGCCGCGTGCCAGTAGCTGGCCGGGATGCATGGAATCGCTCATGACGCATTTGAACAATTCATGAACATCCGGTCAAGTGCCGGGATTGTCTTGAATGCGAAACCACGACGTTCTATATTGTGTTTTGGCGGGTTCTGCCCTTCTCGTGAGAGGTCCTATTCCAGTGGCCTTAAATTTTCTTGAGGGAGCTGGCTCTGCGACTGGTCCTGGCCTATCGCACCTGGCGCCCACCTGGTTGTACCAGGCTCTCGGGAATTACCCATCTCCACGGACGCGCATGCGGGCCCGCCAGTTTTTCGCCGATTTGCCGCTTTTTTTGCGATCCGGTCGTTTTCGGAAAACTCTAGTGACCGGTTTTGGGGCCAGATTCTGGTTCTGCCGGCAGAGCCTCCGGCGGGAGTATTTTTTGGAACAATGAAAGGCTGATCGGTGCGTATGGAAGCCTTGAAATCCGCTGCGAGGACGGCGGCATTCAGTGCTCGCAAGATTTCACATCAGCATGGGCTGGACGCCCGCGCCTGTGATCACCTTGGTGCATTCCTGGCAGCATCCAGCCCATTTCGCGTGGTTTCTGCCTATATGCCCATCCGCACCGAAATCAGCCCGCTGCCGGTCATGGCGGCGCTGGTCGCCGCCGGGCATGAGGTGTGCATCCCGGTGGTGCAGGGCCACCAAATGGCGTTGAAATTTGCCCGTTGGACGGCAGATTTGCCAATGATACCAGGGCCGTTCGGCGCGCGAATCCCTGAAGTGCCGGAATATTTGACGCCGGATATCCTGATAACACCGCTCTTGGCATTTGACCGGCGTGGGTTTCGCCTTGGTTATGGTGGCGGGTTTTACGACCGGACCTTTGCCGAATTGCGGGCGACAGGGAAGATTCTGGCGGTGGGGTTCGCCTATGCGGCGCAGGAAATCCCCGAAGTGCCGACCGGACCCTTTGACGCCAGGCTTGATGCGGTTGTTACCGAAGCTGGCACACGCCGTTTTGCATACTTGCCCTCTGGCAGTGATGTCGCTAAGCCTTAGCCATGAAACTGCTATTTCTTGGCGATGTTATGGGCCGCACGGGCCGCAGCGCCATAGCCGACAACCTGCCGAGATTGCGCCGTGAATGGGCGCTGGATTTCGTCGTGGTCAACGGCGAGAACGCCACCGCAGGCATGGGATTGAGCGCAGAGCACGCCCAGGGAATACTGAAAGCAGGGGCGGATGTGATCACCCTTGGCGATCATGCGTTCGACCAGAAGGACATGCTGAAAGCGATCGAGGATGAACCGCGCATCTTAAGGCCGATCAACTATGCCAAGACAGCGCCCGGCAAGGGGTTTGACCTGTTCAGCCTTGCCGACGGGCGCAAGGTGCTGGTGATGCAGGCGCTCGGTCAGGTATTCATGAAGAAGCCGTTTGCCGACCCCTATTCGGCGGTTGATCAGGTGTTGAAGGCACATCCCATGGGCCGGGAACTGGCGGCTTGCATCGTCGATTTCCATGCCGAGGCGACGTCTGAGAAAATGGCCATGGGGCATTGGTGCGACGGTCGCGCCTCGCTGGTGGTGGGAACGCATACGCATGTGCCGACCGCAGACACCATGATCCTGTCGCGCGGAACCGCCTATCAGACCGATGCCGGCATGTGCGGTGACTATGACAGCGTCATCGGAATGGAAAAGATGGAACCGATGCGCCGTTTCGTCACCGGCATGGCGCGTGACCGGTTTCAGCCCGCAACCGGTGCTGCAAGTCTTTCCGGTGTGTATGTGGAAACCGACGACAAGACCGGACTTGCCAGCCGCATCGTGGCGGTGCGCGAGGGCGGTCGTCTGGTTGGGCAGGCACCATGAATGCCGGTGATTGACGCTGTTGCCGGGAAATCCCGACGGTTTCTGTTTGCAGCGCTATTGTTGATCGGCGCGATATGGGGGCTGACCGTTCCCTTGACCAAGTTGGCGGTCAGTACCGGCCATGGTGCATTCGGGCTGGTGGTGTGGGAGATGTTCTTTGGCGTTCTTGTGCTGGCATTTCTGGTTCGTATTCGCGGGCGTTTCCCGCGGATTCGGAGCGAAAATCTGGGGCTGATCCTGTTCATCTCGATATTCGGCACATTGATTCCAACCTCGTTATGGTTTTTGACGGCCAGGTATCTGCCCGCGGGAATCATGGCGATCATCATTTCGCTGGCACCGATGTTCACGCTGCCTGTGGCACTGATGATCGGGCTGGAGCGGTTCAGCCTGATGCGACTGACGGGCCTGATGCTGGGGGCGCTGTCAGTTGCATTGTTGACCCTGCCCGAAACCAGCCTGCCGGAAGCCTCGATGATCGGCTGGCTGCTGCTGGCACTTGGTTGCCCGCTTTGCTATGGCATCGAGGGGAACGGGGTTGCGCGTATGGGTCTTGGTGGGCTTGATCCGGTCGAGGCACTTTTGGGTGCATCCGTCATCAGCTTGCTGGCGGCCCTGCCGCTGGCGCTGGCAAGCGGGCAGTGGTTCGGTATGTGGCGGCCCTGGGGGCAGGCGGAATATGCCCTGCTGGCGTCCTCGGTTCTGACGGTGTTGGCTTATGCCGGTTATGTCTGGCTGGTTACCGAAGCCGGTTCGGTTTTTGCAGCGCAGGTCAGTTATCTGGTAACCGGTTTCGGTGTTTTCTGGTCGATCAGCCTGCTTGAAGAAAGTTATTCAGGCTGGGTCTGGCTGGCGCTGATGGCGATGCTGGCGGGATTGTTTCTGGTGGTTCCAAAACAGGCAGGAAACCCTTTGCTGGTGCAGCCTGATCCCCTTGCGCCTGCTGCACCGAACCATGACAATCGTTTCAGAGCCGGGGATTGAAGTAGAAATGCCTGAATGGGACACCATTGCCGATTTGCATGCCATCGCCGCACTGGCGGTGGTGGTGGTGATGTTCGTGATGTTCCTGCGCGAGTCCTACCCGACCGAGGTGGTGGCGATTGCTGCCGCCGCCTTTCTGGTGGCAACCGGCATCCTGCCCTATGATCGGGCAATTTCGGTATTTTCCAACCCCGCCCCATGGACCATTGCCGCGATGTTCATCGTGATGGGCGGTCTGGTCAGAACCGGTGCGCTGCAATGGTTTACCGTGCTGGCGGAACGGCGAGCTGCCGAACATCCGGTGATGGTGCTGGCGATGATGACGCTGTTCGTGGTAGTTTCATCGGCATTCGTTTCCAATACGCCGGTGGTGGTGGTGATGATTCCCGTAACCGTTCAGCTGGCGCGCAGTTTTGGATTTTCGGCGTCTAAGCTGCTGATTCCACTATCTTATGCGGCAATTCTGGGCGGCACAATGACGCTGATCGGAACCTCGACCAACCTTCTGGTTGATGGTGTGGCGCGGGCGCAGGGGCTCAAGGCGTTCTCAATATTCGAAGTGACGCCGCTTGGCGTCATCCTGGTCATCTGGGGTCTGATCTACATGCGGATTTTTGCCCCGCGCCTGTTGCCTGATCGTCAATCCATGGCGTCGCTGCTGGGGGAAAAGCGGGTGAGAAAGTTCTTTACCGAGGTGGCGGTGCCGGAAGGTTCGGAACTGGTCGGCCAGGAAGTGCTTGAGGTTGATCTGTTCAAACGCGAGGGTGTGCGCCTGATCGACGTTCTGCGCGGCGACCTGTCACTAAGGCGCGATCTGGCCTCGGTGGTTCTTGAGGGCGGTGACCGGGTGGTTCTGCGCACCGAGATGGGCGAGGTTCTGGGCCTGCAACAGGATCGTTCGGTGCGCGATATCGACAAGCTGTCATCGGTGCAGACTACTACGGTCGAGGCGCTGATTTCACCTGGTTGCAAGATGATCGGCCGCTCGCTTGGCTCGTTGCGACTAAGGCGGCGATACGGCGTTTATCCGCTGGCGGTGCATCGCAGGAACCAGAATATCGGTCGCCAGCTTGACGATCTGGTGGTCAGGGTTGGCGATACCCTGCTGCTGGAGGGGGCAGCCGAGGATATTGCCCGCCTTGCGCGCGATATGGATATGGTGGATGTCACCCAGCCAAGCGATCAGCCCTACCGGCGAAGCCATGCGCCGATAGTGCTGGCAGCACTGGTCGGTCTGGTGGTTCTGGCGGCGGTCGGTGTGGCACCAATTCTGGCGCTGGCGGTGGTGGCGGTGGCGGTGATCCTGCTGACACGTTGCATCGATGCCGACGAGGCGTTTTCATTTGTTGACGGTAGATTGCTGGCGATGATCTTTGCCATGCTGGCCGTGGGTGCGGCGCTGGAAGAAGCGGGGGCGGTACGGCTGATCGTCAATGGCCTTAGCCCGTTTTTGCAATCTCTGCCGCCGTTTATGGTGATCTGGGCCATATATCTGTTGACTTCGGTGCTGACGGAACTGGTATCCAACAACGCGGTTGCAGTGGTGGTTACGCCGATTGCCATCGGTTTGGCAAGTGCGCTCGGGGTCGATCCACGGCCATTGGTGGTGGCGGTGATGATTGCCGCCTCAGCCTCGTTCGCAACGCCGATCGGCTATCAGACCAACATGCTGGTCTATGGGCCGGGGGGG
The DNA here is from genome assembly GCA_020425085.1 of Paracoccaceae bacterium. Taxonomy (GTDB): domain Bacteria; phylum Pseudomonadota; class Alphaproteobacteria; order Rhodobacterales; family Rhodobacteraceae; genus UBA5972. The sequence continues at coordinate 255,044 of JAGQRW010000007.1, forward strand.
TACAAATTCACCGATTTCATGCGCATCGGCATCCCCCTGAACCTGTCGGTCGGACTGATCGCCAGTTTGCTTATCCCGCTGTTCTGGCCATTGTAGCAGATGCCGGGAGTACTCGCGCCAAGGTTCGGGCGCAATCAGGTGGGCAAATGAGTATTTTCGGAACGATGAAGATCACGGGTTATTGCAGATCCTGAAAGGCGGCTTGCAGTCTTTCGGTCGCTTCAACGACGCGCGAGCGTTGCGTGGCCAGGTTAAAACGCAAGAAGGTTTCGCCGCCTTTACCGAAAGGGCTGCCGTGATTGGCGGCGATCCGGGCGATTTTCTGAACCCGGCTGGTGAATTCCTCTACCGCCATGCCGGTGCCCGAAAAATCGACCCAGGCAAGGTAGGTTGATTCAAGCGGCATGGATCTTAGGCCGGGGATGGCGTTGATCGCCTGATCAAAGATTTGCCGGTTGGTGTCGATATAGCTGATCGCCGCATCAAGCCATTCTGCACCTTCCGGCGAATAAGCGGCGGTTTGCATATGCAGGCCAAAGGCATTCGGGCTGATCCCGAGACCTTGCAGCGTTCCGGCAAATTCCGCGCGCAATCGGGGATTCTGGATGATGACATTGCCGTTATGCGCCCCGGCAATATTGAAGGTCTTGGTGGGGGCCGACATGGTCACCATGCGGTCGCTGTGTTTGGGGGCAGCCAGTGGCATGAGAATATGGCGGTGTGGCGCAAAAACAAGGTCGTGGTGGATTTCGTCACTGATCAGCAGCAGGTCATGTTCGGCGCAGAAATCGGCCACGGAACTTAGTTCGTCCTGCCGCCAGACCCGCCCGCCGGGGTTGTGCGGCGAGCAGAACAGCAGGATTTTTTCTCGTCCGGTCAGGCAGTCGGCGGCGGCCTTCAGATCGAGTTCATAGCGACCGTTGACGATTGGCATCGGGCATTCCCGAATTTCTCGTCCTGCGGCCTTCAGAAAGGTGGCGAAAGAATGGTAGATCGGGGTGAACATCACCACTGCATCGCCGGGTTCGGACCAGGTTTGCACGCAAAGGGCCGCGCCGTTGACCAACCCGGCGGTTGAAAATATCCAGTCTGCATCCACCTGCCAGCCGTGGCGGTTTTGCATCCACCAGATGATGGCGTTGTGATAGTCGCGGTAGTCGCCAAAATAGCCGAAAATGCCGTGATCGACCATCTTTTGTACCGAATTCGCGACGACGGCGGGCGGGCGGAAATCCATGTCGGCAACCCACATCGACAGGCCGTCGTCTGGTGAGACGCCGTAATAGGTCTCCATCATATCCCATTTTGCGCAATGGGTGTTGCGGCGATCTATGATCCGGTCGAAATCAAATTGCATGTTGCGAAACTCCGGCAAAGGCTGACGCCCGGAAGCTAACGCGATCACCGCTGATGGCAAGGGTGAATTGGCCGCAAATCGCAATACTTGCACTTGAGCAAAGCTTTGCTTAAGTCGTGCCCCATGAGCCTGAGACCCATCCTGATTCATCCCGATCCACGCCTGAAAAAGGTCTGCGCCCCGTTTGAAGGGGTCGACAGCGCCGCCCGCAGGCTGGCCGACGACATGTTGGAAACCATGTATGATGCACCGGGGATCGGTCTTGCTGCGCCACAGATCGGCCAGTTGCAGCGGATGTTCGTGATGGATTGTTCCAGCCGCGAGGAAGATGCCGAACCTATGGTCCTGATCAACCCTGTGGTCACCTGGAAATCGGATGAGTTGAACGTTTATGAGGAAGGCTGTCTTTCGATCCCTGAACAATACGAGGAAGTGACTCGCCCGGCAGAAGTCAAGGTGCGGTTTCTTGATCTTGACGGGGTGATGGTGGAACGCAGGTTCTGCGGGCTTTCAGCCACCTGCGTGCAGCACGAGATCGACCATCTGGACGGGCGCCTGTTCATTGATTATCTCAGCCGGATCAAGCGTTCGATGATCACCAAGAAGATGAAGAAACTGAAGGCGGAAAGAGCGCTGCTTTGATGGCGGTGCGGCGGTTTCTGCCTTGGCCCGACCCCTGCTTGCGCCGGATTGCTTCGCCGGTGGCCGGCGTGGATGACCATATTCATTCGCTGTGGGATGACATGCTGGAAACCATGTATCTGATGCCGGGGATTGGTCTGGCGGCACCCCAGATCGGCCAATCGCTGCGGCTGGCGGTGGTGGATTGTTCCGCTGGCAAGGGTGAGGCGATCAGGTTGGCCAACCCGGAAATCCTGCATCAAAGCAGCCGGTTGAATGAAGAGGTCGAAGCTTCTCCCAATCTGCCGGGGGTCTCGGCGACGATTTCCCGGCCTCGGGCGGTGACAATCGGTTATCTCGATGAAACCGGTGTGCCGGTGGAAAAGGATTTTGTCGGGCTGTGGGCGACCTCGGTGCAGCATCAGATCGACCATCTGAACGGGCGGATGTATTTCGATCATCTCACTCAGGTGAAGCGGCGGATGTTGTTGGCGAAGGCGGCCAAGCTGGCCCGCCGGAAAGATCGGTGATGCGGATCGTTTTCATGGGAACGCCGGAATTCGCGGTGCCGCCGCTGAACGCACTGGTTGCGGCGGGGCATGAGATTGCGGCAGTCTACTGTCAGCCTCAGCGCCCGGCGGGCCGAGGCAGAAAGCCGCGCCCTTCACCGGTGGAAATGCGTGCGCGTGACCTTGGGATCGAGGTTCGCAGCCCGGTCAGCTTCAGCAGCGAGTCCGATATCCTGGCGTTCAAATCGCTTGATGCCGCTGTGGCGGTGGTGGTTGCCTATGGGCTGATTCTGCCGCCCCGCCTGTTGTCGGCGCCACCTAGGGGCTGTCTGAATATCCATGCTTCGCTTTTGCCGCGCTGGCGCGGTGCGGCGCCGATTCACCGGGCGATCATGGCAGGTGATGAAGAAACCGGAATCTCGGTAATGCAGATGGAGGCAGGTTTGGATACCGGGCCGGTGTTGATGCAAATGAAAACGGCGATTTCCCCTTCGGACACCACCGCCAGCTTACTTGATCGGCTGGCAGCCATGGGGGCCGAAGCCATCGTGCGGGTGTTGTCGGAACTTGCCGGTCTGGTGCCGGTGCCACAGCCTGAGGCGGGTGTCACCTATGCCAAAAAGATCGACAAGGCCGAGGCGCGGGTGGACTGGAAACGGCCAGCGGTCGAGATTGACCGCTTGATCCGCGCCCTTTCGCCATTTCCTGGCGCCTGGAGCGAGATCGGGGGTGAGCGGCTCAAGTTTCTTGACAGCCGTCTGAGCGAGGGCAAAGGCCAGCCGGGCGAGATCCTGTTGCCGGGGCCAAGGATTGCCTGCGGGACGGGCGCGATCGAATTGTTGCGGGTGCAGCGCGCCGGTCGGGCAGCAGTAACCGCAGCGGAATTTCTGCGCGGATTTGAACTGAAATCGGGGATGCGACTGGATTAACCCTTCTCAACCACATGCCTGACCCCATATAATACGCAAGAAACATGCGAAAGGGCGACAATGGGCGTATTATACCTGCTGATTATCGGCGCGGCGGCCGGATTCATCGCGACCCGGATCATGGATCTGGAAACCAGCGTGCCGGTTACCATCGCCATCGGGGTTATCGGTGCGCTGATTGGTGGTCTGGTTCTGGGTATGCTTCTTGCGGTCATGGGGATGGCAGCCGGGTTCATCGGCGCGATACTGGGTGCGCTGGTGTTGATCTGGGCCTATCAGACTTATTTCGGCAAGTAGAAATGTGCGGGCGGCACTGATCAGGCGGTGTTGATGCGTTCCTGAAGGGCGCGGCCGAATTGATTGAGCCGCTTGCTGAATTTCCTGTTCAATACCCCCTTGGTCAGGCGCGCCGATTGTACCGCCAACCGCGCCGGCAGTGTTCTCGGGCTGATATCCAGCGTAACCGAAGCGCGGGTCTGACGCGCCGACAACGGCACCAGTTCCACCAGAATCGACGCCTCCAGTGCGTTGGCGGCAGCGGCGAAGATCATGCTGCTTGGCGGGTTGAAATCCACCAGTTCCACCACCATTCGCCGCGCCTTGCCCTTGTAGTCGAGATTGACATCCCAGATCATGCCTGGGCCGGGCGACATCAGGTCATCGACCCGGCGAATATCGGCACCGGAACGCAGCGCGAAGCGTTCAAAGAACTGGAAATCCGCAAACTGGGAAAATGTGGCGTCGGCGGATGCCTCGATATCGGTTTTGCCGCTAAATCTCATGCGTCGTATGGCTCAATCTCTTGTTCGCCTTCATCTGCCCTAAGTTAACGTGTCTGACAACCAGTTCCTGATAAGAAAATTTGCGATTGCGCCTTTGCGGGCAGCCAGCAGGGTCGAAGACCGGGTGGCCCATGCTTCGAGGATTTCTTCGCGGCTGGTCCAGATGGCGTCTTCGATCTCTTTCGGGTCGATGGTGATTTCCTGGTTCTTGGCGCGACCCTCACAGCCGATCATCAGCGAAGAGGGGAAAGGCCAGGGTTGGCTGGCGAGATAGCCGACTTCGGAGATTTGGATGCGGGTTTCTTCATAAACCTCGCGGCGTACCGCCGTTTCGATGGTTTCGCCGGGTTCCATGAAACCCGCCAGAAGCGAATACATCCCCTCGGGCCAACCGGGAGAGCGGCCCAGAAGTACCTTGTTGCCGCAGGTTATCAGCATGATCACCACTGGGTCGGTGCGCGGGAAATGGTGGGCCTTGCAACTCGGGCAGACGCGCTGCCAGCCACCGGGAGTGATCGCAGACCTTTCGCCGCAGCGTGCACAGAACCGGTGGGCGCGATGCCAGGCGAACACCCCGACCGACATCGCCGCGAGTTCGGCGTCGTGGGCGTCTAGCCGTGTCATGTTGCGGCGAAGTTCGACAAAACGCTGGGTTTCGGGCAGCGCCGGGTGATGCTGTTCGCTGTCGTCGATGAAGGTGCCGATCGGCAAGGTGTCGGGTTCCGGTGCGTTCCAGGCGGAAACGTCCATTGCGAAATAAGGTGTAGCGCCTTCGATGCCAAGAAAGATCAGCCCCTCGTGCCCCTCGTTCAAAACCGGGTGGCCCGGTGAAACATAGGCCAGCCCGATCCGTTCTTTGCCTTCGATCAGGGGCTTGCCCCGCCAAACCGGCAAGACCCGTGCGTCGGCCTTTGCAAGCAATTCCGCCAGTTGCGCCTTGTCGGTACGAAATTCCGCTGCCCGCTGAAATCCAGCGCCACCAAAGGTAACCGATTCGGCGAGTTTCATCGGCAAGACTTTCGGCAGGTCCGGGATGGATTGGCGTGTTGATGTCGTTGCGGTTTCACATTAACCTTCCCTAAATGTCGGGCTTTTCGGCACAATAAAAGCAAGTTCTTGTAAAAGACAATAATGTATCGGGCATGAAAACACTGTTGAAACTATGGTTGCTGGTGCTGGCGGTCTATCTGTTCGCCATGGCTTCGGTGATGTTTTCGATCCCGCCGGCCCCGGCATTGCTGAATCTATACCTTTATGTGATGGACAACCGCTGGGAAACCCGCGGCGTCGTTGAGAGGGTCAAAAGCGATCTGGATATAGTACCCTACAGGGTTCTGACCCGCGATGCGGGAGGGGCGCCCCAGGCTAAGGGGTTCAGGCAAATCAAATTGCCGGGCAAGGCGGCGCGACGTGAAAATCCGCATGTGTTTCTGGCGCCCGAGCGCAAGGCAAAATTGACCTTTCTGCACGGGGTGTTCGATTTTGAAGGCGCACTTCACGGTGCCATCCTGCTGGATGAAACCGGGCAAGTCAGCCACCGCTGGCTGCTGCCCGAACTTGCTGATTATCCGGGAAAGAAACGTGATGGCAGTCTGTATCCGCATGGCGTTCTGGTTGATCCCGATGGTTCTGTCACCTACATTTTCGATTTCGGCGGCACCATCAACAAGGTCGATGCCTGTGGCCGGAAAATCTGGTCGCGGGCAGATGGCCACGACTACAACCATGTTCTGTCGCGTGCCGATGATGGCAGTATCTGGACGATCGACGGACAGATCCGTGCCTTTGTGCGCATTGATCCCGATAGCGGCGATGTGATCGGCGAAATCCCGATGGAAAAGATCGTCCGGGCCAATCTTGATCTTGGCATCTTTACCACGCGGTTCGATCATTTTGAAACCGGGCCAAAGGCCCTTGCCGATCCCTATCACGCCAACGATATCGAACCGCTGACGGCGGCGATGGCGGCGGCATTTCCAATGTTCAGGGCCGGTGATCTGCTGATCAGTCTCAGGGCGCTAAATCTGATTTTCGTGATGGACCCGGATACCGCCCGCGTGAAATGGTATTCGCAAGGCGAAACCCAGTTGCAGCACGACCCGGATTTCATGCCGAACGGGCGGATCGAGGTTCTGGACAATCATTGGTTCAAACCACCGTCGCGCATCCTGTCGCTGGATCCCGCCGGTGGGCCGAGCCAGGTGGTGCTGGACGGTGCCAGTCAGGACTTCTTTTCGCCCAATCGTGGCAAGTTCGAAGGATCTGACGGCGGGCGGCTGGTTACCTCATCCAAGCAGGGGCGGGTTTTTGAACTCGATGCGAACGGGCGCAAGGTGTTTGAATTCGTCAACACCTATGACGACAAGGAAGGCCTGCGCGCACTGATTTCCGAGGCGATAGTGCTGCCGATGGATTATTTCACCGATCTGCCCGATTGTGACTGAGTCCCACCTGCCACGCTGGCCATCCCGGTGCAAATATCCGCAATATCAAGGTTGATGTGATCGGGGTTTCGACCTAGTCATAATGAAATGCCGGGGCAGTCGGCCAAAAAGATGACACCATCAGGTGCAAAAAAGATCAGGCAAGAAGAATCGGCTGATTTCGGGATTGCCGGGGCAGGGGGCTGCCCGGTGCAGTGCGTTACCCGAACTCGACCGTAACCAAGGAGTAGGCGAAATGCGCATGAATATTCTCAGACTGGCGGCGATTGCCACCCTGTTCGCCCTGCCGGCGCAGGCTTATGTCGGCCCCGGTCTTGGGCTTGGGGCTATCGGGGTAGTCGCGGGATTGCTGTTGTCACTGGTAATGGCATTCATCGCCTTTGTCTGGCTGCCGATCAAAAAGCTGTTCAACCGCAACAAGTCGCTGGTGGAAGAGGGCGGGGATGAGGGTTGACACCTCATTGCTGCTGGGGTTGCCGGCAACCATCGTTGCGGTCGAACTGGTGCTTGTTCTCAGGTTCCGGTCGGTTCTGTCACGCTGGGGCAGGGTGATGGCGCAATCAACAGCGCTGATGCAGGACAAGAACCTCAGCGACAGCGATAAACAGTCAAGGCTGGCCAAGGCATCCGGCGCAACGCTGTCGGAATCGCTGAAACTGCTGGCAATCATTCTGGTGGCGTTGTTCGGCTATGCCATGGTGATCGGGGCGGGGGTTGAACTGTTCCGGCTGGATACCTCGATGCCACAGGTGCTGACGCGGGTTGATCTGCAAATCCTGTCGGTGATCGTCGCCATCGTCTGGATCTGGATCCGCACCCGTGTCTTCGGCTGAATACGGGTTCTTCTCACGCTTGATGCACCGGGTTGCGCTGGGTTCTCCGGCGGTTCTGCGCGCGATGATGCAGATGGAACAGGGCAAGTGGAAATCCATCGCTTTCGATGCAGAGGCGGTATCGCCGGTATTCATAGCGGGACTCGCCCGATCGGGTTCCACCCTGCTGTTGAACCGATTGGCGGCGAGTGGTGAATTTTCCAGTTCCACCTATCGACATATGCCGTTTGTTCTGGCCCCAAACCTGTGGTCGGGAACCAGCCGCAGGCACCAACGGCAAAGTGCCTCGGTCGAACGCGCGCATGGCGATGGCATGAAACACAGCGCTGACAGCGAGGAAGCCTTTGAAGAGGTGTTCTGGCGTGCCGTCGAATCCAGGGTTGATGCGCCGATGCTGCCATGGCTGCCAGTGGTCAACAATGAAATGCTGGCGCAGTTTCGCCGCTTTCTGATCAGCGTTATCAAGGCTGAAGGCGCGCCACGCTATCTGTCCAAGAACAACAACAATGTCGTCCGGATCCCGACCCTACTGAAGGTTGCAGATACGGCACAGGTCGTGGTTCCGTTTCGCGACCCCGCCGGGTTCGTCGGCTCGACCATGGCCCAGCATCGACGGTTTCTTGACGAAGCAAAAACCGATCCGTTCGCCCAACGTTATATGGCTTGGCTGGGTCATTTTGAATTCGGCCCGCTGTTCAGACCGTTTGCCGCCCCGGGATTGCCGCCGCCGCCTGCCGATCTGACGTCGGAATACCTGTGGCGTTACTGGATCGCGGTCTACGGCGCATTGCTGAAATACGATGATCCCCGGGTGCATTTCTTTGATTACGACGCCTTTTGCAGCGATCCGGCTGGTCGTTTGGCGGCACTGGGGCCGGCGCTGGCGCTGCGCGAGGTGCCGTTACCGCCAGATAAGGTGCATCCGCCGCACCTATATGACCAGTCGGCCATTGCCAACGAAATTCACACCGCAGCAGCACAGGTGCATCAGGCGCTGAAGGTTCGCGCCCTGAAATAGCCGCAACAGGTCTTGCATCCGGCCGTTACTGAGACTATTTTGCCGTTGAGAGGTTGGCGCGGGCAGACGCCTCGCCAACCCGGTCAGATCCGGAAGGAAGCAGCCGTAACGAGCCTCGTTTGGGTCGATGTCCAGCCTCTCACCCCCCAATCCCCCTTGGTAATCTGACGCGCCACTGGCCGGTTTGTCACTATTCTGGCGAAATCATGGCAATATTGCGTTTTACGTTGATTATGGCAAATTCTGCTGTCAGAAAAAGACCGACATCGGGGCGCAAGACCCTGAGATTATTGAGTGTTCCGAGGCGGGAATGGGCAAGATCAATATCACTTCCAACGGCACCTATGTCGTTGGCGACGATGACAAGATCAGGATCGAGGTGCCGAATGGCGGCGATGTTGTTCTTGTGGCTGATCCGGATGATGAAGTTGAAGAGATCAGGGTCGAATTCAGAGGTGATGATCACAGCGACAAAGTCACCATCGACCTTTCAACCTTCAGCGAAGACGACCTTGAAATCGAGATCAAGCACTACGATCCGTCGGATATCCTGAACCTTGTCGGTGCGTTCGATGCCCATGTCGATCCTGATGATGTCGATAAATATAACTTCAGCTATTACGGTTCAGATGGCAAACTGTATAGCGGCACGATCAAGGCCAAGGATGGTGGCGAAAAGGATTTTACCGACCCCAATCCGCCGATCACCCTGAATTTCGTGTGTTTCGGCCGGGGTACGCTGATCGCGGTGCCGGGCGGGCGTGTTCCGGTTGAGGAGTTGGCAATCGGTGATCTGGTGCTGACCCGTGATCACGGGCCACAACGTCTGCGCTGGATCGGCAGGCGGCAACTGGGCACGCTGGAACTTATCCGCGCACCGCATCTGAGGCCGATAATCGTGCGAGCGGGCGCATTTGGCAAGGGAACGCCGGATCGTGATCTGTCCCTGTCGCCGCAGCACCGGGTGGTGATTGCCGACTGGCGGGCGCAACTGTTATTCGGCGAGGATGAATTGATGGTGCCGATCAAGGCGCTGGTCAATGATCGCGACATCCAGGTGGAAAGCAATGCTACCGAGGTCGAGTATTTCCATTTGCTGTTCGATCGCCATGAAATCGTTTTTGCCAACGACCTGCCGTCCGAAAGCCTGTTGCTGGGCAAAGAGGCTACCAAAGGGATCGGAGCCGAAGGAATGGCAGAAGTTGCCGAATTGTTCGGCGACCCGCTGAGCGGCGAAATCGCCGGGTTCAATGCCGCTTGCCCGATTGTCCGGATGCGGGATGGGGTGGTTCTGGGCACACGGTGAAACAGCGTTATCAAAGGCGCTGGCCCAGTGGTTTTGTCGATTGGTTGAAGCATCGGAAAGGCAGGGTTCGGATTTGCCAGCGGGCGGGCTATGTTGTGGCCGCGCTATCCGGGATCCTTGCTGATGACAGGTGGATATGCCGCCGTATTACAGGCGGTTGGCACGGAAAGTATCGCAATCACCGATTACGCCACTCTGATAGCCAAGCGAAAACCAGCGCACCCGCTGAGCAGCAGTTCCGTGGGTAAAAGTGTGGGGCTGCGGTATCTGTCCGGCGGCCTGTTGCAACCGGTCGTCGCCAATCTGTCTGGCGGCATTCAGCGCCTCTTCAAGATCGCCAGGTTCAAGCAGGCCATCGACCGCCCGCGCCCAGACCCCGGCAAGACAGTCGGCCTGTAATTCCAGCTTTACGGTCAGGGCGTTTGCCTCGACCTGATTTAACTGTTGGCGGCGCTGATCGACGGCGTGAAGAATGCCAAGCTGACCCTGGACATGATGCGCAACCTCATGCGCGATAACATAGGCAGCGGCGAAATCGCCACCCGCCCCCAGGCGATGCGCCAGAGTGGCAAAAAAAGCGGTGTCAAGATAGGCCTTTTGGTCCGCCGGGCAGTAGAACGGTCCGGTTGCGCCGGATGCCCCGCCACAAGGGCTGGCGGTCTGGCCGGAAAACAACACCAGAATCGGCGGTTGATAGGTCCGGTCAAGCTGGTCGCGGAAAACTGCAGTCCAGACGGTTTCCGTGGTACCAAGAACTGATGCTGAAAAATCCGCCGCCCGTTGTTCCTCGGCGCTGATGGGGCGGGGCTGGCTTGATGTTGCCGGTCCATTTTCCAGCAGCTCGGTTACGTCAATCCCCGCGAAATAGCCGATGGCAAGCACGACCAAGAGGCCGACACCGCCCAGTTTCACGCCCGCGCCACGCGCAGAAACCTGGCGGCGATCCTCGATATTCCTGCTGCGGCCGATGCCTTTCAATTTCATGGTGAACCCCTTAACTTGCTACTTTACCCGTCACTTATACAACCTGGCATTGCAACGGCAAATACCTATTGCGGTGGACCTTGTTGCAGGTCCGGCTTAACCTTGGCGCGTTGAGCGAATCCAAAGGCAGCACCCAACGTGACCAAAGGCAGCAACTATCAGGTACTGGCGCTGAAATACCGCCCGGCGACTTTTGCCGATCTGGTAGGGCAGGCCGCAATGGTCAGAACCCTCAGAAATGCATTTGAATCCGACCGCATCGCGCATGCCTTTGTTTTGACCGGGGTTCGCGGTGTCGGCAAGACCACCACCGCCAGAATCATTGCCAAGGGCATGAACTGCATCGGACCGGACGGCAAGGGCGGTGCCACGATCGAGCCTTGCGGCGTTTGCGAGCCTTGCATCGCCATTGCCGAAGGTCGGCATGTGGATGTGATGGAAATGGATGCCGCCAGCCGCACAGGCGTGGATGACATCCGCGAGATCATCAGCAGCGTACATTACCGGGCTGCCTCGGCGCGTTACAAGATCTATATCATTGATGAAGTTCACATGCTTTCCACCAACGCCTTCAACGCGCTGCTGAAGACGCTAGAAGAACCGCCCGAGCATGTGAAATTCATCTTTGCCACCACCGAGATCCGCAAGATCCCGGTGACGGTTCTGTCGCGTTGCCAGCGGTTCGATCTGAGACGGATGGAGCCTGAAGACACCATCGCCTATCTGAAAAAGCTGATCACAAAGGAAGGAGTCAGCGTTGCCGATGACGCGCTGGCACTGATCACCCGCGCAGCGGAAGGATCAATGCGCGATGCAATCTCGCTGCTGGATCAGGCGATTGCGCATGGGGCCGGGGAAACCAGCGCCGAACAGGTGCGCACGATGCTGGGCCTGGCGGATCGCGGGCGTATTCTGGATCTGTTTGAGCTGATCATGCAGGGCAAGGTGGCCGAGGCATTGGCGGAACTGTCCGGGCAATATGCCGATGGTGCCGACCCGATTGCAGTGCTGCGTGATCTGGCCGAGGTCACCCACTGGACCAGCGTGATCAAGATCACCCCCGAAGCGGCTGAGGAGCCGACGATTTCCCCTGGCGAACGCCTTCGCGGCGCCGATCTGGCCGAACGCCTGCCAATGCGGGCACTGACGCGCATGTGGCAGATGCTGCTGAAGGTGCTGGAAGAGGTGGCGCAGGCACCCAACGCCATGATGGCGGCGGAAATGGCAGTGATCCGCCTGACCCATGTGGCCGATCTGCCCAGCCCCGAAGATCTGGTGCGCCGGTTGCAGGATAGTCCCCCTCGGCCCGCCGGACCGGGTGGCGGGGGTGCGACGCCAGTGACAGGCGGGGGGGGCAGCAGCCCTGCCGGAGGTGCTCCGGGTCGGCAACCTTCAACGCCTGCCCCCGGGTCTTCTGGCGGAGTTTCGGCGATTGCCAATGGTGGCAGCAGCGGCAGGCAGGAACTATCGGTGAATTCCGCATTGGCGCGATTTGTCGAGTTTGAACAGGTGGTGGACCTGATCCGCGCCAACCGCGACATGCAGTTGCTGGTCGAGGTTGAAGATAACCTCAGACTGGCCAGATATTCCCCGGGTCGGATCGAATTCGAAATGACCGAAAACACCCCGCGCGATCTGGCAGCCCGACTGGCCAGCCGATTGCAAAGTTGGACCGGGGTACGTTGGGGGGTCAGCGTGGTCAGCAGCGGTGGGGCCGCAACCATCGCAGAAACCCGCGCACAGCATCGTTCGGATCTGCAAGGTCAGGCCCTCAGGCATCCGATGGTGCAGGCGGTACTGGCAAGGTTTCCCAATGCAGAAATCCGCGAAGTTAAATCGGATCTTGAACCGGTCGTTGACGACGTGGTGCCGATCGACCCGGACGAAATGGATGATGACTGGGATCCGTTCGAAGTTGACTGAGATAACCGAAGAAATAGCAGAGGATACGAAATGCTGAAAGGTTTGGGCGGACTTGGCGATATGGCCAAGATCATGAAACAGGCGCAGGAAATGCAATCCAAGATGGCCGAATTGCAGGCCGGGATGGACAAGATCAATGTCGTCGGCCAATCAGGTGCCGGTATGGTGGTTGCCACCACCAGCGCCAAGGGTGAACTGAAATCGCTGGAGATCGACCAAAGCCTGTTTCGCCCCGAGGACAAGGAAGTGGTCGAGGATCTGATCGTCGCTGCAATCAAGGATGCTCAGGCCAAGGCGGCCGAGGCGCATCAGGCGGAAATGGCCAAACTGACCGAAGGGCTGGGCCTGCCGCCCGGCATGAAACTGCCGTTCTGAGTCGCCGATGACCGGTCCGGACAGCGACATCGAACATCTGATCGCGCTGATGGCGCGGCTGCCGGGGTTGGGGCCACGCTCGGCCAGGCGGGCGGTTCTTTACATGATCAAGAAACGCGGACAGGTGATGGAGCCGTTGCAACAGGCGCTGTCGCTGGTGTCTGCAACGGCGCAGGAATGCGTCAACTGCGGTAATATCGGGACCAGCCAGACCTGCCAGATCTGCCAAAGCGACAAGCGCGGTAACGGCCAGATCTGTGTGGTCGAGGATGTGGCGGATCTTTGGGCGATGGAACGCGCCTCGGTGTTTCACGGCCGCTATCATGTGCTGGGCGGGGTGTTGTCGGCGCTGGACAATATCGGCCCCGAGGAATTGCGCCTGCCCTTGTTGGTACAACGTATCCGCGATGAGGCGGTATCCGAGGTGATCCTGGCCCTTGGTGCTACCGTTGATGGGCAGACCACGGCGCATTATATTTCGGATCAGTTACAGGGTGCCGGTGTCAGCGTTACCTCACTGGCACAAGGGGTGCCGATTGGCGGCGAGCTGGATTATCTGGATGACGGCACGATTTCCGCCGCGCTGAAGGCGCGCAAGGCGTTCTGATTTGGTGCGGATTGGTTAGTATTGATCGACATATTCGGTGATTTGGTCGAACTGTTTCCTGTTAGAAAACAATGCCATTACCTGCCAAATCACGGCTGTCAGTGAGGTAATTGAGGTTGACATGATTTCGCCACAAAGATAAATTTTTTGCGATGCGATCAATTTGTAATATTTATAAGGAGTAGAGATAATGAGCTTTGCAAATCTAACAGCCGTAACCATGGCCATCGGTCTTGCCGGTTCCGCAGCTTTTGCCGGGGCGGTCGATCTGACCACCTGGACCGGTGCCGAAGGCCCGGGGAACTGGACTATCGGCGGCGACAACAAGTCGGTGTTTCAGTCCCTTAACAACGATCCGACAGTGTTCTTCAACGGTGTCAACAGCCAGGGAAAAGCACTGAAGGGTGAAATTACCGTTGAAACCGCGGGCGACGACGATTTCATCGGCTTTGTTCTTGGCTATGACGCGGGTGATCTGACTTCGGCGTCGGCGGACTATATCCTGATCGACTGGAAGAAGCGCGATCAGTCCTATTATGGCGGTATGGGTGCGGCCGGTCTGGCGATCTCAAGGGTCGAGGGCGCAATCGGCCTGTCGGACGCCTGGAGACACATAGGCAATGTGACCGAGTTGCAGCGCGCGACCAATCTCGGCTCCACCGGGTGGGTCACCAACCAGACCTATTCGTTCGAGTTGACCTTCACCGCCGGCCTGATCGAGGTGTTCGTGGACGGCGTCAAGGAATTGAGTGTCAATGGTACGTTCGAGGATGGCTCCTTTGGCTTTTACAACTTTTCGCAGGCGGGCGTTCGCTACGCCGGACTGGAAGAGGATATCCTGCCGCCGGATGTCCCGTTGCCTGCTTCCCTGCCGTTGTTGTTGGGCGCATTTGGCGGGCTTGGCCTGTTGCGGCGCAAGCGGCGTCAAGTCTGAAATCAGGCAGCTTTTGCTGAATACTGAAATTGCAACGGCCTTTCGGGGCCGTTTGCTTTTGGCGGCGGTGTCTTGCAGATTCGATAATCCACGCCGTTGTAAAAGCCCGATTTGACCTTTATGGCCAATAGCGTCGACAAAGGTGGAGCAGGCGCGATGACGGATCAGATTGGCGAAGAAAACAAAGCCCGCGCGGCGGCATGGTTTCGCGCCCTCAGGGATGAGATCGTGGCTGCGTTTGAGTCGCTGGAGGATGAACAAACACAGGCAGACCCCGTCCCGGCCGGGCGGTTTGAGGTATCGACGACCAAACGCGCCTCGGATGACGGTTCGGATGCGGGCGGCGGGCTGATGTCGGTAATGCGGGGTGGGCGGGTGTTTGAAAAGGTCGGGGTCAACGTCTCGACCGTGCATGGTCAACTTGGCGAGCGCGCACAGGCAGCGATGGCGGAACGCAAGGGGCTGGAGGGGATGCGGGATGATCCGCGGTTCTGGGCCAGTGGCATTTCACTGGTAGCGCATATGCAGAATCCGCATGTGCCGTCGGTGCATATGAACACGCGGATGTTCTGGACTCCGCATGGCTGGTGGTTCGGCGGCGGGTCGGATTTGAACCCGTGCATCGAATATCCTGATGACACGGCGGATTTTCACCGCGCGCAGAAGCTGCATTGCGACCGCCACGACAAGGATTACTATCCCAGGTTCAAGGCATGGGCCGATCGCTATTTCTATGTGCCGCACCGTCATCGCGCCCGCGGGGTGGGCGGGATATTCTTTGACGATCTGAACAGCGGCGATTGGCAGGAGGATTTTGCCTTTGTTCAGGATGCCGGGCGGGCGTTTCTGGCGGCCTATCTGCCGCTGGTCAAACGGCGGCGCGACATGGCCTGGAATGAGGCCGACCGCGATGTGCAGTTGATTCATCGCGGGCTATATGCGGAATATAATCTGGTTTACGACCGGGGAACCCGGTTCGGGCTGGAAACCGGGCATGATGCCAATGCGGTGTTGATGAGTTTGCCGCCTTTGGCAAAATGGGTTTGAGGGTAGTTCCAATGAGGCCCCTTCGGGGCCACGTCGTTTAGCCCCATTCGGGGCGGTGCGCTCCGCGCGGGGATATTTTTACCGACAAGAAGATCAGGCGTTGGGCTGGCGCAGTTTTGCCAGCAGGCTGGCCGGGGTGATCAGGCCAATCGGCTTGCCGTTTTCGGTAACGCCAACGGATGTTGCGCCTTCCTCGAATGCCTGCATTGCCGTCTGGACCCACTCATCGGCGTCGATGGTGTTGGTTGGGTTGTCGTCGCTGTCTGCGTCCATCACGTCGCGGGCGCACAGGACGCCAAGGGGGTTCATGTGGGCCACAAAATCGGCGACATATGCGTTGATCGGGTTGGAAAAGATGTCGCGCGGTGTGCCGCACTGGACGATCCGCCCGCCTTCCATGATGGCGATGCGGTTGCCGAGCTTGAATGCTTCGTCAAGGTCATGACTGACAAAGATAATGGTGCGTTTAAGCTGTTTTTGCAGATCCAGCAGTTCATCCTGCAACCGGGTGCGGATCAAGGGATCAAGGGCCGAAAACGGCTCGTCCATCAACAGGATCGGTGCATCGGTGACAAAGGCGCGGGCCAGGCCGACGCGTTGTTGCATGCCGCCGGAAAGTTCGCCGACCTTGCGGTCTGCCCATTCGCTGAGACCGACCAGTGCCAGTTGTTTTTCCACCTTGGCGCTACGTTCGGCAGCGGTCATTCCGCCGGCGAGTTCAAGGCCAAGCCCGACATTGTCGCTGACGCTGCGCCAAGGAAGCAGGCCGAATTGCTGAAATACCATGGCGATGGTATTCAGTCTGAGGCGGCGCAGGGTGTTCTTGTCGGCGCCGGTGACATCGACCATTTCTGTGCCGTCATTGACCAGTACCCGCCCGCGTGCCACTTTGTTAAGGCCATTGACCGCCCGTAGCAGCGTTGATTTGCCGGAACCGGACAGGCCCATCAGCACCAGAATTTCACCCTCATCAACGCTGAGGTTGCAATCGTGGACGCCAAGGATCTGGCCGGTGGCAGTCTGGATATCCTCGCGGCTTTGGTCTTGGTCCATCAGCGGCAGGGCCGTTTCGGGATTATCGCCGAAGATGATGCTTACGGCCTGGAAATCGACGACAAGGCTCATTCACCGCCGCCTTTCAGGCGCAGCATCCGATCCAGCATGATGGCGACCACGACAATGATGAAACCGCTTTCAAAGCCAAGGGCGGTATTGACCGTGTTGAGTGCGCGTACCACCGGCACACCAAGGCCGTTTGCCCCCACCAGTGCCGCGATCACCACCATGGAGAGCGACAGCATGATGGTCTGGTTGAGGCCGGTCATGATCTGTGGCAGCGCATAGGGGAGTTCGACCTTCCAAAGGGTCTGGCGCGGGGTGGCGCCAAAGGCCTCGGCCGCTTCAAGCAGCGATTTCGGGGTCGAGGCGACGCCAAGATGGGTCAGGCGGATCGGGGCAGGCAGCACAAAGATCACGGTTGCCATCAGGCCCGGCACCATGCCGATGCCGAAAAACACGATGGCGGGGATCAGGTAGACGAAGGTTGGCAAGGTCTGCATCAGGTCCAGAACCGGGCGCATATAGCTATATAGCCGTGGGCGGTGGGCAGCGGCGATGCCGATCGGCACCCCGACCGCCATGCAGACAACGCATGCGGACAGAACCAGGGTAAGGCTTTCGGTGGTTTCCTCCCAATAACCCTGGTTGAGAATGAACAAGAACCCCAGAAGTATCAGCAGTGCGGTTTTCCATGACCGCTGGATCAGGTAGGTGATGGCGACAAAGGCGAGGATCACAAACATCGGGTGCGGGGTTTGCAAGATCCACAGAATGGCATTGATCAGCCATTCCAGGCCGTTGGCAAGGCCATCAAAGAACCAGTCCAGATTGTCCTGCAACCAGTCAAAGGCCTGTTTGGCGGTTCTGCCGACCGGGATTTTGGTATCGGTAAGCCAGTTCATCGCCTATCCTTTTTTCGGGGGCGCGCGCTTATTGCCAGCGCCGTGCTGCCAGTGCGATACGCCGGCCAAAGGCGCGGGCGGTTTCGGCATCTTCCGGGTCGATCAGCATGGTTTTGTCGGTGGATGAGGTGGCGCCAAGGCCCAGCCATGAACCTGTCGGATCAACCGCCTCGCCGTCACGTCCGGGGGCCGCGCCGATCAGATTCTGGCCGATCCAGATCATGCCGTGCTGGGCGGTGAATACTGCAAGTTGTTGCAGGCTCGCCAGCTTGTCGCCGCTTGGATAGGTGGCGATGGTAAACCCGGCGGCAATCTTGTCAGCCCAAGATTGTTCACGCCAGAAACTGCCGCTTTCATCCATGAA
Source organism: Paracoccaceae bacterium (assembly GCA_020425085.1). Classification (GTDB taxonomy): domain Bacteria; phylum Pseudomonadota; class Alphaproteobacteria; order Rhodobacterales; family Rhodobacteraceae; genus UBA5972. The sequence goes on from JAGQRW010000007.1 coordinate 273,038, forward strand.
CGCTTTGAACGGGGTAGCGACACTGCCCATATAGGTGGGAGCACCGAATACGATGGCGTCGGCCTCGTCCAATGCCTGCCAGTCAGGCGGGCCCAGGGTTTCGACATCAAAGATCACCGGCAGCACGTTTTCAATGGTTTCGGCGCCTTCAGCGATCAGTTCCGCCAGACGTTCGGTATGGCCGGCACCGCTGCAATAGGTGATTGCGATGGATTTCATCGGGTTCGATCCGTTTTGCCCCCGGTGATCAAACCGGGGGCGATGCTGGGGATCAGAGGCCAAGGGATGCCTTGACAGCGGCCATGGCGTCTTTGCCGTCGCGGGTCTTGACGCCGGCAAGCCAGTCGTTCAGTACGGCGGGATGGGCCTTGAGCCAGGCGCTGGCGGCCTTGGCGGGTTCCACGCCTTCATCCAGGATCGCGCCCATGATCTCATTCTCCATCGCCAGAGAGAATTTGAGGTTTTTCAGCAGGTTGCCGACATTCGGGCATTCGGCCACATAACCGGCGCGGGTGTTGGTATAGACGGTGGCACCGCCCAGATCCGGGCCAAAATAGTCATCACCTCCGGCAAGGTAGGACATCTGGAAATTGGCGTTCATCGGATGTGGTTCCCAGCCCAGAAACACGATTGGTTCATCTTTTTTGGAATTGCGGGCAACCTGTGCCAGCATTCCCTGTTCGGAACTTTCAACCAGTTCGAACCCCTTCAGGCCAAAGGCATTGCTGGTGATCATGTCAAGGATCAGCCGATTGCCGTCGTTGCCCGGCTCGATACCGTAAATCTTGCCGCCAAGCGCATCCTTGTGTTTGGCGATATCGGCAAAGCTCATGATGCCAAGATCGGCTGCGGCCTTGTTGACAGCCAGCGTATATTTCGCGCCTTCCAGGTTTTCGCGCACGGTGTCGACTGTGCCCGCGTCACGATAGGCGGCGATATCGCCTTCCATCGTCGGCATCCAGTTGCCAAGAAAAACGTCAACATCGCCACCCGCCATCGAGGCATAGGTGACCGGCACCGACAGCAGCTTGATATCGGTATCATATCCCAGTGCATCCAGAACCACTGTGGTGGCGGCTGTGGTGGCGGTGATATCGGTCCATCCGACATCGGAAAAGACGACTTTTTCGCAGGCGGCAAAGGCGCCAGAGGTCATGATTGCGCCAAGTGCCAGGCTGGTGGCGGTCAGTTTCAGCAAGTTCATTTTCAGGTTCTCCCGGTTTGCTGGTTTTTTATTGATTGACGAGTCAATTAAGAATCATTCATGAGTAATTGCAAGACAGGATTTGAGGGAATCGTGCCAAAGCTAGGAATGGAGCCTATCCGCAAAGCCGCCCTGATCAAAGCGGCGATCGCAGAAATCGGGGCTGCAGGGACGCTGGAGGTCACGGTCAGCCAGATCGCGCGGCGTGCTGGGGTATCAAGCGGTCTGGCGCATCACTATTTCGGCAGCAAGGACCAGATCTTTCTGGCTGCGATGCGGCATATACAGACGCTGTTTCGCGACCGGGTGCGAAGTGAGCTGAAGGCGGCAAGGACCCCGCGCGAGCGGTTGAATGCCATCATCGCGGCCAGTTTCGACCCTGAGGAATTCGCGCCTGAAATCATTTCATCCTGGCTGAGTTTTTACGTGCAGGCGCAGAACTCGGTCGAAGCCAAGCGGTTGCTGCGGATCTATACCAGGCGGCTGCACAGCAATCTTGTGTTCAATCTCAAACCTTTGACCAATGCCGCAAATGCCGAGTTGATCGCCGCCGGCGTGGCGGCACTTGTTGACGGTTTGTATATCCGCCAGGCGCTTGGGGAAAACCCTCTGGACCGGTTTCAGACCATGGGTCTGGTCTGGGACTATCTGGAACTGAAACTGGGGCAGGGTGCAAAATGAGCGATTCCGGTATGCCAGTTGGTTTGGTGAGACGGCTGAAAGATGTGCTGATTGCTGGTGTTATCAAGGGGGCTGGCTGCCCCCTCGCGTTGCTCACCCCCGCGAGTATTTCTCAACAAAGAAAACCGGGGCAGAAGTGATGGAGGCGGATTTCGTCATCGTTGGCGCTGGTTCGGCAGGTTGCGCAATGGCGTATCGGCTGTCCGAGGATGGTCGGTATTCCGTGCTGGTGGTGGAACATGGTGGCAGCGATGCCGGGCCGTTTATCCAGATGCCTGCGGCTTTGTCCTATCCGATGAACATGTCAATTTATGACTGGGGCTTTCGCAGCGAGCCAGAGCCGCATCTGGGTGGGCGGCGACTTGCGGTGCCACGCGGCAAGGTTATCGGAGGGTCGAGTTCGATCAACGGTATGGTCTATGTGCGCGGTCATGCGCGGGATTTCGATCATTGGGCCGAGATGGGCGCTGCTGGCTGGGCTTACCGGGATGTGTTGCCGTATTTCAGGCGTATGGAGAATTGGCACAGCGGCGGGCATGGTGGTGATGCCGCCTGGCGCGGGTCGGACGGGCCGCTGCATGTGACGCGGGGGCCGCGAAAGAACCCGCTGTTTCGGGCCTTTGTCGAGGCCGGCAGACAAGCCGGATATCCGGTGACAGCGGATTACAATGGTCAGCAGCAGGAAGGATTCGGGCCGATGGAGCAGACGGTCTGGCGCGGCCGGCGCTGGTCGGCGGCGAACGCCTATCTGCGCCCGGCGCTAAGGCGCAGCAATGTTACACTGGTGCAGGCGTTGGCGCAAAAAGTGGTGATCAGGGATGGTCACGCCATCGGGGTCGAGGTGAAACGCGCCGGCAGGGTTGAGGTCTTGCGGGCAAGGCGCGAAGTGGTGATCGCGGCAAGTTCGATCAATTCGCCGAAACTGCTGATGTTGTCGGGGATCGGACCGGCGCGGCATCTGGCGGAACACGGGATCGAGGTTTTGGCGGATCGCCCCGGAGTCGGGCAGAATTTGCAGGATCATCTTGAACTTTACATCCAGATGGCAAGCCTGGTGCCGATCACGCTGTATCGCTACTGGAACCTCGTTTCCAAGGCCAGAATAGGCGCGCAATGGCTGTTTACCAAGACCGGGCTGGGGGCGTCCAATCAGTTTGAATCGGCGGGGTTTATCCGCTCGGATGCCGGGGTCGAGTATCCGGACATCCAATACCATTTCCTGCCGATTGCGGTTCGTTATGATGGCAAGGCGGCAGCCGAAGGGCACGGGTTCCAGGCGCATGTTGGACCGATGCGTTCAGCATCGCGAGGGGCGGTGATGCTGGCTTCGGCTGATCCGGCGGTGGCACCGGTGATCCGGTTCAACTACATGAGCAAGGACAGTGACTGGGCGGATTTTCGCAAAGCGATCCGGCTGACCCGCGAGGTGTTTGCACAAGAAGCGTTCCGGCCCTATGTGAAACACGAAATCCAGCCGGGGGCCGGGATTGCCAGCGATGGTGAACTGGACGATTTCATCCGCGAGCATGCTGAAAGCGCCTATCACCCTTGTGGCACCTGCCGCATGGGTTCTGCCAGCGATCCCACGTCTGTGGTGGATCCCGAATGCCGGGTGATTGGTGTTTCGGGGTTGCGGGTTGCGGACAGTTCGATATTTCCGCGCATCACCAACGGCAATCTGAATGCACCTTCGATCATGGTTGGCGAAAAGGCGAGCGATCACATATTGGGGCGTGATCCCCTGGCGTGTTCCAACGCCGAGCCCTGGATTCATCCTGACTGGGCGAACAGCCAGCGGTAGTTCCGGTTTGGTTTGCAATCTCTGGGATTGTTGCGTGGGATGCAATGCCGCATTGCAATAAAGTTATCATCATATAACTTAATTGCGCCTGACGGCGAAACTGGTACGAACGGATCCCGTTTGCCGCGATCGGGCGGTTTGCAAGCAAGAGGTTTTACCGATGAAACAATATGGCAAGGCGAATATCGTGGCCGGGCTTTGGGTCATGGCGTTTTTCATGGCTTACGGTTTTTTGCTGATCTATCTCAGGGATTTTGCCCCCGGCAAGGAAGCCTGGATTGCCGGCAGCGCCAATGGCCCGCATTTTGAATCGCGTTTGGCGCATGTACATGGCAACCTGTTTTCCCTGCTCAATATCCTGATCGGATTTCTGCTTTTGAAACTGCCGCTGGCTGGCGGTTTTGCCCGTTGGTCGTCCTGGCTGGCGCTTGGGGGTTTGCTGATGCCGGCGGGGATATTGGGCGAGGTCTATCTTGGGTTGTCGCCGGTATTTGTGCTGATCGGTGCTGCGTCCATCCTGGCGGCGGCGGTCACGCTGGCACTTGGGGTTGGCCGGGCGAAGCTCTGATTTGTCTGTACGGAGGTCGGGAGAAACTTGTCGTTGAGGCGTTCCTGCAATACCGTCTAATTCAGATTTGATTGGGGGCCTTATGGCAGATATCAGCGATGTGCCGGTTTCGGTGATTTCCCTGGCGGCGATCCGTCGCCGCCGGACGCTGCTGGCACCGCATGTTCTGGTAACGCCGACGGTCGAAGTTGACTCGGCGCGGTTGCTGCCGCGACTTGGTGGCGGGTCGCTGTTTCTGAAGCTGGAACTGTTGCAGCGCACCGGCACGTTCAAGGCACGGGGGGCCTTGTCGCGGGTGCTGGCGATTGCCGAAAATCAGCGGGCGGCAGGGATTACCGCCGCCAGCGCCGGCAACCATGCGATTGCCGCTGCCTGGGCGGCGCGGCATATTGGGGTATCCGCCAAGGTGGTGATGATGGCCAGCGCCAACCCGTTTCGCGTGGCGCGCGCGCGAATGCTGGGGGCCGATGTGGTGATCATCAAGGGCGCAGCCGAGGCGATGGCCGAAGCGGCACGGCTGGAACGCGATGAGGGACGGGTATTCGTGCATCCGTTCGAGGGGCCGTATACCTCGCTTGGTGCCGCCGGTGTGGGGCTTGAATTCATGGAACAGGTGCCGGACCTGGAAGCGGTGGTGGTGGCGATCGGCGGTGGCGGTCTGATTTCCGGTGTAGCGGCGGCGATTAAGCAGATCAATCCGGCCTGCAAGATCTATGGGGTGGAGCCTGAGGGGGCGGATTCGATGAGCCGGAGTTTGACGGCCGGTCGCCCAGTGGCAATCGAGGCGATCCGCACATTGGCGGATTCGCTTGGCGCGCCGTCGGCGATGCCGTTTTCCTTCGCCCTGTGCCAGGCATATCTTGACGATGTGGTGCGGGTGAATGACGATCAGATTTGTGCCGGCGTCGTGGTGTTTCAGGAAGAATGCAAATTGGCAGTGGAACCGGCGGCCGGTGCGGCAATGGCGGCGGTGTTCGGACCGTTGCGGCAGCGGCTGCTTGGCAAGCGGGTTGGCATTGTCGTCTGTGGTGCCAATATTGACGCAGAAAGCTATGGTTCGGTGCTGGCGCGCGGCCAGTCGCGGGTTGCGGAATTGCTGGGCGATTGACCAAAATCAATGACGCGGGTGATCGGTTGCGCCAATGTGGATGGAACGCAGTTTCAGGAGAGAAAAATGACGCATACACCACATGAACTGACTGAAGAATTTCCCGACAAGATCGAGACGATGCAACGACTGAAACAGTCGGACCCGCATTTTGCGCGGTTGTTTGATGACTATCACGAGATCAACCGCGCTGTGCATCGGGCCGAGACGGATATTGAGCCGACCGATGATTTCAACATGGTGGAGATGCGCAAGCGGCGACTGGCGCTGAAGGATGAAATCTGGTCGTTGGTTTCGGCCAACTGATATGGCGAAGGCCCTTGCGGGCCACGACTTTTCAGCGCCTTCGGCGCGGTGCGCTCCGCGCCGGAGTATTTCTGGAACAATGAAACCGGGTGATCTTGGTGCCGTGAATGATGGCGGTGCTGCGGGGTTATCTGATGGCGTAAGGCAGGATGTCGCGCCGGTTGTGATTGATGTGGATCGGGCGTTCCAGTGGCGGGATGGATCGCTGATGGCAAGCGTCGCGTTCGCAGATGCGGCAGGAGATGCCGATCGGTTCAAACGCGGCCTCGTTTTCGGTGTCGAAATCGTCGGCATAGACCAGTTCGGCGGCGTGCTGGATTTCGCAGCCAAGACCGATGGCAAAGCGGCGCATCGGGGCGCGATAGGCACCGCCGGATTTTGATACATCGCGCGCCAGGCAGAAATATCGCACGCCATCCGGGGTTTGTGCCAGTTGCCTGAGGAAACGGCCTGGGGTTTCGAATGCCTGATGTACGTTCCAGAGCGGGCAGGCACCGCCGAAACGCGCAAACTGCAGGCGGGTCGCGGAATGGCGTTTGGTGATGGTTCCCGCCTGATCGACGCGCACGAAAAAGAACGGCACGCCTTTGGCGCCGGGCCGCTGCAATGTCGACAGCCGGTGCGCCACTTGTTCCAGAGAGGCACCAAAGCGTTCGGACAGGCGTTCAAGGTCGTGCCGGGTCTCGCGGGCTTGTTCCAGAAAGGCGGAATACGGCAGAACGGCGGCCCCGGCAAAATAGTTCGCCAGGCCGATCTTGCAGATGGCGCGGGCGGTTTGCGACTGGAACCGGGCGAAATCGAGTGTTGCCTCCAGCAGATCATCATGAGCGATCAGGGCACATTGATGGACAATCTGGAATATCTGGGTTGCCGGGGTTGCCCGTGCTGAAATCGTCAGAAGGCCGTTTGGTTTGTCGTAGTGGCGAAGGGGCGCCTGTTTGGAAAGAACCACCCTGACCCCAAGTGTTTCCAGATGCTGTGTGACCCCTTGAAGGGCGTCACCACCATCGAGATCAAGGTGTTGCGAAAAACGTTCGGCGGCGCGATCCACCGCGTCGATGTAGTTGTCGCAGTAGTGAAAGAAATCGCGCACCTCTTCCCATGGAGATTGGGCGGTGCGTTGATCGTCGCGGCCCAGAACCTCATCCAGCGAGGCCAGGCGTTCATGGCTTTGACGGTATGCCTGATGCAATGCCAGAAAGGCGCGCGCCAGGCTGGGTGCGTTGGCGGCGGTCAGGCGAAGATCGGCCAGTTGCGGTGTTGCTTCGGCAAACAACGGATCGGCCAGCGCCTCGCGCAGGTCGGCGACGATGCGTTCGGAATCGCCCGATGAAAGTTCGGTCACGTCAAGTCCGAATTCCTGCGCCAGCGCCAGCACCACTTGGGTGGAGACCGGACGGCGGTTGTTCTCCATCTGGTTGAGATACGGCAGCGATACCTGAAGCTTTTCGGCGAACGCTTTTTGTGTGAGGCCAAGGCGGGTGCGGACCTCGCGCAGTTTTACCCCGGCATAGAGTTTTTGTGTGGCCATGGCTGCTGTTCATCCCGTGACTTTGCGAATTTGCCAAATCAAGATGTATCGCCTGCAAATCTGCATAGCAAGGCCATCAGTGATGTTCGCTGATATCCAGGGGACCGGCGCTGTTTTCTACCCGGATGACGAAATAAACCGCCACAGTGGCCAGAATTGAAGTTGCGATCATCAGCAGCAATAACGGATAGGCCCCCCATTCCGGCCTGAGTACCACACCGGTTATCGCCGCAAGCGATGCCCCGCCCGCCAGCATGATTGCCCCGCCCAGTCCGGATGCGGTACCTGCCAGATGCGGGCGCACCGACAACATGCCGGCATTGGAATTTGGCAGAACCATGCCATTGCCAAGGCCAACGGCGATGGTAAATCCGAAAAACGCCAGAGGATGCGTCGCCCCGGCCAGCAGCACCACAAACGACAGACAAAGCCCCGCCAGCGAAATGATCGAGCCGTATAACATCATGCGGTTGATGCCAAATCGAACCGAAAAGCGACCGGAAAAATAGTTGCCGCAGAGATAGCCGAAGGAAACGAACCCGAAATAGACGCCGAGCGTTGATGGTTCCAGCTTGAAGGTGTCGGTTCCCACCAAGGGTGCGCCGCCAAGAAAGGCAAAGAACGATCCTGAGGTGAATGCGGCCGCCAAGACATAGCCCCAGAAGCGTCGCGAAGCGAACAATTCAGGATAATCATGCAACTGCGCCATCAGGCTTTGCGATTTGTCGCGGTGGGTTTCGCCAAGATCAAGCCAGACGATCAACCCGACCAGTATGCCCAGGATCAACATGATGGCAAAATTGGCCTGCCAGCCGAACAGCGCGTCCAGATAGCCGCCAAGTGTTGGTGCCAGCATCGGCACCAGCGACATTCCCATGGTGACATAGGCTATCATGCTGGCGGCCTGATTGGCCGGAACCATGTCGCGCACAACGGCGCGTGACAGTACCATACCGGTGGCGATACCGGCCTGAATCATGCGAAATACCAGAAATATTTCGATGCTTTGCGCCAGAAGGCAGCCAACGGTCGCAAGGTTGAAAATTACAAATCCCGCCAGAATCACCGGTCGGCGGCCATAGCGGTCAGACAAGGGACCAATCGCCAGTTGCAGCACCCCGGTCAGCAACAGGTACAGCGAAACCGAAAGCTGTACCAATCCGTAATCGGCATCGAAATACGTTGCCATGCTGGGCAGCGACGGCAAGAACACGTTCATCGACAGCGCGGAAAGACCGGCCAGAAGGACAAGGGTAGTGATATGCGGTGGTGTGTTCCGGTCGAGATATTTGACACGAGGTTTTTCAGACATGCGGCACGCTTATGCCCGTCCCTTGGCGATGTCCATTGTAATTGCACGCATGTTCCAGTGTATTCTCAAGCATCTCGACGGCGGTTTGGCCAGGTATCGCTGAGGCGGTATCCATCAGGCCAGGGGTCGTCCGGGTCGCGCAGAATCTGGCCGATACCAGTGATCCAGGCGCGGCCTTTGATCGTCGGGATGATGGCGGGTTTATCGCCAAGGCTGGTCAGCGATTTGATCCGGCATTCAAATCGCCCGCCGATGATAGAACGGCCGATAAAGGTTTCACCCGGTGCGATTTCACCCCGCGCCTGCATCACCGCAAGGCGGGCTGAGCAGCCGGTGCCGCAAGGAGAACGGTCGATCTTGCCCGGCTCGATGACGACAGCACTCAGACCGCTTGGCACGCCGCCTTCCCGGTGAACCGGATCGGTAAACTGGCAAAACGATATGTAACCCCATTCCTCGGTCGGGTGGCGAAAGCCCAGTTGCTGGTTGGCGGCATGGGTAATTTTTGCGCCGAGCGTGGCGATATCGGCCGCCTGATCCGGGGTGATCGTGATGCCGGTATCGGCGGCCTTTACCAGTACGAAACTATCACCGCCATAGGCGATATCGACCTTTAGTGTCGGCAGGCCTTCGACCTCAAGCGGTTGATCCAGCCGGTCGGCGAACGAGGCAACATTGGTGATCTCGATCGCCTCGGCCTTGCCGCGCTGGCAGTCGGCGCGAACCTGCAAGGGGCCGGCAGCGGCTTCAAGAGTGAATTCGGTCACCGGTTCCTTCATCGGCACCATGCCGGTGTCAAGCAGCACCGTGGCGACGCAGATGGAATTGGAACCGGACATCGGCGGTGTGTGTTCCGGCTCCATCGTCAGAAAACCGAAGGCGGCATCGGGGTGGCGGGCTGGCACCAGCAGGTTGACATGGCAATAGACACCGCCGCGAGGTTCATTCAGAACAAGATTGCGCAGTTTCTGGTCGCGTTGCAGATGATCGCGCATGCCCCAAAGAGTCGCGCCGGGCGGAGGAGCAACGCCGCCAGTGATGACATTGCCGACCTCGCCCTCGCAATGGGCGGAAACCATATTTATGGCGATGTCGGAACGCATGTTGAAACCCGTCAGATCAGTTATGGGCAGGTTCGGACAACGGCTATCTTCAGGCAAGGATATTCGGCATTATTTGCATATTTGCAATTCGCAAAATGACTTGGCAAAGGTATTAGCAAATTTGCCATGTTTCGCTTTTCTCGTGGCCTGAACCCCTGTAGGTTCGGTAACGGAAAATTGCCGATGCCAAGGGAGGGCGTGTGATGAGGGATATCTTGGAGGAACTGGAAACCCGGCGGGGCGAGGCCCAGCTTGGCGGTGGCCAGGACCGGATCGACGCCCAGCATGCCAAGGGCAAGCTGACGGCACGCGAACGCATCGAACTGCTGCTGGATGAAGAAAGTTTCGAGGAATTCGACATGTTCAAGGCACACCGTTGTGCCGAGTTCGGCATGGAGGAAATTCATTATCCAGGTGATGGTGTGGTCACCGGTTGGGGCACCATCAACGGGCGTCTGGTTTATGTGTTCAGTCAGGACTTTACCGTTTTCGGCGGCTCTTTGTCGGAAACCCATGCTGAAAAGATCTGCAAGATCATGGATATGGCGTTAAAGAACGGCGCGCCGGTGATTGGTCTGAACGATAGCGGCGGTGCGCGCATTCAGGAAGGGGTTGCCTCGCTTGCCGGTTATGCCGATGTGTTTCAGAAAAACATCATGGCCTCGGGCGTGGTGCCGCAGATCAGCGTGATCATGGGGCCTTGTGCGGGGGGGGCGGTCTATTCGCCCGCCATGACCGATTTCATATACATGGTGAAAGACAGCTCTTACATGTTCGTGACCGGCCCGGATGTGGTCAAGACCGTTACCAACGAGGTTGTGACCGCCGAAGAACTTGGCGGGGCCAAGACCCATACCTCGAAATCCTCGGTCGCTGATGGTGCTTTCGAGAATGATATCGAAGCCCTGAGCGAAATTCGCCGTCTGTTCGATTTTCTACCGCTGAACAACCGTGACAAGGCGCCGGTCAGACCGTTTTACGATAGCCAGGATCGGCTGGAACCGTCGCTGGATACGCTGATTCCTGAAAACCCGAACCAGCCATATGACATGAAGGAACTGGTCCGCAAGATCGCTGACGAAAGCGATTTCTTTGAAACCCAGGCGGATTTCGCCGGCAATATCCTGACCGGGTTCATTCGTATTGAAGGTTCCACCATTGGCGTGGTTGCCAACCAGCCGCTGGTGCTGGCCGGGTGTCTGGATAATGACGCCAGCCGCAAGGCGGCGCGGTTCGTTCGCTTTTGCGATGCATTTGAAATCCCGATCCTGACGCTGGTTGATGTGCCGGGTTTCCTGCCGGGAACCTCGCAGGAATATGGCGGTATCATCAAGCAGGGGGCCAAACTGTTGTTCGCATACGGCGAAGCAACGGTGCCAAAGGTCACGGTCATTACCCGCAAGGCATATGGCGGGGCCTATGACGTGATGGCATCCAAGCACCTGCGGGGGGATTTCAACTATGCCTGGCCCACCGCGCAGATCGCGGTGATGGGTGCCAAGGGCGCGGTCGAGATTCTCTATCGTTCCGAACTTGGCGATGCCGACAAGATCGCGCAGCGAACCAGTGATTATGAAGACCGGTTTGCCAACCCGTTCGTAGCCGCGGAAAAAGGGTTCATCGACGATGTGATCATGCCGCATTCGACCCGCAAAAGGGTGGCCCGCTCATTCGCATCGCTGCGCAACAAGCGACTGAAAAACCTCTGGAAAAAACACGCCAACATGCCGCTTTGATGGCAAGGCAGAAGTACCCGGCATTCGTATGCAATCAGACATGAAGAAAGAGGAACGAGGGTGATCAAGCGAATTCACAGCGCCGCAAGGGATGTCTGCGTTCATGCGTTTGAGCACGGTTGCGATGTCTCGAGGTTGGATCTAGTTTCAGGCGATGAAACTGCCGAAACTGCCGAAACTGCCAAAACTCGTTCGCTTTCTGGCGCTCCACATGCTGTGGGGTTTTGTGCTGGGATCGGGTTTCGTACTGGGGCTGATCTGGACCGACTTCATGGGGCTGGGTGCGATGCTGGCGCGCGACCAAAGCGGGCTGGCCACGTTTTTGCTGTTCTTTCAGTCCAGCCTGACCTTTGCCGGGGTGGCAATGGCCGTGGCGGTGATGAATTTGGGGCAGGACAAGGATTAGCTCAAGGTAGTCCAGTGCCACCCAGGCGCCGGTGCGAGGTGTCGATGATGGCAAGGGGGCAGGGATGAAATGGCTGTTTCTGATCCTTTCGTTTATTGCCCTTCCCTGGCCAGTGGCGGCGGAAGGTCTGACAGTGCCGTCAGGCCAGCTTGTCCTGCCATACGAAGCGTTGTGGGAAGACCATTTGACCGAAGGGGCAAACGGCGAGACATGGTTGATCCTGAGGTTTCTGACGCCGGAAATCGCGCGTGCAGAAGGTCGGATCAGTTTTGGCGATGCCGAACCGGATATCATCTATTTGTGCCAGAAGGTCGGACTGCCTTTGGTGGCACTTACCGGCGGCGGTGTCGATCAGATCATCGTCAACCTGATGGATCGACCGGTTGTTCGCGGTCAGCGCGATCCTGCTTCGACCCAGTTCATGAATGCCTATCGGGTGGATCATGGGGACTGCATATGGGAATGATCTTTTGCCGTTTGCGCGGGATCAGGTGCCCGGTTGCATCCGGATGCCGGATGTGGAACCGGCCATGCTGAAACACCGGGGGTTTCCATCGCGGCTGCCGAGTTCTGATTTTCAGTTCACCATCCGTCGCGCTAATCCGAAAGGGGTGACGCCGATTGTCCGGCGCGAACGACATGCCGATCGCCGCCCGGCAGACCGCCGCGCCGATCTCGGATTCATGATGGCGCTGTGGGATCATTTCGGTGAGGAACCGTTTGTTCGCGGCAATCTGGATGCAGGCAGACTGAGCTGGCTGATCGGGCGCGAGGTGATTCCGGCAGAACAACCGTTCGATCCGGCAAGCTATGATGCGATGTTGAAAATCGACAAAAGCCGGACCATGGCGACATTTCCGGAAGTTTTCAGCGGGGAATCGGCATGATTTTGCTTATCCGGGCGATCATTGGGCAGATTGTTGCCGACAATGCCGGGTGGCTGAAATCGCCGTTTGGCAATAGGCTGCGGCTGTCCTATGTTGAAGATGAAGCAGGAAACAGCGTCCCATCCCTGCTGAACGGTTACATTGAAATTACCCTTCCCCTCCTCAAGGGCCTGACTGCATCGCAGTCGGGCCTTTTCTTTTGCCCGTGGTCGTTGCGGGCGTTTATTCCCATCTCCGTTAACCGAATAACCCGTGCCAGTATGGCACGTGGATGCATAAGGGCCGTCTAGCATGTTCAAGAAAATCCTGATTGCCAACCGTGGCGAAATCGCTTGCCGGGTTATCAAATCCGCCCAAAAGATGGGAATCAGGACGGTGGCGGTCTATTCCGATGCCGACCGCCATGCCCTGCATGTGAAAATGGCGGATGAGGCGGTGCATATCGGCCCATCGCCCGCCAATCAGTCTTATATCGTGATCGACAAGATCATGGATGCCATTCGCCAGACCGGGGCCGAGGCGGTGCATCCGGGCTATGGTTTCCTGTCGGAAAACCGCAAATTCGCCGAGGCGCTGGAGGCAGAAGGCGTCGCCTTCATCGGCCCGCCCGCCGGCGCGATCGAGGCGATGGGCGACAAGATTACCTCGAAAAAACTGGCGGCTGAGGCCGGGGTTTCCACGGTTCCCGGATATATGGGCGAAATCGCCGATGCGGATGAGGCGGTGAAGATCTCGAACGAGGTCGGGTATCCGGTGATGATCAAGGCCAGCGCCGGCGGCGGCGGCAAGGGCATGCGCATCGCCTGGAACGATCAGGAGGCGCGCGAGGGTTTCCAGTCGTCCAAGAACGAAGCCGCCAACAGTTTTGGTGATGATCGCATCTTCATCGAAAAGTTCGTGACCCAGCCTCGGCATATCGAGATTCAGGTGCTGGGCGACAAGCACGGCAACATCCTTTACCTGAATGAGCGTGAATGTTCGATCCAGCGGCGGAACCAGAAAGTGGTGGAAGAGGCACCAAGCCCGTTTCTGGATGCCGCCACCCGCAAGGCCATGGGCGAACAGTCTGTCGCACTGGCGCGGGCGGTGGACTATTGCAGTGCCGGCACGGTGGAATTCATCGTTGATGGTGATCGCAACTTCTATTTTCTGGAGATGAACACCCGCCTTCAGGTTGAACATCCTGTAACCGAACTGATCACCGGAATAGATCTGGTGGAACAGATGATCCGCGTTGCATACGGCGAAAAACTGGCGCTGGCGCAATCAGATATCGGTATCAAAGGCTGGGCCATCGAAAGCCGCCTTTACGCCGAGGATCCTTATCGTGGTTTCCTGCCTTCGATCGGTCGACTGACCCGCTATCGCCCGCCTGCTGAACATGCAACCGATGTTTCGGTGGTGCGCAACGATACCGGCGTTTTCGAGGGCGGCGAGATCTCGATGTTTTACGACCCGATGATCGCCAAGCTGTGTTCCTGGGGGCCGGATCGTGCCGCGGCTATCGAGGTGATGCGAAACGCCCTTGATTCATTCGAGGTCGAGGGGATCGGTCACAACATTCCCTTTCTTGCCGCCGTTATGGACCATCCGAAATTCATTGACGGTGAAATGACCACCGCCTTTATCGACGAGGAATTCCCCGATGGTTTCAAAGGTGTCGAACTGGCCGAACCGGTTCTGCGCCGCCTGGCGGCAGCGGCGGCGGCCATGTACCGGGTGCAGGAAATCCGCGATGCCCGCATATCCGGGCGCATGGACAACCACGAACGCGAAGTTGGCGCCGACTGGGTGATTTCCCTTGGGGGCAAGGATATTGCCGTGACCATCGCCGCCGACAAGGCCGGGGCGAATGTCAGTTTTGACGACGGAAGCTGCCATCGGGTTGCGGGCAACTGGGTGCCGGGGATGCCTCTGGCGGTGATGGATGTGGATGCCAGCGCATTGGTGATCAAGGTTGACCGCGCGCCCAGCGGTTTTCGCATGCGCCACCGGGGTGCTGATCTGAAGGTTCTGATGCGTACGCCGAGAAATTACGAACTGGCGCGCCACATGATCGAAAAAGTTCCACCGGACACTTCGAAACTGCTGCTTTGCCCGATGCCGGGGCTGATGGTTTCATTGGCGGTTTCTGAAGGTGACGAGGTACAGGAAGGTCAGGCGCTTTGCACCATCGAAGCGATGAAGATGGAAAATGTGCTGCGGGCAGAAAAGAAGGGCATCGTGGCAAAGATCAATGTCAAACCAGGAGAATCGCTCAGGGTTGATGACGTGATCATGGAATTTGCGTAATCCTGATGCCAGCCAACGTCAAACATATCAATAAGTGCGAGGAGGTCAGCCAACCGACTGAAATCCGGGGCAGGGGTATTCGCACTACCCCCACACGAACCTATTTGCCCAGTTTTTCGGAAATCTCATCCTGGCGCATCGGCGTCTTGTCGATGGCGCGGGAGATTTCGCGAACGCTCCAGGGGACAGGTTTGCGAAACAGAATGCTGCCGTCCTTGTCGTATATCACCAGCATGAACCCACGAGGATGCAATGCCTGTCGCAGCGCAGTATTGGCCACGGGGTCGCTATCGGACAGTATGACGACATCCCGTTCTTCCAGTTCTTCGCGGTCTACCGGGTTTTTTTCCAGCAACTCCATCTGGCGGATATATCGTGGATCGTTCGGGGTATCGGCAAACACCACCAATGGACGTTTCAGCCACAAATACTCAGACAACGGCGAAGCGTCTTGCGCTTGGGCCGCTAAGGAAAAGGCCAGGGCCCAGACAACTGCAATCAACGCGCGCATCGTTCCTCCGTATTTGAACTATATTGGGGGTGTTTTGTTCCATTCCAAGGGGCAAAAACCGCTTGGTGTTAATCCTGCAGTCAGGGTGATGGGCTAATGCTGCTTCCAATCCTAATTCTGGCGCAAAGGGCAAGACGACTTTTGGAGGTGATCCTGCATATTGGTGCACATCGCACCGGGACAACTTCACTACAACGCGCGCTGCAAAAGAACCATGAAAATTTGAAGAAAAACGGCGTCAGTTTCTGGGGGCCGCAGATAACCCGAAGCGGGCGATTCAACGGTTTGCTGCAACCCATTGAAAAGGCTGACCGTCAGACGCAAAAAACCATTGATCGCAATTACGGCGTAATCCGGATCGAGCTTGAGCGGCTGAAGGAACAGGCGCAAAGACGACTGATCATCAGCGAGGAAAACATGCTGGGTTCGATGCGCGCCAATCTGCGGGCTTCGCTGCTTTACCCGGATATTGTCGAGCGGCTGGGAAGGTTCGCGCATGTTTTCGCCCCGGTGGCAACCCGTATCGGTATGGCTGTCCGCTCCTATGAGGATTACTGGTCCTCTAGCCTTGCCTATGCCATCGCCGCCGGGCACGACCTGCCGGATGAGGCTGCACTAGATCGCCTGGTCACCCAACCCCGCAACTGGCAGCGGGTAATAGCCGATGTGGAAAACGCATTTCCGGGTGCCGAAATTGCGGTCTGGGAACACGACCGCCTGATCGGCCGGCCCGAGGCGCAGTTCAGGGTGCTGACCGGAGGCAAGGGCTGGATCAGCGATGATGATGAACGCCACAATGCTTCGCCCGGGCGCGATGCGCTGCGCGAAATTCTGCTGGAACGCGGCGGCAGGGATACCGCCGCCGTCATTCCACCGGGCGCCGGGCGCTACATGCCGTTCCTTCTGCATCACCTGGAAACCTTCCGCGAGCAATATCAGGAGGATCTGGCATGGCTGCGCAATCGCAACCGGGATCGCCTGACTTTCGTTGAAAGTGTCGAAGACATCGCCCCAGCACCCGACAGAATGTTGAAAAGAGGTATCGCATGAACGCGAAGAAACAATGGCAGGCAACCGCCGAAAGGGAAATGCGTGGCAAACCGCTAAGCGATCTTGACTGGAACACCCCTGAGGGAATTGTCGTCAAACCGGTTTACGATGAAACGGATTTGGCCGGGATTGAACACCTTGGCGGCATGCCGGGGGTTGCGCCCTATCTGCGTGGTCCCAAGGCGACGATGTATGCCGGCCGCCCCTGGACCATCCGCCAATATGCAGGCTTTTCCACCGCCGAGGAAAGCAACGCCTTTTACCGCCAAGGCCTGGCAGCCGGGCAGATGGGGGTCTCGGTCGCGTTCGATCTGGCGACCCACCGCGGCTATGACAGCGATCATCCGCGGGTGGTCGGCGATGTCGGCAAAGCGGGCGTCGCCATCGACAGCGTCGAGGACATGAAGATCCTGTTCGACGGCATCCCGCTCGACAAGATATCGGTCTCGATGACGATGAATGGTGCGGTGATCCCGATCCTCGCCAGTTTCATCGTCGCGGGCGAGGAACAGGGGGTTGACCGCTCGCTTTTGTCCGGCACCATCCAGAATGATATTCTAAAGGAATTCATGGTCAGGAACACCTATATCTATCCGCCCGAACCGTCGATGCGGATTGTTTCTGACATCATTGAATACACTTCTAATCAAATGCCGCGTTTCAATTCGATCTCGATTTCCGGCTATCACATGCAGGAAGCCGGCGCCAATCTGGTGCAGGAACTGGCCTTTACCCTGGCCGATGGCAAGGAATATGTGAAAGCTGCGATTGCACGCGGAATGGATGTCGATGCCTTCGCAGGAAGGTTGTCGTTCTTTTTCGCCATCGGCACCAATTTCTTCATGGAAATTGCCAAACTCAGGGCGGCGCGGCTGCTCTGGTCGCGGATCATGGCCGAATTCAATCCGAAAAAACCGCAAAGCTCGATGCTCAGAACCCATTGCCAGACCTCGGGCGTCAGTCTTGCGGAACAGGACCCCTATAACAATGTGGTGCGCACCGCCTATGAAGCAATGAGCGCGGTTCTGGGTGGCACCCAAAGCCTCCATACCAACAGCTTTGACGAAGCCATCGCGCTGCCGACCGAGGCCTCGGCGCGTTTGGCGCGAAATACCCAGTTGATCCTGCAAAACGAAACCGGCGTGACCCATGTGGTCGATCCACTTGCCGGGTCTTACTACGTCGAAAAACTGACCGCAAATCTGGCCGAAGCTGCCTGGGCGCTGATTGCCGAGGTGGATGAAATCGGTGGCATGACCAAAGCTGTGGCCAGCGGCATGCCGAAGCTAAGGATCGAAGAGGCCGCCGCCAAGCGTCAGGCCGCCGTTGATCGCGGTGACGAGGTGGTGGTCGGCGTCAATCGCTTCCGGCTGGAAACGGAACCCACGATCGAGGTCAGGGAAATCGACAACACCGCCGTGCGCGAAAGCCAGATCAAACGGCTGGCGCGCATCCGGCAAAGCCGTGATGCGGCGGCATGTGAGGGTGCCCTTCGGGCACTTGAACAGGGCGCCACCACCGGCAAGGGGAACTTGCTTGAACTCGCCGTGGACGCCGCCCGCGCCCGCGCCACCGTAGGAGAGATATCGGACGCCATGGAAAAAACATTCGGGCGCCACCGCGCCGAAGTCAGGACACTGGCAGGCGTTTACGGCGCTGCCTATGAAGGCGATGAAGGTTTCGCCGCCATTCAGGCCGACGTGGAAAAATTTGCCGAAGAAGAAGGCCGTCGCCCGCGCATGCTGGTGGTCAAGATGGGCCAGGACGGCCATGATCGTGGTGCCAAGGTGATTGCCACCGCATTCGCCGATATCGGTTTTGATGTTGATGTCGGCCCCCTGTTCCAAACCCCGGAGGAGGCGGCGCAGGACGCCATAGACAATGATGTGCATGTGGTCGGCATCTCGTCCCAGGCGGCGGGGCACAAGACGCTGGCGCCAAAACTGATCGAGGCGCTAAATACCGCCGGCGCAGGTGAAATTCTGGTGATCTGCGGCGGTGTCATTCCGCAGCAGGATTACCAGTATCTTTATGATCGCGGGGTCAAGGCGATTTTTGGGCCGGGAACCAATATTCCCGAGGCCGCCAGGAACATTCTTGCCCTGATCCGCAGCACAAGGAAATAGCATACTGGTCGATTTCGAAAAATTAGTTTAAAGGTAAACCAAATTTTCGAACCAGAAACGGACCGAACATGACCGACCGACCAAATGACAACCTGAGACAGGCGGCGTTGGACTACCACGAATTTCCGAAACCCGGAAAACTGGAAATTCGCGCCACCAAGCCCCTAGCGAATGGCCGCGATCTGGCGCGCGCCTATTCGCCGGGTGTTGCCGAAGCATGTCTTGAGATCAAGGCCGATCCGGCAGCGGCTGCGAAATATACCGCACGCGGTAACATGGTGGCGGTGGTTAGCAACGGCACGGCGGTGCTGGGTCTTGGCAATATCGGTGCGCTGGCGTCCAAGCCGGTGATGGAAGGCAAGGCGGTCCTGTTCAAGAAATTCGCCAATATCGACTGTTTTGATATCGAGCTGAACCAATCCGATCCCTACAAACTGGCCGACATCGTCACCGCCATGGAACCAGCATTCGGCGCCATCAACCTTGAGGATATCAAGGCACCGGACTGTTTCATCGTTGAAAAGCTGTGCCGCGAACGAATGAATATTCCAGTATTTCACGACGATCAGCACGGCACCGCCATCGTGGTTGGGGCTGCTGCCACCAATGCACTGGAAATTGTCGGCAAGCGGTTTCAGGATATCAAGGTGGTTTCCACCGGCGGTGGGGCGGCGGGAATTGCCTGCCTCAATATGCTGTTGAAACTTGGTGTTCAACGCGAAAACGTCTGGCTTTGCGATATCGCCGGGCTGGTCCATCAGGGTCGCGTTGATGAGATGACGCCGCAAAAGGCGGAATATGCCCAAGACAGCGACAAGCGCCAACTGGCCGAGGTGATCAAGGGGGCGGATTTGTTTCTGGGCCTGTCCGGGCCGG
This sequence comes from Paracoccaceae bacterium, assembly GCA_020425085.1. GTDB lineage: Bacteria > Pseudomonadota > Alphaproteobacteria > Rhodobacterales > Rhodobacteraceae > UBA5972. The sequence goes on from JAGQRW010000007.1 coordinate 292,536, forward strand.
GTGTGCTCAGCCCGGAAATGGTCGCCCGGATGGCCGATGATCCAATTATTTTCGCGCTGGCCAACCCGACTCCGGAAATCCTGCCGGATCTTGCGCGCGCGGTCTGGCCGAACGCGATCATCGCCACCGGGCGCTCGGATTTCCCCAATCAGGTCAACAACGTCCTGTGTTTTCCGTTCATTTTCCGTGGCGCGCTTGATGTCGGTGCCACCGAGATCAATGATGAAATGCAAATTGCCTGCATCAACGCCATCGCGGCCCTCGCCCGTGTCACCACCTCGGCCGAGGCTGCCGCCGCTTATCAGGGGGAAACCATGCGCTTCGGGCCCGACTACCTGATCCCGAAGCCGTTCGATCCCCGGCTGATCGGCGTGGTGGCCAGTGCCGTTGCCAGGGCGGCGATGGAATCTGGTGTCGCAAGCAGGCCGATTGCCGACCTCAAGGCTTACAAGGCTGATCTTGACGGCTCGGTCTTTCGCTCGGCGATGATCATGCGCCCGGTGTTTGACGCTGCGCGTTTCAGTCAACGGCGCATCATTTTTGCCGAGGGTGAGGATGAGCGTGTGCTGCGTGCCGCCAATGCCATTGTCGAAGAAACTGAAAACCGCCCGATCCTGATAGGCCGCCCCGAAGTGGTAGAACACCGCCTTGATCGCTGTGGCCTGAAATTGCGTGAGGGCGCGGATTTTGAACTGATCAACCCGGAACGTGACGCAAGGTTTCGTGATTTCTGGGAAAGCTATCATCGTCTGACCGAAAGGCATGGCGTGACACCGGATCTGGCCAAGGCCATCCTCCGTACCAACACCACTGCGATTGCTGCCGTTGCCGTTCATCGTGGTGACGCCGACACAATGATTTGCGGCACGTTCGGGCAATATCTGTGGCATTTGAACTATGTGAATCAGGTGCTAGGCGGGCGTGAATTGCACCCGGTTGGCGCACTTTCGCTGATGATTCAGGAAAAAGGCCCGCTTTTTATCGCCGATACCCAAGTGAACCCCGAACCGAGTCCGCAACAGATGGCCGATAGTGTGATTGCGGCGGCCCGGCATGTGAAACGTTTTGGATTGCAACCGAAAATCGCACTTTGTTCGCATTCGCAATTCGGCAATCTTGAGACAGCTAGCGCCAGCCGTATGCGCGCAGCACTGGCGATTCTCGACGCCGAAAAACGCGATTTTGCTTATGAAGGGGAAATGCACGCCGACAGCGCCCTTGACCCAGAACTGCGGGCGCGGATTTTCCCCAATTCGCGTTTTGAAGGTGCGGCGAACGTGCTTGTTTTCGCATCCGCGGATGCGGCAAGTGCGGTTCGCAATGTGCTGAAAATCACCGCCGGTGGGCTGGAGGTTGGACCAATCCTGATGGGGATGGGCAACAAGGCGCATATCGTGACCCCTTCGATCACGGCACGTGGGTTGTTGAATATCGCGGCGCTGGCAGGAACGCCAGTGCAAACCTATGGATGAACAGAGGAGTGAACGTCGATGACATACCGCGAAGTTTATGAAGGCTGGAAGGCCAACCCCGAAGCATTCTGGATGCAACAGGCCGAGGCGATTGATTGGGTGAAAAAACCCTCCAAGGCGCTGTTTGCCGATAATGCGCCGTTTTATGAGTGGTACAAGGATGCCGAGGTAAACACGTGTTACAACGCGGTAGACCGGCATGTTCTGGCGGGCAATGGCAAGCGTCTGGCGATCATCTATGATAGCCCGGTTACCGGAGCAAAGGCCAAGATCACCTATCAGGAATTGCAGGATAAGACCGCGCGTCTTGCCGGTGCTCTTCGCGCCAAAGGGGTGGAAAAAGGTGATCGGGTGATCATCTATATGCCCATGGTGCCCGAGGCATTGGTGGCGATGTTGGCCTGCACGAGGATCGGTGCCATTCATTCGGTCGTGTTCGGCGGATTTGCCGCCAATGAGCTGGCAACCCGCATTGATGATGCCGCCCCAAAAGCCATCATCGCCGGGTCGTGCGGGGTCGAACCGGGCCGCGTGGTGGCTTATAAACCGCTATTGGACGGGGCGATTGATCTGGCAGTTCACAAGCCGGAATTCTGTGTGATCCTGCAACGCGAAATGGCAAAGGCCGATCTGATTGCGGGCCGCGATTTTGATTGGGACGAGGTGCAAGAAGGCGTTGAACCAGCCGAATGCGTACCGGTCAGCGGCGATCATCCCGCCTATGTTCTTTATACATCCGGCACCACCGGCAAACCCAAGGGGGTGATCCGCCCCACTGCCGGACATCTGGTGGCCCTCAACTGGTCGATGAAAAATGTCTATGACATCAATCCAGGCGAGGTATTCTGGGCCGCATCCGATGTCGGCTGGGTGGTTGGACACAGCTATATCTGCTATGCACCGCTGATTGCCGGCTGCACCACCGTGGTGTTTGAGGGTAAACCCGTGGGTACACCTGATGCCGGCACGTTCTGGCGGGTGATTTCCGAACATAACGTCAAGGCACTGTTCACTGCACCGACGGCGTTTCGTGCCATCAAACGGGTGGATCAGAATGGCGAATTCATTGGCAAATACGATCTGAGTTGCATGAAAACCCTGTTTCTGGCCGGCGAACGGGCCGATCCCGACACCATCACCTGGGCGCAAAATCAACTGGGCATTCCGGTGATCGACCACTGGTGGCAGACCGAAACCGGTTGGGCGATTGCCGCAAATCCAATGGGAATCGAACATTTGCCGGTGAAACTCGGCTCTCCCTCGGTGGCGATGCCGGGGTATGATATCAGGATCATGGATGAGGGCGGCAAAGAGATGGCAACAGGCGAACTTGGTGCCATCGCTGTCAAGTTACCGCTGCCGCCGGGTAACCTTTCGAACCTCTGGAATGCGACGGACCGTTATCGGAAATCCTATCTGTCGACCTTTCCCGGTTATTATGAAACCGGCGATGCGGGATACGTTGATGCAGATGGCTATCTTTACATCATGGCGCGCACCGATGACGTGATCAATGTTGCGGGACATCGCCTGTCTACCGGCGGCATGGAGGAGGTGCTGGCAAGCCATCCCGATGTTGCGGAATGTGCGGTGATCGGAGTTTCCGACAGTCTGAAGGGGCAGTTACCCATGGGGTTCCTGTGCCTGAATTCTACCACAGCGCGAGCCAGCGACCAGGTTGTGAAGGAATGCGTTCAACTGGTTCGCGAACGTATCGGCCCGGTGGCTGCGTTCAAGTTGGCGGTGGTGGTGGAACGGTTGCCCAAAACCCGCTCGGGCAAGATTTTGCGCGCAACCATGGTCAGCATTGCCGACGGCAAGGATTACAAGATGCCTGCAACCATTGATGATCCGGTGATTCTGGACGAGATAAAAGAGGCACTGGCAGGTCTTGGTTACCCCGCCGATTGAAGGCAAAATCCGCTGCGTCGAGGTCGGCTGCATACCTGAAAAATTTGGCTAAAATGTCACACATCGCCTGTTTTACATAACCCGAGTTCTATACTAGGCTACCCGCATGAGTAGTATGCTCTGGATCAAAACAGCGAATGGCTAATTGCATGAAACAGCATCTGGTTGGTCTTTTTGTACTGTTGTTCACGATTTTTACCGGTGGTCTGGCTCAGGCCGAAACGGCGCTTACTGTCGGCCCTGCTTCTGGTGGGGCTGAAACAACCTTTACCATAGAAGAGTTGCTGAAACTCGATCAGGTCGAGATCGTGACGGCGAACGAATTTGTCGATGGCAAGCGGGTGTTTTCCGGCCCGCTGATACGCGACGTGCTCGACATTTCCCATGCCAATGGTGCGCAACACATACGCATCACCGCCGCCAATGACTATCAAATCGAAATCGACGTGGAAGAGTTTCATAAGTACGATGTCATTCTTGCGCTCAGCATGGATGGTGTCGCGCTTTCGCGGCGCGACAAGGGGCCGATCTGGCTGATCTATCCGATGAGCGATTTCGTGGAATTGCAGGATCCGGTTTTCAACAACCGCCTGATCTGGCAGGTCGTCAAAGTGGAATATTGGTGAACAGATTTTCCAAATTCACCCGCCCCACAGTATTTGCGATCATCATCCTTACCGTTGCGGTCGCAGCGGTAGGGTTTTTTGTCGTCCGCAGCGATATCGAAAACATGCGCAGGGCAGGGCGGGAAAACCTGTTATGGGATGCCTCGCAGGTCGAGGTTGAACTGATGCGTCTGCAACGCCTGCTGGCGGATGTGGAACACAACGATCCGAACAGCGCCACGCCCGATCAGGTCAATGATCGGTTCGACATTCTCTGGAGTCGCGTCGCGCTGTTTCAACAAGGGGCAGTCGGTGCCCGACTGACCGCCTATGATTCCGCCAGCGGAACCGTGGCGCGATTGTTTGCCGCGATGATGGAGGTGGAGCCTTTGGTGGTTGGCCTGAAGGAAGGCGATCACGAAACCGCACAACAGGTACAGGCAGTGCTGGCACCGTTTTCCCCCGAGTTGCGCAACCTCATCCGAACGGTTCTGCACGGGGAAGAGGAAATCAATGCCGAGTTGCGGGAAAACCTGTCCAACAGTTCGACCGTATTGACCGCCCTCAGTATCGTTGCGGTATTTGCCAGTATGCTGATGATCTTCATGTTCGCCCGCGACAGCAACCGTTTTCGTGCGCTGGCAGAAGCAAACGCAAACCTTCTTGCCGCTTCGGATCGTGCCAGTCAGGCCAAGTCACAGTTTCTGGCGATGATGAGCCATGAGCTGCGCACGCCGATGAACGGCGTTCTGGGGCATCTGGCGCTGGTCAAGCAGCGCGGGCTTAGCCCAAACCAGGACCGCCTGATCGAACAGGCCGAACGTTCCGGCCAGCAGATGATCAGCCTTCTGGCTGATATCCTGGATTTCTCGGCGTTGCAGGATGATCGCCTGAAACTTGAAAGCAAGCCGTTCGACCCGCGTGATCTGGTCGCCGCAGTCGGCGATACGTTCCGCCCTGTAGCATCGCGCGAAGGGATCGAGTTCAGCGCCCATGCCAGTGACGATTGCCCATCTCGGGTGATCGGTGATTTTGGCCGTTTGCGCCAGGCGCTGACGCATCTGGCGACCTATCTTCTGGAAACCGCCGGCACCCGCAATCTTGCGCTGGAGGTCGGGTACAGGGATGGGTGGCTGAATGTGTCGCTGTCCTTTGCCTATAGTCAAAGTGGCGGCGAGTGGTATCCGGAGCTGATCATGGGTGAAACCCGAGAAGGCTCGGACGTTTTCGCCTCGGAGGCTTTGGGTCCGGCGGTATCGCGCGGGCTGATCAAACGTATGGGCGGTTGCACCAAACTGGATACACCTTCGGACGACCGCATCGCCGTTCTGGTTGGCGTTCCCGCAAGGGAACTGGTGCTGGATGTGCTGTTGATCCGAACCATTTGCCAGTCAAGCGCGCTGGAAGCGATCTGCAAGGCATCGTTCCGGCGCGAGGATATCCGCTTTCTCGATGAAGACAGCACATTGCAGCCGCATGTGGTGATGCTGGAAGCGGGCGGCGAGCAGGAGGTTGCGCAGGTTGCCAAGGCGGTCGCTGCCTACCCTGAGGCAATTCTGGTGGCATTGGGTCGGCCCAGGAACCCTGACGATTTCGATGATATCGTCGACGTTCCGATTGATGTTTCTTATGTGCGCACGGCCGGCTTCATGAACCTGACCAAAGGCATGACAAATGTTGCCTCGTCAGACAATTTGCGATATGCAAAGTAGATAAATGCAACTTTAAGATGTTTGTGAAATCGTGCCGAGATCATGAGGATTCGTACTTGACCCCCGAGAAGCCCGCTGAACAGATTGAAAACCGTGAATCCGCAAGCTACCGCAACCGGTTTTCGTTGTTGTCGCACGACCTGAGGTCGGCGCTGTCGGATATACTTGGCGGGCTAAGGCTGATTGATGTGGATCACCTTGATCCGGAAACCCGGGGTCATTTCGACCGGATCGGTGCCGCAGGCGAGACATTGGCGCGCCTGCTTGACAAGACCCTGATGGATGAGCCCAACAATGGCCTTCATACCATCACGCAGGCTGCGAACCTCAATCTTGCGGATTTCCTGAATGATATCGGTCGCCGCTGGTGTGACGCCGCCAGCGAAAAGGGGATCGAATTCAGGATCGACAAGACCACTTCGCTACCGGCAGTGGTAACGCTGGACCGGGTGTCGCTGGAGCGGGTAATTGCCAATCTGGTCGGCAACGCCATCAAGTTCACCGATGCCGGCAAGGTGATCCTGACGGTTCGATGCGACAGCCAGCGCGCCTTGCGATTCAAGGTTGAAGACGACGGCCCGGGCTTCTCGGGCGAGGCGTTGCAGCGGCTGTTTCAGTATCAGGGCCGCCCGGTCAGCGCCGGCAAGCCGGGCAGCGGTCTTGGCCTGTTCATCGCCAAGGAACTGTCGGAACTGATGGGGGCGGAACTGAGTGCTGGCAACCTCAGCAATGGCGGGGCCAAAGTGGAACTTTGCCTGCCGCATTCGTCGTGGTTTGACCGCAGCCTCAGGCGTGAGGGCAAACCTCAAAGCGATGCCGGCAACGGCAAGGCAAAGGCCGACCTTTCCGGCCTTCGCATTCTGCTAGCCGAAGACAATAAGACCAACCAACTGGTTGCCACCCAGATGCTGGGGGCGCTTGGCGCCGAATATGTGGTCGCCTCGGATGGGTTGGAGGCGCTGGAGATCCTCGAACGGGAAGATTTCGATCTGGCGCTGCTGGATATCGAAATGCCGCGAATGTCCGGGCTGGAACTGATCAAGGCGATGCGGGCAAAACCGGCGCCGCTATCGGAACTGCCGCTGGTGGCGCTGACCGCCTATGTGATGCGCGAACACCGCGAGCGTATCTATGGTGCCGGGGCCGACGGCATCATTGCCAAACCCTTGATGAGCATTGAAGAGCTTGGTCAGGCGATCCGCGATTATTATGACGGAAGCCGACACCGCGCCGCCAATGATGGCGAAACCCCCGAATCCGCGCCGATTGACGCCAACACGGTGGTCGACCGCGTGGTGTTCGATAACCTGGTAGAGGCCATCGGCGCAGATTCTACCGCCGAATTGCTGGCAAAACTGCAAGCAGACACCGATACCGTGGCCGAAGGACTGGTGCGCGGACAGAAAAGTCTGGACCTGGCGGAAATCCGGTCGCAAACTCATATCCTGATTTCCGTGGCCGGGGCAATCGGCGCCGTGCAGTTGCAACATCTGGCGCAACGGCTGAATGCCGCCGCAAACCGGCCGCAAACCGATGGGATCGAAACGATGTGCGAAGCCTGTCTGGCCGGACTTGCCCAGCTTCAGGGGTTCATTCTGGTGGAGCAGGCCAAGGCAGATCCGCAATCCCGTTCCTGATGACGGACCGGACCAATCGATGAACCCACCGCTGCTATTGGTCGAGGATATGCCATCCTTGCAGATGGTATATAAGGCTGTGCTGCAAAAAGCCGGGTTTCAGGTGGAATGCGCCGGCACTGCCGAAGAAGGTCTGCGATTGTTTCGCGAACTTGATCCCCGGGTGGTGTTGCTTGATCTGATGCTGCCGGATCTGTGTGGTCTGAAGCTGATGGATCAGTTGCTGGCCATCAACCAGGATGCGCGCGTGATCGTGATCACCGCCAACGGTTCCATCAACAAGGCGGTCGAGGCGATGCGCGCCGGGGCGTTCGAATTTCTGGTAAAACCGTTTGATGAGGCACGCCTGATCGGCGTCATCGAAAATGCCGAGATCGAGGTCAGGCCAAGGGCGCAGGCGCTGCCAGCGGTTGAAGGGGTTTCGCGCTATCACGGCTTTATCGGTTCGTCACCGAAAATGCGCAAGGTCTACAACAAGATAAATTCGATCAGCGGGTCGATGGCGACGGTGTTCATCTCGGGCGAGAGCGGCACCGGTAAAGAGGTTTGCGCCCAGGCGGTGCATGATACTTCGATGCGCGCGCGCGGGCCGTTCGTGCCGCTAAATTGTGGTGCAATCCCTTCGGATTTGCTGGAATCCGAGGTGTTCGGGCATCTGAAGGGCTCATTCACCGGTGCGATTGGCGACAAGACTGGTGCGGCAGGGGCGGCTGATGGCGGCACGCTGTTTCTGGATGAAATCTGCGAAATGGATCTGAACCTGCAAACCAAGCTGTTGCGGTTCTTGCAGACATCGACCATCCAACCGGTCGGTTCGGTCACGGCGCGAAAGGTGAATGTCAGGATCATCTGCGCCACCAACCGCGATCCATATAACGAGGTAAAGGCCGGAAGGTTTCGCGAGGATCTGTTCTACCGCCTGCATGTGGTGCCGATCCACCTGCCACCGTTGCGCGAACGTGGCGAAGACGTAATCGAAATCGCCGCCAGCCTGTTACAGGAATTCGCGTTGGAGGAAGGACGCGATTTCAGCGGTCTTTCGCCAGAAGTCGTTCAACTGTTTCGCAAACTGGCATGGCCCGGCAACGTGCGCCAACTGCTGAACGTGCTGCGCAATGTGGTGGTGCTTAATCCCGGCGGGTTGGTCACCTCGACCATGTTGCCGATGGAGATTTTGCATCTGAGCGAGGAGGATGACCAGGACACTGCGCCCAAGACCTGGACCAAAACGGCGGTTGCAGGGCGCGAGTTGAACGGACTGATCGGCCACAGCCTGGCCGAGATCGAACGCCTGGTGATCGAGGAAACCATTGCCCGCAACGACGGTTCGGTGACAAGGGCAGCGCGCGTGCTGGATGTGTCGCCTTCAACGATCTATCGCAAGCGTGAGGCATGGCAAAACTGATCAACGCCAGAATTGCCAGTCTGGGCCGACCACTTGCGTTCGGACCTTGCAAACTGTTCGGCTAATGCGCAGACTCAACCGGCAACAATCCGGAATTCCTGCCATGACCCTGCTGAAAGCCGCGCAATCCGCACAAAAAAATGCCTATGCACCCTATTCCGGCTTTCGAGTCGGGGCGGCGATTCTGGGCCGATCGGGCGCGATATTTTCCGGCTGCAATGTCGAAAACGTTGCCTATCCCGAAGGCACCTGCGCCGAGGCGGGGGCGATTGCAGCGATGATCAATGCCGGTGAAAGACGCATCGCCGAGGTACTGGTGATCAGCGACAGCGCCAGTCCGGTTTCCCCCTGTGGCGGCTGCCGTCAGAAACTGGTGGAATTTGGTTCGACCGATGTGGTGGTAACGATGATTGGCCGAAACGGGGCCAGGCTGACGATGACGCTGGGCGACTTGCTGCCGGGCGCCTTTTCCGAAGAGCATCTGAAAGGTGTCTGAGATGGATGCCCGTGCAATCATTGCCGCCAAACGCGACGGCAAGACATTGAGCGAGGCCGAGTTGCACTGGTTCGCGGATGGGCTGGCGCGAGGACAGGTTTCGGATGCCCAGGCCGGAGCATTCGCCATGGCAGTACTGCTGAACGGCATGACCGAGACGGAACGGGTGGCCCTGACATTGGCGATGCGCGATAGCGGCGAGGTGCAGAAATGGGATCTGCCGGGGCCGGTGCTGGACAAGCATTCAACCGGCGGTGTTGGCGATAACGTGTCGCTGATGCTGGCCCCGGCACTGGCGGTCTGTGGTGCCTATGTGCCGATGATCTCAGGCCGCGGCCTTGGTCATACCGGTGGTACGCTGGACAAGCTGGAGTCGATTCCGGGTTATCGTTCCGAAATCGGCAAGGACGAGCTGCGATGGATGGTCAGGGAAATCGGTTGCGCCATCGTCGGCGCAGGCGGTGATATCGCACCTGCCGACAAGCGGCTTTACGCCGTGCGCGATGTCACCGGCACGGTCGAAAGCCGCGACTTGATCACCGCCTCGATCCTGTCAAAAAAGTTGGCGATGGGGCTGGAGGGGCTGGTTCTGGATGTCAAGGTCGGCTCGGGCGCGTTTCTGAGCGGGGCGGCGGCGGCCGAGGATTTGGCTGGGACGCTGGTTTCGGTGGCCAGAGGTGCCGGTTGCAAGGCGCGGGCGCTGATTACCGATATGAATGAACCGCTGGCCTCTGCGGCGGGAAATGCGCTTGAAGTTGCCAATGCCATGGCATTTCTGCGTGGCGACGCGGTCGACAGCCGTCTTTGGGATGTGACCGTGGCTCTGGGAGGCGCCTTGCTGAAAATCGGCGGCTTGTGCAAGGCCGCAGCCGAGGGGCAGGCGATGATTGCTGCGGCGTTTCAAAACGGGGCGGCGGCAGAGCGATTTGGGCAGATGATTTCAAGGCTGGGCGGGCCGGTCGATTTTATTGAGCGCAGCCATCACTACCTGCCGCAATCGCCGGTAGCGGGTGAAGTTCTGGCCCCGGCTGGCGGATTTGTGCAGGCGATTGATGTCAAGGCGTTGGGTCTGGCGGTTGTCAGCCTTGGCGGTGGGCGCCAAAACGAGGGTGACCGGTTGAACCTGGCGGTAGGGTTGCGTGACCTTGCCGGGCGTGGTGCGCATCTGGACGAGGGGGAGCCTTTGGCGGTCGTGCATGCGGCGGATCAGTCCGGGCTGGTGCGGGCGCGTGATTCGGTGCTGGCGGCCTATTCGATCGGGCCGGAAATCCCCGAGGATTTGCCCTTGATCCTGAAAAGGATCGGCTGATGGCGCGGGTGTTCCTGACGGTTCTGGATTCGGTTGGCTGCGGTGGTGCACCTGATGCGGCCGATTTTGGCGATCAGGGGTCGAACACCCTTGGCCACATCATCAAAGCCTGTGCCGAAGGCAAGGCCGAGGAAGACCGGAGCGGGCTGCTGCAAGTGCCCAATCTTGACCGGCTGGGGCTGGGTGCTGCCGTAAGACTGGCCAGCGGTATCGACACGCCCGGGCTGGTGGCGGAACCGGTCGGTCGCTGGGGGGCAGCAACCGAGGTATCGCGGGGCAAGGATACACCATCGGGCCACTGGGAAATCGCCGGTCTGCCGGTGCCATGGGACTGGCAATATTTTCCGGATCGGGTTCCGGCCTTTCCAGACCGGGTGGTGGCGCGCGTCTGTCAGTTGGCCAAAGTCGAAGGCATACTCGGGAATTGTCATGCGCCTGGTACTGCGATCATCGAGGAATTTGCAGCCGAGCACATCCGCACCGGTTGGCCAATCTGTTATACTTCCGCGGACAGCGTTTTTCAGATTGCCGCGCACGAACAGCATTTCGGGCTGGAACGACTGTTGACGCTGTGCCGCGAACTGGCGCCCTTGTTGCATGAAATGAAGGTCGGCAGGGTGATTGCGCGGCCGTTTGTCGGCGATCCGGTGCAGGGTTACACGCGAACACCGAACCGCCGGGATTTCGCCATCGAACCGCCGTCCGACACGCTGTGCGATCATGTTTCCAGGGGCGGGGGCAAGGTGCATGCGCTGGGCAAGATCAGCGATATTTTTTCCGGGCGTGGCATTGACAGCCATTTCAAGGGCAAGGGTGATGAATCGATCCTGAACCACCTGCTGACGCTGATGGGCGAGGCAAACGACGGCGCGCTGGTGTTCACCAACCTGGTCGAATTTGACACGCTTTACGGCCATCGGCGCGATGTTTCAGGCTATGCCAGAGCGCTGGAATGGTTTGACGGCAGATTGCCGGAACTGTTGGCGATGATGCGAGTGGGCGACCTTGTGATCTTTACAGCCGATCATGGGAACGATCCGACCTGGCGAGGCACCGACCATACACGCGAACGGGTGCCGGTGCTGATGGCGGGTGCTGGTTCAGGGGGGATCGGCCTTTGTGCATTTGCCGATATCGGTGCCACTGCTGCGGCGCATCTGGGGGTTGGCTTCGGCCCGGCCGGGCGCGATCTGCTGAAGGCATGAAAGGCTGAAGGATGCCCTCCCGCCTGAAATACGACCTTTGGTCGATTTCAGGCGGGCCCGGCGCGCCCGGCTGGCGCCGGGCGCGCTGCCTCCGGCGGGAGTTCTTGCTGAACGATGACAATGCCTACGAATAATTCGTGGCGGGTCCGTATTTGCCGGTGATTGGCGGTTGGAACGCCGGCGGTGCTGGTTTAGGGTGGCGGGATTGACTTGCCGTTTTTCTGGGTTTGGCCATGCAGAACCATCTGACCATCGTTGATCATCCACTGGTGCAGCACAAACTGACGCTGATGCGCGAGAAGGAGACTTCGACGGCCGTGTTCCGGCAGTTGCTGCGGGAGATTTCGATGTTGCTGGCATATGAGATCACGCGTGGCTTGCCGATGACCACCCGGCGGATCGAAACGCCGCTGGTGGCGATGGATGCGCCGGTGCTGGAAGGCAAGAAGCTGGCGCTGGTGTCCATTCTACGAGCGGGAAACGGTCTGTTGGATGGTGTTCTGGAACTCATCCCGTCGGCCAGGGTCGGATTTGTCGGTCTTTACCGTGATGAAAAGACGCTGATGCCGGTGCAGTACTATTTCAAGGTGCCCGAGGGGCTGGACAACCGCATGGTGATTGCTGTCGATCCGATGCTGGCGACCGGCAATTCCTCGGCGGCGGCGATTGATCTTTTGAAAAAGGCCGGAGCAACCGATATCCGTTTCTTGTGTCTGTTGGCGGCACCCGAAGGGGTGGCGCGAATGAAGGCGGCACATCCTGATGTACCGATCGTTACCGCCGCCCTGGATGAGCGGTTGAATGAGGCTGGATACATCCTTCCCGGTCTAGGTGATGCGGGTGATCGGATGTTTGGCACAAAATAAGCCGTTTTTCCGCCCTTCGGGTCTTTACTATTGTTTCGCTTTTGGGCATTCTCTGTTTCAATAACAGGGGGTAAAAATGCGGGCAGTAAACGCAATTCTCGTTGGGGTTTTTTTGGTGGTTCCGGGTTTCGGGGCCGAGGCACAGACACTCCGTTCCGCCCGCGGACCGGCCGAAGTTCCGCCAGCCAGCTATTCCCAATCCTATTATGTCGATAGCCGTGGGTGTGCCTATATTCGGGCCGGTTATGGCGGCACGGTGACCTGGGTTCCGCGGGTAATGCGCAGCGGGCGGCTGGTTTGCAATGAGACCCCCTCGGTGCAGGCGGTAGCAGGCGGGCCAGCCCCCGAGAAAAGGCAACCGAGTGCTGCGCAAGGGTTGAAGGTTGTGACCCCGGCCAAGCCAGCGACGAGTAGAGTTGCCGCATCCAAACCGAGCGGCGCCACATGGCCCCGAATTGCGCCAGTATCGGTGTCGGATCCTGCGGCGGTTCCCACAGTAACGGCCAAACCCGCGACTGTGGCCAAACCTGTCGTTTGGGTGGCTGCGGCCCCGACAACGACCTTCAAGGCCCGGCAGCAGGATGCAACTCCGGGTATTTATGCTGTCCGCACCGGCCCGCAACCGATTCATCCCGGCGATTATGTCAACGGCCGGCTTGGTGGTGGACCCGTAGTCGCGATGGCGACCGACAAGGTCTTGAAGGTTGAGGTAACGCGCTTTTCGCCGCCTCCAGTGCCCAAGGGCTATATTAGCCTGCTGGCCGAGGACAAGGTCAACCCCCGCTACGGCATTGGTAGCGCAACCGGCAAGGCGCAGATGGATCTGGTCTGGACCGAAACCATGCCGCGGCGGCTGATAGATGTCACCACCGGACAGGATGTCACCACGGTCTATGCCACAATCCGCTATCCCGAAACCTCGACCACGCAGTCGAGCCGGTCTTATGTCACTGCCAGTGCCGATGGTGCGGCACAGAACCGCAAACAGGGCCGGTCGCCTTCGGGACGGGATGCGGCTTCGCCCCGGAACATGACGGCGATCGAGGATGTTTCAGCGACGGTTGATGCCGTTGCCCCCATCAAACCGATTACCGGATCGCAGGTGGTTTCGCAGTCCTTTGTTCAGGTGGCGACCTTTGGCAATCCTGCCAGCGCGTTACAGACAGCCCGGCAATTCGCCGCCGCCGGAATCCCTGCCGGAACCCAGGCGATCCGGCGCAAAGGCAAGCAATATCGGGTTGTTCTGCTTGGCCCGTTCAGCGATACGCGCCGGTTGCAGGTGGCGTTGAATGCGGCGCACCGGGCCGGGTTCGGGGATGCGTTTTCGACCCGCTGAGGGTGGTGCGCTGAAACGCGGTCTTGCGCGATATCCAGATCGCAAACCCATTGCGGATTTCCTGTCATCGGTTCACCCGGTATAGGGCTGGCCCTTGAGTCGGGTCTGGCCAAGCTGGATGTCCTGGCCATTGATGATGTCGGTAAACCGCGTCATATCGACATTCCGCCCTGAGATCACGACTGCCACCGGCCCGGCAATATTTCTGATCTGGCCATTGACAAGGACTGCGATACCGGCGGCCGCGGCACCCTCGGCGATCAATCGGTCCTCATGATAAAGCCGTTGCATCGCCGCGTAGATTTGCGCCTCACTGACCAGAAGGGTGTCGTCAAGCAGGCGGCTGCAAAGATCAAGTGTCAGGCGATTGTCGGCCATGATGCCACCGCCAAGACTGTCGGCAAGCGAGTCTACCTCGACCACATCAACCGGGTGGCCGGCGCGGATCGAGGCGTGCATTGCGGCGCCGTTTTCCATGGTCACACCGATGACGCGGATATCGGGTTTCAGCGCCTTGGCCCCAACTGCGACGCCGGCGGCAAGACCGCCACCTGACAGCGGGACGATCAGGGTGGCAAGGTCAGGGCGCGCCGTCAGCAGTTCCAGCGCAATGGTGCCCTGTCCGGCGATCACGTCGGCATGGTCAAACGGCGACACCTCGGTCAGGCCCTCGGTTGCAACCAGCCGTTCAACCTCGGCCTGGGCATCGTCTTGGCTATGGCCGATGATCCTGACCTCGGCACCAAGGTCGCGGATGGCGCTGACCTTGATTTTGGGCACCAGTTCCGACATGCAGATCACCGCGCGAAGGCCATATTTTTGTGCCGCAAAAGCAATACCGCGCCCATGATTGCCGCTGGAACAGCAGGTGACACCCCTGGTCGCTGTCGGCAGGTTCAGTACCGCATTAACCGCGCCACGCAGTTTGAACGCGCCGGTCGGTTGCATGCATTCCAGTTTCAGCAACACCTCGACCCCGGTTTTCCGGCTGAGATGGGGCGACGGCACCAGCGGCGTTGGTTGCGCAATCGCATAAATCGATTTCGCAGCCGCGCGGATGGCGTTCAGATCAGGGTTCGACATGCCGGCCAGCTATGCACAAGAGCGACAGAAGCGCAATCGAGAGGCGAAAAAATGCCGTTTTCGGGCGATCCGGGCGGTTCACACAGCAATAATCTGGTGCAAGAAAACAGGAGGGTTTCATGCCAGATGTCGAGCTTGATTTCAACAAAGAGGAGTACGCCGCACGCCTGAAGGCGGTCAGGACCGCCATGGACAAAGCCGGGGTCGAGGTGCTTTTTACCTGTGATCCCAGCAACATGGCCTGGTTGAGCGGCTATGACGGCTGGTCGTTTTATGTGCATCAGGGGGTGCTGATCGGCCCCGAAGGCGATCCGGTTTTCTGGGGCCGCAATATGGATGCGGTGGGGGCGGCGAAAACCTGTTACATGGAATTGGCCGATATCCACGGCTATTCCGACGATTATGTCATGTCCACTGAACGCCACCCAATGCAGGATCTGGCGGGGCTGATCCGCAGCTATGGCTGGCAGGCAAGGCGACTCGGGGTTGAGTTGGAGAATTATTATTACTCCGCCAAGGCACATCAGGTGTTGCAGGCTGAACTTGGCGGTAACATTGCCGATGTAACGGCGCTGGTGAACTGGTGTCGCGCGATCAAGTCCGAAACCGAACTGGCCTATATGCGTCGGGCTGCGAAGATTTCCGATCTGGTACAGGCGAAAATTCTGGAAACCTTTGAACCTGGCAAGCGCAAGAATGAAGTGGTGGCCGAGATTTACCACACCGCCATCTGGGGAGGGGAGGATACCCTGGGTCGTTTCGGTGGTGACTATGCCGCGATCTGCCCGCTATTACCCACGGGGGATGAGGCGGCAGCGGCGCATCTGACCTGGAACGACAAACCAGTTCCCGACAATTCCGGTACGTTTTTTGAAATTTCAGGTTGTTATCGCCGATATCACGCGCCCCTGTGCCGCACCATCTGGCTTGGCAAGCCACCCGCCGATGTCGCCCGGACCGAGGCGATCGTGCTGGAAGGCATCGAGGCCGGGATTGATGCAGCCCGGCCCGGCAATACGGCGGGCGATGTGGCGCGGGCTTTTTACGCTGTTTTGAACCGGCACGGTGTTGAACGCGAAGGGCGTTGCGGTTATCCCATCGGCCTTAGCTATCCGCCTGACTGGGGCGAACGTACCTATTCGATCCGCCCTTCTGACACCACCATCCTGAAACCGAACATGACGTTTCATTTCATGCCCGCCCTCTGGATGGCGGATTGGGGGCTGGAAATCACCGAAACATTGCTGATAGGCGCATCCGGTGCGGCAACGCCTTTGTCGGATTACCCGCGCAGACTGTTTGTGAAAAACTAGGCCAGAAGTCTTGCCATCCGCTGAACCGCAAGGCTGTAGCCCTGAACGCCGAAACCGGCGATCACCCCATCGGCCCGGCCCGAGACATAGGAATAGTGGCGAAACGCCTCGCGTTTGTGGATGTTGGAGATATGCACCTCCAGCACCGGGCCTTCAAAAGTGTTGAGCGCATCCAGCAGCGCGACCGAGGTATGGGTGAAGGCGGCCGGATTGATGATGATTCCGGCGGCAACGCCACGCGCCTGATGGATCCAGTCGATCAGTTCGCCCTCGTGATTGGTCTGTTTCAGTTCGCAGGTCAACCCGAATTCGTTCGCTGTGACGGTGCATTCCCTGGCCACGTCATCAAGGCTGTCACGGCCATAGATGTCCGGCTCGCGCTTGCCCAGAAGGTTGAGGTTGGGGCCATTCAGGATCAGTATGGTCTTGGTCACGAGGTTTTGCCTGCCATTCACGTCCGGCAAAATCCGGACCTCAGGCGCAAGGATAGATCAAATCCCGGGTTCTGCAAGAACCTCTGTATCGTCTGATCGCCCGGTCGGATGCCCGATCACTTGATGAAATGAATTCCGCTGTGAATTTGTTTGCTCCGTCCCATCGAATTTGTCAGTATCCCAACAGTTCCTGTCGGCGCGAAAATCTGCGCTGTAACAAGAAGAATAAATCGCAACAGAGGAAACAGAAAATGAAACAGACATATCGAAGATTGCCGTTGGCCCTGTCGGTGGCCGCAGTTTCAATGATCGGCCTGACGGCCGGGGCCGGGGCCGATACCCTCAGGCTGCTGACCTGGGGTGGGTATGCACCGGAAAACGTTGTGGCGATGTTTGAATCGGAAACCGGCCATACGGTTGAGGTCACGCTTTCCAACAACGAGGAAATGATTGCCAAACTGCGCGCCACTGGCGGCAGCGGTTTTGATCTTGCCCAGCCCAGCCAGGATCGCATCGCCGGTCCGCAGGCCGAATTCGGCATCTACAAGCCGATAGATTTGTCCAAGATCGTCGCCTCGCAGTTCATCCCTTCGATGCTGGCTGCGACCAAGGGAAACACCACGGTCGGTGGCGAGGTTTATGGCCTGCCGCATATCTGGGGCACCAGCGGGCTGGTTCTGGACACCGTCAAGGCGGGGATGGTGCATGACTATACCGATCTTTGCCTGCCGGAACTGACAGGCAAGGTTTCCTATCGTCTGAAACGCCCGACCCTGATCGGGTTTGCCTTTGCCATGGGCATGGATCCGTTTGCCGCATATGGCGATGAGACCGCCTACAAGGCGATCATGGACAAGGTCGAGGCCAAGCTGATTGCCTGCAAACCCGTGGTCAAGACCTATTGGAGCGGCGGCGATGAATTGCTGGGCCTGTTACGTTCGGGCGAGGTGACGGCGGCGATGGCCTGGGATACCGGCGGCTGGAAGCTGAACGCCGAAAACCCCGATATCACCTTTGTTGCGCCAAAATCGGGTGCGCTTGGTTGGATCGACACCTTTGCGTTGCCTGCCAAAGGCAAGGCCGATGCGGCCGCCTATGACTGGATCAACTTTGTGATGCGCCCGGAAATCGCCGCGATGATCACTGAGTCGGCGGGCAACTTTACCGCCTCTAAGGGTGCGGATGAATTTGCTTCGGCGGATCTCAAGGCGCGGTATCAGGCCAGTTTTCCGCCCGCAGCCGTGGACAACATCAAATGGTATCCGCCGGTTCCCGCCGGTCTTGAGGCGATTGAAGGCGGTGTTCTGGACCGGGTGAAAGCCGCAAAATAAGTTTGGGAAAAACCAGGGCGGCGCTGGTGTCGTGCCGGTGCCGCCCTTTGATTTTGAGGTTGTCTTCGCCATGGTCCCAGATCTTGAATGCCGCGAACTGACCAAAAGGTTCGGTGACAATCTGGCGGTCGGAAATGTATCGTTTCAGGTGCCGCCCGGCAGTTTCTTTTCGATCCTTGGCCCTTCGGGCTGTGGCAAGACCACGATCATGCGCATGATCGCGGGATTTCTGGCACCCACCAGCGGTGACATTCTGATCAAGGGAAACACGGTTCTGAACGTCGCGCCGAACAAGCGCCCGGTCAACATGGTGTTTCAGCATCTGGCGCTGTTTCCGATGATGAACATCGCCGACAATATCGGTTACGGCCTGCGCCGTCAGGGCATGCCAAAGGCGGAAATCAAGCGCCGGGTGGCCGAGGTTCTGGAACGTATCGGCCTGCCGGATGTCGCAATGCGCCGGGTGGATGAACTGTCGGGCGGCCAGAAACAAAGGATCGCCATCGCCCGCTGCATGGTGCTGGAACCTGACGTTTTGCTTCTGGATGAGCCGCTTGGCGCGCTTGATCTGAAGTTGCGCGAGCATATGAAGATCGAACTCAAGGCGTTGCAGGCCGATTTTGACACCACCTTTGTCTACATCACCCACGATCAATCCGAAGCACTGGTGATGTCCGACCAGATCGCCGTGATGAATGATGGCCGATTTGAACAGATCGGCACCGCGCGTGAACTTTACTATCGCCCCGAATCCGCCTTTGTGGCGGGGTTTGTCGGTGATGCCAACCGCTGGTCTGGCCGGGTTGAACGCCTGAATGGTGTCGAGGTTGAACTGCTAAGCGACAGCGGCATGCGGATCAAGGGCTCCGGCCACGGGCGGAACCTGGCCAAGGGTGACCCTGCGGTGATCTATGTGCGCCCAGAGGCGATTGAACTGGCACGAACCAAGGCAGACCTAAGCAACCCGGACACGATGATATCCGGCAGGGTAAGCAGCGTACTGTTCAACGGTGCCGACAGTCGCATTCTGGTGCGCGCCGATGATGGCGGGGTTGAGATCGAGGTGGCGCTGCCACAAACCGGCGATTGTTCCGACATGCGGCAGGGTGATGAGGTTCACCTGGGCTGGAACGCCAATCAGGGTAACTGTTTTCAGGGCGGGGGCGATTGATGCGCACCGAATTGCGGCTGGGTTTCTTTCTGCTGCTGACCCCCTTGGTTCTGTGGCTGTCGCTGCTGATCATCATTCCGCATATCGACATGTTTCTGGTGTCGCTGCGCGAACGCATCGGTGTTGGCAAATATCAGCTAAGCCTTGCCAATTATCTGACTTTTCTGGAGGAACCGTTATACCTCTGGACTTTCCTGCGCACTGCTTTGATGTCGATCATGGCGACGCTGATCACGCTGGTCATCGCCTTTCCGGTGTCATTCTACATCGCCAAGATGGTCAAGGGGCGTTTGCAGGCGGTGTTGTTCCTGTTGTGCCTTGTGCCGTTCTGGGTGTCGGAACTGGTACGCACCTTTGGCTGGATGATCCTGCTCAGGGAAACCGGGGTGATCTCCAACTTCCTGCAATGGGCCGGGCTGGTGTCGGGACCGGTCGAAATGCTTTATAACGATGTCGCGATCATGATCGGGCTGGTCTATACCTCGATGCTGTTCATGGTGGTGCCGCTGGTGACAACGCTGGAAAGCCTTGACGATGCGGTGATCGAAGCGGGGTATGATCTGGGCGGCAGCGGGCCAAGCATCCTGCGTGAGATTATCATCCCCCATGCCATGCCGGGTATCGTTTCGGGTTCCATCGTGGTGTTCATGTTGTCGCTTGGCAATTACCTGACGCCGCGTATTCTGGGCGGTAAGGACAGTCTTTGGTTCACCGAACTGATCTATTCGCAATTCATTGTGCGGTTCAACTGGGAACTGGGGGCGGCGTTTGGTTTCATGCTGCTGATCCTGTCGTCTGTCATCGTCTGGGGCATGTTGCGCCTGACCGGTCAGACGCTGGAAAAGACCATGGGTTAGGGGGCGCAGATGATTCCAACCATTCCGCAACCGCGCGCTGTGCGCCTGGCCTATAATGCCTATATCGTCTTGTTCTTTCTGTATCTCGCGCTGCCGCTGGCGGTGGTGGCGGTGTTTGCCTTCAATGACAGCCAGTTTCCATCGCTGCCGTGGGAGGGGTTCACCTGGGACTGGTTCTTCGGCACCGAGCGCCCGAAGATCGGTGTCTTTCATGAACGCCCGATTCTGCGCTCGATCGGCACCTCGGCGTTCATTGCGGTGGTGGTTTCACTGTTGTCGGTCGCGGTCGGCACATCGAATGCGTTTTTGTTCAACCGCTTTCAGTTTCGTTTTCGCGGGTTTCTTTATGTTCTGATGCTGCTGCCGCTGGTGGTTCCCGGCATCGTTCTGGGGATATCAATTCTGGTATTTTCATCGCGCCTTGCCAACGGATTGGAGGATGGCACCGGGTTGGAACTGGAAATGCTGCGACCGGGTATTGTGTTGATCATTCTGGGGCAGTTTTCGTTCATCACCACCATCGCCACGCTGGTGATTTCTGCCCGCCTGCAACGGTTCGACATCACGTTGGAAGAGGCGGCAATGAACCTTGGCGCGGGCCGGATCACGGCAGTGGCCACGATCACGCTGCCCTATCTAGGTCCGGCACTGATCGGCGCATTTGTAGTGGCCTTTTTGATGAGCTTTGAGAATTTCAACACCACGCTGATGCTGGTCGGGTCTGACGCACCCCTGACCATCACCATGTTTGACCGCCTGAAAGAGGGTTCGACCCCGCTTCTAAATGCGGTTTCTCTGTTGCTTATGCTGGTTTCGTCGCTGCTGGCGCTGGTGATGATCATGGTGCAGCGCAAGTGATCTGTTGCACGCGGTTTAGCCTGATCAGGTGCCAAGCAACTGTCAGCGGCCTTGCACCGCGTGTAGATATTGCCAAGCAGATCGGATTTCCGCAAATCAATGTGCATCAGCCGTAATATTTTTCCCAATATTCGCGCCCGGACTGCGTCAGGTATGGGCGCACCAGAATATCAAGGCCTTCATGGATATATTCATCCAGCGAGTAAAGTTTGCGATGGTGCCAGCTTTTCAACGCCCAGCCATGGCAAAAGTAGACGAACTGATAGACCAGCAAGTCACGGTTTACCTCTGTCATGAGTCCGCTTTCAATGGCGTCAGACAGTGGCGACAGGAAGAACCGGTTGGTCTCAACCTCTAGCTCCTGAATAACGCTGCGGCGTTCAGATGGCAGCGATTTGGTGGAACGATAAGCAAGTACCGTCGCCTCGAGGTTTTCGTCGATGATGTGACAAAAGGCGGTGATGGTGGCGCATAGCTTGTCGATCGGGTGGCGCGTGGTGGAGACCTGGGCCGGGATGTATTCCAGATAGCGGCGCAGCACGACCTGCAACGCGAAAAACAACAGCTCATCCTTGTCCTTGAAATACTGGTAGATGAATCCCTGCGAGAAACCGACCTCCTGCGCGATGTGCTGTATGGTGGTCTTGTAATAACCGTTTTCGGAAAACAGCTTGATCGCGCCCTTGACGATCAGCGCACGGCGCTTTTCGATCAGCGCCGGGTTGCTGACACTGGTGTGGTAGTCGGCATCGGTTTCAGCTGCTGGGTTCGGCATCAGAACCTCCAATGTTGTTTTGTCACTTGTTTCAAGCCACGGCTTTAGACCCAATATGGGGCATGCGTCGACCCCTGATCTTTTCAGAGATGGCGGGCGATTACCAGTTTCTGAATGTCGTTGGTACCTTCATAGATTTTCGTGACGATGGCATCGCGAAGCAGTCGTTCAACCGGATAATCCGCCAGATAACCGTATCCGCCGAGTGTCTGAATTGCGTCCGAACACACCCGTTCGGCATTTTCCGAGGCGACCAGTTTGGCCATACATGCCTCTTTCAAACAAGGCTCATCTTGGTCGTAAAGGGCCGCGGCGGCAAGGTATAGCTGGCGGCCGGTTGCCACCCGTGTTGCCATTTCCGACAAGCGAAACTGTACCGCCTGATGTTCAAATATCGGCTTGCTGAAAACCACGCGTTCACGGGCATAGGCAACCGCCTGATCCAGTGCCGCCTGCGCGATGCCGACTGCGACGGCGGCAATGCCGATCCGTCCACCTTCGAGATTGCCAAGCGCGATACGAAAACCGTCATCTTCAACCCCCAGCAGGTTTTCTGCCGGAACCCGAAGGTTTTCCAGCGCGATCTGGCAGGTGTCTGAACTGCGTTGCCCCATTTTGTTTTCCGTGCGGATGACGTTGTAGCCCGGCGTATCGGTTGGCACTAAAAAGGCCGAAACACCCTTTGGCCCCTTGTCCGGTGAAGTGGCGGCAAAGATCAGGGCAAGGTCCGCATATTTGCCGCTGGTGATGAACTGTTTGACGCCGTTCAGGATGTAATCACCTTTTTCCGCCCTTGTTGCCGTGGTCTTTGGGCTGCCCGCGTCCGACCCGCCCTGCGGTTCCGTCAACAGAAATGCGGACAGGTATTTGCCACTGGCCAGCGGGCGCAGAAAGCGTTGCTTTTGTGCGGGCGTGCCAAACTTTACCAACGGCATGCAGCCAACGCAGTTATGCCCGCTCATCGCGGTGGCAACGCCTGCATCGCCGTATGCGATTTCTTCAAGCGCCAGCGCCAATGCGGTATAGGTGGCCCCGGTTCCGCCCTGATCCTCGGGCACGGTCACGCCCATCAGGCCGAGTTTGCCAAGCTCTGCCACCACCTCTTTCGGGAAGATCGAGTTGCGGTCCCATTCGGCAGCAAAAGGAACGATCCGCTCGCGTGATAACCGCCGGGCAGTTTGGCGAATTAGTTTTTCTTCGTCGCTGAGCGTCATCTGTTTGGCTTGCTTTCTTGATTGGGCCGCGCATGATTGGTGGATTGGCCGAATTGATCTTGCTTTGGTTGCGCATCGCTGTTTGCAAGCATGCTGTTGCCATGGGTTGTTTTTGGAGGTCGTAAAAGAGTTCTGAATATATCGTCAGTCAACAACTGAACAATAGTTCATGTTTTCGGTCAAGTCCCTTTCATTATTCCTAATATTTCCGGATAATACGCAATGTTATTGATTTACCAAGGTTGCACTTGACTGCAATTCATAACTGACTAATCATTCAT
This sequence comes from Paracoccaceae bacterium, assembly GCA_020425085.1. GTDB lineage: Bacteria > Pseudomonadota > Alphaproteobacteria > Rhodobacterales > Rhodobacteraceae > UBA5972. The sequence goes on from JAGQRW010000007.1 coordinate 315,807, forward strand.
TAAATCACCCCTCATCAGGATCTGACATGATCAAGACTGAAATCAATGGCGCCGTTGCTGAGATTTCCCTGAATGCGGCCCCGGTCAATGCGTTGGGGATAGGCCTGATTGAAAACCTGAAAAACGCGGTTGCTCAGGTCGAAACGGCGGGTTGTTCGGTGCTTGTCATCAAAAGCGGTCTGCGGGTCTATTCTGCCGGCGCCGACCTCAAGTCGATGGCGGATTTGATCCGAACAAAGGCGGGCCAGCGGCAAATGCTGGACAACGTGCGGGCGATGCATGTCTTTTTTGATATGCTCGAAGCAGCCCCCTTTGTTTCGATTGCCAAAATTCGCGGCACGGCGGTTGGTGGCGGCTATGAACTGGCGCTGGCCTGTGATTTCCGCATTGCCTCGGATCAGTCGATGATCGGCTTGCCTGAAGTAAATCTTGGCCTGTTGCCGGGTGCGGGCGGCACCCAGCGGTTACCACGTCTGGTAGGTGAGGCGGCGGCGCGCCGGCTGATCCTGTCCGGAAGCGTTCTGCCGGGGCCAGAGGCGCTGATCGCCGGGTTGGTTGATCATTGCATCGCTGATGCTGAACTTGATGAATTTGTTCAGGCCTTTGCGGCAAAGCTGTCAAACCAGCCGCCGCATGCGATTGCTGCCGCAAAGCGGTGCATTCTGGCGGGCCGCAAGGGGATGGAGCAGGGCGCGGCACAGGAATTGAGCGAAACGCTGGCGCTATACGGCAATGAAATCACCCTTGGTCTGGTCGATCGTCAGCTTGAAAAGGGCCGGCAGAAAAAGCCGGTGCCACAAACAGGTTAAAGGTATCAGCCGACACCGGATGCAATTTCCCCTTGTTTTCGCCGCGATCAGGCAACAACATCGTTGCATTGCTGAATCCATCCGGGGGGGAGCGATGTCCGCTAATTCCGAAATCCACCATCATAAAGATATGGTGGTGCTGCACTTCAGATTATTGGTCGGTTCGGCATGTTCAGCCTGCCGCTGATCAGCAGCACCATCCGCCACCCCGCCCTTGACCCGATTACGGAGTAGCCATGAGCGTGATTTTCAAGGCAGCGGTGGTGCAGATGGCCGCAAACCCCGATGATCCGCTTGGGACCGCCGAACAGGCAGTGGCGAAACTGCGCGAGGCGGCGGCCAATGGCGCCAGGCTGGTGGTGTTCCCCGAGGCCCTGATCGGCGGCTATCCGAAAGGCGCAAGTTTTGGCGCACCGATCGGTATGCGCAGGCCCGAAGGCCGCGCCGCCTATGCCAGATATCACAGGGCAGCGATAGATCTTGATGGACCCGAGGTTCAGCTACTGGCCGAGGCCACGGCGGAAACCGGCGCATTTGCAGTGGTCGGGGTGATTGAGCGTGACGGCGGCACCGTCTATTGCACGGCGCTATATTTCGATGGCGAAAAGGGGCTGGTCGGCAAGCACCGCAAGCTGATGCCAACCGCCGCCGAGCGGCTGATCTGGGGGTTTGGCGATGGTTCGACCATGCCGGTTTTCCAGACCGAACTTGGCACCATCGGTGCGGTGATCTGCTGGGAAAACTACATGCCCGCCCTCAGGATGCACATGTACGCCCAGGGTGTCAGCCTATATTGCGCACCGACCGCCGACGACCGGGACACCTGGCTGCCGACGATGCAGCATATCGCGATGGAAGGGCGGACCTTTGTTCTGACCGCCTGTCAGTACATCACGCGTGGTGCCTATGGCGCGGCCCATGAAAGTGCGCTTGGCGATGATCCTCAGACCATAATGATGCGTGGCGGCTCGGCCATTATCGGGCCGCTGGGAACGGTTCTGGCTGGCCCTGATTTCAGCGGCGAGACGGTTCTTTACGCCGATATCGACCCCGATGAGGTGATGAAGGGAAAATACGATTTCGACGTTACCGGCCATTATGCCCGCCCCGACGTGTTTCAGCTATTGGTCGATACCAAGGAAAAGCGGGCGGTGCGCGCGGTCTGAAGCAGCCGATAGGAAAACGAGGATGTTTAAAATGCCGATTTTTTTTGCGTGATATCTGGCCAATCGAGAACGTTCAAGACTACAAGTTGCACTTTGCGCGATATAATCAGCATTCGCAGCCACTGGAGGTCTGGGCCAGAAGCCGTGAAGAGTGGAGAAGTTGGCATGAATATCGTCCTGTTCGTAACGAGTTCAATCGCCCATTGATCTTTTCATTGATTCAGTTCTATCACGAAACTGATATCTGGCTGTTTGGTGGAATTTTTCACGTAATGGAGCGTCGTCCTGACCGTTATGTGGTTGAACCAGCGGAAAAAGGGGCGGAATTCTTAGGGCGATTGAAGCTGCATTCACCTTACAGGAGTCGAGCAACCCGTACAAAATTTGAGCCATATTACGATGATCTCACCGTTTACGAGATTCTACGTGAACCGTATACAGGCCGATCTTTCTCTGGCTATGAAGAGATCGATCTTTCTTTCGAAGAACTGGAGGCGCTTATCCGCAATAATCGCCCCGATTGGCGCATTTCGCTGGAAAGTGTCAAGGGCGTCTATCTGATCACCGATGCACAAACGGGTAGACGCTATGTTGGATCTGCCTATGGTGATCAGGGTATTTGGTCACGCTGGTGCCAGTATGTTGAGTGTGGACATGGAGGAAACGTTGAACTGCGGCCCCTTACGAACGACTCCAACCTAGAATATGCTCGCACCAATTTCCGTTTTGCCCTACTTGAACACTATCTAAACCGCACATCTGATGAAGTTATTCTGGCGCGTGAGGCGTATTGGAAGCGTATCCTTCTCACTCGCGGGGAACAGGGCCTGAACAGGAACTAGAAATCTAAAATGGTACTCAATTTAATTAACCTTGGGCCCAACAGAGGTTTGTGTTCGACCGAGGGGCGAGGCGAACGAGATCGCAAGTAATTCTGGGCATTAAATCAACGAGTGAACTTGGATTTGAATTACTGGTGGGTGTTATTACGTATTCATTTTGGAAATAAGGGCAAAATTCAAGAAGTTGCGGAACACAATCCCGAATTATTAGTCGATACAAACGAATAGATGTGCTGAGGACTAAGACTTAGATCGTCTTGGTATGATTATGTCTCAGGCGGCGAGGGCAGCGCCCCGATGCCGGTAAGGATGATCTGCTTGATCGAGGTCTTGGCGGCCTCCCATGCTGCATTGTCAAGGGGTTTGCCGCCGTTAAGGGTTTCGATCTGGTGGCTGAAATCGGCGTAGTGCTGGGTGGTTGCCCATAACATGTACAATAGATGCCTGGGGTTGATGTCGTTCATCATGCCTTGGTCAATCCACTGCCGGATCACCTTGATGCGATCTTCGGTCCATTCGGCAAGTTCGGATTCCAGGGTATCCTGGATCACCGGCGCGCCGTGCATCACCTCGGATGCCCAGACTTTGGATCCGGCGGCGTGGCGGCGGCTGATCTCCATCTTGGCGTCGATATAGGCACCGATGCCCTCGGCCGGGCTGGCGGCGCTGTCGAACACGTCGGCGGCGCGCAGCCAGAACTGAAAGATGTTCTGCACAACCTGTCGGTAAAGCGCCTCTTTAGTCGGGAAATAGTAGTGGAGGTTGGCCTTGGGCAGGTTGGCCATATCGGCAATCAGTTGCATGGTGGCACCGCCAAAACCGGCCTCGGCAAAGACTTTTTCGGCGGCTTTGAGGATCTGCGCCTCACGTTCCTGGCGGCGCTCGGACTGGCGGGATTGTTTGGCCGCAAGGTCCATTTTTTGCATCACCCCAGATTTTTCTTGACCAGATGGTCAGGTTGTGGTCCCGTAAACCTGACCATATGGTCAGAAACCGTATCGACGCAAGAGGTTTGCCAAAGACACGGTCGATCACGCCATCCGGGGGACGCGATGCCAGCACCTAGCGACAACATGAAGATCAACAGCGACCGCCTGTGGGACAGCCTGATGGATATGGCCAGGATCGGCCCGGGCGTTGCGGGCGGCAACAACCGCCAGACCCTGACCGATGCCGATGGTGAAGGTCGGCATCTGTTCCAGAAATGGTGCAAGGCGGCTGGTTTGACCATGGGCCTTGACAGCATGGGCAACATGTTCGCGCGGCGCGAAGGAACCGACCCTGACGCGCTGCCGGTCTATGTCGGCAGCCATCTTGATACCCAACCGACCGGCGGCAAATACGACGGCGTTCTGGGGGTGCTTGGCGGGCTTGAGATCATCCGCACCCTAAATGATCTTGGCGTGAAAACCCGCCATCCCATCGTCGTCACCAACTGGACCAACGAGGAAGGCACGCGGTTCGCCCCGCCCATGCTGGCATCGGGTGTGTTCGCGGGGGTACATGAACAAGATTGGGCCTATCAGCGCCAGGATCACGACGGCAAATCCTTTGGCGATGAGCTGGCGCGGATCGGCTGGAAGGGCGATGAGGCGGTCGGCGCACGCAAGATGCACGCGATGTTCGAGTTGCACATCGAACAAGGCCCGATACTGGAGGCTGAAGGCAAGGATATCGGCGTGGTTACCCACGGTCAGGGCCTTAGCTGGACACAAGTGACGGTGAGCGGCAAGGAAAGCCATACCGGATCGACCCCGATGCCGATGCGCCGGAACGCCGGGCTGGGCATGGCACGGATGCTGGAACTGGTGGACAAGATCGCGTGGGAACACGCGCCCGACGCCGTGGGCGCGGCGGGGCATATCGACGTTTACCCCAATTCAAGGAATGTGATCCCCGGCAGGGTGGTGTTCACCGTCGATTTCCGCTCGCCCGATCTGAAGGTGATCGAGGCGATGGAGACCAGTTTCAAGGCCGGTGCTACGGCGATTGCCAAAGATATGGATCTGGGGATCGAGATGGAAAAGGTCGGCGGGTTTGACCCCGTGACCTTCGATGAAGGCTGCGTAAGTGCGGTTCGCAACGCCGCTGAGCGGCTGGGCTATTCGCATCGCAATATCATTTCGGGTGCCGGTCACGACGCCTGCTGGATCAACCGGGTGGCGCCGACAGCGATGGTGATGTGCCCCTGTGTGGATGGGTTAAGCCATAATGAGGCCGAAGACATTTCCCGTGAATGGGCTGCGGCGGGAACGAATGTGCTGATGCATGCGGTAGTTGAGACGGCGATGATAGTTGAATAGCGCCGGGGGCCAGCCCCCGGACCCCCGGAGTATTTCTGCAATAAAGAAACCAAGTCGAGTTTCCCAAGGGAGAGTTAAATGACCAAAGTCATCAAGAACGGCACCGTCTGCACCGCCGACCGCACCTGGAAGGCCGATGTGCTGATCGAGGGCGAAGTGATCAGGCAGATCGGTGAAAACCTCAAGGGCGACGAATATATCGACGCCGAGGGGGCGTATGTAATCCCCGGCGGCATTGATCCGCACACACATCTGGAAATGCCGTTCATGGGCACCACGGCGGCGGAAACGTTTGAATCCGGCACCTGGGCAGCGGCCACCGGTGGCACCACGATGATCGTCGATTTCTGCCTGCCCGGCGCCGATGGGTCGATCAAGAACGCAATCAATGAATGGCACCGAAAATCGGCGCCGCAGATCTGTTCCGATGTCGGCTATCACATGGCGATTACCGGCTGGAACGAAAACGTCTTTGCCGAGATGAAGGACGCTGTCGATATGGGCGTGAACAGCTTCAAGCATTTCATGGCCTACAAGGGTGCGCTGATGATCGAGGATGACGAGATGTTCGCCAGCTTCAAACGCTGTGCCGAGCTCGGGGCGTTGCCGATGGTGCATGCGGAAAACGGCGATCTGGTCGCCGCACTTCAGGAAAAGTATTTCAACATGGGCATGACCGGGCCAGAGGCGCATGCCTATTCCCGCCCGCCTGAGTTGGAAGGCGAGGCCGCCAACCGCGCCATCACCATCGCCGACACGGCGGGCGTTCCCCTGTATATCGTGCATGTCAGTTGCGAGCAGACGCATGAGGCGATCAGGCGGGCGCGGCAAAAAGGCATGCGGGTTTACGGCGAGCCGTTGATCCAGTTCCTGACGCTGGATGAATCGGAATATTTCAACAAGGACTGGGACCATGCGGCCCGCCGGGTGATGAGCCCACCGTTCCGTTCCAAGGATCATCAGGACAGCCTCTGGGCCGGGTTGCAGGCGGGCAGCCTGCAGGTGGTGGCCACCGATCACGCCGCCTTCACCACGGCGCAGAAACGCGCCGGTCGCAACGATTTTCGCATTATTCCCAACGGCTCCAACGGGCTGGAGGAACGGTTGGCGGTGCTCTGGACCGAGGGGGTCGAGACCGGGCGGCTGACGCCGAACGAATTTGTCGCGGCGACCTCGACCAATGTCGCCAAGATCCTCAACATCTACCCGAAAAAGGGGGCGATCGTCGAAGGGGCGGATGCGGATATCGTGGTGTGGGATCCGAAGATATCCAAAACCATCAGCGCATCGAACCATCATTCGGTACTGGATTACAACGTGTTCGAAGGCTTCGACGTCAAGGCGCAGGCGCGCTTCACCCTGTCGCGCGGTGATGTGATCTGGGCCTGGGGGCAGAACTCGCAACCACAGCCGGGCCGCGGCAAGTTCGTGCCTCGACCGGCCTTTCACGCGGCCAACACGGCGCTTAGCAAGTGGAAGGAACTGACCTCTCCCAAGCAGATCAAGCGCGATCCGCTGAATATTCCGGCAGGTATCTGAAACCACCATGATGGCGCTGGCGCGGGCGGGGTATTGCGGCAATAATGACCCCGCGAAATGCCGGGGCGCAGCAGGGGGGTAGAGAGTGAACGATACCGTGATCAAGGCCGATGGCCTGAGCCTGACCTTTGAAACCAATGACGGTCCGGTGCATGCGCTGAAGAATATCAGCCTGGAAATCAAAAAAGGCGAATTCGTTTCTTTCATCGGCCCCTCGGGCTGTGGCAAGACGACGTTTTTGCGGGTGATGGCCGATCTGGAACGGCCGACCGCGGGTTCGATCACAATCAACGGTGTCACGCCTGAAGCGGCGCGAATGGCCCGCGCTTATGGCTATGTGTTTCAGGCGGCGGGTCTTTATCCGTGGCGCACCATTGGCGGCAATATTCGCTTGCCGCTGGAGATCATGGGCTATGCCAGGTCGGAACAGATGCAACGTCTGCAACATGTGCTGGAACTGGTTGACCTGGTCGGGTTTGAAAGGAAATTCCCCTGGCAACTGTCGGGCGGCATGCAGCAACGCGCATCAATCGCCCGCGCCCTGGCGTTTGATGCGGATATCCTGCTGATGGATGAACCATTCGGTGCGCTGGACGAGATTGTCCGCGATCATCTGAATGAACAACTGCTCAAGCTCTGGGCCAAGACCAACAAGACCATCGGGTTCGTAACCCACTCCATCCCCGAGGCGGTATATCTTTCCACCCGCATCGTGGTAATGTCGCCCCGACCCGGGCGCATCACCGATGTGATCGAAAGTTCGCTGCCAGCAGAGCGCCCACTGGATATCCGCGATTCGCCCGAGTTTCTGGAAATCGCCCACCGGGTGCGTGACGGGCTGAGGGCCGGGCATGCCTATGATGACTGACCTCTGCAAAAAGCGCCCCGCCCCCCGAAGGGAACGAGGCGCCATCATCGTTCACGGCCATCGGCACTCCTGCCTGTACCGCCTGAACAGTGAACCCGATTTTGGTTACCGAATCCTTAACATCATTGTTCCAAAAATACTCAATTCCGGCGCTGAAACAAACGGCGGCATCAAAGACCATGATGCCTCCGGCGGGAGTATTTCGGGAACAATGAGAGGGGTTGCCGGATGAACTGGTTCCATCATCGGATCCTGCCGATACTGGTAGTTGTCGCCGCGATATTTGCGCTTTGGTATGTCGGCTCAATCGGACTGAACGCGCGATGGGCTTATGACAAGGCCAAACGGGCCGAAATCAGCCTGAGTTTTTCCGAGATGGTGGCGGATACCTGGAGCCAGGAAAAACCGAAATTGCCTGCGCCGCATCAGGTTGCGGCTGAAATTTGGAAAACGACGGGGGACATGGCGATAAACGGCCGGATGTTTTCCAAGCGCAGCCTGATATATCATGGCTGGATTACCCTGTCCGCGACGGTTCTGGGTTTTGTTCTCGGGTCGATTCTTGGCATTTTGCTGGCGGTCGGCATCGTTCACAACCGGGCGATGGACATGTCGGTGATGCCATGGATCATTGCCAGCCAGACCATCCCGATCATTGCCATTGCGCCCATGGTGATCGTGGTTTTGAATGCGGTGGGGATATCGGGATTGCTGCCTAAGGCGATCATTTCCATGTATCTGTCGTTCTTTCCGGTGGTGGTCGGCATGGTCAAGGGGCTGCGCTCGGCGGATCAGATGCAGATTGACCAGATGCGCACCTGGTTCGCCAGCCGGCCCCAGACGTTCTGGAAACTGCGTCTGCCGGGGTCGATGCCCTATCTGTTTACCTCGCTCAAGGTTGCCATGGCGGCGGCTCTGGTGGGGGCGATCGTGGCGGAGTTGCCGATCAATCAGAATGGCGGGCTGGGGGCGCGCATGCTGGTCGGATCCTATTACGGCCAGACCATCCAGATCTGGAGCGCGCTGATCGCCGCGGCGGTGCTGGCCGCCTGTCTGGTGGCGCTGATCGGTGTGATCGAGGCGATGACGCTCAGGCGGATGGGGATGAAGCGATGAGCTGGTTCATGCAATCGACAACGTCGGCTGGGTTGTTGCTTCTGGTGTTCTGGCTGGCCATGTGGCGGCTGAATGTCTGTCTTTCCGGTTGCCAGAATTCCAGGGTGATCAAGTTCCTGGTGCCGCTGATCTTTGGTCTTACGCTGCTGATTCTGTGGGAGGGAGTGGTAAGGATATTCGCCATCAACCCGGTATTGCTGCCAACACCAAGTGCCATTGCGGTGCGGTTTGTGGGCAGCCTGCCCGTGCTATGGGCGGATTTCGTGCAGACCTTTGTGAAGGGCGCACTGACCGGCTATGCTGTCGGTTGTACGGCGGCGTTTCTGACGGCGGTTGCGATTGACCGGTCACCCTTCCTGCAACGCGGTCTGCTGCCGGTCGGCAATTTCATTGCGGCACTGCCGATCATCGGTACTGCCCCGGTGCTGGTAATGTGGTTCGGTTTTGACTGGCAATCCAAGGCTGCCGTGGTGGTAGCGATGGTGTTTTTCCCGATGCTGGTCAACACCGTACAGGGGTTGCAGGCATCCGATCACATGCAGCGCGACCTGATGCAGACCTATGCCGCCAGCTACCCGCAAGCCCTTTTGAAACTGCGACTGCCGGCGGCGATGCCGTTCGTGTTCAACGGTCTCAAGATCTGCACCACACTGGCGTTGATCGGTGCCATCGTGGCGGAGTTTTTCGGTTCGCCGATCAAGGGCATGGGGTTTCGCATCTCGACCGAGGTCGGACGGCTGGGGCTTGATATGGTCTGGTCCGAAATCACGGTGGCGGCGCTTGCCGGGTCGGCTTTTTACGGAATCGTGGCGCTGATTGAAAAGTCGGTCACCTTCTGGCATCCGTCACAAAGATAACTGAAACGAGCGCCAGACGGCATTTGTGTGAGTTAAGAAAAACTAAACTTCACGGCAAAGAAAGAAATTGCCACCCACTCTGGCAGCCCATACCTTTTTCGTTGTCTGAACGTGTCGCTCCAGTTCGGAAAAACCCGAGACAGGATCAAATTCGACACATCAACAAGGTTGGGAGAACCTATGAAAAAGCGAATTTCCGTAGCGCTTGTCAGCGCGATGCTGGCAGTTGCCGGCACTGCCCCGGTCCAAGCACAAGACAATTACCCATCCAAGGAGGTGACAATCGTCGTTCCCTATTCACCCGGTGGGATTGCCGATACCTTTACCCGTGCGGTTGCTGATCGTTTGGCCGATAAACTTGGCCAGCCCGTGATCGTCGACAACCGCCCCGGCGCCAGCCAGATGGTCGGCGCAATGGCGGTGGTCGAGGCACCGGCCGACGGCTACACCCTGTTTCTGGGTTCGACCACCAGTCTGGCGGTCAATGTCCATACCCAGAAGAACCTGCGCTATGACCCGGTAAAGGATTTTGCACCGGTGACCCTTGGCATGACCATGCCGCTATTTCTGGTAGTCAACCCCGAGGTTCCCGCCAACAGCGTCGAGGAACTGATCGCGATGTTGCGCGCGGATCCCGGCAAATATACGTTCGCTTCGATCGGCAATGGCAGTTCGACCCATATGGCGGGTGAAATGTTCATGCAGATGACCGGTACCGATATGGTTCATGTTCCCTACAAGGGTTCAACGCCAGCGATCGCCGATCTGGTCGCTGGTCGCGTGACCATGAATTTTGACGTGGGCAAAACCAGCCTGCCGTTGGTTGAATCCGGTCAGTTGAAGGTATTGGCCGTGGGCAGCAAGGATCGCTATTCGCAACTGCCCGATCTGCCGACTGTTTCCGAGGCCGGTGTTCCCGGTTATCAGGCAAGCGTCTGGTTCGGGTTCGTGACGACGGCAGGCACTCCGCAGCCAATCGTTGACCGCTTGTCAAAGGAAATCGGCGATATCCTGCGTACAGACAAGATGAAGGCGACATTTGCCCCCTCGGCAATCGAGCTGACGCCGGACACGCCGGCGGAATTCGGTGAGATGATTCAGGGCGAGATCGACCGCTGGGGCGAAGTATTGCGCAAGGCTGGACTTGAGCCGAAATAGGCTGAACGCCCTTTCGGGCGGCCTTTTGACGGGGCTGCCCGAAACAAAACCCGATCTGCCACCCCAAACCTCTCTATCGACGAGGCAGCAGGGAACCAGACCTGAACAACGACAATAAAATTCGGCTGGTACAGTCCAAAGACCTGCCGCGCAAGACGCCGACCAAGGGCGTGTCAGAAGGCCGACAGGATCGTCGGAACCGATGGTCCCTGGGGTTCACACCGAAAGCGCAACCAAGTTTGTCCGGTCGCCAGATTTCCCCAGGGTCAGGATCGTCTGGCCATGCAGTCTAGTCCGAACCGCATCACCAGACCGACATACGGATCAACCGGATCATTTTACCCAATCAAAGGGACGAACCATGCAAACGAAACCATATTCAGGCCTGCGTATCGTCGATTTTACCACCACCCTTGCCGGGCCGCATTGCACACGGATGCTGGCCGATCTCGGGGCCGAGGTGATCAAGGTCGAGGCGCCCGAAGGCGACATGCTGCGATATCGCCTGCCGCTGCGCGATGGTGCCAGCACGATTTTCGGGCATCTCAACGCGGGTAAGAAAAGCGTCGTCGTCGACCTCAAGACCGAAGAAGGGCGCGAGACGGCGCGGCGACTGGCGCTTTCGGCAGATATCCTGGTTGAAAATTATCGCCCCGGCGTGATGCAGAAGTTCGGACTGGACTACGGCAAGCTTAGCCAGGCCAATCCAAGGCTGATCTATTGTTCGATTTCAGGCTTTGGCCAAAGCGGACCCATGGCGACATTCGCGGCCTATGCGCCGGTGATACATGCGGCCTCGGGCTATGACCTGACGCATCTGAGCTATCAGGGCGACCGTGAAAAGCCGGATTATTGCGGCATCTACATCGCGGATGTGATTGCCGGAACCTATGCCTTTGGGGCCATTGGCGTCGCGCTCCACATGCGGGGGACCACCGGAAAAGGGCAGTTGATCGACGTCTCCATGCTGGAAAGCATGCTGAGCCTGCTTCCGAACGAGATGCAGCAGGCGCAGTTCAACGTCGAAAGGCCAAGCCGCCCGCTGTTCGGCCCGGTGGAAACCAAGGACGGATATGTGATGCTGGCGGTCGGCAGCGAAAAATCGTTTCACGCCATCGCCCACGGCATGAACCGCCCGGAAATCCTGACCGATCCCCGGTTCAAGAAATACCTTGAACGGCGCACCAACTGGTCCAAGTTCATGGAGATCGTCGAGGATTGGTCGCGCGACTTCACCTCCGAGGAATGTCTGGAGAAATTCACCGAAATGGGGGTACCCGCATCCGCCTACAAGACGATGAAAGAGGTTTTGCAAGATCCGCAACTGGCCCATCGCGGCGCCCTTGCCGAGGTCGAGGATGGCGCGGGAACCTTTCTGGCGCTCAATCCGCCGTTCCATATGTCCGGGGCGGATGTGTCCGTAGGGCGCAGGGTTGCAACACTAGGTGAGCATAACCATGAAATTGCCCGCGAACTGGGCGATCAGGCACCGGATGCGGCCAAGGTTTCAACCGAGGCTGAGCCACAATGACACCCGCGCCAGACATGCCCCTTGCGGACAGCGATCAGGCCAATAGTACCAGCGCCGACCGGGCGGCAAGGTTTTCCTCGCTCAGGGCAGGTCTTCAGGTGCCGGTGGTCTGCGCGCCGATGTTTCTGGTGACCGGGCCGGAAATGGTGGTCGCGGCTTGCCGGGCCGGCATCGTAGGGGCGCTGCCGGCGGCGAACGCCAGACCGATCGAGGTGCTTGACGACTGGATGCGCAGCATTGCCGAGCAGTTGCAGGCCGCAAAGGATGCGGGCCAAAACGTCGCGCCCTGGGCGTTCAATCTGATGACCCATTCCACCAACACGCGACTGAATGACGAACTGGCGCTGGTGGCCAGATATCGCCCGCCGGTGGTGATTACTGCCCTTGGCAGCCCGAAACCGGCGATCGAGGTGGTTCACGCCTATGGCGGGCTGGTGATCGGCGACGTGGTGAACATCAAGCTGGCGAAAAAGGCGGCGGCAGCGGGTGTTGACGGTCTGGCCTGCATCAGCAGCGGTGCCGGCGGCCATACCGGCAGCTTGTCGCCCTTTGCCTTCGTGTCTGCTATCCGGTCGTTTTATGACGGGCCGATCGTTCTTGGCGGCGGCATCTCGGACGGTTTCGGCGTCGCGGGTGCAATCGCGGCGGGGGCCGATCTGGTCTATATGGGCACGCGCTTCATCGCCTGCGAAGAAAGCCGGGCCGCCGATGCCTACAAGCGGATGTTGGTGGAATGCGACATCGACGATCTGATCGTCAGCGCCAGCATCACCGGCACCCCGGCAAGCTGGCTGAAACCGTCGCTGGCTGCGGCCGGGCTTGACCCTGAAAACCTGCCGGTTCCGGGCGCGCGCAACTATGACGCCAACCGCCCGATCACCGCGCGACGTTGGGTCGACACCTGGAGCGCGGGGCAGGGCGTGGGTATGGTGAACCGCATTGCGCCGATGGCCGAGATCGTCGAGACGCTGAAACAGGATTTCACCAAGGCGCAGGACCGGTTCCGGCGCCTGCACCCTACCGGATCGGGCGACGCGCCAAGGAACCTGCCGCAATCGCCATCGGTAGCGGACCGTTCCCATGCGTGAGGCCGTGATCGTATCGACCGCCCGCACCCCGATGGCCAAGGCCTACCGGGGCGAGTTCAACATGGTCGCGGGCGCGAGCCTCGCCTCTTTCGCGGTGAAGGCCGCGGTGGAGCGGGCCGGCATTGCGCCCGACCTGATTGATGATCTGGTACTTGGCTGCGGCTATCCCGAAGGCCGCACCGGGCGCAACATCGCGCGCCAGACGGTCATCCGCTCCGGCCTGCCGATAACCATCGCCGGCGCCACGGTGAACCGGTTCTGCGCCTCGGGCCTTCAGGCGGTGGCGATGGCTGCCAACGCGGTCGTCGCCGAAGGCGTCGCGGCGGTGGTCGCCGGTGGTGTCGAAAGCATTTCCGGTATCCGCCCCCGAACTGATGGCGACAACGGGGTTGATCCCTGGATCGACCAACACAAGCCCGATTTCTACCTGCCGATGATCGAAACCGCCGATATCGTGGCGGCGCGCTATGGCGTCAGTCGCGAGGCGCAGGATCGGTTCGCGCTGGAAAGCCAGCGCCGGACTTCGGCCGCACAAGCGGCAGGTCGGTTTGATGAAGAAATCGTTCCGGTCACCACCACCATGTCGGTGACCGACCGCGAAACGAAAGAGGTCAGCCAGCGGCAGGCGACCATCGTCATGGACAACTGCAACCGGCCGGAAACCACGCTGGACAGCCTCGGCAAACTTGATCCGGTACGCGGGGTGGGGCAGTTCGTGACCGCCGGCAACGCATCGCAACTGTCGGATGGGGCTTCGGCCTGTGTCCTGATGGATGCGGCCGAGGCGGCAAGGCTCGGGCTTGCGCCGCTCGGCGCTTTCCGTGGCTTTGCGGTTGCGGGCTGCGAGCCTGACGAAATGGGCATCGGGCCGGTTTTCGCTGTGCCAAAACTGTTGGCCCGACACGGCCTGAAGATTGACGATATCGACCTATGGGAATTGAACGAGGCCTTCGCGTCACAGGCAGTCTGTTGTCAGGAACGGCTTGGCATTCCGTCCGAGCGTCTGAACGTCAATGGCGGCGCCATCGCCACAGGTCACCCTTATGGCATGACCGGCGCACGTCTGGTTGGTCACGCGCTGCTGGAAGGCCGCCGTCGCAAGGCGAAATATGCGGTGGTTACCATGTGCGTTGCCGGCGGCATGGGTGCCGCAGCATTGCTTGAGGTTTTCTGAAGGGTGGTCCGAAGAAGGGTTTTGATTGGAAAGGCGGGATTGATCTGCGGGTATTGATGGTTTGTGATAGTCACGAACCGCTGATCGCAACGACGAAACGAAAGGGGCTTTATGAAAAGTTTTGACAAACAGGACATGATCGCCGGTGCCGTATTGGGCGCATTCGGGATGTTCGTCGCCATCTATGCCGTCCGGAACTACGAGTTTGGCACCACCGCCTCGATGGGTCCTGGTTATTTCCCCGCAGTATTGGGGGGTATTCTGGCAATTCTGGGCCTGATCATCATGCTGCTGTCGATCCGGCACATACCGTCGGCAGAGGTATGGCAGGCGCCGTTTGGCTTGCGGCCATTACTGGCAGTATTGGTGGCGGTTCTGGTGTTCGCGTCGCTGATACTGAAACTCGGACTGGTCCCGGCGACCATCGCGTTGAGCTTGGTGGCGGCACTTGCTGAACCAAAATTCCGGTTTCAAAAGGCGATCCTGCTTGGGGTCAGCCTGTCACTGCTATCCTGGCTGATCTTCAAGGTGGGTTTGAAAATGCCGCTGTCGGCATTTGTTTTCTAGACAGGATGCCAAAGAAATCATGCCAATCCGAGGGAAAACGCGACCGGATGCCAGAACTGGGCAAACTCGTCAGATTTTGCCGGGTTACAGGCGTGCTGTGCTGACTGGCCACGCATCAATCCGAACCGACCACCTGTGGCCCGACACCGACCAAAAGGGATAAAGATGGACCTGTTTTCGACCTTCTATTCAAACCTGGCGCTTGGCATGGGCGAGGCGGTGACGCTGTCAAACCTCTGGTATTGCCTGATCGGCGTGACGCTTGGTTGTCTGGTCGGCGTGTTGCCGGGGCTGGGTTCGATCATCACGATTTCGCTGTTGCTGCCGATCACCTATCACTTGCCGACCAGTGGTGCGTTGATCATGCTGTGCGGGGTCTATTTCGGCGCCGATTATGGCGGCGGTACGACTTCGATCCTGCTGGGGATACCCGGTCATCCGGCGGCGGCGGTGGATGTGCTTGACGGTTATCCGATGACCAAACAGGGCCGGGGTGGTGTTGCTTTGTTCATGAAAACCGTAGCTTCGGCTTGGGGGTCGATGGTTGGCATCGTGCTCTTGATGCTTTTTGCGCCGATCCTGTCGAATTTTGCACTGCAATTCGGCCCGGCAGAGTATTGCGCGCTGATGCTGCTGGGGCTGGTGGCGGCGTCCACGGTCGGGCAGGGCTCGCCCGTCAAGGGGGTGGCGATGATGGTGGTCGGGCTGATCCTCGGCACGGTAGGAACGGATATCAATACCGGCGAACTCAGATTCAATTTCGGCCTGATGGAACTCAGTGACGGGGTTGGCCTGATCCCGATCGCCATGGGTATCTTTGCCCTGGCCGAGGTGATCAAAAGCGTCAGCAATCCTTCGGACACCTCCATGCAGACCAAATTCCGCCTTCGCGATCAACTGCCGACGCGCGAGGATTGGCGACGCTCGTTCGGCCCGATGCTGCGCGGTTCCGGACTTGGCGCGTTTTTCGGCACGCTTCCTGGCACCAGCGGCGGCATGGCGACCTTTCTCGCCTATTCCGTGGAAAAGCGGATTTCCAAGCACCCCGAGGAATTCGGCAAGGGCGCCATCGAAGGCATCGCCGCGCCCGAGGCTTGCAACAACGCCGGCGTCGGCACCGCCTTTATCCCAACCCTGACCCTCGGCATACCCGGCGACGCGATCATGGCGCTGATCCTGGCGGCGCTGGTCATCCAGGGCATTCAGCCGGGACCACAGGTAATGACCAGTCACCCGGAACTGTTCTGGGGGCTGATTGTCAGTTTCTGGATCGGCAACATCTTTCTGGTGATCCTGAACATACCGCTGATCGGCATCTGGGTTCGTCTGCTGCAAATCCCCTATAATCTGCTGTTTCCGGCGATCATCCTGTTCACCTGCATAGGCGTCTACAGCACCAACCGCAATGTGTTCGACCTTTATGCGCTGTTCGTGTTCGGCCTGATGGGGTGTGGAATGCTGCTGTTGCGGCTTGAGGCGGTGCCGTTGTTGCTGGGCTTTGTGCTAGGCCCGGCGTTCGAGGAATATCTGCGCCGCGCCCTGCTTCTGTCGCGGGGCGATTACGGTGTGTTCATCGAGCAACCAATCAGCCTGGCGGCCCTCAGCGTTGCCGCACTGGTGCTGGCATCGTCGGTCTGGTCGTTTCTGCGCCGTCGCCGTAAATTGGCCATCGCAACCCTCAACGAGGGTTCGCAATAGGCGTTACTGGGTGGGTCAGATCGGTGCGGTCAGGACATGCTTTGCCAGTTCCGGGATATTTCATCTGTTCCAGCGTGACGGTGATCTGTTCCGTCAGCCAGGAATTAAGGTATTTCAGCCGCTTGTCGCGATGTGAATTCAGTCGGCGTGACAGAAAATAGGAAAACATGTTTGAGTTAAGTTCAGGCAGGTCGAACGGAACCACTAGCTTTCCAGTTGTCAAACTGTCGGAAACGCAGAACCGGCTGGTGATCGCGACCCCTATTCCCTGCACAGCCGCCTCGATCGCTGGTAGCGGCCTTAATGTGGTAAACCTCGGGGCGTTCAGTGCCCGGTCGACGCCGGTCGCGTTGAAAATTCGATACCAGTCGGCATTTCGTCGTTCGGTATAGATCAGCGGGCATTTGACCAGTTCGGAAATGTTGGTGACAGGGCCGAAACCGGCCAGAAAACCGGGACTGCAAACCAGGCACAATTCATCCCTGACCAGCAGATCCAGATCGACCCCGGTCCAGTTTCCTTCGCCGTACAGGATTTGCGCGTCCACATTCTCGCTTTCGAAATCCACTTTCCGGATCGTGTCGATGACACGCAGATCCAGAACCGAGTATTTTGCCACGAATGACGACAGGCGCGGCAGCATCCAGGAGGTCAGGAAATGTGGTGGTACCGCGATGGTGAAAGTGGTGGGTACGCCGGATTCGCGGATGTCCTTGGTGGCGGTCGCGATCGCCTCAAGCGAGTTGGTGATGCGGTGGAAATACGCTTCGCCCTTGGGGGTCAGACGCAAGCCACGGCGCAGGCGCTGAAACAGGGTGAAACCCAGATGCAGTTCAAGCGCCTTGATCTGATGACTGACGGCGGGCGGGGTCACATTCAGCTCCTCAGCGGCGCCCTTCAGGCTCAAATGCCGTGCCGTCGCCTCGAACGAGCGCAATGCGTTGAGCGGTGGAAGTCCCTGGCCAATCATGATTGTGACTATAGAAATTCTAAAGCCCATGATCAAGAAATCAATTGTTTGGGTGCCGCTCGGAACTTATTGTCGACCTGACTGAAGGCACTATCAGTTTTACCCGAAGGGAACCGCAAGGGCAGATTGGACAGTCAGGATAAAGGCCAAAAGCGGCCAAATTCCCGCATCTGAAATGCCCGAAACCAAGGGAATGCGGAACTCCCCACCTTCGCTCTGGTCCCGGCTTTGAACGGTCCGATCCGCATGTGCGGATTCCATCCGGCTGCGGCAGTGCGCGTGGAGGAAATTCAGGGGTCTTCAGATCGCGCTTGCGGAAATCGCCGGCGCGGGAAACCGGAAACACTCGTTCGGGCTGTCTGGCCCCGGCGAAATCGCAAGCGAAGGGATCAAGACCAATGAAGCTGTATCAGCATCTGGACAAATACATCGCCACCAAGAAGCAGAGGGAATTCGAACGGAATTTCTTTCTGGATGTGGACCAGTACGAAATCTGGGAAGAGATCGAGATCGGCCCGGTGAACGAGGCCGCCAACAAATTCGAAGTGACGGTCGAGGACATCAAGTTCTTTTCCGAGGCCATCCTTGACCCCAACCCGCTGTTCAACGACGAGGAATACGCCAAGACCACCCATTGGGGGGGGCTGATCGCACATCCGTTGTTTTTCCATTTCGTCAGCCTTTATTGCATCGAGCGTGGTTTTTGCAACTGGATGCGGATTCCGGGCGCATTCAATCCCGGTCAGGTCAACGACCTATATGAACCGTTCCGCCCCGGCGACGTGATCACGCTGACGCTGACCTCGACCGACAAATGGATCAAGCGCGGCCTGCATTACGTCCAGTGCCAGCAGGATTTCACCGACCAGAATGGCGTTCTGAAGGTGCGGCGCTGGCCGATCCTGTCGGTGCCGCATACGCGGGCGGAAATCCAGAAATACCTGGACTGAACCGGCGAACGGCCCCTGCTCAGGGCCATGAGAATAAATCCCGTTCGCCCGAAGATCCGCGAACACGATCAAGATGGAGATTGAAATGACACTGACCTTTGAAAACGTCGAGTGTGAAACCGTACTGCCCGAAATCACCCGCCACTGTGATCAGGAAGTGATCGACCGCTATGCGGTTGCATCGCTGGATTATCACCCCATTCACATCAACCCGGAATGGAAAAAACGCCACCCCAACCTGCCGGGCGGCGAGGCAACCATCGTGCATGGCCAGATGACCATGGGCTTCATGGCGACCGTGATTACCGATTGGTCCTATGCCTCGGGCGGCAAGATCCGCAAGTTGCAGGCCAAGTATTTCCGCGCGGTCAAGGTGAACGATACCGTCACCGCTGGTGCCAAGGTGAAAGAGAAGCATTTTCACGGCCCCGGCAAGGACTATCTGGTTCTGGACATCTTTGCCCGCAATCAGGACGGCGAAGCGGTCGCTGCCGGAACCGCGGAACTGCTTCTGCCCTGAACCCGGTGTCGCCGGTTTTGTACAGCGGCTGGTGCAAGGAACCCGCCAGCCGCAGTGCGACCAGCTAACCGGCCAGCGGGTAATTTGGAGAATATCGCATGAATTCGAACGCGGAACAGGTCTATATCGTCGGCATCAACATGACCCGGCTTGGCAAGTTCCCTGACCACAGCGTCAAGGATCTGACCGCCGAGGCGGTCAATGGCGCGCTGGCCGATGCCGGTTGCGGCGTCGACGATATCGACGCCGCCTGGTTCTCCAACACCCGCCAGGGAATTCTGGAAGGCCAGAACACCATCCGCGGACAATGTGCGCTGCGCCCGATGGGGTTCGGCGGCATTCCGATCGTCAACATCGAAAACGCCTGCGCCAGTTCCAGCACCGCCCTCAGGGATGCGGTGGCGCATATCCGCGCCGGTATGTGTGATGTGGCACTGATCGCCGGGGCGGAACGCATGTTCTACCCCGACAAGAAGGCCGAGATGCTGCGCGCGTTCGAAGGCGGATCGGACATTCACCTGCTTGACGACTCGCGCCGCTGGCTGGCCGGGATCGGGCGGGAAATGCTGCCCGAAGGCGAAACCGACAGCGATGGCCAACACAGTTTCTTCATGGATTACTATGCCGCCGTATCGCGGCTCCACATGCAGCTTTACGGCACCACGCAACGCCAGATTGCGGCGGCGGCGGCCAAGAACCACTTTCATTCGACGATGAATCCGCTGGCCCAGTACCGGCGAGACATGACGATTGACGAGGTGCTGGCCGATCAGGCGATTCGCTATCCGCTGACCCGCGCCATGTGCGCGCCGATCAGCGACGGCGGTGCCGCCGCGATCATTTGTAGCGCGCGCGCCCTTGGCCGGTTCGACAAGTCACGCGCCATCCGGGTCCGGGCGACGGCGCTGGCCAGCGGTTCGGACCGCGACGGAACGAATTTCGATGGCCATATCGGTCAGGTCGCCGCCAGTTCGGCCTATGAACAGGCAGGCGTCGGGCCAGAGGCGATGGATGTGGCCGAAGTCCATGACGCCTGTTCGTTTGCAGAGATCCTGCAAACCGAGAACCTCGGCTTTTTTCCGCGCGGCGAAGGCGGTGTTCATGCCGAACGCGGCGCGACACGCCTGGGCGGGCGGATTCCGGTCAACCCGTCGGGCGGGCTGGTCTCCAAGGGGCATCCGGTCGGGGCGACCGGCATCATCCAGATCCATGAACTGGTGGCGCAGTTGCGCGGCGGCGCCGGCGCGCGGCAGGTCGAAGGCGCGCATCTTGCCATCGCCGAGAATGGCGGCGGCTTCTGGGGCGTGGAGGAGGCGGCGACCACGGTGACAATTCTTGAAGGCCCGGCAAGGCGATAGCCGACGACATTAAGACAGGGAACAGATGGCGATGACCAACCTATCCGAACGGAAATCCGCAGATGGCGACGATCTGGCCGCATGGTTGCGCCGGCTGTCTCCGGAAATTGATCAGGCTGAACGGGGCGGGCGGCAATGTGGCTCAGCACAGCTTGCGCTACAGGATTTTTATGCACCGGACATGGCCGAACGCCCCGGCAGTTTTCCGTTTTCGCGCGGCGTTTCAGCGCGGGGTTATCTGGATGACCACTGGGTCATTGGCATGTATTCGGGTTATGCCTCGCCGCGTGAAACCAATGCGCGGTTCAAGGCGTTGCTGGCGACGGGGCAGACCGGGCTGTCGATCGCGCTGGATCTGCCAACACAGGTCGGCATCGATTCCGACGACCCGCAGGTGCTTGGCGAGGTCGGCAAGGTCGGGGTGCCGATCAATTCCGTCGATGACATGCTGGCCCTTCTGGACGGTCTGCCGATCCATCAGGTCAAGCAGATGCGCAGCACTGCCAACGCCATCGCGCCGATGTTTCTGGCCATCGTCATTGTGGCACTGGAAGAATTGGGGATCGACCCGGCCAGTTTCCGGCTGTTTCTGCAAAACGATCCCTTGAAGGAGTTTCCGGCCCGCGGCACATGGATTTTTCCACCTGCCGCCAGCTTGAAGATGGCCGTCGATGTAGTTGAATATATTGCGGTAAATCATTCCGGATGGCAGCCGCAGCAATATTGCGGCTATCACATCCGCGACGCCGGCGGCACCGCCGTGCAGGAGGTCGCTGTCGCCACCGCCAACGGCATTTCCTATCTGGAAGAGGCACGCCGCCGGGGCATCGACATCGCCACACTGGCCCCCACCATGTTCCTGTTCCTGGCGGCCGGTATCGACATCTTTGAAGAGGCGGCGAAATTTCGCGCCGCCCGCAGGTTGTGGGCGCGGCTATTGCACGAACGCTACGGTGTGCCGGAATCCGCATGTCATATCAATATCTTCGCCTATACACTTGGCGGCGCACTTCAGGCGAAAGAGCCGTTCAATAACGTCGCGCGGATTTCCTATGAGGCGCTGGCGGCGGTGCTGGGTGGGGTGCAGACTCTGGCGACCTCGTCCTGGGACGAGGCGCACAGCCTGCCGTCGCAGGAGGCGGCCAACCTGTCGGTGCGAACGCAACAGATTCTGGCCCATGAAAGCGGTGTTGCCAATGTCGTCGATCCCCTTGGCGGGTCCTGGTATGTCGAGGATCTGACCACGCGGCTTGAATCCGCGATCCTTGCGCAGGTGGCGCAGATCGTCGATTGCGGCGGTTCGGTCAGCGCCATCGAGGACGGCTATATCGAGGATATTCTGGCGGAATCCGCCTATCGCGAGTTTCAGGACATCCAGAGTGGCAAAAAGCCCATCGTCGGCGTCAATTTCAAGCCGCGCGAGGTCGAAAGCGAGTGGAACGCCGACTTCGTGCTGCCGCCGGGCATTCTGGACGATGTCATGTCGGCGCTCGGCAAGACCCGCGCCACGCGCGACGGCGATGCGGTCCGCACGACGCTTGAACGGCTGCGCGAGGCGGCCAAAGCCGGCGAGAACCTGGTTGCGAGCCTGATCGAGGCCGCCCGCGCCCGTGCCACGCTGGGGGAAATGACCGACACGCTTGCCGGGGTTTTCGGGCGGCATGCCGGCTCGGCGATGACCGTGGGCGCAAGCGGCGATGCAACGGGCAGCGGAGGTTCGAAATGAGCGCGACCGACAGAAAGAACACCCGCGGTCGGGTGCTGGTGGCCAAGGTCGGGCTGGATGGCCATGATCGCGGCGCCAAGGTTCTGACCCGGATGCTGGGCGACCAGGGGTTCGAGGTTTTCTATCTGGGCGTTCGCAGCACCCCCCGCCAGATTGCCCTCAAAGCGTTTGAGGAAGCCGTGGACGCGATCGCGATCAGCCTGCTTTCCGGCGCGCATGTCGAAGTCGCCCACGCTATCCGTGCCGAACTACAGGCGGCGGGCATCGACCATGTCGCGGTCTCCATGGGCGGGCTGATACCCCTTGGCGATGCCGAGGCTTTGCACGCCGCCGGGGTCAGCCGCTGTTTCCATCCCGGTCGCGGCGACGACAGCCCGACAGCCGTCGCTGGCATCTTTGACGAACTGGTGGCGCAGAGCCGCGCCGGCGCCGAATCCAAATCCTGAAACGAAAGAGGCCATCATGCTGACCACCCAGGTACTTGTCGAACGCTGCCTGAGTTCATTCCGGGATCGCGTCGCGGTCGTCGATCAGGGCAGGCGGATCACCTTTGGCGCGCTTGATGACCGCTCGGCGCGGCTGGCCAATGCGCTGTTGGCGCATGGCGCCGGGCCGTGGCGCCCGGTTGCGGTATATCTGGAGAACGACGTGCATTTCATCGAGGTCGACCTGGCCTGCATGCGGGCCGGGATCATGCGCGTCGGCGTCAGTTCGCGCCTGTCGGCGGAAGAATGCACCTTCATCCTGAACCATTCCCGCGCGGCGGTGCTGGTGACCACGTCCGACAAGCTGGAAACGCTGGATCGCGCACATCTGGACGGTCTGGAGATGATCGCCCTTATCGACAAACAGAACACCGGCAGCGGAAACCCGGCCAGTTATGAGGCGCTGATCAAGGCGGCATCGTCAACGCTCGACGCGCCACGGATCGGCGCGGATCACCCGGCCTATGTTCTCTATACCAGCGGCACCACAGGCCGCCCCAAGGGGGCGTTGCACAGTCAGGGCAGCCGGGTCGCCTCGCTGGTGAACATGCTGGCCAATGAAATCACCGCCGACAAGAACTCGGCGATGATCCATGCCGCTGCCCTGACCCATGGCAGCGGGTCAAAGATACTTACCTTCATGGCGGTGGGCGGCTCCAACATCATTCTGCCGAAATTCGACCCCGGCCTGTTCGCCCGCGCCATCACCGAAGACGGTGGCACCCACAGTTTCGCCGTGCCGACGATGCTGCAAATGCTGCTGGATGCCGGCCCCGAAGCAGCATCGGCGGTCAAGCGCATGCGCCAGATGTCGTTTGGCGGCGCGCCGATCACCAATGCCGCCTTTCAGCGGGTGCTTGACGGGTTCGGCAACAACCTGACCCAGGTCTACGGCACCTCCGAGGCGCCGCACCCGGTCACGGTTCTGACGCCAGGCGACTATATGGACGAGGCCGATCCCTCGGCGCTGGCGAATACGGCCGGGCGGCCAGCGATCGGCATGGAGGTCGCCATCATTGGCGATGACGGAAACGAACTGCCGCGTGGGCAGGAGGGGGAACTGGTGGCCAGGGGTGCCTCGATCATGAAGGAATACCTGCATAACCCCGTGGCGACAGCCGAGGTATTCACCGCCGATGGCTGGTACAAGACCGGCGATGTTGCAGTCATGGATGAGGCCGGTTTCGTGCGCTTTCGCGACCGCAAGCGGGACATGATCATCACCGGCGGGCTGAATGTCTATCCGTCCGAGGTCGAACGGGTGCTGGCCGACAATCCCACGGTTCGCGAGGTCGCCGTCATCGGCTATCCCGACGATCGCTGGGGTGAATCGGTGATGGCCTTCGTGGTTCCGGCCCGGCCCGGGGCAATTTCGGAGCCGGAACTGATCGGTTGGATGGAGGGCCGGATCGCCGGTTACAAGAAGCCGCGCGTGATCAAGTTCATTGACGAACTGCCAAAGGGCACGACAGGCAAGGTGTTGAAACGGGTGCTGCGCGAATCCGCATGGTCAGGCCAGGCGCGCCGCATCAACTGATGCCAAACACCAAAGCCCGCCTTTGTCGCTACACCTCCCGAACCTTCAAAGGGGCGGTCCAACTGCCATGGCTCATGAAGCTTCTGGCTTGTAATAATAAGTTACATATATTATATGTTACGATTATTATATTCGGACTTCTGCCATGCCCCAACCGATCGACGTTGATACCACATCCTTTTTGATCCTCGATATCGCACGCCTGTTGCGGGCCGAGCTTGAGCGCCGGGTGGCCGATGCTCATCTGGGAATAACACCGGGCGAGGCGCGGACGCTGGCCAATGTGGCGCGGTTCGGGCCGCTGCGTCAGCATGATTTGGCCGATCTTGCCGGCCTTGGCGCGATGAGTGTCACGACCGTTCTGGACCGGCTGGAAAAGGCAGGGCTGATCCGCCGCGACGCCGACTCCAACGACCGCCGTGCCAAGCTGGTCAGTGTGACCGGTGCCGCTGCGCCGCTTCTGATCCAGTTGCGAACGATCGGCGATGAGGTGCGCAGCATCACCCGGGGCAAGCTTGCCACCGATGACTGGGAATCCTTCCGCAGCCTGCTGAAGGTAGCGCGTGACAACCATCTGAATGCGCGCCGTGATCAGGGCGGAATGGGAGCGGCATGAGCATCGCAAATATCACATCACATGACCCGGCCAGGGCAACGCCAGCCGAAATGTCCTTTCGCAGGGTCAGCCTGATCGGTGCGCTGTTCATCGCCACCGGCCCGATTGCCATGTCGCTATACACCCCGGCAATGGCCGAAGTGGTCGCTGCCTATGGCACCTCCAACGCCTTGGTCAAGATGACGCTGACGCTATATTTCGCCGGTTTCGCCTGCGCACAACTGATCGCCGGGCCGCTGTCGGACGCCTTGGGCCGTAGACCGGTCATCATCGGTTTCATGCTGACATTTGCGGTTGCCAGCCTGCTGGCGCTGGTGGCACCGACCATCGAAACGTTGATTGCGGCGCGGTTCATGCAGGGCGTCGGCGCCAGTGCCGGGGTGGCGATTTCGCGCGCTTTGGTGCGTGACATGTTCGAGGGTGATGAATCCTCGCGCATCATGAACCTGATGGGGATCATCCTTGCGGTGGCACCGGCACTGGCCCCAACCGTGGGCGGGGTGTTGGTGACGCATGCGGGGTGGCGGTCGGTATTTGTGGCGATGACGCTGTTCGGCGCGGCGGTAATTGCCGTGACACTTTGGGGTATGCGCGAAACCGTGATCCCAGACCGCAGCCGCTTGAACCTGGGTGATCTTGGCCGGTCTTATGTCACGCTGGCCCTGAACCGGCATTTCATGACCACGTCGATGACTATTGCCGGGTCGATCGGTGCAATCTATGCCCTGGCGACAATCCTGCCATTTATCCTGATGCAGCGGCTGGGGCTGAGCCCGACCGAATTCGGGATGGGCATGTTGTTGCAATCAGGCAGCTTTCTGGCTGGCTCGCTGGTGTTTCGCCAGTTGATGTACCGCTACAGTGCCTATCGGCTGGTGGTGCCCGGGCTGGTATTCATTGCTTTGGGCAGTGGCCTTGTCCTGACGCTGCTGGTGGTCGAGTTGACATTCCTGCGGGTGATGCTGCCGGTGGCGGTCTATACCTTTGGCATCGCCTTTGTGATGCCGGCGATGTCCACCGCCGCGCTGGCGCCGTTTCCCCGCATTGCCGGCGCTGCCTCCTCATTGATGGGGTTCCTGCAGATGGGGGCCGGGCTGCTGGTCGGATCGCTGGCGGCGCTGTTTGACGACCCGGTGATTGCGCTGGCCGTGCTGATTCCGATGATGGGTCTGGTGGCCTGCCTGTCTTACATCATCTATCGCAGGCACCCCCACCTGGCGGAACCCGAACCGCGCCGCGGTGCCATCAGCGGTCCGCCTGCTGGGCGCTCATTGATGCCGCCAGGAGATGATTGACCTGCCGCTTCATGTTGCAGCGGCCCGTTTGGTCAAGCCTGCGTGTGTCAGCGGATTTTTGCGCATGACGCCATGGACTCATCCCTTGGCTTGATCCAATATTGGCACCAAATATGTCTTCTCTGTGAAAGCTGGTCATTTGCCGAAAGGCGTTACAGCCAGCCTTGAAATTTGCAGCGGGAAGACCAAGTTAACCAAAGGAGTATAAGTTGTGAAAATCATCACTTCAGCCATCTTGTTTGCGCTTTTAGCCACACCGTCTTTGGCCGGTTCCTGGGAAACCCGCTGCAAGACACAATCCGTTCCCTATACCGCAACCGTCAAAGGCGGCAACACCGGAGAGGTTCTGGGCGGCGCCCTCATCGGCGGGGTGCTCGGGAAAGCGGCAACGGGCAAGGATGGTGGCGCCGCAGTGGGGGCCATCATTGGCGGTGCCGTCGCAAATGAGAACAGCAAACGGACGGTTACAAGATACAAGGACGTCGAAACCTGCAAGCAGGTTTATATCCCGTCACAGATCTACGATAAAAACGTGCTAAGGCAGTCAATTCTGCATCTCAACAGCGGTGGCTCGGAAAGCCGTGAACGCATCATGGACATTCAATTTACCGTGGGCGTGGGGCATGACGGTGTATGGGGGCCCCGGTCGGTAATGGCCGCGAACGCATACCTTGATGGCGCTCCGGTTGCGCCGACGGTCGACGAAGGCAAAATGCCTCTCTACTCGCTGATGGTGAACGATGTGATCGTGGTCAGTTCGACGGATGTGAATTCGATCGACGAGATCAAGCAAGGGCTTTCCCAGGCTGGCGTGGAATCGAAAATACTGGTGAATGTCAAATAAGGTCTGTCAGTTTTGTTTGAGAACTGAAATGTAACTGGACAGATACTCCTTGCCGCAGGGGTTGGTGGCAAGGTTTCACAGATCTTCTGGCTACCCAAGCTGATCAGGCAGGTAGCCAGTTTGATCTCTGCGGACCTTTTACGTTTTCTCGAATGTGACCAGGGAGGCTGAGGTTCGGCGATACCGCAGTGAAGGTCTGGAACCTGTCATACCTCAAGAATCTGCAAGTTGCCGCATTTGGCAAACTGGGCGGAATTTGCTATTCCGGCAGAGGATGAATTGGGGGGACATGGATTTGAGCAAGCATATTCAACCAACAGATATCGCATATATTTGTTAGAAAAATTGGTGCGGGCGGTGGGAGTCGAACCCACACGGGCACAGGGCCCAACAGATTTTAAGTCTGGTATGTCTACCATTCCATCACGCCCGCAGCCGGTTGGTCTGACGTGTTTCTGGCATCCTTATATGGCGCCAGCGGCAAAAACAATCTGAATGCCCGGGCATTGTCTGCCATGCTACGTCAACTGTTATCCTGTGTAATTTTGTCATATATACGCCGTCTTCGATATATGGTTCATCAGTCCCAGCTTGAAGGAATCGCCGGAAAATAACGGCGCTGGCCCACACATCTTCGTGTCAAATTACGAGAATCTGTGCGAATGCTCTTTTGTTCCCGGTTGCCAAGAGCTATGAAAACCATGCTGGAAAGAAACGGAAAGGACATTCTATGCATTTCTCAACCAAAGGCCTCGCCCTGCTCTCGGCTTTGTTCGTCTTGGCCGGTCCGGTTTATGCCGATGACCATGTTGGCGACGCTGCACAAGGCGAAAAAGTATTCAAGAAATGCAAGGCTTGCCACGATGTAGGCGAAGGTGCCAAGGACAAGACCGGCCCGGTTCTGAACGACGTGATCGGTCGGGTCGCCGGCACCTTTGAAGGTCACAAATACAGTGATTCCATGATTGCCGCCGGCGAAAAAGGCCTTGTCTGGAATCAAGAGGAAATCGCCGATTACATCGAGGATCCGACCGGTTTCCTCAGGAAGTATCTGGATGATTCCAAGGCAAAATCGAAAATGACCCTAAAGGTCAAGAAGGAAGACGAACGCAAGGATGTCGCCGCCTATGTCGCGACTTTCTCGCCCGCAGCACCGGCAGCCGCTGCGGAGTAATACCACAGCTGATATAGTCAGGCGCACCTGTGCCGGGAATACCCGCCGGTGCGCCTGATATCGGTACGACTTGGCGTACCTGTCAGAGGTCAGAGTTCCTTGCTGTCAATAAGCAGGGCACGTTCTGGCAACCATGGATTAAGCTTCAATGCCTGACGCAGGACCGATTGCGAGGCCTTGATTCGCCCGAGTCGTTGCAGCGTCAGCGCCATCCCCGTCATGGCGGCGATGTGATCAGGCTGAAGTTCCAGCGTGGTTTCCAAATCTTCAAGCGCGCGCTCGTATTCGTCGCGCAGGAAATGGATGAAAGCGCGCTGATTGTAGCCCTCGGCGTAGTCCGGGCAATATGCGATCAATGCGTCAAACGCCTTGCCAGCAGCATCGAAATCATAAGATGCACGCCGCGCCATGCCGTCATCAAGCAGTTTTTGTGCCTTTTGATCGGGTGCGGTCGCCCAGAACTGCCATAGCCGATTGGTGGCGATGCGTCCGCTTTCGGCGTCGGGGGCCAGTCTTGCTGCCTCCATCAGGCGGTTGTGTTCATCCACCCGCTCAGGAAGTGGCGGGCAGCTCTGGGCCATTGCGGCCAGCGGAAACAGCAGAACGAAAATCGGAATGACGCGCATGGCAAAACTCTGCGCCCGGTACCCGGATCGGTCAAGACGGCTGGCGGAAATGTGATCCGTCAGTTCTGCCCGGCGAATCGCGCCTCCATTTCGGCGCGGGTTTCATCGCTGATCTTGGTGAACAACACTTCGGGCACACTGAATTCATGTCCTGCTGGCAGGGCGGAAAGTGCAACCTTCAAGTCTGTTGGCCAGTTTCGGTTGTCGCTGTTCATCGCCGCCAGCATGGTATCGGCGGCATCCGGGATGAAGGGTTGCGACAGCACCGCATAAAGCGGGATCAGGTTCAGGGCAAACCGCACGATGGCAGCGGCCTTTGCCGGGTCGGTCTTGTAGATCGCCCATGGCTGGGCCGCTTGCAAGTATTCGTTGCCGATCACCCAGATTGCGCGCAGTTCAGTCGTCGCCTTGCGCAACTCGATCGCGGTCATGCAGTCTTCATAGGCCTTCAGACGTGTGGTGATCTGGGCTATCACCCCGGCCTCGGCCTCGTCGTATTCACCGCCATCCGGCACCACCTCGCCGAATTTCGAGCGGCAGAATTTGGTAACCCGGCTGACGAAATTTCCCAGTACATCGGCCAGATCCTTGTTCACGCTGGCCTGAAAATTGTCCCAGGTAAATTCGCTGTCGGAATTTTCCGGCGCGTGGCTGAGCAACCACCAGCGCCAGTAATCCGACGGTAGGATATCCAACGCCTGATCCATGAAGATGCCGCGCCCCTGCGAGGTGGAAAACTGCCCGCCGTCATAGTTCAGATAGTTGAACGACTTGACGTAATCGACCAGCTTCCATGGCTCACCCGAACCCATGATCGTGGCCGGAAAGCTGAGGGTGTGGAACGGCACGTTATCCTTGCCCATGAACTGCACATAGCGAACGTCATCGGCCCCCATATCGGTGCGCCACCAGCGTTGCCAGGCGTCATCGCCCAGACCATGCGCATCGGCCCATTCGGCGGTGGCGCCGATATATTCGATGGGTGCATCGAACCAGACATAGAAAACCTTGCCCTCCATGCCCGGCCAATCCTTGTCGCCGCGTTTGACCGGCACCCCCCAGTCAAGATCGCGGGTGATTCCCCGGTCGCGCAGACCATCGCCGTCATAAAGCCATTTCTTGGCGATCGAGGTGGTCAGGATCGGCCAATCGGTCTGGCGGTCGATCCATTCGCCCAAGCGATCACGCATCGCCGATTGTTTCAGGTAAAGATGCTTGGTCTCGCGCACCTCAAGGTCGGTGGAACCGGAAATGGCCGAACGCGGGTTTAGCAGTTCGGTCGGGTCAAGCTGTTTGGTGCAATTCTCGCACTGATCCCCCCTTGCCCGGTCATAGCCGCAGTTGGGGCAGGTGCCTTCGATGTACCGATCCGGCAGGAACCGCCCGTCGGCCAGCGAATAGACCTGCTTTTCGCTGACCTCCTCGATCAGACCGTTATCCGCCAGCTTGCCGGCAAGATGCTGGGTCAGTGTGTGGTTTCTGGCTGAGGATGAGCGGCCATAATGATCGAACGACAGACGAAACCCCCGCGCCAGTTCCGCCTGAACCCCATGCATGCGCGCGCAATAATCCGCCACCGCCTCGCCGGTCTTGGCGGCGGCCAGTTCGGCTGGTGTGCCGTGTTCGTCGGTGGCGCAGATAAACATCACCTCATGACCGGTCTGGCGCATAAACCGTGCATAGGCATCGGCGGGCAACTGGCTGCCGACCAGATTGCCCAGATGCTTGATACCATTGATATAGGGTAGGGCCGAGGTGATGAGTATGCGTGCCATGATCCTGCCATTCCGTCGCTTCGCCGCCGAGATAACGCAGGCGGGCTGAAAGGGCTAGGGAAAACCGCGCCTGCCTATCCTTGCGCCCCTTCATCATCCGGTGGCGGCAGCTTTTTGCGGCGCAGCAGTCGCGCCATCACAAATGTGGTTCTGGGCATGTAGGCATAGCGGGTTTTTTGCACCCGGCTGGGCCTTGCCCGCATCCGTACCAGGCTGAATACCAGCAACACCAGATGCGCGAAGGCGATAAACAAAAACATCGCCGAAGCATCGAATTTCTCGATCAGCCAGGATGACAGTACCGGGCTGGCAATCGCGCCGATGGCATAGAGGAACAGGAACGAGGCGCTGAGTTCAACCACCTGATCAGGCATGGCAAAGTCATTGGCATGCGCGGTGGCAACCGAATAGATCGGCATTGTTGCCATGCCAAAGGTCACGGCAGTCACAAACACCATCAAGGTCGAACCGGTGCCAAATCCGATGGTGAACAGGCTGGTCGCAACCGCCGACAGCGACAACCAGATCATGACCCAACGCCGGTCGTATTTGTCGGCGAACCAGCCGACCGGATATTGCACAATCGCACCGCCCAGAACGTAGCTTGCCAGGAACAGCGCAATCTGACTGGCGTCCAACCCGATCTCCAGCCCGTAAATCGGCCCGACCATCCGGAACGAGGATGAAGTCAGCCCTGACACCACCACCGCCGCCGCCGCCAAAGGCGATATGCGGATGGCCAAAGCGGGGCGTAATCGCGGTGCTGTGGTGGTTTCCGGCGGACTGGCCTTGGTCAGCATCAATGGCAACAGCGAGGCGCAACAAAGGATCGCCAGTAGGTT
This sequence comes from Paracoccaceae bacterium, assembly GCA_020425085.1. Classification (GTDB taxonomy): domain Bacteria; phylum Pseudomonadota; class Alphaproteobacteria; order Rhodobacterales; family Rhodobacteraceae; genus UBA5972. The sequence goes on from JAGQRW010000007.1 coordinate 347,241, forward strand.
ATAGGAAAGATACGAGGCCGGCGTCAGGAACGAGATCATCATCTGCGCCGCCAATGACCCGCCAAGATCGGCAAACCGATACGCCCCCATCACCTTGCCACGAATGTTGTTGGTCACCTTGGCATGCATCCACGCCTCGATCACCGTGTAACATCCGGCCACGCACAGCCCGGTCATGATACGCATCATCGCCCAGGCAATCGGGTCAACCAGCATCATGTGCGAAAGGATGCCGATGGCACCAAGGGCGGTGAAGGCGGCAAATGCCCGGTTATGCCCGACATTGCCCATCAGACGCGGTGCCCACCAGCAGCCGATGAAAAACCCGATGAAATGCGACGACCCCAGCCAGCCGACTTCGGTCCGGCTGAACCCTTCCTGCAACCCCGACAGGGCATCAAGCGGACCAACGCCGCCCGAACTCAACTGCAACAACACCGCCGACAACAACAGTGCCGCAAAGGAAATGATCAGACGCATGGCTTGAATTCTCTACTGTTCACCAAGACTGACCCGGTCAGCACCGAAACCCAACCGGATTATCAAGCCCGCCGATGCTTTTCATCATTTTGCTACCCGATAGTGGCTGCGATGACGCGCTGGCAGACTGGGTGGCCCAATCCTGTGCTTTCCCTCATTGTTCCTGAAATACTCCGGGGGTAGGTGCAATTTCGCACCGCAGGGGCAGCGCCCCCTGCCATGGCCCTCGCGGCGAACAGACGCGGGGCCAGCCTCGTTCAACGCGGTAATCTCAGGCAAATTCCGCCGGTCGCGCCTCACGCGCCATGTGGTCCAGTACCGCATTGACAAAGCCCGGTTCACGACCATCGGGAAAAAATGCCTTGGCAACCTCGACAAACTCCGAAATCACCACCTTTACCGGTGTGCCACGGTCCAGCAGTTCTGCCCCCGCCGTGCGGAACAATGCCCGCAAGGTGGGGTCGATCCGCTCGATCGGCCATTTCGCCACAAGTGCGCGGTCGGTCATCTGGTCGATCTTTGCCTGTTCAGAAACCGCCAGATACAGTAACTGCCGGAACAGATCGACATTGCCTTCGGGCCATTCCTCGTCATCAACCACAGCCCCGAAACGATGCGTCTCGAATTCTTCGCGTACCTTGTCAAGATCGCTGTCGCTGGCTTCCATCTGAAACAGCGCCTGCACTGCATATAACCTTGCCGCAGATCGCATCCGCCGCTTGTCGTCCTTTGCCTTTGTCATTCGCCGCTATCCGCGATCAGGATGTTTTCCGAAGCGGGCCTGAACCCGATGCCTTTTGTGGCGCGGTTGAATTTCCGTGCCAGCAAAATCAGATGCATCGCCGCCTCGGCTGCCCCGCCGCCCTTGTTCTGGCCCAAGGCATTCGCCCGGATCTCGGCCTGGGCGCGGTTTTCCACCGTCAGAATGCCATTGCCAAGCGCCACCCCGTCCAGTCCCAGCAGTTGCAGCGCGCGCGAACTGTCGTTGCAGACGGTCTCGTAATGTGTGGTCTCACCACGAATGACGCAGCCAAGGGCGACAAAGCCGTCAAAGTCGCGGCTGTTCGCGGCAAACCGGATGGCGGTCGGCACCTCCAGCGCCCCTGGCACCTCGACCAGTTCATGCGTGGCACCTGCCGCTTTGATCGCCGCCTTCGCGCCCGTGATCAACTGATCGGCGATGTCGCGATAGTAGGGCGCGACGACGATCAGCAGCCGGGTCGGTTCGCTGAATCGTGGCGAGGGCAGGGTGTAGTGGGTTTCACTCTCGGCCATGTTGGATCAACCTTTGGTAATAGACCGGGTGCCGGTGATGTTGAGGCCATATGCGTCAAGGCCGATGATTTTCGGCAATGGACTGTCGGTCAGCAGTGTGATCTCCCGCAGGCCGAGGGCCGACAGGATCTGCGCCCCCAACCCGGTATGGCGCAGGGTCTGCGGCGATACTTCGCCGGCAAATACCAGCTTTTTCGCAGGCTCGCGGAACAGAACCACCACGCCGCGCCCCTCCTTGGCGATGATTTCCATCGCTTTTGGCAGTTCATCCACCGGTGTCGGGCCAAGCCCCAGCACATCCTCCAGCGGGTTCAGCGCGTGCGTTCGCACCAGAACCGCGCCCGGCAGACCAAGATCGCCCTTGCTAAGGGCGACATGTTCGGTGCCGTCGGTTTCATCGGTGAAAATCTTCAGATTCCATTCCCCGCCATAGGCCGACGTCACCTTGCGCTCGCTGCTTTGGCGCACCAGATTGTCGTGGCGGTGACGATAGGCGATCAAATCCGAGATGGTGCCGATCTTCAGCCCGTGTCGCTGGGCAAAACCGATCAGGTCAGGCAGCCGCGCCATGGTGCCGTCGTCGTTCATGATCTCGCAGATCACGCCGGCGGGGTTCAGCCCGGCGAGCCGCGAGATATCAACCGCCGCCTCGGTGTGACCGGCGCGGATCAGAACGCCGCCATCGCGGGCGCGCAAAGGAAAGACATGCCCCGGCGTGGCGATGTCGCTGGCGGTTGAATCGGGATTGATCGCCACCTCCACCGTCTTGGCGCGGTCATGCGCCGATATGCCGGTGGTGACACCTTCGCGGGCCTCGATGGAAATGGTGAACGCGGTTTCGTGGCGCGATGAATTGTAAGACGCCATAAGCGGCAACCCCAGCCGGTCGATCCGGTCCGAGGTCAGCGCCAGACAGATCAGCCCGCGCCCGTGCATCGCCATGAAATTGATCGATTCCGGTGTCGCCATTTCCGCCGGGATCACCAGATCGCCTTCGTTTTCGCGGTCTTCATGGTCCACCAACACGAACATGCGGCCGTTGCGGGCGTCCTGGATGATGTCCTCGATCGGTGAAATCATCTCGGCGTAATCAGCATTTGTCATGGTCGGCCTTCGCGCTCGGAATTATGGGTTTCAGCGGCAGATATTCAGATCAGCCGGCTTCGTTCAGTCGCGCCACATAGCGCGCCAGCGTGTCGATTTCCAGATTGACCCGGTCGCCAGTCCTGACATCGCCCCAGGTGGTGACCGCCTTGGTATGCGGGATGAAGTTGATGCCGAAAACCGCACCTTCGACATCGTTCACCGTCAGCGAGGTACCGTTCAGCGCCACCGAACCCTTGGGAGCGATGAATTTTGCCAGATCGTCAGGTGCCTTCAGCGTCACGCGGGTGCTGTCGCCCTCATCCTGCATTCTGACCACTTCGGCCACACCATCGACATGGCCGGATACGATATGACCGCCCAGTTCATCCCCGACCTTCAGGGCGCGTTCCAGATTGATGCGCTTGCCCGTCTGCCAGGTATCAAGGTTGGTCTTGGAAACGCTTTCGGCGGAAATCTGAACCTCGAACCATGGTTCGGGTTTTTGGCCCAGGGCAACCACCGTCAGGCAAACGCCATCGCATGCAATCGACGCGCCAATTTCGATGTTGCCGATGTCATAGGCGGTGCCGATCCGTGCCGTCAGGTCACCGGATTTGCGGGTTTCCAGTACCCGGCCGATATCGGTTATGATCCCGGTGAACATGATCCTCGTCCCAATTTAACGACAGGTGAAAGACCTATATCGCTGCGCCGTTCAGGGCAAGAGCGGTTTCACCGGGTAATGACGGCAAGGCGCTGCCGGACCGCAAACCAAACAGCCAAAGCGTTCCGGCGGCAACAGAGTTTTCAGAATTTTCTGCGAAACCCAGAAAATGAGTGACAGAAAAGGCGGCGGATGAAACAACCGGCGCGGTCAAAGGACGGCAAGCAAGGGCTTGGCAAGATGGGTAAAATAACCGGGGCCGGAAAGGTGTTCCTGTTCCTTCAGGGGCCTCATGGGCCGTTTTTTCATCAACTGTCGAGGGTTCTGAAAACCTCGGGTGCCGAGGTTTTCAAGGTCGGTTTCAACCAGGGTGACCGCGCATTCTGGAAAGATACCGACAGCTATATCGGCTATTTCGGCAGGCTTGAGGACTGGCCCGATCAGGTTCGTATCCTGTTTGCGGAAAAAAACATCACCGACATCGTACTTTATGGCGACACGAGGCTGGTTCACGCCGAGGCGGTCAAGGCCGCACGGCAGGCGGGAATTACCGTACATTGCTTTGAAGAAGGTTATCTCAGGCCCTATTGGGTGACTTATGAACGCGGCGGTGTGAACGGGTTTTCGCGCCTTTGCGAACTCAGCGTAGCGGAAATGCGCGCCGAATTGCAGGAACGCGATCTTGACCTGCCTGATGCCCCGGCCCGTTGGGGTGATATGCGCCATCATGCCTTTTATGGCGCGCTTTATCACGGACATATCCTGTTCCGGAATCGCGAATACCAGAACTATCGCACCCATCGCGACGTTTCGGTATTGCAGGAATTTCGGTTGCATTTCAGGCGCTTCCTGTCGATCCCCTGGCATGCGGCGCAACGGCGCGCGGCCTCGCTCAGGATTCGACGCGACGGCTTTGTCTATCATCTGGTGCTGCTTCAGCTCAGCCATGACGCCTCGATCCAGTTTCACTCGCCGCTGCGTTCCATGCCGGAATTCATCCGCCTGACGATCGAAGCCTTCGCGGCTGGTGCGCCGGTGCATCATCATCTGGTGATCAAGACCCACCCATTGGAAGATGGCAGATTTCCGCTGGCCAGCATCACCCGCGACACTGCGCAGGAGTTCGGCGTAGCGGCGCGTGTGCATTTCGTGCGTGGCGGCAAGTTGGCTGGCCTTCTGAATTTCGCCCGCAGCGTGGTGACGGTGAATTCTACTGCCGCCCAACAGGCCTTGTGGCGGGGATTGCCGCTGAAAGCGTTTGGCAATTCCGTCTATTACAAGCCGGAATTCGTGTCAGAACAACCGCTTGACGAATTCTTTGCCGAGCCGGGCAAGCCCGACGCCCGCGCCTATCGTGATTATCGCCACTACCTTCTGGAAACATCACAGGTCATGGGCGGCTTTTATTCCGCCAAAAGCCGCCGCCGCCTGATCCGAGGCGTGGTCGACCGAGTGCTTGCCAAAGCCGACCCTTATGATTCGCTGAAACTTGAGAACGCGGCCCCCAAGCAACAGTTGCGGGTCGTCAACTAAGCGATAATCCACCTTTTACTTGGCGCATTTCACTTATTGCGTGTACAGTCGCGAAAAAAGAACTGAGGCAGTTTGACAACAAGGGGCAGTACCCGTGTCATTTAACGTGAAAGCTGGGGTTCGCCTTGCGGCCCTGTTTGTGGTGCTTGTGGCGCTCGGTTCCTGCGGTTTGCCGCGTCCCGGACCGAACAAGCGCGAAATCTTTTCAAGTTCGGTACAGCGCGAAGGCAATGCCTTCATTGTATCCGTCAACGAAAGGGTGATCCAGTATACCAGCGTCGCCCCCGCAGTGATGTTCAGCGATCGTTTTACCAACGCTGGCAAGATCGGTCCGGATCTGATCCGGCCCGGCGATGTTCTGGGGCTGCAAATCTGGGAAAACACCTCGGATACCCTGTTGGGCGGCGAGGCGACCAGCAATACCCAGATCCAGGAAATTCAGGTCGATAGCAGCGGCAACATTTTCGTTCCCTATGCCGGGCGGATCCGTGCGGCGGGCAGTACGCCGGACCAGCTTCGTGCCGTGATAACCCGCAAACTCGACGCGCAGACGCCCGATCCGCAGGTGGTGGTGCGGCGCATCGCCGGTGACGGATCATCGGTCAGCGTCATGGGCGGGGTCAGTGCCCAGGGCGTTTATCCGATCCAGGGCGCGACCCGCACCCTGTCCGCCATGCTGGCCAAGGCCGGTGGAATCAAGATCGAACCCGAGGTGGCACAGATCAGGGTGACGCGGGGCGATCAGACCGGCAAGGTCTGGTTTGCCGATCTTTACAACAACCCGAAATCCGACATTGCGCTGCGCCCCGGCGACCGTATCTATGTTGAAGAGGATACCCGGTCCTATACCGCACTTGGTGCTACCGGGGCGCAGACCCGCATTCCCTTCAACAGCCAGAAACTCAGCGCGGTCGAGGCTTTGGCGCAGGTTGGTGGCCTCAGCAGTTCCACTGCCGATCCTACCGGAGTGTTCATTTTCCGCGACGAACCCGAAGAAATCGCCAACGCGGTACTTGGCCGCAACGATCTGGTCGGCAGCCAGCGGTTTGCCTATGTGCTGGATATGACCGAACCGAACGGCGTATTCATCGGCCGCGATTTCCTGATCCGCGACGGCGATACGGTTTTCGTGACCGAGGCACCTTTTGTAAGCTGGAACAAGACCCTGAGCGTTCTGAACAGCGGCATAGCGACCGGCGCCAATGTCGCCAAGGTGTCCGGGAACTAGTCATGCAGCATTCCGGTAACCCCGCGACCGAGCGGGTGCCGGTTTCGGCCTTTACCGGCGGTTTCTTGTGGAACCGGCGGCACCGGCGCATCCTGGAACTGGCGGGATATGATGTCCGGGCTGGCTTGCCGGAACGTCGCAACGGGCTGGTGGCGGTGTGGGGCAATACGCAAAATTCCTGGCGGGCGGAACGGGTTGCCGCCTGGCGTCAGGTGCCGCTTTTGCAGGTCGAAGACGGGTTCTTGCGATCCGTCAGAACCGGTCGTTCGGGCGAACCGCCACAGGGATTGCTGATCGACCGCAAGGGCAATTATTACGATTGTTCCCGCGCCTGCGAACTTGAGGACCTGCTCAATCGCGGTTCGCTGGAAGCGGATGGTCTTCCAGAGCGGGCAAATGCCCTGATGGCGCAGATGCGGTCGCTGGAAATCTCGAAATACAACGCCTTTGATCCGGCATTGCCGGTCGGTGATGCTGGTTATGTACTGGTGATCGACCAGACCCTAGGCGATGCCTCGATCCGGCTGGGTGGTGCCAATGCGGCCGTTTTCAGGTCGATGCTGTCAGCAGCCAGGGCCGAAAATCCCGGCAAGCGTATCCTGATCAAGACGCATCCCGAAGTAGCAGGCGGTTACCGGCGCGGGCATTTTTCGGCAGACGATCTTGACGCCGACACGCAGCTTTTCACCGCTCCGGTTTCGCCATGGCGAATGCTGGATGGGGCGGCATCGGTCTATGCGGTCAGTTCGCTGATGGGGTTCGAGGCAATCCTGGCCGGTCACCGGCCACGCCTGTTCGGCAAGCCGTTTTATGGCGGCTGGGGGCTTAGTCAGGACGAACAGATCTTCCAGCGGCGCGATCGTGCCCTCAGCGCCGAGGCGCTGTTTGCCGGTGCAATGCTGCTCTATCCGTTCTGGTACGATGTCTATCGAGACCGACTATGTGAATTCGAGGTGGTTCTGGACAATATCGAAGCTCAGGCGCGCGCCTGGCGCGAGGATTGTCAGGGCTACAGCGCCATCGGCATCAGTCGCTGGAAACGCCCGCATTTCCGCCGCTTCTTTGCCGCCGCCGGGGCGCGGTTGACCTTTGCAGGCGACCCGACCGGGCCGGCCGGCCAAGGCAAGCGCGGGCTGGTCTGGGCGGGCAGCGAAGACGCCAGCCTGCGACAGGCTTTTGAAGGTGCGGGCCAGCAGTTGCTGCGAATTGAAGACGGCTTTTTGCGCTCGCGCGGCCTAGGCGCGGATCTGGTGCCGCCGCTGTCGCTGGTGGTGGATGATCTTGGCATCTATTTCGATCCATCGCGCGAAAGCAGGCTGGAAAGGTTGTTGAACTCCAGCGCCGATCTGTCCGAGGCGGCGCGCGCGCGGGCGGATGCGCTTTGGGACAGGTTGATCAAGACCGGGCTTAGCAAATACAATACCGGTGAAAGTGTCGGTCTGGGCCAAGGCTGGCCAAAGGGTAAACGCCGGATACTGGTGCCGGGGCAGGTCGAGGATGACGCGTCGATTAGGTTCGGGGCGGCGGGGATCAGTCGCAATCTTGATCTGCTAGCCGAGACCCGGCGCGCCAATCCAGATGCCTTCATCGTCTACAAACCGCACCCCGATGTCGAAGCAGGATTGCGTAAAGGCGCGGTTGATACCGTCGAGGCGGGTCGGTTTGCCGATCTTGTACTGGATAACGTGCATCCAATCGCCGCGATTGCTGCGGTGGACGAGGTTTGGACCATTACCTCGCTTTTGGGTTTCGAGGCGCTGTTGCGCGGCAAACAGGTTACCTGCCTCGGTTTGCCGTTCTACGCGGGGTGGGGGCTGACCCGTGATCCTGACCGGGTTCTGCCCCAACGCCGCGCCCGCCCCGATCTGACGGCGCTGTTGCATGCGGCACTGATCGCCTATCCACGTTATTTCGATCCGCTGACCGGTCTGCCATGCCCGGCCGAGGTGGCGCTGATGCGGCTGGAAGCCGGTCAACCGCTGCCGCGGCGCCGGTTGCTGGCGCGGTTGCAGTCTAGGTTCAGCGGCCTTGCGCCACTCTGGCGGCCAGAGCGAAAACCTTGAGACTGCCGTCGTGGTGAAAGGGTTTGGCTGTTGCTGGTTCCAGTTCCGATCGAGCGCGCGGAACAATTCGGGTGGACATCATTCCTTTGGCGTGTCGTCGTAATCGGGGCTGAGGATGCGGTTGGCGTCACCTTCGGGATCTTCAAATTGCCCCTTTTTCAGCATCCAAAAAAACGCCAATAGGCCAATGCCGCCCAAAAACAGCGAAATCGGAATGAGGATGGCAAGGACTTCCATACCTATCGCAGCCTCCAGGCATTGAGGGTGACGGTGATCGAGGATGCCGACATTGCCAGCGCCGCCATCAGCGGCGTGGCAAACCCCAAAAGGGCAAAAGGCACCGCGATCAGGTTGTAAAGGGCGGCGAGACTGAAATTCTCGACGATGCGTCGGCGGGCATCAACGGCAGTCTGCCGGCAATCGGCGATGACGGCGAAATCCTGACCCAGTATCACGATATCCGAAGCAGTGCGGGCGGCGTCGATGGCGCTGGCGGGTGAAATCGAGACATGCGCCCGCGTCAGTGCTGCTGTATCGTTCAGGCCGTCGCCGACCATCAGCACCTTGTGGCCCTGCGCCGCCAGTTTGGCGATCGCCTCGGCCTTGGCTTCGGGCGTCAGGCTGGCATGAAAGTTGTCGATGCCAAGGCGATTGGCGATGTTGGCGGCGGCGTGACGGTTGTCGCCGGTCAGCATCTCGATCTGCTGGCCCATGGATTTCAGCCGTTTGATCAACTCGCTGACACCCGGTCTGATTTCATCCTGAAAGGCAAAGGCGACAGGTGGCTGGTTGCCGAGTTTCAGATAGGTGGCGGTTTCAGGAACTTCATTGGCCCCGGTCCAGGCAGAACGGCCAAGCCGGATTTCCTGATCGTCCAGAATGGCCCGGATACCATGGCCGGGGATCTCCGTGATGTCAGTGAGGGTTGGCAGGTCGGCAGGATCGGCACCCATGGCAAGGGCCATGGCCAGCGGGTGGTTGCTATGCCTTGCCAGTGCCTGAGCAATGGCAAGGGTGTTGGGCGGAATTACGGGGTCAGGGATCAGCCTGGGTTGGCCGAGGGTAAGGGTGCCGGTCTTGTCGAACACCACAACATCGGTTTCGGCAAGGCGCTCAAGGGCCGTGGCGCTTTTCAGCAGGATGCCTTTTCTGAACAATCGTCCCGAGGCAGCGGTCGTGACAGCAGGCACTGCAAGGCCAAGGGCGCAGGGGCAGGTGATGATCAGAACCGCGATGGCGATGTTCAGTGCCAGTCTGAAATCGCCGCTGATCCACAGCCAGGCAACAAAGGCCAGCGCTGCCAGCAGATGCACGCCGGGGGCATAAATGGCGGCGGCGCGGTCGGCCAGCGAGGTGTAGCGGTTGCGTGCAGTTTCCGCCAGCGCCACCAGTTCAGCGACTTTTTGCAGCGTGGAATCGCGCGCCAGTGCGGTGACCTCAATGGTCAGCGGGCCGGTCAGATTGATCTCTCCCGCCGCCATGGGGGTGCTTGGGCCGACATAGACCGGCAGGCTTTCACCGGTCAGAAAGGCGCGGTCGATTTCGCTTTCGCCGGTCAGGATGCGGCCATCAACCGGTACCCGGCTGCCGGGTTTGATCAGCACCCGGTCGCCAAGCGCCAGTTCCCCGACATTGACGATGGTTTCCTTTTCGCCTTCAAGTCGGATGGCGCGGGGAACCTCCATTGCCGCCAGTTCCTGTGCTGCGGAACGGGCCGAGGCACGGGTTCGGTGATCAAGATAGCGACCGGCCAACAGAAAAAAGGTCAGCGAAAGGGCGGCATCGAAATAGGCATGTTGCCCGCTTTGCGTGGTTTCATACAGCGACATTGCGGCGGCCAGCAGGATCGCCAGCGAAATCGGCACATCCATGTTGAGGCGTCCGACCTTCAGCGCCGCAACTGCATTGGTGAAAAACGGCTGAGCGGAAAAGGCGATAGCCGGCAGTGCGATCAGGGCCGATACCCAGTGCATGAAATCGCGGGTAGCCGCCTCGGCTCCGGACCAGACAGCGACCGATAACAGCATGACATTCATCATGGCAAACCCCGCCACGGCAAGGCGCATCAAAAGGTTGCGTCCGGTTCGGTCGGTGTCGCTGTCGGCCAGAAGTGCGGCGTCAAGCTCATGCGCCTCATAGCCGATGCCGGCCAGCGAGCGGATCAGATCGCCTGCGCCGATATCGGCCGAGGTTTCCACCACAACCCGCTTCAGCGACAGGTTGACCCGCGCCGATTTCACCGCTTCGATCGCGTTCAGCCCGCGCTCCACCGCCGAGATGCAGGCGGCGCAGTGGATGGTTGGCAGGGACAGGATGATCGCATCTTTGGGTGGCGGCGCGGCATGACCGGTTTCCGGCAACGGCACCGCACAGGCCGGACAGGCGGCGGGCCGGGGAAGGGGATGGGCCACCATCTCAGCGCGGGACGATGATCGGCAGACGCTGATGGAAAGCTGTGCCGTCTCCGGCAATGGCATAAAGGCGCAGTTCCCATTTGCCGCTGTCAAGTTGCAGCGGCAGGCTGTACGGGCCTTTAGCCCCGGCAAAGTCGAGCGTCACATCGGCATTGGCGTGGGTGGCCCGGCCGATACTGGCATCAAGGGTCCGGATTTCGGCGGGCAGACCATCTGCGGTGGTGACGGAAAGGTCAAGAACGCCATCGCCATAGCTGGCGCTGACCTGCCAGCCAAGCGCCTGCTGGGCCGAGCGTTCGGCATCGAATGTCTGGCTGGCAACGTAGCTGTTCTTGACCTCCAGCCCCGGAAAAGTGCCGATTGCGGCAACCGCAAGCGTCAGATTGGCCGCGATGATCACCCCGAAAGCCGCCAGCGCGATGGCAAGCACCTTTTTTCCGGTCAGTGGCTTTGCTGTCATGGTTATTGCCCTTTGCCGTTGAATACGGTGTCCCGGTAGGTGCGGTGGCCGTTTTCGGTATCCTCGGCCCAGATGCGAATATTGGTCAGGCCGCTGGTTGCCGCAACCGAACCCTTCGGGGCGGTGATATAAACCTTGTGCGAACCGGTAGCATCGGCACCGACGGTGATCTCGGTCGACTCGGTCCCTTGCAAGGATACCGCAAGATCGGCATCGGACGCCACTGAGATACGGAACGGATGCGCCTGGCCCTGCTTGTTGCGGATGCGAATGTCATAGGTGTTGCGGATTGAACCGTCCGAAAGCGTCACGTAAACCGGGTTTCTGATTGGCGAAACGTTCAGATCAATATCCGAGCGCATGAACAGCGCCACCAGCAACAGCACGCCCACCAGCGACCATAGCGCAGTATAGACCAGGGTTCTGATGCGGATGATATGTTTCCAGATCGGTTTGGTCGGCTTGCCTGCGCGTTCGGGGGCCTCATCGGTCAGGGCCATATAGTCGATCAGGCCGCGCGGTTTGCCGATACGCGACATCACGTCATCACAGGCGTCGATGCAAAGGCCGCAGGTGATGCATTCCATCTGCTGGCCGTCGCGGATGTCGATGCCCATCGGGCAGACATTGACGCAGGCCATGCAGTCGATGCAATCGCCAAGCTGATCGGCGTTATCGGCCTTTCGATGCTTGCCGCGCGGTTCGCCCCGCCATTCACGATAACCGATGGTCAGGGTGTCCTCATCCATCATCGCCGCCTGGATACGCGGCCAGGGACACATATAGATGCAGACCTGTTCGCGTGCGATGCCACCCAACAGGAAGGTGGAGGCGGTCAGAAACGCGATCGAGCCATAGGCGACAAACGCCGCCTGACCGGTGACCACATCACGCAAAAGTGTTGGCGCATCGGCGAAATAGAACACCCAGGCACCGCCCGTCGCCAAGGCGATCAGGATCCAGACCAGCCATTTGGTCAGCCTCAGGCGAATCTTGCGACCGTCCCAGGCGGCCTTGTAAAGGCGCACGCGGGCATTGCGGTCGCCCTCGATCCAGCGTTCGACCAGGATGAACAGGTCGGTCCAGACGGTTTGCGGGCAGGCATAGCCGCACCAGACCCGGCCAAGCGCCGAGGTGAACAGGAACAGGCCAAGTCCGGCCATGATCAGAAGGCCGGCAACAAAATAGAACTCATGCGGCCAGATTTCGATCCAGAAAAAGAAGAATCGCCGGTTGGCCAGATCCACCAGCACCGCCTGATCCGGCAGATTGGGGCCGCGATCCCATCTGATCCACGGTGTCAGGTAGTAGACACCGAGGGTGAACAGCATGATCCACCATTTCAGGCTGCGGAAAAACCCCTTGACCCGGCGCGGAAATACCGGCTCGCGCGGCGCATAAAGCAGTGGCGGCGTTTGTTCGGGGTTGCTCATGAAGTCCGAGCCTTTCTGGAACCTGTTCTTGTCAGGTAGATGACATGTTAATTACTTGCAAACTTTGACATGTGTCAAACCTTCGCAGTCTGTCGGGTTTCCTGGCGCAGCCAAGCGATGAAATGGCGCACCGCCGGACGCAGGATACCGGGGCGGGTGACGATGTAGTACCCCTTGGCGGCCTTGTCGGCAAACAGCAGCCGCAATCGGCCGGCCGCGATGTCGGCCTCGATGAAGCGGCGCACCGTCACCACCACACCCTGACCGTCGCGCGCGGCATCCAGCATCAGATTGCCGGGCAGTTCCAGCAGGCCGTTGGCGCGGCCGTCCACCACACCATGCTGGATCAGCCAGTTGCTGGCTTCCGAGGTTCCGAGTTCCTGAATCCACGGATATCTGGTCAGGCTGGCAGGGCCGGTTATCTGGTCCTCGCCGATCAGTTTTGGGGCCGCGACCACTGCAAGCGGACTGTCAAGCAGCAGTTCCGCCTCAAGCCCCGGCCAGCCGCCCTTGCCATAGCGGATTGCCAGATCGGTGCCGCCGACGGCCAGCGGCACGCGTTTCGGGGTGGCATTCAGCATCAGGTCGATCTCGGGGTGAATGGCGCGAAAACGCGCCAGCCGTGGCATCAGCCATGAACTGGCGAAACTGGGCGTCAGCGTCACCTGAAGCGGGCGCAATGCATCGGCACCGGTCAGTTCGTCCACCACGCGGGCAATGTTGCCAAACCCGAGGTCAAGCGCCTCGGCCAGTTGCAAACCTGCCGGGGTCGGTTGCGGCAGGCGGGTTGAACGGTCGATCAGCGCCATCCCCATATGTGATTCAAGCGCCTTGATCTGCTGGGATATAGCCGCATGGCTGACATTCAACAAACCGCCCGCCGCCGACATGCTGCCTGCCTGATGAAACGCGGCAAACGCCCTGAGGGCGCTGAGTGGCGGCAAACCGGACCATTTCATATGTAAGCCAGCCTTACAGTCAGGAATAATTGCTGGTTTGCTTTTGACGCCTCCACGGCCAATAAGCAAGGCAGGAAACCCAATTTGAAAGGCGTTGACATGTTAAATATCTATGCTTCCACCATGCTTATGGCGGCCCGGTGCGACCCGCTTTCGACCACTTTGGCCAAACTGCCGCCAAAACGTCGGCCAAGGTTTCTTGCGTTCACAAGACGGCGCGCATGAAGTCAGCGATCCCCGCGCCGCTTTGCAATAAAGGCGGCGCGGGGATGATTGCAGCGACCAGGGGAATCCCGATCACACCAGAGCTATTCACCACCGCCTTGCTGGTGCACATAGGTCGCTACCTGGCGGATTTGCGATTCGCTTAGCCGTCCGGCCCAGGCCGGCATGACGCCAAAGCGGGCATTTGTGATGGATTCTTTCAGCGTGGCGGCGTCACCGCCATATAGCCAGATCGCGTCCGTCAGATTTGGCGCGCCTTGATCGCGGTCGCCGGTACCGTCCTCGCCATGGCAGGCCGCGCAATTATCGGCGAACAACACCTTGCCCTTGGCGGCGGCATCGGCATCGTGGTTCTGGCCGGACAGCGCCAGCACATATTGCACCAACTCGGAAATTTCCGCCGGCTCCAGAATCTCGCCAAATTTCGGCATTTCCGAATAGCGGGTGTCGTCGTCGGATGCTTCGCGGATACCGTGGCTGATGGTGGTGTAGATATCCTCGATGGTGCCGCCCCAAAGCCAGTCGTCATCGACCAGGTTGGGATAACCCTTGAAGCCACCCGCCCCGGCACCGTGGCACTGGGCGCACCGGGTCTTGAACACCGCCGCACCACCGTTCATGGCATAGTTCAACAGGGCTTCGTCGCCGACGATCTGATCCAGATCAACCGCAGCGATCCGCTGATCCACGGCGGCATTCGCATCGACATATTTCTGCATGTCGGCGGCAACGTCAGCGCGCGAGGAATAGCCCAGAAACCCCGGCGTGGCGCCGTTGATCAAGGGTATGGACGGAAACAGGAACAGATAGGCGACACCCCAGATGATGGTGGCATAGAAGGTCCACAACCACCATCGCGGCAGGGGATTGTCGAATTCCTTGATACCATCCCATTCATGGCCGGTAGTATTCGGGTCATTCGGGTTGAGATTGTCGTCAGGGTTGCTCATTCCCGCCCTCCTTTGTCGTCTGGTTGGCATCGTGTTTGGTTTGGTCTTTGATTTCATCTTCTGCCAGGTCGTCACCATGGCGCAGCGGGATCTGGGCCGAGTCACGGTGAACCGCCTTGCCGCCGGGTCGGAACACATAGATCACGATGCCCAGAAACAGCAGGAACATCGCCAGCAGGCCCCAACTGTCGGCGAAATGGCGAAGCGATGAATAGGTATCCATAAAAGCACCCGTCCTAACGGCTGGCATCGGCTTCGAAGGTGGAAAAATCCACCATCGTGCCAAGTACCTGCAAATAAGCGATCAGTGCATCCATTTCCGTCAGTTCCGGCTGGCCGTCGAAATTGCGCACCTGTGCGGTTTTGCCATAACGTTCCAGCAATCCGTCGCTGTCGGCATCCGGGTTGGCCTGAGCAAGAAAATCTGCCTGCGCCTCGGTCAGCATCTCGTCGGTATAGGGGACGCCGACCATGGCGTTCGCCTTGACCATATCGGCGACATACTTGCCGTCAAGTTTCGCCTTCAGCATGAAGCCATAGCCCGGCATGATGCTTTCGGGCACCACCGAACGCGGGTCGGTCAGGTGGTTGACATGCCATTGATCGGAATAGCGACCCCCGACCCGTGCCAGATCCGGGCCGGTGCGTTTGCTGCCCCATTGGAACGGATGGTCATACATCGATTCCGCTGCCAGGCTGTAATGCCCGTATCGCTCCACCTCATCGCGCAAGGGGCGGATCATCTGGCTGTGGCAGGTATAGCACCCTTCACGCACATAGATGTTGCGCCCGGTCAGTTCCAGCGGTGTGTAAGGGCGCATGCCTTTCACTTTTTCGATGGTGTTTTCCAGGTAGAACAGCGGTGCAATCTCAACGATGCCACCGATTGCGACCACCACGAGGCTGAGCACCATCAGAAGGGTGGCATTGGTTTCGATGATCTTGTGCTTGGATAGTATCGACATGTCTTTTCCCCTCACTCAGCCGCGACGGCAGCCGCCGGAGCAGCGGTGCGCGATTTTTCGGGCGTGCTGGTGACGGTTTTCCATAGATTGACGCACATGATGATCGCGCCGGTGAGATAAAATACACCGCCGAGCGCACGCACCACATAGTAGGGATATTTGGCGGCCACAGTGTCGGCGAACGAGTTCACGAGGAAACCCTGCGCATCAACCTCGCGCCACATCAGCCCCTCCATGATGCCGCTGACCCACATCGAACTGGCGTATAGAACGATACCGATGGTCGCCAGCCAGAAATGCCAGGAAACCATCGACAGACTGTACAGCCGCGCGCGGCCCCATAGGCGTGGCGTCAGGAAGTAAAGCGCACCGAACGTGACCATGCCGTTCCAGCCAAGGGCGCCGGAATGCACATGCCCGATGGTCCAGTCGGTATAATGACTGAGCGAGTTGACGGCGCGGATCGACATCATCGGCCCCTCGAAGGTGGACATGCCGTAAAAGCCGATGGAAACCACCATCATCCTGAGGACCGGATCGGTCCGCAACTTGTCCCAGGCACCGGAAACCGTCATCAGGCCGTTGATCATGCCACCCCAGGACGGCATCCAAAGGATGATGGAAAAGGTCATGCCCAGGAACTGCGCCCAATCGGGCAGCGCGGTATAGTGCAGATGGTGCGGACCGGCCCAGATATAAAGAAAGATCAGCGCCCAGAAATGGATGATCGACAATTTGTAGCTGTAGACCGGGCGTTCCGCCTGTTTCGGCACGAAATAGTACATCATGCCCAAAAAGCCCGCCGTCAGAAAAAAGCCGACGGCGTTATGGCCGTACCACCATTGCGTCAGTGCATCCTGCACGCCCGAGAAAAGTTGTACCGACTTGGAGCCAAAGATCGAAACCGGCATGCTGAGGTTGTTGACGATGTGCAGCATGGCAATGGTCAGGATGAACGAAAGATAGAACCAGTTGGCGACGTAGATGTGCGGCTCTTTTCGTTTGATCAGGGTGCCCATGAACACCACCAGATAGGCAACCCAGACCACGGTCAGCCAGATATCCACATACCATTCCGGTTCGGCATATTCCTTGGATTGGGTAACCCCCAAAAGATACCCGGTTGCAGCCAGCACGATGAACAACTGATAGCCCCAGAACACGAACCACGCCAGATTGCCGCCCCAGAGCCGCGCCGCGCAGGTACGTTGCACCACATAAAACGAGGTGGCGATCAGCGCATTGCCGCCAAAGGCAAAGATCACCGCCGACGTATGCAGCGGGCGAACGCGGCCAAAGGTGGTCCAGGGCAGATCGAGGTTGAGAAGCGGATAGGCCAGTTCGAACGCGGCATAGGTGCCGACCAGAAATCCGGCCAGCCCCCAGAAACAGGTGGCAATCACCCCGGCCCTGATCACCCCGTCGTTATAGCCGGTATTGGCGGGTTTTGGCGGGTCGTTGGTGTGGCGAAGGGTGTAGATGAACAGGCCAAGCGAAACCAGAACAACAATGATCGCATGTATCTGATAAGCTGTGTCATGGGCGAAATTGGCTGCCATTGCGGCCAACAGCGTGACGATCGCCAGCACGATCAGCTTGAAATAGTCGAGCATTTGGTATCCTTTTTCCGTGTGCCCCGGTCATAATTGACGCAGTGCGGCCCTGTAGCCTTGTTCTCGTGTACGCACATCACCAAATCTACCTTGATCCATGTCAAAAACAACGAATTTTGGCGGCATATGATCAGATAGCGTTAGCGTGGATCATGGTTGAAATTCGCCCATCGGTCAAAGCTGAAACCGAGATTTGTGCAACCAAAGGAGAGATTGATGCAGTTCAAATCAATAATGACCGTCTGGGACAGTCAGGAACGCGCTGCCCCGGCAATGGATCTGGCAAGACGGATGGCGATGGAGTCCGATGGCCATCTTGACGTGCTTTGCATCGGGATCGACCGTATTCAGCCCGGACTTTACTATGCCGGGGCCACACCGATTGCCAGCGGGGAAAGCATTCAGGACGCCATCAAGGAAGCCCGCGAAAGCGAGGCAAAGGCCAAGGCGTATTTTGACGGTTCCGCCCTGAACTGGTCCAGCCAGAGCACAGTGGCGCAAATCAGCGGGCTTTCGCATGTGGTCGGAGACATGGCGCGGTTCAACGATCTTGTGGTGCTGCCGCATCCCTATGGCAAGGATGTGCCGGAAGAATCCGCCTTCATACTTGAAGCGGTATTGTTTCGCGGCCATACGCCGGTTCTTGTCTGCCCGGCAAAGACGCCTGAAAGTTTTGGCAAACGGATCGTCATCGGCTGGAACGACAGCGACGAGGCGATGGCTGCGATCAAGACCGCGCTGCCGCTGATAGCAAAGGCCGATGCGGTGGATATCGCCATCATCGACCCCAAACGCCATGCCGAGGATCAGTCCGATATCGGTTCGAACCTGTCGAAAATGCTGACACGTCATGGTGCCAAGGTAACGGTTTCCGTGCTGGCACGAACCGTACCCAAGATCTCGGACATTCTGGAAAGGCACGCAATCGATTTCGATGCCGACATGATCGTCGTGGGTGCCTATGGCCATTCACGCCTGCGCGAATCGATTATGGGCGGTACCACGCGCAACCTACTCGAAGGATTTTCCTTGCCGGTGCTGATGGCGCGCTGAGGGTCGGGTTTTCAGTCGGACGGCGGCGTCAGGTCCAGATGCCGCCGTCGGTATCATCGCCGGTTTCATTCAGCAGCGTGGCAAAATCAATGATGTTGATGTGCCGCTTGCCTTGCAGTTCAATGATGCCTTCGCGTTTCAGGGCCGAGACCTGGCGACTGACGGTTTCCAGCGTCAGTCCCAGATAATCCGCCATCGCTTCGCGCGATAGCGGCAGATCGAATTCTACATTCCCCGAAATCGGTTGCAGGTGCAGGCTGGCATCGCGCCGCGCGATGATCGACAACAGGCTGGCGATTTTTTCGCGCGCTGTCTTGCGGCCAAGCAACAGCATCCATTCGCGCGCTGAATCCAGTTCATCGAGGGTCATTTCAAGTAGCCGGCGACTGATCGCGGGCGATTGCACCATCAGTCTTTCAAACGCGGATTTCTGGAACCGGCACAGCGTCACCTCGGTTGCCGCCACCACATCGAAGGGAGCTGATTCGCGCCCCGGGCGACCAACGAAATCGCTGGGCAGCAACATGCCGACCATCTGCCGGCGCCCATCCTCCATGGTTTGTGAAAGGGTTGCCACACCACTGACCACCGAACCCAGGAACTGCACCTGATCGCCGGCCCAGATGATCGTCTGCCCGGCCTCGTAGGTGCGGTAGGTCTTCATGCGGTCCAGAATTTCCAGCTCATCCGCAGTTGAGCGTGAACAGACCGCACGATGCCGGATAGGGCAATCGCGACAATCGGTTTTTACAAATAGTGTCGCCTTCACGTTCATTTTCGGGCCGGGGATTTGATCTCGATCAAGGTGAAAAAAATTGCCGTCCCCATAGGTATTCCAATGACCCAGCAAACGCAACTCGCCCGGCTCGGATTGTTCGACGCCAAAGTTCCGCGATACACCTCGTATCCGACGGCACCGCAGTTCAGCACCAGCGTTCAGGCCTCGCATTACAAGCGTTGGCTGGCCGAGGTTCCTGAAGGCGGTCAGGTTTCGCTCTATATCCATGTGCCATTCTGCAAACGACTTTGCTGGTTCTGCGCCTGCCGCACCCAGGGGGTGAACAACAACGATCCGGTCAATTCATATCTGGCCACCCTGAAGGACGAAATCGGGATGGTCGCGGATATATTGCCAAGGGGCGTGAAACTGTCGCGGCTGCATTGGGGCGGTGGCACGCCGACGATCATGGAGGCGGATCAGATCGAATCACTGGCCCGTGCCATTACCGATGCCCTGCCATTTGCCGAGGGTGCCGAGTTTTCGGTCGAGGTGGACCCCAATGAGCTGGACGACAGCCGCCTTGACGCGCTGGCCGCCGCCGGTATGAACCGCGCCAGCATCGGCGTGCAGGATTTCGATCCGAAGATCCAGAAAACCATCGGCCGCGAGCAGGGGTTCGAGATTACCCGCGATGTCGCCGACAAGCTGCGCGCGCGTGGCATTCACAGCCTCAACACCGATATCCTGTTTGGTCTGCCGCATCAGGATATCGCGTCGATCACCGACACCACCAACAAGCTGATCAGCCTGTCGCCCGACCGGGTGGCGCTTTATGGCTATGCGCATGTGCCGTGGATGTCCAAGCGCCAGACGATGATCCCGGAACAGCATCTGCCCGGCTCACGCGATCGTCTTTCGCTATACGACGTGGCGCGGGATCTGTTTCTGGCGGCAGGGTATCGTGCCATCGGCATCGACCATTTCGCCAAACCCGGTGACGGGCTGGATATGGCCGCCAGCAATGGCACGTTAAGGCGGAATTTTCAGGGCTATACCGATGATACCTGCATGACCCTGATCGGCCTTGGTGCATCGGCAATCTCACGCTTTCCGCAGGGATATGTGCAGAATATCAGCGCCACCTCGCCCTATCTGGCGCAGATACGCCAGGGCAACCTTGCCTCGGCGCGCGGCCACGCCTTTACTGCCGAGGATCTTTTGCGTTCGCGCGTGATCGAGGAAATCATGTGCAATTTTGCCTTCGATCTGGCGGCGGTCGAGGCGGAATTCGACAGCGTTGCCGTCAACCTCAGGCCGGAAATGCGGCTGGTACAGGCGAAATACGCCCCATTTACCAGGCTTGACGGCACCACTTTGCGAATCCTGCCCGAAGGCCAGCCGCTGACCCGCATGGTAGCGCGGGAATTTGACGCCTACGCCATGGATGCCTCGGGGCATTCGATGGCAATCTAGGGCAGCACCCTAGACATCGCTAAGGTCAAACGCAGCTTTCATCAGACGTTTGGTATAGTCGGTTTCAGGGTGGTCAAACACCTTGTCGCCGACGCCCTGTTCCACGATATCCCCGTCTTTCATCACCAGAACCTTGTGGCTAAGGGCGCGCACCACCTTCAAATCATGGCTGATGAACAGATAGGCCAGCTTGTACTTGTTCTGAAGGTCGCGCAGCAGATCAACGATCTGTACCTGCACCGTCATGTCAAGGGCCGAGGTCGGCTCATCCAGCACCACCAGTCGGGGTTTCAGCACCATCGCCCTTGCAATGGCGATGCGCTGCCGCTGGCCGCCGGAAAATTCATGCGGATAGCGGTTCAACATGC
This sequence comes from Paracoccaceae bacterium, assembly GCA_020425085.1. Taxonomy (GTDB): domain Bacteria; phylum Pseudomonadota; class Alphaproteobacteria; order Rhodobacterales; family Rhodobacteraceae; genus UBA5972. The sequence continues at coordinate 368,204 of JAGQRW010000007.1, forward strand.
TGGCATCCAGCCCCACTTCGGTCAGGATGTCGGCCACCATCCGGCGCATTGCATCCCCCTTGTGAACCCCTTGCACCTCCAGCCCTTCGGCCACGATCTGTTCAATCGTCAGGCGTGGCGAGAGCGAGCCGTAGGGGTCCTGAAACACCATCTGCATATCCTTGCGCAGGGGTTTCAGGTGGCGGTTTCTGAGGCCATGCACATCCTGCCCCAGAAACTCGATCCGTCCTTCCGAGGACAAAAGCCGCATCACCCCAAGCGCCAGCGTCGTCTTGCCGGAACCGCTTTCGCCGACAATGCCGATGGTTTCGCTTTCGCCGATCTCGAACGTCGCGTCATTCACGGCCTTGATATGGCCGATGGTCTTGCGAAAAATGCCGCGACGGACCGGGAACCAGACGCGCAGGTTTTCGGTTTTCAGCAGCAGCTTTGAACCCTTGGGCACCGGATCCGGCCGCCCCCTGGGTTCGGCGGCCAGCAGCTTTTGCGTATAGGGGTGGCGGGGATTGGCGAAAACTTTGGCCGCCGGGCCACTTTCAACGATTTCACCGCCCTGCATCACGTTCACCCTATCGGCGATCTTGCGAACGATGGCCAGGTCGTGGGTGATGAACAACAGGCCCATCCCCTCGCTTTTCTGCAAGCCCGCCAGCAATTCGAGGATTTGCGCCTGGATGGTCACGTCAACGGCGGTTGTCGGTTCATCCGCGATCAGCAGATCGGGTCCGTTGGCCAGCGCCATGGCGATCATGATCCGCTGCCGCTGGCCGCCGGAAAACTGATGGGGATAGTTGCCAAGGCGGCCTTCGGGGTCGCGGATGCCGACCTTGTTCAACAGATCAATGATCCGCGCCCGCGCCGCCGCACCGGTCAGCCCGGAATGCAGCGCGATGCTTTCGCCGATCTGTTTTTCCAGCGTGTGCAGCGGGTTGAGCGAGGTCATCGGTTCCTGAAAGACGAAACTGATATCATTGCCGCGCACCCGCCTCAGGGTTTTCTGGTCGGCCCCGATCATCTCGGTGCCGCGATAGTTCACCGATCCGGTGATATGCGCTGAATCCGGCAGAAGTTTCACGGTGGAAAGGGCGGTAACGGATTTTCCCGAGCCGCTTTCACCCACCAGCGCCACGGTTTCCCCGGCCCTGATATCAAGTGAAACATTGCGAACGGCGGGTGAATTGGCACCAAAGGCGACCGAAAGGTTGTCGATTGTCAGGATCGGTGCATCTTTGTTGTCGTGATCCCTCATTTGAAGGTCTTTCTGGGGTCAAACGCGTCGCGCACCCCTTCAAAGATGAACACCAGCAAAGACAGCATCACCGCAAAGGTCACAAAGGCGGCAAAGGCCAGCCACGGTGCCTGAAGGTTCTGTTTCGCCTGCAAAGCCAGTTCCCCCAGCGATGGATAGGATGCAGGCAGGCCGAAGCCAAGGAAATCCAGCGATGCCAGCGTGCCAATGGAACCGGTGATCAGAAACGGCATCATGGTCAGCGTGGCGACCATGGCGTTGGGCAGGATATGCCGGAACATGATCTTGGCGTCACCAACCCCCATGGCGCGGGCGGCGCGGGTATATTCGAAATTCCGCGCTCTCAGGAACTCGGCCCGGACCACGCCGATCAGGGCCGTCCAACTGAACAGCGCGATCAGAAACGCCAATAGCTGAAAGGTCATGGTGAACATCGCCGACAGGATGATGATGATGTAAAGGCTGGGAATATTTCCCCAGATTTCGACGATGCGCTGGAACACCAGATCGACCCAGCCGCCGAAATAACCCATGGAAGCCCCCGCCGCGATGCCGATCACGGATGAGACAACGACCACGAACAGTGCAAACAGCGTCGAGATGCGAAACCCGTAGATGATCCGCGCCAGCACGTCGCGGGTCTGATCGTCGGTGCCAAGCCAGTGGTTCCTGTCCGGCGCACCGGGGGCGGGTTGTACGTCATAGTTGATGGTGTTGAAGGAATAAGGCACCGGCGCATTCAGGATCCAGCCCCGGTCGATCTTCTTGCCCTGAACCTCGCCGTCGGCGGCATCGGCGATCACCGCTTCGGGATCGTCGAAACAGGCATCAAGCCCACCTGTCACGATCAGGCAGCGTACTTCGGGGGCGGGATACTCTGCCTCGGTCTTGAATTCGCCGCCGAAGGTGGTTTCCGGGTAGAACTTCAGCACCGGAAAGTGCCACTCGCCGCGATAGCTGACGATCAGCGGCTTGTCGTTGGCGACGAATTCGGCGAACAGGCAGGTCACGAACAGGCCAAGGAATATCCACAGCGACCAGAGGGCGCGGCGGTTTTGGCGGAAATTATGCCAGCGGCGCTCGCCAAGGCTGCCCTGCCGCAGAAACCTCATGTTTCGCGGCTTTCGAAATCAATGCGCGGATCGACCCAGACATAGGTAAGATCAGACAGAAGATTGACAAACAGACCAAGTATGCCGAACACATAAAGCGTGCCGAACAAAACCGGATAATCGCGGTTCACCGCCGCCTCGAACCCCAGCCGTCCCATGCCATCCAGCGAAAACACGATCTCGATGATCAACGAGCCGGTGAAGAAGATCGAGATAAAGGCGGCGGGAAAACCGGCGATGACAATCAGCATGGCGTTGCGGAAAACATGGCCATAAAACACCCGGCGTTCGGTCAGACCCTTGGCGCGGGCGGTCATCACATATTGTTTCTTGATCTCGTCAAGGAATGAATTCTTGGTCAACAGCGTCAGCGTGGCAAAGGCGGCGATGGTGTTGGCAGCGACCGGCAGCACGATATGCCAGAGGTAATCCTTGATCTGCCCCAGCATCGAAAGCTCGGAAAAATTTTCCGAGGTCAGCCCGCGCAAAGGGAACCATTTCAGATATGAGCCGCCCGCAAATACCACCAACAGCAGAATGGCGAACAGAAACCCCGGAATGGCATAGGCCACGATGATCAAAGCCGATGTCCAGGTGTCAAAGCCCGAACCGTCGTGCACCGCCTTGCGAATGCCCATGGGGATCGAGATCAGATAGGCCAGCAGTGTTGTCCAAAGGCCGAGCGTGATCGAAACCGGCAGTTTTTCCTTCACCAATTCGATCACGCTGATCGAGCGGAAATAGCTTTCGCCAAAGTCAAAGCGCAGGTAGTTGCCCATCATCAGGAAAAACCGTTCCACCGGTGGCTTGTCAAAGCCGAACTGTTTTTCCAGATCCTTGATGAAATCCGCAGGCAGGCCCTTGGCGCCCTGATACTCGCCCGAACCTGAACCCACCTCGGAACCACCACCGGCGATGCGGTCGGTGGCGCTGCTTTGCTGGTCAAGCTGACTGAGGATATGTTCGATCGGTCCGCCCGGCACAAATTGCACCAGTGCAAAGTTGATGATCATGATCCCCAGCAAGGTGGGAATCATCAGCAGGATACGCCTGAGGATATATGCGCCCATATGCGGGGTTTGCCCCTTTTGTCAGAGTGCGCCTGCTGCTTTTAGGCGCGCTGCCTTAGCCTCGTCATACCACCAGAAATCCATTTCGCCCATAGCAAAGGGCGGCAGATGTTCGGGGCGGCCAAACACATCCAGATAGGCGATGTTGTGATAGGGGTTGTACCATTGCGGCACCCAGATATGCAGCGCCCTCAGCGCGCGATCCAGCGCCTTGACCGCCACGGACAGCGTTGCACGCGATTTCGCCTGCTCGACCTTGTTCAAAAGTGCGTCAATCGCCGGGTTGGCCAGCCCGGCCACGTTGTTTGACCCCGGCACATCGGCGGATTGGCTGGAAAAGATGCCGCGCAGTTCCAGCCCCGGTGTCAGCGACATCACATAACGCCTTGTGGTGATGTCGAAATCGAAACTCTTTTCGCGTTCGGTCGCCTGGGCGCTGTCGACATTGTTCAGGCTGGCAATGATGCCAAGGCGTTTCAGGTTTTCGATATAGGGGTTCATGATCCGCTCGAAACTCGGGCTGTCATTGAGGATTTCGACCTTAAGCTGTTCGCCCTTGTCGTTGGTGCGGATGCCGTTGACCACTTTCCAGCCCGCCGCATCCAGCAGTTTGCCGGCCTGGCTGATCACCCGGCGGTCAAGCTGACTGGGTTTGGATACTGCCGGGCTGAAGGCGGGTTTGCTGAACACCTCATCCGGCAGTTCGGTCCTGAGCGGTTCCAGCAGGGCAAGTTCTGCCTCGTCCGGCATCCCCTCGGCCTGAAGTGTCGAGTTTTCCCAAAATGAATCCGTTCGCTGATAAAGACCGTAAAACAGCGCCTGGTTCGACCATTCGAAATTGAACGCCATTCCGATCGCCTCGCGCACACGCAGATCCTTGAACTTGTCACGCCTGAGGTTGAACCAGAACCCCTGTGTGCCGGATGGGTTGCCGTCGGGGATCTGTTCCTTGATCACATAGCCTTCTTTCAGAGCCGGAAAATCATAGGCGGTGCCCCAGACCTTGGACGAAAATTCCTCGCGGAAATTGTATGCGCCACCTTTGAATCCCTCGAACGCGGCGGTGTAATCGGTGTAGTATTCCACCTTGATGCGGTCGAAATTCTCGCGCCCGACATTGACCGGCAGATCCTTGCCCCAGTAATCATCGCGCCGCTTGTATGATACCGTTTTGCCGGGAACCACCTTGTCCAGAACATAGGCACCTGAACCCAGGGGCGGCTCCAGCGTGCTTTCGGCGAAATCCCGGTTGGCGTAATAGGCTTTGGAAAAAATCGGCAAACCGGCGGCGGTCATCGGCAGGCCGCGGGTATTGGCGCCTGGCTTGAAGGTGAACTTGACGCGGTGGCTGTCAAGTGCCTTGACGCTTTCAAAATCCGAAAGCGTGACCCGAAAGCTGGGGCGGCCCTTGGCGATCAGCACCTCATACGAGAACACCACGTCATCGGCGGTGATCGGCGTGCCATCGGCAAATTGTGCCTCAGGGCGGATGTTGAAGATCGCCCATTGCCGGTTCTCGGGATATTCGATGCTTTCGGCGACCAGACCATAAAGCGAATCCGGCTCATCCGCCGATCCGGTCATCAGTGATTCAAAAAACATATTCGACAGCGCCGCCGCCTGACCCTTGAGGATATAGGGCGACATCGAATCAAAGGTTCCGAATGCCCAGGTGGAAAATTCGCCGCCTTTGGGCGCATCTGGGTTCACATAATCGAAATGCTGGAAATCCGGCCCGTATTTCAGGTCGCCAAAGGTCGAGATACCATGTGATTTGATGGTCATTTCCTCGGCCTTTCCTGCGATTCCGGTCAACAGGAGCGCCAGGAATAAAAGGAATGACATCAGAAGTGGTTTGGTATTCACGACGGCCGTTGCTGCCTTGGCGGAATTCCGAAAGTGTTGGGTTTTCCAGTGCATATCACCCTTTCTGCGCCAGCAGGCGACAGGTTTGCGGTCAAATCGTTTCGGGCAAGGTAAATTCGCACTGTTGTCACTTGCAAGACGCGATTGCGTGAAAAACCCGACTCGGCACGAAAAAGGGCCACCCGGCATGCAGGTGGCCCGATCAACAGGATCAAAAGGACTGGTGGTCGATCAGTGGCCGAGGGTTGCCAGATAGGCGATCAGATCGGCGCGGTCCTGTTCCTTTTTCAACCCGGCAAAGCTCATCTTGGTGTCGGGCACCAGATCTTTGGGTTTGGTCAGAAAGGCATCAAGATGTTCCGGTGTCCAGGTGCCGCCAAGGTTGCTCATGCCACTGGAATAGCCGAAGCCCTGGATACTGGCGACCTTGCGCCCAACCACCTGATAAAGCGAGGGGCCGGTGGCATTTTCGCCTTCGCCGGTCTTGTGGCAAGCCTTGCATTTCTTGAAGACCTTTTCACCTTTGGCAGCATCCCCTGCGGCCAAGGTTGCGGTCGACTCGGTGCTGGCCGCGGTGCTGGTATCGGTATTGGCCGTGGCGTCTGAACTGGCAGTTGTGTCAGAACCGGTCGAGGTGCTGGCGGTTTCCGCAGATTTCTCCTCGGCAGCCGGTGCTACATCCTCGTCAGTTTCCAGAAGATAAGCGGCCTCGGAACTTTCGCCATGTTCGGCGGGCGTGAAATAGATCGTGTCGGCGACCCAGTTGAGCAACAGGAATACAAGCAGCGCACCGCAAAGTGCGCCGCCTACCTTGGTGATCGTCATGATGTTGAACATGGCTTTCCTACCTTAAAGGGCGGTCTGTCTGCCGCCTGTCGTAAAAACTGCGCCTTTCTAAACGCTTCCCCTTGTCAGTTGCAAGGTGTAGATAGCGCGACCAAACGACTAAAGATTGCGGAAAGACGGCATGAGCGGCTTGATCAGGAAAATATCGTTTCAGGGCGAACCCGGCGCCTATTCACATCAGGCCTGTCATGCGGCGATGCCGGATCATCAGGCGCTGCCATGCGCGACATTTGAAGATACGGTGCAGGCATTGCGCGACGGCGATGTCGATCTGGCGATGCTTCCGGTCGAGAATTCGACCTATGGCCGGGTTGCCGACATCCACCATCTGTTGCCGGAATCAGGATTGCATATCGTTGCCGAGGCGTTTGTCAGGGTACGTATCTGCCTGATGGCGCTGCCCGGTGTCGCGCTGGATCAGATAAGACGGGTGCGGGCGCATCAGGTGCTGCTGCCACAGGCCCGGCAGTTTCTGCGTGGTCATGGAATTGCCGGCGAATCCGCCGTTGACAGCGCCGGTGCCGCTGCCGATCTGGCCGTGTCCGGCGACAGGAATTCCGGGGTTCTGGCCAGTGAACTGGCGGCCGAGATCTACGGGCTGGAAGTGCTGGCGCGGGATATCGAGGATCACACCCACAACACCACGCGGTTCCTGATCATGGCGCGTGAGCCCGATTACTCGCGCCGCGGTGAACTGATGATGACCACCTTCGTCTTTCGCGTTCGCAACATCCCGGCGGCGCTATATAAGGCGATGGGCGGGTTCGCCACCAACGGCGTCAACATGGTGAAACTGGAAAGCTACATGGTGGATGGCTCATTCACCGCAACGCAGTTTTACGCCGATATCGAAGGGCACCCGGACGATCCGGCGGTTCAACGCGCGCTTGAGGAACTGACCTATTTCACCACGCATCTGAGCATCCTGGGCGTATATGCCGCCGATACTGCCGCCAGAAACGCCAAGAACTGAAACCATGCCAGGACCGCAAGCCGGGGCTCTCCCGCTGGAACTGTGACCTACGGTCGGTTTCCGTAGGGCCGGCACAAAATCTGCGATTTTGTGCATCGGCGCATGAAATTCCATTTGATTTTAGGTGGATATGGTGCCGGGTTGTCGTACATGAGAAGCAATCAGGCGTTTCCCTGATTGCACCCCGCATGCTGGCTGGCGTATAGAGACCGGGACGAAGCCCCGTTCGGGGCCGGAGAGGTGCGCTGCGGGCGCGGTTGACCCAAATTGGGGACCGACGGGCAGCATCGTCACAGGCTGCCAGCCTTTGCCTCTTTTCCAGGTTGAAAAAGGGGGTCTGACATGGCGAAAATCGGGGTGATGATCTGCGGTCATGGTTCGCGTTCAGCGGCGGCAGTAGAAGAATTCGCGGTTCTGGCGCAAAAACTGCCTGCATTGCTGCCGGACTGGCCGGTTGAATACGGATATCTTGAATTTGCCAACCCGGTGATCCGCGACGGGCTTGATCGTTTGCGTGAGGCAGGGTGTGAACGCATTCTGGCGGTACCGGGAATGCTGTTTGCGGCGATGCATGCCAAGAACGATATTCCCACGGTTCTGAACACTTATGCTGCCAGACACGGTATCGACATCAGCTATGGTCGCGAGCTTGGGGTCGATCCCAAGATGATTGCAGCGGCAGGGGCGCGGATTTCGGCGGCGGTAGAGCGGGCCAATTGCGAGCTGGGGGAGCTGCCGATGCACGAAACCGCACTGGTGGTGATCGGGCGCGGTGCCTCGGATCCCGACGCCAACGCCAATGTCTCGAAAATCGCGCGCATGTTGTGGGAGGGCATGGGGTTTGGCTGGTGCGAAACCGGCTATTCCGGCGTGACCTTTCCGCTGGTCGCGCCGACGCTGGAGCATGTGGCGCGGCTTGGCTACAAGCGGGTCATCGTATTTCCCTATTTCCTGTTTACCGGCATTCTGATTGACCGGATTTATGGCTTTACCGATCAGGTGGCGGCGGTGCATCCGGATATCGAGTTCGTCAAGGCCGGGTATCTCAACGACCATGAAAAGGTGCTGGAAACCTTTGCCGAGCGGGTGAGCGAGCAGGTGGGCGAACAGCCGCCGCCGAATTGTGCGATGTGCAAGTATCGGGTGCAGGTTCTGGGGTTTGAGGCCGAGGTCGGCCTGCCGCAGGAAAGCCACCACCATCATGTCGAAGGGCAGGGGGCGTCTGCGCCGGGATCGAACGTGGCGGATTGCGATTTGTGCGCGGATTTCTGCACCGGTGAGTGTCGCTTGCCGGTTTCCGACGGGGAACACCATCACCACGGGCGCGAACACAGTCACCATCATGAGCATGAGCATGTGCATGGGCACCATCACGGGCATGACCATGAGCATGGGCATCACCACAGGCATGAGCATGGGCATGACCATGAACACCAGCCCTATCCCCATGCCAAACACCCTTTGGGGCCGGAAAGTGCGCGTCGGAAATGACCGAGGTTCCAGCACCCCGGTTGCGGTATACCCGCGATCCCGCAGCGATCTATGAGCAAAGTTTTGCCACGGTACGCGCCAAAGCGCGGCTGGCGCGGTTTGATGCCGGCATGGCGGCGCTGGCGGTTCGTGTCATCCACGCTTCGGGCATGGTGGAAATAGCGGATCGGCTGGCGTTTTCCGAGGGGGCGTTCGCGACCGGGCGGTCGGCGCTGGAACGGGGCGCGCCGGTGCTTTGTGATTGCGAAATGGTGGCGGCGGGGATCATCCGGCGGCACCTGCCCAGCGAAAACCCGGTGCTGGTGACGCTGAATGATCCGGGGGTGCCGGAACGGGCGGCAAGGATCGGCAATACCCGTTCGGCAGCGGCGGTGGAACTGTGGCGAGACCGGATCGAGGGCGCGGTGGTCGCGATTGGCAATGCGCCAACGGCGTTGTTTCATTTGCTGGAGCTGATTGATGACGGCTGGCCGCGGCCTGCGGTCATTCTGGGTTTTCCGGTTGGCTTTGTCGGTGCTGCCGAAAGCAAGGCGGAACTGGTGGCGCGACCCAGGGAATGTGAGTTCGTGGCTTTGCGCGGACGGCGGGGAGGATCGGCGATTGCCTCGGCGGCAGTGAATGCGCTGGCGGCGGGGTTTCCGGAGGAGCGGCAATGAGCCGTTGTCCGCATGATTTGGCAGGGCGGGGATTCGCGTATTTTGGCAATAAAGAAGGCATAGTGGTGCATGGCTGAGGCGTGGTTGCATATTGTAGGGATTGGCGAGGACGGGTTGGACGGGCTGACGCCTGCGACGCGTGCGGTGGTGGAAGCGGCGGAAATCATTGTTGGTGGTGATCGGCATCATCAACTTGCGGGTCGTATTGCGGCGGAACGTATTGCCTGGCCCTCTCCGTTTGATGCGCTGATTTCAACGCTGAAGGGGATGCGAGGGCGGCGCGTGGTGGTTTTGGCCACGGGGGATCCGCTATGGTATTCGGTAGGGGCCAGGATCGGGCGGGCGATTGACCCGGCCGAGATCGTTTATCACCCGCAGGTCGGGGCGTTTCAGCTGGCGGCGGCGCGGATGGGCTGGTCGATGGCGGATCTGGAAACCCTGACGGTGCATGGTCGTCCGGTGGAACAGATGATTGCCTATATCCAGCCGATGCAGCGGTTGTTGATCCTGACCACTGGCGAAGAGACGCCGAGGCAGATCGCCGGTTTTCTGGCTGAACGCGGTTACGGCGACAGCAGGATGACGGTGTTTGGTGCCATGGGCGGGCCGGATGAGGCGAGGTTTGACGGGTTGGCGCGGGATTGGTCGCATGTCGTGCCTGCCTTCAACACGCTGGCGGTGGAATGTGTGGCGGCGGCGGATGCGGCGCTGATGCCAAGGGTGCCGGGGCTGGAGGATGATCTGTTTCAGCATGACGGCACCATGACCAAGCAGGAGGTGCGGGCGGCAACCCTGGCCAAGCTGATGCCGATGCGCGGTGCCTTGTTGTGGGATGTCGGGTGCGGATCAGGCTCGGTGGCGGTCGAGTGGATGCGGGCGGCGCGATATGCCCGGGCAATCGGTATAGAGCCGCTGGCGGAGCGGCGGGTTTTTGCCGCGGCCAACGCGCTGGCGCTGGGGGTTCCGGGGCTGGAGATCGTGGACGGGTTTGCACCGGCCGCATTGGCGGGGCTGGAGGCGCCGGATGCGATTTTCATCGGCGGCGGCATCAGCGACGAGGTGTTCGTCGCCTGTTGGCAGGCGCTGCGCCCGTTGGGGCGGCTGGTGGTCAACGCGGTGACGCTGGAGAGCGAGGCGCTGTTGCTGGCGCTGGCGTCGCGTCATGGCGGCGAGTTGGTGAAGTTGCAGGTCAGCCGGGTTGTCTCGATCGGGCGGCGGCAGGGCTGGCGGCCTTCGATGCCGGTGACGCAATGGTCGCTGGTGAAGCGATGAGTGGCAAGTTATGGGGTGTCGGGCTGGGGCCGGGAGATCCGGAATTGCTGACGCTGAAGGCGCATCGGCTGATTTCCGGTGCCGGGGCGGTGGCCTATCCGGCGCGGGCCGGGGCCGACAGTCTGGCACGGTCGATTGCAGCGGCTTGGCTGAAGCCCGGGGTGCATGAGATTGCCATGGAGGTGCCGATGGAACCCGCCCGCGGGCCGGCACAGGCGGCCTATGATATGGGGGCTGAACGGATTGCGGCAACGCTTGAGGGCGGGCAGGATGTGGTGGTTCTGTGTGAGGGCGATCCGATGTTTTATGGCTCGTTCATGTATCTTTTCGCACGGCTTGCTGATCGTTTTGAGGTGGAAATCGTGCCGGGTGTGACCTCGGTCAATGCCAGTGCGGCAGCGCTTGGCCTGCCGCTGGTCGCGCGCAATGAAGTTTTGTCGATCCTGCCGGGGCCGATGCCAAAGGCCCGACTGCGCGCGCGGATTCGCGCGGCGGATGCGGTGGCGATTGTCAAGGTTGGCCGTCATCTGGCGAAGATCCGTGAGGTGCTGGACGAACTTCAACTGACCGATCATTGCACATATATCGAACGCACCACCCAGCCCGCTCAGTATTCGGTACCGCTGGCCGAGGCACCGGAAGTGGCGCCGTATTTTTCCATGATCCTGATGACGAAGGGGAATGATCCTTGGCTATCGAACCGTTAGTAATCTGTCTGTCGCCTTCTGGTGAAGCGGTAGCGCATCGCATTGCTGCGGCACTTGGCCTGCGGGTGCATGGCCGGGCGGGCCGGGTCGAACGCGCGGATGTGCATTTTGCCAATGCGCTGGATCATGTGCGGGAGTTGTTCGTGGCCGGGGTGCCGCTGATCGGGGTTTGTGCGGCGGGTATCCTGATCCGCGCGGTTGCGCCGGTTCTGAACGACAAGCGTGTTGAGCCGCCCTTGGTGGCGGTGCCGGATGACGGCAGCGCGGTGGTGCCGCTGTTGGGCGGGCATCGCGGTGCCAACCGTCTGGCGCGGCGGGTGGCCGAGGTGTTGAATGGTCATGCGGCGGTGACCACGGCGGGGGATGTGGCGCTTGGCGTCGCACTGGATGAGCCGCCGGCAGGCTATCGGCTGGCCAATCCCGAAGACGCGAAATCGGTGATGATGGCGCTGTTGTCGGGCGCAGGTACGCGGATCGAGGGCGAGTCATTGTTCGATTTGCCGCATGATCCTGCCGGCAAGGTTGTACTTTGCGTCAGCGATGCTGCGATTGAGGGTTCAAGTGTGCGACTGGTGTATCATCCGGCGCGATATGTGCTGGGGTTGGGCGCGGCCAGAAATTGCCCCGAGGCGGAGATGTGGCAGCTTGCCGAGGCGGTGATGGCGCGTGCCGGCATTGCAAAGGGGGCGATTGCTGCCGTGGTGACACTGGATCTGAAGGCGGATGAACTGGCTATTTTGGCAGTGGCACGCCGGTTGGGGGTGCCGTTGCGTCTGTTTGATGCCGCGATGCTTGAGGCTGAGACGCCACGCCTGCAAAGCCCTTCGGAGGTGGTTTTTGCCGAGGTCGGTTGTCATGGTGTGGCCGAGGCGGCGGCGCTGGCGATGGTCGGAGAAAGCGGGCATTTGCGCGTGGCCAAGCAGAAAAGCGACAATGCCACGGCGGCACTGGCCGAAGCGGTGGCACCGTTGGCGGAACTTGGCGGCCGGTCGCGCGGAAAGCTTGCGATTATCGGCATCGGTCCGGGGCAGGCCAGCTGGCGTACGCCTGAGGCGTCGCGGCTGGTGGCCGAGGCGGAAGAACTGGTCGGCTATGGGCTTTATATCGACCTACTGGGGCCGTTGGCCTATGGCAAGCGGCGCTCGGATTTTCCGCTGGGCGGTGAGGAGGATCGGTGTCGATATGCGCTGGAACAGGCGGGCCTTGGGCATTCCGTGGCGCTGATCTGTTCGGGGGATGCCGGCATCTATGCCATGGGGGCGCTGGTGTTTGAGTTGCTGGACCGTGATCAGGCTGCGGGTGGTGTCAGTGATGCCGCCCGCCGTGTCGAGGTGGTTTCAACACCGGGTGTTTCCGCACTTCAGGCAGCGGCGGCACGGGCGGGGGCACCTTTGGGGCATGATTTCTGCGCCATATCCCTTAGCGATCTGCTGACACCGCGTGAGGATATCGTCGGACGGATCAAGGCGGCGGCTGAGGGTGATTTCGTGATCGCGTTCTATAACCCGGTATCCACGAAACGGCGCACCCTTTTGGCCGAGGCGCGCGATATTCTGCTGGCCTATCGACCCGGAGAAACGCCGGTTTTGCTGGCAAGCTCGCTGGGCCGTCCGGACGAGGAATTGCGTTATCGGCGGCTGGATCAACTGGCGGTGGATGAGGTCGATATGCTGACGGTGGTGCTGGTCGGCTCCAGCCAGTCGCGGTTGGCGATGCTGGGCGAGGGCGCACGGATGTATACACCGAGGGGCTATGCGCGCAAGATCGACGGCAATTTGGTTTGATGTCGGCCGGGATTGAGTATTTCTGGAACAATGATGATGGCGTGGTTGCGACCCCGCCGACAAAAGGCAAGGGATGACGGTTTATTTCATAGGCGCAGGGCCGGGGGATCCGGATCTTATTACGGTCAAGGGGCGGCGGTTGATCGAGAGCTGCAAGGTTTGCCTTTATGCCGGATCGCTGGTGCCCGAGGCGGTGGTGGCGTTTGCGCCATTGGGGGCGCGGGTTCTGGACACGGCGGCGATGACGCTGGATCAGACCCACCATGAGATGGTTGCGGCTGACCGGCGTGGCGAGGATGTGGCGCGGGTGCATTCGGGTGATCCGTCGCTTTATGGTGCAATCGCCGAGCAGATCCGTCGTCTGAAGGCTGATGGTATCGCCTATGAGATCGTGCCGGGCGTTTCCGCCTATGCGGCGGCGGCGGCGGCGATGGGTCAGGAACTGACGGTGCCGGAGATTGCGCAGAGTCTGGTTCTGACGCGGATGTCGATGCAATCGACTTCGATGCCGCCGGGCGAAACGTTGGACAATTTCGGCAAAAGCGGTGCGACCCTGATCATCCATCTGGCGATTCGCAACATGCGTGAGATCGAGCGTCAGTTGCTGCCGCATTATGGCGCGGATTGTCCGGTGGTGGTGGCCTATCGGGTCGGTTGGCCGGATCAGGCGATCATTCGCGCCACTCTGACCACGATTCGCCAGAAAGTGCGGCAGGCGAAGATTACAAGGACGGCGCTGATCTTTGTTGGTCCCGGTATGGCGGCCCCGCAAGATTTTGTGGATTCCGCACTATATGACGCATCCAGGCCCCATTTGTTGCGTCCGGTTGCCGGAATTGATCTGGTGGAAGATCACAACACATAGAAAACTTTAGCAAATTCCGACTTGATCCGGACGTAATTCCATTGCTCAATGCGGTTTCGGTCGGAGATTTGTGATGATTTACGATTTGCCCGAAGATGTGCGCCGTGGTCTTGAGCTGGCGCGAAAACGCGATCTGGCGCGCAAGCATCGTTTGCGCGTCGAGATTGATGGAGAGAATTTCCGCGTGCTCAGGTTCTGGAAGACCGGCTTTTCGCTTGATGCCGATCAGGCACCGAATATGCGCGGGCTGGTCGATATCTATGACGGCCCGAGGCATCTTTACCAGTGTCTGGTGATGTGTTCGACGGTCAGTTCCGGCGAGCGGGTTTTTGAGTTCAAGCGCCACACCCGGGTGGTGGATCAGCCGCCGGTGGATTTCGAACAGGACAAATATGCGCCGGTGGCCTTGCTGAACTGAGCAATCGGTTGAAGTGATTCCGATGCAGAAAGACGGAATTCAGCGATGAGTTGCCAAATCGCAGGATATTCTTCGAATAAATATGCAATATGTCGTGATTTATTCCAGAAACCGATCCAACTGCGACCTGAATTCCCAAATCCTTCCATTCTGGCGTGATAGACAGGCGCGGAGCATTTGAAAATGGAAAGGTAGTGCAATGATCCAGACACCATATCTGTTGTTTCTCGGCGATGCCCCGGACGGCCTTGCGGCAAAAGTGGCGCAAGGCATCAAGGACTGGCGCCCCGAAGCCTCGGTCGGGCAGTTTCGCATGGAAAACTGCAAGGCTGATCTTGGCCTTCAGGATATGACCCTGGCCGAGGCCAAGGCGGCCGGCGCGAAAACGCTGGTGATCGGAGTGGCCAACCGTGGCGGTGTCATCTCGGCGGCGTGGAAGGCGGTTCTGGTCGAGGCGCTGGAGATGGGGTTTGATCTGGCCAGCGGACTGCACAACCTGTTGCGCGACGAAAACGATCTGGTGGCGGCCTCGCAAACCCATGGACAGACATTGCATGACGTGCGGGTGCCGAATGCCTCATATCCCATTGCCAATGGGGTCAAGCGCAGCGGCAAACGCTGTCTGGCCGTCGGAACCGATTGTTCGGTCGGCAAGATGTATACCGGCATTGCCATGGAACGCGAAATGCTGGATCGCGGCATGAAGGCGACATTCCGCGCCACCGGTCAGACCGGTATTCTGATTACAGGCTCAGGCGTGCCGCTGGATGCTGTGATCGCCGATTTCATGGCCGGCGCGGTGGAGTATCTGACGCCGGACAATGACCCGGATCACTGGGATTTGATCGAAGGTCAGGGCTCGCTTTATCATGTCTCGTATTCCGGCGTGACCTTGGCGCTGGTGCATGGAGGTCAGCCCGATGCGCTGGTCCTGTGTACCGAGCCGACGCGCAAGCATATGCGCGGTCTGCCCGGCTATCAGCAGCCGACGCTGGAACAATTACGCGACACCGCGCTGCCGCTGGCGCAGATTGCCAATCCCGCTTGCAAGGTGGTGGCGATTTCCGCCAATACCCAGCATCTGAATGAGGCTGACGCACTTGCCTATCTGGCTGAGGTCGAGGCGCGGATGGGATTGCCGGCGGTGGATCCCTATCGTCAGGGTGCCGCAAGGCTGGTGGATGCGCTGGAAGGCATCTAGGCTGGATTGAAACCGCAACGCCGAAAGTTCAGAGGGCCTTTGGCGTTGCGGCATTATTATGGAAGGGCTGTACATGGAACTGACTGTTGGTGCCGATGTCTTCAGGCTGGCGCAGGTATTCACCATTTCGCGCGGCTCGCGTACCGAAGCCAGGGTTCTGAGTGTGGCGATCGAGGATGCCGGCGTGATCGGGCGTGGTGAATGCGTTCCCTATGCGCGATACGGCGAAACGCTGGAAAGCGTGATGGCCCAGATCAGATCGCTGGCGATGCCATTGGATCGCGCCCGGTTGCAGCATCTGTTGCCGGCAGGGGCTGCACGCAATGCGGTGGATTGCGCGCTTTGGGATCTGGAGGCGAAACAGAAACGCTTGCCGGTATGGCAACTGGCCGAGCTGCCCGAACCGGGGCCGAGGATCACCGCCTATACCCTTTCGCTGGGGGAACCTGCCAGCATGCAGGAACAGGCGGCCAGAAACGCCATGCGGCCCTTGCTGAAAACCAAGCTTGGCGGTGGCGATGAAGATGTGGCGCGAATCCGGGCCGTAAGGCAGGGGGCACCCAAGGCACGGATCATTGTGGACGCGAATGAGGGCTGGACCCCGGAATTATACGCAAGCCTCGCGCCGGTTCTGGTAGATCTCGGGGTGGAACTGGTGGAACAGCCGCTGCCGGCGGGCAAGGACGAGGCGCTGCTGGGGATGGATCGCCCCTTGCCGGTCTGTGCTGATGAAAGCTGTCATGACCGCGCCTCGTTGCCCGGTCTTGAGGGTAAATACGACGTAATCAACATCAAACTTGACAAGACCGGTGGGCTGACCGAAGCCCTTGCCCTGCGGACGGCGGCCGAACAGGCGGGGTTTGGCGTGATGGTGGGCTGCATGGTCGGCTCATCGCTTGCGATGGCACCGGCGGTTCTGTTGGCGCAGACCGCGGCATTCACCGATCTTGACGGCCCGCTTTTGTTGGCCGAAGACCGCGCGGTGCCGCTGGCATATGACGAACACGGTGTGCATCCGGCCCTGCCGGAGCTTTGGGGATAGGAGCAGAAGATGGGACGAACCGTTTATGTGAACGGCACATATCTGGATGAGGCCGAGGCGATGATCTCGATTTTCGATCGCGGCTTTCTGATGGCGGACGCGGTTTATGAGGTGACCTCGGTACTTGGCGGCCGGTTGCTAAATTTCGCCGGTCATCTGGCCCGGCTGGAACGCTCGTTGAACGAGCTTGACATGGCGATGCCGATGAATGCGGATGGGTTGCTGGAAGTTCACCGCGAATTGCTGCGGCTGAATGGCATCCATGATGGTCTGGTCTATCTGCAAATCACCCGAGGCAATCCCGGTGATCGTGATTTTGCCTTTCCCGATCCGGAAACCACGCCGCTGACGGTGGTGTTGTTTACCCAGAACAAGCCGGGACTTGCGGCCAGTCCGCTGGCCGAATCGGGAATGAAGGTGGTTTCAGTTGACGATATTCGTTGGGGGCGGCGCGACATCAAGACGGTGCAGTTGCTCTATCCTTCGATGGCCAAGATGATCGCCAAGAAGGCCGGTTGCGACGATGCCTGGCTGGTCGAGGACGGGCTGGTGACCGAGGGTAGCTCCAACAACGCCTATATCGTGAAGGGCGGCAAGATCATTACCCATGAACTTGGCAACGATATCCTGCACGGCATCACCCGCGCCGCGGTCCTGCGTTTCGCGCGTGAGGCGCAGATGGAAATCGAGGAACGTGCTTTTTCGGTTTCCGAGGCGCAGCAGGCAGATGAGGCATTTGTCACCTCGGCCTCGGCATTCGTCATGCCGGTGGTGGAGCTTGACGGCAGGGCGATCGGCAGCGGCAAACCGGGCAAGCAGACAAAACGACTGCGCGAGATCTATCTGGAAGAAAGCCTGAAAACGGCCATCTGACCTGATTGCGACCCTTCGGGCCATTCCTGTCAGCCCCTACGGGGCGGTTCGCTCCGCGGGGGATATTTTAACCGATAAGAAAGGTTTTCCGGTTTTTGTCTGTAGGCGGTACAGGCAGGGATGCCGATGACCGCCCGATGAGAAGCTGCCCTGCTGGTTTGATCTGGCAGGGCGGTCATCATTGGTCTTTGACGTTGTTTCTGAAGGCGGTCTTGAATTCCGCCTGTTTTTGGTCACTGGCCGGGGTTTGATGCTGTGACTTCCATTCCTCTTGGCTCATGCCATAGAATGTTTCACGCGCCTGTTCCTTGGTCATGTCGATGCCCCGGGCATTGGCCGCCTCCTGATACCAGCGGCTAAGGCAGTTGCGGCAGAAGCCGGCTAGATTCATCAGGTCGATATTCTGCACGTCGATACGTTTGACCATCAGGTGATCGCGCAATGTGCGAAAGGCGGCGGCCTGAAGCTCGATCTCGGTTTGTTTGTCCATCTTGCTATCCTCGGGTTATTGGGGTTTTGGCGATTACCTCGGCCAGTATCGGTGCCAGCCGCTCAGCCCAGTTCAGTTGCTGGATTTCGGTTCGGATCAGATCGTTGCGGATTTCGATCAACAGGTTCGGATGGCCATGCGCCAGCGCATGACGGTCGATGCTGTCGCCGTCCAGATGCCCGCCATAGGGCTCATTCTCGCCGATACAGAGATCGTGCTGTGAGCTGAGGATTGCCAGCATCGGCCGGGCCAGGCGCTGATCCTTTTCATAGAGGATTCCCAGATGCCAGGGGCGCGGTCGCCGCCCGGCCAGTTTCGGGGTAAAGCTGTGGATGGCAATCATGACCGGAGCCGTACGGCCGGCCAGAAGCCGCGCGACGGCGGCGTGATATGGGCGATAGCAATGGTCGAGTCGCCAGGTCAGATCATCGTCGCTCAGGTGGCGATTGCCGGGGATGATGGTGCCGTCATAAATCTTCATCACCAGCGTCGGATCATCCTCGCCACGATTGGGGTCGATCACCAGCCGCGAGAAGGTGGAACATATGACCGGCGCATTCAGCAGCCGGCCAAGCTGTTCAGCGACCCCTGCTGCGCCGACATCATAGGCGATATGGCGATCCATCTCGATCGCGGGCAGGCCGAGGTTGCCGGCGAAAACCTCGGGCGGGATATGGTTCGAGGCATGGTCACAGGTGATCACGATCTGGCTGTCGCGGTTCTGTCCGCTGATCCGGAAGGCATCTTGGGGGGAGGTCATGTAATCCTCGGGCGATTTTTCCGCCATAGAACCCGAATGTCACCCCGGCGGCAAGCGCACGGTTGCACCGGCCGGGCATTTGGGTCAGACAAACACTGTGCAGGGTGGTATTTCGCCTTGTGGAAATCGCAAGAACAGGCGGGCAGATATGAGAAGATTGCGCAAGGTCAAGATCGTCGCCACGCTTGGCCCGGCTTCCGACAGCAAGGGCATGATCCGCGCGCTGTTTGAGGCCGGGGCCGATGTGTTCCGACTGAACATGAGCCATGGCAGCCATGACGAGTTGCGCGCCCGCCACGCCATCATCCGCGAAATTGAGCGGGAATTCGGGCGACCCATCGCCATTCTGGCGGATTTGCAGGGGCCGAAACTGCGCTGTGGTCTGTTTGCGGATGGTGCGGTGGATCTGGTGGAAAACGCCGCCTTTCGTCTGGATCTGGATGATGCGCCGGGCACTGCCAGCCGGGTCAACCTGCCGCATCCCGAGATTTTCGCCGCCCTTGAACCGGGTGAGACCGTGTTGATCAATGACGGCAAGATTCGCCTGAAGGTGGAAAAATGCGGTGCCGATTTCGCCGATTGCCGGGTCGAGGTGGGGGGTGAGATCTCCAACCGCAAGGGGGTGAACGTGCCGGATGTGATCCTGCCACTGGCGGCGCTTTCGCCAAAGGACCGCGATGATCTGGAATTTGCCTGTTCGCTTGGGGTGGACTGGCTGGCGCTATCGTTCGTGCAGCGCCCCGAAGATGTGGCCGAGGCGCGCGCGCTGGCCGATGGACGCGCTGCGATCCTGTCGAAGATCGAAAAGCCGGCGGCGGTGAAGGCGTTTGCCGATATATTGGCGGTGTCTGACGGCATCATGGTGGCGCGTGGCGATCTTGGGGTGGAATTGCCGGTGCAAAACGTTCCGCCGATCCAGAAACGCCTGGTCAAGGCTTGCCGCAATGCCGGCAAACCGGTGATCGTGGCGACGCAGATGATGGAAAGCATGATCACGTCACCGGTGCCGACACGGGCCGAGGTTTCCGATGTGGCGACCGCAATTTACGAAGGGGCGGATGCGGTGATGCTGTCGGCGGAATCCGCCGCGGGCGAATATCCGGTCGAGGCGGTCACCACCATGAATGACGTCGCCGTCGAGGTTGAAAGCGATCCGGTTTACCGCGAGATGATCGAGGCGTCACGTTCCGCCCCGCGCGAAAGCATTGCCGATGCGATCACCGTGGCAGCGCGGGAAATCGCCGAAACCACCGAAGTGGTGGCGATCTGTTGTTTCACCCATTCCGGCACCACGGCGCTGAAGGTGGCGCGCGAACGCCCACGGGTGCCGATCATTGCGCTGACGCCGCTGGTGGGCACGGCACGACGGTTGTGCCTGTCCTGGGGCATGCATTGTGTGATGACATCTGAGGTAAGGCGCTTCAAGATGGCGGTGGTGAACGCGGCGCGCGCGGCCGAGAAATATGATTTCGGTTCGGACGAGGATCAGATCGTGGTGACGGCTGGGATCCCTTTCAACATGCCGGGAACCACCAACATCCTCAGGGTTTCGTCGATCGAAATGCGCCTGATGGATGATTTTGAATCCGACTGACATTTCGGGAGGGGCAGGTGACGTTCGAGATTTTTCTGCTGACCGGGGTGCTGCTTGGCGGTTTGTCGCTGATCTCGTTTCTGAGCGCGCTGATCGACGGGCGCCGGCCATGGGTTGCTGCACTGGTACTGGTGATTGCCGCTGGGCTGATTTTTCTGGCGGCCAGAAGGCGCCCCGGCGGCCTGGTCTGGCAGGACTTTCCCGATGCTGTCTGGACCTTTCTGGCGGCAATCCTGAACTGAATCCGCGGCCCGATACCATTCTGCGATGGGGCTTGCCAAATCTTGCGCCCGCTTTTATACACCCGAACTTCAACGGTGTGGCCGGCGACAAGGGCTGCCGAGTGGCACCAATCACCATTCCTGAGACTAGGAGACGGAAATGCCCAAGATGAAGACCAAATCAGGCGCCAAAAAACGCTTTACGGTGACGGCCACGGGCCGCATCAAGGCAGGCCAGGCCGGCAAACGCCACGGCATGATCAAACGCTCGACGAAATTCATTCGCAACGCAAGGGGCACCATGATCCTGTGCAAGGCGGATGAAACCATCGTCAAGAAATACATGCCATACGCGCGCTGAAAAGGAGCCTGAACCATGTCCCGAGTTAAAGGAGGCGCAGCCTCACACGCCCGCCATCGCAAGGTCGTCAAGGCCGCTGCCGGTTATTACGGCGCGCGTTCGCGCAATTTTCGTACCGCCACACAGGCCGTCGACAAAGCCAATCAATACGCCACCCGCGACCGCAAGAACCGCAAGCGCAATTTCCGCGCTTTGTGGATCCAGCGGATCAATGCGGCAGTGCGCGGCCATGACGAATCGCTGACTTATTCGCGTTTCATCAATGGTCTTTCGCTGGCCGGGATCGAGGTCGACCGCAAGGTTCTGGCCGATCTGGCGGTGCACGAACCCGAAGCCTTTGGCGCGATTGTTGACCAGGCCAAAGCGGCGCTGGCCTGATCCTGTGAATCGCCGGAATTGAATTAAAGGCCCGTGCTGGTTGCGCGGGCTTTTTGTTTGGCGAATCGGTTTCAAGTTGTCGGTTTGAGTGATTTCAGTCTTGCGAAACCCCGTTGAACGCGAAACATTGCTGCGATGAATTATCAGCCGAAAAATCCCGACTATATCCCGCATATTCAGGACGCGTTCGCGCGTCAGGGATTGATGCAGACCTTTCGCGCCGAATTGCAAGGCATCAGCCCCGGTCAGGTGGTGATCGAACAGGATTTCGCCGAGGGTCTGTTGCAACAGCATGGCGGGTTGCATGGGGGTGTGATCGCGGCCTTGCTGGATACGGCCTGTGGCCTTTCGGCGGTGACGCTGCTGCCTGCCGGGCAGGGGATTCTGACGATTGAATTCAAGACCAATTTCCTGTCACCGGGATCGGCGGAACGGTTCCGTTTTGTCGGAAATGTTCTGAAACCCGGCCGCCGCGTGACCGTCAGCGAAGGCCGCGCCTACGCCATCGGCAAGACGGGGGACAAGCTGATTGCCAGCATGACCGCCACCATGATGACCATCGACCTGAAAGGCTGATTGACGACCGAGGCTTGCATTCGGGTCTTGGTGTGATAGCAGATGCCGAACCGAAATTGACAGGAATCAATCCGCGATGGACGGCCTTGACGCGCTGAAGAAAAAGTATCTGGACGGCATTCTGGCCGCCGCCGATGAAGCCGCGCTGGAAGATTTGCGCCTGTCCGCCCTTGGCAAGAAGGGCGAGGTCGCGTTGATGATGCGCGAACTTGGCAAGATGACACCCGAACAGCGCCAGCAGACCGGCCCGGTGCTGAATGCGCTGAAGGACGAGCTCAACTCGGCCCTTGCCGCACGCAAGGCGGCACTTGGTGACGCGGTGCTGGAGGAACGCCTCAGGACCGAATGGCTGGATGTGACCTTGGCCGGTCGCCACCGCCGCCAGGGCTCGATCCATCCAGTCAGCCAGGTAACCGAAGAAGTCACCGCAATATTCGCCGATCTGGGGTTTTCGGTTGCCGAAGGCCCGCAGATCGAAAGCGACTGGTACAATTTCGATGCGCTGAACATCCCGCCGGAACATCCGACCCGGACCGAAATGGATACCTTCTACATGCACCGCGACGAGGGCGACAACCGCCCGCCGCATGTGCTTAGAACCCATACCAGCCCGGTGCAGATCCGGCACATGCAACAATACGGCGCGCCCTGTCGCATCATCGCGCCGGGCCGGGTTTACCGCGCCGATTATGATCAGACGCATACGCCGATGTTCCACCAGATCGAAGGTCTGGCGCTGGGCGCTGATCTGTCCATGGCCAACCTCAAATGGGTGCTGGAGGAGTTTTTCTCGGCCTTTTTCGGCATCTCGGTGAAAACCCGGTTCCGCGCCTCGCATTTTCCGTTCACCGAACCCTCGGCCGAAGTGGATATCCAGTGCTCGTGGGATCAGGGGCAGTTGAAGATCGGCGAAGGCGACGACTGGATGGAGGTGCTGGGTTCCGGCATGGTACATCCGAAGGTTCTGAAGGCGGGCGGAGTCGATCCCGACAAATTCCAGGGCTTCGCCTTTGGCATGGGTATCGACCGCATCGCCATGCTGAAATACGGCATCCCGGACCTCAGGGCGTTTTTTGATTCAGATTTACGCTGGCTGAGGCATTACGGCTTTGCCGCGCTTGATCAGCCAACGCTGCATGGCGGGGTTTCGCGCTAGGTCTTGGCGCCACCTGCGATTGACTTCTGCCCTTTGAAAGCTGACGTTTGTCGGAGTAATTTCCCGCGCTTGGTTTTCTGAGGTTTCCCATGATCAATCCGCTTGTCCTGACGGCAATTCTTGCCGCCCTACCTGCCGCAGTCACCGCTGGTGAGGTTTGGCAGACTGAAATGGGTGGGGTGATCCATCAGCGTGATATCGGCGATATGGCGGTTTTTTCCATTCCGCTTGATGAAATCACCGGGCTGATTTACCTGCCGGGCCTTGCCGATGGCCGTATGGTTGAGGGCAGCTTGACGGGGTTCTGGATTTCTGACGAGGTCGGGCCTTGCCCCGCCGAACTCCGCTCGCCCGAGGGGTTGATGTCGGATTCCTGGGGCAAGGTCGAGATCGTGTTTGACAGCCCCGCCAATCGCGGCAACTGGACCATGCATCTTGGCGCATGCTTTGATGCGCCGCACCTCACCCTGCGCGGTCTGCTGAAATAGCCGTGCAAGGCCGGGTGCCCGCCGAAATCCGCCTTTCCCCCTGCCTGCCTTTGGGTTATTGACGGCGCGATACATTCTGACGAAGGCCACGCCCATGAAATTCACCCTCTCCTGGCTACGCGAGCATCTTGAGACCGAAGCGACGATCGAGGATATTGTATACGCCCTGACCGACCTTGGCCTTGAAGTCGAAGGGGTGGAAAACCCTGCCGATAGCCTGGGTGCATTTCGCATCTGCCGGGTGATCGAGGCAGTACAGCACCCCAATGCCGACCGCCTGCGGCTGTGCCGGGTGGAAACCTGGCCGAATGGGCCGGACAAGCCCGCTGAAGAGGTGCAGGTGGTTTGCGGTGCGCCAAACGCCCGCACCGGCCTGATTGGTGTGTTTGCGCCGGTCGGAACCCATGTTCCCGGCACTGGGGTTGACCTTAAACCCGGCGTTATCCGAGGTGTTGAAAGCAACGGCATGCTGTGTTCGGAACGCGAACTGATGCTGTCGGACGATCACGATGGTATCATTGATCTGCCCGCTGATGCGCCGCTTGGCGAGCGGTTCATCGACTATGCCGAACGCAACGATCCGGTGATCGACATTGCCATCACCCCAAACCGCCCGGATGCGCTGGGGGTTCAGGGGATTGCCCGTGATCTGGCGGCGCGTGGGCTGGGGCGGCTGATATCGCCTGCGGCGGTTCCGGTTAAGGGCGCGTTCAAAAGCCCGGTCAATGTGGTTCTGGGTGAAGATGTCAGGGACGGTCCCTGTCCCCTGTTTGTCGGGCGCTATATTCGCGGTGTCAAGAATGGCCCGTCGCCGGAATGGCTGCAAACCCGGTTGCGGGCGGTCGGGCTCAGGCCGATTTCGGCGCTGGTGGATGTCACCAACCTTCTGACTTATGACCGCAACCGGCCCTTGCATGTGTTTGATGCCGACAAGCTGAGCGGCGATATCGAGGTTCGGCTGGCGAAAAAGGGCGAAACCCTGATGGCGCTGGATGACAAGGAATATCGTTTTGACGGCACTGAGGTGTTGATCTGTGACGCCGCTGGCGGACAAAGCATTGGCGGCATCATGGGCGGGCTGGAAACCAGTTGCACCTATGAAACGGTGAATGTGTTCGTTGAGGCGGCGTATTTTGAACCGGTCCGGGTTGCTGCCAGCGGGCGCAAGCACAAGATCAATTCCGATGCGCGGTATCGCAATGAACGCGGCATCGACCCGGAATTCACCGTTGAAGGCATGGAACTGGCGACCCGCCTGATTTTGGATTTTTGCGGCGGCGAAGCCTCGGATCTGGTGATTTCCGGTGCGCCGCCTCAGGATACGCGCCGCTATACGCTTGATCCTGAACGGGTGAGTTCGCTGGTTGGCATGGATATCGCCGCCGAAACCCAGATTGCCACCTTGAAAGCACTCGGGTTTCGTCTGGACGGGCTTGAGGTAACACCGCCAAGCTGGCGCCCCGATGTGCAAGGCAGCGCCGATCTGGTCGAGGAAATCGCCCGCATCGCCTCGCTTACCCGGCTGGAAAGCAAGCCGATGCAGCGCGAGAATACTGGCGTGACGCGGCCGATCCTGACGCCGTTGCAACGGCGCGAAACCATGGCGCGGCGTGCGGTTGCAGCACTTGGCTACAATGAATGCGTGACCTACACGTTCATCGACAAGGCCTCGGCCGGGTTGTTTGGCGGTGGCAGCGATGCAACCATGCTGGCCAACCCGATCTCAAGCGAGATGAGCCATATGCGCCCCGATCTTTTGCCGGCGCTGTTGCAGGCGGCATCGCGCAATCAGGCGCGTGGTTTTGCCGATCTGGCGCTGTTTGAGGTCGGCCCGGCCTTTCACGGCGGCGAACCCGGCGAGCAGCATGTTCAGGCCAGTGGCCTGCTGGTCGGCCATACCGGCGCACGCGATGCCTTTGGCAGCCGCCGCGCGGTTGATCTCTATGACGCCAAGGCCGATGCCGAGGCGGTGCTGGCGGCCATCGGTGCGCCCGCCAAGCTGATGGTACAGCGGAACGCGCCGGGTTGGTGGCATCCCGGTCGATCCGGGCAATTCTCGCTTGGGCCGAAAAACATTCTGGCGACATTTGGCGAGGTGCATCCGAAGATTCTGAAGGCGATTGGGGTCAAGGGCCCGGCGGTGGCATTCACGGTTCTGATCGAGAATGTGCCGATTGCGAAATCCACCTCGACCACCCGCCCGGCGCTGGCGATCAGCGATTTGCAGGCGGTGGAACGCGATTTCGCCTTTGTGGTGGATGACGGGGTTGAAGCGATTAGCCTGATCAATGCCGCCAAGGCCGCGGACAAGGTGTTGATTGCCGATGTATCGGTTTTCGATGTGTTCCGCGGCGCCAAGGCCGAGGCGCAGCTTGGTGCGGGCAAGAAATCCGTGGCCATCGCGGTCAGGCTGGAACCCAAGGAGGCCACGCTGACCGATAAGGATATCGAGGCGATATCGGCCCGGATCATCGGCAAGGTCGGGGATCTGACCGGGGCGGTATTGCGCGGATAGTCCGGGATGCCTGCGGCGCGAGTATTTCGGGAACAATGAGGGGCCCCGTGGAGCAGGTAGAGACGGTGATTGTCGGCGCGGGTGTGATCGGGCTGGCGATTGCGCGGTATCTGGCGGTCAGGGGGCAGGAGGTTTTGATTCTTGAGGCTGAGGGTGCGGTGGGGCGGCATACCTCAACGCGCAATTCGCAGGTTATTCATGCCGGGATTTATTATCCGCGGGGATCAGCCCAGCAGGTGTTGTGCCTGAAGGGGCGCCAGATGCTTTACGACTATTGCGCCAGCCGTCATGTGGGGCATCGCCGTATCGGCAAACTGACAGTGGCGCGCAAATCAGCAGAGGTTGACCAGTTGCATGCACTGGCAGCGCAGGGGCGAGCTAACGGGGTTGATGATCTAAGCGTCATATCAGCAGCAGCGCTGGCAGAGCGCGAGCCTGCCGTGGTCGGGGCGGGGGCGATGTTGTCGCCATCAAGCGGTATCGTCGATGCACCGGGGTTGATGCTGTCGCTGCTGGGTGAGGCCGAGGCGGGGGGCGCGATGCTGGCATTGAACGCGCGGTTCCTGAGGGCGCGAAAGGAGCGGGGGCGGTTTTTGCTGGAGGTTGGGGGTGCTATCGAGGTCACGATTGGTTGCAAGCGGCTGGTCAATGCCGCCGCCCTTGGTGCCTGGGGCGTGGCATCGGGGATTGATGGAATGCGCGTAGACAGCATTCCGCCCTGCAATCTTGCCAAGGGCAATTATTTTTCGATCCCGGGACCGTCGCCGTTTTCGGCCCTGATCTATCCGATGCCGAAGGTCGGCTCGCTAGGCATACATTCAGTGCAGGATCTTGGTGGCGGTGTGAGGTTTGGCCCGGATATGCATTGGGTTGATGTGGTGGACTATTCGGTTGACCCAGAATTTTTGCCGCAGTTCGAGGCGGAAATCCGCAGCTATTGGCCGGGCCTGCCGGAAGGGGTGTTGAGGCCCGACATGGCGGGGATCAGGCCGCGTATCTGGGGGTTCGGTTCAGCCAAGCGTGAGTTTGAGTTTCAGGATTCCTCGGTTCATGGCGTTGCTGGGCTGGTGCAGTTGTTCGGGTTTGAATCACCGGGCTTGACCGCATGTCTGGCGATTGCCGAACATGTAGGCGAATTACTTGGCAAAGGAGACGATCAATGAGTGGTTTGAAAGTATATCTGTCCGGCGAAATTCATACCGACTGGCGACAAACCATTCAGGATGGTGCCGCCGGGATGCCGGTGGTGTTCAGCGCGCCGGTGACCGATCATCAGGCCTCGGATGATTGCGGTGTCGCGATCCTTGGTGATGAGGCTGACAAGTTCTGGCACGACCACAAGGGGGCCAAGCTGAATGCCATCCGCACCCGCAAGGCGATAGCTGACGCTGATATCGTGGTGGTGCGGTTTGGTGATAAATACAAGCAGTGGAATGCCGCGTTTGATGCCGGTTACGCTGCCGCGCTTGGCAAGTCGCTGATCATCCTGCATGCGCCCGAACACCAGCACCCCTTGAAAGAGGTGGATGCGGCAGCGCTGGCGGTGGCTGAGCACCCGGAACAGGTGGTGCGGATACTCAGCTATATTCTGGACGGCACGCTTTAGGTCAGGGGCGCGGCGGGTTTACCATGCCACGTTTGACCGCCGGGCGGGCCATGCATCGTTCAAGATATCCCGGAACATTGGCAAGCTCGTTCCAGCCAGCCAGTTCTGCACCCTCATAAAAGTTCAAAAGAGTGTTGAGCCAGGGGAAAATGGCGATGTCGGCGATGGAATAGTCATCCATGATGAATTCCCGCCCTTCAAGCCGTTGGTCAACTACCGCTAACAGGCGCTGGGTTTCGTTGATGTAACGCTGGCGCGGGCGTGGATCTTCGATGTCCTTGCCGGCGAACTTGATAAAATAGCCGAGTTGGCCGAACATCGGGCCGATGCCGCCGATCTGGAACATCAGCCACTGGATGGTCTGATACCGCAAGGCAGTGTCGGCAGGCATCAGTTTGCCGGTTTTTTCCGCCAGATAAATCAGGATTGCGCCGCTTTCAAACAGCGGCAGCGGCTTGCCGCGCGGACCGTTCGGGTCAATGATCGCGGGGATCTTGTTATTGGGGTTCAGCGACAGAAACTCCGGGCTAAACTGGTCGTCGGTTGCGAAATTCACCAGATGCGCGTCATAAGGCAGTTCGGTTTCTTCCAGCATGATGGACGCCTTGACGCCGTTTGGCGTGGTCATGGAATATAGCTGGATATTGTCGGGATTGACTGGTGGCCAACGCCTGGTGATTGGAAAATCCGTTAGTGTTTTCATTTGCTTGCGAACCCCTCGTCGTTTTCTGTTATCGGTTTACTGCGTCTAGATAGGGCTTGGAAGGGGGGATTAACAGGGGGCAATCATGCCCCATCCATACGAGAATTCTTGATTTCTGCGTCAACCTGACGCAGAAATGTTGTGTGAGCAGTATTTATGGGGGATTTCCCAATGATCAATGAATTCAAGGATTTCATCGCCAAGGGCAATGTCATGGACATGGCCGTCGGTATCATCATCGGTGCCGCATTCACGGCAATCGTCAGTTCGCTGGTTGGTGATCTGATCAACCCGATCATCAGTCTTTTCACCGGAGGCATTGATTTTTCCAGCCTCGCCATCCGGTTGAGCGATGGCGAAGAGGGCGCGGTTTTCGCCTATGGCAAATTCATAATGGCGGTCATCAATTTCCTGATCATCGCATTCGTGGTGTTCTTGCTGGTGAAAATGGTTAACCGGGTGAAGGACGCTGGCGCCAAGAAGAAGGTGGAGGCCGCAGCGCCGCCGCCGGGGCCAAGCGAGATCGACATTCTGATGGAAATCCGCGACGCGTTGGCGAAAAAATAGCCTTTCGGCAATGACCGTTCAAAGGCCCGCCGGGTGACGGGCCTTTTGATAGATGGTTATTTCTTCAGCGCCAGTGCCGGGGAAATCACGTTGATTCCCAGTGCCTTGCCAACTGCGTAATAGGTCAGGTGTCCGGCATGGACGTTCAGACCGTTCAGCAGATGCGGGTCGTCCTCACATGCCTTGCGCCAGCCCTTGTCGGCAAGTGACAGCATGAATGGCATGGTGGCGTTGCCAAGCGCGATGGTGGCGGTTCGCGCCACCGCCCCCGGCATGTTGGCGACGCAGTAATGCATGATGCCGTCCACCTCATAGATCGGATCGTCATGGGTGGTGGCGTGCGAAGTTTCAAAACAACCGCCCTGATCAATCGCCACATCGACCAGTGCAGCACCGGGTTTCATGGTGCCAAGCTGGGCGCGGCTGATCAGCTTCGGGGCCGCGGCCCCCGGCACCAGAACCGCGCCAACCACCATGTCGGCGGTTTCCACCAGTTCGGCGGTATTGCCGGCACTGGCATAGGAGGTCTTGAGCCGCCCCATGAACAGATCGTCCAGCAGGCTGAGGCGTGGCAGTGATTTGTCAAGCACGGTCACATCCGCACCCATCCCTGCAGCCACCCGCGCGGCATTGATGCCAACAACGCCGCCGCCGATCACCACAACCCGTGCCGGGCCGACACCCGGTACACCACCTAAAAGAACGCCGCGCCCGCCATTGGCCTTTTGCAGCGTCCACGCGCCGACCTGGGGTGCCAGACGCCCCGCCACCTCGGACATTGGCGCCAGCAATGGCAGGCCGCCGTTTCTGTCGGTCACGGTTTCATAGGCGATAGCGGTGACGCCGCTGGCCAGCAGATCTTTGGTCTGCGCGGGGTCTGGGGCCAGGTGCAGGTAGGTGAACAGGATTTGACCCTCGTGCAGCAGCTTGCGTTCGCCGGCTTGCGGTTCCTTGACCTTCACCACCATCTCGGCGCGTTTAAAGATTTCACGCGCACTTGCGACCAATTCCGCGCCGACCGCCTGATAGGCTTCATCGGCAAAGCCCGAGCCGGCACCCGCCCCGGTTTCGATGATCACCTTGTGGCCGTGGCTGATCGCCTCATGTGCGGCGATCGGGGTAATGCCGACGCGGTATTCCTGGTTCTTGATTTCCTTAGGGCAGCCGATCAGCATCATGTTCTCCCGGTTTTGATGTGTGTTTTCTGATTGGCTGAAACCTGCCCCGGAAGCAATCGAATTGCATTGCGTTTTCGGCTGACTTTTGGCGGTTTTTCGGTGTATATTGCAGCAAATTCCGGAATTGGCGCAAGGAATGTGCAAAAAATGGAAATTGACGCCACAGATCGTCGCATCCTTGTCGCCTTGCAGAAATACGGTCGGATGTCCAATTCCGACCTGGCCGAGCGGATAAATCTGTCGCCATCGGCCTGCCATCGCCGGGTGCAGCGGCTGGAAAAAAGTCGGGTGATCATCGGCTACGTTGCCCTGCTTGACCCGCGCAAGGTCGATTGTCGCTCGACCGTTTTTGTTGAAATCACCTTGTCGGGGCAGGCGGATGAGCTTCTGGATGCGTTTGAAAAACAGGTGGCAAGGGTGCCGGATGTGCTGGAATGCCACCTGATGGCGGGAACGGCGGACTATCTGCTGAAGGTGGTGGCGCGCGATACCGACGATTTCGCCCGTATCCACCGGCAATATCTGTCGCGCCTGCCGGGGGTGGCGCAGATGCATTCATCATTCGCGCTGCGGACCGTGTTCAAGACCACGGCGCTGCCGGTCTGAAGCGGTTATCCCATCAGGTATTGCAGCCCATAAAGCGTGACAAAGCCGCCGAACACCGCCGCCACCACGTTTTTCAGCCATGCGCCAAGCGCAAATGCCGCCAGCGCCGCCAGCAGGCGCGAAGCATCAAGGTTGCCGCCGGTCGCCGCAGGCCAGACCACCAGCGGTGCGACCAGTCCCGGCATCACCGCAACCGCCACATAACGCAGATGCCGCAACAGCCATTCCGGCAATTCCCGCCCGCCCAGAAGACCGAGAAACGAAAAGCGGATAACATAGGTGCCGATCGCCAACAGAACGATCACCAGCCACAGGTTTGCCTTGTCGGTAATCATGCGCCCTGCCGTTCAAACTTGCGCCGGTTCAGGCGGCGTTCAACCTCGGCCCCGGTGATCATTGCCAACAGCGCCGCCAGGATCAGCCCCATGCTGAACGGCACCCAGACCAGCGCCAGCGCCGCAATCACCGATACCAGTGCCGCCAGCAGATGCGGCAAACTGCGCAGCATCGGTGCGGTGAGGGCGATGAAACAGATCGGAATGGCGAAATCCAGCGAATATTCCGGTGGTATCGCCTTGCCCGCCAATGCGCCGATCAATGAAAATGCGTACCACAAGGGCACCACCGGCAGGATCGAAGCAAAATAATAGATGATCTTGTGGTTGAGCGGCATTCCGGGTTGCTCCTCATACCGCTTGACGGCAACGGCAAATGTCTGATCGACCATGAAATATGCCATCAAGGCCCGCATTCCCAAAGGTGCCTTGCCCAGATGCGGTGCCAGTGCCGCCGAATACATCGCCATCCTGAGGTTCACTGCCAGTGCCGTCAGCAATACGATGAAGGTCGGCGCCTGATCCAGCATCAGCGACAGCGCGGTGAATTGTGCCGCCCCAGCCACCACCAGAACCGTCATCGTCATGGTCTCAACCAGGTTCAGCCCGGCCTCGGTTGCGACCACGCCGAACAGGGTGGCGAATGGTGCCACCACCAGAATGAACGGGCTGCCAGCGCGTAAACCTGCCCAGAAAACCGATTTGGGGTTGGTGCTTGTCAACGGGAAACCTTAGGTTGATAAAGCCCTTGCCTAAGCCAGAACCGAAAGAGAAGTCCATTGGTAAATCCCGCCCATTCGTCAGATTTCCTGATCGCGCCCGATCCCGAGGATCTGCGGCTGACCCGCCGGGTCGATGGCATTGATCATACCGGCAAGGCGGCCAGTATCCGGGTGGTCGAGGAACGGCCGCTGACCATTTTCCTCAACAGTCAGGAAATCGTCACCGCCATGACGATCGGCGATTATCCGAAATATCTGGCACTGGGTTTTCTCAGAAACCAGGGCATGTTGTCGGCCGATGACCGGATCAGGGGTGTCGAATACGATGCCGAGCTTGAAACCGTGGTGGTACGTACCGAAATCCAGACGGATTTCGAGGAGAAGCTGAAGAAAAAGACCCGCACCAGCGGTTGTGCGGTCGGCACGGTTTTCGGCGACATGATGGAAGGTCTGGATGGTCTGACATTGCCAAGGGCGGAAGTCCGCACCTCGTGGCTCTACGCGCTCCAGCGGGCGATCAACACCACCCCCAGCCTTTATCTGGAGGCGGGCGCAATCCACGGCACGGTTCTGTGTCAAATGGATCAGCCGCTGGTCTATATGGAGGATGTCGGGCGGCACAATGCGGTGGACAAGATCGCCGGATGGATGATGTCGGAAAATATCCCCGCCGCCGACAAGATCCTTTACACCACCGGGCGGCTGACCTCGGAAATGGTGATCAAGACGGCGATGATGGGCATTCCGGCGCTGGCCTCACGCTCGGGCTTTACCGCCTGGGGGGTGGAAATCGCCAACAGCGTCGGGCTGACCCTGATCGGAAGGATGCGCGGCAAGCGTTTTGTCTGCCTTTCCGGTGCGGATCGGCTGATATGGGACGCCGATCCCGACAGCATCGCAGATGAGGCGCGAAAATCCGGGCGCAAGGGGGCAGGGGAATGAACCGTCCGCTTGGGGTCATTCTGGCCGGCGGGCAGTCACGGCGCATGGGTGGCGGCGACAAGTCGTTCAAAATGCTGGCCGGGCAGAGCCTGCTTACGCATGTGATCAACCGCCTTTCACCACAGGTCGAAAGGCTGGCGATCAATGCCAATGGCGACGCTGCACGGTTTGCCGACTACCGGCTGCCGGTGATTGCCGATAGTGTGACGGATTTTGCCGGACCACTGGCGGGGGTGCTGGCCGGGCTTGACTGGGCCGCCTCGCTGGGTGCCGAACGGATACTGACCGCCGCTGCCGATACGCCTTTTTTTCCCCTTGATCTGGGTGAACGGCTGGAACAAGCGGCGCGCGTTGGCGACACCGATCTGGCGCTGGCGGCAACGCCTGATCCGGTGCGCGGCGTGTCGCGGCATCCGACTTTCGGCCTGTGGCCGGTTGCACTGCGGCACGATTTGCGGCAGGCACTGATCGGCGGCACCCGCAAGATCGTGGTCTGGACTGACCGCCACAATGGGGCGACCGCCATTTTTCAACCGGTGCCGTTTGACGGATTTTTCAACGTCAACACGCCTGAGGACATGGATCGGGCCAAAGCCCTGTTGCAGGAGTATTTTCATTGAGGATTTTTGGCGTAATCGGCTGGAAGAACAGCGGCAAGACGGTATTGATGGAACGGCTGGTGGCCGAGATCACGGCGCGCGGTTTTTTGGTTTCAACCGTAAAACACGCGCATCACCGTTTCGATGTCGATCACCCCGGAAAGGACAGCTATCGCCACCGCGAGGCGGGTGCGCATGAGGTGTTGCTATCTTCGCGCAGTCGCTGGGCGTTGATGCACGAAATCCGCGACGAGGCGGAACTGGCGCTGCCAACCCTTCTCGGGCATCTGGCACCGGTTGATCTGGTGTTGATCGAAGGTTACAAACGTGACAGCCACCCCAAGATCGAGGCGCACCGGTACGCCACTGGCCAGCCGCTGATCGCGCTTGAGGATCCGAATGTGGTCGCGGTTGCCAGTGATGTAACGCCCGAGGGCCTTAGCCAGCCGGTGCTGCCGCTGGACGACACCAGCGCAATCGCCGATTTCATCTTGCGCCATGTTGGGTTGAACTGATGCAGCCACCGAACCTCAAGAACGATTGTTTTGCCCTGCCGCCCGGTGTCCACTGGACCCCGGTTGACGAGGCGCTTGATCTATTGCGCCAGCGCCTTCAGCCGGTTGTCACCAGCGAAAGCCTGCCGGTTGGTCTGGCCGCTGGCCGGGTTCTGGCCGAAGGCGTGACGGCGCGGCGTTCCAACCCGCCGACGGCGAATTCGGCGGTTGATGGCTATGGCTTTGCCCATGCGGCCCTTGGCAAGGGGGTGCAGATTCTGCCGCTGATTTCGGCTCGTGCGGCGGCAGGGCAGGCGTTTGACGGCGAGGTTCCGTTGGGTTCCGCCATCCGCATCCTGACCGGTGCAAGGCTGCCCATTGGCGTCGATACCGTGGTGCTGGAAGAGGATGTGACGCTGCAAGACGTGCGCATTGCCTTTCACGACGGCCTGAAAAAGGGCGCCAATACCCGTGCCGCCGGCGAGGATGTCAAAAAGGGTGGCGTGATCCTTGATGCCGGTCATCGTCTGCAACCGCAGGATATCGCGCTGCTGGCGGCGGTGGGAGTGGGGCAAGTTTCGGTGTTTCGGCATCTGCGGGTCGGCGTTCTGTCCACCGGTGATGAGATCGTACCGCCGGGGGGCGACGCCAGCGATACCCAGATTTACGATGCCAACCGGCCGATGCTGCTGGCGGTGCTGGCGCGGTGGGGGTTGGAGGCGGTCGATCTTGGCCATGTCGGCGATGATCGTGCACGGCTGAAAGCCGCGCTTGACCAGGCTGCCGAACGAACCGATGCCATTCTGACCTCGGGCGGCGCCTCGGCCGGGGATGAGGATCACATGTCGGCCATTCTGAACACCCAGGGTACGCTCCATTCCTGGCGGATTGCCATGAAACCGGGCCGTCCGCTGGCGCTTGGCATGTGGAACGGTGTGCCGGTATTCGGTCTGCCGGGCAATCCGGTTGCGGCCTTTGTCTGTACGTTGATCTTTGCCCGCCCGGCACTTGGTGTGCTGGCGGGGCGGATTTGGCAGCCGCCGGTCGGCTATCTGCTGCCCGCCGCATTCAGCAAGTCGAAAAAAGAGGGGCGGCGGGAATATCTGCGTGCGCGACTGGATGCTGATGGCCGTGTCGAAGTCTATCATTCCGAAGGATCAGGCCGGATTGCCGGTCTTGGCTGGGCCGACGGGCTGGTGGAACTGGCGGATGACGCGCGCGACATCAATCCCGATGATGCGGTCCGGTATTATCCCTATGGCGCCTTTGATCTATAGGCGTCAGTCAAACGTTCCGGCCACCCGGCCCAGCAACATGAAGGCACGCGCGGTACGGGTTTCGCCCATGTCGGTCAGTTCCTGATCGGTAGCGTTGGCTTCGAATTCGGTCAGCACGCTGTCGAACTGCCTGAGGAAATGGTGCGCCGCGTCGCGAAAAACCGGATCCTGTTTCATCCGGCCGCTGGTCAGTGCCAGACAGGATCGGTCACGGATGCCGCCAAGCCCGGCGATGGCCGGGCCACGCTCGCCCTTGGCAAAGCGCCGCCAGGTGGCGGCACGGGGCCGGTCTGGTTTCAGATCGTCCATGTAGATGCCGTTTTGCGACAGCAGCGTCAGGATATCCTGCGAGGCGCGGATCATCTTGGCAATGTCGCGGTCCTCCAGCGCCCGGCGCAGGGTGCGAAACCCCTCATGATCATCCTCGTTCTCGGGGAAGTTCATGGCGCGGATGAATTCGACGATGGTGATCGGATCGGCGGGCCGGATTTCCGGTGTGTCGAGCGCCAGATCGCTTTGACCTTCGAGCTTGGGTGCCGGTTTACGCGCCAGGGCCGCCTTGGTTGGCTCTGCCTGCCGGTTGCCGGATTGCCCGCCAGACTGATCCGAGGTCTGATCGCCCGATTGCGAGGTGGTTGTTTTCGTCGCCTGTGGCTTTGGCGGCAGTTTGATATGGGGTTCGCGGCGCGAACTGAATGCTGCCGCCAGCAGGGTCGATTGCCCCTCTTCGCCCTCATCATTCGGTCCGGGTTTTTCTTCTGCCGGTTCAGCCTGTTGTGCTGCAGCCGGATCCGGCATCGCGCGCATCGACGCGGGTTTCACCACCTGCCCGGCCTTTTGCTGTTGCGAGACATAGGCGTGACGCATGGCGTCGATCGACGATTGCAGCCGGCGTGATTCCTCGCGCATCACGCGCGCCGTCTTGGCACCTGACGAAGCAACCCAGATCAGCCCGATCGGCAACAGGATGGAAACCATCGTCATCACGAAGGTCATCGGGTTGAATCCCGGTTCGCCTTCGTTGGATGAGATGCCGATGAAATACCAGAATCCCGCCACCGTCGCCACCCAGATCAGGCTGAGCACGGCAGCGATTATATCGCTTGTTTCTACCCGCGACCGCACCTGGCGTCCGTAAATGCCAAGGTCAAGCGGCGCGGCCGGTTTTTCTGGATCCATTGCTGACTGCCCTTGCTGCTGACCATGATGCTGGTCTTGAGGTTGGTTCCTCAGATATATTTGACACTGAGTATTTCATAGCTTTTCGTGCCACCCGGTGTGCGTACTTCTACACTGTCACCTTCTTCCTTGCCGATCAAGGCCCGCGCAATCGGCGACTTGATGTTGAGAAGGCCGCGTTCAATATCCGCTTCGGGTTCTCCGACGATCTGATAGGTGCGTTTGGCGTCGGTATCCTCGTCCACGAGTTCGACCGTGGCGCCGAACTTGATCGACCCCTTGAGGCGGGTCACGTCGATGATGTCGGCCAGCCCGATCAGTCCTTCAAGTTCCTTGATCCGGCCCTCGATGTGGCTTTGCTGTTCGCGCGCTGCGTGGTATTCGGCGTTTTCCGACAGATCACCATGCTCGCGTGCTTCGGCGATGGCGCGAATGACGGCGGGGCGCTCCACGGATTTGAGCTGTTTCAGCTCTTCATCCATTGCCTTGAAACCGCGCGGAGTGACGGGTACCTTTTCCATATCGTGCCTGATGTCCCTGACTTTTACCTGAACGCGAAACATAGGGTTGGAAAAATGCAAGGGCAAGGGATTTGGTGGTGGATGCGCGATATGCAGCCAGCATTCCCGCCAGGTTTTCGGCCGCTACCCGAAGGGCGTTCGCGTCCGGGGGCGGCAAGCTGAATTTCCGGCCTTGATGCCGCCCGGTCCGGTGATCGGACGTATTGTCACGATTGACCAGCCGTGCAGGCTTGGGTTAGGCAGGGGCTGATGAAAAACTGGCATCGGCCCGGCGGATCTGTCGTGCCTTGAATGGGGTGAATACATGGCTGAGATTGAACGCGAGTCGATGGAATATGATGTGGTGATCGTCGGTGCCGGGCCTGCCGGCCTGTCCGCCGCGATCCGCCTGAAACAGCTTGATGCCGATCTGAATGTCGTGGTGCTGGAAAAAGGTTCCGAGGTTGGCGCGCATATTCTGTCGGGTGCGGTGCTTGACCCATCCGGCCTTGATGCCCTGATGCCCGACTGGAAGGAACGCGGCGCGCCGATAAGTGTACCGGTCAAAAAGGACAATTTCCTGATACTGGGTGAGGGCGGTTCGATCCGCGTTCCCAATTTTCCGATGCCGCCCCTGATGAACAACCACGGCAACTATATCGTTTCCATGGCCAATGTCTGTCGCTGGATGGCCGAACAGGCCGAAGCGATGGGGGTCGAGGTTTTCCCGGGCATGGCCTGTTCCGATCTGGTCTATGGCGAAAACGGCGAGCTGAAGGGTGTGGTTGCGGGGGAGTTCGGCCTGAACAAGGACAGAACGCCAGGGCCATCCTATGAACCCGGCATGGAACTTTTGGGCAAGTATGTGTTCCTGTCCGAAGGAGTTCGCGGCTCGTTGTCCAAACAGGTGATTGCCAAATATCATCTGGATGCTGGCAAGGACGTGGCGAAATATGGCATCGGGATCAAGGAAATCTGGGATATCAAGCCGGAAAACCATTCCATCGGCACGGTGACGCATACCATGGGCTGGCCGCTTGGCGGCAATGCCGGTGGTGGTTCGTTCATTTATCATGCTGAAAACAATCAGCTATTCATTGGCTTCGTGGTGCATCTGAACTACAAGAACCCATATCTCAAGCCCTATATGGAATTTCAGCGGTTCAAGCATCACCCTGAGGTTGCCAAACTGCTGCAAGGCGGCAAGCGCGTGGCTTATGGCGCCAGGGCGATTTCCGAAGGCGGCTGGCAATCTATCCCGAAACTGGTGTTTCCGGGCGGCGCGTTGCTTGGCTGTTCGGCGGGTCTGGTGAACGTGCCCCGCATCAAGGGCAACCACAACGCCATGCTGTCGGGCAAGGCCGCTGCCGAGGCGGCGTATCAGGCGATTAGGGACGGGCGGGCAGGCGACGAGTTGACGGCCTACGAAGACGATCTGCGTTCTGGCCCGATCGCCAGGGATCTGAAACGGGTGCGCAACGTCAAACCGCTCTGGTCAAAATTCGGGCTTGTTGCCTCGCTGGTGCTGGGTGGTTTTGACATGTGGGTGGCCAACCTTACCGGCTGGAACCCGCTTGGCACGCTGAAACACGGCAAGACCGACGCCCAAGCCACCGAACCGGCCGATCGCCACAAGGTGCTGGATTATCCGCGCCCCGATGGGGTGCTGTCGTTTGACCGGTTGACCAATCTCAGCTTTTCGGCCACCAATCACGCCGAGGATGAACCTTGCCATCTGCAACTGCTGGACCCGGACATTCCGATCAGCGTCAACCTGCCGAAATACGCCGAACCGGCGCAACGCTATTGCCCGGCCGGGGTCTATGAGGTGTTGCGCGATGACGATGGCAGCAATCCCCGATTCCAGATCAACGCCCAGAACTGCGTTCACTGCAAGACCTGCGACATCAAGGATCCCAGCCAGAACATCAACTGGACCACCCCACAGGGCGGTGAAGGCCCAAACTACCCCAACATGTGATATTCCGCCGTCGCGTCGCTATGGTCACGCAAACGCGACGGCACACGCATTGCCGAGCCTGTCGAAAGCCACTAGGCTCCGGCCAACCATTCGTGACCGAGGAAATCGCTGCGTGACCTTATCTTTCAGGCCCCTTCTTCAGCTGGCTGCCTTGCTTGCCCTTGTCAATGTCACGCCGCTTTCAGCCGACTCGCTGGCGGGCAATTATCTGGCTGCCAGTCAGGCAAGCTACAATAACGATTTCGAGGCGGCAGCGCGGTATTACACCCTCGCGCTGGCGGATGATCCCGACAATACCGGGCTGATGCAGAACGCGCTGCTGGCGTTCCTGTCCAAGGGCGATCTTGATCAGGGGCTGGCAATAGCACAGCGCATGGAAAGCTTGAACGCCGACAGCCAGTTGGCGCAACTGATCCTCCTGACCGATGCGATCCGCAAACGCGATTTTGCCGCCGCCAATGGATTTTACGAAAAGGGGATCAAGTTCAGCCCGCTTCTGGATGGCCTGTTGCAAGGCTGGATATATCTTGGGATGGGCCGCATGTCCGACGCCATCGAACGCTTTGACGCGCTTGGCGGCAACCGCAACATGAAGATTTTCAGCAATTACCACAAGGCGCTGGCTCTGGCGACGGTCGGCGATTTTGAGGCGGCTGAAAAGATCATGCAGGGCGAGAATGGCCAGCCCCTCAGGATCGGGCGCGGCAGCCTGATTGCGCATATCGAGATGCTGTCACAGCTTGATCGCAATGACGAGGCGTTGGCGATTATCAAAAACGCGCTGAACGGTTCCGGCGATCTTGAGATCATCGACATCCAGCGCCGGTTGCAAGCGGGCGAAACCCTGCCTTACGATTTCGTCACCAATGCCAGCGAAGGTGCAGCCGAGGTCTACCTTACCCTTGCATCGGTGCTTGCGGGTGACAAGAACGAGCGGTTCGCGCTGATCTATGGCCGCCTGTCGGAATTCCTGCGCCCGAAATCGGTGGCCGCCATCCTGATCGTTGCCGATCTGTTGAACGAGCAGGGGCAATATGATCTGGCGGTCAGGAACTTCAACAAGGTTCCGGTGGACAACCCGATGTTCTACAGCGCCGAAATCGGCCGCGCCGAGGCATTGCAGGCCAACGATCAGCCTGACGCCGCGATCGAGGTGTTGCGCGGTCTCAGCAAGACCCACAAGACCATTCCCACCGTGTTCACCTCGCTTGGCGACGCTTTGCGCCGCCAGTCGCGTTTCCCCGAAGCGACCGAGGCTTATGACGCCGCGATCGCACTTCTGCCCGAACCTCAGCCGAACCAGTGGTTTTTATACTATACCCGCGGCATCACCTATGAGCGTGAAGGCAACTGGAAGGCCGCCGAGGCGGATTTCCGGTTTTCCCTGAAGCTTTCACCGGATCAGCCGCTGGTTCTGAACTACCTTGGCTACGGGTTGGTGGAAAAGCGCATCCAGCTTGATGAGGCGCAGAAGATGATCGAAAAGGCCGTCGAATTGCGGCCCGATGATGGTTACATCACCGACAGCCTGGGCTGGGTTCTGTACCGCGTCGGCAAGTTCGACGAAGCGGTGCCGTATATGGAACGCGCGGTGGAACAACTGCCGGTTGATCCGATTGTCAATGACCATCTCGGTGATGTCTACTGGATGGTGGGCCGCAAACTTGAGGCGGCATTTCAGTGGCGACGCGCGTTGTCATTCGCGCCCGAACCGGCCGACGCCGAGCGCATCCGCAGCAAGCTGGAATTCGGGCTGGATCAGGTTCTGAAGCGCGAGGCGGCGGAATCCAAGGCCCAATGATCACGCGATCCGCCCCGGCCAAGATCAATCTTGCGCTGCATGTCACCGGCCAGCGTCAGGATGGTTATCATCTTCTGGATTCGCTGGTGGCGTTTGCTTCGGTCGGCGATATCGTAACGGTGTCCGAGGCACCGAAACTGACGCTTTCGGTAAGCGGCTGGTTTGCCGATGACCTTGCCGTCGGAGGCGACAATCTGGTGCTGCGCGCCGCGCGCTTGTTGTCACCCGGTCGGGGCGCGGCGATTGGCCTGCGCAAAAACCTGCCGGTAGCGGCGGGAATCGGCGGCGGCTCGGCCGATGCGGCGGCCTGTTTGCATGCGCTTGCCGATCTCTGGCAGGTGCCGCTGCCGGCAGCAATGAAGGTGCTGGGTCTTGGTGCCGATCTGCCGGTCTGTCTGGATGGCCGACCCAGCCGGCTGCGTGGTATCGGCGAGGGGCTGGAACCCGTGGCGCTGCCGGCGTTTCAGGCGGTGCTGGTCAATCCCGGCGTGGCGCTGGCAACCCCGGCAGCGTTCCGGGCGCTGAAAGTCAGGGAAAATCCACCCCTGCCCGACCCACCGACAAGTGCCGATGCGGAACAGTGGCTTGGCTATCTCAATAAAGCCCGCAATGACCTTGAAGCTGCGGCGGTATCGCTGCAACCAAAGGTTTCGCTGGTGCTGGCGTTTCTGCGGGTCATGGATGGTTGTCGGCTGGCGCGGATGTCAGGTTCTGGTGCCACCTGTTTCGGGCTGTTTGACAATGCTGACAGCGCCCGTGCTGCCGCGCTGAGGATCCGGAAGTTGCGGCCTGACTGGTGGGTGGTGGATACCAGTATTTCCGGCTCAGGCGACCCGCGCCACCACATAATCGGCAATCCCGGTCAATAGACGGCGGATCTTACTGTCGGGAAGGCCGGAAATCGCAGCCTTGGCCTGCATGGACCAATAGACCGCATCGGCCCTGGTCGCCGCCAGGGCATCGTGGCGCGCCAGCAATTCAAGCGCGTGGTCAAGATCCCCGGCCACCTGTTTGCCATCCTCGATCACCCGTTTCCAGAACGCGCGTTCGGTGGCGTCAGCCGCCGCCACCGCCTTGATCAGCGGCAGTGTCAGCTTGCGTTCGCGGAAATCGTCGCCGGTATTCTTGCCCATGTTGCCGCTGGTTCCGCTGTAATCCAGATAATCGTCAACGATCTGAAAACTGATTCCCAATGCATCGCCATAATCCCTGAGCGCCGTCACATGAGCCTCGGGCGCGGCGGCAATCACACCGCCAACCTCGGTTGCGGCGGCAAAAAGGGCTGCGGTCTTGCCGCGGATCACCTGCATATAGATGCTTTCGTCGGTTTTCAGATCCTGACTGGCGGTCAGTTGCAATACCTCACCCTCGGCAATGGTGGCGGCGGCATTGGCAAGAATATCCAGAACCCTGAGTGAGCCGGTTTCCACCATCAACTGGAATGAACGCGAAAACAGGTAATCCCCGACCAACACAGAAGATTTGTTGTCCCACATCAGATTGGCGGTCGGTCGCCCGCGACGCTGCGCGCTTTCGTCCACCACATCGTCATGCAGCAGCGTGGCGGTATGAATGAACTCCACCGTCGCTGCCAGATGTACATGATATGGCCCATCGTAGCCACATAGCCGCGCCGACGCCAATGTCAGCAGGGGCCTCAAACGTTTTCCGCCGGCCTCGACCAGATGCGCGGTGACTTCGGGAATGCGCGGTGCGTTTTTTGATGCCATGCGCGCCTTGATCAGCGCGTCGACCGCAGCCATCTCACCTGCCAGCAAAGCCGCCAGATCCTCATGCGGTTTGCCGGTAAAGCCTGCCTCGTCCTTCACTGTCACCCTCTATTCCCTCGACAAGCGCGTGCTATGTCCGTTAATTCCGTTCCATGAAAGAGCTTTTGAAAACCAACGACCCGACGATGATCGCTTTCGCCAAAGCACTGCTACGCGCAGAGGGTATAGACTGGTTTGAATTGGACGTCCATATGAGCGTTCTTGAAGGTTCGATCGGGGTCATGCCGCGCCGCCTGATGGTGGTGGAACGCGATCTGTTCCGTGCCGCCGCGATCTTGCGCGATAACGACATCGAAATAACAGGTTAGGCAGCCATGTTCGGGGAAGCGGATCTGACGCTGGACGGCTTTCTTGGCGGGCGTTTGCGAATCCTGCAACCGCGCCATGGCTATCGCGCCGCCACCGATCCGGTGTTGCTGGCGGCGGCGGTGCCGGCCAGAACCGGGCAGTCGGTGCTGGAACTTGGCTGTGGTGTCGGTGTGGCCTCGTTCTGCCTTGGCGCACGGGTGCCGGGGCTGGCGCTGTCCGGGGTCGAGGTGCAGGCGGATTATGCCGATCTGGCGCGCCGAAATGCGGTGGCAAACGGTATGGCGTTCAGTGTTTTTGACGCCGATCTGGCGGCTTTGCCATCTGAACTCAAACAACAGCGCTTTGATCATGTCATCCTGAACCCGCCATATCTTTTGCCGCATGACGGCACCAGCGCCGATAACGGCGGACGTGAACAGGCACTGCGCGAGGCAACACCGCTGGCGGTCTGGCTGGATGTCGCCACCAGCCGCCTGTTGCCGGGGGGGTATCTGAGCCTGATCCAGCTCAGCCAGCGGCTGGCGGACATTCTGGCCGGGCTGGACCGGCGCATGGGCAGCATCGAGATCAAGCCCCTGACGTCACGCATCGGGCGAAGTTCTGATCGCCTGATCCTGCGGGCGCGAAAGGGCGGTCGCGCGGCGTTGAAACTGCACGCGCCGCTGATCCTGCATGAAGGGTCGGCGCATCGCCGTGACGGGGACAGCTATAATGCTGAATTACAGGGGATTTTACGCCAATCCGCCGCATTGAGGTTCTGAAGCATATCGCTTTTTAACCGGTTATTAATCTTTTTTCCCTAGTCCGAAAGGGCCATGCGGGCATCCCTCCGCCGGGCAAACGCGGAATTTTCGATGCGAAGTGGCGTAATTCTGATCCTGCTCTCGATGTCCCTGACGCCGATCGGCGACGCCCTGTCAAAACAGCTTGGTCAAAGCCAGTCGCCAATATTCATCGTGTTCCTGCGCTATTTCACTGCCGGGATGATCGCCCTTTTGCTGGCAAGGATTGGCGGCATCAGGGTTTCACTGCCGGATCGCGGGCGGGCGGGGTTGTTCATCAGGACCGCGCTGGTGATCGGCGCCATGAGCATGCTGATCGCCGCGCTGTCGATGATCCCGTTGGCCAATGCGGTCGGTGGTTTCCTGATCGCCCCGATCATCGCCACCCTGATCGCGGTGTTCTGGTTTCACGAGCGATTGACCCTGCCGCGCATCATCGGCTGCCTGCTCAGCTTTGGCGGTGCCTTGCTGATCCTGCGGCCCGGTGCCGGGGTCGAGGTCGGGATGTTTTACGCATTGGCGGGCGGTGTTTTGTTGGGGGCGTTTCTGGCCACTACCGGCTCCAGTTCCAGTCGATGCCATCCGGTTTCAGCCCTGGCGGTGCAGTGTCTGTTGGGTTCAGCGTTGCTGTTGCCGCTGGCGCTGCCGCATTTCGACGGCATGACGCTGGACCTGCTGCTGCCGGGGCTGGGGCTGGGAATGGTGACGGCGGCAACGCATTTTCTGACCGTTGCCGCCTATCAGCGGGCCGAGGCGGCAAAACTTGCGCCGTTCTTTTATTTCAACCTGGTAGCGGCGGTGGTGGTCGGACTGGTCTGGTTTCAGGAAATCCCAAACTGGCTGACCATCGGCGGCCTTGCCCTGATCGTCAGCGGCGGGCTGGTCAGTCTGGCGCGCGAAAGCCTGCTGATGCGGTTGTTGACGGGCCTTGGCATGCGCGTTCCCGACGCTGATGCGACGGTTCCCGCAACTATTCGCCGGATTTGACCGGTTCGTTACGTGACACGACTCAAAATCTGTGATGCACTACCTATGTGCATCATAGGCACTCAGCATCAGAGGAGAAAAACATGAACTTGGCGTCGCGTCTTCAGGAACTGCAAAGAAAACACGAAGCACTCTCCAAACAGGTTGAAACGGTTCAACGAAGCCCCGGTGCCGATGATCTTGAAATCGGCGAACTGAAAAAGCAGAAACTCCGTCTGAAAGAGGAGATCGAAAGGATCAAGATCGCCTGATCTGATCCGACACGATCAAAATGCGCAAGCCGGCCAAATTGGCCGGCTTTTCTTTTCGTCTTGAAGGTCCTGGCTACACGAAAAACTGTCCGCCATTGGCGGAAATGGTTGATCCCGTAATAAAACCCGCATCGTCCGAGGCCAGAAACACCACGCAGCGTGCGATTTCTTCGGGCTGGCCAAGACGACCGACCGGAATC
Source organism: Paracoccaceae bacterium (assembly GCA_020425085.1). Taxonomy (GTDB): domain Bacteria; phylum Pseudomonadota; class Alphaproteobacteria; order Rhodobacterales; family Rhodobacteraceae; genus UBA5972. The sequence continues at coordinate 412,977 of JAGQRW010000007.1, forward strand.
TGTGCGATGATGCCCTGCATCGCCTTTTCCGGCACCGCCATTACCATATCGGTGCCGATATAACCGGGGCAGATGGCGTTGACGGTGACGCCCTTGAAGGCACCTTCCTGGGCCAGTGCCTTGGTAAATCCCAGATCGCCGGATTTGGCGGCGGAATAGTTGACCTGGCCCATCTGGCCTTTCTGGCCGTTAATGGACGAAATGTTGATGACACGCCCGAAACCACGCTCGCGCATGCCGGGCCATACCGGATGGGTCATGTTGAACAAGCCGTCAAGATTGGTGCCGATTACCTCAGACCATTGCTGGCGGGTCATCTTGTGGAACATACCGTCGCGGGTGATGCCGGCATTGTTGACCAGCACATCAACCGGGCCAAGCTCGGCCTCGACTTTGGTGACGCCGGCAACGCAGGCATCATAGTCGGCAACCGACCATTTGAAGGTCTTGATGCCGGTTTCCTTGGTAAAGGCCGCCGCCGCTGTGTCATTTCCCGCGTAATTGGCGGCAACCGTATAGCCCGCGCTCTGCAAGGCTTTGGAAATGGCGGCGCCAATGCCGCGGGTTCCGCCGGTAACCAATGCAACTCGTCCCATAATTCTTCCCCTTCTTATGGATTTGGTGTTGGTTATTCCGGGGCTGACTTAACGGATATCGCCCCGGAACTGGTCTGCTTTTCTGTACCGCCCGCTATCGGTCAGTCGCGTTCAAGGCACATGGCAACGCCCATGCCGCCGCCGATGCACAATGTGGCAAGGCCCTTTTTGGCGTCGCGGCGTTGCATTTCAAACAACAGCGTGTTGAGGATGCGCGCGCCGGATGCACCGATCGGGTGGCCGATGGCAATGGCGCCGCCATTGACGTTGACGATGGCCGGATCCCAGCCCATGTCCTTGTTGACGGCACAGGCCTGGGCGGCAAACGCCTCGTTCGCCTCGACCAGATCGAGGTCGGATGCGGACCAGCCGGCCTTTTGCAGCGCCTTGCGCGAGGCAAAGATCGGCCCGATGCCCATGATCGACGGATCAACCCCGACTGTTGCATAAGAGGCGATGCGCGCCATTGGCTTGATGCCGCGTTTGGCGGCGTTCTCCGCGCTCATCAAAAGAACGGCTGCGGCGCCGTCATTGATGCCCGAGGCGTTGGCGGCGGTGACGGTGCCGTCGCGGTCAAACGCCGGGCGCAGTTTTGCCATCGCTTCCATGTTGGCGCCATGGCGGATGTATTCGTCGGCATCGACCACGGTTTCGCCCTTGCGGGTCTTGATGGTGAAAGCCACGATTTCATCGGCAAAGCGACCGGCCTTTTGCGCGGCTTCCGCCTTGTTTTGCGAGGCGACGGCGAATTCGTCCTGCTGGTCGCGGCCGATCTGCCATTGCTTGGCGACATTTTCGGCGGTGTTGCCCATGTGATAGCCGTTGAAGGCATCCCACAACCCGTCCTTGATCATTGAATCGATGAACTTCATGTCGCCCATCTTCTGGCCCTGGCGCAGGTTGGCCACATGCGGTGACATTGACATGTTTTCCTGGCCGCCCGCAGCAACGATATCGGCATCGCCCAACTGGATATGCTGGGCTGCCAGCGCCACCGCGCGCAGGCCGGACCCGCAGACCTGGTTGATGCCCCATGCCGCCGACTCGATCGGCAGGCCGGCATTGACATGCGCCTGACGCGCCGGGTTCTGGCCCTGACCGCCGGACAAGACCTGGCCAAGAATGGTTTCCGAAACCTCGGCCTTGTCAATGCCGGCGCGCGCAACGATTTCCTGCAACACCGCAGCACCAAGATCATGTGCAGGCGTATTGGCAAAGCTGCCGTTGAAACTGCCGACTGCGGTCCTTGCGGCCGAGGCGATAACGATATTGGTCATGGTAAGCCCTTTCTGATGTCAAAACCCGATTCGTTTCTGCATCGCAGCATAATTGCAAAGGGCATCGAAGTCAGCAAAATCAATCCCGCAGCATTATTGCTCGAGATCAACAAAATAGGTCAGATAATTGCGTATTTGCAAGGAAGAAATGCCCGTTCATGCGCCGCGGCAGTGGCCGACCGATTGAAGCCGGAAGCAATAGTGCGGTCACAAATGCAGGTCGCCACCATGTCGGGGCGCATCCGCATTGCGTGTTGAGGGTGATGCGGCTTCAGCCTGCAGCGCGCGCCTTATCTTCGGTTCGCCAGGCGGGCATGGTTTCGGGCATGCCGAACAGATAGCCTTGCAGGCAATCGAAACCGGCGGCTTGCAGAAATGCTGCTTCTTCCGGGTATTCCACCGCTTCGGCGACTGTCAGCATGTCGAAATGCTGGCCGATCGACAGAAGGGCCGCCGTCAGCACCTGATTGTTTGCATCTTCGTGAATGCCGCGAATGAACTGGCCGTCGATTTTCAGGATGTCGAAATAGAAATCCTTGAAATAGCGAAATGCGGTATAACCAGCACCGAAATCGTCCAGTGCAAAGCTGATGCCGCGCCGGTGCAGATCGGCCATGAAAACGGTGACCAGTTCCGGCATTATCATCGCCGAACTTTCGGTGATTTCAAGGATCAGACGTTCGGCAACCGTCTTGTCGCGCGCGAGGCCGGTATTCAGCACCTCCATCCAGTGCGGGTATCCGATGCTGCGCGCCGACATGTTGATTGACAGCCTGAGCGACGGCACCTCGGCCAGTTCGCGCAATCCGATTTCCAGCGCATTGCAGTCGAGTATCCGTCCGATTTCACGGGTTTCCGCCGTCGGCATGAAGCGCCCGGCAGGCAGCAACCTGCCGTCTTCATCAAGAATACGGATCAACCCTTCAAAAAATGCCGGGCGATCGCTGTTCCTGGCGCTGACCACTGGCTGATAGGCCAGCATCAGGTTTTTCTGCCGGATTGCTTGTTCGATTGTCTGCTGGATGCCTTGCTCGCGCTTGGAGGCGGCATAGTTCAGCGGCGAGTCCATTTCGCCATTGTCAAGGTAACTTGCCTCGGCTGCCATCTGCCTGTCCTTTCGCGTTTTGTTCCTGGCCACATTGCCGCCCGACTCCTTACAAAAGCATTAATATTCGCTTTTTGTTCCAATTTTGCTAAACTGCAAGCTAATTAGCTAACTATCGGAAAGATAAAAATAAATGACGAAACGATGTGGCTGGTGCGGGCAAGAGGAAATTTATATCCGCTATCACGACAGCGAATGGGGCGTACCGGAACGCGATAGCCGTGCGCTGTGGGAGAAACTGATTCTCGACGGTTTCCAGGCCGGGCTTAGCTGGCTGACCATCTTGAAGAAGCGCGATGCCTTTCGCCGCGCCTTTGATGGCTTTGATCCCCACAAGGTTGCAGCCTATGACAAGGCGGATATCGAACGATTGCTGGCCGACAAAAGAATTGTGCGCCATCGCGGCAAGATCGAAGCCGCCATTGGCAACGCCCGCGCCTGGCAGGAAATCGAGGCGCGGCAAGGGTTTGATCAGTTCTTGTGGAAATACGTTGATGGCCGGCCATTGCAGACCAATTTCGCCTCTGAGGCAGAGGTGCCTGCGCAGACGCCGCTATCGGTCATGGTGTCAAAAGACCTGAAATCGGCAGGGTTCCGATTTTGCGGCCCGACCATCACCTATGCCTTCATGGAGGCAATCGGACTGGTCAACGACCACGTCACCGGTTGCCACCGCCATGCCGAGGTGCAGCGGCTTTAACCTTCTGCGGGTTCGCGTTGCCGTGCCATGTGTTTGGCCTTGATCTGGTCCGATGTATTGCGGCTGCCATCATGGCTCCAGCCGGGGGGTGCAAAGGCGTACATCAACCGTGACCTAAGGTTGATTCCCGGCTTGAATACATCGCGCAGAAGGCCAAGCCATTCGTGAAATGCCACTCTTAACGGATTGAAGGTGCCAAGGTTATCTACCAGCCCGTATTCGACCTTTTCGTCGTCACTCTCGGGTACAAATGTACCGAACAGTTTGTCCCAGATGATGAAAACCCCGGCATAATTTGCATCAAGATACATCGCATTGCGCCCATGATGCACGCGGTGGTGGCTGGGAGTATTCATCACTGCCTCAAACCAGGCGGGCAGGCGGCTGATCGCCTCGGTGTGGATCCAGAACTGATAGATCAGGTTCACGCCGCCAACGAACAGGATCATTGCCGGGTGAAAACCAAGCAGGATCATCGGCGCGCTGAGGGCCATCATCATGGTCAGATGCCCGGTCCAGGTCTGCCTGAGGGCGGTTGTCAGGTTGTAATGCTGACTGGAATGGTGATTGACATGGCTGGCCCAGACCCATCGTACCCGGTGGCCCAGCCGATGCACCCAGTAATAGCGCAGATCGTCCAGCACAAATGCCAGTACCACCACCCAGACAGATCTGCCGAGATCAAACAGCCGGAACTGCCATAGCCAGATGAAAAAGCCCCAGACGACAAAGGCCAGGGCAATGCCAATCGCCACATTGCCTGCCCCCAGCAGCAATGAGGTCAAGGCATCGCGCACCTCATAGCGCCCGCCGCGCCCGGTAAGCCTGATCCACAGCAGTTCGGCAATGATCAGCAGGATGAAACCCGGCACCGCCCAGTTGACGACATCGGGATAGCTGAGGTTGGCAGTCATCGGTTCACTTTCAGTAAATCCAGCCAATGCCGGCGTTCTGTGCTGTCAAGGGGGATGTCGATACGGGGTGCGGTGAAATCATGGGTGGTGATCCGCAACCCGCCGTTTGTTTCCCGAATGTCGCAATCCGGTGTCAGCAGGCGGTTTACCGGATCGGCCCCGAACGACCATAGTATCCCCGGTCCGGTCGCGGTTTCCACCAGCGCATGACTGCCGGCAGGGTTCAGATGCACCGACCTTGCCGGGGCGTCCGGATTGCGGCGGTTCCAGATTTCTGCCGCCTGATCCCGGGCCGTGAAAACCAGGGGTGGTGTCGGCTGCAACAGCCAGACCAGACCGACCCCGCCGACAATGCCGGCGATCACCAGGGGCAAAAGGATTTCCAGTGGCACGAATGTCGGCTCCGGCGGGTTGGGTTTGCGCCAAAGGTTAGTCAGCCTGCGGGTTGAGTCAACAAAGCAGTTTATGCCCCTAATTCGCCTGTTCGGCCCGATCTGCGGCAATCACCGCCGTCAGAAACGCCACCGCCTCGGGGCTGTGCCAGTCTGCATCGCCGCGCATGCGGGCGATTTCCTGCCCGTCGCGGTTCAAGAGCAGGGTGATCGGCAGTCCGAAAACACCCGCGGCCGCCGCCAGTGCCTGTTTCGGGTCCAGCAGGGTTTCAAGCCGGGTGATGCCAGCTTCGCCAAAGAACTTGTGGATTGCCTCGGGTGGATTGCGGCCGACGGCCACCAGGAGCACCTGAAAATCATCGCTGCCAAGTTCCCCCTGCAGCGCGTCGAGTTGCGGCATTTCCTTGCGGCAGGGCGCGCACCAGGTAGCCCAGAAATTCACCAGCATGTATTTACCCTGAAACGATGCAGGGCGGCGCACGCCTCCGGCCATGTCAGCCACCGGAATGTCGGGCAGTGCGACCGGTGTTTCATGGATCGCCAACTTGCGCATTTCGCCGGTTCTGAGCGCGGTCATCGCTTCGGGCGACAGGCCATTTGCCAAGGCAGGGTTTGCAAGGACGCTCAAGGCGACGTATAGCACGGCTGACAACAAGGCTTGGGTCATTCACGGGTCTCCTTCAGGCGGAAAGAACATCATGTCGGACAGCAAATCCCAAAACGCAATGTGGGGCGGGCGTTTCGCCTCGGGGCCTGATGCCATCATGGAGGCCATAAACGCCTCGATCGGGTTTGACAAACGCCTGGCGCGTCAGGATATCGAAGGCTCACGCGCCCACGCGGCGATGTTGGCGGCGACCGGTATCATTACCGATAGCGATGCAAACGCGATCAGGAAAGGCCTGCTCACGATCTTGTCAGAAATAGAGGCGGGCAAATTCAACTACTCCACGACGCTTGAAGATATCCACATGAATATCGAGGCGCGGCTGAAGGAACTGATCGGTGAACCTGCGGGGCGGCTGCATACCGCACGTTCAAGGAACGATCAGGTGGCGACGGATTTCAAGCTGTGGGTGCGCGATCAGTTTGACGCGGCGATTGGCGGGCTGGATGCACTGATCGGCGCGTTGCTGGATCAGGCTGAGGCGGGGGCCGACATGGTGATGCCGGGGTTTACCCATCTTCAGGTGGCGCAACCGGTGACATGGGGGCATCACATGATGGCCTATGTGGAAATGCTTGGCCGCGACTTGGGGCGGATGCGCGACGCGCGGGTCAGGATGAACGAATGCCCGCTGGGGGCGGCGGCGCTGGCGGGAACCTCGTTTCCCATCGACCGGGACATGACGGCGGCGGCGCTTGGTTTTGATCGGCCGGCGGCGAATTCGCTGGATGCGGTGGCAGATCGCGATTTCGCGCTGGAATTCCTGTCTGCCGCCAGTATTACCGCGACGCATCTGTCGCGGCTGGCCGAGGAACTGGTGATCTGGTCGTCGGCGCAGTTCCGTTTTGTCACCCTAAGCGACCGGTTTTCGACCGGCTCCAGCATCATGCCGCAGAAAAAGAATCCCGATGCGGCTGAACTGATCCGCGCCAAGGTCGGGCGGATCAACGGCGCGCTGGTGGCGCTTTTGACGGTGATGAAGGGGCTGCCCTTGGCCTATTCCAAGGACATGCAGGAAGACAAGGAACAGGTGTTCGATGCCGCCGACAGCCTGATGCTGGCATTGGCGGCGATGACCGGTATGATTGCCGACATGGCCCCGAACCCCAAGGCGCTGGAAACCGCTGCCGCGTCGGGTTTTTCTACCGCTACCGATCTGGCCGACTGGCTGGTGCGCCAGCTGAACCTGCCGTTCCGTGAGGCGCATCACATCACCGGCGCCTTGGTGAAACTGGCCGAGGACAAGGGCTGTGATCTGCCGGATCTGGCGCTGAAGGACATGCAGAACGAGCATCCGGCCATCAATATGCAAGTTTATGACGTATTAGGTGTTTACAACTCAACCCAAAGTAGAGTTAGCTATGGCGGTACAGCACCGGTTCAGGTTCGTGCGCAGATCGCCCGCTGGCGGGAGGTTCTGAAATGAGTGTGCGTATCCTGGTCCTGTGGCTGGCGGCAACCCTGGCGCTGGCAAGCTGCGGCATAGACGGCGAGCCTCTGACGCCACCGGCGAAATCCTCCAAATCGGAGGTATCGCCGGTCTGACCCAAGGAGACAGGCGATGAATCCCCTTACTTCCCTACTGAAATCCGCAACCCTGGCACTGATGCTTGTCGGCGGTGCCGCAATGGCCGATGATTCCCCGACCATGCTGACGGTGACCGGCGATGTCACCAATCCGAACCGCGCGGGTTTCAGTCAGGACAACGACAAGTTCTTTGGCCATTACGACGTTGATTTCAAAAACGCGGCGATGTTCTCGTTCGACAAGCTGCAGGGCCTGAAAACGGTTTCGGTCAAGGCAGATTTCCCCAAGGGACGACAGGTCCATACCTACGAAGGCCCGCTTCTGGCGGATGTACTGGCAGCCGCAGGCGCTGCGGGCAAGACCGTGACCGTGCAGGCGCTGGATGGTTACGCGGTCGAGGCACCCTTGGAAGAAATGATCGCCAAGGGGGCGGTGGTTGCCTATAAACGCGACGGCAAGATGTTCGGCATCGGTGATTTCGGCCCCACCCAGATCGTGTTTCCGCGCGCTGAACGCGACGACCTCAAGGACATGAACGACGATCTTTGGGTCTGGTCGATATTCCATATCCGGGTGGAATAGTCTAAGGCCATCCTTCGGGGCGCAGACGAATGCGCCCCGTCACAGGAATTGGCCATGTCGGTACTGCGTCTGATCTATCTTTGTCTGGCTGTTGTCGGCGCGGTGGTGCCGATGCTCCACTACCTGCCATGGGCGCGGCAGAACGGTTTTGATCCCGGCCTGCTGGTGGCCACCTGGAAGGTCAACCCGGCCAGTACTGCACTTTATTACGACATTCTGATTTCGGCCATAGCGCTCAACGTCTGGATTGTGGCGGAAATCTATGTGCGCAGGGATTACTGGGTTTTGATCTGCCTGCCTTTGACCTATCTTGTAGGCGTATCCTGCGGCTTGCCGCTGTTTTTATTCCTTCGCTCAAGGCCGGTGCGATAAGATGGATCATTTCCTATATCAGAATGGCGCACTTCACGCCGAAGACGTGGCGATCAGTGACATCGCTGCGGCGGTGGGGACACCGTTTTACGTCTATTCCGCCGCCACGTTGCGCCGCCACTACAAGCTGTTTCAGGAGGCGCTTCACGGTATGGATCACCTGATCTGCTTTGCCATGAAGGCCAATGGCAATCTGGCGGTCCTGAAACTGATGGCGGATCTTGGTGCCGGGATCGACGTGGTGTCGATCGGCGAATACCACAAGGCACGCGCCGCTGGGGTGCCAGGTGAGCGGATCGTGTTTTCCGGCGTCGGCAAGACCCGCGACGAGATGCGGGCGGCGCTGATCGGCGGCATCCGTCAGTTCAATGTCGAAAGCGAACCGGAACTTCTGGCGCTTGGTCAGGTAGCGACCGGCCTTGGCAAGACCGCCCCCATCACCATCCGCGTCAACCCCGATGTCGATGCGAAAACCCATGCCAAGATCGCCACCGGCAAATCGGAAAACAAGTTCGGTATTCCGATTGCCAAAGCCCGCGAAGTCTTTGCCCAGGCCGCAAACCTGCCGGGGATCGAGGTGGTCGGTATCGACGTTCATATCGGCTCGCAACTGACCGATCTTTCGCCTTACGAGATGGCGTTTACCAAGGTCGCCGACCTGACCCGCGCCTTGAGGTCGGATGGACATGACATCCGGCGGCTGGACCTTGGTGGCGGCCTTGGCATTCCTTATGAACGCAGCAATCTGGCACCCCCCTTGCCAATGGAATATGGTGCCGTGATCCGTCAGACCCTTGGCGATCTGGGTTGCGAGATCGAAATCGAGCCGGGTCGCCTGATTGCCGGTAATGCCGGATTGCTGGTCAGTTCGGTGATCTATCTGAAGGAGGGCGAGGGGCGGAATTTCCTTATTCTCGATGCGGCAATGAATGATCTGATCCGCCCGGCGATGTATGACGCCTATCACGATATTGTTGCGGTGGCGCAACCTGCTGCGGGCTGCGAGCTTCGACCGGTCGATGTCGTCGGGCCGGTATGTGAAAGTGGGGATACCTTTGCCAGGGCGCGCGCTCTGCCGCCGCTTGTTTCCGGCGATCTGGTGGCGTTTCGCTCGGCCGGTGCCTATGGCGCGGTGATGGCCTCGGAATATAACGGCCGCCCGCTGGTGCCGGAAGTTCTGGTAGAAGGGGATCAATTTGCCGTCATTCGGGCGCGTCCGAGCTTGGAAGAAATGATAATGCGCGATAGAATTCCCGAATGGCTCTAGTTCCGGGCCGGATCAGTGCTGGGCATCATGTCCCGAAAGAACAGCCATAACGAGGTTTCGGAAACCCAGGCCGCCGCAGCCCGGGTGATGCGGGCGTTGCGCTGGCCATTGCTGGCGACCCGTGGCGGCATGTTGCTGGAACGGCTGACGCGGGCATTCTGGCCGTTTTGGTCCTGGCTGTTCGTGATATGGACGGCGCTTGCCTTTCATCTTCTGGATCAGTTGTCGGTGGAACTGGCCTATCTGGCGATGCTGATCGGCGGCGCGCTGGTGCTGGGGTTTCTGGTCATCGGTATCAGAAGTTTCCGCTGGCCCTCACAGGCGGCTGCGCTGGCGCGTCTGGATGGTTCGCTGAAGGGGCGGCCATTGTCGGCGCTTGCCGACCGGCAGGCGATTGGTGCCAATGACGCCGCCTCGGCGCGACTGTGGCGGGCGCATCTGGCCGCGATGGCCGAACGCGCTGCTGCCGCCAGGCCGGTGGAACCCGACCTCAGGATCTCGGCCTATGATCCATTCGGATTGCGCTATGTGGCGGCGACGGCGGCGGTGCTGGCTGCGCTGTTCGGGGCGTTCGACCGCGCCGCGCCGCTTGGCGATAGGCTGACGTCGGGCGGTCAGGCCATTGCCAGCGGCCCGGCCTTTGAAGGCTGGATCGAACCGCCGCGCTATACCGGGCTGCCGGTGGTTTACCTCAACCAACTGGCCGAGCGCGAGCCATTGGCAATCCCCGAAGGAAGCAAGGTGACGCTGCGCCTTTACGGGCAACCGGGGGCAATCTCGGTCGCTGAAACCATCTCGGATCGCGCCGCTGACACCGGATCCGCCGACGCAGAAAAGCCTGCCGATGAACAGGATTTCATCGCCAGCAAAAGCGGCAGTCTGACCATAAGCGGCGGCAAGAACGGCGAACGAAGCTGGCCGATCACCGTCATCCCCGACCAACCGCCGATGATCGCCGTCACCGGCCCGGTGGAACGCAGCCCGGCCGGCGAGATGATTCTGAAATTCGAGGCGGCGGATGATTATGGCGTGGTCGGTGGCAGCGCAACCATCAGCCTCGACCTGGACATGCTCGACCGCCGCTACGGCCTGGCGCCCGATCCCGAACCAAGGGATAACATCACGCTGGACATCCCGCTGCCGATCGTCGGCGACCGCAAGGATTTCAGCGATAATCTGGTCGAGGATCTGTCGAAACATCCCTGGGCGGGATTGCCGGTGCTGGTGGCCTTGCACTCGGTTGACGATCCCGGACAGGAAGGGTTGGCCGAGCCGGAACAGATCCTGCTGCCGGGACGGCGGTTCTTTGACCCATTGGCGGCGGCGATCGTGGAACAGCGGCGCGATCTGTTGTGGAACCGCAAGAATGGTCCGCGAATTGCCGGGGTGCTGCGCGCCATCAGCAATCATCCCGAGGAGCTGTTCGACAGCGAAAAGGCCTATCTTCTGATGCGCATGGCGCTGAGGCGGCTGGAATCGGCACTGTCTGGCGGGCTGGATGATGCGATGCGCGATGAGGTGGCAGAAATGCTGTGGCAGACCGCACTTCTGATCGAGGACGGTGACCTTGGCGATGTCCGAGAACGCTTGCGCCGCGCCCAGGACCGGCTGTCGGAAGCCATTGAAAATGGCGCAACCGACGAGGAATTGGCCGAACTGATGGACGAATTGCGCCGCGCCATGCAGCAATACATGCAGGCACTGGCGCGCGAGGCGGAACAAAACCCGGATCAGGATCAGGCGCAAAGCGGCGAGCGCATGGAAATCACCCAGAACCAGTTGCAGCAGATGCTGCAACGGATCGAGGAGTTGTCCCGTCAGGGTCGCAGTGACGAGGCGCAGCAACTGCTGGAACAGTTGCGCCAGATGATGGAGAACATGCGCGTTGCCCGTGGCCAGCAGGGGGATCAGCAGGGGCAGCAATCAATGCAGGGGCTTGCCGATACCATGCGCCAGCAGCAGGGCCTGTCGGATGATGCGTTCCGCCGTTTGCAGGAACAGTTCAACACCCAGGGTCAGACCGGTCGCGATGGTCAGGGTCAGCAGGGTGAGGGTCAGGAGCGACCGGGGCAGATGCCGAACAACGGCCGACCGGGCCCCGGGCAGGCCGAGAACGGCCAGGGCACGCCCGACAGCCTGAGCCCGGGCGAACTGGCCGAGCGGCAGGGTGCGCTGAGGCATCTTCTGGAAAGCCAGCGCCAGGCGCTGCCGCCGCCACAATCCGATACCGGGCGGGCGGCGCGCGAAGCTTTGCGCCGGGCCGGGCGCAACATGGCCGATGCGGAACGGTCACTGGATCAGGGTGACCTGCCACAGGCGCTTGACGATCAGGCCGACGCGCTGGATGCGCTGCGTGAAGGGCTGGAAAATCTCGGCCGGGAAATGGCAAGAAATCAGAACCCCAATGCGGGCGGTCAGGGCGATCAGGCGGCCAGCCCGGATCCGAATTCAAACCGTGATCCTTTGGGGCGGCAATCGGGCAGTGTCGGGCGCATCGGATCTGAGGAAAGCCTGCTGCCGGGTCAGGATCCTTATCTGCGTTCGCGCCAACTGATGGATGAAATCCGCCGCCGTTCCGGCGACCGGTCGCGCCCGAAGATCGAACTTGACTATCTTGAACGTCTGCTTGACCGGTTCTGAGGCAGGGGGCGCTGCCCCCTTCGCCGCAATCGGTGGGCCGATTGCGGCTACCCCCGGAGTAGTTGGGCAATAAAGAAGCAGGGCCGGGCATTTGCCTTAGCCGTTGTCACCCTTCAGTACCGTGACCAGCGATGACAACCCGTCGGCAAAACGCAGACGCGCATGGTTGATGGCGCCGACATATGATTCAAGATAGGGTTTGCTGGCGGGAAGGGCCGTTTCAATCCTGGGGCTGAGCGCATAGGTGGCGAACAGGATTACCGCCAACAGCACCGCCAGGCCAAAGCCGGCTCGGCCGCCGCGATGGGCGGTTTCGGTACCAACTGCCGATGAGGCGGTATCGGCTGGTTTGCGGCTGCTGTCATCGGCCGATCGCAGGGTTGAATTCAGGCTTTCGACATCCGGCAGCGGGCTGCTTTCCTGCGGCGTGTCGGTGTCGGTCCTGGCAGATGCGCTGCTTTCCGCCTTGCGCTTTGGGGCGGCGGAAAGTGCCTCGGGTTCGGCGGCAGGTGGCAAGGTGTCTTGCAGGGCGGATATGGTTGAAGTCGAATCCGATCGGTCTGTGGCCTTGCGCTCGGCATTGGAAGTTGTGGCGATTTCGTCATCAGCATTAAGGAGGTGCAGTCGTTGCTTGCGGCGCCGGGCATTGGCGGCGGTCAGGGCAAATTCGGGCAATGAATCGTCACCAGTTTGCGCATCATCGGGTATCGGCATGCCGCTGCGGGCGGCCGCATCGAGTTCCGCCTCGCGGCGCAGGATGTCCAGAACTGCGGTGTCGGTCTTTGCCTGTTGGCCGCGCGGCGATTGCTGATCCTGGTCGGGATCGCCATGTGGCTGGCCCGGCGCGGTTTCCCGGTCGAGTTCAGCGCCGGAAGCAGTTTCGGTTTCGGTGTGGCCAGTCGGCTCGGACACGGTTTCGCCCGTTGCTTCTCCCGCTGCATCGGTGGCGGTTTCGGTTTGGGCAGGTGGTTCCTGAAACCAGGTATCGCCACAGTTGGCGCATTGCACATCGCGCCCGGAATCCGGGATCGCGCTGTCATCGACCTCGTACTGCGCCGCACATTTGGGACAAACCAGACGCATCAGCTCCCCCGGTAATTGGTTGCTTCCGATAGTCCGGGCCGAATCAGCCCGCAAAACATATGTAACTGGGGCTGCACCTCATTCCAAGTATCTGCTAGTGAAGCCAAAGATTGCATCCCACCGGCCGTTCAGCAAATATGCCGGACAAATGAATCGGAGCTTGGATTGATTGAACTGGCAAGTGCCGCCTTTTCCTATGGCGGTGGCGATATTCTGACCGACCTCAACCTGCGCCTTGCACCGGGGTCGTTCCATTTTCTGACCGGTCCGTCCGGTTCCGGCAAGACCACACTGTTGCGGCTTTGCTACATGGAGCTATTGCCAAGTGCCGGCAAGGTGATGCTGTTTGACGCCGACGTGCGTTCCATGAGCCGCGATCAGGTGGCGCTGAACCGGCGGCGGATCGGCATCGTACATCAGGATTGCCAGTTTCTCGATCATCTGAATGTGGCTGAGAACATTGCCCTGCCGCTGGATGTGTCAGGTCGTGATGCCGGGGCCGAGGCGGGCAACCTTCAGGAATTGTTGGGCTGGGTCGGGCTGTCAGGGCATGCCAGATCCATGCCGCCGCAATTGTCTGGCGGGGAACGCCAGCGTGCGGCGCTGGCGCGGGCGGTGATCATGTCGCCCGATATCATCATCGCGGATGAGCCGACCGGCAATATCGACTGGGAAATGGCGCTGCGGTTGCTGACCCTGCTGGTGGAACTGAACAAGATGGGCAAGACCATCCTGATCGCCACCCACGATCTGAACCTGATCCGTACCGCCAAGAGCCAGACTTCGGCCAGGGTATTGCGTATCCACAACCGCCGTCTGCAACTGGCGGGGGCGGATTTATGAACGCCGCCGCAACTTCCTTCTGGCGGGTGTTGTTCGCCAGTGATCGCAGGGCTGACCGGGTGGTGCCGCCATCGGGTTATACCGCCAATCTGACCTCGTTTACCGCCGGGGCCATGGCGTTTCTGGCGGTGTTCGCGCTGGCGCTGTCGCTGGCGACCGGGCGACTGGCGGATCGCTGGTCGGCCGAACTGGCACGCACCGCAACCGTCAGGATCAGCGCCCCCGACGGCCAGATGGAGGCCCAGTCCAAGGCGGTTCTGAAGGTGCTGGAAACCACCCCCGGCATCGCCTCGGCCCGTGTCCTGTCCGATCAGGAACAGCGCAAGCTGCTGGAGCCGTGGTTCGGACCGGATCTGCCGCTGGAGGCCCTGCCGATCCCTCGTCTGATCGAGGTCATCGAAAACGAAAAAGGCCCCGACGCCGAGGGGTTGCGCCTGCGATTGTCGGCTGAGGCACCGGGGGCGGTGTTTGATGACCATACCCGCTGGCGGCGTCCCCTGATCAAGGCGGCGACGCGGTTGCGGTCGCTGGCCGGTTTTTCCATTCTGCTGATCGCGCTGTCGACGGCGGCGATGATCACGCTGGCGGCCAATGCGGCACTGTCGGCCAATGCGACGGTGATCAAGGTGCTGCGGCTGGTGGGGGCGCGTGACAACTATATCGCCCGCGCCTTTGTGCGCCGTTTCACCATGCGCGCGCTGGCCGGTGCTGCGGTCGGCACGGTGGTGTCGATGATCGCGGTTTCCCTGCTGCCACCGGCGGCGGAGGAGGGGGGGTTCCTGACCGGGCTCGGTTTTCGCGGCTGGCACTGGTTTTTGCCGCTTCTCATCCCGTTCCTGTCGGCGCTGGTGGCGTTCTGGGCAACCAGGCTGGCGGCGTTCCGTACCCTCAGGGGGTTGACATGAGGCTGATCAACCTCGGGGTGCAATATGTGATCTCGGTGGTTTTCATTGTGCAGATGTATGTAGTGATGGCGTTGATGGCGCTGTTCTTTACGCCATTTGCCCTGTTTTCGCAGAAATGGGCGTTTCGGGCGGTGCATACCTATACCGGCTGGGTTCGCTGGACTGCCGACTGGATGCTTGATCTGCGCTCGGAAATCCGCGGGCCGGAGCCGACGGGTGAGGTACTGATCGCCTCAAAGCATCAAAGTTTTTTTGATATCATCCTGATCGTCAACGCGGTGGCGCGGCCCAAATTCATCATGAAAAAGGAGATCGTCCGCACCCCGATCGTCGGCTTTTACGCCAAGAGGATCGGTTGCGTTTCAGTGGATCGCGGCAAGCGCAGCATGGCGATCCGCAGGATGGTCGAAGGCGTCAAATCGGGGGCGATGCTGCCGGGGCAGTTGATCATCTTTCCGCAAGGTACGCGCGTTGCGGCGGGTGCATATCGCCCCTACAAGATCGGCACGGCGGTTCTGTCGCGCGAAACCGGGCAGGATTGCATTCCGGCGGCGACCAATGTCGGCGTGTTCTGGCCGCGCCATGGCATTTTGCGCAAACCCGGCCTGGCGGTGGTCGAGTTTCTGCCGCCGATTGCGCCTGGCGGCACGCCCGAGGCGTTCATGGCAAAGCTTGAAGCGGTGGTTGAGAAGCATTCCGACCGCCTGATGGCCGAGGCCGGGTTTCAGGTGAAAGGCAACGCTGCGCCATGAGATATATCGACAGTCTGACCGAACTGGCCGAGATCTATGGTGATCCGATGCCAACCGCGATTGCTAAGGTTGCCGATCACCTGACGGCAGAATACGCGCGTTGGATTGCCCATTCACGGTTCTGTATCCTGTCCACCATCGGCCCTGATGGCACCGATGGCACGCCAAGGGGTGATGACGGGCCAGTGGTGACGATTGCCGACAGCCGTACGCTGTTGCTGCCGGACTGGAGCGGCAACAACCGCACTGACAGTCTTAGAAACATCGTTTCCGATCCAAGGCTTTCGCTGTTATTCATGGTGGTCGGATCAAACAACGTGGTCAGGGTGAACGGCAGCGGTAAAATCACCGTTGACAAGGATATGCTGGAGCGGTTTGGCAAACAGGGCAAGCGGCCGCGCTCGGTTCTGGTTGTGACGCTGGATGAGGTTTATTACCAATGCGCCAAAGCGGTGCTGCGGGCCGGTTTGTGGCGTGAGAAACCCGACCTTGGCGATTTGCCCACGGCGGGTGACCTGCTGGCCGCGATGACCAATGGCGCCGCAGGCGGTGCGGCTTATGATCGGGGCTATGAAGCACGGGCAATGGCGGAATTATGGGTCAAGCCTGAGGAATAAGCCGAAAAGCGCGTGGTTTGGCAAAAACGCCGGGGCTTGGTTCAGGCCGCCAGACCCTTGCTGCCGATATCAAGAAACTTCTGCCGCCGTTCCTTGACCAGCGTCTCGGGTTTTTTCTTTTCCAGTGCTGTCAGCATTTTTTCCAGCGCCTCACCGACATTCTTGATGGTGGCGGCGCGGTCGCGCTGGGCACCACCTACGGGTTCGGGGATCACCAGATCGGCAACCCCGAGCTTCAGAAGATCCTGTGCGGTCAGGCGCAATGCCTCGGCGGCTTCGCGCATCTTGTTGGCGTCTTTCCACAGGATCGAGGCGCAGCCTTCGGGCGTGATGACGGTATAGACGGAATGTTCCAGCATCGCCAACTGGTTGGCGCCGGCAAAGGCCACCGCCCCGCCAGATCCGCCTTCGCCGATGATCACGGAAACCAGCGGCACCCGGACCCTAAGGCATTCTGCGGTGGAACGCGCGATGGCTTCGGACTGGCCGCGTTCCTCGGCACCAAGGCCGGGATAGGCGCCAGCGGTATCCACCAGCGTGATGATCGGCAGGCCGAACCGGTCGGCCAGATCCATCAGGCGGATGGCCTTGCGATAACCTTCAGGGCGGGCCATGCCGAAATTGCGTTCGACCCGGGTCTTGGTGTCGTGGCCTTTTTCATGGCCGATTACCATTACCGGGCGGTCGTTGAAACGTGCAAGGCCACCCATCACCGCGTGATCGTCGGCGAAATTCCGGTCGCCCGCCAACGGCGTGAATTGGGTGAACAGGGCTTCGATATAGTCCTTGCAATGGGGGCGGTCGGGGTGGCGTGCCACCTGGCATTTGCGCCATGGGGTCAGGTTCTTGTAAAGCTCGGCCAGCATGGTCGCGGCTTTCTTGTCAAGCGCCGCCGCCTCGCGTTCGACATCCGTGTCCTTGTTCTGCCGTGCCATGGCACGCAGTTCCTCGGCCTTGCCTTCGATTTCCGCCAGCGATTTTTCAAATTCAAGATAGTTTTTCAAGGCATGCTCCCACCGGGCCGGTATGGCGGACCCGGGCAATATATGAACGCGGCAAGCGGGATTTGCAATGTCCTGCCGTAACCGGCAACCCTCTGGTCTGGAATCGAAGGTTGTCGGTTCAGGTGGCTTTGTTGCTAGCCCTTGATCATTTCCGACTGCCGCACGATCACTTCGGCCTGTTTGATCGAGGCGATATCGACCAGGCGCCCCTTGTAGACCGTGGCGCCCAGCCCTTCGGACTTGGCTTTTTCCATGGCGGCGATGATCTCGCGGGCTTCGCTGATCTTTTCGTCAGACGGGGTGAACACCTCATTGGCCAGCGCCACCTGTTTTGGGTGGATGGCCCATTTTCCGGCCATGCCAAGGGTGGCGACGCGGCGCGCCTGGGCGCGAAAGCCTTCATCGTCGGAAATGTCGCCAAATGGCCCGTCGATCGGCAGCAAGCCATGGGTGCGGCAGGCGGCAACGATGGAGACGGTCGCCATGTGCCAGGGATCGGACCAGTGCATGGCGCGCTGGCTGCCGGGTTCGCCGTTTTCCAGCATGTAATAATCGGTCTGGGTGCCGCCGATGCCGGTGGTCTGCATGCCCATCGAGGCGGCGTAATCCGCGGCCCCCAACGACAGCGCCTGCATGCGTGGGCTGGCGGCTGCGATTTCTTCGACATGCGCGAGGCCAGCGGCGGTTTCGATGATCGCCTCAAAGCTGACTTTTTTCTTGCGGTTTTTAGCCATTTCAATGCTGCTGACCAGCGCATCAACCGCATAGATGTCGGCCGCATTGCCGGCCTTGGGGATCATGATCTGGTCGATGCGCTCGCCGGCGTTTTCCAGCAGGTCCACAATGTCGCGGTACCAGTATGGACTGTCGAGGCCATTGATGCGCACCGACAGGTATTTGTTGTTCCAGTCGATCTGGTTGATCGCGTCAATGGCGTTCTTGCGGGCCTTGTCCTTGTCATTGGGGGCAACGCTGTCTTCGAGGTCAAGGTTGATCACGTCGGCCGCTGAAACCGCCATTTTGGCAAACAGTTCCGGGCGCGAGGCCGGGCCGAACAACTGGCAGCGGTTGGGGCGGGCGGGGGTGGCGGGCTGAATGCGAAAGCTCATGATTGACCTCAAATATGACCAGGGCTGATTTCACGATTGCCTATTCGGTTCGGTGCCGATTGGCAAGGGCTGCGCCCAGCCTTGTTCCCGGCCCTGCCGGGCCCGGCAGGGGGCCGTCTGCCCCCCTGGACGCGACTGGCGCGGCCAATCGCGTCTGACCTCCCGAGAGTATTTCGGCAATAAAGAAATCCGGAATCAGAGAGGCCAAAAGAACAGAATAGCGGGAATGCTGACCGCAACGATAAGGATTTCCAGTGGCAGGCCGGTGCGCCAGTAATCGCCAAAGCGATAGCCACCGGGGCCGAGGATCAGGGTGTTGACTTTATAGTGGGTATAGCAATAGCAATTAGGTGTGGCGCTGAGTTGCACTCGAGGTCCCTTGTTAACTCATTGATTCTTTGATGTATTCCAGTGTTTACACATGAAGGCAACGTAAAGGGTTTGTTGTAGACCCGTACGGAAGCACATTATCCAAGTTCCCAACCTGCAACTCAGGCAAATCGTGTATCGCGTTGTCGACCGGACCTTCGTTGCGCTAAGTGCTGATGTCTGCGGTGCGGATTTTTCGTCACTAAGCGCTTGATCCTTTTGAGGTTGTGTTGTTCTTTGTTATGAGGTTACGGGTGGAGGAGATTTCGTTATTATTGAATTCGTCAGGCTTAAGTCTTTTCTTATCAGTGCCATATTGGCGCTAATTTCCAGTTCAGCATTTGGGCAATCGTTTGGCAATTTTACCGCCTTTCCGAAAAACGGAGTGGTCGTCCTTAGCGGAGGTATCGATGCTGACAGTCCCGATGACTTTAAAAAGGCACTGACCGCTGCAGGCAATGCAAAAACGGTGGTGCTGAGAAGTTCCGGAGGCGTCGTTGTTTCCGCTCTAGATATTGCCGCTATAATAAAACAACGCCAACTAGTAACCTTTATTGAAGAAAGACAGAGCTGCGCTTCAGCCTGCTCAATCATCTTTTTCGCAGGTGAGCAGCGCGTTGCATTGGGGAAGCTCGGCGTTCATCAGATGTCTGCGCCCGGAGGAGGCAGTCTCGCGGGACTTCAATTCGTTTTAGCCGATGTGCTCTCTGCTTTTGACGCTTTTGACGTCGATGACCGGGTGATGCAGAAGATGCTTCGCACTCCTGCAAAGGACATGTACTACTTTACGACTGAGGAAAAAGAGGCGTGGAGCATCGATCGGTTTGCGGCCCTAGCACCTCAGCCGATTCGATCCAGTTTTTCTGACTTTCAGCCGGAAAGATACTATTTGGGTGCAAGTGTACTTCCCGATTTCAATGGCAGAGACAAGAAGTTTAGGAACTACCGCACCCGCATTCGCGATGGCGTTCTCAATGGGGTCAACTTCGCCGGGAGATTTTCCGTAGTTGAGATTGGGTGCGGTACGTCTTGCCGTTTCGCATATATTGTTGATGTATCGAATGGCGAAGTCTTTACTTTTCCCTACGGAGGCGAGGAGCAGTACCAACTTGGCCTTATCTACTCTACAGATAGCCGCCTAATGCGTGCGACTTGGAGAGAAGCGTATTGGACTGCGGATCAAAGTAAAGATACCGACACCTGCATATCTCAAGATATTCTGTGGAACGGTTCGGGTTTCGAGATCGTGAGCGAACGTTCTTTCGAGATCAGAAAATATGGCGACTGTTCAATTGAATATTGAAATACACGGGATCGCCATTGGTCAGATCGTGCATCTCGCAGCGTCTGCTGCTACGGTCTTTTAGCCGCCATTCGCTGTGGTTTGATCGAAAGTCCGCAAAGGGCAGAAAGCGCCAGTTGGGCCGAGCCGAGTGAAGGTCTGGAAAGTCCGCAGAGTGGACATTGGTAACTGCCGACATGTCCTACGAATTACTTTGATTATGGCACAATATTGAACTCAAGGTGCGCCAGAGACAAACTTATCCTGCTTTGGATTTAGGGTCAAAAATCCGAGTAGGTTACATATACGTGACCCCTCCCGATTACCCCCCGTGGCCCCCACGTGATCCCTGAGTTTAGCGCCGAGGGACCGGGGTTCTTGCTCGGGATAGGGTGGCTTGGCATCCCCTTAGGTTGACGTTCAATTAAGCTGTGAGAAGGTCTCAAATTATGCTGTGAGTGGACTATAGATGCATGATTTATTGATGTAGATACCGTCGTCAATCCTTTGTTATAAAGGCCAGAAGTAGAGGATAGCTGGGATCGACACGGCTATCACAATGATCTCCAGAGGTAACCCCATGCGCCAGTAATCGCCAAAGCGATAGCCACCGGGGCCGAGGATCAGGGTATTGTTCTTATGGCCAATCGGGGTGAGGAAAGCGCAGCTTGCCGCCACTGCCACCGCCATCAGGAACGGGTCGGCGTTGACGCCAAGGGTCTGTGCCATGGCGATGCCGACCGGGGCGGCGACGATGGTGGTGGCGGTATTGTTCAGGATGTCGCTGAGCGTCATGGTTGTTATCATCAGTACCGTCAGGATCACCCAGGCGGGCATGCCTTTGGTCAGGTCCGTCAGGGCGTTGGCGATCAGTTCGGTGCCGCCCGAAGTTTCCAGTGCCTGGCCGAGCGGGATCATCGAACCCAGAAGAACGATCACCGGCCATTCCACATGCGTGTAAAGTTCGCTTAGCGGCACAATTCTGGTCAGCGCATACAAGGCAACGACGATGCCAAGTGCCACCGGCAGATAAATCAACCCGACGCTGGCGGCGGCGACGGCGGCAGTGAACAGGCCGATTGCCAGCCAGGTCTTTTCGTTCTGGGTGACGCTGAGGCCGCGCTCCGCCAGCGGCAGACAGCCCAGCCATTCGGTGACCTCGGCCTGTTGTTCCGAGGGGGTGAGCAACAGCAGGATGTCACCGGATTCTATCACCGTGCGGCGGACCTGTTGGGTTATTCTGGTGCCGCGCCGGGATATTCCCAACAGAATGGTGTTCTTGCGCCAGTTCAGGCCGATCGCCATGGCGGTCTTGCCCTGGATGCGTGCGCCTTCGGTTACCACCACCTCACTGAGTCCGAGGCCGTCGCCCGCCGGTTGCAGCCGTTCCTTGCGCTCGCCATCAACGAAATCCAGTTTCAGAGTGGTGCGGAATTCATCCAATGCCTCGGGCGTGGCTTCGAGGATCAGCGCGTCATCGGCCTGCATGGTCCGGTTGTAGGAATTGCCGTATAGCCGCTTGCCGCCCCGGATCAGCCCCAGGATGGCGATGTCGGCCTTGTCGGCCTCGTCATAAAGTTCCATTACCTTTTGACCGACCAGTTTGGAGTCTTTGGGGATGGTAAGCTCGGCCACGTAGTCGCCAATATCCGCCAATGCGTCGCCGGCGCCAATTTCGCCTTCGTGGCGCGGGATCAGGCGCCAGCCGATGGTGGCAACGAACAAAAGACCGGCTATCGAGGCAACCAGGCCAACCGGCGCGAAATCGAACATGGCGAACGGGGTGCCGAATGCATCCTCGCGGATGGTGGCGATGATGATGTTGGGCGGGGTGCCGATCATTGTCACCATGCCGCCAAGGATGGTTGCAAACGACAGCGGCATCAGCGACAATCCGGGCGGTCGTTTGGCCTTTTTGGCGGTTTGCAGATCCACCGGCATCAGCAGGGCCAGTGCCGCCACGTTGTTCATGAAGGCTGACAGCACCGCGCCGACACCGCCCATGATGGCGATATGCATCCCGAGAGAGCGTGACGAATCCACCAGCGAGCGGGTGATAAGCTGCACCGCACCGGAATTTACCAGACCGGCGGAAACCACCAGCACCAGCGCCACCACCAGCGTTGCCGGATGGCCAAAGCCCGAGAATGCCTTGTCGGCGGGTACCACGCCGCTGACCACCCCGACCAGCAGCGCGGCGAATGCCACGAGGTCATAACGAAACCGCCCCCACAAAAGCAGCGCAAACACCGCCACGAAAATGGCGAACAGGGTGATTTGCGGCATGGTCATGATTATTCGGTTCCTTGGCTGGTTGAACGCCCCATTTGCCATGGCTGGCAACGTTGCGGCGGGGCTTGAACCCTTTATGCCGCCTGATTATAGAGGCGGCAACGCAAATTCCAGCAAAGGCAGATCATGGCAGGCCATTCCAAATGGGCGAATATCCAGCATCGCAAGGGGCGTCAGGATGCGGTTCGCTCGAAATTGTTTTCCAAGCTGGCCAAGGAAATTACCGTTGCCGCCAGGATGGGCGATCCTGATCCCGACAAGAACCCGCGCCTGCGTCTGGCGGTAAAAGAGGCCAAGTCGGTTTCGGTTCCCAAGGATGTGATCGAGCGTGCCATCAACAAGGCCGTTGGTGGCGATGCTGAAAACTACGACGAGATCCGCTATGAGGGTTATGGCCCGGAAGGTGTGGCGCTGATCGTTGAAGCGATGACCGATAACCGAAACCGCACCGCCAGTTCGGTGCGCTCGATCTTTGCCAAGGCCGGCGGAAATCTGGCCGAGACCGGCGCAGTATCCTTCATGTTCGACCGCATGGGGCTGGTCAGCTATCCGGTTGCGGCCGGAACTGCCGATGCGGTGTTTGAAGCGGCGATCGAAGCGGGTGCCGAGGATGTCGAAAGCACCGATGAGGGGCACGAGATCTATTGTGCCGCCAGCGACCTCAATGATGTGTCAAACGCGCTTGAATCGGCCTTGGGCGAATCCGAAAGCTCAAAACTGATCTGGAAGCCGAACGTGATGACGCCGCTTGATCTTGAAGGCGCAGAAAAGCTGATGAAGCTGATTGCCGCGCTCGAAGACGATGACGATGTGCAGAACGTCACGGCAAATTTCGATATCTCCGACGACATCCTGGAACAGCTTTAACCGCCATCGCCGGTGTGGTTTGCGCTTGTACCCCCATTGGTTCTGGGTTTGGCTGCACCTATGGCAGAACCGAGGGTTTTTAACGTGGCAATTCCGGTAATCCCCGAGCGATCTGGCGGCGGAGCCTGGATAGGTATTGCCTGGATGGTGGTGACCGGGCTGATGTTTGTCTGTGTCACCGGCATCGTTCACTATGTCGGATCGGCCGTGCCGGCGGCCGAGGCGGCGTTCATCCGCTATGGGTTTGGCGTGGCTCTGATCCTGCCCTTTCTGATCAGAGGGCTGCGGCATCCGATCAGTCTAGCCACCCTCGGGGTGTTTTCATTGCGAGGTCTTGCACATGCGCTGGGGGTGATCCTGTGGTTTTACGCCATGGCCAATATCCCGATGGCCGAGGTCACTGCCATTGGCTATACCTCGCCGATTTATATCACCATCGGGGCTGCGGTATTTTTCGGGGAAAAGCTGGCGATGCGGCGGATCTTTGCGGTGGTGGCAGGTTTTGTCGGTGCGATGATCATCATCAGGCCGGGGTTTCACGAGGTTTCCAGCGGTCAACTGGCGCAACTCTTGTCCGCGCCGATGTTTGCGATCTCATACCTGATTGCCAAGCGGCTTACCGTGAATGCCAGCCCGGCGGTGGTGGTGGGGATGCTGTCGATTTTCGTCACCATCTGCCTCATGCCGTTTGCCTATGCCGTATGGCAGGTGCCGAGTCTGGCCGATACTGCCTGGCTGGCGCTGGTGGCGGTGTTTGCCACGTTAGGGCATTTCACCATGACCAAGGCGTTGCATGCCGCGCCACTGACGGTGACGCAGCCGGTTACCTTCCTGCAACTGGTATGGGCAACCATCCTCGGGGCGGCAATGTTCGGCGAGGCGGCGGATTTCTTTGTACTCTTGGGGGGCGGGGTGATCATCGGTTCGATCAGTTTCATTTCGTACCGCGAGTGGGTGATATCACGGCGCATGCATACCCCGCCCGAGGCCGCCACCAGATAGCTGGCAACCGGACCGTACCCAAACCAGACGAGCGCCAACGGTTTGACCGAAAAACCACAGGCGATGAACCATTCAACAGACATGGTTTAGGCACTTGTCGAATCTGAATGCGGTCTTTAGCCCGATGCGCAGGAATCATGAGACCGGAACGCGCCGCAATGACCGATCCATCCAACAACCAGTGGAAAACCCTCGACAAGGATCTGGGACGGTTAAGTCAGATGGAATATGCGGCGCATTATGTATCGCGTCCGCTGGTCGGCATGGGTATCGCATTGGTTTTCCTGGTGCTGGCGGGACTTGGTTCGCTGCTTTTCATCGGCCCGCAGCCGGTTTCGGTCATCGTGCTGGCAGCCTCGGTGTTCGGGGCATATATGGCGCTGAATATCGGTGCCAATGACGTTGCCAACAACATGGGCCCGGCGGTGGGGGCGAATGCGCTGACCATGGGCGGCGCCATCCTGATCGCCGTTATCGCAGAAAGTGCCGGTGCGCTGTTGGCGGGGGGTGACGTGGTTTCCACCATCGCCAAGGGGATCATCAACCCCGCCGGGATTTCGGAAACGCGGGTGTTCATCTGGGCGATGATGGCAGCACTGGTTTCCTCGGCCCTCTGGGTAAATCTGGCGACATATATCGGGGCACCGGTGTCAACCACGCATTCCGTGGTGGGCGGCGTCATGGGGGCGGGTATCGCTTCAGCGGGTTTTGCCGCGGTGAACTGGTCAACCATGGGTGCGATCGCCGCCAGCTGGGTGATCTCGCCGGTGCTTGGCGGCTTGGTCGCGGCGGGGTTTCTGGCCTTCATCAAGGGGCGGATCATCTATCGCGATGACAAGATTGCTGCTGCCAGAGCCTGGGTGCCGGTGCTGGTGGCGATCATGGCGGGGGTTTTCTCAACCTATCTTGCACTGAAAGGGCTGAAGCATATCGTTTCGATCAATCCGAAAACGGCGCTGTTGCTGGGGCTGGCGGTCGGGGTTCTGATCTATTTCGTGATGCGCCCGTTGGTCCGGCGGCAGTCCGAAGGGCTGGAGAACCGCAACAAGTCCCTGAAGGTGCTGTTCACCATCCCGCTGGTCTTTTCGGCCGCCCTACTGTCGTTTGCCCATGGTGCCAACGATGTTGCCAATGCGGTCGGCCCACTGGCGGCGATCGTGCATGCGGTAGAATTCGGTGATACTGCCGCCAAGGTTTCGATTCCGATCTGGGTGATGGTGATCGGTGCCTTTGGTATCTCGTTCGGTCTGTTCCTGTTCGGCCCGAAACTGATCCGCATGGTCGGCAGCAAGATCACCAAGCTGAACCCGATTCGCGCTTATTGTGTGGCGCTGTCGGCGGCGTTGACGGTGATTGTTGCCTCATGGCTGGGTTTGCCGGTGTCTTCGACGCATATCGCGGTTGGCGCGGTTTTCGGCGTCGGGTTTTTCCGTGAATGGCATATGGAGCGGCGTTTTCGCCTGAACAAGGCCACCATGAAAACCGGCAAGAAACTGGGGGTCGAGGAACGCAAGCGCCGCAAGCTGGTTCGCCGGTCGCATTTCACCACCATCCTGGCCGCCTGGGTGATTACCGTGCCGGCGGCGGCCTTGTTGTCGGCGGTGATCTTCTGGGTACTGAACGCGCTGTTTGTCTGAGCCGGTGTTGCCCCATCGGGTACGGAATTCATCCATCCTAGCAATCGGAATTGGACAAGTGGACAACGCCTGCGTAGGTTGCACCACAAAGCATTTGTTTGGGAGATTTTGTTGATCCTGCTTGCCGGCCTTCTGATTTTGCTTGGCGTGCTGGGGTTTCTTGCGCATCGGCGCATGCAGCAAGACATCCAGGAACTCAGGCACCAGTTGATACGCCAGGCGGATCGCCTGAAGCTGCTGGAAAGCCGCAAATCCCCTGACAATGAAACGGCGGACGTAGGGGCGGACAGCACCGCCGCCGCCGATGGCATTTCCCAAGCAAAATTGGGTGAAACCGGCGGGCCATGGGATCCGGCCCGCATTGCGGCAGCACCGGTTGAAATACCCCGGCGTTCGGTTTCCGGTTCGGCGTTGTTGGCCAAGGCGGACGACAAGGCAGCGGCTCGACGCAGCTACGTCTTCAACCGACAGGCGCTGGCGCGGTTTGGTCGATGGGCGCAGGCCAACTGGTTTTATCTGGTGGCGGCGGTGTCACTGGGTTTGGCCGGGGTGTTTTTCGTGCAATACGGCATCGAGAACGGTTATCTGACGCCACCGATGCGGGTGCTGGCGGCACTGGCGTTGGGCGCAGTGCTGATCCTTGGCGGTGAATACCTCAGGCGAAAGGGAGGGGATCGGGCGGATGATCTGTTCGCCTATCTGCCTTCGACCTTTGCGGCTGGCGGTCTGATTTCCCTGTTTGCGGGTCTGTTGTCGGCGCGGCTGATGTATGGGCTGATCGGGGCGGAAACGGCATTTGCGGCACTTGCGCTGGTGGCGGCGCTGGCGGTTCTGATCGGCTGGTTCTATGGGCCGCTTTTGGCGGCAATCGGTATTCTGGGGGCTTTTGCGGCACCTTTTCTGGTGGCGGGCGATCCAGGCGCGGCAGCGCTGCTATATTACTTTTTCGCACTGGTGGCGGTTGCCGCCCTGCTGGTGGACAGTTTCAAACGCTGGGCATGGGTTTCGGCATTTGCGTTGGTGTTGGGTTTTGCGGCCGCCAGTCTGATGTTCGCAGGCAGCGGCGAGGCGGTACATTTCGTCGCCTTCGCGCTGATTGTGACGGTGGCGGCGACGATTATTCCTGAACGCAGCATCGTGCCTTTGCTTGCTGGCCCTTCGGTTGGCGATAATTTGATCGCATGGTGGCGCAAGCGAAAGGATGCAACCCAAGAAATCCCGCCAAGCAGTTTTCCGGTGCGTTTGGTATTTGGCGTATTTCTGGCGGCGACATGCGTGGCGGTCTGGGTGCTGGATACCTCTTCCGGTGGCTTTTGGCTGTCGATGGCGGGGCTTTCGGGACTGTTCCTGCTGGCGGTGATCTGGATGCGGCTGGCACCGGGTCTGTGGGATCTGGCGGCAATGCCGTTGGTGGCGATGCCACTGGTATTGTTTGCCGAAAGCCAGCGATATTCGGCCGTGCCAACGGTTCGGCGGCAATGGCTGAACAGTGCCAACCCTCTGGGTGAGGATCCGACCTCGCCGATTGCGCTGCTGATTGTCGCCACGGCGGTGATTTTCTCCATCCTGATGGCCTTGCGATCCTGGCGCGCGGCGGACTATGCAAATGTCTGGGCATTTGCCGGGGCGGTGTTTGCGCCGTTGGTGGTGGTTGAACTGCACATGTTCTGGGCCCCATCGCTGGTATTTGGGGCAGCCCTTTGGGCCACATATGTGATGGCGGTTGCGGCGGTGATGGTGGCGCTGGCGCTAGGGTTTGCCAGAATTGACGGCGAGGCACGCCAGCGCGTGGCCCTGTTTGCGCTGGCAGCACTGACGATGATCGCGCTGGCGATGGTTCTGATGCTGAGTTCGTCGGCCCTGACGCTGGCGCTGGCGCTGATGGTCTTGCTGGCGGTCTGGCTTGACAAGCGGTTCGGCCTGCCGGCGCTGGCAGTTTTCGTCTGGGTTGGCGCCGGTGTCACCACATGGCGGATGATGTTCGTGCCGGGAATGATCTGGGCGCAATTAATGCCGTTTTGGGAACTATTCGGCACCTTTGTTCTGGTTCTGGCCATGCTTTGGGCGGCGCAATTCCTGCTGGACCGGGGCAAGCGGCCGCGTACCTTTACGGTGATCGAGGCGGCGTTCTGGACCCTGCTGGCAGCGTTTGGCATGGCGATGATCCTCAGGTTGTTTGACACCTTCTGGCCGGATCGCGATTCCAGTCACGCTGCGCTGTCGCTGATGGCGCTGGTCTGGCTGATATCGGCCGCCAACCAGTTGTGGCGGCTGAAGGGTGGTGTCACATGGCGTTGGGTTCGCATAACGCTGGCGGTTATCTATCTATTGCCGGGGCTTGCGTTGCTGGTTGGATCCGGCCTGTTTGCCAATCCGCTTTGGTCAAGGTCTGAGCCGGTATTCGGGCCGCCTGTACTGGATTCGCTGTTGGTTGCCTATCTTCTGCCGGCGCTGTTTTTCCTGCTGGTGGCGGTCTGGTTCCGGCATTTCAACCTAAAACTGCGCTATGCCATCGGCGCGGTCGGGGTTCTGTATGCCGGCATATATGTCGGGCTTGAGATCAGGCGGCTTTGGCGCGGTGATATCCTGAACCTGCCGGGGGTGACGGTGCCAGAGCTTTACAGCTATACGCTGGCGATGCTGGTCGCCTCGACCGGGCTGTTGTTTTACGCGTTCTGGCGGCATTCACCATGGTTGCGCAAGTTGGCGCTGGCGGGGATCGGTCTGACCGTGGCCAAGGTGTTCCTGATCGACATATCGGGCCTTAGCGGGCTGACGCGGGTGGTTTCGTTTCTGGGGCTGGGACTGGCGGTTGCCGGCCTTGCCTGGCTGGATCGCTGGTTTGGCGCAAAAGAGGGCGGCGATGGAGCGGCAGGTGCCCCGGTGCCGGAAAACCCGGCAGATTGAGCATATGGACAGCCGCTGAACCCAGGGTTATAAGCGCCGCCATGAAGCGAATATTCGGCAGCATCATTCGAATTACCAACCCGGCACTCGCCCTCTGAGTGGCCGGGAACAGGCGTATGGATTTTCGCGCCGACCTTCATCACAACCTGATATCAGAAACGGAGCCGCAATCTCATGTGCGCCGATATGCCCGACTATAAAGACACGCTGAACCTGCCCGAAACCGACTTTCCCATGCGCGCGGGGCTGCCCAAGCGCGAGCCGGAATGGCTGGACCGCTGGGCGCGGATCGGCATTTATGACCGGCTGCGTGAAAAGACCGGCCGCGAAAGCTTTGTTCTGCATGACGGCCCGCCCTATGCCAACGGCCATCTGCATATCGGCCACGCGCTCAACAAGGTGCTGAAGGATATGGTGGTTCGATCCCAGCAGATGATGGGCAAGGACAGCCGCTATGTGCCGGGCTGGGATTGTCACGGCCTGCCGATCGAATGGAAGATCGAGGAACAATACCGCGCCAAGGGCAAGAACAAGGACGACGTGCCGATCAACGAGTTGCGCGGCGAGTGCCGCAAATTCGCTGAGGGCTGGGTCGATATCCAGCGCGAGGAATTCAAGCGCCTTGGTGTGACCGGCAACTGGGACAATCCCTACCGGACCATGGATTTTTCCAGCGAAGCGGTGATCGCCGAGGAGTTCATGAAGTTCGTGATGAACGACTCTTTGTACCGAGGCAGTAAGCCGGTGATGTGGTCACCAGTGGAAAAGACCGCGCTGGCCGAGGCCGAGATCGAGTATCACGATCATCAGAGCCATACGGTCTGGGTGAAGTTCCGTGTCGAAACCGGCCTAGTGGATATTGTGCCGGGACCTGCCCCTAGTGATCATCCCCTGTCTGGCGCCTACGTCGTGATCTGGACCACGACGCCCTGGACCATCCCGCAGAACCGGGCGGTTTGTTTCAGCGACAGCATTTCTTATGGGTTGTACCGCGTCACCTCGACGCCCGAGGAATGCTGGGCGAGTGTTGGCGATCTCTATCTGCTGGCCGATGCCCTGGCCGAAGACACCTTCGCCAAGGCGCGGATTGAGGCGGGCGGCTGGGAAAGGTTGCGCGAAGTTTCGGCTGATGAACTTGCGGGCCTTGTGCTAGCGCATCCCCTGCGCGGGGCCGAAGGGGCTTTGGGCGAATGGGATTATGACGTGCCGATGCTGCCCGGTGATCACGTAACGGCCGAGGCCGGCACCGGGTTTGTCCATACCGCACCCAGCCACGGGGCGGATGACTATGTCATCGGGGTGAAATATGGCCTGCCGATGACCTATAATGTGCTGGAGGATTCCTCGTTCCGCGCCGATCTGCCGCTGTTTGGCGGGGCGGTGATCTTTGATCACAAGGGCAAGGAAAAGGACGCCAATACCCGCGTCATCGACAAGCTGGTCGAGGTTGGTGCGCTTCTGGCGCGCGGGCGGATCAAGCATTCCTATCCGCATTCCTGGCGCTCCAAGGCGCCGGTGATTTTCCGCAACACGCCACAATGGTTCGCCGCCATCGACAAGCCCTTGGGCGATGGCATGGATACCTATGGCACCACCATCCGCGAACGCGCGCTGAGGTCCATCGACGAGTTGGTCACCTGGACGCCACAAACCGGGCGCAACCGTCTGCACTCGATGATCGAGGCGCGGCCTGACTGGGTGTTGTCGCGCCAGCGCGCCTGGGGCGTGCCGCTGAGCTGTTTCATCAAGGATCTTGGCAATGGCGAGATCGAGATCCTGCGCGATCCTGCGGTCAATGCCCGTATCGTGTCGGCGTTTCGCGAAAGCGGGGCCGATGCCTGGTATCAGGATGGTGCCAAGGAGCGGTTTTTGGGCGGTCTGCACAATCCGGCGGAATGGCAGAAAGTGGATGACATTCTGGATGTGTGGTTTGATTCAGGTTCCACCCACGCCTTTGTTCTGCGTGATCGGGCCGATGGTGCACCGGACGGTATTGCAGATCTTTACCTTGAAGGTACGGATCAGCATCGCGGCTGGTTCCATTCGTCGCTGTTGCAGGCCTGTGGCACCAAGGGGCGGGCACCCTACAAGGGCGTGCTGACGCATGGATTCACGCTGGATGAAAAGGGCATGAAGATGTCCAAATCATTGGGCAATACCATCGTGCCGGCGGAGGTGACCAAGCAATATGGTGCGGATATTCTGCGCCTGTGGGTGGCGCAGGTCGATTTCACCAATGACCAGCGGATCGGGCCGGAAATCCTGAAAGGCGTGGCCGACAGTTACCGCCGGTTGCGCAATACCATGCGGTTCATGCTGGGCAATCTTAGCGGGTTTGATGAAGGCGAACGGGTGGCACCCGCCGACATGCCGGAACTGGAACGCTGGGTTTTGCACCGGCTGGCGGAACTCGATACCGAAGTCAGGGCGGGTTATGCACGTTATGATTTTCAGGGTGTGTTTCAGGCGCTGTTTCAGTTCTGCACCGTCGATCTGAGTGCGGTTTATTTCGATATCCGCAAGGATGTGCTTTATTGCGATGGGGACAGTTCGATCAGTCGCCGCGCGGCGCTGAGCGTGCTGGACCTGTTGTTTCACCGGCTGACCACCTGGCTGGCGCCAATCCTGGTTTTCACCATGGAGGATGTCTGGCTGACGCGCTATCCGGGCGCGCAAAACTCGGTACATCTTGAGGATATCCCGCAGACACCCGTCGAATGGCTTGATCCTGCACTGGCAGAGAAATGGGCGGGCATCCGCAGGGTAAGACGGGTGGTGACAGCGGCGCTGGAGATAGAACGACAAGGCAAGGTGATCGGTGCCAGTCTTGAGGCAGCACCCGTGGTGCATGTGCGCGACAAGGCGGTGCTGGCGGCGGTCCGATCGGTGCCGTTTGCCGATATCTGCATCACTTCGGGCCTGGCGTTGAGCAATGATCCTATCCCGGCCGAGGCGTTTCGTCTGCCCGAGGTTGAAGGGATCGGTGTGGTGTTCGAAATGGCCGAGGGTGAGAAATGCGGGCGTTGCTGGAAAATCCTGCCGGATGTGGGCAGCCATCAGCATCCGGGCGTTTGCGGGCGCTGTGATCAGGCGCTTCTGGAACGGAAGTAACCAACATGATGCGGTACTTTCTGTGGCACCAAGGTCACGGAATGCCCGCACCCGGTGCTTGAGAAGCGCCGGGTGCATGGTTAGATATGAAAGCGATGAAAGCTATTGATGAAATTGCGCCCCGGATCGAGCGCGCCTCATTCCCGTCGCCGCTTGGATGGATCTCGCTGTCGGCAGAAGATGACCATATCACCGCACTTACCTGGGGCGACAAGCGGTGGGCCGACGCGCCCAGCCCGTTGTTGACCGAGGCAGGTGCGCAACTGGCGGCCTATTTTGATCACCGTTTGGAGATGTTCGATTTGCCGTTGTCCTGTCCCAGCACGCCCTTTGTGTACGGGGTTCTGGAGGCGATCATGTCGATCAACTTTGGCCAGACCAAGACCTATGGCGATATTGCCGATTATGTCCTGGGGTCGGCGCAGGCAGTGGGGCGGGCTTGCGGGCAAAACCCGATCCCGATCCTGATCCCGTGCCACCGGGTGCTGGGGGCAACTTCGCTTGGTGGGTTTTCCGGTAATGGCGGGGTGGAAAGCAAGGTGTTTTTATTGCGCCACGAGGGGGCGGCGGGATTGTTGCTCTGACCGGGTAGTTCAGATTTTGCGCGGTGGAATGATCTGCATGGCGATGCCCGCGAACATCAGGTAGAGCGAGGTCAGGGTCAGGGCAGTGATCACCAGCAATCCGGGATCGAAATCAAGCCAGGCGGCCCAGCCGGCAAAGAACGTCCAGGCGAAAGCCACTGGCAGAGTTATATGACGCCAGCGCATGGTGCGGACCGGATGGACGAATTCCAGCCGGGTGAACATCGAGGCGGCGATCACCACCACGATGCCGAGGATTACCCAGAAATTCGGCTCGGTCACGAACAGCACCAGCACCACCATGTTCCAGCAACCGGGAAAGCCGGAAAAGGAATTGTCTTTGGTCTTCATTCGGTTGTCGGCGAAATACATGGCGCTGCCAAAGGTGATGACGATGATGCAGATCCAGCCGGTCCAGCCTTCGAGAAGGCCGCTGCGAAACAGGGCAAATGCGGGGATGAAGACGTAGGTCAGATAGTCGATGATCAGATCGAGCAGCACGCCGTCAAATTGCGCCGCATAAGTTTTTACCTGATATTTGCGCGCCAGCGGGCCGTCGATGCCGTCAACGACGAAAGCTACCACCAGCCAGAGATACATCAGGCTCCATTTGTGATCGACCGCTGCCAGCATCGCCAGCATGGCAAAGACCGCGCCGGTAGCGGTAAAGAGATGAACCATCAGAGCGCGGGTTTGAGGTGTCATGGGCAAGTTTTAACGGCAATTTCCGTGTTTGCATAGTTCAAGGGTGCGGCAGGCCGAAAGACGGGGTTTGTCGATAGCGGGGGTGCCTCCGGCGGGAGTATTTGGGGAACAATGATGGGCCGGGCATTTGATCTATTGCGCCATCGGATGAGACTGACGGTAAACCTGCATCAGGCGGGCCTGATCGACGGCGGTATAGGCTTGGGTCGTGGAAAGCGAGGCGTGGCCGAGAAGTTCCTGGATGGTTCGGAGATCACCCCCCGCTGCCAGAAGGTGCGTGGCAAAGGAATGGCGCAGCGCGTGTGGCGTGGCACTGGCCGGCAGGCCGAGTTGCAAACGGGCCTGTTCCATCACTTTCTGGATCAGGCGCGGCGACAGTTGGCCGCCGCGGGCGCCGAGAAACAGCGGCCGATCGCATTGTCCGGCAAACGGACATAGCGACAGATAGCGGTCAACCGCATGTCGGGCCGCCGGAATCACCGGCACCAGGCGCTGTTTGCCGCCTTTGCCGCTGATGCGCAGGGTTTCGGGCAGCGGCGTATCGCGACAGGTCAGCGACAATGCCTCGCTGATCCTGAGGCCGCAGCCGTAAAGCAGGGTGACGACAGCGGTGTCGCGGGCGGCGATCCATGCTTCGGGGTGTTGAAGATCGACGGTTTCGATCAGTTGCATGGCCGCATCCTCGGCCACTGGGCGCGGCAGTTTTGGCTGGAATTTCGGTGCACGCGTGGCGAGAATGGCGGTCGGCTCAAAGCTTTCGACTTGGGCCAGCCAGCGGAAAAAGCTCTTGACCGCGGAAAGTGAACGCGCCAGCGAGCGGGCGGATACACCGCGGCGGCGTTCATGTGCCATCCAGGCGCGCATATCCTGAAGGTTGAGGGATTTCAGATCGTTGATCGCGGGCGGTCGGCCGTTATGCAATGTGAGAAAGCCGAAAAATCCGGCAAGGTCGCGCCGATAGGCATCCACCGTCTTGTCGGCGGCGCCATCAAGAGAAGCGGCATTTTCCAGCCATCGGGCAATCAGTTCCGCACCGATGCCAGAGGTTGTCGTCATCCTTCCAGCCAGCGACGCAGGATGCGTTCAAACACGCCAGACAGAAAGGTCAGAAGGTCGGTGCCCTGATTGGGGTGAAACAGATGTGGATCTTCGGCCCCGAGCGCCAGCATGCCGGGCAGGTTCTTGCCGCCGAGATCAAGCTTCAGAAGCGCCTCGGAGCGGATCCACGGGGCCTTTTCGCCGTATAGCGTTGACGAGGCGCGGGCAATTTGCCTGAGCGTGACCGGCCTGGCGGTTATGTTGCGCCCGTCGGTCAGGTATTCGGCGATCGAACCGGGAGCGTAGAAACCGATGACATTGCCGTATTCCTCGATCATCTGGGTCTGGGCGGCATTGCCTGCAACCGGCGTTTCCAGACACAGCCGGATCATGTCGACCTTGAGGATTTCGGCAATCTCGGTTCCGAGGCAGTTGAGGAAGGCCGAAAAATCCTTGGGCTCCAGCAGGGCGACCACGGCGCGTTGCACAAGACGGGTGCCGGAAATATTTTCATATGCTGCGGCGATCACCTGTCGGTGGGTGGATTCCAGATGGCCAAAGCGTTGTTCGAGCCGCTCCATCGCCAGCCCCCTCAGATCGACCACATTGGCCCCCATCTGCCGTTCATTGGCGGCGGCAAGTGCTTTCATCAGGTCGTGATCCTGAAGGATCATTTCCGGTTCGGCCAGCAGTTGATCGCGTAGCTGGTCCAGTGCGGTGGTCTGTTTGTTCATCTGTCGCCTCTTTCCCCGTTGCCTGGCAGGGGGTTATTCGTCATTACAGGATCTTCTGTCCGGTTTTTTTCCAGTCTTTGAGAAACCCTTCGAGTCCCTTGTCAGTCAACACATGATCGACAAGTTTCCTGAGTACCGACGGTGGTGCCGTCACCACATCGGCACCGATCAGCGCGCTTTGGCTTATGTGGTTGACCGTGCGGGCCGAGGCCGCCAGAATCTGGGTTTCAAACCCGTAATTGTCATAGATTGTCCGAATGTCCGCGATCAGTTCCATGCCATCCAGATTGATGTCATCAAGCCGCCCGATAAAGGGCGACACAAAGGTGGCCCCCGCCTTGGCTGCCAACAGCGCCTGGTTGGCGGAAAAGCACAAGGTGACATTTACCATCAGCCCGTCGGTGGTCAGGGTCTTGCAGGCCTTCAGCCCGTCCCATGTCAGCGGCACCTTGACAGCGATATTGCCCGCAATCTCGGCCAACTTGCGGCCTTCGGCAATCATCTCATCCGCTTTCAGCGACACCACTTCGGCGCTGACCGGACCGGATACCAGCGAACATATCTCGCGCGTTACCTCGATGATGTCGCGGCCGGATTTCAGGATCAGGGATGGATTGGTGGTGACGCCGTCAACAAGGCCCAATTCAGCCAGTCCGACGATCTCGCCGATTTCGGCGGTATCTGCGAAAAACTTCATTACTCTGCTCTCAATATTCCGGTACCGGTTGCTCCGGTCCGTTGTTTGTTACCAAGACGTTACATCAAGCCGGACTCGCCGCCAACATGATTTTACAAATTGGCCGGAACATGTGTGACTTTTCCCACTTTGAGCAGGGGGCGCTGGTTGCGGTCCTGACCACGCAGCCACTGGATCGGCTGCTGGATTACAAGGCACCGGCGGGGGGATGTCATCAGGGTGCCTTTGTCGAGGTGCCGCTGGGGCCGCGCAAGGTTCTGGGGGTAGTCTGGGGCAAAGGGCAGGGCGGATTTGATCTGGCCAAGGCGCGTTCGGTGATCCGGGTTCTGGATATTGCACCGATGCGCGAGGAAATGCAGGAATTCCTTGGCCGGGTTGGCGATTACACCCTGACGCCACTGACCGCGATGCTAAGGCTGGCGACGCGCGCACCGGGTTTGATGGACCCGCAGTCCATGCAGCGGGTGTTTACGCTTGGGCATGGCGAACCTGACCGAATGACCGCGGCCCGCCAACGGGTGATTGCGGTTCTGGAAGATCACGGCGGGTTCAGGTTCACCCTGGCCGAACTGGCGGAACTGGCTGGGGTTTCCGGCAGCGTCATTCACGGGCTGGTGCGTCAGGGCGTGGTGCTGGAGGAGGAAACGCCGCGCGATCTGCCCTATCCCGACCTTGACCCAAGCCTTCCCGGCAAGGCCCTTTCCGAAGATCAGGCGGCAGCGGCAGAGGCAATTCTGGAAGGTGTCCGGTCGCGTCTTTATGGCACCTGGCTGCTGAAGGGGGTGACCGGTTCGGGCAAGACCGAGGTTTATCTCGAAGCGGTGGCCGAATGCCTGAAACAGCGACGGCAGGCGCTGGTGTTGTTGCCGGAAATCGCCCTGACCTCGGAATTCCTGACACGGGTTCAGGCCCGGTTCGGGGCGCGGCCGGCGGAATGGCATTCCGGTGTCACCATGACGGAACGGCGGCGTTGCTGGCGGATGGTGGCCGAGGGCGGGGCCGGATTGGTGGTTGGCGCGCGCTCGGCACTTTATCTGCCATTTCGCGAACTCGGGCTGATCGTGGTCGATGAGGAACACGATCAATCCTACAAGCAGGAAGAAGGCGTGCATTACAACGCCCGTGATATGGCGGTACTGCGCGCCTCGATCAATGGGGCGCAGGTGGTGCTGGCATCGGCCACGCCGTCCTTGGAAAGCTGGGCCAATGCCAAGGCCGGCAAGTACCGGCGGCTTGATCTGGCGGAACGTTTTGGTGTGGCCGAAATGCCCGCCATCGGCACCATTGACCTCAGGGTTGATGCACTGCCGCGCGGGCGCTGGATTTCCGAACCGCTGGTGGCAGAGGTGCGCGCACGGCTGGCACTTGGCGAACAATCGCTGTTGTTCCTGAACCGGCGCGGCTATGCGCCGCTGACGGTTTGCCGCGCCTGTGGCCACCAGATTGGCTGTGAC
This sequence comes from Paracoccaceae bacterium, assembly GCA_020425085.1. Classification (GTDB taxonomy): domain Bacteria; phylum Pseudomonadota; class Alphaproteobacteria; order Rhodobacterales; family Rhodobacteraceae; genus UBA5972. Next base: position 450,009 of record JAGQRW010000007.1, read on the forward strand.
CACTGCGATGCGCGGATGGTCGAACACCGGTTTCAGGGGCGTTTGATGTGCCATCAATGCGGCGATACCAGACCGATGCCGGAAAAATGCCCGTCCTGCGGTGCCAAAGGCAAGCTGGCCCCGATCGGCCCCGGCGTCGAACGACTGGCAGAAGAGGCCGAGGCGCTTTTTCCCGATGCAAGAATCGCCATCCTTTCGTCCGATCTGGCGCAATCGGCAAGGGCGATGAAAGCGCGGATCGAGGAAATCGCCAGCGGCAAGGCCGATCTGATCATCGGCACGCAACTTGTGGCCAAGGGGCATAACTTTCCGCATCTGACGCTGGTTGGGGTGATCGACGCCGATCTTGGCTTGCAAGGCGGTGATCTGCGCGCCGCCGAGCGTACCTTTCAACTGATGCGACAGGTGGCGGGGCGAGCCGGGCGGCGTGAACGCCCCGGTGTGGCGCTGTTGCAGACCCATCAGCCGGATCATCCGGTGATCCGCGCCATCATTTCCGGCGATGACGAAGGTTTCTGGGCAGCCGAGGCGGCCGAGCGGCAGCTTGCCGGGGTGCCGCCTTACGGGCGCATGGCGGGTATCGTTCTAAGTTCTCCGGATGCCAAAGCGGCGTTTGACCTTGGCAATGCGATGGCAAGAAACACAGCACCACTGACCCGGATCGGTGCCAGCGTATTCGGTCCGGCCCCGGCCCCGATTGCCCGCATCCGTGGCCGCCACCGGGTGCGACTGCTGGTAAAGGCGGCCAAAGGCGCACCGTTGCAGGCGGCGCTGGCGGCATGGGTGGCCGGGTTCAAACCACCCGCGAACCTGCGCCTGACCATCGACATAGATCCGCAGAGTTTTTACTGAATTGGCCGAATCGCCAAGCGGCACAATTTCCGGTATCCGCCATTCCGACGTCAACTTTGTTCAGCCATCGGAAAAACATTGTTTCGACACAATTCGGATGGATTTGAACCGAAACACGATCGACCGGTGCGGATTGTAACGGTCACGGCAGCAATCGAAACGTGCTGGTTTCGGGTTGGTCGCATATGCCGCTGTTATTCAGGGGTTTCTTTGCCAATCCCGCATATCTTGATTTCAGATTGTTTCCTGATCGGCACCAACAGCAAAATTCGAAAACCTGACAGACCTTAAGAAATCATTGCCGAGACAACGAAATTGCGGCGACAATGTGACGCTTTTCACTTTGCGGTTTCGTGCCTGGGAAGTAGACTGACCAACGGGGGAGTGCGCCATATTTATCAACTCCGTTGCGGGTGTTGCACCGGATTGAAGTATAGGTTTTTGGTTCAGGGGTTTTCAAATGGCAGCCGTCAGGGGTGAAAGCAACCATCGCGATCTTTTCAGCCTACGCTCTGATGATCAGATCAATGGCGGCGGTGCTGATGTTGACATCCTCGACCTCAGCGCCGGGCTGGGGCGGGATTATGCCGGGGTCAACCTGAACTATAGCGGTCCGGAAAACGGCAATGTCGAATTTCTGGATGCCGATGGCGGTGTGATCAGCCGGCTGGAATTCTCGGAAATTGAAAAGGTCGTGGTCTGTTTCACGCCGGGCACCACCATCTTGACCCCCAACGGCGAGCGCCCGGTCGAAGAGCTGTCGGTTGGAGACAAGGTGCATACCCGAGACAACGGCATGCAGGAAATCCGCTGGATCGGTACCAAGATTCTGGGCCATGCCGATCTTGTCCACGATCCGAAACTGGCACCGGTGCTGATCCGCAAGGGCGCGTTGGGCAGCGGGTTGCCGGAACGCGATATGATGGTCAGCCCGAACCACCGGTTGCTGGTGACCAGCAGCCGCGCCCAGCTATATTTCGAGGAACGCGAAGTTCTGGTGGCTGCCAAGCATCTGGTGGGTTTGCCGGGATTTGCCCGTGTGGCGGTGCCGCAGACCAGCTATATTCATTTCATGTGCGACCATCACGAGGTTGTGCAGTCCAACGGCATCTGGACCGAAAGTTTTCAGCCGGGCGATTATACCCTCAACGCCATCGACGTTGACCAGCGGCACGAGTTGAACAAGTTGTTTCCCGGCCTCAAGACCGCCATCGGTCAGGGCGCCTATAACTCGGCCCGCCGCGCCCTAAGGCGGCATGAGGCGGAATTGCTGATCGCCAGTTGAACTCTGGCGACTATCCTTTGCGATTTCTCGCTGGCGCATCCCGCGTCCCACGGTCTAATCTTGACCAAACAGCATTTTACGGGGGATTGCATGTCCGAGGATTTGGCCAGAACCATCGAGATCGAAGAATTCGGCGGTGCCGATGCCATGCAACTGGTGATGCGCAAGGTCGGCGCCCCCGGTGCGGGCGAGATCCGCATCCGCCACAAGGCATGCGGTCTGAACTTTATTGATGTCTATCAGCGCACCGGCCTTTATCCGCTGAATCTGCCAGCGGCCCTGGGGATGGAGGCCGCAGGCATTGTCGAGGCTGTGGGGACCGGTGTCAGCCATCTCAAGGTAGGCGACCGGGCTGCTTATGCCGCCATGCCGCCCGGTGCCTATTCCGAGGCGCGGGTTATGCCCGCAGCACAGGTTTGCCATCTGCCGGATGCGATTTCCTTTGAGCAAGGGGCGGCGATGATGCTGAAGGGGCTGACGGTTCAATATCTGTTTCGGCGCACCACTCCGCTGAACAAGGGTGACACGGTGCTGTTTCATGCTGCTGCCGGTGGCGTCGGGCTGATCGCCTGCCAATGGGCGCGATCCGAGGGGATCCACCTGATCGGCACGGCGGGATCGGACGAAAAATGCGCACTGGCCAAGGCGAATGGTGCTGAGCATGTGATCAATTACAACACCGAAGATTTTGTCGGGCGGGTCAGGGAACTGACCGATGGCAAAGGGGTCGATGTGGTGATGGACAGCGTTGGTGCCGATACGTTCGAAGGCTCGCTGGATTGTCTGAAACCGTTTGGCATGATGATCTCATTCGGCAATACCTCGGGCGTGGTTCCACCGCTCGATCTCAGGACACTGGCCGCCAAAGGTTCGCTCAAGATCACCAGGCCAAGTGTTTTCACCCATATTGCCGAACATGAAACCTGTCAGCAGATGGCCGCAGAACTGTTCGCCAAGGTCGCTTCGGGCCAGGTCAGAATCAGCATAGATCAGCGGTTCTTGCTGGCTGACGTGGCCGAGGCACATCGCGCGCTTGAATCGCGCCAGACCACCGGCGCAACCATTCTGGAGGTCTGAGTCGGTCGTTTGACAGGTTGTGTAGAAGGGTGACGGCAGTTTTTTGCCCTGTGACAATTTTCACATTCGGATTCTGCCAAGAATTGGTTTAATCCGGCCCTCAGCAAAGCTTCCTGATAATGTTGACAACAATCGTGATAGCCATTATTGTTAGCATACCAATGAAAAGATGGTGAACCATGACTTATGTTGTTACCGATGCCTGCATCATGTGCAAATACACCGACTGCGTCGAGGTATGTCCGGTGGACTGCTTTTACGAGGGTGAGAACATGTTGGTGATTCACCCGGATGAATGTATCGACTGCGGAGTTTGCGAACCGGAATGCCCGGTTGATGCGATCAAGCCCGATACCACCGGCGGCTTGGACGACTGGATTGCCCTCAACCACAAATATGCCGAGGTCTGGCCGGTCATCACTTCTAAAATCGACCCCTTGCCCGACCACGAAGAATGGGCGATGACCAACGACAAGCTGGAACATCTCTCGGAAGAACCTGGCCAATCAGATTGATCCGACCGATTCGATTGATCCCATAACAAGGAAAAGATATGCCTCTGGCAGATGGAACAACCGCCGAGAAGACGGCATTTCCGATTCCGACCGGCGTGTTCGCCGAAACCGTGACATTGGTTGAACACTATACAGACAGCCTGTTCAGGTTTCGCATTACCCGCCCGGCCAGTTTCCGGTTCCGCTCGGGCGAATTTGCCATGATCGGCCTGCCGAACGCGGAAAAACCGGTGTTTCGCGCCTATTCCATTGCCAGCCCGTCCTGGGACGAAGAAATCGAATTTTTCTCGATCAAGGTGCCAAATGGTCCCCTGACCGAGCATCTGCAAAAGATTCAGCCGGGCGACACCGTGCTGATGCGCCAGAAACCGACCGGAACGCTGGTCAACGACGCCCTGATTGCCGGCAAGCGGCTGTATATGTTTTCCACCGGCACCGGCATTGCGCCCTTCGCCTCGTTGATTCGTGATCCGGAAACCTATGAAAAATTCGAACAGGTGATCCTGACCCATACCTGCCGCGAGGTTGCGGAACTGAAATACGGTCTGGATCTGGTGGCCGAGATCACGGACGATCCGCTGGTCGGTGAATTCGCCAACGGCCGACTGTTTCATTACACCAGCGCCACCCGCGAGGATTACCCGAGAATGGGTCGCGTCACCGATCTGATGACCAGCGGAAAACTGTTTGCCGATCTGGGTGTGCCTCCGATCGACCCTGAAACCGATCGGGGCATGATTTGCGGATCTACCCAGATGCTGAAGGATACGCGCCAAATCCTCGAAGGCTTCGGGCTGGTCGAGGGGGCCAATAGCAAGCCCGCAACATTTGTGGTCGAGCGCGCGTTTGTCGATTGATCTTGCCGCGGTGAAACGTCACGCGCGATTGCAGACGGGGCGCAAGCCGATTGCAAAAAGCCGCAAGTTGTTGTCAACTTCCAGTAACTTGAATGCAACAAGCCGGGCGCAAACCCGGCCGCTATTGATAGCAAAAAGGAGCGATTGAAATGCTGACGATAAATCCGGACAAAAAGGTTCAGACGATTATTCTGACCTATGACGTAACCCCCGGTTCCTTTGAAAAGTTGCTAGAGATTCTGACCGAAGCCTACAGGTCGCTGTTGTCAAAACAGCCGGGTTTTGTGGCGGCGGCGGTGCATGTGAATGATGCAAAGACCCGTATCGCCAGCTATTCGCAATGGGAAAGCCGCGATGCCTTTCAGGCGATGCAGCGACTGGAAGAAGTGCAGGCAGTCAATCACCAGCTCAGCGATCTCAGCAAGGGGTTCTTTCCGGTGATGTACGAGGTTGCGGCGGCTTTCTGAATTTCGGCGTGATCCCGTTTCAGATGACCTCGGGCAGACGGTCGGCCGGCGGAGTGTTGCGGCTTCTGAGGCTGGTGACAACGCCGTCGATGATGGTCATGCCGACACCGGGCAAGTTGCCCATCTGCACCGATTCCAGAATGTTCTTGCCCGGCGCGTGCTGCGCCTGATCCATCAGCACGAAATCGGCGCATTTGCCGACCTCAAGGATACCGGTATCCAGTTCACGCTGACGCGAGGTATTGCCGTTGGCAAAGCAGAAGGCGATCTCGGCCGGAATGTCGCCAAGACTGGACAGCATCGCCACCATGCGCAGGATGCCAAGCGGCTGCACCCCGGAACCGGCAGGGCCGTCGGTGCCAAGGATCACCCGGTCAAGCTGTTTCAACTCGCGCGCGGTGTTCAGTGTCAGAAGGGCGGCGCGTTCGTTGCCGTTGTGAACAATCTCAAGCCCGGCGGTGCAGCTTTCGCACAGGCAAATGATCTGATCATCCGGCAGGGCCGAATGCCCGCCATTGATATGGCCGATCACGTCGGTGCCGGTTTCCAGCACCATGTCAGCATCAATCAGGCCCGAGCCGGGGATGGATGGTCCGCCGGTATGGATGGTGCTCTGGATGCCGTATTTGCGCGCCCAGCCGACCATCTGTTTGGCAGTCTTGCCATCCTTGACAGTGCCAAGCCCGACCTCACCCAGCAGCTTGACACCGGCATCGGCCAGATCCTTGAAATCCTGCTCGACCATGCCGTTTTCCAGAATCGGCGCACCCGCATGAACCTTGACGCCGGAAGGGCGGAAATTCTCGTACCAGCGCTGCGAGGCGATGGCCATCGCCTTCAGTCCGACCACATCCTTGGGTCGGCCGGGCAGGTGAACTTCGCCCGCCGAAATCAGGGTGGTCACGCCGCCATGCAGCGTGCTGTCGATCCAGTTGATCTGCTGCTGGCGCGGGGTATAGTCGCCGATGACCGGGTGAACATGGCTGTCGATCAGACCGGGTGCCAGGGTCACGCCCTTGGCATCGACCAGAGTTGTGGCGCCTTCGGTGTCGAGATCCTTTTCCTTGCCCCATGCCGAAATCTTGCCGTCAATGGCGATAATGCAATCGCCGTCAAAAATCGGGTTCTGCATGTCGCCGGAAAGGATCAGGCCGATGTTTTTTATTACGAGTTTCCGGGTTTCCATTGTAATAACGCCCCTGTCGGTTATTGTTGTTAGCACGCTAACATAAAGTCGGTTTTGTTCAAGTCGAAATACTTCTGTGCAATACCTGACAGGGAATGGAACAGATCAAAGAAAGAGAGTGCTTTTGTCAAAAGTGGAAACTGTAGCAGAGGCGGCAATCGGTGAATATCAGGAAACCGCGGCCGACTATCAGCTTGACGATCAGATCGGTTTCATCCTGCGACTCGCCAGTCAGCGGCATGTCTCGATCTTTCAGAACCTGTCGCCCGGTGGGCTGACGCCGACGCAATTTGCCACGCTGATACGGGTGGTCGAAATGGGTGAATGTTCGCAAAACCACCTTGGCCGCATGGTGTCGATGGATGTCGCTACCATCAAGGGGGTGGTGGATCGCCTGAAAAAGAAAGGTTTGGTGCGACTGGCACCGGATCTGAACGACAAGCGGCGCACCACGATAACGCCGTCAGATACCGCGAAACAGATGGTTGGCGAGTTGCACGAACTTGGCCTGCGGATCTCAGAGGAAACCATGCAACCCCTGACTGCAAAGGAAAGGGCGACTTTGATGCGCCTGTTGCGAAAGATCATCTGATTGCCGGCGGGATGGCCCAAGGATGCAGCAGGTCATCCACACCCGGACAGGCGGCGAAAAAGAAATTGACAGTTTGTTGAATAAATTACTACTCTGTTAGTATGCAAACGACTAAGAGGGTTGAAAAGCGATGGTGTATTACGCGCCCCAATCACTGCCGGATGCCCTGGGGCAGCTTGCCGGTGGCGACGTCAGGATAATCGCCGGCGGCACAGATTTCTTTCCGGCGCTCGGCGAAAAGGCGGCACCGCCAAAGCTGATGGATGTATCGCGCCTGAAGGAACTCAGGGGGATCTCGCGGGTTGAAAACGGCTGGCGGATCGGTGCTGCCGCACGTTGGACGGAAATCATTCAAGCCGATCTGCCGCCATGTTTCGATGGTTTGAAACTGGCGGCGCGTGAGGTCGGTTCCTGGCAGATCCAGAACGCCGGAACCATTGCCGGCAACCTTTGCAATGCGTCGCCCGCCGCCGATGGCGTGCCGCCGCTTTTGTCGCTGGATGCGGTGGTGGAGCTGTCATCCACAGGTGGTGTGCGCCTGTTGCCGGTGGCGGATTTCATCACCGGCGTTCGCAGGATCGACCTTGGTGCGGATGAACTGGTCAGTGCGGTTATCGTGCCGGATCAGCCAGAAGGCGCGAACAGTCATTTCCTGAAACTCGGGGCGCGCAAATATCTGGTGATTTCCATCGCCATGGTCAGTGCCGTGGTCTGGCTGGATCAACACCGGAAAATTGCCGGTGCGCGCATCGCGGTCGGTTCGTGTTCTGCCGTCGCCACCCGATTGCCGGGGCTGGAAGCGGCGCTGATCGGACATTCGGTTGCGGAATTGACGGATGACCGGGATATCTGGACTGGGCATCTTGGCCCGCTTTCGCCGATTTCCGATATTCGCGGATCGGGTGATTACCGGCTTGATTCCGCAGCCGAGCTTTGCCAGCGCACGGTTCTGGCAGCAATGAATTCGAAAGGAAATGCGCGTGGATAAGCCAGTGTCTGACAACAAAATCGCGTTTCGTCTGAATAACCATGAGGTAACCGCCGAGGCGGTTGTGGGTGAGCGTCTGTCGCAAACCCTGCGTGAAAAGCTGGGCCAGCGCGATGTCAAGATCGGCTGCAATGCCGGTGACTGCGGTGCCTGTACGGTGCTGGTAGATGGCAACCCGGTTTGCGCCTGTCTGACGGCGACGCAACAGGTTTCCGGGGCGAATGTCGAAACCCTGACCGGGCTGGTGGCCGATGATGATACGGCGAAAAAGCTGGTTGAAACCTTTCAGGACAATGGTGCCGCGCAGTGTGGTATCTGTACGCCGGGCATGATGGTAACCTCGGTGGCGCTGCTCAGGCAGAATCCCCGGCCCGATACCGAACAGATCGAAGATGCGTTGGGCGGCGTTCTTTGCCGTTGCACCGGCTATCGCAAGATCATCGACGCGGTTCACGATGCCGCCGGACGCGAGAATATCGCCAAGGCGGATGGTTCGGGCGCTGTCGGCACCACCATCCGGCGGCTTGACGGGTTGCGCAAGGTCAATGGTACTGAAAAATTCGGGGACGACATCGCACCGCCGGATGCGCTGGTGTTGCGCGTGGTGCGTTCGCCGTTTGCCCGCGCCGCTTTCACGCTGGGCGATCTGGACGAATACGTTGCCCGTACCGATGGTATCGAGGCGGTTCTGAGTGCCGCCGACATTCCCGGCAGGAACCTTTTCGGAGTGATCCCCGAGTTCGCCGATCAGCCGGTATTCGCCGAAACCGAAACCCGGTTTCGCGGCGAAGCCGTGGCGGCGGTGATCGGCAGCCCTGAAATCATGCGTGACCTTGATATGGATGCCTTTCCAGTCGAATGGCGCGAACTGCCATCTTCCGCAACCGTTAGCGAGGCGATCGCAGCCAATGCGCCGCAGCTTCATGCCAACCGTGCGGGCAATGTCATGTGCGGCGGTCTGGTTCAGTGCGGCGACGCGGATGCGGCGCTGGCCAATGCCGATATCGTGGTTGAGGGTAATTTTCGCAGCGGTTTCGTTGAACATGGCTATATCGAACCCGAAGCGGGCTATGCCACCTATGAAAACGGCAAGGTCGAGGTTCATGTCTGCACGCAAGCCCCGGTGATGAACCTTCAGGCGCTTGAGATCATTCTTGGCTGGAACAAAAGCCGCATCCGCATCATGCCGACGGCGATTGGCGGCGGCTTTGGCTCGAAACTCGATATTTCGGTACAGCCGTTTCTGGCACTTGGGGCGATCAAGACCGGCAAACCGGTCAGGATGACCTATTCGCGCACGGAATCGATGCAATCGACGACCAAACGCCACCCCTCGGAAATCCATCTGAAAATCGGCGCCCGCAAGGATGGCAGCATCAGCGGATTTCGGTTCTTTGGCGATTTCAATACCGGTGCCTATGCCTCCTGGGGGCCGACTGTGGCCAACCGGGTGCCGGTTCATGCCTCGGGTCCGTATCGGATCAGCGATTATCGCGCCGAGTCCCGCGGCATCCACACCAACTGCCCGCCCTCCGGGGCATTTCGCGGCTTTGGCGTGCCGCAATCGGCGATTGCGCAGGAAACCCTGTTTGATGAACTGGCCGAAAAGCTTGGGCTGGACGGGCTGGAATTTCGCATCCTGAACGCGCTTGAGGATCATGTGCCGACCGTCTGTGGCCAGGTGTTTGAACAGGGCGTCGGTATCAAGGCCTGCCTTGAGGCATTGCGCCCCGGCTGGAAGGCGGAAAAAGCGGCGGCAAAAACCTATAATGCAAAGGCCGAAAAAGATGGTTCACCCCATCGCATGGGGGTAGGTATCGCCGGCGGCTGGTATGGCTGCGGCAATACCAGTTTGCCCAACCCATCCACCATCAAGGCGGGTATTCGCGCCGATGGCAGCATCGTTCTGCATCAGGGTGCAACCGATATCGGGCAGGGATCGAACACCGTGATTTCGCAGATATTCGCGCAGGCACTTGGCATTTCGGTTCATAGCCTCGAACTGATCAATGGCGATACCGATCTGACGCCAGATGCAGGCAAGACCTCGGCCTCGCGCCAGACTTTCGTTTCGGGCAACGCTGCGCGGCTGTCAGCCCTGTCGATGCGTCAGCAAATCCTGCAACTTTGCAATGCGCCAGAAACTGCCACCCTTGCCTTTGGCCAGGGCAACGTGACCGTCAGCTACGGCGATGAGACGCATGTGATTGATCTTGCCAAGATGGCAGTGAATGGCGAAGGCTATGTTTTGGTATCGCAGGAAAGCTATGATCCCCCGACCAAACCGATGGACAAAAACGGCCAGGGTTCGCCCTATGCGCAATTTGGTTATGCGGCACATCTGGTGGTGGTCAAGGTCGACACCAGACTTGGCACCGTCAAGGCGTTGCGGTTCATTGCCGCCCATGATGTCGGGCAGGCGATCAACCCGATGCTGGTCGAAGGTCAGGTTCAGGGCGGTATCGCCCAAGGCCTGGGTATGGCGCTGATGGAGGAATACCTGCCGGGGCGCACCGAAAACCTGCATGATTACCTGATCCCCAGTGTCGGTGACATGCCGCCCGTTCAAACCATCATCATCGAAGACGCGGATGCTCACGGCCCTTATGGTGCCAAGGGGCTGGGTGAACATGTGCTTATCCCGACCGCTCCGGCGATTTTGAATGCCATACATGATGCAACCGGCGTGCGAATTCGTCAGGTTCCCGCAACTCCTGCCGCTGTCATGGCGGCACTGAAAGGAAGCAATGATGTCCAAAAAGGCCGTTGAAGGTAAGATTCGCTGCGATGCCTGCCCGGTTGCCTGCTATATTGCCGACGGCAAGGCAGGTGCCTGTGACCGCTACGCCAACCACGCAGGCGAACTGGTCCGGCTGGATCCGCTGACGATCATCGACATGGCGCAGGAAAAGGGCGTCAAGGCGGTGCCCTTCATGCGCACCACCGATGGCAACGACTGGGACGGTGATCTGCTTCAGTCCAATCGGCCATTCATTACCGCCATCGGTGCCGGTACCACCTATCCCGACTACAAGCCGGCACCCTTCATCGTCAGTCAGGAGGTTGACGGCGTGGACATGGTTACCGTGGTGACCGAGGGCATCTTCAGCTATTGCGGTGTCAAGGTGAAGATCGACACCGACCGCCACCTTGGCGACGAACGCGCCGTGGTACGCATGGACGGTGAGGCGATCGGCCATGTCATGACCAGCGAATACGGCTCGAAAATGCTGTCGCTCGGCGGGGTGGAACACCTGACCGGCGGCTCCAAGAAAGAAGGGCGCGTGACCTGCGATGCATTGCTGCGGCTTTGCAACTGTGAAGCGGTCGAAGTTACCGTTGACGATGGCGCGACCGTGGTCATTCAGGCAGGCAAGGCCCCGATCGTGAACGGAGTCGAGGAAAAGCTGATGCGTGTCGGCTGCGGTTCGGCCACCATCGGCATGTTCGCCTCGCAATGGGCGCAGCATGTGGATGAGGTGATCGTGGTCGATGATCATATCACCGGGCAGTTGTCCGAACATCAGGCGGGCAAGATGCTGAGCGTTCCGCCTTCGGGCATCCGCATCAATGGCCGGCGTTCGACGCCGGGGCGGTATTTCCAGGTCGCCGAACCCGGCACCGGCTGGGGCGGCACCAATATCGACGATCCGCTAGAAATTCTGAAGGACGCTGATCCCAAGGTTGCCTGGCAGGGGCTAAGACTGTTCATGGTGTCGACCACCGGCGAGCACTCGGCCTATTACGAACTCGACAAGGATTTGAAACCGGTTGCAGTCGAAATGCCGGCTGAACTCAAGGCTTCGACCGAACTCATCGCCGAGAATTGTGAACCATCGGTCTGTTCGGTCCTGTTCATGGGCGGGGCAGGTGGCTCGTTGCGCGCGGGGGTTACGGTAAATCCGGTGCGCCTGACCAAATCGGTCAAGGATTCGCTGGCCTATGTTTCCTGCGGCGGGGCCGAAGCCTATGTCTGGCCGGGTGGTGGCATCACGGTGATGGCCAATGTGCAGGACATGCCCAGCAACGCCTTTGGCTATGTGCCGACACCGGCACTGGTTGCCCCGATAGAATTCACCATGCGACTGTCGGATTACGCCGCGCTTGGCGGTCATATGAGCGATGTGAAACCGATGGATGGCGTTCTGTCGGAAAAGCTGCGCAAAGTTGGCCAGATCGACCGGCGCAGCAATCCGAATGACAGCCGCAATTACCCCTGGAGGGCCAAGTAGTGAACCGTCCGGTCGCCTTGTTGCTGGGTGACGGCAGTCGGCTGCATTTGCAGCACGGCCCGATTGATCTGATCATCGGCGCAGATCCCGGCGGGCAAAATGCCCGACAGCGGGCATTCCAGGCGGCGGCGGAACGGTTTGATACCATTCTGGAAGAACTGGTAAGCGAACTGCCGCTGTTGCGTGGTGCCGTGACAAAAACCTCGGAAAAACCGCTGGGGCGGGTGGCGCGCCGGATGGATCGTGCGGTGCGCCCACATTCCAGTGCTGGCTTTGTCACCCATATGGCAGCGGTTGCCGGCGCGGTGGCGGATGAGGTTCTGGCAGTGATGGTTGCCACCGGTCCGCTGGCGCGTGCCTATGTGAACAATGGCGGCGATATCGCGCTTCACCTTGAACCTGGCCGGTCGTTTCGAACTGCCATGGCTGGCCTTGATGGTGCCGATCTTGGCCTTATCGACATCGGCCATGATACCGGCATTCGCGGCATTGCCACCAGCGGGCAGGGCGGGCGCAGCCTGTCTTTTGGCATTGCCGACAGCGTGACGGTGCTGGGCAAGGATGCCGCCACCGCCGATGTTGCCGCGACATTGATCGCCAATGCCGTCGATCTGCCGGATCACGCAAGCATCCGGCGCACCCCCGCCCACGAGGTGCAACCCGACAGCGACCTTGGCAGCGGTAAAGTGGTCACGCATATCGGCCCGCTTTCGATCGGCGATATCGCCACGGCGCTTGAGGCGGGCAGAAAGGTTGCAACGCAAATGTTGCAAGACGGCCTGATAAATGCCGCCAGTCTTGGTCTTCGGGGTGAACAGGTTCTGGTCGGCCCGGCAAATTCTCTTTTCCCGATGCAATCAACAAAGGTGGAACATGTCCAAGCTGATCGTTCGCAAGATCTCGACCGTGGTCGAGGATATTTATCACGAAGGCGGCCCGGTGGCGAATGTTCCCCAGCGCCGGGCGGCGGCGATTGCCGTGGTAAAGAACCCGTTCGCCGGGCGCTATGAACCTGATATCCAGTGGTTCATGGACGATCTGCGCCCGCTTGGCCTTGAAATGGCAAAACGGCTGGTCGCGGCCATTGGCGGTGCCGAACTGGTCGAAGGTTACGGCAAGGGCGCACTGGTGGGCGCGGCGGGTGAGCTGGAACACGGTGCCCTTTGGCATGCGCCGGGCGGCTATGCCATGCGCGAACTGATTGGCGGCTCCAAGGCGATCGTGCCATCGGCCAAGAAGGTCGGCGGTATCGGTGCCAGGCTGGATGTACCGGTCACCCATATCAACGCATCATATGTGCGCAGCCATTTTGACTCGATGGAAGTCGGTATGAACGACGCGCCTCGCGCCGATGAAATCCTGCTGGCGCTGGTGATGACCACCGGGGCACGGGTACATTCGCGCTCGGGCGGACTGGAAGCGAAAGACATTATCGGAAAGGATGGCCTGAAATGAGCGTTAAAATTCGCAAGACCGCCGTGTGGGTCGAGGAAACCCTTGTCGAAATGGGCAAGACCATCACCCCACCAACCCGCAAGGCCGTGGCCGTGGCGGTGATCGAAAACCCCTTGGCCGGCAAATATGTCGAGGACTTGACCCCACTGATGGATATCGGCGCTATTCTGGGTGGCCTGCTGGGATCCAAATGCGTGGCCGCCCTTGGCATCAAACCGTCCGAGGCCGAAAGTTACGGCAAGGCGGCGATGGTCGGTGAAAACGGCGAGTTGGAACACGCCGCCGCCATTCTTCACCCGAAACTTGGCGGACCGCTCAGGAAGGCGGTGGAAAAAGGCGCGGCGCTGGTGCCTTCGTCCAAGAAAATGGGTGGGCCGGGGCAGGTTCTGGACGTGCCGCTTGGCCACAAGGATGCGGCCTATGTCCGCTCGCATTTCGACGGGATCGAGGTGCGCCTGAACGACTCGCCGCGCGCCAACGAGATCATGGTTGCTGTCGCCGTAACCGATAGCGGCCGACCCCTGCCGCGCGTTGGCGGCCTGAAGGCCGAAGATGCCATCGGCAAGGACGGGTTGAAGTAATCAGAAGAACGCCTGATTGACGGCAAAATTCAGGCCGGTGCGGTGGCTGGAAATATCGGCACCGGTGCTGTTTGACGTGGCTGATCCAGGTTCCCTGGACCTGCGATGCAATCGGCCCGATCGAATGAAAAAATAGTACGCATCACGCCCTACATCCGATTGGCTTTTGGTTTCTGTCTGTGCATGATGCATGGCAGGGCCGGACATGGGTTGATATGCATGCCGACCGCAAAACAACAACGGAGAGGATAAATGAAGAAACTATCAATTCTGACGGCCGTGCTTGGGCTGTTTGTCGGTGCAGCCAATGCAGCCGACGATGTGACGCTGCAACTGAAATGGGTCACGCAGGCGCAGTTCGCCGGCTATTATGTGGCGCTGGACAAAGGATTTTACAAAGATGAAGGCCTGAACGTCACCATCAAGCCGGGCGGCCCGGATGTGGCCCCGACCCAGGTGATTGCCGGTGGCGGTGCCGATGTCATGGTTGACTGGATGCCCGCAGCACTGGCTGCGCGCGAAAAGGGCTTGCCGCTGGTCAATATTGCACAGCCATTCAAATCCTCGGGCATGATGCTGACCTGTCGCAAGGACAGCGGCGTTGCCTCACCCGCTGATTTCAAGGGCAAGACGCTGGGTGTCTGGTTCTTTGGCAACGAATTTCCGTTCCTGAGCTGGATGAGCAAGCTTGGCCTCAAGACCGATGGTTCGCCAGACGGGGTTTCCGTTCTGAAACAGGGTTTCAATGTCGATCCTTTGTTGCAGAATCAGGCTGTCTGTATTTCGACCATGACCTATAACGAATACTGGCAGGTAATCGACGCCGGGTTGACGCCGGATGATCTGGTGGTGTTCAAATATGAAGATCAGGGCGTTGCGACGCTGGAAGACGGACTTTGGGTGCTGGAAGACAAGCTGAAGGATCCGGCCTTTGCCGACAAGATGGTTCGGTTCGTTCGCGCCTCGATGAAAGGCTGGAAATGGGCAGAGGAGCATCCGGACGAGGCGGCGATGATCGTTCTTGAAAACGATGCCACCGGCGCACAGACCGAAAAGCACCAAAAGCGGATGATGCGTGAGATTGCCAAGCTGACGGCAGGATCAAACGGCACCCTTGATGAGGGCGATTACAATCGCACCGTTGATAGCCTGATGAAGGGTGGCTCGGACCCGGTCATCACCAAGGTTCCTCAGGGGGCCTGGACGCATCAGATCAGTGACAAGGCGCTGAAATAAACCCTTGAAGTGGTTTGAACCTGAAACGCCCGGACCTGTTCCGGGCGTTTTTTTATGGCGATGATCGACGGTAACACGAACGGCGGGCCGGGTCTGAGTATTTTTTGAACAATGATGCAAGTGTTACGGATCAGCAAGAAGTTCAGTGGCGAGGAATCGCTCGAACGCATCAAGGTTGACCGCCTCGAATTGGCCAAAGCTCTCCATCCAGATTGAAGCATCGCCAAGTGCCTGTGGTTCCAGGCGGCACCATTTCAGACGGCCACGCCTTTCCTGGCTGATCAGCCCGGCGCGGCTGAGGATGGCGAGGTGTTTCGAGATGGCCGCCAGCGACATCTGAAACGGTTCGGCAACGTCGCTTACGGCCATGTCGTCTTCGAGCAGCATCATCAGGATGGCGCGGCGGGTAGGGTCGGCGATGGCGGCAAAGACAAGATCGAGTCTGTTTTCCATATCTGAACTATTCGCATTGGCGAAGAATGGTCAACCATCCGGTTGAATTTGGTGGCGGTGGCAAGAAGGGCAATTTGCCCCGGCCTGGTGCTGATGCTTGTTTGATGGAGATCGTAAAAATATATATGAATCAATATGTTATAATTGAAATGATGGTGTGATTTCCACATTGACTCCGGGTTGTGATCTGACTAGGTTCCGCCCGACTGCCAAAGGGGTCTTTTGATGTCTGATGCGCCGGATCCGTCTAAGCTTCAGAAACTGGAAGCGCGCATCAATGCGGCGAAAGCCGTGAAAGAACCGGAACGGCGGCACCATGATCATCATTCGGCGGCGGGGGCCGCATGGCGGATGGTCATTGAACTGGTGGTCGGTATGGGCATCGGTTTTGGTATCGGGTACGGGCTTGACCGGCTGTTCGGGACGATCCCGATCTTCCTGATACTGTTTACATTGCTGGGCTTTGCAGCGGGAATTCGCACCATGATGCGTACCGCCGCCGAGATTCAGGAGCAGAATGCCCGCGCGGAACAGGACGCGAAGGCAAAGGATCAATAGCCCGGCCGGGCAAGCACAGAGGTGTCACAGATGGCTGCCGAAGAAAGCGCTTTCAACATTCACCCGATGGATCAGTTCGTCGTCAAACCGTTGTTCGGGCATGACAACATTCTGTGGTACACGCCGACCAATGCTACCCTCTGGATGGCCATTGCGGTTCTGGCGATCATTCTGCTTATGGTCATGGGTACACGCGGTCGCGCCATCGTTCCCAGCCGCAGCCAGTCCATTGCCGAGGAAATCTATGGTTTCGTCTACAAGATGACCGAAGATATCGCCGGCAAGGAAGGGTTGAAGTATTTTCCCCATATCATGACCATCTTCATGTTCATCGTGCTTGCCAACGTGCTTGGCCTGCTGCCGTTCAGCTTTACCTCGACCTCGCATCTTGCGGTTACCGGCACCATGGCCATTGCCGTTTTCGTGTCGGTGACGGTGATCGGTTTCGTAAAGAACGGGTTTCGCTTCTTGTCGCTGTTCTGGATTTCGGCAGCACCGCTGCCGTTGCGCCCGATCCTGGCGGTGATCGAGGTGATTTCCTATTTCGTGCGCCCGGTCAGCCATTCCATTCGACTGATGGGCAACATGATGGCCGGTCATGCGGTCATCAAGGTTTTTGCCGGTTTTGCCGGTGCGCTCGGTGTCGGTGCGGTGGCGCCGATCGTGGCGATCATGGCGGTTTACGGGCTGGAAATGCTCGTGACGGTCATTCAGGCTTATGTGTTCACCATTCTGACCTGTGTTTATCTAAACGATGCGCTGCATCCGGGGCACTAGAATCAGAATATCAATTCCAGCCATTCACATCTAAAGGAGAAATCAAATGGCAGTAGAAGGCGATCTGGTACATATGGGCGCACTGATCGGTGCTGGTCTGGCCTGTACGGGCATGGGCGGTGCAGCGGTTGGCGTGGGTCACGTTGTCGGCAACTATCTGTCGGGTGCGCTTCGCAACCCGTCAGCAGCGGGTGGCCAGACGGCGACCATGTTCATCGGTATTGCGTTTTCCGAAGCACTGGGGATCTTCTCGTTCCTGGTTGCGCTTCTGTTGATGTACGCACAATAAGTTAGCCGAAATTCGATGGGCGGTTCGCGTTTGCGGGCCGCCGGGGAATGATTGCTAACGGAGGGTGCCATGGCATCTGAAACAACAGATCTCGCGCAAAGCGCTGCCGAGGCCGGGCATGGCGCGGCAGAGCACTATGTCGGCATGCCGCAGCTGAATTTCGAATGGTATCCGAATCAGATTTTCTGGCTGGTGGTGACGCTGCTGGTGATCTATCTGATCCTGACCAAGGTGGCCTTGCCGCGTATCGCCAGTGTTTTGTCGGACCGCGCCAACACCATTTCCAACGATCTGGAGCAGGCCGAGGCGCTGAAGAAAAAGGCGGTTGAGGCCGAAGAAGCATATAAAAAGGCTCTGGCGGATGCCCGTGCCGAGGCCGGGCGTATCGTGGCCGAAGCCAAGGTTGAAATCCAGAAGGATCTGGATGTGGCCATTGGCAAGGCCGATGCCGAGATTGCCGCGAAAACCGCTGAATCCGAAGTTGCAATCGGCGAGATTCGTGCCGGTGCAGCCAAAAGCATCGAAGCGGTGGCCAGGGATACGGCGTTGGAAGTCATCAAGTCGGTTATGCCGGGTCTTGAGGACGCCAAGGCAGTGGCGGCGGCGGTCAAATCCCGCATGAAAGGAGCATGAACATGCGTTTTTCAGCAACTCTTGGGTTTTTGACAGCGTTTGCGGCAGGTCCGGCATTTGCATCAAGCGGGCCGTTCTTTTCGCTCGACAACACCAATTTCGTGGTGACGATCGCCTTTGTGCTGTTTGTTCTGGTGCTGTTCTATTTCAAGGTTCCGGGCATGGTTACCGGCATGCTGGACAACCGCGCCGAAAACATCCGCAAGGAACTGGATGAGGCAAAATCGCTGCGGGAAGAGGCACAGGCGATCCTTGCCTCCTATGAGCGCAAGCAGCGCGAAATCGGCGAACATGCGGAACATATCGTGGCCGGTGCCAGGATCGAGGCTGATAACGCCGCGAAACAGGCCAAACTGGATTTGGCCGCGTCGATCGAGCGGCGTCTTGCGGCGGCAGCGGATCAGATCGCATCGGCCGAGGCTGCGGCAATCAAGGAAGTGCGCGACACCGCCGTTTCGGTGGCAGTCGCAGCCGCAGCCGAAGTGATTGCCGGTTCCATGAGCGCCAAAGACGGCGGCACATTGATCGACAACGCGATCGAGGATGTCGCCAAGAAACTGCACTAAGACCGCGGTTACTGAAATCAGAAAACCCGGCTGGCCAATGCGCTGCCGGGTTTTTTCGTCTCCGGTGTTTCAGTTTTGCAGGTATTCCCGCCTGAGCTCCGCCGCCTTGGCATGGCTCAGGTAGAGCTTCCTGCAACCATCCTGCCAATGCGTACCGTTGAGGTTCGAGCGGATACAATCCGCCGAAACGGTGCCTGTGGTGTATACCTGCATGTGTTCGGCTGTGCCATATGGGGGCGGGGCCAGCGGGTAATAGCTGTAAACGCTTTGATCCGGCGCATAGGCCGGGTCAAGCGGAGGCAGGGGTGGGCCGCCGGACCAGTTGTTCGGATAGGCCGGCCGGCCTGCTTCATCGGCCAGGGCCAATGCCGGAATCGCCGATAGGGCCAATATGGACAACAGAAATTTCATGACACCCCCCGATCAGTTTTGAAATACAGGTTTGCACAGCAATTCCGGGCTGTCAAAGAATTCAATTCCTGCCGCCCAAAGCAGGCGTTCTATCGCTGTTTTTCGCGTTCCAGCCGCTGCATTGCCACGGCCTCATGCAGTTCTGCCTGTCGTTGCTGGTTCATTGCCGTTTCGACGAAATCAAGATGGCGTTCCACAGTTTTTCTTGCAGCGATGGCATCGCGCTGTTGCAGTGCCTGATTGATCGCCCGGTGCTGATCCAGAAGGGCAGAGCGGGTGGTTTTCTGGCTGAACATCACCTTGCGATTATAAAATACCCCCCGGCGCAACAGTTCGAACATGGATCGCATCATATGCACCATGATGACATTGTGTGATGCTTCGATAATGGCCAGATGAAATTCGGCGTCCAGGGCTGCCTCGACCTCGGGGTTGCGGTGGTGGCTGGCGGTGGTCATTTTGGTAAACAACGTGTCGATCAGCATCAGATCGGTTTCGCTGGCTTTGGTGGCGGCACGCTGGGCGGCCATGCCTTCCAGTTCGCGGCGAAATGACAGGTAATCCGACAGCGCCTCAGCATGACGGGCAAACAGTTGCGTCAGCGGTTCGGAAAATGCAGATCCCAGAGCTTCGGCAACAAATACCCCGGCACCGGGCTGGGTGCTGAGCAGCGCCTTGTCCTCAAGCTCGGCCAGGGCTTCGCGCAGGCTGGGGCGCGACACGCCCAGCCGTTCGGCAAGGTCACGTTCCGATGGCAGGCGTTCGCCTGGTTTCAGCACACCGCGAAGGATCAGCAGCTCGATCTGCCGCACCACCGATTGCGACAGTTTTTCGGTCTGGATCTTCTGAAACGGCATGTCCGCACCTGTCTACCCCGGTTCGATTGGTCAGATGATATGACCAGTTTTCACCGGGGGCAATGCAGGTCTGAATGCCGGTTCTAGGCTTTCGGGCGAATGATGATCTCGACCCGCCGGTTCTGGGCGCGGCCTTCTGGTGACAGGTTTGATGCCTTGGGCTCGCTTTCACCGCGACCGATGGCGCGCATCCGTGAATTGTCGACACCGTCATCGGTGAGAATGGCCAGCACGCTGTTGGCACGATCCGACGATAATTTCTGGTTGTAACCGGCATCGCCGACGCTGTCGGTATGGCCGATCACGTCAACCGTGGTATCAGGAAAATCGTTGAGGTTCGCCGCCAGAGCATTGAGATCACCCAGAAGGCTGGAACGCACCATGGCACTGCCGGTGTCAAAGGTGATCTCCTCGGGCAGGGTCACGATCAGTTCCGAGCCGGTGTTGACGATGCCTACCTGATCATTGCCGATGCTGTTGCGAAGCGCGTCTTCCTGCCGGTCGAGTTGCTGCCCGACCAATCCGCCTACCGTGGCGCCGATGGCGGTGCCGATGATGACGTTCTTGCTTTTGTTGCCGCCACGGGATGCGCCCAGGATGCCGCCGATCACCCCGCCGACCAGGGCCCCCTCGGTGGTTTTCTGCCGGGGATTGCCGGCCCCGTCGGTGCAGGCAGCCAGCCCAAGGGCAGCTATGGACAACAATAGAACCGGTTTGGTAACGCGCATCATGAAAAGCCTCATCAGGTTGACGGAACAGATTGGCGAATTGTTAGCAGGAAACTGGACATTCTGCACCCGCCTGACAAGGCCAATCGGCACTATTCCGCCGCTTCCAGCCTTGCGCTTTCCCAGGCCAGAAGTGCGCGCTTGATCGGCAGGCCCCAGTGATAGCCGCCAAGTCCCCCGGATTTCTGCAAGGCACGGTGGCAGGGAATCAGCCAGCTTACCGGGTTGCGCCCGACCGCCGTGCCAACCGCGCGGACCGCTTTCGGCTTGCCGACACTTTTGGCGATTTCGGAATAGCTGGTGACGTGGCCCGAGGGGATCGACAGCAGCGCCTCCCAGACCTTGATCTGGAATGGCGCGCCTGACAGCAGCAACCGTGCCTCGCCACCCTTGCCGAGGGCGGCATCGACCCAGGCCCCCATGGCCATCGGGTTTTCGACAAACTCAGCTTCGGGCCAGCGCGCTGTCATGTCGGCGAATGCTGCATCCCGCCCGCAATCCGCAGAAAATGCCATGCCGCAGATACCGCGCGGTGTTGCCATGACCAACATTTCGCCGAACGGGCTGTCGAACCAGCCGAAATCCATCAAAAGTCCGCGACCCTTCAGGGCATATTCGCCGGGACTCATTGCCTCCCACCTGAGGAACAGGTCGTGCAGGCGGGACGAACCGGAAAGCCCGGTTTCCAGCGCCGTGTCAAGCACGCTGTAACGTTGTTGCAGCAGGGTTTTGGCGTGGTCCAGCATCAGATATTGCTGATAGCGTTTCGGGCTGACCCCGACCCAACGGCTGAACACCCGCTGGAAATGGGCAGGGCTAAGGCCGGTTGCATCGGCGATTTCGTTCAGGCCCGGGTTTTCGCCGGCATGCTGGTCGATATACGCAAGTGCGCGGGCGATCAGGTCGTAGTGATAGGCGTTGTTGGTCATTGCTGCCCCCTTGATGATGTCAAAGATGGCGCAGCTTGCGGCGATCTTCCACCTGAATCCTGCTGAATGTGCCTTGGATTCACCCGGTCAACCTGCCAAAAGTCAGGCCATGGTCAGGCAGTTGGACTATCACACGATCCACGAGATCTTTCGGCGCTTCCGCGACAGCGAGCCTGAGCCGAAGGGTGAGCTTGAACATGTCAACGCATATACCCTTCTGGTGGCGGTGGCGCTGTCGGCGCAGGCGACGGATGCCGGGGTGAACAAGGCGACGCGGCCGCTGTTCGCGATTGTCGATACACCCGACAAGATGTTGTCGCTTGGGCTTGATGGGCTGACCGAATATATCAAGTCCATCGGCCTTTTCCGCCAGAAAGCCAAGAACGTCATCAGGCTCAGCCAGATTCTGGTGGATCAGTATGACGGCAAGGTGCCATCATCGCGCGCCGCTTTGCAAAGCCTGCCAGGGGTTGGCCGCAAGACCGCAAATGTGGTTCTGAACATGTGGTTTCACCACCCGGCTCAGGCGGTCGATACGCATATCTTCCGCTTTGCCAACCGCACCGGGGTTGCCGCCGGCAAGGATGTGCTGGCGGTTGAACGCGCCATCGAGGATCAGGTTCCGGTGGAATTCCAGCAGCACGCGCATCACTGGATGATTCTGCACGGGCGTTATATCTGCAAGGCCAGAAAACCTGTATGCGCCAACTGCATCATCGCCGATTTATGTCAGTCAGAGGATAAAACCCTATGAAAAAGAAGTTTCAAGTCGTCGGAATCGGCAATGCCATGGTGGATATTCTGAGCCACGTTCCCGAGGATTTTCTGCGCGCGAACGGTGTCGAAAAGGGAATCATGCAGCTTATCGACATGCAGCGCGCGGCCGATCTTTACGGGCGAATGGGTCCGGCGCGCGAGGTTTCGGGTGGCTCGGCCGCCAACACCATCGCCGGTATCGCGGCACTTGGCGGGCGCACCGCCTATGTCGGCAAGGTCAAGGATGACCAGTTGGGCGCCATTTTTGCCCATGATCTGAGGGCGCAGGGCGCGATCTACGAAACGCCGCTGGCGCCCGCCGGGCCGGGGGCGGAAACCGGGCGCTGCATGGTGCTGGTGACACCGGATGGGGAACGATCGCTCAATACCTATCTTGGCTGGTCCGAGTTTCTGGGGCCTGATGATGTAGACCCGGCGATGATGGCCAGCGCCGAGTGGCTGTATCTGGAAGGTTACCGGTTTGACGGTCCCGACAGCAAGGCGGCCTTTGCCAAGGCGATCAAGGCTTGCAAGGGGGCAGGCGGACGGGTGTCGCTGACCCTGAGCGATCCTTTCTGCATTGAACGCCACCGCGATGATTTTCATGAGATGATCCGCGATCACGTCGATCTGTTGTTTTGCAACATGCAGGAAATGCAGGCGATGTATCCGGCGGCCAATCTGGATGCGTCGCTGAAACTGGCAGCGCGCGAGGTGGAAATCGTCGTTTGCACCGCGTCGGAAAACGGCGCCTATGTGATGAACGGCGGCGGCAGGGAGCACGCGCATGCGGTGCCGACCGATATCGTTGATGCCACCGGAGCGGGCGATCTGTTCGCGTCGGGGTTTCTTTACGGGCTGACCGCCGGATTCGACATGCTGACCTGCGCACGCATGGGCTGCGTCGCCGCCGCCGAAGTGATCAGCCATATCGGTGCCCGCCCCGAGGCTGATCTGATGGAGCTTTACCGCGACCACGGCCTGATCTGAGGCATGTCTGAGCTGGGACAGGGCGCAGAACCGGATCTGTCTCAGGTCGTAAAGGCGGTGCTTTTCGTGTTGCTGGCAATCCTGTGCCTTGACGCGATGAGCGTCACGGTCCGGCTTTTGTTGCCCCGTTATTCGGCGCTGGAACTGTCGGCCTATCGAAACATCCTGGGTATTTTGCCCAGCCTCGCGGTGATGATCTGGGTGGGCGAATTGCGTTTCCGCGGCACCAGACTGCTGATCCGTCAATGGCCTCTGGCGATCCTGCGGGGTTTTATCGTGGCATTGGCGCAGGTGTTTTACTATGCCGCACTTGGCCATCTGCCCTATGCGACCATCGCTGCGCTTGGTTTCACCAGCGCGCTGTTCGTGGTCGCCTTGTCGGTGCCGGTTCTGGGCGAAAAGGTCGGGGTCTGGCGCTGGGGCGCGGTGCTGATCGGTTTCGCCGGGGTTCTTCTGGTGCTGCGGCCCGGCGGCGATACCTTTAGCCTTGCGGCGCTGCTGCCGGTCGGCTCGGCATTTTGCTATGCGCTGTCGACCATGACGGTAAGGAAGTTCGACCGGGATGTTTCCAACGCGCTTATCTATCTTTATTCGGCATTATCGGCCGCAATGGCGGCGGCCCTCATGGCGGTTTTCACGGTGGAATTCCACCCGATTGCCAGCATTGCCGATGCCTTGATGATCCTGTTCGTCGGGTTGATCGGTGGCACCGCCATCCTGTTCCTGATGCTGGGATATCGCATGGTATCGCCCAGCATTGTCGCGCCTTTTCAGTATTTCGCCCTGATCAGCGCGCTTTTGATCGGATATTTCATGTTCGGTGAAATGCCGATTGCCACACTTTTCCCCGGCGTGATCCTGATTGTCGCATCCGGGCTGATCATCCTGTGGCGCGAAAGCAGGGGCAAGCGGCGCTGAATGCTATTCGCGCAGCTTGGCGTGCACCTCGGCCAGGTCGATCTCACCGATTGGCATCTTGTTCGACGGATCCTCGCGGTCGTATTTGAACAGCTCGAAATCCTTGTGATAGATTTCATAAACCAGATGCATGGCAAGATCGTCGAAATAATCCTCGACCGGGTGGGCGCGTTTGGGGCCGTGGCCTTCACTTTCGTTGAAACGCGGCATGGTGTCGATATCCAGCGGATGCTTTACTTCGACATGTTTCAGAACCTCTTTCATGCCGGTTTTGAAATCTTCGGTAGTAATGATCATGTCGTAATGCCCGCCGCCTGTGACCAGGGTCGAGGCATGGCCGAAAACCGATGACCAGTGAATATCCGGATCCATCGGGCGGCGATACTTGATGGTATCACGCACGAATAACAGAAAGCGCCGGAAACTGGCGATCTGGTCGAAATCGCCTTCCACCTCGACGCCGTATTTCTGAATCAACAGCGGCACCAGTTTGCCGCGATAGCGTTTGCCGTTGCGCTGGATGCCGCAGATCTTGTCAAGAAACGCCGACAGTACCCGCGTATAGGGGTTGCGCACACAGGTGAAAGTATAGACCTTGCCGCCTTTGACAGCGGCTTCAAGTTTTGCCTGACTGCGATCAAGCGCCCATTTGTGAATGCCGCTCTGGGCGTCGTGGATATCGCCGTCGAAATATTCACCCATGTCGATATAATGCATGACCTGACCGATGGTCGAACAGGCGCATTTCGGAATTACCCGGTAAACCAGGTTCTCGCTTTCAGTCATCCAAGTGCCGGGAAAGCCCATTCAACTCCACCTCAATCAGCCGTATTCAGACAGGCTGTGACAAATTATTCTTGCTTTGATCCTAAAAGAGCAAAGAAAAGGTGTTTTTTCAACGCCGATTTGGTTTTATGTTGGCAACAATAAGAAAATACAAGGGAATGCAGGCCATATGGCAAGGATCGCCTATATCTTGTTGTGCCACAAGGATCCTGTGGCAATCGTCGATCAGGCGAAACGGCTGACCGCCAAGGGTGATTTCATTGCCATTCATTTTGATGCGCGGGCCGGCATTGAAAAATTCAACCAGATCAGCGAAGGGCTTGCCGGGAATGACCGGGTGGTGTTCGCACGCCGCATCAAATGCGGCTGGGGCGAGTGGTCACTGGTAGAGGCCACCCTGAACGCGGTCGAGGCGGCGGAACAGGCGTTTCCCCACGCCACGCATTTCTATATGGTTTCCGGTGATTGCATGCCGATCAAGTCGGCGGAATTCGTGCATGGCTATCTGGATGCCAAGGATTGCGATTTTATCGAATCGTTTGATTATTTCAATTCCAACTGGATCAAGACCGGAATGAAGGAAGAAAGGCTGATCTATCGCCACTACTTCAACGAACGTACCCACAAGGCGCTTTTTTACACTTCTTTCGAGTTGCAAAAACGATTGGGGTTGAAACGGGCGATTCCGGCGGATCTGGAAATCATGATCGGCTCGCAATGGTGGTGTCTGCGCCGCCGCACGATCGAGGCGATCCTGGCCCTGCTGAAGAAAAGAAAGGATATCGTCCGGTTTTTCCGCACCACCTGGATTCCCGACGAGACCTTTTTTCAGACACTGGTGCGCCATCTGGTGCCGCATGCCGAAATCGAGGCGCGAACGCTGACATTCCTGATGTTTTCCGATTACGGCATGCCGGTGACGTTTTACAACGATCAGTATGATCTGTTGCTGGCGCAGGATTTCATGTTTGCCCGCAAGATTTCGCCCGAGGCCTTGGATCTGAAACGCCGGCTTGGCGCACTTTATGCCAGCGGCAAGACCGATTTCAACGTCTCCAACGAGGGGCGCAAGCTTTATACCTATCTGACGCAGCAGGGGCGTTATGGCCGCCGTTTTGCCCCTCGGTTCTGGGAACGCGAAAGCACGCTGGGGCGGGACCGGGAATTGCTGATTCTGGTCTGCAAGAAATGGCATGTTGCCAAACGGCTGCTGAACGCGATCCGGCATTCAACCAACTTGCCCGGTGTCGAATTCCTGTTTGACGAAGAAAACGCCGGTCTGCCGCATCTTGGCGGTATCGAAAACGCGATGGAAAAGCGCACCCGTCATCGGCGGGCAATGGTCAGGATGCTGTTCGATTATTACGATACCAACCGTTTGCTGATCTGCCTTGATCCAAACAACATGGATTTGCTGCACGATTTCTATTCCGACCGCTGCACCACCAGGATTCTGGAGATTGAATGCACATTCGATGACGATTACCTGATCGGCCACGCCCAACGTGCCGGACTTGCGGGCGAAAACACCGCGCGCGAGACGCTGCTGCATCTGGTACCAACCGTGCGTCAGGAATTCGCGCATGAGATCGACGCCATACGAGAGGCGAATTTCCCCAATTTCCACCGCATCAGTGAACAGAATACCGATACCGATAACGCGATTCCGATCTCGCAATTCCTGGAGGTTCCCACCGACAAGGCGACCGAGATCGCCCGCACCGACCATCTATTTGCGGAGTAACCGATGGCCTATGAATACGATAACGATAATATTTTTGCCAAAATCCTGCGCGGTGAAATCCCCAACGACACGGTTCTGGAAACCGAACACACGCTGGCGTTTCGTGATATCAGGCCACAGGCACCGGATCATGTGCTGGTGATACCCAAGGGGGCATATGTCTGTTATGACCATTTCGCCGATGCCGCCAGCGATGCTGAAATCGTCGATTTCACCCGCACAGTGGGTGAGATTTGCCGCATGCTGGATATCAAGCCCGGTGAGGGGGGCGATGGCTATCGGCTGATCGCCAATTCCGGCGACAATGGGGTGCAGGAGGTTCAGCATCTGCATCTGCATATTCTGGCCGGTCGCTGGCTTGGCCGGATGCTGCAACAGCCGGATGTCGGCCATTAAGAATCGGCATGGCCGTCCGATGTCAACGATACGAACACGTCTTCCAGATTGCCATCTTCGCTGGCGATGTCGCGGATGGTTATCTGTTCGGCGGCCAGCGCCGCCAGAATGTCCCCCACCCTGACGCGTGAACGCGAATAGGTCATGGCAAGGCTGCCATCGCTGCGGTGTTCCAGGCTGACACATTCCGGCAAGTTCAGTTTCCTGTCTCCGATCCGGTTGTCGGGAAACACCACCAGGGTTTTGGCGTCGATGGATTCCACCAGGTTGCGGGTGGAATCCTGGGCAACGATCTGTCCATGGTTGATGATGGCGATCTCGTTGCACATTTCCTGTGCTTCCTCCAGATAATAGGTGGTCAGGATGATGGTGGTGCCCTGGGCGTTCAACTGGCGGATATAGGCCCAGAGCATTTGCCTTAGTTCAATATCAACCCCTGCGGTTGGTTCATCCAGCACCAGAACCTCGGGCGAATGTACCATTGCCTTGCCCAGCAACAGCCGCCTGCGCATGCCACCCGATAGCGAACGCGAATAGGCCCCCGCCTTGTCTGCCAGACCGACGGCGGCAAGGATTTCATCGGTGCGCCGGTCGGCCTTGCGCACCCCGTAAAGGCCGGCCTGCATGTCCAGTGACTCGCGCGGGGTCAGAAAGGCATCCAGATTGAGCTCCTGCGGCACCACGCCTATGGCGGCGCGGGACTGGCGCGGGTTCACGTCCTGATCGAACCCCCAGATCCTGACCTGCCCCGAGGTTTTCACCACCAGACCGGCCATGATGTTGATCAGCGTTGATTTCCCGGCACCATTTGGGCCAAGCAGGCCGAAAATCGAACCTTTGGGAATGTTGAGATCAACCCCCCGCAACGCCTCTTTTGCGGCGCTGCTGCGACTTTTTGCATAGGTTTTCCTGAGGCCGGAAATCTGGATGGCAAATTCGGTCATGTTTTTTCGCTTCCCTGCTCGGTTCGATGGCTGTGCCTCTTGCCCATGCGTTCCGGTTCGCTATCATGGCGCGCAACACCGGGTCAATTCGCCCGGCCTGACCTGACGGAGCCCGGCATGATGATTGATGCGCCAGAAACTGAAACCGTGACCAGCCTGCGCGTTGCCTGTGATGGTGGTGGCAATGCCGGGCATCCGCGTGTCTGGCTGCGCATCCCCGAAGATCAGGGCTGGATTGAATGCCCCTATTGCGACAAGCGTTACGAACTGGCCAAAGGCGCCGGTCACGGGCATTGAAACGCGGTTCATCGGGCCAGCCAGCGATCACGGGATCAGGGATACGCTTGCGACCGGTGCATGATGCCGGTCCGTTTCCGTTTGACTGGGAAAGGTCGCCATGAGCAGCTTTGGCAAAGGACATCACCTGCATCTGATTGATGGTTCGGGTTTTATTTTTCGTGCCTATCACGCCTTGCCGCCTCTGACGCGGCGGTCTGATGGCCTGCCGATCGGGGCGGTCGCGGGTTTTTGCAACATGCTGTACAAATTCGTCGAGGATCAGAAGGGCGGTGATGCGCCGACCCATGCGGCAGTGATTTTCGACGCCAAGGGCAAGACCTTTCGCAACGACATATTTCCCGCCTACAAAGCCAACCGGCCACCAGCGCCCGAGGATCTGGTGCCACAGTTTCCCCTGACACGCGAAGCGACGCGGGCGTTCAATCTTCCGTCAATCGAGCTCGAAGGGTTCGAGGCGGACGATATCATTGCCACGCTGGGGGTCCGCGCCCGCGATGCCGGCGGGCGGGTGACGATCATTTCATCCGACAAGGATCTGATGCAACTGGTCGGCGGCGGCATTGAAATGCTGGATGCGATGAAGAACCAGCGTATCGGGGTTGAAGAGGTTGAGGCGAAATTCGGTGTCGGCCCGGATCGGGTGATTGATGTGCAGGCGCTGTCGGGTGATAGCGTTGACAACATTCCGGGCGCGCCGGGGATCGGTATCAAGACAGCGGCGCTGTTGATACAGGAATACGGCGATCTGGAAACACTGTTGGCGCGTGCCGATGAAATCAGCCAGCCCAAGCGGCGTCAGACGCTGCTTGAATATGCCGATCAGATCAGGATCAGCCACCAGTTGGTGAAGCTGCGGATGGATACGCCGCTGGATATGTCGCTGGACGATTTTGAGGTGAAAGACCCGGTACCCGAGGAAATCCTGGGCTTCCTCAACCGCATGGAATTTCGCACCCTGACAACCCGCATCGCTGCGAAACTGGGGGTAGAGCCGCCGCCCCTGACACAGATCGCTTCCGACGGGGCATCGAACCCCGGCGAAAGCGGCGTGGCCTTGCCTGCACGGCTGCCCTTTGATGCCTCGCGATATGAATCTGTGCGCGACGGGGCAGCTTTGGCGGACTGGATAGAGCGTATCCGTGAACGCGGCTGGGTGGCGGTGGACACCGAAACCACCGGGCTGGATGAGATGCGCGCCGAACTTGTCGGCATCAGCCTCAGCGTCGAGGCAGGTGCGGCCTGTTATATCCCCCTGATCCACAAGGATGGCGAGGGGGATCTGTTTGGCGGATCATCCCTGATCCAAGGGCAGATACCGGTAGACGAGGTATTGAATGCGCTGAAACCGGTGCTGGAGGATCCGGCCATCCTGAAAATCGGCCAGAACATCAAATACGATTACAAGATATTTGCGCGGCTGGGTGTCCGGGTGGCGCCGATTGACGACACCATGCTGATTTCCTATGCCCAGCATGGCGGGCTGCATGGTCATGGCATGGATTTCCTGTCGGACAAGTATCTTGACCACAAACCGATCCCGATCAAGCCCCTGCTTGGCAGCGGAAAATCGGCGATCACCTTTGATCGGGTGCCGCTGGATCAGGCGGTGAAATATGCCGCCGAGGATGCCGATATCACGCTGCGCCTGTGGCAGGAGCTGAAGCCGCAGTTGCATCGCCAGCAGGTCACGCGGGTTTATGAGCGTCTGGAGCGCCCCCTTGTGCCGGTGCTGGCCGAGATGGAGATGCACGGCATCAAGGTGGACCGTGACCACCTTAGCCGCATGTCGAATAATTTCGCCCAGAAGATGGCCGGGTTGGAGGATGAGATTCATCGGTTGGCAGGCGGCAGTTTCAATGTCGGATCGCCCAAGCAGTTGGGCGAGATTCTTTATGACCAGATGGGTCTGGAGGGTGGAAAGAAGGGCAAGACCGGCGCTTATTCCACCGGTGCCGATGTGTTGGAGGATCTGGCAGCGGAAGGGCATGAATTGCCGTCGCGGGTACTTGACTGGCGGCAGATGTCCAAGCTGAAATCGACCTATACCGATGCCTTGCAGGAACACATCCACCCTGAAACCGGGCGGGTTCACACCTCCTATGTGATTTCGGGGGCATCGACCGGTCGGCTGGCCTCGACCGATCCGAATTTGCAGAACATTCCGGTTCGCACCGAAGAAGGCCGCCGCATCCGCGAGGCGTTTGTGGCCGAAGCGGGCAATTTGCTGGTATCGCTGGATTACAGTCAGATCGAACTACGGATTTTGGCGCATATTGCTGATATTGCTGAACTGAAACAGGCATTTTATGACGGGCTGGATATTCACGCGATGACCGCCTCGGAGATGTTCGGCGTGCCGATGGATCAGATGACACCGGAAATCCGCAGGCAGGCCAAGGCGATCAATTTCGGGGTGATTTACGGCATTTCCGGCTTTGGTCTGGCACGTAACCTGCGAATTCCCCGGAGTGAAGCGCAGGGATTCATCGACCGGTATTTTGAACGCTTTCCCGGCATTCGCACCTATATGGACACCACCGTGGCGTTTGCCAAGGAACACGGCTATGTCGAAACCCTGTTTGGGCGACGCATCCACACGCCCGAAATCAACGCACGTGGCCCGCATGCCGGGTTTTCCCGCCGTGCCGCCATCAATGCGCCGATTCAGGGTACCGCTGCCGATGTGATCCGCCGCGCCATGATCCGCATGCCGGATGCGATCCGGCACCTGCCTGCAAAAATGCTGTTGCAGGTGCATGACGAACTGTTGTTCGAGGTGCCCGAGGCGGATGTCGAAGAAACCATAAAGGTGGTGCGCAAGGTGATGCAGGACGCGGCGATGCCTGCGGTCAAGATCGACGTGCCGCTGGTGGTTGACGCGGGCAAAGGCGCAAACTGGGCCGAGGCGCATTAGTTTTTTGAATCAGGCACTGAGTTCTGCCAGCCAGCCAATCCCGTCGGTGGTTTTGCCTTTGGGGCGGTATTCGGCGCTGATGAAACCTTCATAGCCATCGGCGCGGATTTCAGCGATCAGGTTTTGGTAGTCAACCTCTGACGGCAACGGCTCGTTTCGTGCGGGCGGGCCTGCGATCTGGATGTGGCGGACCAGATTACGGAATTGCCGCCACATTTCCAAGGGGTTCAGCCCCATGCGGGCGACATGGAAAATATCGAACTGAAGCCCCAGATTGGCGGCGGCGGTGGTTTCGATCACCTCGCGGGCCAGCGCAAGATCGTCAAGGAAATAACCCGGCATATCAAACCCGTTCAGCGGCTCGATCAGAAAACTCTGACCGGGGGCAAGGGTGGTGGCGTGGCTGAGGTTGGCAATCAGTGTCTGTTTTGCGGCTTTGCCCCTGGCGTTACCGGACATGACGTGGATATGCCCTGCGCCAAGCGCCGTCGCGTAATCCAGCGCCTTGCCGAGGCTGGCGGAAAATAGCGCCTCGGCCCCGGAAACGGCGGCATGGCCACGTTCGCCCTTTGCGACATCGCCGGGTGGCGTGTTGATCAGCACAAGGGGCAGACCGCAATCATCAAGCGCCTGTTTGATCTGATCGGTGGAATGATCATAGGGAAACAGGATCTCCACCGCCTGGAAACCGGCCTTATTGGCGGCGCTGAACCGATCCAGAAACGGCAGTTCAGAAAACAGCATGCTGAGATTGGCGGCGAAGCCTTTCATTCGATGCCAACTTGTGAGGGGAGTGACGAAATTTGCAGCCTTACCCCTCCAACTCATCGCTCGGAATGATCGGAAAGAACATGCCGCTTGACCAGATACCGAACCAGCGTTTGCCATCAACCTCGGAATGTTGCCCGAGATCGACCAGCCGGTAAAAACTTTTGCGGTCGATCAGCGCCTCAAGGTTGGCGCGGATCAGGACATAGGGCGAGGGTTCGCCGGTTTCGGGATCGCGCGCCACGCGGATCGGGTTGTCGGGGCCGGCGGTCGCCAGATCATCGACATTGGTGTGAAAGGTCAGGGTTTGCGTTCTGCCTTCGCCCGAAACCTCGAAATCCACCGCCACGAACGGTGCGTCGTCTACCGTGATGCCGACCTTTTCCACCGGTGTGACCAGAAAATAGTCGTCACCGTCTTTTCGGATGATCGACGAGAACAGCTTGACCATCGGTTTGCGGCCAATCGGCGTGCCAAGATAGAACCAGGTGCCATCGCGGGCGATGCGCATGTCCAGATCGCCGCAGAATTCCGGGTTCCACAGATGTACCGGCGGCGGGCCTTTCTTGCCGGCTTGTCTGGCGGCGCTGGCCAGGCTTTCGGCGCTCGGCTTCACGATCTTTTGTGTCTCGGGTTTATTTGCCATTTGTTTAACTTGCGCTACTCCGGTTTAATACGGTCGATCTGAGGCGGGCCTTTTGGGCCATGTCAGTTTAACATAGGGCGGGACGAGGCGGTTGTCATGGTTGATGAGAATGAAGATCTGATGCAAGGAATTCTGTCACTTGGCGACAAGCTGGCGCGCGCAAGAACCAGTATCGGCAAACGGATCATCGGACAGCAACAGGTGGTCGATCAGGCGCTGATGGTGCTTTTATCCGGCGGACATGGCCTGTTGGTCGGGGTTCCGGGGCTGGCCAAGACCCGGCTGGTTGAAACCCTGGGCGTGGTGATGGGCCTTGATACCAGGCGCGTGCAATTTACCCCGGACCTGATGCCGGGCGATATTCTGGGTTCCGAGGTGCTGGAAACCGCAACAGATGGCAGCCGTGCGTT
The DNA here is from genome assembly GCA_020425085.1 of Paracoccaceae bacterium. Classification (GTDB taxonomy): domain Bacteria; phylum Pseudomonadota; class Alphaproteobacteria; order Rhodobacterales; family Rhodobacteraceae; genus UBA5972. The sequence continues at coordinate 483,105 of JAGQRW010000007.1, forward strand.
TCGGTTCATCAAGGGGCCGATTTTCTGTCAGCTATTGATGGCGGATGAGATCAACCGCGCCAGTCCGCGCACCCAGTCGGCACTGTTGCAGGCGATGCAGGAACACGAAGTGACCATCGCAGGCGAGGAACGGCCGCTGTCGGTGCCGTTTCATGTGCTGGCGACGCAGAACCCGATCGAACAGGAAGGCACCTATCCCCTGCCCGAGGCGCAGCTTGATCGTTTCCTGTTGCAGATAGATGTCGATTATCCGGATCGCGAAACCGAACGCGAAATCCTGTTGGCGACCACCGGCATTGATGACACGCCGGCCGAACCGGTCTTTGCCGCCCCGGATCTGCTGGCAGCACAGCGCATGGTTCGCCGCATGCCGGTTGGCGACAGCATCGTCGATCTGATTCTTGATCTCGTGCGCGCCGGTCGCCCGGATGAACCCGGTGCGCCGGATCATGTCAGGGAATTTGTCAGTTGGGGGCCGGGGCCGCGCGCGGCGCAGGCCTTGATGCTGGCGGTGCGGGCGCGGGCATTGCTGGAAGGGCGTCTTGCGCCATCGCCCGAGGATGTTGTCGCATTGGCGCATCCGGTGCTGATCCACCGTATGGCGTTGGGTTTTGCGGCCCGTGCCCAGGGGGTCGAACTGGCCGCCGTCATCGGCGAAATGGTGGCACAGGTAACGCGGATCGAGGCAGCGGCTTGAACCTTTCGGAAACCCCAATGACACCGCATCTACGCCATTTGGCGCAGGAACATGCGGCGATGTTGCCGCCATTGCTGGCCGAGGCTCATCAGCTTGCCGCGACGGTGGTGATGGGCACGCATGGGCGGCGGCAGCCCGGTCAGGGTGAAGAATTCTGGCAATTCCGGGGTGCGGTTCCGGGCGATCCCTGGCGCAGCATCGACTGGCGGCGTTCGGCACGTGGTGATGCGCATTTCATCCGTCAGCGGGAATGGCAGGCGGCGCAGTCGGTGCTGTTCTGGATCGACGGCGCACAGTCGATGGCCTTTTCCGGCGACAAGTCGCGGCAAACCAAGGCGGCGCGCGCCACGCTGATCGGGCTGGCCACCGCGATCCTGTTGATCCGGGGTGGTGAACGCGTGGCGCTGATCGAGGATCCCGACCCGGCACGTTCGGGCCAGACCCAGATCGACCGGCTGGTGGCGCAACTGGCGGCACGGGAATCTGACCGGGATTATGGCGCGCCGGCCAGCCGGATTTTCCCAAAGGGCAGTCGGGCAGTGTTCCTGTCGGATTTCCTTGGTGATCCTGAAAAGGTTGGCGAATCTCTGCTCAGGGCTGCCGACCGTGGGGTGAAGGGCGCGCTGATCCAGATACTCGACCCGGTCGAGGAGGTATTTCCGTTTGACGGCAGAACCGAGTTCCGTTCGATGTCGGGCGCGATCCGCTTTGATACCCTGCGCGCGCGGGGGCTGCGGGCGGCGTATCTTGACAAACTTGCCGCCCGAAAGGACAGGCTGCAATCGCTTTGCCACAAGACCGGCTGGAACTATCTGTGCCATCACAGCAATGAAAATGCGCAGCCGGCCTTGATGTGGCTTTATGCGGCTCTGGAACAGGTACGCTAGATGCCGTTTGCTGGCACCATTGGATTTCTGTCACCCTGGCTGTTGCTGGGGCTGCTGGCGTTGCCGGTATTGTGGTGGCTGCTAAGGGCGGTGCCGCCAGCGGCGATCAGGCGACGGTTTCCGGCGGTAACGCTGCTTTTGGGGCTGAAGGATCCGGAATCAACACCGGACAAGACCCCCTGGTGGTTGTTGCTGCTAAGGATGCTGGCGCTGGCCTTGGTGATTGTCGGTTTTGCCGGGCCAATCCTGAACCCTGAGCAACAGCGTCTGGCAACCGGTCCCTTGCTGATCCTCAGGGATGCAAGCTGGGCCAGCGCACCGGACTGGGCGCGGCGTCAGGACAAGCTGGCCGAGGTTCTGGCCGGGGCGGAACGGCAAGGGCGGCCGGTCGCCATGCTGGCGCTGAGCGGGCCGCTGCCAAAAGATCAGCCGTTGGAGTTTCAGGCCGCCGGGGAATGGGTCAAAAACCTGCCCGCATCGGAACCGATGCCGTGGGAACCGGATTATGAGGCGGTAGGTATCTGGCTTGGCTCACTCAAAGAAACCGGGTTTGAAACCCTCTGGATGTCAGATGGTCTGGCGCGGGACGGACGGGGCGATCTACTGGCAGCACTGTCCAAACGCGGCCGGGTTTCGGTGATCGAGGCTGATCGCAGCATTCTGGCACTGCGCCCGCCGGTCTATCGTGACGCGACACTTGCCGTAACCGCATTGCGACAGGATGCGGTAATCGGTGAACCGGTCATCATCAACGCTCTTGGTCCCGATCCGGCGGGCATCGAACGGCAACTTGCCAGCAAAGAGGTCAGCTTTGACACCGGTGCCACCTCGGTTGAAGCGGTGTTTGATCTGCCTTCCGAGTTGCGAAACCGCATCAGCCGGTTTCAGATTGTGGGCATTCGTTCCGCCGGCGCGGTGGTGCTTGCCGATGACGCGTTGAAGCGGCGCAAGATCGCGCTGTTTGCCGGCCAGCAACCGCGTGAGGGACAGGAACTTGTTTCACCGCTTCACTACCTGAAAAAGGCGCTGGCACCCGGTGCCGAACTGATCGAGGCACCGGTACGCGAAAGCCTGCTGGCGGCCCCCGATGTGGTGATCCTGGCCGATGTCGTCAACATGACCCCGAGCGAGGTTCAGAACCTGACCGAATGGGTGGAAAAGGGCGGCATGCTGGTCAGGTTCGCCGGTCCGAGACTGGCCGAAGCAGGTGCTGGCAAGATTGATCAGGATCCCCTGTTGCCGGTGCGTCTAAGGGCGGGGGGGCGCAATGTTGGCGGTGCGATGTCCTGGGGCTCGCCGAAACAGTTGCAGGCGTTTGAAAGCGGTTCGCCGTTTTTCGGACTGGCGATTCCCAAGGATGTCGAAGTCACCTCGCAGGTGATCGCCGAACCGGATCCGGCATTGAATGAACGCACCATCGCCTCGCTTCAGGATGGCACGCCGCTGGTGACGCGAAAATCGCTGGGTCAGGGTCAGGTGGTGCTGTTTCACGTCACCGCCAATGCCGAATGGTCCAGCCTGCCGCTTTCCGGGCTGTTCGTGCAGATGCTGGAACGCCTGGCGGTTTCAACCAGGACCGCCACGCCCGAGGCGGCGGATCTGGCTGGGCAAAGCTGGCAGCCGGAACAGGTGCTGAACGGTTTTGGTGAACTCAGACAAGCGGATGATCTGATCGCGGTGGCGGGCGAAAGGCTGGCCGGGGCCAGGGTCGGCAGCAATCTTCTGCCCGGTATTTATCGCCACGGCGACCGGCAGATCGCCCTGAACGTGATCGCACCGGATCGTGAGCTGGCAGCAGCGGCCTGGCCGGTCGGCCTGCCGGTCGACCATATGCAGAAGGTGGCGGAACAACCGCTGAAGGCGCTGCTGTTGGCGCTGGCGCTGATTGGCTTGATGCTGGATATTCTGGCAACCCTCTGGCTGAGCGGGCGGCTGAGCGGTCCACGCGAAACGGTGTTGCGCGGTGTTTTGCTGGTGATGGCGCTGATGGTGTTGCCCGGAGACGGTGCAAAGGCCCAGGATGAAATGGCGCTGCGGGCGACGCGTGACACGGTGCTTGCCTATGTCAAAACCGGCGATGCCGGGCTTGACCGGATCTCCGAAGCGGGACTTTACGGCTTGTCGCAGGTCATGGCGACGCGCACGGCGGTAGAGCCGGCCGATCCGATTGCGGTCGATCTTGAGACGGATGAACTGGCGTTCTATCCGATGATCTACTGGCCGGTTTCGGAATCCCAGGCGTTGCCGTCCAAGGCGGCTTATGGCCGGCTGAACAATTATCTGCTGACCGGCGGTATGATCCTGTTTGATACCCGCGATGCCAATCTTGGCGGCCTTGGCACGGCCACGCCGAACGGGCGGCGGTTGCAGCAACTGGCGGCGGGGTTGAACATTCCGGCGCTGGAGCCGATCCCGCCTGACCATGTGCTGACGCGCACCTTCTATCTGTTGCAGGATTTTCCGGGCCGCTATGCTGGTGCTGAAGTTTGGGTCGAGGCGGCACCAAAAGACGCCGTCCGGATCGAGGGGATGCCGTTTCGCAACCTCAATGACGGGGTATCGCCGGTGCTGATTGGCGGAAATGACTGGGCCTCGGCCTGGGCGATGACACGGCAGGGCGATGCCATGTTTCCGGTCGGTCGCGGCGGCTATGCCGGCCAGAGACAGCGCGAGATCGCCTATCGTTTCGGCATCAATCTGGTGATGTATGTACTGACCGGCAACTACAAATCCGATCAGGTGCATGTGCCGGCCCTTCTGGAACGGCTGGGGCAATAGGATGGCGACGGATCTGGTATTTGATTTCCTGTTGCCGTGGCCGGTTCTGGCCGGGCTTGGCGTGCTGGCCGCAATGTTGCTGGTGGTTGCGCTGTGGCGCGGGCTGTCGGGCTGGTGGCTGCGCGCGTTGGCGGCGTTCGTCCTGCTGTTTGCGCTGGCCAATCCGTCGCTCAGGCAGGAAAATCGCAATCCATTGAAGAATATCGCGCTGGTGGTGGTGGATCGCACCTCCAGTCAGCAAATCTCGACCCGGCCGGAACAGGTCAATGCGGCCGTTGCCGCCCTTCAATCGCGGCTGGCCGGGCTTGACAATGTCGAGGTCAAGACCGTCACCCTGACCGATGCGCCCGCCGACAGCGATGCAGGCACGCTTTTGATGACGGCACTTGCCCAGGCCGCGACCGAGGTTGCCAACAGCCGCATTGCCGGGGCCATCCTGATTACCGACGGTCAGGTGCATGACGCACTGTTGGCACCTGATTTCCCCGCGCCGGTGCAGGTGCTGTTGAGCGGTGCCAAAACCGACTGGGACCGACGCCTGATGATCACCAACGCCCCCGCCTTTGCCATATTGGGTGAGCCGGTGACGCTGAAGCTGAAGGTCGAGGATCAGGGCGCGGTTCCGGCAGGGGTTGGCACCACGACCGATCTTGTCATCACGGTTGACGGCGGGGCCGAGCAGCGGTTCAGGGTGAAAACCGGTCAGGAACTTGAACTGCCATTGAAACTTGCACATGGCGGGCAGAACGTTTTGCAGTTCCGAATTCCCGAGGCCGATGGCGAGTTGACCGACCGAAACAATGCCGCCGTGGTTGCAATCAACGGCATTCGTGACCGTTTGCGGGTGCTTTTGATTTCGGGCGAGCCTTATGCGGGCGAGCGTACATGGCGCAACCTTCTGAAATCGGATTCCTCGGTGGATCTGGTGCATTTCACCATCCTGCGCCCGCCGGGAAAGCAGGATGGCGTGCCGGTGGCCGAATTGTCGCTGATCGCTTTTCCGACCCATGAACTGTTTCAGGACAAAATCGGTCAGTTTGATTTGATCATCTTTGACCGCTACCGCCGGCGCGGCATCCTGCCGTCAATCTATCTGGAGAATGTCGCCGAATATGTCGAAAACGGCGGTGCGGTGCTGGTGGCGGCGGGGCCGGCCTTTGCCGGGGTTGAAAGCCTTTACCGCTCGCCCTTGGCGCGGGTGCTGCCCGCCGAACCTTCTGCCGGGGTGTTCGAGACGGGATTTGTGCCGCAGATATCGGACCTTGGCCGCCGTCATCCGGTGACTGCCGGGCTGGAAGATTTTGCGCCGCGCCCTCGGGCCGAGGATGGCAGCCCCGGCTGGGGCCGCTGGTTGAGAATGGTCGATCTTGAACCGATCTCTGGCAACACCGTCATGACCGGCCCGAAAGGGCGGCCATTGCTGATACTTGATCGTGTCGGGCGCGGGCGCATCGCGCTGTTGGCCTCGGATCAGGCCTGGCTCTGGCATCGTGGATATGAGGGGGGCGGGCCGCAACTGGAACTGCTGCGCCGACTGGCGCACTGGATGATGAAGGAACCCGAACTTGAGGAGGAGGCGCTGAGCGCGCAAGCCAAAGGCCGCAACGTGACGGTGACGCGCCGCTCGCTGCAACAGGGCGCACGGGTGCTAACGCTGACCGACCCCGAAGGCAACAGCCGCGAAATCGCCATGGATGAAGTGTCGCCCGGTCGCTATGTCGCCCGCTTTGAAGGGGCCGAAAACGGCCTTTATCGTCTAAGCGAGGGTGAGCTTGAAACTGTGGTGGCGCTGGGTCCGGCAGCGCCGAAGGAATTCGAGGATGCCATCTCGACCGGGGAAGTCCTGGCGCCCTATGTGGCGGCAACCAGAGGCGGAATTCACCGGCTGAGCGACGGTGTGCCGGATATCCGCATGGTCCGCACCGACCGGGTCGCCAGTGGGCGCGGCTGGATCGGGCTGGCCAATCGCAATGCCTATGTGACGGTCGATATCCGCCTGCGACCACTTGGCTCGGCCTTGCTGTTCTTGCTGCTGATCTCGACCCTGATGCTGCTGGCATGGCGGCGCGAGGGGCGCTAGCGCAAAGGGCGGCCGGCAATGACTGCTGGACTCGGCGTTGATTTGGCAGTTATTGGTAATGTTATATGACCAATTCGGGGGTTCCAGATGGAAATGCCGGTGCCAAGACTGAGGCTGCTTGCCAACAAGGCGCACATAGTCTGCCGATTGCGTGAGGTACTGAGCAAGGCTGCGGTGATTGAACATGCCACCGAAACCCGCGCCTATGAATGCGATGCGCTTAGCGCCTATCGCTGCCCGCCGTTGGCGGTTGTACTGCCATCCACGACCGCTGAAGTGTCGGAGGTTCTGAAAATCTGTCATCAGGAAGGTGTGCCGGTGGTTCCCCGCGGGGCCGGAACATCGCTTGCCGGGGGGGCGTTGCCGACAGCGGATTGCGTGGTTCTTGGGGTCGCGAAACTCAACCAGGTGATCAAGATCGACTATGACAACCGGTTCATCCGGGTCGGATCCGGACGCACCAACCTGAGCGTGACTGGCGCGGTCGAGGAACGGGGGTTTTTCTATGCGCCCGATCCGTCCAGCCAGTTGGCCTGTGTCATTGCCGGCAATGTGGCGATGAATTCCGGTGGTGCGCATTGCCTGAAATACGGTGTCACCACCAATAACCTGTTGGGTGTCACCATGGTTTTGATGGATGGCAGCGTGGTCGAGATCGGCGGCGAATATGCGGATGCGGCTGGGCTGGATCTGTTGGGGCTGATCTGCGGCTCGGAGGGGCAGCTTGGGGTGGTGACCGAAGCAAGCCTCAGGATCCTGCACCAGCCCGAAGGGGCGCGGCCGGTGATGATTGGCTTTGACAGCAGCGAGGCGGCGGGGGCCTGTGTTTCCGACATCATCAGGGCCGGCGTTCTGCCGGTGGCGATCGAGTTCATGGACCGACCCTGCATTCGTGCGACCGAAGCCTTTGCCGGCGCCGGTTATCCCGATGTCGAGGCGTTGCTGATCATCGAGGTTGAAGGTGCCGTCAGCGAAATTGATTTTCAGCTTGGCAAGATCGTGGAAATTGCCAAGGCGCATGATCCGGTCGAGATCCGCGAAAGCCGCTCGGCCGAGGAAAGCGCGCGTATCTGGGCCGGGCGCAAGGCGGCGTTCGGGGCAATGGGGCAGATCAACGATTACATGTGCCTTGACGGCACCATTCCGGTTTCGCAACTGCCGCTGGTGCTGAGGCGTATCCGGGAATTGTCCGGTCAATATGGTCTGGATGTCGGCAATGTGTTTCACGCCGGTGACGGCAATATGCATCCCCTGATCCTTTATGATGCCAACAAGCCCGGCGATCTAGAGAAATGCGAAAAGATGGGTGCGGATATCCTCAGGCTTTGCGTCGAGGTCGGTGGATGCCTGACCGGTGAACACGGAGTCGGCGTGGAAAAGCGCGATCTGATGCATGTGCAGTACAGCAAGGATGATCTTGAGGTGCAGCTGGCGGTAAAGGATGTGTTTGATCCGGAATGGCTCTTGAACCCGGCAAAGGTATTTCCGCTGGCGATAACGAGGGGCCGTCGTGAACGGGTGGTTTAGGGGCTTTGCCCCCGGTCCCTGGCGGGCCCTCCCCCAGAGTATTTCCGGCAATAAAGAATGCAGGCGATGATTGAAACTGAGGCTGATCTTTCAGAAGTGATTGCCGGGGCGTCGGGCCCTTTGACGGTTGTTGGCGGTGGTACGCGCCTGATCGGTCTGACGGCGGGGCAGGTGCTGGCGACCGAAGGGTTGAGCGGTGTCAGGCTATATGAGCCGGGCGCGCTGACGCTGGTTGCCGGAGCGGGCACACCGCTCGGGGAAATCGAGGCGTTGCTGGCGACAGAAGGTCAGGCGCTGGCGTTTGAGCCGATGGATCATCGCGGCCTGCTCGGGCAGACCGGCGCGCCCAGTGTCGGCGGCATGGTGGCGGCCAATGTTTCGGGGCCGCGACGGGTGAAGGCGGGGGCCTGCCGGGATTTTCTGTTGGGGGTGCGGTTCGTCGATGGCAGCGGACGCATTTTGAAGAATGGCGGGCGGGTGATGAAGAATGTCACCGGCTATGATCTGGCCAAGTTGATGGCCGGCAGTTTCGGCACGCTTGGGGTGTTGAGCGAGGTATCGCTGAAGGTGCTGCCACGGGCGGAAACCTCGACCTCGGTTCTGATCGAGGGGTTGGGGGCGGCTGATGCGGTCAGGGCGATGGGTATGGCGCTGGGTTCGCCATTTGACATCAGTGCGGCGGCACATGCGCCGATCGGGCCCGAGGGGGCGGCCACGACGATGTTGCGGCTGGAAGGGTTTCAGCAATCGGTTGCCTATCGGGCCGGGCGATTGCGCGATCACTTGCGGGAATTCGGTAGTATCGAGATCGAAGTGAGCCATGAGAAATCGACAGATATCTGGCGCTGGGTCCGGGATGTGCAGGCTTTTCACGCCAGCAAAGGCGATGTCTGGCGGATCGTTGTCAAACCGACCGATGGCCCCGAGGTGGGGAAACGGCTTGTCGAACGGTTTGCCGCCGGACTTGTTTTTGATCAGGGCGGTGGGCTGATCTGGGTGCTGGTGCCTGCGGGATCGGATGCCCGCGCCGTTCTGTCCGGCATTGAAGGGCACGCAAGGATCGAGCGGGCGAGCAATGAAACCAAGGCGAAGCTTGGGGTATTCCCACGGCAAAACGCGTTGGTCGAGCGTTTGTCGGCGGGGCTCAGGGCAAAATTCGATCCTCGGGGAATATTGAATCCGGGATTGATGGACGCACTATGATCGGATGCGCGGTGGCAATCGGTACATTCCGCTTTTGGACCGGGGGCAGCCCCAAGGCGCGCGCACTGGTTTCGGTCGCAGTGCTGGTGTTTTTCGCGGCAGTACCGGCTGGGCTGGTTCATTTGGGAATACCATCATGAAAACCAACTTTACCCCGGAACAACTGAAAGACCCAGGATTGCAACGCGCCAATGCGATTTTGCGCACCTGTGTTCACTGCGGGTTTTGCATTGCCACCTGTCCGACCTATCAGGTGTTGGGCGATGAGTTGGACAGTCCGCGCGGGCGGATATATCTGATCAAGGACATGCTGGAAAACAATCGGGCGGCGGATGAACGGACAGTGAAACATATCGACCGTTGTCTGTCTTGTCTGGCCTGCATGACCACTTGCCCTTCGGGAGTACATTACATGCATCTGGTGGATCATGCCCGGGAATATATCGAAAAGACCTATCGCCGTCCCTTGGCAGACCGGTTGCTCAGATGGGTTCTGGCACAGGTTCTGCCTTATCCGGGACGGTTTCGGGTGGCGATCCTCGGTGCCTGGGTCGCGCGGCCTTTCCGGCGTTTGCTGCCGCGCCGTCTGGCGGTGCTGGTGGCGTTTGCGCCGGCCAGCCTGCCGCCAGTCAGCCGCAACGATGACGCGCAGGTGTTTCGGGCAATCGGCAAGCGGGTAAAGCGTGTGGCGTTGATGACGGGATGTGCGCAAAAGGCGCTGAACACCGATATCAACGACGCCACCATCCGCATCCTCAGACGCCACGGCTGCGAGGTGGTGGTGGCAAAGGGGGCGGGCTGTTGCGGCGCGCTTAGCCATCATATGGGCAAAAGCGGCGACAGCCACCGCGCCGCGGCAAGGAATATTCGCGCCTGGAAGGCCGAGATCGACGCCGAGGGGCTGGATGCCATTGTCATCAATACTTCGGGCTGCGGCACCACGGTGAAGGACTATGGCCACATGTTCGTCGACGGCGATCTGGCCGCCGATGCGGCCAAGGTGGCGGCGTTGGCGCGTGATATCAGCGAACTTCTGACAGAGCTTGATCTTGGGGCCGGCAATGCGCCTGCCCTGCGTGTCGCCTATCATGCTGCCTGTTCGCTGCAACATGGCCAGCAGGTAAAGGCTGCGCCGAAAAACCTGCTTCGCGCGGCAGGGTTTGAGGTGGTGGAGCCAGCGGATTCACATCTTTGCTGCGGATCGGCCGGAACCTATAACCTGCTTCAGCCCGAGATTGCCGGTGAATTGCAGGCGCGCAAGGTCGAAACCCTGGCTGCGGTCGCCCCGGATGTAATTGCGGCGGGCAATATCGGCTGCATGATGCAGATCGGTACTGATGCCGGGGTTCCGATCGTGCATACGGTGGAATTGCTTGACTGGGCCAGCGGTGGCCCGAAACCACCGGCAATGTTTCGCGTTGATGGACAATGATACCGATCCATTCCGCATTTTCCCCAAATTGACCCATAAATCCCGCAAAGCAGCCTTAGTTTTGCCCCATCGCCTCGGCATTTTCATTTCCAACGCCAGAAACCTGAGGTTCGAAAATGCGCAAATTCCTGTTGTTGTTGCTGGTGCTCTGGCTGACCTCGGAACAGGCCCCGGCCAAGGAAGCCTCGGCGCCGGTCGGACTGTCCACCGCCGATGCCGCCCGAGCATGGGAGGCGGTAGGCCGGGTTGACCTCAAGGGTACCGGGTTTTGCACCGGCGCACTCATTTCCGAAAACCTGGTGCTGACGGCGGCGCATTGTCTGTTTGACAAACGCACCGGGCAGCGCATCCCGGTGGGCGATATCGAGTTTCAGGCCGGGTTGCGTAATGGCCGGGCCGCTGCGGAACGTGGTGCGCGGCAGGTGGTTCTGCATCCCGATTATGACTACAATACCGCTGACCGGCTGGACCGGGTGGCCTCGGACATCGCGCTGATCGAACTGGATCAGCCGATCCGCAACAGCCGCATCAAGCCGTTCGAATGGGCGCGCCGCCCGCAGATCGGTCAGGAGGTGCAGGTGGTCAGCTATTCCAAGGACCATGCCCAAGAACCCGCCCTTCAGGAAACCTGCGAGGTTCTGGGGCGCAATCCCGATGTGCTGGTTCTGTCCTGTGAAGTGACGTTCGGGGCATCTGGTTCGCCGATTTTCGTGATCGAGAATGGCGTGCCGCGCATCGCCTCGGTGGTGTCGGCCAAGGCGGAATGGAACCAGCGCGACGTTTCACTTGGCACATCGCTTGGGCGGCCGCTGGAGGACCTGATTGCAAGGCTGCAAACCAATGACGGGGTTTTCAGGCGTATTCAGACGGTCAGCTCGGGCAATAGCAGCATCAGATTTTTGAAACCCTGACCCCTTGAAGCACTGAAATCCCGCCCCCATATTTCTGGTGTCGGGTGCCATTCGGGCCCGGCAAGAACCAAAGGCCCGTCCATGGTGGAGGGCCGCAAGCAAAACATTGCTCTAAGGAGGATGCAACATGCGCAGCTTTGATATTTCCCCGCTTTATCGTTCGACCGTCGGGTTTGACCACCTTTCCGACCTGATCGACCGTGCCTTTACCGGCGAGGTCAACCAGCCGACTTATCCGCCCTACAACATCGAAAAGACTGCTGAAGATGCCTATCGCATCTCGATCGCGGTGGCCGGGTTCGCCGAGGGTGATCTCAATGTCGAAACCCGCGATAACCAGTTGTTCATTTCGGCGAAACGCAGCGACGAAACCGTTGATGAGGGTCGGACCTATCTGCATCGCGGCATTGCCGAACGTTCGTTCGAGAAACGGTTCCAGTTGGCGGATCATGTGATGGTGACCGGTGCCAGCGTTGAAAATGGCATGCTGAACGTCGATCTGGTCCGCGAAATGCCCGAGGCGCTGAAACCACGCCGGGTCGAGATCGCCTCGACCAAGACGATCCCGGCGGCATCGGCGAAAAAGGCTGTCTCCAAGGCCGCCTGAACGCCTGATCACCTGAGCAATCGGTATTCCGAGTAACCAGTAAGCCCGGAGCGAACCACCGCTCCGGGCGTTTTTTTGTCTTGGTTTCAATGTGCCAGCGATTGTGCCAGCCGCATCAGTGTGACCGCCTCGGCGCGATAGCCATAGGGATCGTCGCCCTTGTTGGCATTGGCCAGCGCAATGGCGTCGCCATAGGACCAGTTGCCAATATATTTGCCGCCTTGCAGGATTTGCCCGAAACCGGCGATTGCCGCGCTGAAACGGGCATCCATGCTGGACTTGTCGCCATCGGTAATCGCGGTGGTCAACAGATGGCTGTTGCTTTCACCGGGCAGTTTATAACGTAGTTTCAGAAAGCCAAGTTCGCCCGATGCGTCGGCCTTGATCTTGTTTTGATAGCGAAGCGGTTCAGCCATGATGGCGGGGGATCCAATGGGCGTTACCTCATAGATTGCGGTGACGGTATGGCCGGCGCCGATCTCGCCGGCATCCACCTTGTCGTTGTTGAAATCCTCACGCGCCAGGGCGCGAGTTTCATAACCGATCAGGCGATATTCCGCGATCATCGCCGGGTTGAATTCCACCTGAATTTTCACGTCATCGGCAATCGGGAACAAGGCACCCGACACCTGATCAACCAGCACCTTCTGTGCTTCGCTCAGGGTGTCAATATAGGCGGCGGTGCCGTTGCCGTTCTGGGCAATCGCCTGCATCAGCGCATCGTTGTAATTGCCACGGCCAAAGCCCAGAACCGAAAGATAGGTGCCGCTGTCGCGTTTCTGTTCAATATATTTCGTCAGGGCGTCAGGATCGGAAATACCGACATTGAAATCGCCGTCGGTGGCCAGCAGAATACGCCCGATCCGGCCCTTGGCGGCCATCTTTTCCGCCTCGGCATAGGCCAGTTGCAAGCCCGCTTGTCCGGCGGTGGAACCGCCTGCCTCCAGCCGGTCAAGGGCGGCCAGAATCTTGTCGGTATCACTGGCGGCGGTCGGTTCCAGCACCAGGCCGGAGCTGCCGGCATAGGTGACGATGGCGATCTTGTCTTCAGAAGTCAGACGCGACAGAAGCAGGCGAAACGACTGTTTCAACAACGGCAGTTTGTTCTGATCCTGCATGGAGCCCGATGTGTCGATCAAAAAAACCAGATCGAGCGGCGGGCGATCGGCAAACACCGGATTTTCGCCCTGAATGCCGATATGCACCAGTTTGGTGCCGCTGTTCCATGGTGTCTGAAAGACCGAAACCGTGGTGGAAAACGGCACATCGCCATCCGGCTGCGGATAGTCGTAGGGGAAATAATTCACCATTTCCTCGATGCGCACCGCTTCGGGGCGGGGCAGGGCACCGTTCATGATCGACGAACGTACATAGGCATAGGATGCGGTATCAACGTCGATGGAAAAGGTTGAAACCGGATTTTCAGCGGTGATTTCAAGGGGATTGACCCCGGCATTGGCAAAGCGTTCGCGATCTTCCTGGCGCATGAAACTGTCGTCCGGTGCCTGTTTTGCCAGTTGGCCGATCGCGGCACCCGCGATGCCACGTTCGGCACTCAAGGCCTGCGGCGATGGGCTAGCATCCAGTATTGCCGGTCTTGCCGGTGTTGATTCCATCATAACCGCCGGAGGTTCACTTGCCGGAGCCATGGAATTGTCGACGGCATCAGCCTCAACCGGTTTCACCTCAGTCTTGGCGCGTTGATTGACGGTTGATTCAACCTTTGCATCCTGAAGGCCGGTATTCACACTAGGTGGTTTCAGATTGTCCATCGGCAGGACCAGAATGATCCCCAGACCCACCACCGCAATACTGGAGGTGGCAAGAAGGGCAGGGCGCAAACCAAAATTATGAAACATGTCTTTCACTCCTCTGACAAATCCGCCCCGGTTTTCGGCGCGGTCAGAGATAGGACGCACCCCGCCCGCCAATCCTTGGCGGCCTGCGAAATTTTTCTGCGCAAGCTGAATGGCGGCCTTTCGCGCCTCGGGGTCAGGTGCCGGCGTTGCCGCAGCAAGGGCGGCCTTCAGGCGGTCAAGCTCATCACTCATCTGATCGCTTCCTCTTCTTTGGCGATGCGGCGCAGGGTTTCGCGCACCTTTGACATGCGCCAGCTAATGGTGCCTTCGGAAAGATCGAGGATCTTCGCCGCCTCGGCATGGCTAAGGTCATCGCCCAGAACCAGCGCCACGGTCTGGCGCAATTCCGGTGTCAGCCGTTGCATTGCCTGCTCAAGCCAGATCAGTTCTGCCTGCTTTTCTGTCGCGGATTCACGCCTTAGCTGTTCCGTCTCGCCCCAAGCGAAACCCGCCTTTTGGCGAGATCGCTGTTGGCGCAATCGGTCGGTGGCGGCATTTGCGACCACCCGGTAAAGCCAGGTGGTGAACCGCGCCTCGCCACGAAACCCGATGATCTTGGCGGGCAGGGCGGCGCAGATGTCCTGCGCCAGATCCTCGGCCGCATCGCGCCGGCCCAGACAGCGAAACGCAAGCCGAAAGATCAGATCGTAGTGGCGTGTCAACAACAGGCTGAACGCATCGGCATCGCCGTTTTGCGCCAGACCGGCCAGATCTTCGTCACTGGTTTGCATCAGCATAATGTCGGTTAGACGTACGGGCCGCGTCAATCCTTGGTGTGAAGGCGGAATTCAACAAGAAAATTTGATAGCCGCCGGAATTTCCACGGCTATTCCAGCGCGATGCAGAGGTATTTCATTTCCAGATAATCGTCGGCCCCGTGGCGGGAACCCTCGCGCCCCTGACCGGATTGCTTGATGCCGCCAAACGGGGCCGTCTCGTTCGAAATCAGGCCGGTATTGATGCCGACCATGCCATATTCCAGCGCCTCGGCCACGCGGTAAACGCGGGCCAGATCGCGGGCGTAGAAATATGATGCCAGCCCGAAGATGGTGTCGTTGGCCTGTTCGATCACGTCCGCCTCGTCCGTGAAACGAAACAGGGGTGCAACCGGGCCAAAGGTTTCGTCGTTGGTGACCATCATGTCGGGGGTTACACCGGTCAGAATTGTCGGCTCGAAAAACGTACCGCCCAATGGGTGACGTTTGCCGCCAATGGCGATTTTGGCGCCCTTGGCAACGGCATCGGCAATGTGGGCTTCGACCTTGATCACCGCGTCTTCAGTGATCAGCGGCCCGGCGGTTACACCATCGCCAAAGCCGTCACCGACCTTGACCCCCTCAACCGCCTTGGCCAGCTTGGCGGCAAATGCGTCGTAAACACCGTCCTGCACATAGATGCGATTGGCGCAGACACAGGTTTGCCCGTTATTGCGGTATTTCGAGATCATTGCCCCTTCGACTGCTTTATCAAGATCGGCGTCGTCAAACACGATGAACGGCGCATTGCCACCCAGTTCCATCGAGGTTTTCATGATCTGATCGGATGCCTGCCGCATCAGGATGCGCCCGACCTCGGTCGAGCCGGTAAAGGTCAGCTTGCGCACCGTCGGGTTGGAGCAGAACTCCTTGCCGATATCGGAGGATCGTTTTGAGGTGATAACGCTGAAAATACCCTTGGGCAGCCCGGCGCGTTCCCCAAGCAGCGCCAGCGCCAGCGCCGACAGCGGTGTTTCCGAAGCTGGCCGTGCCACCATCGCACAGCCGACCGCCAGCGCCGGGGCAACCTTGCGCGCGAGCATGGCGCTGGGAAAATTCCACGGCGTGATCGAGGCGACAACCCCGATTGGCTGCTTGATGACGCTGATGCGCTTGTCGGGCTGATGGCCGGGGATGATTTCGCCATAGACCCGCTTGGCCTCTTCGCCGAACCATTCGATATAGCTGGCACCGTAAAGGATCTCGCCCCTGGCTTCGGCCAGCGGCTTGCCCATTTCAGCCGTCAGGATGGCTGCAAGATCGTCGGCGCTGGCAATGATCAGTTCATACCATTTGCGAAGGATCGCTGCCCGTTCCTTGCCGGTTCTGGCAGCCCAGGTCTTTTGCGCCAGGCGTGCCGATTCGATCGCGCGGGCGGTTTCCTTGACCCCAAGGTCCGGAACCGAACAGATCACATCGCCCCGCGACGGATTGGTCACCGGAAAGGTTGCGCCATCATCGGCATCGCGCCATTCGCCGCCAAGAAAAGCCTTGGTGACCAGCAGGCTGGTATCGTTCAGGGTGGCGGCAAGGTTGGTAAGGTTGGGCATGGGTTAACCTTTCGGATGGTTCTGGAATAATATGGGCGGTGTTCCACAAATCCCTGTCTTTCGCAAGTTCAACAGGGGATAATGCAAATTGCATGGTGCGTTTGGTGGAAAGGGTGTCGTGGTGAATGATCTTGATGATGCCTATGACAACAGCGGGCATATTCGTGATGCCGATCAATATCCCTTGCACTGGCAGGCGCAGGCAAGGGCGTTTCGTGCCGAATTATCGGCCAAGGCAAGGGTCGAGCTTGACCTGGCCTATGGCAGGGCGGCGCGGGAAAGGTTTGATCTGTTCCTGCCGGACTGTGCCCCGGTTGGGCTGGTCTTGTTCGTGCATGGCGGCTATTGGCGGATGAATGACAAATCGCTTTGGTCGCATCTGGCGGCCGGTTCGCTGGCGCGGCGGTTTGCCGTGGCGATTCCGTCATATACGCTGGCCCCGAATGCGCGGATATCCGCGATCACCCGGCAGGTGGCGCTGGCGGTTGATGCGGCGGCCAGTCTGGTGGCGGGGCCGATATATCTTGCAGGGCATTCCGCAGGCGGACATCTGGTCACGCGAATGTTGTGCGGTGATATCAGCTGGAGCGTCTGTTTTCGTGAACGGGTTCGCCGGGTGGTCTCGATCTCTGGGCTGCATGATCTTAGGCCGCTTTTGCAAACCTCGATGAACAGCGATTTGAAACTGGACATGGCCGAGGCCAAAGCGGAAAGCCCGATCTTCTGCAACGATCCGATCCCGGTGCCGGTGGTGGCATGGGTTGGTGGCAATGAACGGCCGGCGTTTTTGCACCAGGCGGAATGGCTGGCCGAGGCATGGCCGAACGCGAGGGTGGCAGTTGATCCGGGCAAGCACCATTTCGACGTCATCGAGGCGCTAATGGTTGCCGAAAGTCCGCTGATAACGGCGCTGCTTGGTTCAGCTTGACGGTCTGATCACGTCATCATCATCAAGATAGGTGCCGGTCTGCACCTCGATCAGGTGCAGATCGACCTTGCCATGGTTTTCGATCCGGTGCTGGGTGCCGACGGCGATGTCGATCGACTGATTCTCGAACAATTCCTGCGACTGGCCGTCAAGCGTGACCCGCCCCGAACCTTGCACGGCGATCCAGTGTTCGGCGCGGTGGAAATGGCTGTGGGTGTCAATGGTTGCGCCGGGGCGGATCACCAGATGGCGCACCTTGAACCGATCCGCCCGGGTTAGCGACTGGCAAAGGCCGAACTGCGCGCTGTCAAGATCTGGGTCCGGGGCGATCCGGGGGTCGATATGCATAAATGCCTCCTGTAGCAGGCGAACATCTCAGCTTAGAAAGCGGATGGTTAATATCTGGTTAAGCCATGCTCTTGCCAAACTTCTGCTGCCAGGTCGGCAGGGTGTCGCCAGCGGCCGGGCTGGCATGCCAAATTGCACGCGCGATGGCGCGGGCAAGGCAGATGGCGGCGGCGTGACCGATCAGCAATGGGTCGGCATTGGCGTCGGTCATGGGTTTTTCACCGGTGGCGGCGGCAAAGATCAGATCGCCGTCATAGGGCGTATGGCTGGGACAGATGGCGCGCGTCATGCCGTCATGTGCTGCAATCGCCATCCGCGTTGCCTGCGCCTGTGTCAGGCTGGCATCGGTGGCGACGATGGCGATGGTGGTGTTTGCCCCTTGCATCGGCCCATGGGCAAAGGGGTTGGGTTCATGCGTGGCATCAAAATGCGCGGCTTGACCAAAGCCGCCGAATTCCTGTTGCATCTCAAACGGTGCCGCCCAGAAATGCCGACTGCCACCCTGAATGACCGAGCCAAGCGGGTTGGCCGCCACCAAAGCGCCGACGATCAGACCGTTTTCCAGCACCACCGATGCTGAACCAAGCCCGCCCTTGAGATCAGCCGTCGTGGCACCGGTACCCGCGCCGTGACTGCCCAGCAAAAACGCATCGCCTACATCATTCAATGCCGCTTCACCAAGTGCCTTGTAGGGGTTGGAGGCCCATTTCTTGTCGCCGCCATTCAGCAGGTCAAACAGAATGGCACCCGGCACGATCGGCACCAGTACCGGGCCTACTGCGAACCCCCGGCCTTGTCTGGCCAGCCCGTCGGCAACCCCGGATGCCGCATCAAGGCCAAAGGCCGATCCGCCCGACAGCACCAGCGCATCCACCTCCTGCACCAGCTTGTCGGGTGCCAGCAGGTCGGTTTCGCGGCTGCCCGGTGCGCCGCCCATCACATGCACCGCAGCAGTGAAGGGTTTGGAGCCGACCAGCACGGTTGCGCCGGATTTCAGCGCCTCATCCTGCGCGTTGCCGACCAACAGGCCATTGATATCGGTGATCAGGTTTTTCGGTCCGGGTTTCATCGGCGACTCCGAGATTTTGCGGGTTCAGATGCAACGCCCGCCGTCGATCTCCAGCGCCACACCGGTGATCATCGAGCCTTCATCCGAACAAAGGTAAAGGGCGGCGTTGGCCATGTCTTCGGGCGTTGAAAAGCGGCCTATCGGGATCGAGGCCAGGAATTTGGCACGCATTTGGGGCGTATCCTCACCCATGAAGGATTTCAACAGCGGCGTTTCCCCTGCTACCGGGCAAATGGCGTTGACCCGGATGCCAAACGGCGCAAGTTCCACCGCCATGGATTTGCTGGCGGTGATAACCCAACCCTTGGAGGCGTTGTACCAGCTTAGATTGGGGCGCGGCGACAATCCGGCTGTCGAGGCGACGTTCAGGATATTACCGCTGCCCTGTTTTTTCATCAAGGGGATCAGTTCACGGGCAATCAGGTAGATCGGCTTCACGTTGACCGCCAATACCCGGTCAAAATCCTGTTCACTGATGCTTTCCATCGGTGCGGGCAGATGCGTGACACCGGCATTGTTGACGACAATGTCGATGTGCCCGAAACGGTCAATCGCCAGCGCCAGCATTTTGCCGATATCACCGGCATCGGCGACATTGGTGGCGGAGGCGATGCCGCCGATTTCCGCCGCCACCGCGTCGGCTGCGGATTGGTTGATATCGGCCACCAGTACTTTCGCGCCCTCGGCGGCAAAGGCGCGGGCGATGCCGGCGCCAAAGCCTGATCCGGCACCGGTGACGATTGCGGTTTTGTTGGCGAGTCGCATGCGGGCATCCTTTGCAAGTCCGGCTGAGTTTGCGGCGTTTCAGGTTCGCCTGCAATCCCAACCCAAATGATTTATGCCGGCAAGGCGGGCAAAGCGGTGGAGTTCCTGATCAAGCCGGTCAAACCGCGCCTTGCCCCATTTGGTACCGGGTTCGGGCCAGAAACCGGTGACCTGCATCCTGCCTGCCGCGCGGTCTGCCTTGATTTCCATGCGCCCGACGAAGCGGTCCCGTTCGAGCAGCGGATAGACGTAATAGCCCCAGATGCGTTTATTGGCCGGTACGAACATCTCATTTCGATAGTCAAAGCCGAACAGGCGCAACAAGCGGGCTCGGTCGCGGATCAAGGGATCAAACGGATTGATGATGCGAAGGCGCGAAGTTGGCGCGGGCGCGTTGGCAAGGCGGGTTTCAATGTCGGGTGTGGCAAGTGCGAGGGTCAGGCTTTGATCGGCGTTTTCCATTTCGACTGGAATCAGGTCGGATTGTCCTACTATCCAGTCCTTGACCTCAGCGGCATCGGTTGCGCCCCAGAAACGCTGGATCTCGCCCGGTGTGGCGGTGCCTAGGCGATCATGCGCGGTCTTGCAGAGCCGGTCGATCTGTTGCTGGTCGCCGATGCTGGTTTCATCGCTTGGGGTTGGAAACACCCGTTCGCCGAGGTCGTAGAACTTGGTGAAGTTTTCCCGGTGCGAGGTGGCAAGGCGGCCGGCATACCACATCTGATCCAGCGCCTTTTTATGCGGCGGTCTGGCCCACATTTCGCGAGGGCCGGTGTGTTTGGTGTCAAACGCGTGGGTTGAAAGCGGGCCTTCGGCGCGGATGCGTTCATGGATATCGCGGATTTGCTGTTGCGCCAGCCCGGATTGATACCATTCATGGCGCGCCGCCTTGTCGCCGAGGCGGCGGAACTGGCGTTGCCACATCGGCAGGAATTCCATCGGGATCAGGCTGGCGTCATGGGTGAAGTGTTCAAAGATCGTGCGGTCGGTTTTCAGTTTTGGCCATAGCATATGTTCGCGGTAATTCTGGTTGCGTGACCACAAGATATGGTGGTGCGCCCTAGTGACATTGCGGATGGTGTCGATCTGCACGAAACCGAGGCGCCGGATCAGTGCCATCAGATCCAGTGGGCCCATCGGGGTTTTGCCAAGGCCATTGGTTGAAAGCCAAAGACGTCTGGCGTCGTGGTTGGTTATTTTTAGAGGTATCAAGAAGGGGTGTTTCCTGTCCTGGGTGTCGGGTTCGGGGCCGGGGGTTCTCCCGCCCGTTGTCACCGCTGGCGCAATTTCGCCGGTTGGGCCGGGCGCGGCGCTGATGCGCCGCGCTACCTCCGGCGGGAGTATTTTGGCAATAAAGAAGCCTAGTTGTGCAGGGCCGCGATGGTTTTGAGGGTAGAAAAGCCGTAGAGCGCTTCAAAGCCTTTCTCGCGCCCGTGGCCGGATTTGCCGATGCCGCCGAAGGGAAGTTCGACGCCACCGCCGGCCCCGTAGTTGTTGATGAAGATCTGGCCCGCGCGTATGGCTTTGGCGGCGCGCATCTGGCGGGCACCGGAATTGGTCCAGATGCTGGCGACGAGGCCGAAATCAGTGCCATTGGCGATGGCGATGGCCTGTTCTTCGTCATCAAACGGAATTACCACCTGGACCGGACCAAAGATTTCATCGCGGGCAAGCGTGTGGTCGGGGGCGACGCCCGCCAACAGGGTCGGGGCGATATAATGGCCGCCTGTGGGGGCGGATTGGCTGATTTCGCCCTTGGCGGCGCATTCAAGATCTCTACCTTTGGCAAGATAGCCTGCGACGATGGATTTCTGGTTGGCCGAGATCAGTGGGCCGAGGTCAAGGTCGGACATGGCCGGGCCGACCCGGAGTGCGCGGTAGCGAGCGGCGAGGCGGTCCAGCAGTTGATCGTGGATGGAGCGATGAACCAGAAGTCTTGATGAGGCCGAGCAGGTTTGACCGGCGTTCTGGATGCCGGCGTTCACCAGATATGGCAGGGCGGCGTCGAGATCGGCGTCTTCAAACACCAGTTGTGGGGATTTGCCGCCAAGTTCCAACGTGACCGGTACGACGTTTCTTGCCGCGGCGGTCTGGATCAGGCCGCCGACCGGCACCGAACCGGTGAAGCTGATATGCTGAACGCCGGAATGTTCGCTGAGGGCGGCGCCGGCTTCGGTGCCAAGGCCGGGAACGACGTTGATGGCACCCCTGGGAAAGCCTGCCTCGTCCGCGATGGCGGCGAAGGCGAGGGCGGTCAGGCATGCCTCTTCCGCCGGTTTCAGAACACAGGCGTTGCCCATGGCAAGTGCGGCGCCGACCGAGCGGCCGATGATCTGCATCGGGTAGTTCCAGGGGATGATATGACCGGTGACGCCGTGTGGTTCGCGCAGGGTATAGACGGTATAGCCATTGAGATAGGGAATGGTTTCGCCCATGATCTTGTCGGCGGCGCCGCCGTAAAATTCCAGATATCGCGCCAGGGCCAGCACATCGGCGCGGGCCTGTTTCAGGGGTTTGCCCACATCTGTCGCCTCGATCTCGGCCAGTTGATCGACATGGCTCAGCACGAGGCGACCCATATGGCCAAGCAGGCGGCCGCGCTCAAACGCGGGCAGGTGGCCCCAGTCGCCGGTTCGTGCTGCTGTTGCGGCTGCAACTGCGGCGTCGATGTCGTCTTTGCTGCCACGCGCGATCTGACCGATCACCTGCCCGGTGGAGGGGTTTTCCAGCGGAAGGGTTTTGCCGTTTGCAGGCGGTTGCCAGCGGCCATCAATGAAGCATTTATCGGTTGGATACCAGAGTGCGGCGAGGGTCATGCGGGTTCCTTTGGCGGGTTTGAAGCCGGCCCTGTTCAGGCGTCGGGCAGGCGCGGTGTGGCGGCAATCAGTTGTTGGGTATAGGCGTGTTGCGGATTGGTGAAAACCTGCCCGGTCGGGCCGGATTCAACGATCTTGCCGTCTTTCATCACCAGCACCCGGTCGGTGATCGCGCGTACCACGCCAAGGTCGTGGCTGATGAACAGATAGCTGAGGTCGAGCCGATCCGACAGATCCGCCAGCAGATCAAGGATCTGGGCGCGGATGGAAACATCCAGCGCCGAAACCGCCTCATCCAGCACGATCAGTTCGGGGCGCAGGATCAGGGCGCGGGCGATGGCGATGCGTTGGCGCTGGCCGCCGGAAAACTCATGGATATATTTATCCATATCGCGTTCCACCATGCCGACGGAAACCAGCGCATCAGCGACCTGCTGGTGCCAGTCTGCCGGAACGTTTGGTTGCAGATGGAACGGTTCCGCCACCAGGCGCGCCACCTTCCAGCGCGGGTTGAAGCTGCCGTATGGATCTTGAAACACTACCTGAACGGCACTGCGCAGGCTGTTGGGCATCTTTGGGCCGACCGGCTGGCCTAGCAGGCTGATCTGGCCGCCCTGAAGGGGTTCCAGCCCAAGAATGGCGCGGGTCAGGGTGGATTTGCCACAGCCGGATTCACCGACCAGTCCCAGGTTTTCGCCCTTGTTCAAGGTAAAGCTGACGCCGTTCACCGCCGGGAATGGCGGCGGGCGGCTGAACAGACCGGATCGGGGCATGGCATAGGTGCGAACTGCATCAGTGACCGTCAGCAATGGTGCATCTTCGGTTTGCGGATCGCGTGCCGGAACATGGCCCGAAGCGGCAAAAAGCTGGCGCGTATAGGGGTGGCGCATCTGGCGGAAAATCTGCGCTGTCGGCCCGACCTCGACGATCTCGCCGTTCTGCATCACCGCCACCTGATCGGCGATTCCGGCCACCACTGCCAGATCGTGGGTGATCAGCATCAGGGCCATGCCCTCCTCGGCCACCAGAGATTTCAGCAGGTCGAGGATTTGCGCCTGTGTGGTGACATCAAGGGCGGTGGTCGGTTCATCCGCGATCAGAAGTTTCGGTCTGAGCGCAATGGCCAGCGCGATTGAAACGCGTTGGCGCTGGCCACCGGAAAGTTCATGCGGATATCGGTCCAGCGGAAACTGTTCGGCGGGCAGGCCAACCCGGTTCAGCTTTTCGCGGGCGATTTTTCGTGCCTCACGGCGGTTGGCCCGTTTGTGGATGATCAGGGTTTCGGCCACCTGATCGCCGATGGTCTGCACCGGATTGAGGGCAGTCATCGGTTCCTGAAAGATCATGGCAATCTGATTGCCGCGAAGGGCGCACATTTCGCCTTCGGACAGGTTGATCAGGTCGGTGCCGTCAAGTTCGGCGCGACCACTGGTTATGGCGAAACCGGGCGTCAGTCCCATCAGTGCCAGCGCGGTCATCGACTTGCCCGAACCGCTTTCGCCGACCACGCCGAAAACCTCGCCCTTGCCGAGGTTGAAACTGATGTTTCGCAGAATTTCGAGCGTGCCGATCGCCAGACAGAGATTTTTCACCGAAAGCAGGCTCATTGCCGCAACCTGCGGATCTTGGGATCAAGAATATCCCTCAGCCCGTCCCCCATGAGGTTGAGGCCAAGCACCGTCAGCAGGATGGCAAAGCCGGGAAACAGCGCCAGATGCGGCGCGAATGATATCATCGTCTGGCTGTCGGCAAGCATTCGCCCCCAACTTGGGGTTGGCGGCTGTGCGCCAAGGCCAACATAGCTAAGGGCTGCCTCGGCCAGAATGCCGAGGGAAAACTGGATGGTTCCCTGCACGATCAAAAGGTTGGCGATATTCGGCAGGATGTGTTCCGCCGAAATACGCAACGTGCCTTTGCCAACGACACGGGCCGACAGGATGTAATCCAGTGTCCAGATCGACAAGGCCCCGCCGCGCGAAATGCGTGCGAATACCGGGATGTTGAAAATGCCGATGGCGATGATGGCGTTGATTGCCGACGGGCCGAAAACGGCGGTGATCAGGATGGCGATGACCAGTGAGGGAAAGGCGAAAACCAGGTCATTGCCGCGCATGATCACCTCATCCAGCCAACTGCGGTGATTGGCTGCGGCCCACAGGCCAAGCGGCACGCCAAGGCCGATGCCGATGCCGACTGCCACGATGGCAACGGCGATCGAGGTTCGTGCGCCGACCATGATCATGGAAAAGATGTCGCGCCCGAAATGATCGGTGCCAAACCAGTGTGTTGCCCCGGGTGGCCTGAGCTTGGCGGCGATGTTCAGAACCTCGACATCATAAGGCGTCCAGACAAACGACAAAATGGCCGCCAGCAGGAAAACCGCAAACAGAAAACCGCCGATGATCAGGCTGCGCGGCAGGTTCATTTGCGCCGCCTCAGGCGCGGGTCAGCCATGGCATAGGCAAGATCGACCAGAAAGGTCACGCTGATCACCGCGAATACCAGCAGCATCACCACGCTTTCCACAACGATCAGGTCGCGTTGGGTGATGCCCTGGAAAATCAGCCGCCCGAGGCCCGGCAGGAAGAACACGTTTTCGATGATGATGGCACCGGCTAGCAGGAACGAAAACTGCATGCCGATGATGGTCAGAACCGGGATCATGGCGTTTCTGAGGGCATGCCGGGTGATGGTTTGCCGGCGGCTCAGACCCTTGGCGCGGGCGGTGCGGATGTAATCCTGATCCAGCGTATCCAGAAGGCTGGATCGCATGATCCGCGCCAGAATGCTGGCCTGCGGCAGCGCCAGCGCGATGGCAGGCAGCGTCAGGGATTTCAGGCCAAGCCAGAACCCCTGATCCCAGCCCGGAAACCCCCCCGCCGAAAACCATCTGAGGTTGATGGCGAAAACCAGTACCAGCAGCATGGCGAACCAGAAATTCGGCACCGCGATGCCCAGTTGCGTGCTGGCCATGATGCCGATATCGCTGGCTTTGCCGCGCCGTGCCGCAGCAATCAGGCCGACCGGAAAGGCAATCAGCGTCGATAGCAGCAGCGCATAGATCGCCAGCGGCAGGCTGATCCAGATACGCGCCAGGATCAGTTCGCTTACCGGGACGCGGTAGGTATAAGAGGTGCCAAAATCGCCGCTCAGCATGCCGCCGATCCAACTGAGATATCGGCTGAGGATGCTGCCATTCAGGCCAAGCTGATCGCGCAGCGCCATCACCGTATCGGGTTCTGCATTAAGGCCAAGCATGAACGAGGCCGGATCGCCCGGAATCACCTCGATCACCGCAAAGATCACGACCGAGGCCGCCAGCAGGCTGAGCGAAAGCGAGATCAGGCGCGTGGCGGCAAACCGCAGCATATCAGCGCCGCCGTTCCTTGCGGGCGCGGCGTGCGGCGATGCGCGTGGCCAGCCGGTCCATCATCCCGCCGATGCCCCTGGCCGAAGTGGCGGACAGATCGGCCGTGCCGCCGCCCGGCGCATATAGGCCGGCGAAAATCTCGCGCACACGTTTTTTGACCATGCCGCGCATTGGCACATGTGCCAGCATGCCGTAGGTCGCGGCACTGCCGCTTTGGGCCAGTTTCGGGTCGGCCCGCACCTCGTCCACTGCGGCCTTCAGATCGGCCAGATACTCGTCCACCACCTCGGTGTGGCGTATGGTTACCATGGCGTGCAGCCCGTCGGGGTTCTGCACCCGGTCGATATGCCAGCCGCGCGCCTCCATCCGGTCGCCGACGGCAAAGATGTCCAGCCGCTTGTCGGTTGAACGATAGGCAAAAAGCGGCCCCTGCGGCTTGCCGATGATGGTCAACCCCTTGATGGTGGTGATCCCGGCCTTCAGTGTTTCGGTGGTGTTCAGGGTTTCGGCGGCCAGCTTGCGATAGCCATCGGTGCCGATATGGCCAAGCGTGGCCCAGGCGCTGGCATAGGCGGCACCGGGCCGCGTGCCGAGCATCCCGGCCGATGCAAAAACCCCGCCCGGCCAGTCGGTTTCAACGAAAATCTGATCCTTGAACAAATCGCCATTTCGATAAAGGATCAACGAGGCACCCTTGCCAGCATAGCCGTATTTGTGCAGATCGGCCGAGATCGAGGTAACCCCCCTGGCGCGGAAATCCCAATCGGGCAATTCTTCGCCATTCATTTCCATGAAGGGCAGGATGAAACCGCCGACACAGGCATCCACATGCATCGGGACATGGGCATCGGCGGCGATTTTGGCCATGGCAGCAATGGGGTCGATCATGCCGCGCGGGTATTCCGGGGCGGAACCCAGCACCATGATGGTGCGTCGGTTGATCAGTTTTGGCAGTTTTTCCAGATCCGGCCCGAGGTCAGCGGTTTCCGGGATGAACCGCAGTCGGATGCCGAAATATTCCGCGCCCTTCAGCCAGGCAACATGGGCAGTGCGCGGCACCACCATTTCAGGTTTCTTCACCCGGCGCAGACGGCGCGCCCGGTCGCGATAGGTCTTGACCGCCAACATGCAGCCTTCGGTGCCGCCTGCTGTCATGATGCCGGTGACATCCGGCGGGCCATGAAACAGGCGCGCACCCGCCGCGACCAGTTGCGTTTCCATCGACTTCAGGCTTTGAAACGCCGAAGGGTTCAACCCGTTGGCCGAGGCGAATTTGCGCCCGGCATCGGACAGGAACTGCTCATGCTCGTCGCCCAGATGATAGGTCAGCGAAAAGGTGCGCCCGGCGCGGTAATCCGGATCGTTCTCGGCGAATTTTTCCAGTTCGGCCAGCAGTTCTGCGCGTGATTGGCCATGCTCGGGCAAGGCCGAGATTGGCAGCGGGGGTTGTTTTCTTTTCATCCGCCAAATGCTCCTAACAACAGCGCAACCGAGATTGCCAGGTAATTGCCGATGGCAAAACCGATCAGACCCGCTGCAATTCCCGACATCAGCATCCCGGGATTGCCTAGACTGCGCACCACCATCGGCACGAATGCCGGCGACATGATGGCCGCGACCGAGGTGATCATGAAACTGTCTGCGTCCACCCTGAACAGGCGGCACAACAGCAGTTGCACCAACAGCGCACCAAACGTGGCGACAATGACAAAGACCAAAATGACCGGCTCGACCGCCGACAGCCCAGTCAGATCCAGCCCGGCGGCAACGCTGAAGGAAAAGATATAGATCAGGCCCATTCCCAGAGGTTCGGCCATGCGGTTGCGGCCAAGCAGCGGGATTTGCCCGCCGACAAGGCCAAGGGTGGTGATCAGAAGAATGATCCAGACCTCGGGGCTGCCGAACGGGATCAGCGATGCAAGTATGAGCGACAGGCCAACAATGGCAACGGCGGCAATAAAGGAGATCAGGCCATCGACCATCGCCTTTTGCCCGCCGGTCTTGTTTGTGGCGGTGTCGGCAATCACTGTCATGATCGGTGCCACCGGCAGCCAATGGCGGAAAATCCGGGGTGCCAGCGTCAGCATGAACAACAGATAGAACGCGCCAACTACGGTATCGACGGTGGCGAACATCAGATAGCGGCTGTCCGGCACCTCCAGCGCCAGTTTAACCGCCCCGAGATTGGCCAGCCCGCCGGTATACATGCCAATGGCAAGGCCGGTCAGTTGTGCGCGGGTTTCAACCGCGCCGTCGGTTGTGAAAAACAGCACGGTCGCCACCAACACCACTGCGAGCACGGCAAACGCCATCCCCCTCAACGCCGGTGCAGCAAGGCTGCGCCAGGCCTTGAGGTCGATCCCGAACATCAACAAGGGCAGCGCCAGCGCCAGGCTGGCCTCGGTAATGCTGGTGCGGATGGTGTCGGCCGATGCGGGCAGCACATCGCTCAGCCCCAGCAATATCCCCGCCGCATAGGCCAGCACCACCGGCCCTACCAGCCCGGCCCACCGCCAGCGTTTGGCGGCGAGGACCAGCAACAGGGGTACGGCCACAAAAATCAGGCCGAACAGAAGATCAGGGATCAAGGGATGCTCCATTTGTCTAAGCCATCAGAGTTCACAACCAGACCCCATGGTGTCAAGCCCCCACGCAGTAACGGCTAGTGCGGAAATGCCCTGGGTAAAACAATATGCATCCGGCCGCGCCACTGGACATTTCACCCTGCGGCTTGCAGAGATGGAACCAACCAGCCGGGCAAATGGCCATCAGTACCCGGCCCCATTTAGTCGAGGTTTCCATGTCGCTTTTTGATCAGGCCCACACCTATCCCGAAATCCGCAGTGAGATCACCCGGCTTTGCGCCGGGTTTCCCGGTGAATACTGGCGCGGTCTTGACCGGCAGCAGGCCTATCCGCAGGAATTTGTGCAGGCCCTGACCGAGGCCGGATATCTGGCGGCACTGATCCCCGAAGAATATGGCGGTGCCGGGTTGCCCCTGACGGCGGCGGCGGCGATTTTGGAGGAAATTCAGCGTTCCGGCTGCAACGGTGGGGCATGCCATGCGCAGATGTACATCATGGGCGCGCTGTTGCGCCACGGCAGCGATGAACAAAAACAGCAATACCTGCCCAAAATCGCCAGCGGTGAAATGCGCCTGCAAGCGTTTGGCGTGACCGAACCAACCAGCGGCACCGATACCACCTCGATCCGCACCTTCGCCAAACGCGACGGTGATCGCTACATCGTCAACGGCCAAAAGGTTTGGACCTCACGCGCGGAACATTCCGATTTGATGCTGCTGCTGGCGCGGACCCAAGCCAAGGATCAGGTCGCCAAGCGTACCGACGGCCTTTCGGTTTTCATCGTCGATATGAAACACGCGCTGAAAAACGGCATGGAAATCCGCCCGATCCGCACCATGATGAACCACGCCACCACCGAGGTATATTTCGATAATGTGCCGGTGCCTGCGGAAAACCTGATTGGGGTCGAGGGCAAGGGCTTTCGCTATATTCTTTCGGGCATGAATGCAGAACGCATCCTGATTGCGGCGGAATGTGTTGGTGATGCCAAATGGTTCATCGAAAAGGCAAGGAACTATGCCGCCGAGCGGGTAGTTTTCGGCCGCCCCATCGGCCAGAATCAGGGCGTGCAGTTTCCGATTGCCAAGGCATATGCGGCCATGCGGGCCGCTGAATTGATGGTGGCCGACGCGGCAAGGCGGTTTGATGCGGGTGAAGATTGCGGCGAGCAGGCGAACATGGCCAAGATGCTGGCCGCCGAAGCCTCCTGGGCCGCGGCCGAGGCGTGTTTGCAAACCCATGGCGGTTTTGGCTTTGCCGAGGAATATGACATAGAACGCAAGTTCCGCGAAACCCGGCTATATCAGGTGGCGCCGATTTCGACCAACCTGATCCTCAGCTATATTTCCGAACATGTGCTGGATATGCCGAGGTCGTATTGATGTCAGCTGCCAAACCGCTTGAGGGGCTTTTGGTGGTTGCGGTGGAACAGGCGGTGGCGGCACCGTTCTGTTCGTCGCGTCTGGCCGATGCCGGGGCGCGGGTGATCAAGATCGAACGCCCCGAAGGTGATTTTGCCCGTGGTTATGATGATGTGGCCAGTGGCCAGAGCAGCTATTTTGTCTGGCTCAACCGGGGCAAGGAATCGCTGGTGCTGGATCTGAAATCCGATGC
Organism: Paracoccaceae bacterium; assembly: GCA_020425085.1. Classification (GTDB taxonomy): domain Bacteria; phylum Pseudomonadota; class Alphaproteobacteria; order Rhodobacterales; family Rhodobacteraceae; genus UBA5972. The sequence continues at coordinate 512,886 of JAGQRW010000007.1, forward strand.
CGACAAGGCGGTACTGGCCGATCTGCTTGGCCGCGCCGATGTGTTCTTGCAGAACCTGAAACCGGGAGCGATGCAAAAGCTTGGCTTTGGTGCGGCGGAACTGCGCCAGAAGCGCCCGGAACTGATCACATGTTCAATCTCGGGCTATGGTCAGGGGCCGCTGGCGAATCGCAAGGCTTATGATCTGCTGATTCAGGCTGAGGCTGGGCTTGCGTCGATCACCGGCGGGCCGGATGCCCCGGCGCGGGTCGGCATTTCAATCGTCGATATAGCCACCGGTGCCACCGCACATGCGGCGATTCTGGAGGCGCTGATCGGGCGCGGCATCAGCGGTCAGGGGGCCGAAATTGATGTTTCCATGTTTGACGTGATGGCCGATTGGATGGCGGTGCCATTGTTGCAGCATATGGGCGGCAAGACGCCGGGGCGCATTGGCCTCGCGCATCCGTCAATCGCGCCTTACGGCGTGTTTACAGCCGCTGACGGCAAGTTGTTCCTGATCTCGATCCAAAGTGATCGGGAATGGCGCTGGTTGTGCCGGGATTTTCTTGATCGGGCGGAACTGGCCGATGATCCGCGGTTCGCCCGCAACGTTGCGCGTGTTGCCAACCGCAGCGAGACCGACAGGCTGGTTACCCTGGGCTTTGCCCGCCGCACGACTGCCGAAACCATTGCGGCACTGACCAAGGCCGATATCGCCTTTGCCTCGGTCAATGACATGGCGGCGCTGGCGGCGCATCCGCATCTGCGGCTGATGCCGGTGGAAACCGAAAAGGGCACGGTGATGATGCCTGAACCGGCACCGATCGTCAGCGGCGTCAACCGCAGGTTCGGTCCGGTTCCAGGGCTGGTATCCGGGAACTCGCGTGACCCCGCGAAACCGGATCAGGACTGACACCTTCCAGCGCCGCCGCAATCAGACCCGCCACAGCCGGATCGGAACCGATTGGCGGCAATAGGCGGCCCTGAAACCCTGATTGACGCAGGTTTTGCGGCACATCGTCGGTCACATGGCTGGCGGTCAGGGCAAAGAATGGCAGGCAGTATGATTTTCGCGACAAGGGTGCGGATTGGTAAAGAAACGGTGCCTCTTCAATGAACCCGACCGCTACATCAGCAAAGATGCCGCGCGATTTTATCGCTGCAACCACCCGATGTGCGGCTTGGGCTGAATATGCCGAGCTGCGGCTGCCATGGGCGGCAAACAGCAGGGTTGCCTCACCGGCGGCAACTTCGTCATCGGCGGCGGCGGCCATAACGCGGCGGGCTATCAGATCAATCAGACCCGTATCGACACCAAAGGGCAAAAGCTGTGGCGCGTTCGATTGGTTTGCAGCACTCAGTCGCTGGGGCAGGTGGGTATTGGTGAACCAGCCTTCGGACATGAAAAACGGATAAACAAGTGGTCGCTCCAATGCGTCAAGCGCATGATCAAGACTGCCTTTGGCACCCAATGTAGCGGTAGCGATCCGCCAGCCTGGCAATCGCGCTGATACCTCGGCACCAATTTCCGCCAACTGGCGCTCAGGCGCTTCCGGCGCACTGGGTGAGCCATGCGCGACGATCAGCGCCTCGCGCAGGGTAGCCATCAATGACTGGTTCCGGCGGAAAAGGTGATCTTGTTCCAGACGTTGTACTTGCCGGATGGTTTTCGCATCGGCAGGCGGCGAACCTCCTTCAGGGTGGCGGCGTCATAGACGATCACGGCACCGTCGTCTTCCCATATTGACACCAGCGCATATTTGCCATCGCGGGTGAACTCGGTATGCGCCACGGTCTTGCCGGGGGCTGGATCCAGTGTCTTGACGATCTCAAGGCTGTCCTTGTCGATGATATGCATCTTGTCGCGGTTCGGGCCGAAAAATACGCCGGACCAGACATAGGGCGTATTGTCGTGACTGCGCAGGAAAAAACCGGGGCCGAGGGTTTTGATCTGTTTGATCACCTTCCAGGTTTTCAGGTCGATCACACTTAGCACCGCCTCATTCAGATGCGGTGTTGCCATGACTTCGCGGCCCTGACTTAGCCAGGTGATGCCCGAACCCAGATGCGGCATTCCCGGCAGCGGAAATTCAGCCACCTCGCGGCCCACGATCAGGTTGATCACCACCGCCTTGTCGCCGGTGCGGTTGGTGCCGATCAGGTTGGTGTAATCGGGCGTGAAAAAGAAATCATCAAGCGGTTCGGCCACCTTGATGCACCGCCGCGCGAACAGGCCCTGTTCAGTGGCCAGCGATTCCTCCATGCCTTTTTCAAAGCTGTGAACAAATCCGTCGTGATAGGGGCCGGCATCGGGGCTGGTGGCTATTTCCCAGATTTCCGGCGTGTCCTTCAGAGCCAGCACGAAACTGTCGCGCTGGGGTGCCTGATAGACGGCGGAAACCCGGCTGGGGGTGCCGTCAAGGCCGGTGACCTGGCGGATATTGGCGATGCTCAGGTCTTCGGTGGAAAGAATGGTCAGGGTGCGGGGCAGATAGTTCGCCACCGCCAGCCATTTGCCGTCACGGCTGATGGCGATGTTTCGGCTGTTCAGTCCGGCGCGCACGCGCCCGACCTCGGCCAGCGACCAGATATCGTATTTCTGCACCCATCCGTCACGCGACATGACAAAGACATAGCGCCCGTCGGGGGAAAATTTCGGCCCGCCATGCACGGCAAACGGCGTGGCGAAACGATCCAGAACCTCGAAACTGTCGCCATCCAGCACCGAAACATGGTGATCGCCGGTTTCCACCACCAGCGTGATGTTCATCGGATCGCCCGCAAAAACCGGGGCCGTGGCGGGTTTGTAATCGGCGTTGAAGCTGCGGGTGGCGGCGATATCGTCGGCGGTCCAGCCAGGGACCGTATCAAGCGGCGTCGCCAGATAGGCGGCGAGGGCGGTGATTTCCTCGGCACTCAGGATATCGGCGAAACCCTCCATCTGGGTGGCGGGGCGGCCATTGGCGATCACCGCCTCAAGTTTCGGGCCCATCATCCGGCCAAGCGATTCCTGGATCAAGGCCGGTCCGGTGCCGCCAAGCCGCGATTCCGCGTGACACGAGGCGCAGTTGTCGCGGTAAATGACGATCACATCGGGTTCGGCCAGCGCCGGAACGGCAAGGGCAAGCCAGAGGCTAATTGAAACGATGCGCTGGATCATGGCTTTTGCCTCGGAATGGCGTGACAGTCAGGCGGCTGGCCTCATCGGTGCCGATTTCTTTGGCCGAAAGATAACAGGCGGGATCTTCCGCCCAAGGATCACCGGTCAGTTGCAAGGCGCGGATACGGGTGTTGCCGCCACAAACCGCCTGGAACGCGCAGGCGCCACAGCGGCCTTTCAGCGGACGGGGGCGGGTTCTGAGGGTGGCAAGAATCGCGTCATTGCCGGTCCAAAGCTCTGAAAACGGGGTCTCTTTCACGTTGCCGATAGTGTAATCCGACCAATAGGTATCGGGATGAACCTTGCCTTGCGGGTCGATATTGCCAACACCAAGGCCGGATGAATTGCCACCCCATGCCTCCAGATGGTCGCGCACCTGCCTTGTTTGGGTGGCGTCGAAATTCCGTTCAACCCAATTCAGGAAATAGACCGCATCGGCGTCATTGTTGCCGGTGACGATTTCAAGGGGATGATCGCCGGTTACTGCATCCCAGGCGCGCTCGATCAACAGATCCATGGCGGCGCGGGTGTGGTTGTGTTCGGTATCCTCGCCGCGGTGCTTGTCACCGCGACCGGCATAAACCAGATGGCTGAGATAGAACTTGTCCACCCCTTCGGCATCGCAGAGATCCAGCATTTCCGGCAGGTGATGGGCGTTATCCCTGGTCAGGGTAAAGCGAAGGCCAACCTTGACGCCGCGCGCCTTGCAGGCGCGAAGCCCCGCCAGCGCATCGGCAAATGCCCCATCAACACCACGAAACCAGTCGTTTGTGGCCCCGATGCCGTCAAGCGAGATGCCGACATAATCAAACCCGAGCGCCGCCACCCGGTCGGCATTGTCGCCGCCAAGTTTGGTGCCGTTGGTCGAAAGGCTGAGATGGCGGAAATCAAGCGACCGCGCCCGCTCGGCCAGATCAAAGAAACCTTCGCGCGACAGGGGTTCGCCCCCCGAAAGGATCAGCGCCGGCACCTTGAAGGCAGCCAGATCATCCAGCACCCCCATCGCCTGCGGCTGGCTGAGTTCGCCGGGAAACGCCACATCCGCCGAGGTGGTATAGCAATGGCGGCATTTAAGGTTGCAGCGCCGGGTCAGGTTCCAGATCACCACCGGTTTGACGACCTCGCCGGTCTGTCCAAATCCGCGCCGGGTGCGAACCGGCGTCGGTTTCACCAGTTCGTTCATGTATTGGGTCAGTCGAAACATCTTTCAGCCCTCGCTTGCCGGCAGGCGAAAGCCGGTTTTTTTCAGAATTCGGGTGGAATAAAGGATATCGTTGCCGTTGCAAGCATCCCCAAGAACATTTGCGATATCGCGGCGCTTGGCCTCGACCTCATCGCGGTTGCTGCCGTGGATCATGGCGAACATGTTATACGGCCAGTCAGGCAACGCGCGCGGGCGCAAATAGCAATGCGAAACGAAATCAAGCGCGCCGACGATGGTGCCAAGTTCCGAGGCCCGGTTGTCATCGACGTTCCAAACACTCATGCCGTTAGCGGACATGCCAAGGGCATAATGGTTCGGTGCCAGCGCGATCCGACGGATCACGCCCTTGTCCTGCATGGCGGCAAGGCGGGCGATCACCTCGGCCTCGTCCAGTCCCAGCCAGGTGGCGACTTCCTGATATGGCGCAGGCGTCAGGGGCAGCCCGACCTGGGTTGCGGCGATCAGTCGGCGGTCGCTGGCATCAAGCGTCATAGGTTCACCCGAAAGCCGATAAAGAATTCTTCGAGTTTGGGAAACAGGTGCACTTTCAGCCCGGTTTCGGTCTCGATATCACCTGCCACCCTGTTGATCTGATGTTTCTTTTCGGTCGCCAGAACGAACCACATGTTCAACCGGTGGGTGCGTTCATAATTATGCGCCACTTCGGGATGCGCGTTGACTTTGGTCAGGACTGTATCGAATTGATCCTCAGGCACCGCCATGGCGCAGAGGCAAAAGGCACCGCCCATTGCTTCGGCATCAAAGAACGGGCCGAAACGGGTGATTGCGCCCTGTTCGCGCAAATGTTTCAGGCGCGAGATCAGTTCGCTTTCGGACAGGCCAAGCGTCCTGCCGGCCTCGGCAAACGGGCGCGAGGTCAGGGGAAACTCGCCCTGCAATGCGTTGATGATGGCACGGTCGGTGGCATCCAGCGCGTCTTCGGGAAGGGGGGCGCGTCGCATTCCGCTCATTCTGCCGCCTCCTGATGCACCAGCGCACCTTGTTGCTTGAAGCACTTGACCGAAAACAGCACTTGATGCGTACAACCCGCCAGTTCCGGCAGCGCGCTGGCGGCACGCAGGGTTTCAAGGGCGGCTTCGCGGCTTTGGGCGTGGATCATGGAAAACAGCGAAAACGGCCACAGCCCTTCGATGCGCGGTCGCTGATAACAAAGGGTGACGCCGGGATGGCGGGCCAGCACAGGCCCGGCGATGTCGATCCGGTCTTCGGGTACATCCCAGACCACCATGGCGTTGGATTTCCAGCCGATGGCGCGGTGGCGCACAATGACGCCGATACGGGTCAGGATGCCCGCGGTTTGTAGTGCCTCGATGCGGGCGATGATGTCGCTTTCGCTGCGCCCAAGCGCGGCGGCGATGGCCGCGAACGGGAGGGGGATCAGCGGCAAACCTTCGGTCATTGCCTGCACAATGGGGCGATCCGCCGGGCGCAACGCCTCGGGATCAATATTCGCCGGTTGCGGTGTCGCGCGTGCATCACCTTTCAGCGAAAATCCAAGATCAATGTTGAAGGCCTTCAACAAAGGCAGATCAAGCACCTCAAGCCCGGTATTGACGGCGATGCGTTCCAGACTTTGCGCCAATCGTTCGCGATCAGGCGCAGTTGCCACGAACCATAGGTTCCACACATGTTCGCGCAGATAGGAATGGTTGACGCCGGGTTCGGCCCCGACAATATCAGCGACGGTTTCAATCTGCGCTTCGGGAACCGCAAGTGCCGCCAGGGTCGAGGCACCGACCGTGTTCGGGCGTACCGTGGCACCGACGCGCGTGATCATGCCCCGATCCGCCAATGACCGAAGACGCGCCAGCACCTCGGCCTCGGTACGGCCAAGGCTGGCGGCGATGGCGGCATAAGGCTGCGATACCAGCGGCAGATCGCGCTGGAACCGGTCCAGCAGTGCCTGATCCAAATCTGAAAGCGTGTCCAGCATCGGCTACAGCCCTATCCGGTGGGCGCGTGAGGTGAAAAAGATGCCGGATGGCGATTGCGCGGCAATCTCGGCTATCAGGTGGTAATCGAAACTGTCAAAGACCTTGACCTTGTCAGCATCGCGCACCGAAATCCAGACCTCGGCCCCGCGCGGGGCAAATTCCATGTGCAGAACCCCCTCGCCGGGGGTCAGGGTCTTGACGACCTGATGATTGCGGCTGTCCACCACCTGAACCGTATCGTTCAACGGCGTGGCAAAGTTCACCCAGACATAGGGTGAACCGGGTTGCGCGATGATGAAAACCGGCTGGCCATGAGTCTTGGTACGGGCGGTTTCGGTCAGGCTGCGCCGATCCACCCACAAAAGTTCGTGCTGGCCGACCGCAGGCAACACGAACTGATCGCCGGTAAAGGCCCAGCCCTGAAGATGCGGCATCTTGTAGACCGGCAGATCCTCCTGGTCCTTGCCGTAATCCTTCAGGAACCGTACCGGTTCCGGCTTGTCGGCCCAAAGGTCGATGGCGGTTACGCCCTTTTCACCGAACAACCCGATCAGAAATGTGCGCCCGTCATCGGTCAGAACCGCGTCGTAGGGGTTTTTGCCGACATCGCCCAGCTTGGTCAGAACCATTTCGGGGCCGGAAAAATCCGCCATCCATGCCTCACCACTATCCCAGGTGGCCCAGGCAAACCGCCGCCTTGGCAGATCGACCAGACCGATGGTCTTGGCGTTCAGGGGAATGTCCGCGACCATTTCCAGCGTATCGGCATCAAACACCCGGACACCGCCGGGTTCATAGTTGGAAACCGCGATCAGCTTGCCATCGTCCGAGATGGCGCCGCCGATGGAATTGCCCGCCTGAAGCACGCGCTTGACGATGGCTTGGCTAAGCATGTTAACCTTGGTCAGCCCGCCGTCGCGCCCGAACACATAGGCAAACCGTTCGTCCGGTGAATAGGTAATGCTGGCATGGCTGAGGTCGCCCAGCCCTTCGATCCGCCCAATCGCGGCGTGTTCGGAACGATCGACCGCCAAAAGCGAACCGGTGGTGCGTTCCACCACCAGCCCCAGATCGCCGGTGGCCATGGTCGTATCGGCGGCACAAACCGGAGCGGTCATCAGGATCAGGGCAAGGGCAAGTATCGGGCGTTTCATTTGGCTTCTTTCAACAGGTAGTTGGCGATCCACATCGCCTCATCCTCGGTCAGTAACGGGCGCCAGGGGGGCATGGCGGTGCCGGGAACGCCGTCAAGTATGATCAACGCCAGACCCTCGGGCGCGGCCCCGGCAAGGGCCTTGCGGGTCAGGGGTTTGCCAAGCCCGCCGGCGCGGGTCAGACCGTGGCAGGAGCCGCAATCCTGAAGGATCATGTGTTCCAGACGTTCGGCGCGCTCGGGGGTGATGTCTGCGATTGCCGGCCCTGATAACATGAAAACCGCCAGCAGAACAAATGCTGCTGGTTTATACATGAACTACCTCGATGCTGCGCATGATTTCCTGCACCAAACCGGTTGGCGCAATGCCGACCGGCAGATCGTCGTAGATTGAAACCACATGGCCGATCACGAACAGTACCGGCGATTCCACCGCTTTCAGAGCGGTTGCGATTGCAATACCGGCAAGGGTCGAGGTGATGCGACGCTCGCGCGGGGTGGTGGCGGCGGCAATCGCCATCACCGGCAGATCGGAGGGCATACCGTGGGCGATCAACTGGCGGGCGATAACGGCGATGTTGGCGGCCCCCATATAGACCACCAGCGTGGTCTGTTCATCGGCCAGGCTGGACCAGTCCAGATCAAGCGGCTGGTCGGCCGCGCGATGGCCGGTGACATAGCGAACCCCGGTGGCATATCCGCGTTGGGTCAGCGGCAGCCCGGCGGAACAGGCCGCCCCTTGTGCTGCGGTGATGCCGGGTACGAAACCAACCTCGATCCCGGCCTGGCGCAGGCATTCCGCCTCTTCACCGCCGCGCCCGAAGATCAGCGGATCACCGCCCTTCAGGCGGGCCACCGTCAGACCCTCCTGGGCCAGTTCCACCAGCAACTGGTTGATTTTTTCCTGCGGCACCGAATGGTTGCTTGCCGCCTTGCCGACTGAAATGCGGCGGGTCTTACTCGGGATCAGCGCCATGATTTCCGCGGAAACCAGACGGTCAAACACCACCACATCGGCGCTTTGCAGAAGTTTGAGCGCGCGCAGCGTCAGAAGTTCGGGATCGCCCGGACCTGCGCCGATGAGGAAGACTTTGCCGTTGATTAGGTCTTTCACGGGGAATCTCGCCTGAATAGGGTATTGAACACATGATGAGAGGGGCCATCCCGGCCCCCCTCGATTTCACGGCAAAGGATCAGTAGACATCCTTGCGGGTGTTGAACACGTTGAACTTGCCGGTCGGGGTGATCAGGCGCGGGTCCTTGATCACGGCCTTCAGTTCAAGCGTCTTGTCGTCAACCACAACGATGGCCGATTCCTTGTCCTTGGCGTTCCAGACCGAGAACCAGACCTCGGTGCCGGCCTGGTTGAATTCAGGCTGAACCACGCGGGGCTGACCATCGGCGATACCGGCCCACTCGCCGATCGGCAGGGTGACATATTCCGGTTCATCTTCGCCGTTCATCGTGGTGACATCGAACACCGCAACGCTGGCCGAGGTTTCGGCATCCGGGTTCAGGGTGGCATCGACATAAAGATGCTTTGAATTCGGATGCGTCTTGACGAACAGCGAACCACCGCCAAGGGCGTAGAAGGTGCTGACGATCTTCCAGGCATTGTCCGGGTGACCCTCGGGGTCGGTGCCGATCAGTGCAACGGAATCATCGCCAAGGTGCGAGGTCGCCCAGACCGGACCATAGACCGGATGGATGAAGTTGGCACCACGACCCGGATGCGGCGTCAGCCCTTCGGTATCGGTGATGGCAACCAGTTTGTCGGTCTTGGTGTCGATCACGACCAGCTTGTTGCGGGCGTTCGCTGCGGTGATGAAGTAGCGATGCGTCGAATCAAGCCCACCGTCATGCAGGAAGCGTTCTGCCTCGATCTCGGTGGTTTTCAGGTTTTTCAGGTCGGTGTAATCGACCATCAGGATCTTGCCGGTTTCCTTGACGTTGACGAGGAATTCCGGGCGGTAGTGCGAGGCCAGAATGGCGGCAACGCGCGGTTCGGGGTGATAGACCTGTTCATCATAGATATAGCCACGGGTCGACTTGATCTTGAGCGGCTCCAGCGTGTTGCCGTCCATGATCACGTATTGCGGCGGCCAATAGGCGCCACCAATGGCATATTTGTCTTCGTAACCTTCGTATTTCGAGGTTTCGACCGAGCGGGCCTCGACACCGATCTTGACTTCGGCAACCGGACCGGGCGTTTCCATCCAAAGGTCGATCATCACGATCTTGGCATCGCGGCCAATCACGATCAGGTAGCGGCCCGATGCGGAAATACGGCTGATATGCACCGCATAACCGGTTTTGAGGATGGTCTTGATGGAATAGTCGGCACCATCAATCAGGGCCACTTCACCACTGTCACGCAAGGTGACCGAGAACAGGTTGTCGATCGCCCAGTCGTTCATCTTCTTGGTCGGGCGGTCTTCGGGGGCAACGATGACTTTCCAGGTCGCCAGCATTTCCGGCATGCCGAATTCCGGCGGCACCGGCGGCTCCAGCAGCAGATAGCGGGCCATCAGATCGACATCGGCCTCGGACAGATCGCCCGAGGTACCCCAGTTGGGCATGCCAGCGGGCGAGCCATAGGTGATGAAATCATGCAGATGCTGATAACCGAGCTTGCGGGTAACATCCGGGGTCAGCGGCTTGCCGGTGGCGCCTTTGCGCAGAACGCCGTGACAACCGGCACAACGCTCGAAATAGAATTTGGTGCCGCGCTGAAATTCTTCGGCGGTCATCACAGGGTCATCGGCCTTGCGGCCGGGGATTTCCACCTGCAACTCACCGAGTGTGGTCATCGACGGTACATAGGAAGACGCTGCATCGTCGGCGTGATCCTTTGGCTTGTCCTGTGCAAATGCGCTGCCCGCACTCAGGGCCAGGGCCAGGGCCGCGCCAACGAAAAGCACCCTCCTGACGGGTTGCGTTTGGATGTTCATATCGGGAATCTCCGTTCTGGTTGTTATGACTGCGCGGACTTTGCGCACAAGGTTCAGCACAGCGCCTTGACTTTCGTTAAGGCGGGCCTGCGTCACAAAGTGCAGTTTGCCACCAGACTGAACAGGATCCCGTAATGTTAAGAATAATTCGGCTTGTGCTGTGCCTGCTGGTTTTCCCCCTGTCGGCAGCAGCAGCAGGTTTGATGGGCGAAACCATCGAAACCGAGGCCCCGGACGCGGCGATTGCCGCAGAATTGTTTGGGGTGAGCGGCGCAATTCATGTGCAGCGCGCCAATGCCGGTGTGCCGGGCTGGACAGTGGTGAAGGGTTCCGAGGTGATCGGCTATATTGCCTCGACCTGGGAAATCGCCGGTTCGGTCGGGTATTCGGGGCGGCCGCTTGACGTGCTGGTGGCGATTGATCCTTCGGCCAGGATCGTCGTTGCGAAACTGATGCACCATGACGAACCGATCCTGACGCTGGGTATTTCCACCGAAGATATCGCGCGATACGTGGATGGTTTCAAAGGGTTGGACCTGACCGCGCCGCGCAAAGAGATCATGGCGCCGATGGACGGCCTGCCGGATGTGATTTCCCGCGCCACGGTTTCGACCGGGGTGATTCGCGACGGTATCCTGCGCACCGCCCGCACCCTGGCCATCGGTCGCGGTCTGGTGCCCAATGGCGGCGGTATTGATCGGTTGCAATACCGTCCCGCCGACTGGAACGATCTGATTGCCATGGGCGCATTGTCGCGTCACCGCGCCAGCATGGACGATGCCGCCGAGGCGCTGGCCGGGGCCAAGGTGCCGGTGCCAAAGGGGGATGGCGCGTTTCTTGACCTGTATGCCGGGTTGATTGATCCGCCGCTGGTGGGCCGCAATCTGCTGGGTCAGCAGGTGTTCAGCCGTGCCATCGCGGCCCTGGGTGCCGGCGAAACCATGTTGGCGGTGATCTCATCCGGGTTGCATTCGCATCGCGGTACCGACTGGAAGCGAACCGGCCTGTTCGACCGGCTGGCCATCGTTCAGGGCACCACCCGGATCGTGCCGAGCGAGGATGATTTTGTCTTTGTCAAGAAGCTGGCGATCGAAGGCGCCCCCGAGGTCAGGGAAATCAGCCTGTTCCGCCTGCCGATCGAGATCGACCCCTTGAAACCTTTCCTCGTCGAGGTCAGTGCTTCGCGGCCTGCCGCAGCCGGTGGTCGGGTAAACATGCGGATTTCCACCGAATACAGCCTGCCGGAAAGCCTGCGCCTGACCCCACCCCAGGAACCCGCACCTCTCTGGCAGGAGATCTGGCAGAACAAGCGGCTGGAAACCTTTGTGGTTGCCGGCATGCTTGGCGTTCTGACGCTGATCTTCTTTGCCCAGGGTAGCATCACCAGCCGGCCGAAATTATGGCGTTGGGGGCGGATGGTGTTCCTGTTATCAACCCTGTTTATCCTTGGCTGGTGGCTGAACGGCCAGCTTTCCATCGTGCAGGTGGTGGCGTTCGTGCATTCGCTTCTGACCGGGTTTCGCTGGGAAACCTTTTTGATCGAACCGGTGATCTTTCTGCTCTGGTCGTTTGCCGCCCTTGGCATGCTGTTCTGGGGGCGGGGTATCTACTGCGGCTGGCTTTGCCCGTTTGGCGCACTTCAGGAGCTGATGAATATCGGGGCGCAAAAGCTGGGGATCAAACAGATTGCGGTGCCACAAGCACTGCATGAACGCCTGTGGGTGATCAAATACACCTTTTTCATGGCGATTCTGGCGATCTCGTTTCAGTCGATGCACAACGCGCTGGTGCTGGCCGAGGTCGAGCCGTTCAAGACCGCCATCTCAATGCGCATGGTGCGATCCTGGCCGTTTGTTTTGTATGTGCTGGTGATTCTGTTCGCCGGGCTGTTCATCGAGCGGTTCTATTGCCGTTACATGTGTCCGCTGGGGGCGGCGCTGTCGCTGCCGGCCAAGTTGAAGATTTTCGACTGGCTGCACCGGCGACCGCAATGCGGCCGGGAATGCCGGCTTTGCGAAACCCGTTGCACGGTTGGCGCGATTGACCCTCTGGGGCGGATCAACCCGAACGAATGCGTGCTGTGCCTGCGCTGTCAGGTGATCATGAACGATCCCCAGACCTGTCCGGTTTTGAAACGCCGGGCAAGGAACCAATCATGAGGGGCCAGAAATGCTGACACGCCGCCGATTCCTGAGCATCACCGCCGCCGCCCTTGCAGCCCCCGCTGCCAACGCATCCACAACCGAGACCTGGCAGGGTGTGGCGATGGGTTCACGCGCCAGCATCACGCTGGTTGGTGCAACCCGGCATCGGGCGCGGCGGGTATTTCGCCGCGTAGAGGCGCGGCTGCAACGAATCGAGGCGATGTTCTCGCTGCATCGCGACTCGGCATTGACGCGGCTCAATCGCGATGGCCGGCTTTCTCATCCGGCACCCGAAATGCTGGCGCTGTTTGATCTTGCGGGCAGGGTCCACGCGGCGACCGGCGGCCGGTTCGATCCCAGCGTGCAACCCCTGTGGCTGGCCCGTGCCACCGGCGGCGATACCGACGCGGCGCGACGGTTGATCGGCTGGCAGAATGTGACAGCGACGCCCACGGAAATTCGCCTGCATGTGCCGGGCATGGCGCTGACCTTCAACGGCATCGCCCAGGGCGAAGCGGCGGATCAGATCGCAGCCCTGATGCGCGATGAAGGTTTTGGCAACGTGATGATCGACATGGGCGAGGTGATGGCACTGGGGCAGCGGCCCGGCGGCGGCGATTGGCGCGGTGCGGTGGCCATGCCCGACGGGCGCGAAGTGGTGCGAACCGGCCTTAGCGATCGCGCGCTGGCCACCTCGTCACCGTTTGGCACGCGGATTGGCAAAGACGGGCAGGGTGCGCATATCCTGGCCCCGGACGGTCGGCCGCCGGTTTGGCAACTGGTGTCGGTTTCCGCAGATCGGGCTGCCCTTGCCGATGCATTATCCACGGCGTTCTGCCTGATGGATCGGGCGTCGATCGACACGGCGTTGCAGGCATTTGCGGCAACCAGACTGATCGCCATCGCCTGATTTCCGGTCAGGGCGGCAGCCTGTTTTTACTGAAATGCCGCAGCAAATGCCGGCGGCAGTTCAAATTCCTGCAAGGCCCGCGCCCGGCCTTCGGGTGACATCTTCAGTGCCGATTTGGTGACGATGCGCACCAGTTCCGCCTGATCCCGGCCTTCGGCGAAGGGCAAAAGGTAATAGCGGATGAAGGTGAAGCAAATGACATCCTCCAGCGCCTGCACCTCAGCATCGCGTTTCAGGCCCGATTTCAGCAGCATCTGGGCAACCCGCGCAGTGTCAGTGGAACTGTATCCTGCATCCTGCATCATTTCGCCCAGTCGCGCGCCGTGGCGCCTGGCCTGTTCGCGCCGCCATTGCAGATAGCCCTGGCGGCCTTCGGGGTAATCCTTGCGCGCCAGTTTCCAGCGTTCCACATGCTGCCCGCGCGCGGCAATCTGCAACAGATCCGAGGCATCGGGAAACAGTCGATCAAGCTCGGCACTCATCCTCTCGCCATAAAGCAGCGAGGCGGGGCAGCCTTCTTCGATATTCGGATCGGCGGAGTTTGCCGCGTCGATGGCGGCAAGAACCGCCGCAAGCCGGCTCATGTCGATGAGGCCCAGGCCCTTGCCGGGTCTTCCTCGGCATAGTCACGCAGCGACATCACGTTGTCGATCAGTGCATGGTTCTGGTTGATCCTGACTCCCTTGTCGCGCAGCTTGTGAAAGGCACGCGACAGGCTTTCGGGTTTCAGTCCAAGACGACCCGCGATCAGCACCTTGTCATAGGGCAACGTCACCGTGCAGGTGCCGGATTCGCAAGGCGCAAGATCAAGCAGGAATTCCGCCACCCGCTGCGCCCCGGTCTGCGCCTTTAGCTGTTCCACCTGCGCCACCAGTTCGTGCAGATGCTGAAAAGTTGCGGCCAGGATCGACATGGCGAATTCCGGGCATTCGCAGATCAGCCGCCGCAATACCTCGGCATCAATGCGGATCAGGGCGGTGTCGGTCACCGCTTCAGCCGTCACCGGGTAATTGTCGTTCCTGAGCGACGCCGCCTCGCCAAAGCTTTGGCTTTTGGTGACCACATGCACCACCGCTTCGGCACCGTTGGCGGCGATGCGGAAAATCTTTACCCAGCCTTCGGCGACGATATAGATCGCATTGGCCTGTTCGCCTTGCAGAAAGATCGTGGCACCGCGATCGAGTTCAAGCACCCTGGCCGAGGCAAGCACGGTTTCCACCAGATCAGGCGGCGTCCTGAGCAGGAGCAGCGAATTCATGGCGATTTTTTTGTGTTCGGGTTTCATACGCTATTTCCAGCCGCTTAAGCCTGTACTTGCATGGCCATGCCCGGTTTTCCATGCGGTCATTGGGCGCAAGTAGTAATCCGGCATTGATATTGCCGCGTCAGCAGCAGCTTAATACGGGTTCCTTGGGCGAATGCAATGCCGCGTTGTCGGGTTTGGCTGCGACTTCTGGTCTGGTGCCTGCTGCGCGCTGATGGCGTCAGGCGGATCAATCCCACATCGCAACGGACAGAACCTCGGCCAGAACGCTGACCGCCAGGGTGCGGGCGTCACGTGCCGAAGGGATCAGGCCGATCGGCCCTTTCAGTCGGTCGAGTTCCTCTGGCGCCACGCCAAGTGCGATGATCTCGGCCATCCTGGCATCGCGGGCGCGCTGACTGCCCTGCGCACCGATATAAAACGCATCTGTGGTCAGGGCATCCTTCAGGATTTCCGGCTCCCAGTCATGATCGTGAAAAAACAGGATCACCGCTGACCAGCGGTCGGGCCGCAGTTCCGCCGGAAAAGCCTTTTGTTTGAGTTGCCTTGTGGCGCATCCGGCACGGGCGGCGAATTCCAGCGTTTCGGGATCCGGTGACAGCAAAAGGTTGGGATAGCCCGCCGACTGCACCAGCGAGGCAAAGGTGCTGGCCTCGGGGCCTTTGCCGAACACATGAAACATTATTTCGGGCAACAGGCGGACGTTGAATCCATCGCCAAGGTAACCGGTCCTGCCTTCTGCCAGCACCCGCAAATCGCCGCTTTCAAGGTTGATGTTCAGGGTCACCGCCCGCCGCTCGGCGCGAATTCCGGCCAGTTCGGCCAGAACCTTGCGATCCGGGCGAGGCAACAGCAAAATCTCCAGCCCGCCACCGCAAGGTAGCTTGATATCCATGAAGGGCGATCCCTGACCGTAAACAACCCTCGACGGCTTGCCGTCTTTCAGTGCCTGTATTGCATGCAATACCAGATCGGATTCGATACAGCCCGAGGAAAGCGTGCTGACCCGGCTGCCATCCTGAAAAATCGCCATCATCGCGCCAATCGGGCGATAAGACGGCCCACTGACCCCGATGATGACCGCCAGAACCGCATCGTCAGCAGACTTGTCAAGCGCATCGAGCGGATCTTTTACCGGGCCTTCCATCTGAATTTACTACCTGCTGTCTGGCTGGGCGTTATGCTGGCCGGATCATAGCGGAGAATGCGGCAACGGCAAGATCTGCCGGCAGAGGTGGCGGCAAGCGGATTGTCGCGGCCATTGGCGAACCAGCGATATTGCAACGGTTCTGTAAACAAGCGACCCGGGAATTGCCGCGCGGTCTGGGAAATCAGTGGTGAGCCGGTCGGGGTTCGAACCCGAGACCTACTGATTAAAAGTCAAATTCTGGGGTCTAACTTGGCCCCACTTTGTAAAACTATCGGGGCAGGTAATACGCCTTATATTATTGATACTTGCTTGTGTTGTTAGCTTCTGTTACTAACTTGGGGTAACAGTACAAACCGCGCAAATCCGTTACCCCAGTGTTACCCCAGAGGATATTTGAACATGGCAAAGGCACTCACGACAAAGGCGATAGAGGCTGCGAAACCGGGCGACAATCGCCGCGAAATCCCCGACCCGGCACTATCCGGGCTTTATCTGGTGGTTCAGCCGTCCGGGGTGAAATCCTGGGCCTTGCGTTATCGCTTCGCAGGCAAGCCGAAAAAGTTGACGCTGGGCCGCTGGCCGGTGATGGGGCTGGCCGATGCCCGCGCCGCCGCGTCCGATGCTATCGAGGCGGTGGAACTTGGCAATGATCCGGGCGCGGCCAAGAAAGCGACCAAAGCGGCACGTCTGGAAGCGCAGCTGTCCGAGCGCGACAAGATCAAGACGCTGGTGGGGCAATACGGCAAGCGGCACCTGTCCACACTGAAATCCGGCCATCACGTCAAGCGCGAGTTGGAACGGCATGTGGTGGCAGTCTGGGGCGAGCGTGATATTCACGACATTTCCAAGCGCGACGTGATCGACCTGCTGGACGGGATAGCCGATACCGGGCGGGTTGTGACGGCAAACCGCGTCCGGGCTTATCTGGGCAAATTCCTAAACTGGTGCGCCGAGCGCGATATCATCGACCAGTCGCCAGCCATGGGCGTTAAACCGGCGGCAAAGGAAAAGAGCCGCGACCGGGTATTGAGCGATGATGAAATTCGCTGGTTTTGGCGGGCCTGTGACGATCTGGGCCAGCCATGGGGCCACCTTGGCAAAACGCTGCTTTTGACCGGCCAGCGGCTGGGCGAAGTCGTGGGCATGACCGATCGGGAGGTTAACGGCGATACGTGGCACCTTGAGGCTGACCGCACGAAAAACGGGCGGGCGCATGATGTGCCGTTGTCAGAAGCCGCACGGGCCGTTCTGGGGGCCGTGGAGCGCGTAAGGGGGGCGGCGGGGTATGTGTTTACCACGACCGGCACAAGCCCCGTGAGCGGCTATTTCAAAGGCCGGAATCACATTGCCAAACGTATGACGGAAATCGCCAGCGATGAATGCGGCGAAGCGGTGGAAATCCCGCATTGGACGTTTCACGATCTGCGCCGCACGGCGGCTACCGGCATGGCGCGGCTGGGCATTCCGGTGCGCGTGACCGAGGCCGTTTTGAATCATGTGAGCGGCACCGCCGGGGGCATTGTGAGCGTCTATCAGCGGCACGACTACGCCGACGAAAAACGGGCCGCGCTGGACGCATGGGCGCGTCTTGTTGGTGATCTGGTCGATGGTCGGGCGGATAACGTGGTGCGGATTGGCGGGGCGCGATGATGAGCGAAAGCGACGATAAAATACATACGACTGACTACGCCTTTGGACAGGCGGTCATGCGCGCCGGGCGGTCTTTTGTGGCAGCCAAGGGAAAAGAACCAGCAATCGAAGGTGCGGACTTGGCGGCGATGCTACGTGGCGGAATGCCGCTTGGGCCGGGTGAGCGTGAGGAATTGGCGCAATTAGTAACTGGCGAATGGCGGAGACGGGCCGGTGAAGCTGGAAAAGCCCGAAAAGTGCACCCTGAAACCCCCGAGGTCATCGCCGTTGACGTTGCATATCAGGAAGCGATTGCTTCAAATCAAGAAAGGTTCGGCAGGGACTATCCCGAAAATGCAAGGCAGGCCGTCGCAGACCAATTTTCGATTTCAAAAGCAACTGTCAAAAACTACGTCGAGATGCGGCAGGAGCGTCAAGAGGCTATTCGAGAAGTGAAAGCGCGCGCGCCCATAACCTAATACTTCGCGGATTGAGGCTTTGCATTTTGCCGAAACCGAAAATGTGTGAATAATGGGGTGCCATGACCTAACAAAAAGGGACGTGGCACCATGAACACCAAAACACGAAACGAGCGCGACGACTTCGCGCAATCGCATTCCAGCCTTCGCCGGATTCAGTCGGCAGTCGTTCGCGGATTGTGCGGCGGAATCGCTGATATGACGCTTTATCGCTGGCTGGCCGATCCCGAAAAAGGTTTTCCAAAGCCGATTTATATCGGGCGCCGCCGATTTTGGGTGGAAGCCGAAATCTTCGCTTGGCTGGAAGCCCAAGCAACCAAGGCACCTGCCAAACCGGCTGTGGCGCTGGCCGCACCAAAACCCAAAGCGCAGCCGACTGAAGCGACGCTGGCACTAAAACCCAAAGCCGCACCTGACGGAACCTCAAATGCGACGCTGGCCGCAAAATGAAACCCGCGCCGAGGGACGGGCGCGGGCTTTCAAACACTCTACAAAGCAAGGTAGCTTTGGGGTATCATAGCACCGCGCGACGCCTTCGGCAAGCCGAGGCACGAGCAAATGACTAAAATTCTTCAAAAACACATGCCAGACGCATTCAAGCGTGTCGCCCGCATGGTGGGCTATTCGCTGCTGCTGGGTGACACCGAAGCCTGGCACCGCCTGACAGTGGTGCTGTCGGCGCGGCTGACGCCAGAACAACGGGCTGCCATGGCCTGGGCTGCCCTGCGATCTCTGACGCCCGGACAGGTTGCTGCCGTGGCTGAAACCGTTCTGCCCCAACGTGCAGGCCAACCGATTGCCCTGTTGTTCAATTACATGGATGAAGCGGCTTTCTGGGCTGATATGGCCAGCGAAGGAGAGTTAAAAGCCTATGCGCTGGCCAGCTTCACCCGTCTGTCACCGGACAATCAAGCGGCTTTCCTTGACTATGTGCAGGAGAGGGCAGCGGCATGAATGCTTTTAACGATCTCGGCTCTCAAGACGCTGCACACCGCGCGGGCCATCCGACGGCACCCGACGAGCGGGCCGCACCCGATAGGGCGTCGCGGTTTTATTCGGCGGCATCGCTCAAGGGCAAACCCGTCAAGCCGCGTGAGTGGCTGGTGCAGGGTCTGGTTCCCAAAAAGACCGTCACCTTGTTTAGCGGCGACGGTGGCGCGGGCAAGAGCCTGCTGGCGCTGCAACTGGCCATCGCTGTCACAGCGCAAACCGCTTGGATTGGCAAGACCGTCAACACCGGCGGCGTGATCTACCTGTCGGCAGAGGACGACAACGACGAACTGCACCGGCGCGTTGACGACATTCTGCGCGCTGAGGGGCGTGATTATGACGATCTGTCGGGCCTGACCCTGCGTTCATTGGCGGGCGAGGATGCGCTGTTGGCAATCGAATCCGGCGTGGCGCTGATGCAGACGGAATTGTTCAAGGAACTGGATGCGCGGGCCGTAGATGAAGCCCCGGCGCTGATCGTGGTGGATACCCTGGCCGATGTTTACCCGGCCAATGAGAACGACCGGGCCAAGGTTCGGCAGTTTGTCGGCATCCTTCGCGGGCTGGCGCTAAAGCGGAACTGCGCAGTGCTGATGCTCGCGCACCCGTCACTGACCGGCCTGAACTCTGGCACCGGCACAAGCGGCAGCACGGCATGGAACAACTCTGTGCGGTCCCGGCTCTACCTGTCGCGGATTACTGACAACGGGTTCGAGGCTGACCCTGAGGGCGCAAGGGGTTTGCAAGATCGACCCGACCGATGTTGCGTCGGCAATTCTTCGCAGCGATCTGCGGGCGCAGTGGTTCAAAATGCCCCAGACGCGCCGTCAAATCATCCTGCACGAACCGCCTGCCTTGCTGGCAACCGCCATTCTGGAACTGCCCGAGGCTTTTCATGGCTTTGATACCGAAGCCGCCGACCGGCTGCTGGAAGCGGCATTCGGGCAGGAATTCCCGGAACAGGCGGGCCAGATTGCGGAACTGCGCGAGGTTGCGGCTTTCGTTGCTACCGGATTGGAAGTTGCACGCGACGATGCCATGCGAACGTTGGCGATCGACATTTCCCGGTTTAACGAGATTGTCTGGCACGGCAAGCCGCTCGATAAAGACGCGGCATAAGTTGCCTGCAAAACGGGCCGGGGGCAATGTTTCCCGGCCTGATAGGTTCAACAGACATTCCCAGCAAAGCCCCTGCCAGCCCCTGAGAGCGCCCTACAGCGCCTTGTCGCCCATTGGCACCTATTGCCCCGATCGGCCTTAGGCGGGCCTGTGGCGGGCAAACCGTCGCCATATCAGCCGCCAAGGACGCGGCAAAACGAGCGGCACGGGTTCTAGAGGCGGCAGTAGGGCAGGCATTAGGCGCGACAGAGCAGGGCAAGCGGACTGACCTGCAACCTCTTACCCATGAGAAAGAAGTTGGAGTAACTGAAAAGAACCGTTCGCTGTTTCGCCGCATGTCCAAACACCGTGACGTGGGGAATTTCCCCACGCTGTTCCGAAATGTGCCGTCTGCGCCCACTGTCTTATTCAACTGGGGAATTTCCCCAGTTTGCTCTAACTCCGACTTGACGGCGGCAACCGTTTTATGGTCAACGCCCAGCCCAACGGCGACCTGCCGATTGCTCTTTTCCGGGGTCTCCTTCAATTGCTCTGCAATGAGGGCGCGCTTTTGGGAGCGGTCTAGGTGGCGGCGGGCAAGGTTAAGCTGTCTGGCGTGGGTGCGCTTTTCGTCCTCGGTCAGCCCCTTGCGAACGAACCGTGGCAATCAATACACAAATCCAGAAGAAAGTGGAGGTCCTGCCACTCCAAGTGGCACGACCTCCACTCCCAAGCCGAAAGAAGAGTCAACACCAAAGCATTCCGAAAAGCCGAAGATTGAAAAGCCCAACCGCGCCAGCGACAAGAAAGCGGAAGCCAGCGGGCAATGGCGGCGGCTAAATTGGCGAATTTGAAGATTGGTGGAAACCAGTACAGCGGAGCCTCTGCAAATTTGCAGACCCTACCTTTTGGCGGAACTACTAAATTGGCGAATATGCAAGAGGGCAGGCCAAAACATAACTCAGCAAATTTGCGGAGTTTACCGCTGTCGGAGTTAGCAGCACCTAAACCGCCTATTTCACATGACCCCGACTAAGCAAAACTCGCACTGCATCCGCAGCCAAGCGCCCATGCCGATTTTTTCCTTGTCCCAAACAAGGTTGGCTTTGTATGTGAAGCCCCATGCGTCCAGCAGTTCCTTGGCGTCCCAGATAAATTGATGCGTCGTCCAAAGGAACAGAGCGCAATCATCTGCAAACGGCGGTGCTAACTCCAAAAGCTGCGCCTGCGTCATTTCTGGATATGGGTTTGCAACACGACTTCCGGCCGGGTCGTATGATCTGCCGTAATTCCAAGGCGGGTCCATCGTAACGACCTCGAACACGCCTTCGGGAAGCGCCAATGCGCCGTTTTCAATATCCTCACGCTGGCGCTCAATATCGGCGGCATGCGCTTCCGTCTTGGCGATATTTACCGCCTTGTTGCTTTGAAACTCGCCTGCAATAACTCGCGCCAAAAGGTCGGGGCGGTGCTTTTCTAGCCACTCCATGCGCTCGACGGTGCCTCTGTCCGTGCCGCTGGCTTCCGCTTTCTTGTCGCTGGCGCGGTTGGGCTTTTCAATCTTTGGCTTTTCGGCTGGTTTGGGTTTTGTTTTTGGCTCTGGGTTTGGGTTAATATCTTCTTTTTTATCGTCAAAAACAGTCGTGCCACTTGGAGTGGCATCACTGTTTTCCACATCCGGCTTTGCCGCGTTGTCGTTCCCCTTAGCCGCCTCTGCCCGCGCCTTATTAGCCTCATCTTGAATGCGCTTCCGCTCAGCCTGCCAAGCATCGCCGCCTTCTGCGCTCAGCTTCCAAGCGTGAAAGCGGATTTCCGGCGTGAGGACGCAGCGGCTTATGTCGTGTCGCTCAATATCCACCGTCGCCACCTGACGGAAAGCCA
The DNA here is from genome assembly GCA_020425085.1 of Paracoccaceae bacterium. GTDB lineage: Bacteria > Pseudomonadota > Alphaproteobacteria > Rhodobacterales > Rhodobacteraceae > UBA5972. Next base: position 534,836 of record JAGQRW010000007.1, read on the forward strand.
GCGGGCAATGGCAGCGGCAAAGCTGGCGAATATGAAGAGCGGACACCGGACTGACATTGAACCTTCGGCAAATTTGCCGGAAGTCCCTGCCGTTTCGCAGAGTGACGCCGCCAAGCTGCTAAACGTATCGACCCGCAGTGTTACGGCGGCGAGAGCAAGATGCAAATTTGCATCTTGATATTCCCCTTTCAGAACTTGCGACGATTACCGCTTCGCTTCTGCGGCGGGCAAGGGCCGCTGATTCAGGGCGCGGCATTTTGGCAGTTATCCAAACCGCCAGGCTGTTACCCCGGATGTTACCCCAGAGGGAAATTTTGCAGGGCCGCTAGAAATTAATTAGGCTAAGTCATTGAAAATGTGGTGAGCCGGTCGGGGTTCGAACCCGAGACCTACTGATTAAAAGTCAGTTGCTCTACCAGCTGAGCTACCGGCCCACATCTTCTGATCTGCGCCCGGAAAACGCGGGGTTTTCCTTGGGCTATTGTCTTTTCACGTCACCTTCGGCCCTCTGGCAGGTATCGCCTGATTTCTGGAAAATCGGCGGAAACTACCAGCAGAACCCGAGGATCCGCTAGAATTGCGGTTCGTATAAGGGGTACGGGGGTTGGTCAAGGGAAAATTCCGCCGTTCGGGTGCAAAATCTGATTGGCCTCGCCGGTTATGAGAAATCTGGTCATCGGTGCGGTTAGCGGATATATGCGCGAAATGGTTCAGCACAGAGATAGAGCCGCGATGGATTTTTGCAAGATGCACGGACTGGGCAACGATTTTGTTGTTATTGACGCGCGTGGTCGTGACAATCCGGTGACAGCGGAATTTGCCCGCCGGGTGGGGGATCGGCATCGTGGTGTCGGGTTTGATCAGCTTGCGGTAATCCTTGACAGCGATACCGCCGAGGCGCGCCTGCAATTCTGGAACGCCGATGGCAGCCTTTCGGCCACCTGTGGCAATGCCACGCGCTGTATTGCCGGGCTGATCTTTGGCGAAACCGGCAAGGGGCGGATCACGCTTCAGACCGATCACGCATTATTGGCCTGTGAAAACCGGGGCGGTGGCATTTACAGCGTCAACATGGGCCAGCCGCTGTTCGACTGGCGCGATATTCCGCTGGCTGAGGATACCGACACGCTGCACCTGCCGATTGATGGTGATCCCGTCGCGGTGGGGCTGGGCAATCCGCATTGCGTGTTTTTTGTCGATGACCTGGGAGCCGTCGATCTGGCGGCTGACGGGGCGAGGTTTGAACGCCATCCGCTTTATCCCCAACGCACCAATGTGGAATTCGTCAAGGTCGTGACGCCGGATGAAATCCGCGTCAGGATCTGGGAACGTGGCACCGGGGTGACGCTGGCCAGTGGTTCCTGCGCCACGGCTTCGGCCGTGGCGGCGGTGCGGCGTGGGTTGACCGCGCGCAAGGTCGGGGTAAGGCTTGATGGCGGCGTGCTGGAAATCGACTGGCGCGAGGATGGCGTGTGGATGTCGGGGCCGACGGCGCATGTGTTTGACGGCCAGTTCACCGCCGAATTTATGGCGGGGCTGGAATGAGCGAACTTGCCCCGGATTTCCACACCCTCGGGTGTCGACTGAACGCCTATGAAACCGAAGCGATGAGCCGCCTTTCGGCCAAGGCCGGGCTTGGGGCGGTAAAGGTGATCAATACCTGCGCCGTCACCTCCGAGGCGGTTCGTCAGGCGAAACTGAAAATCCGCCGCCTGAGGCGCGAAAATCCGGGCCACACGATTGTCGTGACGGGTTGCGCCGCACAGGTGGAACCGACAACCTTTGCTGCCATGGCCGAGGTCGATCTGGTGCTTGGCAACCATGAAAAGCTGGACCCGCAAACATGGGCGGGTATTGCCAGTGGTGCCAGCGACACCCTCAGGGTGCAGGTGCGCGATATCATGGCCGAAAAGGCGGTGAACAGTCCGCTGATCGACGGCCTTGGCACCCGTGCGCGTGCCTATGTGCAGGTGCAAAACGGCTGTGATCACCGCTGCACCTTTTGCATAATCCCCTATGGTCGCGGCAATTCGCGTTCGGTACCACAGGCAGTAGTGGTAGAGCAGATGCAGCGGCTGGTGGACAAGGGGTTCAATGAGGTCGTGCTGACCGGCGTTGATATGACTAGCTGGGGTGCTGATCTTGACGGCAAACAGCAGCTTGGCGATCTGGTGCAAATGATCCTGACACAAGTGCCGGATTTGCCGCGCCTAAGGATCTCGTCGATCGATTCGATCGAGGCGGATGCGGCGCTGATTGATGCAATCCGTTCGGAACAGCGGCTGATGCCGCATTTGCATCTTTCGTTGCAAGCGGGCGATGACATGATCCTGAAACGCATGAAACGCCGCCATCTGCGTGATGACGCCATCGGTTTTTGCCAGATGCTGAAGGCCGCCAGACCCGGTATCACCTTTGGTGCTGACATCATCGCGGGTTTTCCCACCGAGACCGAGAAGATGTTTGAAAACTCGCTGGCGCTGGTCAAGGATTGTGACCTCACATGGTTGCATGTGTTTCCCTATTCGGTGCGCCAAGGCACGCCGGCAGCAAAGATGCCGCAGGTCAATGGCCGCACGATTCGTGAACGTGCAAGACGGCTGAGGCAGGCGGGCGAACATCAGGTCACCGCCTATCTTGCCGCGCGAACTGGCGAAACCCATAACATCCTGATGGAAAGCCCACGCATGGGCCGCACGGAAACCTTCGCACCGGTACGTTTTGGCAGCGATCAAACAGTCGGCCAGATTGTGCGGGCGGTGATTGCCGGGCATGATTCAGACGCCCTTTGTGCCTGAACGCTGCCGGAAAGACCCGTGATGCCGCTGCCGATCCTCTATTCCTTTCGCCGTTGCCCCTATGCGATGCGGGCGCGTCTGGCGATTGCCGCCAGCGGTGTCGGTTGTGAACTGCGCGAAGTGGTTTTGCGGGACAAACCGCCCGATTTGCTTGCGGCCTCGTTCAAGGCGACGGTGCCGGTGCTGGTCAATCCGCCGCAGATTATCGAGGAAAGCCTTGATATCATGCTTTGGGCGCTGAACCGTAATGATCCCTTTGGCTGGCTGGCTGCCGATGCCGAAATGGGTGCCGATCTGTGGCGATTGATTGAAGAGGCTGACGGAGGGTTCAAAACCAGCCTTGATCGCTACAAATACGCCAGCCGATACGACGGGGCCGTACCGCAGGCCGAGCGCGACAAGGCGGCGGAATTTCTGGCCGGGTTGGATCAGCGGCTTGCAAACAACCGGTATCTGACCGGCGAAACTGAATCCCTTGCGGATATGGCGATCCTGCCGTTCGTGCGGCAGTTTTCACTGGTGGACAAGGATTGGTTCGATGCCCGGCCATGGCCCTGTCTGCACATTTGGCTGGCGCGGTTTCTTCAATCTGAACTGTTTGCGTCAGTGATGCGAAAATACCCCAAATGGCGTGCCGGTGATCCTGTGACACGGTTTCCCGCAGTCTGACCTGGTTGATTTCGCGTCAATTTCGACCGGCAGATTGAAAAGTGCCTCGACAGGGAGTAGATTCAGAGAAAATCAAAGGAGTTGGACCATGGCGCTGCCACTTGCCCCGATTGCCGTGATGGCCTTGCGATATGGCTCGGTCGCGCTTGTTGCCTATGCCGCGACAAGGCGCATCGGTCATTCGCAGACCCGCCAAAGCACCGAAGACGCGCTGGATGAGGTGGCCGAAGGGCTGGCGGCGCATCGCCCGCAAGACCGCAGCCAGATCAACGCCGAGGCCCGCTGGCGGCGTATCATCCGTCTGGGTACAGGCGGCCCTGGGCTGGAGATTGACGCAGCCGCATTGGGGCGGGTGAAGTTTCGCAAGATACCGGGATGAAGCTGTTTCATTCGCCAACCTCGCCCTATGTTCGTAAGGTTATGGTACTGTTGAAAGAAACCGGGCAGGCGGCGGATGTCGAACTGATTCCTGCTGCCGGATCTCCGGTCGATCCCGGTACCATGCCGACCGGTTACAACCCGCTTGGCAAGATACCGGCGCTGGTGCTTGATGATGGTTTGGTGCTGTATGACAGCCGGGTGATCTGCCAGTTTCTGGATGACCGGGCTGGTGGAGGGCTGTTCCCTGCGCCGCCCTTGCGGTGGCGTTGCCTGACACTGGAATCCCTCGCCGATGGCATCCTGGATGCGGCGGTCCTGATGCGCTATGAATCCGTGGTCAGGCCCGAGGAAATCCGGCTGGAGGCATGGGTTGAAGGCCAGTGGTCGAAAATTCGCCGGGCACTGGATGCCGCTGAATCCGACTGGATCGGCCATCTCACCGGTCCATTGGATATGGGGCAGGTGGCGCTTGGATGCGCCCTTGGCTATCTGGATTTCCGATTTGGCGCACGCAACTGGCGCGATGGTCGTCCGTCCCTGGCGGCGTGGGAGGCGGAATTGGCCCGCCGCCCCAGCATGCACGCGACCGCCCCCCACGATTAGCATTCGGGTCAGTTTTTGCCCAGCAACCGTTTCAGCCATCCCCAAGGTGAGCGTTTGCGAAAGCTGCGATCTGCGAACCAGCCGACCAGCACCCCCAGCATCACCTGCCACAGGAAATGCTGCGCCGCCTCGATCCTTGATGCACCGACAAACCCCGCCGTCAGGATCACCACCCCCTGCACCAGTGGTTGCCCGGCGATACATTCATGCACCAGATTGCTGGCGCCGAACGTTGCCGTTGCCATATGCCCCGAAGGGGTTCCGTGTATCTTGCCGTTTGGTCGTCGGTTGATGGCACTATCGCCCAGCAGGGCCTTGCTGGTGTGGACCGCGCCCCACTGAACGACATAGCGGATCAGGAAATCGGCCGCCTTGCCGTTGGTCACGGAACAGCCAAGCGCGATCACCGGCAGGGCGATCTGAAAACTGTCGCCAAGTGGTTCGATCCGTTTCTCGGAAACCGCCAATGTCAGCAACAGCGCCGCGATGACGGCCCGGATCTTCCATCTCATCGGCACGTCGAACCGTTTCAAGTTGACGCGCCCTGACGGGTCTGGCGCAGCGACTCGGCCAGGGCGATGCCGCCCGCCACCGCGACATTCAGGCTGCGCCCGCCCCCTGGCATGGGTATTCTGACAGTATGGTCGCACATGGCTTCGACCTCGGGCGGCACGCCTGCAGTTTCGCGCCCCATCATCAGGCGATCATCGGCTTGAAAGCTGAAATCCCATAGTCCGGTACTGGCCCCGGTGGTCAGCAGGATCAGCCGTCCCGGTGGTCGCGATGCCTGATAGGCGGCCCACGAATCATGGCGCGTGATATCGGCGATATCGGCATAATCCATCGCCGAACGCCGCAGCGCCTTGATGGAAAGGGGAAAACCGCATGGTTCGATGATGTCGAGTTTGACGCCGAAACAGGCCGAAATGCGGATCATTGCCCCCAGATTCGGTGCAATGTCGCATTGATAGCTTATCAGTCGCATTCCGTTTTCGTCACTTCCTGGCCATCTGCGCGCGATTGTCCGCTGGACCTTCTTGAAAAGCCTGTGTAACAAACCGCCTGAGGTTTCCGGGGCTGCCGGTGGCCTTTAGGTTAGTATTGGCCTGTTTTTCAGGCCGGGCAAAGGAGAGAATCTCGTGTCTCAAGCAGAAGACAACGCCGGTTCCCGTCGCGACTTTCTATATGTGGCGACTGCCGCTACCGGAATTGTTGCCACCGGGGCCGCTGTCTGGCCACTGGTCGATCAAATGAACCCCTCCGCCGACGTTCTGGCGCTTGCTGCGGTCGAAGTGAACATCGCGGATGTCGAGGTCGGCACCCAGATCACCGTCAAATGGCGCGGCAAGCCGGTATTCATCCGCCGCCGCAACGAAGAAGATATCGCAGAAGGCCGCGCCGTGGCGCTGAGCGAATTGGTGGATACCGATGCGCGCAACGCCAATGAGCCTGGCAAAGAGGCCCTGGATCAGAACCGCACCCTGGACGAAGCCGGCGAATGGCTGGTGATGATGGGGGTCTGTACCCATCTTGGCTGTGTCCCTCTGGGCAACCGGGCCGGGGATTTCCACGGCTGGTTCTGCCCTTGTCACGGTTCGCATTACGACACCGCCGGCCGTATCCGCAAAGGCCCGGCACCGCAGAACCTGCATATACCGATTTCCGTCTTTCTGGACGATTCAACAATCAAGCTCGGTTAAGGGAGAGACGAAATGGCCGGTATTCCCCACGATCATTACGAGCCCAAAACGGGTTTTGAAAAATGGCTGCACGAGCGTTTGCCGGTGGTCAGTCTGCTTTACGACACCCTGATGATCCCGACACCGAAAAACCTGAACTGGATGTGGATCTGGGGCATTGTCCTGGCGTTCTGTCTGGTGTTGCAGATCGTTACGGGCATCGTTCTGGCGATGCATTACACGCCGCATGTGGACATGGCGTTTGACAGTGTCGAACACATCATGCGCGACGTGAACGCCGGTTGGGCATTGCGCTATATGCACGCCAACGGCGCGTCGCTGTTCTTCTTTGCGGTCTATCTGCATATCTTCCGCGGGCTTTATTACGGTTCTTACAAGTCACCGCGCGAAATCACCTGGATCATCGGTATGCTGATCTATCTGGCGATGATGGCGATCGGCTTTCTTGGCTATGTACTGCCCTGGGGGCAGATGTCATTCTGGGGCGCCACGGTCATCACCGGCTTTTTCGGCGCCATCCCCGGTATCGGTGAAATGTTGCAGACCTGGATTCTGGGCGGGCCGGCGGTGGACAATGCCACGCTGAACCGCTTCTTCAGCCTTCACTATCTGTTGCCGTTCGTTCTGGCAGCACTGGTGATCGTGCATATCTGGGCCTTTCACACCACCGGCAACAACAACCCCTCCGGGGTCGAGGTCCGCCGTGGTTCCAAGGATGAGGTCAAGAAAGACACTCTGCCGTTCTGGCCGTATTTCGTGATGAAAGACCTGTTCGCGCTTGGTGTGGTGCTGGTGATTTTTGCCATCTTTACCTATTTCATGCCGAACTATCTGGGCCATCCTGACAACTACACCGAGGCAAACCCGCTGGTGACGCCGGCGCATATCGTGCCCGAATGGTACTATCTGCCGTTTTATGCCATCCTCAGGGCCTTTACCTCGGATGTCTGGGCGGTGCAGCTTGCCAGCTTTGTTACCGGCGGTATCGTCGATGCCAAGTTCTTTGGCGTGATTGCCATGTTCGGTTCGATCGTGGTGATGGTGTTCGTGCCGTGGCTGGACACTTCGCGGGTGCGCTCGGGCAAATACCGGCCCAGCTTCAAATGGTGGTTCTGGCTGTTGGCGCTGGATTTCATTGTCCTGACATGGTGCGGCTCACAACCCGCTGAAGGCATGGTTCCGGTAATTTCGCTGATTGGTGCCAGCTTCTGGTTCGCATATTTCCTGATTATCCTGCCCTTGCTGGGGGTTCTGGAAAAACCGCTGCCGGTGCCGGCCACCATCGAGGAAGATTTCGATGCCCATTACCCGCCCAAGGACGCCACGGCGCCTGCGGCTGAATGATCTGAACAAAGGGACAGACGAGATGATCAAAGCAAGCATACTCGCAGCACTCGTTGCATTCGGCCTTGGCTCGGGCGCCGCAGTCGCTTCTGGCGGCGGTGGCCATGTCGAGGACTTTGCGTTTTCGTTCGAGGGACCGTTCGGCAGCTACGACAAGATGCAACTGCAACGCGGCCTTCAGGTGTTTACCGAGGTTTGTTCGGCATGCCATGGCCTGCGTCAGGTGGCGTTCCGCACCCTGGGCGATCCGGGTGGTCCGGAAATGTCCAGCAGCCAGGTCAAGGCATTTGCCAAGCTGTTCGAGGTGAACGACGACAGCGATGGGGCTCAACCCGGCGATACCCGCGAGGGCAAGCCAGCCGACAAGTTTCCGGAAAACCATGGCGCAGGGGCACCCGATCTCAGCATGATGGCAAAGGCGCGCGCGGGCTTTCACGGTCCGGCCGGTCTTGGCATCAATCAGATGATCAAAGGCATGGGGGGGCCGGAATACATCGCCTCGCTTCTGACCGGCTATACCGGCGAGGAAAAGGAAGAGGCGGGTGTCACGCTATATGAGAACACCGCATTTGACGGTGGCTGGATTTCGATGGCACCGCCTTTGGATGATGACGCGGTGGAATTCCGCGATGGCCATTCGGCGGATCTTCACCACATGTCCCAGGACGTGGCGGCATTCCTGATGTGGACGGCTGAACCGAAACTGAATGCGCGCAAGAAAACCGGTTTTGTCGCGGTCGGCTTTCTGGTGCTGCTGACTTCGCTGTTATATCTGACCAACAAGAAATTGTGGGCGGTTGCCAAACGCAAGGCGTAACCGCGAGGTCATTGAAACCGAAGGGCGTGCCGCTGGCGCGCCCTTTTGCGTTCAGGTCGGGTTTCCCAGATATGCCGCCAGTGCCGGGGGCGGCGCATTGAACAGCGCCTCGGTCGGTTCCGGTGCCGCCGCATTGCCATCCGCCACGAACGAGATCTGATCGGCGATCCGCCTTGCATCGCCCGGATCATGGGTGACCATCAAAAGCGTGGTTTCGTTAAGCCCGACAATGCGCTTTACCAAATCCAGCATTTCCGCCTTGAGGGCCGGGCCAAGGGCGGCGAATGGCTCATCCAGCATCAGGACCGGCTTGTTTCGCAGCAGTGCCCGCGCCAGCGCCACCCGCTGCCGCTGACCACCGGATAGGCTCGCCGGGCGGCGGGACTGAAACCCGGTCAGCCCGACCTCGGTCAGGGCTTCGGCAATTCGGTCATGCTCGGCGCGGCTGAGCCTGAGATTCGGGCGCAATCCAAGGCCGACATTCTGGGCCACATCCAGATGTGCGAACAGATTGTGTTCCTGAAACAGGATGCTGACAGGTCGCCTGGCCGGGGGCAGGTCGGTGATGTCGATACCGTCGACCCGGATGCGACCCTGGCTCAGGGCAACGAAACCGGCAATGGCCGATAGCAGCGTGGTCTTGCCGCCGCCCGAAGGCCCCAGAATGGCCAGTTTCTGCCCCTGAGCAAGCTGCCAGTCGGCAGCAAGACTGAAATCATCCTGGCGGATCAGCAGATGATCAAGCTCCAGCATCGTGACGCCCTTCGCGGTCGAAAACCCAGAACAGTCCCAGCGACAATACCAGCAGCAACAGGCCGGCCCCGGCAGCAGCCTGCATCTGATAGGCCCCCATCAGGCGATACATCAACAATGGCAGGGTAGGCCCATCTGCATCGGCAAATAGCGCGATCACCCCAAGATCCCCCATCGACAGCGCCGCCGCCAGACCGGTGGCAAATCCCGCCGCCGGTCGGATGCGTGGCCAGATGGCCAGACGAAAGCCGCTGAGGCCGGTCATCCCCAGACTGTCGGCAAGGGCGCCATAATCCTGCCTTGCCTGCCGAACCGCAGGCAGCAAGGCCCGCAAGGCAAAGGGCAGGCTCATCGCGGCATTGACCAGTGCGGTTATCGGCAGGGCCAGCCGCGCCGGATCGATATGGGGAAACAGCAACAGAAACAGCCCGGTACCGATAACCATGGGCGAGGCGGCAATGGAAAGATAACCAACACCTTCCAGCAGACCTGAAACCCTTGGATTTTGCGGCTCTTGCCTTGCGATTGCCAGCGCCAGCATGACCGCCAGCCAAAGCGTGAGCAGCGCCGAACCCAGTGCAACCAGAATCGACCGCATCGCCGCCGGTATGATCGAGGCGGGCAGGGTTGCCAGCCCATGCAGGCCATTGACGATCACCATGACCGTTGGCACCAGCAGAAACAGCGCCACCATCACGATCATGATGCCATCACCAATACTTGCAAACCAGCTGCGTCCGTCCCATCGTTCCGCCAGCCGCTCGATTCCGGGGCTGAATTCGGAGGTGCGGCCGGTTTTCCACGCCAGAACCGCCGCCACGGCGCAAAGGGCAAACTGCATCACCGCCAGCAAGGCGGCGCGGCCAAGGTCGAAATCAAACCGAAACGCCTGATAGATCGCCAGTTCCAGCGTCGTCGCCCTTGGCCCGCCGCCAAGCGTCAACGCCACCGCGAATGAGGTGACGCAAAGCAGAAAAACCGTCACGAACGCCCCCGGCAAAACGGCCCTGAGGATCGGCCATTCCAGATGTCGGGTAAAGTTATGCCCGTCAATTCCCAACTGTGCCGCCAGGCGAAACTGTTCAGCCGGCACCGCCTGCCAGCCCTGCAATAACAGCCGCGTCACCAGCGGCAGGTTAAAGAAGACATGCGCCAGAACCACCCCGTCAAAGCCGTAGATTTCAAGCGGGCGATAACCGATTCCGACCAGAACGTCGCTAAGGATGCCGGAACGCCCATAGACCGCCAGCAGCCCCAGAATGGCCACCACCACCGGCAGGATGAACGGCGCCCCCAGCAACAGGACCAGCAACCGCCGCCCGACGAACCGCCGCCGCGCTAACGCCCGCGCCAGCGGAATCGCCAGACCGACGCTGAGGATGGCGGAAACCACTGCCTGCGATACGGTGAACCGCAAGGCGGCCCAATCCGCTGGGCCAAGTGAAAATAACCCCTCGGCATTGAGGCCGACCACCGCCAGCGTGCCAAGGCTCAGCGCCGCCAGCAACAGGGCGACGCCAAACCCGGCAAATCCGGATGGCCCTATTTGCTGAGCGCGTGCAGCCATTCGTCCAACGCGTCCTTGCGCATGTCCACCGCCTGTTTGGGTGACATCAACAGCGCCTTTTCTGCCGGTACCGGGTTTTCAAACCCCTCGGGCAGGCCGGATTTCGGCGTCAGTACCGGATACATCCAGTTGCCGGTGGGGATGATCGACTGAAACGCGTCGCTTAGCATGAAATCCAGAAACTCGGCCGCCAGTTTTGGCTGTTTTGAGGTTACCAGCCTGCCCGCAACCTCGATTTGCAGATAATGACCTTCGTCGAATATCGCTGCTGCCTTGCTGTCATCCTGTTCGGCGATGATGTGATAGGCAGGCGATGTGGTATAGGACAGCACCATGTCCGCCTCACCCTTCAGAAACAGGCCATAGGCTTCGGACCAGCCCTTGGTAACGGTCAGGATATGCGGTGCCAGCCCGGCCCAGATTTCAGGCGCGCGATCGCCATAAGCCGCCTTTACCCACATCAACAGGCCAAGTCCGGGGGTAGAGCTGCGCGGGTCTTCGATGATGATCTTGAAATCCTCAGGCATGGCGGCAAGTTCGGTGAAACTGCGCGGCACATCGCTTAGTTTGGTGCGATCATAGACAAAGGCGAAATAACCCCAGTCAAACGGCAAGAACCGCGTGTCTGTCCATTCGATCGGCAGATCAAGCCCGGCCACCACCCGGTCGTGGCTGGCAAAAAGGCCGGTTTCAGCGGCGCGGGCGGTCAGATTGGTGTCAAGGCCAAGAACCACATCGGCCTTGGTGCGCTCGCCTTCAAGCTGGATTCGTGCCAGCAATGCGGCGCCATCGCCAAGGGCGGTGAATTGCAGATCGCATTTGCACTGGGCCTCGAACGCCTGTTCCACGCGAGGGCCGGGGCCCCATTCGGAAACAAAGCTGTCATAGGTATAGACGTTGAGAACGGGCAGGTCTTCGGCACCAGCCGCCCCGCCTGGGAAAAAAATCAGGGCCGCGCCCAATAGTGCATTGCGAAACATTCAGTCCTCCACAAAAAAGCTGGCGGGTGGGGTGAAGGACATCATGTCGTCAACCTTCCCTCCGCCGGTATTGTCCGGTTCAGGTTCAACGGGTCACACGATTGCGTATCTCAGCCCAGAAAGGGCACCCCGAGGTGGGGCAACCATATGCCGCGCCTGCCGGGGTTACAAGCGGATTGCGAAAGGGTGCTTGGCAGATGGCGGCCATTCGGTGCATAAGCGGCGAAAAGGAAGATGATAGATGAGCATCAACAGCTTTGGCCGCCTGTTCAGCGTCAGCACCTGGGGCGAAAGCCACGGCCCGGCACTGGGTGCCATGGTCGATGGCTGCCCGCCGAATGTTCCCTTGGACGCGGCAATGATCCAGCACTGGCTGGACCGGCGCAAACCCGGCCAGAACAAATTCACCACCCAGCGGCAAGAGGCGGATCAGGTGGAAATCCTGTCAGGGGTATATGAGGGTCTGACCACCGGCACGCCGATCCAGCTATTGATCCGCAACACCGATCAGCGCAGCAAGGATTATTCCGGGATCGCGGAAAAATTCCGCCCCGGACATGCCGATATCACCTATTGGCAGAAATACGGCATTCGTGATCCGCGTGGCGGCGGGCGGTCGTCAGCGCGGGAAACGGCGGCGCGGGTGGCGGCAGGCGGTGTGGCGCGGCAGGCGCTGAAAATGCTGGTGCCAGAGCTGAGGATCACCGGTGCCATGGTGCAGATGGGTCCCCACCGGATCGACCGCAACAACTGGGACCGGGATCAGATCGAGGCCAATCCGTTTTGGGCCCCCGATGCCAAGGCCGCCGCGATGTGGGAGGGGTATCTGGATGGGTTGCGCAAATCCGGCAACTCCATCGGTGCCGTGGTCGAAGTGATGGCAGAAGGCATGCCCGCCGGTCTGGGCGCACCGGTCTATGCCAAGCTTGATGTCGATCTGGCGGCGGCGATGATGTCGATCAATGCCGTGAAAGCGGTGGAAATAGGCGCCGGCATGATGGCGGCGGAACTGACCGGCGAAGAAAATGCCGACGAGATTTTCATGACCGAGGCGGGGCCGGTCTATTCCTCCAACCATGCGGGCGGTATTCTTGGCGGTATCTCGACCGGGCAGGACGTGATCTGCCGCTTTGCGGTGAAACCCACCTCATCAATCCTGAAGCCGCGCCGTACCATCACCAAAGCAGGTGAGGAGGTCGAGATCGTGACCAAAGGTCGCCACGACCCATGTGTCGGCATCCGGGCGGTGCCGGTGGGCGAGGCGATGATGGCCTGCACCCTTTTGGATCATGTGCTGCTTCATCGTGGTCAGGTCGGCGAAAATCAGGGTCGGATCGGCTAGCGGGTCAGGCGTTGGCGGCTGCCAGACCGATATCCATCAGTTCCTTGATTGCCGATTTACTCGGGTCGGCAACATTGCGCCCCAGTTCCTTGTCCCCTTTCAGAACGATCAGGGTGGAACGTCGCGGGATCCGATATTTTCTGGCAATCTTCGATTTGGCATGTACGTCCCAATCGACCTTGACGAATACCATATTGGCGTCATAGGCCGGATTTTCCCGCCTCAGCGCCTCGATATTGCGGCCCTGGGCGCGGCAGGTGGAACACCAGTCGGTATAGAAATCAACGAATACCGTCTTGCCTGCCGCCAGTTGATCGGCCACCAGTCCCGGCGTGTAATCAAGCGTTTTTGCTGCCCTGAGGGCAAGCGGGGTCAGGGTTGCAGCCCCGACAAGGGCGATGAATTGACGGCGTTTCATGATGACTCCTTTCAATGTTCAGACGGCGATGGACAAATTCTGCAACCAGATCGGCAGATGATCCAGCAACCAGCCTTCGATCCGCTGGTTCCAGCCCATCAGGATCATCGCACCGACCAGCAAAAACAGCGCCCCCATGAATGGCCGGGCAATGCCGGCCAGACGGCGCAGCAGCGGCTGGCGGGTGCGGATCAGTTCGTGGGCACCGTAGCCAAGGGTGACGATGATGCTGCCTATGCCAAGGGCGAAGGCAGTCATGATCAGGGCCGACCAGAGCAGGCTTTGGCCCTGTGATGCCAGCGAAATTGCACCGCCAAGCGTTGGTCCGACGCAGGGTGACCAGACCGCGCCCAGCAAAACCCCGCCCAGAAACAACCCGCCAAGGCCGGAATTCTGCACCCGGCCAAATCCACGATCAGCGCCCGAGGCAAACCCGGCTGTGGCCAATTCAAAACGATGCGCCAATGCAGGAACCAGCAGGATCAGGCCAAACAGCATCATCAGCACGGCACCGGTTTGCGCCAGCACCTGTTCGCTTAGCCCGATGACCCGGCCGGCCACGGCAACCAGCAGGCCCAGCAACACAAACGACAACCCCATGCCCGCCGCCAGCGCCAGCGGCGCGTGTCGATTGGTCTGTACCGCCGCCCCCAGCACCAGCGGCAAAACCGGCAGCACACAAGGGTTGATCAGCGTCAGCAGTCCGGCGACATATGCAAGGATCAGTTCCAGAAACGGCCATTCCCCATGGTTTCCCCATAGGTTTAAGGCAGGACAGGCGCTGCGTCATCAAACGCTTTGATCGCCCGCCGTCACGAATTCGTCAGGAATCTGTAACCTTTGATCGCGTTGCGGGCGCTGGTTTCCCGGCGCTGCGCCTGGACAGTTGCACCGCCAGAATGCCCGCCGTTATGATGGCGACACCGATGAAATCGCGCAGGCTCAGCGACTCGTTCAGAACCACCGCCGCGACGATGACGCCAAAAAACGGGTTGAGAAAGTGATAGGTGGCGGCGCGGGTGCCGCCGATGCGTCCGACCAGCAGAAACCAGACCCAGGTGGCCGCCAGACCCGGAACCAGCGTGGTATAGAAGAACGCCAGCACCAGCGGCCAGTTCAGTTCGACATGCCAGGTTTCAAGCGCCATGGCAGGGATGAACAGCGCCGCACTGCCGACCAGCATTTGCAGGCCGACGATCATCAGCACGTTGCCGCCTGACGATGCACCGCGAACCACCAGCGTTGCAATCGCCAATGCCGTGACGCCGATCAGACACAAAAACAGGCCGAACGGATCGGCCCCGCCGCTAAGGCGCGCGCTCAGGATGATGGCGACGCCGACAAAGCCGGCGATCAGCCCGATAATGCCGATCGGAGGGATCTTTTCCTTGAGGAAAACCCAGCTCAGAAACGCCACGATAAGCGGCATGGCGCTGGCGATGATGGCGGCCAGTCCGGCTTCGATCCACTGCATGGCGATGAAGAACAGGCCAAGATAAAGCGCGTTCTGACAGATGCCGAAGACAATGGTGCTGGTCCATTGGGCGCGGTTCAGTCGCATGTTCTGTCCCATCGCCAGGGCAAGCGCGATGGCAATCAGCCCCGATACCAGAAACCTGAGCGACAGCGAGGTCATGGGCGGCGCGTAAAGAACGATCACCCGGGCCGAGGAAAAGGCGCTGCTCCACATGAATGCGAATGCCAGTCCCATGATGGCTGATCGAATATCCAAACCACGTCCCCCGCAATGAAAAAGGCCACCGTCGCCGGTGACCTTAATCTGATTTTATTGGGGGAAAGAACCCCTAAACGTCAGCGCCTGTGATCAGGTGTTGATGACATCCTTCAGCGCCTTGGCGATGGTCACTTTCACCACGCGGTCCGCCTCTTTCTTGAACTGTTCGCCGGTGGCGGGGTTGCGCACCATGCGTTCCGGCCGGTCGCGGCACATGAATTTGCCAAGGCCGGGCAGGGTCACGGCACCACCGGCTGCCACTTCGCGGGTTATGATCGAGGTCAGTGCCTCAAGGGCGCTGTTGGCCGAAGCCTTGTCGCTGCCGGTTGCCTCGGCAAGGGCTGCCACGAGTTGGGTCTTGGTCATCGGTTTGGTCATTGGTTTCGTTCCTGTAGTTGTTTTCGTTGTTATACGACCGCTTGAGGTACATTGGCGGCATTAAACTAGATACAGATGGGTAACTCAATCATTTGTGTGCACCGTTTGCGCTTTTTCGCCGGTTTTCATGGCTTTTTGCCCGATTTTTTCCGACTCAGAGGAAAGCAGTTTCCTCGAAACTGCGCAATTTTCGTGAATGTAACCGTTCCAGCGGCATTTCGCGCAGGGTTTCCAGGGCGCGAATCCCGATTTTCAGGTGCCTTGCAACCTGTACTCGGTAAAATTCGCTGGCCATTCCCGGCAGTTTCAATTCGCCATGCAGCGGTTTGTCGGAGACACACAAAAGGGTGCCGTAAGGTACACGAAAGCGAAAGCCGTTGGCGGCGACGGTGGCGCTTTCCATGTCAAGCGCGATGGCGCGGGATTGCGACAGTCGCTGCACCGGGCCGGATTGGTCGCGAAGTTCCCAGTTGCGGTTGTCGATGGTTGCGACGGTGCCGGTTCGCATCACCCGTTTAAGGTCATATCCCGTCAGCATGGTCACATCGGCCACCGCCTTTTCCAGCGCGATCTGGATTTCCGCCAGCGGAGGCACCGGAACCCAGACCGGCAGATCATCATCCAGCACATGATCTTCGCGCACATAGGCATGCGCCAGTACATAATCACCAAGCCGCTGTGAATTCCTGAGGCCGGCGCAATGGCCCAGCATCAGCCAGGCATGCGGGCGCAAAACCGCGATGTGGTCGGTGGCGGTCTTGGCATTGCTGGGGCCGATACCGATATTGACCAGCGTGATGCCCGAACCATCCTTGCGTTTCAGATGAAAGGCGGGCATTTGCGGCGTCAGATTGGTAACGATCACCTTTTCACCGGTGCGTGCGATGGTATTTCCGGGGCCGACGAATTCTGTGTAGCCGGATTCAGGGTCTGCCAGCATCGCTGCGGCGTAAAGGATGAATTCGTCGACATAGAACTTGTAGTTGGTGAACAGAACATGGTTCTGGAAATGCTCAGGATCGGTTGCGGTATAATGCGGTAGCCGCGCCAGCGAATAATCAATGCGTTGCGCCGTGAAGGGGGCCAGCGGGCCAAGGGTTCCGGCCTCATGGATGGTATAACCGTTGACGATCTCATCATTGGTGCTGCTGAGATCCGGCACATCGAAAATATCGCGCAGCGGAAAGTCAAAGCCGCCGCTTTGCTGGACTGAAACTTCGGTGTCGTCCAGCAGGGCGAAATGCAGCGGGATCGGCGTGGTTGAGGGGCGTATACTGACCGGAACCGCATGATTTTCGATCAAAAGGCCGATCTGCTGGGTCAGGTAATTGCCGAACAGTTCCGGGCGGGTGACAGTGGTGGCATAGGTGCCGGGTTCGGCGACATGGCCAAACGACAGGCGGCTGTCCACATGCGCATAAGACGTGGTGGTGATGCTGATTTCCGGATAATAGGCGCGATAATGCGCGGTCGGGGTGCGGCCGTTCAGGGTTTCCTGAAACTCCTGTTTCAGAAAACCGGTGGCCTCGGAATATAGCAGTTTCAGCCGTTCGACCGCCGCTTCGGCACTGGTGAAATCCTCGGCCGGCCAAATGGGCGGCACCGACAGTGGCAACAGGGATTCATCGTGGTTCATCCATCGACCTTTTCAAACAGTTCGGTCTTTTCAAACCGGGTAACGTCGATCAGCCCCTTGTCGGAAATCCTGAGTTCCGGGATCACCACCAGCGCCAGCAGCGAATGCTGCATATAGCCGTTGTTGAGCTTGGCGCCGCATTCGGCCATCGCCGCCATCATCCGGTCGGCGTCCCTGGCGACGTCTTGGGCGGGGGCATCCGACATCAGCCCGGCGATCGGCAGGCGCACCAGCGCCAGTTCGCGCCCGTCCTTAAAGACGGTGACGCCGCCGCCGACCTCGCCCAGGCGGTTCGCCGCCAGTGCCATGTCGCGCCGCGAGGTGCCGACAACGATCATGTGATGGCTGTCATGCGCCACGGTCGAGGCGATGGCGCATTCGCCCTTGTAGGTGAAACCGGAAACAAAGGCGTTCACCACCTCGCCTGTGGCGCGGTGACGTTCGACCAGCGCGATCTGGCAAACATCCTTGGCCTCGTCGCCTTCGACCAGCCCGTCGCGCACCTGTAATTCTGCAGTGAGGGCGCGGGTTGGTGCCTGATTTTCGACCACGCCGATCACCTTGACACGCACGTAGTTGGCGCCCTCGGGCGCGTGAATGGCGAAATCATCGGCACTGAGCGTCTTGCCCAGCTTTACCGTCTGGCGGGCATCGTCGGGCCAGTCGAACAGCGGCGTTTCCAGCGTCAGCCTCCCCATTTCCGCCAGCGTCACGCCACGCGCGATCACTCGGTTGATCGGCAGGGTTCTGAGATCCGAGGTAAGGATGACATCCGCCCGCCGCCCCGGCGTGATCGAACCAAGCTCACGTTCCAGCCCGAAATGCGTCGCGGTGTTGATGGTGGCCATTTGCAGTGCCACCAGCGGATCACAGCCACATTCGATAGCGTGTCGGACGACCCGGTTCATATGCCCGTCATTGACCAGCGTGCCGGAATGACAGTCATCGGTGCAAAGGATGAAATTGCGCGGATCAAGCCCCTTTTCGGTAATGGCGGTGATCTGCGCCTTGACGTCATACCAGGCTGAACCTAGGCGCAGCATCGCGCGCATTCCCTGGCGGACCCGCGCAATCGCGTCGGTCTCGGTGGTTCCTTCATGGTCATCGGCAGGCCCGCCCGCCACATAGGCGGAAAAGGCCGGGCCAAGGTCCGGGCTGGCGTAATGGCCACCAACCGTCTTGCCCGCGTTCTGAGTGGCGGCGATTTCTGCCAGCATCCTGGCATCGGCGTTGATCACGCCGGGAAAATTCATCATTTCGCCCAGCCCGACGATGCCGGGCCACGCCATTGCCTCGGCCACCTCGTCAGGGCCGAGTTCATGGCCGGTGGTTTCCAACCCCGGCGCCGAGGGCGCGCAGGACGGCATCTGTGTGAAGATGCTGATCGGCTGCCCCATGGCGTCGTCATGCATCAGGCGAACGCCGTAAAGGCCCAGCACATTGGCGATTTCATGCGGGTCGGTGAACATGGTGGTGGTGCCGTGCGGGATGACGGCGCGGGCGAACTGGCCCGGCGTCAGCATGCCGCTTTCGATATGCATATGCGCGTCGCAGAGGCCGGGAATGGCGAACTGGCCATTGGCGTCGATGATTTCCGTGTCGGGGCCGATGCAATGGCCGGCATCCGCACCGCAATAGGCAAAGCGACCGCCGGCAATGGCAATCTGGCTGCCCGGCAGGATTTCACGGCTGTTGACATTGACCCATTGGCAGTTGGTGATCACAAGATCAGCCTCCTCGCGCCCGGCGGCGACGGCGACCAGACGGGGGGCGAGCTCAGGCCAGGATTTCAGCGGGGTGGGGCGGTTTGTCTGCATACGCAACTGTTTCACGGCGCAATGGGTCAGACAAGCCCTGTTTTTGACCGGAAGGTCCGGTTTGGTGCCGGGCCGGGGGGCAGTAATCTGGCGACATGCTTGCGATGGTTCAGGGCGGCGAAATTATCGGCTCAGAGGTTGCCATCGGACCGGGTTAGGGTTCAGCGGCGGGTAAAAACCTCAACCAGAATTGCCGTCAGCGCCTCGGCATCCTTGTGATCAAAGGCATCGGGCTGATCGCTGTCGATGTCAAAGACTGCGATCAGTTGGTTTGCGGCATCAAATACCGGAATGACCAGTTCCGAGCGGGTGGAACTGGCACAGGCGATATGCCCGTCAAAGGCATCGACATCCGCCACCAGTTGCACCTTGCCGCTGCGCGCCGCTGCCCCGCAAACCCCACGCGAAAACGCAATGGTCAGGCAGCCATGCCCGCCTTGATACGGCCCGATTTTCAGCATATCGGGTGCAACCACACGATAAAATCCGGTCCAGTCGAAACGCTGATCGGCGTGATGCACCTCACAGGCGACAGTAGCCATCAGGGCGATGGTGTCGGTTTCGCCCGCAGTCAGCGCGTTGATGTTCTGCGCCAGGGTTGCATAATCAACACTGGCGCCGATTGGTGCATCCGCCAAGGTCAAGGCCGTTCAATGGCAATCGCCGTGCCTTCGCCGCCGCCGATACAGATGGCGGCAACGCCGCGTTTCAGCCCCCGGGCTTCCAGCGCGTGCAGCAGGGTGACGATGATACGCGCCCCAGATGCGCCGATCGGATGCCCCAATGCACAGGCGCCGCCGTTGACGTTGGTGATTTCATGCGCGATCTTCATTTCCCGCATGAAGGCCATGGGAACCACAGCGAATGCCTCGTTCACCTCCCAGAGTTCGACCTGATCCACCGACCAGCCGATCTGTTCAAGCAGTTTTCGCGCCGCTGGCACCGGTGCGGTGGGAAACAGCGCCGGTGCCTGAGCATGGCTGGCATGGCCAACGATTCGGGCGCGGATCGGCAGATGGTTCTGATTGGCAAAGACTTCGCCCGCCAGAACCAGTGCCGCCGCACCGTCCGAGATCGACGAGGAATTGGCGGCGGTGACGGTGCCATCCTTGCGAAATGCCGGTTTCAGTTGCGGGATCTTTTCGGGCCTTGCCGTTTTTGGCTGCTCATCCGCAGTGATCAGGATGTCGCCCTTGCGCGAAGGTACGCGCACCGAGGTGATTTCAGCATCAAACGCGCCACTTGCCTGTGCCGCCAGCACCCGGTTCAACGAGGCGATGGCGTATTCATCCTGGGCCTGCCGGGTGAACTGGAACTTTTCGGCGCAATCTTCGGCAAATGTACCCATCAGGCGGCCCTTGTCATACGCATCCTCAAGCCCGTCCAGAAACATGTGGTCGATCACCCGGTCATGACCAAGCCGCGCACCACTGCGCATCTTGGCCAACAGATATGGCGCGTTGGTCATGCTTTCCATGCCGCCCGCCACCATCAGATTGCTGCGCCCAAGCGCCAGTTGATCATGCGCGACCATCGCCGCCTTCATGCCTGAGCCGCACATCTTGTTCAGTGTGGTTGCCGGTACTTCTTCGCCAAGACCGGCGGCGAAACCGGCTTGCCGCGCCGGTGCTTGCCCTTGACCCGCAGGCAGCACGCAACCCATCAGCAGTTCATCGACAAGGTCAGGCTGTACCCCCGCACCTTCAAGTGCCGCACCGATGGCGGCACCGCCAAGAACCGGTGCGCCAACGGCGGAAAATTCACCCTGAAACCCGGCCATGGCGGTGCGCGCCGCCCCCACCAGTACAACCTTTTCCATTACCTGCTCCTTTACGGTTAACCTGCCCGAGATATTTCAGCCTTTTGCCGTTTCGGCAAGGGTTTGGCAAAAATGTCTGGAAACGCGGTGTTGCGGAAAGGGATTGGTAACGCTTTCAGCGCAACAATAGGCGGCAACATGGCGGGAACTGAAATGCAGATCGACATCAAAAAACACGCAGGCACGACCGTGGTCAGACTGGGCGAATCGCGGCTTGATGCGGCGATTGCCGTGCAGTTCAAGGAACGGTTTCGCGAACTGACCGAAGGCGATAAAAACCGTGTGGTACTTGATCTCGGCCCGGTCGGCTTCATGGACAGCAGTGGCCTGGGTGCCGTGGTGGCGATTTACAAGCATCTGGGGCGGGAACGGGTGTTCGATCTTGCCGGTCTTTCGCCGCCGGTATCGCGGGTCTTGACGCTGACGCGAATGGATTCAGTGTTCAACATCTATCCCGACACCGACGCCGCCCTTGCCGATGACAGGATGGGAAATGCGGCAAACGCGCATCACTGACCGCACCCCGCCACCCCGGCTGTGGCCGAGGCTGCATTCGAACGCGCATCTGGGTTTCCCTGCCACCGGAGTGGGGGTAAGACGGGCCCTGGAAAAACTGCACCGGATCCTTGATGGGTTTCATTTACGATCCTGCAATGTCGAAATTGCGGAACTGGTTCTGGCGGAGGTTCTGAACAATATCGCCAAACATGCCTTTGCTGGTGGGCCTTCGGGAATCGTCCGGCTGACCCTTTGCCTTCAAGGGCGCTGGTTGATTTTCACCGTGATCGACCACGGCAGGCCGTTGCCGGGGCAGAAACTGCCTCGGGGTGCTGAGCCACGGATCGGGCCGGAGCGTGAGCAGTTACCCGAAGGTGGTTTTGGCTGGTTTCTGATCCGGCATCTGTCCGACAACCTTTGCTACCGGCGACAGGGGAATATGAACCTTCTGGAACTCAGGATACCGCTGGTCAGCCAAGGTGATTGCCTGACGGGCGAACCCTGAAGCCAGCGGCCTTGACTTGTGGCTGCATGCGGGCGGGGCGATTGCAGGGCGGCGGTTTCAACCAGACCGGGGTTAAAGCCATGTCGCTAATGGAATTGCAAACCGGTGCCGCGCGCAGGCGCGCGCGGGGTGTTTGTTAGCGATGCGGTCTGGTATTGCGCAGAAGGCTGCCATCCGCCGTGCCGGAAACCTGTTGGCAGACCCGTAGTGCGATGCGGTGCCGGCTGGGCAATGCGGGTTCGGCAGATGCTGGGGGGCAGTGCGAACTAACTAATGCCGACCGCCAGCCGCAGCAAGGCGGGGCGTTGATTGTGTCGCCTATCATTCAGACAAGTGGTTCCTATAGATGGGTTTACATCCCGACAATGACTGAACCATCGACCTATTCGGCGGCGGGGCGAAAGATTTCCTGATTGCCGCCTTCGGCCATGATTTCGGCGATCTTGGCCTTGAGTACCGCTTTCTTGATCGGCTTGGTCAGATAATGGTCCATGCCAGCCGCCAGAAACCTTTCACTATCACCCGACATGGCATGCGCCGTCAGGGCGATGATCGGCACCGGGGGCAGGCCGCGCGCCGCCTCGTCGGCGCGAATTCTGGCGGTAGCCTCCAGCCCGTCCATTTCCGGCATCGAGATATCCATCAGGATCAGGTCGTAATCGGCGTGGCTGAACTTGTCCACCGCCTCGCGCCCGTTGGCGGCGAAGTCAAGTTCGATCGCCATCGAGGCAACCATCTTGCTGAGGACCAGTTGATTGGTGCGGTTGTCTTCAGCAGTCAGTATTTTCAGACGGCGATCGGTGCTGGCCGGGGTTGCTGCGATCGGCAGGCGTTGCATGGCCGGTGCCGGAAGGTCGGCCGCGCCCGCCAGACATTCACAAAGTTCACGGCGCAGCAACGGTTTGCGCAGGCAGCCGTGAAACAGACCCTGTTGCAACACTTCGCTGGATACCGAACTGTTGGAACTGAGCAGAAATATCGGGATATCGGCACCACGGGATGCAAGGGCTTTGGCAAAGTCGATACCGGTCAGGCCCGGCATCTGGTGATCGGTCAGGATAACGTCGATCCCGCCGCCGTCGACGACCTTGAGCGCCGATTTGACCGAACCGCAGGCGACGGTTTCAAGGCCCAGCAACCCAAGCTGGCGTTCCAGAATCAGGCGGTTCACCTCCAGATCGTCAACAATCAGGGCACGTTTCAGGTCGCCAGGTGGTCTCAGCACCGGCATTTCATGGCCCTTGCTGACCGGCAAGCAAATCTTGAAGCCGAAACAAGATCCCTTGCCAAGGGTCGAATCCACCCAGATTTCGCCATCCATCATGCGAATCAGCCGCCGCGTGATGGCAAGGCCCAGGCCGGTGCCTTCGAATTTGCGGTTGGTCTGATCCTCGGCCTGATTGAACTCGCCGAACACATGTTCCAGCATGTCGGCGGCAATGCCGATACCGGTATCTTCGATGGCGACATGGATTTCCTGCAAACCGTTTCTGCATTCGATGCCGACCACGCGGACCAGTACGAAACCGGATTGGGTAAACTTTATCGCATTGCCAAGTAGGTTGGTCAAAATCTGTCGGATTCGCCCGACATCGCCTTCAAAATGCGCGGGCAGGAACATGTCATAATCAATCAGCAGATCAAGGTTCTTTTCCTGCGCATTCGGTTGAAGCAGCATGGCAACCTCATGCAGGCTGCGTTCCAGGTTGAAGGGTTCGGCGAACAGTTCCAGTTTGCCCGCCTCGATCTTGGAATAATCCAGGACATCGTTGATGATCACCAGCAACGCTTCGCCGGAATTGCGGATGGTTTGGGCGAACAGTTGCTGTTCGGGGTCCAGATCGGTTTCGCAGATCAGTTCCGCCATGCCGATGATGCCGTTCATCGGCGTGCGGATTTCATGGCTCATATTGGCCAGAAACGCCGATTTGGCGCGGTTGGCGGATTCCGCCTGTTTGCGCGCCTCATCCAGTTCCTTTTCGCGGCGTTTTGATTTGGTGATGTCGCTGACCTGCGAGACGGTATCGCCATCTTCGGTACGAAGTTCGGTGATTTTCAGCCAGATTTCACCGTGAAGGCGCATGATCTGCGGTTTTTTCTGCGGGGTCTGGTGCCATTCCTCCATCTCCCGGCGCCAGTTTTCGGGGCTTTTGCCGGCGTAATCGACCATTCCCGATTGGCCAAGGCCATCGAAAATCGTGCTATAGGCCATGCCGGCTTTGCCGCTGCACGAAATCATCGCCAGAATGTTGGTATAGGCGGCATTGGCGACAACCAGTTTGTCGTCGCTGTCAAACAGGGCAAAGCCGTCCTTGATCGCCTCAAGCGCGTTCCAAAGGCGGCGTTCGGCGCGGAATGTGGCGCTGTTGGCGCGGGCCAGGTCGGCGCGAAATTGCGTGGTCTGACCTTCCAGCGATTCCGCCCGCATGCGTGCAGCCAGCCATTCCTGTTGCGCTGTTTCAACCTTTTGCGAAAGATCGTCGGCATAGCTGGCAAGTTCAAGATTGGCCTTTTGAAGTTCGGCCGCCTTCAGTTCCAGCAAACGCTCAGCCTCGCGGCGGGCGCGGCCTTCACGTTTCAGGCGTTTTTCAAAATGATCGGGGGTCATGACACAGGATGCGCGCGGAATTTGATGGTGGAACCAGCCCGAAGCGGTGTGTTTTGGTTCATGATCGCTGCATCCCTATCGAACGTTTCGACGCCTCCGCCGGCCCGTGTCGTTGCCAAGGATGGCGGCAAAGGATTAGCCAAGTTTTAACGCCGCCAAAGATTTTTCACCAAATCCGCCGCGGGTAACATACTGGCGGAAAAGGACCAGCAGCGTTGCCGAATCCTCATCTTCATGGCAGCATCTGAAAAGCAATTTCAGTCATGTTATTCGGAGTTTCCAGATGTCCAGTTTTGCCGCCCTGAAATCAATTCTCAAAAGCCTTGTCGCGCTGGTTCTGGCCCTGGGATTTGCCATGCCGTTGCTGGCACAGCAATCGGTGGTGCCGGATCGGCGCCTGGCGATCACGCGCAACATGGATTTTTACGGTGCCGATCTGCAACCGGTGTTTGAAACCAGTTTCGCCACCTGCAAGACCATCTGCCTGAAGGATCGGGCCTGCAAGGCGTTCACCTTCAATTTCAAGTCAAATGCCTGTTTTCCGAAATCCGACATCACCGAAAAGCGGCCGTTTGACGGGGCTGCCTCGGCGCAGGTGTTTGAAACCGATGCCCGGGTTCTGGCCGATGCCGGTGGGCGATTGGCAGAACTTGGATTTCTCGGCGGTTCATATCTGGATGAGGCGCGAAAACAGGCGGCAGATCTGGCCGAGGACTATATCACCAACCAATGGACGGCAGCGCAGTTGATCGAGGCATCAAGGAATGCGCGATTGGCGGGCAACCTGATAAACGCGGTTGGTTTCATGGGTGCGGCGCTGAACCTTACCGATGCGCCGGACGGCTGGGCGGAACTTGCGCAACTGGCGCTTGAGGTGAAACCGAAGGATGACAACGAAATGCGTGAAATGCAGCGGGTTGCAACCGCCGCTGCGATCAATGCCTATCTGCGCGGGCAGAATCCCGGTATTCGGGTAAGTGCCCTCAACATTCTGGCCAAAGGCGTGGAAATGCGGGGTAACGGGCGGCAAATGATCCCGGTTCTCAGGCTGGCACAGTCGATCCAGCCGCGGCTGGATACCGAAACGGCGCTGGAACGTGCCATCGCGCTATATGGCTTTCGCATCACCGACCACAGTGTTGACAACAACGCGGCACAGCCAAGGATCTGTGCGGAGTTTTCGGAACCACTGGTAAAGGCGGGGGTGGATTATTCCGCCTACGTTGCGCTGCCCGAGACCGGTCTGGCGGTAGAGGCCGAGGACAACCAGATCTGCATCGACGGGGTGCGCCACGGTGAAACCTATCGGCTGAATTTCCGCAAGGGACTGCCGGCTGCCAGCGGTGAGACCTTGCAAAAGTCGATTGATCTGACGGTCTATGTGCGCGACCGCGACCCTTCGGCGCGGTTTGTCGGGCGGGCTTATGTGTTGCCCAGAGGCGAGGCGGCCTCGATTCCCATCGTCACCGTCAATCTGGCCGAGGTTGACCTGAAAATCCATCGCGTCGGGGATCGCAACCTGACGCGGGTGATGCAGGATGGGCTTTTTTCCCGCCCGCTGTCGGTTTGGGATGAATCCGAGCTTGGCAACGAAATCGGGGCCGAGGTCTGGTCGGGCAAAGGCATGGTTGCGCGTGAAGTCAACAAGGATGTCACCACCGCCCTTCCTGTCGGTCAGGCGATTGCCGATTTCGAACCCGGCGTTTACGTCATGCGTGCAAGGGTGCCGGGGTCTGATCCTTATGATGGCAACGCCGCAGCGCAATGGTTCATCGTGACCGATCTTGGCATTGCCACCATGCGGGGGGCGGATGGTCTGCATGTCTTTGTGCGCTCGCTCAATACCGCCGAGGCCAGGGCGGGGGTAAAGGTCGATCTGGTTGCTACCAACAACATGGTTCTGGGCAGTGCAACGACCGATGCAGCCGGCTATGCCAGTTTTGGTGCCGGTCTGATGAACGGGCGCAATGGCAATGCCCCGGCGCTGGTGACGGTTGGCGATCAGGGGCAGGATTTCGCCTTTCTTTCGCTGAAAGAGGCGGCGTTCGATCTGTCGGATCGTGGTGTCGCGGGGCGTACGGCACCGCTGCCGGTTGATATTTTCCTGACCACCGAACGTGGCGCCTACCGGCCCGGTGAAACCGTGCACGCGCTGGCGCTGGCGCGCGATCAAAAGGCCGAGGCGATCCGCAATCTGCCCTTGACCGCCATCATCCTGCGCCCGGACGGGGTTGAATACGGTCGCGAATTGCTGGTCGATCAAGGGGCCGGCGGGCGGGTTCTGACACTGGATTTGCCAGGTTCGGCGCAGCGCGGCACCTGGAATATTCGGATTCACGCCGATCCCGAAGGCGCTCAGTTGGCCAGCCAGAATTTTCTGGTCGAAGACCTGATGCCCGAGCGGATTGATTTTGACCTTTCCCTGCCGGACGGGCCGGTCCGTGCCTCGGACGTGCCGACCATCAGCGTTGATGCGCGTTACCTTTACGGCGCACCCGGCGCAGATCTCAAGGCCGAGGCCGAGGCGCGGGTGACGCTGGCGGGCGGGCTTGATGGCTATCCCGGTTATCAGTTCGGCGATCAGGATGAATATGTCGGCACCAGGCTGGCCTTCACTTCGCTGAAGGAAAGGACCAACGCCAAGGGGCAGTTGCGTTTTGGCCTTGTCATGCCGGACACCAAAGATTTGTCGCGCCCGTTGAAACTGACGGCACTGGTGCGCCTCAGCGAAGGTTCGGGCCGTCCGGTTGAACGCGTGATTGAACGCAATCTTGCGCCGGAAAAAACCCTGCTTGGCATCAAGCCGCTGTTTGACGGCGTAGTGGCCAAGGGTGCCAGCGCCGGGTTTGATATCCTTGCGGTCAGCCCTGATCTGCAACCGGTGGCGCTGCCCAAGGTCGGCTGGACCCTTAACCGGGTGATGACGCGCTATCAATGGTACGAAAGCAACGGCAACTGGAACTATGAACCGATCACCACCCGAAGCCGCATCGCCAGCGGCGAGGTCCGGCTTGACGGCCTTGGCGCCGCCAGGATCGAGGCGGCGGTGGACTGGGGGCGGTATGAGCTGAAGTTGGAAACGCTGGACGGTGCCTATCTTTCTGCCAGCTATGAGTTTTATGCCGGCTGGTATGCCCCGGCTGACAGTTCCAACACCCCGGATACGCTGGAAATCGGTCTGGACAGGAATGGCTATAGGATCGGCGACACCGCCAAACTGCGTCTGGTGCCGCGTTATGCCGGTATCGCGCTGGTCAGCGTGGTTTCCAACCGCCTGATTGCGATGAAGACGGTCGCGGTAAGCGAAGGTGAGAATGTGATCGACCTGCCGGTGACCGAGGAATGGGGCGCCGGTGCCTATGTAACCGCCAGCGTGATCCGGCCGATGAATGTCGCCGCCGGGCGCAATCCGGCGCGCGCCCTTGGCCTAAACTGGGCCAGCGTCGATCCCGGCGATCACCGTCTGGCCGCCGAATTCACCACCCCGGACGAGGTGTCGCCGCGGGGTGCGATGACCGCCAGCCTGCGGGTCAAAGGGGTGCGTCCGGGTGAGGTGGCCTATGCCACCATCGCCGCCGTTGATGTCGGCATCCTGAACCTGACCGGGTTCAAGTCGCCCGATCCTGACGGCTATTACTTCGGCCAGCAACGCCTTGGCATGGAAATTCGCGATGTCTATGGGCGATTGATTGATGGCATGCAGGGAACGCCCGGGCAGTTACGCTCGGGCGGTGATGGTGGGTTGGCGGACCGTATGCAAAGCCCGCCGCCGACCGAAGAACTGGTCGCCTATTTTTCAGGGCCGCTGAAGGTCGGTGCCGATGGTCTGGTGGAAACTGATTTTGATCTGCCGGAATTCAACGGCACCATCCGTCTGATGGCGGTGGTCTGGTCGGATACCGGCGTCGGACAGGCCAGCAAGGATGTGCTGGCGCGTGATCCGGTGGTTCTGACCGCCAGCCTGCCGCGTTTTCTGGCCCCCCATGACAAAAGCCGCATCCGCCTTGACATTGCCCATGCCACCGGCCCCGCTGGCCCTATCGAGATCGAGGCAAGCGCCAGTGACGGGTTGCTGATTGACACGACCATGCTGCCGACCAGTATCAACCTGCCCGAAAGTGGCAAGCTGACACTGGATCTGCCGGTTGCTGCGCTTGATGCCAGCACGCCGGAAATCACGCTGGTGCTTTATACGCCTGACGGCACGCGATTGACCAAGACGCTGGTGCTGCCGATCCGTGCCAATGACCCGGAAATCGCCCGCACCAGTCGGGTGGAGCTGGCGGATCAGTCCACCTTTACCCTGGATGATGATGTCTTTGCCGGGCTGGTTCCCGGCACCGGTCACGCCACGCTGTCGGTTGGACCTCTGGCGCGGTTTGATGCGCCGGGGTTGTTGGATGCGCTTGATCGCTATCCTTATGGCTGCACCGAACAGATCACCTCCAAGGCGCTGCCGCTTTTGTATTTCGCTCAGGTGGCAAATGTGATGGGCCTGGCGGAAAAGACCGATATCGGCAAACGGATCGAGCAGGCGATTGCCGAGGTCTTGTCCAATCAGTCATCGAACGGCGCGTTCGGGCTGTGGTCGCCGGGCTCGGGCGATCTTTGGCTTGATGCCTATGTTTCCGATTTCCTCAGCCGTGCGCGCGCCAAGGGTTTTGTGGTGCCGGACCAGGCGTTTCGCATCGCCATGGAGAATCTTGGGAACCGGGTGAATTATGCCGGTGATTTTGAGGATGGCGGCACCGATATCGCCTATGCGCTGATGGTGCTGGCGCGGGAAGGGGCGGCCAACATCGGCGATCTTCGCTATTATGCCGATGTGAAGGCCGATGAATTCGCCACACCGCTGGCGCTGGCGCAACTGGGTGCGGCGCTGGCCAGTTATGGTGATCAGATGCGGGCGGACCGTATGTTCAGGGCTGCGAGTGTGCGACTGGAACGGCAAAGCGATCTGCCGGAAGAACAGTTGTGGCGATCAGACTATGGTACCTATCTGCGCGATACGGCAGCGGTTTTGACGCTGGCAGTGGAATCGCGCACCGAGGTTCTGGATCGGTCCCGCCTTGCCCTCAGGATCACGCCCGAGGGGGTGGGAACGCGCATGCGTTCGACCCAGGAAAACATGTGGTCGCTGCTGGCCGCCAACGCGCTGATCGAGGATCTGGTGCCGGGTGATTTCCTGATCAACGGTCTGCCCGCCCAAGGGCCGCTGGTGCGGGTTTTGGATGCGCGAAATGGCCAGAACGGCAAGGTTCAGATCCGAAATCAATCGGGAAAGCCCGCGACCACCGTTCTGACCACCATCGGGATTCCGGCAGAACCGGAACCGGCGGGCGGCAATGGCTATAGCATCGACCGGTTCTATTTCACGCTTGAAGGTAAACCGGTCTCACCGCAAACCATTCGCCTCAACCAGCGACTGGTGGTGGTGTTGAAGGTCAGCCCGGAACACTATTCCGAGGCGCGGCTGATCATCAACGACCCGCTGCCGGCCGGGCTTGAGATCGACAATCCGAACCTGTTGCGGGCGGGCGATGTAAAAGCGCTCGATTGGCTTGATCTGAGTACGTTGCCCGGCCATTCGGAATTTCGCGCCGAACGGTTCGTGGCGGCGGTGGACTGGCGCTCGGACAAGCCCTTTCAAGTTGCCTATATGGTCCGGGCAATCTCGCCGGGGCAGTTCCACCATCCTGCCGCCAGCGTCGAAGACATGTACCGCCCGCAATACCGCGCCCGAACGGCGGTTGGCCGGGTCGCGGTGGCGGCTGAATAGGGGGGCCGGATGCCGCAGAGGGGGCTGATCGCGGGTGTTCTCTTGTTGCTTTTCGGGGCGACGGGCTGGCTGGCGTTTGATCGCTGGGTGGCGACGGCGGAACTGCCCGGTCTCTTGCCCGTAACCTCGGTCGTGGTTGAGGATCGTCAGGGCCGGCTGCTGCGTGCCTATACCGTGGCCGACGGGCGCTGGCGGCTGCCTGTCAGCCTTGGTGACATCGACCCCGGCTATGTCGCGCAACTGATCGCGTTCGAGGACAAGCGGTTTTATCGTCACCGTGGCGTTGATCCGGTTGCCATGCTTAGGGCAGTGGCACAGGCGATCTGGTATCGGCGGCTGATTTCCGGTGGCTCGACCTTGACGATGCAGGTGGCGCGGTTGCTGGAACAGGGTGGCACCGGGCGTTGGCACGACAAGTTTCGCCAGATCCGGGTTGCACTGGCGCTGGAGCGGCGGCTGGACAAGTCGCAAATTCTGGAACTTTACCTGCAACTCGCACCCTTTGGCGGCAATCTTGAAGGGGTGCGCGCGGCCTCGCTCAGCTATTTCGGCAAGGAACCGTTGCGCCTGACCCCGGCGCAATCGGCGCTGTTGGTGGCATTGCCGCAAGCGCCGGAAACGCGCCGCCCGGACCGCGCCCCCGACGCCGCCCGCGCCGGTCGTGACCGGGTGCTGGCGCGAATGGTTGGGGCCGGGCTGCTGAGCGCGGATGCCGCCAGGGCCGCCAGGGGCGAAAGCGTGCCGAATGCGCGCATCGCCTTTCCGGTCGTCGCGGCGCATATGGCGGACCGGGCGATTGCCGAAAGGCCCGCATCGGCAATACATCGCTTGTCGCTGGATCGACCGTTGCAACAGGCGCTGGAAAAACTGGTGCTGGTGACGCTGGCAGACAAGCCGTCGGGGTTGTCGGCGGCGATCGTGGTGGCCGACCATCAGTCGGGCGAGGTTCTGGCCTCGGTCGGTTCGGCCGCCTATCTTGACCATGATCGCGGCGGATTCCTGGATATGACCGGGGCGGTTCGTTCGCCCGGTTCCACCCTCAAGCCGCTGATTTACGGCTTGGGTTTTGAGCAGGGGTTCCTGCATCCCGAAAGCCTGGTCGAAGATCAGCCAACGGATTTTTCCGGTTATGCACCGGAAAATTTCGACGGGCGATATCATGGCTGGGTGACGGTGCGCGATGCGCTCAGGTGGTCGCTGAACATTCCGGCGGTGATGGTGCTGGAAAAACTTGGTCCGGCGAACCTGCTGGCGCGGATGCGCCGCGCCGGGGTCAGGGCGGCATTGCCCGGAAGCGATCCGCCGGGGCTGGCCATCGGCCTTGGCGGGTTGGGGATCAGCCTTGAGGATCTGGTGACGCTCTATGCGGCAATCGCGCGTGGCGGTGGGGCGGTGGCGCTGGTACATCGCCCCGATGAGGTGGCACCAGGCGAGGGGCCGCGACTTTTGTCGGCCGAGGCCGCCTGGCAGGTCGGGGATATTTTAAGAGGTGTGACGTCGCCTGATCTTGCCCCGGAAGGGGATCTGGCATTCAAGACCGGCACCTCATACGGATATCGCGATGCCTGGGCGGTGGGGTTTGATGGCCGGCATGTGATCGGGGTTTGGCTGGGGCGGCCTGATGGGGCCTCGGTGCCGGGAATACTGGGGGCTGATCTGGCGGCACCCCTGTTGTTTCAGGCATTCGCCCGGCTGAAGCCAAAGCTGGTGCCGTTATCCGCGCCGCCGCCGGCAACCCTGTTGCTGGCCCATACGGAATTGCCAAATCAGTTGCAGCGGTTTTATCGAGGCGAAGGGCGGTTTCTTGCGCTGAACGGGCCGGAAATTGCCTTTCCGCCAGATGGTGCAAGGCTGGAACTGGCAACAGATGGACAGCCGCTGCCGCTGGTGATCAAGGTTCGCAACGGCACGCCGCCGTTTACCTTTTTTGCCAATGGCGTGCCGTTTCTGATTGCAGCGCATCAGCGCCAGGCCGAGTGGCCGGTGCCAAAGCCCGGTTTTCTGAAACTGGCGGTGGTCGATGCCGCGGGGCAGGCGGAACGCATCGAAGTGGAACTGCGCCTGTCGCAACAGGTTGTTTTGAGCCCGGGCCCGGTTGTTTTGCCGACCCGCCGCTGAGGGGGCGTCTGCCCCCTCGCTTCGCTCACCCCCGAGAGTATTTTGGGAACCATGAGGGGCGGAATTGTCTGGTGACGTTCATTGCGGCTGGTGGTTGTCGGGATGGGCGCGGCGGATGGCGTCGATCTGTTCCAAATTGGCCATGATGCGGCGAATGTTCGGCATGTCGTCCAGCGGTATTTCCCAACGTCGCGCGTTGTAGATTTGCGGCACGAGGCAGATATCCGCCATGCCGAGGCGGTCGCCGTGGCAGAATCGGCCGGTTTCAGGTTCGCCCAGCATGCGTTCGACCGCGCGCAGCCCTTCGGGGATGAATGCCTGCATCCAGCTTTGCATGCTGATGCCGCCATTGGAGTTTTCGGCGGCGAATTTTGCCACGCGAAGGTTGCAGACGGCGTGGATTTCCATGGCGATGGCATAGGCGATGCGCCGGACCCGCGCCCGCCCGAGCGCGGTTGGAGGCAAGAGGCCGGCATGGCGGGTTTCATCGAGATATTCGATGATTGCCAGCGATTGGGTGAGCACCTGATCGTCTAGCTCCAGTGTCGGTACCAGCCCTTGCGGATTGCGTGCCAGATTGGCCGGTTGGCGTTGTTCACCGCTGGCAAGATCAACCGGTATCTGTTGATATTCCAGCCCCAGATGATTGAGCGTGATCCTGATCCGGTAGGCCGCAGAGGACCGCCAATAGTCGTAAAGCACGGTTTTCATGGGTTCTCCTTCAGCATGGTTTCGATCATCGAGTGGAATTTTTCGCGATCTTCGGGTTCAAGGCCGATCAGAAGTTCGCCCTGAAATGCAATGCCCATGCGACCGATTTCCGCGCTCATTGCGTGGCCTTTGGCAGTCAGTGACAGTTCGACCAGACGGCGGTCGGCGGGGTTGGTGCGCTTGTTGACATAGCCTGCCTTTTCCAGCCGGGCGGCGGCGCGGCTGGTCTTGGATTTATCCATGGCCACGCGTTGGTAAACTTCGCGGATGCTGACCTTTTCGGCCTGTGACAGATGCGCCACCAGCCGCCATTCGGGAACCGAAATACCGAACTTGGCGCGGTAGCGTTCGGCAAATTGCTCGCTCAGGCGGGTTGCCAGAATCGTCAGGCGATAGGGCAGGAATTCATCGAGGACAAAATCGGTCAACGGCGGCTTTCGTTGCGTTTGCGATGATTTCAATAGGCCACGGTTTGGCAATAATTTCAAGCCTCGACCGGAATGGCGGCGATTTGCCGGCTTTTCGGCGACGCGAACTTGACATTGTTGCATTTGCAACGATATATGGGGCATCGGCGAGTATTGGCGGAACGTTAAAGCGAGGATTCCCATGGATCAGGCCAAAAAGATGTCGGAAATGGTGCAAGGCAAGGCCGGCTATGGCACCAGCACAGGCTATATGCCGGGCTTTGGCAACGATTTTGAAACCGAGGCGTTGCCGGGGGCTTTGCCGCAGGGGCAAAATAGTCCGCAAAAATGCAATTACGGGCTATATGCCGAACAACTGTCCGGCACCGCCTTTACCGCGCCAAGGGGCGAGAATGAGCGGACCTGGTGTTACCGCATCCGTCCCTCGGTGAAACATGTGGGGCGGTTCAGCCGTATCGACATGCCATACTGGAAATCCGCGCCCTTGATTGATCCCGGCATTCAGTCGCTGGTGCAGAACCGATGGGATCCCGTGCCGATGCCCGATACGCCGCATACCTGGCTGACCGGCATGCGCACCATGACCACGGCGGGGGATGTGAATACCCAGGTCGGCATGGCCAGCCATACCTTCATGCTGAATTCCGATATGCAGGACGAGTATTTCTATTCCGCTGACAGCGAGCTGATGGTGGTACCGCAGACGGGAAGGCTCAGGTTCTGGACCGAGCTTGGCATCATTGACATTGAGCCGCTGGAGATCGCCATTCTGCCGCGCGGTCTGGTCTACAAGGTGACGTTGCCCGATGGTCCGGCGCGGGGGTTTGTCTGTGAAAACTACGGCGCCAAGTTCGATCTGCCAAATCGCGGGCCGATCGGTGCCAACTGCCTGGCCAACCCGCGCGATTTCAAGACGCCGGTGGCGGCGTTTGAAGACCGTGACGCCAAAAGCCGGGTGGTGATCAAATGGTGCGGCCAGTTTCATGAAACCTTCATCGACCACTCGCCGCTGGATGTGGTTGCCTGGCACGGCAATTACGCGCCGGTCAAATACGACCTCAGAACCTATTCGCCGGTGGGGGCCATTCTGTTCGACCATCCAGACCCGTCGATCTTTACCGTACTGACCGCACCTTCGGGGCATGAGGGGACCGCGAAC
This sequence comes from Paracoccaceae bacterium, assembly GCA_020425085.1. Taxonomy (GTDB): domain Bacteria; phylum Pseudomonadota; class Alphaproteobacteria; order Rhodobacterales; family Rhodobacteraceae; genus UBA5972. The sequence continues at coordinate 569,399 of JAGQRW010000007.1, forward strand.
ATTGATTTCGTGATTTTCCGCGACCGCTGGCTGCCCGCCGAAAACACCTTTCGCCCGCCCTGGTATCACAAGAACATCATGTCGGAATTCATGGGCAACATTCATGGCCAGTATGACGCGAAACCCAAGGGATTCGTTCCCGGTGGCATGTCGCTTCATAACATGATGCTGCCGCACGGGCCGGATCATAACGCCTTTGAAAAGGCCAGCAACGAACCGATGGTGCCGGTAAAATTGAAAGATACCATGGCCTTCATGTTCGAAACCCGCTTTCCCCAGCACCTGACGCATTTTGCGGCACATGAAGCACCGCTTCAGGATGATTACGCCGATTGCTGGGACGGGCTGGAAAAGAAATTCGACGGCACACCCGGAACCAAGTAAACCGGAACCAAAGCCGCCCGTTGCCATCGGGCCGACAAACTGCGATCAACCCAAACGGACGGAGAATCCCTTGAAACTGAAGAAATCCTGGATCAACAGCGCCAACGACGCCAAGTCGCAATTTCCGCTGAACAACCTGCCATATGGCGTTTTCGCCATGCCGGATGATGATGAGGCAGGCGCACATTGTGGCGTGGCCATCGGTGACATGATCCTCGACCTCACGCTGCTGGAAGAAGAAGGTGTTCTTGTTGTCAGCAATGAACCGGTTTTCGATCTGCCGTTCTGGAACGAATTCATTGAACTTGGCCCCGATGCCTGGGCGGCCCTGCGCACGCGCCTTGAAGATTTGTTGGCCGAGGGCGGAGATGACACGGTTTCAGGCGATGCCGACCTTAAATCGCGGGCTTTGATCGCGCAATCTGCGGTGGAAATGCAACTGCCGATCGTGGTCACCGAATATACCGATTTCTATGCCTCGCGCCATCACGCCACCAATATAGGCACGATGTTTCGCGGTGCTGAAAACGCGCTGCCGCCGAACTGGCTGCATATCCCGATTGGCTATAACGGCCGCGCCTCCAGCGTGGTGGTGTCGGGCAGCGATGTGCGCCGCCCCTGGGGGCAACTCAAGTCGCCGGATCAGGATAGCCCGGAATTCCTGCCCTGTCGCCGCTTTGATCTGGAACTGGAAATGGGCGCCATCGTCGGCACCGCCAGCGATGGCCCGATCACCGTGGCCGAGGCGGACGAAAATATCTTTGGCTATGTCCTTTTGAACGACTGGTCGGCGCGCGACATACAGGCCTGGGAATATCAGCCGCTCGGCCCGTTCCAGTCCAAGGCGACCGCCACCACCATCAGCCCCTGGATCGTCACCAAAGCGGCACTTGAACCGTTTCGTTGCATGACGCCACCGCGCGAGGTGCCGTTGCTGCCGCATCTTCAGGATGTAGGGCCAATGCTTTACGACATCGACCTTACCGTCACGCTTGCGCCTGAGGGTAAGGCGGCAACCACCATCACCCGCACCAACTATAGCGCGCTTTACTATTCCGCCGCCCAGCAACTGGCGCATCACACGACATCGGGCTGCCCGATGAATGTTGGCGACCTGCTTGGCTCGGGCACCATCTCAGGGCCGACCAAACCCGAACGCGGCTCGCTTCAGGAACTTAGCTGGGGCGGCAAGGAACCGCTGACACTCGAAACCGGCGAAAGCCGCTGCTTTCTTGAAGACGGCGATACGCTGACCCTTTACGGCACCGCCCAGGGTGACGGCTATCTGATCGGCTTTGGCGAATGCACCGGAACACTTTTGCCCGCCCTCAAGGATCCCTACAAACGATAATGCTTCTTTATTGATCAAATACTCCCGCCGGAGGCTTCGACATCAACTTCGCGCGCGACACAGGAAAAGGAAAACCAGATGGCCAAAGCATTCGCATCCCAAGGCGACATGAGCGAAAAGAAGATCAGCTTTACCGAGGTCGGGGAAGGCGTTTATGCCTTCACCGCCGAGGGTGATCCGAACAGCGGCGTCATCATCGGCGATGATTCCGTGATGATTGTCGAGGCGCAGGCAACCCCGCGTCTTGCACAAAAGGTGATTGATTGTGTGCGCACGGTCACTGACAAACCGATCAGCCATGTGGTGCTGACGCATTACCACGCGGTGCGGGTGCTGGGGGCGTCGGCCTTTGGTGCCGATCAGATCATCATGGGTGAAACCGCCCGCGCCATGGTGGTAGAACGCGGGCAGGAAGACTGGGACAGCGAATTCCAACGCTTTCCGCGCCTGTTTGAAGGCCATGAAAGCATCCCCGGCCTGACCTGGCCGACCACCACATTTTCCGACGACATGACAGTTTATCTTGGCAAAAGGCAGGTGAACCTGATGCATCTTGGCCGCGCCCATACGGCGGGCGATATCGTTATCCATGTGCCGGATCAGAATGTGATGTTTACCGGTGATATCGTCGAATACCACTCGGCCTGCTATTGCGGCGACGGGCATTTCGGCGACTGGGGACAGACACTGGACAATATCGCGGCCTTTGATGTGGATGCCATTGCGCCGGGTCGGGGCGATGCGCTGGTGGGGCGCGACATGGTCGAGGCGGCGATCGAAAACACCGCCGATTTCGTCGCCAGCACCTATCGCCCGGCGGCAAGGGTTGCTGCCAAAGGCGGTAGCCTGCGCGACGCCTGGGACGCGGTGCGTGCGGCGTGTGATCCGAAATTTGCCGACTATGCCATCTATGAACACTGCCTGCCGTTCAACGTCGCGCGCGCCTATGACGAAGCCCGCGGCATCGACACGCCGCGCATCTGGACGGCGGCGCGCGATCTGGAAATGTGGGCGGAACTTCAGGGGTGAGGACCGTCTTGGAAACGCTCCAGTGGAGCGTTTCAGGTCCGAACGCGCGGAGCGCCGGGCAAATGGACCGTCTTGGAAACGCTCCAGTGGAGCGTTTCAGGTCCGAACGCGCGGGGCATTGGGCAAATGGACCGTCTTGCAAACTGGCAATCGGCGTGTTGACCGGTCATCAGGCAGGCAACCCGCTTTTGCCTCTGTCCAAGGATTGCCGATAGGCAGTATCCCCGATAGGCTCTGACCGGGCAAAACCTGAAACCGCAATAAATCGTTGCAAATGCAATGAAACCTGTTTAAGCCAGACAAGACACGGCCGCGACCTCAGGGAGAGGGCCGAGGGAGAATGAAATCCAATGAACAAGATCTTTGAAACGCCGCTATACGCCTATCAGCGATCCGAGGATCAGGATGCGCTGATGCCGGTGCGTCGCAAAGTGGTGATCGTCGGTGCCGGGCCGGTTGGCCTGGCGGCAGCGATTGATCTGGCGATGCAGGATGTGCCGGTGGTGGTGCTGGATGACAACGACAAGGTTTCGTTCGGCAGCCGCGCCATCTGTTTCGCCAAACGCCCGCTGGAAATCCTTGACCGGCTGGGATGCGGACAGGCGGCGGTGGACAAGGGGGTTCTCTGGAACAAGGGCAAGGTGTTTTTTGACGAACGCGAGATCTACAATTTCAACCTTCTGGCTGAAGATGGTCACAAACGCCCCGCCTTCATCAACCTGCAACAATATTATCTGGAACAATTTCTGGTAGAGCGGCTGCGTGAATTGCAGGCCGAGGGCAAAGATATCGACCTTCGCGGCAACAACAAGGTTTCCGCCATCGGCAGGCATGATGATTTCGTGATTCTGGAAATCGACACCCCCGAAGGCCCCTATAATCTTGAAGCTGACTGGCTGATCGCCTGTGACGGCGCCAATTCCCCGACCCGGCGCATGCTGGGGCTGGATTTTATCGGTCGGGTGTTTGAAGATAACTTCCTGATCGCCGACACCGTGATGGAGGCGGAATTTCCCACCGAACGCTGGTTCTGGTTTGACCCGCCCTTCAACCGCGGTCAGTCGGCATTGCTGCACAAACAGCCTGACAATGTCTGGCGCATAGACTTGCAACTTGGCTGGGATATCGACCGCGAAGAAGAGATGAAGCCGGAAAACGTCATTCCGCGCCTCAAGGCGATGCTGGGTGAGGACGCCAAGTTCGAACTCGACTGGGTGTCGATCTATACCTTTCAGTGTCGCCGCATGGAAAGCTTTCGCCACGGCCGGGTGCTGTTTGCCGGCGACAGTGCGCATCAGGTCTCGCCCTTTGGCGCGCGCGGTGCCAATAGCGGCCTTCAGGATACCGACAATCTTTGCTGGAAACTGAAACTTGTGCTGAATGGCCTGGCGCCGGAAAGCCTGCTGGATAGTTACGATCAGGAACGCATCTATGGCGCGGATGAAAATATCCTGAATTCCACCCGCTCTACCGATTTCATCACGCCGAAATCGGAAACCAGCCGGATTTTCCGCAATGCGGTGCTGGATCTGGCGGAACAATTTGAATTCGCGCGGCCTTTGGTCAATTCCGGTCGCCTGTCGGTGCCCTCGATCTTTGATGGCTCAGTACTGAACGGGCCGGACGCCAAAGGTTTGCCGGTCAATCTGCGCCCCGGTGCGCCAGCGATTGATGCCCCCACGGATCAGGGCTGGCTGTGTGACCGGCTGGGCAACCGGTTTCAGTTATTGGCCATCGGTGTCGATGTGCCGGACCATCTGGAGGATGGCGGCATCGTGATCGAGGCGGTGAAGATCCCGGCAGGGGCGTCGCCGGAACTGGCCGGTCGTTATCTTGGTGATGCGAAACAGGCGGTTTACCTGATGCGCCCGGATCAGCATGTGGCGGCGCGTTGGCTGAGATTTGACAAATCTGCGGTTCTGGCGGCGCTGAGAACCGCAACGGGTCGCATCAAGGAGCAAGCGAAATGACCGAGCTTACCACCCGCGCCAACATCATCGGTGCCGATGATTTCTATGCCGAATTGCTGGAACTGCACGATGGCCGCAGCAAATCCGAAAGCGACGCCATCAACGCGCGGCTGATCCTGCTGCTGGCCAATCATATCGGTGATCGAACGGTGCTGCGCGAAGCAATGCAAAAGGCGCTGAAGACTGGGCAGCACTGATACGGGTTTCCCCCGGGGCGGAATTGAATGAACATTACTGAAAGGACCAGACCAATGATGAAGATCGAACAAATCCACCATGTCGCCTATCGCTGCAAGGATGCCAAGGAAACCGTGGAATGGTACGGCAAGATGCTGAACATGGATTTCGTGCTGGCGATTGCCGAGGATCACGTGCCGTCAACCCACGAACCCGATCCCTATATGCATCTGTTTCTGGATGCGGGAAATGGTAATGTGCTGGCGTTTTTTGAACTGCCGACCAAGCCCGAAATGGGGCGTGATCCGAATACCCCGGCCTGGTGCCAGCATATCGCCTTCAGGGTCAAGGATCGTGAAACGTTGATGCAATTCAAGGATCATCTGGAAAAAAACGGCGTTGAGGTTCTGGGGGTTACGGACCATTCGATTTTTCATTCGATCTATTTCTTTGATCCGTCCGGGCATCGTCTGGAACTTGCCTGTCCCGACCCTGAGGAAGAGGCGCTTCTGAAGCGCATGGATACGGTGAAGTGGGACATGCTGAACGAATGGGCGGTGACCAAGAAGGCACCGAAACATGCGGACTGGCTGCACGCCAAGGAACTGTCGAAGGGTTGAGGCAAAAGCCGCGAATGCACCATCCAAGTAACGAATCTTGCATCCTGCCACGGCGGGGGGCTTTGCCCCCTCGCACCCCCAGAGTATTTCTTCAATAAAGAAACGCAGCATGCCGTTCAGGCGGTGTAGTGAAGGCACATGCGCTGTCAGGGGCGCAGTAGCTTGAGTGGTTTGCGTCCGTCCGGTTCCAGTGTGAACACCTGATTTCCGTTCATCACGATCGCTGACAGGTTGCGGCCAAAGGCGGCGCCGGTGTCGATATTGATGCGGTTTCCGTAATGCGTGACCTGTTTGACCGGGGTATGGCCGTGGACGATCACCGCCTCGTGGTGGCTGCGGTCGACGTGGAAATCGGTACGGATCCAGACGAGATCATCCTCGGACTGCTGATTCAGCGGCACCCCTGGCCGGATACCGGCATGGGCAAAGAAATAGTTGCCGATCCGGTGTGAATTGGTGAGGTTGGCAAGAAACCTGCGATGCGCCGCCGGTACCTGTTCGCGTGTCGCATGCCACAGATCTGCCGGGCTTGTCCGGGCGGTTTTCCGGATGCCGTAGGATTGCAAGGTTTCCAGCCCGCCCATGTTTGGATGCAGCCAGGAATAATCGGCGCGCAGGCAATGATCCTTTCTTTCCGGATCTTCGAGAAACCAATGAAACAGCCGGTCGTGATTGCCTTTCAGCACGATCCAGTTTTCGCCCGCATCAATGCCCGCGATCAGGTCGTCGATCACGCCCCGGCTGTCGGGGCCGCGGTCCACCAGGTCGCCGACAAAGACCAGCGGCGCGTCGTTGTGGCCGTGTTCGGTGCGGTCCTGGGCGATGCGGCCAAGGATATCGGTCAGCATGGTTCGCTGGCCGTGGACGTCACCCACGGCATAGATGGTTGTGGTCATGCAAAAATGCTCCAGACTGCTTGGCCGACGATCAGCAAGGCCAGCAACGCCCACCAACTGTGCCAGATGATCCGAACCGCGTGGTCGATATCCGTCACGAGCAGATTTTGCCGCCCTTCGGGGTTGACGAAAGGGTCATCGGTTTTTTGGCCGTCATAGACCCGGGGGCCGGAAACGGCCACGCCGATTGTGGCTGCAAGTGCCGCCTCGGGCCAGCCGGCATTGGGCGATCGGTGCAAGGGCGCGTCGCGGCGCATCACCCGAAACGCATCGGTCGATCCATGGGCAAGGCAGATCAGCGTTCCGCTCAGTCGTGCCGGAATCCAGTTCATCAGATCATCCAACCGCGCCGCCGCCCAGCCGAATTCCAGATAGCGCGGGCTGCGATAGGCGATCATGCTGTCAAGGGTGTTTGCCATCTTGTAGACCATGATACCCGGCAGACCGAACAGCAAGAACCAAAATGCCGGGGCAACCACCGCGTCGCTGAAATTCTCTGCAAGGCTTTCGATGGCGGAACGGATGACGCCGTTTTCATCCAGTGCCTCGGGGTCGCGCCCGACGATCAATGCAACCGCCTTGCGCCCGGCAGGCAGGCCGCCCTGTTGCAGCGCGCTGGCGACGGCACCGACATGGCTGACCAGGCTGTTCTGCGCCAGCAGGATCGCCGCCAGCAGAATTTCAAGCAGCCCATGGTCCGGCAGTTTCGCCAGCAGCCAGCCGATCAGCCCGGTTGTGACCACCAGAACCAGCACCGCCAGGATGCCGTTTCGCCGCCTGTTGCCGTGATTCATTGCCGCCTCCAACGCCGCCACGGCGCGGCCCATCAGGGCTGCGGGGTGCAGAATGCGCGACCAGAGCCAGCGAGGTTCACCCAATACCGCATCAAGAAGCAGCGCCAGTATCAGCATCAGAAGATGGCTCATTTTGCGGCTGCCCCCGCCGGTTTGCAATCATTCGCCAAGATTATTCGCTGTCATCATTCGGCACCGGCAGGCGGGCGGTGAAATGGCCTTTGACGGCTTGGGGCCAGGACCGGAACGGCACCTGTCCGGTTTCGCTTTCGGCATGCAGGCGGGCATATTCAACCACCGCGGTTGCGGCTTCGGTTTCCGGTTTGAAATTGCCAAGGACATAGGTCAGTTTATCCTTGGCAGTGATCGACAGGTTGCAACCCCAGTCGCAGCCCATCAGGCAGGAATGCCGGCGGGTACGCAGGCCCGGAACCGTGCGGGCGGCCATCTCGATCAGGCTGGCAAACACCGCACCGTCTGTTTCGGCCCGGTTTTTCTCGTTCCAGCCCTGGCGTTTGCAGGTGTCGCAGATGGTGATGGTGGTGGGATTGGTCAAGTCGGCCTCGTTTCGGATACTCACCTCCATCAAGCGGATTTCCGCCCGTTCTGCAATGGGAAAGCGGATTGTTGCCGAGGCGAAAACAACGTTAATACTTTCTTCATATTGGTTACCTAATTACCAAAAAGACTTGATCCGGAGGGGAGATATGCGTGTCTTGATCGCAGAAAGCGATGATGATCTCGGCGATGTCTGGGAAAGGCATCTTGTTCGCCACGGACACCAGATTCGCCGTGTTTCGAGCGAAACCGAGGCGATCGGGATGGTGCAGTCGTTCCGCCCGCAGGTGATCATCCTCGATTTCGCGCTGAAAGGCGGAAACGCCCTGGCCGTTTCGGATTTCACCGCCTTTCGGTTGCCCGAGGCGCAGGTGATATTTGTCACCCGCGATAGTTTCTTTTCCGATGGCGAGGTGTTCAGCCTGGTCGCCAATGCCTGTGTCAGCGTCAGCGAAAAGGTGCCGCCGGGCGATCTGCTGGCGCTGGTGGATTATTATGGGGCGCGCGGCGGGGTTTAACCCCTGCCATGCGGTTCGTCATAGTCGATCACCGGATTGATCGGCAGTATCCGGTAAGGGTTAATCGCCTCGTGGCTGTAGTGATAATGGCGCACGATATGGTCCAGCCTGACCGTTTTTGCCACACCCGGCCATTGGTAAAGCTCACGCGTATAGGCCCAGATGTTGGGGTATTCCCTGATCCATTTGCGGTTGCATTTGAAATGCGTGTGATAGACCGGATCGAACCGGATAAGCGTGGTGAACAGGCGCCAGTCGGCCTCGGTCACTTTGTCGCCCATCAGGTAGCGATTGGCGGCAAGGCGTGTTTCAATCCAGTCAAGCGTGTCGAACACCCCATGAACGGCGGTGTCATAGGCCGTCTGTTTTGAGGCGAAACCGGATTTATAAACACCGTTGTTCAGGCCGGTATAGATGCGGTTGTTGACCGGTTCGATGGCGGCGCGCAGGGCATAGGGCCAGTAATCGTCGGTATTGCCGGTGATGTCGTCAAACGCCGAATTCAGCATCCTGATGATTTCCGAGCTTTCGTTGGAAACGATGGTTTCCTGTTTCTTGTCCCAAAGGACCGGCACCGTCACCCGGCCGGAAATCTTGGGGTCGCTCTTCAGGTAGATGTCGCGCAGAAACGGCAGGCCAAAAAGACGATCACCGGTGGCGCCATCAAAGCTGGTATCGAAGGTCCAGCCGTCATTCAGCATATCGGGATGCACCACATCAACGCTGATATGATCGCTTAGCCCTTTCAGTTCAAGAAAGATCAGCACCCGGTGCGCCCAGGGACAGGCATAGGAAACATATAGGTGATAACGCCCGGATTCCGCATCAAACCCGTCGGTGCCACTGGAACCGGGGCCGCCATCGCGGGTAATCCAGTTGCGATAGCCGGCGGTGGTGCGCACAAAGGTGCCGCCGGTTTTCGAGGTATCAAAGGGTTCCGTCACCCAGGTTCCGTCAACGAGTTGTCCCATGTGTCGATTCCTTCTTGTCTGGTTTCAATCTTGTCTGGTCGGGTAGGATCTATAGGTTTCTGATTTGGAATAAATACCAGATTTTTCACAAAACTGTTTCCATATCGGAAACAAAGCCAATTCAAACCCCGTTGCCACCCTTGGCCTTGAACGGTGCCATGCCTTCGCGGGCCAGTTCATCGGCGCGCTCGTTTTCAACATGTCCGGCATGGCCCTTGACCCATTGCCAAGTGACCTTGTGGCGCGATTGCGCCTGATCAAGGCGTTGCCACAGATCGACGTTTTTCACCGGTTTACGCGCCGCGGTTTTCCAGCCGTTGATTTTCCAGGAATGGATCCAGCCGGTGACACCGCCTTTGACATAGTTGCTGTCGGTGATGATGGTAAGGCTGGATGGCCGCGCCAGCGCCTCCAGCGCCGAAATCGCTGCCATCAGTTCCATACGGTTGTTGGTGGTGTCGGCCTCGCCGCCGGAAAGGCTGCGTTCACGGATCAGTTGGCCGCCCTCTTTGGCCTGCAGCAACACGCCCCAGCCGCCGGGACCGGGATTGCCGGAACAGGCACCGTCGGTATAGGCGAACAGCTCAGCCATGCCGCAGGGCCGGTCTTGCATCTGGGTCTGGTTTCATCATGCGCGGGTAAAGGCCAGTTTCAGGCCAAGCCCGGCAAAGGCCGCGGCAAAGCCATAGCGCATGGTCTGAAGGATGCGCGGATTTCCCAGCACCTTGTCGCGGGCGGCGGCGGCAAAGGTGCCGTATACCACGAATATGGCGAAGGTCATGGCCATGAAGATCAGGCCAAGCAACGACATTTCCAGGCTGGCGCGGCTGGTGTCGCCCGACAGGAATTGCGGCAAAAAGGCCAGAAAGAACAGCGAAAGTTTCGGGTTCAGGATATTGATAAGTGCCGCCTTGACGGCGATGCTGCCAAGGCCGCGCGGTGAACCCATGCCCGAAGTCGCCCCTTGCAGCGACAGCGAACCCTTGTCGCGCAGGCTTTGCCAGGCCATCCACAGCAGGAACAGGACGCCGGCGATTTTCACCACCTGAAACAGCAAGGCGCTGGCATGCAGGATGGCCGCCAGCCCCAGGATTGCCGCCGCCAGATGTGGCAAGATGCCGATGCTGCACCCGAATGCCGCCGCAATCGCAGCGTTTCGACCGCCCGCAAGACCGCTGGCCAGCGTAAAGATCACCCCGGTGCCCGGGGCAAGCACGACGATGATCGCGGTCAGCAGGAATTCAGCCGAGATCATTCTGCCGCCTTTTCGCTGTCGCGCAGGGATTTGGGCAATTTGAACTCTACATCCTCGACAGCGGTTTCAACCACCTTTTCGGTCACCTCATAGCGGGCGCGAAAGGCGTCGATCACCTCGCGGATCAGAATTTCCGGAGCCGAGGCGCCGGCGGTGATGCCGATCGCCTGCACCCCTTCAAGTGCGCGCCAGTCGATATCGGTGGCACGCGGCACCAGTTGCGCATAGGCGCAACCGGCTTTGGCCGCGACCTCGACCAGTCGGCGGGAATTCGATGAATTGGGCGAGCCGATCACCAGTATCGCCGCCACCTTCGGTGCCATCGCCTTGACCGCCAACTGACGGTTGGTGGTGGCATAACAGATGTCTTCCTTGTGCGGGCCGATGATATTGGGAAAGCGAGCCACAAGGGCGGCGACGATTTCTGCCGCGTCATCGAGTGAAAGCGTGGTCTGGGTGATATAGGCCAGGTTTTCCGGATCGCGCGGCGTCAGGTCTTTTACGTCATGGACGGTTTCCACCAGCAACACCTCGCCTGCGGGTAGCTGGCCCATGGTGCCGATGGTCTCCGGATGGCCCGCATGGCCGATCATCACGATTTGCAAGTCGTTCTGGTGGTGGCGTTCGGCTTCGATATGTACTTTTGATACCAGCGGGCAAGTGGCGTCGACATAGATCATGTTGCGGGAACGGGCGGCGGCGGGAACGGATTTCGGCACGCCATGGGCGGAAAATACCACCGGGCGGTTATCGGGGCATTCCGCCAGATCCTCGACAAACACCGCACCTTTGGCGCGCAGACCGTCGACAACATATTTGTTGTGTACGATTTCGTGGCGCACATAGACCGGTGCGCCCCATTTCCCGATCGCGGTTTCCACAATCTTGATGGCGCGGTCGACACCGGCGCAAAAGCCTCTTGGGGCGGCGAGGTATATGGTCAGTGGCGGTTTCATGGTCGGTTGGTCGGGTCCGCTCGGCTTGGGGCTGGTTTGCCGGTTTTAACAGGCCGCGGTCAAAGGGCAACAGCGAACCTGCGAAAACGACCCCGCCAAGGCAACCCAACTGCTGCCGCCAGCGCGGGCGGCAGCAGTCATCGCGGTGAACCTGACCGCTGGCGCGGCTTGCCTTCAAGCGAAGGCTCAGTCGTCGGAAAATTCCACTTCTTCGGTGCGCAGATTGGCGTCATGGCGCGGTGGGCGGCCGATCACTTCTTTCAGCTCTTCCAGTTCGATGAAATTATCGGCCTGGCGGCGCAGCTCGTCGGCGATCATCGGCGGCTGGCTGCGGATGGTCGAAACCACCGACACCCGCACGCCCTGACGTTGCAGGCTTTCCACCAGCGGGCGGTAATCACCATCGCCTGAAAAGATCACGATGTGATCCACATGCGGCGCCAGTTCCATCGCATCTACGGCCAGCTCGATATCCATGTTCCCTTTCACCTTGCGCCGGCCCATGGAGTCAGTGAACTCCTTTGCCGGTTTGGTGACCATGTTGAAGCCGTTGTAGTTGAGCCAGTCCACCAGAGGGCGGATCGGTGAATAGTCGTCGTTTTCCAGCAGTGCAGTGTAGTAGAAAGACCGAAGCAGTTTGCCTCGGCGCATGAACTCGGTTCGGAGCAGCTTGTAGTCGATATCAAACCCCAGTGCCTTGGCTGCGGCGTAGAGGTTGGCACCGTCAATGAATAGCGCCAGGCGCTCATCGCGGTAGAACATAATGTGGTTCCCTTGTGAAATGACGTTTCATCAATGTTTGAGAGTGGTAATGATTACAAATCATCGACGAAACAATGGTCAGAGCATAAGGTTTCCGGCTCATGCTTCAAGGCACTTATGTTCACAATTCATCAACAAAATGTCTTGTTGCCGTTGGGTCAAACCTTGAATCTCGCGCATTGGGTGTGAAGGAAACCGTCGGTTTCGCGTTGGAATTGTTGGCGGCGGCAGAGAATGTCTCGATCGTTCGCCGCAGCCGGTTTTTCCGCACGCCGGCGTTTCCCGCAGATTCGGGGCCGGATTTCGTCAATGCAGTGGTCGAAGTGGAGACAACGCTGCCACCCGAGGCGCTGCTGGCGCTGCTGCACCGGATCGAGGCAGAAATCGGGCGCGAGCGGCGCGAACGCTGGGCGGCGCGGGTGATCGATCTTGATCTGTTGAGCCATGGCGATTTGATCCTGCCGGACGCAACCGTTCTGGATCAATGGATGCGGATGCCGGTTGAGGATCAGCGGCGGCGGGTGCCTGATCGGCTGATCCTGCCGCATCCGCGGCTTCAGGATCGCGCCTTTGTTCTGGTGCCTTTGATGGATTTTGCAGCCGAATGGCGACACCCTGCCACAGGTCTGAAAGTCAGCGAGATGCTGGCGGCACTGCCTGTGGGCGAGGTCAGTGAAATTGTTGCGTTGACGGGATCCGATTGAGTCCCTTCGGGACACGACCTTTAGCTGCGCCGTGGGCGCAGCGGGGCGCGCCGCGCGGGGAGTATTTTCAGAACGCTGATCCCACGGGATTGGTTTTGGCGATATGGTGTTCGCGCCAGATGACATAAAGGCCGGCAGCGGCGACAAGGCTGCGTAAGCCGACCGCTTTCCTCGGGATGGTTTTTCCGAACCACATGGACTGGCTGAGCGGCAAATTGTACCCGCAACGATTCCAGCAACGACACAGATGACGCCAAGGATTTTGGCAATCGCGTCGCCTTGAGCGCGAAAATGCAGAAGCCGGGCATCGGGAAGATGCCGAAAACCGGGCGATAGGGCGGTATCACCGGAATACAAATACGCATTTGTCCGGGCGCAATCGCCTGGTGCGGCAATGCGGATTTCGCGGCGATTTGGCTTGAATTCCTGTCCGAATGGCCATAGATAGCGGTTTCCCCCGTTCCCAGAGCGTCAAGTGGAGTGTCTTATGGCCCGAGTTACCGTTGAAGATTGCGTCGATAAAATCCCGAACCGGTTTGAACTGGTTATGCTGTCGGCGCATCGTGCGCGTGAGCTGGCCTCGGGCGTTCCTTTGACGATCGAGCGCGACAACGACAAGAACCCGGTCTGCGCCCTGCGCGAGATTGCCGAAGAAACCCTGACGGCGGATGGTCTGCGCGAATCCTATATCGAAAGCAACCAGACCCAGATCGAGGTTGATGAGCCGGAAGACGACAGCATGGCGTTGTTGATGGGCGATGCCGAGGATGACAAGCCCGGCGACAACATGACCGACGAAAACCTGTTGCGTGCGCTGATGGAAGCCCAGGAAGCCAAGTGAGGCCCGGAGCCGCACTTTGGGCAGTGCGGACCGCTTGAGGATACTGCCCGATGATCGATGTCGAGGATCTGGTCGATCTGGTCCGTAACTACAATCCCAACAGCAATGCCGATCTGATCCGCGATGCCTATGCCTATGGGCAGGCGATGCATGCGGGGCAGTTCAGGGCGTCGAAAGAGCCATATTTCTCGCATCCCGCCGAGGTGGCGGCGATCCTGACCGAACAGCAGATGGACGATGCCACCATCGTCACCGCATTGCTGCATGATACCATCGAGGATACCAAATCCACCTATGGCGAGGTCGCCGCGCGCTTTGGCGATGAAGTGGCGCAACTGGTCGATGGTGTGACCAAGCTGACCAATCTGGAACTGCATTCCAGCGAGACCAAGCAGGCCGAGAATTTCCGCAAGCTGCTGATGGCGATGTCCAAGGATTTGCGGGTGCTGCTGGTCAAGCTGGCGGACCGTTTGCACAACATGCGCACGATCAAGCATCTCAGCCTGGAAAAACAGCAACAAAAAGCCCGCGAGACCATGGATATCTTTGCGCCGCTGGCCGGGCGCATGGGCATGCAGTCGATGCGCGAGGAACTGGAAGATCTCAGCTTTCATGTGCTGAATGCCGAGGGGCGCAATTCGATTATCCGCCGGTTTCTGACGCTGCGCAATCAGACCGGTGATCTGATCCCGAAGATCACCAACGATATCCGCGAAGTGCTGGAGAAATACGGTATCGAGGCCGAAGTGTTCGGGCGTGAGAAAAAGCCCTATTCGATCTGGCGCAAGATGCAGGAGAAAAAGGAAGGGTTTTCGCGGCTTTCCGATATCTACGGATTTCGCATCATCACCAACGATATCGAGGACTGCTACCGCGTTCTGGGCGCCATCCACCAGCGCTGGCGTGCTGTGCCGGGGCGGTTCAAGGATTACATCAGCCAGCCGAAATCCAACGGCTATCGTTCCATCCACACCACGGTTTCCGGGCGCGACGGCAAGCGCGTCGAGGTGCAGATCAGAACCCGCCAGATGCACGAGGTGGCCGAGGCTGGCGTGGCGGCGCACTGGTCCTACAAGGACGGGCAGCGGGTGGAAAACCCGTTTGCCGTTGATCCTTTTGTCTGGCTGGCCGGGCTGACCGAGCGGGTCGAACAATCCGATGACCACGACGAATTCATGGAACATGTGAAGCTTGAGATGTTCTCGGACCAAGTGTTCTGTTTTACCCCCAAGGGTGAGGTGGTAAAACTGCCACGCGGCGCCACGCCGATAGATTTCGCCTTTGCCATTCACACGCGGATCGGTTCCAGCTGTGTCGGGGCCAAGGTGGATGGTATCCGGGTGCCACTATGGACGCGCCTCAGGAACGGGCAGTCGGTGGATATCATCACCGCCGAAGGCCAGCGACCACAATCGACCTGGATGGATATCGCGCTGACCGGGCGGGCGCGTTCCGCCATTCGCCGGTCGCTGCGCGAAGAGCGTCGCGACGGGGCGGTCAGGCTGGGCCGGGAACTGGCGCGGGTGGCGTTTGAACGGGCCGGCAAGCGGGTCAGCGACAAGGCGCTGGCAACGGCGGCGCGGCAGATGGGCATTGCCGATGCCGGCGACCTTCTGGCCATGCTCGGCAATGCCGAGATCACCGGCAGCGAATTGATCGGTGTGCTTTACCCGGAACTCAAGCGCGTCCAGCCCGACCAGCGGGTCGAAAGCGCCAGCGCCATGGTTGGTCTTGGTGCGGGGCAGACCGCTACCCCCGCCAAATGCTGCCAGCCGGTGCCGGGCGAGCGTATCGTCGGCATCACATATCGCGGCAAAGGGGTGCAGGTGCATACCATTGACTGCGCCTCGTTGATCGAATTCGAGGATCAGCCGGACCGCTGGATCGACCTGCACTGGAACGACGGCGACCATGTCGCAGAACACGAGGTGACGCTGGAAATTACCCTTGCCAACGACGCTGGGACTCTGGGACGCATCTGCACCCTGATCGGCGAGCAGAACGCCAATATTTCCGACATGCATTTCACCGACCGAAAGCCGGATTTTTTCAAAATGCTCGTGGACATTCAGGTCAGGGATGTAGAGCATTTGCACAACGTCCTGACCGCGGTCGAGGCGGATTCGGATGTTGCGGAAATTGCCCGGTATCGCAGTTCGGTGTCGATGGAACAATAAAGGGAAAGGCAAGTACCGGCGGTATGTGCGAATTGCCGGGTGAAACGAAATCATGGTGTTCAAGCGGCGTAAACAGTTGTCCTGGGGGCGGTGGATCGTGGAAGGTGTCTATCCGCGTTCGGGCTGGCGCCGCGCCGCAAGCTATGTCGTGCATCGACTGCGACGCCTGCCCGACACCTCGCACAAGATCGCGCGTGGCGTCGGCATCGGCATATTTGTCAGCTTCACTCCGTTTTTCGGGCTGCATTTCGTGGTGGCGGCGTTGATGTCACTGGCGCTCAGGGGCAATGTTCTGGCGGCACTTCTCAGCACGTTTTTCGGCAATCCTCTGACCTTTCCGTTCATCGCCGCAGGCAGTCTGACGCTTGGCACATGGATGCTGGGGGTTGATCCTGATCCGGCGCTGCACAAATCGGTATTTCGCCTGTTCGCCCAGGCAAGCGGCGATTTCTGGCACAATTTCAAGGCGATCTTCAACGCCAATACGGTCGACTGGACGCATCTGGGGGAATTCTTCCGGGGTGTGTTTCTGCCCTACCTTCTCGGTGGCATCGGGCCGGGAATCCTGTTCGGTCTGGCCGGATATTTCCTTAGTCAGCCGGTGATCGCCGCCTATCAGAAGCGCCGCAAACGCCGGCTTTTGTCGCGGCTCAAGGAACGGCACAAGAGTTCCGCCAAAAAGGCTGACGAGGACAGGGGACAACCTTAGACTGGGCGGCGAATCAACTACCGCCGGCGGTGGCTTCCATCCCGTCCAATGATCGAAAGGCCAGAAATGCAAGCTTCTGTGACCGAGGCCAGGAAAAAGCTCAGGCTTGGGGTGAACATCGACCATGTAGCAACCGTCAGGAATGCCCGTGGGTCGGCCTATCCGGAACCGCTGCGCGCCGCCCTCCTGGCGCAACAGGCAGGTGCCGAGGGCATCACGGCGCATCTGCGCGAGGATCGCCGTCATATCGTCGACAGCGACATCGCGGCGCTGATGGCGCATCTGACGATCCCGCTCAACTTTGAAATGGCCGCCACTGCTGAAATGCAGGCAATCGCGCTGGCGCACCGGCCGCATGCGGTCTGCCTCGTGCCGGAAAAGCGCGAGGAGCGCACCACCGAAGGCGGCCTTGACATCCTGCGTGAAGAAAGGCGGCTGGCGGCATATGTTGCGCCGCTTCGCGATGCCGGCTGCCGGGTGTCGATTTTCATCGCCCCCGACCGCGCCCAGATCGAGGCCGCGGTAAGAATCAAGGCGCCGGTGATCGAACTTCACACCGGGGCCTACTGCGACCATCACGCCCAGGGCCACATGGCCGAGCGTGACGCCGAACTGGTGCGGCTGGCGGAAATGGCGGCATTTGCCCATTCGCTGGGGCTTGAGGTGCATGCCGGCCACGGCCTGACCTATGACACGGTTACACCGATTGCCCGTCTGCCCGAGGTGGCAGAGCTGAATATTGGCCATTTCCTGATCGGCGAAGCGATTTTCACCGGCCTGACCGCTGCCATCGCCGAAATGCGCCGCCTGATGGATGAGGCGAGGTTGTGATCCTTGGCGTGGGCACCGATCTTGCCAATATCGAACGTATCGAACGGATACTGATCCGCTATGGCGATCGTTTCCGCAACCGGGTCTTTACCGCCACCGAACAGAAAAAGGCCGAACGTCGCCGCGACACCGCCGGCACCTATGCCAAACGATGGGCGGCAAAAGAGGCGTGTTCCAAAGCCCTTGGCACCGGCCTCAGGATGGGGATTTCGTGGAAGGACATGGCCGTCAGCAACCTCAGAACCGGTCAGCCGCGTATGCAGGTCACTGGCTGGGCGGCGCAGCGATTGCAGGCCATGACCCCGCCGGGGATGGAGGCGCATATCCATGTCAGCCTGACCGACGATCACCCCTGGGCGCAGGCATTTGTGATCATCGAGGCGTTGCCGCTTCCCACCGGCAGCTTGACTTCCCCGGATCAACCGATCATTTAGCGCAAAACCCAACAGACAACAGGCGGAAATCATGGCGGATCAGGCAAAAAAGCAGGACGGCGTCTGGGAGTGGACGAAAACCATCGTCTATGCGCTATTGCTGGCCGGCGTCATTCGCACGCTGTTCTTTCAACCCTTCTGGATCCCGTCGGGTTCGATGAAAGACACGCTTTTGATCGGTGATTTCCTGTTCGTGAACAAGATGGCCTATGGCTATTCCCGCCATTCCTGCCCGTTTTCCATGTGCCCGTTTTCCGGCCGCATACTGGCAAGCGAACCGGAACGCGGCGATGTCGTGGTGTTCAAGCACCCGGTCAGCAACGAGGATTTCATCAAACGCCTGATCGGCCTGCCGGGCGACCGGATCCAGATGATAAACGGCGTTCTCAACATCAATGGCGAGCCGGTCAAGCTGGAACCGGCCGGGCAGTTTGACGAGGCTTATCTGCCACAAGGCCCGATTGGCAACATGCCGCGATGTGAAAACGGTCTGGTAGGGCCGGGCGAGATTTGCATCAAGACGCGCATGCGTGAAACTCTGCCAAACGGTGTCACCCACGATATCCTCAATATCGACGACAACGGATTTGCCGACAACACCAAGGTTTTCACGGTGCCCGAGGGCGAATATTTCTTCATGGGCGACAACCGCGACAATTCCCAGGACAGCCGGTTTCCCCGCACCATCGGCGGTGTGGGCTATGTGCCGTTTGAAAATCTGGTGGGCCGCGCGGATCGGATAATGTTCTCATCGGCCGGGCGGTCGATCCTGGCATTCTGGACCTGGCGAAAGGATCGCTATTTCAAGGCGATCGAGTGAAACTTTCCGCCGAACTCAAGGCGTTCTCTGCGCGCCTCGGGCATGATTTCAAGCGCCCGGAACTGTTGATCGAGGCGATGACGCATGCTTCGCTGTCTTCCCCCACACGGCCCGACAATCAGCGGCTGGAGTTTCTGGGCGACCGGGTGCTGGGGCTGGTCATCGCCGAAGCACTGCTAAAGGCCGATCCCGATGCCTCCGAAGGCATGCTGGCGCCGCGTTTCAACTCATTGGTGCGCAAGGAAACCTGCGCGCGGATTGCCAAAACCGTTTTGCTCGGCGACGCGCTGAAGCTCGGGCGCAGCGAAATGATGTCGGGCGGACGGCGCAAGCAGGCGCTGCTTGGCGACGCGATGGAGGCGGTGATCGCGGCGGTTTACCTCGATGCCGGATTTGTGGCAGCACAGGCGATGATCCTGAAACACTGGGCCAGACATATCGAAAACGCCGAAACCGACGCCCGCGATGCCAAGACGGCCTTGCAGGAATGGGCGCAGTCCCGCGGCATGGAGCCGCCGCAATACCTTGAATCCGGTCGAGCCGGTCCGGACCATGCGCCGGTTTTCACCATTGTCGCCAGCCTGCAATCGGGCGAAACCGCCACCGCCACCGCCAGTTCCAAACGCCAGGCACAGCAGGCGGCGGCAACCATGTTGCTGGCCCAACTGGAGGCATCAAATGACGGTTGAACGCTGCGGCTTCATTGCCCTGATCGGCGAACCGAATGCCGGAAAATCGACGCTGCTGAACCGCATGGTCGGGGCCAAGGTCTCGATCGTCACGCACAAGGTGCAGACCACCCGAACGCGCATTCGCGGTGTGGCGCTGTCGGGCCGCTCGCAACTGGTATTCGTTGACACGCCGGGCCTGTTCCGCCCGCGCCGCAGGCTTGACCGGGCCATGGTTTCCGCCGCCTGGGCCGGGGCAGGGGATGCCGATGTCATCGTTCTGTTGATCGAGGCCCATCGCGGCATCACCGAAGGGGTTGAAACCATCATCGAAGGTCTGAAGGAACGGCTGGGACCGGATCAGCCGGTGGCGCTGGCAATCAACAAGATTGACCGGGTCAAGGCGGAAACCCTGCTGGCGCTGACCACGCGACTGAACGCGGCATATGATTTCAGCCGCACCTTCATGATCTCTGCCGAAAAGGGCCACGGTGTCGATGATCTGAAAACCTGGCTGGCGGAAATGGTGCCGGTCGGGCCTTGGCACTATCCCGAAGACCAGATTGCCGATCTGCCGCTGCGCCAGATCGCAGCCGAAATCACCCGGGAGAAACTTACCCTCAGGCTGCATCAGGAATTACCCTATCAACTGACTGTGGAAACCGAAAGCTGGCAGGAAAAAAAGGATGGCAGCATCAGGATCGGCCAGTTGATCTATGTCACCCGCGAGGGGCACCGGGGCATCATTCTCGGCCCGAATGGCGAGACGATCAAATCCATCGGCACCGCCGCGCGCAAGGATATCAGCGAATTCCTCGGCCAGAAAGTACACCTGTTTCTAGAGGTCAAGGTCCGCCCGAACTGGCAGGAAGACAGCGAACGCTACAGCGAAATGGGCCTTGATTTCAAGGATGGCAACCAGAGTTAGGGGGAAGGGCGATGACAAGGCTTACCTCGGAATTCTGGGTCGCCGCCTATTTGCGCCGCCTGCAACTGGCGAATATCCCGGCCTTTGTCACCGCCAAAGGTAATGCGACAGCCGGCAATATCATGGTCAAACTCAACACCCTCGATGGCCGGGCGCAGGCGTTTCAGCGCAGCTATGACGCCGAAGGCGGTCGGATCTGGATGCTGCTGAGTGAGGGCGATGACAAGGATGTCGACGCATCGCTAAACCGCCAGCGCGGTTTTGATCGCGATATCTGGATTATCGAGGTCGAGGACCGCAATGGCCGGCACCTGCTCGACGAGCCGGGATTTTCCGACTAGATTTGCCCGATGGACTGGCGGGATCAGGGTGTATTGCTGCGGGTGCGCGGATATGGCGAAAGCTCGGCCATCATCGAGGTTTTCACCGAAACCCACGGTCGGCATCTGGGTATCGTCCGAGGCGGGCTGTCGGCAAAAAAGGCCGCTACCCTGCAACCCGGCACCCAGCTCGATCTGGAATGGCGCGCGCGCCTGGAAGAACATCTCGGCAGCTATCGCGTCGAACCGCTGAAAGCGCGTGCTGCTCTGATGATGCAGGACAGGGCGGCACTGGCCTGCCTGAATACGATCTGTGGCCTTCTGGCCTTTGCGCTGGCCGAACGCGAGGCGCATCCCCGGCTTTATGCCGCAACCCAAAGCCTGCTTGATCTGCTTGGTGACGGTGCAGCGTGGCAGGGTGCCTATCTTGCCTGGGAATTGCTGCTGCTGTCGGAACTGGGGTTTCGTCTTGAACTTGATCAATGTGCGGTGACCGGTGCCACCGACGGGTTGGCCTATGTTTCGCCGAAATCCGGCCGTGCCGTCAGCCACAGCGGTGCCGCCGAATGGGCCGACCGGCTGCTGCCCTATCCAGATCCTGACGACATCGTCAGCGCACTTGGCACCAGCGGGTATTTCCTGACAAACTGGCTGGCCCCGGCACTTGGGTCGAAATCGTTGCCATCGGCACGGGCGCGGCTGATCGGGCTGCTGGAAAAAACCGGAACCGAACCGAGCCGCGATGCACCGATCTGAAAACCCGTTGCCTGCCTTGCCATCATTGTTCGTCAAATACTCTGGGGGGTACGGGGGAAACCCCCGGTCCGGCGCAACAGCCGGTTTCAGCAGCAAGATCGCAGGCCGGATCCTGCGTTCATGCCGGGTATGAGTATTTGCGGAACAATGAGAATATCAGTTGCGCAGGGCGGCAAGCATGATATCGACGTTTTTCGGGTCGGCATCGGGTGTGATGCCGTGGCCAAGGTTGAAGATATGCGGCCCCCTAGCAAAGGCATCGCGGATTTGTCGGGTTGCATCAATCAGGGCCTGACCACCGTTCACCAGATGAACCGGGGCGAGATTGCCCTGGATGCAGCCGTCGACCTGAAGATACTCTGCCGCCCAGCCGGCATCGACGGAATTGTCGATGGCCAGGCAGTCCGCCGCGGTTTCGCGGGCAAAACCGATGTAGTTTTCGCCGGCTTCACGCGGAAAGGCGATCACCGGCAGGTCGGGATGCCGCGCCTTGAGGGCTGCAATGATGCGCTTTTGGGGTGCGGTCGAATATTTTGCAAAATCCGCACCTTTGAGAGAGCCAGCCCAGCTATCGAACAGTTTCACCACTTCGGCACCCGCCGCTACCTGGGCCAGCAGGTATTCGATGGTGGCCAGGGTTATCAGTTCGATCAGCGCATCGAAACTGGCCGGATCCCCGGATTTCAGTGCATGTGCCGGGCCCTGGTCCAGGGTGCCGCGACCGGCGATCATGTAGGTTGCCACTGTCCATGGTGCACCGGCAAATCCGATCAGCGGTACATCGCTGGGCAGTTCCTCGCGCAGAATGCGCACGGTTTCATAGACTGGTGCCAGATGTTCATGGATTGCATCCGCCGGTTTCAGCCGCGCCAGATCGGCAGCATTGCTGATGGTGGAAAGCCGTGGCCCTTCGCCGGTAACGAACCACAGATCAGCGCCGAGTGCCTGTGGCACCAGCAGGATGTCGGCAAACAGGATCGCCGCGTCAAAGCCGAAGCGGCGGATCGGTTGCAGCGTTACCTCGGCCGCCAGTTCCGGCGTAAAACAGAGGCTTAGAAAATCGCCCGCCTTTTGTCGCGTCGCGCGGTATTCCGGCAGGTATCGCCCGGCCTGGCGCATCATCCAAACCGGCGGCACCTTCAGAACTTCGCCTTTGAGGGCCCGTATCAACAGTTTTTCGGCCATTTGCGCCTCGTCTCAGCCTGCTTTGTGCCCTGTCCTCTAGGCTTGGCGGTGGCTTGTCAATATGTCAGGCCGCCCAAAGCGACGTTTGGGTTCACCAGCATTACGAGCGGTGGTGAATTGACCGGGAAATGACCTGCAGGTGCGCTTGGCAATAGGGCAACGCTTGTGCGTCAGTTGGCAGCCGAACCAATCTTTGCAGCGCTGCCGCCGATACCTGATGCAGGCGCAGCCGCCGGAACCACACCGGGGCTGACGCCGCCACTGGGGTCGCTACCGGACCCGCTGCCGGACTTGCCACCCGCGTCTGCGTCTGAGGCAGCAGAGGCGGTGCTGAACGAGGTGGCGATGGCATAGTCATTCATCGCCGCAGCGGTGTTTTTGGCATTGCGTTCAACCCCGTTCTGGACCAGCGCCGACAAACCGATGCTGAGCGACAGGCAACTGGCGGTCAGGATCACCCATTCGATGGTCGTTGCACCGGATTGATCCCGGCCAAAGGCGTTCAGTCTGGCAAGCAGGGCACGCGGCGATTTCAATGACATCAAGGGCATGACGGCCTTCTTTGACTTGGGTTACCGTTCTGGATTTCAGCACGAAAAGGCGAAACCAAGTCATTATCCCGACAATTTTGCGCAAATTTGGCGATTCACGACCGAAATCGGCGTTTTCGGCGATCAGTGCGATGGCGAATTGTCGCATTCAGGTGCAACAGGCCGTACAGAGGGGCGCATTGCTGCCTATTAGCATAGTTTTGGCAACAGCCGCATCAGCATCGCCAGACACGCCGACAATTCGCTTAGGGCAACGAATTCATCGGGTTTGTGGGCCTCGGTGATATGACCGGGTCCGCAGACCACGGTGGAAATTCCCAGCGACTGAAACAGCCCGGCTTCGGTGCCAAAGGCGACAAGGCCGACGGAATTGCCGCCGGTCAGTTCCTGCACCAAACTGACCGCCTGGCTTTCGGGCATCGGTTCCAGCCCATCAATATCGCCGATGATCTCGGTTTCAAGCGTCGCCTCGGGCCAGGTGGCCTGCATTTGCGGCAGCAACACCTGTTCGGCAAAGTTGTTGATGCGTTCGCGCACGAATTTCTTGTCGCTCTGGTTGATCGGGCGGAATTCCCATTCGATTTCGCAGGTATTCGGGATGACGTTATGCGCCACACCGCCACGGATGCTGCCGACATTGATGGTGGTCCATGGTGGTTCGAACCGGCTGTCGGCCGGGGCGCGGGGTTTCAGATCTTGTGCAATCCTCAAAAGCTCGCCGATATAGCGTGCTGCATATTCCACCGCGTTGACGCCGGCGGCGGGGGCGGATCCGTGCCCTTCCAGCCCGCCAAAGGTGGTGGTGGTTTCACAGCAACCCTTGTGCCCCTCGATCACCTTCATTCCGGTCGGCTCGCCAATGATGCAGACGGATGGACGCCGCCCCGATGCCTTTAGCGCCGCCAGCATGACCTCGGCACCGAGGCAGCCGGTTTCCTCGTCATAGGTAAATGCGAAATGCAGCGGGCGGCTCAGTCTGGCGCTGGCGAACCGGGGGGCGATGGCCAGTGTGCAGGCGATGAACCCCTTCATGTCGCAGGTGCCGCGGCCATAAAGGTTGCCGTTATCCTCGCGCAGTTGAAAAGGATCGCTGCTCCAATCCTGGCCTTCGACCGGCACCACATCGGTATGACCGGACAGGATGATGCCACCGTCGATATCCGGGCCAAGGGTGGCGAACAGGTTTGCCTTGGCGCCGCTGTCGTCCATGGTGATTTCACAGGTCGCGCCGAGGTCTTCCAGATACATCCTCAGGAATTCGATCACCGCCAGATTGCTGTCGGTGGATATGCTTGGCATCTCGACCAGAAGCCGTGTGAGTTCGACGGCGGTTTCCAGCAGATCGTCGGGTTCGGTCATCATGCAGTCACCATTTGCCGCGTCTCGCCCTTGCGGAACAGGATCAGAAGCACGATGCCGATATTTAGGAAATTCCAGGCGATACCGTTCAGGAACGCCATCTGGTAGGAACCGGTAAGATCATAGATATAACCCGACATCCAGCCGCCAAGCGCCATGCCGACAATGGTCGCCATGATGACGAAACCGACCCGCTGACCGGCCTCGCGCGCGGGCATGTATTCGCGCACGATGATGGCGTAGCTGGGCACGATGCCCCCCTGCGACAGGCCGAACACCAGCGACACGACGTAAAGCGAGGCCATGCCGTTGAACGGCAGGTAAAGAAACAGCGCGATACATTGCAGCACCGACCCGATCAGCAGGGTGTAGACCCCGCCCAACCAGTCGGCCAACAACCCTGACACCAGCCGCGACGCCACCCCGCCAAGCAGCATCAGCGACAGCATCTCGGCCCCCACGGCCGCCCCGAAGCCAAGATCGACGCAGAGGGCGACGATGTGAACCTGTGGCATCGCCATCGCCACGCAGCAGCCGATTCCGGCCAGTGCCAGCAGATATTGCAACTGCCTTGGGTTAAATGCCGAACGGCGCCGCCTGATCTCGCCGGCTGCATCCGAGGCCAGGATCGCCTCGGCCGGAACCCTGCGCCTGAGCAGCAGCGCCAGCGGGATCAGCACCAGAACCGAGGTCGCGGCAATAACCATATAGGCCATGCGCCAGCCGCCCCCCGCCAGCAGGCCGCTAAGAATCATCGGCCAGATCGCGCCCGACAGATAGTTGCCGCTGGCGGTGATCGCCACGGCAATGCCGCGTCGTCGCTGGAACCATAGCGAGATATCGGCAATCAGCGGCGCGAATCCGGCGGCGGTGCCAAAGCCGACGATGAATTGCATGACGGAAAACATCCACGCCGAATCAATCAAGGCCGCCCCGCCGAACCCGACACCAATCGCCAGCGCGGCACCGATCAGCGAAATGGTGATGCCAAAGCGGTCCACCCACCGCCCGATCACCAGATTGCCAAGCGCGAAACCCAGCATGGTTGCGGTATAAGGCAGGGATGCGCCAGATCGGTCGATGCCGAATTCCGATTGGATGGCAGGCATGACCACGACGATGGCCCAGATTCCGACATTGCCCACCATGGCAATGACCAGCGTGATTCCGAGGCGAAACCAGCTATAGCGGCTGTCAAGGATGGTGGCGACATTCATAGGGCCGGACGATAGGCCAGAGATCGGGGGTTGTCCAAGCCTCAATTTTCGCTACCAACACCTCTGGCGGACCCGGTTCCGTTTCATCCATTCACGCCCGAGGCAGGCCCGTTTGACCCAGAAAATGTTTCATGCCGATTGCCAGAACTGCGCCGCACTTTGCTGTCTGGCGCTGGCGTTCGATAAATCCGAGCGTTTCGGTTTTGACAAGGCGGCAGGGGTGGCGTGCCCCAATCTGGATGCGGCGGGGTTGTGCCGGATCCACACCGATCTGGATGGAGCAGGGTTTTCGGGCTGCCGCCTATATGACTGTCAGGGGGCCGGTCAAAGAGTCACACAGGAGGTTTTCCAGGGACAAAGCTGGCAGGACCGACCCGAACTGATGCTGCCGATGATCAGGGCCTTTGCGGACATGCGGCGGGTGCAGGAACTGGCCTGTAATCTGACCACCGCCAAGGGGCTGAACCTGCCACCGGAACATGAGGCCGAGCGGCAGCGGTTGCTGCTGTTGCTGGAACCCGCTGGCGGCTGGACCATCAAGGCGCTAGATTCCTTTGTTCAGGGCCAGATCGGGGCGGTGATCGGCAGATTTCTGACCTCACTCAGGTCTTTTGTGCCGGATTAGCCGTTGCACCTTGGGACAATTTGTCAGGTGTCCGCATTTCGATGCTTTTCAATCGCTCCGGGGCTGGATAGCCTTCTGCGAAACTTAGCCCCGGAGTCGAAAATGTCTGATTTGATCGCCCAACTCGCCGCCATCACCGGCCCGAAATACTGCCTGTCGGGGGATGATGACCGCGCTAAATATGACAATGACATGACGCGGGAATACAAGGGCCGTTCACTTGCAGTGGTGCGCCCCGCCAACACCGCCGAAGTGTCGGCGATCATGAAACTGGCGAATGCGACCAGGACGCCGGTGGTGCCGTTGTCCGGCAATACCGGGCTTGCGGGTGGCGGCTATCCCGGGGATGGGGGTGACACAATCATCCTGTCCACCGACCGGATGGACAAGATCATCGACATCAATGTGACCAGCCGCATCGCAAAGGTCGAAGCCGGGGTAATTCTGGCCAACCTGCATGCCGCCTGCGATCAGCACGATCTGGTGTTTCCGCTGATGTTCGGCGCGCGCGGCAGCTGCCGGATCGGTGGCAACCTTTCGACCAATGCTGGCGGTTCCAACGTGGTTCGCTATGGCAATACGCGTGCGCTGTGTCTGGGGCTGGAAGTGGTGATGCCGAACGGCGATATCGTCAACCTGATGAGCGAATTGCGAAAAGACAATACCGGCTATGATCTGAAGGATTTGTTCGTCGGCGCCGAAGGTACGCTTGGCATTATTACCGCCGCGGTGATGAAGCTGTTTCCCAAACCCAAAGCCTATGCCACCGCAATGGTATCGGTTCCCAGCATCAAGGTCGCGCTTGAGGTTCTGAACCGTCTGCAATCGGCCCTTGGCGGAGGGGTGGAAGCGTTTGAATACATGCCGAAAAACTATTTCCGGATTTTTCAGGAACTTCAGCCAGATGCGCCAAAACCCTTTGCCAGCCCGGCTGAGATCGGAATTCTGGTGGAAATCGCTGCCGTGGCCGATCGGGATGCGGTGATGGATGAAAACGGTGCCATTCCGGTTCAGACGCTGCTTGAAGAAACCCTTGGCGATCTGATTGAAAGCAGCGATGTTCTGGATGCCACCGTCGCCCAATCGGAAGCGCAGCGAAAAGAGATGTGGCGTCAACGTGAATCCGCCTTTGAGGTACTGAATGCCTATGGTGTGCCAATCACCCCTGATATTGCCGTGCCACTGGATAAGGTCGGGGCGTTCCTGAAACTTGCCGGTGAGCGGTTGAAGGTGATTGCCCCAAAGTCGGAACTGGCTGAAATCGCCCATCTTGGCGATGGCAACATACATTATTCATTGTGGGTTGACCCGAAAAATCCGGCTCCTGCCGACAAGGCGATGAAGACGGCCATTTATACCATGATCGAAGATGTGGTGCAGGAACTCGGCGGTTCCTTTTCGGCCGAGCATGGCATTGGCATATCAAAGCTCGGTTCGATGGAGCGCAGGAAGGACAAGGCGGCGCTGGCAGTGATGCGGGCGATCAAGGCGGCGCTTGATCCCAATGGCATCATGAATCCCGGCAAGTTGCTGCCCTGAGCCTCAGCCGATGGCGGCAAACGGGTCCGGCTGGTAGTCGACCCCGATCAGATAGAGCCCGTCCGGCGGCGCAACCGGCCCGCAGGCGGTGCGATCTTTGGCGTCAAGCGCCGATTTCATCGCTTCGACCGGCCAGTTGCCGGCACCGATCCGTTCCAGCGTGCCGACGATGCTTCGGACCTGATTGTGCAGAAAGGAACGAGCGGACAGGCGAAACCGGTATTCGGTGCCGTGGGGGATTTCGGTCGCGCTGATGTCGATCCGGTCGAGAGTTTTTTCCGGCGACCTTGCCTGACAATGGGTTGAACGGAAGGTGGTGAAGTCATGCCGCCCGATCAGATCGGCGGCGGCGGTCTGCATGGCGGCAATGTCCAGCCTGTGGTTGACGCGCCAGACCTGGCCGCGATCAAGGGTTAGTGGCGCGCGGCGGCTTTGCAGCCGGTAAAGGTAATGCCGCCCAAGCGCCGAGAACCGTGCGTGAAATCCCGGATCGACCTTGGCGGCGGCAAGGATCGCTATCGGTGCCGGTTTCAAGTGATAATTCAGCGCCTCGGACAATCGGAACGCATCCCAGTCGCGCGCCATGTCGCAATGCACAACCTGCGCGGTTGCATGCACCCCGGCATCGGTGCGACCGGCGGCGGCGATGGCAGGCAGATCAGGCTCCAGCCGCGTCAGTGCCGCCTCGACGGTCGCTTGCACGCTCGGCGCGGTTTTCTGGCGCTGCCAGCCGGCAAAGGGCGCGCCGTCATATTCGATTTTCAAGGCATATCGGGGCATGTTGTCGGGTTAGCGATTTTCACCGGTTTTGCCAATCCCTGCGGCAATCGCTTGTTTTGCCCTGTCAATCCGGCGAAAACTGCTTATCTAGGTCTGACATTGGCAGGAAGGGCAGTGAAATTGAGGCTGGGCGAGTTTGCCGACAATCTGGTGCGCGGCATCGAGGATCGGGCGGCGCGGCTATCGGAAACGCTGTTCGAGCCGGTGATCCGGCTGGGTGTGACCGGCTTGTCACGATCCGGCAAGACGGTGTTTATCACCTCTCTGGTGGCGAACCTGCTGGATCGCGGCCGGATGCCGCAACTGCTGGCGGCGGCCAGCGGCGCGATCGAGGCGGTTTACCTCAGGCCGCAACCCGATGACACCGTGCCAAGATTCGATTATGAGAACCACCTGGCGGCATTGACCGGGGCAAGACCGCACTGGCCGAAATCGACCCGTGCGGTCAGCCAGTTGCGCCTGTCGATCAGGGTGCGCCCGGCGGGATTGCTGGCCGGATTGTCGGGACCGAAAACCGTGCATCTCGATATCGTCGATTATCCCGGCGAATGGCTGCTGGACCTGCCCCTGATGTCGCAAAGCTATGAGGCGTGGTCGGCGACCTCATTGGCCGAGGCGGGGATCGCCGCCAGGGCCGAGGTTGCCGCCGACTGGCGGCAGGCAGTGGCGGATGCGGATGCCGGGGCGGATTATCAGGAAAGCGATGCGCAGAAACTGGCGCGCCGATTTACCCTTTATCTGCGGGCGGCGCGGGCGGCGGGATTTTCCGGTTGCGCGCCGGGGCGGTTCCTGCTGCCGGGCGAGTTGGAAGGCTCGCCCGTGTTGACCTTTGCGCCGCTGGTGCGACCGGCGGTAACGCCGCGCCGTTCGCTCTGGCGCGAGATGGAGCGGCGGTACAACGCTTACAAATCCCAGGTGGTCCTGCCGTTTTTTCGCGACCATTTTGCCCGTATCGACCGGCAGATCGTGCTGGTGGATGCGCTTGGGGCAATCCATGCAGGCCCGGCGGCGGTCGAGGATCTGCGCCTTGCCATGAGCGACGTGCTGCGCGCCTTTCGCCCTGGCTCCAACGGCTGGCTGTCGTTTCTTGGCACCAGGCGGGTCGAGCGGATACTGTTTGCCGCCACCAAGGCCGATCATCTGCACCATCGCCAGCATCCGCAACTGACCGCGATCATGGAGGCGCTGCTGCGCGAGGCCAGCGACCGGGCGGAATTTGCCGGGGCCGTGACCAGGGCGATGTCGATTGCCAGCCTTCGTGCCACCGTCGAACAGGTGGTCGAGCATCAGGGCCAAAAGCTGGATTGTGTGCGTGGTGTGCTGGAAGAAACCGGCCGGCCGGCGGCGTTGTTTGCCGGTGAATTGCCAAAGGATCCGAAACTGCTGCTGAACCCGGCACGGCAGGGGGCGGTTGCCTGGCTGGATCAGGACTATCAGATAATGCGGTTTTTACCGGCGGTTCTGGAACTTGCCCCCGGCGAGGGGCCGCCGCATATCCGGCTGGATCGGGCGGCGGAATTTCTGTTGGGAGATCGGCTGACATGACCAGGAAAAACGCTCCGGTTCTGATCGAACTTGACGAGGTTTCCGCCACTACCCCGGCCAATGCGCCGCCGGTCCCGGATTTACTGCCCGAGGGGCGGCGCGGACCGGCGATCGAGACGCTGGCGGTTCTGGCGGCAAGGCGTCCGCGGTTTCTGGCGCGCCTGTTCTGGGCGGCTGCGCTGGCGCTGGTTGCGGCGGTGATTTCGGTGGCGGCTTGGGATTTCGTCTTTGGCCTTCTGGCGCGCAACATCTGGCTTGGGCGTGGCGTGCTGGTGGTGCTGGCAGCGTTTCTGGTGGCATTGCTTGGCATCAGCCTGCGTGAGTGGCTGGCGCTGGTCAGGCTGCGCCGGGTCGACCGGCTGAAACGCGACATTGAACAGGTCACTGCCGCGCCGGAACTGGTGGCGGCGGAACGTGTGCTGGCCGAATTGCTACAGTTCTATGCGCGGCGCGACGATCTGGCCTGGGCGCGGCAGAACCTGTTGGCGCGGCGGGGCGAAATTCTTGACGGTGACGGAATTCTGCACCTGGCCGAGGCCGAGTTGATGACGCCCCTGGATGCCGCCGCGCGACGCGAGGTCGAGGCGGCGGCGCGGCAGGTCGCGACGGTGACGGCCATCGTGCCTCTGGCACTGGCCGATGTGGCGGTGGCGTTGACCGCGAACTTGCGCATGGTCCGGCGGGTCGCTGAAATTTACGGCGGGCGCGGCGGCATGTTCGGTTCATGGCGGCTGCTGCGAACGGTGATGTTGCATCTGGTGGCGACCGGGGCGCTGGCGGTGGGGGATGACCTGATCGGTACCATCGCCGGTGGCGGAGTGGTTTCCAAGCTGTCGCGTCGTTTTGGCGAAGGCATTGTCAACGGTGCCTTGACCGCAAGGGTAGGGGTTGCGGCGATGGAGGTATGCCGCCCGATGCCGTTTGGCGCGGGCAAGCGCCCGCGGGTTTCCCGGCTGGTCAGCGGTGCCTTGACCGGGCTGTTCAGCAAAGGCTGAAATCGCCGCCCCGAGCGTTTCCGCCCCGGGCGGGGCGGATCCGATATCCGTATCCCCGGTGCCGGTTTTTGATTATTTCAGTCGTGTCACCTTGGTCATGCCCATGATCGTCCTTTCAAAGAACGGTTCGGTCTGTCCCTTGCGCACCTTGCGCATGAAGTATTTTTCGAACGCGATCTTGGCCCAGTGCACCCAGCGACCTTCGCCGGCCCAGTTCATGTTGCGCGGCGGGTTCTGTGGCTGCGCCAGAAATGCCACACCCTTGTCACCGAAATCAGCCAGACAGAAGGCGTTCCAGGTACCCTCGTTGGAGGGTTCCCTGCCGCGCAGCAACTGGCCGATATTGGCGGCGGCGGCGGCGACCATGCTTTCGATCATATAGCCGGTTTTGGGCACGCCGACCGGGACCGGGGTTGCCTCGAGCGGGGCTATGGCGATGCAGACGCCGACGGAAAAGATGTTCTGGTATTTCGGATTGCGCTGGTGCTTGTCCACCACCACGAATCCGCGCGGATTTACCAGTCCCTCGATGCCCATGACGGCCGGGATGCCGCGAAAGGCCGGCAGCATCATGGAATACTTGAAATCCAGCTCGTGGGTTTTTGCCACCTTGCCGCCTTCGGCCATTTCGCTGACATGCATCTTGCCGTCCTCGACCTTGTCGACCTTGGCATTGGTGATCCAGTTGATGTGCCGTTCACGCATCTCGCTTTCCAGCATGCCCTTGGTGTCGCCGACACCGCCTAGCCCGAGATGGCCGATATAGGGTTCCGCCGACACATAGGTCATCTTGACCTTGTCGCGGATTTTGCGCCGCTTGAGGTCGGTATCCATTATCATGGTGTATTCATAGGCAGGCCCGTAGCAGGACGCGCCCTGAACCGCACCGACCACGATCGGGCCGGGATCCTTGCAAAATGCCTCCCAGGCGGCGCTGGCGGTTATCGCATGCTCGATCGAGCAGACCGACTGGGTAAAGCCCTCGGGGCCAAGACCTTCGATTTCATCGAACGCCAGTTCCGGGCCGGTGGCGATCACGAGGTAGTCATAGCTGACCTCCTTGCCGCTTTCCAGCACCACCTTGTTTTCGTCCGGCATCAGCTTTTTGGCGCCATCGGCAAGGAACTGAATGCCATGTTTCTGCAACAGGGGCGCAAGGTCGATGGTCACGTCCTGCTTGCTGCGCCAGCCGACACCGGCCCAGGGATTGGATGGGGTAAACTGGAAATAGGGCAGGTTCGAGATGACGGTGATCCGGTCTTCGGGCCGCATTGCCTTTTTCATCTCATACGCCATCGGCAGACCGCCGATGCCTGCGCCGAGAATTATGATATCCGCCACTTGATTTCTCCCCTTTATGGCGCGTCTGTCGCGCGATTCCCTGATCTCAAGTATGCGCAAACCCGAATATATTGCGCTGTGGTCAGAAGCCGCAGTTTCCCCGGATTTCGCGTGGTTGCCATCTGCCTTGCGGTGGTTCCTCGCCGATTTTCCGAAATCTGCCGATGAGTTTGCAAACAGAGTTGTTTTTCGTTATCAAACGAAATCATAACAGTATGTTACAATGGTTTTCTCATCTTTTTGCTGAATGTACCCGGCTTGTCAGAACGCTTGCATTCCAAACTGTAACATTGTCCGGTCAGGTCGATTGATCTCTTGTGATAACAAATCTGATAACCAATATATTACAGTGTGTTATTTCTTTATCCCCGTAATCCACTTTAACACTATCGGCCCCAGATTGGCGACGATCAGCGCGACACCATCGGCGTTGGGATGGATGCCGTCAGGCTGCATCAGTGTTGCCAGCACCTGCTGACGATCACCGGCTTTTTCCAGCGGCTCCAGCAATGAGGGGTAGAGTGTGATACCGTATTTCCGGGCCAGATCAGGGTAGATGCTGTCAAAGGCCGATTTGTAATCGGCGCCGTAATTGTCCGGCGCACTGATCCCTACCAACAGCACCGGCAGGTTCCGGTCAGCGGCAATTTTCAGCATCGCATCAAGATTGGCGCGGCTCAGTGTCGGGTCCAATCCGCGCAAAAGATCGTTGCCGCCAAGCGTCAACATCATCGCGTCGGGTTTGTCGGCAAGGCTCCATTCCAGCCGCGCCAGCCCGCCCGATGTGGTGTCACCCGACACCCCGGCGTTCAGCACCTTCACGTCGGCACCATGATCCTTAAGCCAGCCCTCCAGTTGCGGCACCAGCCCGTCTTCGGGTGGCAATCCATAGCCCTGCGTGAGGCTGTCACCGAATGCCAGAAGGCGGATCGGGTCCGCTGCCGCGATGCCGGAAAACAGGCAGAGGCAAAAAATCGCCGCCAACAGCTTGTCAATCGCCCCTTGGTGACCATACATGCCATAGAAAGGCAGGAGTTTGATTTTCATGGCAGAAATAATCCTGTCCTTGACGGATGTTCACCTGACACTCAAAGGCAATGCAGGCCCGGTCGATATCCTAAAAGGCATATCCATGGAAGTCGAGCGGGGGCGCAATACCGGTCTGGTCGGG
This sequence comes from Paracoccaceae bacterium, assembly GCA_020425085.1. Lineage (GTDB taxonomy): Bacteria > Pseudomonadota > Alphaproteobacteria > Rhodobacterales > Rhodobacteraceae > UBA5972. The sequence continues at coordinate 603,136 of JAGQRW010000007.1, forward strand.
CCATCAGGATCCGGCAAATCCTCGCTTCTGATGCTGCTGGGCGGGCTGGAACGCGCCAGTTCCGGGCAGGTCGTGGCGCTTGGCCAGGATCTCGGGCGGATGAACGAGGATCAACTGGCAAGGTTTCGCCGTGATCACATGGGGGTGGTTTTTCAATCCTTCCATCTGATTCCGACCATGACAGCGTTGGAAAATGTCGCAACACCGCTGGAACTGGCCGGGGTAACCGACGCCTTTGAACGGGCCGAGGCGGAACTGGCGCATGTGGGGCTGGCGGCGCGACTTGACCACTACCCCTCGCAGATGTCGGGCGGCGAGCAACAGCGCGTGGCACTGGCCCGCGCCGCCGCACCCCGGCCCGAGATCCTGCTGGCGGATGAACCGACCGGCAACCTTGATCGGGCCAATGGCGAGGCGATCATCGACATGCTGTTCGGCCTGTCGGTGCGGTTTGGCGCAACCCTGGTGATGGTGACACACGCGCCGGAACTGGCAGCCCGCTGTGATCGGGTGATCCGGCTTGCGGACGGACGAATTGATACGGGCAACGACCTTTGAGCGCCCGAACCCCCATTTCCGTTGCCTTTCGCATCGCGCGGCGCGAGCTTCGCGGCGGGTTCAGGGATTTTCGGATTTTCCTTTTATGTCTGATGCTTGGCATTGCTGCCATTGCTGCGGTCGGCTCGGTCAGGGTCAGTATCGAACGGGGTTTGGCCAGTCAGGGTGCGGTGATCCTTGGCGGTGATGCCGAGATGGAGTTTACCTATCGCTTTGCCTCGGATGCTGAATCGGCTTGGATGGCGGCCAAGGCGGAAAAAATCTCGGCCATCGTCGATTTTCGTTCCATGGCGGTGGTGGATGGCGCCAACGGGGCGGAACGCGCGTTGACACAAGTCAAGGCGGTTGATGACGCCTATCCGATCTATGGCGAGGTCGGGCTTGATCCGCCGATGTCGCTGGCCGAGGCCCTGAAGCCGGTCGATGGCAAGCCCGGCGCGGTGATGCAACCGCTTCTGGCTGACCGTCTGGGCCTGAAACCCGGCGATATCTTTCGGCTTGGCACCCAGGATTTCCGGCTGGCGGCAATGCTGACCAATGAACCCGACAGCGCCTCGATGGGGTTTGGTCTTGGGCCGCGCAGCATTGTCCTGACCAGGGATCTGGCAAAGTCGGGCCTGATCGGGCCGGGTACATTGTTTGAAACCCGTTATCGTTTGAAACTGCCGCCGGATGCGAACCTGGTGGCGCTGAAAACTGCTGCTCAGGCGCGGTTTCGCGATGCCGGCATGCGCTGGCGCGACAAGCGAAAAGGTGCGCCGGGGGTTGAGATGTTTATCGACCGGGTCGGCTCGTTCCTGGTGCTGGTGGGGCTGGCGGGGTTAGCGGTCGGTGGTATTGGCGTCTCATCCGCTGTGCGCAGCTATCTCGAAGGCAAGATTGCCATCATCGCCACCCTGAAAACGCTGGGGGCAGGGGCGGGAACGGTGTTCTGGATCTATTTCATTCAGATCGGGGTGCTATCGCTTCTGGGAATTGCCATGGGTCTGGTTCTGGGCGCGGCACTGCCGATTGCGTTTCAGCCGCTGATCGCCGGCAGCCTGCCGTTGCCGGTGGTGATCTCGGTTTATCCCGGCGCGCTGGCCGAGGCGGCGGCCTATGGGGTATTGAGCGCGCTTTTGTTCACCATCTGGCCAATAGCGCGGGCGCGCGATGTTCGCCCGGCGGCGCTGTTTCGTGACGGTTTTGGCGAAAGACGCAAGTTGCCGGCCTGGCGCTATGTTGTGATCACATTCGTTCTGATTCTGCTGTTGCTGGCGGCGGCACTGGCGTTTTCAAGCCTGCGGTGGCTGGCCTTGTGGGTGTTCGGTGGCGTGGCGGCCGCACTGCTGACGCTGTTGCTGGCGGCAATTCTGGTCAGGTCGCTGGCACGGCGGGCGGCCTTGATGCGGCGGCTGCGGGGCAAGACGGCGCTGCGCCTGGCGCTGGCGGCAGTGGGCGGGCCGGCAAGCGAGGCAGTGCCGGTGATCCTGTCGCTGGGGCTGGGCCTGTCGGTGTTGGCGGCAATCGGACAGATCGACGCCAATCTGAGGGCGGCGATCAAGGATCAACTGCCCGAGGTCGCGCCGTCGTTCTTTTTTGTTGATATCCAGACCGACCAGTTGCCGGGGTTTCTGCAACGCACCCGTGGCGACAAATCGGTCAGTCGGGTTGAAACCGCACCGATGTTGCGCGGTGTGATCACAAAGATCAACGACCGCCCGGCGCGCGAGGTGGCAGGCGATCACTGGGTCATCTCCGGTGATCGTGGCATCACCTATGCTGCAAGCCCGCCCGCCGGGACCGAGATCACCCAGGGCCGCTGGTGGCCTGCGGATTATTCCGGGCCGCCCCAGATAAGTTTCGCGGCCAACGAGGCGCGCGAACTCGGGCTGAAGCTGGGGGATCGGATCACCGTTAACATTCTGGGGCGCGATATCACCGCGACCATCACCTCGTTCCGGGTGGTGGATTTCTCCAATGCCGGGATCGGTTTCGTGCTGACGATGAATCCGGGTGCGGTGGCGGGCGCGCCGCATACCCATATCGCGACCGTCTATACCGAAAAGGGCGACGAGGCGGCGCTGCTGCGCGATCTCGGCAATGCCTATCCCAACATAACCGCCATAAGGGTGCGCGAGGCGATAGATCAGGTGGCAGCAGCGATGCGCCAGCTTGCGGCGGCCACCACCTATGGCGCGCTGGCGACGCTTTTGACCGGTCTGGTGGTGCTGATCGGTGCCGCCGCCGCCGGCGAGCGGGTGCGTGAATACGAGGCGGCTGTCCTGAAGGTGCTGGGGGCATCGCGGCGACGCATCCTGGCCAGCTTTGCCCTCAGGGCCGGGATGATGGGGGCGGCGGCCGGGCTGGTCGCCATTCTGGCGGGCAGCGTTGCAGGTTGGGCGATCATGCGTTTCGTGATGAAAACCAGCTATGGGTTCGAGCCGGTCTCGGCCCTGGCCATCGTCATTGGCGGTGCTTTGGTCACGCTGCTGGCCGGACTGGCCTTTGCGCTCAGACCGCTGGCGGCCTCACCTGCTTCGATTCTCAGGGCGCGGGAATAGGTCGGGGCAAAGGTTCCTGATCCAGGGGTCAGTTTGCTTGTTCGTCAAGGCGAACATCGCTGCCGGTCGTCATTTCAGCACTGGTAGGCCCGAGGCGATTTAGCGCCGCATGCATGGCAAACCCGATGACAACAACAGCGACAAAGGCGGACAGCATGGTCTTCATTCGCGGATCCTCCTATTCCTTTGTGGCGTCGCTGGTGGGTTGGCGTTTTTGCGCCTCGACCTCTGCCATCCACAGCCCGTGATGTTCACGCGCCCATTGCTCGTCCACTTCACCATCGCCCATCGCCTCGAATGCGCCTTCCATGCCAAGCGTGCCAATATAGATATGTGCCAGGATCATGGCGATGAACAGGAACGCGATGATGGCATGCCAGGCCTGTGCAAGCTGCATTTCCTGATGCGGCGGCATGATTTCGGGCAGAACACCGAATCCAAGCGCCTGCGGGATGCCAGTGGCGTTGGCAAAGGCAAAGGTTTTGGCAAAAAGCGGCAGTTCAAAAGGTATGAGCAGCGATATCCCCGAAATCGAGATCGACAGGCCAAACACCACCACACCCCAGAAAATCAGCTTCTGACCCGCGTTGAATTTGCGTGCCGGCGGATGGACCCCCTTGGTGAACATGCCCCCGCCCTTGGCAAGCCAGACCAGATCGTGCCGGTTTGGCAGGTTCTGGAATGTCCACAGCAGAATCAGCATGACCAGCCCCAGCATGAAGGCCCAGGCGACGCTGTCATGGATCAGCTTGCTGATGGCCGCGATGGCGGCGAAAGCATCCTTGCCCATTAGCGGGATCAGCGCCATTCGACCGAACAGTGAAATCAGGCCGGTGATGGCCAGCAGGATGAATGACCCGGCAATCAGCCAGTGGCCGAAACGCTCGATGCTGGTGAACCGCAGGATCTTGCGACCGCTCCATGCGCCGTCAATGCGGATGCGCCCCCGCAGCAGATAGAAAACGGCGAGAAGCAGCAGCATGCCGCCAAGCAGCCACGCGCCGTATTCGGCAAGCGGGCCGCGGCGGAACTTCAGCCAGGCAATGCCGCTTGACTGGATCAGAACGTCGGCGGCGAACCCGGTGTTGGATGCGATGGCCTGCGCTTCGTTATAGCGTATCGCGCGCCAGACCTCGGAATCCGACTGTCCGCCGCGAACACCAAGCGGTTCGGTTGTGCTGGCACCGCCATCGGGGTTGCCAATGGCGTCTTTGCGAAAAGTATCGTCGATCTTCAGGGCCTTCTGGCGGGCCATGATATCGCTGAGCGTCTGTGCGCCACCGGTTGCGCTTCGGTCGATTGTCGGAACCGAAACGTCCTGTGCCGCGGCCATTCCGCAGAACAGCGTCGTCAGCAACAGGATGAGGGCGTTTCTCAGCATCATGTCTGAACAACTCCATACGCTGCAAGGGAAGGGGGCGCGCGCCCTGCGCAGGGCGGCGCACGCCCGATTTTCAACTTAGTGGGCGGGCGCTGCCTTGCGTTGATAGGCGGTTCCCCATCCCCAGGCACCCGCCCCGAAACCACGCGCGACAATACGTTCGCGGTAGATTTCTGAGATGGTGTCGCCGTCACCGGCAAGAAGTGCCTTGGTCGAACACATCTCGGCGCAGATCGGCAGTTTGCCCTCGGCGATCCGGTTGCGGCCGTATTTCTGGAACTCGGCGACTGATCCGTTTATCTCGGGACCGCCGGCGCAGAAGGTGCATTTGTCCATCTTGCCGCGCGAACCGAAATTGCCAGCCTGCGGATATTGCGGCGCGCCAAACGGGCAGGCGTAAAAGCAATAGCCGCAGCCGATGCACAGATCCTTGGAATGCAGCACGATGCCGTCTTCGGTCTGATAAAAGCAATCGACCGGGCAGACCGCCATGCAGGGCGCGTCCGAGCAATGCATGCAGGCAACCGAGATCGACCGTTCACCCGGTTTGCCATCGCCCATTGTCACGACGCGGCGACGGTTGATGCCCCAGGGGATTTCGTTTTCGTTCTTGCAGGCGGTGACGCAGGCGTTGCATTCGATGCAGCGATCAGCGTCGCAGAGGAATTTTGCTCTTGCCATGATAACTTCTCCTTATGCAGCACTGATTTTGCAAAGAGTGACCTTGGATTCTTGCATCTGGGTGACTGAATCGTAGCCATAGGTCATCGCTGTATTGGCGCTTTCGCCCAGAACATAAGGGTCCGCGCCATCGGGATATTTGTCGCGCAGATCCTTGCCTTGGAAATGGCCGCCGAAATGGAAGGGCATGAAGGCAACGCCTTCTCCCACACGCTCGGTGACCAGCGCCTTGACCAGAACCTTGGATCCTTCGGCGCCTTCGACCCAGCAATCTTCACCATCGCGAACGCCAAGGTTGTTGGCATCGCGGATGTTGACCTCGACGAACATGTGCTGCTGCAATTCCGCCAGCCACGCGTTGGAGCGGCTTTCGGCGCCGCCGCCCTCATATTCGACCAGACGTCCCGAGGTGAGGATGATCGGATACTCTTTGGAAAAATCGTTCTTCTGGATCGATTCATAAAGCGTCGGAACCCGCCAGAACTTCTTGTCCGCATAGGTCGGGTAATCCTTCACCAGATCGCGCCGGTTTGAATATAGCGGCTCTCGATGCAGCGGCACCGGATCGGGGAAGGTCCAGACCACGCAGCGGGCCTTGGCGTTGCCGAAGGGCGCGCAGCCGTGCTTGATCGCGACCCGCTGAATACCGCCGGAAAGGTCGGTCTTCCAATTCACGCCACCCGTTTTTTCATCATAGTCAGCAGGCTTGGTGCCGGTGGTTTCGCTCAGCGGCATGCCTTTCTTCGGGCGGTCCGCGACGCCGGCGACGTATTCGATCATGCGCAATTCATAGGGGGTAAGATCGCCGTCCCAGCCCAGTTTGCGCAGCATCGCCATGGTGAATTCGGGGTATCCGTCCTTGATTTCCGATCCTTTGGAATAGACACCTTCGGCCAGCAGGTTTTCACCGTCATGTTCCACCCCAAAGCGGGCGCGGAAGGTCAGCCCGCCCTCGGCAACCGGTAGCGACATGTCGTAAAGTCGTGCGGTGCCGGGATGGTTCATTTCCGGCGTACCCCAGCAAGGCCAGGGCATACCATAGGTGTCGCCGTCCGCCGGTCCGCCAATGGCGCGCAGGCTGATTTTGTCGAATGTATGCTGGTTGGCCATGTGCAGCTTGATCCGCTCCGGGCTTTGCCCGGTATAGCCGACCGTCCACATACCACTGTTGAATTCGCGGGTCAGATCCTCGATGTTCGGCTCTTCTCCATCCATGGCGATATTGCGAAACAGCCGGTCGGCATAGCCGAATTTCTTGGCGAACTTGGCCATGATAATGTGATCGGGCAGCGATTCAAACAGCGGTTCAAACACCTTGTCGCGCCATTGCAGCGAGCGGTTGGAGGCCGTCACCGAACCGCGCGTTTCAAACTGCGTGGAGGCGGGTAACAGATAGACACCGTCATTGCGGTCGCCCAGAACTGCCGAAACCGTCGGGTATGGGTCCACCACCACCAAAAGGTCCAGCTTTTCCATTGCCGTCTTCATCTCGGCGCCGCGGGTTTGCGAGTTGGGCGCATGCCCCCAGAAAACCATCCCGCGAACATTGTCGGGCTGGTCGATGTTGTCCTTGTTTTCAAGAACACCGTCGATCCAGCGGCTGACGGTTATCCCCTTGAACTCCATCATCGGGCGGTCCTTGCCGTCCTCATAATCGCCCTTCATCACGTCAAAGCGGCCCTTGAGCCAGTCAAGGTCTTCTTCCCAGACCCGCGCCCAATGCGCCCATGATCCGGCAGAAATGCCGTAATATCCCGGCAGCGAATCGGGAAGTACGCACAGATCTGTGGCCCCCTGAACGTTGTCATGCCCACGGAAGATATTCGCGCCACCACCCGCAACCCCCACGTTGCCAAGCGCAAGCTGAAGGATGCAATAGGCGCGGGTGTTGTTGTTGCCGGTGGAATGCTGCGTGCCGCCCATGCACCAGCACAGCGTTCCGGGGCGGTTGTTGGCCAGCGTCATCGCCACACGGCGCATCTGTTCGCCGGGCACACCGGTGACCCGTTCGGTTTCCTCAGGGGTCCATTTCGCGACTTCTTTGCGGATCTGATCCATTCCCCAGACGCGGGTGCGCATGAATTCCTTGTCTTCCCAGCCGTTTTCAAAGATGTGCCACAAAAGACCCCACATCATCGCCACGTCGCTGCCAGGCCGGAAACGGACATATTCATCGGCATGGGCTGCCGTTCGGGTAAAGCGCGGATCGCACACGATCAGCGGTGTGTTGTTTTCTTCCTTGCATTTCAGGATGTGAATCATCCCGACCGGATGCGCCTCGGCGGGATTGGCGCCGATGATCAGAATAGCCTTGGAATTGCGCATGTCGTTGAAGGAATTCGTCATGGCGCCGTAGCCCCAGGTGTTTGCAACACCGGCAACCGTGGTTGAGTGGCAAATCCGTGCCTGGTGATCGACGTTGTTGGTGCCCCAATAGGCGGCGAATTTGCGAAACAGATAGGCCTGTTCGTTACTGTGCTTGGCCGAACCCAGCCAATAGACGCTGTCGGGGCCGCTTTCCTTGCGGATCGCCAGCAACTTGTCACCGATCTCGTCGATGGCCTGATCCCAGGAAATCTTGACCCAGGCACCGTTTTCCTTCTTCATCGGGTATTTCAGGCGTCGTTCGCCATGGGCGTGTTCGCGCACCGCTGCACCCTTGGCACAATGCCCGCCAAGGTTGATCGGGCTGTCAAAAGCCGGTTCCTGACCGATCCAGACGCCGTTATCGACTTCGGCGATCACCGAGCAGCCGACCGCGCAATGGGTGCAGACCGACTTGACGGTCTCGACGGTGCGTGCAGCGGTCTCCTGTGCGCTGGCTTGCGTTACCATTCCGCCGGTTGCGCCGATTGCGGCCAGGCCGCCGATGGCCAGACCCGAACCGCGCAAAAAGGCGCGCCGGTCCACCGTGGTTTCAGCGATATCAGCTACAATCGACGACCGGTCGTTGCGTTGGGCCACCGCATTGGTTTTTTTTCTGAGCATTTCTTTTCCTCCCTACTACCAGTCGTAATTCGGTTTGGATTGGGTACTGAATTTGAACGGCGGGCAGTGATTGCCCGATGGTGCTGGTCAGGTCCGGTCAGAACCGGGCGCTGTTGAAATATGCGCGCGTGTGCTTGGTGCTTCGCAGCTTGGTTTCGCCATAGACGATGGTTTCCTCGCCCGCGTCGGCGCGTTCGCTGGACAGGGTAACAGCCATGGCGGCGGCTGGTGCCGAGACGGAAACAAGCTTGAGAAAATTGCGGCGGCTGTAGCCGCTGTCAGGTTTATCGTCCATTTTGGTCTCCCTCATTGCCAGATGGCGTCAATTTGCCATCAAATCGGTTCATGTTTGCGTTGCGGTCATTCGAAATGCTTCGCGCTCGATCTCCAGGAACAGGCGGCCCACGGTGCCTACAGAGGCATAAAGGACCGAATTCCTGGCCGATTCGAGATCGCTGTAAAAGTGCCTGGCCCAGGGGCCAATATGTTTGTTCCAAAAGGTTTTCTGCGCTTGAAGTGTTGCAGGTGCAGAAAATTTGCCGGTAATTAGGCCGGCCATCATTTCCATCAATGCGGCGATGTTGTCTTCGGGTTCAAAGACGCTTGGGCTGCGCGTGATCCGCAGCGGCAGCATGTCATTGCGCAACAAGGCAAGCGGGCGTTCATTGAGAAAACCGGTCATGTAATAGCTTGCATAGGGCAGCAATTCACCGCGCCCGAGGCCGATGAACAGCAGGTTGAACTCGGCCTCGGCGGCTTTTGCGGTTTGCACAGCAGCAACGCGGGCCAACTGGTCGATTGCCTTGCCAAGCGGGCTGCTGTCTCCCTCCAGTGCAGCCGTCTGGGCAAGCAGGGCCTGGTTTGGCGGCCGGGCAAGAAGGGCGCCGAGGAAGTCATAAAGGTCAGCGCGCAGGCGGTCCTCGTCGCTGATTTCGCGTGCTTGTGCGGTATTCGTCATGATGCCTCCATCGCCGGGTCGTGGCCGACATAGGCAAAGCGCATTCTGCCGCGGCTGGTCGTGGTGTCATCGGTGTCAGTATTTGTTGCAGACCTGTCGCCATCGCTTGCGTGCTGGGTTTCGCCGCTTGGTTCGGGCAGGCACAGCTCCGGTGTGGCTCGGGCGGCCTCTGCTGGTTCGGACTCGGTCGCAGCCATCGGACCCAAGACCGCTTGCGCAACGCCTTTGCCGATTTCGTAGCTTGTCTTTACCGCGATACCGGGAATGTCGGATTGGGTGAAATCGGTGTCGTAGTTGTTCAGCCCGTCAAGATTTGCCAGTACCGGGTCACTGCGCCAGAGCTGGCGCAGCGCGCGCTGGCGCAGGTGTTCGGGAACGGCGTGGCGCATGAAGGCTGCGAAATTGTCACCGGGCTGCATGGTTTCCGGCTCGGGCAGGGCCAGATCGGCAAGGATTTCCCGGTCCGTGCAACCTTCAAGGGCGGCAACCTCATGCGCGGCATTCGCCTTGGCGCGAAGCTGTTCTTCGCGCATGGCTTCATGTGCAACGCCTGCCTTTCGGCGGCTCCAGAAATCTCTATCCCGGGTCATCGACCTTGTGCCTTTCGCTGGGCTTCGGGCGAACGGTAGACATCCGATAATTGATTGACCCTTGCGTCGCCCTTGCCGTTTTCGACGGCATAGACAGACAGTTTGTCGCGGCGGCGCTTGACGAAGGGAACCTCGGTATGATGCGCATCAATGAAGTCGCAGATCCATGCAATAAGGCCGACACTGATCGGAACCCTCTCGACGATTTCTTCGGCGCTGTCACAGTAATCCTGCGCCTCAAACGGTGAGGCGGTGACCATCAGGATATCAAATGGCCGCTCGCTCGAGGGCTGTTCACGCATGATCACATAGATGCTGGGCGGATTATCCGCCAGTGCGGTAAGGTAAGCCTCGGTATCGGTGCGCCACAGCGTCAGAGTGCGTGTCGCGGCATGATACTCGCAGCTTTCGCCATCGCGCCGCAACAGGTGCCAATCAGCCGCGGGTGCGCCGGGAATTACCCCGACCGCCTTCCACGACCATTCAGCCCACGGGGTCACCCCTGCGCTGCGTCGCAGAACCACCCCAAGTGGCATTGAACACTTAATCTCGTTGTCGGAGGCCACAAGGTAACTCCATTCCACGGCGATACAAGTAAGCCGACCATGCGACAAAATACCGAGTCGCACAAGCCTGCATCCCCGGATGGGAAAATGCCCACGATCAAATGGCATCCTGTGGATCCTGAATGTGATCAGTTCAACTTTGCACTTGCCCCGGTTCTGCACTAACAATGCGACATGCGGCTTGCCCGGGGCAGATGACTGACCTCTCGACAAGCTGCGAAGTCAGGAAGGGATCCATGCCCAAGAAACTGATCCTGTGCGATTGTGCCGGTAGTCAGCCGATCCCGTCTGACGCGATTGCCGGGGCGACGGATGTTATCTGCTCAAAGGTGTTCACAGCACTTTGTTCGCGTGAAGCCCGGCACGCCATTGAGGCCATGCAGGACGGCGATGCCGTGATCGCCTGCCAACAGGAACGCCCCCGGTTTGAGGAAATGGCGGCGGCGGCCGGCGCCCCAAGGCCGGGTTTTGTCGATCTGCGGGATCGGGCAGGATGGTCGGATCAGGCGCGCGCGGCAGCACCGAAAACGGCCGCGCTCGTCGCCGAGGCGCTGCTTGTGGTGCCAGCGACCAAATCGGTGGATGTGGTGTCCGAAGGGCTTTGCCTGATCGTCGGACCGGGCGCGGTGGCGCTGCCCGCTGCAGAACAACTGGCCGATGCGCTTGCGGTGACCGTGCTGTTGACGGATGGCCATGAACTACCACATGACCGTCGTTATGACGTGGTGCGCGGCGGGCTGAAACGCGTGCAGGGCGCATTGGGGGGCTTCGCAGTCACCATTGATGCGTTGCAGGAACTGGTTCCCGGCGGGCGCGGCGCGTTCGGGATGACGGAACCGCGTGATGGCGGGGTTTCAAACTGTGATATCCTGCTTGATCTCAGCGGCGGGCAACCTTTTGTCCCCGCCCCGAACAAGCGCGAGGGTTACTTGCGTGCCGATCCGCGCGATCCGGCGCGGGTGAGCCAGGCTTTGATCGAGGCGGTTCACCTTGTCGGAACCTTTGAAAAACCGCTTTACGTTCAGCTGGACCCGCTGATTTGCGCCCATTCCCGCGCCGGTCAGGTGGGGTGTCACAAATGCCTTGATATTTGCCCGACCAGTGCGATTTTGCCGGATGGCGACCATGTGAGCATTGATCCGATGATCTGCGCGGGCTGTGGCGAATGCTCGGCCTTGTGTCCTTCGGGGGCGATCACCTACGAGGCGCCACCGCTTGCCGCATTGATGCGCCGGATCGAAACGCTGGCGCGTATCTATCTCAAGGCCGGCGGTATCGCGCCGCGCCTGTTGGTCACCGACCGTCTTTTCGGGACCGAGATGATATCGCTTGCCGCCCGGTTCGGGCGGGGCCTGCCGGCGGATGTCATTCCGCTGGAATTGTCCACGATTGCGGGCTTTGGCCATGCCGAGATGCTGGCGGCACTTGGCTCGGGTTTCGTTGCGGTTGACGTGCTGCTTGCACCAACCAGCGAACGCGACGCGCTGATTTCGGAACACGCGCTGGCCGAGGCCATTGCGGGGGAAGGGAAAATCAGGCTGCTCGAGATTTCGGATCCTGATGCGCTGCCGGATGCCCTTTATGGACGCACCCTTAGCCCCGCGGTTGAAACGCCGATCCTGCCGCTTGGCAACCGCCGCCAGATTGCCCGCTTGTCGGCTCAGGCGCTGAACCCCAAAGCTGATGCACCCCTGCCGCTGCCAGCGGGCGCACCTTACGGTGCGGTGATGGTCAACCGGGATGCCTGCACGCTTTGCCTGTCCTGTGTATCGCTTTGCCCTTCTGGTGCGCTGGTGGACAATCCCGACATGCCGCAACTGAATTTCCAGGAAGACGCCTGCCTGCAATGCGGCATCTGCCGCACCATCTGCCCCGAAAATGCAATCACCCTGGAACCGCGTTTCGATCTGTCCGACGCGGCCCTGTCCCAGCGTGTCCTGCATGAGGAAGAGCCGTTTGCCTGCATCGAATGCGGTGCGCTGTTCGGGGTGAAATCGACGATCAGCAAGATCACGGAAAAGCTGGCCGGAAAACACGCGATGTTTGCCAGTCCCGATGCTGTGCGGATGATCCAGATGTGCGACACCTGCCGCGTCAAGGCGCAGTTTAAGGCAACGGACAATCCGATGCAAGGCGGCGCGCGCCCGCGGCAACGAACAACGGACGACTATTTTTCGCGCCGGCGTGATAATTGAACGAACAAGTCTTGTCAGCAGGACAAGCAAACAGGATCGTGTCACCTAAAGGAGAAAAGACCATGAGCGAAGATTTCAACATGTCGATGCGCAAGTTCCTGAAGAAGGTCGGCGTAACCTCGCAGCAAACCATCGAGGATGCGATGCGCGCCGCCGGTACCGGGGCGACCGCTGGCAAGAAGTTCGAGGCAAGCGTCGTACTGACCATCAAAGGGCTTGACCTTGAACATGTGGTGACAGGCACGATCAATGGCGCCGACTGACATGCCGCTGAGCCGCGAAGCGGTTCTGGAGGCATTGAAGAAAATAACCGACCCGCTTGGCGGTGGCGATATCGTCAGCGCGGGGCTGGTGCGTGCGCTGACCATCGACCGTGGAACCGTGCGGTTCGTGTTCGAAATCGACCCGGCACAGGCCAGGGCATACCAACCGGTGCATGCCGAAGCCGAGGCGCGGCTGAAGGCACTTGACGGTGTCGAGGCCGTGTCCGTGGTGATGACAGCGCATAGCGTGCAAGCGCCGCCGCCCGACCTCAAGCCGCATCGCAAGGCCGAGCCGAAAGGCCCCGAGAAAATTGCCGGGATCGACCGGATCATCGCCATCGCCTCGGGCAAGGGTGGGGTTGGGAAATCGACGGTGGCGGTCAATCTTGCATGCGCGCTGGCGGCTGAGGGGCGGCGTGTTGGATTGCTGGATGCCGATGTTTACGGCCCGTCGCAGCCGCGAATGCTTGGCATAACGGGCCGACCTGCCTCGCCGGATGGCAAGACCATCCTGCCGATGCGCAATCACGGTGTCACCATGATGTCGATCGGGCTGATGACCAACGAGGATCAGGCCGTGGTCTGGCGTGGCCCGATGCTGATGGGAGCGCTTCAGCAGATGCTGAACCAGGTGCAGTGGGGCGCGCTTGACGTGCTGGTTGTCGATCTGCCGCCGGGTACGGGTGATGTGCAGATGACGCTGGCACAAAAGGCGCAGCTTGACGGTGCCATCGTGGTTTCGACACCACAGGATGTCGCCCTTCTGGACGCGCGAAAGGGCATCGACATGTTCCGCCAGCTTGGCACGCCGATCCTCGGGATGATTGAGAATATGTCCACGCATATCTGTTCGCAATGCGGACATGAAGAACACATCTTTGGCCATGGCGGGGTCAGCGCAGAAGCGAAAAAGATCGGGGTGCCGCTGCTTGCAGAGATCCCGCTAGACCTTGATATTCGCATTGCTTCGGATGGCGGTGCGCCGATTGTTGTTTCAAAACCGGCCTCAAAGCAGGCCGCGGCGTTTCGCCAACTCGCGCGCGATCTTATCGCCGCCGGGCAGGCATGAGCGCGCGCGCCCTGAACCTGCCGCCACTGTTTTCCGGTCTTGAGGTCAAAGCCCCAGCCGATCCGTTCGATCTTGCCTGCCAGCACGCCCGCGAAGGCTGCGATAGTGGCCTCGTGGTCTATGCCATTGGGCTGGACCGGTTGCGCGCGGCCATTGTTTTCGCCCCGGAGGTGCCCCTGCAAAAGGCGATGGCGGTATTGCCCGCCTGCGGTCTTGGCTTTCAGAATGCCTTCGGTTCGCTGGCGCCACCTGAAACCGCGCTCAACCTGACCTGGGATGGCATGATCCTGCTCAACCGGGCGCGGAGCGGCGCATTAAAGATAGCTTGCGACACCACCGACCCCGACATGGTGCCGGGTTGGCTGGTTGTCGGGCTGGATCTTGTGCTGATGTCATTCTCGGATGCGCCGGGCGAAACGCCCGATCAGACCGCTTTGAATGAGGAAGGCTGTGGCGATATCGCCCCCTCAGAATTGCTGGAAGCATGGCTGCGCCACAGTCTTTACTGGATCAACCAGTGGAGCGAGGATGGCCCGCGCCGCCTGCACCGCGATTGGCAAGGTATCCTGTCGGGTGTCGGCGAACCGGTGACGGTTGCGGGAAAACCGGGGGTTCTGCTTGGCATTGACGCCGAATTCGGTGCGCTGCTGAAGGGTGAAACCACCATCACCGTCCCCCTAAGCGATTGTGTGAACAGGGGGGTTGGATGAAACTGGCACGCGCCATTCATTTCGATGAAAGCGACCGCAACGTGTTCCACCGCCCCGCCCGCACCGGCGAGTGGGCAATCAGCGGCGGGTTTGAATTTTCCAACTGGGTCGAGGGCGACCTGGCCGGCAAGGCACGGCAGGCATTTGCCAATGGCTGGCTTGGGATCGAAACCTTCGGGCGGGTCACATTCGTTGCCGTTACACAGATCGAACCAGCCGAAATTGATACGCTGGCCGCCCATCTGGCCGGGCATTTCGTGTCGGTTTACGGGGCACCCACTGTCGAGATTGCTCTGCCGACCGCCATGGAAGAAATTGCGCAGATGCGCGCGCTTTGTGAAGATCACGATGCCAACACGCTGCTGGTCGTTCAACGTCATCTGACCGAGGTCGGCGTGCGCGAGGAATACCGCGCAATCCGTGCCGAAGAGGCAGGCCTCGAACAGTTTGCGATCCACGGATCGCTTGACGAATAAACGCCCGTGGTTTGATTTGTGTCTCCATGCCAAGATCGAGACGCTCGATATTCCTCAACCCGTCGCAGCCAATGCCCGCCAATGTTGCCAGTTGTTTTGCGCCAGCCGATGTTTAGCTATGTTGAGTATTGTACGGTCAGCGAGGTAAGCACCCATGACAGTTTTTCTCATCCTCCTGCTTGTCGCCGCGGGCGCATTTGGCTATCGGTACTGGTCAAGACAACAGGCCCGCAAGAACCTTCTCATATCAGCGCTTTCGGATCATCAGCGCACCATTGTCGCAGAACAGGTGCCTCTCACTCGAAAACTCCCGCCTGAATTGCGCGGCAAGCTTGAAGGCAAGATCAACGTATTTCTGAACCAGATCGAGTTCATCGGGTGCAACGGGTTGGAAGTAACCGAGGAAATGCGGCTTTCCATTGCTGCGCAAGCTTGTCTTCTGGTCGTCAATAGCGACGCGTGGTACAAGCATCTTGGCACAATTCTTGTTTACCCGGATGCCTTCAAGTCGCGACAGACAATACACAATGGTTATGTCGTGACCGAACGCGAAACGGTGCGTCTGGGTGAAAGCTGGTCGCGGGGTCCGGTGGTTCTATCGTGGGCGCACGCCAAACAGGGCGCCATCAACGACAAGGACGGCCAAAACGTCGTATTTCATGAATTCGCCCACCAGATCGACGACCTGTCCGGCCACACCGACGGTATCCCGAACCTCGACAGAAGCCAAAGCCTGGCTGATTGGGAACGCGTGTTCATCAAGGCATACCAGAGCCATGTTCAACATGTCCAGGCGGGGCAAATGACCGTATTCGCCGCCTACGGCGCAGAGAAGCCGGAAGAATTTTTCGCGGTGGCGGTTGAGGTTTTCTTTGAAAGGCCGGTGGCCCACAAACGTGCAGAACCCGAGGTGTACGAGCAACTGGCAAAGTTATTCCGGCTGGAACCGACGACCTGGAACGGTGCCCCGTGAAAAACCGGATCAGTTCAAACTCGGAGTTTTTCGCTGAAACTTTCTGTCTTTGATCTGAGCCCCAAGAATCCTCCGGTCGTGGCAGAGCACATGGTTGCAGCGTATTTTAGTTTCCCTCAGAGCCGAACTTGCCATGAAAAGTGCAGATTGCTTAAGGAAAACATGATCAGCAAGCATGATTCAGTTAGGAATTAATTACAATCCAATAGCTTCTTGGCCCGATTTTCCCATCTGGTTGCGTGTCCTCCAAATCTGTTGCTCAACCATTTAAGTGTGGAAATATACCGTCGGGTAGTCTCTATCTTAATATCTGGGTCCATTTCGATAACGGGGCTACTATTTATTTTCTGAGATATTTCGGGAAAATATGACTCGTCGAAATCAATATCTAGATGTGAACACGTTTGGCGCAGAATCTCATAAGGGTTAAGGGAGATTTCATCGTGAAATAGGTAAAGAATGCGGTTCTTTGGAAATTGAAGTTCAAAATTCCTAATTATTTTTGGGTAGTCAGAAAATGCATTTTGCATTGGTTTGTCTAAGTTTTTGTGCGCCAAGTTACTCTTCTGTTCCAATGATAAATCCTTACGCGTTCGAACCGCATACGTCACCCCTGACCAAAGCCGGTCAACTGGTTCACGAATTAAAAAAATCAACTTTGCATGCGGGGCCACGGTTCGTAAGTGCTTTACGCCTTTGGGGGGCAGTAATGAGTAGTCTGGTGAGAAATCGCCGGTTACTTTTGATGGATCGCAATGCTCAAACAGTGACTCATACCACATATCATCACATTCGCTCTTTGAAACAAATGCATAACGAGCCCACCAGCGTAACTCATGTGCGTTGTTTTTTTGTAGAGGCAGATTTTCTGGTGAGCCTAATTCCGCAAGCTTTTCCTGAAACTCAAAAATACGTTTCATTTGCACCTTGCGGTACGGGTGATAATAAAGTGGATCGAGATAGCGTAGTTCTTTTCGGTATGGAAAACTACAATCTGGGTGGTTTCGAATTTGGCTGCTTAACCATGTTGTCCCACCACGTTGGGATCCAAAACAAATAAAAAAATGCTTATTCACTTAATTTTCCAATAGCGTGGAGCCGTATCTGTATATTAGTTAGACGCATCACGAATTGAGACTAGAACACCTTGGGTTTCAAGCCAGCGCAATGCACGTTTTGCATGTATCATATGCTTTTTCTTATCAATAGCCCATGCCGCTTTCTCTTCTTCCATCGTAGCATCGGGATTGTCGCTGCGCCATTGTTGACGCCAAAAGGCACGAGCGAATTTTCTAAGGGTGTTGGCATCAAGATCGGTCTCTAATACCTGATCAATATCGGTCATATTATCGCTTTCGAATTAGTTGGTTATGCAGCCTCCAGGCCGCAAGTTGCCACGTCTCAAAAAGCAAAATGGCTGCTTCCTGAAGCGTTCTGGCTTGAATATGTGCTAGTCTTTCATGTCCTGCAAGGGCATTTTGCTCTTCAGCACCGATTGCGAGAACCGACGGGCCGCGATTTTTGTAGCATCTCACGCTTTCTCGCTATACCGGTTACGGCAAGTAAGATAATGCGCTTTGAAATGCCACCGCAATCCAGCAGTCGCAGCAAAAATCAGCAGTTTCACGAGATTAGTGGCAGTCCCTAGGGGAATCGAACCCCTCTTTTCAGGTTGAAAACCTGACGTCCTAACCGATAGACGAAGGGACCGCACAGATCGTGGAGGGCCTTGTAGTGGCTGGGGGCCTATGGTGCAAGTGGATTTTTGCCACTTTTGGCTGAATTTTCAGCCGGCGCGAACAGCGTCCTCAAGCCTGAGTTTCGGCTTTTTTCGCCCGCCCCAGGTGTCGATTTCCAATCGCCCCGCAACGTGGAATATAGCGCCGTCATGCTGTTCCAGCAACGGCCCGAGCGCAGAATCAAAGGCGCGAAAGGCGATGGCGTCGATCTTGTCACCGGCGCCGTCGCGAAAGGTCAGGCGCAAATGATTGTCGCCGGCACGCTTGGCGAATGCCACCCGCACCGATGGCAGCACAAATCGCGGTGCCGCAGCACCGGCGCCGAACGGGCCTGCCTGTTCCAGCAACTGGATCAGTTCAATATTGGCGGCGCGAACCGTCAGCAGGCCGTCAACGCGAAGGTCGCCCGGTCCCAGCCGCCCGGCACCCTGCGCCGCCAGCAATTCGCCAAGCCGCGCCATTGCCGGTTCAAGTTGTGCGCGCTCAAGGCTCAGGCCGGCCGCCATTCGGTGGCCGCCGCCCCGCCCCAACAGCCCTTCGGCGGTCAGCCGGGCGATGGCCGATCCCAGATCGACGCCGCTGACCGAGCGTCCGGAACCCTTGCCCTCATCGCCGTCAAAGCCGATCACAACGGCCGGGCGGTTGGCCGCCTCTTTCAGTCTTGCGGCGACGATGCCGACCACGCCGGGGTGCCAGCCGTCACCGGCGGCCCAGACCAGCGGCGCCTCAAAGCCGCGCGCCTCTGCCTGTTCCATGGCTTTCAGGCGCACCTGTTCCTCGATCTCGCGGCGCTCGGTGTTCAGCTGGTCCAGTCGTTCGGCCAGCGCCCCTGCAAGATCGGCGTCATTGGTGGATAACAGCCGTGCGCCAAGATCGGCCTTGCCGATGCGCCCGCCCGCATTGACCCTTGGGCCAAGCAGGAAACCCAGATGATAGGCCGATGGCGCGCTGTCCAGCCGGGCGATATCGGCAAGCGCCGTCAGCCCGACACGGCGCCTTTGACCCATCACCTTCAAACCTTGGGTCACGAAGGCGCGGTTGAGGTCGATCAGCGGTGCCACATCCGCCACCGTCGCCAGCGCCACGAGGTCAAGATACGACATGAGGTCGGGGCCACTTTGCCCGGCCTCGCGCAGGTTGCGGTTCACCGCCACCAGCAGCATGAACACCACCCCGGCGGCACAGAGATAGCCAAGATCGCCGGTTTCATCCTGTCGGTTCGGGTTCACCACCGCCAGCGCCGGCGGCAGGGTTTCCCCGCCCTGATGGTGGTCTAGCACGATCACATCGGCGGGTTTTGCCGCCGCGATCGGGCCATGAGAAAGCGTGCCGCAATCAACACAGACGATCAGGCTGTGGGCGCGGGCAAGTTGGCGCATGGCGGCATCGTTCGGCCCGTACCCCTCGTCGATGCGGTCGGGAATATAAAGCGTCGCTTCAATCCCCATTTCGCGCAGCCAGATCAGAAGCTGGGCGGCGCTGGCGGCACCATCGACATCGTAATCGGCAAAGATGGCGATGTTTTCGCGCGCCGTTACCGCCCTGTGGAACCGTGCCGCTGCCTTGTCCATGTCCTTCATCCGTGACGGATCAGGCATCAGGTCGCGCAAGGCGGGCGCAAGAAAGCTGGCGATGCCCGACTTGTCTACACCGCGGCGTGCCAGAACCTGGCATAGCGGCAGCGGCAGGTCACTGGCCTGCGCCAGCGCTTCGGCGATGCGGTCAAGTTCGGCATCCGGGCCAATCCAGCGCCGTCCGAGGGCGGAGGTTTCTATGCCAAGAAACGCGTTGCTCATGCCTGGGGTTTTCCGGGCATATGGCTAGACATCCTCGATGCGTATCGCCACCGGTTCATCCAGAATGACGCCGGTGCCGGCCATGCCTTCGATTGCGAAATCCAGTTCGGCGCGGGTGGTCTTGTGGGTGACGATGATCACCGGTGCCGCGGTATCCTTGTGGGCGTATTGGCGCATGCGGTTGATCGACACCCCGGCATCGCCAAGCGCGCCGGTGATCTTGTGCAATGCCCCCGGCGCATCCTTGAGGCTCAGCCGCAGATAGAACGCCGCCGGGGCCGATGCCTGGGCGGGCTGGATGTCTTCCAGCGTCGATGCAGGTTGACCAAAGGTCGGCAGGCGAAAACCGCGGGCAATGCCGATCACATCGCCCATCACCGCCGAGGCGGTCGGCCCGGCACCGGCACCGGCGCCGCGCAGCACGATCTGGCCGCAGGAATCGCCCTCAATCACCACCATGTTCATGGCGTTTTCCAACTGGCCAAGCGGTGAATTCGCCGGCACGAGGCAAGGCTGCATGCGCTGTTCCAGCCCGCGACCGGTCAGTTGTGCCACCCCCAGAAGCTTGATCCTGAAACCCATGTCGGCGGCTTGTTCGATATCGGTAATGGAAATCCGCTCGATGCCTTCCAGTTCGACACCGGCGAAATTCACCCTTGCGCCAAAGGCGATGGCTGACAGCAGCGCCAGTTTGTGACCGGCGTCAATACCGCCGACATCCAGTGTCGGGTCCGCCTCGAGATAGCCGAGTTTCCGGGCGTCGGCGAACACGGTTTCATAGGGCACATGGTCGGTTTCCATGCGCGTCAGGATATAGTTGCAGGTGCCGTTCATCACCCCCATGACCCGCTTGATGCGATTGGCTGCCAGACTTTCGCTGAGGGCCTTGATCACCGGGATGCCACCGGCCACCGCTGCCTCGAAACTCAACGCCACATCGGCGGCTTCGGCGGCCTCGGCCAGGGGCTGGCCATAGTGCGCCAGCATGGCTTTATTGGCCGTCACCACATGTTTTTTCGCCGCAATGGCCGCCTCGACCGAAGCTTTGGCCGGGCCGTCATCGCCGCCGATCAGTTCGACGAAAACGTCGATATCGTCGCGTTGAGCCAGTTTTACCGGGTCATCTTCCCAGTGATAGGCACCAAGGTCGATGCCGCGATCCTTGCTGCGGTCCTTGGCTGAAACGGCGGTGATTTCAATGCCTCGTCCGGCGCGCGCCATCAGCAGGTCGGCGTGTGACTGCACGATTTTGACGACGCCGGCACCCACGGTTCCGAGGCCAGCCAGTCCAAGGCGCAGAGGATGGGTCATGGTGGTGGCTCCGGTAGGGGAATAAGGTTTGCGGTTCTGTTAGCGGGAAATCCGCAATGGTGCAATGTCGGGTTCCTGGTCAGGTTCTGCGTTCGGTGCCTTTGGGCTGGATGCTCAGGCGTTGCTGCACCTCGCCAACTGGTCCCTTCAGCATCTGTGCGCGGCGTTTCAGGGCGTGGATACGCCCTTCCATCGTGCTGATCTCGGCCTCACCGCGTTTGAAATCGCTGACATTGCCGCCCAGAATCTGCCCGATCGGCAGAAATCCGGGCCAGGCGGCATTGCGGTTCTCAGCCTCGGGTTCCGGCAGATCGCGGGCGGAACAGCCGATCAGAACCAGCGCCAGCAGGCCAAGAGCGATGAGGGAGGGGCGGTTCGGCATCAGGCGGGCAATCCGGGCAGCATCCGGCGGCGATGGCCGGACAGTTCGTGCGACCTTAAACCGGCCGAGGATGGCTTGCCAAGGCGGCAAGTTCGCCAAACTGTTCCTTGCCTGCCGCGCTTTTTGGCTGGAAATGAACATACGTTCATTTATGCTGATGCAACCAGATGGCGGCAGCAGGGCAGGGAATGGCGCGAAAAACCGGATCACGCTCGGAAATCACCGGCCCCAGGGTTCAGGCGGCGGCCTTGCACCTGTTTGCCGCCGAAGGCTATGCCGCCGTTTCCATGCGCCGGATCGCGCAGGAGGTCGGGGTGCAGGCGGGTGCGCTTTACCTATACACCTCGGACAAGCAAAGCCTGCTTTACGATCTGATGCAGTCACATATGACCGAACTGCTGGAGGCCTGGCGACAGGTGGCGGCGGTTGGCTCGCCGCTGGAACGTCTTCGCGCCTTTAACCGGTTTCACATCTTTCACCACCTCGACCGCCCCGAGGCGGTGTTCGTCGCCTATATGGAACTGCGCAACCTCAGTCCTGAAAATTTCACCCGAATCGAGGCGTTGCGGGGTCGCTATGAGGCCGAACTGGAATCAATCCTGAAGGCCGGACAACAGGCGGGGCAGTTCGACATTCCCGACACCAAACTGGCGACCATGGCGCTGATCGCCATGCTGACCGGTGTGAATACCTGGTTTCGCCAGGGCGGACGGCTCAGCCGTGAGCGGGTTGAGGCGATTTACTGGGACATGGTGCGAAAAGCTGTCGGTGCCTGAGGCGGTGGTTTGCCCGGCATTGCCGGGCAAAGCTTGCTATAGCGTCGGATAGATCGGAAAACGCGCGCAAAGATCGGCGACTTTGGCCTTGACCGCCGCCTCGGCCGCGCCATTGCCGCCCTCACCATTTGCCGCCAGCCCGTCCACCACCTCGGCGATCAGATCGCCGATCAGGCGAAACTCGGCCTCGGCAAAACCGCGCGTTGTACCGGCCGGCGTGCCAAGCCGGATGCCCGAGGTGACAAAGGGTTTTTCCGGGTCAAACGGCACACCGTTCTTGTTGGTGGTGATGCGGGCGCGTCCCAGTGCTGCCTCGGTCGCCTTGCCGGTCACGCCCTTGGGCCTGAGATCGGCCAGCATCAGGTGGTTGTCGGTGCCGCCGGAAACGATGTCGATGCCGTTCTTCATCAACTGATCCGCAAGCGCGCGGGCATTGGCGACCACAGCGGCGGCATAGGCCCTGAATTCTGGCCGCAGTGCCTCGCCGAAGGCCACCGCCTTGGCGGCGATCACATGCATCAAGGGGCCGCCCTGAAGGCCGGGGAACACTGCCGAATTCACCTTTTTGGCAATGTCTTCGTGGTTGGTCAGGATCATGCCACCGCGCGGGCCGCGCAGGGATTTATGGGTGGTGGTGGTGACCACATGCGCATGCGGCAAGGGCGACGGGTGCTGCCCGCCCGCCACCAGACCGGCGATATGCGCCATGTCCACCATCAGATAGGCACCGACCTCATCGGCGATGGCACGAAACGCTGCCCAGTCCCAGATGCGCGAATAGGCGGTTCCGCCAGCCACAATCAGCCTCGGCCGGGTGGCGACAGCGCGGGCGTGAACCTCTTCCATATCCAATAGCTGATCCTGCTGACGCACGCCGTAGGAAACCACGTTGAACCATTTCCCCGACATGTTGACCGGCGAGCCATGGGTCAGGTGACCGCCGGAATTCAGGTCAAGCCCCATGAAGGTATCGCCGGGTTTCAGCAGCGCCAGAAACACCGCCTGGTTCATCTGGCTGCCGGAATTCGGTTGTACATTGGCGAAGTTGCAGTCAAACAACTGCCGTGCGCGTTCGATCGCCAGGTTTTCCGCCACATCCACGAACTGACAGCCGCCATAATACCGCTTGCCGGGATAGCCTTCGGCATATTTGTTGGTCATCACCGAGCCTTGCGCCTGCATCACCGCCAACGAGGCGATGTTTTCCGAGGCGATCAGTTCGATTTCGTCGCGCTGGCGGCCAAGTTCGCCGGTGATGGCACCGAAAATCTCGGGGTCGCGGCTGGAAATGTCTTCGGTGAAAAAGCCTTTGTCGCGGATCAAGGCGGTCATTTGGTTTCTCCTGACGTGGATTGACAAGCTGCAAGCGGTCTTTAGCCGATGCCGGCACCTGCCGGAACCACAAATGCGACGATGGCGGCAATTTGTGCGGCAGATGGCACCGCTTGTCCGGAACCGGCGGTGAAAGCGGGCAGATGGCCAGTTTACGCTTGAACCCATGACCTCTAGCGGCAAGATTGGGCGGGATCAAACTGGGGCAGGGCCGATGTCGCCGACGCTGAAACGAAAAATCTGTTTTCTGGCCAATGATTCGGACATGGCCGAGGCGGCAGCGGTGGCGTTGCGTGCCCGATATGGCAACGTCGATGCACATGAGGCCGAGGTGATCGTGGCGCTCGGGGGTGACGGATTCATGCTGTCCACCCTGTTTTCCACCCAGGAACTTGATGTGCCGGTCTATGGCATGAACCGTGGCACGGTCGGTTTCCTGATGAATGAATATTCCGACGACGACCTGACGGAACGGCTCGATAGCGCCGAGGAGGCGGTGCTGAACCCGCTTCGGATGCGTGCCGAATGCGCCGACGGTTCGGTTCTGGATGCGCTGGCGATCAACGAGGTGTCGCTATACCGGGTAGGCCCGCAGGCGGCCAAGCTGAAAATCTCGATCGACGGGCGGGTGCGAATGCCGGAACTGGTCTGCGACGGTGCGCTGGTGGCAACCCCGGCCGGATCCACCGCCTATAACTATTCGGCACACGGCCCTATCCTGCCAATCGGTGCCGAGGTGCTGGCGCTGACACCGGTGGCGGCATTCCGGCCGCGTCGCTGGCGCGGCGCGTTGCTGGCAAAAACCGCCCGGGTGCGATTTGACGTGCAGGAGGCCGACAAACGCCCGGTTTCCGCCGTGGCCGACAGCCGCGAGGCCAGCAACGTCTTGTCGGTCGAAATCAACAGCGAACCTGAAATCCGCCACCGCATACTGTTTGATCCCGGCCATGGGCTGGAGGAGCGCCTGATCCGCGAACAGTTCGTCTAGCGGCGGTATCAGGTGCGGTCAGGCTTGCCGTACCGATTGGTGGGCATACAGGCGATCGGTGCCGAGATGCAGCACCAGATCATAGCCAAGCCTGCGCAACAACCCGTCGGTTTTGGCCGAACCCGGCGCATCGACAAACAGATGATCGCGCATTTCCAGAAAGATCACCTTTGGCCGCATTTCGCCCATGCTTTGCAGCGCCGAAAACTCAGCACCCTCGATATCCATATGCAGGAAATCCACGCCGTCGATCGCCTTGTCGGTGCAAAGGCTGTCCAGCCGCTGCCCCTTGATGCTTTGCGGTTTCGCCACCTGGCTGACGAAAGGGAATTTCTTCTTGTAGCGATCGGAATGCCGGAAGATCGAGCCCTGGGCATGCGCCTCGCCCTCGACGGTTGAGGGATACCAGTCAACCGGCCCGTCCACCTCGGCCACCGCGAGGTTGATCAGTTCGACGCCGGAATCCGCCAGGTTGCGTAGGGCGACGGCGAAGCGATCCGGGTCCGCCTCGACCGAAAGCACCCGGCAATCCGGGAACGCGCGGGCCAGTCTCAGGCTGTCACCGCCATCAAAACTGCCAAGTTCAAGGATCACCCCTGGCGTGATGCCAAGTTCGCCCAGCCAGGCCGGATTGAAAGTGGAATGCGCCAGATCGACCTTTTCGCCGTTCAGCCGGGTTTCGATGCTTCCCTCGACCAGCGGCGACGACGACAGGCCGAAGCGGCGGCGCCTGAGGATGTTCAACAGTCTTTGCAGCACCTTCTACCCCCGGCCGGTTTTGCCATCGTTCCCGCCCGCTGATATTGCATTCACCGCGCCGCGGCAAGCACTTGCGGCAGGCGTCCGCCGCCTGCTATGGCAGAAGCGGCAAAGGGGCGGCGCGGTTTTTGGCGCGACCGGCCCTGCCGGGGCGCCTTGTCGCCACGAGTTTCACAAGGGCGCGCTGCAGACGCCCGAACCGGATAGAGGAGCAGGCAGACATGCTGCGCGTGAAAAGCCACCAGGCCCGCGACGCCTGGCTGCGATCGACGCTCGGGGCGCTGCCCGACGGTGCGTCCATTCTGGATGTCGGCGCCGGGGAATGCGCCAACAAGCCGTTTTGCGCGCATCTTGACTATGTCGCGCAGGATATCGCCCAGTATGACGGCAAGGGCGACGGCGCCGGCCTGCACACCGACACGTGGGATTTCCATCAGATCGACATTATCTGCGATCTCTATGACATTCCCGAAGAACGGAAATTCGATCACATCCTTTGCAGCGAGGTGCTGGAGCATGTGGTCGACCCGGTGCGCGCCCTGGAGAAGCTGGCGCGGCTGGTTGCGCCGGAAGGCTCGATCATCCTGACCGCGCCGTTCAACAGCCTGACCCATTTCGCGCCCTATCACTACTGCACCGGATTTTCGCGCTATTTCTACGAATACCATTTCGAGCGGCTCGGGTTTCAGGTGCAAACCCTACAACCCAATGGCGGCCATCTGGACTATCTGGATCAGGAGCTTGGCCGGGTCAAGAAGGTGCGCAAGACCTATGACGGCTGGCGGCTGGACCCGTTGTCACGGATCATTCTGGGAATTGCCCGGCTTAACGTACGGCTGCTGGCGGCACTGGACGGGCCGCGCAACGCGCGGAAATCCAGCGAATTGCAGTCATTCGGCTGGCACGTGGTGGCGCGGCGCAAGGGCGTCTGACGGCGGCATTCAGGTGCCGCAGAAGGTCATGCAAACGCGTTCCTCGGGGCGGGGCGGGGTCTCGAACGCAGCAAAGGCTTCGCGGTCGGCAAATGGTTTTTCCAACACCGTCAGCAGGGTTTCAAAGACGCTGAAATCGCCCTGATAGGCGGCGTTGATCGCCTGTTCGACCCGGTGGTTGCGGGCGATATAGACGGGATTGGCCGCTTTCATCAGGGCAAGTGCTGCATCGGTGTCGCCCCGGATGTTTTGCCAGCCATCAAGCCAGCCTGCCAAAGCCGCTGTATCTTTGAACATTGCCGACAGGGGCGCAAAGTCATCAACGTCAAGACCGCTGGTCAACCGTCTGAAGGCAAGAGTAAAATCAACCTCGTCCTGTTCCATCAGCGCCAGCAGGGTGGCAACCGCTTCAGCGGCGGCTTCATCCGCCTTGACGCCGATCTTGGCGCAGAAACGCCGGTTATAGGCGGCGACAAACAGCGATTCAAACCGGTCGAGCTGCGCCTGCGCCAGCTTGACCGCAGTTTCCTCATCCGCCGCAATCAGCGGCAGCATTGCTTGTGCGAACTGCGCCAGGTTCCAGTGCGCGATCCTGGGCTGGTTGACAAAGGCGTAGCGGCCCTGATGGTCGATCGAACTGAACACCTTCAGGCTGTCGTAATTGTCCATGAAGGCGCAGGGGCCGTAATCAATGGTCTCGCCGGATATCGCCATGTTGTCGGTGTTCATTACCCCGTGGATGAAACCGACCGACATCCACGCCGCCACCAGTTCCGCCTGCCGCGCCATCACCAGATCCAGAACCGCCAGCGCCGGTATCTCGGCCTTGGTCGCCTCGGGATAATGACGTGTGATCACATGATCCAGCAACGCCTGCAAACCTTCGGTATCCTTGCGCGCGTACAGATACTGAAAGGTGCCAACGCGGATGTGGCTGGCAGCGACGCGCGCCAGAACCGCGCCGGGTTCGGGGTTGTCGCGCATCACGATCTCGCCGGTCGTCACCACCGACAGGGCGCGGGTGGTGGGGATGTCCAGAGCGGCCATCGCCTCGCTTACGATATATTCGCGCAGAACCGCGCCCAGCACCGCCTTGCCGTCACCGCCACGCGAAAACGGTGTGCGACCGGAACCCTTCAGGTGTAGGTCAAACCGCGCCCCGTCCGGTGCAATGATCTCACCCAACAGCATGGCGCGACCATCGCCGAGTTGCGGCACCCAGTTGCCGAACTGATGCCCGGCATAGGCCATCGCCAGCGGCTCCGTCCCCTTCGGCGCCGCGGCACCGGCAAGCATGGCGACGCCGGTCTCGGAACTGAGCGTATCGGCATCAATACCAAGGCGTTCCGCCAGTGCCAGGTTGAGCCGGATCAACCTTGGTGCCAATGGCTCGGACGGCTCAAGTCGCACAAACAGGCGCTCGGGCAGGCGGGCATAGCTGTTTTCAAAGGCAATCATCATGGCTCCGGTCGTTGGGCGGCAGGTTCAGGTGCAATCTAGGCCGCGAACATGATTATTGCCAGTCCGGGGCCAGAATGCGCACGAAACCGTGTTCATCCGTTGCCTGGCCAGATTCAGGAAAACCGATTTGGATCATAAGCTTTGATGTCGATATTGATGTTACGCCCAAGGGCGATGTCTCTGGCCATGCGGCCTAGCCTTGGGCCGATGGTCAGGCCGACATGCTGGCCGCCATAGGCGCAGATCACCCTCGGCGCATGGATGAGCGGCCCAAGATGCGGCAGGCTGTCGGGCATCGAGGGGCGGTGGCCCATCCAGGTTTCCTCAGACTCCCAGGTCAGGCTCGGATAGACTTGCCGGATACGTTTTCGCAACAGATCAAGGGGGGCTTTGGACGCTGCGGCATTCAGACCGCCAAATTCGACGATCCCGGCGCAACGAAGCCCCCCCAGCATCGGTGTCACCACGAATTTCGCATCCGCCACCATGAACGGGCAGACCGGGGCAAAACTGGTGTTGTTCAGAAACAGATGATAGCCGCGCTCGGTCTCCAGCCTGGATTTCTGGCCAAGCGGGCGGCTCAGGCCACCTGACCAAGCCCCGGCGCAAAGGATGATCCGATCCGCCGTCAGAACTTCGCCACCTGAAAGCGTGACTTCGCCATCGCCAATGGCTGCGACTTCGGCAAGCCTGAAAACCCCGCCATTGACCTGAAAATGCTCCGCCAGCGCCGCTACATAGCGCCCCGGCGAGGTCAGCCAGCCGTGATCGGCATAACTGGTGGCGAACTGGTAACGGGCCGAGACATTCGGATCATGTTGCAACAACTCTGCGCGGTCATGTTCATTCGGCACAAACCCGGCCTGGCGCCGCAACCCACTGGCATAGGCATCCTTGGCATAGGCTTTGCGATTCCGGTAATAATAGAAATAATCGCCCTTGCGGATATAGTCGGCGGCCCTTGTTCCCCTGGCCAGCGCCAGATGCTGATCGACACTGTCATCGGTCAGTGCGAGCAAGGCCTGCACCGTGGATTCCAGAATATCACGCCGCGCATTTCTCAAAAACGGCACCAGCCACGGAATCAGGCGCGGCAGATAATGCCATTTCAGAAACAAGGGCGAGTCGGGATCAAGGATCATCAACGGCGCCTTCAGGAACATGCCGGGTTCGGACAGCGGAACCACCGCCACCCGCGCCAGCAACCCGGCATTACCGTACGAGGTCTGTTCCGGCGCACCCGGCGCGACCCGGTCGATCAGGGTGACGCTGACACCTTCACGGCGCAGCCATTCGGCGCTGGCAACCCCGGTAATGCCGGAACCGATGACGATGGCGGTACGGATCAAGGGCGACTCCTCAGGCCGGTTTGGCCCGAACTTAGCGAAATATCGCCCCTTGGCCAGCAGCAATCAGCAATGTCCGGGGCCAGTGGTCTGGTTCCGGCATCTTTATTGCCGAAATACTCGCGCCGCAGGCAAACCGACCCTCCCGGGTCGGTTTTCAGGGGGATTGGCGTCAGCCCTTTCAGGGGCTGTCCGCTGACTGGTCAATCCTAGCTGATCGTGTGGTCAAACGCGCAAACCTTATGTAATCTGCGAGGTTGTGGATTTATGGGTAAGCGAATTAAACTACCGCCAAAGCGTTCGGGCAGACAGGGGATGAGGCCATGACCGAGTATGATCCGGACCTGAATGAACCGTTCGACGACGCCTATGCTCTGGAAACCGGACTGGTAGATCGCCTGCTCACCGCGGTCGAAGCCGGCGACCGGGTACAGCTTCTGGAATTGCTGGACGAAGTTCACGCCGCCGATATCGCCGACTTCATCGAGCAGATCGGTTCGGCCGATCGGCGCGCCTTTCTGGCGCTCTGGGGCGATGATATCGACGGCGAGGTTCTGTCGGAACTGAGCGACGGCGTGCGCGAAGAGGTGATCGACGAACTTCCCGGCCATGTTCTGGCCGGGGCGGTCCGCAGCCTGGAAACCGACGACGTTGTCGATCTGATCGAATACCTGGAGGAACCGCAGCAGGAACTGGTGCTGGACGCGCTGGAAGACGCCGACCGGGTGGCGGTGGAACAGGCGCTGACCTATCCGGAATATACCGCCGGCCGGTTGATGCAGCGCGAACTGGTGATGGCGCCGCCGCACTGGAATGTGGGGCAGGTGATTGATTACCTGCGGGCGGAAAAAGACCTGCCCGACATGTTCTACGACGTGATGATCGTCGATCCCCGGATGCGCCCGGTCGGCAGTGTGCCACTGGGCCGCCTGATGGCATCCAAGCGCGACGTGCCGCTCAATTCGATCATGGAGGATGATTTCCGCACCATCCCGGTCCTGCAAAGCGAAGAGGACGTGGCCTACGCCTTCAACCAGTATCACATGGTGTCGGCACCGGTGGTCGATGCCGACGGGCGGCTGGTCGGGGTGATCACCATTGACGACGCGATGGCGGTTCTGGGGGAATCGGCGGATGAGGATATCAAACGCCTGGCCGGGGTCGGGGATGAGACATTGGCCGACCGCATCAGCACCACCACCATGGCGCGGTTTCCCTGGCTTGCGGTCAATCTGTTGACGACGATCCTGGCCTCGCTGGTGATTGCGCAATTTGTCGGCACCATCAAGGCGATCCTGCCGTTGGCGGTGCTGATGCCGATTGTCGCCTCGATGGGCGGCAATGCCGGAACCCAGTCGCTGACCGTGGCGGTGCGCGGTATAGCCACCAAGGATTTGACCAGTTCCAACGTCTGGCGGGTGATCCGGCGCGAGGCGATTGTCGGCCTGTTGAACGGGTTGATTTTTGCGGTGATCATCGGCGTGGTCGGCTATTTGTGGTTCGGCTCGGTGATGCTGGGGGTGGTTCTGGCGATGGCGATGGTCGCCAACCTCTTGGTCGCCGGGCTGGCAGGGGTGCTGATTCCGATTTCGCTGGAAAAGCTGGGGGTTGATCCGGCCCTGGCATCCGGCGCGTTCGTTACCACCGTTACCGATGTTGTCGGCTTTTTCGTGTTCCTGGGACTGGCGGCGGTGATATTGCTTTAGGGCGAATCGGCGGCAACCGGGGATCGGCCCGGTGCGTTATGCGCTTTTTCAAAACCATTCGGCGTCAATGGCGCGTTCGGCCAGGGCCAAGGTCAGCGGCAATGTGGTTCGATCCGGATCAAACCCGAACCACGTCAGTTCGGCACCTTCAGCACCCGGTTACGACCGCTTTTCACATAGGAAAGTGAACTGTCGCCGATCGCCGCAATCTTGCCGCCGTCAACCCGGTCACCGGGTTTCACCTTGACGAAACGCCCGCTGGGCAGGCGCAGCAGCGCGGTGCGTTCGGCGGGTGTGCCGTAAACGCCGATCAGGTTCAACTGACTCAGATTTATCGCGTTCTTGATGGTTGCGGTCTTGGCGACCGAGGCGCGGGTCGGCATTGCCGGGGCTGCGGAATTGTCTTCCGGTTCCCCGTCGTCGCTGCTGACAGCTTCGGCAACAGCGGCGGATACGGCAGTTGCGCGGAACTTTTCAACGGTCTGGCTGAAATCGCCGGGCCGCTGTCCGGGTTTCCTCGATGACAGGATCGCCAGCTTGCTGACCGGCTGTTCCACCCCGTCGGGGCTGCTGTTACCCGATTGCGGGCGCGGATTTGGCTGGCGGCTGGCAAGTTCGCTCAGCGTCATTTGACCTTGAACATAAACTGCGGCCTCGCCGGTCTTCAGATCTTCCGGCCTGCCCTTGGGCCGCTTGCCCAGCAACGGGTCGGGCGGCAGCAAGCGTTCGGTTTCCGGTCTTGTGGGTGGCGTCATTCCGGGGCGGCCCAGCATGACCAGAACCCCGTCAGGGGTCAGCGCACCCTTTTCGGTGGCCTTGACCAGCCCGCGCTCGTCCAGATCAAAGGTTACCAGCGGCCCCGGTGGCGAGGTTTTGCGCGCCGGCGGGTCATCCTGAACCCCGCGGTTGAAATCCGGCAGGATGATCGCATCATTGGCTTCAAGCGGACGATCCAGCGAGGCGACATAGATGTCGTCGCGATCCTCGTTCGATACCGGCTCGGGGGGGGCGACGATGCCCTGAAGGATGCCGCTGTCGGCATATAGCACCGCCAGTTCGGTTTCGCTCGGCCCGGTTTCGCCGTCTGATTCGGCGGTTTCACCGGGCGCGCCTTCGGCCAGTTCCTCATCGGTCGGCCTGGTCAGTTCCGCCGCGCTGAGACCAGCAGCGCGAATATCGGCCAGTTCTTGGTCGGTCGGCTCGGTCAGGGGGGTTGCGGTATCGGCCAGGCCCGCTTCGGGATCGGCCATGCCTTCAAACAGCGAACGGCGTTCCGGGCGGACCGGCCGGATCGCCGGCAGTGGTGCCTCGATTGTATCGGCTTCCGGTCCGCCAGACGAGGCGGGATGCAGATTGGCAAGATCGGTGGGGCGCGGCCTGGCGCGGTTATCACTGCGAACACCGCGTTCGGCAGCTGTGGTTTCCAGAGTTTCCGGCGCAACCGACGATACCCCGGAACCGTCATTCCAGAGAAAGGCATATAGCAGCCAGAGCAGCACCAGAAAGGCCAGAACCGCCAGAGCGGCGAAAATCGCCTTTGGCCCCGGCAGCGGCATCGCGCTTTTGGCGGCCTCGTGGAACACCGGGTTGATCGGATAATCGTCGCCGTTCGCGTTCAGCGGTGGCGGGGCAGGCGGCACATGGGTTGGCAGCGGCTGGTTTGCCGCAGTCGGGTTTTCGGGCGTTGGTTTGGCCTGCTTGCGGATCAGTTTTCGGCGCGGGCCGAGGCTGCTTTCGCTAACAGCGGCAGGTTTGGCTTGTCTGGCGGATGCAACACCTGCTTTCAGCCTGGGCAAAAGATTGCGCAGAACCGCCTGATTCTGGGCCGAAGGTGGTTTTCTGGTTTCAGACGCCTTGCCGGGCAGCACGCGCTTTTCCCCGACCAGCGGCAAGGGCGGCGGTGGTGGCGGCGGTGGCGATGGCCTGTCCGCCCGCAACCCATCCGCCGGTTCGCCGGTCGGGTTTGCGGCGGCGGCTCCGATGACAATGCGCGAAGTCATGCGGCTGATCGGTCGCTCGTCGGTATCGGCAAGTCCGGTTGGTGCGGAACCGCTGCGGCGGCTGGAAAAGGTCAGGGGAGCCGTTACAGGCTTGACGTCCGGTTTCGCGCCGCTCGGGTCTGCTGTGCCATCCTGCGGTTCAGCAGAATCGCGCGCTTGGTCGTTGGCGGCGGCGGGCATGTCTCCGGGCGGAACCTTGGGTGCCTGTTTGGCCGCATCCTCGGGTGGATCGGCGGGTTTGGCGAATGAATCGACAAAGATATTGCGAATCTCCGGCCCCGGCGAATTTTCCATGGGCTCTGTCTGGGTCTCGCGCAAATCCATATCGGCGTCAAACAGCGTATAGGAATGGGCAGTGCGGCCAAGATAGGGCATCCAGCCGCTATCGCTCTCTGCGCCAAAGGAAACCGGATTGAAACGGTGTTCGATGGCAAAGCTTTCCGCCTCGTTCAGGGTTTCGCGCGCCACCACCGCAACCTTGACCACATCGCTGTCGCCCTGCCAGTCGAACACCAGATCCTCGACATCATAAGGGGTTACCCCTTCCAGCGCGGTGGCGATCTGGGCGCGCCGGCCGTCGTCATCCGGACCGGCGGCCGGGATGTCACGATAAAGGATCTGCGAATTTGGAATGATCAGCCGGGTGGTGAAACCCTTGCCTGCGATCCCGAGCGCCTTGTCGCGCAACTGGCGTAGCTGACGGCGCAGATCAGGATCGTCCAGCGCCACCTTGCCGATCCCGGCCCAGGTGCCTTCTGGCTGGCGTTGCAACAGCGCGATGCCTTCGTGTGAAAGATCCAGGGCAAATTCAGGTTTCATGGGCCTTCGCTTAGCAAGTTCCCCGGTCGGGAAGGAGTCACCAAAATGTCCGGAGCCGGATTATAGCAGGAATTCGCTTATCGACCAGACACAACCGAACAAAGGCTTGATATGACAGCAAAGAGCGGCCTAGCCTAGAAAAACACGTTTTCAGGAGTTGTCATGCAAATTCGCAATCTTGTCTGCCTTTTGCTACTTTGTGCCGCGCCGCTGAGCATGCCGGTCCAGGCGGCCGATAGCAAGGGTGTGCTGACGGTTTCCGGAACCGGACAGGTTCCGGTGGTGCCGGATCTGGCGATGATTTCGGTCGGTGTCGAGGTTATGGCAAGCACGGCCAAGGCGGCAATTTCGCAGAATGCCGAACAGATGAACAGGGTTTTCAAACTGTTGCAGGACAGTGACGTTGCGCTTGCCGATATTCAGACCTCGCAGTTTCAGCTTGCGCCGCAATGGAGCAATCAGAAATCCGGCAGTGACATGCCGCCGGAAATCGTCGGTTTCATGGTGTCGAATTCGGTTCGAGTCAAAGTGCGCGAACTTGCCCAGTTGGGGGCAGTTCTGGATGCGCTGGCTGAATCCGGTGCGACCAGTTTTCACTCGGTCCAGTTTGATATCAGCCAACCGCAATCGCCACTGGACGAGGCGCGCAAACTGGCGGTGGCCGAGGCGATACGCAAGGCCGAGCTGTTAGCCGACGCTGCCGGTCAACATCTGGGCCGAATCCTGTCGATTGATGAGGCGGGTTCGGCGCCGGTTCCGATCTATCGCATGGAAGCCTCGCTGGCGCGTTCTTCGCCGATTGCCGAGGGTGAAATGACGATCAGCGCCGATGTGACCATGCGGTTTCAGTTGGATTAGGGGCTGCGGGGGCGGCCGAAAATCACAAGAACATTCTGCGAACACCGCTTTTCATTTGCCACTGCCCGCGTTAACCTGTCGCCCGATGAGCAGCCAAGATGAATCCGAAGCGTTCGAACGCGCCGCAACCAGCCTGTCGGCCCGCGCCATGGCGGCGCGCGGCGCGCCTTATCTTGATGATCTGAACCCGGCGCAGCGCGAGGCGGTGGAGACGCTTGACGGCCCGGTCCTGATGCTGGCGGGGGCTGGCACCGGCAAGACCAAGGCGCTGACAACGCGGATTGCGCATCTGCTGGCGACCGGCCGGGCGCGGCCGAACGAGTTGCTGGCTGTTACCTTTACCAACAAGGCGGCGCGTGAGATGAAGGCGCGGATCGGCCGACTGATCGGTGAAACGGTCGAGGGTATGCCGTGGCTTGGCACCTTTCACTCGCTCGGTGCCAAGATCCTGCGCCGGCATGCGGAACTGGTGGGGCTGAAGCCGAATTTCACCATTCTGGATACCGACGATCAGATCCGCCTGCTGAAACAGTTGATCCATGCCGAGGGGATCGACGATAAACGCTGGCCGGCGCGATTGCTGGCAAATCTGATTGATGGCTGGAAAAACCGCGCCTGGACGCCGGACAAGGTGCCGGTTGCCGAGGCTTCGGCCTTCAACAACCGCGGCACCGAGCTTTATCAGGCGTATCAGGAACGGTTGAAAACCCTGAATGCGGTGGATTTTGGTGATCTGTTGCTGCATGTGGTGACGATTTTCCAGAACCACGCCGATGTACTGGCGAAATATCAGGGTTGGTTTCGCTACATTCTGGTGGACGAATATCAAGATACCAACGTGGTGCAATATATGTGGCTGCGCCTGCTGGCGCAGGAACACCGCAACATCTGCTGCGTCGGTGACGACGACCAGTCGATTTATGGCTGGCGCGGGGCCGAAGTCGGCAATATCCTGCGGTTTGAAAAGGATTTTCCGGGGGCCAACGTGGTCCGGCTGGAGCAGAATTACCGCTCGACGCCGCATATTCTGGCGGCGGCCAGCGGCGTCATTGCCGCCAATAAGGACCGGCTTGGCAAGACCCTCTGGACCGACCGAGCCGAGGGCGAGAAACTGCGCCTGATCGGCCATTGGGACGGCGAGGAGGAGGCGCGCTGGATCGGCGAAGACATCGAGGCAATGCAAAGGGGCAGCCGGGGCAGGTCGGCGGTTTCACTCGATGACATGGCGATACTGGTGCGCGCCAGCCACCAGATGCGCGCATTCGAGGATCGGTTCCTGACCATCGGTCTGCCCTACCGGGTGATCGGCGGGCCGCGTTTCTACGAACGGCTGGAAATCCGCGACGCCATGGCCTATTTCCGGCTGATCGTCAGCCCGGATGACGATCTGGCGTTCGAACGCGTCATCAACATGCCCAAACGCGGGCTTGGCGACAAGGCGATGCAGGAAATCACCCATGCCGCACGGCAATCCGGCACCGGTTTTTTGGAAGGCATGGCGACCTCGCTGGGCGATGCCAGCCTCGGGCCGCGCTATCGCAAGGCGGCGGAGGAATTCCTTGGCAATCTAAGGCGCTGGACGGGGCAGATGCGTGCTGGCATCAGCCATATCGAACTGGCCGAGACGGTGCTGGAGGAATCCGGCTATACCGATCACTGGAAAAACGACAAGAACCCGGATTCGCCGGGGCGGCTGGAAAACCTCAAGGAACTGGTGAAGGCGTTGGAGCAGTTCGAGAACCTGCAAGGGTTTCTGGAACATGTCAGCCTGATCATGGAAAACGATCAGGAAGACGCCGCCGAAAAGGTTTCGATCATGACGCTCCATGCCGCCAAGGGGCTGGAATTTCCCGCCGTGTTCCTGCCCGGCTGGGAGGATGGCCTGTTCCCTTCGCAACGCTCGATGGATGAAAGCGGTCTGAAAGGGCTGGAGGAGGAGCGCCGCCTGGCCTATGTCGGCATCACGAGGGCCGAGGAATACTGCACCATTTCCTTTGCCGCCAACCGCCGTGTCTACGGCCAATGGCAATCCGCCTTGCCGTCGCGGTTTATTGACGAGTTACCTGAAGATCATGTCGAGGTGCTGACCCCGCCGGGCCTTTACGGCGGCGGCTATGGCGCGGCGGCACCGGCGGCACCAGAAAGCGGATCCTCGCCCGGTCTGGCGGAACGGGTTTCCAAGGCCGATGTCTATAACTCACCCGGCTGGAAACGCATGCAGTCGCGGCGCGACCAGCGCGGGTTGGGCCAACCGCGCGATGTTTCAAATATGGTGATCGACCTTGATGTGGTATCCAGTTACGGGCTTGGAGATCGGGTGTTCCACCAGAAATTCGGCTATGGCGCGATCACCGGCATCGAGGGCGACAAGCTGAGCATCGCTTTTGACAAGGCAGGCGAAAAGAAGGTGGTGGCGAGTTTCGTCACCCCGGCGGACGATATCCCGTTCTGACCGGGATTGGACGGGGGAATCCGCCGATACAGCGCGACCATCTGTCTTTCTGCGCCCAGAACCGCTAGATTAAATCCAGTTATACCGGGGGAATTCGTGACCGAACGGCTGCTGGCTGCAATCCTTGGCGTTCTGCTGATGCTATCCTTGTCGGTCGGCACAACAGCGGCGGGCGAGATTCCGGGGCAGGATGATCCCGGTTATCTGGCTGCGCTTGATCTCTGGCTTGATGATGACGAGGCCGGGGCGCTGAACCGCCTCGCCGAACTGGCGCGTTCGGGCAATATCGCAGCGCGGATGCTGGTCGGGCTGGTGGACAAGGACCTTGCGCTGCAAGGCCCCTGGCTGGCGCTGCGCACCAAACCGGAACGCATCGCATTGTTGCGTACCAGCGGCGGGTTGTCCGGCACAAGCTGGCTGCGCGAAGCGGGTGATGTTAAGCCGGCGCAACTGTGGTTGAAGGTTCTCGACGGTGAGGCGGATATTAAAACCGTGCTGTCACTGGCCGATCTGGGCGAGGCACGCGCGGTGCGGGCCGGGTTGATCTCGCTTGAATCGCGGCAGTGGAACGGATTTGCCGAATTTGCCGATGATCAGCGGTTTCCCGATGCCACCCGTTACCTGATCTGGCGGGAATGGCAGAAAGACGGGCGAAACGATGCGGTTGCCGCCGCCCTTGCCACGCGACAGCCGGGCGATCCGCAGCGCGCACTGCTTGGTGACGGGGTGCCGGTTGGCGAACTTGAAAGCTATCTGATGCAAACACATCTGGCAGCGCCGCTTACCGTGCTTTGCCATAAGGAATGCCCGGCCAGTCCCGGTGCATGCATGCGCGCCGGATTGAAGGCGATTGGCGGTTATCGGCGGCTGGCAAGCCTTGGGACACCGATGGCAGCTCTGATTTCCGAGCAGCGTTTCGCCGCCAGCCAGCGTGGCCGCAATACCGTATTGAGAACGGCACTGTCGCTGGCATTTCTGACCGAAT
Source organism: Paracoccaceae bacterium (assembly GCA_020425085.1). Lineage (GTDB taxonomy): Bacteria > Pseudomonadota > Alphaproteobacteria > Rhodobacterales > Rhodobacteraceae > UBA5972. The sequence continues at coordinate 640,729 of JAGQRW010000007.1, forward strand.
TGCGCATCCGTCAGTTGGCGCGCACCGATGCCTGTTTCGCCCGCCTGCTGGCGGATGAAGGGCAGCGTTTCTGAACCGATAGGAAAGGTTCAGCCGCGCGTCGCCATCGCCTCGATCTGGCCGCGCAGATTGTCGATCTGATATCCGGCCCCCGCCGCCGCCGCCAGAATGTCGTCAACCGGCAGTCGCCCGGCGCTGACCAGCGACCAGACCACGGTCGAACGCATGCCGGAACGGCAATAGGCCAGAACCGGCCCGTTTGCTGTTGCGATTGCTTCGGCCTGCAAGGTCAGATTCTCCATCGTCATGCCCTGGTTGGAAACCGGGTTGTAGACGAATGCCATACCCAGACGTTTTGCTTCGGCGGCGATGAATTCCTGATGAAGATCGGCATCGACCTCGGCATCGGGACGGTTGCAGATGATGGTCTTGAACCCGTCGGCCGCCAGATCGGCCAGATCGCTTTCGGCGATCTGCCCCGCCACCGAATAGTCAGGTGCGACCAGACTGATTTTCATAGCTCGATCCACTTTGCTTTGCCGGCGTGTTCCGGTGCCGCTACAGCCCGTTCACCGGCAGTTTCAGGTAGGAGACGCCATTGTCTTCCGCCTCGGGCATCCTGCCAGCCCGCATGTTCACCTGCAAGGAGGGAACGATAAGTTTCGGCATCTGAAGTTCCTGATCACGCTTGTTCCGTGCCGCCACGAATTCCGCTTTGGTCTTGCCTTGCCCGATATGCACGTTCATCGCCTTTTCCTCGGCCACCGTGGTTTCCCAGGCGAAATCCTCGCGTCCCGGTGCCTTGTAGTCATGGCCTACGAAAATCCGTGTGCTATCGGGAAGTGCCAGGATTTTCTGAATCGAGTCATAGAGATCCTCGGCCGAGCCGCCGGGGAAATCCGCCCGCGCGGTACCGAAATCCGGCATGAACAGCGTATCGCCGACAAAGGCCGCATCGCCGATCACATAGGTCAGACAGGCGGGCGTATGCCCAGGTGTATGCAGGATGTCGCACCGTATCTGGCCGATTTCAATGGTGTCGCCTTCCTCGAACAGCCCGTCGAATTGCGAACCGTCCCGCTGGAACCGGGTGCCTTCGTTGAACACCTTGCCAAAGGTTTCCTGAACAACGGTGATGCGAGCACCGATGCCGATCTTGCCGCCAAGCTGTTGCTGCAAATAGGGGGCTGCGCTCAAGTGGTCGGCATGGACGTGACTTTCCAGTATCCACGCGACCTCTAGCCCGGCCTCTTGCACGAACCTGATGATCCGGTCCGCCGAACGGGTATCGGTGCGCCCGGATGCATGATCGAAATCAAGTACGCTGTCGATCACCGCGCATTTCAGGGAATTCGGGTCACGCGCGACAAAGGAAACCGTGTTGGTTGCGTCGTCAAAAAATGCGGTAACTTCAGGGTTCATGCCAGCCTCCGGTTCTATCCCATACATATAACAACAGATCAACACATCGCAATATCGAGATATGTAGAATAACCAAATGTCACAGTGACAGGTTACCCGATTGCCGATAATTTTAACCCATCATGGATGAACAACAGGAAATCGACCAACTCTCGGAAGACCTCTACGTTCAGGTGGAGGCGGCGGCGACGATGATGAAAACGCTTTCCAACACCGCCCGGCTGATGATTCTCTGCAAGTTGGTCGAGGGCGAGCATTCGGTTGCCGAACTGGAAAAGAACCTCGACACCAAGCAACCGAACGTTTCGCAGCAACTGGCGCGGCTTCGGATGGAGGGATATGTCCGAACCCGTCGCGATGGGCGGACCATCCATTATTCGCTTGCAGATGAACGGGTGGCGGCAGTGATACGCAACTTGCACAAAACCTTCTGCCCGCGCTAAACTCGGGCCTCATGGCGTCTGGCCGGTCCTGCGACTCACCGCCGAAAAGGCTTGCGCGTCGGTTACTTGACTTGCATCAAGGCGGGGCAGGGCGGGCGACAGCAGGATTGTGCGAATTGGATTTGAACAGGAACCGGTATGACCAGTATTGCAACCCGAAAGGCCCAGCTTCAGGCAAGGCTTGATGAACTGAAATCCCGCCTGGCAGAAATCGAGGATTCGCTTGACGATACCCCCAGCAGCGATGCCGAAGATCGCGCCTCGGAACGTGAGGAGGATGAGGTTCTGGAAAGCCTCGGCAATACCGGCATCCGGGAAATCCAGATGATCGAGGCAGCCCTTGTCCGGATCGAGGACGGCAGCTATGGCGATTGTGCCAAATGTGGCGATCCGATTTCCGAAGCGCGGCTGGATCTACTGCCCTATACTCCGATGTGCCAGAATTGTGCCAAATGAACCGAAAGGCCTCAGATGTCGTTTGAAAACCTGAAAGCGGGCATCGCCCTGTTGCTTGACCAGATGAACGAAACCCCCGAGGACGCGCATGAGATCCAGGAAAGCCTGCGCGAGAAACTATCGGAACTGCGGTCGCTGGGCCTGCCATTGCCCGAGGATCTGGTGAAACTCGAACGCCAGCTTGAACAGGATCTGGAAAACCCATCCTAAAGTCTGATGTAATGCGCGGTATCCGGCGGCACCTTGCCATCGGCCAGCAAGGCATAGGCGGCGCGGGCTGCCTCCAGCCCGTTGCCGGTTTCAAGTTGCATCCAGGTCAGACAATCCGCCGCCGCCCGCTGCCATGCCGATTGCATTCGCTGCTCGACCTCACCGGCTGACCACTCGCTTCGGCGCTTTTCAATCTGTGCCGGGGCAAAGAAGAAACGAGGCCGCGCGCCCGGCAGGTCGCCGCCCGGCTGAAACCTGTCCCAATGGCTGGTGCCAACGGCGGCGGAATGTTTCATGTTGTATCCAAGATGCCGGTGCAACCGGCCCCGTACATCGGTATTGCCCGACATGTCGACATAGACGCTGGGAATGTCAGCGATCTCGCTTTCGATGTCGCGATAGGTTACGGCCTGATCGTATTGTGGCAAACCGGCCACGAATTTCTTGTTGCCGGCTGAGGTCAGCCCGACGATCCTGATCCCGCCGGGCGACCGCCCCTCGGCCAGAAACCAGGCCAGCCCCAGCCCGGTCTTGGACGAGGCAGAGCCGATGATCACCTGTTGTGCGTCGAAACAGGCATTGTCCTGAAGGAAATCAAACAGCAGCTAGGATGTGACCATCAGCGGCTGAAAAATGGCGCGGCTGGCGTCCTGTTCAGGATCATGGTCTTTGCTGCGCTGGTAAAGATTGTAAACCGGCGGCAGATCACGCCGATGCACCGTCCTGTCGATCAGCGCCTGCTTGCCGGCTGGCTCGGGCCGAAGCGTTAGATGGCTGGCCATCGGCAAGAAGCCGTAGACACGATCGCCCACCGCCAGATGCGGCGACAGGCTTTTGGTCACCCGCGCAAACCCCCAGACCGGCACGATCCCCTCCGTCGGATCGGAAGTCGGGAAAAACTTCCAGTACCCGATCACCGGCCCGGTCGCCGCATAGGTGACATTGTTCGCAGTCAGCGCAAAGCCTTCAACCGCCAGACGTACCTCGTCCGGCTCCAGATCCGCCACTGAACGGCGGTGCAGCCGGGTCATGCGAATATCGCCGATACTGGTTCTGACCTCATCAATTTCCATGACAACTCCGATCAAACCAAACCCCGCCGGTTCGGCTTCTTTATTGCAAAAGCACTCTCGGGGTGGCAGGCGGAAATGGCCTGCCATTACCGCCGCGGAGGGGCAGACAGCCCCTCCGTTCCGTCCGCTGGCCACATGCTGCCGCCATTAAACGCAAAAGGGCGGACCGTCACCGATCCGCCCTTTCAGCTTCAGATGCACCTATTCACGCGCCAGTGTCACCCAGCCGCCATCCCTGACGATCGAGATCACGATATCCTTGGCACCCTGATGGTTGGTCTTGCTCATCTCGATTTCGGTATCCATCAGCGCGCTGTGGTATTTCAGCGATTCAAGCCCGGCAATAAAGCTGTCGTGGGTCAGATCGCGCCCGGCTGCTTCAAGCCCGCGGATGACGGTATCGGCACCCACATAGCCAAGCATGGAAAACCCGCTGGCCGGCTGGTCGTATTTTGCCTTGAAGTTTTTCATGAAAATGGCGACATCAGGGTCATCCGCATGCGAATATAGATCAACCCAGCCCGACGCGGCATAAAGCCCGTCAGTAACACCACCCGGAACCGCCGCGACCACGCCGAGGAACCCGGCCGAGGTGTTCAGGAACTTGACATCGTTCCAGCCCAGTTTCTTGGCGGTGCCAACCACCGTGATGGCCTGCCTGACCCCAAGCGCCAGCGTGACCACATTGCAACCGGCTTCGCGTAGTTTGGTCAACGCCCCAACGAAATCAAGCTCATCCGGTTTGTGGGTGGTTTCGGCGGCAAGGGTAAGGTTCAGCTTCTTGGTGATATCCACCGTGCCTTCGTGGATCTCCAGCCCGAAATCCGACGGAATATACATCGAGCAAATCTTGGTACCGCCGAATTCGCGGGTCAGATAGGTAACCCCCGCCAGAACCTGATCGTAATAGCTGGCGGTGCCCGCGAAATGGGTATGGAGGGGTTCTTGCAACATCTGGCGCGCTGCGGACAGCGGGTTGATGTTGGGAATGCCCTTGGGATCCATCAGCTTGAAACCGGCAAGGTTCATCGGCGTGCCAAGCGACAACAGCATGGCAAACACCTTGTCGCTGTTCAGAAGCTTGTTATAGCCCTGCATCGCACGCGGGATCTGATAGCCGTTGTCTTCAACGATGAAACGGATCTTGCGGCCATGCACACCACCGGCAGCGTTGGCTTCGTCAAAACGCATGTTAGCCCCGGCAACCGCCGGCACCCCGACTGCGGCAAACACCCCGCTAAGATCGTTGACCGAGCCGATCAGCACCTCGTCGTCGCTTACGCCCTGGGTTTGTGCCTGAACGGCGACCCCCATGCCAAAGGCAAGCGCACCTGCCATCAGACTTGTGGTTAACTTTTTCATCATTTCCTCCCTGTTGGAAAAATGGGCAGATGCCCGGTTAATACATTTGGTCGATCAGTGCCTTGTGTTTTTGTTCCACCAACCCTCGTTTCAGCTTCATGGTGGCGGTCAGTTCTTCGTCCTCGGCGGTCAACAACACGTTGATCAGCCGGAAATCCTTGATCTGCTCCACCCGTGAGAAATCGGCGTTCACCGCCTCAACCTCGCGTCGGATCAGTGTCAGCACCTCCTCGGCGGCGCAGAGCGAGGCAAAATCACTAAAAGGGACTTTCGCATCTTGGGCAAATTTTTCAACGTTTTCCTGATCAATCATGATCAGGCAGGTCAGATATTTGCGCCCGTCGCCGATCACCACCGCATCGGCGATGTAATGGCTGAATTTCAGGCGGCTTTCAATTTCCGCCGGGGTGATGTTCTTGCCACCGGCGGTGATGATGATGTCCTTCATCCGGCCGGTGATGGTGACATAGCCGTCGGCGTCGATCCGCCCGACATCGCCGGTTCTGAGCCAGCCACCATCCGTATAGATTTCGGCAGTCTTTTCGTTGTTGCGCCAGTAGCCCTGAAAATTGTTCAGGCCATGGGTCTGGATTTCCCCCTCATCCGAGACCCTGATCTTGATCCCCGGCACCGCCCGTCCGACGCTGCCGGGACGGTTGGCGTCAGGGGTATTGATGGTGGAAATGCCTGCATTTTCGGTCATGCCATAGCCTTCGACCAGCGGCACGCCGATGGCCCAGTACCATTTCAGGAGTTCCGGCGAAATCGGTGCCGCCCCGGTGCCTCCCCGGCGCATCCGGTTCATCCCCAGCATCCGCCGAAGGTTCTTCAGCACCAGAAAGTCCCAGATCGCATAGTTGATGGCAACGCCAACCGGCACCGGCTGGTTGACGATGGCAAAGGCGGCGCGTTTTTGCCCGGCGCGGATGGCCAGACCAAAAGCCAGCTTGCCGATCCATGTCGCTTCCTGCACCAGTACCAGCACGCGGGAATAGACCTTTTCCCAGACTCGCGGTACGGCGAAAAAGGTTGACGGCGAAACCTCTTGCATGTTGTCGAACACGGTTTCCGGGCTTTCGGCAAAATTGACGATACATTTGGCGCCAAGCGGGAAATAGATCGAAACGTTGCGCTCAAGAATATGACAAAGCGGCAGGAAACATAGTTGTTCATCCGTCGCATAGGCCGGCAGAACATGCGCCCCACCCTCGATCGCCGCGATGATGTTTTCATGACTCAGCATCGCCCCCTTGGGCGCACCGGTGGTGCCGGAGGTATAGATCAGCAAGCCGGTATCGTTTGGCCTGGCCTTGTCGATTTCGGCCTCGAAAAACCCCGGATTGGCCTGATCAAATTCCTGGCCGATACGGTACAGCTCGTCGATAAAGATGCAGCGGTCGTTGTTCAGATCATGCAGACCTTCCTGCTCCAGAATGATCACCTTGGTGACCTGTTTGGCGCGGTCGGCAATTTCCAGAAACTTGTCCAGTTGTTCATCATCCTCGACCAACAGGAAACGGCTGTCGCTGTCCCTTAACAGGTATTCAAGCTGCGCCGCGCTGTCGGTGGTGTAAACGCCGGATGCAATGCCGCCGACCGACTGGATTCCCATATCGGCATAGGCCCATTCGCGGCGATCTTCTGACAGGATCGACACCACTTCGCCGCGTTTCAGACCAAGCGCGACCAGTCCCAGACCGATCCATCTGGCGTGATCCCAGTAATCGGCCCAGGAATAGGATTGCCAGATGCCCATGTCCTTTTCGCGGTGTGCGGTGCGTGCGCCCAGTTCCCGGCAGCGCGCGGCGAACAGCGAAACGATGGTGGCGTGGCCGTCCACCAGCACCGGGCGCTGGCCGGGTATGGCGTTGACCTTTATGCCGTTGACGTCGATCTGGGCGGGTAAATTCATCGCCTACCTCCAGGTCTTCTTGCGTTTCCAGCGGCGTTCGCCGCGCTGGCCTTCGGCCTGATGGCCAAGGTAGAATGCCTTGATGTCTTCGGATTGCATCAGGCGTTCGGCGCTGCCGTCCATGACGATACGGCCGATTTCCATGACATAGCCAACATCCGCCAGTTCCAGCGCCACCCTTGCGTTCTGTTCCACCAGCATCATGGTCACGCCCTCATCCTCGTTCAGGCGTTTCAGGATGTCGAAGATTTCCTGCACCAGCAACGGGCTTAGCCCGAGCGAGGGTTCGTCCAGCAGCATGATCCTTGGCCGCAGCATCAACCCGCGACCGATTGCCAGCATCTGTTGCTGACCGCCTGACAATGTTCCGGCCTCCTGCCGGCGGCGATCCGCCAGTATCGGGAAATAGTCGAATACCAGTTGGCGGTCGCGGGCGATTTCGGCGCTGTCACTGCGGGTATAGGCGCCAAGGGTCAGGTTTTCATCGACGCTGAGCAGCGGGAACACCTCGCGGCCCTCGGGGATATGCACGATGCCTTTCTTGACGATGACATGCGGTTCCAACCCCTGAATTTCCTCACCCTCGAAGATGATCTGGCCCTTTTCCGGGTCCATGATGCCGGAAATGGTCTTCAGCAATGTCGATTTGCCAGCCCCATTGGCCCCCAGAACCGTGACGATCTGGCCTTTTTCAACCTTCAGGCTGACGCCGCGAATGGCCATGATCGGCCCGTAAAAGCTTTCAAGGTTCCTGATCTCCAGAAGGGGTTGATCCGCCATCATGCCGCCCCCGCGCCCAGATATGCCTCGATCACCGCCGGGTTCGACTGCACCTCGGCCGGGGTGCCTTCGGCCAGTTTTGCGCCATCCGCCAGCGCCAGCACCCGGTCGGATACGCTGCTGACCAGGCCCATGTCGTGTTCCACCATCAAAACCGTGATGCCCATCTGCTTGCGGATATCGTCGATCCACCAGCGCATATCCTGGGTTTCCTCGACACTGAGGCCGGATGCAGGTTCATCCAGCAGCAACAGTTTCGGCCCCGAGGCCAGGGCGCGGCCAAGTTCCACCACCTTTCGCACGCCATAAGGCAGCCCGGCGATCATCTTGTTGCGGTAAGGTTGCAGGTCAAGAAAGTCGATCACCTGTTCCACCGCCGCGCGGTTCACCAATTCGGCCCGGCGCACCTTGGGGGCGAACAGCATTTCCTGCACGAAATTGCTGCGGCGATGGCGGTGGCGACCGATCAGAAGGTTCTGCAACACCGTGGCGTGGTCAAACAGTTCGATATTCTGAAAGGTTCGCGCGATGCCAAGATCGGCGATCTGGTCGGGCTTGCGTTTCAGCAGATCCTTGCCGTCAAACCGGAAACTGCCGGCAAACGGGTCGTAAAACCGCGATATCAGGTTGAAAACGGTGGATTTCCCGGCACCGTTCGGCCCGACGATGGCGTAAACCTCGCCTTCCTCGACGGCAAAGCTGAGGTCGTTCACCGCCACGACACCGCCGAATTTCAGCGTGGCATTGTTGATTTCCAACAGGCTCATCGCAGCCTCTCGGTCTTGAGATAGGATTTCTGACGGCGGAACATATCCTTGCGGGCAAACGGGAACAGTTCAAACCAGGTGCGGATTTTCAGCCATCGGCCATAGATGCCCATTGGCTCAAACAGGATGAACAGCACCAGAATGGCCGCGAACACCCCGCTTTCCAGCCCCGGAATGGTGACATTGTCGCTGCTGATGCTTTTGGTCAGGATCGACAGCGCCTGCGGCAGAAAGGCGATGACGAAGGCACCGAAAAACGCCCCGTGGATTGAACCGAGGCCGCCGATCACGATCATCATCAGCAACTGGATCGAGATCACCAGCGAGAAGGTCTCGTTGTTGAAGGCGCCCGCGTAATAGCCCATCAAGGCACCCGCCAACCCGGTGATGCCGCAGGAAATCCCGAACGAGGTTGCCTTGGTACGGGCAATATGCACCCCCATGGCCATGGCCGAAACCTCGCTGTCGCGCACGGCCGCAAAGGCGCGACCCAGCGGCGAACGCAATAGGTTGCGATAAAACAGCGTGGTGATCAGCGTCACCACCAGCACCAGATAGTAAAACCGTGTCGGCATGGTCCAGCGTTCGATCTCAAATCCGAAAATGTCGATTGGTACCGGAAACTTGCCGGAAACGCCGCCGGTCCATGGCTCAAGCAGCACGATGATATCGTCGGCCAGAATCGACAGGGCGATGGTGGCAATCGCCAGATAGACACCGTGCAGGCGAAGGGCGGGAAAGGCGATCAGCGTGCCGATGATGCCGGTGATGATGCCCGCCAGCGGAAACGCCAGAATGAACGGCACCCCCTGTTCGATCAGGATCACGTTGCTGTAACAGCCAAGCGCCAGAAACGCCGCATGGCCAAGGCTTGCCTGTCCGGTCTGTCCGGTCAGCAGCATCAGGCCAAGCCCGGCAATGGCCCAGATCAGCACATTGGTCATCTCACCCAGATAGAAATCATTGATGATGAAGGGCAGGGCGATGGCCACAAACAACAGCACCGAATAAACCGACAGGCTCCAGCCATCCTCGAACAGGCGGATATCGTCGTTATAGGAGGTTTTGAATTGGATGCGCATCGTCTATACCTTCTTGGTCCTGACCTGGCTGAACAGCCCGTGCGGCATGAATATCAGAACGAACAGCAGGACCGCATAAGGGGCGATCTGCGAATAACCCGCCGGCATGTAGTAAGAGGCGAACGGCTCGATCACCCCGACGATCAGCCCACCGACCAGCGCCCCCGGCAATGAGCCAAAGCCGCCGATTACCGCCGCCGCGAAGGCCTTGATCCCAAGCAGCCCGGCATTCGGATCGACTGCCCCCTTGGAGGCGTAAAGGATACCCGCCACCGCCGCCACCGCGCCCGCCAGCCCCCAGACCATGCCCTGCACCCGCCTGACCGGGATACCCATGTAATAGGCCGCCATCTGGTTCTGGCTGGCGGCCTGCATGGCAAGGCCCAGCTTGGTGCGCTGGAAGAACAGGTATAGCAGCAGTGTCAGCAACAAGGTCATGCCGATGATGGCAATATCGGCCATGCCAAGCACCACATCGCCCAGGCGAACCTCGCCCACCGACAGCGGGCTTTCCAGCGATTGCGGGATATGGCCCCAGATGAAACCGGCGACAAATCGCAGAACAAAGCCTAGCGCGATGGTCAGGATCACCACCGCCGTCTGGCTTTGGCCAAACAGATGGCGCAGGATCAGATAGTCGAGCAGATAGCCCAGCACCGCCATGATGCCGATTGCCAAAGGTGCCGACAACCAGAACGGCAGCCCCATATATTCGGCATTGGTCAGGCCAAGGGTGATGAACGCGCCGATCATCATGAAATCGCCCTGCGCGAAATTCACCGCCTCGGTCGCCTTGTAGATCAGCACGAACCCCAATGCGATCAGGCCATATACACAGCCGTTCGCAAGCCCACTGACCAGCAGTTGTGGTATAACCAACTTGTTTCTCCCTGTCGGGTTGCCCCGATTTGACCCCGCGCGATCTTCTGCCGCTGCGGGGTCGTTTTGTTAACTAATGGTAATCATGACCTTTCCGTCAGTTTTGTCCAATTCTTTCGGCAATTCAGCAACCAGATCTTCCAGCTTCACCCTGGCCTTGATGTCGGTTTTCCATTTGCCTTCGGCAAAACGCGCCTGCACCTGTTTGATGGCCGACATCTTTTCCATCAGGCTGCTGTTCTTCATCCAGGAAACCAGCCAGAAGCCTTCGATCTTCTTGCGCATGAAAATCAGTTGACCGGGTTCCAGAATTTCCGGCGGCTCGGGCGTCATCTTGCCATAGATCACCCAGGTGCTGTCCTTGCCCATGGCGGCAAACACCCGCGACGAAACGGAACCGGCGATGCAATCCAGAAACACCGTCGGCTTTTCCGCCTTCAGCACCGCCTTGAGGTCGGCGGCGAAACTTTCCGAGGTTTCGTTCAGCACATGGCTGGCGCCAAGGGCTTTCAGCGCTTCGGCAGGCCCGTCCCGGCGCACCAGCGCAATCATGCGCTTGCCATTATCGCTGGCAAGCCCTGCCATGAGCTTGCCCAACTGACTGGCGGCACCGGATACGACAAAGGCACCGGCCTTGGGCACCATCTCTACCATTGCCGCTGCCGTCAGCGGATTGACGATCAGGGCGGCGCCATCCTCATCGCGCACGTCTTTTCGCAGCGAAATGGCGCTCATCGCGTCGGTTACGGCATATTCGGCCCAGGCGCCCGAACCGTTCAGACTGACGGCGAAAGAAACGCGGTTGCCTTTCATCGTCTTGGCATACAGCCCCTTGGTGGCGACCACCTCGCCGACGCCTTCAAATCCTGCCGGTGCGCCCTTGACGCGCGGCTGGCCATAACCGCCCTGAATGAACGCGAGATCCGAGGGGTTGACCATGGCGGCCGTCACCTTGATCAACACCTGATCGGGACCGGGTTCCGGCACCGCCACCTCGGCCAGTTCCAGATAACGGTCAACCGCGCGCACCTGACTGGCGGGCAGGGCGTCGGGTGAATATCCGTCCTCTTTCAGAACAACGGCACGCATGGTTTTCGGGATCGTCGTGGCCATCAGATTTTTTCCTGTGTGTGTTTTTTCAATTCGGCCCGCGCAACCTGCATGCGATGCACCGCGTCCGGACCGTCGGCCAGACGCAGGGTGCGCACATGCGTCCATTGCCGCGCCAGCGGGGTTTCTTGCGAAATGCCGGCGCCGCCGAACATCTGTACCGCCTCATCCGTCACATGCTGGGCGACCAGGGGGGCCACCACCTTGATCTGGCTGATCCAGGGCGCCGCGGCGCGGATGTCGCCCTGATCCATCATCCAAGCCGCCTTGAGGCACAGAAGCCGCGCCTGTTCTATTTCCATGCGGCAGTTGGCGATGATATCGAAATTGCCGCCAAGCTTGGCGATCGGCTTGCCGAACGCCACCCGGTCAAGGCCGCGTTTGCACATCAGCTCCAGCGCCTTTTCCGACTGACCGATGGCGCGCATGCAGTGGTGAATACGCCCCGGCCCAAGCCGCCCCTGGGCGATTTCAAAGCCGCGCCCTTCACCCAGCAGGATATTGCCGGCGGGAACCCTGACATTGGTCAGCCGCAGATGCATATGCCCGTGCGGCGCGTCGTCGTCGCCGTAAACCTGCATGGCGCGGACCTTTTCCACGCCCTTGGTGTCGGCAGGCACCAGAATCATCGAATGTTGCTGATGGCGGGTGCGTTTGTCATTCGGGGTTTTAACCATCACCACATAGATGGCGCAGCGTGGATCACCCGCGCCTGAGGCCCACCATTTTTCGCCGTTCAGCACATAATCACCGCCGTCACGAACGCAGGACATGGAAATGTTGGTAGCGTCGGCCGAGGCGACATCCGGTTCGGTCATCAAATATGCCGAACGGATTTCCCCATTCAGCAGCGGTTTCAGCCACTTGTCCTTGTGTTCCTGGGTGCCGTAGCGTTCCAGCACCTCCATGTTGCCGGTATCAGGGGCCGAGCAGTTGAAAACCTCGGCCCCCAAATGCGCCTTGCCCATTTCTTCGGCCAGATAGGCGTATTCGACCGTGCTGAGGCCATAACCCGAACTGCTGTCGGTCAGCCAGAAATTCCACAGGCCGCGTTCGCGCGCCTTGGCTTTCAAGCTTTCCAGAATTTCGGTCTGACGCGGGGTGAATTGCCAGCGGTCGCCGACATTGACCTCGGCCAGAAATTCCTCGTCCAGAGGTTCAATCTCGTCCCTGACCATCGCAGCCACCTGGGCCAGAATGGGTTTCAATCGCTCGGTAATTCCCAGATTCATTTGCTTTTTTCCTTTGTGATCACATCCGGCGAAACGCCCAAGGCACGCAGCGCCATGTCTACCAGTTCTGCGGCAACCGCCTGCCGGTCCTGTTCGGTTTCTTCGGCGCGGGGCGTGTACCAGTATAGCGTGCTGTTCAGCGTCGTCAGAACCGTATGAAGCGCGACCGAGATGGTCTTGATGCGAAAAACACCGGCTTTTCGCCCGGCTTGCAGCACCTCGCGAAACATGTCTTCGAACAGGCGTCGATCGGCGATGAATTCTTCCATCCGCGCATCATGTCCGGTGCTGGTGCCGCGGGTGATATGGAAATGCAGTGAATCAAACAGCGCCTTTTGATAGCGTTGTTCGGCGATCATGTTCAGCGCATGCGCTTCGGCCATGGCGCGGAATTTCTCAAGCGGTGGCAGTGCGCTATCATAGCCAGGGCGAATCGCTGCAAAGTTAAGGTCCATCGCATGTTTGCGCACCGCGTGCATCAGATCGGATTTGGAGGCGAAGTAATGATAAATCCGCCCCTTGGTTGCCCCCATATGTCGCGCCACGTCGTCAAGCGATGCGCCGGCATAACCTTTTTCCATGAAACAGGCGGCAGCGGCATCCAGCACCTGTTCAGGCGGCGGCTTGTCGGATTTATGCGCTTGATGCAAATTCACGTCGTTGAGGCGATTCCACGTTGGCAGCGCCCGGAATTTTGGGCTTTACAAGTCAAAGCCAACAGAAACATACTGATCGGTATGTTGTCAATCGCCTGCTTGCAGGCCGTAACGTCAAGGGATCGCGCATGCCGCTGAACACCTGGTTTGAACTCAACGGCAAGGTGGCGCTGGTCACCGGTGGCGGCACCGGCATCGGGCGGATGATTGCCGAGGCGCTGGCGATGGCGGGCGCACGGGTGCTGATCTGTTCGCGCAAGATCGCATCGGTAAAGGCGGCGGCGGATCAGATCAACGCCGCCGGTCATCCCGGCCGCGCCGAGGCGTTTCAGGGCGATGTTGCCACCGAAGCGGGAATTGACGCCATCGTGGCCGAAGTCCGAAGCCGTACGGATGGTTTGCATATTCTGGTGAACAACGCCGGCATAACCTGGGGCGCGCCGTTGGGCGAATTTCCGCATCGCGCCTGGCAAAAGGTGATGTCGGTGAATGTCGATGGCCTGTTTCACCTGACACAATGCCTGCTGCCTGACCTGAGGAAAGCCGCCAGCCACGAAGACCCGGCGCGGGTGATCAATATCGGCTCGGTCATGGGCAGCGTGGCGATGGGGGATGGTGCCTATTCCTATGCGGCCTCCAAGGCGGCGGTACATCAGTTGACGCGCATCCTGGGCAAGGAACTGGCGGCAGACCGCATCACCGTCAATGCGCTGGCACCGGGGCCGTTTCGTTCCAACATGACGGCCTTTGCCACCGGTAGCGACGAGCAGTCGGAAAAGGTCGGTGCCGATGTGCCGCTTGGCCGAGTTGGCGCACCTGAAGATGTGGGCGCAGCCACCTTGTTTTTATGTGGAAAAGGCGGTTCATACGTTACCGGCGCGGTGATCCCGCTATGCGGTGGTATTCACTTGCAGACCAGCCCCAACATTTTTCAGTCAGCGATGGAGTAGGCAATGATCACCATAGAGGAACTCAAGGCGATGGCCGGACAGGATGCGGGCCATTCAGAGTGGATGAAGATCGACCAGGATCGCATCAATAAATTCGCGGAAGTAACTGAAGATTATCAGTTTATTCATATCGATCACAAGCGGGCAGCAGCCGAAACGCCGTTCGGCAGCACCATCGCGCATGGATTTCTGACGCTATCGCTTCTGAGCTACCTTAACAAGGAAGTGCTGCCGGAGCTGAAGAACAAGATAATGACCTTCAACTATGGTCTGAACAAGGTGCGGTTTTTGAACCCGGTCAAGGTTGGATCGCGCATCCGCTCCAAGGTTGAACTGCAATCGGTCGAGGACAAACCGGGCGGACGCTATCTGTGCCAATACCGCGCCACGGTCGAGATCGAGGGTGAGGAAACACCGGCGCTGATCGCGGAACAACTGGCGATGCATGTGATCCGAGAGGATGGATAACCTTGATATGGATAACGCGAAAAGCATTAGTTTATCATGATGTTGTTGGCATAAGCTGATTAATCAGATCAGGATTCAAAAGGCGGATTCACGAAAGGGACAACATGCGGTTTGATCACAAGACGGTCCTGATAAGCGGCGCTGCCGGTGGTTTTGGCAGCCGCATGGCCGAAAGGTTCGCCGATCTCGGCGCCAATCTGGTGCTGAGCGATCAGGACGCGCTGGCGTTGCAGGCGGTTGCCGACAGCCTTGAATGTGAAGTGGCGCTGCTTGCGGGCGATGTCACCGACCCGGAACATCACCACGAACTTGTCGATCTGGCGCAGGCGGAATTCGGGTCGCTGGATGTTGCGGTCAACAATGCCGGTATCGTGCAGCCGATGCAGCGCCTGCCAGATACCGACCCGGAATTTGCCCGCCATCTGATCGAGGTCGACCTGATGGGTGTGATTTATGCCATGCAGGCGCAACTGCCGGCAATGGCGACACGGTTCGAAGAAGAAGGTACGCCGGCGGCCATCGTCAACATCGCCTCGGCGGCAGGGCTGGTCGGCTCACCTTTCCTTGCCACCTATGCGGCGGCCAAACATGGCGTGGTCGGGCTGACCCGTTCCGCCGCTGCCGAATACGGGCGCAAGGGGGTACGCATCAATGCCATCTGCCCGTCATTTGCCAATACCGCAATGTTGACCGATTATCTTGAAGCCTCGCCCAAGGGACGCGAGGCGGCAGAACATGCACTGACGCGAGGCATTCCCATGGCACGGGTCGGTCAGGTAGACGAGGTGGTGAACACGATTCTATTTGCCGCCTGGGATGGAAATTCATTTATGACCGGGGAAACCCTGTCCGTGGATGGCGGGCTGGTGGCGGTTTGAAACCAACAAGGAAAAAGACATGCAGATCACGGATAAAGTTAGCCTGAGCGTTCAGGACGGTATTGGCTATGTGACGATAGACAACCCGCCGGTCAACGCACTGGGGCAGGCGGTGCGCCAGGGCATCGTCGGCGGTATTCAGGCGGCGGAACGTGACCCCGAGGTAAGGATCGTGGTGATCCGCGCCGAAGGCCGGACCTTTCCCGCCGGGGCCGACATAACCGAATTTGGCAAGACCCCGCTTGAGCCGTTCCTGCCGGATGTCTGCCAGACGATCGAGGATTGTTTCAAGCCGGTAATTGCGGCGGTTCACGGCACCGCCCTTGGAGGCGGCTTTGAAATCGCGCTGTCGGCGCATTACCGCATTGCCGATGCGCGTGCCAAACTGGGCCTGCCAGAAATCAATCTTGGCCTTTTGCCCGGCGCCAGCGGCACCCAGCGGATGCCGCGGATTACCGGTGCCGCTCCGGCGCTTGACCTGATGCTGACCGGTGCACCGATCAGTGCCGCCAAGGCCATGGAAATCGGCGTGATTGATGAAATCGCCGAAGGGGAACTCGACGACGCCGCTACTGCCTATGCCAGAGATTTGCTGGCAAGGGGGGCACCAAGACGCCCAACCTCGGAACGGGCTGAAGGGTTTGCCGACATGGCCGCCTATGACGCCGAAATTGCCAGCCGTCGCGCCAAGCTGGAGAAAACCGCCAAGGGCCAGCTTTCGCCTTTTGCCATCGTTGATTGTGTCGAAGCGGCGGCAAAACTGCCGTTTGCCGAAGGCATGAAAAAGGAACGCGCAGCGTTCATGGAATGTCTTGCCTCGGATCAGTCCAAAGGCATGATCCATGCGTTTTTCGCTGAACGCCAGACCGCCAAGATCCCCGAAGCGGCCGAGGCCACCCCGCGCCCGCTTGATAAACTGGCAGTGATTGGCGGCGGCACCATGGGCGCGGGCATTGCCGTTGCCATCATGGATGCGGGCCTGCCCGTGGTGATGATCGAGCGCGATCAGGAAAGCCTGGACCGGGGCCGCGCCAATGTCGAAAAGGTCTATGCGCGCAACGTGGCCAAGGGCCGCATCACTCAGGCCAACATGGACAACATCATGGGGCGCTATTCCGGTTCCACCGATTACGGGGTGCTGGCAGATGTCGATCTGGTGATCGAAGCGGTGTTCGAGGAAATGGGCGTGAAAAAGGCGGTGTTCGCCCAGCTTGACACCGCGATGAAGCCGGGGGCGGTGATTGCCACCAACACCTCATACCTTGATATTGATGAAATCGCCGCCAGCATCTCGCGCCCCGAGGACGTCATCGGGCTGCATTTCTTTTCGCCCGCCAACATCATGAAACTGCTGGAAATCGTGGTGCCCGCCAAGGTCACCGCCGAAGTGGTGGTGACGGCGTTCGAACTGGCGCGGCGGTTGCGGAAAATTCCGGTCAGGGCCGGGGTTTGCGACGGCTTCATCGGCAACCGCATTCTGGCGGTTTATCGCACCGCCGCCGATCACATGATGGAAGACGGCGCCAGCCCCTATGAGATCGACGCCGCGATCCGCGAATTCGGCTATCCGATGGGGCCGTATCAGGTCAGCGATCTGGCAGGCGGCGATATCGGCTGGGCCACGCGCAAGCGCAAGGCCGCCACGCGCGACCCGAACGCGCGTTATGTGGAGATCGCCGACCGGATCTGCGAAAACGGCTGGTTCGGGCAAAAGACCGAGCGCGGTTATTACATCTATGCCGACGGGTCGCGCGACGGTCAGGAAGACCCGGCAGTTCTGAAGATCATCGAGGATGAGCGCGCGCGAAAGGGCATAACGCCCCGCAGCTTTACCACCGAGGAAATCCAGAACCGTTATTTTTCCGCCATGGTGAATGAAGGCTGCAATGTGCTGGCCGAAGGCATCGCACTGCGTCCGCTCGATATCGACGTGACGCTGCTTTATGGCTATGGCTTTCCGCGCTGGCGCGGCGGGCCGATGAAATGGGCCGACATGCAGGGGCTTGATGTGATCCTGAACCGGATCCGCGAATACGCCAAGGAAGACGCGCTGTTCTGGCGGCCCTCACCCGTGTTGGTGAAGTTGGTGGATGAGGGGCGCAATTTCGACGACCTGAACAAGGGGAAATAGCATGGACCTGAATTATTCGGCCAAGGAATTGGCGTTTCAGGCCGAGTTGCGCCAATGGCTGGCGGAAAACCTGCCGGCTGAACTGGCGCACAAGGTCAAACATGAACAGAACCTGACCAAGGCCGATATGCAGGGTTGGCACGATACGCTGAATTCACGCGGCTGGCTGGCCAACCACTGGCCCGAGGAATACGGCGGCACCGGCTGGACGCCGATCGAGCGGCATATCTTTGAAGAAGAATGTTGTCTGGCCTATGCGCCGCGCATTGTGCCATTTGGCCTGTCGATGCTGGGTCCGGTATTGATCAAATACGGCAATGCGGCGCAAAAGGCGCATTGGCTGCCGCGCATTCTGGACGGGTCCGACTGGTGGTGCCAGGGCTATTCCGAACCGGGCGCAGGATCGGACCTGGCCAGCCTCAAATGCCGTGCGGTGCGCGATGGCGATCATTACATGGTCAACGGCCAGAAGACATGGACCACGCTTGGGCAATACGCCAACATGATCTTCATGCTGGTGCGCACTTCGAACGAGGGTAAGCCGCAGGAGGGAATTTCGTTCCTGCTGATCGACATGAACACCCCCGGCGTCGAGCTTCGGCCGATCCACCTGCTGGAAGGCACACATGAGGTCAACGAGGTGTTCTTTACCGATGTCAAGGTACCGGTTGAGAACCTGGTCGGCGAGGAAAACAAGGGCTGGACCTATGCCAAGTACCTCCTGACCTATGAGCGTACCAATATTGCCGGCATCGGTTTTTCCATGGTCGGCCTTGCCGAACTGAAGGAAATCGCCGCCAAGACCAGGCGGGCGGGCCGCGCGCTGGATCAGGATCCGCTGTTTGCCGCAAGGATGGCGCGGGCCGAGATTGATCTGGAAAACGCCAAGATCACCAATCTGCGCGTGGTAAGCGCCGCCGCTGGCGGTGGCGCGCCGGGGGCCGAAAGTTCGATGCTGAAAATCAAGGGAACCGAGATCAGGCAGGAGCTTGACAGCCTCAAGCGTCAGGCGGTCGGGCGGTATGCCGTACCGTTTGTACCAGAGGCCTTTGAGCCGGGGTTCAATGGCCCCTATGTCGGCCCGGAACATGCGGCACCACTGGCCAGGCACTATTTCAACAACCGCAAGATCTCGATCTTTGGCGGTTCGAACGAAATTCAGAAGAACATCATCTCGAAGATGATTTTGGGGCTGTAGGTCATGGATTTCAAACATACCGAAGAACGCCAGATGCTGGCCGATACCCTGACGCGCTATGTGATGCAGGATTATCCGTTGGCGGCGAGACTGAAGGCCGCAGCATCCCAAACCGGCTATGACGCGGCAAAATACGCCGAACTGGCGGAACTCGGGGTGATCTCTGCCCTGTTTGGCGAGGATTTCGGCGGTTTCGGCGGTGGTGGCTTTGATCTGGCCGTGGTGTTCGAGGCGATCGGCCGGGGCCTGATACTGGAACCCTTGCTGCAATCGGCGGTGCTGGCGGGGGGGGTTCTGGCCGAGGCCGGCTCGCCCGAACAGCAAACGCGGCTTGAACAGGTGATCAGTGGCGAAACCACGGCGTCGCTGGCGCATTTCGAGGCGAATGACGGCGGCGAAACCGAATGGATCGAATCCCGTGCGGTGCAATCCACCACCGGCTGGCAGTTGAACGGGGCCAAGGCGGTGGTGCGCAATGCCGCTACCGCCGATTTTCTGGTGGTGTCGGCGCGGAGCAAGGGCAAGATCGGGGATGCAGATGGAATTTCCCTGTTTCTGGTGCCAAGGGAAACCACGGGTCTTGGCTTGCGGGATTATCAGACCATCGACGGCGGTCGCGCCGCCGAGGTGACGTTTGAGGATGTGAAACTGCCGCTTGATGCGCTGATCGGGGTCGATGGCAAGGCGACCGGCGTGTTGCGTGAGGTGCTCGGGCGGGGTTTGTTGTGCCTTTCGGCCGAGGCTTTGGGGATCATGGATGTGATCAAGGACATGACCATCGAATACCTTCAGACCCGCAACCAGTTCGGCATGCCGATCGGCAAGTTTCAGGCGCTGCAACATCGCATGGCGGAAATGCTGCTGGAGGTGGAACAGGCACGTTCCGCAGTGATCCGGGCGGCGTTTCATCTGGATCGGCGGGGGCTTGCGCGCGAACGCGCGCTGTCGGCCGCCAAGGTGACGATAGGGCGGGTGGGTACGCTGGTGGCCGAGGAAGCGATCCAGTTGCATGGCGGCATCGGCATGACCTGGGAACATGCGCTGGGGCATTACGCCAAGCGGCTGGTGATGATCGGGCATCAACTGGGGGATGAGGATTTTCATCTGTCGCGGTTCATCCGGCTGGGCCGGGAAGAAGCCGAAGAAGCGACGGGAGCAGAAGCTTGAGCCAGGCAGTACTGATCCGCCGTCATGGCCCGGTGATGGTGATCATCAACAATAATCCAGCTGCGCGCAACGCGCTGAGCCTTGCGTTTTATCAAGGTTTCATGGCGGCGCTGCGACAGGCGGCGGCTGATGGTTCGGTGGCGGCGGTGGTTCTGACCGGGGCCGAAGGGTTCTTTTGCGCAGGCGGTGATCTGAACGTTCTGATCAAGCGGCGCGAGATGAGCATGGATGCAAGGATCGAGGCGATTGATGCGCTGCACCAGATGATCCGGGCCATTGGTGACTGCCCCAAGCCGGTTATCGCCGCGGTCGAGGGTGGTGCGGCGGGTGCCGGTGCCTCATTGGCGCTGGCATCTGATCTGGTGGTGGCGGCCGAGGATGCGTATTTCGCGGTTTCCTACCTCAGGGTCGGGTTGACGCCGGATGGCGGGGCCACGGCGTTTCTGTCGGAATTCGCGCCAAGGCAACTAATGAACGAGATCGTGATGTTCGGCGACAAGATACCGGTCGAGCGGTTGCATCAACTGGGCGCGATCAACCGGCTGACCGCCAAGGGCGGGGCCGAGGCCGAGGCGCTGGCGCTGGGCGAGCGGCTGAATCAGGTTGGTCCGGCGGCGTTGACGGCGGCGAAACGGCTGGTGAATTCGGCGCGCATCAACCGGTTGGATCAGCAGCTTGATGCCGAGGCAGTGGCCATGGCCGAAGCACAGGGTGGTGCTGAATCCGGCGAAGGGATTGCGGCCTTTCTGGCCAAGCGCAAGGCTGATTTCACCCGCTTCAGGGGCTGATCCGCCCGCTATGCGGACGGGCGAGGGCGCTGCCCTCGCGCTCCCGGGATATTTTTCCGATAAGAAGGGTGGGCGGGTGCGCATGGCCGGAATGGCGGTGCAATAAAAAACGGCGACACAGGGAGGGGTGCCGCCGTTTTCTGCATGGAAATCCGGAGGGAGGGCCGGTTTCCAGTTCCGCGCCAAGGGATTGAACCGTTGGCCGTTTCTGTGGTCCTATTTAGCGATTGCGATGAAATGGACAATCCGGATTTTGGGTATTTCCGCTATGTGCTTTTTGCATGGCTGAAACTGGCGGTGCAATGGGGCGCTGTTATCGTTCACCGTCCAGAAATCTTTGTGCCGCGTTGCTGGCGGGTTGGTGAAAGAAGCTGGCGGTGTCGGCCTGTTCCAGAAGCCTGCCTTCGGAAAAGAACAGGATCTCGGCAGCAAGGCGGCGGGCCTGGGCGATGTCATGGGTGGATATCAGGATCTTGGTGCCGCCTTCGGAAATATGTCTGAGGCTTTGTTCAAGTTCGGCGGTGGTGGCGGGATCAAGATTGGCCGATGGCTCATCAAGCAGGATAACATCCGGCCTGGTGACGATGGCGCGGGCAAGGTCAAGGCGTTTTCGTTCGCCGCCGGACAGGGCGGCGGCGGGTTTGGCCGGGTCGGTGTCGAGCCGTGCCTCGGCCAAAGCAGCGGCGATCCTGTCTGCGGCCCTGGCGCGGCTGACGCCACGGGCGATCAGCGGCAGTGCGATATTGCCCCGGACCGAACGGCGCAGAATCGGTGTTGCCTGAAACACGAAACCCCGGCTGGCGCGGGTCTTGCTGGCGGGTTGGCCGTTCCAGGTGATGCTGCCCTGATCCGGCACAAGCAAGCCGTGGGCCGCCGACAGGAACAGCGATTTGCCGGCCCCGTTCGGCCCCATCACCACGGTGATACCCGGCCGGTCGATCCTGAGTGAGATCGGGCCGAGCAGGATGCGGCCATCGGCGGCGATGGTTGCCGCGTCAAAGACCAGTTCGGGCGGGTTCATCTGGTCACCTCATAGCGGCGGCCAAATCGGGCCAGCAAGTGGATTGCGGCGTTGATGCTGATGGCGATCATGAGCAGGATCACCCCCAGTGCCAGCGCCAGTTCCAGATTGCCCTTGGAGGTTTCCAGCGCAATCGTCGTGGTCATCACCCTTGTCAGCCCGCTGATATTGCCGCCGACGATCAGGACGGCGCCAACCTCGGCCAGGGCGCGGCCAAATCCGGCCAGTAGTGCGGTAACCACGCCGAAACGGGCATCCCAGACCAGGGTTTTCAGCATCAGCCAGTTGCCGGCATCAACCGATAAAAGCAAGAGATCGTATTCACGCCGCAACGGCAGTACCGCCTCGCGCGTCAGTGCGGTGATGATTGGTGTAATCAGGATGGTCTGGGCAATGATCATCGCCGAAGGTGTGAACAATAGCCCGAACATGCCAAGTGGCCCGGCGCGGGACAGCGACAGGTAGACCACAAGACCCACCACCACCGGCGGCAGCGCCATGAACGAGGTCGACAGTACCACCAGCACGCCGCGCAACGGAAACGACCAGATCGCCAGCGCCGCCCCCAGCGGGATGCCGATCAGCGCCGCCAGCATGGTTGCGGTCAGGCTGACGAACAGCGACAGGCTGACGATCTCGACCAGGGTGGCGTCGAAGGATGCGATCAGTCGCCAGGCTTCGGTCAATGTTTCCATGTTGCCCCCTGAGAAATCTGCGGTTCTGCCCTTGCCCTCGGTCGTGATTGGCACAATGTAGGGTACTGAGTCGATTAAGAACATTCGCATATAAAAGGAGCGCGTCGATATGTCAGTGGCAAAACAACAGGTTCTTGATGCCCTCAAGTCGGTCAAGCTGCCGGACGGCGGTGATCCGGTGTCGCGTGATCTGATCCGGGCGCTGGCGATTGAGGGCGGTAATGTGCGGTTCCTGCTGGAAGTTGCACCCGATCAGGTCAAGGCCATGGACCCGGTGCGCGCTGCTTGCGAGGCGGCGGTGGCGGCATTGCCGGCGGTGGACAAGGCCAGCGTCATCCTGACCGCACATACCGCCAGCCCGAAACCAGCCGGACAGGCCCCGAACCTGAAGATCGGCGGCCATCCGAAACCGCAATCCGGGCCGCAGCCGGTGCCGGGGGTTGACCATATTCTGGCGATCGCCTCGGGCAAGGGCGGGGTCGGCAAATCCACGGTTTCATCCAATCTGGCGGTGGCGCTGGCGCGGCAGGGGCGGCGGGTCGGGCTGCTGGATGCGGATATTTATGGGCCGTCACAGCACCGGATGATGGGGATGAACACCCGCCCGGCCTCGCCCGATGGCAAGGAGATCATTCCGCTGGTCGCGCATGGTGTCACCTTCATTTCCATGGGACTGATGCTGAACGAGGATGAGGCGGTGATCTGGCGCGGTCCGATGTTGATGGGGGCGTTGCAGCAGTTGCTGGGGCAGGTACGCTGGGGCGATCTTGACGTGCTGATCGTGGATCTGCCGCCGGGAACCGGTGATGTGCAACTGACGCTGGCGCAGAAAACCAACGTGACCGGTGCAATCGTGGTTTCCACACCGCAGGACATCGCGCTGTTGGATGCCCGCAAGGCGCTTAATATGTTCACCAAGCTCAACACGCCGGTGATCGGCATGATCGAGAACATGTCGACCTATATCTGTCCCAACTGCGGCCATGAAGATCAGATTTTCGGCCATGGCGGTGCCAAGGCGGATGCCGAAAAGATGAAGCTGCCGTTTCTGGGTGAGATCCCGCTGGATATCTCGGTGCGACTGGCGGGCGATGAGGGTGTTCCGCTGGCGGCGGGTGACGGGCCGATCGCAGACGCCTATGCCAGCATCGCCAGAAAACTTGTGGCCGACGGAATGGCTTAGGACCGTTTTCATGTGAAATGCGTTGGGCGGCGATTGCGCGCGTCATGTCCGGCGGCAGGGTTGTGATTATCTGACAATCTGATGTTCTGATCGGAAATCACTTCGGGTTTTCGCGCCACTGTTCTAATGGATCGTTTCATACAACGCCCGTTCCGGTTACTGCCGGGGCGGGCGTTGCAATTTGGCTGGCGGATTTGCCAAAGCGGTCGATGCCGCCTCCGGAACCCTGTGGGATTGACCAAACGAATCACCAGAAATTGATGATTCGACACCGGTTTGCAATGTGTTCCGCTTTTGTCCCATTGTGACTTGGAAAAATATGCATTTTTATGGTACTTTATCCCATTAGCCAAAATTCAACTATATATAGTGGCTAAATTTGAAGTGGACACTACACAGACCCGAAAATGCTTGATTGAACGCAGCTCAAGGAGGGCGGTTATGGGTCAATTTTAGCTATTAGAAATCAAATCCCATCAAAAAGGCTTGATTTACCATGAAGTACCATAGTACCAATTATGCAAGATGAAGAACGGGGAACAATAAGGGCACCAAGACCCGAAAACCCAAGTCAGGTTTCATACAGGCACCCGCTTTTCATCGCCAAGAAGTCCGGCGCGCATGCGAGCAGACACCCCCCCAGGTGGCAGCGCAACCGGACCGGTCCGAAGACGGAACGAGATCGGCGGATCAAGCAGTGGCAGCAGCTTGATCCGCCGTTTCCCGTTTAAGGGCTGCAACCAAGGAAAGGCCGCCAAGTCGTGGCACGCAGGTTCAGAGGCGAAAGCATTCACAAGGTGGATGCCAAGGGCAGGGTGTCGATCCCGGCCGCTTTTCGCCGTGTGCTTGAGGAAAACGATCCTGAATGGAGCGACCGGCAGAACCCCAACCTGGTGCTGGTCTACGGTGGCAACACGCGGAAGTTTCTGGAAGGCTATTCCATTGCCGCCATGAACGAGGTTGACGAACAGATCGAGTCTTTGCCGCGTGGCAGCAGCCGTCGCCGCCAGCTTGAGCGGCAGTTTTCCGGTCTGGCGGTGAACATGCAGGTGGACGATACCGGGCGACTGGTCCTGTCGCCCAAGCTGCGCGAAAAGGTCGGAATCAAGGACGAGGCGTATTTCATCGCCTCGGGCGACACCTTCCAGATATGGCAGCCCGAGGCCTATGCCGAACATGCCGAGAAATCCGATGCCTTCTTTGATGAATTTGACGAGGATTTTGATCCGCTGATTCTTTTGGACATGGATACCGAGGTGTAGATCATGGCGACGATCGCTGGCACTGCTTCCAACGCTTCGCCACATGTTCCCGTTCTGCTTGAACCGATCCTTGCCGCCATTGCTCCGGTTGCGGGAATCTGGCTGGATGGCACCTTTGGTGCGGGTGGTTACAGCCGGGGTTTGCTGGATGCCGGCGCGGCGCGGGTTCTGGCGATTGACCGCGATCCAGAGGTATTTGATCGCGCCAGGGACTGGGCCGGGCAATACGGCGCAAGGCTGGTTCTGATCCGGGGCGAATTCGCCGATCTTGACCGTCTGGCAAAGGAAAACGGTGCGGATTCGCTGGCGGGTGTGGTTCTGGATATCGGCGTCAGTTCGATGCAGATTGATCAGGCGGAACGGGGTTTTTCCTTTGTCAAGGATGGCCCCCTTGATATGCGGATGAGCGGCTCCGGCACCACGGCTGCGGATATCGTCAATACCGCCGATGAAACGACGCTGGCCGATATCCTGTTTCAATACGGCGAAGAACGTGCCTCGCGCCGGATCGCGCGAAAACTGGTGGCGGCACGGAAATCGGCACCGATCAATACCACACTGGAACTGGCGAGGTTGATCGAAAGCTGCCTGCCACGCCCGAAACCCGGTCAGATCCATCCCGCCACCCGCAGTTTTCAGGCGCTGCGCATTGCGGTGAATGATGAACTGGAGCAACTGGTTATGGGGCTTGCTGCCGCCGAACGCGCCCTGGCGAACGATGGCATACTGGCCGTTGTCACCTTTCATTCGCTGGAAGACCGCATCGTAAAACGGTTCCTGCAAGCGCGTTCGACCGATGCGTCGCGCGCCAACCGGTTTCAGCCGGAAACCCCATTGGAAGCACCGACATTCGCCCGTCTGAACCGCAAGGCGATCACCGCCAGCGTATCGGAAATCGCCGCCAACCCGCGCGCCCGTTCTGCCCGGCTGAGAATGGCGCGCCGCTTGGCCGCCCCGGCCCGCCCGATTGATCGACGCGATCTTGGCCTGCCTGAAATCGGCGGGAGGATGGCATGACGCGCTCACTGTTCAACACCCTGATGGCGCTGGCAATCATCGGTCTGGCCTATTGGGCCTATAACGAGAATTACGCCACCCAGGATGCCATGCGCCGGGTCGAGGAATTGCAGCAAAAGATCGGCCAGAACCGCGAGGAATTGTCGGTGCTGCGCGCCGAATGGGCTTATCTCAACCGCCCGGAACGGCTGCGCGAACTGGCCGACCTCAATTTTGATTCGCTGAGGCTGATGCCGTTGGCACCGGAACATTTTGGTGATGTGGAACAGGTCGCCTTTCCGGTGGCAAAATCCGATCCGGAAATCGGTGACATCACCGAATCCACCGACCTCAGCGCCACCTTCGATGGCCACGACGCCGGGGTGCGGCCATGATCGGCGCACCGCTTCGCACACCGCTGCGTCCGCTTGCCAGCATCCTTTCGGCGCGCGAAAAGGGCGAGAACCCCGACCTGATCGAGGCCGAGAACCTGCGTCGCCGCCACGAGGAAATGCGCGACCGTGATCGCTTGCGCGCGGAAACCCGGCTGACGGTGCTGGGTCTCGGGTTTCTGGCGGCATTCGCGGTGGTTGGCGGCAAGATGACGGAAATGGCGGCCAGTCCGCCCTTTGAACCGCGCGAGGATGGCTATACCACCACCATCCAGGCGCAGCGCGCCGATATCGTTGATCGCAACGGCAATGTGCTGGCCACCAACCTGATTACCAATTCGCTATATGCCCAGCCCCCCCTGATGATCGACAAGGCGGCGGCGGCCAAAGGGCTGGCGGCGGTGTTTCCCGAAATGAAGGCCGACGATCTGCTGCGGCGATTCAGTTCCGGCAGCAAGTTCATCTGGTTGAAACGCAAGATTTCGCCCGAGCAGATGCAAGCGGTTCACGATATCGGCGAACCCGGCCTGCTGTTCGGGCCGCGCGAAATGCGCCTTTACCCAAATGGCCAACTGGCGGCGCATGTTCTTGGCGGTGCCGGATTTGGCCGCGAGGGTGTGCACGCCGCCGAAATCATCGGCGTTGCCGGGGTGGAACACCGGTTTGACGAATACCTGCGCGACCCGGCCCGGCAGGGTGCCCCGTTGCAACTGTCGATCGACCTGACGGTGCAAGCTGCCACCCGGCGGGTGCTTTACGGCGGTATGAAACTGATGAACGCCAAGGGTGCTGCGGCGGTGCTGATGGATGTCAGAAGCGGTGAGATCCTGTCGCTGGTATCCTTGCCGGATTTCGACCCGAACGACCGCCCGCGCCCTCTGACCAGCGGTGATGCATCGGACAGCCCGTTGTTCAATCGCGCCGCTCAGGGGCTTTATGAACTCGGCTCGACCTTCAAGATCTTCACCGCGGCGCTGGCGATGGATCAGGGGATTGCGACACCGGACACCATGATCGACATCAGCGGCCCGCTGGTCTGGGGCAAATACCGGATCCGTGATTTTCACAATTACGGCAAGGCGCTCAGCCTGACGGATGTGATCGTCAAAAGCTCGAACATCGGTACGGCACGTCTGGCGGGCGCGATCGGCGGCGGCAAGCAGCAGACATTTCTGGACAGTATCGGACTGTTCGCGCCTTCCGGGGTGGAATTGCCCGAAGCCGCCAACGCCCGCCCTTTGCTGCCGCCGCGCTGGTCGGAACTTTCGACCATGACGATATCCTATGGCCACGGTCTGGCCGCCAGCCCACTGCATCTGGCAACCGCCTATGCCAGCCTGCTGAACGGCGGCACCCGGGTCGAGCCGACGCTATTGAAAACCCCGGCACCGAGCCAGGGCAAACGGATCATATCCGAGGCAGTCTCGGTGGAACTCAGAAAGATGCTGCGTCAGGTGGTGGTGCGCGGCACCGCCTCGATGGCCGAGGTCAAGGGCTATCAGGTCGGCGGCAAGACCGGCACGGCGGACAAGCCCAAGCCCGGTGGCGGCTATTACGACAAGAAGGTGATCGCCACCTTTGCCGGCATTTTCCCGGCGCATGATCCGAAATACGTGCTGGTGGTGACGCTGGATGAGCCCGAGGATACCAGCGGCCCCGAACCGCGCCGCACCGCTGGCTGGACGACGGTGCCGGTGGCGGCGGAAATCATCCGCCGGGCGGCGCCGCTTCTGGGTATGCGGCCCGAGATTGAATCGCCCGACGGGATGAACTACACGCTGTCAAAATACTGATCCGATCCCGCAAGGAGCGAAATGCCCCATAAACCCACAGCCTCGAAATCCCTGGCCGAGCTGGGGCTGAGCGGCGCGCCGGATGTGATGGTGACCGGCCTTGCCGTGGACAGCCGCGAGGTCAAGCCGGGCTATCTGTTCGCGGCCCTGCCTGGCAGCCGGTTGCATGGCGGCGCGTTCATCACTTATGCCATCCGCATGCAGGCAGCTGCGATCCTGACCGATACCGAAGGGGCGCGAATCGCCGCCCTGGATCTGGCGGCGGCAGATGTGGCGCTGGTGGTGGTGGATGATCCGCGGCTTTCGCTGGCACATGCGGCGGCGCGCTGGTTTGGCGCACAGCCCGGGGTGATGGTGGCGGTGACCGGCACCAACGGCAAGACCTCGGTTGCCAGTTTCACCCGCCAGATCTGGGAACAACTTGGCCTATCGGCGGTCAATTTCGGCACCACCGGAGTCGAAGGCTGCGTCTCTGCGCCCCTGTCGCATACCACGCCGGAACCGATCACGCTGCATCGCCTGCTGGCGCGATTGGCAGATGCCGGGGTCAGTCACGCCGCGATGGAGGCTTCCTCGCACGGGTTGCAGCAGCGGCGGTTGGATGGGGTCGCCCTGACGGCGGCGGGGTTCACCAATTTCACCCAGGATCACCTAGATTATCACACCACGTTCGAAGACTATTTCAACGCCAAGGTCGGTCTGTTCAGCCGCGTTCTGCCGCCGGACGGCACGGCGGTGATCAATGTGGATGATCCACGCGGCGGCGATATCGCCGCCCTTGCCGCCAGGCGCGGTCAGAAGATTCTGCGCGTCGGCAGGACCCCGGCGGCGGATCTGCGCATTCTCGGCCAGCGTTATGACGCCACCGGTCAGGATCTGCGGTTTTCCTGGCGTGGCAGCGCAGAAATGGTCCGACTGTCGCTGATCGGCGGTTTTCAGGCGGCCAACGTCTTGATGGCGGCAGGCCTTGCGGTTGCCTGTGGTGCCGAACCCAAGGCGGTTTTCAAGGCGCTGCCGTTGCTTGAAACCGTCAGGGGGCGGATGCAGCTTGTGGCCACGCGCAGCAACGGTGCCTCGGTGTTTGTCGATTATGCGCATACACCGGATGCGCTGGCGACGGCGTTGCAGGCGCTGCGCCCGCATGTGCTGGGCCGGTTGGTGGTGGTGTTCGGTGCCGGCGGCGACCGCGACCGCAGCAAGCGCCCGTTGATGGGCGCAGCGGCGGCGGAATACGCCGATGTCGCCTTTGTCACCGACGACAACCCCCGCAGCGAGCGACCGGGCGATATTCGCGCCGAAATTCTGGCCGCTTGTCCCGATGCGACCGAGATCGGTGATCGCGCCGAAGCGATCCTGACCGGGGTCGATGCGCTTGGCCCCGGCGACAGCCTGCTGATTGCCGGCAAAGGGCACGAAACCGGGCAGATCGTCGGTGATGACGTACTGGATTTCAACGACGCGGAACAGGCCAGCATCGCGGTGCGTGCGCTCGACGGGGCAGGGCTGTGATGGCCCTCTGGACCGCGACCGAGGCAGCCGCCGCAACTGGTGGCAAGACGCAGGGAGACTGGCAGGCAACCGGCGTTTCCATCGACAGCCGCAGCCTTGAAAGGGGCGATCTGTTCGTGGCCCTGAAGGATCAGCGCGACGGCCATGAATTCGTCGCCGCCGCCCTTGAAAAAGGTGCCGCCGCTGCGCTGGTGTCCCACCGCCCCGAAGGGGTTGACGCGGATGCGCCGCTGCTGATCGTGCCCGATGTTCAGGCAGCACTGGAGGCCCTCGGCCGCGCCGCCCGCCAGCGTTGTCAGGCCAGGGTGGTGGCGATCACCGGTTCGGTCGGCAAGACCTCGACCAAGGACATGCTGCGGACGGTCCTTGCCGGGCAGGGGCGGGTGCATGCCTCTGAACAAAGCTTGAACAACCACTGGGGGGTGCCGCTGACACTGGCGCGGATGCCTGCCGACAGTCAGTTCGCGATCTTTGAGATCGGCATGAACCACCCGGGCGAAATCACACCACTTTCACGCCTTGTGCGCCCGCATGTGGCCCTGATCACCACCGTGGCCGAGGCGCATATGGCGGCATTCGCCGATATCGGCGAAATCGCCCGCGCCAAGGCCGAGGTTTTTGCAGGTATCGAACCGGGCGGCACCGCCATCCTCAACCTCGACATTGCAAGTTTTGATATTCTGGCCGATGCGGCCAAGGCAAAGGCAGCAAGGATCATCACTTTTGGTCAGGACAAGGCGGCAGACTATCGCCTTGATGCCTTGCGACAGCATGCCAGCGCCACCTCGGTTGACGCCAATCTTGGCGGCACGGAGGCTTTGTTCAAGATCATGGCCCCCGGCCGGCATCTGGCGATGAATGCCATGGCGGTTCTGGCATGTGTCGCGGCTGTCGGGGGTGATCTGACGCTGGCAACGCTGGATCTGGGCCAGTGGCAGCCCCCGGCCGGGCGTGGTCAGCGCCACCTGATCCGGCTGGACCGGACCGAACCCGAACTCAGCCTGGAACTGATTGATGATGCCTATAACGCCAACCCCGCCTCGATGGCGGCAGCGTTCGAGGTTCTGGCAGGCAGCCAGCCAGTCGATTGTATCGGGCGTATCCGGCGCGGGCGGCGCATCGCCTTTCTGACCGATATGCTGGAACTCGGCCCGGACGAGGCGGCCCGGCATGCCGCCCTTGCAGAACTGCCCGACCTTCTGGCTGTTGACATGGTGCACCTGGCCGGGCCGCTTATGAAACATCTTTACGCCAGCCTGCCAATGGAAATTCAGGGCGAATGGCATGCTGATGCCAGGGAACTTGCGGTGCGGGTTCACAAACTGCTGGACGCGGGCGATGTGGTTCTGGTCAAAGGCTCAAAAGGTTCTCGCGCCGCCCTGGTGGTTGACGCGATCAAGAAACTGAGCCAAGCCGTGGGCGAAGCATGAAAGGTGCAAGATGCTCTATTTCCTAAGCGATCTTTCCGATGGAGGCGGTGTTTTCAACCTGTTTCGCTATATCACCATGCGTTCGGGCGGTGCCTTCTTTACCGCGCTGCTGTTCGGCTTTTTGTTCGGCAGGCCGCTGATCAACCTTTTGAAACGCAAACAGTCAAACGGGCAGCCGATCCGCAGCGATGGCCCGGAAAGCCATATCCTCGACAAGGCGGGAACCCCGACCATGGGTGGGGTCTTGATCCTTGGCTCACTGATCGTATCCACCCTGATCTGGGCGCGGCTAGACAATACCTATATCTGGATGATCCTGTTCGTGACGGTTTCCTTTGGCCTGGTCGGTTTTGCCGATGACTACGCCAAGGTGTCGCGCAACAATTCCAAGGGCGTTTCCAGCCGGGTGCGCTTTGCCATCGGCCTGCTGGTGGCGGCGATCGCAGGCTATTGGGCGATGCAGGCCCACCCCGCGGCGCTGGCCGGACAACTGGCGCTGCCGGTGTTCAAGGATGCGCTGATCAATCTCGGCATCTTCTTTGTACCGTTCAGCATGTTGGTGATCGTCGGTTCGGCCAACGCGGTCAACCTGACCGACGGGCTGGACGGGCTGGCAATCATGCCGGTGATGATCGCCGCCGGTACTCTCGGGGTAATCGCCTATGCGGTCGGGCGTACCGACTTCACCGAATATCTTGGTGTCCACTATGTCGAAGGCACCGGCGAAATTCTGGTGTTCTGCTCGGCCCTGATCGGCGGCGGGCTGGGTTTCTTGTGGTACAACGCCCCGCCCGCGGCGGTGTTCATGGGTGATACCGGCTCGCTCGCCCTTGGTGGCGCGCTTGGCGCCATCGCCGTTGCCACCAAGCACGAGATCGTGCTGGCCATCGTCGGCGGCCTGTTCGTGGTCGAGGCATTGTCGGTGATCATTCAGGTGCTCTATTTCAAAAGCACCGGCAAACGGGTGTTCCTGATGGCGCCGATCCACCACCATTTCGAAAAACGCGGCTGGGCCGAAAGCCAGATCGTCATCCGCTTCTGGATCATTTCGCTGATCCTGGCGCTGATCGGCCTGGCCACGCTGAAACTGCGCTAAACGCCCGGCCAGGGGCAATTTCCGCACCTTGGTTTCTTTGTTGCTGAAATACTCTGGGGGGCAGGTGTGATTGCCTTGGCAATCGCACCCGGGGGGCAACGCCCCCCGCCCTGATCGCCCAAAGGGCGAAAATACCGCAGCCAGGTGGATCCCGATACCAGTCTTGAAGGTTGCAGAACATCGGAACGCCGCGCTAGAATTCGCGGCACTCCCTTCTGTTTGCCGTTTCGTCCATTTTTCAGGGTGCCGCGATGCCCTTCAGTCTTGCCAAATACGCGCTGATATCGGCTCTGGCCCTGTTGGCGGTCGGCGCGGTGATATATGCCGCCTTCCTGCGCGACATGGCAGCAATCCGCCAGCGGCTGGCGGAGCAGGCCAAAGTGGTGGATACGCGTTTCGGCGCGGTCGAATATACCGACTGGGGCAGTGGTGCTGTGGTTCTGGCACTCCACGGCGCCGGCGGCGGTTTTGATCAGGGAAGGGTTCTGGCGCAGGCTTTTGGCCCGGAAGGCTATCACTGGGTTGCGCCGTCGCGGTTTGGCTATCTCGGATCAACCTTGCCCCAAGACGCCTCGACGGCGGCGCAAGCCGATGCGCTGGTTGCAATGCTTGATGGGCTGGGCATTGACCGGGTGGCCATTCTGGCTATGTCGGGCGGGGTGCCGCCTGCGCTGCAAATGGCCGAACGCCATCCGGATCGGGTTTCGGCGCTGGTGCTGCTGTCTTCCGCCCCGTTCACGCCCTTGCCGACGCAGCAAAACGACCTGCCGATCCCGATCTGGCTTTACCAGGCGCTGTTTCGCTCGGATTTGCCGTACTGGATCATCTCGAAAATCGCGCCCTCCAGGCTGGAAGCGGCCTTTGACGTGCCGGCGGGCCGCCGCGCCGACCTGCCGACGACCGAGATCGCCTTCATCGACAATATGCTTGCGGCGTTCCTGCCGGTCAGTCAAAGGCAGAATGGCCTGCTGAATGAGGCGGCGGCCATCGACCCTGCCGCAAGGCATGACCTTGGCCGCATCACCGCACCGACGCTGGTGGTGCATGCAAGGGATGACGGGCTGAACCCGGTTTCCATTGCCCAATACATTGCGGCGAAACTTCCCGGTGCCAGTCTGATGGTGACGGACAGTGGCGGGCATCTGCTGCTGGGCCATCACGACACCATAAGGCGGGCAATCGCAGAATTCCTGCGCCAAACCAGCGCCTTTGACTGATCGCGCAGGAAAGGTTCCCGCTGCAAGTACCCCTGACAAGCGCCCGCTTGCAGCCGCCGACGAACTGCCGCATTCTTCGCCTGACAGACGGGGCAGGGCAGACTGATGATTCCAGTGCGCGGATATGAAGGCCACAAGGTGGCGGTGCTTGGACTTGGGCGTTCCGGCCTTGCCACCGCCCGCGCCCTTGCCGCCGGTGGTGCCACCGCCCTTTGCTGGGATGACAGCATCGAGGCCCGCAGCCGTGCCGAAAAGGCCGGCCTTACCCTTTACGATCCGATGCAGCCCGGCGGCTGGACGGGTATCGTGGCGCTGATCGCCTCGCCCGGAATTGGGCATCTTTATCCCGCGCCGCATCCGGTGATTGCCGATGCCTGGGAAAATGGCGTGGTGGTGGACAATGATATCGGCCTGTTCTTCCGATCCTTCGCGACGCCGCAATGGGAACGGTTCGACATCACGCCGCGGGTGATTGCCGTCACCGGTTCCAACGGCAAATCCACCACGGCGGCGCTGATCCACCATATCCTGACCGATCAGGGCAGACGCAGCCAGCTGGCCGGAAATATCGGTCGCGGCGTGCTGGATCTCGACCCGGGCCGCGATGGCGAGGTGGTGGTTTTGGAGCTTTCCTCCTACCAGACCGACCTTGCCCGCGCACTAGCCCCGGATATCGCCGTCTTTCTTAACCTTACGCCGGATCACCTGGACCGTCACGGCGGGATTGGCGGCTATTTCGCAGCCAAGCGCAGGCTGTTCGCCGAAGGTTGCCCGGAACGTTCGATCATCGGTGTCGATGAACCCGAAGGGCGGTTTCTGGCCAACCAGATGCGCGAAACCGCCAATGGCGGTGATCCGGTGATCCGCATTTCCGTCACCCGCAAGTTGACCGGCGGCGATTGGGTGGTGTTCGTGCGCAAGGGGCACCTTACGGAATGGCGCAAGGGCCGGCAGGTACAGTCGATCGACCTCAGGGGCATTCCCGGTCTGCCGGGCGCGCATAACCACCAGAATGCCTCGGCCGCATATGCTGCCTGCCGCAGCCTTGGCCTGGCGCCGCGCCTGATCGAGGCGTCTTTTCAGTCGTTTCCCGGCCTGCCGCACCGGTCGCAACTTCTCGGCGTCCGCGATGGGGTAAGATACGTCAACGACAGCAAGGCAACCAATGCCGACAGCGCCGCCAAGGCGCTGATGGCGTTTCGCTCGGTGCGCTGGATCGCGGGCGGGCTGGGCAAGGAAGGTGGCATCAAGTCGCTGAAGGGACAGCTTGCGCATGTCACCAAGGCCTATCTGATCGGCCATTGTGCCGAGGAATTTGCCCTTGATCTGGGTGATACCCCCTACGAGATCTGCTTCACCATGGCCGAGGCCGTGGCCCGCGCCGCTGCCGAGGCCCAAAGCGGCGACACGGTGCTGCTGGCCCCCGCCGCCGCCAGTTTCGATCAGTATCCGAACTTTGAAAAGCGCGGCGAAGATTTCATGGCGCGGGTGAAAACCATTCTCAACGCCTGAAATCCCCGGAAATCTGCCAGATCAGCGACAAATCGCTGGCCTGAAAGCCGCAGAACCGCTAGGATGCGCCCAACAACAATGCCTGAGCCGGGATAACCGGCCGGCACGAGGCGGCAGATGATTTTCAGGCGGTTCGCATGACAGAGATGGTGCATGGCGTCAGCCCGGCCAGGGCGGGCGAACCCATATTGCCGAAATGGTGGCGCACGGTGGATCGCTGGACCATGTCCTGCGTTCTGCTGCTGTTTGCGGTCGGCATCCTGCTGGGGCTGGCGGCATCGCCGCCCCTGGCGGCCAAGACTGGTTATCAGCCGTTCCATTATGTCACCCGACAGGCCATTTTCGGCACTCTGGCGCTGACCGCCATGATCGTCACCTCGATGATGTCACCACAACTGGTGCGTCGGCTTGGGGTGCTGGGATTCTTTGCAGCCTTTCTGGCGGTGCTGCTGCTGCCGGTTTTTGGCACCGATTTCGGCAAGGGGGCGACGCGGTGGTATTCGCTTGGCTTTGCTTCGGTGCAGCCGTCGGAATTCCTGAAACCCGGTTTCGTGATCTTCAGCGCCTGGATGATGTCGGCTGGCAGCGAGATTTTCGGCCCCCCCGGCAAGCGCCTGTCGCTGATGGTGGCGCTGGTCCTGGTGGCGTTCCTGGTGATGCAGCCGGATTTCGGGCAGGCCAGCCTGATCCTTGCCGCCTGGGGCATCATGTATTTTGTCGCCGGGGCGCCGATCCTGATTCTGGTGGGGATTGCGGTGGTGACGGTTTTCGGCGGCTCGATGGCCTATCAGTATTCTGCCCATTTCGCGCGCCGGATTGACGGTTTCCTCAACCCCGAGATCGACCCGACCACACAGCTCGGCTTTGCCGCCAACGCCATTCAGGAAGGTGGCTTTTTCGGTGTCGGGGTCGGCGGCGGTACGGTGAAATGGTCACTGCCCGATGCCCATACCGATTTCATCATTGCGGTGGCCGCCGAGGAATACGGCCTGGTGCTGGTGCTTTTGGTGATCTTCCTGTTCATGCTGGTGACGGTACGCTCGATGTTTCGCCTGATCCGCGAACGCGATCCGTTCACCCGGCTTGCGGGCACCGGCCTTGCGGCACTATTCGGCATGCAGGCGCTGATCAATCTTGGTGTGGCGGCGCGGCTGTTACCGGCCAAGGGCATGACCCTGCCGTTCGTCAGCTATGGCGGCTCATCGCTGGTGGCGGCGGGAATCGGGCTTGGCATGCTGCTGGCGCTGACCCGGTCACGCCCGCAGGGTGAATTCTGCGACATCATCCGCCATCGCAAACGGTAGCTTGATGCAGGGCGGGCAACAAAAACACCTGATCATTGCCGCCGGCGGCACTGGCGGCCATATGTTCCCGGCCCAGTCGCTGGCCGAGGAAATGCTGGCCCTTGGCTGGCGGGTGACGCTGTCAACCGATGCCCGTGGCGCACGGTTTGCCGGTGGTTTCCCCGATAAGGTGATGCGCGAGGTGGTGGACAGCGCCACCTTCGCCCGCGGCGGTATCCGGGGCAGGCTGACGGCACCTTTCCACCTTCTGCTGGGGGTGATCGCCGCCAGCATCCGCATGTGGCGCAGCCGCCCGGATGTGGTGGCGGGTTTTGGCGGCTATCCGGCCTTTCCGGCAATGGCTGCCGCCTGGCTTACCCGAAGGCCGCGGCTGATCCATGAACAGAACGGCGTGCTTGGCCGGGTCAACCGCCTGTTTGCTACCCGGGTTCACCGCATTGCCTGCGGCACCTGGCCGACGGAACTGCCAAAGGGTGTGACCGGCATTCATACCGGCAATCCCGTTCGCGCCAGCGTGCTGTCGCGCGCTGATGCCGCTTATATTCCGCCGGGGGATTACCCCAACAGCGTGCTGGTGATCGGTGGCTCGCAAGGTGCGCGCATTCTTTCTGACGTGGTGCCAGAGGCGATGGCGGCCTTGCCGGCCGAGCTTCGCCGCCATCTTCGCGTGGCGCATCAGGCAAGAGCCGAAGACCTGGATGCTGTCACCGCGCGCTACGCTGCAACCGGCATTGCCGCCGATGTGGCAACGTTTTTTGACGATGTTCCCGCCCGTCTGGCCGAGGCGCAACTGGTGATCAGCCGCGCCGGCGCTTCGTCGGTTGCCGATATCTCGGTCATTGGCCGCCCTTCGATCCTGATCCCGCTGGCGACGGCAATCAATGATGAACAGACCGCCAACGCAAAGGGGCTGGTTTCCGCCGATGCCGCCATATTGATGCCGGAACAGGGCTTGACCGCCGCCACCCTTGCAGCGCAGGTAGCCGCCATTCTGGGCGATCCCCGGCGCGCCGAGGCGATGGCCGCTGCCGCCAGAGCCCTTGGCATGCCCGATGCCGCGAAGAAACTGGCGGCGCTGGTGGTCGAACTGGCCAATGCCAACAACCCGGAGAGTTCCGCATGAATGCCGCTACCAAACTGCCCACCGACATCGGCCCGATCCATTTCGTCGGCATCGGCGGCATCGGCATGTCGGGTATTGCCGAGGTGTTGCTGAACCACGGCTATGTGGTGCAGGGCTCGGACCTCAAGACATCAAAAATCACCGACCGGCTGGCAGGCCTTGGGGCGCGTATCTTCGAAGGCCAGCGGGCGGAAAACCTGGCGGGCGCCGCGGTGGTGGTGATCTCATCCGCCATCAAACCCGGCAATCCCGAACTTGACGAGGCGCGACGGATCGGCCTGCCGGTGGTCAGACGTGCCGAGATGCTGGCGGAACTGATGCGGCTGAAATCGAACGTGGCGATTGCCGGCACCCACGGCAAGACCACCACGACGACCATGGTGGCGACGCTTCTGGACGCGGGCGGGCTGGATCCGACGGTGATCAACGGCGGGGTGATCCACGCCTATGGCTCCAACGCGCGGATGGGGGCGGGCGAATGGATGGTGGTGGAGGCCGACGAAAGCGACGGCACCTTTGTCAAACTGCCCGCGACCATTGCCATCGTCACCAATATCGACGCCGAACACATGGAACATTACGGCACCTTTGATGCGCTGCGCGAGGCGTTTGACACCTTTGTTCACAACATCCCCTTTTACGGTGTCGCCGTCTGCTGCACCGACCATCCCGAGGTGCAGGCGCTGGTCGGGCGGATCAGTGACCGGCGCATCATCAGCTATGGCTTCAATGCACAGGCGGATGTGCGCGCCACCAACCTTTCATATAAAAACGGCGTGGCGCATTTCGATGTCGAATTGCGCAACGAGGATGCCAGGATCACCGGTGTCAGCCTGCCGATGCCCGGCGATCACAACGTCCTGAACGCGCTTTCGGCGATCGCGGTGGCGCGGCATCTGGGGATGAAGTCGGAGGAAATCCGAAAGGCGCTGGCGAATTTCAAGGGCGTCAACCGGCGGTTCACCAAGGTCGGCGAGGTCGGCGGCGTCACCATCATCGACGATTACGGCCATCACCCGGTAGAGATCGCCGCCGTCCTGAAAGCGGCGCGGCAAGCCACCGAAGGCCGGGTGATCGCGGTGCATCAGCCGCATCGCTTTACCCGGCTTTCCAGCCTGTTTGATGATTTCTGCACCTGTTTCAACGACGCCGACGTGGTCGCCATCGCCGAGGTTTACGCCGCAGGCGAGGCGCCGATCAAAGGCGCCAGCCGTGATGATCTGGTGGCCGGGCTGATCGCCCACGGTCACCGCCACGCCAGCGCGCTGTTGGATCAGGCGGGCCTGGCCGAACTGGTCCGCCGCGAGGCCGGGCCGGGCGACATGGTGGTCTGTCTTGGTGCCGGCACCATCTCGGCCTGGGCGCATGAACTGCCCTCGGCGCTGACAGGATGAGCCTGTCGCTGACCCTGGCGGCCGTCTGGGTGGTGATTGCCACCGTCACCGCCATGTTGCCGATGCGCCGGCAGTTCGTGCTGGGTTTCGGCCTGTTGCTGGCGGCGCCGGTCCTGATCGTCTATATCGGTATTCAACATGGTATCTGGATTTCGGTGCTGGGGCTTCTGGCGTTCGTTTCGATGTTTCGCAAACCTTTATACTATCTTGGCCGCCGCGCCCTTGGCCACCGGGCGGAACTGCCACCCGAGTTTCGCGAGCGGATGAAATGAGCATGCCACTGACCCTTGCCCTTGTCTGGCTGGTGGTGGCCAATGTCATTGCCATTTTTCCAAGCCGCAACAATCACTGGCCTGCTGCCTGGTTCCTGATGGTGCTGGGGTTGCCCCTGCTGGTCTGGGTGTTTCTTTCCCATGGTTTCTGGATCGCGGCCTTGATCCTGATGGCGGCAATGTCGGTCTTGCGCTGGCCGGTATATTACGCATGGCGCTGGCTGTGGCCCGGCCGGACCAATGGTGGTTGAGGTGGCAACTTTCGACTGGAAAGGCGGGCTGTCCGGGTTGAAGGGTGTACTGACCCCAAATCGCCCGCTGGCCGATCTTTCCTGGCTCAGGGTCGGGGGTGCGGCCGAGTTGTTGTTTCAGCCTGCCGATGTTGCCGATCTTGCCGCCTTTTTGAAATCACTGCCCGAAAACATGCCGGTAATGCCAATCGGAGTCTGTTCTAACCTGATCATCCGCGATGGCGGAATTGATGGTGCGGTGATCCGGCTCGGGCGCGGTTTCAACCATTTTGCGGTAACATCGGGCGGTCAAATCCGCGTCGGTGCGGCGGCGCTGGATGCGCAGGTGGCGCGTCAGGCGGCGGCAGCAGGCTATGACCTGGCGTTTCTGCGCACCATTCCCGGCGCCGTCGGCGGCGCGATCAGGATGAATGCCGGCTGTTACGGCAGCTATCTGGCGGATGTGTTTGTGTCGGCCACCGCTGTTCAGCGAGACGGCAGCATCGTCACGCTGAAACCTGACGATATGGAATTTGCCTATCGCCAAACCGCGCTGCCGGATGATCTGGTGATTGTCGAGGCTGTACTGGCACCGCCTCGTGCCGATCCCGGTGTCATCGAGGCCAGGATGCAGCAGGCGCTGGAAAAACGCGCCGCCAGTCAGCCGGTCAGGGAACGATCCTGCGGCTCGACCTTTCGCAACCCTTCGGGCCATTCCTCGACCGGCGAGGTGGGGGAGGTGCATGATCTGAAGGCATGGAAGGTGATTGACGACGCCGGATTGCGCGGCGCCCGCCTTGGCGGGGCGCAGATGTCCGAAATGCATCCGAACTTTCTGATCAACACCGGCACTGCCAGTGCCGCCGATCTGGAAGAACTTGGTGAAATGGTGCGAAAAAAGGTTTTCCAACACTCGGGTATTTCGCTAGAGTGGGAAATCAGGAGGGTCGGTAAACCGGCCCCCTGAAATTAAAAGACCATAAGGGCCACAAAAAACCGGCCCACGAGCAGGAAATTGAGGCGGGCATGGCAGTTTCTGCATCCCCCCGTATTGCGGTTCTGAAAGGCGGATTATCTGCCGAAAGGGACGTGTCTTTGTCGTCCGGGCATGAATGTGCCGGGGCGCTGCGGGGTGAAGGATTTGAGGTTCTTGAGGTGGACGCGGGGCGCGACCTTGGCGCGGTCCTGCGCGAACTGAAACCCGATCTGGTGTTCAACGCGCTGCATGGCCGCTGGGGCGAAGATGGCTGCGTGCAGGGTATGCTGGAATGGATGAACATCCCCTATACCCATTCCGGGGTGCTGGCCTCGGCACTGGCGATGGACAAGGAACGCAGCAAAGCAGCCTTTCGCCGCGTCGGTCTGCCTGTTGCCACTAGCCGTCTGGCATGTGCTGATGAAATCCGCGCCCGCCACGTCATGCCGCCCCCCTATGTGGTAAAGCCATATAACGAGGGTTCGTCGGTTGGCGTCTATATCGTGCATCAGGCAGCGAATTCGCCACCCGGTCTGGACGCTGATCTGCCCGATATCCTGATGGTCGAGGAATTCGTGCCGGGGCGCGAGCTGACGGTGACGGTGATGGGCGACCAGCCCCTGACGG
The DNA here is from genome assembly GCA_020425085.1 of Paracoccaceae bacterium. Classification (GTDB taxonomy): domain Bacteria; phylum Pseudomonadota; class Alphaproteobacteria; order Rhodobacterales; family Rhodobacteraceae; genus UBA5972. Next base: position 681,725 of record JAGQRW010000007.1, read on the forward strand.
TGACCGACATCCTGACCGACGGCTGGTATGACTATGACGCCAAATACAAACCCGGCGGATCGCGCCATCAGGTGCCGGCCAACCTGCCGGCCGAGATTTTCGACGCCTGCATGGACTTCGCGCTAAGGGCGCATCAGGTGCTGGGTTGTCGCGGCATCAGCCGTACCGATTTCCGCTGGGACGAGGCCCGTGGCCTGGCCGGGCTGGTTCTGCTGGAAACCAACACGCAGCCGGGCATGACCCCGACTTCATTGTCGCCGGAACAGGCGAAACATTGCGGTATCGGTTTTGGTGAGCTTTGTCGCTGGCTGGTGGAGGATGCCTCATGCAACCGCTAGGCACCTCTCGGCGCGACCCGGCCCCCAGCCGCGCGGCTTACCGCATTCAGCGGCTCTGGCTGACGCCGATGTTTCGCACTATCCTGCGCGCCGGCACCCCGGCATTTCTGATCCTGGGGGCCGGGTTCTGGTTTCTGTCGGACGCAGCGCGGGTCGAGAATCTGGCGATGCGCGTCAGCGAGTTGCGCCAGAGCATCGAACATCGCCCGGAATTCATGGTCAACCTGATGCGAATCGAAAACGTCTCGGACGAGGTGGCCGAGGATATCCGCGAAGTCACCGCCGTGGACTTTCCGGTCAGTTCGTTCGATCTTGACCTTGCGGAAATGCGCGGGCGGATCGAGGAATTGGATGCCGTTGCCGGTGCCGAACTGGTGGTGCGGCGCGGTGGCGTTCTGGAGGTGACGGTGCATGAAAGAATGCCCGCGATCGTCTGGCGCAGCCGCGACGCGCTGGAACTGCTGGACGAGACCGGCCACCGGGTTGCCGCCCTTGATCATCGAACCGACCGGGCCGATCTTGCCCTGATTGCCGGTGACGGTGCCGATCAGGCGGTGCCCGAGGCGCTGGCGCTTCTGGCCACCGCTGGGCCGATTGCCGACCGGGTGCGGGGATTGCTGCGCATCGGCGAACGTCGCTGGGATCTGATGCTGGACCGCGATCAGCGCATCATGTTGCCGGAAAACGACGCGATTGCCGCCCTTGAACGGGTGCTGGCGCTGAACGAAATCAATGAACTTTTGGCCCGAGACCTTGTCGCCATCGACATGCGCGACGGTCGCCGCCCGACCTTGCGTCTGGGTGAAGCGGCTGTGGAATTTTTCAAACAGATCACAACCAATCCGACCGGAGACGATGCCTGATGACCGAACTTTTTCAGACCCAGCGTGCCATGCGCAACCAGCGTCAGGCGGCGATGCAGCGCGGCATCGTGGCCATTCTGGATATCGGCACCTCGAAAATTGCCTGCCTTGTGCTCAGGTTTGATGGGGTTGCCAATGCGCCGTTGGGCGAGGGGATCGGTTCGATGGCCGGGCAGTCGCGGTTTCGTGTCGCCGGCGTCGCCACCACGCGATCACGCGGCGTAAGGTTTGGCGAGATCGACCGCATGGAAGAAACCGAACGCGCCATCCGAACCGCCGTGCAGGCGGCACAGAAGATGGCCAATGTGCGCGTCGATCACGTCATCGCCTGCTTTTCCGGCGCGCGGCCGCGTTCTTATGGCCTGACCGGCAGCGTGGATCTGCACGAAGGCGGCGTCAGCGAACACGATATCGCGCGGGTTCTGGCGGCCTGCGATGTGCCGGATTACGGTGCTGACCGTCAGGTTATTCATGCCCTGCCGGTGAATTTCGCGCTGGACCACCGAAGCGGCCTTTCCGATCCGCGCGGCCAGATCGGCAACCGCCTGTCGGTGGACATGCACATGCTGACGGTGGATGAATCGGCAATCGAGAACCTGCTTTACTGCATCAAACGCTGCGATCTGGAACTGGCGGGCATCGCCTCGTCCTCCTATGCGTCGGGGGTTTCCTCATTGGTCGAGGATGAACAGGAACTGGGTGCGGCCTGCATCGAATTCGGCGGCGGATCGACCGGCATCTCGATCTTTATCCGCAAGCATCTGATCTATTGCGACGCGGTCAGGATGGGTGGTGCGCATATCACCTCGGACATATCACAGGGCTTGCAGGTGCCGCTTGCCATGGCTGAAAGGATCAAGACCTTTTACGGCGGCATCGAGGCGACCGGCATGGACGACCGTGAAATGATCGACATCAGCAGCGACACCGGCGACTGGGAACACGACCGCCGCGAAGTGAGTCGCGCGGAACTGATCGGCGTGATGCGCCCGCGGGTCGAGGAAATTCTGGAAGAGGTGCGGGCACGGCTGGATGGTGCCGGATTTGAACATCTGCCCAGCCAGCGGGTGGTTCTGACCGGCGGCGGCAGCCAGATCCCCGGCCTTGACGGATTGGCCGGGCGCATCCTTGGCCGGCAGGTGCGTCTGGGCAAGCCCCTGCGCATTCAGGGCCTGCCGCAGGCGGCAACCGGACCGGCGTTTTCCTCGGCGGTCGGGCTTGGTCTGCATGCGGCGCACCCCCAGGATGAATGCTGGGATTTCGAAATTCCGACCGACCGCTATGCGGGCCGTTCCCTGAAACGCGCGGTGAAATGGTTCCGCGAAAACTGGTGAGGTGCGCCTGAACGGATGACAACCCGGTCCAATAGGCGAAAACACGCCAGAATTCGACACAAACCGCAATATATTGTGTCGAATCGCAAAGTTTTTTGATGACCCGGTGCTAACGCTCGGTTAATATTCGGAATCAGCAGGTAAAGAAAAAACGGCGAAAACGTCGACCAACGACAAGCAGGCGGACAGCAAATGACATTGAATCTACGGATGCCCGACAAGCAGGATCTACGCCCGAAAATCACCGTTTTCGGGGTTGGCGGTGCCGGTGGCAACGCGGTCAACAACATGATCGACAAGGAACTGGAGGGGGCGGATTTCGTGGTTGCGAATACCGACGCCCAGGCGCTGGCGCAGTCGCGTGCCACGGTCAAGATCCAGATGGGTGTGAAGGTGACCGAAGGTCTGGGCGCGGGGGCGCAACCGCGCGTCGGTGCGGCCGCGGCCGAGGAAAGCATCGAGGATATCGTCGACCGGCTGGCCGGCTCGCATATGTGTTTCATCACTGCGGGCATGGGCGGCGGCACTGGTACCGGTGCGGCACCGATCATCGCCCAGGCGGCGCGTGAACTTGGGGTTCTGACGGTCGGCGTGGTGACAAAACCGTTCCAGTTCGAAGGCGCCAAGCGCATGCGCCAGGCCGAAGAAGGGGTCGAAGCCCTGCAAAAGGTGGTCGATACCCTGATCATCATCCCGAACCAGAACCTGTTTCGCATCGCCAACGAGAAAACCACCTTTACCGAGGCGTTCTCCATGGCCGACGATGTGCTTTACCAGGGCGTCAAGGGCGTGACCGATCTGATGGTTCGCCCCGGCATCATCAACCTAGATTTCGCCGATGTGCGTTCGGTGATGGACGAGATGGGCAAGGCGATGATGGGCACCGGCGAAGCATCCGGCGAAGACCGTGCCATTCAGGCAGCGGAAAAGGCCATTGCCAACCCGCTGCTGGACGAAATCAGCCTGAAGGGCGCCAAGGGTGTTCTGATCAATATCACCGGCGGTCACGATCTGACGCTGTTTGAACTTGACGAAGCCGCCAACCGTATCCGCGAAGAGGTGGATCAGGACGCCAATATCATCGTCGGTTCAACGCTTGACCCGGACATGGAAGGCATGATGCGGGTTTCCGTGGTTGCAACCGGCATCGACGCCTGTGAAGTTGCCTATGACGACATGCCGGTTCCGCGTCGCAAGATGTCCGAACCGCTGACCCCGAAACGCATTGACGACCCGGTTTCGGTTCCGGTTGCGGCAGCAAGAACTGATGCCGGCAAGCAGCCCGTCGCTGCCGAAACCATGGCGGATGAGGCAGAGCCAGGCCTGCTGACCGAAGACGAGGGTGATTTCGAATACGAGTCGCTGGAACGCGAATTGTCGCTGTTTGACGAAACCGAACTGGCGGACGAGGCCGATGATCTGCCGACCCCGGTCTATCAACCGGAACGTCGCCCGCAGCCGTCCTTTAACGCCAACGCGGCGATCGAGGGCGATGCGACCGGGTTTGTCGCGCCCAAGCCGCCAAGCCATGCCAGGGTGTCGCCCCAGGCGATGGCGCGCTTGCAGGCAGCGGTCAACAAGACACCGAAATCGCGCGAACAGGCCCCCCGCGCCGGGGCGACACAGAGTGAAGCGATGTCACAAAACGATAAGGCGGGGCGGTTCGGGATCAACAGTCTGATCAACCGCATGACCGGGCACGCAACCGAGCAGCAGGCGCGGCCCAATCCCCAAAAAAACCCGCCACGGCTGGCTGACGACAGGTTCGAGGCTGTTGACCCCGAACAGGAACGCATTGATATTCCAGCGTTTTTGCGTAGGCAGGCCAACTAGGCCCGGTTCTCCCCCAGGACGGGTCCAATCAAGCGCGCCAGACCATTTTGGCGCGCTTTTTCTATGGTGCGGACATGGTGATTCGCCAGCAAACAAGCGGAAAAAATCGTTTCGGAACAGGCATCGGCGGGAATCCGCGAGCCGCCCTTGGGATTGTTGCAATCGGTCACAAAGATTGAATTGTGATTACCGCGCGGCTTGTCTAGGTAAACCAGTGATTAATACCGGGCAAATGAAACCTTGGGGGAATTGGTGCAGACTACCATCAAGAATGCCATCAGCATGGTCGGCGTCGGCCTGCATTACGGTCGCGCGGTGCGGATGCGCATTCTGCCTGCCTCGGCCGAATACGGCATCTGGTTCCGCCGCGTTGATGTTACCGACCGCGACAATCTGATCGCCGCGCGTTATGACAATGTCTCTGACACACGGCTTTGCACCAAGATCGAGAATGCCGCCGGGGTCAGCGTTTCCACCATCGAACACCTGATGGCGGCACTTGCGGGATGTGGCATCCACAACGCGCTGATCGAACTCAATGCGCCCGAAGTGCCGATCATCGACGGTAGTTCCGACCGGTTCGCACGGGAAATCCTGGCCGCCGGCATCCGCCACCTCAGCGCGCCGGTCAGGGTGATCCGGGTGTTGCAGGCGGTACATCTCAAACTTGACGAGGTCGAGGTGTCGATCGAACCTGCCGACCATCTGGAAATCGGCTTCAGTATCGACTTTCCCGGCACCGCCATCGGGCAGCAGGACAAGACCCTGGACATGTCCAACGGTGCCTTTCTGCGCGAACTTTGCAACAGCCGCACCTTCTGCCGCAAATCCGATGTCGATTACATGCAGTCGCAGGGCCTTGGCCGGGGCGGCAACCTTGGCAATGCCATCGTGGTTGACGGCGATCAGATCCTGACGCCGGGGGGCATGCGCCATCCGGATGAATGCGTGCGGCACAAGATGCTGGACGCGCTTGGCGATCTGACGCTGGCCGGTGCGCCGATCCTCGGGCATTATCGCGCCGAACGCGGCGGACATAGGGCGACCAACCTTCTTTTGCGAAAACTGTTCGCAATGCCAATGGCTTATGAGATGTTCACCTGCGACGAAGCGACCGCAACCCGGTTGCCTGGGGCAGGGGTCAAGCGTTCCGACCTCGGCAAGGTCGCCTAGAAGGCAAATTCCTGCGTGATTGCAGGGACAAAGCACAGGAAAACTCCACCGAAAGCGTTTTTACTCTTGGCAATATGTGCTAGGTAAAGCCACAATGTGGGCGGCGGATTCTGCCGCGCGAAAAAGAATTGGGACAAAGCGGGATGGCGACAGGCGGGATTCTGGCAAGACGGCTGGTCATGCTGTCGCTTGTATTGCTGCTTGCAGCCTGTGGCAGCCGCGAGCGTGGGGTGCCGCTGGAAAACCAGCCGCCCGAGCAGATTTTCAAATCCGCCGAGGCCAAGTTCGCCTCGCGCAAATACGACGAGGCCGCCAAGCTGTTCAGCGAGGTCGAGCGGCTTTACCCCTATTCCGATTGGGCCAAGCGCAGCATTGTGATGTCGGCCTATGCCTATCACAAGGACAAGGATTACGAGAACGCCCGCGCCGCGGCACAGCGTTACCTTGATTTCTATCCAGCCGACGAAGACGCGGCATATGCACAATATCTGATGGCGCTCAGCTATTATGACCAGATCGACAAGGTCGGGCGCGATCAGGGTATCACCTATCAGGCATTGCAGGCACTTCGCGTGGTGATCGAACGCTACCCTGACAGCGAATATGCCAAATCGGCAATCCTCAAGTTCGATCTGGCGATTGACCATCTGGCGGCCAAGGAAATGGAGGTCGGGCGGTATTACCTGAAACGCAAGCATTTTGGTGCCGCCATCAACCGTTTCCGCGTGGTGGTCGAGGATTACCAGACCACTACCCACACCCCAGAGGCCCTGCATCGTCTGGTCGAGGCCTATCTTTCGCTTGGCCTTGATGACGAGGCGCAGACGGCTGGCGCCATCCTTGGCCACAACTTCCAGTCTACCGAATGGTACGAGGCAAGCTATGCCCTTTTGACCGGTCGCGGGCTTGAGATGAAAGCCAAGGGCAATGGCTGGCTGGCGCAGGTTTACCGCCGGGTGATCAAGGGCGAGTGGCTGTAAGCGGCCGCCGAAACAGGGGCGGGGCGAATGCTGCGCGGTCTATCCATTCGTGACATGTTGCTGATCGACCGGCTGGAACTGGAATTTCAGCCGGGCCTGAACGTGCTGACCGGCGAAACCGGAGCTGGCAAATCCATCCTGCTTGATTCGCTCGGTTTTGTGCTGGGATGGCGCGGCCCCGCCGATCTGGTGCGCAAGGGTGCCGAACAGGCCGAGGTGGTGGCCGAGTTCGATCTGCCAACGGATCATCCGGCGCGGCTGGTGCTGGCCGATGCCGGGTTGCCGGTCGATGACAGCCTGATCCTCAGGCGCACCAATACCGCCGACGGGCGCAAGACCGCCTTTGTCAACGACCGCCGCTGTTCCGCCGAGATATTGCGAAGTGTTTCCGATACCCTGGTGGAACTTCACGGTCAGCAGGATGACAGGGGTTTGCTGGACACGCGCCGGCATCGGGAATTGCTGGACCAGTTTGCCGGTAATGCCGAACGGCTAGCGGCGGTGCGTCATGCCTGGCGTGACCTTGCATCTGCCCGCCGCGCACTGGAAACACGGCAATCACGACTGACCGAGATTTCGCGCGACCGCGAATATCTGGAACATGCCTTGGCCGAACTTGACAAACTGGCACCCGAACCCGGTGAAGAGGTCAGGCTTGATACCTCGCGCCGCCTGATGCAGGCCGCCAGCCGAATTCGGGAAGACATCGCGCGCGCCGAACAAGCGATTTCCGGCGAAGGTGCCGAAGGTGCGGTGCATGACGCCAGGCGCTGGCTGCAAGGAGTCGAGGCCGAAGCCGAGGGCGGCCTTGATGCCGCCCTTGCCGCCCTTACCCGTGCCGCCGAGGAACTGGGCCAGGCTCAGGCGGAGATCGAAGGCTTTCTTGCCCGGCTCGATTTTGATCCGACCGAATTGGAAAACACCGAGGAACGCCTGTTCGCCATTCGCGGTCTGGCGCGCAAACACCATGTCCAGCCGGACGATCTGGGCGAATTGACGGAGCATCTGCGCCAACGGCTGGAAGAAATCACCGGTGGCGAAAGTGATATTTCGGATTTGACCAGGGCGGTGGCGGCGGCGCAAAAATTTCATGAACAGGCGGCGGCCGCGCTTTCGACAAGCCGGCGCGCGGCGGCGACAAGGCTTGATCAGGCGATGGCGTTGGAACTGCCACCGCTCAAGATGGAACGCGCCCGGTTCATCACCGATATTTCTGATGCCCCTGCCGGGCCTGACGGTTGTGATCAGGTCGGGTTCAACATTGCTACCAATCCCGGCGCCCCGGGTGGTGCGCTCAACAAGATCGCATCGGGCGGCGAGCTTTCGCGCTTTCTGCTGGCGCTGAAGGTCTGCCTAAGTGCTGCTGACGGGGTTTCGATGATCTTTGACGAGATCGACCGCGGTATAGGCGGTGCCACGGCCGATGCGGTCGGCCGCAGGTTGGCGGCGCTGGCCAGTGGCAGCCAGGTGCTGGTGGTGACGCATTCGCCGCAGGTGGCGGCCCTGGGCGATCACCACTGGCGGGTGGTGAAAACAATCAGCGCCGACACCACCCGTTCCGATGTCCTGCCGATCAGCGGCGGTGAACGCATTGATGAAATCGCCCGCATGCTGGCCGGCGACAAGATCACCGAAGAGGCGCGCCGCGCCGCTGAGGTGCTTTTGTCGGGGGGCTGACGGCGGCCTTCAGCGCAGGTCGTAATAAAGACCGACCACATGTTCGGCCTCGGCAAAAAACAGCCAGCGCGAGATGAAAAGGCCGATCAGGTGTGACGCCAGCGCGATCAGCAGCACGAACTGGCCCACAGGAAGAAACAACAGCAGCGCCGCCGGTATCAGGCCCAATGTAACGATGGCGATCAGCCTGAGTTTTTGCGCGTGTTTGCGCCCCACCACATGAACCAGTTCCTGCAACAGGTAATTGGTGCCGGAATGCGGCCCTTCAAGTTGCCGCACCTTGCCCAGTTCACCCAGCCCGGTGGCGGTTTCGATACTGTGACCGGCATTGGCAAACGCCTTGTCGCCAAGTTGCCAGCCGGCCCATTGCAGCGCGCTGAGCAGCAACAGCAACACCGCCGCCAGCATGGCCTGACCGGCCAGCAGGGCACCGCCCGCCAGCGCATAGGCGAAAAACAGCACCGGGGTAAGCGGCAGGTTCCAGCGCGGTACGGTTTTCAACTGGTTGTAGATTTTCGAAGTGGTGAACACCGTCAGCAACGCCAGCAGGCCACCGAGCCAGCCAAAGAGTGGCAGCGCGTGATCGAAAAAGATCAGGCCGATGGCATAAACCGCCATCACCAACAGGGTTGCAACCGCCGCAACCCCCTCACGGCTAAGCCAGCTGGTGCGCCATTGCCGGAATGCCTTGGCCGCCCTTTGAGGATTGCCAAGATGCAGGGTCGAGGCCAGTAATCCACCAACGCCAAGCGCATAAGCAACAAAGAAATAGCCAAACGCCGTCCAGCCCCTTGGTTCGGGAAAGCCAAAGCCGAGGAAAAACAGCAAACCAAAGCCAAGGCCAGAAAGGGCGGTAAAGATGATGACGGATGGGGCGGGATGCATCAGAACCTCTCCAGTGCCTTGTCGAGCCAGCCGAGGAAACCGCCGGTCTCGGTGGGCAGATCATCAAGATAGGGGGCCAGCAGGTCGATCTTGCCATCGCCGGTAATATCGGTTTTCGGCCGGGGCGGCAGGTAACGGTTGACCGGTCTGGTTGCCTGTTCGGGCATCAGTTCCATACCGCCCCGCGCCGCACTCAGTCGCGAAACATGGCTATCGGGATCGGCGAAATCGCCGAAATGCCGCGCGCCCGCGGGGCAGGTGCGCACGCAGGCAGGAATGCGGTCAATTTCCGGAATATTGTCGTTGTAGATGCGATCAACACACAGGGTGCATTTCTTCATCACCCCTTCGGCGCGGTCCATTTCGCGCGCACCATAGGGGCAGGCCCAGGCGCACAGGCCGCAGCCGATGCAGTCGCTTTCATTAACCAGAACGATGCCATCTTCAACGCGCTTGTAGCTTGCCCCGGTGGGACAGACGGTGACACAGGGGGCGGCCTCGCAATGCAGGCAGGATTTCGGGAAATGCACGGTTTGCGCTGTTCGCCCCGGTTGTTTAACCTCATAGGTATGGACGCGGTTCAGAAAAGTGCCGACTGGTTTTTCGCCGTAAGCATCCATATCCGACAAGGGCGCGCCGTAATTCGAGGTATTCCATTCCTTGCAGTTGATCACGCAGGCGTGGCAACCCACACAGGTATCAAGGTCGATCACCAGGCCAAGTTTCTTTTCGGTGGTCTGGGGCAGGGCGGTCATGCGGCGGCTCCGATTTGTTGATTGCAGAAATCGGCGAGGTCGCGGTTGAAACGATCGGGTGATTCCAGAAACGGCGCGTGGCCGGTGTATTCGTATAGATGCAGGGTGCCGGATTTCAGACTTTCAGACAGCGCAATGCCGGTGGCAGGTAAAACCACCTTATCCTCGACGCCGTGAATGACCAGACCGGGTTTGTTCATGGTGGCAAAGATCGGGCGAAAATCAATACTGTCGTGAAACAGCGCGCGGCGCACCAGCGGGCTGACCGGCAGGCTGGCGGCGACCAAAGATTCGGTGAATTCGGCACTGGCAAGTGGTTGGAAGGTCGAGTTTTCGACAAATGCCCGGGTGGCGGCATCGCGGATCAGGTTGTCATCGGCGTAAAGATCGGGGTTCATGCCGGGGCTGTCGGCTGCGGCCATCCAATCCTCGCGCGCCTTGCCGATGGCGGCAAGGCTGCTGACCAGCACCACACCGGCAATGCCGGCATCGCCGAACCGATCCAGATAGGCGGCAATCACCCGACTTCCATAAGACCAGCCGACCAGATTGGGCGCGGTTAGGTTCAATGTCTTGATGATGGCGGCGATATCTTCAGCCCATAGGCGGGTATCGGTATAGGCACTGGCATCCTCGGGCGCGTCAGATGCGCCATGGCCGCGCAGATCGAACGCCACCAGCCGGAGGGTTTTCGCCAGCGGTGCCAGCGACTGCCAACTGATATGGCTTTGCGCCCAGCCGTGAATCAGCACCAGCGCGGGCGCGTTTTCTGGCCCCTGATCGGTGACGTGCAGCTTCAGGCCGCCGCCGCCCTTGATGCTGTGAACACGCATCAAAACTTGTCCCCATATGTCAGATTCTTCGGCCCCCTGCCAACCGGGGAATGTTGAGGTGATGCGTGAGGCTGACTTTGCAAGCCTTTGGGAACATTGGTTTTTTCAATCCTTACCCTTAGGTCAAACCACGCCGCCTGTCCGGTGATCGGGTCTGAGTTGGACCATCTGAGGCCATCTCCCTTCGGTGGCAACAGCTCATGTATCAGGTTGTTCAACAGAAACCCCTTGTTGGCCTCGGGCGCTTTTTCGTCCAGCGCCCATGCCCCGGCGCGTTTGCCGATGGCGTTCCATGTCCACATCGTCTTGGCGTTCAGCGCCTCCATCTTTACCACCGGCACGATGATCTCGCCGTGATGCGAGGTGACGCGGGCCCAGTCGCCTTTGGCAAATTCGTGTTGTTGCCAGATCTCGCCCGATACGAACAGCGGATTGGTGCCGTGGATCTGCCTGAGCCAGGCGTTCTGACTGCCCCAACTGTGATACATCGCCATCGGTCGCTGGGTCAGCGCGTGCAGCGGATATTCTTTGGTGTCGATCAGGTCGCCTTCAAACGGTGGCCACCAGATCGGCAGCGGGTCCATCGCGGCCCTGACCTGCTGGCGCAGATGTTCGGGCGGCTGATGTTCGCCATGCCCTTCGGCGGCCAGGCGGAATTTTTGCATCGGCTCGACATAAAGGTTGAACAGATAGGGCTGCGGCGCGTCATAAAGCCCGCGTTCGACCGCCCAATCCTGATAGTCCATGTTCCACGGCTTGAAAAACCGCGCCTCGGGCGGGATGTGATCCAGCCAGAAACCGCCATTGTCGATATAGGCCTTGATCTGGTCGGGGTTGGGTTCGCCCCGGCCCTTGCCCATGCCGTCCTTGCCGCGAAAACCCGCCAGCGGGCCGATGCCGGGGCGGCGTTCGTGGTTCTGGATGTAGTCGGCGTAATCCTTGTACCGAGGCGAGCCATCCTCGTTCACCATGCCCGGCAGGCCAAGGCGGCTGCCAAGCTGGATCAGTGCCGACTGGAAACCACGAACCCCCGCATGGCCCGGTCGATCCGGTTCCACCACCGGCCAGCGGATGCTGTCGGCAACCGCCTCGGGTTCCGATATCGGCCGGTCCAGCAGACTGATGCAGTCATGGCGTTCAAGATAGGTGGTGTCGGGCAGGATCAGATCGGCAAACGCCACCATTTCCGATGAATAGGCGTCGGAATAGATGATATGCGGAATGACATATTCACCGTCTTCCCGCTTGTCGGTCAGCATCTCCATCACGCCACTGGTGTTCATCGACGAATTCCAGGACATGTTGGCCATATACATGAACAGCGTGTCGATCCGGTAGGGATCGCCTGCATGGGCGTTGGAGATCACCATATGCATCAGCCCATGCGCCGACATCGGATTTTCCCAGGTGAACGCCTTGTCGATGCGCGCCGCCGTGCCGTCTTTGCGCACCAGCAGATCATCTGGCCCCTGCACGAAACCCAGATGCGGGCCGTTCAGCGGCTGGCCCGGCGTCACCCCCATATGCGGTTTCGGATGTGCCTCGACCGGCTTGGGATAGGGGGGTTTGAAACGAAAACCGCCGGGCACCTCGACACTGCCCAACAGGATTTGCAGAACGTGAAGGGCGCGGCAGGTCTGAAACCCGTTGGAATGCGCCGAAATCCCGCGCATGGCGTGAAAAGCAACCGGGCGGCCGATCATCTGCCGGTGTTTTTCGCCTTTCCAGTCGGTCCAGGGCTGGTCGATGACGATTTCCTCATCGAACGCCACTTTTGCCAGTTCGGCAGCGATGCGTTTTATCCGCTCGGGCAGAATGCCGCAGCGTTCGGCAACTGCCTCGGGCGTGTATTCATCGCTCAGGTATTTTTCCGCCAGCTGTTGAAATACCGGCCGGTGTGATATCCCGGCGTGGCGATAGGAACCCGCCAGATCTGGCCTGATGCCTTTTTTGTCAAACGCCGCCGGTTTGCCTGACTTTCGGTCCAGAACCAGCGGTTTGCCGTCCGCATCACGCAGAAACAGGCCGTGTTCGGGTGACTTGTCGTCGCCATTCACCAGGAACGGCGCGTTGGTATAGCGCAAAAGGTATTCCAGATCGACCTTGCCGGCGCGCAGCAGTTCATGGATCAGCGCCAGAATGAACAACCCGTCAGTGCCCGGCGTGATGCCGACCCATTCATCCGCCACCGCGTTGTAGCCAGATCGGATCGGGTTGACGCCGATCACCTTGGCGCCATTGGCCTTGAGCTTGCCCAGCCCGATCTTGATCGGGTTGCTGTCGTGGTCTTCGGCCACGCCGAAGATCATGAACAGGCGGGTGCGATCCCAGTCCGGCGCGCCAAATTCCCAGAACGCACCCCCCATGGTATAGATGCCCGCCGCCGCCATGTTGACCGAGCAAAACCCGCCATGGGCGGCATAGTTCGGTGTGCCAAATGCCTGCGCCCACCAGCTTGTCAGCGATTGCGACTGATCGCGCCCGGTGAAAAACGCCAGTTTTTCCGGCGCGGTTTCGCGGATCGGCCTTAACCAGCCTTCGGCGATCTGAAACGCCTCATCCCAGGTGATTTCCTGAAACTCGCCGGAACCGCGCGGCCCGATGCGTTTCATCGGCGCGTTCAGGCGTGAAGGGGCGTAATGCTGCATGATGCCGGCGCTGCCCTTGGCGCATAAAACCCCCTGATTGACCGGGTGATCACGGTTGCCTTCGATATATTTGACGCGGCCGTTCTTCAGATGCACGTTGATGCCGCAGCGGCAGGCGCACATGTAACAGGTGGTTTTGCGGATCTCGTCAGAAACCTCGGGCGAGGTGTCAAGCGCGGGCTGGTCAAAGGCTGGCATGGTGCAATCTTTATCCCTGACGATGCTGCCGTTCTTTGGGTGCGGCATTATATTAGATCATTTGAATGTATCTAACCGCGCCGCGCCACGATTGTCCAGAATTCTTGCGGCTTTAGCCGGGGTTTGCGGCCTCATGTCACTGCGGGCGCATGTCGGTGGCATTGATGCCCGCCAGCTTGACCGGCTTTTTCATCGCGTCGCGGCGGAATGGCTCGCCCAGTTCCTGGTTGAGCAGAACCTCGATGAAGCTGGTGACACCATCTTCCATCTGCGCGCGGATTGCCTGTTGCAGGGATTGGCTCAACTCTGCCATGGTGCGCACCTCTGCCCCGTTCAGACCACAAGCCTTGGCGATCCCGGCATAGGAAACGCCGGTATCAAGCTCGGTGCCGACGAAATTGTCGTCATACCAAAGCGTCGTGTTGCGTTTTTCCGCACCCCACTGGTAGTTGCGGAAAATGACCATGGTGATCGGCGGCCAGCCATTGCGCCCGATCGCCACCATTTCGTTCATGGAAATGCCAAAGGCGCCATCACCTGCAAAGCCCACCACCGGCATATCGGGATTGCCGATCTTGGCGCCGACGATCGCGGGAAAGCCATAGCCACAAGGGCCGAACAGGCCGGGGGCCAGGTATTTGCGCCCCGCCTCAAAGCTGGGATAGGCGTTGCCGATGGCGCAGTTGTTGCCGATATCCGAACTGATGATCGCCTGTTTCGGCAGCACCGACTGGATCGCCCGCCAGGCCATGCGCGGGCTGATCTTTGCCGGTTCACGCTGTTGGGCGCGCGCGTTCCAACTGGTGCCGGGATCGTCCGCCTCATGATCCATCGAGGTAAGTTCCTGCGCCCATTTCGATTTCAGCGCGGCGATCAACTGAACGCGATCCTTGCGCCCGGCATCGCCCGCATCTACGCCAAGCGCCGCCAGAATGCCGTCGGCAACCTTGCCCGCGTCGCCAACTATGCCCACCTGAACCGGCTTGGTCAGGCCGATGCGGTCCGGGTTGATATCGACCTGGATCAGCTTTGCATCCTTGGGCCAGTAGTCGATGCCATAACCCGGCAGGATCGAGAACGGGTTCAGCCTTGTGCCAAGTGCCAGCACCACATCGGCCTGCTGGATCAGCTGCATCGCCGCCTTGGAGCCGTTATAGCCAAGCGGCCCGGCAAACAGCGGATGGCTGCCGGGAAAGGCGTCGTTATGCTGGTAGTTGCAGCAGACCGGGGCATCCAGCCGCTCAGCCAGTTCGACCGACCTGCCGATGGCACCGGCCAGGATCACGCCCGCGCCGTTCAGGATCACCGGGAACTTTGCCCCGGACAACAGGCGCGCGGCCTCGGCGATGGCGGTCTTGCCGCCTGCGGGGCGTTCGAATTCGACGATCGGGGGCAGGGCGATATCGACCACCTCGGTCCACATGTCCCGCGGCAGGTTGATCTGCGCCGGTGCCGAGCGGCGGCGTGCGTTCATGATGACGCGGTTCAGAACCTCGGCCACGCGGGTGGGATCGCGTACTTCTTCCTGATAGCAGACCATATCGGCGAACAGGCGCATCTGTTCGACCTCTTGAAACCCGCCCTGTCCGATGGTCCTGTTGGCGGCCTGCGGTGTCACCAGCAGCATCGGCGTGTGGTTCCAGTAGGCGGTTTTGACAGCGGTCACGAAATTGGTGATGCCTGGGCCGTTCTGGGCGATCAGCATCGCCATCTTGCCGGTGGTGCGGCTGAACCCGTCGGCCATATAGCCGCCGTTGCATTCATGTGCCACGTCCCAGAACCGGATGCCCGCCGCCGGGAAAAGATCCGATATCGGCATGAAGGCGGAACCGATGATGCCGAACGCATGTTCGATGCCATGCATTTGCAGCACTTTTACAAAGGCTTCTTCGGTGGTCATTTTCATTTCAGATGGCTCCACAAATGTCGGGTTTATTGGCTGGCCGAACGGCGGTACCCGATCATGTTCGGGCATATCGGCAGTTATAGCCGGCTGAAATTCGACCGCCCGTCGGCGTTGAAGAAATATGGAACCCGGGCATTGCGCGCCGGGTTCTTCAGATCGGCCTCGACTTCGGCAAGGGCAACTTCGGTGATGAAGGGCAGATCGAAACTTCGCGCTTCGGCCAGCGGGATCCATTGCAGATGGCTGAGTTCGTCGCAGGCCTGATCAAAATTATCCAGATCGCTGGCGACCCTTTCGGTATCAACCAGAAAGAACCGCGCATCGAATCGCCGGGGGCGGCCCGGCGGGGTGACGGCGCGAAACACGAATTTCATGCCTTCGCCACTGGGCAGAACCCCGTGCTGGAAAAAGCTGCGCCAACCGGCGGGCACCTTGTCGGCCAACGCCCTGGCGGAATCGTCAGGCTTGCCCAGCAAAAGGCCGGTCTCTTCCCAGATCTCGCGAATCGCAGCCAGAATCAGCGGCTCGGCCAGTTCGGGGTTGGCGGCCATTCGCAACCGCGACATGTTGGGTTCGGCCATGCCGCTGGCCAACGGCACCCCGGTATCGGTACGGTCAAGCGCGCCACCGGGAAACACGAACTTGTTCGGCATGAAGGCGGCGGCATGTCCGCGCTGCCCCATCAGTATCCGTGGTTCTGTCGATTTGTCGCGCAAAAGGATGACGGTTGCCGCATCCCTGATATCTGTCTTGTTCATCTACTGATTACCCGGATGGTTTGCCAATCAGATAGGCAGGTCTGTGACCCGAGTCAAATGCCGTCGGAATTTTGCGAACCACCGCCAAAACCGTGCATCCGCCTGGACCATTGAATGGCCACGAACATTCCCTTGAAGCGCGGCAGCAAAACCAGCGCCAATGCCGAAAAGCCAACGCTGAACAATACCGCCATGATCAGAGGATCGGGGCGGAATATGGTGAAAACGATCAGAATCATCGGTGCCAGAATATGCCCGACCACCAGAATTGTCATATAGGCCGGGCCGTCATCGGCGCGATGATGAAACAGTTCCTCGCCGCAAACCGCACAGGTGTCGCGGGTTTTCAGATAGCTGCGCATCATCGGCCCGGCACCGCAGTTGGGACATTTCAACCTGAAGCCGCGAAGGATCGCGGATTTCATTGGCCGTTCGACCGGGGTAGGGTCATCAAAGGAAATATTTGGTTGCATCGGCAACATATAGGATAATCCGGCGGGAATAAAAACCACCAGACACGCCTTGCGTCCGGATGTCGCAAACAGCCCTTGATTAAATGCGACGGAAAGGTGCGCCCGTCGCGTTCTAGTCTGTGAAAGCGGCCTGGTGTCGCTTGCAATCAGCCAATCGGAGATATCCAATGCAGAACAAATCCTTCACCATTCTTGGCGCTGCCATCGCGCTTGGCCTCATGGCCCTGACGCCTGTACAGGCTGGCGCCAAGGGCGATCATGACCGCGGCGAACGCCAGATGTTCGATTTCAGCGCCGCCGATGCCGATGCCGATGGCATTTTGACCGAGGCGGAAATGGATGCCTACCGCGCCGCCAGATTTGCCGCCGAGGATACCGATGGCGATGGTTTTCTATCGCGCGATGAAATGCTGGCAAGCGCCATGAAGCGCGCTGAGCAGAGGATGGCGGCGCGAATCGACAAGATGATCGAAATGCGCGACAGCAACGGCGACGGCAAGATCGCAGTCGATGAACTGGTGATGCAGAACATGGCCAAGCGCATGTTCGTGCGCCTTGACATGGACAAGGACGGCGCGATTTCCCTCGAGGAATTCGAAAACGCCCGTGATCATCGGGGTGGCAAGGGCTGGGGCAAGCATCAACGGCATGGCGAGGGCAAGCATCGCATGCGTGAATGCAACAACGACGACTGATACCTTTGCTGGCGCCACCGGCCCGTTCGGCCGGTGGCGTTTTGCCGGTTTGCCTGTTGCGGCAAAACCGGCTAGCGAACTGGGATGGAAATGCCGCTCGATACCATGTCGGAACTGGATGATGACGCCTTGCTTTTGCGCTATGGTGCGGGCGACCCTGAGGCAGCGGCGGCCTTGACCTTCAGACTGACACCGCGCGCATTATCGCTGGCAACGCGCCTCTTGGGCGATGCGGTCGAGGCTGAAGATGTGGCGCAGGAGGCGATGCTCAGGCTCTGGAAGATGGCACCGGGCTGGCGCCCGGGTGAGGCAAAGGTCACGACCTGGCTATATACCGTGGTGCGCAATCTTGCCACCGACCGGCTGCGCAAGCGAAGATCCGTCGCACTTGACGACATCCCCGAGCCGGTCGACCAACAACCCGGTGCCGAGGCGCGGATGCTGAATGGCGAACGCGCAGAGGCGCTGAATCAGGCGCTGGCCGATTTGCCGGAACGCCAGCGGATCGCCGTTGTTCTGCGGCATTTCGAAGGCATGGCCAATCCCGACATCGCCGAGGTGATCGGGGTCAGCACCGAAGCGGTCGAAAGCCTGATCGCGCGCGGCAAACGCAACCTTCATGCCCGGCTGGTGGGCGACAAGCAGAAACTGGGACTGGAAGAATGACTGACAGAAACCAAAAGTCCGACCGCGAAATCAGTGCCGATCTGGCGGCGTTTTTCACCGCTGCCAAAAAGTCCGCGGCAGGGCCGTCAGACAACTTGCTGGCGGCGGTTCTGAAAGACGCCGAACGGTTGCTGCCCACACCAGGGCCGGCACGGCCAACACCGGCGCGGCGGTTTTCGCGCCTCATCGACATCTGGCAGGGCCTTGGCGGCTGGCAGGCCGCGACCGCTTTTGGATTGTTTCTGGCGCTGGGAATCTGGCTTGGCTATACCCCGCCGAGCGGGCTGGAGCCGGTCGCGGATCA
This sequence comes from Paracoccaceae bacterium, assembly GCA_020425085.1. Lineage (GTDB taxonomy): Bacteria > Pseudomonadota > Alphaproteobacteria > Rhodobacterales > Rhodobacteraceae > UBA5972. The sequence continues at coordinate 700,044 of JAGQRW010000007.1, forward strand.
ATTTTCAGGGCAAATCGAAACTGTCGGGGTGGCAAGCGATTATTTCCCGCTCGACGACATGCTGAATGAGGGCTGAACCATGAGCGAAACACCTGGCACCACCGGCCCGGCCAAACGCGGTTGGGTGAAATATCTGCTGATTCTGTCGCTGGGCCTCAACCTGCTGTTCGTCGGGCTGTCGCTCGGCGCGATGTTGCGCCGCCACCCGCACCAACCTTTCGATGGCGGGGGCGCCATCAGCGCGCTTGGGTTGCGGTTTTATTACCGGGCGCTTGATGATGGTGCGAAATCGGCGCTGGATGCGGCGATTGATGGCAATCGTACCCGCATCCGCGCCGGGCGCGACAATTACCGCGCCCACTTGGCCCTGCTGGCCGAAGCGATCGGCGCCGAACCTTTTGACCGGTCGGCGGTGCAAGCGGTGCTGGATGCGCAGGCAGCAGCCATCAGCGGCAATATCGCACTGGGACAGGAACTGCTGCTGGATCGTATCAGCGTCATGCCGACCAAGGCACGGCAGGCACTGGCCGACCGGCTGATATCGCAATCAAAACACGCCAAACGGCGGCGTGATTAGGGGGCTGATGGGTTTTCTCAATCCCGTTGACGGCATCGCCGGATCACTTTCGCTAATTGCCGTCTGATTTGCCGTTCCATGTTCGCTGCCGAACCTGACGGCGCAAGTCATCCACCGGCCGACGACAACATTGCCACCCTGCAGAGTGAAAACCCTGGCGAATCTGATTTGGCAAGTGATTCCGGCAAATACGACTACAGGTTGACCGCTTGCGGCGATTTCAAGGCCGGTGCGTCACGCCGCCGGTTTGAACATCGTCACCATGTTGCGCCCCTCACTTTTTGAGGCGTAAAGGGCGCGGTCGGCCTGCTGGATCAACTGATCGACATCCGGTGCCTCGGGATTGCCAAGGGTGACGCCGATACTGGCGGTGATGCGCAATCCGTTCGGTGCCGAAGAAAAGTGGAACAGGTCCTGCTCGATCACCCGGCGCAGGCGTTCGGATGCCTTTTCCGCCTGTTCCATGGTGGTGTCGGGCATGGCGATCAGGAATTCCTCGCCGCCGATGCGCGAAACCAGATCGACACCGCGCAGGTTTTCCTGCAATCGACGCGCGAATTCCTTCAGCACCTGATCGCCGGCGGCATGGCCGTAATTGTCGTTCACCCGCTTGAAGTTGTCGATATCCATGACCATCAGCGCAAATTCCTTGCCGGTTTCGCGCGAACGTCCGGTGATCTTGCCAAGATGCTGTTTCACATAGCGCCGGTTGTAAAGGCCGGTCAGCGGATCCATCACCGCCAGCCTGAGGCTGTCATCGACATTGCTGCGCAGCCGGTCCGACATCCGCTTGTTGCGGATCTGGCTTTGCAGCCTGACGATCAGTTCGCTGGCGTCGAACGGATCGAAGATGTAATCGGTGGCACCCAGATCAAGCCCCTTGGCGGCCCGCGTCATGTCGCCTTCGGGCACCACCAGGATCACCGCCGCATGTCGCGAATTCGGGCGTGACCTTAGATGCGAAACCAGCCTCAGGCCGTCGCCAAACTCGCCGATACGGCTATGAACCACGAACACATCCGGCAACTGATCGCCCTCCAGCGCAGTGACCCTGTTTTCATCGCATATAACGCTGAGGTCGACCTGCATTCGCGGCTCTATCGCCTGCAGCCATTGTCGCCCGGTCGGTTCATCGCAAGGTACCAGCACGACGCGGCCATTGGTGCCGTCCACCAGAAGCTGGCCGGATTCGCCAAGGCCAAGTTCGCGTGTGGTCTGGTCGCGCAGGCGCAATTCGTCGAACATGAACTTGCTGCGCAACAGATTGCGCACGCGCGCGAACAGCGCCAGATCGTTGATCGGCTTGGACAGAAAATCATCAGCACCGCATTCCAGCCCGCGTACCCGGTCCCCGTGGTCATAAAGTGCTGTCAGCATGATCACCGGTATATGCGCTGTTTTCGGGTTGGATTTCAGTTTGCGGCAAACCTCGAACCCGTTGATATCGGGCATCATCACGTCAAGCAGGATCAGGTCGGGCGCGAATTCTTCGGTTCTGGCAATCGCTTCGGTGCCGTTTTCAGCCTGAACCACCTCGAAATAGGCGGCAGCCAGCTTGGTTCGCAGGATCATTCGATTGGTGGCAATGTCGTCAACGACCAGTATTCGCCCTGACATGCAGCTCCCCTTTCGAGATTGGACCTCAATTCATTTTATGGCTGTCATCATTGCGCCAAGATGTTAAAAAAGCCTTTAGAATTGGTGATTGAAGCGACATGGCGGCGCAGGGTGCATGATGCAGCAGGACAAGGCGGAAACCATTGCAATTCAGGCGCTTGGCTGGCTGGCGGCGGACCAGGATCTGTTCCAGACCTTTCTGGGCGCCAGTGGAATGAATGTTAACGATTTGAAAGAAATGGCGGCGGATCCGCAATTTCTGGGCGCGGTACTGGATTTCATCCTGATGACAGACTCGACCGTCACCGGTTTTTGCGACAGCGCCGGTCTTGGCTATGACATGCCGATGCAGGCGCGCCATTCGCTGCCGGGCGGTGAAATGGTGAACTGGACCTGAGGCACCTTCAAAGATCGACCTCGATCACACCGCCAGCTTTGGCCGCCCGTGACTGGCAGAGGATCAGCGAATTCTGACGCTGCGCCTTTGACAGGACGAAATCGCGGTGCTCGACCTCGCCCGAGATCAGCCCGCATTTGCAGACGCCACACAGACCGTCGGAACATTTCACATCCACATGCACGCCGTTTCCTGCCAGGAATTCGGTGGCTGAACGGTCGGCGGGGATCAGGAATTCGCGACCCGATTTCGCCAGTTTCAGGGTGAAATCGAAATTCTCGTATTCCGGCTGCTCGGGCACCGTGAAATATTCCTGATGGCAGTTTTCCTCGGGAAAACCCGCTGCATTGGCGGCCGTCATCACCGATTGCATGTAGATGTCCGGCCCGCAGGTATATAGATGCGCGCCATCCCGCCATTTCAAGATTTCTGCCAGGTCGACGCGGCTGCCCTTGTCGGAAAAATGCAAGTTAATGCGGCCCTTCCACGGCATGGCGGCGAGATCATCCAGAAACCCGGCGCGGTTTCGGCGCGAACAAGAATAGTGCATGCTGAAACTGCGCCCGAGCGCATGCAGGCGATGCGCCATGGCGATTAACGGCGTGACGCCGATACCGCCGCCCATCAGGTAGACATGGCTGGCGTCCTCGACCAGTGGAAAATGGTTCAGCGGGCGTGAGATGAACACCATCCGCCCTTTCTCGAATATCCGGTGCATCAGTTTCGAGCCGCCCCGCCCCTGATCTTCGCGCAGCACCGCGATCTGGTATTTCGAGCGGTCGGCGGGATCGCCGGAAAGGGAATACTGGCGGAAGAACTCGGGCGCCACTACCACGTCGATATGCGCCCCGGCCTCGACCGGCGGCAAATCACTGCCGTCGGGCATGGAGAATTCATACTTGGCGATGTCGGCGGTCGTCGCCTCGGCCTTGGAAACCACCACACGCAGAACCGGCGCTTCGCCCTTGTCGGCGGTATAGACATGTTCCGGCGGCAGGCCCTCAGCCCGCCGGCGGCGGTGCTCGTCGGCGCCGATCATGGCGCGGTAGGCCTCAATCCCCTTTTCGCGGTCCATCGGGAACGGCCAGGCATAGGGCGGCGGGGCCAGAGGGGCGGGATAGACCGCCAGCGTCTGATCCTGATATTTCAGATCCAGATCCTTTGACAGCTTGCGCGCATTGGCCGGATGCGGCGAGGGGTCATAAGCCCCTTCATTCTGCATCTCAAGATCCCACCACCATTTCTTTAGCGGATTGATCTCGCCATTGCCGAGCCAGTCGTCAAGCTTGGCCAGCCCGCGCGCCGCACCCGGCGCCTTCATCGCCACCCAGCGGAACGGGCGTTCGGCGAACAGACCTTCAAGGTTCCAGGGGCAGGTTTTCATGCAGCGCCCGCACATCGCACCGTTCTTCTGGCCAACCCGGTAGGTGGTGCATCTGGAACTGTCGGATTTCCAGATTTCATAGCCGTTGAACATCAGTTTCGGCCCGGCGGTGATGGCGCCGGAGGGGCATTCGCGGGCGCATTTGTTGCAAGCCTCGCAAAATCGTTGCAGGCCGAAATCAATCGGCTGGTCGTGATCCATCGGCATGTCGGTGGTCACCACCCCGGATTTCAGGCGCGGGCCGAGGAACGGATTGAGGATCACCTCGCCGATGCGGCTGACCTCACCCAGACCTGACAGCAGCAGCAGGGGGGGCTGCAACACCTCGTCATCCATCACCGAATGCACCCGCGCGGTATAGCCAAGGTTGCGGATCTGTTCCGCCAGCACCCCGCCGATCAGCGAGAACCGAAGGTAGGCGCGCATCGACTGTGCACAGGCGATCCAGTCGTCGCCGCTGGCCCCTTCCATGGTTTCGTGACCCTGATCGACGATCATCGAAATCGCGTTCCGGTGATAGGGCGTGATCTTTTGCCCAACCGCGTCATGCGAGTAATAAACCCAGTCGGGACAACGCGACAGGCCGACCGCATCCATACCAAGGAAATAAAGCGCCGCCTTCAGATTGGCGGCGTTCCGGGCGGGGTCGGTCGCTGTGGGGTGGATATCCGGTTTCGCCCCGCCGTCCTGCAACACGGTGAACGCCCCAAGGCTCGGGCGAAAGGCAAAGCTCAGGGGGGATTTGCGTACATAATTGCCGTTCCTGGCCCCTTCTTGTGCCGCCGGGCCAAGGTCGCCGAACAACGCGCGCGCGAACATGTTGGCGCGTTTGGGAACGCGGGCGACATTCACCTCGTCGATATAGGTGGTGGGGGTTTTTACCCTTGGCAACGTCTCGAACGGGTGCGGGCCGTCCTTGAATTTGCGTTTTCGGTATGGGTCATGGTTCAGAGCGTTTTTCGCGTGACGCCCCAGCCCGGTTTTCCAGCTCAGCCCCGGTTTCTGTCCCGGCGCCAGCGGTCGGTCGGCAGTAAGATCCAGCATGGTGGTGATCGCAGCTAACCCGAAACGCGTGCCGACGAAAGGGTTGACCATTTGGCCATCCTCGACACTGACAAGACCCGCCGCGACCGCCAGTACGCCAAGGTCGATATCGCTTGCGGCCCCGGAATGGCCGCGCGCCTCGCGTCCCAGCATGCGGATATAGTTCGCGAGCGTGACGGCGGTTTCCGCCCCCCGCAGGCAGGCGCGCTGCGGCTGTGCGTCGGCCAGCCATTCGCAGCCTTCCTCATCCGGGGCGGGATCGCGGGGGTATTCGTACAAAAACACGATGGCTTTTTGGTGATGCCGGCAATCCGCCGGCGGCGCCTTCAGGTTTTCACGCAGACCGGCCATGATCACGTCGATGCCGGCCGCGAAGGTCTTTGGCTGAAGGGTTTTCAGCTTGACCGCCAGACGATCCACGTCAGGGTTTTTCAGAGGGGTTTCCAGCCATGCCTGCTCGGGAATATCACAGATCGCTACCATGGTAGCGTCACAATAATAACCAAAAGATTTCAAGTGGTTGGCGCGTTCCATGGGATCATCAGGGATGGTTGCGACCTCGCGTTTCACCAGCCCTTCACGAGTGGCGTCCAGCATCGCCTGATATTCCTGCATCGCGTTGACCAGCGACAACGGATCCTCGGGGCGGCGGAACAAAACCTGCTGTATCCGGGGAACCCTGGAAAAATCCGCCTGATCCTGACGCGCCAGTTTTTCCAACGGAAACGGGCCGAAATGGACGGGGCGGTTCTTGTAGGAGAAAAGTTTTCCCATGTGGGTTTCCTTGTGTTCGGTTATGTCAAACAAGGACGCGGGCGGAGTCGCCCGCGCACCTAGAGGCCGGAGACATCGCGCGTTTCGCCCTCCATCAATTTGCCAAGGATGTTTCGCAGTTCATCCTGTTCCCGCTCGCTCAGCTTGGTGGCGAAATAGCGGGCGTTCCGGCGCGCCTGTTCGGTCGCCTCAGTCAGTTGCGCGAGGCCTTGTTCGGTCGGCATAACCACGGTCATGCGCCGATCACCCTTGCCGTTTTGCCGGGTCACCAGACCGCTTGCCTCCATCTGCCTAAGGGCGCGGGATGTCGCGGTGCGGTCGATGCCGACGAAATCGGCGATGTCACTGGGGTTTTTCAACCCCTCCTGCGCCACCGCCAGCAGGATACACCATTTCAATCGGCTAAGACCGATCGCCGCCAGCCGTTTTTCGAACCGCCGCTCGTTGATCCGCGAGGTCAGCGTCAACTGGTATCCGATCGAGTGGTGAAGCGCATAGGGTCTGGTCATGATTGACAGTGTTAACTATATAATTGACAGCGTCAACTGAATTCCGGATTGCATCGCCCGAAACATTGTCGGTTGCAATTCCCTGAAGGTCAGCGAAACTGGCGCAACCAGAGCGGACGACAGAAATGACCGATCAGATCAGAGGATTGCTGTTTGACAAGGATGGAACCCTGTTTGATTTTCATGCAACCTGGGGCGCCTGGGCGAACCGGTTCTTTGTTGAACTGGCGGCGGGCGACCGGACACTGGCGGCACGGGTTTCGGCCAAGCTTGGCTATGATCTTGCCAGCGGCAGTTTTGCCAAACACAGCATCCTGATTGCCGGCACCAATGAACAGGTGACGCAGGCGCTGATCGAGGCATTGCCGGGCAGGGATGCGGTCGAGGTGATCCGGCATCTGAACCTGGTGGCGGCGGAATCGCCGCAGTCCCAGGCGGTGCCGCTGCTGCCGTTGCTTGGGGAACTCCGGGGGCAGGGGTTGCGGCTTGGGGTTGCCACCAACGACGCCGAGGCGCCGGCGCGCGCCCATCTGGCGGCGGCGGGGGTAACCCATCTGTTTGATTTCATCGCCGGGTTTGACAGCGGATACGGTGGCAAGCCAGCACCCGGCATGGCCAGGGGTTTCTGCGCCGCAACCGGGTTGGTCCCCCAACAGGTGCTGATGATCGGCGACAGCACGCATGACCTGATTTCAGGCAAGGCGGCGGGCATGACCACCATCGCGGTTCTGACCGGCATCGCCGAAGCCGATGAACTGAAACCCTATGCCGACGTGATCCTGCCCGATATCGGTGCGTTGCCGGAATTTCTCGGCTACCGGTAGCACCGGTTTTTCAACCTTGCCCGGCGCAACGGAAAACACCCTGCCAACGTCAAAACCGACACCAGAGGTCGTTTTCACCCAAGAGCATCCCGGCCAATTTGGCCTCAGATACCACCTGAAGGCCGTCACGGCGACAGGCAGATCAAGGGGGATCCGGTGACCAGAGGTGCCAGAAGCGGCGGGCGGGCCGGCAACCAGCGACGCGACACCGGCCGCGCCATTGAACAGATGCCTTGGCGCATTCCCTTGAATACCGACCGGCCAACCGAACCGCTGCCCCCCGAAGGGGTCGAGGCGATTCACGATGGCGCAATGCGGATACTGGAAGAAATCGGAATCGAGTTTCTGAATCCCGAAGCGGTGGAGATTTTGCGCACGGCGGGCTGCGCCGTTGCGGATACCAATATCCGAATGGGGCGCGATTTCGTGATGGAAATGCTGGCGCATGTGCCGGATCGGTTCACCATCACGCCCAGAAACTCCGACCGGGCCATTCCGGTTGGCGGCAAGCATATCCTGTTTGGCAATGTTTCGTCGCCACCGAATTACTGGGACATGGAAACCGGCAAGATTTCCGGCAATTTTAACTGTTTCAGGAACCTGATGAAGCTGACGCAGTATTTCAACTGCATCCATTTCGCCGGAGGCTATCCGGTGGAACCGATTGATGTTCACGCCAGCGTCCGGCATCTTGATTGCGTCAGTGAAAAGCTGCTTTTGACCGACAAGGTGGTGCACGCCTACAGCCTTGGCCGCGAGCGGGTCGAGGACGTGATGGAGATGGTGCGCATCGCCGGCGGCCTGACGCGCGACGAATTCGACGCCAGCCCGCATATGTACACCAACATCAATTCGGTCAGCCCGCTGAAACACGATTTCCCGATGCTGGAAGGCGCGATGATTCACGCAAGGCGCGGCCAGCCGGTGTTCGTGTCGCCGTTCACCCTGGCGGGGGCCATGGCGCCGGTGACGATGGCAGGGGCAGTCACCCTGTCGATTGCCGAGGCGCTGGCGGCGATTGTGTTGTTGCAGATCATCAATCCCGGCTGCCCGGTCGGAATCGGCACCTTCACCTCGAATGTCGACATGAAATCCGGCGCCCCTGCCTTTGGCACTCCGGAATACATGCGCGCAACCCAGATGACCGGCCAGATGGCGCGGTTCTATCGCCTGCCACTGCGCGCCAGCGGTGCCTGTGCCGCCAATGTGCCGGACGGGCAGGCGATGTGGGAAACTTCAAACTCGCTATGGTCGGCGGTGCAGTCGGGCACCAATTTCGTCTATCATGCGGCGGGCTGGCTGGAAGGCGGGCTGATCGCCAGCCCGGAAAAATTCATCATGGATTGCGAAGTGCTGCAAATGATCCAGAGATATATGGAACCGCAACTGGTGGCGACCACACCCGGCGACCTTGCGCTGGATGCCATCCGCGAGGTCGGGCCGCACGGGCATTTCTTTGGCGCCAACCACACGCAGGAGCGGTATGAAACTGCGTTCTACAGTCCCTTTGTCAGCGACTGGCGCAACCACGAAGCCTGGAAGTTGGATGGTGCTGAATGGACGGCGACACGGGCGCACCGGTTATATAAGGCGATCCTGAACGAATATACCCCGCCGCCACTGCCCGAGGACCGGCGCGAGGAACTGGCCGATTTCGTTTGTCGCCGCAAGGCCGAGGGCGGCGCACCAACCGATTTCTGAAACGCCCCCTTGATCGGCACCGCTTGGCGATTTTCGCATTGGTACCGGCGGTTGAATTTGCGGTAAATCCATCACCAACCTGGCTTGGAACCCGGATTTTTTGGCAAATTCTTAACGAACTCGCGCCTAGACTTCGGCCATTCGCAATTCAAGGAGGTTTGGGTTTGCACGGGTTGATTGGCCGTTCGATACAGTGTTTCGTGTGCGATACCTACGGCCCGGATGTCTGGGAATCCATCTGCCAGCAGGCGGATATCGGCATCGACAACTTCGAAGCCATGCTGATTTACGACAACGCACTGGGCGAGGCGGCTATCGCCTCGGCCATGCGCAGGCTTGATCGCAGTCGCGCGGATTTGCTGGAGGATGTCGGCACCTATCTGGTGGCCCAGCCCGAAGTTGACACCATGCGCCGCCTATTACGTTTTGGCGGCGACACGTTTCAGGAATTCCTGCATTCGCTTGATGATCTCAATGACCGTGCCCGACTGGCGCTGCCGGAACTGGATTTTCCGGTTCTGGAACTGAAGGTGCATTCTGAAAGCAGTTACAGCCTGTCCTTTCGCTGGTCGGTTCCGGGGTTTGGTGCCATGGCGGTTGGAATCCTGCGCGCCATGGCCGACGATTATGGCGCGCTGGTGGTGCTTGACCGGGTTTCGGTCGTGGATGATTTCGGCGACAGCGACACCATCTCGATCAGCCTTTTGGACGCAGAATTTGCCAGCGGACGTGAATTTGACCTCGGGGCGCATTTGTGAACGATTGGGATGAAAAACTCAGTTCCGCCAACCGGGCGGTTCTGGCCCGGGGGCCGACCTTGGGGCAAACCTCGCTGGATCAGTTGATGCCGATGCATATCTGGGTCGGTCCGACCGGACATATCCTGCATGCTGGCCCGACCCTGGAAAAAATCTGCGCCAAGGGCGATCTGACCGGTTTGCGGGTGATGGAGGTGCTGGAATTCCGCCGTCCGCGCCGGGTGCAGGGGATGGGCGAACTGATGGCACATGGCGGCAAGCCGGTGCAGGTGCAGTTTCGGGATTATCCGCGACGTATCCTCAAGGGGCTGGTGGCGGTGCTGCCGGATCAACAGGGGGTGATGCTGGATTTGTCGCTGGGGATCTCGGTGGCCGAACTGGTGCGCGAATACCGTCTGACCAGCAAGGATTTCGCCGCCTCGGACCCAACGGTGGAAATGCTCTATCTGATCGAGGCGCAATCGGTTATATTGCAGGAAAGCAAGCGGTTGAACAACCGCCTTGAAGGCGCGCGCATTGCCGCCGAGGAACAGGCGTTCACCGACACCCTGACCGGTCTGAGGAACCGCCGCGCCCTTGACCATATCATCGACCGTCTGGGCGAGGGGCGACAGCGGCAGCGTTTCGGGCTGATGCATCTGGATCTGGATTTCTTCAAGGCGGTCAACGACACCCACGGCCACGCGGCGGGCGATCATGTGCTGAAGCTGGCGGCAGAGGTGCTGGTCGCGGAAACCCGCAAGGGTGATATCGTGGCGCGGGTCGGCGGCGATGAATTCGTTCTGGTCCTGATGGATTGCGACGATGTCGATACCCTGAACGCCATTGCCGGGCGCATCATCAGGCGGTTGGAATTGCCGATGGTTTTCAACACGGCGGAATGCCGCATCTCGGCCTCGATCGGCATCACGGTTTCCAGCTTTTACCGCGAGTTTGATCCGGTGATGATGGCCGCCGATGCCGATGCCGCCCTTTATGCTTCAAAAAACCGGGGGCGGGCCTGTCACACCTTTTATGCCCCGGCTGCGGTCAAGGGGGGCAGGCAAGGCCAGGCAAATCTGGCCAGGGCGCCGGGCTGATCGCCAATTCATCCCGCCGTGTCACTCCTTGCCGCCAAGCCACCCCAGAAGCCCGAGGGTGGACGAATCCCTGTTTGTGTCGATCTTGTCCCGGTTCAGCATCAGCAGGATCTCGTCAGCCAGTTTCTTGCCGAGTTCCACCCCCCACTGATCAAACGAATTGATCCCCCAGACGGCGCCTTCGACGAATACCCGGTGTTCGTATAGCGCGATGATCTGGCCCAGTACAAAGGGCGTCAACTGCCGATAGGCCAGCGTCAGTGACGGGCGATTACCGGGAAAGACGCGATGCGCCGCCTGGCGCGACAGTTCGGCCCCCTGATAGCCAAGACCGGCGGCGATGGCTTCTGCCGCCGCCCGGTCGCGCCCGCGCATCAACGCCTCGGACTGGGCCAGGCAGTTGGCCTTCAGCAGGTTGTGGTGATGCGCCAGATCCGCCTCGTGCCCCGTGGCGGCGATCAGGAATTCCGCTGGCACGATGCGCGTGCCCTGGTGCAGCAACTGATAAAAGGCGTGCTGCCCGCCCGTGCCGGGTTCACCCCAGACAACGGGTGCTGAATCGCGGACCAGCGGGCTGCCGTCCAGCGCCACACACTTGCCGTTGCTTTCCATTTCAAGCTGTTGCAGATAGGCAGGCAAACGCGCCAGCCGCTGATCATAGGGCAGGATGGCGCGGGTCTGAAAGCCGCAGATATTGTTGTGCCAGATTCCCGTCAGCCCCAGCAAAAGCGGCAGGTTCCGTTCGGGATCAGCGGTCAGGAAATGCCGGTCCATCGCTGCGGCACCATCAAGAAACCCATCGAAGTTTTTCGCTCCGATGGCCAGCACGATCGGCAGGCCGACCGGCCCCCAAAGAGAATAGCGCCCACCGACCCAATCCTCAAACGCGAACACCTGCGCCGGGTCGATTCCTAGGGCCGCCGTGCGATCAAGCGCACTGGAAACCGCCGCCAGATGCCGTGTCGCCTGTTCGCCCATGGCCCGGCGCAGCCATGCAATCGCGGTTCCGGCATTGGTCATGGTCTCGACGGTGGTGAAGGTTTTCGATGCGATGACGATCAGTGTTTGGCCGGGATCGAGCGGCTTCAGAATGTCGCTGATCTCGGCCCCGTCGATATTGGCGACAAAATGCAGGCGGGGGCCATCGTGATAGGGGGCAAGGGCCTGAACCGCCATCCTTGGTCCAAGATCGGAACCGCCAATGCCGATATTCACCACATTGCGAAACAGCCCGCCGCCTGCGGTCTTCAGCCGCCCGCTCCGCAGGTCTTCGGCAAAGGCATACATACGTTTTCGCATCAAGCGAAGGGGCGGCAGAACATCCCTGCCTTCGATCATGACCGGTTGATCGGAACGGCTGCGAAGGGCGGTGTGGAGTGCGGCGCGATCTTCGGTTTCGTTGATCGCGTCGCCCTGAAACATCCGGTCACGCCGTGCCAGAACACCGGTGGCCCTGGCAAGGTCAAGCAGCAGTTTCAGCCCGTCACGGTCGATATTGGTCTTGGAATAATCCAGCAGCAGTCCGTCGGTTTCCGCCGAAAAATCGGCAAACCGCGCCTTGTCGTCAAACAGCGACAGGATGCGGCGATTGGCCGTTTTCCGGTGGTATTCGGCCAGAGCGGCCCAAGGGTCGGTCATCGGTGCATCCCCAGCCTGAGGGCATTTCGGGCAAGCGAGGTGATGCCACCCCAGTCACCGCGCGCGATCAGGTTTTCCGGCGCAACCCAACTGCCGCCCACCGTCACCACATTGGCCAGCGCCAAGTAGTCGGGGGCATTGGCGGCATTGATGCCGCCGGTCGGGCAAAAGCTGATTTCGGGCAATGGGCCGCGTATGGCCCTAAGGTAAGCCGCCCCGCCTGCGGCTTCGGCGGGAAAGAATTTCAGCATGTCATAACCCAGGGCCAGCAGCGCCATCGCCTCGGACGCGGTGGCGGCACCGGGCAAAAGCGGCAGGTCTTCATCTTTTGCCGCCTTCAGCAGGGCAGGGGTCGCGCCGGGGGATACGCCAAAGGTGGCCCCGGCCTGTTTTGCGGCGCGAACATCCCTTGGCGTGATCAGGGTGCCGGCACCGACGATGCCGCCGGGTATTTCGGCCATGTCGCGGATGGCATCAAGGGCGGCCGGTGTTCTCAGCGTGACCTCAAGCGCCACCAACCCGCCCGCGATCAGCGCCTCGGCCAACGGTTTCGCGTCGGCGGCGTCACCGATCACCAGCACCGGCAAGACCGGTGCCAGCTTGCAAATCTCGCGCATGCGGCGGCTGGCGTTCTCAACCCTCATGCCGGTCCTTTCAAAAGACGGTTGCGCCGTTGTCGGCGGCGCTGACCAGCCGGCGGAAATTCCGGAACAGTTCCCGCCCGAGGCCGAATTCATTGGCGCCAAGATCGGTGATGGCTGGCGGGCGGTCAAGGGCGGTCGGATCCTGCAGGTCCAGCGTTCCGGCCACGGCATCGAGCATGATCACATCCCCATCGCGGATTTTGGCGATCGGCCCGCCGTCCAGCGCCTCGGGCGTGATATGGATGGCGGCGGGAACTTTGCCCGAGGCACCCGACATCCGCCCATCCGTCAGCAGCGCCACCTTCAACCCCTGTCCTTGCAGGATGGTCAAAAGCGGTGTCAGGCTGTGAAGTTCCGGCATGCCGTTGGCGCGTGGCCCCTGAAAGCGAACGACGATCACCGCATCTTCGGTTAATTCGCCAGCCTTGAAGGCTGCCTTGACAGCGTCCTGATCATGAAACACCCGCGCCCTGGCGGTGATGCGGTGATGTTCAGGCGCAACGGCGGAAACCTTGATCACGGCGCGGCCAAGATTGCCGGTCAGGGATTTCAGGCCACCGGTCGGCTGGAACGCCTCATCGGCCGAGCGCAGGATCTGGCTGTTGAGGCTGGCGCCGGCGCCGGGGCGATAATGCAGGCGATGGTCCTTGATATGCGCCTCCTGGCAATAGGTGGTCAGCCCGCGCCCGGCCACGGTCAGGGTGTCGGGGTGCAACAATCCGGCGTCCAGCAACTCACCGATCAGATAGCCAAGCCCGCCCGCCGCGTGAAAATGGTTCACATCCGCCAGCCCGTTCGGATAGATACGCGCCAGCAGAGGTGTCACTTCGGATATGTCGGAAAAATCCTGCCAGTCAAGGATGATGCCGCCCGCCCTTGCCATTGCCGGCAGGTGGATCAGGTGGTTGGTGGAACCGCCGGTGGCGTTCAGTCCGACCATTCCGTTGACAAAGGCGCGTTCATCAAGGATTTCCGAGGTTGGCGTGTAGTCATCGCCCAGTGCCGACAGCGACAACGCCCGTCTTGCCCCCTCGGCGGTCAGGGCGTCGCGCAGGGGGGTGCCGGGATTGATGAAACTGGCGCCGGGCAGGTGCAGGCCCATGAATTCCATCAGCATCTGGTTGGAATTGGCGGTGCCGTAAAAGGTGCAGGTGCCGGGGCTGTGATACGAGGCCATTTCCGCCGCCATCAGCACCTCGCGGCTGACCTCACCGGCGGCGAATTGCTGGCGTATCCTGGCCTTTTCGTCATTGCCAAGGCCGGATGGCATCGGTCCTGCGGGCAGAAACACCGCCGGCAAATGGCCAAAGGTTTGCGCCGCGATCACCAGCCCCGGCACGATCTTGTCGCAAACACCAAGAAACACCGCCGCATCAAACGTGTTGTGCGACAGGGCCACGGCGGCGGCCATGGCGATGACATCGCGTGAAAACAGGCTAAGCTCCATACCCGCCTCGCCCTGGGTGACGCCGTCACACATGGCGGGTACGCCGCCTGCCACCTGCGCGGTGCCGCCAATCTCGCGCACGGCGTGGCGGATCAGGTCCGGGTAGGTTTCAAACGGGCGATGGGCGCTGAGCATGTCGTTATAGGCGGTGACGATGGCCAGATTGCCGCCCGAACCTTTGGCCAGCGCCACCTGATCCGGCCCGGCCCCGGCATAGGCATGTGCCTGCCCGGAACAGCCGAGATGGCCCCGTGCCGGGCCTTTGCCCCTGGCGGCCTTCATGCGTTCCAGATAAGCGGCGCGACTGGGTTGGCTGCGGGCGATGATGCGATCGGTAACGCGGGCGATGGTTGAATTGAGGGTCATGGCTGATGCGCCTTTTCGGCATAATGGACGGTAACCGGGTTTGGGGCCGTCAGGATGGCGCGAACCGGCGCAACCAAGGCGTTTTCGGCCTGTTCAGCGGCCTTCAGTGCCGCCAGCTTTTCGGGGCCGACGATCAGGATATGGATGTGACTTGCGGCGCGCAGAACATTGGCGGTCAGGGTCAGGCGCGGTTCGTCCAGCGCGTCGCTGCGCATTGGCATCAGGTATTGTTTGCAATCCGGTGCCATCGCCTTGACCAGATGGCTGCCGCCCGGGAACAGGCTGGCGACATGCCCGTCCACCCCCATTCCCAGCACGCAGACATCCAGCGGCAGCGCCTGCTTGACGCCAAGGCTGAGGCGTTCCAGCACCACCTCGGGCGAGGCGGCGGGCCAGAACAGCGGTACCAGCTTTGATTTTGCCGCCGGACCTTGCAGGAAATGCTCGCGCATCATTCTGGTGTTTGACCTGAGGTTGCTTTCCGGCACGAACCGTTCATCGGTCAGCATCACCGATACCCGGCCCCAGGCGATCGGCTTTCTGGACAGGGTATGCAGAAAGGTGCGCGGGGTTTCGCCACCCGGTACTGCCAGTGTTGCATGCCCCTTTCGGGACAGGGCGTCGGTCAGTTCCGCCGCCACCAGCGTCGCCAGCATTTCCGCCTGATGCAAATCATCACGATATTCCGCCAGTGTTACCTTCATTGGCCAATCTCCCGCCAGCGCCGCCCGTCGCGGTGTAGTAGCATCAAGGCATCCTCGGGCCCGGAACCGCCGGCATCATAGGGTGCGGGTTTTTCCGAGCTTTCGGCCCAGGCGGCGGTCAGGGGATCAATCCATTCCCAGGCTGCCTCGACCTCATCGCCGCGCATGAACAGGGTCTGATCGCCCCTGACCACATCCATGATCAGCCGTTCATAGGCATCGGGCATGACGATATCGGCCCCCAATGCCTCGGCAAAGGTCATGTCCAGCGGCACCTCGGTCAGGCGCATGCCACCGGGGCCGGGATCCTTGATGGTCATTCTGAGGGTGATCCCCTCATCCGGTTGCAGGCGGATGATCAGCGCATTGCCGCGCCGGTTTTCCATTGCCGGAAAGATCGAATGCGGCGGATCGCGAAAAACGATGGCTATTTCCGACAAACGATGCCTGAGCTTCTTGCCGGTCCTGAGGTAAAACGGCGTCCCCGCCCACCGCCAGTTCGAGACTTGCACCTTCATCGCCACGAAGCTTTCGCTGCGGCTGTCGGGATTGCCGACCTCGTCGGCAAAACTGTCGCCGCCATTGCCCTTGCGGTACTGGCCGCGCACGATCCGTTCGGGCGGTACCGGGTCAAGTGCGCGGATCACCTTCAGCTTTTCATCGCGCACGGCGTTTGGTTCGAACCGCGATGGCGGCTCCATCGCGGTCAGGCACAATAGCTGCATCAGGTGGTTTTGCACCATGTCCCTGAGGGCACCGGCCCGTTCGTAATACTCACCGCGCCCGGCAACCCCCAGGCTTTCGGCGACGGTGATCTGCACATGGTCGATATGCTGGCTGTTCCACAAGGGTTCAAACAGCGCATTGGCGAACCTTAGGGCCATCAGGTTCTGCACGGTTTCCTTGCCAAGGTAATGATCGATGCGATAAATCTGGCTTTCCTTGAAACAGGCACCAAGGTCGCGGTTGAGGGCGGTGGCGCTGGCAAGGTCATGGCCGAACGGTTTTTCCACCACGATGCGGCTTTCTGGTGTTATCAGCCCGGCGGTTTTCAGCCCCGAGGCAATCGGTGAAAACAGCGTTGGGCCGACCGAAAGGTAAAAAACCCGCACCGCATCCTTGCGCAGTTTTTTCGCCAGCGTTTTCCACCCCGCATCCCCCATGGCGTCGATGCGGACATAATCAAGCAACTTCAGGAATGCGGCGATGTCGGATTTGGCGGCTTTGGGTACGGCGCTGTTCAGGGATGATTTGGCCAGGGCGCGAAAGGCGGCGGTGTCCATCGCTGAACGCGCCGCGCCGATGATCCGCCCCTCGGGCGGCATCTGGCCGATCTTGAAGCGGTGAAACAGACTGGGCAGGATCTTGCGCGCCGCCAGATCGCCGGTTGCGCCGAACAGCACCAGATCAAATGCCGCCACTGGAATTACCCGTGAAACCATGGTGTTTTCCTGTCTCGTATGCCCCTGATCAGTGTAACCCGTTCCAGGTACAAAAGGAAATGACGTTTGCGCCGGCATCACGTAGCGTTGAGGCGTGGCAAAATTGTGGTTTTGGCAGGCGTTTCGGTCAAATTCCGCCCAAGTCGGCAAAGCGGTTGCAGAATGCGGCCTGCGCCAATACCAATGGCGGCGGTGGATTTTTGACAGGCCGGAGCGGTTTCAGATGCATAAACCATACGCGACAAGGGCAGGTTTGACGCTGGTGGTGCGGCTTTGAAACCGTTTTTGATCCTGCAACTGCGCCCGGAAACCGAGGCATCGGATGACGAATATGCCGCCTTTCTGAACAAGGGCGGGCTGGCGGCCTCGGACACGCGGCGGATAAGGCTGGACCGTGAGGATTTACCGAAAAACCTTGACCTTCAGCAATTTTCAGGGGTGATCGTCGGCGGCGGCCCCGGTTGTGTCAGCGACCCGGAGGACGAAAAATCACCGGTCGAAAGGCGCATCGAGGCGGCGGTTCTGGGATTGATGCCAGAAATCACGGCGGCGGATTTTCCTTTCATGGGCTGCTGTTACGGCATCGGCATTCTGGCCCACCATCTGAGTGCCACGGTCAGCAAGGCAAGGTACGGCGAACCGGTAGGCGTGACGCATTGCCAGATCACATCGGCGCGGGTCGCGGATGACCCGATGTTGCACGGGCTGCCGGCCGCCTTCAGCGCCTTTGTCGGCCACAAGGAGGCGGTTCAGGCATTGCCTGAAGGTTGCGCGCATCTGCTGAAATCCGATGCCTGTCCCTATCAGATGATCCGCCATGGCCGGAACGTTTATGCCACGCAGTTCCACCCCGAGGCCGACAGCCAGGGTTTTGCCCTGAGGATCAGGATTTACAAGGATCGCGGCTATTTCCCACCCGAAGACGCGGCGCGCCTGACCAGATTGTGCCATGACGAACCGGTTGAGATGCCATCGCGCATCCTTGGCAACTTTGTCCGCCGCTATGGCCGGGATAGCTGATTCTGTTTTGATCGGACCTGCTGCCCATAATCAGGCCTGATACAGATTCCGAATACCAGGGGCAGGCGCAGAGACCTTAACAATGAGTTAATACTTTGGGTAGAATTGGAATGAATTAAATACAACCTAAGCAGAGATATTGGTTGTCAACCCTAACGGGATATGGCAAACAGTTAGGGCAAGCAGCAGAATGGCGGTCAGCCGGAAACAGCACCACCCACCCCACCCCTCGCTCCCATGTTTCCGGCTGGCCGCACTGTCGCCCACCCTTGTTGGTGCATTTGCCCTTGCGAAACCCCCCGCTACAACCGATAAACGACACGATCTTTTTACCACGGAGTTCCGGCATGACCGCGCGTATCTACCAACCTGCCAGAAATGCCATGCAGTCCGGCCCCGCCAGATCCGGGAACTGGGTGCTGGAATTCGATCCGGCAATCGCGCGCGATATTGATCCGCTGATGGGCTGGACCAGTTCCAGCGACATGAACTCACAGGTGCGCATGCGGTTCGAAAGCCGCGAAGCAGCCGAGAAATATGCCGCCGATCACGGCATTCAGTTTGTGGTTCTGCCACCGCAGAAACGCCGCGCGATCGTCCGCAGCGGCGGTTATGGTGAAAACTTCACCACCGGGCGGCGCGGTAGCTGGACCCATTGAAAGTTTGCGCTTTACGGTCCATTGGCTGCCCCTTACACCGCCAACATGCTGCAAAGGCCCCGTAGCTCAACCGGATAGAGCACTCGCCTTCTAAGCGAGGGGTTGCAGGTTCGAGTCCTGCCGGGGTCACCACAGGCCGACCGCAAGCGATGCAAAACCCGTTTCCAGGCGCCCAAGCAGCGCCTTGCGCAATACCGGTTATTTCAACTGGAAACCCGGTGTCGATTTCGACAATGCGATTTCCGCCTCGTCCATGTCTTCGGGGATTGATTCAAACAGCGGTGTCGACATGTAGCGTTCGCCGGTATCTGGCAGAACGCAAAGGATCACCGTGCCTTTCCTGGCCTTTTTCGCCACTTCCATGGCGGCGCCAAAGGTGGCCCCGCTGGAAATGCCGCACAGGATGCCTTCGTTTGCCGCCAGTTTCTGTGTCCAGGCAATGGCGTCGGGACCGGAGACCGGGATCAGTTCGTCATAGGCGCCGTTATCCAGCAATTCCTGCAATACCAGCGGGATGAAATCCGGGGTCCAGCCCTGAATCGGATGCGGCTGAAACGCGCTGTGGGTGGTGGCCGGGCCGCCGTCGGTGGTGCGCAACTGCGCCGTCTTGCTGCCGACCAGTCCGGCATTGGTGGGCTCGGTTAAAATGATCTTGGTTTCGGGACGTTCCTTTTTCAACAGGCGGGCAACGCCGGTGATGGTGCCGCCGGTGCCATAGCCCGAAACGAAATAGTCCAGCCGGTGTCCGTCGAAATCCGCCAGAACCTCACGCGCGGTGGTGGATTCGTGGATGTCGGCATTGGCTTCGGTCTCGAACTGGCGGGCCAGAAACCAGCCGTTGGCCTTGGCCAGTTCCTCGGCTTTCTTGTACATGCCAAGCGCCTTGTCGCCCTTGGGCGTCAGCACCACCTTGGCGCCGAAAATCCGCATCAGGCGGCGGCGTTCCACCGAAAAGCTTTCGGCCATGGTGACCACCAGCGGATAGCCCTTTTGCGCACAGACCATGGCCAGACCGATGCCGGTATTGCCGCTGCTGGCCTCGACCACGGTCTGGCCGGGCTTCAACTGTCCGGTGCGCTCGGCGTGTTCGATGATGTTGACGGCAAGGCGATCTTTGACCGAGGCGGCGGGGTTGAAAAACTCGGCCTTGACATAAAGTTCAACCCCCTCAGGGGCGAGGTTGTTGATGCGGATGGTGGGGGTGTTGCCGATGGTTTCCAGAATGCTGGCGTAACGTTCGCCGCGCCCGTTGGTGGTTCTGATTGCACTTTGGTTGGCCATGGTGATTCCGATCCGCTGTTTGATTGATTGCGCCTGTGGCAGCAGGGCAAGTGGTATACCAGGCGGGCCGGTGTCGGCAAGACCGGTTGTGGCCTGAAATGCGGGCGAAATCAACAAACATGGCTTTTGGCGAATCGTCGTGATTACCGTATCACCGCAATTACCGGAAAATATTTCCGAGATATTACGGCTTTTCGAGAAATCCTTCCCGAATACATCACTATGGCGCAAGAAATTGAAAACGACTGCCAGCCGATCCGGCATATGGTCCGGGTTTGGAGGTACCAGCATGTCCGTCAACCAGCCAGATCGCCCGCAATATCAACTGTCTGATCGCTATACCGCACTGAAAGGGCGCATATTTTTGACCGGCACCCAGGCACTGGTCAGGATCCTGTTGGATCAGGGGCGGCGTGACCGGCAGAACGGCCTGAAAACCGGTGGTTTTGTTTCCGGTTATCGCGGCTCGCCGCTGGGGGCGTTGGATACCGCGCTATGGCAGGCCGGCGATGCGCTGAAAGACCTTGGCATCGAATTTCTGCCCGCCGTGAATGAGGATTTGGCGGCCACCGCCGTTTTGGGCTCGCAACAGGCGGAAACCCAACCGGGGCGACAGGTCGAAGGCGTTTACGGCATGTGGTACGGCAAGGGGCCGGGGGTGGATCGTGCAGGCGATGCCCTAAGGCACGGTAACGCCTATGGCTCCAGTCCGCATGGCGGTGTGCTGGTGGTGGCGGGGGATGATCACGGTTGTGTTTCATCGTCGATGTCGCATCAGTCGGATGTGGATTTCATGTCCTGGTTCATGCCCACCCTGAACCCCGCCAGCGTGGCGGAATATCTGGAATTCGGCGCCTATGGCTACGCGCTGTCGCGGTTTTCCGGCATGTGGGTTGGCTTCAAGGCGATCTCGGAAACTGTTGAAAGTGCGCAGTCGCTGGAAATACCGCCGGAAAGGGTATTTCGCCAACCGGATTTCACCCCGCCGGCTGCCGGATTGCATTACCGCTGGCCGGATTTGCCGGGGCCGCAGATCGAACAGCGGTTTGAGGACAAGAAAGAGGCGGTGCTTGCCTTTGCCGAGGCCAACCCGATTGACCGGGTGATTTACGGCGTCAAGAATGCGCGGTTCGGCATCGTCACCACCGGCAAGGGACATCTTGACTTGATGGAGGCGCTCAGGCTGCTGGGGGTGGATCAAGCCGCCTGTCACCGGCTGGGGATCGAGATTTACAAGGTCGGCATGGTCTGGCCCCTGGCGCGTCACGCCGCACTTGATTTTGTCAGCGGCAAGGATGAAGTCGTGGTGGTCGAGGAAAAGCGCGGCATCATCGAAAGCCAGCTGAAGGAATATTTCTATAACTGGTCCGGTGTTACGCCCAAGATCATGGTTGGCAAGCAGGATGGTCAGGGCAAGCGGCTGATCCCGTGGATTGGCGAATTATCCCCGCGTCTGTTGCTGCCGCTTATTGCGGGCAGGCTGGACCGGGTGTTTCCCGATCAGGGTTTTGTGGCGCGGGCCGCGGCATTGGCAACGCCACCGATATTGCTGAATGTTACCGGGGCATCGCGCACGCCCTATTTCTGTTCGGGTTGTCCGCATAACACCTCGACCAAGGTGCCGGAAGGGTCTTCAGCCCTGGCGGGTATCGGCTGTCACTTCATGGCAAGCTGGATGGATCGCAACACTTCGTCCCTGATCCAGATGGGCGGCGAGGGGGTAAACTGGGCCGCCTCGTCGCGGTTTACCGGGCATGGTCATGTATTCCAGAATCTTGGCGAAGGGACGTGGTATCATTCCGGCTCCATGGCGATCCGCCAGTCGATCGCCGCCAAGGCCAACATCACCTACAAGATCCTTTACAATGACGCTGTGGCGATGACCGGCGGCCAGCCGGTTGATGGGCCGATCAGCGTGCCGGCCATCGCCCAGATCTGCCGCGCCGAGGGGGTGAACCGGATCGCGCTGGTGTCGGATGATCCTGGCAAATTCCGCGCCCGCGACTTTCCTGTCGGTGTCAGCTTTGATCATCGCCGCGATCTGGACAGGGTGCAGCGTGAACTGCGCGAGGTGAAGGGCGTCAGCGTCCTGATCTATGAACAGACCTGCGCCACCGAGAAACGCCGCCGCCGCAAACGCGGGTTGATGGAAGACCCGAAGAAATTCGTGATGATCAACCCCCTGGTCTGCGAGGGTTGCGGCGATTGTTCGGTTGAATCCAACTGCCTGAGCGTTGAGCCGCTGGAAACCAGGTTCGGCCGCAAACGCCGCATTAACCTATCCACCTGCAACAAGGACTTTTCCTGTCTGAACGGTTTTTGCCCCAGTTTCGTGACGCTGGAAGGGGCGGTGCGCAAAAAGAAGGACGGCGCGGGGCTTGATGCTGTGGCCCTTGCAACAGCATTGCCAAAGCCTGCGATAAAACCGCTGGAACGACCCTATGATCTGCTGGTGACCGGGGTTGGCGGCACCGGCGTTGTCACCATCGGCGCCTTGATCAGCATGGCCGCGCATATGGAAGGGCTGGGGGCAAGCGTGCTGGATTTTACCGGCTTTGCCCAGAAATTCGGCACCGTTCTTGGCTATGTGCGCCTGGGGCCAAGGCCTGACAGCCTGTGTCAGGTCAGGATTGATGATGGCAGTGCCGATGCAGTGATCGGTTGCGATATCGTGGTGGCCTCGGCCCCCAAGGCATCGGCCACCTATCGGCGGGGTACAAGGATCGTGTTGAACGTGGCGGAAATGCCGACCGGTGATCTGGTGCGTTCCCCCGATGCCTCGTTGAAGGTTGATGAACGGGTGCGGGTGATTGCCGATGCGGTGGGGGTCGAAAATCTTGCGGTTCTGGATGCCAATAAATGCGCCGAAAAACTGCTGGGCGACAGTGTTTTCGCCAATATGATGATGCTGGGCCATGCCTGGCAAATCGGGCTGGTGCCGGTTGGGTTTGATGCCTTGGCTGAGGCGATTGAACTGAACGGTGTGGCCCCGGCAAAGAACCACGCGGCCTTTGCCTTTGGCCGGATACTGGCGGCAGACCCGGCCAGGCTGGCGGCGGTGCTGGGGGAAGAAAAGCCCAAGGTCGAGACACTTGAACAGCTTGTGGCCAGTAGGCAGGCATTTTTGGGCCGCTATCAGAACGCGGCTTATGGTCAGAAATATGCCGATAACATCGCCGCTATGCGCCGTGCCCTGCCTGCGGATTGGGCGGTTCCGATGATGGTTGCAGCGGCGCGATCCCTGTTCAAGCTGATGGCCTACAAGGACGAATATGAGGTGGCGCGGCTGCACCGGCAACCGGAATTTGCCGCCGAACTGGCAGCGGAATTTCAACCGGGGTTCAAGTTGAAATACCACATGGCGCCGCCCTTGTTGTCACGAAAAAAAGACGCGCGCGGGCGGCCTCGCAAGAAACAGTTCGGGGCGGGAACGCCTGCCTTGTTCGGGGTGCTGGCGCGGCTGAAATCCCTGCGCGCAACCCCGTTTGATCCGTTCGGATATAGCGCCGAGCGGCGGATGGAACGCGAATTGATCGGCTGGTTTGAAGGCATCATGTCCAAGGCCGCCAATTCCGCCACCCAGGATACCGTTTCAGACTGGATCGAAATTCTAGGCGCGCCAATGCGGATGCGCGGCTATGGCCCGGTAAAGCTGGCGAATGTTGAAAAGGTCAGGGCGGAAATGACAGCGAGGCTGACCTAACCGGTGCTCCAGGCGCGGGGCTGCTTCATGCCGGCGATCTTGCAGGCCTGCCGCACATAGCCGTAGGGAAACAACCGGAACATTTCCTTGCGCGAACCGGGTTTGTCGGTCTTGTACCGCTCGGCCAGAAATTTCAACACGAAGCGCGCATCCGCCATGACGCCGTGTTCGTCATTATAACGGCGCATGAAATCTATCACCTCATAGTGATCGGGTGTCAGGGTTATGCTTTCTTCAGCGGCGACATGTTCGGCGAATTCCATGCTCCAGTTGTTCGGGTCGGTCAGATAGCCACCCTCATCGCGTTCGACCTTGCCGCCAGGCAGCGACAGTTCCTGCAATTTGTCCGGTCGCGTTCGCATGCCTGCCCCCGAAATGGTTCGCCTGGAAAAACTCTTGCACCTTGACGCGCTATTTGGAATGCGCGAAAAGTCGCATGCTTAAGCAAAAGCCTAACTATCGGGCGGATCTGCGGATCAGGCCAGAGGCCCAAGCGTTGCAACCTGAAAAGAATGCGGATTGATATGCCAGCGACCCATGCCAATCGGCGATTTTGCAATTTAACCGATGGGTTCATCTGATGGCGGGCTGGGGCGAATATCTGCTGGTGTGGCTGGTGTTTCTGGTGACGCATCTGCTGCCGTCCAGAAAGGGCATGCGCGCCTGGCTGATCGGGGTGCTGGGGCGCCGGCTTTATTTTTCCATTTACGGCACGGTGTCGTTGGTCCTGTTGGTCTGGATGATCGTGGCGGCAGCGCACGCGCCATATGTCGAGATTTGGGCGGCTGCCGACTGGCAACGCTGGCTGGCCAATATCGTGGTGCCACTGGCGCTGTGGCTGGCGATAATGGGGATCGGTATCGGTTATCCCCATACCCTGGGCGGGCGGCGCGCGCAGGTGTTTGATGTGAACAATCCCGGCATGGCGGCCGTTACCCGGCATCCGGTCCTGTGGGCGCTGGCGCTTTGGTCGCTGGTACATATGCTGGCCAATGGCGATCTGGCGCATGTGATTTTGTTCGGTGGTTTTCTGATCATGGCGCTTTTGGCGATGCCGGTTTTCGACCGCCGCGCGCAGCGGGTATTGAGCGATGCGCAATGGGCCGAGGTCAGGCGTGTTGCACCCTTGCTGCCGCATCCGGCATTCAGCCATCTGAACCGGCGCAATCTGGCGTGGCGCAGCGCAACAGCGGTGGTGATCTACCTGATTGCCTACCAGTTGCACCAACCGGTGATCGGCGTTTCGCCCGAAATCTTCTGAGTGCATTTGCTGTGTATGGCAAAAGGCCCGACACCTAAGCAGGTGCCGGGCCTGATGTTCAACTGACGCTCAAGGCCATAAGCCGCTGTGCATCACATCTTCAGAACAGACGGATGCCGCAGTGCAGCCTGCCCTTGAACCGGTTAATTGGTGATATAGTCGTACTTGCCGTCTTTCCATTCATACATGACATAGCCGGGCAGGGTGACGTCGCCCTTGTCGTTGAATTTCAATTCGCCAAGCACGGTCTTGAAGTTGTCTGTATCCAGTGCCTTGACCACAGCATCGAAATCGGTGCTGCCTGCGGTGGTGACCGCATCGGCCCAGATCTGGATCGCGCCGTAGGTGTAAAGGGCATAACCCTCGGCGGTCTTACCGGCTTTTTCAAGTTCGGCCACCACCGGTGCTGCCTCGGGGTTGCGGCGCGGATCGGGTGAGAAGGTCATCAGCGTGCCATTGCCGGCATCGCCGGTGATCGCCCAGTATTCGTTCGTTACCAGCGCATCGCCCGACATCAGGATCGTTTTCATGCCCTGCGCCACCATCTGACGTTTCATCAGCCCGGCCTCGGTGTGATAGCCGCCGACATAAAGCACATCAACGCCTGCCTGCTTCAGCTTGGAAACCAGCGCGGTATAGTCCTTTTCACCGGCGGTATAGCTTTCCACCAATGCCGGCTTGCCGCCGAGCCGTTCATAGACCGAGCGGGTGGCGTCGGCCAGACCCTTGCCATAGGCGGTCTTGTCATCGACAAAGGCGATCTTCTTGCCGGCGAAATGATCCATCAGGTATTTGCCCGCAACCTCGCCCTGCTGGTCGTCACGACCGCAGACGCGGAAGATACCCGGGCCGGGACGCTCATCGGTGAATTTCGGGTTGGTCGATCCCGGAGAGATTTGCACAATCTGTTCATCCGCATAGACGGCCGAGGCGGGAATGGATGAACCGGAACAGAAATGCCCGGCCACGAATACCACACCTTCGCCGGCAAACTGGTTGGCAACCGCCACCGCCTGTTTGGGGTCGCAGGCGTCATCGCCGACCTCAAGCTTGAGCATTTCACCATTGACGCCGCCCTTGGCGTTGATATCGGCCACAGCCTGTTCGGCCCCGCCTTTCATCTGTTGTCCGAACGAGGCATACTGACCGGTCATTGGACCGGCAACCGCGATGGTGATGTCGGCCCAGGCCTGACCGGTGAATACCAGGCCAAGTGCTGCGCTTATCATTAGTGTCTTTTTCATGTTATCTCCCAAAACAACACCGGTTGATCTTAGGGTGCTGCAACAAGGTGTTGATTTTTGCGGCACCGGTTGTCCGGGGCAGTACCCGGAACCATGAACGTATCAAATCCCAAAATTTTGTTGATGGGAAGATGTTCTTTTTGCAAATGCGATCGGTCGGCGGAGTTTTGTTTTTCCCTGCTTCAGGGTCGGTCGAATCGGATTGCAACCTGTTGCAATCAGGGTGATCTGCTGTTGTTCCAGCCATCGGCGGTTACAGGTCGCCCGGTTGTTTTTGCCGCCATCCAAACGGGCCGGCGCGTTCAAACCGAAATCGGTATTGCGTTGCCATCTGGCCCGAGCGTGTAATCACGAAGGCGACATAGCCGATTGCCAGAAGCACCACCAGATCGACCAGATAATAATGCAGGCTTAGCAATGTGCCCTCGAACAGTGAATAGTGCAAGAACCGCACGGCAAATGCCAGCAGCACGATATAGACCATCAGTTTCCATTTGGCATCCCAGCCATGCGCCACCGCACGCCCGGTCATGTAGGCAGTGCCGCCACCTATGGCGACCGTAACCAGAAGAAAAATTCCCCAGCTCTGTTCCCAGACAAGATGGGTCATGTCGCCCCTTTCATATTCAATGCCCGCCGCCTTCAAGATAGGCGGCACGCACATCTTCACGCCCCAGAAGTTCGGCACCGGTGCCGGTCATGGTGATCTTGCCGTTCACCATCACATAACCGCGATGCGCCAGCTTCAATGCGTGGAACGCGTTTTGTTCCACCAGGAATACCGTCAGCCCCTCATTGCGGTTCAGTTCGCGAATCGCGTCAAATATCTGGCGCACGACCAGCGGTGCGAGACCCAATGAAGGTTCATCCAGCAACAACAGTTTCGGGCGGCTCATCAAGGCACGTGCGATGGCCAGCATCTGCTGTTCGCCGCCGGAAAGGGTGCCGCCGCGCTGATTTCGCCGCTCTTTCAGGCGTGGGAACAGGTCGAATGCCTTGCGCAGATCTTCGTCGAAATATTTCGGATCAACCAGGGATGCCCCCATTTGCAGGTTTTCAAGAACCGTCATCGCCCGGAAAATTCGCCGGCCCTCGGGCGACTGGGCGATGCCAAGGCGCATGATTTCATGGGTCGGGATTGCCGTGATGTCCTGGCCTTCATAGATCACCTGGCCCTGACGCGGGTGCGGATCGCCGCAGATCGTCATCATCAGGGTGGATTTTCCTGCCCCGTTGGCACCGATCATGGTGACGATCTCACCGCGATGGACATCAATATCGACCCCGCGCAGCGCAATGATCTTGCCGTAATAGGTGTGGATATCGCGGGTGGACAGGATCAGGTCATGCATTGTTTTCACCCTCTCCGGTCGGCTGGGCTGCGGTATTCGCCAAATCCTTGCGCACCTCGGGGATGTCGATTTCTTCCTCGTCGTCAACGCCCAGATAGGCGGCGATGACCTTGGGGTCGGCCTTGACCGAGGCGGTATCGCCATCGGCGATCTTCACGCCGTAATCCAGCACGACAACATGATCCGAAATCCCCATCACCACGCCCATGTCATGTTCGATCAGCAGGATCGAGGTGTCGTGATTGTCGCGGATATAGCGCAGCAACTGGTTGAGGTCTGCGGATTCGCGCGGATTTAGGCCGGCTGCCGGTTCATCAAGGCACAATAGATAGGGTTCCAGACACATGGCACGCGCGATTTCCAGCCGCCGCTGATCGCCATATGGCAGATCGCCCGCCGCATCATCGGCGCGGTCCAGCAACCCGACATGTTCCAGCCAGTAAACCGCCTTGTCGATCGCCGCCTTTTCCGCCCGCTTGTAGGATGGCAGGCCAAAAATGCCGGCGATGGTATAGGCAGATGCCACCATCAACCGGTTGTGTTGTGCCACCAGCAGGTTTTCCAGCACCGTCATGCCGCTGAACAGGCGGATATTCTGGAATGTGCGGGCAACCTTGGCCTGATGCGAGATCTCGTGGTCTGGCATCCGTTCCAGCAGGTAAACCGTACCCTCGCTTGCGGTATGCGAGCGTTTGCCGTTACGCGTGGCGGTGGCGATGGCGTCGCTCAGCATGGCATTCCCGTGGCGGATGACGATGCGCCCCTCGGTCGGTTTGTAAAAGCCGGTGACGCAGTTGAAAACCGTGGTCTTGCCGGCGCCATTGGGACCGATCAGCGCGGTAATGTCGCCGCGCCCGACATCGAATGACAGATCATCGATTGCCAGCAGACCGCCAAAACGCATGGTCAGATGTTCCACCGTCAGCAGCGGATTTGTTTCCCAGCGATGCGGCATCGGGGCGGCGGAGGTCTGGCTCATCTCAATGCCCCTCGCCTTGTGCGACCATGTCCGAGCCGATCTGCTTTTTCTGCTTCAGGGTTGCCGACGGATCGCGGGTGGAAATCAGGCCGCGCGGCTTCCAGACCATGATCACCACCATGGCCAGACCGAACAGCAGCATCCGGTATTCAGTTGGCTCAAAATTGGGGCCGAACACCGACTTGAGGAAGTCGAGGTTGCGAAGCAATTCGATGCCGCCGATCATCACCACCGAGGCGATGACTACCCCAATCTGCGAGCCAAGCCCCCCCAGCACCACGATGGCCAGAATGATCGCCGATTCCATGAAGGTGAAACTTTCCGGCGAGATGAACCCCTGCCGCGTGGCAAAGAACGATCCGGCAAAGCCGGCGAACATCGCGCCGGTGGCAAAGGCGCTAAGCTTGGTATTGCGGGTGTTGATCCCGAGCGAGCGGCAGGCGATCTCGTCCTCGCGCAGCGCCTCCCAGGCGCGGCCGATCGGCAGGCGGCGCAGGCGCAAGGTGACGAAATTGGTCAACAGCGCCAGCGCCAGAATGATATAGTAAAGATAGATAAAGCGGTGGATCGGATCATAGGGAATGCCGAAAACATCGCCAAAACTGCCGTCGCCGCGCCCGATCACCAGCCCGAAAAACGTTGGCTTGGGGATGCCGGAAATTCCGTCCGGCCCGCCGGTGAACTGATACCAGTTCAACAGCACGATGCGGATCATCTCGCCGAAGGCCAGCGTTACAATGGCCAGATAATCACCGCGCAGCCTGAGAACCGGAAAGCCGAGGATCAGCCCCCATGTCGCCGCCAGCAACCCCGCCATCGGCAGTGCGGTCCAGAACCCAAAGCCGAAATATTGCGCCGACAGCCCGAATGAATATGCCCCGACCGCGTAAAAGGCGACATAGCCAAGATCCAGCAACCCGGCCAGCCCGACCACGATATTCAACCCCCAGCCCAACATGATGTAGGTCATGATCAGGATTGCCAAGTCGATATATTGCCGGTCCCGCTGGGGAAAGAAATAGGTGAAAAAGAACGGCAGCACCAACGCGAACGCCAGCAATGCGCGGGTCAGGATCTTGCCCCAGGGGATGGTCGAGGTGGTGGTGGTTTTTGATTTGGCGGCACTTCGGGTGCCGATGCGCCCGAACACGAACAGGCTGAGCAACAGCCGCCCGCCCGCGACGATGACGATCGAGATCAGCCACAGGCCCCAACGTGTGGTGATCACCAGCCCGCCGGTTTCGATATCGGTTTTCAGCGCCAGAAAGAAGAACCCCAGCACACCCGCCAGGGCGCCCGAGATCACGGCCTCGCGCAGCGCCGTCGCAAAGCGGCTTTCCCTTGGCGGCGCCGGTGTCGCTGTGGCGGACACTTGCCCGGTCGCTGCCATCAGACTTTCTCGATCTCGGGTTTGCCCAGCAATCCCGAAGGCATGAAGATCAGGACCACTGCAAGGATGCCAAAGGCGGCCACATCCTTGTATTCAACGGTGAAATAGGCCGACCAGAACACCTCGATCAAGCCGATCAGCAAACCGCCCAGCATCGCGCCCGGCAGCGACCCGATGCCACCAAGAACCGCTGCGGTAAATGCCTTCACCCCAGCCAGAAAGCCGATGTAAAAGTCGATCACGCCATATAGCAACAGAAACATCAGCCCCGCCACCGCCGCCAGTGCCGCCCCCATGACGAAGGTCAGGGAAATGGTGCGATCGACGTTGACGCCCAGCAGCGACGCCATCTTGCGATCCTGTTCGCAGGCGCGCTGCGCCCGCCCAAGCGGCGTTTTTGCAATCAACAGCGTGAAACCCACCATCAGCACCAGCGTCGTTGCGATGATGATCATCTGCATGTAGGAAAGTTGCGCACTGATGGTGCCATGCTCGTTCGAGCCGGTCATCAGGGTAACGCCGCCGCTGATCTGCGGCTGCAACGGTTTGACCCGAGCGCCC
Organism: Paracoccaceae bacterium; assembly: GCA_020425085.1. Classification (GTDB taxonomy): domain Bacteria; phylum Pseudomonadota; class Alphaproteobacteria; order Rhodobacterales; family Rhodobacteraceae; genus UBA5972. Next base: position 730,399 of record JAGQRW010000007.1, read on the forward strand.
TGCGCCACCTGAACAAAGTTCTGCAACACGATCGACATGCCGATGGCGGTGATCAAGGGTGCCAGCCGGAACGAACCGCGCAATGGCCGATATGCCAATCGCTCCACCACCCAGCCCCAGGCCGAGGTGAACAGCATCGACACCACCAGCGCCAGCAACAGCACCAGCGGCAGAAATGCGATGCCAAAGATCGTCTGCATCACCAGGATCACCGCCAGCGCGATGAAGGCACCGATCATGAAAATGTCGCCATGGGCGAAGTTGATCATGCCGATGATGCCGTAGACCATGGTATAACCAATGGCAATAAGACCGTAGATTGATCCGAGCGTCAGCCCATTGATCAACTGCTGAACGAAGTATTCCAATGTATCCCCCTGAGGACTGAACCAGTGGCAGCATTTTTGCTGTCTTGCCGCTAATTGCTAACCTTTGGGGATGAAAATGCAACCAGAAACCGTGCATTTGCCGATCACAGATTTGCACGCGCCAGTCGAAAATCGCACCAGCCTGATTGATCCGCAACGTTGTGTCGGTCAGCCTTGTTTCAGTTCGCGCAGCGCCGGTGCGGGGCGGAATGGATCGGGGAAAAGATCAGAAGGATTGGTAGCGGAGGAGGGACTTGAACCCCCGACACGCGGATTATGATTCCGCTGCTCTAACCACCTGAGCTACTCCGCCGGACCGTGGGTCGATTTAGGGGAGTCCGCATGGGCCGTCAAGTCGCAATATCGGCGTTTGCGGCCGGTTGGCTCAGCGGTAGCGCCGCCTTGCACCGGGATGCCGGCATGAAAATCCCGATGGCGGAAGATTCCCGGTCGTGGTCGTCTGTGGTTGTGCTGTGCCGGCACGACTCAATTATGGCAAGAACATGGCAAAAGCCACAGTTATTAGTTGCAAATAGACCAAAAAAATGCAATGATAATATGTAGATAGCAACATTGCCTCAAAATGTGGCGGGATTGTGTCCAAATTCGATACCAATCTCAACCACAGCCCTTCGATCCGGGGCAGGCAGTCAACCAGGAGGGTAAAAGTGTGAAAAGTATTTTGATTGGTACAGCGGTTGGCCTGATGGTCACGGCGTCTGCGGCAGGTGCCTCGACGATCGACCTCAAGGCGTTTTCCGCCGGTAATGAGCATGGGGTCACTGACGGTACGATGTACAATATTGACGGCGTCAATGTCACCTTTTCGGCCACTTATCTTGGGGATGGCGGGCGCGGCGATGCCTATTTCGACAACGGTGCGGCACTGGGTGTCTGCCATGAAGAGTCGCCGGGTGTCAGCGGCTTGAACGGCAGCAAGCAATGCAAGGTCGGCAGCGATGACAATCTGACCGCGGATGAAACCGTTACCATCGCCTTTGACTCGGCGATGACGCTTTCCGGTCTCAAATTCCTGGCCGAAGGGCATGTGCCGATGATCAGCGACACCCTGACGCTGTTGTTCGGTGTCAATGGCGGCACATTGTCGGCCTATAACTTTAACGAACTTGGCACCAAGGTGTTTAACAACGTGACCAGCGCGACCTTCGGCTTTGGCGGCAACCAACCGGATCAGTATTACGTTTCCGCTGTGGACGTGGCGCGGGTGCCGCTGCCGGCTGCCGGTTTGCTGTTGCTGAGCGGGCTTGGCGGTATCGGCCTTGCCGGTCGTCTGCGGCGCCGGCGGGGCTGATCGGCAAACCCGGCCAAACCTGATTGAATTAGGTGCAGAAGAAACCGGCGTCCCGTCATCTGTGGGGCGCCGTAAAGTGTTGGCGCAAGCTGATCCCTACCGTCAGCCGGCGGGCCAAATTCCCCGTTCGGTCAATGCCAATTTCAACATTCGGCAATCATCCGACATGATGCCGTCAACCCCGAGATCCAGCAAATGGTTGATGCCGGCGCGATCATTGATCGTCCAGACATGCAGTTTCAGGCCGGTTCTGTGCGCATGATCAATGGTTTGCCGGGTCACCAGCGGCACACCCCGGTACCGGGTCGGCAGTTGCACGCAACCGGCGGCAAATTGCTGGCGCAGCCCCGTGCGTGCGCCAAGATAGAACCGCAACACCTCAGAGGTGCCAAGGCTGGTGCATAGATCCTGCCCTGCGGCGCAAACAACCCGCCGGATCCGCTTGTCGCTGAAACTGCCGACGCAGATGCGATCGGCGATTTTCATCCTTGCAATCAGCCTGCCAAGCGGCTGACAGACGGCCTCGGATTTCGCATCAAGGTTGAAGCTGGCGGCGGGAAATGCCTCGATCACCGCATCAAGCCGTGGGATACCTTGCCCGTTTGCCAGTTTCAGATGATCCAGATCGCCTGAGGTCATATCCTGAAACAACCGATCCTCGCCGGTCAGGCGCAACAGGTTTTCGTCGTGATAACAGTAAGGCACCCCGTCCCGGCTGGTGCGAATATCGGTTTCCAGCAGATCAAAGCCAAGATCGACCGCCGCCTGAAATGCCGCCATGCTGTTTTCCGGCAAGGTGCCATTGTCGCCGCGATGCGCGAATGGCAGGATGCCGGGGCTGTTCAGCCTGTCGCGGAAACCTGCCATGCCTTGCCTTCGTTTCGACTGTCCCAAGCGGATATTCTAGGCGCGGCGGGTGGAAAGGCAAAGGAAATCGCGGTCGGGCCGGACGGCGGCGAACTGGCGCAAACAAAATGCTTGCGGTTCGGCGGGCTTCCTTGCCCAATGCGAAACAGTCAATGGAAAGGTGCGATATGCCAAAAAACCTGATTGCAGCACGCGATGGCTTTGCCAAGGCGCATCCGGAAAGGCGGTTTTCGGTCAACGGGCGCGACTGGGGCGGCATTCGGATTGGCGATACCGGTCCGGCGCTGCTGCTGATCCCCGGCACGTTGGGGCGGGCGGATATTTTCTGGCAGCAGATGCTGGCACTTGCGGACAAGGTGCGGATACTTGCGCTTTCTTATCCGTCGTCAGGCGGGATCGCCGAATGGGCTGATGATATTGCCGCGCTGATCAGCCGTGAAGGGCTGGAGGGGGCGGTGGTTCTCGGTTCTTCGCTTGGCGGTTATCTGGCGCAGTACCTGGCGGCCACACATGCCGGTCTGTTGGGCGGGTTGGTGGCCGCCAATACCTTGCCGACTGTCAAGGGCATCGACCAGTTGCCGCCCTACAGCCTTGATCTGATGCAAACTCCGATCGGTGATCTCAGGGCTGGATTCACCAATGGCCTGTCGCAATGGGCGGTGCCGGATCATCCCTATTGCCAACTTGCCGAACTGCTGCTGGATGAGGTCAAGGGTAGGATTCCCGAACCGGAATTGCGCGCCCGCCTTCAGGCGCTGAAGGTCGGACCGGAATTGCCGGTGCAGACCCTGCCACGGGAACGCCGGTTCACGGTGGAAAGCGGTGACGACCATCTGATTCCGCCAGACTGGCAACAACGTGTGCGCGGTCTGTTGCAACCGGCGCGCGCCTATCGGTTTCAAAAGGCCAGCCATTTTCCCTATGTCACCCGGCCCGCCGAATATACCGCGTTGCTGGCCGAGGTTCTGGGCCTGGCCCACCCCGGCACCACCTGGCCAGAAGGGCCGGAGGCGCTGTTGTGATCATTCTTTCCTCGGCCGAGGTTGCCCGGCTTTTGCCGATGAAACAGGCGATTGATCTGATGGAAAAGACCATGATTGACGTGGCGGATGGCAAGGCCACGCTGCCGTTGCGATCGGCGCTTGCGGTTGGTGGCGGCAATCATTTCGGCATCATGCCGGGGGTTCTGTCGGCGGGCGGGATCTATGGCGTCAAGGCGCTGAGCCTGTTTCCCGGCAATCCGGCCCGAGGCCTGTCATCGCATGTCGGCGCAATGGTGCTGTTTGATCCCGAAACCGGCGCCCCCAGTGCGGTGATGAATGCCGACGCGATCACCGCCATCCGAACCGCGGCGGCCAGTGCGGCGGCGACGCGGGCGCTGGCGCGCCCTGATGCGCGAAAGATGGCGGTGATCGGCACCGGCGAACAGGCGGAAACCCATATCAGGGCCATCCGGCTGGTGCGCGATATCACCGAAGTGCGCATCGCCGGTCGCAACAAGGGCCGGGCCGAGGCATTTGTCGACAGGATGCGCATGGAACTGCCGGGGGTGGAACTGGTTGCCTGCTATTCGGTTTTTGAGGCGACGCAAAGGGCGGATATCATCACCACGGTCACCTCGTCATCGGTGCCGGTCCTGAAGGCGGCACAGGTGCCACCTGGGTGCCATGTCAATGCGGTCGGTGCCTCGGTGCCAAGCATGCAGGAGATTGACAGCGATATCGTGCTGGGTGCTGATGTGTTCGTCGATTATCTGCCTTCGGCATTGGCGCAGGCGCGTGACATCATGGATCCCCTTGCTGACGGGCGCATGCAGTCAAGCCATATCAAGGGCGAAATCGGCGCGGTTTTCGCCGGTCGGATCGCCGCAAGATCCGCCCCCGAGGCGGTGACGCTTTACCGCTCGCTGGGGGTTGCGGCGCAGGATCTGGCGGCGGCGGCCATGGCGCTGGCAAATGCCCGCGCCGAGGGGCAGGGGGTCGAGGTCCCCCTTCACTAAGCGGGTTCAGGCACCTTGTGCAGGGTTTCGGTGACCTCGGCCAGGATCGAAATCGCTATTTCCGCCGGTGAGGCGGCACCGATCGCCAGCCCGATCGGCGCGTGGATGCGGCTGGCCAGCCTGTCGTCAATACCGGCTGCCTGCAACCGAGTCAGCCGTTTTGCGTGGGTTTTGCGCGAGCCGAGACAGCCCAGGTAAAACGCCGGTGATTGCAGCGTTGCCTTGATCGCCGGATCGTCGATTTTCGGATCATGCGACAGCGTGACAACGGCGGTGCGGGCGTCAAGGCCGATGGCCTTCAGGGCGGCATCGGGCCAGTCATGGCGAATGGTAATGTCGGGAAATCGTGCCGCTGTGGCAAAGGCGTCGCGCGGATCCACCAGCGTCACGTCATAGCCAGCCATCTTTGCCATCGGCACCAGCGATTGGGCAATGTGAACCGCCCCCACCACCACCATTTTCAACGGCGGATTGTGGATGGCGAAAAACCAGTCATCCGCCCCGCCCGATTTGTTGCTGCGCAGTCGCAAAAGGATCTCGTCGCGGTGTGATCCGGTCTTGCCATCGCTCAGTTCGCGCCGCCAGTCACGGGTGTTGACCGCAAGCGCCACGGCGCGGCGGTTTTGGCGGGCGGTGACCAGATCGCGCAACATGGCGGCAGGCATTCCCTGACCGATGCCGATGGGTTCCACCATGATGCGGATGGTGCCGCCGCAGGCCAGACCAACGGCAAACGCCTCGTCATCGCTGACGCCGAATTCCAGCAGGCGCACGCGGCCATCTTTCAGCGCGTCGATCGCCTCGACCACCACAGCGCCTTCGACGCAGCCGCCGGATACCGAACCGGCGATCTCGCCCGCCTCGCTGATCGCCAGCATGGCGCCGACCGGGCGCGGTGCCGAACCCCAGGTCTGAATGACCGTGGCAAGGGCAGTCTTTTTACCCTGATCGAGCCAGGCAAGGGCTTGTTCCGGGATCTGGTCGAATTCGCTGTTCATGACGGCAATTCCATTAGGTGTTGCAACCGGGTTGAGGGTGATTTCATCAACATAGGCAGGAATTGCCGGAACCAGAAGGGGCAAGGCGGCAGATCCGCATGGAATGTGGTGCGAGGCACCCTTGACATCCGCCGGGCAAGGCGGAACTTGTCGGGACCGGATCACTTGTTGCCCAACCATGCGGCAGGCGAGGTACCGGCGTCAGGATGAAAGGCAGGGGATGAACGGCATTGAAACGATCCTGCTGGTGGCGGTTGGCTTTGCGCTTGGTGGTATCCTGAAAGGGGCCACCGGTGCCGGAGCGCCGTTGGTGGCGGTGCCGGTGATGGCGGTGCTTTATGGCGTGCCGTTTGCCGTGACCGTTTCGGTCATGCCCAACCTCATTCCCAATTTCTGGCAGGCGTGGAAATTCCGCAGTCACCTTCTGCCAAGGGTTCTTACATTGCGTTTCGCGCTGGCGGGTGCGCTTGGTGCTGCCATCGGCACCTTTATTCTTGCCTTTGTGCCGCAGGATATACTGGCGCTGATGGTTGCCGGGATCGTGTTGTTTTACATCCTGTTTCGCCAGATGATGCCGCACTGGTCGCTGGAACAGGAACATGCGGTTCGGCTGGCCATCCCGGTCGGCACTCTTGCTGGAATGTTGCAGGGCGCATCGGGGATTTCGGCCCCCGCCTCGATCACCTTTCTCAATGCGATGAAACTGGAACGCTTGCAGTTCATGGCCACCATTTCGGTGTTTTTTGCAGCCCTTGGCATCGTGCAGATACCGCTGCTGATCTATTGGGGGTTCCTGACGCCCGAGCGGTTCCTGCTTAGCTGTGCCGCCATGTTGCCCTTGATGGCGGCAATGCCACTGGGGGCCTATCTGGTTCGCTATATCTCGAAAGAGGCGTTTGATCGGATGATACTGGTCATGCTGGCAGGGCTGGCAATCAAGCTGGCTTATGGCGCGGTTTTCTGAGCCTGGCTCAAACTCCATCGTCGATCGGGGCGAAATCATTGGCGCGGGCGCGTTGCCAGCGTTCAACATAGCCGAACTTGTCCCATTCCTCGCGCAGCAGGAAACCTTCGGGCATATAGGGGCGGATGTCTTTTTCGGTGATCATCACGCCATCCTTTTCACGCAGCATCAAATGATGCGGCAGGAAATCACCAGGATGTGTCAATCCCGCAGCACTGGTCAGTTCCGCCAGTGATTTCAGGGTGTTGGCGTGGAAATTGGCGACACGGTGTTTTTTGTCATCCACCACCAATGCGCGTTGGCGCAGCTTGTCCTGGGTGGTGACGCCAACCGGGCATCGGTTGGTGTGGCAAACCTGCGCCTGAATGCAGCCGACCGCGAACATGAAACCGCGTGCTGAATTCACCCAATCAGCCCCCAATGCCAGAATGCGCGCAATGTCGAACGAGGTAATCAGCTTGCCCGATGCCCCGATCCTGATCCGATCCCTTAAACCGACCCCCCTCAGGGTGTTGTGAACGAATGACAGACCTTCAACCAGTGGCATGCCCATATGGTTGGAAAATTCCAGAGGTGCCGCCCCGGTGCCGCCTTCCTTGCCGTCCACCACGATGAAATCGGGCGTGATACCGGTTTCCAGCATTGCCTTGACCACGCACATGAATTCGCGCCGATGCCCGACGCACAGCTTGAAACCGGTCGGTTTGCCACCTGCCAACTGGCGCATCCGGCTGATGAATTGCATCAATTCGATCGGCGTGGTGAATGCTGAATGCCGCGCCGGCGAGGCGCAGTCCTGGCCCATCGGCACGCCACGCGCCTCGGCGATCTCGGGCGAGATCTTGGCGGCGGGCAGGATGCCGCCATGTCCCGGTTTTGCCCCCTGGCTCAGCTTCAGTTCCACCATCCTGACTTGCGGATCGGCGGCCTGTATGGCGAACTTGTCGGCGTCAAAGCCGCCATCGGCGCGGCGGCAGCCGAAATAGCCGGAACCGATCTCATAGATCAGATCACCACCGCCCTGACGGTGATAGCGGCTGATGCCACCTTCGCCGGTGTCATGGGCAAAGCCGCCCATTCTGGCGCCGTGGTTCAGCGCGGCGATGGCGTTGGCGGAAAGCGAGCCGAAACTCATCGCGGAAATGTTATAGATCGAGGCGCTATAAGGCTGGCGGCAATCCGGTCCGCCGATGGTGACGCGAAAATCATGGCCATTGACCGGTTTCGGGCTGATCGAATGCGTCATCCACTGATAACCGGCAGCATAGACGTGATGGCGGGTGCCGAACGGGCGCAGACCCTCTTCGCCCTTGGCGCGCTGATAGACGATGGAGCGGTCCTCGCGCGAGAACGGCTCTTCGTCCTGATCGCTTTCGATCAGGTACTGGCGGATCTCAGGGCGGATGCCTTCGAACAGGAAACGCATGTGGCCCAGCACCGGATAATTCCTGAGGATCGAATGTTTTTTCTGGATCAGATCGCCAATCCCCAGAAGCGTCAGCGTACCGAACAGCAACGCCGGCAGCACTAACCAGTCGCTGAGGGCAAGCCCCAGGAGCGAAACAAGCATAAGGATGATGATGGCGGCAAAAAAACTGTACCGCCCGAGTTTGCCAAAGGGTTGCATGCGATATCCTGTCCTGCCACGAGCGCGATATTGCCCGCCATTTCCGGCGGGATCAACCACTTGCGAAATGGCCTGTGCTATTCGGCGGCGGTCTTGTTTTCGGAATCGGCCGGTGGGGCGGGCAGGTTGGCGGGCGGCGGCACGTCATCGGCGGTGGCGGGCTTGTGTTTTATCTGTTCGATGCTGGCGCGGATCAGCCGCCGCGTGAAACGATAGCCGATCCTGATGCGGCGACCCATCACATGCGGTGCGGTGACCAGAACCGGCACCATCACCAGCGTCAGCGTGGTGGAAAACAACAGGCCGAATACCAGGGCTGCGGACAGATGCACAAAGATCGCGCCGGCCAACCCGCCGACAACGATCTCGCGGCGGATGAAGTCGAACTCGATATTCAACGCCATGGGAATGACGCCAAGTGCGGTCACGATCGCGGTCAGCAGCACCGGGCGAATGCGCTGTGCAGCGGTCAGCAGCATGGCGGTGATCGGTTCGACCCCGTCGTCGCGGTTATAATGGTTATAGGTGTCGATCAGCACGATGCCGTTTTTCACCACGATGCCGGTAAGGGCGACGATGCCAAGCCCGGTCATGATCGCCGAAAAGGTCATGCCGGTCAGCAGCATCCCCAGCAAGACGCCGGACAGCGACATCACCACCGTGGTGAGAGTGACGAACACCTGATAAAAACTGTTATATTCCAGCAAGAGGATCAGGAAGATCAGGAACATCGCGCCGGCGAAGGCTTTCATGATGAAGGCGTTGGTCTCGTCGGTCTGTTCCGCCGCGCCGCTATAGACGATCTTGATGTCGCCGGGCCAGTCCTGTTGCTTGTCCCAGGCCTGCAACTTGGCAACCTTTTCGGCGGTCAGGACACCGGGTTCAAGGTTGGCCGCGACCGTCATGGAATAGGCGCCGTTATGGCGGGTGATGTTGCCGACCTTGGGAACTGCGGAACGGGTAACAAAATTCGACACCGGAATAAGGCCCTTGGCGGTGACGATGCGCATGGTGTCGAGGACGTCGAAACTGCGCTCGTTCTCGGGCAGGCGCACCACGATGTCCAATTCGTCGATGGCATCGTCCGGGCGGTAGGTGCCGATCACCACACCGCTGGTGACAAGCTGGATATAGGGGCCGAGGTCGCGCACACCGATGCCGTATTTCGAGGCTTCGGCGCGGTCAAAGGCCAGTGTCCAGTCGATCCCCGGTGCCGGGCGCGCGTCTTCGATATCGATCGCCTGACCGAGATCGTTTTCGATATAATCGCGCAGTTTGGTAACCGTCGGCTGCAAATCCTCATAGCGCGAGCTTTCCACCCTGAGGTTGATCGCCTTGCCGGCAGGGGGGCCGTTTTCCTGGGGTGCGATCTGCACTTCCAGCCCGGAAATCCCGGCAACACGCTGGCGGATTTCGCTGAAAATCTGTTCGGCGGGCACCCGTTTTTCCCAGGGCTGCAACTGTAGTTTCAGCGAACCGATGGTGTCGGGCGGTGCATTCATTTCGCCGCCAAAGGACAGGATCACGTCCTGGATGCCGGGAACCTTCAGAACCTGATCCTGCACTTCCAGCAGGAAATCGCGGATTTCGATCGGTGAATAGTTGCCGCGCGTCAGGACGTTGACGGTGCCGTATTCCGGCTCGCTGGCGGGGAATGCCTCCATGCCGGTGGGATGTTGCGCGTAGTAATAGAATATACCCCCGACGATGCTGAATCCGACCAGTAGCGTGATGAATGGCCGGGTCAGCAGTTTCGACATCATGCGCACATAGATGCCGATCATGCCGCGCACCTTGTGAATGTCGAACTTGTCGGGATACATCACGATATCCGCGGCTTCTTTTTCCTTTTCGGTGACTTCATTCTTGGCGATGAAGGCACCGATGGCGGGCATGAAGATCAGCGCCGACACCAGCGATGCGCACATGACGATGATCACCACGATCGGCAGATAGCTCATGAATTTGCCAATGATGCCGGGCCAGAACAACAGCGGCACAAAGGCACCAAGGGTGGTGGCGGTGGCCGATACCACCGGCACGAACATCTTGCGCGCCGACAGGATGAATGCCTTTTTGCGCGAAACCCCCTCGGACAGCTTGCGTTCGGCATATTCGACCACCACGATCGGGTCATCCACCAGCACCCCGACCGCGATCACCAGCGCGAACATGGTCATCATGTTGATGGTCATTCCCAACATCTGCACCACCAGGAACGCCATCATGAAGGATAGCGGGATCGACATGCCGATCAGGATGGCCGGGCGCACCCCAAGGGTGGCGATGCACATCACCAGAACCAGCGCCACCGCCGTCAGTACCGCCGCCTCCAGCGAACGGTAAAGGTGCTTGGTGCTGACCGACTGATCAAGAAGATAGCTGTGGTTTACGCTGGTGGGCCAGCTTTTGGTATGCGCCTCGGTGGCGGCGCGAATCTCGTCGGCGACCTCGATGATGTTGGTGCCAAGCTTCTTGTTGACGTTGACGGTGATCGCCGGCGAGCCGTTGACATAAGCGTATTCGGTCGCGTCCTTGAAGGTGCGGGTGACGGTGGCGACATCGCCAAAGGTGACCACGGTGTCGCCGACAGTTTTCAGCGGCAGGCTGAACACCTCGTCTGCGGTGGAAATCAGCCCGGGCACCTCGACATTGAACGAGCCCTGGCCGCTGTCGATGGTACCCCCTGCCACCATGGCGTTGTTGATGGCAAGGGCGTTGAACAGTTGGGCTGCGGTCAGATCGTAAGCCTCAAGGCGCAACTGGTCGATGGTGACTTCAAGCACCTCCTCGCGGTCGCCCGACAGCGTTACGCTTTGCACGCTTGGCAGACCCTCCAGCGCCTTTTTCAATTCGTTGGCGTGGCGGATCAGGGTGCGTTCCGGCACATCGCCATAGATCGCCACGTTCAGGACCGGCCGGTCGGTGAACGAGATCTCGGTAATGGTCGGTTCCTTGGCATCGGTTGGCAGTTCGGTGCTGACACCATCCAGCTTGGCGCGAATATCGCTTAGTGCCTTGTCCTTGTCGGCGTTGACATCAAATTCCAGAAACACCGAGACATGCCCGGTGGTCGAGGTCGAGGTCATGTTCTTCAGATCGTCAAGATCATCCAGCCGGTCTTCGACGGGCCTTGCGATCAGGCGTTCCGCATCTTTCGGTGCGATCCCGGTCTGGCTGACCGAGACATAGAAATAGGGAATGTCGATCGACGGAAAACCCTCTTTCGGCAGCGACTGATAAGCGGCGACGCCGCCGATCAGGAACAGCACCATCACGGTCAGAACGACCTTGGGCATGTGTAATAGTTTTTCGATAAAATTTATCATTCTGGCTACTACATACCCTATTCGGCGAAATCGGCGGTAACGGTTTGTCCGGCGATCACATATTCCTGACCGACCACGATGATATCGACCGATTGCGGCAGGCCGGTGGCCCAGATGCCTTCACGGGTGTCGCGCAGGATGCGGATCGGATAAAACACCACCTTGCCGTTCTCGACCGCCCTGACCCCCAGCGTGCCGTGCTGATCCAGCGTCATGATGGATTGCGGCAGCAGATGTGCGGGGATTTCCCCCAGCTTGACTTCGGCCTCGGCGGTAAGGCCGTCCAGAATCTTGCCATCGGGGTTGGGAAACTCGATCTCGACATCAAAGGCACGGGTGGCGGGGTTGGCGCTGACGGCGATGAAGCTGACCTTGCCTTCGGCGGTTTCGTCGTTGATGGTACGGATTTTGGCCTTGAGGCCAATGCGGGCGTGGCTGATATTCGCCTGCGGCACGGCACCGACAAACACCATCGGATCAAGCTGCACGATGGTGGCGCAGGACTTGCCCGGATTCAGGAAATCACCGACCTCGGCCAGCGGGCGCTGGATGACACCGGGGACGGTGGCGCGGATGCGGGTATATTCAAGCTCGACCTCGCGGTTGCGCAAAGCAACGCTTGCCGCTTCGAAATTCGCTTCGGCGGCCTTCAGCGAGGCGGAAAAGCTTTCGCTGCTGTTGGCGGAAACCAGGTCTTTCTTTCGCAGGCTTTCGTTGGTGTTATAGGCGGTTCTGGCCTGCAACAACGCTGCCTGACTTTGCGCAAGAACCGCACGGGCCTGATCGACGCTGGCTTGCCGGGTGCCGCTGTCCAGCGCGCAGATCAGATCACCCTCGGTGACCTTCTGGCCTTCGGTTACCGCCATCTGGCGTACATAATCGCCGGTGCGCGCAACCGCATCGACCGATGCCTTGGCGGCTGTGTGGCCGCGCAGCGTCACCTCCAGCGCCATTGGCTGAATCTGATAGGTCTTCACCCGGACCGAACGGGCAGGGCCATCGGAACTGGCCATCAGCGCATTGCGTTCGGCGATGGAAAGTGCCGGGTCTTCGGCACCGGTCTCGTGATGTGGCGTCTTGGCCAGGCCCGTGGCGTCCACCGCGTCGGTGATAACGCCGCCATCTTTTTCCAGCGCCGAAACCACGGTGACTTCGCCCAGTTCCGGCCCCTTGCCGCCCCGCACCAGCAAACCCGTACCCAGCCACAGGGCAACCAGAACAACTAGCACGACCGCAAGGCCATATGACTTCAACGCACGCATGAGGCTTTAATGCTCCAAACTGACTGACGCGTGCAAGAACTTGCCGTAGCTGGAACCGACGCGGGATTGACAACACCTGTTGATGCACCATATGCAAACAATGCACTTGGTGCAATTATGGTATGAGGCGGATGATGTCAAGTTTGCGAGAGCGGCGACGCGTCAGAACTTCCGACAATATTCGGAAATCGGCGCTTGAACTGGTGCAGCAGCGTGGGCTGGACAATGTGACGGTTGAATCGATCTCGGATCATTCCGGCATCAGCGTGCGCACCTTTTTCAACTATTTCCCTTACAAGGAGGCTGCCCTTCTGCATCCGCCGGTGTGTTTTCTCCCCGCCGCGGTCGAGACGTTTCTGCAATCCGAAAACGATCTGATCGAAGACCTGATCGAACTGCTGCTGCCCAAAGTCGAAGAGATTTGCCGCGACCGCGAAGCCCTTATTATGATTCACGAAATTTCCATCAATAACCCGAAATTGCTTGCCCTTACGGCCAGTGCCTTTCAGGATTTCGACAAGGCCATCGCTGCCCTGATCGCACGGCGGATGGGCCTGCCCGAGAATGCAGAACGCGCGATGCATATCGCGGCCCTGACCTCGGCGACGATCCGGGTGGCGGTCGAAAAATGGGTCGAATCCAGCCAGGGGAGCGTTGCCGAATTCATCACGCGGATGATGCGCAATATCCGGACGGTTTTTGACCTGTAGCATCGCCGCAACATTTTAAGGTAAACGGGCTTGCCAGCGACGGCACAGTATCGGGCGTTCATGCGATCGGTTTCGCGGTTGTCGACGGACGATTGCCGCATGCAGAGGTTGTAAATCCAGCCTTTGACGCTTGAATCCAAGACCTATGCGGAATATGCAATATGGCACATCTAATCAACCATTCGGGCGACAGGCAGATCACGCGCCCTCAATCACCCAGAGTTTATTACTTGTAATACATTTATCAGCATATAGTTCCGCCATTCCAGTGGGGTACCAATGACTTTCATGAATTCATTCCTGAATTCAATTTATCGCAAGCTGTTTCATCCCTTGCGCATTGCCATTCTGCTGGCGGCACTGGCAATAACGGTGGTTTCTGCCCCTTTTGAAAGTGGTGCCGCGTTCGATCCGCCAGCCCTGATCGGTTTCTGGGCGGTATGTCTGACGGTGGGGGTTGCCCTTGCAATTCTGGTCGAAACCGCAGCGGAAAACTGGTTGGGCAAGCTTGCGCTGCTGCCTCGGCGGATCATCGAAACGCTGGTTTTCGGCCTGCTTATGAGCGGGTTTGTTCGCGGTGTTGTCCTGATGACCTATCCGCCGGAACTTGCAGAACCGGCATACATGTGGCTGTTGTTTCTGGTTCTTGGCGGGGTTTACGGCTTTGTCGCCCTTGCCAAGGTGCTGGTACACCCCACCGCACAGGTCGAGGAAGAATCGGCGTTTCTGAAGCGATTGCCGGAGTCGCTTGGCAAGGCAGTGAACTGGGTTTCCAGCAGCGACCACTATATCGTTGTCAGCACCGATAACGGTACCGAGACCATTCTGATGCGGTTTTCTGATGCGGTGACGGAACTTGACGGTCTGGACGGGGTCAGGGTGCATCGTTCGCATTGGGTCAGTCGCAATGCGGTCAAGGGTCAGGATACCAGCAACGGCAAGACGCTGTTGTTGCTGAAGGACGGTACCAAAATTCCGGTCAGCCGCAGTTATCGTGAGGCGGCGGAAAAGGCCGGCGTACTTTAACTTCATCTGTCAACTGTCAGATATTGCGTTTATTTATGGCTGAATGCTCGATTGATATCGGCTGGTTCAGTTCAAACGCGAAAACACCCATACTTTACAGTTCCAGCGGCACCGGTGTGGCCAACTTGCCGGTCAGAACCGCGATCGAGTTTGGCGACATCAGTTCGCGCAGAACCGGTGCATCGCTGCGCAGGCCGCCGGTAAAGGCGCCATAGGCGGGCAGGATCAGCCGCTTGTCATCCAGCAGAAAACACGGCCGTGAGATCGAACGACCCATGGCCTTGATGCGTGTCTTGGGGTGGAAATGTCCGGAAACCTCGGCCTGCGCATCGGGGTCGGCGATGTGGCGAAAGGTCAGCGCAGCTTCGCGGTATTCCGCCAGATGGGTGCCGCCGACATCGACCGGTCCGGGATGGTGATTGCCCTCGATCCAGATCCAGCGCCGCCCCGCCATAAGGCAGGTCAGCCAGCGGTGATCGGCCTGATCCAATTCCTCGACAGCGGCGAGGTCGTCGAAACTGTCGCCAAGACAGATGATGGTTGCCGGATTGCGCACCAGAATGTCATGTTCCAGCCGCGTCAGGGTTTCCTGGTTGTCATGGGGCGGCAGCAAACTGCTGCGCTTGCGCGTCAACCGATGCGATTTGCCGAAATGCAGGTCCGACACTGCAAGAATGCCGCGTTCCGACCACCAGAGGCCACCACTGGGCAGGGCAGTAAGGCGGGCAGAGGCAAAAGGGAAATCATAGCAACTCATCCGTTCAGCAAACAACAGAAACCGGGGTGGGTGCAAGGATATGTTGCATGATGGCTCAGCCAAGCCCGGCGGCGGCCCTTCGGGCCATTCCATTTGAGCCGCTTCGCGGCGGCTTGCCTGCGGCGCGAGTATTTTCGGAACAATGATGCCAGAGAGGAATTGGTTCGGTCAGGATTCGTCGACAAACAGGTTGGCCCAGGCCCGATCCATCAGTTCCGGGTTCATTTGCGGCGAAATTTCCTCATAAGCGCAGATCGACAATAGTTGATCGACCAGGAAAGGCGGATGGAAGTTGGCGTAGATCTGATCGACTTCCGGGTAGCGGTTTTTCAGCAGATGCACCACTGCACCTTCGTCGATCGGGATGTTCTTGGCCTGACAGACACGGGCAAAGATTTTCAGGAACTGTTCCTGGTTCGGGCCGTTGATCTTGATCTTGTAGGCAATCCGCCTGAGCGCGGCACCATCGAACATCTCGGATGGTTGGAAGTTGGTGGAAAAGATCACCAGTGTGTCGAACGGCACCACGAATTTCTCGCCCGATTGCAGCGACAGGATGTCATAGCCGCTTTCCATCGGCACGATCCAGCGGTTGATCAGCGCCTGCGGTGATTCTGCCTGGCGGCCAAGGTCATCGACGATGAACACGCCGCCGGTGGATTTCAGTTGCAGCGATGCTTGATAGGTGCGCGATACCGAATTGTATTTCAGATCAAGCATGTCGAGGGTCAACTCGCCGCCGGTGATGACGGTCGGCCTGCGGCAGAGCACGTAGCGTTTGTCAAAACGGCTGCCGCTGCGGCGCAGGGCATTCGGATCCTCGGTCTTGGGGGCGGCAAGCTGATGCACGATGGGATCGTAAAGGGTGATCACCTGACCCATGTATTCGATCGACAGCGGTACATAGATATTGTCGCCAAGCGCGTCGCGGATGCCGTTGGAGATTGAGGATTTACCGTTGCCAGGCGGGCCATACATAAGGATCGACTTGCCCGAATTGATTGCCGGACCCAGTTCGTCAAGCAGTCCCTCGGGCAGGACCAGATGGCGCATCGCCTGGCGAAGTTGCTGTTTGGAAATCGAAATGTCGCGGATTGCCTGGCGCCGGGTCTGGGCCTTGTAGGTTTCCAGGGGAACCGGCATGGCGCCGTAATATTCCGACTGGTTGAGCGCATCTAGCGCGCGCGCCTTGCCGTTGTCGGAAAGCTCATAGGCCATTTCGGTGGCGCCTTCACTTTCGCGCGAACCCATGGCTTCGAGCAGTTTCTGTTCGCGCACGATTTCGATCAGCTCGTTGGTCAGGTTGACCGGCAAAGAGATCGCCTCGGCGATGGCCGAGGCGGTGCTGAGGTGGCGGCGAAACACGGTTTTCAGAAAGATGTCGCGCAGCATCACCATGGTCAACCCGGTCTCTTTCAGCGAGGAGGGCTGGGGTGGTGCCGTTACGTCGATTGCCTGCATGTTCATGGGTGCCTCGCAACTCTTTTGTTTTGCCGGTGATTCTAGCAGCAAAGCGGTTAACCGACAACAAATACCGCTGAACAGGTTTTGCATCCTGTGCCGGTCTGTGTATGGTTGAAAAAAAGTAAAAAGAGGGCAGAAATGGGTAAACCTTCGGGCGGGGTGTATTTCGGGTTTCTGGTACTGGTTCTGGGAATTCAGGCTGCGCTGTTGCTGGGCAAGGGTGTTCTTTTGATCGACCAGCATCAGGGCGATGTCTTGCATGTGCTGGAGATCGTGATGCGGATGCAGCAGGGGCAGTGGCCGCATCTGGATTTTTCTACACCGCTGGGGGTCTTGTCCTTTGCGCCGGTTGCCGGGCTGCTGGCGGCCGGTTTCGGGGCGGGAACCGCGATCATGGGCAGTTTCGTTCTGTTTGCACTGATCCTGTTGCCGGCGGTCTGGTGGGCCGGCTATTCGCGGCTTGGCGGATTTGTCGCCTATCTGTTCGGGGCGGCCTGTCTGGTGATGGTGACGGCGCTGGTCTATGGCGGCTCGGATCAGGTCGTGTCGATTTCCATGTATTACAATCGTTGGGCCTGGGCGGTGGGGTTCGTGCTGGTGGTTTTGGCGGTTTTACCGGCGCAGCGGTCATCCGAACCGGTTGACGGGCTGGTTTTCGGGTTTGGCCTGGCCTTTCTGGCGCTGGCCAAGATGACCTTTTTCGTAGCTTTTTTGCCCGGTATCCTGGTGGCGATTCTGGTTCGCCGCAAGTTTCGCGCACTGTTGTTCGGCATGGGGGCTGGTTTGCTGGTCGTTGTGGTGATGACGCTGCTTGGCGGGGTTGGTTTCTGGCTGGCATATATCAACGACCTCAAATTCGTCAGCACTTCACCGATACGATCGGCTCCGGGTTCTCCGCTGGTGACGCTGTTGATCGGCCCGTCGTTTCTGGCCGCCAATATGTGCCTTATGGCGGCGGTGGTTCTGGTCAGGCGATCCGGGCTTGCGATCGAAGGGTTGTTGCTGTTTCTGTTTGCGCCGGCCTTTGTCTATGTGACCTATCAGAACTGGGGAAACGATCCGAAATGGCTGTTTCTGCTGGCGATCCTGCTGTTTTCGATGCGGCCCGAACGGCATCTGAACACCGCATTCGGTTGGGATGTGGGGCGGGCGATGACGGTGGTCGGTCTGCTTGCCATGGCCTTGATTCTGCCAAGTGCGGTCAATCTTGCATTTGTCGATCTCAGGCATGCCAAAATGTCGCGCGAGGGTTTTACCCAGGTATTTCCGGGGGTTGAAGGACGAGATATCCTGATGCCGGTCGAACGTATCTATCTGCCGGAAAAAAAGATCGGCTTTTCGCTGACCGATCCGGGTTTGCTGAAGAAGGTGAAAGATGACGGTGCCGAATTGACGCTTGGCAGGTTGTTCGGTCAGCCGCTGACTGCATGCAAGCTGGAAATGGCGCTGATTGGCGTGCTGAATCAGATGGCGCTTGATCTGGACAAAATTCCCGAAACCGCCGGCAGGAGCGTCTTTGTCGCCGACACCTTTTCCGCCCTCTGGCTGTTTGGTCAAACGCAGATGGTGCCGCATGGTTCGCCGTGGTTTTATGGCGGAGATGTTGGGTTGAAACAGGCGGATTATGTGCTGATCCCGCTTTGCCCGGTGAATTACCAGGCGCGTTCCGAGGTGCTGAAAGCCATTGCCGCGCGTGTTGAACCCGACCTGCACGAGGTGACGCGGACCGATCTTTATATCCTGTTGCGGCGATCAGACGGATAGCCACGGCGCAAGGATAGGCAGCGCCAGATAGCCAAGCAAGGTACCGGACAGGGCCAGCCCCATGGGAAAATCCTTGCCCGACTGCCAGGATTTCCAGTCCGGTGTCATGCGCCGGACTGGCGGCAACCACTGAAACAGGCGGTGCGTGACATAAGCCGCCAGCAGCATTGCAGCAAAGATCAGGATCACCTCGCGGAGGTCGCCGGGTGCAAAGAACGGCGCGATGGCGGCGGCATATTTGGCGTCGCCGCCGCCGATCAGGCCAAGATTGTTGGCAACGAACCCGACCGTCAGCACGATCACGATCTGCAACAACCGCCACAGCCAGACATCGAACGGCAGGGCGATCAGGCCGAAGATCAGGAACACACAGCCCATGCCAAGCACCACCCGGTTGGAAATGCGCATGAAGCAAAGATCGCTCCAGGCAACCCAAAGTGCCAGTGGCAGGGCCGGAACAAACAGCCAAAGGGCCGTCCAGTACCCGGTTTCCATGCTCATCGAATGATCAACTCTTGATCGACTTTTCCAGTGCGGCAAGGGTACGTTCGGCGGCATCGAAATGCTGCGGATGCGTATCAATCGCCTCTTCCAGCAGGCCGCGACCGACATCAAGATCGCCCTGTTTGATTGCCGAAATCGCCATCGTGTGCATCAGTTCGGCCTTTTCAACCTGGGTCATGCGGATCACAGGCAGGGTGTATTTGCCTTGCGACGCGCGGGCCAACACCAGATTGTTCTTGGCGGTGAACAGATCCTTGTCGTAGGTGATCGCCTCCAGGAACAGCTTTTCGGCACCGGAGAAATCGCCGCGCGTCAGCTTGGAATAGCCCCAGTTGTTCAGAACTGCCGCCGGTTGCGTGGTCAGTCCGGCGGCGGTTTCATAGAAACTGTCGGCCTTTTTCCAGGAACGGTTGCTGTCGGCGATCATTGCCTCCAGGCGGTAGCGCTGAAAGGTCTCATGGGTCGGCGGCACCTTGTTCAACTGTGCCTCGGCCTTTTTCCATTCGTTGGTGCGGATCAGCGCATCGGCGTAATCCACCCGGTCTTCGTCGGTAATGTCGCCGGATGCGTCAAGTTCGGCATAGACCAGCACCGCCTCGGACGAGCGTTTGGCGCGGATCAGAGATTTCGCCAGACCGCGCCTGAAATCGACCCGGTCGGGTTCCAGCCTGAGCGAGCGCTGGAAATAACTCACCGCTTCGTTCGGGTCGGCGACGGTCATCATGATATCGTTGAGGTTGGTGGCGTCGATGACGTTGACACCGTCGATTTCCTTGTCAACGTCGGGGTTTTTCAGCTTGTCACAGGCGGACAGGCCAATCGCGCTGACAATGCACAGCGGCAAAACAAACAAGAGTCGCATCCGTTTGAACTTCCTTCACTGCTCCATGTCCGATTCCGGCGTCTTCAGCAGGAGGTAATTGCCCTTCCCCCGGCGTACCAGTTCGAACTTTTCTTCTTTGGCAGGAGCATACGATGGATTTTCCGATTTTGCGATAGCAAGTCGCAGATTTTCGCGGATTTGGTCGGAATTTCCGTCATCTAATGCGTAAGCGTTGCGAAAAACACGCCCTGCTTCGGCGGTTTCGCCCATTTCCATCAAAACCACCCCCAGATTGTTCCAGGCGGGAACGAATTTCGGATCCTTTTCCACCGCATTTTCCAGCAGCGTGCGCGCCTGGCCAAGGCGGCCAAGCTTGAGATTGGCCGACCCCATGGCGCTGAGGACATCGGCGGTCAGGCCATCTTGCGCCGCCGCGCGGGTATAGGAACCGAGCGCCCCTTCAAAATCGCCCGCCGCCATCAGAAGATGCCCGGCCGCCAGCGCATCCTCGTCATGCCGTTCAGCGCGGGCGCCGGACAACGGGCGCGTCGAAGTACCCGGAGCCTGACAGCCCCCGAGCGCAACCAGCAATATTGTCATCCCCACCCAGCGAAGCATTGCTACCTTCCGGCCATCAACATCACATATATATCATAGATGGACGGACCGATAAGGATAATCAACAGCGGGGGCAGGGTAAACATCATGGTGCCGAGGGTCAGCTTGGTCGGCAGCACGTTGGCCTTTTCTTCGGCGCGCATCACCCTCTTGTCGCGCATTTCGCTGGAATAGACCCTGAGCGCCTCGGAAATCGAGGTACCGAAGGTGGCGGATTGCACCAGAACCGTGACAAAGGCGGAAATGTCCTGCGATCCGGCGCGTTCGCCCATGTCTTTCAGCACGTTGACCCGGTCCTTGCCTGCCTTCATCTCGTTGGAGACGATCTCATATTCATCGGCGAGATCGGGAAAGCCGGGGCGGATTTCACTGGCGACCCGTTGAATCGACTGATCAAGCGATTGCCCGGCCTCGACACAGACCAGCATCAGGTCAAGCGAATCCGGGAATCCTTCGGTCAGGTTCTGCTGGCGGGTCTGGCGGCGGCGTTCTACCCAGTAGGTGGGCAGGTAATAGCCGACACCGCCGGGAATCAGGATCGAAAGCAGGGTCGATTGCAACGAGGCGCTGTTGATGGTGATGATGACGTAAAGAATGCCGACGAACATGAACCCGATCGCCAGCGCCATCTGCATGAAGTGAAAGGTACGCACCGAGGATTTCTGCCGATACCCGGCCTGTACCAGTTTCAGTTGCGTCGCCGAATAGGCCTTCTGGTCCTGCGGTTCCAGGAACGAGGCAAAACGATCCAGTTTCGGGCCCTTCTGCTCGTAACGCAGTTTCGGGCTGTTAGGCTTGTCCTTTGCCTTGACTTCCTTGATCCGGTCCTTGCCGAGGCGGTCGATCGGGTCTTCCTTGCGGCTCAGCATGATCGGCAGCGATATCAGCACCAGCAGGATGCCGATCAGCCCGACCGCAAATAGCGGGCCCATGGGACCGAAATGTTCGGTCAGATAGGACTGAAACAGATTTACATATTCCATATTCTGGTACCGCTCACTCTAGACTTTGATGTTGACCATCATTTTCATGAAGAAATAGTTGGCCGACAGAAAACCGCCCACCACCAGACAGGCGGGGATGAAGTATTCGGTTTTCATCACGTCGTCATAGTAGTCCGGCTGCATCACGTTGATGCCGATCAGGGCCAGGATCGGAAAGGCCGACAGGAACATGCCTGACCATTTGGCCTCGGCGGTGATTGCCTTGACGCGGCGAAACAGTTTGAAACGCGCCCGGATCACCCTTGCCAGACCGGCCAGAATCTCGGCCAGGTTGCCGCCGGATTTCTGCTGGATGCTGACCGCAACGGCCAGAAAGCGAAGGTCCTGCATGTCGATGGTCTCTGCCATCTTCGCCAGTGATTCCGTGATGTCCATGCCATAGGCGGCCTCATCGGCGATGATGCCGAATTCCGAACCCAGAGGGTCGGCAACCTCTTGTGCGACGATGTTGATGGCGCTGGAAAACGGGTGCCCGACCTTGAGGGAGCGCACCATCAGTTCCACCGCGTCGGGCAGTTGTTCCTCGATCATCGACATGCGCGCATTGGCTTTTTTGTTCAGCCAGACGAATACCGCGCCATATCCCATGATCACCGAAACCCCGAGACGTATCATCACGCTGGCCCCGGTGGCAATGGTCAGCAACACAAAGGCGGCCATGCCAAGAAACACCATCACCAGGATCAGCGCCTTGGGGCTGAAGGCGATGTTGGCCTTGGCGGCGCGGTCGCTCAGGATCGACAGGATCGGAATGCGCAGGCTCTTACGGTGCTGTTCGCGTTCCTTCCTGAGGGTTTCCAGAACCTTTTCGCGGTCATTACCCTTTTCCAGGAGGTCGATGCGGCGGTTGACCCGGCTGTTGAGCGAGATCGACTTGCCGAAAACGACCAGATACAGGCCTTCGACAAGAAGCAGCACCGAAACAAAGATGATGCCATAGATGATTGGTTCCGGACTCATTACAAAACTCCCGTTACGCAGAATTCATGGTGTAGATTTCGTTCGGCAATTCGAAACCTGAATGTTTGAAACGTTCGGAAAAATGCGACCTCAGGCCGGTCGCCTCGAACCGGCCGATGATCTTGCCGTTGGGATCAAGGCCGAACCGCTGGAACTTGAAAATTTCCTGCATGGTGATGATATCGCCCTCCATGCCGGTGATTTCGGTAATTGACACCATCCGCCGTGAGCCATCCATCAGACGAGTCGCCTGAACGACCAGATGCACCGCCGAGGCGATCTGCGCGCGCACCGCCTTCAGCGGCATTTCGATACCTGCCATGGCGATCATGTTTTCCAGCCGTGAAACCCCGTCGCGGGCCGAGTTGGCGTGGATTGTGGTCATGGAACCGTCATGGCCGGTGTTCATCGCCTGCAACATGTCGATAACCTCGTCGCCGCGGGTTTCGCCGACGATGATGCGGTCGGGGCGCATCCTGAGTGCGTTTCTGAGGCAGTCACGCTGGCTGACCGCGCCCTTGCCTTCGACGTTGGGCGGGCGACTTTCCATGCGGCCCACATGAATTTGTTGCAGTTGCAATTCGGCGGTGTCTTCGATGGTCAGGATTCGCTCGTTGTCGGCGATCATCGACGATAGCGCGTTCAGCGTCGTGGTCTTGCCCGAACCGGTACCGCCGGAAACGATGATGTTCAGATGCGCACCCACCGCCGCCCTGAGGTATAGCGCCATTTCCGGGGTGAAGGCACCGAACTGGATCAATTCTTCGATACCAAGTTTGTCCTTGGTGAATTTGCGAATGGAAACCAGCGCGCCGTCAACCGCGATCGGCTTGACCATGGCGTTGAAGCGCGAGCCGTCCTTTAGCCGTGCATCGACATAGGGGTTGGATTCATCGACCCGCCGGCCAACCGCCGACACGATCTTGTCGATCACCCGCATCAGGTGCTTTTCGTTCTTGAACGTCACCGACGAAAGTTCCAGCTTGCCGGCGCGTTCGATGAAAACCTGGTCCGGGCCGTTTACCAGAATGTCGTTGATGGTTTCGTCGCGCAAAAGCGGCTCCAGCGGGCCAAGGCCGGTCACCTCGTCAAAAAGTTCCTGATGCAGCGTGCTGCGTTCTTCCTTGTTGAGAACGACACCCATTTCCGCCAGGCCGTCGGCGCAGATTGCCGCAATTTCAGTGCGCAAATCCGCCTCGGAGGCATGTTCAAGTGCCGCGAGGTTTAGCGTGTCCAGCAATCGTTTGTGCAGTTCGACACGAATATCCGACAACCGGCCGCGGCGTTTCAGTTCTTTCTGGTTCAATGCCTGATTGACTGCAGCATTCGGTTCGACGACAGCCGCTGCCGCCGGTTGCGCCTTGGGCTTGGCGGCGGCCATGCTTGCCAGCTTGGCGCCAGCACCCGGTGGCACCGCCTTGTTGGTGGCTTTGTTATCTACCTTGTTATAACGGGAAAACATTGACCCTTACCCCTTGGCTTTGGCTTCCGACTTGTCCACGTCGGCCAGCGCGAACAATGACGCGGTAAGTTTTGCGATTTCCTTGCGCAGCGGATTTTTCGGGGCCGAATCGGCGATCGGCAAACCGTGGTCGCAAGCGTTCATGATCTGCTTGCCGCCGTCGGGAAACTTCAATTCGATGTCGATGTTCAGGTTTTCCGCCAGCCGCTTGACCCGACTCTTGCCGCCGATGTCAGAGAATTTCGGGCCGCGGTTCAGAACATAGCGCACCTTTTCAAACGGCAGATCCTCGGATTTCAGCAGCCTGATGAACCTCAGCGTGTTCTGGGCCGAGCGCATGTCCATTTCCAGCATGGCAAAGAACACATCGGCGCGTTGCAGCACGGTTTCGGTCCAGTGCACCAGCGTGGTTGGCATGTCGATGATCACGAAGTCATATCTGGCCGATGCCTTGGCCAGGATACGTTCGACATCTTCAGGGCCGAGGATTTCCAGCGGCAATGCATCGGCGGGTGCGGTAAGAACATCGACGTGATCGTTGAACGACAGCATGGCGGCGGCGAATGATTCCTCGTCCATCGCATTGGTATCGGACAAAAGCTCGAACACCGCCTCGCGACGCGGCAGGTCAAGATAGGTGGCAACGGCACCGAATTGCAGATCAAGATCAAGGATACAGACCTTGAGATCGCTTTTCAGGCCCAGCTTGCCAAGTTCCGAGGCCAGATTGACCGCGAAAGTGGTGGCGCCGACACCACCCGCCAGCCCGAAAACCGGCAGGATCACCCCTTCGCGGTTGATACCGCCGCCCTTGGTTTCCGGCGGTTTTGTCTCGGTGATTGCCGGCTTGGCCCGCAGGCGTTCGATCGCATCGTGCAGTGCCCCTTCGGGCAACGGGTAGGGGGCAAAATCGTCGGCACCCAGGCGCAGCAACTGATGCAACGCCACCGGCGACAGATCATGCGCCACCAGAATGACCTTGATACCCTGCTTTTTCGCAGTTGTGATTACGTCGATCACGGGGCCGATATCTTCTTCGTCCTGACGGTCCACCGCCACGGCGACGAAATCCAGACCGGCGGCCTCGGTACTGGCCAGATAGGCCAGCCCATCGCTGAGGTTCAGTCCGCCCCAGCGTTCGCCGAGTTCGGTTTCCATGTCTTCGACCAGCAGGTCAAACGCCTGAACGTCGCGCGCCATCGTGCAGGCGTCGATCCCGATCTGCTCTGGTTTTGGCAAGCCCATAATTCGATCCGTTCGTATTGGTTACACTACTCCGGACGAACAACATGCCCAACCGGCCCCGAAAGAACCTCTCCTGAGCGTCTGATAACTGCGGTTATTGGTTTTGTTTGCAGCCCAGACGGAGAGTCCTCCCAGGGCTGTTGTCGCTTTGAACTTGGGCAAATGTTAGGCTTAGGCGTGAAATCACCGTGGCTTAACGACGGCAACCGTTCCTTCGGCTGGAACCCCGCCGGCGATGTAATTCTGGTAAACCAGATGCGCGTATTTGCCATCCATATCGCTGCCGACAAAGTTGCGGGCAAAGCCGCTGACCTCGGTAACGGTGCGACGGTTGCGCCGTTCGCGGCCCTCGGTCACGACCAGAGGCTGGGTTTCACCGTAAGAAACAATCGCTTCCAGCCGGTCGATATTGATCCCCTGACGCACCAGAAATGCGACAGCGGCGCGGGCGCGTGCCATGCCCAGGCGTTTGTTGTAACGCGCCGAGCCAACCAGGTCGGTATGACCGTAGACGCGGAACCTGAGTTGCGGGAACTGCTTGATCCAGTTTGCCTGTTTGCGCAGGATTGCCTGTGCTTCGGCATCGAGGTAGGAGCGGTTGAATTCGAAATTGATCATCGAAGGCACGTCCTTGGCGAACTTGCGCGACAGATCAAGGATCAGCCCGTTCTGATCGGCATAGGCAAGCTGCGCCAGGGTATTGTTCATGTTCGGGTTGCCGAAATTCCCCTCGTCAACGCTTTTGCCGGCCTCCCAGCCGGTTCTGGCGAACGTGCGTTCGAGCGACTTGTCCATTTCGGTGCAGCCGCTGATCGAAAGCAGGCAGATTGCCGTAAGGGGGGTGACAATTTTCTTGTTTATCATTGCCTTACTCCATCACATAGCCGTAAGAGCCCTTGAAGTCCTGCGAGGTGATCTCGCGCACCGTGTCATTCTGTCCGCTGGTTCCGGCCTCTTTGCCAAGCAGGAAAAGCTCGGCTTCAGACGGGATGCGAATGCGGTCGGTCGGCAGGGTCAGCGAGTCGCCCTTGACCGGTGTAACCAGATGCGGTGTCACAATGATTACCAGCTCGCTCTGACGGCGTTTGAAATCGGCGCTGCGAAACAGCGCGCCAAGGATGGGAATATCGCCCAGCCACGGCACCTGTCCGGCGGTGTCGGTGAAATCGTCCTGCAACAGCCCGGCGATGGCAAAGCTCTGGCCGTCCTTCATTTCGACCACAGTGGCGGTGCGGCGGGTCTTGAAGGCGTTGGTGGAAATGCCGCCTGGCTGGGTGACAGTGACGGTGGTGTCGATGGAACTGACCGAAGCGTCGATTTGCAGGTTGATCAGGTTGTTATCCACGACCGTCGGCACAAAGGTAAGATCCACACCAAAAGGTTTGTATTCGATGGTGACGGAATTTTCCTGAACCACCGGGATCGGATATTCACCGCCCGCCAGGAAATTCGCCTCTTGCCCCGAGATGGCGACCAGGTTCGGTTCGGCCAGGGTGCGGACAAGTCCCTTGGTTTCAAGGGCTTCCATCAAGAGCGCCATCTGAATACCACCGGCGCTGAAACCGATGCCATAGGCGCCGATGCGGTTGGTCGTGGGGGATACGCCGACCGTGGCCGGGTTGCCGTCCACAAACGCGGTATAGTCGGTGCCGTTGGCAAAGGTGTTGTTGCCGCCTTCGCCGGTTACCGAGGCACCCGACGCGCTAAGCCCCAGGCTGGTGGTCAGGCTTTTGGTGACCGAGCGCTGCATTTCGGCAAAGCGCACCTTCAGCATTACTTGCTGGGTGCCGCCGACCGTCATCAGGTTGGTGACGCGACCCGGCGCGTAACGCTCGCCGAGTTCCAGCGCCAGTGACAGTTTGCGGGTGCCGGTCACCCGACCGCTCAGCACGATGCCGTCATTGGCGGTGCGAACCTCGATATCCTCGCCCGGCAGGATTTCGCCAAGGCGTTCCTTGAATTCGGCGATATCGGGGGAAACGCGCACGTCCACATTGGTGATCAACTTGCCGTTTGGCCCCAGAAGGGTCAGCGTGGTGCGCCCCGGTGCCTTGCCCAGCACATAGATGGTTCGGTCGGAAAGCGTGGCGATATCGGCGATTGCCGGATTGGCAACCGAAAGTTCGGCAAATGGTGACTCGGCTTCCAGCACGATGGCGCGGTTGACCGCGACGTTGATGTTGTTGGATGTCGATCCGTGCATGACCTTCAAAGTGTCCTGCGCATGGACCGATGTCATGGAACTGGTGGATACAGCAAGCCCCAATAGGCCAGCCTTGTAGATGCTGCTCAGCTTCATGTGATCCTGCCTCTCTGATCACGTTGAATTTGTCGGGTCTTTATCGCCCGTTGCCGCCAATCTGGGATAAAACCCGAAAATTTGCAAGAATCAAATGCTTGCCGTGCCAAGGTGATGTGAATAAGTCGCACAGCCGAAAAAAATTCGACCTTTCAACAAGATTCTGCCCAGAGACCGGCAAAGGTGTCGGGCCAATGCCGCCTGTAACCGGCCACCGGAAGAGGTGCCACCTGAAACGGATCAGGTGAAACAGGCGGCGGAAACCCGGTGAATCCAGACCGGGAACTGAGCCGGGCGCCAGGCATTGCGGGCAGGGGTCTGCGGCCTATTCGCCCTCGTCAGGGCAGGGAACCTCGATCTCTTCGACCACGGCGCCCTTTCGGCTTTTGACGGTGCAGATCTTTTTCTTTTCCACCTTCACCACTTCTTCGGCCACGATACCCAGCAACTGATCCTGATCGGTTTCGATCTTGCCCAGCGTGGTCGTATCCTCGGCCCCGCGCAGCGACAACAGCAGACTGCCGGTCGATTGTGCCTGAACCAGCGCCGCAACCACATCCGGCGACACTTCGGCGGTGACGGTACGGGCAACGATCGGGCTTTCGCGGTCTTCATCGGCCGACTGGTCGATGGCAATCAACTTGATGCCTTCCAGGATCAGCTTGGTGACATCGCGGTCACCGACCCGACCGCTCCAGTATACGTCGACGCTGTCGCCAGGGCGCAGAAATCCGGAAACACCGGTGGCCACATCAACCCGGATGGTAAATGCCCGCATGCCTTCGGACAGGCGCGAGGCGACACCGGCATCTGCACCCGGTTCGGTAACCTTGACCGCAAGTATCGCCTCATCCTTTTCCATGGCGCGAAGCACCACCCGCGGTTGTTTGTTGTCGTTTGGAAACAGGATTTCGGGGTCGCTGAATGCCCCTTCGGGAATGGCGTTTTCCGGCCATGAGACCCAACGCACGTCTTCCTTTTTCAGCTTCTGGCCATAGCGCAGCGGCACCTTGGAGACGAAGATCTTGGTTAATGGTACGTTGTTTTTCAACGCGGTGCGCTGGCTGTCCAGCGCCGTCTGGTATTGGTTGAACCGGCCCTGCGCCATATAGACGGCAACCCCGGCCAGACCCATACCAATCAGAAGAATGAGTGCGAACACTATTCGCATTGTAAGAATCGCATGACGATTGCCCGTCTGCTGCCCATTGTTATGTTTTGTTGATTGTTTGCCATAGATTTCGTCCGGGGCCAACTAAAAGTTTGTCGAGATGGTGGCCGGAGCAACCATATCACGGCTGCCGTTTTCGGCGCCGGCGCTGACGACGGCGATTACCGACAGGGTCAGGCTGATCGCCAGCCCGGTCAGGACGATCCAATCGGTCGCAACCGAGCCATCATTGTCGTGGAAATACTGCCTGAACCAAACACGCATATAGCCAACCCTGTTTACGACACACCGGCGAAACCGACGCCTTGTGGTGTTCATAGCCCGAGATTAGGGCAAGAAAATGGAAAGAGCGTAAATAGATTTGCAATGTCGATTCCGGTAATGAAAAAGGGTCGCACCGCGATGCGACCCTTTGGGTTTTGGAATCTGGTGTTTCAGAACGTTGCGGCGACACCCTGGCCGGACAGGTGGGTGTCAAGGTCGTTGGACAGGTTTTCAACCCCTGTCGCAACCGCTGCCATCACCGCAATGCTGAGGCTGACGATGGCAGCAGTCAGAACAACCCAGTCGACGGTTATGGCGCCGGATTCGTCCGTTTTCAATTTCAAGGCGGATTTCAGCAGCTTCATTGTCAGGTCCCTTCCGAGGATACAGACGTATTTCTGTTTTGGCGGGCGGTCTTTGGCAGAAACCAGCGTCCATTGGGTTCTGCCTGCCACCTTCATAAACTTTCATATGGGCGTGGGATTGCGGCACAAGCATGGCGAAAAATTGATTAAACTCGGGTCAATTTCAACCTATCGGTGCGCTGCACGGACTGGTTTCGGCCAAATACCGGGGCGTCGGATCGTCGGTGACCGCTGCAACCAAAGCGGAATTCGCCCGGTCTGGCGGCGGCACTGAACGCCAAATGAAAAAGAGCCGCGCGGATGCGCGACTCTTTAGGTGTCTTGATTTGGCTGTCGCTCTTAGAAAGTAGCGGCAACACCCTGGCCGGAAAGCTGCGTGTCGATGTCGTTGGACAGGTTTTCAACACCTGTCGACACCGCGGCCAGAACGGCAATGCCGAGGCCCACGATCGCAGCGGTCAGAACAACCCAGTCGACGGTTACGGCGCCGGATTCGTCATTCTTGAAATTCTTTGCAGTTTTGAACAGTTTCATAGTCAGGTCCCTTCCAAAGGTCACAGTTGGTTTCACAGTTTAGTCGGGCGGGTTCTAAGTGAACCGGAATTGCGTCAGTAGGTTCCGGGTCGCCGTCTCAACATGCTGCTATAAAGCCGGGGGATTGGGGCAAGAGTTTGGCCGCAGTGAAAAAAGTCTTAAAAAACCGATAAAAATTTTGGTGACTGTGTAATTATCAATGTAATACAATATGATAGCCGAGAAAAAAAATTGTTTTTGTAGGCAAACAACCGCCTGGGCCGGAAAGACTGTGGCGATTTGGCCATAGTGTCTGGATGGTTTGTCCCGGTATTGTGCCTGTATCTTTGGCATCAGGACCGAAACCAATATGAATTGCGGGCAATCGTGCAGCACATGGCCGTGTCGTTGGCCATGAAGGATCAGCAACATGTCGCAACCGAAAATGCAGGCAAATCCGCTGGTTCTGGATGTGGACGGCACCTTTCTCAAGACCGACATGCTGCTGGAAACGTTCTGGCATGGGCTGGGGCGGGATCCTTTTCGCTGCCTTGGCGCCTGTTTCAGGAACTTCAGCAACCGCGCCGCGCTGAAACGTGCCCTGGCAGAGATCGGCAATCTCAGGACTGACTTGCTGCCGGTCAACCCGCAACTGGCGGAAATGGCGCGTCAATCGCAGGCGCGCGGGCGCGAGGTGGCGCTGGCCTCGGGGTCCGATGCGGTGCTGGTTTCCCGGCTGGCGGCAGATCACGGCATCACCGGACGGCAGTTCGCATCCGATGGCACGCATAACCTGACCGGCAGGAACAAGGCCGCCGCACTGGTTGCCGCCTATGGCGAGCGCGGATTTGACTATGCCGGCGACAGTCATGTTGATTTGCCGGTCTGGCAGGTGGCGGAAAACGCCTTGATTGTCGGCAATCATCACCGGCTGGCGCATTTGCTGGCTGCAAAGGGTTTGAACATTGTCGAGCTAGACGGTGGGTGGCGCAAGCGTGACCTTCTGCGCGCCATGCGGCCGCATCAGTGGGTCAAGAACCTGTTGTTGTTCCTGCCGATCATCGCCGCGCACCGGTTTGATACGGCCGGGATTCTGTTGGTTCTGGTGGCAGCGATCGCCTACAGCCTGGCAGCCTCGTCCATCTATATCGTCAACGATCTTCTGGATCTCGAAGCTGACCGGTTGCACCCGAACAAGCGGAACCGGCCCTTTGCATCCGGCGATGTGCCAATTCTGGTCGGCATGCTGACGGCGCTGTTGCTGGCGCTGGCGGCGCTTGGCATTGCGGCGGCGATCGGACTGGCGATGTTGGGGATCGTCATCCTCTACATGATCCTGTCGCTGGCCTATTCCTTGCAACTGAAACGCATGCGTTGGGTCGATATCGCCACGCTGGCCGCGCTGTACACCCTGAGGGTGATTGCCGGTGCCATCGCCGCCAAGGTTGTCGCCTCGGGTTTTCTGGTGGCGTTCATCTTTCCGACCTTCATCACCCTTGGCTGCGTCAAGCGCCTGACCGAGCTGACGCTGGCGACATCCGACGATCGCCTGCCGGGGCGGGGATATGGGCGCCGGGATCGGGGCGATCTGCTGAATGTCGCGGGGCTTGGCACCTTTGGCGCACTGCTGGTGTTCTTTCTTTACAGCTTCACCGACGCGGCGGCGCTGCTATATGCCGAGACCTGGCATCTGTGGCTGGCGCTTGTTCCCATCGCGGCCTGGCTGATCCGGATGGTGGTTCTGGGCTGGCAGGGCAAGCAGGATTATGACCCGATCGTTTTCGCCATGCGTGACCGGATCGGGCTGGCGTTGATCATCGTGACCCTGACCATCCTGTTCAGCGCCTCGGTCAGGTAGCGGATAACCCAGCGTCAGACCGACAGTTTCTTGAAGATCGCCTCGGGGATCAGACGGATGATCAGCATGATCCAGCGCCAGAAGAACGGCGTATAGATCACGTTCCGGCGTTTGCGAACCGCAGTCAGAATATCGTCGGCAACCCGTTCGGGCGCGGCAACCAGAAACATCCCCGGCAGACCCCAGGTCATGGCGGTATCGACGAAACCAGGCTTGACCGTCACCACATGCCCGCCGGCGCGGCCAAGGCGGTTTCTGAGCCCGGCCAGATAGGTGGCAAATCCGGCCTTGGCGGCGCCATAAACGTAATTGCCGATCCGCCCCCGGTCACCCGCGACGGAACCGACACCGACCAGGGTGCCGCCGCCGCGTTCCTCCATCATCGGTACGAATGCCTGCAAGAACCTGGCCGGGCCAGTGAAATTGCTCTGAATGGTCTGTTCGATCAACGCCGGATGCCGGTCGATTTCCGCCTGATCGGGCATCGAGCCGATGAATACCGCGACATTCAATTCGCCATCCTCGGCCGCCAGACGATCGCAGATCGGGGCGAAACCTTCGGGTTTGCCGGCATCAAACGCCAGTGCCTCGGCCCTGGCGGCACCGCGAAGCGCCAGATCGGCGGCGGCGCGATTCAGATCGTCAAGGTCGCGCCCGGCCAGAAACACCGATGCCCCCTGGCTGGCCAGACGGCGCGAAAACGCCCGTGCCATGGCCGAACTGGCCCCAATGATCAGCCAATTCCGGTTCATGTTGTTTCCCCGCGCAGGTTCAGACGGCGTGCCATGTCGGTCAGAAACCGCCCATCGGGGTCGGCTTTCTGCACGATGCGTTGAAAATCGGGCAGGTCGGGATACATCCGCCCCAGCGATCCCGCCGACATCAGCGCATCCTTGGCAAGATAGATCCGCCCGCCTGCGGATTCGGTCATCGCCTCAAGCTCGGCGATCAGCGGTGCGGTTCCGGCCCGGTTGGGAAAATCCACCGCCAGCGTATATCCCGGCATTGTAAACGACATCAGCCCCGCCTGACCCTCACCCAGCCGTTTCAGCACCGCCAGCGGCGAGGCGACGCCGGCATCACCAATCCTTGTCAGCATCCGGACCAGCGTGTCGGGGGCG
Source organism: Paracoccaceae bacterium (assembly GCA_020425085.1). Taxonomy (GTDB): domain Bacteria; phylum Pseudomonadota; class Alphaproteobacteria; order Rhodobacterales; family Rhodobacteraceae; genus UBA5972. The sequence continues at coordinate 763,053 of JAGQRW010000007.1, forward strand.
GTATCTTCGGGCAGGACGCACTGAAACTGGTGAAAACCGGGCTTGCCATATAGTCGGTTCCAGTGATGGATGCGGTCGAGCGGAAAAAAGAAATCCTCAAGCCGGCGTTCGATGTGGCGACCAGCGACAGGCACGCGTCGCAGGTAGAAACGGTTGAACAGCCGCACTATTGGCGGGGACAGCAGGAATCTAGGCGCGTTCACCGGCACCGATTTCGGCCTTCTTTTGCCAATCGGTTCGGCGCCTGCCTTGATTTCCGCCTGTTCCAGAATACCGCGGCCAAGGCCCGCGCCCGTGGCGGTTGCGTCGATCCAGCCGACCACATGATCCGCGCTGGACTGATCGAGCAGGGTAAGGAATTCCGCCAGCCCCTCGACCCGGCTTTCGCGCACTTGCATGATTTCCGAGGCACAGCGTTGCATCTGGATTGCCGCCGACAGGATCACCCCGGTCTGGCCCATGCCGCCGACGGTGGAGCGAAACAGATCCGGTGTGCCGCCGCGCGTCAACTTGCGGCTGCGCCCGCTGGCGCCGACAAGTTCGATCGACAGGACATGACTGCCGAAACTGCCGCTGACATGGTGGTTCTTGCCGTGCACGTCATTGGCGATCGCCCCGCCAAGGGTGGCAAAACCGGTGCCGGGCATGACCGTCGGGATCCAGCCACGGGGGGCGAAGACCCGCACGATCTCGCCGATGGTGATGCCGGCTTCGGCGGCCAGGACGCCGGTTTCGGGATCGAATGCGATCAGCCGGTCAAGCCTGGTCATGTCGATGGCGCCACCACCGGTGTTCAGCGCCTGATCGCCATATGAGCGCAGGTTGCCGATGGCGGGCGAGGGGGCATCTTTCAGGATCGCCTTCAGGCTCGTGACCTTTTCGGGGCGGGCGCGTCTGCCGCTGGCCCGTCTGACCCGGCCCCAACCGGTATATTCAGCCTCATTCCAGCGCATGGTGTTTCCTTTTTGCCATCCCTTCGGCAAAGGGGAATACCAGCGCGCCAAGGCCGATGGCAAACCATAATGTGGTGATGCGGATAATCGCGGTTGCCGGGATCGAAATTTCCAGAGGAACGCCCTGCAAGCTCAGCAGCGCCAGCATCGCCGCTTCGGCCCCGCCAACTCCGCCAGGTGCGCCGGTTGCTCCGCCGGTCATCATCGAAAACAGGAAGATTGCAACGCATGTCCATAGCGGCAAATCCGCCCCCATCCAGCCAAGCAACAGGTAAAAGGCATAGCCCTCGGCGAACCATCCCAATCCGCCAAGGCCAAGGGCGGGGATGATCAGCGAAGCGGTTGAAAACGGCCCGAGCGCCCTTGCAGCGCGGCGCATGCGCACGAACCAGCGCGGTTTCAGCCGGATCAACCGAAAGGCGGCATCGGTCATGGTGGCGAACAGTGCCGGGCGCGTGGCAATCAGCGCGACCACAATCGCCAGCATCGCCACCGGCAGGCCACCCGCGATTCCCGCAGTCCCAAATGCCAGCGCCAGCGCCAGCAACAACCCGCCGGCGGCCAGATCACCGGCCCGATCCAGCAGCACCAGCGGCGCCAGGGTTTCCAGCGGCGCCCCGGTTTCGCGCGATATCCAGCGCAGCCGCACCCACTCGCCGATCCGCGCCGGGGTCATGGTCAGGGCAAAGCCGCCGATATAGTGCCTGAGGGCGGTTGCCGCCGGCAAGCCTGCCCCGATCTTGCGGCCAAAAAGCTGCCAGCGCCGCGCGCGTAGCGTGTAATTGACCAATGACAACAGCAGCAAAATCGCCACCTGACCGGCACCAAGTGCAAATACCTCGGCCCAGATATCCTCGCCGCTGGCGGCCCAGAGGGCAATGCCGACGCAGATCAGGAAGACCGCGAAAATCACTGCCGAGGTGCGTATGCCGTTCGATCCCACCATGGTGCCGGGTGCTAAGTGAAAATCTGGGCAGAATAAAGGCCGGAGGGTGGACAATCCAAGCTATTAACCACCGACTATCCCGGCGTTGACTTATCTGCAATTGAATCCGGTGTTGCCTGTCCGGGCGGAGGTATAAGATTTTTTTGCATCACGAATACCTGCCGGTTGCTGAGGGCGGCGGTATCCATCACCTGCCAGTCGCGGTTGACATAGATCTGCGGCGTGACGGTAAGAAGGTAAAGGTCGTGATCGCCGCCCCTGGCGGCATATGCCTCGACATGCGCCAGCAGATGTCCGGCGATGCCGCGCCGGCGCTTTGCCGGATCGACGATCAGGTTCGAAATCCAGGGCGTCAGATGCTGGTGCGACGCGGCCCCCTCATGTTCCAGCATCCAGATCATGCCGACCGGTTCATCGCCCTGAAAGGCGACGAAAACCTCGTCCACCGGGTGTTCGCGGATACGCCGGAATTCTTCCTGCCAATCGACGGCTTCAAACCCGGAATCAGCGCGCCATTCCCGATCGCTCCACGCGATGCAGGTACTGAGGGTGCCGGGCACCTGGGATAAAGGCAGGATCGTCAGCATTGCCGTTCCGATAACATTTCGGCTAACCTGTTCCTAAAGCGCAATGCGAAAGGTGGGAACCGGTTTTCAGTTCAAATTGTGCGTATAGCCAGATTTCCAGGGCATCACCCATGATTGCGACAGCATGGATGGTGTTCTAGAGCCTGAAAGTGGCAAATTTTTGCCTATTTCACAGACGGTGGAAATCGGCGCCATGACAGGGACGGGGACAGCTTGGCCAGAAAAGATGTGCAATTTGCCGAATTTGCCGATGGGCGGGTGTTTCTGGTGCGGGTCACGCCAAAGGCCGCCAGCAACCAGCTTTCGGCCGATCCGACCGGCGCGTTCGATTTTCGGGTGCGGGTGACGGTCGCACCGGAGAATGGCAAGGCCAACCAGGCGGTGGGGCGCCTGCTGGCCAAGGCGATCGGGGTGCCGAAAAGCCGGATCGAGCTGCTTGCCGGGACCAGCTCGCGCGACAAGCAGTTTCGGGTCAAGTGATCAGGCTCAGGCGTCAGGCGCAGGTTCGAACCGATAGGTGCCTTCGGGCAAGTTCAGCGCCGCTTGCAGGTCGCGCAGTTGCGCCAACGACAGGGTTATCTTTTCCACCCTACCCAGGCGCTCGCTGAACTGTTCCACGGTTACGCAATCTTCAAACGCGGCGATGGTGATGTCTTCCTGCAAAGGCAGATCGCCGTCATCCACTAGGGTAACGATGGTGGCGTCAAATTCGTGTTCGATGGTAAACATTCTGCCAAGGCTACAAAGCCTGCGGGATTTTCGCAATGGGGATGGCGGACCAGAGGTCAGACCGGGCGGCCCCAAAGATCGTATTCCCCGGCCTCGTCGACGATTACCGTGACGATATCGCCCGGCGACAGGTTTTCGAACCCTTCATCAATGAACAGGTTGCCGTCGATTTCCGGCGCATCGGCCATGCTGCGGCAGGTGGCGCCTTGGCTGTCCACCTCATCAACGATGACGCTGAGACGCTGGCCGATTTTGGCCTCAAGTTTCGCCTCGGAAATTGCTTGCGACTTGGCCATGAAGCGATCCCAGCGATCTTGTTTGACCTCATCCGCGACGTGACCCGGCAGGGCGTTTGACCGCGCGCCCGCCACGTTCTCATACTGAAAACAGCCGACACGATCCAACTGGGCCTCATCCAGCCAGTCAAGCAGGTGCTGAAACTCGGCCTCGGTCTCGCCGGGATAGCCGACGATGAAGGTGGAACGCAGGGTGATATCCGGGCAGATGCGGCGCCAGTCGGCGATTTCATCCAGCGTTCTGGCCGAGGCTGCCGGGCGCGCCATGCGTTTCAGGACATCGGGATGCGAATGCTGGAACGGAATGTCGAGATAGGGCAGGATCAGCCGATCAGCCATCAACGGGATCAGATCGCGCACATGCGGATAGGGATAGACGTAGTGAAGGCGAACCCAAGCCCCAAGCTGGCCAAGATCGCGCGCCAGATCGGTGATGTGGGCGCGGTGGCCGCGCGCCGTTTCGTGCTTGATATCAAGCCCGTAAGCCGAGGTATCCTGGCTGATCACCAGCAATTCCCGAACCCCGTTTTCCACCAGCTTTTCAGCCTCGCGGATAACGGCATGGGCTGGGCGGCTGACCAGACGGCCGCGCATGTCGGGGATGATGCAAAAGCGGCACTTGTGATTGCAGCCTTCGGAAATCTTCAGATAGGAATAATGCCTGGGCGTCAGGCGAACACCGGTTGCAGGTAAAAGGTCGATGAACGGATCCGGATCAGGCGGCACCGCCTGATGAACCGCGTCCAGCACCTGTTCATATTGCTGCGGGCCGGTGACCGCCAGAACCTTGGGATGCGCGCCGGTGATGTATTCGGGATCCGCCCCCAGACAACCGGTTACAATCACCCGACCGTTTTCCGCCAGCGCCTCGCCGATTGCCGACAGGCTTTCGGCCTTGGCGCTGTCCAGAAAGCCGCAGGTATTGACGATCACCGCATCTGCCCCCTGATAATCGGGCGAGATGGCATAGCCTTCGGCCCGCAGGCGGGTCAGGATGCGTTCGCTGTCCACCAGCGCCTTGGGACAGCCAAGCGAGACCATGCCGATGCCGGGCTGGCCGGGACGACGCATGGTTTCAATGCGCGCGCGCGGCGCGATATCAGGGCGAAGGCTTGGCGGGTTCTCGGTCATGGCCATCCCATAGCCGAGGATGCGCCCCGTTGAAAGAGCGCATCCATCGCGGCATTCATGCAGCTACGCCTTGCATTGGTCAGCCGGCGATCAGACCAATGTTTTCCAGTTTCAGGATCACCTGATGTGCACAGTTATCCACATCGGCACCTTCGGTTTCGACCCGCAGTTCAGGGTTTTCCGGCACATCGTAGGGGTCGGAAATGCCGGTGAATTCCTTGATCTTGCCTTCGCGCGCCAGCTTGTAGAGGCCCTTGCGGTCACGGCGTTCGCATTCTTCGATGCTGGTCGCCACATGCACCTCGATGAAGGCACCAAAGGCTTCGACATCTTCGCGCACAGCGCGGCGAGTGGCGGCATAGGGCGCGATCGGCGCACAGATGGCGATGCCGCCGTTCTTGGTGATCTCTGACGCGACATAGCCGATGCGCCGAATGTTGAGATCACGGTGTTCCTTGGAAAAACCAAGCTCGCTGGACAGGTTCTTGCGCACGATGTCGCCATCCAGCAGCGTCACCGGCCGCCCACCCATTTCCATCAGCTTGACCATCAGCGCGTTGGCGATGGTGGATTTGCCGGAACCCGAGAAGCCGGTGAAAAATACGGTGAAACCCTGTTTCGATCGCTGTGGCCGGGTGCGGCGCAGTTCCTTGACCACGGCGGGAAAGCTGAACCATTCTGGGATTTCCAGTCCTTCGGTCAGGCGGCGGCGCAACTCGGTGCCGGAAATATTCAGGACGGTCACGCCCTCTTCGATCTCGTTTGCCGGTTCATACTGGGCGCGTTCCTGCACATAGACCATGTGTTTGAAATCGACCATCTCGATGCCCATTTCCGCCTGATGTTGGCGGAAAAGGTCTTGCGCCTCATAAGGGCCATAGAAATCCTTGCCGGCGGAATTCTTGCCGGGGCCGGCATGGTCGCGCCCGACGATGAAATGCGAACAGCCGTGGTTCTTGCGAATCAGGCCGTGCCAGACCGCTTCGCGCGGGCCGCCCATGCGCATGGCCAGATTCAGCAGGCTCATGGTGGTGGTCGAGGCCGGGTACTGGTCCAGCACCGCCTCGTAACAGCGCACGCGGGTGAAATGGTCGATATCGCCCGGCTTGGTCAGGCCGACCACCGGGTGGATCAGCAGGTTGGCCTGGGCGTCCCGGGCGGCGCGGAAGGTCAACTCCTGATGCGCCCGGTGCAAGGGATTGCGGGTCTGGAACGCCACCACCTTGCGCCAGCCGAGCTTGCGGAAATAGGCCCTGAGTTCGTTCGGAGTGTCGCGACGACCGCGAAAATCATAATGCACGGGCGGCTGAAGGCCGGTCACCGGCCCGCCGAGATAGACCGGGCCGGCGGTGTTGTGCAGGTAGTTGACCGAAGGGTGGGCGATGTCGTCGGCGCCGAACACGCCTGCCGCCTCGCGCGACTTGTCCGGCGTCCAGCGGTCGGTCACGGTCATGGTGGCGAGGATCACCCCCTCCTGGTCCCTGAGCGCGATGTCCTGGCCGGGTTCCGCCAGTTCGGCGAATTTCTCGCTGACGTCGAGCGTGATCGGCATCGGCCAGAGCGTGCCGTCGGCAAGCCGCATGTTCTCCACCACGCCGTCATAATCCGCCTGCCCGAGGAATCCCTTCAGGGGCGCGAAGCCGCCGTTCATCAAAAGCTCCAGATCGCAGACCTGGCGCGGCGTCAGGTCCCAGGACGGCAGATCGCCCGCCTCGGTCTTCAGCCGCTGCGCGCTTTCATGGGAAACATAGAGTTCGGGGATCGGGGTGAGGTTGTTCTGCACGAGTTTGGTCCTGTGTCTGAGCGGGACAAGCCCGCTGGTGGTGCCGGTAAGTTCGGCATGAAGCGCATCGTATTCGGCGAATTTGCGGGTCAGAAACTGATCGGTCAGCCGGATCTTTTCGGCAGCGCCGCGCGATGTCAGGGCATAGGCAAAGCGCTGGCGCCGGTCGGGGCCTTCACGTTCGCCGACCCTGACCAGGCCCGATTGCGTCGCCATCCGCAACAAGGCGTTGAGCCGACCCAGCGAAACGCCGAGCGCCGCCGCCATCGCGCGCTGCGAGGCCCCCGGCGCCAGGTCAAGCTGGCGAAACAGGCGGAAGCGCAGATCGTCGTCGTCCGACAGGCTATGCTTTGACGTGGCGTTGGTCATCCGGGGCGGCTCGAAGTATGTTCATTATTGAACGGATATCCATATCGTTCATTTCTGAACACAAATCAACCGGAAATTGCGGACCCGGCGGCGGACAGTGAACCTCAATCATAAATGCTGCTCCGGACTATTGTTTTAACGCGCAATATGGTCCGAAAGCCGTTTCACTCTTTTCGGATCGCGCTTTGGCGGTGGCGGGCGGGCAGGTGCCGCATCGCCAGTTTCTCGGGCGGTTCGCGCCATTCGGGGTGTTTCGTCACAGCCTCCCGCATGGTCCGGCGAAAGGACAGATATTGCCGGATCGAGGGGATTTTCGGAAAATGCGCCAGTTCCCAATGCACGCCGGCGATCGGATCGTCGAAGAAGACCGCGTAATAGCCGGGAACATAGACCGGGTATTCCTGCGGCGGGTCGGTCACCGCCAGCCCCTCGGGGATCAGGAACTCCCGGTGGAAGCGGTCGATCTCGCGCCGGTTTCGCGCCCAGAGCGCGATGTGATGAATGCCGGCGGCGCGCGCCGCGTGGTCAAGCCTGCCGCCGGTTTTCGCCGGCTGGATGCCGATATAGGAATGCGGCCAGGGAAAGCGCGCCATGTAATAGGTCGAGCGGTAGCCGATATCGAGCGTCCAGAAGCTTCTGTAGCCGAGCCAGCCGAACATCCGGTCATAAAACGCCACCGCGATCTCGTAATCGGGAACCGACAATTCGACATGACAAATTCCGCGCCAACGCATCGCTGCCTCCTTTCAGCGGTCAGGCCGGTCGGGATGGCCGGTTCAGGCCTCGGCCTTGGCCGGCTGGCCCTTGGCCGGCGGCGCATCGGCCTCGCCCTGTTCGGCCAGGAATTTCTCGGCGTCAAGTGCCGCCATGCAGCCCATACCGGCCGAGGTCACCGCCTGGCGGTAGACGTGATCGGTCAGATCGCCCGCCGCGAACACGCCGGGGATCGAGGTTCTGGTGCTGCCGGGTTTTACCTTCACATAGCCGCCGCTGTGAAGTTCCAGCGTATCCTTGACCAGTTCGCTTGCCGGGGCATGGCCGATGGCGACAAACACGCCCTTGCAGGGGATTTCCGTGATTTCACCGGTCTTGGTGTGTTTGGCGCGCACAGCCGTCACGCCCAGGGGATCGCTGTCGCCGACCACTTCGACAAGTTCGTGAAACCACAGGGGTTCGATCTTGGGGTTGCTCATCAGCCGGTCGATCAGAATGCGTTCGGCGCGCAATTCATCCCGGCGGTGGATCAGCGTCACCTTGGAGGCGAAGTTGGTAAGAAACAGCGCCTCTTCAACCGCTGTATTGCCGCCGCCGATCACCACGATTTCCTGACCGCGATAAAAGAACCCGTCGCAGGTGGCGCAGGCGGAAACGCCAAACCCCTTGAATTTTTCCTCTGTCTCCAGCCCCAGCCATTTGGCGCGCGCGCCGGTCGCCAGAATGACCGCATCGGCGGTATAGGTGGTGCCGGTGTCGCCCTTGGCGGTGAAGGGGCGCTTGGACAGATCTAGCGTGGTGATCTGGTCCATGATGATCTCGGTCCCCATGGCGCGGGCATGTGCCTCCATCCTGACCATCAGGTCGGGGCCCTGTACCTCGGTGTCACCGGGCCAGTTTTCCACCTCGGTGGTGGTGGTCAACTGCCCGCCCGGCTCCATCCCCTGTACCAGAATCGGGCTGAGCATGGCACGGGCACCGTAAACGCCGGCGGTATAGCCGGCTGGGCCGGAGCCGATGATCAAAAGGCGGGTATGGCGGGTATCGGACATGGAAACTCTCGATCTTTTCAGGTTGTTTGTTGGTATATAGGCAGCGGTTCGGCCGGCGAAAAGCCATCTGTTCCGGCCTGTGACAAGATTTCACCATGTTGCACGGTGCGGAAAAATTGTTGCGCGACCACGAAACAATATTGCGCAAATTGGCGGTTGCGGGTAATTAGCGCGCAAACACCCCTGAAGGATGCGCAAAATGCCCGTCAACAAGCTTGACCCGATCGACCGGAACATCCTGCGAGAGCTTCAGGCCGACGGGCGCATGACCAACGTGGAACTGGCCCGGCGGGTCGGCATTTCCGCACCACCTTGTCTGCGCCGGGTGCGAACACTTGAGGAAAGCGGCCTGATCAAGGGCTATCACGCCCGTGTCAATGCCCGCGCCCTGGGCTTTGAGGTGCAGGTTTTCGCCATGGTCGGCCTGCATAGCCAGGCCGAATCGGACCTGAGCGCGTTTGAGCGAAAATGCCGTGAATGGCCGCTGGTGCGCGAGTGTCACATGCTGAACGGCGAAATTGATTTCATCCTGAAATGCGTCGCACCCGATCTGTCGTCATTCCAGAATTTTCTGACCGAAAGCCTGACCGCGGCGCCCAATGTCGCCAGCGTCAAGACATCGCTGGTGATCCGCGGCGCCAAGGATGAACCCGGCGTGCCGTTCGACGTGCTGGAAGCCCGCGCCATGGCCGAGGACTAGGGCAGGGGGGCTTTAGCCTGCCCGACGCGGGGCCGGCCCCTCGAACCCACGCAGCGCCGGTCGTGCCATCGGCCCAAGCTTGCCTAGATCGCCGCCAAGATGCACCAGTATTCGCCTCAGATGCGAAACCTGTTCCAGTGTCAGCATCGACACGCCGTATTCGCCCGGATGATAGCTTTCGGTTTCCAGGCCATTGGCCATGAAAATCTGGTGCCGGTCGAACATCAGATTGTAAAACATCAGATCGGGTGACGGGCGCACCCGCAGGACCGATCCGTCATCCACAAGATCGACCACCGGCGCCAGCGTTTCCGGTGATCCATATAGCCGGGTACAGCTAGGATGGTTGGAAAGATAGCGAAACCGCGGCGACACCAGCAGATCATGCGACGGGCGCTGATAGCCAAGCGCATCGGCCCTGATGCGCAGGGGATGATGCGGCCCCCCGTCATTGCCACCTTGATCGGGCAGCGTGCAGCAACTGATCCAGCGCAATGCCACATAGCCGTTATCGCGGGTCTTGATCAGGTCGCCGGGGCGAAGATCCTCAACCGCGGTGTCGCCATCGCGGGTGGCGATCAGGGTGCCGCGCGCAACATTGGCGCAGATATCTTCAAGCGACAGTTCCGCCGGGGCCAGATGATCGAATTCGCTGATCGTGCCATCCGCCAGCTGCGCCGAAATTCCATAGCTGCAAATCCGGGAACCTTTCGCATCCGTCGCGGGGATTTGGCTTGGTCTGATGGATGTCGCCGCATACGGCATGCCGTCGTTGGCGGGTGTTTCGGATCTGGCTGTTAGGGGCGGGATATGGCCGGATGCCCGGCCGGGAATGGTGGAATACGTCATGCGATCAGTCCTTTACACGGTCCTGAGTGCACGCCCACATCTACCCACCATCAACGTAGATGAACACATTACAATGGCCAACCAACTGGCCGACTTACACGAAACAGATAGCGCAAAAAGCGGTGATAAGTCAACAGGGCAGACCTATTTTGCACGTCTTCGATACAATCACCGGTTGGGGTGAAAACTGTTTCCTGATCCGGCGTTTCAAACCAATGCAAAATTCGCGTGTTCCCTGACAGGATGAAACGAGGGCGCAGGCAAAGGCCGAAAACCCGCGCCGGAAACCGGAACGGGTTTGATGATTGGATGGTGGCAATGGATCCGCCGGTTTTCAGCCCTTGGGCAACAGACGCCGGAAATCGACGCTCAGGATGCGGTTCTTCCAGGCTGCATTGCGGGTCTGGCGGTGCCAGGGCAAGTTGAAATTCAGCTTGTCAGCCTCGTCCAGAACCCATTTCATCCAGCGACTTTGCTTGCCCATAATCGTTACCATCCCAGTCAAGAACCTGCCGCAAGGCGCGGCACTGATTGGAAAATCCAGATTCTTTATGGCGTCAAAATGACCTGCTTGCGGTTTTTTCAGGTAATTTCGCGCTCAAAGCGATATCAACGAGATCTGGCGGCCATAATCCACCTCGCCCCTGTGTGTGCTGCGGCGATAGGAATAAAACCGACCGGGGTCGTCATAGGTGCAATGCCCGGTCCAGCGGGCGGATCCGATTCCGGCGCGGCGCAGGCGAAACAGCCCGAAAGCGGGCAGATCGAACATCATTCGCCCACTTTGCCCGGCGACAAAGAAATCCGCGTGATTCTGGTCGGCGGACAGGAAACGTTCGACGAATTCGGGGCCGACCTCATAGGCGCTCTGGCTGATGCAGGGGCCGATGATGGCGCTGATGCGGCCACGATTCGCCCCCAACCCTTCCATCGCTGCGATGGTGTTTTCCAATACGCCGTCCAGCGCCCCTTTCCAGCCGGCATGTGCCACGCCGATTACCCCGGCTGATCTGTCGGCAAGCAGTACCGGCTGGCAATCGGCGGTCAGAACCGCCAGCAAAAGACCCGGTTTGTTGGTTACCATGGCGTCGCATTTCGGGCGCGCGGTGCCAAAGGCATGTTCGACCACCAGAACATCGGAAGAATGCGACTGATGCGCCGTCAGCAACAAATCCGCGGCCCCCCCCATGGCATCGCTGACCAGGCGGCGATTGGTGATGATCGCGTCGCGCTGATCCGAGGAACCGGGGCCGCAATTCAACCCGGCAAAGATGCCTGAGGAAACACCGCCCCGGCGACCGAAGAAACCGTGTCTGAGCGGCAGCAATTCGTCGACGGTCAGGATTTCAAGTGTCATTCTGGCTGAATCCCGGTGGCGGGGCGGTGCCATGGCGATGAAAGGCGATGGCTTTGAACAGACTCCCCATTTCTTCGGAGGAGGTCAAGCGGTGATATGCGGCCAGATGCTGCTGCAATGGTTCGCCCACCATGCCCGCCGCCAAAGTCTCGGCGCGAACCCCGATGCCAAGGCGATGCAGCAATTCACCCTGTGGCGTCAGCGGGGTGGCGGCGACGTTGCCCGCCGCCTTGGCGAGTGCGGCAAAATCCACATGGGCGGTCAGGTCGGCCTGGCCGGGATTGGCCAGCGGGTGCTGTTTTTCGTGATTTCGCACCGCCTGAAAACTGTCGCCCGTATTGCCGAATTCACCATAGTCGATCACCATGGCGGTGCCGCCGAACCCCTCGATCCGATGACCGATTTCGCCGATCAGTGCCTCGGCCGCCTTGTTGACCTCGACCATCTGACCGGGTTTTGCGCTTTCGGCAAGATCATCGGTCGGCGGAACGGGCAGGGGGGCGGCCAGCCCGAAAACCAGCTTGTCACCGTCAAGCCCGATCATCCGTTCCTGCCAGCCCTGCCCGGTGCGCTGAAACTGGCGGATTGGCAGGGCATCAAAGAACTCGTTGGCGATCAGGTAGATCGGCAGATCCGGCAGATCAGAAACCGAGGCGACCCAGTTGGCCTTGTGACCCGCCAACGCCGCCGCCTGTACCTTGACCAGGGCCGGCGACGCCTCGACCAGCCAGATCTCGGCGGCGGCAAGAAAGCCCGGAACACCCGCCGTTGCGCGTAGCATATCGGCCATCAGCGTGCCGCGCCCCGGCCCGAGTTCCACCAGCGCGAACCGCACCGGTGCCCCCTGATCCAGCCAGCTTTGCGCCAGCGCAAGGCCCAGCAACTCGCCGAACATCTGGCTGATCTCGGGGGCGGTGATGAAATCCCCGGCGCGGCCGATCGGTTTGCCCTGCATGTAATAGCCATGATCTGGGTGCAAAAGGCAAAGGTTCATGTATTCGGCGACGCTGATGGGACCAAAGCGTTTGATCTGCGCCCGAAGAATTTGTTCAACCGGGGTCATCCGCACCGCCTGGTTCGCCAGATGACGAAACCACCGATCAGCACCATGGGCAGCGACAGAACCTGCCCCATGCTCAGCCCGATATCGCCCAAATGCAACGCGTAGCCCATGGGATTGTCAAGCGATGCAAACTGCTGATCCGGTTGGCGGAACAATTCGACAAAACTCCGCGCTGCGCCGTAGATCAGAAAAAACGCCCCGATCAGCGCCCCCGGCGTTTTCAGCCAGCCCCGCCTGTAGGCAAGATAATACATCAATATAACCATCAGCAGCCCTTCCAGCCCGGCCTCGTATAGCTGTGAAGGATGGCGCGCGCAGACGCCTTGCCAGTCGGGCGGGCAGGTTTCGGCCAGTTCGCCGGGAAATGCCACCGCCCAGGGCAGATGCGACGGCCGCCCCCAAAGTTCGGCATTGATGAAATTCGCCAGACGACCGAAGAACAGGCCGATCCCCGCGGTTGCCGCCATGCAATCGCCAAGGCTGGCAACGCGCAGCTTGTGACGACGCGCGAACAGATAACCAGCCAGGATCACCCCGAGAAATCCACCGTGAAACGACATGCCGCCCTGCCAGATCAGCGGGATTTCCCGTGGGTTTTCAAAATAATACCCCGGCTGATAGAACAGAACAAATCCCAGTCGCCCGCCAAGGATTACCCCAAGGATCACCCAGGTCAGCAAATCCTCGACCTGTTTCGCGCTCATCGGCGGGGAATCGTTCAGCCACAAACCGGGTCGGCGGACCATCAGAACGACCCACCGCCATGCCAGCACCAGCCCCAGGATATAGGCCAGCGCATACCAACGCAGCGCCAGATGAAACCCGGCCAGATCAATCGAGAAAATCTCGGGCGAGATATCCGGAAACGGTAGGATTGCCTGCATGTTCTGCCCCGTGGTCTGCTGTCCATTCCTGATCGCGGCTGGCAAGATATGTCAACCGCAACCTTGGCAAATCCGCCCGGGATTGTCATATAGGGAACATCACCGGCAAGGAGGCGACAATGCATTCACGCAACAAGATTTTCGACGATATCGCACAGTTGATGAACAATGCGGCTGGCGTGGCCCAGGGTGCAAGGGACGAAGCCCAGAACGCCATGAAAAGCCTGATGGATCGCTGGCTGGCCGATCGTGAATTCGTCACCCGAGAAGAATTCGAGGCGGTCCGCCTGATGGCGCAAAAGGCGCGCGAGGAAAACGAATCCCTGAAATCGCGGCTGAATGCCTTGGAATCAGCGGCGAAACCGGCGGCAAAATCTGCACCAAAACCCAAGACCGCCGCCGCCAAAAAATAACACCGGCAGCATTTGCTGCCGATCTCTGGGGAAAAATGACCGACGTCTGTGGATAAGCGCCGAGCTATCCACAGATTTGGTCTGCGCAGTGATTTTCATAAAACTTTAGCTTTACAGGTTGGCGATTTCGGACCACCATATCTGGTAAGGTCGGAAATTTACAACGCGACCATTAGTGAGGTTCCCTTTCTGTAGTGGGGCTGACATCCACGCAGATCCTTAGCAAAGGCACAGGCAATGGCAAATCTAGAGCAGTATCTTGATACCGTGGAAATCCATCCCATCGACATCGTCGAAACCCTGGCTGAACATCACGACTGGGATTTCGACCGGGTAGCCGATGACCAGATCGCCATGGCGATCGAAGGCCAGTGGCGAACCTATTCCATCACGCTTGCATGGTCGGCCAGCGATGAAACCCTGCGTCTGGTCTGTTCGTTCGAGATGGACCCGCCCGAGGACCGTCTGCCGCATCTTTACGAAACTCTGAACAGCGCCAATGATCGTTGCTGGGCCGGGGCGTTCACGCTTTGGCAGGAACACAAGCTGATGGTCTATCGCTATGGTCTGGTGCTGACGGGGGGCGAAACCGCCGGCACGACCCAGATTGACCAGCTTGTGCGCATCGCAGTGGCGAATTGCGAGCGGTTCTATCCAGCGTTCCAACTGGTTTGCTGGGGCGATGAAACACCGAAATCCGCCATGCGGATCGCCATGGACGAGGCATTCGGAACTGCATAGCATACCCCCTGTCGAGACAAAGCAGGAGGGAACATGGATCTGGGCGAAGTAAACCGCAACGGTCTGGTATTGCTGGGCTGCGGCAAGATGGGTTCGGCCATGCTGGCGGGCTGGCTTGCTGGCGGATTGGCACCGGGCAATGTCTGGGTGCTGGATCCGAAACCTTCGGACTGGGTGTCAGGTTTGACCGGCAAAGGATTGAATCTGAACGTGGAATTGCCAGTCGCGCCAGCCATCTGCATGGTCGCGGTCAAACCGCAGATGATGGGCGAGGCATTGCCGCGATTGCAGGCGCTTGGTAACGGCAAGACCCTGTTTCTGTCGATCGCCGCCGGCACCTCGATCGCCGCTTTCGAGGCGGTTCTGGGGGCCGGAACGCCCATTGTCCGCGCCATGCCGAACACACCTGCCGCTGTGGGCCATGGCATCACCGCGCTATACGGCAACCATCAATCCAATCAGCAACACATGCAACTGGCCGAAACCCTGCTCAGCGCCATCGGGCAAACGGTTCGCCTTGATGCGGAATCTGAGATGGATGCGGTCACCGCCGTTTCAGGTTCCGGCCCGGCATATGTGTTTCACCTGATCGAAACCCTTGCCGCTGCCGGCGAGGCCGAGGGTTTGCCGGCTGAACTGGCGATGAAACTGGCACTGGTCACGGTTGCAGGGGCCGGTGATCTGGCGGAAAACGCCAGCGAAAGCGTGACCGAATTGCGTGTCAACGTAACCTCGCCCGGTGGCACCACCGAGGCGGCGTTGAAGGTGCTTATGGACACCGAGACCGGATTTCCGGCGCTGATGAAACGCGCCGTTAGGGCCGCTGCCGCACGAGGCCGGGAACTGGGCCGGATGCCATGAACGAGATCAGTTTCGATGACTTCCTCAAGGTCGATATCCGGGCTGGCCGGGTGATCCGCGCCGAACCGTATCCCGAAGCGCGAAAACCCGCGATCAAGCTATGGCTGGATTTCGGCGATGAAATCGGGGAACGGAAATCCTCGGCTCAGATCACGGCCCATTACCAGCCGGAAAAACTGGTCGGGCGCATGGTAATGGCAGTGGTGAATTTTCCGCCGCGCCAGATTGGCAGGTTCATCTCCGAGGTGCTGGTGTTGGGGGTCGCTGATTCAAACGGTGATATCGTACTGCTGGCCCCGGATCAGGCGGTGCCGCCAGGTGCAAGGATGCACTGATGACCCGCAAGAAAGTGTTGTTCACACGGCCAATGCCGGAACCGGTGATCAAGGCGGCAAAGACCGGGTTTGATGTGACGGTTGCCGCCGACAACCAGCCCTGGCCGGTGGCCGAATGCCGGGCGGCGATGCTGGAATATGATGCGATCGTGCCGACCCTTGGCGACGGGTTCAGCCAACAGGCGTTTGCCGATCTGGTGCCCCGTTGCCGTCTGCTGGCGAATTTCGGCGTTGGTTACAATCATATCGACGTGGCAGCGGCAGCAGGCTGCGGCATTGTTGTCAGCAACACGCCGGGTGCGGTTACCGATGCCACTGCCGATCTGGCGATCCTGCTGATGCTGATGACGGCGCGTCGCGCCGGCGAGGGGGAGCGGCTGGTCAGATCCGGGCGCTGGCAGGGCTGGCACCCGACCCAGATGCTGGGAATGCACGTTACCGGCAAGACGCTGGGGATCATCGGCATGGGGCGCATCGGTCGGGCGGTGGCCAGACGGGCGCATTGCGGATTTCAGATGCCGGTGGTCTTTTTCAACCGCTCAAGCGTGGCGGATTGCGGTATTCCGGCGGCGCGGCAACTGCCAGACATGGCCAAAGTGATGGCAACCAGCGATGTGGTTTCCATCAATGTTCCGGGCGGGGACAGGAACCGGCACCTGATCTCGGCCAAAATGCTGGCGGCGATGCGCCCCGGCAGCATTCTTGTCAACACGGCGCGTGGTGACGTGGTCGACCAATCCGCAATGATTGCGGCGCTGAAATCGGGGGCTTTGGCGGGGGCGGGACTGGATGTTTATGAGGATGAACCGCAAGTACCCAAGGCGTTGGTTAAAATGGAGAATGTGGTGTTGCTGCCGCATCTTGGCACCAACGCGCTGGAGGTTCGCACCCATATGGGGCTGATGGCGGTGAAGAATGTCACAGCGTATTTTGCCGGAAATGATCTGCCAAACAAGGTCTGATAACAATGGTTTGTAACGATATGTTCAGGCACAACACGAAGCCGCTGACCTTGCCCGCCTTCACGCCCCCATCGCCTCGCGCCAATGCCGCCGACACAGCGACAGATAGGTTTCGTTGCCGCCGATCTGCACCTGCGCGCCGTCGTGCAAGGGCTTGCCGTCGGGTCCGTTCCTGACCACCATGGTTGCCTTCTTGCCGCAAAAACAGATGGTTCTGATCTCGCGCATCTCATCCGCCCAGGCCAGCAGGGCAGCGGAACCGGGGAACAGTTCACCGCGAAAATCGACCCGCAGACCATAACACATCACCGGTAGGCCAAGATCATCCACCGCACGCGCCAGTTGCCAGACCTGATCCTTGGTCAAAAACTGCGCCTCATCGACGAAAACGCAGGTAACGGAACCGCTTGCAAGCCGATCTTCAAGCATCTTGAACAGATCGGTGTCGGGCGAAAACGTATCGGCATCGCGCCCGATACCGATGCGTGAGCCAATCCTGCCCTGTCCGGCGCGATGGTCAAGGTTGGCGGTCAGAAGATAGGTCTCCATCCCGCGTTCGCCGTAATTATGCGCAGCTTGCAGCAGCAGGGTCGATTTGCCCGCATTCATGGTGGAGTAATGGAAATAAAGCTTGGCCATGACAAGTTTCTGCCCTTACCGCCGCCTTGTTTCAAGCGACAAATCGCAACGCAAATGGGCTGTTATTCCTGCAAGGTCCGCACGCCGATATTGCCTTCGCGGGCATTTCGCATCGCCAGCGCCATGGAATGTGATCCGGCAGCGGTGGTGAAATAGACGATCTTGTCATATAGCGCGACGGAACGGATTTCGCGGCTGTCCTCGACCGCCTGGCTGCCTTCGGTGGTGTTGAACACCATGGTGATCTCGTCGTTTTTCAGCATGTCGACGATGTTCGGCCGCCCTTCATAAACCTTGTTTACGGTCTCTACCTTCAGGCCCGCCGCGGCAAGAAAATCGGCGGTGCCGCGGGTGGCGACGATGCCAAAGCCAAGGGCGGCCAT
The DNA here is from genome assembly GCA_020425085.1 of Paracoccaceae bacterium. Taxonomy (GTDB): domain Bacteria; phylum Pseudomonadota; class Alphaproteobacteria; order Rhodobacterales; family Rhodobacteraceae; genus UBA5972. The sequence goes on from JAGQRW010000007.1 coordinate 780,800, forward strand.
GATGGTTGCCGCCTCGATCATTGCCGGGGTCTTGTCCATGTCCTTGATCGAGATGAAGACCTTGCCACCTTCGGGGATGATATGACCGGCCCCCATCTGTGCCTTCAGGAATGCGCGTTCATAAGTACGATCCCAGCCCATCACCTCGCCGGTGGAGCGCATTTCCGGGCCAAGAAGGGTGTCAACACCGGGGAATCGCGCAAATGGCAGAACCGCTTCTTTCACGGAAAACCAAGGCGTGTTTGGGTCGGCCAGGGTCATCGGTTCGGCATAGGGCAGAACTTCGTCCTCGCTGGCGTTTTCCTTGTAGGGGGGGCGCTCGGGAAAATTCGACAAAGGCTCGCCGGCCATCAGGCGGGCGGCGATGGCAGCGATGGCGCTGTCGGTGGCTTTGGCGACAAACGGCACGGTACGGCTGGCGCGGGGGTTGACCTCCAGGATGAAGATCTCGTCATCCTTGATGGCGAACTGCACATTCATCAGCCCGACCACATTGAGGCCAAGCGCCAGCGCCCTGGACTGTACCTTCAGTTCCGCAACGATTTCCCTGGACAGGGAATACGGCGGCAGTGAACAGGCGCTGTCGCCGGAATGAACACCGGCTTCTTCAATATGCTGCATGATACCAGCGACATGCACATCATGCCCGTCGCAGAGCGCATCGACATCAACCTCGATCGCGCCGACCAGATAGCTGTCAAGCAGCACCGGGTTCTTGCCGGAAACATGCACCGCTTCGGTGATGTAACGGGTCAGTTGGGCATCGTCGCGGATGATTTCCATGGCGCGGCCACCCAGAACGTATGATGGTCGGATCACCAGCGGATACCCCACATCCCTGGCGATTTCAAACGCCTGTTCCGGGCTGTAGGCGATGCCGTTATAGGGCTGCTTGAGGTCGAGCTTGTGCAAAAGCTGCTGGAACCGTTCACGGTCTTCCGCCAGGTCGATGGCGTCAGGCGTGGTGCCAAGGATCGGGATGCCTTCAGCCTCCAGCGCGTTGGCAAGTTTCAGCGGTGTCTGGCCGCCAAACTGTACGATCACGCCGTGAAGGGTGCCGTTTTCCTGTTCGACGCGCAGGATTTCCAGCACATGTTCCAGCGTCAAGGGTTCAAAATACAACCGGTCCGAGGTGTCATAATCGGTAGACACTGTTTCCGGGTTGCAGTTGATCATGATGGTTTCATAGCCAACATCGGTCAGCGCATAACAGGCGTGACAGCAGCAATAGTCAAACTCGATCCCCTGACCGATGCGGTTTGGCCCGCCGCCAAGAATCACCACCTTCTTGCGGTCGGTGGGGCGGGATTCGCATTCGACCTCGCCCTGTGCCGGGGCCTCATAGGTGGAATACATGTAAGGCGTCTGTGCCTCGAACTCGGCGGCGCAGGTGTCGATGCGTTTGAAAACCGCGGTGACGCCAAGTTTGTATCGGCTGCGGCGAATGCTGGTTTCGCTTTCGCCTGTCAGCATTGCCAGCCGCGCATCGCTGAAGCCGAACATTTTCAGCCGCCGCATGCCCTCGGCGTTGTGCGGCAGGCCGGTTTCCTTGATTTCCGCCTCCAGATCGACAATTTCGCGGATACGCGCCAGATACCAGGGGTCGTATTCAGTGGCGCGCTGGATCTCGTCATTGCTCAGCCCTTCGCGCATCGCCTGCGCAATCAGGCGTATACGATCGGGTGTGCGCTGCGAAATTGCCTTGATGATTGCGGTTTTGTCGGGCGCGCCCGAGATGGCGATTTCATCAAAACCGCATAGCCCGGTTTCCAGCGATGCCAGCGCCTTTTGCAGCGATTCATGAATGGTGCGGCCAATCGCCATCACCTCACCCACGGATTTCATCGCGGTGGTCAGTTCAGCCTTGGCGCCGGGGAATTTTTCAAACGCGAAACGCGGGATCTTGGTGACGACGTAATCAATCGTCGGCTCGAAACTGGCCGGCGTCACCTTGGTGATGTCGTTGTCCAGTTCATCCAGCGTATAGCCGACCGCCAGCTTGGCGGCGATCTTGGCGATGGGAAAGCCCGTGGCCTTGGACGCGAGCGCCGAGGAACGGCTGACCCGCGGGTTCATCTCGATCACCACCATGCGCCCGTCGGCGGGGTTGACCGCCCATTGTACATTCGACCCACCGGTTTCCACGCCGATTTCGCGCAGCACCGCAATCGAGGCCGAGCGCATCATCTGGTATTCCTTGTCGGTCAGCGTCAGCGCCGGTGCGACGGTGATGCTGTCGCCGGTATGCACCCCCATCGGGTCGATATTCTCGATCGAGCAGACGATGATGGCGTTGTCGGCCTTGTCGCGCACCACCTCCATCTCGAATTCCTTCCAGCCCAGCAGGCTTTCGTCGATCAGGATCTGGCTGACCGGCGAGGCGTCAAGCCCCGAGGCGCAGATTTTTTCGTAGTCCTCGCGGTTATAGGCGATGCCGCCGCCGGTGCCGCCCATGGTGAAGGCCGGGCGGATGATGGCGGGCAGGCCGACCTCGTTGATCGCATTCATCGCCTCGGCAAGGTTGTTGGCGATGGTGGCGCGGGGGTTTTCGATGCCAAGGCGGTCCATCGCTTCGCGGAACAGTTTCCTGTCCTCGGCCATTTCAATCGCCTTCCTGTCGGCACCGATCAGTTCAACCCCGAACTTTTCAAGCACTCCAAGATCATCCAGCGCCAGCGCGGTATTAAGGCCGGTCTGTCCGCCCATGGTTGGCAGCAGGGCGTCGGGGCGTTCCGCCTCGATGATCTTGGCGACGATTTCCGGCGTGATTGGTTCAATATAGGTGGCATCGGCCATTTCCGGGTCGGTCATGATGGTCGCGGGGTTGGAATTGACCAGGATCACCCGGTAACCTTCCTCGCGCAGCGCCTTGCAGGCCTGAGCGCCGGAATAGTCGAATTCGCAGGCCTGCCCGATGATGATGGGACCGGCACCGATGATCAGGATCGAGCGGATGTCGGTGCGTTTGGGCATGGCGGACCTCTTGGCGTGGGACGGGGCCGCCCCTTACAAATTCTCGTGGGTTATAGCCATGCCAGTGGGTGGCGCAAGGGGCATCGGGGCACAATGCTGCCGCAAGCCGGTTGCGCATCCGGTTTTACGGCGGTTTATTCGGCGGCGGTGGACCGTTTTTCAGCCTCGTGCGGGTGGTAAAGATAATCTCGGGTCAGCGGCACGACCGCCTGTTGCGGCGATAGCTGCACCTGAAACACCACCTGCCGGTTCAGCCGGAAGGTCAGTTCGGATGCAATCAGATAGTATCGCCACATCCGGCAGAAACGATCATCATAAAGCGAACGCGCCTTGTCGATATTGGCCACAAAGCGGTCATGCCAGTGACGCAGGGTCTCGGCATAATGCAGTCGCCACACTTCGACATCGGTGGTGTAAAGGTTGTGATGTTCGATCGCCGCCGTCATTTCCGACAGCGCCGGCACATAGCCGCCGGGAAAGATGTATTTGGTGATCCAGGGGCTGGTGATACCCGGCGGATCGGATCGCCCGATACTGTGGATAAGCGCCACCCCATCCGGTGTCAGAAGATCCGATACCGTGGCGAAATAAGTGCCGTAATGCGGCACCCCCACATGTTCGAACATGCCGATGGAAACGATTCGATCAAATTTGCCGGTAATCTCGCGGTAATCCATCAGTTTGAATTCGGCGCGATTCGCCAGCCCTGCCGCCTTGGCGCGCTGATTGGCAATTTTGTGCTGTTCGGTTGACAGTGTGACACCAGTGACGACAGCCCCGTAATCCCTGGCCAGTGTCAGCCCCATGCCGCCCCAGCCGCAACCGATGTCCAGCACCTTCATGCCCGGTTCGATCAGCAGTTTACGCGCGATATGGTGTTTCTTGGCTTCCTGTGCCTGTTCCAGCGTCATGCCGGGTTCAGAGAAATAGGCGCAGGAATATTGCCGGTCCGCATCCAGAAACAGATCATAAAGTTCGCCCGACAGATCATAGTGATGCGCCACATTGCGACGCGCCCGCGAAACCGGGTTGAACTGCTCCAGCCGCCTGAGGGCGTGGTGCAGAAAGTCGATGGGTTTTTCCAGCCACGGCCGGCCATTGGTGTTGATATTGTGGATAACAAGGCTCATGAAACCGTAAAGGTCATCGTTCTCGATGGTGAAACGGCCGTCCATGTACCCCTCGCCAACGGCAATATCCGGCGACAGGACGATGCGCCGGGGCAGGGTCGCATCATGCAGCGTGACCGCCACCGACAGACCCTTGCCGTCGCCATAGCGTTTGCTGGTTCCGTCCGGAAAGGTGATGTTCAATTCGCCCTGACGAAACAGATCGCCAAGAAATCGATCCAGTATCCTGATCCACATAGCGCACCCCCCAAATGCCCTGTGCCAGCAGCGGCACATCCTTTCGGTGATGATTGACCGGCTTTGGCGCGCTTCCTCTCTGGTTCAGGCGCAGCCGGTCATCAGATTGCACATCGCGTCATGACCTGCCTTCGGATTGTGAAATCAGGCAGAACGCACCCAACTTTCATTTCAAACTGCTGCCGCAGTTACTGCACTGGCCGAAAACAACCGGTAACGTACAGATAAATATGCAAATCAAATCAGATTTTGCAAGTGTTAGAATTTCAGCCGCCCCATGCGCCCCTTGACTTTGTGTCGCGGGCGCGGTGTATCGGCAAAATGCCTGCCAGCGGCAGAATAAAGACGAAGGATGACACCATGCACGCCTATCGAAGCCACAACTGTGCCGAACTGAACCTGTCGGATGTCGGCAAGGCGGTGCGCCTGTCAGGCTGGGTGCATCGGGTACGCGACCATGGCGGCATCCTGTTCATCGACCTGCGCGACCACTATGGCATCACGCAAGTTCTGTGCGACCCTGACAGCCCGGCCTTTGCAGCGGTGGAAAAGCTGCGCAGCGAGTGGTGCATCCGCATTGACGGCGAGGTGAAGGCGCGCGATGCCGAACTGATCAACCCCAAGATACCGACCGGTGAGGTTGAAGTGTTCATCCGTGACATTGAAGTTCTGGGTGCGGCGGATGAATTGCCGCTTCAGGTGTTTGGTGATCAGGAATACCCCGAAGAAACCCGCCTGCGGTATCGCTATCTCGACCTTCGGCGCGACAAGCTGCAAACCAACATGAAGCTCAGATCGGACGTGGTTGCCAGCATGCGCCGGCGCATGTGGGACAAGGGGTTTCGTGAATTCCAGACGCCGATCATCACCGCATCATCCCCCGAAGGGGCGCGGGATTTTCTGGTGCCAAGCCGTATGCACCCCGGCAAGTTCTATGCCCTGCCGCAGGCACCCCAGCAGTTCAAGCAGTTGATCATGGTGTCGGGGTTTGACAAATATTTCCAGATCGCGCCGTGTTTTCGTGACGAAGACCCGCGTGCCGATCGTTCGCCCACCGATTTCTACCAGCTTGATCTTGAGATGAGCTTTGTCACGCAACAGGATGTTTTCGATACGATAAAACCGGTTCTGGCCGGTGTATTCGAGGAATTCGGTGGCGGTCGCCCGGTCGATCAGAAATGGCCGCAGATCTCCTATCGCGACGCGGCGCTGTGGTACGGCACCGACAAGCCGGATTTGCGCAACCCGATCAGGATGCAGGTGGTCAGCGAACATTTCGCCGGATCGGGCTTTGCCATCTTCGCGCGTCTGCTGGAACAGGAAGGCACCGAAATCCGCGCCATCCCGGCCCCCGGTGGCGGCAGCCGCAAATTCTGCGACCGGATGAACGCCTTCGCCCAGAAGGAAGGGCTGCCGGGGATGGGCTATATCTTCTGGCGGAAGTGCGAACGGTCTCCCGTGTTCGATAGAGTTCTTGAAAAAATTGAGGCCGAAGACTCCGATTTTAGCGAGTTCAAAGCCGAATCAGAAAAATACAAAAAGTTTGAGGAACAAATCGTTTCGTTGATTAAAGCTGGGGATCCTCTGGACAAATTGAAGGCTCGGGATTTGGCGGAATTGTATTTGGGAGAAATTGAAGCCGCCGGCCCCCTCGCCAAAAACATCGGCCCCGAACGCACCGAGGCAATCCGCCAGCAACTCGGCCTTGGTGTCGGTGACGCCGCGTTTTTCCTCGGCGGCAAGCCCAAGGCGTTCGAGGCCGTCGCCGGGCGCGCCCGCACCGAGATCGGCAATGAACTTGGCCTGACCGACAAGAACCGCTTTGCCTTTGCCTGGATCGTCGATTTCCCGATTTATGAACGCGATGAGGAAACCGGCAAGATCGACTTTGAACACAACCCGTTCTCCATGCCGCAGGGCGGGCTTGAGGCGCTGAAGGGTGATCCGCTGAAAGTTCTGGGATATCAGTATGATCTGTCCTGCAATGGTTATGAACTGGTGTCGGGCGCCATCCGCAACCACAAGCCGGAAATCATGTTCAAGGCGTTCGAGCTGGCCGGATACGGCAAGGAAGAGGTCGAAAAACGCTTTGGCGGCATGGTCAGCGCCTTTCACTATGGCGCACCACCGCACGGGGGTTGTGCCGCCGGCATTGACCGCATCGTCATGCTGCTGGCGGATGAGGCGAATATCCGCGAGGTGATCATGTTCCCGATGAATCAACGGGCCGAAGATCTGATGATGAACGCACCGTCTGATGCCACCAACGAACAGTTGCGTGAACTGTCGCTTAGGGTGATCACGCAGGAGTGATGGCAAACAGGCAGTTGCTTTTTGCGATTTCCGGGCGGAAGCTGTCCCCATGACGGGGGGCGTGACATGGCAATCTGGAATGAATGGCTGACCTGGGCTTTGCTGGCGGCGTTTTTCGCCGCGATGACGGCAATTCTGGCGAAACTCGGCGTGGCCGAGGTCAATGCCGATTTCGCGGCATTTCTGCGCACCATCGTGGTGATGGTTGCCATGGGCCTGCTGGTTTATGCCACGGGCAAGATGCATGGTGCATCAACAATAACCGCCAAGGGTGCGATATTCCTTGTTCTTTCTGGGTTGGCAACCGGTGCTAGCTGGCTTTGTTATTTCCGCGCATTGAAACTCGGCCCGGCCTCGCAGGTGGCGCCGGTTGACAAGTTGTCGGTGGTGTTGGTGGTGGTGCTGGCGGCGCTGTTTCTTGGTGAAAGGCTTAGCCTTCTTGGCTGGGCCGGGGCGGGAATGATGGCGCTGGGTGCGATTTTCGTGGCTTTGGGCTAGCGATGCGCCAATCCTTGCCGATGCGGTTCTTTTCGATAGGCGGCGGCGTTTTTCAGAAATAAAATCCGACGGAATGCCGGGTTGATCGCGTAATACTTCCACGTCTTTCATCGGAGCCTTGCCATGACGCCATCGCCAATGACCTATGCCGCCATCCGTTTTGGTTATGGCCTGTCGCCGGATATCCCGTCGCCTGCCTCGGCGGCGGAAATCCTCGGCCAGTTGCAACTGCCGGACCAGATGGCCGAACGCTATCCCATCGCGCATTTCCCCGAGCGTGCCGAACAGGAACGCCGACTGGGCGAATTGCGCCGCGCCAAACGCCAGGACGAGGACGGGGCGGCGGCGGCCTTTAAGGCCGCCAATACCGAGGCCCTGAAACGTTCAGCCAGGGATATGCGCATGTCGATGCTGCGGCCGGTCCTGTCGCCTGATGGGTTTCGCGAACGTCTGGTCCGGTTCTGGGCCGATCATTTTGCGATTGCCGCCAAGGGCAAGGGTTTGCGCGATATCACCACCGCCTATGTCGAAGATGCGATCCGACCCAACATCACCGCCAGCTTTCGCGATCTGCTGCGAGCGGCGGAAACCCATCCGGTGATGCTGATCTATCTTGATCAGATCCTGTCGGTGGGGCCGAATTCCAAGGCGGGCCAAAAGTCGAATCGCGGGCTGAACGAAAATCTGGCACGTGAGATTCTGGAACTGCACACCTTGGGCGTTGGCGGTACCTATTCGCAAACCGATGTGCGGGAATTTGCCGAATTGCTGACCGGCATCTTCTATAATTTCCGCACCGGATTTGCCTATCGCGAACACACCGCCGAACCGGGGGCCGAGACGGTTCTGGGCAAAACCTATGGCGGCAAGGTCGGGCGGCTTGAGGATATTTATGCCGTGCTGGATGATCTGGCGGTGCATCCCGATACGGCGCGGCATATTGCCGGCAAGCTGGCGGTGCATTTCGTTGCCGATCAGCCCGATCCCGGCATGGTCGATGCCATGACCGCCGCCTTTCGCGACACCGGCGGCGAACTGGTCAGCGTTTATGCCGCCATGCTGGAACACCCGGCGGCCTGGCAGAATTTCGGACAAAAGGCCAAGCAGCCGTTTGATTTTCTTACCTCCTCGATGCGGGCGATGGGGGTTGGAGCGGACCAGCTGGAAAACCTGCCGCTGCGCAAGTCCCGGATTTATCTTGCCGCGCCGATGCGCATGATGGGTCAGCCCTGGCAGCAACCGGCCGGGCCGAACGGCTGGCCCGAAGAAACCCGGAACTGGATCACACCACAGGGCCTGGCGGCGCGCATCGAATGGGCGCTGATGGCGGCGGGGCTGTTTGAATCGCGCCTTGATCCGCCGGAATTTGCCAGGGTCGCACTGGGCGACATGGCGGGGGATGAACTCTTGATGCTGTCATCGCGCGCCGAAAGCCGCCTTGAGGGGATGGCGCTGGTATTGTCATCGCCCGAATTCAACCGACGCTAGGGGGAATCATGAAAAACCTACAGACACTGAGCCGCCGCAAATTTCTGCTGCGCACCGCCGCCTTTGGATGCAGCGCCGCCGCAAGCCCGTTCCTTACGCCGATCACGCTGGCGGCGGCTCCTTGGGACAACCGGCTGGTGGTGATCATACTGCGCGGTGCCATGGATGGCCTTGATGTGATCCGCCCATATGGCGACCGCAATTTTGCCGCCTATCGCCCAAGCCTGAGCGATCGGGAAGGAACCACAGACCTTGATGGGTTTTTTGCGTTAAACAAGCACGCCAATCCCCTGATGCCACTGTGGAAATCCGGTGAGTTGGCATTCGCCAACGCGGTTGCGACCCCTTACCGCGACAAGCGCAGCCATTTTGATGGTCAGGACATGCTTGAGGCGGGCACCGGCACCGATGTCGGCCTGCATCAGGTGCGCGACGGCTGGATGAACCGCATGCTGGCCGAGGTGCCGGGCATCACCGCCAAGACCGCCTTTGCGGTCGGGCGGGAAAACCTGATCATCCTCAGCGGCGATGCGCCAACCTCAAGCTGGAGCCCGAACACAAGGTTGGATCTGTCGCAGCAGGGCAAACGCCTGCTAAGCGCGCTTTATCACGACGATCCACTGTTTCAAGAGGTGGGCGCAATCGCGCTGGAAATGGATGAACTGATGGATATGCAAGGCGGCAAGGATATCAGCAACGACAATCTTGCCATGAACGACGCGATGATAAACTCGATGATGAATGCCGGGCGTTCTGCCCGCGCCAAGGCACTGGCGCGGTTTACCGCTGAACGCCTGAACGAGGAAACCCGGCTGGCCGCCTTTTCGATCAGCGGCTGGGATACCCACCGCACCCAGGAAAACGGCATCAAGGGTGCATTGAGCGAGCTTTCGGATGCGGTATTGACTCTGAAACAGGTGTTGGGGGCCAACTGGCAAAAGACGGCGGTGATTGCCATCACCGAATTTGGCCGCACTGCCCGCGAAAACGGTACACGCGGCACCGATCACGGCACCGGTGGTGCGATGTTGATGGCTGGCGGGGCGATTCGTGGTGGCAAGGTTTACGGTAACTGGCCGGGGCTGGGTGAAAGCGACCTTTACCAGAACCGCGACCTAATGCCGACGGCAGATGTGCGCGCCTATGCCGCCGACGCCATGCATGGCCTGTTCGGACTTGATCGGAACCTCCTGCAACGGGTGGTGTTTCCCGGACTGGACATGGGCGAGGATCGCGGTATCCTGCTCTGAACCTGACAAAAAATGGGGTGACAGGGTGGGTGACATCAACAATGGCGGCGAAGTTCTCGTCAATTGGCGGGTGCCGCCATGGCCCGATGCAAAACCGTTGGAGGGGCGGTTTGTGCGCCTTGAACGCCTTGACGCCGATCGCCATGCCGCCGATCTGCATCGCGCCAATTCCAGCGATGCCGAAGGTCTGATCTGGAAATACCTCGGCTATGGGCCGTTTTCATCAGTTTCCGGCTATCACCACTGGGCGCGGGAAATGGCTGCGTTGAAGGATCCGCATTTCTTTGTCCTGATTGATACGGAAACCGGCCATGCCGGCGGGGTGATGAGTCTGATGCGCATTTCACCTGAATCCGGCTCGATCGAGGTTGGCCACATCAACATCGCCCCTGAATTGCAGCGCCGCCCGGCGGTGACCGAGGCGATTTTCCTGCTGATGCGTTGGGTATATGAAAACGGCTACCGCCGGTTTGAATGGAAATGCGATGCGGCCAACCTCAGATCGCGCCGCGCCGCAGAACGGTTTGGTTTTTCCTATGAGGGGGTGTTTCGTCAACATTTGATTGTGCGCGGGCGCAATCGTGATACCGCCTGGTTTGCCTGCATCGACAAGGAATGGCCGGCGTTGAAAGAGGCGTATCAATCCTGGCTTTCGCCAACCAATTTCGACGGCAATGGCCGCCAGATCGAGTCGCTGGCAGATCTGACCCGTCTGGTGCGGGTATCAGAAGATCCGGCGCTCGAAAAACTCAGGCAAAGCTAGACATGGAAAGGCTGTTGCATCCGCCAACAGGCCACGGCCCTGGGTTGCTGCTGATCCATTCATGGTGGGGGCTGAGCAAGGGGATCACAGCACTTGGCCAGGATCTAGCAAAAGCCGGTTTCGTGGTACGGATGGCCGACCTTCATGATGGCCAAATTGCCGCTACACAGAACGAGGCTGAGGCATTGCGGAGACGCAAACGCAAACAGCCGATGTATCGTGATCTTTACGACGACCTTGCTGTTCTTCGGCGCGAGGGCGGTGTAGGCGCCAACCCGGTCGGGGTGATTGGGCTTTCGATGGGCGGGCATTGGGCGATCTGGTTGGCGCAGCGCGCTGAGCTTAATATCGCTGCCTGCGTCTGTTATTACGCCTGCCGGGGCGGTGACTTTTCTGTGTCAAAGGCGGATTACTTGTTACATTACGCTGAGGTGGATGCGTTCATTAAACCGGCGGCAAAGCGGAATATGGCGGCAGCGATTACCTGCGCGGGCAGGCCACTGGAAAGCCATGACTATCAAGGAACCCGGCATTGGTTTGCTGAATCCGACCGCCCCGAATTTGCCCCGAGCGCGGCACTTGAGGCGCTGAACAGAAGCAAGGGTTTTCTACATCAAAGATTGACCGCTACTGCCTCATCTTGACGCGACCCGGCCAAGCCGCGACATAGAGCGTGAAAATTAAGGCGATTGTATACTTGACAAACCCAACTCTAACTACTAGATTGATTACAGTAAGTTAGAGGAAAATGAAATGTCTGTTCTATCCAAAGCCTACATGTACGATGAAGCCGCTGCCTTTGCACACGTTGAGGCGATGCTCTGGGCGGATGGTCCTTGCTGCCCGTTTTGTGGCAACTGCACCAATATCTATGATCTGAAAGGCGTATTCTCTAAGCCTTCCAAGAAGAACCCCGAAGGCGTTGAGCGTCACGGCCTGAAAAAGTGTTCCGCCTGCCGTAAGCAGTTCACGGTTCGCCACAACACCATTTTTGCTGAAAGCCATATTCCCCTGCACAAGTGGTTGCAGGCTATTCACCTGATGGTATCCAGCAAGAAGGGTATCAGCAGCCACCAGCTTCACCGCGTTCTGGGTATCACCTACAAATCTGCTTGGTTTTTGACGCATCGTATCCGCGAGTGCATGCGCTCCGGCGATCTGGCCCCAATGGGCGGCAACGGTGGCGCAGTGGAGGTTGACGAAACCTTCTTCGGCAACGACCGCACCAAGAAGCCCCATGGCGAGAAGAAAGGCCGCGGCTATGCCCACAAGCACAAGATTCTGACGCTTGTGGATCGTGATACGAAGCAGGCCAAGAGCATCATCGTGGACGACCTTAAGAAATCCACGCTGATCCCGATCCTGCGCGAAAACATCGCCAAGGAAGCAGTCGTCTACACTGACGAAGCTGGTCAGTATCAGCGTCTTGCCGACGACTTCGCGGGCCACGACTTCACCCGTCATGGCGCTGGTGAGTATGGCCGGGGTGAGGTTCACACCAACACCGTCGAAGGCTTCTACAGCATCTTCAAGCGCGGCATGAAGGGCGTGTATCAGCACTGTGGCAAGCAGCACCTGCACCGCTACGCGGCTGAATTTGATTTTCGCTATAACTACCGTTCGGCAAATGGGGTAGAAGACGCTGAACGTGGCGCGCTCGCACTCAGCGGCGCGGCAGGAAAGAGACTGACATATCGACGGCCTGACCCAGAAGTAGTGACGATGTGATGCCAGACCCGGCCCCCCTATCGGTTGGAGAAATTATCCGCGCAAACAAGTCCGATGTGATAACCGGGTCTTGGGAAACGGGTTCGATCCCGAGGGCCAAGTTTCCGCTTACGCGGAACAAGTTGTCTCTCGGACGAGGCTGGAAATGGCGAACAGTCACATTCTCTGCCTTGGGCCATGAGTTCGTTGTTTTGGTGGCAATCAGCGAGGAAAAAGAGTCTTATCGGGCAACACTATCGATGAAGTTTGGGAAGACGCTTAAAGTTATTTGTTTTCATGAACTTCATACAGACCATTGGAACTGGCATTGCCACCTGATACGTGGTAATGTTCATGATACGTTCCCCGGCGTACTCAGGGACAAAAATTTGATGTCGGTATGGCCATCATTCTCGAAAAACGAGTGCACCATACCGTTTGATGTAACCGAAGACAGTGCGCTGACCCTCGCGGCGGCGCGCTATCGATTCGCGAAGGGAGGCGGCTTCCTGTGAACCTACAGCAAGAAATCTGCGCCGCCTTTTGCGACGGTCTAATAGTCCGCAAGGTGCCAGTTGGTTACGCGATATCGGCACCCGTTACGTGGTTCTCCGGCGATACGATTAGCTTCTACGCTAGAGTCGAGGGTGAGCGCGCACGCCTTGAAGATAGCGGAAGCCTTTTGTTCGACCTTGAAGGGCAAGGTGTCGATTTCTCGTCTGAGAACCGCATGGAAATCCTTTCGGGCCTTCTGAGAGATCATGGTGTTGTGCTTGAAGAAGAGGACGGGGTGTTTTGCACGGAATGGGTGCCCAAGGCTAAGATCGCGGCGTTGGCACTTCCGTTTCTGACCTTTCTGGCCCGTGTCCAAGACCTGCTTTTCCTCAACCGCGAAATAGTCAAAAGCACGTTCAAGGAGGATCTGATTGGGGCCTTGGAAGATACCTTTAGCGAAGCATCTGTTTCGGTAGCCGAGGCGCTGATACCCTCGTTACCTCATTACACCGTTGATATTGTCGTTAGGGCTAGAAGCGGAAAAACGGCTGCAATCTTTCCCGCGACAAATGACGTTAGTGTTTTGCGCGCCGTGCTGTTCTCCATGGAGTTGCAGAAGCATGACGTCTCCAACATTGTCCCATTCCTGATCTATGAGAATTTGGACAAAGGCGCGATTACGCATCAGAGTAGAGAGATTGCCTTTAACTCAGACCTAACGCCGGCTGTGTGGTCAGGCGGTCGCGAAGAGGTCATGCAGAAGGTTCAGAGATATGTCCAATGACAAATCCCAACTCGACAAATTCAAAGAAGCCGCTCGCGAACTCGGGACGGACGACGACGAAGAACGCTTTGACGAGATTGTCAAGAAGGTGGCCAAGTCCGCCGCTAAGAAAGATAAGAAAAAGGACAGTGCGGGCGGTTAGGGGATTCTCAACCATTTTATGATATGGTATCATAATACCGTTCATAAGTGGGGACAGGGAAGCGATATGTTGTCATTTCTTAGGTTTCGCACGGCTCTTTTTGATGCTGGCCCGACGCGTCTTGCGGTTTTCATATGGGGGGTTGGCGTCGGTAGCGGTGCCTTGAGCCTCTTCCAGATTTGGCTGAATGGGTAAACGTCTTGCCATGGGCCTTATTGACCGCATTGGAGCCAGGCCCATGCGTTTATCAGGCTGTTGAATAGTGAGAACGGTTTCTTCAAATTTTTCTATTGCCAGATCGACAGGCGGAGCATTCCCGCCGGTCTGAGAGTAGGCCAGAATGAAAGTTGCAACCGCCGTCATTGTCGTCATAAATGTTAGGCCAAAATTAGCCCATTCGCGGAGAAGTCTGCCACTTTCCTTGTTTTTGGAATCAAGTTTGCGCGCCGCTTCGGCAGCTTTGATCTCACCCTTGGCAACTGCCGTTGCGGTGTCAATCAGAAGCTGTTTTTCCCTGAGAGTGTACTCCGGTGACGTAATAAATGTGACCATACCGTTGATGATAGCGGTATAACCATTCAAAATCGGGGCCGGTTTTTGGCACCTAGGGCAACCAGATGTACTGTTTTTGACACTAATGCCTAGTACCGCAGGTAAAGCTGAAGGAAAGACAAGTCCACGGTATTCGCATATGGCAGGTATTTGGGCCATGTAAATCCTCCACTAAATTACGTAGAGACGGTTTCACAAACCTCGCGATTCTGCAACGGGTTTGTCAAGTATACAATCGCCAAAATTAAAGGGAATACCCGATGCCTGACCCACAGCCCGAAGTGCTTGAATTCCTTCTAAGCCGACGATCGCGACCTGCCAAAACCCTGACCGGACCGGTTCCGGATCGCGCTGCACTGATGCCGCTTCTGACGGCGGCAGCAAGGACACCTGACCATGGCAAACTGGAACCGTGGCGATTTCTTGTGTTAGAAGGCGCCGCCCTGCAGCGACTGGCAAACTTGACGGAACGCTTGAGTCGCGAACGCGGAATTGGCGACGAAAAAGCCGAAAAGGCGCGCCAACAATTTGCCAAAGCGGAACTGGTGGTGGCGGTTGTTGCCGCACCCGAACAATCGGAAAAAGTGCCCGAGATCGAACAGATTCTTTCCGCCGGTGCGGTCTGCCTGTCGCTGCTGAATGCCGCATTGGCCAGTGGTTGGGGGGCGAACTGGCTAAGTGGCTGGATGGCGCATGACCGCGAATTTCTGACCGAGGGGCTGGATCTGGCGGCGTTTGAATTTGTTGCCGGTTTCATCCATATCGGCAGTGAAACCATCGCCCCGCCCGAGCGGCCACGACCCGATCTTGACCTTAAGACAACCTGGATAGACAGTTGATTTTCGATGATTTTCTAAAGTCATTGCGACAGATGGATGATGCCAGATTTCGCGGTGTCCTGTTGCGTTCGCTTGGCCTGACCATCCTGCTTCTGGCGGGTTTCGTTTATGGGATCGGCTGGTTTCTGGCCTGGCTGATCCCCGGCAACCTCAGCCTTCCGTGGATTGGCGAGATCACCTTTCTCGACAATCTCGGGGCCGGTATCGGCGTTGGCGCCGGACTGATCCTGTCGGTGTTTCTGATGATCCCGGTGGCGACGATCTTTATCGGTGCCTTTCTGGAGCAAATCGCCGGTGCGGTCGAGGCCAAGCACTATCCGGAACTTTCGCCGATCGAGGGTGCCGGTTGGTGGGATGTGCTGGTCGATGCGCTGCGGTTTTTCAGCCTGCTCGTAGTCGTCAACCTGGTGGCGCTGGTGCTTTATCTGCTGTTCGCACCGCTGGCACCATTCCTGTTCTGGGCGGTGAACGGTTATCTTCTGGGGCGGGAATATTTTCAGTTGGTGGCGATGCGACGACTATCGCGGCAAAAGGCCGATGCCTTGCGCAAACAGCATTTTGCAGCGATCTGGCTGGCCGGAATCCTGATGGCGATTCCGCTGAGCATCCCGGTTCTGAACCTGATAGTACCGATCCTTGGCGTTGCCACATTTACCCATCAATTTCATAGGTTTCATCGGCAAAGTTAAGGTTATCTTAGTTCGCTGCCCAGGTTGAAGATGTCGATGTCATCAATCGATATCCAGCCATTGATGATGACGATGAAGACCGGAATGAAAACTGCAGTTGCGGCTATGGTTACCCAGATCGCCTTTTTTCCAAGTTTCGGATCGACCGGTGCCGAAGGCGAGGTGCCCGGCACCACTTCACCGGATTCTCCCTGGCTTTGCAATCTGAGCGGCAGGATCACGAACAGGCACATGAACCAGATGGTAAGATACAGCAATACACCTGTAACCGGATTCATCAGACCTGTTCCAGTTCCACAAGAGTACCCGCAAAGTCCTTGGGATGAAGGAATAAAACCGGTTTGCCATGGGCGCCTGTCCTAGGTTCTCCACTACCAAGTACCCGCGCGCCTGCCGCCAGAAGACTGTCGCGCGCGGCCAGGATATCCTCGACCTCATAACAGATATGATGGATGCCACCCGAGGGGTTCTTGTCAAGAAAGCCCTGAATTGGTGAGTTTTCACCCAACGGATGCAGAAGTTCGATCTTGGTGTTCGGCAATTCGATGAATACCACGGTGACGCCGTGATCCGGTTCGTCCTGCGGAGGGTTCACCTTTGCCCCCAGCGTATCGCGGTACTGCGCGCTTGCCGCCGCCAGGTCAGGGACGGCAATGGCAACATGGTTGAGGCGTCCGATCATGATCGCTCCTGTGGCTGTGACAGGGCTAGATAGTCGATCATGCCAATGGGATGCAATAGGCATGCGGCGTCGGCGTTAAGCCCTCGTTAGGGTTATCGCGGTTGAATTGCAGAACGACTCATCTGAAAACGGGTGGTGCTGATGCAAGAACTGATCGACCGAAAACCAATCGCCAGACCTCTGGCACCCGCAGACCGGCCATTGCTGAGGCTGACCATCCTTCTGGTCGAAGACAGCCGGTTGTGTTCGGAAACCGTGCGTTTGATGTGCCAGCGCAGCGGCGCGCGGCTCAGGCGGGCCGACAGCCTGCTCAGCGCCCGCAGGCATCTGGCCACTTATCGGCCTTCGCTGGTGCTGGTAGATATCGGTCTGCCGGACGGATCCGGTCTTGATCTGGTGCGCGCACTTGCCTCGCACCGTCCGAATGCACCGGTAATTCTGGTGACCAGCGGCGAAGATGCCGGGCTTTGCCGGGCCGGCGCAAGCGATGCCGGGGCGGACGGGTTCATCGAAAAACCTGTCAGGGATATCAAGGAATTTCAACGGATCATCCTGTCGTTCTTTCCGGGCCACCGGGCCGGGGCGGCGGCCAATGTGGTTCCCTTTTATCCGCTTGGTGCGCCAAATCAGCAGATGGTTGCCGAGGATTTACAGCAGGCACAATCGTTGCTGCACGATGCGGTTGCCAGGGATGACAAGGCGCTGATCCTTTACGGCGCGCAGTTCCTGCATTCGGTGGCCGAGGCTGCGGGAAATGAAAAGCTGTCCGATCTGGCGTTGCGCCTGGGCAAAAGCACCCGGCAGGGAAGGCCGCTGGCGGCACAGGCGGCAAATCTGCAATCCTACCTTTCGCGTCAGATCGAGGATCGGCAAAAGCCGGTGCAGTAGCCGGCGGGTTTTTTTGGCTGCGGTCAGGATCCATGCATCGATTGTCGTTTTCGGGCGGGCGGGCAGAAAAACGCATCGGCAGTCTTGGCGCATGAAACTGGTTGCCAATCCCTGGCGCGGTCGCGGCCTGCCGAAGGGCGCTGTCGAAATGCGCGAAACTTTGCTGGCCGATCCGGCGCCGGTGCTGTCGCTTCTGGCGCATTGCCCGCATGCCGCAAAAACGCCGTTGGTTCAATCGGCCGATCTGGCGCGAAAACTTGGCGTGCAGGATCTTTATTTCAAGGACGAACGGGCGCGGATGGGGCTGGGCAGTTTCAAGGCACTGGGGGCGGCCTATGCCATTGCCCGCGATGCCCATGATGCCAGGGGCGATGCGATTTTCGCGCCCAAAACCGCGGCCACAGCCCTGGCCGGACGGGTTTATTGTTGTGCCTCGGCGGGCAATCACGGCCTGTCGATGGCTGCCGGGGCGCGGGTTTTCGGGGCATCGGCGGTGATTTTCATTGCCGAGACCGTACCCGAAAGCTTTGCCGAACGCTTGGCGGCATTCGGTGCGCGGGTGATCCGGCAAGGGCAGGATTATGAGGCCAGCATGGCAGCGGCAAAACGAGCCGCGACAGCCAAGAGCTGGCACCTGCTGTCGGACACGTCCTGGCCAGGTTACGCAGCGGCTCCTCAGGCGGTGATGCAGGGTTATCTCGTGCTTGGCTCGGAAATTGCCGAACAATGGCCGGTTCCGCCACCCAGCCATGTTTTCCTTCAGGCCGGCGTTGGTGGCCTGGCGGCGGCGGTGGCTGTCGGGTTGCGGCGAATCTGGGGGGATGGTTTTCATATCAGCGTGGTCGAACCGGCGGCTGCACCCGCCCTTCAGGCCAGTATCGAGGCGGGCAAGCCCGTGGTGACCAGTGGCCCGGTATCCAATATGGGACGGCTTGATTGCAAGGAACCGTCGCATCTGGCGCTGGCGGCGCTGGCGATACAGGCCGACAATTTCCTGACCCTTGACGATGACGCCGTGGCACAGGCGATTGACGATCTGCCGGCGTTTGGATTTCAGACCACGCCATCGGGTGGCGCCGGTTATGCCGGGTTAAGGGCGATGGCGGCGGCGGGTCTGGCCGGGCTTGGCGCCGATAGCCGGGTTCTGGTGATCCTGTCTGAATGTGTTGACGATGCCTGATTTTCCCGCCGCCGAGTTTCAACAGCGTTTCAAGTGGGCCGAGTCGGCGATGGAGGCTGCGTCGCTTGATGCGTTGTTGTTCACCACCGAGGCGGAAATCCGCTATTTCACCGGCTTTCGCACCCTCTTTTGGCAAAGCCCGACCCGTCCCTGGTTCCTGATCCTGCCAAAGGGCGGCAAGCCGATTGCGGTCATTCCGACCATCGGCGCCGAATTGATGGCAACGACCTGGGTTGACGATATCCGCACCTGGCCTTCGCCAAGGCCCGAGGATGAGGGGATCAACCTGTTGCGCGATGCGCTGGCCGGTTTTCGACGGATCGGCATGCCGATGGGTGAGGAAAGCTCGCTCAGGATGGGGCTTGGCGATCTTGACCGTTTGCGGGCCGGACTGGATGCTGAATTTATTGATGCAACCCCCGCGATCAAGGCGCTGCGGATGGTGAAATCCGCGGCGGAAATTGCCATTTTAACCCAGATTTGCGCCATTGGCAGCGATGCGTTTGCCCGCGCCGGGTCGCTGTTCACCGAGGGTCAGCCACTGGATCATGCATTTCGCGCCTTCAAGATTGCGCTACTTGAGGCCGGGGCCGAGGATGTGCCGTATCTGGTGGGCGGGGCGGGGCCGGGTGGCTATGGCGACGTGATCTCGCCGCCAAGTGACCGTCGGTTGCAAAGGGGCGATGTGCTGATGCTGGATACCGGCGCCACATTGCAGGGATATTTCTGTGATTTCGACCGGAATTTTGCCATAGGTGCTGCCAATTCCGCCGCCAAATCCGCTTATCGCGCTCTGTTTGCCGCCACCGAGGCAGGGCTGGCGGCGGCAAAACCCGGCATTCGCTGTTCGGAATTGTTTAAGGTGATGACCGATGAACTGCCCGGCAACGGGGCGTCGGTGGGGCGGTTCGGGCATGGGTTGGGGATGCAGTTGACCGAATGGCCGTCGATTGCTGCACATGATCATACCCTGTTGCAGGCCGGAATGGTGATTACGCTGGAACCGTCGATGCAACTGGCACCGGGGCGAATGATGGTGCATGAGGAAAATATATTGATTACAGAAACTTCTGCCAAATTTTTAACGCGACGTGCTGCACGGGAATTGCCGGTGATATGATGGATGAACCGCCGCTGCCCTTTGAACTTGACGATGGCTTTGCCGCAGGCAACGCACTTGGCCTGATCGTGCTGAAAACCGATGAGACGCTGGAAGTGGAATTGCGCGAAGTTTTTCTGGCCAGTAGCATCGCCTGCTATCACGCGCGCATTCCCAGCCATGATCTGGTGACGCCGGAAACGCTGGCACAGATGGCGGCGGATCTGCCGAGGGCGGCGGCGTTGCTGCCTGAAGGGGTCGATTTTGGTGCGATTGGTTATGGCTGCACCTCGGGTGCGACGGTTATCGGTTCGGACAATGTCGCACGCTCGGTGCAGGCCAGCCATCCCACTGCGGCGGTGACCGATCCCATACGCGCGGCGGTGGCGGCGCTGACGGCGGTCGGGGCAAGACGGATCGGCTTGTTGACACCCTATGTGCCAGAAGTGACTGTCGCGATGCAGAAGCTGTTGGAACAAAACGGGTTTCAGGTCGTCGCCATTCGCTCGTTCGGGCAAAGCGCGGATCGCATCGTGGCAAGAATTAACCTTGATTCAACGCTGAAAGCCATTGAAGATATAGGAAAAAAAGACTGTGATGCCGTGTTTGTTTCCTGCACCAATCTCAGAAGTTTCGGCCTGATCGAACCGGCGGAAACGCTGATTGGCAAGCCGGTCATTTCCAGCAATCTGGCGCTGGCCTGGCATATGCTGACACTGGCCGGCAGGTTGAAACCCGGCGCAGCACCCGGCAGATTGTTTGCCTAAACGTCAAAGGCTTAGGCTTTTTTGGCTGCCGGTTTCGCCTTTTTCGCGGCTGTTTTTTTGGCAGCAGGTTTTTTTGCCGGTGCCTTCTTTGCGGCAGGTTTTTTGGCGGGCTTCTTCTTGCCTTTGCCCTTGGCCGCTGCCTTGGCCTCGATCAGTTCCAGCGCCTGTTCCAGCGTGATGTTTTCCGGCTCCAGCTCCTTGGGCAGGGTAGCGTTGATTTTTTGCCATTTCACATAGGGGCCATAGCGGCCCTCCATCACGTTGACCTGTCCGCCTTCGCCCGGGTGCTCGCCCAGTTCCCTGAGCGGCGTTGCGGCCGCGCCGCGACCACCCCTTGCCGCCTTTTCCGCCAGAAGTTCGACCGCGCGGTTCATGCCGATGATCAGCAGTTCCGCCGGATCCTTGATATTGGCGTATAACTTTTTCGCCTTGCCCTCGGCATCCTTCGTGGTGTGCAGCACATAGGGGCCAAAGCGGCCGATATTCGCCTCGACCGGGCCACCTTCGGGGTGCTCGCCGATCAGGCGGGGCAGGGACAGCAGATCAAGCGCCCTGGCCAGATCGACATCTCCCAGATCCATGCCCTTGGGGATCGAGGAACGCTTGGGTTTGGGGTTTTCCTCGGTGATTTCGCCAAGTTGCACATAGGGGCCGAAACGGCCGCTGCGCAGGCTGACCGGTTCGCCGTCATCGTCGTAACCCAGCAACTTGCCATCCGGGCCTGCCATGTCGCCTGCTTCGGTTTCGCCGGACAGCGGGCGGGTATAGCGGCATTCAGGGTAGTTTGAACAGCCGATGAACGCGCCGCCTGAACGCGCGGTGCGCATCGACAAACGGCCGTTACCGCAAGCCTTGCACTGACGCGGATCGCTGCCGTCCTCGGTTGGCGGGAACAGGTGAGGTTCCAGGAATTCGTTGATCTTTTCCAGCACCTCGCCGATCCTGAGGTCGGCGGTATCCGCGATGGCGGCGGAAAAATCGCGCCAGAAACGGCTTAGAACCGCCTTGTAATCCTCACGCCCGCCCGAGATTTCGTCAAGTTCCTCCTCCAGCCCGGCGGTGAAATCGTATCCGACATATTTGCGGAAATAATTTTCCAGAAATGCAGTGACAAGACGACCCTTGTCCTCGGGGATCAGCCGGTTCTTGTCCTTGCGGACATATTCGCGGTCCTGGATGGTGGTGACGATCGAGGCATAGGTCGATGGCCGCCCGATGCCGAGTTCTTCCATCCGTTTGACCAGCGTTGCCTCGGTATAACGTGGCGGCGGTTGGGTGAAATGCTGTTCCGGGGTGACGGATTTCTTGGCCGTTGCCTCACCTTCGGCCAGTTGCGGCAGGCGTTTGTCGTCGTCGTCAACCACATCGTCGCGGCCTTCTTCATAGACCTTGAGAAAGCCGTCAAACAACACCACCTGCCCGGTGGCGCGCAACACGATCTGCCCGTCGCCCGAGCCGATATCGACCGCGGTTCGTTCCATCCGCGCCGCTTCCATCTGGCTGGCGATGGTGCGTTTCCAGATCAGGTCATATAGCTTGCGCTGATCCGCCTCCAGTCGTTTCAGGCTGCCAGCATCGGCGGCCATATCGGTCGGGCGGATACATTCATGGGCTTCCTGCGCATTCTTGGCCTTGTTCTTGTAGATGCGCGGGCTGGATGGCACATAATCCGCGCCGTAACGTTCCTTGATGGTGACGCGGGCCGCGGTGACCGCCTCGGGGGCCATGTCGATACCGTCGGTACGCATATAGGTGATGTGGCCCGCCTCATAAAGGCGTTGCGCGGTTGACATGGTTTGGCGCGCGCCAAAACCGAATTTGCGGCTGGCCTCCTGTTGCAGGGTCGAGGTCATGAACGGGGCGTAGGGATTGCGGCTGGCCGGTTTCGCCTCGACCGAGGTGACGGTCAGGTCACGCGCGTTGATGGCGCTGACCGCAAGTTCGGCGGCCTCGGCATTTTTCAGGTCGAACTTGTCCAGCTTGTTGCCGGCGAATCCGACCAGACGCGCCTCGAATTCCTGGCCGCGCGGGGTGGTCAGAATGGCGCTGACGCTCCAGTATTCGCGCGCCTTGAACGCCTCGATCTCCATTTCACGATCGACGATCAGCCTCAGGCAAACCGATTGCACCCGCCCGGCCGATTTTGCCCCCGGCAGCTTGCGCCAGAGAACCGGCGACAGGTTGAAGCCGACCAGATAATCCAGCGCACGCCGTGCCAGGTACGCCTCGACCAGCGGGGTGTCGATATCGCGGGGGTTCTGCATCGCCTCGGTCACGGCGGATTTGGTGATGGCATTGAACACCACGCGTTCGATCCTAGTGTCTTTTTTGATCGCCTTGCGTTTGCGCAACGCCTCTTCCAGATGCCAGGAAATCGCCTCACCCTCGCGGTCGGGGTCGGTTGCCAGGATCAGGGTGTTGTCGTTTTTCAGCGCGTCGATAATGGCGCGGAGGTGCTTTTGCGATTGTGCCGCCACCTCCCATTTCATTTCAAAATCGTTGTCGGTGTCGACCGAACCATCCTTGGGTGGCAGGTCGCGCACATGGCCGTAGGATGCCAGAACGGTATAGTTGTCGCCCAGATATTTGTTGATGGTTTTGGCCTTGGCCGGAGACTCGACAACAACAACGGGCATAAGGTGTCCTTGGCAAAAAATCGTGGCAATACGTCGGCGCGGAACATGGGTTGCGGGGCGAGGGGTGTCAATGGGGTTGTTTTTGAAGCGGTTGACGTGAGGCAGGAACCGGCGTTTGATAAGGGCAGGTACTGAACGAACCGGGGGGCTGTGGTGATACGGGCTGTTTTATTGATGTTTTTCCTGACCGGGCCGGTCATGGCGGGTGAGGATTACCATGAGCCTTTGCGCGGATCGGCCGAGCGTCGCGCCCTGATGGATGCGATTCGACCGCATGCGGAATGGAACCTTGGGCAGCCGGTTGAATTCGTGGTTCACGATCTGAGGGTGGCGCTGGATCACGCCTATGCCAGTTTGCGGCCGCAGCGGCCCGGTGGCGGGCAGATTGACATCCGCGAAACGCCGATGGTGCGGCGGGGCGCCGAGGATCCGGATTTTCTGGACAATGTGGCGATGCATGTCCTTTACCAGTTGTCGGGCGATACCTGGGTCGCGGTTCACTGGTCGATCGGTGCCACCGATGTCTGGTGGTCGGACCCGGAACTTTGCGCCACCTATTCGGCAGTCACGCCCGAGGCCTGCGATTTCTGACGGATTCAAACTGCGCGGGCCAGCATGCCGCCGGATTGTCGCGCCAGTTTCCCTTCCAGCTCCAGATTGACCAGTTCGCTGGCGATGGTCTGGGCGGGCAGGTCGAGTTCGCGGATCAACTGATCCTCGGCAATCGGCGAGGGGCCAAGCAGGCTGAGGATCCGGCGCGACAGATCCAGCGCGTGTCTGACCGATGGTTTGGCCATTGATTTCGGCGCAGCAATGGCCTGGGCCGGTGCCTCGGCGAACAGATCGCGCACGACCGGTTGCGCCTCGTGCCGCAACGCGTCGGTAATGTCCTTGGCCGATCGGACCAGCAACGCGCCATCGCGGATCAGGATGTTGCAACCGCTGGCGCGGCTGTCAAGCGGGTGACCCGGAACCGCCATCACCTCGCGCCCCTGATCAAGGGCTTCGCGGGCGGTAATCAGGCTGCCGGACTTGGCGGCACCTTCGACAACGATCACCGCCTGGCTGATGCCCGAGATGATGCGGTTGCGGCGGGGGAAATGCCGTGCCTGCGGTACAAGACCGATTGGCTGTTCGGATATCATCAGCCCGCTTTCCAGCAGCTTTTCGGCAAGGCCGTGGTTTTCGGTCGGATAGATGAAATCGACCCCGCCCGCCATCACGGCGATGGTACCGGTCGAAAGCGAAGCCAGATGCGCCGCGGTGTCGATGCCGCGCGCCAGCCCCGAGGCGATGACATAACCCGTTCGCCCCAATTCGCCCGCCAGCAGTTTCGCCATCCTGGTGCCAAGGCTGGAGGCGTTCCTGGCCCCGACCAGTGCCAGCGATGGGCGTTGCAACAGCGCGGCCTGCCCTTTGGCCCAGAGGACGGGCGGCGCATCGGAAATGTCCTGAAGTGCTGCCGGATAATCGGCCGCGCCAAGGCAGATCAGCCGCGCCCCGGCTTTTCGGCCGGCGGTGAATTCACGCTCCGCCTCGGCCTCGGGGAAAGGGGTGTAGTCCTTCACCCCGGCGGCGGCGGCGATTTCCGGCAGGGCGGCAAGGGCAGCGGTGGCCGAGCCGAATTCGGCCATCAGCTTCAGGAATGTCGCAGGCCCGACCCGGTGTGAGCGGATCAGTTGCAGCCAGTGGATCTGGTCACGATCGGAACGGGGCAGCGCGGCCTTGGCGACCGGCGGGGGAACAGAATCAGTCATCAGACCTCCGTGACAGCGGAAGCCCCGAGTTTTCGCCGAATTGGTTAATAAAACGTGAACACCACATTAATGTGGGCGCATAGCATTTGGGTTTATCTGCCTTTTTTCGATCCCGTCTCGGTCAGGTGGCCGAACCGCCAACCGTCAACCCGTCGATCAGAACGGTTGGCTGGCCAACCCCGACAGGAACCCATTGGCCGGCCTTGCCGCAGTTGCCCATGCCGGGGTCCAGCGCCATGTCATTGCCCAGGGCGCGGATTTGTTTCAGCGCGGTGGCGCCGTCACCGATCAGGGTTGCCCCCTTGACCGGTGCGCCGATCTTGCCGTTTTTCACCCGGTATGCCTCGGTGCAGGAAAACACGAACTTGCCGTTGGTGATGTCGACCTGACCGCCGCCAAACCCGACGGCCCAGATGCCGTCCCTGATCGAGGCGACGATTTCGCCAGGTTCGGCATTGCCGCCCAGCATATAAGTGTTGGTCATTCTCGGCATCGGCGCATGGGCATAGCTTTCGCGCCGCCCGTTGCCGGTCGGTTCCACCCCCATCAGGCGGGCGTTCTGACGGTCCTGCATCAGGCCAACCAGAATGCCGTCGTCAATCAATATATTCTTGCCCGAAGGCGTGCCTTCATCGTCAAAACTGATGGATCCGCGCCGGTCGGGAATGGTGCCGTCATCCAGAACCGTCACGCCTTTTGCCGCCACCCTTTGGCCCATCAGCCCGGCAAAGGCCGAGGTTTTCTTGCGGTTGAAATCACCTTCAAGCCCGTGGCCGATCGCCTCGTGCAGCAGGATGCCGGGCCAGCCCGGGCCAAGCGCCACCTCCATCACCCCGGCCGGGGCGGGAACCGCCTTGAGGTTGACCAGCGCGATGCGCAGCGCCTCATCCGCGGTGGCTTGCCAGTTGTCGGGTTGCATGAGGCCCGAGATCATGGTGCGCCCGCCGCCACCCGCGCTGCCGCTTTCGCGCCGCCCGTCCTGTTCGACGATCACCGAAACATTCAACCGGGTCATCGGTCGGATGTCGGTCAACAGCCGACCTTCGGGGCGCAGGATGAACACTTCCTGCAGGCTGGCGGCAAGGTTGGCGGATACCTGCACCACGCGCTTGTCGCGTTGGCGTGCATAGGCGTCGATCTCGCGCAGGGTGTCGATCTTCAGGGCGAATCCGGCATCCGCCATCGGGTCAGCATCGGTATAGAGACGCCTGTTGGAGGGCATCGGCGGTGCGGCCAGGGTTGCACCGCCGATGCCGACCGCCAGCCGCGTCGTTTCGGCGGCCCGCGTCAGGGCAGCGGCGGAAATCTCGGTCGAATGCGCATAACCGGTGGTTTCATCGCGGACCGCTCGCAGGCCGAACCCTTCGGCGGCGTCATAACTGGCGGTTTTCAGGCGACCGTCGTCAAAAACCAGCGCCTCGGTGCGTCTGCGTTCCAGAAAAAGTTCACCATCATCGGCGCCGTGAAGCGCATTTTGCAAGATTTTCAGGGTGTTATCCTGATCCAGCACCTGATCGAACGGTTGAAATCCGGCTTGACTACTGCTCATCTGACGCTCCAGTTCCTTGCATTAACAACTATTGGTAGTGGAAAACCGCAAAAGAGAAACTTGTCCTTCGCGGCTTATTATGGTTTCTCGGTGGAAAGAAACAACTGGGGATTCTCTGACCGTTCGACAAGTCATCGTGTCTGAGGTCGGAAAAACTGCCGGAACAAACGGGAAGAACACCTATGCATATCGGGAAAAAGCTGGTTGCAACCGTCTTGGGGATGATCGCTGCGGCAAAAGGCGGTGCGGTTTTGGCACAGGATGCGCTGAAGGGTCTGGAAACCATCGGCAAGCCCTGGGCGGACGGCATCGCGCTTCAGCCCGCCGCGACCGAAATCGCTGTACGCACCCACCGTCTGGACTGGATGGTTCTGGTGATCATCACGCTGGTGACACTACTTGTCGTGTTGCTGCTTTTGTGGGTGCTGGTCAGGTACAACCAGCGCGCCAACAAAACGGCCGCGACCTTTACCCACAATTCGGCGATCGAGGTGATCTGGACACTGGGGCCGATCCTGATCCTGATCGTGATCGGTGCCTTTTCGCTGCCGGTGCTGTTTTTCCAAATGGAAGTTCCCAAGGCCGATGTCACCATCAAGGTGACCGGCAACCAGTGGTACTGGTCCTATCAATATACCGATGACGAATTCGGGTTCGACAGTTTCCTGCTGGCGCGAGACGAGCTTGAATCGCATGGCTATGCCCCGGATGAATACCTGCTGGCGACCGATGCCCCGGTGGTGGTGCCGGTGAACAAGAACGTGGTGTTGCAGATCACCGGTGCCGACGTGATCCATTCCTGGACGATTCCGGCCTTTGCCGTGAAACTTGACGCGGTTCCGGGGCGGTTGCAGGAAACCTGGTTCAACGCCGACAAGGAAGGCGTCTATTTCGGCCAGTGTTCCGAACTCTGTGGCAAGGACCACGCCTATATGCCGATCACCGTCAAGGTGGTAAGCGAGGCGGCCTATGCCGAGTGGCTGAAGGCTGCCAAGGCGGAATATGCAGGCCAGCCCGCCGCCGTGACCGTGGCATCGAACTGAACCTGCGCGACAACTGCCCGCCGAATCTAGGCGGGCAAAGACGACGATATGGATAAACTGATGAGTGAGCTGAGCGCAGCCAAGCAGGTAGAGGAAGCCGAGTTCGGCGACTATTTCGCGTTGCTGAAACCGCGCGTGATGTCGCTGGTGGTGTTCACGGCGGCGGTCGGGCTGCTGGTGGCGCCCGTGCCGGTGCATCCGCTGATTGCCATGGCCTCGATCCTGTTCATCGCCATCGGTGGCGGTGCTTCGGGTGCTCTCAACATGTGGTGGGACAGCGACATCGACCTGGTGATGAAACGCACCCGCAACCGCCCGATCCCGTCCGGGCGGGTTTCGGCCAATGATGCCAAGCTGCTGGGGCTGTGGCTGTCGGGGGCTTCGGTGGCAATGCTGGGGCTGACTGCGAACTGGCTGGCGGCGGGGCTGCTGGCCTTTACCATCTTTTTTTACGTCGTGATCTATTCGATGTGGCTGAAACGCTCGACGCCGCAGAATATCGTGATTGGTGGGGCTGCGGGGGCCTTTCCGCCGATGATCGGCTGGGCGGTGGCGACCGGGGGCATCTCGATCGAAAGCATCATGATGTTCGCGCTTACCTTCATGTGGACACCGCCGCATTTCTGGGCGCTGGCGCTGTTCATGAACGACGATTATACCAAGGCGGGGGTCCCGATGCTGCCGGTCACCCACGGCACCCGCGAGACCCGCAAACAGATCCTGATCTATACCTTGTTGTTGTCGCCTGTCGGCATGATCCTTGCCTTCAGTCAGATCGGCGGACCGGTGTTTTTCATGATGACGCTGGCGTTGAACGCGATGTTCATAACCGGTGCCTGGCGACTTTACCGTCGCACCGAAGGCATGGCCAAGGCCGATGCGTTTCAGGCCGAGCGCAAGTTCTTTCGCCTTTCGTTGCTTTACCTGTTCGCGCATTTCGGCGGTCTGCTGATCGAGGCCGGCCTGCGTTGGGCCGGGCTGGGGCTGGCCGGCTGGCCGCATCTGGTGTGATGATGGCGATCAACAAACCCCATGAACTGCATCAGCGTCGTTTCCGGCGAAACCTTTGGGTCGGCCTGATTCTGGGCGGCTTTGTGGTTCTGGTTTTCGGCATTACCATGGTCAAGATTTCGAACGGTCAGAAGATGGAAGCGTTTGATCACGTCGTTCGCCCCTCATTGGTCGAGGAGGCAAAATGAGCGCGTCCAGCAACCGAAATCTGGCCTTCCGCCTGGTGGCGCTGGTGGTTTTCATGGGCGCAATGGCCTATGCGGCGGTGCCGTTTTACAACTGGTTCTGCCGCGTCACCGGCTATGGTGGCGTAACCAATATCGCCGAAGGGGCCAGCAATGCGATACTCGATCGCAAGGTGACCGTTCGCTTTGATGCCTCACTGGAACGCGGCATGCCCTGGCAATTCAAGCCGGTGAAACGTGAAATGACCCTCAGGATAGGTGAAACCGGCCTGGCGTTTTACGAGGCGACAAACCCCACCGACCACAAGATCGCCGGCACCGCCAGCTATAACGTGACGCCGTTTGCCGCCGGTAACTATTTCACCAAGATCGACTGTTTCTGTTTCACCATGCAGGTGTTGGAGCCGGGCGAAACCGTGATGATGCCGGTCAGCTTTTACGTCGATCCGGAAATTATCGACGATCCTGAATCGGAATACATCCACACCATAACCCTTTCCTACACCTTTCACGAAACCGACCTGCCGGAAGATGAGGTAAGCCTTGTTCAAACCGGCGAAAACCAGTTAAATTGAGCCTATAACGGGGAAGAACACCAATGGCGCATGAAAGAAATCACGATTACCACATCCTGAACCCCAGCCTTTGGCCCTTGATGGGTGCGATCGGCGGTTTTGTCATGCTGGCGGGCATGGTTGGCTACATGCACAATACCTGGGCTGGCCCCTGGGTGGCGCTGATTGGTCTGTTTATCGTTTTGTTCACCATGTATGTCTGGTGGCGCGACGTGGCGATCGAGGCAGATACCGGCGATCACACGCCGGTGGTGATGATCGGAATTCGCTACGGCGTGATCCTGTTCATCATATCCGAGGTGATGTTTTTCCTTGCCTGGTTCTGGAATTTCTTCAAACACGCGCTGTATCCGATGGGCCCGCAAAGTCCGGCGGTCGATGGTATCTGGCCGCCCGCCGGCATCGAAACCTTCGATCCCTGGCACCTGCCGCTGATCAACACGCTGATCCTGCTTTGTTCGGGGGCCGCCGCAACCTGGGCGCATCATGCCATCGCCCATGAAAACAACCGCCGCGACTTGGTAAACGGTCTGATCCTGGCCATCGTTCTGGGGGTGATGTTCACGCTGTTTCAGGCCTATGAATACAGCCACGCCGCCTTTGGTTTTTCCGGCAATATCTATGGCGCAACCTTCTTTATGGCGACCGGGTTTCACGGCTTTCACGTCATTATCGGCACGATCTTTCTGGCGGTTTGCCTGATCCGCGCCCTTTACGGTGGCCTGACACCTGAACACCATCTGGGGTTCGAGGCGGCGGCCTGGTACTGGCACTTCGTCGATGTGGTTTGGCTGTTCCTGTTCTTTGCGGTATATGTCTGGGGCGGCTGAGGCAGACCGGTCAAACCATTCCGATAACTGAAAAAGGGCGCGAACCCGGTTCGCGCCCTTTGCCGTAGAAAGCCGACCATGTCAAAACGTCTGATAGCGCCTTTTCTGTTCGGGCTGATCGGTGCGGCAATTCTGCTGGCCCTGGGCGTCTGGCAGTTGGAGCGGCTGAACTGGAAAAACCACATCATCGCCGAAATCGGGGCGCGGATCGACCAGCCGCCGGTTGCGCTGCCGGAACACCCGGTCGAGCGGCGCGATGAATATCTGGCGGTCCGGGCGACTGGCCGTTTTGACGGCGGGGAAATCCACGTTCTGACCAGCCGCGCCGAACTTGGCCCCGGCTATCGGCTGATCGCGGCCTTTGAATCCGGCAATCGCCGCGTGCTGGTGGACCGCGGTTTCATTCTGCAAGACCGTAAAGACGATGCCCGAGCGCCGATCAATGCCGAGCTGTGGGGCAATCTGTTATGGCCGGATGAGGTTGATCCGACCTTCACACCGCCGCCGGATATCGAAAAGAACATCTGGTTTGCGCGCGATGTTCCGGCAATGGCCAAACACCTCGGAACCGAGCCGGTTTTGATCGTGCTAAACAAGATCGAGCCGGACGATCATACAGCTCTGCTGTGGCCGGTCACGGTGGCGGGCATTCGCAATGCGCATCTGAACTATGCCATTACCTGGTTTTTGCTGGCGGTTTCGTGGTTGGGGATGACAGGCTACTGGCTTTGGCGTATCAGTCGGCGACTCGATTGACCATGATGGATCAGGCATGAAATACCTATCGACCCGCGGGCAGGCGCCGGTTCTTGACTTTGAACAGGCGATGTTGACCGGTCTTGCGCGCGACGGCGGGCTTTATGTGCCCGAAAGCTGGCCTACACTGCGCCCGGATGAGATCGCCGACCTTGCCGGGCTTCGCTATGAAGAAGCCGCCTTTCGGGTGATGAAACCCTTTATCGGCAACAACTTTGGCGATGACGAATTCCGCGGCATCATCGACCGCGCCTATGGCAGCTTTGATCACGAGGCGCGCTGTCCGATCGTGCAGATCGGCGAAAACGATTTCCTGCTGGAATTGCATCACGGCCCGACCCTGGCCTTCAAGGATGTGGCGATGCAACTGATCGGCCAGATGTTCGAGGTTGCCCTCAAGCGTCGCGGCGAACGGGTGACCATCGTTGGGGCCACCTCGGGCGATACAGGTTCCGCGGCGATCGAGGCGTTTCGTGGTCTGGACGCGGTGGATGTTTTCATCCTGTTCCCCGACGGGCGGGTATCAGACGTGCAGCGCCGCCAGATGACCACCCCCACCGAAAGCAATGTGCATGCGCTGGCAGTGGCGGGTGATTTCGATGATTGTCAGGCACGCCTGAAGGATATGTTCAACGATTTTCCGTTTCGCGATTCGGTGCATCTGGCCGGGGTCAATTCGATCAACTGGGCGCGGGTGCTGGCGCAGGTGGTCTATTATTTTACCTCGGCGGTTTCATTGGGCGCACCTTATCGCAAGGTCTCGTTCACCGTGCCGACCGGCAATTTCGGGGACATTTTCGCCGCCTATGTGGCGCGGCGCATGGGCCTGCCGATTGACCGGCTGGTGATTGCCACCAACCAGAACAACATCCTGCACCGCACGCTGAAAACCGGTGTTTACCGCAAACTGGGGGTAAAGCCTTCGATCAGCCCGTCCATGGATATTCAGGTCAGCTCCAACTTTGAACGGGCATTGTTTGAGGTTTATGACCGCGAAGGTGCTGCCGTGGCGCAACTGATGCAGGAACTTGGCTCGGGCGCGTTCACGCTGTCGCAGGGGGCACTTGAACGCCTCAGGCTGGAATTCGACAGCGGTGATTGTTCGGAAGACGAAACCAAGGCGGCGATTGCCACGCTGTACCGGATGAGCGGCGAGGTGGTCTGCCCGCATACCGCCGTTGGCGTCAAGGTGGCCGCGGACAAGCGCAGCGGTGGCCGGGTGCCGATGATCACGCTGGCGACCGCGCATGCCGCCAAATTTCCCGACGCGGTTCAGGCCGCCTGTGGCATTCGCCCGGAACTGCCCCCACATATGGCCGATCTGTTTCAACGCCCGGAACGGCTGACGCGGGTCGCCAACGATCTGGCGGCGATTGAAAATATCATACGCAAGGGAATAAAGCATTGAGCGTTCAACTACACACGCTGTCCAACGGTTTTCGCATCGTATCCGAAGACATGCCGGGGCTTCAGTCCGCCTCGATCGGGGTCTGGGTGAATGCCGGCGGGCGGCACGAACGACCGGAACAGAACGGCATAGCGCATTTTCTGGAGCATATGGCGTTCAAGGGCACGAAAAACCGCACTGCACTGGAAATCGCCGAGGTGCTGGAGGATGTCGGCGGCTATCTCAACGCCTATACCAGCCGCGAGATGACCGCCTATTACGCGCGGGTTCTGGCGGATGATGTGCCGCTGGCGCTGGATGTGATTTCCGACATCGTGCTGAACCCGACATTTGATGCGCATGAGATCGAGGTGGAGCGTGGCGTCATCCTGCAGGAAATCGGTCAGGCGATGGATACGCCCGACGACATCATTTTTGACTGGTTGCAGGCGGTTTCCTATCCCGAACAGGCGCTTGGGCGGACCATTCTGGGGCCAAGCGAAAGGGTGCGCAGTTTTTCCCGCGCCGATCTGTCGGATTTCGTTGCCGAATATTACGGCCCTGGCCAGATGATATTGGCCGCCGCTGGCGCGGTCGATCACGACATGCTGGTGAAAGAGGCCGAGCGCCGGTTCGGGCATCTGCCCGCGATCAGGGCGAAAACCCCGGATCTGGGCGTTTTCAAAGGTGGCGAACACCGGCGAGTAAAGGCGCTGGAACAAGCGCATTTTACCCTGGCATTCGAGGCACCGGGTTATCGTGACGACGCGATCTATACCTCGCAAATCTATTCGATGGCTCTGGGTGGCGGTATGTCCTCGCGGCTGTTTCAGGAAGCGCGGGAAAAAAAGGGGCTGTGCTATTCGATCTACGCTCAGGCCGGTGCCTTTGCGGAAACCGGCATGCTGACCATCTATTCCGGCACCTCGGGCGATGATCTGCCGCATCTGGCGGAACTGTCGATCGACGAGATACGCCGTTCGGCCAATGACATGAGCGAACCCGAGGTGGCCAGGGCGCGAACCCAGTTGAAGGCAGGGATGCTGATGGGGCTGGAAAGCCCGTCATCGCGCTGCGAGCGGCTGGCGCGGATGGTGTCGATCTGGGGCCGGGTGCCGACGCTGGAAGAAACCGTTGCCAGGATCGACGCGGTTACCACCGACCTTGTATCGGGGTTTGCGGCGGACATGTGCAAATCCACCAGGGCAGCGATGGCGCTGTATGGCCCGGTTGACAACGCCCCGGATCTGGATGCGCTGATGGCCAGGTTGGCTGCATGATCTTTGCCCGGCGCCGGAATATAACGATCGAAACCGATCGCCTGACGCTGAGGCTGCCAAAATCTTCGGATCACCTGGCATGGGCGCAGCAACGCCAGGCCAGCGCCGATTTCCTGAAGCCGTGGGAACCGGTCTGGTCAAAAGACCACCTCAGCCGCAAGGCATTCTCCAACCGGGTGCTGGCAGCAGTGCGGTCGGTAGATTCCGGGCTGGGCCTGCCATTGTTCCTGATCCGGCGCGAGGATAACCTGCTGTTGGGGGCGCTGACGCTGGACAATATCCAGCGCGGGCCATCGCAATCCGGCACCATCGGTTACTGGATCGCCCAGGAATTCGCGCGCCAGGGCTACATGCGCGAGGCGGTCACCGCGGTGGTGCATCACGCATTTACCCAGCTTGACCTGAGCCGAATTCAGGCTGGCTGTCTGCCGGAAAACAAGGCCTCACGCGGGGTGTTGGAAAAGACCGGCTTCAAATACGAGGGCGTGGCGCAAAGCTATTTGCAGATCGGCGGCCGCTGGCGCACCCATGTTCTATATGCCAATCTGCGCCATGACCGGCGGGGCAGGACCGGTGCGGGCTGATTCTGGTCGCCAAGTCTTGAATTTCGGCTGGCGTCGTGTTTGATCAATCGCGAAAGGTCTGGTTGCCCGTGTCGTTAAACCCCGCCGATGCCGCGTTTGAAACCGTTTTGCGCCAGCGACTGCCCAAGACCTGTTTTCGCCCGCAATCGCCCCATTACCAGACCGAACCGCGCGGTTTTTTCCAGGGTCAGGCGGGATTGGTGCTGGCCCCGGCTTCCACAGCCGAGGCGGCAGAGATCGTTCAGCAATGCGCGGCGGCAGGGGTCGGAATCGTGCCGTTTGGCGGTGGTACCGGTCTGGTTGGCGGGCAGGTGATGGAAACCGGTGCAAGGCCGGTGATCCTGTCGCTGGAGCGGATGAAGCGCATCCGCGACATCAATCCGGTGGATAATATCCTTCTGGCCGAAGCAGGGGTTGTGCTGGCCGATATTCGTGCTGCGGCAGACGGGGTGGGGCGGCTGTTTCCGCTGTCGCTGGCATCTGAAGGGTCGTGTCAGATCGGCGGTAACCTTGCCACCAATGCCGGTGGTGTCGGGGTTCTTCGCTATGGCAACGCCCGCGATCTGTGTCTTGGGCTGGAGGTGGTGTTGCCGGACGGCAGCATCTGGAACGGTCTTGGCCGCCTTCGCAAGGACAATACCGGGTATGATCTGAAAAACCTGCTGATCGGGGCCGAGGGTAGCCTCGGCCTGATCACCGCTGCCAGCCTGAAGCTGTTCCACCGCCCCGATCACCAGCTCACCGCCTTCTTGCAGGTCGCCAGCCCGGAGGCGGCGCTGTCGGTGCTGGCGCTGTGTCAGTCGCGCCTTGGCGGCATGGTTTCGGCCTGCGAGTTGATCCACCGTCAGGGGTTTGATTTCCTCAGGGAAACCATGCCGCAAATCCGCCTGCCATTTGCCAAGCCGGGGGAATGGATGTTGCTGGTGGAAATCGACGCCATTGCTGATGGAGGCGCTGATACCCGGTTTGAAGCGATACTTGGGCAGGCGATGGAACAGGGGCTGGCCCAGGACGCCCTGATCGCCCAGAACCAGGTGCAGCGACAGGCCTATTGGACGGTGCGCGAAACCATCCCCGAGGCGAATCGCCGGATCGGTGCGATCTATTCCCACGATATCTCGGTGCCGAACAGCCGTATTCCCGAACTGATCGACAAGGGGGCCGGGCTGATTGCCGCCCTTGGCGATTTTCGGATCAACTGTTTCGGGCATCTGGGGGATGGCAATCTGCATTACAACATCTATCCCCCCCGGGGGCGGAACCGGGACGAGTTTTCGGATCGGCGCGATTCGATCAAGCATGCGATTTATGATCTGGTTTACCGGCTTGGAGGCTCGATGTCGGCGGAACACGGGATCGGTCGGCTGAAACTCGATGACCTTGTGCGCTATGGTCAGGCGGAAAAGCTGGCGATGATGCGACGGATCAAGCAGGCGCTTGACCCCAAAGGCATCATGAATCCCGGCGCGGTGGTTCCGCCTTGAATCGTGATTGCCTGAAAGGAAATGCGCCCCGGCCCTTGCAAAGACCGGAGCGCAAAAAACTCAGGCAACGCCTGATTCTGCAAGCAAGCAGGCCCCGATAATCTGGGACGGTTCAGCATTAGCCGACAAACCTTGCCAAATGGTTACCGGCAACCGGGCCTATGCAGCCGACCAGACGCCGAGTTCATAGCCGTTGGGATCAATGAACTGAAACCGTTTGCCGCCGAGGAAATCGAATATTGGCTTGCTGATCGAACCACCCTCCCTGGTTACCGCCTTTTGCAGCCCTTCCAGATCGTCGCCATATAGCACGATCAGGGGCAATCCGGGTCTTGGCGGCACGCTGGCGTCAAACCCTCCCTGCATCTGGCCATCGGAAAACTCACAATAATCCGGGCCGTAATCGGTGAAGGTCCAGCCAAAGGCACTGGCATAGAACGCCTTGGTGCGGGTCATGTCGGCGACACCGAATTCGACATAGTTGATGGATTTGTCACGTCTTTGCATTTTCTGACCACCCTTTATTCCGGTTGAATGCCGCGATTGCCTTTGATGTTGGCCACTTCTCGTTGTCGGTGCAACCCCCAAGGCGGGGTCACGCTGGATGATTGGCATTCCGGTAAAAACTGTGTACGAGGGGCGAAATTCCTTGAATTCAGAAAACCGGCGAACATCCATGACCACCACCCGCTTTGCCCCGTCTCCGACAGGGTATCTTCATGTTGGCAACCTCAGAACCGCGCTGTTCAACTATCTGATCGCACGCAAGGCTGGCGGGCAGTTCATCCTCAGGCTGGACGATACCGACCCGGAACGGTCAAAACCCGAATATGCCAACGCCATTCAGGAGGATCTTGAATGGCTGGGGCTGACCTGGGACCGGCTGGAAAAACAGTCGGCGCGGCTGGATCGGTATCAGGCGGCGGCGGATCGGTTGCGCGGGGCGGGGCGGTTTTATGAATGTTTTGAGACGCCGGTCGAGCTTGACCTCAAGCGCAAGAAACAGCTCAATATGGGCAAGCCGCCGGTCTATGACCGGTCAGCCCTGGCGCTGTCGGATGCCAGTCGCGCACTGATGCGCAAGGAACGGGCCGGGCATTGGCGTTTCTTGCTGGACCAGACACGGATCGAATGGGTTGATGGCATTCTGGGCCAGATTTCCATTGATGCTGCCAGCGTATCGGATCCGGTGCTGATCCGGGGTGACGGGCAGGTTCTATATACCCTTGCCTCGGTGGTGGACGATATCGAAATGGGGGTGACGCATGTGGTGCGGGGGGCCGATCACGTCACCAACACCGCCACGCAGATCCAGATCATCGAGGCGTTGGGGGGCAAGGTTCCGGCATTTGCGCACCATTCCCTTTTGACCGGTCCCGAGGGTGAAGCACTGTCAAAACGCCTTGGAACGCTGGCCTTGCGCGATTTGCGGGCAGAGGGGATCGAGCCGATGGCGCTGTTGTCGCTGATGGCGCGGCTGGGGTCGTCGCAACCGGTGGAACTGCGGGGTTCGCTGGCCGAACTGATCGAGGGGTTCGATCTGGCAGATTTTGGTGCCGCACCGACCAAGTTCGATGTGGAAGACCTGAAACCCCTGACCGCAAGGACGGTGGCGGCACTTGGCGTTGATGACATGGCCGAAGATATGGCCAAGGCAGGTGTGCCGGATGATCTGGCGGCGGATTTCTGGCAGGCGGTGCGCGAAAACTGCGTCACCCGCGCCGATATGGCCGACTGGTGGGCGCTGTGCCGCGACGGTGCGGAACCGGTGATAGCGCCCGAGGATGCCGAATTTGTCGCCGAGGCGCTGAGACTGCTGCCAAAAGGCCAACTGGATCAGAACACCTGGGCAACATGGACAAATGCGGTGAAACAGGCCAGCGGGCGCAAGGGCAAGGCGCTGTTCATGCCACTAAGGCTGGCGCTGACCGGCCGACCGCACGGCCCTGACATGTCAAAACTGTTGCCACTGCTGTCTAAGGCCAAAAACGGGTCACGCTGAGGTCGTCAAGAAAACCGTCAACCAGTAGCCTTTGCTTAGGGCTCAAAGCGATGGCACGGGAATAGATCGGTTGCCGGCGATCATCCAGCACCGGCGAATCCCAGCCATCGGTGGATTGAAAGAACCGCGCGGCACCCTCAATGCCAAAAACGTCGAGATAGCCCAGCACCACGGTATCCAGATAGCTTTGCAAGACCGGATGGCGAACCGTTGGCGGTGCAACAATGCCGGGTCTGGTATGGTATATCTGGACATTGATCGTCTCGGGGTGGTCGTGGCGCACCACCGCATCGGGCAAGGCCAGCCGGTCATAGGCACCCTCGCGCAGATCAAGTGCGCGCCAGTCGCCATTTGGAACGGCGGCAATCAGCCCGTCAATCTCGCCGCCATCCACCTTGACCACGCTGAGATAGGCGAGTTTGCGCAGAGATGTGTGCTGCCACTGTCGACGCCAGCCGCAAACGCTGGCCGGGCGGGTATCGCCATAGGCATGGGTCTGGCGGTTTACCAGCGAACCATAGCCAAAGAAATGGGGATCTGGCTGGTTTTTACGTTGTTTCACAGCGCTGATATAAAGGGTGGCAAGGCAGGCTGACAAGCCGGTTGATTTGCCCAAAGCGGTATACTAGCGTGTGCCTTGTCAGGATCGGGAGAATCTGAGTTCGCTCAGTGCCGAAGGAGCAACCGCCCCGGAAACTCTCAGGCCAAAGGACCGGTTCTGATCGCAAGACTCTGGAGAGATCCCGGCCAGAACCGGGGCGCCGAAGGGATAACGATCTCAGGCGAACAGAACAGAGGGGGCGTCATGGGTGTAGCCGGGGTTGCGCCTGTTTTGGTGCCCGACCTGTCCTTGTTGTCGGTTCTGGAGTTGAAGAATTCATGTCTGATCTGAAGACCACATCGCTTAACGCGCTGCATCTGGAACTGGGCGCGCGCATGGTGCCGTTTGCCGGTTATGAAATGCCGGTGCAATATCCCATGGGGGTTCTGGGCGAACACCTGCATTGCCGCGCCAGTGCCGGATTGTTCGATGTCAGCCATATGGGGCAGGTGCGGCTGGCAGCAAAATCCGGCGATCTGTCCGGGGTTGCGCTGGCGTTGGAAACACTGGTGCCGGTTGATGTTCTTGGCCTTGCTGAAGGGCGGCAGCGGTACGGTTTTTTCACCAATAAGGACGGCGGCATCCTGGACGATCTGATGATCGCCAATCGCGGCGACCATCTGCTGCTGGTGGTCAATGCCGGATGCAAGGACGCGGATTTATCCCATATGCAGAATGGGTTAAGCGGCGTTTCTGATCCAGAGATGATCAACGGGCGTTCCTTGCTGGCATTGCAAGGGCCGAAATCGGAAACGGCGCTGGCACGGCTGGTGCCAGATGTGGCGGGCATGCGGTTCATGGATGTCCGGACGCTGGACTGGCAGGGGGTGGATTTGTGGATCTCACGATCCGGCTATACCGGCGAGGACGGGTTTGAGGTTTCGGTTCCCGATACCGATGCCGAAACCCTGGCGCGGGAATTGCTGGCGATGGCCGAGGTTGCGCCGATCGGGCTGGGTGCAAGAGATTCGCTCAGGCTTGAGGCGGGGCTTTGCCTTTATGGCCATGACATTGATGAGACCACCTCGCCGATCGAGGCGGGGCTGGGCTGGGCCATTCAAAAGGTGCGGCGAACGGGTGGGGCCAGGGCAGGCGGCTATCCCGGCGATGCCCAAATCATGGGCGAAATTGACGAAGGTACGGCGCGCAAGCGGGTTGGCCTATTGCCGGAAGGTCGCGCGCCGATGCGCCAGGGCACGCCCCTGTTTGCCGATGCAACATCACCGGCGGCCATCGGAAGCATCACCTCGGGCGGATTTGGCCCCAGTGTCGAACGCCCGATTTCCATGGGTTATGTGGACCGTGCCCATGCTGAAACCGGCACCAAACTTTTTGCCGAACTGCGCGGCAAACGCTTGCCGGTGACGGTTGCCGCACTACCTTTCACCAAAGCGAATTTCAAACACTGATCCTGAGGAGTGAGCGAATGAAATATACCGAAGAACATGAATGGCTGATGCCCGAGGGCGATCTGGTGGTGGTTGGCATCACCGAACACGCCACCACGCAACTGGGCGACCTGGTGTTTGTCGAACTGCCCGAGGCCGGAAGCACAGTTTCCAAGGATGATGAAATCGTGGTGATCGAAAGCGTCAAGGCGGCGTCGGATATCCTGGCACCGCTGGACGGTGAGATTGTCGAGGTGAATGACGCCATCGTTGCCGACCCGACACTGGTCAATGCCGATCCGATGGGCGATGGCTGGTTTTTCAAGATGAAACTGGACAACCCTTCGGACATGGATGATCTTTTGGATGAAGATGACTACAAGGCGTTGATCGACTGAGTCATGCAAGTTCGCCGCGTCGTCGCCAACCTGCATGCCCCGGAACCGCTTGCACTTGCTCACTTTTATCAGCGAGTGTTCGGTTTTGACCTGCCGCTTGACATGGATTGGATCAGCTTTCTCGTCACCGGTGGGTCGCAAAAGGTGGAGTTGCACACAGCCTCGGAGGGTGGATCGGGGACCGCCTTGCCGGTGATCTCGATCGAGGTTGACGATCTGGTCGAGGCGCATGCGGCGGTACGCGACGCGGGGGCTGAGGTGGTCTATGGGCCGGTCAGCGAGCCTTGGGGAATCCGCCGTTTCTATTTCCGCGATCCTGCGGGCAATCTTGTCAATATCGTCACTTCCATATGAATCAGCAACGAGGCCGCAAATGCCCTTCATCCCGACCGACTATTTGCCCTATGATTTCGCCAACCGCCGCCATATCGGACCTTCACCGGCTGAAATGGCCGAGATGCTGGCGCTTCTTGGTGTCGCCTCGCTGGATCAACTGATCGACCAGACGGTGCCGGCCAGCATCCGGCAAAAAGCGCCGCTTGAGTGGGGGCGGGCGAAATCCGAGCGCGAGATGCTGTATCACATGCGCGAAGTGGCGCGAAAGAACGCCCATATGGAAAGCCTGATCGGGCAGGGCTATTACGGCACGGTCACACCACCGGCGATCCAGCGCAATATCCTTGAAAACCCCGCCTGGTACACCGCCTATACCCCATATCAGCCGGAAATCAGCCAGGGCCGGCTGGAGGCATTGCTGAACTTTCAAACCATGGTCAGCGATCTGACCGGGCTGGAAATCGCCAACGCCTCGCTGCTGGACGAGGCCACCGCCTGCGCCGAGGCGATGGCGATGGCCAAACGGGTATCGAAATCCAAGGCAACCGCGTTTTTTGTTGATCAGCATTGCCATCCGCAGAACATCGCGGTGATGAAGACCCGCGCGGCAACGGTTGACGTCGAGATCATCGTCGGCGATCCCCAACGCGATCTGAAACCGGAAAAGGTGTTCGGGGCAATTTTCCAGTATCCCGGCACTTATGGCAATCTGCATGATTTCACGCCGCAAATCGCCGCCTTGCATGAGGCCGGGGCGATTGCGGTGATGTCGGCCGATATCATGGCGCTGACGGTGCTGAAAGAACCCGGCAAGATGGGGGCGGATATCGCGGTCGGCAGTACCCAGCGATTCGGCGTTCCCGAAGGTTACGGCGGCCCGCATGCGGCCTATATGGCGACCAAGGATGACTATAAACGCTCGATGCCGGGGCGCATTGTCGGGGTGTCGATCGACAGCCATGGCAACCGCGCCTATCGGCTGGCGCTGCAAACCCGCGAACAGCATATCCGCCGCGAAAAGGCCACCTCGAACGTCTGTACGGCACAGGCGTTGTTGGCGGTCATGGCCTCGTTTTACGCGGTGATGCACGGGCCCGAGGGGCTGAAGGCGATTGCGCAGCGAATCCATCGCAAGGCGGTCAGGCTGGCCAAGGGGTTGGAAAGCATCGGTATTTCCGTTGAGCAAGCCGAGTTTTTCGACACCTTCACGGTCAATGTCGGCGCGATGCAGAACGTCATCATCAAATCCGCCGCTGATGAGGGCGTAAACCTCAGACGGGTCGGCATAAGCCGCATCGGCATTTCGGTGGATGAACGAACCCGCCCCGCCACCATCGAGGCGGTCTGGCGCGCCTTCGGCATCGACCGCAAGGATGACGATTTCACACCGGAATACCGCATGCCCGAAGGCTTGTTTCGAACCTCGAAATATCTTGAGCACAAGGTGTTTCACATGAACCGGGCGGAAAGCGAGATGACACGCTACATGCGCCGGCTGGCGGATCGGGATCTGGCGCTGGACCGGGCGATGATCCCGCTTGGTTCCTGCACCATGAAACTTAATGCGGCGGCTGAGATGATCCCGATAAGCTGGCCGGAACTAAGCCAGATTCACCCCTACGTCCCCGAGGATCAGGCGCTTGGCTACAAGGAAATGATCGACGATCTATCGGACAAGCTGTGTCAGATCACCGGCTATGACGCCATCTCGATGCAGCCGAATTCAGGGGCGCAGGGGGAATATGCCGGGCTATTGACCATTGCCGCCTATCATCGTTCACGCGGCGACAGGAACCGCAATATCTGCCTGATTCCGATGTCGGCGCATGGCACCAACCCGGCTTCGGCGCAGATGGCGGGGATGACGGTGGTGGTTATCAAGACCGCGGAAAACGGCGATATTGATCTGGATGATTTCCGCGCCAAGGCGGCGCAACACAGCGCCAATCTTGCGGCTTGCATGATCACCTATCCATCGACCCACGGGGTGTTCGAGGAAACCGTCAAGGAGGTTTGCAACATCACCCATCAACATGGCGGGCAGGTCTATCTGGACGGTGCCAACCTTAACGCCATGGTCGGGTTGGCCAAACCCGGCGAGATCGGCTCGGATGTGAGCCATTTGAACCTGCACAAGACCTTCGCCATCCCGCATGGCGGCGGTGGTCCCGGCATGGGGCCGATCGGTGTTAAATCGCATCTGGTGCCGTTTCTGCCGGGCGATCCACGCGGCAATGCAGCGGTCGGGCCGGTCTCGGCCGCACCATTCGGTTCGGCCAGCATTCTGGCGATTTCCTGGTCCTATTGCCTGCTGATGGGCGGCGAGGGGCTGACACAGGCAACGCGGGTGGCGATTTTGAACGCCAACTACATCGCCAAGCGGCTGGAGGGGGCGTTTGATGTGCTGTACAAGGGGCCGGGCGGGCGTGTGGCGCATGAATGCATCCTCGATACCCGCCCCTTGAAGGAACATGGCGGTGTTGCCGTGGACGACATCGCCAAACGCCTGATAGATTGCGGTTTTCACGCCCCGACCATGAGCTTTCCGGTGGCGGGAACCCTGATGATCGAACCGACCGAAAGCGAAACCAAGGCCGAGCTTGATCGTTTCTGCGACGCCATGCTGGCAATAAGGCAAGAGGCGCTTGATATCGAAGAAGGCAGAATAGACCCTGAAAACAACCCTTTGAAGAATGCGCCGCACACGGTCGAGGATCTGATCGGCGACTGGGACCGCCCCTACAGCCGCGAACAGGCCTGTTTTCCGCCGGGCGCCTTTCGGGTGGACAAGTACTGGCCGCCGGTCAACCGCGTCGATAACGCATATGGCGACCGCAACCTCATTTGCATCTGCCCGCCGATGGAGGAATACGACAACGCCGCCGAATAGCGGCCGGGGCTTGAAACACCGCGGGCGGGTTCCATATATTAGCGTTATTGAATATATGGACCGGGAAAACAGCCATGACCAAATCCGACAAATTGACCTGTCTTGAATGCGGTGCCATCAACCGGGTGCCCGGCGACAAGATCGCCAAAGGCCCGAAATGCGGCGTTTGCGGTGCGGCACTTGCCGATGGCAAGGTGCGCGAACTGGATTTCAAGATGCTGGAAAAAGCCACGACAAATGACGGCGCGCCGCTGGTGGTGGATTTCTGGGCGCCGTGGTGCGGGCCGTGCCGGATGATGGCACCGGAATTCGCCAAGGCCGCCGTTGCCATGTCGCCGGATGTGCGGTTCGCCAAGATCAATACCGAGGAATTCCCGCAAGCCTCGCAGAAATACGGCATTCGCGGCATTCCGCTGTTGATCCTGTTCAGGAACGGCAAAGAGGTGGCCCGGCAGGCCGGCGCCATGCCCGCGATTCAGATCGAGAATTTTTTACGCGCCAAGACCGGAGTTTCCGTTTGAAACCCGCCTGCGAATCCGTTTAAGTCCCGCCAGGTTTTGAGGGGCCGTAGCTCAGTTGGGAGAGCGCGTCGTTCGCAATG
Source organism: Paracoccaceae bacterium (assembly GCA_020425085.1). Taxonomy (GTDB): domain Bacteria; phylum Pseudomonadota; class Alphaproteobacteria; order Rhodobacterales; family Rhodobacteraceae; genus UBA5972. The sequence continues at coordinate 824,569 of JAGQRW010000007.1, forward strand.
ACGAGGTCGTCGGTTCGATCCCGATCGGCTCCACCAAACCGCATATCGGGTTGAAATGACCGCCGATGCCTTGAATGAAAGGGCGATATCGGCGGAATGATTGCCAGGATTTGGGCATGTCCGCAACGGCGCGGCAAGGGCCGACTTACCAGCCATGGTTGGATTTGGGCGATGGGAATCATCCGGTGGGGCTGATTTTGGCAGCGTCGATAGATTTGATTCCCTTGATGGGTTTTGCCATCTGGTTATTGTCTTTCAGTCCGAAACATTTTCTAAAAGCAGCCGGTTTCAGGGTAAATACCATCGGTTTTTCGATTGGTTGCGACAGTGTCGCCTTTATGCAAGATTCCCACTTGATTGCAGCCCGGCAGGTGAATGCCCACATGCAACGATAGGGCAGGGTCGCAGAGGTGGTTGTGCTGGCATGGACAAGGTTTTAGGGTCGCGCCCAACACGGACCACGGACCGATCGGTTTGATGACGACAATGAATGAGAGCACCGGGGCCAGATCGGATGGTTCTTGGTTGATCAAACGCGACAAACGCGGGCTGGAACGGCTGGCGGTGGTCGATGTCGGGTCGAACTCGGTCCGGATGGTGGTGTTTGACGGCGCGGCGCGCTCGCCTGCCTATTTTTTCAACGAAAAGATCATGTGCGGGCTGGGGGCCGAATTGTCTGAAACCGGGCGGCTGCATCCCGAGGGTCGGGCGCGGGCGCTGGTGGCGCTGAAACGGTTTGCGATGTTGGCGCGGGGCATGCAGGCCGAGCCGATCTATACCGTCGCCACCGCAGCGGTGCGTGAGGCCGAGGATGGCGGGGAATTCTGCGCCGAAGTGCTGGCGGCGACCGGCCTTCGGCTGAATGTTGCCAGCGGCGAGGAAGAGGCGCGTCTGTCGGCACAGGGCGTGTTGCTGGGCTGGCCGACGGCAAAGGGGTTGATGTGCGATATCGGCGGATCGTCGATGGAACTGGCCGAGATCGCAGATGGCGAGGTCGGGCTTTGCCGCTCATCCACGTTGGGTCCGCTGAAGCTGGCGACCATCGCCGACCAGGATCGCATTCAGGCCGAGATCAGAAGCCAGATCGACGATCTGCGTCTTGCCTTGGGGCAGGAATATGCCACGCTGTTTCTGGTCGGTGGTTCATGGCGGGCGATTGCCCGGCTGGATATGGAGCGGCGCAAATATCCGCTGAAGGTGTTGCATGAATACGCCATGACACCGGAACAGGCGCTGGAAACGGTGGCGTGGATCGGTGGGCATCAGGTGGATGAGTTGCGCGCGATCACCGGCAGTTCGCCCGAGCGGATGCGGCTGGTGCCGATTGCCGCCAGGGTTCTGAAAGAACTGATCACGCAATTCGCGCCGCGCCAGATCGCGGTTTCCAGTTATGGTATCCGCGAGGGGTTGTTATATGAGCAGATGCCGAAAAGCCTGCGCAAACGCGACCCCCTGATCGAGGCCTGCATCTACATGGAACGCGCCTCGGCCCGCAATCCGGGGTTTGGCAAGGTGCTTTACCAGTTTCTGAAACCGCTGTTCAAAGGCGAAAGCCGTGAACGCCAGCGGCTGATCAAGGCCGGGTGCCTGTTGCATGACGTGACCTGGCGGGCGCATCCCGATTATCGCGCCGAGGTCTGTTTTGACAATGCGACGCGCGCCAATCTGGGTGGGCTGGACCATGTTGGGCGGATATTCCTGGGGACTGCGCTGTTGCATCGCTACAAGAATTCCGGCCGCGGAACGGTGCTGGAGGACGTGACCGCCATGCTGTCGGATGAGGAACGCCGGGCGGCGGAAATCCTTGGCCGGGCGATGCGGTTCGGCGCCATGCTGTCAGGGGCTTCGGTCAAGATGAAGTGCAAGCTGCAATATCATCGCGTCGACAAGGTGCTGGAGCTGCTGGTGGAACCGGGTGCCGCCGATCTTCTGGGTGAGGTGGTAAAGACGAGGTTTGATAATCTGGCCAGCGCAATGGATTGCACCACAAGGATCACCATACTCTGAGCATGCTTGCCCCGCGCCTGTCGATGCCCTAGATGATTGGCGGATCGAACCCCAGAAGCCGGAGCCATTTCTTTATGCGATTAAGCCGATATTTCCTGCCCGTCCTGAAAGAAACCCCGTCTGACGCGCATATTGTCAGCCACCGATTGATGCTGCGCGCCGGCATGATCCGGCAGGCTGCTGCGGGCATCTATTCCTGGCTGCCGCTTGGTTTCAAGGTGCTGCGGCGGCTTGAGGATATCGTGCATCAGGAACAGATACGCGCCGGTCACGACCCGATGCTGATGCCAACCCTGCAATCGGCGGATCTGTGGCGCGAAAGCGGGCGCTATGACGATTACGGCGAGGAAATGCTCAGGATCACCGACCGGCATGGTCATGACATGCTGTATGGCCCCACCAACGAGGAACTGATCACCGATATTTTCCGCAATTCGGTACAGTCCTATAAACAGTTGCCGCTGACGCTTTACCATATCCAATGGAAATTCCGCGATGAACGCCGCCCGCGTTTCGGGGTGATGCGCGGGCGCGAATTCTTCATGAAGGACGGCTATAATTTCGACATCGACAAGGCGGCGGCGATGCATGCCTATAACCGCCACATGGTCAGCTATCTCAGAACCTATGAACGCATGGGCCTGAAGGCGATCCCGATGCGCGCCGACAGCGGGCCGATCGGCGGCGACGACACGCATGAATTCCTGGTCCTGGCCGATACCGGCGAATCCGAGGTGTTCTACGACAAGCGCATCCTTGATCTTTCGCTTGGTGAACGCGCGGTTGATTACGACGACTGGGATCAGTGCGCCGCCATCAAGCAGGAGTGGACGACGCCCTACGCCCGCACCGACGAAACCCACGATGCGGCGCTGTTTGATGCAATACCTGAGGAATACCGCATGACCTCGCGCGGCATCGAGGTTGGGCAGATATTCTATTTCGGCACCAAGTATTCCGAGCCGATGAACGCCCGCGTGACCAATGCCGATGGCGATCTGGTGCCGGTTCATATGGGCAGCCACGGCATCGGCGTGTCGCGTCTGGTCGGCGCCATCATCGAGGCCAGTCACGACGACAACGGCATCATCTGGCCCGAAGCGGTGACGCCCTTCAAGGTTGGTATCGTCAACCTGAAACAAGGTGACAGTGAGGCCGACAGCGCCTGTGAAGCGCTTTACAAGGAACTGACCGCCAAGGGGTTGGAGCCGCTATATGACGACCGCGAGGAACGCGCTGGCGGCAAGTTCGCCACCATGGATCTGATCGGATTGCCGTGGCGCATCACCGTCGGGCCGCGTGGATTGAAAAACGGTGTGGTGGAACTGACCAGCCGTCGCACGGGTGAAAGCCGGGAAATGGTACCGGCCGAGGCGATTGCCGAACTTGAGGCGATTTATTCCGAGGTATAGGCGGGCAGTTTCGTTGGGCGGAATGACCGCTGGCAATACTAGGATTGTTCGGAATGCCCGACAGGGCGAGTGAAATTTGGCGCCGATCGGTCGCGCGCCCTGATCAGTTCGTCGAAATGCGCCACCAGCCGGTGTTTCAGGATCTTGCCGGTGGCGGCGGTGGGAAAGCTGTCAACCAGAAACAGGTGCTGCGGCAACTTGTAGGCGACCAGCCGTTGCCTGAGCCAGGTCTGCAATTCAGCCTCGGAAACGGTTCCATCGGTCAAAAGGAATGCCAGGATTTCCTCGTCACCGCCATGGCTTCGACCGACCACCGCCGCCTGATGTACCGCTTGATGGCGAGTCAGCATCGCCTCGACCTCGGGCGGATAGACGTTGAAACCCGAGCGGATGATCAGTTCCTTCAGTCGCCCGACCACATGGATCGCCCCGTCCGGGTCGATCCGGCCAAGATCACCGGTGCGAAACCAGCCGTCCGGGCTGATTGCCTGCGCTGTCAGTACCGGATCACGGTAGTATCCTTGCATGATATTGGGGCCGCGAACCCGGATTTCGCCGATGCCGTCGCGGTCCGCGTGGTCGATCCCGACTTCGACACCGGGCATGGCATGACCGACCGAAAGGTCGCTTCGTGGCGCGCGGTTATGGGTTGCGGCAACCGTCGGTGAAGTCTCGGTCAGCCCGTAGCCGTTGTTCAGTGGCAGGCCGAATACCGCCTCGGTCCGGCTTTTGAGGTCGGGGTCAAGCGGTGCGCCGCCGGTGGCAAGGTTCCTGAGGCCGGGTGCGTCAAGCGTTTCGCCGGTGGCTTGCAAAAGGGCGATGATTGCGGCGAACATCTGCGGTACACCGGCAAACCGGGTAATGCCGTGGCGCAGCATCCCCAGCACCGCGCCCGCATCAAATCGCGGCACGAACCGCACCGAACCGCCCGCCGCCACCGCTGGCAGAAACACCGAGGCCAGGCAATAGACATGGGTTCCCGGCAGAACCGCCAGCACATGATCATTGGCGCACAATCCATTGAAGTTGGCCGAATTTTCAGCATTGAAGATCAGGTTGCCATGGCTCAGCATCACCCCTTTGGGGGCCGAGGTGGTGCCGGTGGTATATAGCAGCACTGCCACCTGATCGCGTGATTCCTGCACCGGTTCCACCAGCGTTTCCGCCAGCGGCGTGACAACTACCGGTCCCACGGGCAGATCGCCGATCCGAACCGCATTCAGCCGGGCGGCATGGGCGCGGGCGTTTTCCGAGGTATTCATGGTGAACAGTATGGTGCGCGCGCCGCTATGGACCGCAATCGCTGCTATCTCGGCTGCTGACTGGCGGGCGTTGACCAGAACGATCCAGGCATCAAGCCTTGATGCGGCAAACAACGCCGCTGCATAAAAGGCGGAATTCTCAGCCAGCAGCATCAGCCGGTCACCGGCCCGCACACCATGTTTCGCCAGTATTCCGGCCAGTTCCGCCGCCAGTTTGCGCATCTCGCCATAGCTAACCCGGGTCCGGTCGAAATCGACCGCGATCAGCGCATGGTCCGGCTTGTTGTCCAGAAGTTGGTGGATTCGGTTCATGCGGGCATTTTCGATCCGGGTAATGGGAAATACAACCGTTCCGGGGCATATCTTTTTTCGGCAACCGCTTGACGGGGATTGGCGCACTCTTTCACAATGGGCGGGGCGGAATTTACCAGAAGCCCAAAGGATTAGTTAATGAAAATTGTTAAACCACAGGCCCGCGGATTTGATGCCGCAAGGCTTGATCAGATCAAGATTTGGATGGAACGCTATGTAAGGGAACGAAAATTCGCTGGAAGCTCGATCCTGATCGGGCGAGGGGGTGACGAGGTTTACCACGCCACCGCAGGCAAGGCAGATCTGGAAACCGGCCGCGCGTTTCATCGCGATACGTTGGTCAGGATCTATTCCATGAGCAAACCGGTCACATCGGTTGCGATCATGATGCTGGCGGAACGGGGGCTGTTTCATCTGGATGCGCCGGTCAGCCGGTTCATTCCGGCGTTCGAGAACATGCGCGCGCTGGTGCCCGGCGCCAGCGACATTGACCAGACCGAGCCTTGCCCGACGCCAACCTTGCACCAGCTTCTGATCCACACCAGCGGCCTTAGCTATCCGTTCAATCCCGGCCTTCTGCCTGAGGAAATGCAGCGGCAGAATTTCACCTTTGATCCCGGTGCCGGATCGCTGGCGGCCATGGTTGACCGGGTTGCGGCGCTGCCCCTGGCGTTTCAGCCGGGGCAGCGGTGGGAATATTCCACCGGGATCGACATACTTGGCCGGGTGATCGAGGTTGTTAGCGGCGAATCGCTGGCGCATTTTCTGGAACAGCACATCTTTGCGCCGCTCAGGATGCCGGAAACCGGGTTTTCGGTTCCCGCCAAGGCAAGGGACCGGTTCGCCGCCCTTTACACCCCGCTTGAAGGCGACGCGATGGCGCTGAATGACGCCCGGAAGGGGGCCGAGACCCTCAGGCCGTGCGATCCGCCGGAAAGTTCGATCTTTCTGACAGCCACGATGTTTTCCGGCGGCGGCGGCCTGATCAGTACCATCGACGATTACATGCGGTTCGTGGAAATGCTGCGCCGGGGCGGCAGCCTTGACGGGGCACGCATTTTGTCGCCGAAAACCATTGAATTCATGCGGCGAAATCACCTTGGCGGCGATATCGCCTCGATGGGGCCTGAAAGTTTTGCCGAACAACCGATGGAGGGGATGGGGTTCGGCATCGGCGGCTCGGTGGTGCTGGATCCGGCCAGAACACGGATGCCGGGTTCGGTTGGCGATTATTCCTGGGGCGGCATGGCCTCGACCTATTTCTGGATTGATCCGGTGCATGACCTCAGCGTGGTGTTTTTGACCCAGCTTTCGCCGTCCAGCTCGTACCCCGCGCGCGCTGAACTGAAGGCGCTGGTGCATGGCGCATTGCTGTCGTGATCGCACCAATCCGTCATGGTCATTGTCAGGTCAGCCGCCTATCTTTGCGCCAAAGACATATCAAAGGAACCATTTGATGAGCGACGGTCTTGGCGAACTTCTGGCGCTACTTGATCTTGAGCGGCTGGAGGATGACCTGTTTCGCGGCGCGGGATCCGGCAGCGAGACCAGCACGCGGATTTTTGGCGGTCATGTCATTGCGCAGGCGCTGTCGGCGGCTTATGGCACGGTTGAGGGTCGGCTTTGTCATTCGCTCCACGCCTATTTCATCCGACCGGGAGATCCGGCGATTCCGGTGGTCTATTCGGTGGACCGGGCGCGCGATGGCAGCAGTTTTACTACCCGCCGGGTGGTGGCAATTCAGCATGGGCGCCAGATCCTGAACCTGTCTGCCTCGTTCCATATCAAAGAGTCCGGCTGGGACCATCAGCATCCGATGCCCGATGTCGAAGGCCCCGAAGGGCTGGAATCGCAACTGGATCGTCGTAGCAGGGTCGCGGAAAAGATGAGTGCGCGGTTTCAAAAAGATTTCATTCGCAAGCGCCCGATCGAAGTGCGCGAAGTGGCGCCGCTTGATTTGATCGACCCGGAGCCGGCCAGTGATGTCAATCACCTGTGGTTCCGCATGCTCGGGGCCGAGGGGGCCAGTCCGGCCAGGCAGCAATGCCTTTTGGCCTATGCCTCGGACATGAACCTTCTGGGTTCTTCCACCCGGCCACATGCGCTTAGCTGGTTCAAGGGCGGGGTGATGTCGGCCAGTCTGGATCATGCCATGTGGTTTCATGGCCCGATAGATTTCAGCCAGTGGCACCTTTATTCGATGGATGCGCCGTTTACCGGCAATGGGCGCGGGTTCAACCGTGGCGCCATCTATGCGCCCTCGGGGCGGCTGTTGGCCAGTGTGGCGCAAGAAGGCTTGTTGCGCCCGGTGGCGACAGGGCCGAAGATCTGAAATCCGTCAGGCCCGATTGATGCGGGTTGCCCGGCAAACCGTTTCGCAACGATTGCAGGTTTTCAGGCGGTCAGTTCCGCCATTGCCTTGCGATAGTTGGTCTTGATTGCGGCCTCTTCAGGATGATGCCGGTCGCGGATCACCCATTTGCCCGCCACCATGACATCGCGCACCGGGTTTTGTGTGCCACCCAGCAACCAGCCATCCAGAACCGTTTCCGGCCCATGCCCCAGCAAGGGGTTGCTATCGGCATCCAGCATCACCAGATCGGCCCGGCGACCGGCAACCAGCGCGCCGCCGCCCTGACCGGATGCTTGTTCGCCCCCCGCCAGCGCCGTGTCAAACAGCACCCGCCCGCTATGCACCGGTTGCCCCTGATCGGGTCGCGCGATGACGTTGCGACGGCGCAGTTCCAAGCGTTTGCCGCATTCAAGCATGCGCAGTTCTTCGGCGGTCGAGGTGGAATAATGGCTGTCGGTGCCGATACCCCAGGCACCATTGGCACCGTGATATTCCACCAGCGGAAAGAAACCGTCGCCCATGGTTGCCTCGGTCAGCGGGCAGATGCCGGCAACCGCCCCGCTGGCGGCGGCACCCGCAATTTCGCTGGCGTCAAGATGGGTGGCATGCACAAGGCACCACTGGCTGTTCAGATCGACATTATCCAGCAACCACTGAACCGGACGCGCGCCCAGTCCAGCCTTGACCTCGGCCACCTCATGGGTGGTTTCCGAAACGTGGATATGGAGCCGCGCCTTGGCATCCATCGCCTGCATCCCTGCCAGCACCGCCTTGGCCTCATCCGGGGTGACGGCGCGAAGGGAATGCAGCGCAAGGCCGACATCAAGGTTCGCATGATCCTTTTTGCGCCCCCGCAGCGTGTCGATCAGCCCAAGGTAGTCATCAACCGAATGCACGAAACGCTGCTGCGTCGGTTCGACCGGTTTGCCGATGCCGCCATGGGCATAGAAAACCGGCAGCATGGTCATGCCCAGCCCGGTTTTCGCCGCCGCCGCGATCAGCCGGTCGGACATTTCCGCCCTGTTGGAATGGGGTTTGCCGCCCGCCTGATGGTGGACATAGTGAAATTCGCAAACCGCCGTCATGCCGAATTGCAGCATTTCAAGATAAACCAGCGCGGCAATCGCCTGATAGGTTTCCGGGGTCAGGCGATCGACCATCTGATACATCGCCCGCCGCCAGGTCCAGAGGTTATCCTCGGCCATCTCGCCGGTGACAAACTCGGTCCGTCCGGCAAGGGCGCGCTGAAAGGCGTGGGAATGAAGGTTGGAAAGACCCGGCACCCCGAACCCGTTCAGCCGGGTTGCCGTCCCACCCTCGGGCTTGACGCCGGAGACCGACAGGATGCGGCCATCCTTGCCGATTTCCAGATAGCCGGGTGAAAGCCAGCCGTTTGGTTGATGCAGGTGTTCAATCTCATAAAGCATCGACATGGGCAGGTTTCCTTCAGGCGTTGATTTCGCCCGACAGGGCAAAGCGTTCAAGTTCGACAAGGGCGGTGCGCAAAACGGCACGCAGGGGTTCGGCGCGGGTCGCGTCGTAAGCCCAGGGTGCGGCCTCGGCGGCCAGATAGGCGCGTTGCGCCAGTTCCATCTGGATTGCGTGGATACCATCCGCCGGGCGGCCATAATGGCGCGTGGTCCAGCCACCCTTGAAGCGGCCATTGACCACAAGGTCAAAGCCCTTGGCATCGGTGCAGGCATTCACCACTGCTGCCTCAAGTGCAGGCGCTGTGGTGGTGCCATCTGCCGTGCCAATGGAAAATACCGGCAGAAGGCCGGGAAACAGGAACGGGATTTCGGATCGGATCGAGTGGCAGTCGTAAAGGATGGCGATGCCGTGGCGCGCCTTCACCCGCTCGATTTCAGTCGCAAGTGCGGCATGATAGGGGGCGTGAAAGGCCAGCCGCCGCGCCTCGACCTCGTCTGCTGATGGCGCTTGGCCTTCGGCCCAGATCGGTTGCCCGTCAAAATCGGTATCGGGGCACAGGCCGGTGGTGTTTTGCCCTGGATACAGCGACTGGCCACCGGGGTCGCGGTTGGCGTCGATCACATAGCGGTGGAATTTGGCGCGAACCACGGTGGCACCCGCCAGCAGACCTTCATAAAGCAGATCAATATGCCAGTCGGTATCGTCCAGCCCGCGACCCCGTTGATTGAGCCGCGCCATGATTTCATCAGGCACAAAGGTTCCGCCGTGGGGCTGACCAAGGATGACCGGGCTGTCGCCCCTGATGACCTCAAACGGCGTCATGCGGTCCCCGCATCAAACACCACCTCGCCGGATTTCAGCACCTTGCGGGCGCGGCCCCGGCCCAGACGATAGGCCATATCTTCAAACCGCTCGTAAGGGAAAATCGCGATATCGGCCTGTTTGCCAACCTCAAGCGAACCAAGCCGGTCGCCCCGATCCAGCGCCATCGCGGCGTGGAGCGTGCCGGCGCGAATCGCCTCAGCCGGTGAGAATTTGTAAAGGCGACAGGCGAGTTGCACCACGAACGGCATGGATTCAAGCCAGCAACCCGGACACATGTCGGTCGCCAGCGCCAGCGTCACCCCGGCATCCAGCATGGCGCGCGCGTCAAATGGCCGGTCATGCCCGACGGAAAAATCAAGCGCCGGCATCACCACGCAGACCACGCCGGCATCGCGCAGCAACGCATATTCGGCGGGATCGGTGTAATTCATGTGATCGGCTGAAACCGCCCTGAGTTCTGCTGCCAGGGTTGATCCGCCGATATGCGAATAGGCATCCGTGTGAATCTTGATCTTGAGGCCGTGTTCCAGCCCCTTTTCAAGGATCGTCCTTGATTCCGCGACCGTGTAATAGCCGTCATCGCAATAGACATCGTTGAATTCGGCCAGCTTGCGGCGGCCAACCTCGGGGATCATTTCATTCAGGATTTCGGCGATATATTCATCGCGCGGCTTGTCGTCGGGAAACTCATGCGCGCCAAGAAAGGTCGAGACCACCTCGATCGGCTGGCGTTTCGCCAGTATCTGGTTGACCTCCAGCATCTTGATCTCGGTCGCGGTATTGAGGCCATAGCCGCTTTTGCTTTCAACCGTAGTGGTGCCAAAGGCCAGCATATGCTGCAACCTCTCGGCAGCACTGTCGGCAAGCTGTTCTTTGGTTGCCTCGCGCATCATTCTGGCGGTGGCGGTGATGCCGGTAGGGATACCCATCGCCTTGATCTCGGCCGACGTGCGCCCGATGACCTTTTGCGCGTATTCTTCAACGCGGGATTTGTGAAATACCAGATGCGTGTGGCAATCGACGAAGCCGGGCATCACCATGCCGCCCATGGCGTTAACGCGTTTCGCGCCGCTCAGATCATGGGCTGCGGCGATTTCTGCAGGAGTGCCGATGGCGGCGATTGTGTCTCCACTAATCGCCACCACCACGTTTTTCTGGGCACCGACAAGGTCGGCGGCATCACGGGCACAGGTCAGAACCTGACCGGTGTTTTCGATAAGTGCCGTTATCTTTGCCATGTCGGTGCCTTTCGTTACTTGGTCTTCTTGCGCGGTGCGGCGCTGTCGTCCGGGCCGAAGGTCGCGGTTGGGGTCCACCAGAGGGGAACCTGAACACCATCCTTTTCAAACCGTTCCGCAGCAGTTTTCCGGGCGATATCATAACCCGCCTGTGCGTGGCGCACCACGCCGATGCCGCTGTCGGTGGTCAGGCATGCCTCCAGCCGGACGTCGGCCTCGGCTGAGCCATCGGCGATCATGGTGACACCGGTATGAACAGCCTCACCCATGGAATAGTTCTCCTGAATCGCCACCAGATCGGCACCTGCTGCCACGTTCAACAGCGCGTTAAGATAGGGCCAGTCGGAAATCAGGTCGGAACCATCCTTCATGCGCTCGGATTCAAACGTCGGGTTGACGATGGAACCTGAATCAAGGTTGTCGCGCGAAAATGCCACCGGGCCTTTCAATTCGCCCGAACGCACCATTTCGTTGACGCGCATGCCGAAGGCTTTCCTCTGACCAAAGCCGAGATAGCAGATTCGCGCCGGCAGCCCCTCGATCGGGATATGCTTGCGGGCAAGCTGGATCCAGCCCCTGACCAGATCGTCGTCGGCGAACATTTCCTCGACCAGATCGTCAAGCTTGGCCAGATCTTCGGCGTCGCGCGACATGCAGGTCCAGCGGAACGGGCCACGGCCTTCGCAGAACAGCGGGCGGATATAGGCGGCAACGAAACCGGGGATCTTCATCGCCTCGTCCACCGGCATGCCGGCGTCGCGGGCTTCCTTGCGCAAGGAGTTGCCGTATTCGAACACCTGAACGCCCTTGTCGGAAAACGCATTCATGATCTTGAGCTGTTCGATCATCGAGGCACCGGCCAGCTTGAAATAGCCGTCGCGGTCGGATTTGCGCATTTCGCGTGCCTGATCCACCGAAAGACCGTTGGGGATATAGGACAACGGGTCGTGCGCCGGTGTCATGTCGGTGATGATGTCGGGCATGAAGCCGCTGTCCTGTGCTCGTTTCAGAACATCGACCGCATTGCCGATCAGCGCGATGCCCAGGGGGCGTTTTTCGGCGGCGGCCTCTTTGGCTAGCTTCACCGCCTCGTCGAAATCCTCGACGATGACATCGCAATAACCGACCTTGAGGCGGTTTCGGGCAATGGTTTCGTCAACATCGGCACAGATGCAGACGCCGCCCAGCATGGTCATGGCGCGCGGCTGGTTGCCGCCCATGCCGCCCATGCCGGCGGTCAGCATTATGCGACCCTTGAGGCTGCCGCCAAATGCCTGATCGCCGATGGCCACCAGCGTCTGAAAGGTGCCCTGAATGACGCCCTGCGTGCCGATATATTCCCAGGGTGCAGCGGTGTATTGTGCATAGATGGTCAGGTTCTTGTCCTGAAGATCGTAAAAGATCGGCCAGGTCGCCTTCATGATGTTGGTGGTGGCCATCACCACGCGCGGCGCCAGGGTCGAAGTGCGGAAGATTGCCACCGGCATGCCGGATTGCACCACCAGGGTTTCGTTGTTTTCCAGCTCGGTCAGGGATTTGACGATGGCGTGATAGCTTTCCCAGTTGCGCGCACATTTGCCGATGCCGCCATAGATCACCAATTCCTCGGGATGCTCGGCGTTTTCCATGTTGTTTTCCAGCATGCGCAGGATGGTTTCCTGCTTCCAGCCCTTGCAGCGCAGGTTGTTGCCGCCCATGGCGCGCACTTCGTACAGAATTTCCGGTTTGCCCATTTTTTCCTCCTGGGGGTTGATCGCTATGGCCGCTTGTTACCGGCGAAATGGTATATACAACTTAATACAACTCAGAATTCCGATTCTGTCAAGCGACAATCTTGTAGGCGGTTGTTACAGAAACCCTATCAGTCTAGGCCGGATCGACATTGGCCCAAGCAGGTTGTCCTGAACTTATACAATGTGTATATGCTGATTTATCAGCCCGATAGGCAAACCCGAAATGAACCGACACAGCAATTCCGATCGCAACCCGCTTGCCGAAGGTGGCAATCATGCCCTGTCGCTGGGTCAGCGTATCCGCCAATATGTTCTGTCGCGGATCGACAGCGGCGAATGGCCCGAAGGCAGCCGCATCCCGTCCGAGGCCAAGCTGGTCGATCTGTTGGGCGCGTCACGCATGACCATCCACATCGCACTGCGCGATCTGTCGGCTGAGGGGGTGTTGCTGCGCAAGCAGGGGGCAGGTACCTTCGTGGCACCGCGCCGCCATCAGTCAACCTTTCTGGAATTGCGCAACATTCACGCCGAGATCATCGGGCGCGGCAACCTTCATACCACCAACGTGTTGTCGCTGGAATCGCAGATTTCTGATCTTGCATCTGCGACAGAATTGAATGTTCCGCCGGGAACCACGGTATTTCATGCGGTGTTGGTGCATCGTGAAAACGATCGCCCGATCCAGATCGAGGATCGAATCGTCAACCCGCAATTTGCGCCGGAGTTCATGAAACAGGACTATACGACTACCACGCCGAACGAACATCTGATGGAAAATGGCCCGCTGGAAGAGGTGGAACATGTCATTCAGGCGGTGCTGGCGGATGCCTCCAACGCATCGCTGCTGGAGCTGGAGGTGGGCGATCCGGTGCTGTTGCTGCGCCGTCGCACCTGGTCGCGCGGCATGATCGCCACCTCGGCGCGACTATATCATCCGGGAATGCGGTTCAGCCTTGCCGGGCGGATGAAGGTACATCGCTGAACCCCGCCGACCGATATTCCAAAGCGTTTTCTGGCAGCAAATCAAAAACTGAAAATATCTCTTGACAGCATCCTGCAATCCAACAGATGCTAAAGTTGCATATACCAATTCACGCAACTTGGGAGCAAAGACATGCAAAGAAGAAAATTTCTAACCGGAAGTGCAATCGGAGCCGCCGGCGTTGCCCTGGCCGCACCGGCCCTGGCGCAATCACGCATTGAATGGGACATGGTGACCTCATGGCCAACCGGTGCGCCGGGTGTTGACGACAGTGCGCGCCGCATTGCTGCCCGCATTACCGAACTTTCAGATGGCCGCCTGACCATCAATGTTCATGGCGCCAACGAAATCGTACCTGCCTTTGGGGTGTTTGATGCGGTATCGCAGGGCGTGGCGCAGATGTACCACTCGGTTCCCGCCTACTGGACCTCGAAAAGCAAGGCGATCGGCCTGTTCGGCTCGTTTCCGTTCGGTCTGACCGCGCCGGAACAGATGGGCTGGATGTATCACGGCGGCGGACAGGCGCTTTATGACAAAATCTATGGCGGCTTCGGCCTCAAGGGTTTCATCGCGGGCAATTCCGGGCCGCAGTGGTTTGGCTGGTTCCGCAATGAAATCCACACGCTTGAAGATCTGCGCGGTTTGCGTATCCGTACCACCGGTTTTTCCGGCGAGATGCTGCGCCGGGTCGGCGTGGCGGTCGTCACGCTGCCGGGCGGTGAAGTATTCCAGGCGCTTCAGGCTGGCACCATCGACGCGGGCGAATTCATCGGCCCGTGGAACGATTTTGCCTTCGGTTTCCATCAGGTTGCCAAGCATTACTACTATCCCGGCCCCGGCGAGCCTTCGTCGGCCGAGGAAATCGTGATGAACGCCGCCGCCTATGACGCGCTGCCGAATGACCTTAAACTGATCGTCAAGACCGTGGCCATGTCGGCATCCGAGGAAACCACCACGGATTACGACCTGAACCACGCCAAGGCGGTTCGGACATTGGTCAAGGATCACGGCGTTCAGCTTCACAAGGTACCCGACGAGATCCTCGCAGGGCTGGGCAAGGCAACGCAGGAACTGGTTTCCGATCTTTTGGCCGACAGCGATCCGCTTGTTGCTGAAACCATGGCAAGCTATGCTAAATTCCGTAACATCACCGCAGAATACGCTCGCTACAGCTATGCAGCGCAAATGAACGCCCGCACCCAGGACTTCCCCGAAGCCTGATCCCGGAGGGATGGATGAAAAGACTGGTCGCCGTCAGCCGCCTGCTCGATGCGCCTTCGCGCTTTGTCGGGGCATGGCTTTACTGGCTGGTGGCGGCCGTCGTTCTGTTGAAATTCGGAACAGTGGCCATGCGCTATCTGTTTTCGTCCACTTCGATCAAGTTGCAAGATGGCGTGATCTACGCGCATGCGACCTTGTTCATGCTGATGGTCGGTTATGCCTGGCTGAAGGATGACCATGTGCGGGTCGATATGTTCTATGCAAGGATGTCGGCGCGCGCCAGGGCGGTGGTCGATCTGGCGTCGTTCCTGTTCGGGGTCGTACCGCTTTGCGTGATTCTTGGCTGGTTCTCCTGGCCCTATGTTCGCGCTGCCTGGGCGATACACGAAGGGGCGCTGTTTTTCGGCGGCCTGCCGTTCACCTATCTGTTGAAAACCGTGCTGCTTGGTTTTGTCTTTTTGTTGTTCGTGCAGGGGCTGGCGATCGCGCTTCGCGCCATTGCGGTGATTGCGGGTGAAGAGGTCGACGTGTTCGGCCTTGATGACAAAGCCAGCGAGCGGGGATAACGGCATGAGCCAGCTTCCCCTTGATCTGCTGATGTTCGCAGCACTTTGCCTTGCGGTACTCAGTGGTGCGCCAATCGCCTTTGTGCTGGCAGGAACCGCCGCGTTTTTCGCAGTAATCGGCTGGTGGGCCGGGGTTCTCAACTTCAACCTGATCGGCGCCTTGCCGACGCGGGTTTTCAGTACGATGAACTCCGAAACCCTGGTGGCGATCCCGCTGTTTGTGTTCATGGGCATGATCCTTGAACGCGCCAAGATCGCCGAGGACCTCTTGCGCACCATGGGTGCCTTGTTCGGCGGACTTCGCGGCGGGCTGGGGGTTTCAGTAACCATCGTCGGTGCGCTGCTGGCGGCCTCGACCGGTATCGTCGGTGCCACCACCGTCACCATGGGGCTGATGGCGCTGCCGGTGATGTTGCGCTATGGCTATGGGCCGGCTTATTCCAGCGGCATCATCTGTTCGGCGGGTACGCTTGGGCAGATCATTCCGCCGTCAACCGTTCTTATCATCATGGGCGAGGTGCTGTCGTCGGCCTATCAGCAGGCGCAGCATTCCCAGGGCAATTTCGCCGCCAAGACGATCAGCGTCGGCGAGTTGTTTGCCGGATCACTGCTGCCGGGCGTGATGCTGGTGGGTATCTATATCCTTTATCAACTGATCACTGCGTATTTGCGACCCGATCTTGCCCCCGCACTACCGCCCGAAGCATCAGCCGCAGGCGAAGATGGAGCGACCGAGTTGCAGGCCTGGGATGTCATCAAGGTTCTGTTCCCGCCATTGGCCCTGATCGTGGCAGTACTGGGTTCGATCCTTGGCGGCGTTGCCACCGCGACCGAGGCGGCGGCGGTTGGTGCCGTCGGTGCCACCCTGCTGGCCGGGATGCGCAGCGGCCGCCATGTCTGGGCGATCTGGCTTACGGTGGTCGGACTGGCAATCCTGATGGTGATGGCGGCGAATTTCGACCTGAGGCTGGGCCGCCCCGAAGCGCCCGGTTCCGATCGCATCATTCTGGCACTTGCGGGCATCGTCGCTGCACTTGCGCTGGTCGGGCTTTTCGTCATCTGGCGGGATCTGGTAAAGGGTCGGGTGCTGGCCCCGGCGATGAATGCCACCGCGCGTACCACCAGCATGATTTTTACCATCGTTATCGGTGCCTTGCTGTTTTCGCTGGTGTTTCGCGGTCTTGGCGGCGATGTCCGCATCAAGGAACTGCTGGAATCCGCCCCCGGCGGTGCGCATGGCGCCATGCTGGCGGTGCTGGTGATGATGTTCTTTCTCGGCATGTTTCTGGACTACGTCGAGATCACCATCATCGCTATCCCGGTGGTCGGCCCGCCAATTCTGGCCTCGGGCATTGATCCGGTCTGGTTCGGGGTGTTGATCGCGCTGGTGTTGCAAACCTCGTTCCTGACACCGCCGGTCGGCTATACGCTGGCCTATCTGAGGTCGGTTGCACCTGCTTCGGTGACGACTCAGGCGATCTGGCTGGGGGCGCTGCCCTTCATCGGGCTGCAACTTCTGGCGGTGCTGATCATCTATTTCATGCCGTCCATTGCCACCTGGCTTCCGGCGCAGCTTTTCTGACATGGCCGGAAAACGGCCCCAATAACGATATTGTAGGCGCGGCTTGTCCGCACCGGCCCCGCACAACCAAAAAGGACCGAACATGACACGAAACATTCCGCTTGGCGCCACGCCCTTGTCGCTTGATGACCTGATTGACGTCACCCGCAACGCTGCAAATCTGGAACTGGGTCAAACCACGCGCGACAGCATGCGCGTTTCCGAAGATTGGGTGGCCGGATTTTCCGCCCGTATGGACAGCGGCGAAAAGACCGAGGCGGTCTATTCCATCAACACCGGCTTTGGCTCGCTTTCCGGGCGGCAGGCGTTTACCTCGTCAGCACAGGCGCGGGATTTGTCGCGCCGACTGGTGATCTCGAACGCCGCCGGGGTAGGGCGCGAGCTTGACGCCGAGGTGGTGCGCGCCGCCATGGTGATCCGCGCTGCCAGCCTGACACGCGGCTATTCCGCCGTCAGGGCAGTGGTGGTGGATACCATCCTTGCCATGCTGGAAAAGGGCGTGACACCTTGGGTGCCGGAATACGGCTCGCTCGGGGCCAGCGGTGATCTGATCCCCTTGGCGCATATGGCGCTGGTGATGTCGCGCGATGAGGCGGACGATATCGAGATCGACAGCGGCAAGGCGTGGTTCAACGGCAAGCTGATGACCGGCATGGCAGCGATGAAAGCCGCCGGGATCGAGCGTATCGTCTTGGGGCCGAAAGAGGGGCTGGCGCTATTGAACGGCACTTCATTTTCCACGGCGCAGACGGCGCTGGCGCTGGCGGATGCGGAAAATCTGGTGGCCAGCGCCGAGGTTGCCGCCGCCATGTCGATCGAGGCATTGATGGGATTTGGCGATGCCTTCATCCCCGAACTTCATCAGGCACGCGGCCATCAGGGCCAGATCGAATGCGCCGCCAATATCCGCGCCTTGCTGCAAGGCAGCGGGTTGATCGACGGCGGCATCGGCGTTGACCCGAAACGCCAGCCGCCACAGGACGCCTATTCGCTCCGTTGCGTGCCGCAGGTGCTGGGGCCGGTGCGTGATACGCTGAAATTCATCCGCGGCGTGGTCGAGACCGAGATCAACGCCGCCACTGACAACCCGCTGATCTTTGCCGACAAGCTGCCGGGGCGGAACCTCAAGGCGATATCAGGTGGCAACTTTCATGCCGAATACGTCGCCTTTGCTGCGGATTTCCTGTCGATCGTGGTTACGGAAATCGGCAATATCGCCGAACGCCGCCTGTTTCGTCTGAACGACGGCACGCTCAATCGTGGCCTGCCAGACATGCTGGTGGCCAGCGAACATGTGGGCATGGATTGCGGCTATATGCTGCCGCAATATCTGGCGGCGGCGCTGGTATCCGATTGCAAGACGCTGGCACATCCCGACAGTGTGGATTCGATCCCGACCTGTTCCAATCAGGAAGATCACGTTTCGATGGCCAACAACGCCGGCAGGCACGCCCGCCAGATCGTCAAGAACATCGAAAACGTGGTGGGGATCGAGGTGTTGATGGCCGCGCAGGCGCTGGAACTGAGGCTGAAAGAGCAGAACAAGGGCCGCGACATACTGGCGCCCGCCAGCAATGCGGTTCTGGCGATGCTGCGCGACACCGCCACCAGCGACGGGCGAAAAGTTGATCACCTCAGCCGCGATGTGGTGCTGTATCCCCGGCTGGAGGCGGCGACGGCGCTGGTGCATTCGGGTGCGGTCCTGACGGCTGCCCGCAAGGCAACGGGTGCGGCGCAATAGCACTTGATAATGCGGCGCTGGCGGTTTTCATTCGATAACAAGGGATTCGCCTATTCGATTGAAACAACCAAGGCTTTGAACATTGGCAGAAGAAACCGCCTGTCCGGTCACCCGTCACGCCATACCGCTGCCGCCAAAACCAACAGCGCGGGCCGACAAGGTGTCGCTGTTGGGATACCTCAGGCTGTTTCGCCGCGACATTCTGTCGGCCCAGCCCAAGCGGTTGTATCACGCGTGGATGGCGGAGTTCAGAACGCCGTTCTTTCGCTCATACCTTTGCAACGATCCGGCGCTGGTGGAGCTGGTGCTCAGAACCCGGCCCAAGGATTTTCCGAAATCCGAACGCATGCGCGAGGGGTTGAAACCCCTGCTGCGTGACAGCGTATTCATCACCAATGGTGCCCTTTGGGAACATCAGCGCCGCATCATCGACCCCGCCTTTGAAGGTGGCCGCCTGCGTGAGGTGTTCCCGGCGATGTGGGATGCCGCCGTTGCCGCCACCGACCGCCTGCTGGCGAAGGCCGATGGTCGCGATGTCGAGGTCGAGGCCGAGGCCAGCCATCTGGCGGCCGACATCATCTTTCGCACCATTTTCTCGGTCCCGATCGAGAATGAGGTGGCGCAGCAGGTGTTTCGCGCCTTTCGTGCCCATCAGATGGCGCGCCCGTTGGTCAATATCGGCGCGGTGCTGCCCTTGCCGAACTGGTTCCCGCGGTTTCATTCGCGTGCAACCCGCCGGACGGCGGCGACCATCAGGGGGCTGATCGAACAGCTTACGGTCGAACGGCAGGCGGCGATCCGGGCAGGCACGGCCCCCGATGATCTGGCCACCAAGATCATGACCACGCCCGATCCCGAAACCGGCAGGGTGTTTTCCAACGACGAGATGATTGATCAGGTGGCAATCTTTTTTCTGGCGGGGCATGAAACCTCGGCCTCGGCCCTTGGCTGGGCGCTATACCTGCTGGCGCTATATCCTGAATGGCAGGAAAAGGTGGCGGCTGAGGCGCTGGAGGCGTTTGATCCGGAAAAGATTTATTTTTCCACCATTTCAAAGCTGCCGATTGCCCGCGCGGTGTTTCGCGAAACCATGCGGCTATATCCGCCAGTGCCGATGTTCGTGCGCGAGGCGGCCAGGGATGAGGTTTTTCGTGACCGCAAGGTCACCAAAGGCGCTCAGGTGATCATCAGCCCCTGGCATTTGCATCGCCACGAACGCATCTGGGATCGCCCGGATGAATTTGACCCGGATCGCTTTACCACCCCCAATGGGCGCGAGGGGCTGAAATGCGCCTATATCCCGTTTTCCGCCGGTGCCCGCGTCTGCCCCGGTTCCGCATTCGCCATGGCCGAGGGAACCCTGATGCTGGCAATGCTGATCCGCGCCTTCAAGTTTGAACGCGCCGACAGGCCGGAACCGGTGCCGGCGGCGCATCTGACGGTTCGCGCGCGTGACGGCATCCACCTGAAACTGACGCCGCGCAATCCGCCGCTTGAAAAGGACAAGATCGACCGATGAGCCTTTCCAACGCTTCTGCTGCCGCTTCGGTGCGGAAAAAATCTTTGCGCGCAGCGCCTTACTGGATCACCCTCACCTTTGTGCCGCTGGTGCTGCTGGCGGTCTTGCAGGGCGGCTGGACCATCCTGTTGATCCCGTTTTACGGCTGGATCCTGATGACCATTCTTGACAGTTTCCTTGGTCCGGATGCCAGCAATCCCGACGCTGATACGCCGGATTCCGAATTGTTGTGGTTCCGCGTGCTGACCTGGATCTGGGTGCCGATCGAGGCGGTGCTGCTGTTCGGCACCATCTGGTATCTGACCCATCACAGCAACCATTCCACCCTTGAAATCATCGGTATCATGTTCGGCATTGGTGTCACCACCGGCACGGTCGGCATCGTCTATGCCCATGAATTGTTCCACAAGACCAACCGGTTTGAACCGATCCTTGGCGATATCCTGCTGGCGATGGTGCTTTATGGCCATTTTCGCACCGAACACATGCTGGTGCATCACCCCCATGTCGGTACACCGCGCGATACCGTCACCGGGCGCTATAACGAGGGTTTCCACCGGTTTTTCCCCCGGGTTCTGAAACGCGGGCCGGGATCCGCCTGGCGGGCCGAGGCGGCGATGTTGGCGCGGCGCAACCTGCCCGCGACCAGCCTGCGCAATCCGATCTGGAAATATCTGGCACTTGGCGCCGTCATGCTGGCACTGGCGTTTCTGGTTGGCGGCTGGCTGGGGATCGTTCTGCTGGTGTTTCAGGCGTTCATCGCCATCTGGCAGTTGGAACTGACCAATTATGTCGAACATTACGGCCTGACCCGGCGGTATCTTGGCGATGGCAAATATGAACCGGTGCGCCCGCATCATAGCTGGGACAGCGTGCATCAGATATCCAACCTGCTGCTGATCAATCTACAGCGCCACGCCGATCACCATTGCCACCCGACCAGGCGCTTTCCTCTGTTGCAAAGTTATTCGCCGGATGAGGCACCACAGCTATCGCATGGCTATCCGCTGATGACGGCCATGGCGATGATCCCGCCCTTGTGGCGGCGGGTGATGAACCCGAAGGTGCGCCAATGGCGGCGGCAATTCTATCCGGAAATCGAGGATTGGACACCCTATCGCAACCTGTCCTTTCCGGCACCGACCGGGGCAGGTTGACGCCAGCCTGAGGCAGGTTCAGCGGCGCAGGATCTCGCTGAGATCGACCGCGGGCTCATCCAGATCCACAAGATCAAGATCGGCCTCGATATGGCTGAAATGCCTGGATAAAATTTCAACCGCACCCTTGGCATCACGGGCTGCGACACGGGCCAGAATATCGGCATGATCGGTTTGCGGGCAGGAACTGCCGTCGCGGATCTGATAGGTTGCCAGGATCAGATAGGATTGCGATATCAGGCTTTCCAGAAATTCCTGCAGGAACGGGTTGTTACCGCATTTCCCCAGTGCGATGTGAAAATCCCCCGACAGCCGCATCACTGCCGCGCGGTCGTTTTTGGCCAGCGCCGCCCGTTCATCGTCGATGATGCGTTGAAGCAGGTTCAACTGTTTCTTGCTGGCAAAGACCGTGGCCTGTTCCACCAGGTAAAGTTCCACCAGAGTGCGGGCGTCGAGGATCTTGCGCGATTCCTCGGCCGTGGGTTTCCAGACATAGGCGCCCTTGTTTGGTTGCAGCGTGACCATGTGTTCCTTGGCCAGGATCAGCAGAATTTTCCGAACCCTTGCCCGCGACACATCGAACAGCCTGGCAATCGCTTCTTCGGTCAGCTTCTTGCCGGGCAGCAGTCGCCGCTCGGCGATTGCCTTGCGGATTTCGGCGTAAATCTCTTTTTCGGCGTCGGAAATGTTATGCGAATTCATTTACCGGCTCCATCGCATTGCATGGGGGGCCTCAAATCTCGGATCACCGACAAAACCTTCTCCAACGACAACCTGTGAACACCAATCCGATTTTGCTGCGATGCGTTGCGAATAACGATTTGTCAGCCGTAAACCGACCCCGCCTATTTCGTTCCTGTGAATTGCCTAGGCATTTTTTCAATTTCTGGCAAGCACAGAAGCTCTGCCGCGACCGAAACCGCGATCACCTCGGGGCGCTTGCTCTGGATTTCAGGCAGTCCGATCGGGCAGGTGATACGGGCGATTGTACTGGCGTCATGCCCGGCTTCGGCCAGTCGTTTGCGAAACCGCGTGTGCTTGGTTTCCGAACCGATCAGCCCGAAAAACCGGAAATCACCACGTCTGAGGATGGCATCGCATAGCTGAAGGTCAAGCGCATGGTCATGTGTCATCACCAGCCAATCGGCACCGGCGGGTGCCAGGGCCACAAAGGCCATAGGGTCGGGCAGGGCAAGGGGCCGCGTATTGGACGGAAAAGACAGTGGAAATTCGCCCTTGCGCTGGTCGATCCAGTGGATGTCAACATCGTGGCGTCCAAGCACATGCACCAGCTCGCGGCCGACATGGCCGGCACCGAACAGGCATAGCTGCGGGCGCCGGGGCTGGGGCGGTTCGACCAGGATCATGCCATCATCGGTTTTCAACATCTCAGGGGTTGTTCCGGCACCAAGCCGGTCGGCCGCAAGTTGCGATATCCCCAAGCTGCCAAGGTCACCGCTGGCCAGCATTCGGTAATGGTCTGGCGACATACTGTCGCGGGTGACGAAATGCTGCTTTTCCGGGTCGGCCGCCGTCAACGCCGCCAGATTCGCGGCTGTCAGCGGCTGATAGCACAGCGTGACCTGACCGCCGCAACACTGGCCAAGGTTGGGGCCAAGCGGAATGTTGACAAAGCTGGGTGCCGGCGCGGCCATGGCCAGCATGGTGCGGGCCTTTTCGATCGCCTGAAATTCCAGCATGCCGCCACCGATGGTGCCCATAACGGTTGTCTTTCCGATCAGCATATTGGCCCCTGCTTCGCGCGGGGTAGAACCCTTGATGCGGGCGACCACGACGCGAACGCAGGCGGGTTCGTTCGCCAAAATCTCCGATGCCGTGGGGATCCAGCGCATGGGGTCAACTCCGTCGGTCGGTGGGGCGGTTGCGAGGTGAGATAGTGTTATCAAAATACCTGAAAATTGTCAACATATTGCGCTTTTCCCGGCATGGTGGTTCATAGCATCGTGATGGTTTCTGGTTTGGCCGCGCTCAGCCTATCGTAGAACCGCATTGACTGCATCTGAAAAATATCCTTGATAAAATGCTGATATCAAAGCCTGAATAAATTTCGGGCCAGTTTATAGTTCCGCCGATCAGGCGAAATCGGAAAAAGTGTTTACGGTTTCAAATATATTGTGTACAAAATATCGAATACTCTGGGCTGCCCGGTGCAGACCTGATCTTTGCCCTGTCCGGTGTCGTGCCGGGTGGACATGCTGCCTTGGGAGGGGTGATGCAACCATTGCTGAAAGTTGAAAACGTCACCAAGCGGTTTCATCAGGTTGTCGCCAATGACTCGGTCAGCTTTGAGGTGATGCCGGGCGAGATCCATTGCCTGCTGGGCGAAAACGGTGCCGGAAAATCCACCATTGCCGAGTGTATTTATGGGTTTTACAAGCCCGACAAGGGCAGCATCTCGGTCAATGGCGAGGTTCTGGATCTGGATTCCCCGGCCGAAGCGATCCGGCACGGCATCGGCATGGTTCACCAGCATTTCGTGCTGGTCACCAGCATGACGGTGCTGGAAAACATCGTCATCGGCACCGACGCCGCCACCGCCATTCTGAACCTGCAATCGGCGACCGACCGCATCAAGGCAATCTGCGCGCGATATGAGGTGGAAATCGACCTGAACAGCAAGGTCTGGCAGCTTACCGTCGGCCAGCAGCAATGGGTCGAGATCCTGAAGGCGCTGTTTTTGGGCGCGCGCCTGCTGATCATGGATGAGCCGACGGCGGTGCTGACGCCGCAGGAATCGCGGCGGCTTTTCAAGATCTTCCGAGAAATGACCGGTGACGGCATGTCGATCATCCTGATCAGTCACAAGCTGGATGAGGTGATGCAATCGGATCGTGTCACGGTTCTACGCAAGGGCAAGCGGGTCGGCACCGTGGTCACGCGCGACAGTTCCAAATCCGAGTTGACCAACCTGATGGTGGGGCGCGATGTCAACCTCAATCTGGTGCGCGAACGCTCGGATGTCGGTCTGCCGATGCTGGTGGTTTCAGGGCTGCACGCCGCCAATGATTTCGGCACCGACAAGCTGAATGGCGTTGATCTGACCCTTAACAGGGGTGAAATTGTAGGTATCGCCGGGGTTGCGGGCAACGGCCAGAAAGAACTGTTTGAAACCCTGATGGGGGTGCGCCGGGCAACGTCGGGCAGGGTGATGCTGGCGGATCAGGACATTACCAACAAAACCCCGCGTGAGGTGCAGCAAGCGGGTATTGGCCATGTTCCCGACGACCGTTTTGCCGAGGGCCTGATCCCGGATTTCGACATCCAGTCCAATCTGGTGCTTGGGGTACACCGCGATCAGCCCTTTGCCCGCCGGGGATTTCTGAAATTTGGCCAGATCCGCAGTTTTGCCAAGCAGGCGATGGATGAATTCGCCATTCAGGCCCCTTCAGCGCAAACCATCTGCCGCACCCTTTCGGGCGGCAATGCACAAAAGGTGATCGTGGCGCGCGAATTTGCACAGGCGAGCAGGGTGATCCTGGCCAACCAGCCGTCTCGCGGTCTGGATGTGGGCGTGATCGAATACATGCACAAACGCCTGTTCGAAAAGCGCAAGGAGGGGTTTGCCATCCTCATCGCCTCGGAAGAACTGGATGAGCTGCTGGCGCTGTCCGACCGAATTCTGGTGCTGTTCAAGGGCCAGATCGTAGGTGAGTTCAGCCACGGCGCGGTCGATCTGGAACGTGTCGGCCTGCTGATGGCAGGGCATTTCGACGATGCCCCGAACCCTAATGCGGACAGGAGCCTTTGACAGTGGGAATAGTGGTGGAAAAACGGCTGACGCCAAGCACATCATGGCAGGTCGCCTCGATCATTCTGGCGCTGCTGGCTTCGGGGCTGGTTTCGGCCCTGTTGCTGAAATCGGCCGGGGCGGATCTCGGGACAGCGTTCGGCGCGCTCTGGGACGGGGCATTCGGCGGTTGGCGGGCAAGCTGGAAAACCCTGGTCAAGGCAACGCCCCTGATCCTGACCGGGGTTGCGGTGGCGGTGGCGTTCCGCGCGCGCATCTGGAACATCGGTGCCGAAGGGCAGTTGTTCATGGGCGCCATCATGTCCTATTGGGTCTACACACTGGTCGGCACCCTGCCGCCCATCATCCTGATCCCGATCCTGTTCATTGCCGGGTTTGTCGGCGGTGGGCTTTATGGCGGGTTGGCGGGTTGGCTGAAGGCGCGGTTTCAGGTCAGTGAAATCCTGACCACGGTGATGCTGAACTATGTCGCCACCTATTTTCTGTCGTTTCTTCTGATCGGTCCCTGGCGCAACCCGGATTCGTTCTTTCAGCAATCACCCCCGATTGATCGGGCGGCGCGGCTGCCGAACCTGATCGGCGGCACCAAGCTGCATCTCGGGTTTCTGGTGGCAATCCTGGCAGTGGCGGTGATCTATGTCCTGATCAGCCGCACCAGCCTTGGTTATGAGATCCGCGCCATGGGGATGAACGCCAAGGCGGCACGTTTCAAAGGCATCAATGTCGAGCGGACCGCGGTCATTGTCATGCTGATCAGTGGCGGCGTTGCCGGGCTTGCCGGTGTCACCGAGGTATTCGGCGTGCAGGGCAAGCTGAAACCCGACATCTCGGTCG
The DNA here is from genome assembly GCA_020425085.1 of Paracoccaceae bacterium. GTDB lineage: Bacteria > Pseudomonadota > Alphaproteobacteria > Rhodobacterales > Rhodobacteraceae > UBA5972. The sequence continues at coordinate 850,513 of JAGQRW010000007.1, forward strand.
GTTTTGGCTTTACCGGCATCATCATCGCGGTTCTGGCCCTGCTAAATCCCATCGCCATCATCTTTGTGGCCATCCTGTTTGGCGGCTTTGTCAATGGCGGCATCAAATTGCAGGTGGCCACCGGGGTTCCCAGCACCCTGACCGATGCCATTCAGGCGATCATCCTGTTGTTCTTTCTGACCGCCGCGGTACTGGCGCGCTACAAATTCAGGTTAGGAACCAAAGATGAATGAGCTTTTCACCGAAACCATTCTGATTGCCGTGCTTGCCGCCACTGTGCGCATCGCGACACCGCTGATCTTTGCCGCCCTTGGCGAACTGATCACCGAACGCGCCGGTATCCTCAACCTTGGGGTCGAAGGTACGATGCTGATGGCGGCATTCGCCGGATTTGCCGGTTCCTTTGCCACCGGCAGTACCTGGGCCGGATTGCTGGCGGCAATGCTGGCGGGGGCGATGATGGCGTTTCTGATGGTGTTCATGGCGGCGACGCTGAAGGTGGAACAGGTGGTGACGGGACTTGCGCTCAACCTTCTGGCGGCGGGCATGTCGCTATATCTGTTCAAGGTCTATTTCGAGACGCAGTCGATGCCGATGACCGAGGTGATGCCGTTCATGCCGATCCCTTATCTTGCGGATATCCCATGGCTTGGGCCGATAATGTTTCAGCAAAAGGGCCTGACTTATCTGGCGTTTCTGATGGTGCCTGCGGTCTGGTTCTTTCTTTACCGCACCAAATGGGGTCTGGAAATCCGTGTGCTTGGCGAAAACCCCAAGGTGATCGATACCAAGGGGATGAGCGTGACCCTGCGCCAATACGGGGCGGTGATCATGGGCGGCGTACTGGTCGGGCTGGGCGGGGCGTTTGTCACCATCGGTTCGGTGGTCCGCTTTGTTCCCGACATCACCGCCGGGCGTGGCTGGCTGGCGCTGGTGATCGTGATTGCCGGCAACTGGCGGCCCTCGGGCATTCTGCTGGCGGCACTGGTATTTGCCTTTCTCGATGCGTTGCAGTTGCAGATACAGGGGGTCGGGGTTGATCTGCCTTATCAGATCTTTCTGGCGCTGCCTTATGTGATGGCGGTGGTCCTGATGGTGCTGAAAAGCCGGGGCGGCAGGTCGGAACAGCCGGGCCGGCTGGGCATTCCCTATTTCCGGGGCGAACGGTAGGTCGAAGGGAAATGCGTTGAAACTTCTGGTCATCAATCCGAACACCAGTCAGTTCGTCACCGACAAGCTAAGCGCCACCGTCAGCGCAGCGGCCGATTCCGGGGTCAAGGTCACGGCAGTGACCGGACGAAAAGGCCCCCCCATCGTCGGCACCCGTGCCGAATGCGCCATTGCCGCGGTCGAGGCGATGGAACTGGCCGTTGAGCACGGGCAGGATGCCGACGCCATCCTGCTTGGCATTTCGTTTGACACCGGTCTGGATGCCATCCGCGAGGTGATGCCGATGCCGGTCGTCGGCATGAGCGAGGCGGGTATGCTGGCAGCAACCACGCTGGCGCGAAGTTTTTCCATGGTGACGTTTGGCGACCGTGCGGTGCCGATCTATGACGAGCTGATCGCGCATTACCGCCTGTCGGGGCGTTCGGCCGGAACCGTCTCTCTGCCACCGCTCAGCTTGCAGGAACTGCAAGACCCCATGCTTATTGTCGATCGCCTGGCGGCAAAGATCAATCAGACGGCGGCGCAGAACGGGGCGGAATCCGTGGTACTGGCCGGTGCGGTCTTCGCCGGTATCGCGCCGGTTTTGAAGGACCGGGTATCAATTCCAGTGGTTGACGGCATTGTTGCCGGGGTCGGCCTGCTGCAAATGCTTCACCAGCTAAATACCGCCAAGCCCAAGCAGGGCAGCTATCGCTATCCAGCGGCAAAAACCCTGACCGGCATGTCTGATGCCATGACCCGGCATTTTCAAGAACTTCCGGACTAAGTCGTCGGCCGGGGGTATCAAGGACAGAACATGGATATACTACTGGAATGGTTCGGTTATCTGGCGCGTTGGGGGCATGTTCTGACCGCCATCACCTGGATCGGCACCTCGTTCTATTTCAACTGGCTGGATCTGTCGGATCGCAAGCCCGAGGTGAAAACCCTGATGCCGAACGTGCAGGGTCAGCTTCACGAAATGCACGGCGGCAGCTATTATTACCACGAACGCTACTGGCCGACCGAGCCACCCAAGCGTCTGCTCAATCATTCCGGCCCGGCGCAGCTTACCTTTCTGACCGGCTTGTTGCTGATCGTCTATATCTACTGGCTGGGGGCGGATGTGTATCTGCTGGATCCATCCGGCAATTCGCCGTCTTTGTGGGTTTCCATTCTGCTGAGCGCGCTGATCCTGTTTCTGCCCTATCCGATCTATGATCAGGTCTGCAAACGCACTGACAACAACGTCGTGGTGCTGGTGTTTTCGGCGGTGTTGATCCTTGTCACCGGTTATCTTGCGTTACAGTTCTTCAGCCCGCGCGCCGCCTTCGTGCATGTGGGTGCGATGCTTGGCACCATCATGGCGCTGAACGTGCATTTCGTGATCGTGCCCAACCACATCAAGATGCACACGCAGGTCAGGAACGGTGAACTGGCCGATCTGGCCTATCACAAACAGGCCAAGCGGCGTTCGCAGCACAACAATTACTATACCTTGCCGGTGCTGTTTTCGATGCTGAGCGCGCATTTCCCGCTGGCCTATGGCAATGATTACGGATTCCTGACGCTGTTCATGGTCATGGGCGGCGGTTTCCTGCTTCGCTATGCGCGCAACCGGAAATTTGTCACCGACAAGACCGACCTTGGTGCCGGGTTGCTGGCGATCCTGTTTCTGGCGGGCGGCATTGCCCTTACCTATATCCCTGCGACGGGCGAGGTGCAGGACATGTCGGCCTTCACCAGTGACGAGGAAAAGGCCGCGTTTGAAATCGTCCAGCAGCGTTGTGCGGTTTGCCATTCAGCGCGCCCGACGATGGAGGGATTCGCCTCGGCCCCTGCGGGTGTCAGGTTTGATACCGTGGCCCAGATGACGGCGCTGAAGGACCGCATCTATACCCAGGCCATCGCCATCGACATCATGCCGCCGGGCAACCTGACGGAAATGACCGATGACGAACGCAGCCGGCTTGGCCAGTGGCTGATTTCCATTGGTGCGAAAAACCTGGATGAATAGCCGCCCCACCACAACGCCCCACCCAAAGGATAGAAGATGAGACAGAGATTTGGCGAGACCCGCTCAACCATCACCCGCCGTCATGCGCTGATCAGCGCCGACAGCCATGAGGTAACCAGCCTGCCGAACTGGCCAGGCAGCGACATCGTGTTCACCATCACGCCGCAGATGGGGGCAAGGTTTACGCAGTATTTCGCCACCATGCCCGAAGGCGCCGAGGCCGGTGAGCCGGTCGATGGCATGGAACGTTTCCTGTTCGTGCTGGAAGGCCATGTCGAACTGGTGGCGGATCAGCGGATTTTTCAGCTTCAGGCTGAACATTACGCCTTTCTGCCCATGGATCAATCGCACCGTATCCGCGCCAGGACCGGGGCGCGGCTGATCCTGATCGAACGCGCCTATATCCCGCTGAAAGGGCATTCGCTGCCTGATCTGCTGGTTTCCAGCACCGATGATGTCACCGCCCGACCTCTCAAGGGGGATGACATGCTGATGCTGAAAAAGCTGATGCCCGAGGATCTGTCCTGTGATTTCGAGGTCAACACCATGGATTTCAGCCCCGGTGCCGGTCTGGCCTATGTCGAGACGCATTTTATGGAACACGGGTTGCTGTTTCTGAACGGCGGCGGCGTTTATCGGCTGGACGATCAGTGGTATCCGGTCGAACAGGGCGACAGCATCTGGATGGGCCCTTACTGCGCGCAATGGTTCGGGGCGATCGGCCGCAGCAATGCGCGCTATCTGATCTACAAGAACTGGAACCGTGACCCGCATCAAAGCTGAGCTATCGGCAAGTCGGCCACATAAAAGTTGACAGTAGCGTGAACATATTAATAGTATATTGTACACAATAAACCAATAACCAACCTGTCCAACCCTAGGAGATATCCATGAAACTGCTTTCACGAATAGCCGGTTCTGCCCTGCTGGCGGCGTCCCTCAGTGTCGCCACCCCCTCGCTTGCCGATGACCTGAACATCGCGGCGATCTTTCCCGACGGGGTGGAAAATGCCTGGACCAAGGCGTTTTTGGATTCGCTTGATGTGGTCAAGGCGCAGCACCCGCATGGTCTGGATATCCACCTCGATTTTACCGAGAACGTGTTCGGCGATACCATCATGGAAGTGCTGGAGGCCTATTCGGAATCCGGCAAATACGACATGATCTGGACCCACCAGGCTTCTTCCGATCAGGTCGAGGAACTGAAGGATCAGTTTCCGGATATCCTTTATGTTTCCACCGGCGGCGGCAACCGAGCGGTTGGTGGCAACGGCTTTCAGGGCGATATCTTTTTGCACGAATCCTCGTATCTGGTCGGTGTTTATGCCGGCCTTGACACCAAAACCAACGTGATCGGCACCGTCGGGCTGTTTCCTTCGGACAACGTCAACGATCAGGTCAATGCATTCCGCGCCGGTGCGCGCTCGGTCAATCCCGATGTCAAGCTGAAGGTCACCTTCATCGAAAGCTGGTATGATCCGCTGAAGGCCGCCGAGGCCGCCAGTGCGCAAATCGCTGCCGGTGCCGACATCATCTTTCAGCTCGGCGAAACCTATCAGGTTTGCAAGGAGCGTGGCATTCAATGTATCGGCAACTATCTTGACATGACCTCGCAGGCACCCGGCAACGTGCCGATCAGCACGCTGGCAAAGTGGGAACCGCACCTGAACTATTTCATTGATCTGATTGTTGATCACCGTGCCAACGGCACCGCCTATGATGCGCCGCTACACAAGATCGTTTTCGACATGAAACAAGGTGGCAGCGATATCACCAAACCCGCCGACTATGTTTCGGATGCCGCAAAAGCCGCAGTTGCCCGTGACAAGGCTGCGATCCTCAGTGGTGAACTGAAGGTGGTGAACGACGGCTCGTTGCCAACCTCGGACTGACCCATCAAAGGCCCCGGCGGCGATCATATTCGCCGCCGGGATGTTCCGGTCCTTGCGCGAAAACGGCGCATGTTGAATTGACAGTTGCGGGCGAGTCTGTCCTGATGCAATGCTGCCCTGCGGCCAGCCGATGCTTATCCCGGACAATGCAACGGAAAGTCCTGACGTGAACCAGACCATCGAATTTCTTCTCAACGGCAAGCGCATTTCGATTGCCGAATTGCCGCCGACCACCACCTTGCTGGAATATCTGCGCGACAACCGCCGCCTGACCGGCACCAAGGAAGGCTGCGCCGAAGGCGATTGCGGTGCCTGCACTGTGTCGGTTGGCGAATTGCGGCATGGTCAGATTCTGCACCGTGCGGTCAATGCCTGCATCCTGTTTCTGCCGATGCTGGCGGGCAAATCGGTACTGACCGCCGAAGGTATCCTTGGCCCTGACGGCGAACTTCACCCCTGCCAGCAGGCGATCGTGAAAACCCACGGCTCGCAATGCGGGTTCTGCACGCCGGGGTTTTCCATGTCGCTATATGCGGCTTATCGCAATGGCGGGCTGAACGGGGCTGATGCCATCAACGACACGCTGGCGGGCAATCTTTGCCGTTGCACCGGCTATGGCCCGCTGATTGCGGCGGCGGGCGACATGGATACTGCCACCCCCCCCGCGTGGGAGACCGGGCGCCAAGCCAATGAACGCCGCGAATTGCTGGCCTTGGCAGAAATCGGCAGCATCGAATATCGCACCGGTGCATCGACCTGCCTGATCCCGGCAACACTGGACGAATTTGCCGATGCGGTGGCGCGCCTGCCCGATGCCACCATCGTCGCCGGTGCCACGGATGTCGGCCTCTGGGTGACCAAGCAGTTTCGCCCGCTGGATGATCTGATCTTTGTCAATCGCGTCAAGGGGTTTGGCGAGATCACAAAAACCGCGAACGGACTTTCCATCGGTGCCGGGGCCAGCTACGGCGACGCCCAAGCGGCGATTGCCGCGATGTTTCCCGATTTTGGCGAACTGATCCGGCGTATCGGCTCGGTTCAGGTCCGCAATTCCGGCACCATCGGCGGCAATGTCGCCAATGGCTCGCCGATCGGTGATACCCCGCCGGCGCTGATTGCTTTGGGCGCGACGCTGACGCTGAGAAATGGCAGCGAACGCCGACAGATCAGCATCGAGGATTATTTCATCGCCTATGGCAAACAGGATCGCCGCAAGGGCGAATTCATCGAAAGTATTGCAATTCCAAAGCTGAACAATCCCTTGCAACTGCGGTGTTACAAGCTGTCCAAACGGTTCGATCAGGATATTTCGGCCCTCTGCGGCTGCTTCAACATTACCATCGAAGGCGGCACTGTCAGCGAGGCGCGCATTGCCTTTGGCGGCATGGCAGCCATCCCGAAACGCGCGGCAGCGGTCGAGGCGGCATTGCTGGGCCAGAGCTGGGATGAAACCACCATTCGCCGCGCCATGGCCACGTTCAGGCAGGATTTCACGCCGATCAGCGACATGCGCGCATCGGGCGAATATCGCCTGAAGGCGGCTGAAAACCTGATGATGAAATACTATCTTGAGGGCGAACTGCCGCCGGAAAAATCGCGGATGATCGGCGCGGGCAGGACATTCTGATGGAGGGCGACATGAAAGATACATCATTGGATCAAACCAGCCCCGGTATCAAAGGCGGTGTCGGTGCCGATCTTGGCCATGACAGCGGCGCCAAACATGTCAGTGGCAGGGCGGTCTATCTTGATGATATCGCGGTGCCTGATGATTGCCTGCATCTGGCCTTCGGCAAGTCGGAAAAGGCGCATGCGCGGATCGTCTCGATGGATCTTGCCGCCGTTGCCGCCGCCCCCGGTGTGGTTGGCGTCTTTACCCACAAGGATGTGCCGGGCCTGAACGATATCGGCCCGATCATCCCCGATGACCCGCTGCTGGTCAGCGACACCGCCATGCATGTCGGCCATGCCCTGTTCATCGTCGCCGCCACCAGCCACAATCAGGCCCGCGCCGCCGCAAGGCTGGCGAAGGTGGAATATGAGGAACTGCCCGCCATCTTGACCGTCGATCAGGCGATGGAGGCGAAATCCTGGCTGATGGACCCTTACGACATGAAACGCGGCGATCCCGAAGCGGCGATCGAAAAGGCGGCCAACACAATCAGCGGGCGGATTTATGTCGGCGGGCAGGAACATTTTTATCTGGAAGGGCAGGCGGCCCTGGCCATCCCCGGCGAGGATGATGAGATGCTGGTGCATTCCTCGACCCAGCACCCGAGCGAGATCCAGCATGCGGTGTCGCATATCCTCGGCGTGCCGTTTCATGCCGTCACCGTGAATTGCCGTCGCATGGGTGGCGGCTTTGGTGGCAAGGAAACCCAGGGCAATCTGGCGGCAGGTGCCGCGTCACTGGTGGCGCGACTGACAGGGCGCCCCGCCAAGATCCGCTATGACCGTGACGATGATATGGTGATGACCGGCAAGCGCCACGATATCAGGATCGACTATCGCGTCGGCTATGACGATCAGGGTCGGATTGAAGGCATGGTGGTGGAACAGGCGCTGCGCTGCGGCCATTCCTGGGATCTGTCGCCTGCCATCGCGGAACGTGCCGCGTTTCATGCCGACAACTGCTATTACCTGCCAAATGCGCTGATCCGGTCCTATCGCTGCAAGACGCATACGGTTTCCAACACCGCCTTTCGCGGCTTTGGCGGCCCGCAAGGCATGGTCGGGATGGAGCGGGTGATCGAATCCATCGCCCATGAACGCGGGCTGGATCCGCTGGAGATACGCAAACGCAACTTTTATGGCCGGATGGGCAAGGGTGATCGCCTGATGACGCCCTATCACATGAAAGTCACCGACAACATCATCCAGGACATCGTGGCCGAGCTTGAAGTCAGTTCAGACTACGCCAATCGGCGCGCCGAAATCCGCGAATGGAACCGGCAAAGCCCGATCCTGAAACGCGGCATTTCGCTGACGCCGGTGAAATTCGGCATTTCGTTCACGCTGATCCATTTCAATCAGGCGGGCGCGCTGGTGAACATCTATACAGATGGCTCTGTGCAGTTGAACCACGGCGGCACCGAGATGGGGCAGGGGCTGTATACCAAGGTGGCGCAGGTGGTGGCCGAGGAATTCCAGATCGATATCGACCGGGTGAAAGTCACCGCCACCAATACCGGCAAGGTGCCGAACACCTCGCCCACGGCGGCCTCGTCGGGTTCGGATCTGAACGGCATGGCGGCGGCTGATGCCTGTCGCAAGATCAAGGCCAACATGGTCGCCTTTGCTGCCGATAAATGGCAGGTCAGCCCGGATCAGGTGGAATTTCTGGCGGGCCGGGTGCGCATCGGCGATCAGGAGCTTGCCTTTCCCGAATTTGTTGAACTGGCCTATCAGGCACGGGTCTCGTTGTCTTCCAGCGGGTTTTATGCCACGCCGGATATCCATTGGGATGCGGCAAACGCCAAAGGGCAGCCGTTCTTTTATTTTGCCTATGGCGCGGCAGTCAGCGAATGCGTGATCGACACCCTGACCGGCGAAAACCGCATCCTGAGGGTGGATATCCTGCACGATGTCGGCAAATCCCTGAACCCGGCCATCGACCTTGGCCAGATCGAAGGCGGCTATGTGCAGGGGGCGGGCTGGCTGACCACTGAAGAACTGGTTTATGACGACAAGGGGCGGCTTATGACGCACGCGCCTTCGACCTACAAGATCCCTGCCTGTTCCGATCGCGCGCCCGACATGCGCATCCGGCTTTGGCAGGGCGAGGGCAGCCCGGAAAAGACCATCTATCGTTCCAAAGCAGTGGGTGAGCCGCCGCTGATGCTGGGCATTTCGGCACTGATGGCGCTGTCGGATGCGATTGCGGCGGCGGCCGATTACCGGCATGATCCAAAGCTGGATGCGCCAGCAACGCCGGAACGGGTGCTGATGGCAGTGGAACGGGTCGGGGGCAACTGATCGCTGGCCACAACAGAACGAAGGACGGTGCGTGAACGATAAAACCATTCTGCGCGGGCGCTTGCTGAGCTTCAGACGCGAGCCGGAAAACGCCGATGATACCGCCGCCTTCAGTTATATCGAAGATGGTGCGCTGGTGATGGCAGGCGGGATGATCCTGTCGGTCGGTGCATATGCCGATCTTGGGTCGGACGTCCGGCAAGCTGCCAGCATCATCGACCATCGTCCGCATCTGATCCTGCCCGGTTTCATCGACGCGCATCTGCATTTCCCGCAGATGCACGCCGTTGCCTCTTGGGGGGCGCAACTGATGGAATGGCTGAACACCTATACCTTTCCGCAGGAAGCACGGTTTGCCGAGCTCGCCCATGCAGAACGCATGGCAGGCTGGTTTCTGGATCAGCTTGTCAGCCAGGGCACGACCACGGTTGCCGCCTATTGTTCGGTGCATTCAACCTCGGCAACGGCGCTGTTTCAGGCGGCCATGCAGCGGAATTACCGGCTGATCGCAGGCAAGGCATTGATGGATCGCAATGCGCCCGATGCGGTGCTGGATACGCCGCAACTGGGTTATGACGAAACCAGGTCGCTGATTGCCAGGTGGCACGGGCAGGGGCGGATTGATTACGCCATCACGCCGCGTTTTGCCATCACCTCGACGCCCGAGCAGATGGAAACCGTCGCGGCACTGATTGCCGAACATCCGGATTGTTATGTCCAGACGCACCTCAATGAAAACCACTATGAAATCGAACTGACCCTCAGCCTTTACCCCAAGGCGCGCGATTACCTGGATATTTACGAGGCTTACGGCATGCTGGGTCCAAAATCGCTGTTCGGCCACTCGATCCACATGAATCAACGCGAACGTGCGGCGATGGCGGCCAGCGGTTCGGTGGCGGTGTTCTGCCCGACCTCGAACCTGTTTCTCGGCAGCGGGCTGTTTGATGAGGCGGCGATGAAATCCGCCAGTGTTCGCACCGCCATTGCCACCGATATCGGCGGTGGTACGGATTATTCCATGCTGCGCACGCTGGATGAGGCCTATAAGGTCTTGCAGTTGCAGAACCAGAAACTGGATCCTTACCGCGCCTTTTACTGGCTGACCCTTGGCAATGCCCGCGCGTTGTCGAAACAGGCCGAGATCGGCACCCTGGAAGTCGGAACCGAAGCGGATGTGGTGGTCCTGAACAGCGCCGCCACGCCGCAGATGGCGATGCGCATGGAAACCGTCACATCACTGCGCGAGGAATTGTTCGTGTTGCAGACCTTCGGTGATGACCGCGCCATTGCCGAGACCTATGTCAGCGGCAAGGCGGCGAAAAACCGCTCTCTGACCAGCTAGGTCAGTGCGCCACGGGCAATTTCTTGCAAATGCAGGCATTTCGCGTACAATAACGGTTTCATTTGTCCACAATATCGTAGTATTATGCCTACAGATATTGGGGAAACGTCAATGAACCAGCGCGTAACCGACCTGACCACGGCCGATGCCAGTGTGACATCGCATGTGCTTGACGCTGGATCGGGGCGGTCGGGGCGGTTGGTTCCGGTCAGGATGTTTCGCAAGAACGGTGAAACGCTTGAACTTCTGAGCCAGGGTGTCACCAATGACGACGGCCGGTTCGAAAAACCGCTGCTGACCACGAAACAGGCACAAAAGGGCGCTTATCGGCTGACGTTTGCCGTATCATCGGCGTTTTTCGATGATGTTTCGGTTGATTTCAACCTTTCGGATCTGACCGCGCACCACCACATTCCGCTGGCCCTGTCGCCGTTCGGTTTCATGGTCTATCGTGGCGCACCGCCACACCGCGCCCCAAAGGAACATGGCACACCACAGGTCAGGCCGCTGGCCCCCGCCGAAGGGGTTGCACCAATGCCGGGAACCGGCGGGGCCGGTCTGACCACACATGCCATCGACATCGCGCAGGGCGCCGGTGCGGGCGGCATGCAGGTCAGCCTGTTTGACGCGGACGGAACCTTGATCAACTCGCTTGTCACCACCACCGAAGGGCGCACCGCAAGCTGGCTGGTGCCGGCGGGCGCCCTGGTTCGGGGCAGTTATGAACTTGTCTTTGATATCGGGCGCTATTTTGCCAATGGCGGCCTTGCGGTTGGCGAGGTGCCGTTTTTCACCACCGCCCGCATACGTTTCCGGGTCAGCGACCCCAATGAACATTACCACCTGCCGATGATTGCAGCCCCCTGGGGGTATTCCTGTTATCGCGGGTCTTGAAGGAACAATCAGATGCGCCAACCGCTGTTTTCCATTCCGATGATCGAAAAGTTCATCAGTTTTGACACCATCAGCCGCAATTCCAACCTCGGGCTTATCCATTTCGTGCAGGAATACCTTGCCGATCTTGGCATCGAATCGGTTCTGACCCATGACGAAAGCCGGCAAAAGGCCAACCTTTTTGCCACCATTGGCCCAGCTGGCAAACCCGGCATCGTCCTGTCCGGCCACACCGATGTCGTTCCGTGTGAGGATCAGGACTGGACCTCGGATCCGTTCTGTCTGGAAAAACTTGATGATCGCGTGGTCGGGCGCGGGGTTTGCGACATGAAAGGGTTTCTGGCCATCGCCACCGCCTTTGCCCCGGAATTTGCCAATCGCGAACTGACGACGCCCATTCATCTGGCAATGTCCTTCGATGAAGAGGTCGGTTGCCTAGGCGTGCCGCTGTTGATTGCGGATATGGCGGCGCGCGGCCTGACCCCAAAGGCTTGCATCGTGGGCGAGCCATCGGAAATGGGGCTGATCCGTGCCCACAAGGGCAAGATCGGCGGCCATGTCACCGTGACCGGTCTGCCTGCGCATTCGGGTGTGGCGCATCTTGGGGTCAACGCGGTCGAGGCGGCGGGTGAGGCGATTGCCCAGATGAAGAAAATCCAGCGACGCTTGCGCGATCATGGGCCATTCAACCGGGCATTTGACGAACCGCAATATACCACCATCCAGACTTGCATGGTGTCGGGCGGTACCGCCGTCAACATCGTCGCAGCGCAATGCACGTTTGATTTCGACATCCGCTATCTGCCCGGCGAAGACCCGATGGATTACGTCAACGAATGCCGTCAATATGTTGAAAAACATATCGAACCCGAGATGAAGGCAGTAGATGAAAAAACCGGCTTCACCTGGGAATTTGTCCCCGGCTGCGCGGCGTTGAACACCGCCGAGGATGATGCGGTTCTGGAACTTGCCAAGGAACTGTCGGGGCGCAACCAGACCAGTTGCGTCGGATTCGGGACCGAAGCAGGGCATTTTCAGGATGCGGGCATTCCCACCTTCATTTGCGGCCCCGGCAGCATTGATCAGGCGCACAAGGCGGATGAATTCCTGACCCATGAACAGATTGCGCTATGCGAGAAATTCCTGTGGCGGCTGTTGGACAAGGTTTCCGCCTGAACCCAGACAACGGGCCGCACCAACCTGAAAACCGGTGTGGCATGATGCGCCTGCCAAATTCAGCCTGCCGGCAGACTTGCGGCGATGATCGGCTCGCATAACCGAACGATGTTGCAATCACAACCGGCTACCCCGGCATAGGCTTGCAGATTGACCCGGATCACCTGTTTGCCCGGCGTGTCGGGCTGCTTGCCGTTGAGTGATTGCGCCAGGCTGTGCTGTTGCAGCATTTCGGCCGACAGTTCAGCCTGTTTCACCAGATCGCGCAGGGATTGTTTCTGATCATCATTCGTCACCATGTTCTTCATGTCCCGCCGGATGGTGCGCAATGGCTGCACAACCTTGTCCTGCCATTCCCGGCTCTGCCCTGCGACATCCGCCATTTGCCGTTTTGTGAACGCAACCCCAAGGCTGCCTGCCCAGCAACAAAACAGCACCAGATTCACATCCAGCCCGTGGGTATCCTGCAAATCCAGACAGGCGGATTCAACGCCACTGGTTGCGTAAACCCGCAGGGAAAACGCCCAGAACGCCCCGGCGTCATCGGTCACTGCCCGTTCTTTCCGGCGGCTCCGCTCCAGCGGCGAAACAGGTCGTGTTCGATATCAAACTGATCCAGCGCCTTGCCGACGCTTTGGTGGATGATGTCGGTGATGGTTTGCGGGCCGTGATAAAACGCCGGCATCGGCGGCAGGATGGTGGCACCGAGATCGGCGCAACGGCTCATCAGATCGAGGTGACCCTTGTGCAATGGGGTTTCACGCACCATCAGCACCAGGCGGCGGCGTTCCTTCAGGCAGACATCCGATGCGCGGGTGATCAGATTGTCGTTATAGGAATTGGCGATGCCCGACAGGCTTTTGATGGTGCAGGGCACCACCACCATGCCCTTGGTCTTGAACGATCCGCTGGAAACCGCTGCCGCCATGTCCTTGTTGGAATAGACCACGTCGGCCAGGCCCTTTACTTCGGCCAGGGAAATATCGGTTTCGATCGCCAGGTTGCGCCCGGCGGATTCAGAAATGATCAGATGGGTGGGATAGCCGATCTTTTTCAGCACCCGGAGCATTTCAACCCCATAAATCACACCGGTGGCGCCGGTTATGGCGACGATAAGGGGCTTGGTCATCGGTGGCTCCGTTTGGTTAGGGCGGATTTCAACAGGTCGGTGATTTCCACGCAACGCTGGCGAATGATGGCGATTGCGTCTGGTGACAGGTCATCCCAGTGTATGCCGGCGGTGACCACCACATTGGTGTCAAGCGCGCCTGCCAGTTCCTGCGAGGCGAATTTCACCACTTCATCCTCCTTGTGGCCGGGATAGGTCAGCACCGACGCCGTGGCGCTGGTGACCGAAGGGTCGGCCAGACTGGGGCGGGGCTGTGCAGCGGCAACGGCGCCGATATGCGGGCGCTCGCCGCCCCAGATACATACCAGAACGTCCGGCCCGATCAGCCGGGCATCGGCGAAAATCCGGTAATCCCCGGATTTTGTCTGAACCAGGATCGAGGGGTTGGCAGGGACATCTTCATTCAATGCACTGCCCCGTCACCACTGCCCCGCCGCTTTTCGTAGGCTTCGAATATCTCGAACCCGGCGGTCTTCAGGTTTTCGACCACCTGCATCAATGGTGCGTCCTGAAACCGGATGATCACCCGGTGCCCCGCCGAGGGGGTTTCGGTATCCCTGATTGAAAACAGCGAATGCACATTTGCGCCGGTCGCTTCGACAATGCTGGCGATTTTGCCGATGGTGCCTTTTTCAAGCGGGCGCGGTGCCAGGGTAATGCCGCTCCAGTCATGCCACGCCCCCAGCATCCTTGCGGCAAGATGGAAAATCTCGCTGGCCGAGACGATGCCGACCACCTTGCCATTGTCCAGCACCGGAAACTGGCTGACGCCCGTGTCCTGTCCGGTTTGCAGGCAATATTCCATGGTGTCGCCAATATCGACGGTAACCGGATTGCGCACCATCAAATCTTTGACTTTCAGGCGGGTGACGAAATAGTTGATCTCATGCTGATCCTGGGTTCGGGTGGCGTTCTCGACCGCGCGCAGGCAGATTGCCCGCGAAATGAGGCCTCGCAAGCGGCCGTCATCCACCACCGGCACTGCCCGCAGATTGTTTTCATATAGCAGCCGTTCGACATCCGTCACCAGTGTATCGCTGGAAACGATCATCGGATCCCTGGTCATCCAGTTTCGAACGATCATCTGTCTTTCTCCTGCTGATTGGCTTGTTTGAACAACCGGGCAAATTCATCCACCGCCACACGGGCAAATTCCGGGGTATAAAGATGCAGGTCAACCTCTTTGATCGCGCTCTTGTCGGTCAGTTTCTGTTTCAGCCGGTCGACAAATGCCGCATCCGCCACCGGGTCGTAGATCTCGCGCCCTTCCATGTCGAGCGACGACCAGCCCTTTGACGGGATCAGAAACGTGAATGGCCCCCTGGCATGGTTCAGCCTTTCGGCGATTACATCTGCCGCCGCACGCAGTTCGTCCGCAGTGGTGCGCACCTGAATGCGCAATGCGTCCTGTACATATTGCACCCGGTCGCGGGTTTTTTCCAGCATGTCCGCCCGCCCGCCGTAAGACAGGATATCCAGACCGCAAGGCGCCAGAACCATCGGAATGCCACGTTCGACCGCCGCCATCAGGCGGTTGGGGCCGGGGTCGCGATTGCCATTGAACAGGTTTTCCATGACACCGCCGATGCAGATGTCCAGAACCCCGGCAAAGGCGCCGTCAGCGATCATTTCCTCCATCGCCAGGTCGCCCTTGCCCTGGGCATGACAGACCACCGGGATGAACCCGGACTCTTCCAGCATTCCAAGGGCCGCCTGTACCGCCATTTCACCAAAGCCAAATCCAGTGATGGCAACCACCGGTTTGTCAAAGGTAAAATCGGTGCCCGTGGTCATTTCGACCATACCGCAAATGGCCCCCACCGCGTTGGTTATCTGCGCTTTCAGCAACGGGTTCATTTTCACGATGTCCAGCACCGTGTGATGCATGGTGATGTCGCGGGTGCCGACATATTTGTCGATATAACGCGGATGCGCCGCCATCGGCGAGGCCATCACCTTGGGCATGCCGAACGGCAGCAGTTTCATGATCGAGGTTGCAACCAGCGTCGCGGTTCCGCCGCCGACGCCGAAAATGCCATGTACCCGGCCCTGGTCCAGCATTTCCCTGACAATGGCCGCAGCCCCGTTGATCTGGTTCTGAGTGGCGCGATCGCGGTCCGAGCGATAGAATTCGCGCACCTTTTCGATCGGCAATCCGCCCCTGAGGGCGATCTGTTCGCAGGTAACATCGCCATCAAAGGGCGGCGGTTCCTCCATGGAGAAATCCAACAGGCAGGTATCGTGGCCACGCGCCTCGATCAGGTGTTTGACAAAGACGATATCCTCGCCGCGCGTATCCAGATTGCAAACAATGACGATGGTCTTTCTGGCCATGGTGATCCCTGAGCTGATTCCGTGACGCAACGCCCCCCCTTCTGGTGAAAGGGGGGGGCAGATTGCCTATTTCTTGACAGGTTCCGGCCGGGTCAGACTGTTGATCAGGCCCTCGACCGGGCTGGTCCCTTCGAACCCGTATTCGTTCCAGCGGTTCGACACTTTTTGCAGAACTTCACGATCCATGAAGATCTCGTTGGGCTTGTTGGCCCATTCATAGGGTGTACAGGCATCCAGAATGATGCGGCTGGTAATGTCGCGCGCATCAATCGGCAGCCCGGGATCCAGCGGCGTCGAGCGCCCCCGGTCGATGATCTGCGCCGAGCGTTTGGGATCAAACCGGGTCGCCAGCGCCCACCAGATGCGGTCCCAGTCGTCGGCGCGGATGTCGTGATCGACCACGATCACCCCCTTCATGCCGTAATGCCCGGTGGTCGAGGCGATCACCGCGTTGCCCACATGGTTGGAATGGCCCGGATATTTCTGCCGGACCGAGACAACCCCCCAGAACCG
Organism: Paracoccaceae bacterium; assembly: GCA_020425085.1. Classification (GTDB taxonomy): domain Bacteria; phylum Pseudomonadota; class Alphaproteobacteria; order Rhodobacterales; family Rhodobacteraceae; genus UBA5972. The sequence continues at coordinate 866,937 of JAGQRW010000007.1, forward strand.
ACCGCAGGCCTCGGGCGGGATATAGACACTTTCGATGCCCGGAACCTTCATGGTTTCAAGGTCGTGCCACAGCGTGGCGGTGCGGTTCAGCGACTGGATCATGTGGATGTCATTGATCGGCTTGCCGACGGTGGTGGACCACATGATCGGCTTGTTGCGGTGCAGGATGCGCTTGATCCGCAGCACCGGCTTGGGGAAATCCTTGCCCTTGTTGCCGGAATAATAGCCGGTATATTCGCCAAACGGCCCTTCCTCCATCAGCTCGTTGGGGTCGATGAACCCTTCACAGATGAATTCGGCGTTGGCTGGCAGGGTCAGGCCGGTCAGGTCGGACTTGAACACCTCGACCGGGCGCTGTCTGAGAGCGCCGGCGATGTTGTATTCATCGGTCTGGGCGCTGACCAGGGTGGAGCTGGCCAGAAACAGCACCGGGTCGGTGCCGACAACGGCCGCCGCTGGCATAAGTTCGCCGCGTTCGGCATACTGCTTCAGGTGGAAATCGGCATGCTTGCCCTTGATGATCTGGGTGCCCAGAATATCATTGCCCAGAACCTGCGAGCGATAGGTGCCGAGGTTGACCCAACCGGTATCCGGATCCTTGGTTACCAGAAATCCGGCGGTGACAAAGAACCGGCCGCCATCCTCGGGATAAAACCAGGGCGAGGGGATCTTGTCCATGTCGACATCGTCGCCTTCCAGAACGTTTTCCATGACCTTGGGCTTGTCGACGAAAACCGGTGGCACAAGTTCCTGAACCGTCAGTTTCATCCATTCCTTGGAAAGGTCGCTCATCGACAGGTTGTGGTCCTGCTCAAGCGCGATGGCCAGCCGTTTGGGGGTGGTGAATGCGCTGGTCAGAACCGGAATATCAAAGCCTTTGACATTCTCATAAAGCAGCGCCGGACCTTTCTGTTCTTCGTTCACCTTTGAAACATGGCAAAGTTCGAATTTCGAATCCACTTCCGCCTTGATCCGTTTCAATTCACCGGCCTGTTCCAGGGCGTCAATATAGCTGCGAAGATCGTCGATCATGATGGTATCCTTTTTGCTGGTCATTCCTGTTTCCTCCGTGTTGCTGGTATTGTCGTCGTTCGAGTTGTCATTTTCCCAGTTTCACCCCGGTCAATATTGATGAAAGAATGTGATCCATCGCCGATGCGCCGGGTTTGCTTTTCGGTTCGGGTTTGCGGTCGTTCCAGACGGTTTCCGGGCGGGCCTGCAGAATGAAGATGTTGCTGCCGGCGGGCATGTCGCTGTCGACGGCCCATTCGATATCCATGGCGCGGCCATAGTGTTTTTCGATCGTCTTGCCCAGTTTTGCCAATTCGACGACTTCATCATCAAGAATCGACTGAACCTTCTGACGCTCGGCCGGAAGTTCGATGCATTTGGACGTATGGTTTTCGTGATCGACCACATAGGCAACCTCTTTACGGGTGATGGTTCTGGCAACCGTATCCAGTGAAACCTTGTTGACCATGAATTCATCCGGGGTCACTTCGCCAGAAACCACGGCCTCGCCAAAGCCGAAGCTGGAATTGATCAGCATCATGGAATTGTCGCCGTTTGCCGGGTTGATGGTGAACATCACGCCGGCGGCATGGGAATTCGCCATCTTCTGTATCCCGACGGAAATGGCGACATCCTTGTGGTCAAAACCGTTGCGGATCCGATAGGCGATGGCGCGGGCGGTGAACAGCGAAGAAAAACACTTACGGGTATGCGCCAGAACGTCATCCACCCCGCGCACCCAGAGGAAGGTATCCTGCTGACCGGCAAAGCTGGCGCCGGGCAAATCTTCGGCCGTTGCCGAGGAACGAACCGCGACCGGCACCGCAGGGCGGCTGCAATGATTTGATAGCGAGCGGTAGTGTTCGGCGATCTCATCCTCCAGTTCGATGGAAAATGCCGCCGCCTCGATCAGTTCGCGGATCCGGTCGCTGGCCCGGTCCTGGGCTTCGATGTCGTCCTGTTTGAGGTCTTTCAGCAGGGCGAATATGTCATCGGAAATGCCCGCCTCGTCGATGAAGCGGGAATAGCCCTCGGTTGTCACGGCGAATCCGGGTGGTACGCGAATGCCGGCGTTTATCAACTCTCCCAGCGAGGCGCATTTGCCGCCTACCAGAGCTATATCTGATTTGGTGCACTGATCGAAACGGCAGACCAGAGGTGGATGCTGCGACATGTGTTCCTCCACAGTATTTGGAGATTTCCGGGTTTCCGGCGGGCAATCGGTGCCCGCCGGAGATCTGTGCATGCGGATCAGATAAGTTCGACCTCTCCGGTTGATCCGTTGACCCTGATCATGTCGCCGGTCTTGACGATCTTGGTGCCGGTGCCGGTGCCGACCACCGCTGGCATGCCGTATTCGCGGCATACGATGGCGGCATGGCTCATGATCCCGCCGACATCGGTGACGCAGGCCTTGATCTTGACAAATGCCGGGGCCCAGGATGGTGACGTTGTCGGCGAAACAAGGATTTCCCCTTCTTTCAGGTCACCGATTTCCTTGACCGTCCGACAGACACGCGCCGGACCTTCGACCGAACCGGGACTTGCGGCAAAGCCTTTGAACAGCGAAATGTTGTCGTTGTCGGCAACATCGGACCAGTTGGCCAGCGACTCGTTGGTGACGCCCCAAAGTACCACGGTAAACGGTTCCTGAATGACCTCGGGCGCCGGTCCTAGTGCGGGTGGGGGGGTCCATTCCTGAAACTTTTTCATCACCCCCTTGCGCCACTCGATTTCCTTGGGCCATACCAGCGGCCCGCGCGGTTTCACTCCGGTTGCCCAGGCGGTGGTCAGATCCCAAAGGGCATCCTTGATCTCGCTTTTCTTCAAGAGCCAGATGTCTTCCGCATCCTTCAGGAAACCGTGTTCGTGCATGATCGCCGCGAATTCCCGGATCTTGTTCCAGAAAATCGAATGGAACCAGTGTTCAACATAGAACAGGTGGTTTTCGACATAGGGAAACACCGTCTTGGCAACCCCCAGCAACTGATCAAAGGCCTGGCGATCCTCATCCGTGGTGATCAGATCACGATATTCCTTGGTGATGCGATCCCGTTCGGCGGCGATTTCCGCCATTGGGCGATCAATGCTGGCGCCGCTGTTCAGCTTGTCGATATAGGTGCAGATGGCGTTCAGCGGCACATCCAGATCGTCGTTCCAGGACCGGTCGTGATGAAACCAACCGGTGCCGGTGGACACATGAAACCAGGGATAACGCGCCGCTTCCAGTGCTTCCAGCCAGGACTTGCCGGCATTGTTTGTTGCCAGTTTGGCGGCAACGGTTGCATAGTCCCGGCTGGATTTCAGCGTTTCGGCCACGCCAAGATCAATCGCCTTGCGGGCCAGATTTTTCAGTTCGTCGTCGGGGCGATACATGATCACGTCGATGCCGGAAATCATCTGCGTTACCCGCTGCATCGGAATGTCCGGCCACAGTTTCTGGCAATGCCCCATGAAGGTGACGTATGCGGCATATCCCAAATTGAGGAATTCAAAATGGTACTGCCAACAGCGAATGCCCAGATCAATCACCGAGTCATATGATCTCAACAGGTGATAGCCCGACGATTCACCGATGCCGTCCTTGACAAAGGATATATCTTCGAGCTTTGGCAAAACCGGAACATTGACCGCCTCAAGTTCGGCGATGGTGGACTTCATCTTGTCCACCCACTTGGCCTCAAGCACGTCCCAGTTTTCATAGTAATACCCGGCGCGCTCGGTGAAATCCGGAACCCTGGCGCCGATTTCCTCGGGATCCTTCACTGGAACCGGGGAAATATAGACATAGCCATTCTTCATCCGGTGATCGACGCCCATTACCGGTGGAATGGAAAAAATCCGGTGGCTGTACTGGGAAAGCCCCAGAAACCAGGCCTCATCCCATATGGTATCGAACGGATAAAGCGGTTCCGGATAGTGCAGGCCGTCATAAAACCAGAAGGTTTCCTCTTCGTATTTCTTGCGTTCCGGGTCATCGGTGGTAAATTCATACTGGTAAGGATACATCCTTTCCCAGCCCTCGGTGCCGGGGATCGTCTCCAGTTCATGCGGATTGGGGAATTGTTTTCCGTTATCAGACATCGCACATCCTCCCTTTAAAGATGCTGGTGCAAGTTCTGATGACGGTGCAGTCAGACTCGCACATTGTTTACACTTATTGGCCGTCCCTGACTGTTAATCAGCTGGTGACGGCTGTTGTTCAGTTGGCGACACTCCCAAAGGGAAAGCAGAAAAATATTTCACCTGTCTGTTTCGATGCAAAACGGTACTAAAATGCGTTGCCTTTAAATCCGGATACTCCACAAACCCTGCGCAGTGCCGACTTGACGATATGCTGAGGTCATTTTTCGGTCAACAAGCACGACCTGCGACCTTTTTTCACCGAAAAAATATTCCATCATAAGTTATTGAAATATAATGTAAATATTATGGATTTTTCTAAAATCCCCATTGGTTGTGGGAAATTTGGTTTGGCGGATGGGTAAAAAACTTTATCAATAGATTAACAAATTGACAGGGCAATAAAGGCCATGTGATGATTTGATAAATACGCAACCTGCCCAGGGAAACCGCATCCAATGCCGCAAAAGACCTCGACTCATGCCAGTTCCCACAAGAAACCTGACAAACGGATGCTGCCCGGAAGGGTGACCCTGACCGAAGGCAAGGCCGGCAAACAGTTTCCCGGCATTGACGATCTGGTATCCAAGCTGCGGTTTTCGGTCAAGGACGGGCAGATATGGTTCGATACCCAGCGGGTCACCCTTATTCATCTGTCGACCCTGACCGCACTTCGCCATGAACTGATCAATTCGCTCGGCAAAAACAAGGCGCGGGGATTTCTGACCCGGATGGGGTGGGAATCGGGTGCCCGCGATGCCCATATGGCGCGCCGGACGCATGCAGGCAGCCGGTTTTCCGATCAGTTTCTGGTTGGCCTTCAGTTGCGTCGCTTGCAGGGCGTTGCCGATACAAGGGTGATCGACTTTGAGGCCGATCTGAAATCGGGGCATTTCTTTGCCGATTTCTCCTGGCCGGAATCCTTTGAAGCCAAGGCACATGTTTCTGCCTATGGGGTTTCCGACAGCCCCGTCTGCTGGCTTCAGATCGGCTATTATTGCGGATATTCCTCGACCCTGATGGGGCGCACCATCCTTTTTCATGAGGTCGAATGCATGGCCTCGGGCGGCAGCCGTTGCCGGATCGTCGGCAAGCCGCTTCAGGAATGGGGCAGGGAAAGCGATGAATTCGACGATGCCTTCTCGTTTCTCAGACCGGAACCGTTCGTGAACCAGTTTGACGAACATCCCCCCAGAACCAGCTTTCTGCAAAAAGCCCCCGAACGCACCGGCGATCTGGCAAACCTGCCCAGCAACCTGATCGGGGTTTCCGCCGGTTTCACCGCCGCCTGTTATCTGCTCAAGAAAGTTGTCCCAACCGGTGCCACGGTTCTGTTTCACGGTGAAACCGGGGTTGGCAAGGAAGTGTTTGCAAGGACCCTGCACCATATCAGCCCGCGCGCCGATCGGCCGTTTGTCGCGGTGGATTGCGCCGCGATTTCCGATGATCAGTTTGATAGCGAGATGTTCGGGGTCGCGGATGGCGCCTTTGGCGGTGCAACGACCATGCGGCCGGGTCGATTTGAACGGGCGGATGGCGGGACATTGTTTCTGGATGAGGTGGACAGCCTTTCACTGGCCTCGCAACTCAAGCTTCTGCGCGCCGTTCAGGACAAGGAGGTCGAGCGGATTGGCGACACCAGGGTGACCAAGGTCGATGTCCGGATCATTTCCGCCACCAGTATTGATCTGCACCAGGCGGTGGCGAACGGCAGTTTTCGCCGCGATCTGCTTTACCGTTTACATGTGTTCCCGATCCATCTGCTGCCGCTGCGCGAGCGGCGTGACGACATTCCGTTGCTGATGGATCATTTTCTGGCCAGATTTGCCAAGCAACACGGCAAGAAAACCCCGGGCTTTACCTCGCGCGCGGTCGAGATGTTGTATACCTATGACTATCCCGGCAATGTGCGCGAGCTTGAAAACCTGATCGAACGGGCGGTTATTCTGTGCGATCAGGACGAACCGATTGATCCTGGTCATCTGTTTACCTCGGACAGTCAGATGCAACCGGTGCTGATGACCCTTGGCAAAACCGGCGAACTGGCAGCCGAGTTGCGCGAAAGTGGCAGCGGGCATCAGGATTTCGACAAGGCGATCGACGGCTTTCTGGAAAAGGGTGTGTCGTTGAAGGATGTCGAAAACCACATTCTTGAACGCGCGGTAGAGCAATCCGAGGGGAATCTGGCCGAAGCTGCCCGGCGTCTTGGCCTTACCCGGCCGCAACTGGCGTATCGGCTGAAAAAGGCGCAGGATTGATTGCGACTGCCATGGCCGGCTGGCACAGCCGGTGCCAACCTTGGTCTTTGCTGGTCAACCCGTTTCCGTCATCCGGTCATCAAGGTTCAATCCAGTCGGCCACCAGATCGCCAATTTGTGCGCGTTCGATCAACTGGCGTGAGGCTTGCAGACAATCGGCGATCACCTTGTCCTGATCGACCCGTGTCGAACGGCCGTTTTCCACTACTACCTCGCCATTGACCACCACATGGCGCACGTCGGATCCCATGGTCGAAAGGGTAAGACAGCAGACCGGGCGATGCGCCGGCTGGTGGTGAATGCCGCCAAGGTCAACCACGGTCATGTCCGCCAGCGCGCCCTGCTTCAGCGTGCCGACGTTCCGGCGCAGCATTCGCCCGCCGTTGCGTGTTGCCATCGTCAGTACCAGTTCGGAACTGGTGGCGTCCGGCTTCAGCTCGCGCAACCGTTGCAGCACCTGTGCCGATTTCATTGATTCAAACATGTTGAGGCCAACGCAAGCGGTGCCGTCGGTTCCCAGTGCCACATTGACGCCCGCCTCCATCAGCGGCCCGAGCGGCAGGATTCCCGAGGCCAGATACTGATTGCAGACCGGATTGTGAATCACATGCGCCTTGGCCGCGCCCAGCATCTCGATTTCTTCGGCATCGAACCAGATGCCGTGCGCCAGTGTGATGCGGTCATCCAGAATGCCCTGATCATGCAGCCATCTGGCTGGGCGAACGCCATGGACCGACTGAAAGATATCGACCTCGAATTTCGATTCGCTGCAATGCGCCTGCCAGCCGAGGTCAAATTCAGCCGCCAGTTCGTGACAGGCGACCATCAGGTCAGGATCGACATAGACGACGTTCAATGGCATCGGCCAGACCTCGACCAGCCCGCCTTTGGGCCGGGCCTTGATGCAGGCGCGGGTAATCTCCAGCTCCTCAGCGGCGGAGTACTGAAACAGTCGAGCGTCCGATTGCATGCGCCGCCCACCCTCGACCATCGGGCCATAGATGCCGCGCGCCACGACGCCGCGCACGCCGACCTCGGCCATCGCATCGGCCACGCCCAGGATGGTCGCTTCATCGACCGGCGCATAATGGTTGTCGACCAAGGTGGTCGTGCCGCTGAGAAGCGAGTTCAGCGCCGCCATCCTGACCGTCGCCACCGCGTCAGCAGGGCTGATATTGGCCGATAGTGGCATCATGAATTTGGCCAGCCACGGCAAAAGCGACAAGCCATCGCCAAGGGTCTTGCCAAGGCTCTGGAAGAGGTGGGTATGGCTGTCGATCAGGCCGGGGATCATCACCTGCCCGGAAAAATCGACCTTGCGCCTTGCCACTGCAAAATGGTTGTCGACGTCATCAGCCTTGCCGATCCAGATGATTTCATTGCCCAGAACCGCAATCGCTGCGTTGCGAATATAGGGATTGGCGGGATCAAGCGTGACGATATCGCCGCCGGAAAATATCAGGTCGGCCTTTGGTTTGCCTTCTGGCATATGCCTGAACCTTCTGTTGTTGAAATCCATTTGTCCGCCAGCTAGCGGCTGAGCGCCAGCAAAATCCGTTCCGGAGTGGCCGGCGCGTCGATGGCGGCAGCGCCTGGCTGAACCGCGGCGATGGCATCCGAGATTGCCGCGAATACCGAGATGCCAAGACAGAAGGGCGGTTCGCCGATCGCCTTGGAATGAAAGATCGAATCTTCGATATTGCTGGTCCAGTCAACGAATTTCATCCTGAGATCGTCCGGCCGATCGCTGATGGCCGGGATCTTGTAGGTGGATGGCGCATGGGTCAGCAACCGGCCCTGATCATTCCAGACCACTTCTTCGGTGGTCAGCCAGCCCATGCCTTGCACGAATCCCCCCTCTAGCTGGCCGTAATCAATCGCCGGGTTCAGGGATTTGCCGACATCGTGCAGGATATCCACCCGCGCCACCTTGTTTTCGCCGCTGAGCGTGTCGATCACCACTTCGGCCACGGCGGCCCCAAAGACATAATAACGATGCGGCTCACCGGTCATCGCCACCGGGTCATAGATGCTCTGCTCGGTGCGGTAATAGCCGGCTGCCGACAGCGATACGCGCTTGAAAAAGGCCATGCCTGCCAGTTCGCCAAAGCTGATTTCCTGATTGCCAACGCGCACGCGGTTCGGCAGGAATTCGATATGCTCATCAGAAACGCTGTATTCATCCATCAGGAAATCAACCAGCCGCGCCTTGATCTCCAGAGCGGCGTTTCTTGCCGCCCCGGCATTCAGATCGGTTCCGGACGAGGCCGCTGTACCGATGGTGTTCGGCACCTTTTCCGTGGTGGTGGCGGAAATGCGGATATGGTCGATATCCACCTGCAACACCTCGGCCACCACTTGCGCCACCTTGATATGCAGCCCCTGTCCCATCTCGGTGCCGCCATGGTTGAGATGGATCGAGCCGTCCTTGTAGACATGCAAAAGTGCGCCGCCCTGATTGAGGAAACTGGTTCCAAAGCCCGCGCCATACTTGATCGGCGTAAGCGCCAGCCCCTTTTTCAGAAACGGTGAGGTGGCGTTGAAATTGTCGATTTCCCGGCGTCTGGTCGCGTAATCGGCGGATTGTTCGATTTCGTCCACCAGACGGTTGAGGTCGGTATGGTTGATCCTGGCGTTGAACGGCGTGGTGTCGCGCCCTTTAGCGGCATAGAAATTCGCCCGGCGCACCGCCAGCGGATCCAGCCCCAACCAGCGCGCGATCCGGTCCAGAATGCTTTCGATCACAAGAAATCCCTGCGGCGTACCAAAGCCGCGAAATGCCACGGCGGAAACCGTATGGGTTTTCCAGTAGTGACAGGTGGTGCGCAAATCACTGATGTAATAACAGTTGTCGATGTGAAAGGCAGCGCGGGCCAGAACCTCGGTCGTCTGGTCAAGGGAGTTGCCGCAGCGGGGGTGAAAATCGACCTCCAGCCCGTTGATGCGTCCGCTTGCATCAAACCCGACGCTGAAATCGGAAAAGAATTCGTGCCGCTTGCCCGTCATCTTCATATCGTCGTCGCGGTCCAGCCTGACCTTGCAGGGATGCCCGGTGACGCTGGCCGCGATGGCTGCAATGGCGGCGAAATGTGTCGCCAGGGTTTCCTTGCCGCCAAAACCACCGCCAAGGCGGCGCACTTCGACCGCGACCATGTTGGATGGCAGATCCAGAATTCGCGCCACCAGCGATTGCACCGCAGACGGATCCTGGGTCGAACTGTAAAGCAGCACCTCGCCATCCTCTTTCGGGATGGCCAGCGAAATCTGGGTTTCCAGATAGAAATGCTCCTGCGCGCCGCTGACGAAACGGCCCGACATCTGGTGTTCCGATTGCCGAATGGCCGTCGCCGCATCGCCGCGCGACAGGGTGCGCGGGGCAAGATGGGTCGAGCCGGCCTTTTGCGCCTGTTCCACCGTCAGGATCACCGGCAGTTCCTGATATTCCACCACCGCCAGTTTCGCCGCATCCCGCGCCAAGGCGATGCTATCGGCGACAATGGCATAGATCACCTGACCGGCGAATTCCACCAGATCACCGGCAAACACCCGGTCGTCACCGAGACCGGCATGGCCCCAGTCATTGGTGCCGGCAATATCATCAGCGGTCAAAACCGCGACGACCCCGGCAAAGCTCCGAACCGCCGAAAGGTCGAGCCGGGTGATCCTGGCATGTGCCTTGTCACTGGAAACCGGCAACACATGCAACAGGCCGCCGGGTTCGGGCATGTCGTCGATATAGACTGCCTTGCCGGTGACGTGTTTGGCGCCGCTGTCATGGGCCAGCCGCTCGCGGATGCCGCCGATAATGCGATCGCTGTCGGTATCTGCCTTGATGTTCACCTGCACCCTCCTGATTTCACGCCAGAATTCTTGTTTGTTTCGGTGCCTGCTCAGTTTCCGCAAACGCTTTGCGCAACAGGTTGGCCGCAGCGGTTTCACGATAAGCAGCCGAGGCGCGCATGTCGGAAATCGGTTGATAATCGGTCTTGAGCGCGATCACGGCTGCATCAATCGCCGCCTGATTCCAGTCCTTGCCAATCAGCGCGTCTTCTGTCGCCGTTGCGCGTTTCGGTATTGCCGCCATGCCGCCAAAGGCGATGCGCGCAGCCTTCAGCTTGCCCCCCATGATGGTCAGGTTGAATGCACCGCAAAGGGCGGAAATATCCTGATCAAACCGTTTGGAGATCTTGTAGGCCAGAAACCGCTGTTCGGCACCGGGTTTCGGAATGATCACCCGTTCGACGAATTCGCCCTTGCGCCGGTCCTGTTTGCCATAAGCAAGGAAATAATCCTCAAGCGGGATGCGGCGGCTGCCCTCGGCCCCGTTCAACACCAGTTCCGCCCCCATGGCGATCAGCATCGGCGGGGTGTCACCAATGGGTGAGCCGTTGGCGATGTTGCCGCCGATGGTGCCAAGATTACGTACCTGAACCGAACCGATCCGCCTGAGCACCTGCTCGAAATCAGGGTAGGCCTGCGACAGCGCGGCAGGCAGTTCGCTATAGGTAACTGCGGCGCCAATGCTGAATTCATCATCGGTTTCAATGGTTTTGCCAAGTTCCTTGACCTTGCCGGTATAGATGATCACCGGCAGTTTCCGGTGCATCTTGGTAACCCACAGCCCGACATCGGTGCCACCTGCCAGCAGCGTTGCCTCAGGATAGGCCTTGATCGCAGCCACCAGTTCACGGGTCGAGGTCGGGGCGACAAAAACCCCTTTGTCTGAATCCAGCAGCAACTGGGTTTGCGGCCTGATTTCCTGCAACTGCGCCAGTGTTTCGGCCTCATGCATCGCATAATCGCGCTGGCCAAGGGCCGTTTGCATCGCCGAAACGATCGGCCCATAGCCGGTGCAGCGGCAAAGGTTGCCCGCCAGCGCATCCTTGATCGCCGCCTTGTCGGCCCCCGGATTTTCATACCAGAGGGCAAACATCGACATGATGAAACCCGGCGTGCAGAACCCGCATTGCGAGCCGTGCTGGCGGATCATTTCAGTCTGAACCGGGTGCAACTGCCCGTCCGGGCGGGCCAGATCCTCGACCGTCAGCAACTGGCAGCCGTCCAGCGTTGGCAGAAACTGGATACAGGCATTGACCGCCTTGTAACGCAGGCGCTGGCCGTCAAGATATCCGACAACCACCGAACAGGCACCGCAATCGCCCTCGGCGCAGCCTTCCTTGGTGCCGGTCAGGTTTCGGATTTGACGCAGGTATTCCAGCACCGTCATGGTAGGCGCGATATTGTCAATCTGGTGAATCCTGCCGCCATGGACAAGGCGGATGGTCGAACGTGCGGCCATTGGGGTTCCTTTCGCCGGAATGCGGGGGGTCACTACCAGTAAATATTGTGGGCTAAATCAGCACCGATTGTCTACAACATTTTCGCAGAATTTGGCCCGGTGATCGGCTTGACATTATTATGTATATACATATTAATCATGCACAGCAAATACGGCAGGGGTCTGGCCATGTCATCAAGCCACCTTATCAGCGGAATTTCCATCGCCACCATGGTCGGGGGACAGGCGGATTATGGTCTGATCCGGGATGCGGCGATAGCCGTTGGCGATGGTTGCATCCGCTGGGTCGGGCCGCTGGCCGATCTGCCTGCCGAACACGCCAAAGGCGAACCGATTGTCTTTGACGGGCAGCTGGTGACGCCGGCGCCGATCGACTGTCACACCCATCTGGTGCACGGCGGCAACCGCGCGCTGGAGTTCGAGATGCGCCTGAACGGTGCCAGCTATGAACAGGTGGCAAGGGCAGGGGGCGGCATCGTTTCCACCGTCACCGCCACCCGTGCCGCAAGTGCCGAAGAACTGCTGGCCTCGGCCCTTGTTCGCGTCGATGCGCTGATCGCCGAAGGGGTGGCAACGGTGGAAATCAAGTCGGGCTATGGGCTGGATGTTGAAACCGAATTGAAAATGCTGCGGGTGGCGCGACAAATCGCCAAACTGCGACCGGTCGAGGTGAAGACCAGTTTTCTCGGCGCCCATGCGGTGCCTGCAGGGGCGGATGCCGATCGCTATATTGACGATATCTGCCTGCCCGCCCTTGAACAGGCCCATGCCGAGGGGCTGGTCGATGCAGTGGACGGGTTTTGCGAAAACATCGCCTTCAGCCCGGATCAGATCGAACGCGTGTTCAAGCTGGCGAATTCGCTTGGCCTCGGCGTCAAGTTGCATGCCGAACAGCTAAGCCATCTTGGCGGCACCCGACTGGCGGCGCGATATGGTGCGATGTCGGTGGATCATGTGGAATATGCCAACGGTGAGGATGCGGCGGCGCTGGCCAAATCCGGCAGTGTCGCGGTTCTGTTGCCGGGTGCCTTTTATACGCTCAGGGAAACCCAGGTGCCGCCAGTTGCGATGTTTCGCAAACATGGCGTGCCGATGGCGGTGGCGACCGACTGGAACCCCGGATCCTCGCCCATGGGATCGGTGCTGCTGGCGATGAACATGGCCGCGACGCTGTTTCGCCTGACCCCGGAGGAAACGCTGGCGGGAACCACCCGCATCGCCGCCCGTGCCCTTGGCCTGTCGGATCGCGGCACCATCCAGCCGGGCCAGCGGGCCGATCTGGCCGTCTGGGATATCGACCACCCGGCAGAGCTTGCCTATCGGATTGGCGTCAACCCCTTGCACCGCCGTATTTTCGCCGGCCGGATCTGAAACCCGAGACATGAGGACCACATGAGCGACCCCCGCAAGAACACCCGCGACATCTATCCCCCGACCGGGTCCGAGATCAGCTGCAAAAGCTGGCTGACCGAGGCACCGATGCGGATGCTGATGAACAACCTCCACCCGGATGTGGCGGAAAACCCGCATGAACTGGTGGTTTACGGTGGCATCGGCCGCGCTGCACGCACCTGGGCCGATTTTGACCAGATCGTTGCCTGCCTGAAAGAGTTGAACGAGGATGAAACCCTGCTGGTGCAATCCGGCCGCCCGGTGGCGGTTCTGCCGACCCACAAGGATGCGCCACGGGTTCTGATCGCCAATTCCAACCTGGTGCCTGCCTGGGCCAACTGGGACCATTTCAACGAACTCGATAAGAAGGGTCTGATGATGTACGGCCAGATGACCGCCGGGTCATGGATCTATATCGGCACCCAGGGCATCGTGCAGGGCACCTATGAAACCTTTGTCGAGGCAGGTCGGCAGCATTATGACGGCAACCTCAAGGGCAGATGGATCCTGACCGGCGGGCTTGGCGGCATGGGCGGCGCACAGCCCCTGGCGGCGGTGATGGCGGGGGCCTGCTGTCTGGCGGTGGAATGCAACCCCGACAGCATAGATTTCCGCCTCAGAACCCGCTATGTCGATGAAAAGGCCGAAACGCTGGATCAGGCTTTGGCGATGATTGATCGCTGGACCAAGGCGGGTGAGGCGAAATCGGTTGGCCTGCTTGGCAACGCCGCCGATATTTTCCCCGAGATTTACCGGCGTGGCATTCGGCCTGATATCGTCACCGACCAGACCTCGGCCCATGATCCGGTCAACGGTTATCTGCCGCAGGGCTGGAGCATGGCCAAGTGGCGTGAGGGGCGGGAAAACAATCCGAAAGCGGTGGAAAAAGCCGCCCGCGCCAGCATGAAAATCCAGGTGGCGGCGATGGTCGATTTCTGGAACGACGGCGTGCCGGTGCTGGATTACGGCAACAATATCCGCCAGGTCGCCAAGGACGAGGGGCTGGAAAACGCCTTTGCCTTTCCGGGGTTTGTACCGGCCTATATCCGCCCGTTGTTTTGTCGCGGCATCGGCCCGTTCCGCTGGGTCGCCCTATCGGGTGATCCCGAGGATATCTACAAGACCGACCAGAAGGTGAAGGAGATCCTGCCGGACAACGCCCATTTGCATCACTGGCTGGACATGGCCCGCGAGCGGATCAGTTTCCAGGGGTTGCCTGCGCGCATCTGCTGGGTCGGTCTGGGGGATCGGCACCGGCTGGGGCTGGCGTTCAACGAGATGGTCGCCTCGGGCGAATTGAAGGCGCCGATCGTGATCGGCCGCGACCACCTTGACAGCGGCTCGGTCGCCTCGCCCAACCGCGAGACCGAGGCGATGAAGGATGGTTCCGACGCGATATCCGACTGGCCGCTTCTGAACGCGCTGGTCAACACCGCCTCGGGCGCCACATGGGTCAGCATCCACCACGGCGGCGGCGTCGGCATGGGGTATTCGCAGCATGCCGGCATGGTGGTGGTGGCTGACGGCACCGAAGACGCGGCACGGCGGCTTGGCCGGGTGTTGTGGAACGACCCCGCCACCGGGGTGATGCGCCATGCGCATGCGGGATATGACAGCGCGGTTCAGTGCGCGCGCGAACAGGGGCTGAACCTGCCGGGGCTGGCGGGCAGGAAGGGCTGATCTGGCGGGTTGCCCTGCCTGTCGCAACCTAGTCCTTTTGCATCATGTCGTCGATGGTTGCCGCCGGCAGGCTGCTGGCCATGGTCGAGAAATCGCCCCTGTCCAGCATTGCCTTGCCTGCCTCATGAATGATCTGATGGGTCTTTCTGGCCAATGCGCCACCGATCGAGATGCGGCCGACGCCAAGGCGGGCAAATTCGGTGCGGGGCAGTTTGGCATAGGGACCGGCGGCAAGGGCATTGACCGGTTTTTCGCTGCTCTGACAGATGCACCGAAGGTCTTCGGGAGTTTTCGGCATCGGCGCATAGAGGCAATCCGCCCCGGCCTGATCAAACGCCTTGAGGCGTTTCAGTGCCTCGTCGATATCGTAATTCCCGGTCAGGATGCCGTCGGCCCGCGCCACCAGCACAAAATCGCGTTTCAGGGCGCGGGCGGCGGCAGCGGCGGCCTTGATGCGCTCCACCGCCAGATCGAAATCATACGAGGTCTTGGCCGGTGGCCTGGTGTCTTCGATCGAAATGCCGGCAAGCCCGGCTTCGGCGGCCAGACGGACGGTTTCGGCGCAGGTGTCCGGATCATCGCCAAAGCCGTTTTCGAAATCCCCCGAAACCGGCAGGCCGGTTGCTGCAACCAGCGAGGCGGCGTGGGCCAGTGCTTCGTCACGGTGGATGGTGCCGCGATCCCGGCGGCCAAGTGTGAAGGCATGGGCGACTGACGAGGTGCCAAGCGCCTCGGCCCCCATGGCGGCCATCATCCGGGCGCTGCCCTGATCCCAGACATTGACCAGGATGAAGGGATTGCCGGGCCGGTGCAGGGCGCGAAAGGCGGGGCCGGGGTCGTGTCTGGGGTTCTGGCTGCTCATCTGGGGTTCCTTTGTCAATGGGCGGTTGCCGGGTTCAAGGTGGCTGAGGGGGCTGTCTGCCCCCTCTGGCCCGATGGGCCATTCACCCCCGAGAGTGGATTTGGAACAATGAGGGGGCGGGTTTTCAGTTTGCCAGAGCGGCGGCAAGACTGGCAAGTGGTTTAGGTTTGAATTCAAGGCGATCGCTGGCGGCGGTCAGGTTGCGGTTCAGGTGGAGTCAAGCGGCGGCAGGCTGGATTGCACGCGTTTGGGCAGGCTCTGGCGTACCGTCTGGTAGGAGGTGGTGATGCGTTCGCGCAATTCCGCGGCATCCAGCGCGCCGATAGCGAAATGCACCCAACCGCCACGGGTCAGGTATTTCGGCCGCTCGCCACGGCCAAGTTCGATCAGAAGATCGGCGGTTTCCGGGTGGTCACATTTCAGCGTGATGCCATCACTGATTACGCCCATGAACACGAACGCCTTGTCAGCGATTTTCCACACATCATGGCCGCCGCCCCAGGGGTCGGAAACCTGCGAGCCGGGCAGGGTGGCGCAAAAGGCGTTGATCTCGTCTCGGGTCATGAGGGCAGATTAGGGCAGGGCGCTGGATTTGAAAAGCCTTGGCAAACGCCGATGGTGCGCGTATGGAAGGTGTCATGAGAACCTTTGGCAATATTTGTTGCATCTGCATTACCGGCTGACATCGTCAGGCGGGCCGTTCTCTTGTTTTCAAAAGCAAAGCTAAGTGCTAGGTCCGCTGCGATAGCCCCGTTGGCGAGTGAACCATGACCGAGATCAGGCTTTACAACACGAAAACCCGCAAGAAACAGGTTTTCAAGCCGCTGGATGCGCAGAACGTGCGGATGTATGTCTGTGGGCCGACGGTCTATGATCGTGCGCATATCGGCAATGCCCGCCCGGTGATCGTGTTCGATGTGCTGTTCCGGCTGTTGAGGCATGTTTATGGCGAGAAACATGTGACCTATGCGCGCAATTTCACCGATGTTGACGACAAGATCAACGCACGGGCGGCGGAAAGCGGGCGTTCGATCCGCGAGATCACCGACGAGACCATCGGCTGGTATCTGGAGGACATGGCGGCGCTTGGCAATCTGGAGCCGGACAAGGCACCGAGGGCGACGGAATATATTGATCAGATGGTGACGATGATTGCTGAGCTGATCGCCAGCGGCCACGCCTATGCGGCCGAGGGGCATGTGCTGTTTGATGTGACGTCTTATGAGAAATACGGCTCGCTTTCTGGCCGTTCAATCGACGACATGATCGCCGGTGCGCGGGTAGAGGTGGCACCTTACAAGCGCAACCCGATGGATTTCGTGTTGTGGAAACCGTCAGCGGATGACCTGCCGGGCTGGGACAGCCCCTGGGGCCGGGGGCGGCCGGGCTGGCATATCGAATGCTCGGCCATGACAAGGGCGCTGTTTGGCGAGCGGTTTGATATTCACGGCGGCGGGCTGGACCTGGCCTTTCCGCATCATGAGAACGAAAAGGCGCAAAGCTGCTGCGAGGCGGGCGAGGACAGTTTCGCGCAGGTCTGGATGCATAACGAGATGTTGCAGGTCGAGGGCAGGAAGATGTCCAAGAGCCTTGGCAATTTCTTTTCGGTCAGGGAGTTGCTGGATCAGGGCTATCCGGGTGAGGTGATCCGGTTCGTGTTTTTGAGCACGCACTATCGCAAGCCGATGGATTGGACGGAGAAGAAGGCAGACGCCGCAGAAGCGAAGCTCAGAAAATGGCATAGCATCATCAATGCGACAGTTGAACTGAACAATGTGTCGGCGGAACGTGTTTCCCGGACTGTTCTCGATGCGCTTGGCGACGATTTGAACACTCATTTGGCCATCGCGCGTATCGAAAAAGAATTTAATGACGAAACGGATCGCCACGATGCAGCGCATCAACTTGCAAATAACCTGAGCTTTCTTGGTTTGCTAAGTTTGGACATGTTGTCCGCCACTCATGCGGTATGGATTGATAAGAGCAGTCAATTAACCGAACCACAGCAGGTAGCGATGGGTGCGCTGCTAGATCGCAGGAATAAAGCCAAGCAAATGAGGAACTGGGTTGAGGCTGATAGAATAAGGGATGATTTGCTCGCTGCCGGCATTCGTCTCATCGACAAATCTGAGGGGACTGATTGGGAGTTGACGCAAGACTTCGACCCCACCAAACTTGAGGCCTTGAAATGACGCCCGGTTGCACCGTTTCGACCCGCATTGAGGGCGGCGCCCGGCACGAGGGGGGGTGCGAAGCGCCCGCCCTGGGGGGCGGGTCGGGCGCTGCCCGGCCTGAAGGCCGGGCGGATCGCTGCATCGGGCATCGCGCGGCGCCTCGGGCCGCTAGCGCGCCGGTGGGACTGCGTGGAAAGGGCTGTGAAACATGACCCGTGAACGCCTCTATCTCTACGACACCACGCTGCGTGACGGTCAGCAGACGCAGGGTGTGGATTTCAGCGTCGAGGACAAGATGCGCATCGCCCATGCGCTCGACCGGCTTGGCATCGACCATATCGAAGGCGGCTGGCCGGGGGCCAATCCGACCGACAGCGATTTCTTTGATGCTGCGCCCAAGCTGGAAAACGCCACCTTCACCGCCTTTGGCATGACCAAACGTGTTGGGCGCTCGGCGGCCAATGACGACGTTCTGGCGGCGGTTCTGAACGCGGGAACGTCGGCGGTCTGCCTGGTGGGCAAGACCCATGATTTCCACGTCAGGACCGCGCTGGCGATCAGTCTGGCGGAAAACCTGGAAAATATCGGCCAGTCGGTGGCGCATCTGGTGGCCAACGGGCGCGAGGCGCTGTTCGACGCCGAACATTTCTTTGACGGCTACAAGGCCAATCCGGATTACGCGCTAGAATGCCTGCACGCGGCCTATGACAATGGCGCGCGGTGGGTGGTCCTCTGCGATACCAATGGCGGCAGCATGCCGGACGAGGTTGCCACCATCACCAAGGCGGTGATCGTCAGCGGTATTCCCGGCGACCATCTGGGCATCCACACCCATGACGATACCGGGCAGGCGGTGGCCAACGCATTGGCTGCCGTCAAGGCCGGGGCGCGCCAGATTCAGGGCACGCTGAACGGGCTTGGCGAACGCTGTGGCAATGCCAACCTGATCAGCCTGATCCCGACCCTGATGCTGAAGCCGCCATTCGCCGATGAATTTGAAATCAAGGTCACCCCCGAGGGGCTGAAAACGCTGACCCGCATTTCGCGCATGCTGGACGATATCCTGAACCGGGTGCCGCAGAAATCGCTACCCTATGTCGGGGCCTCGGCCTTCGCGCACAAGGCGGGGCTGCATGCCTCGGCCATTGCCAAGGATCCGGCGACCTATGAACATGTGGAACCCTCGATTGTCGGCAATGCCCGCATCATTCCGATGTCAAATCAGGCCGGGCAGTCGAACCTGCGTTCGCGTCTGAATGAGGCGGGGATCGAGGTTGACGACAAGGATCCGCGTCTGGCCGATATCCTCAACGACATCAAGGAACGCGAGGATCGCGGGTTTGCCTATGACACGGCCCAAGCATCGTTTGAACTGCTGGCGCGTCAGGCACTGGGCCTGTTGCCGGAATTTTTCGAGGTCAAGCGTTACCGGGTGACGGTCGAGCGGCGCAAGAACAAGTATGACGATATGGTCACCCTGTCCGAGGCGGTGGTGGTGGTGAAAATCGGCGGCAGAAAGGTGTTGTCGGTCAGCGAAAGTCTGGACGAAACCGGTCATGACAGCGGCCCGGTCAACGCGCTGGCCAAGGCGCTGGCCAAGGATCTCGGCCCGTATCAGGATTGTATCGACGACATGCGGCTGGTGGATTTTCGCGTGCGCATCACCAATGGCGGCACCGAGGCGGTTACACGCGTCATCATCGACAGCGAAGACGGGCAGGGGCGGCGTTGGTCCACCGTTGGGGTTTCGGCCAATGTGGTCGATGCCTCGTTTCAGGCGTTGCTGGATGCGATCATATGGAAACTGATCCGTGACAAGGCGAGTGTATGACGCTACCGGCGGCGTTCTTTACCCTGCACCGGGATCTGCCCCGCGAAGGGCCAGGTGCACCGGATGATGTTGGCTTTGCCGCGATGCTGGCCGGATTGCCGGAATCCGCGGTGATTGCCGATGCTGGATGCGGGCCGGGCGGCGATATCGCGGCCCTGCTGGCGGCGGCGCCGGATGCACGGGTGGTGGCGCTGGATTTGCACCAGCCATTCGTGGATCAGGCCAGGGCGCGATTTGCCGGTCAGCCGAACGTGGCATTCCGTTGTACCGACATGGCCGATCTGGCGTCGGAAACCGCCGCCCCGTTTGACATGATCTGGTGCGCCGGTGCGCTTTACTTTCTGGGGCTGACCAAGGGGCTTGCCGCGTTTCGGGCTGCCCTGAAACCAGACGGGATCCTAGCTTTTTCCGAACCTTGCCATTTCACCGATAATCCGTCCAAAGCGGCGCATGATTTCTGGGATGGCTATGCCACGAGGCTAAAGGCCGACATCCTGAGCGAAACGCGGGCTGCAGGTTATGAAATTCTTGGACACCGCCCGGTTTCAGATGCCGGTTGGGAGGGGTATTTCCGCCCGCTGCAAGCCCGCATCGCCCAACTTGGCCCCGACGCCAATGCCGACCTTGCCGCAATACTTGACCTTGCCGCCGACGAGGCCTCAAACTGGCGCGATGTGAAGGCCGAAACGGGTTATCTGGTTGTGGTTGCACGTAAAACGACGTGAAGGATCCGCAATGGTTTGAATATGGAGGCAAGCACCAGTGCTGTATGTCGTGTTGAAAATCCTTGCGATTTCGATCGCAATTCCGGCGGCGATTGCGCTTGGCCTGATCTTGTCCGAGCGCCCGAAACCGGTTGTGGGTGCAAATGGCGGGCTGGATTTCGACCGACAGTTGCAAGGCGCACAGCCTCGCGATGCGCGAATCAAGCTGGCAATGCGCGATGGCCAGAACCTTGAGGTGGCCCATTATCCCGGCCCCGGCGGCGATGCACCCCTGTTGATCCTGCTGCATGGATCCGCCTGGCACGGGATGCAGTTTGACCATCTGGCCGCAGAAATGGCCAAACAGGCCGAGGTGGTGGTGCCCGATCTGCGCGGACATGGGTTCAGCCCGGCAAGGCGCGGCGATATCGACCATATCGGCCAGTTGGAAGAAGACACTGCCGATCTGATCGCCCTCTATCGCAAGTCGGGTCAAAAGGTGGTGCTTGGCGGCCATTCATCCGGCGGTGGGCTGGTGGTGCGGTTTGCCGGTGGTGATTATGGCGATCTGATTGATGGTGCCATCCTGCTGGCCCCGTTCCTGAAATATAACGCACCGACCACGCGGCAGAATTCCGGTGGCTGGGCGCAGCCCCTGACACGGCGGATCATCGGGCTGAGCATGCTCAACATGTTGGGGATCACGGCGCTGAACGGCCTGACAGTGATCCAGTTCAAAATGCCGGATGCGGTTTTGAATGGTCCCTTGGGGGCCAGCGTTACCGATCGCTATTCCTACCGGCTGAACACCGCGTTCGCGCCGCGCCGCGATTATCTGGCCGACCTCAGGCGGCTGCCGGGTTTCCTGCTGGTTGTGGGATCGGCAGATGAGGCGTTTCGGGCCGAGGAATACCAGCCGCTGATCGCACCAGTGAATGACAATGGGCGGTATGTGTTGTTAAAGGGGGTAAGGCATCTTGATGTCGTTGATGCACCGGAAACCGCCGCCGCAATGGGCCAATTCCTGACCCGTATAAAAGATAGCAAATGATCTTTGACGCCGCAGCCGAACTGGTCCGCAAGGGGGATCCCGACCGGTTCAAGGCAACGCTTGCAGCACCACTCGACAGGCGCGGCCCGCTTATGGTGCTCTACGCCTTCAACCTTGAGGTGGCGCGCGCGCCTTGGCAAACGACCGAGCCTTTGATTGCTGAAATGCGGCTGCAATTCTGGGCCGATACCGTAACTGCGGCCAGCAATGGTGTGCCGCCACCCAAGCACCCGGTGGCCGGACCACTGGCGGAAATGGTGGCGGCGCGGCAGGTTGCAGGCGTTGACGTGCTGGCGCTGATCGAGGCAAGGCGGTTTGACATCGGCAAAGAGCCGCACCAGTCCGACGCAGCGTTTCGCGGCTATATGGCGGCCACCTCGGGCGGGCTGATGTGGATGGCGGCACATTTGCTGGGGGCTGGGCCTGATGATGAGGCGGCAATCCGGCGGTTTGGCACTGCCAGCGGTGTCGCCGCCCTGCTGGTTGCCTTGCCGGAAATTGCGGCCAGCGGCCGACATGCCTTGCCGGATCCCGGCGATGCGGCCTTGGTGTCGCTGGCGGAATGGGCGCTGGCCGAGTTGCGCGAGGTGCGGCGCGGCCGCCGTTTGCTGCCGAAACCCTGCACGGCCGCGATGTTGGTCGGCTGGCAGGCCGATGCGATCCTCAGGCGTGTGCAGAAAGGCCCCGCCGCGGTGCGCGAAGGGCGATTGCAGCTTTCGGAATTTCATCGTCGCCGTTTGCTGGCCTGGCGGGCGTTAACCGGGCGCTGGTAGGTTTATCCGATTTCTTTCGGGCGCAACGTCAGCCAGATCAGTGCGCCACCTGCCAGCATCAGGAACGGTGCCATCGCCATATTGACCGCATTCCAGCCCTCGACCACCGAACCACCGGAACAATTCATCAACCCGCCCGAGGCAAGCGAGGCGATGGTGACGCAGCCGAAAACGATCATGTCGTTGATGCCTTGTACGCGCCCGCGCTCGGCCGGTGTGTGGGAACCCGCCAGCATGGTTGACGCGCCGATAAAGCCGAAATTCCAGCCGACGCCAAGCAGGATCAGCGCGACAAAGAAATTCATCAGCTCGACCCCGGCCAGCGCCACGCCCCCCGCCGCCGCCAGAATGACCAGGCCAAGCGCCATGATCTTTTCCACCCCGAACCGGGCGATCAGATGACCGGTAAAAAACGACGGCACGAACATCGCCAGCACATGCCCGCTGACGATATCGGCGGCCTTGTCCTGTTCAAAACCGCATCCGACCACCGCCAGCGGGGTCGAGGTCATCACCAGATTCATCAGCGCATAGGAAACCATGCCGGTAATCACCGCCACCAGAATGCGCGGCGTTTTCAATAGCTCCCAGCGGCTGCGCCCGGCGTCCGAGCCCGGCTCGGCCTTTTCGGGTTTCGGAATGTCGAGTGTCAGAAACAGCAATGAGCCGACAAGATTGATGGCGATCACCGTCAGATAAGCCCCCATGAACGGCACCACCATGGCATCCGAGGTCAGTTTGGTCAGTTGCGGGCCGATGATGGCCGAAACCAGCCCGCCCGCCATGACATAAGACATCGCCTTGGGGCGAAAGGCGTCTGACGCGGTATCGACGGCGGCAAAGCGATAAAACCCCTGTGCCGACTGGTAAATGCCGGTGAAATACGACCCGAGCAAAAACAGCGGGAACGAGCCATGAAACAGCGCATAGGCGGAAATGCTGGCCCCAAGCGCACCACCCATGGTGCCGATCATGAAACCGGCGCGCCGACCCCAGGCCTGCATCACCTGGCTCATCCAGGGTGCCGTGGTCATGGAGCCGAACACGATCATCGAGATCGGCACCGTCGCCCAGCAGGCATTTGACGCCAGCGATTGCCCGGCCAGACCGCCCAGCACGAATATCATCGGCATTTGCGAGCCAAGCAATGCCTGTGCCGCCACCAGCACCCAGACGTTGCGGATGGCGCGCTTGTTGTCGGCAGGGTCTGCAACGGCGGTCATGCACCGGGCTTAGCGCCGCCTTTCAGGCTTGCCAAGGGCTATCTTGCGGCATCAATGATATGCGCGAACGAGCCGGAAACCCGCCCTTGTTGCAATCCCATCGCCGGCAGGTTTTCGCCCTCGGCGTTTTGGGCCTGAAACAGTGGCTCGCCTTTGGCGCGGATGGTGCTGGCATAGTGAAACTCATGCGCCGCCAGTTGACCTTGCCAGGGTGGGCCAAGCGCCGTCAGGCGGCGATAACCAAGATGCAGTTTTGGCGCCTGAAACGAGGTTTCCAGCCTCAGCAATCCGGCCATCTGGTGGCGCTGGCCATCGCGGTCGACCAACCCTTCGCCCAGAACCATATAGCCACCGCATTCGCCGTAAATCGGCGTGTCGCGGGCCATCTGGCGCAAGCCGTTCAGAAAGGTCCGGTTTCCCGCCAGCCGCCCCGCATGCAGTTCGGGATAACCGCCGGGCAGGAACACCATGTCGGCGGATGGCGGCACCTGGTCGGCCAATGGTGAAAACTCCGAGATTTCCGCCCCGGCCGAGCGCCAGTCGGCCATAAGATGCGGATAGGCGAACGCAAATGCCGCGTCACGGGCAATGCTGATCCGCTGCGCTGGCGGGGGCAGCCCGGGGGCCTGGTTGGCGGCGGGCAGCGGTCTGGCCAGCGCCAGCAGCGCATCCAGATCAACCGCTGCCTCGACGGTATCGGCAACGCGGTCCAGAAACACCTGAAGATCCGGGCGTTCATCGGCCTGCACCAGCCCCAGATGCCGCGATGGATGGGCCAGCCCTGGCATGCGGCGAATCGCACCCAGCACCGGTAGGCCGAGGGGGGAAAGGGCGTGGTGCAGCATCGCCTCGTGGCGTTCAGATCCGGTGTTGTTGAGGATCAGGCCGCAGATCTTCACGTCGCTGCGGTGAGCTGCAAACCCTTCAACCACCGCCGCCATCGAATGCGACTGCCGCGCGCAATCAAGGATCAGG
The DNA here is from genome assembly GCA_020425085.1 of Paracoccaceae bacterium. Lineage (GTDB taxonomy): Bacteria > Pseudomonadota > Alphaproteobacteria > Rhodobacterales > Rhodobacteraceae > UBA5972. The sequence continues at coordinate 891,293 of JAGQRW010000007.1, forward strand.
ACCACCGGCAGCCCCAGATGCCGCGCCAGATCAGCGGTTGCGCCCCTGCCATCGGGCGGCGCGCCGTCAAACAGCCCCATCGCCCCCTCGATCATGAGGGTTCCCGGCCCCGATGCCAGATCAGCCAGCCGCGCCGGTGTCATCGCCCAGGCATCAAGGTTCAGGCACGCACGCCCGCTGGCGGCGGCGTGAAACCGGGGGTCGATGTAATCCGGCCCGGATTTGGCCGAGCGGATGTTTTCATGTCGCCGACTGAGGGCGCGCAAGATGCCGAGGGTCAGCGTCGTCTTGCCGCTGCCCGAGGCGGGTGCCGACAGGATCAGGCCTTGTCCGTTAAGCATCATGCGTCACCCGGTTTCGCGGTTATCCTGCCTTGCTTATGGCATCAAAACCGGTGGGCGAAAACCCCTTGGACGGCAGCCGGCTTGCTGCCTATAGTCCGGCCATGCGAAGTAAACCCGCCCATCAACTGCGCCGAGGCTGGACCACCGGCGCCTGTGCCACTGCTGCCACCAAGGCGGCGCTGATCGCGCTATGGGAGGGGCGGGAGGTGGCGGAAATTTCCATCACCCTGCCCAAGGGCGAAACCCCGGTTTTCGCGCTGGCGCATTGTGCAAGTGGCGATGGCTGGGCCGAGGCGGGGATTGTCAAGGATGCGGGTGATGATCCCGACGTAACGCACGGGGCGTTGATCGTGGCGCGGGTGGCGTCCTCAACTGGCGGCATCACCTTTCACGCGGGCAAGGGGGTCGGCACCATCACCCGACCCGGCCTGCCGCTGGCAGTGGGTGAGGCAGCGATCAACCCGGTGCCGCGTTCCCTGATGTGCGCCGTAGTTGAAGAAATGGCTGCAACATGCGGAAAAGACGCCAATATCGCCATCACCATCAGCATTCCAGGCGGCGAGGAACTGGCGGCCAAAACCTGGAACCCACGGCTTGGCATCGTGGGTGGCCTGTCGGTGCTTGGCACTACCGGCGTGGTACGGCCGTTTTCCTGTGCCGCCTGGATCGCCTCGATCCATCGTGGCGTCGATGTGGCGATTGCCTCGGGCCAGACGCATGTGGCGGGTTGTACCGGGGCAACATCGGAAAGGGTGGTGCAGGGGCTGTATGACCTGCCGGATTACGCCATGCTGGATATGGGGGATTTTGCCGGCGGACTGTTGAAATATCTGCGACGTAACAAGGTCGCCCGCCTGACCATCGGCGGTGGAATCGGCAAGATATGCAAACTGGCACAGGGGGCGATGGACCTGCATTCGGCCCGCAGCCAGGTGGATTTTGCCCGGCTTGGCCAATGGTCGCGCGAACTTGGCCTGGCCGATGTCAGCACCGCCAACACCGCACTTGAGGCTTATGAGATCGCCGGCCCAGCCCTGGCGGAACATATCGCTGCCAGGGCGCAGCAATTCGTCACCGGGTTTCTTGGTGGCGGCGTTCAGGTCGATATCGTGGTGATCGACCGGGCAGGTGCCATTCTGGCGCGGGCAGGCAGCGCATGAAACTTTTGTTGCTGGCCGGAAGTGGTGAGGCAAGGATGGTCGCCGAAGGGCTGACAGGTATGGCGGGAATTGACGTTGTCGCCTCTTATGCCGGGGCGACGCAACGCCCGGCAACATTGCCTTGCGCCACGCGAAGCGGCGGCTTTGGCGGGGTCGAGGGTTTGCGCGAATATATCAGGCGCGAACGGATCGATGCGCTGCTGGATGCTACCCACCCCTATGCCTGGCGTATGTCTGCCAATGCGGCGGCGGCGGCGCGGGCAGAAAATCTGCCGCATCTGCAACTGCTGCGCCCGGAGTGGCGGCCGGAACCGGGCGATGACTGGACGATGATTGCCACCGAACAACAGGCCGCCGAACACATCAGGCCACCAGCGCGGGTGTTTCTGGCCACCGGGCGGCAGAACCTGGAAAATTTTGCCAATCTTGACGGCTGTTGGCTGATTTGCCGCCGGATTGATCCGCCCAAGGCGGCATTTCCCTTTGCCAACGGGGAATATCTGCGGGGCCGCCCGCCATTTTCGCTTGCCGATGAGGTGGCGCTGTTCTCGCGGCTTGGGCTGGATTGGCTGGTGGCGAAAAACGCCGGCGGTGTAGAAGGCCGCAGCAAGCTTGATGCGGCGCGCCAGCTTGGCCTCAGGGTGTTGATGATCGAGCGGCCCCGACAACCGGATTGTCAGCGTGTGGATTGCGTAAGGGCGGCGCTGGAATGGGTCCGGGCAGGGGCTTGATGAGTTTCAGGATCATCAGAACCGACAGTGATGTAACCGAAGGTCTGCAATGGCTGGCCGAGCGTGACCACCGGTTTGAAGCACTTTTTCGCGCCACCGGGCCACTGCCGCTCAGGCGGCGTGCGGGCGGGTTTGCCTCGCTTTTGAATGCGGTGGTTGCGCAACAGGTTTCGACCGCCGCCGCCGCCGCAATCTGGCAACGGCTTGAGGTGGCCGGGCTGGCAACCGTTAGTGGCATCATGGCCGTACCGGATGAGGCGCTGCGCCAATGCGGTCTGTCGCGCCCCAAGGTGATCTATGCCCGCGCACTGGCCGAAAGCGGGATCGACTATGACGCGCTGGAAATCCTGCCCGATGCCGAGGTGATAAAAACCCTGGTGGCGGTCAAGGGCATCGGTCGCTGGACGGCTGAAATTTACGCCATGTTCTCGCTTGGCCGTGCCGATGTCTTTGCCGCTGGCGATCTGGCCTTGCAGGAATCGGCGCGGCATCTGTTCAGCCTGAACGCCCGGCCCGATGAAAAAGCACTGCGCGCGATGGCCGAGGCCTGGTCGCCCTGGCGGGGTGTTGCAGCCCGCGCGCTCTGGGCTTATTACCGCGTCATCAAGAACCGCGAAGGGAGTATTTGATGCGGCAGTTAGAATCAGGCCGGCGCGGCCCGGAACATGGTAAAAATCTGGTCATACTGCTGCATGGCTACGGGGCCGATGGCAATGATCTGCTGGGTCTTGCCGATCCTTTGGGTCAGCATATGCCGGACACGGTTTTCTATGCCCCGGACGCGCCGTCGAAATGTTCGGGCAATCCGTTCGGCTATGAATGGTTTCCGATCCCCTGGCTGGATGGCTCCAGCGAAGAGGCGGCGGCGACGGAAATGCACCGCGCCATCGAGGATGTGAACGGCTTCATTGATGACACCATGAGGCGCGAAGGTGTCGGGGCGGACAAGACCATCCTGCTCGGATTTTCTCAGGGCACGATGATGAGCCTGCATCTGGCACCAAGGCGGGCAAAGCCGCTGGCGGGCATCGTCGGCTTCTCGGGCCGGTTGCTGGCGCCTGAAAAACTGGCGGCAGAAACCATCAGCCGCCCGCCTGTGGTGCTGATTCACGGGGATCAGGATGAAATGGTGCCAGTTGCCTCGCTGGCCGAGGCGGCGGATGCGCTGGTTGCAGCCAAATTCGAGGTCTATACCCATGTCAGCAAGGGTACCGGGCATGGCATTGCGCCGGACGGTCTTGGCGTGGCGTTACAGTTCATGCGTGAGAAACTTGGCATAAGCCATTGATTCAGAACAGCATTCTAAGTTATCCACAAGGCTGGCGAAGAAATGATCGCTGCCCTGAATATTGGGGGTTGTCTGGACTCAACCGCGTTATATAGTGCCTTACAAGCTGGGACGGGAAACGTCCCGTTCCGGTGCCTGATGGACATACCCAAACGGGGCCGCCCTGCACGATGGATAGCAGTTTCAGTACCAGCTTTGTCAGGAACCCGGTCGGGTTGACCCTTCATCCGGCGCTGGTGCTGAATGCCGATTATCGGCCCTTGTCCTATCTGCCGCTATCGCTCTGGTCCTGGCAGGATGCGGTCAAGGCCGCCTATCTTGATCGTGTCAGCATCGTTGCGGAATATGACGAGGTGGTGCGTTCGCCATCGGTCGAGATCCGCATCCCTTCGGTGGTGGTGCTGAAGGATTATGTGAAACCGGCGAAATCCACCGCTTTTACCCGCTTCAATCTGTTTTTGCGCGATGAATTCACCTGTCAGTATTGTGGTTCGACCGGCGATATGACCTTTGACCATGTGGTTCCGCGTGCGCGTGGCGGCAAGACGGTCTGGGAAAACGTCGTCGCCGCCTGCGGGCCGTGCAACCTTGCCAAGGGCTCGAAAATGCTGGCGCAGACCCGCCTCAGACTACGCCGCGCGCCGCGCCGCCCCGAGGCCGAGGAATTGCGCAACACAGGGCGGAAATTCCCGCCGAATCATTTGCATGACAGCTGGATGGATTTTCTTTACTGGGATGCCGAGCTGGAGGCCTGAAAGCAGGTTCAGCCGCGCCGCCAGGCCAGCAGCCAACCCGCTGCCAGTCCAAGTGAAATCAGGCCGTTCCAGACGGCCATCGACAGGCCGAACATGCTCCACGGGATTTCGTCGCAGCGTACCAGCGGCGCATTCATGATCTGGTTCATCAGATCGGCACTGCTAAGGCCACCGACGCCTTGTGATGTGCAACTGGTCGGCCCTTCCCACCAGTTTTGTTCAATCCCGCCATGATAAAACGCCACGATGGCCCCGAACAACACCACCGCACCGCCCAGAAGATACAGCCGGCGGTTCGGCAGCCAGATCGCCAGCAGGCCGATGGCAAATGCCAGACCATGCGGCCAGCGTTGCCAGATGCACAATTTGCAGGGCGCCATACCGCCAAGATACTGAAAGCCAAAGGCCCCAAGCAGCATGGCCAGCGAACCGAATGCGGCCAGAACGGCGATATTGCGTGCGTTCATACTACCCTCAACAAATAAAACCCGCCGACCAGCAACACCACAAAGACGGTAAAGACAAGCCCCAGTCGCCGTTCGATGAAATCACGAATCGGTGCGCCGAATTTCCAAAGCAGGGCAGCGACGATGAAAAACCGCAAACCCCGTGCAATGATGCTGGAGATCACGAATACCGGCAGGCCAAGCCCGGTCCAGCCCGACATGATGGTGATCACCTTGAACGGAAACGGCGTGATACCGGCAATCAGCACCGCCCAGGCGCCATAGTCGCGGAACTTGGCGCTGAATTTGTCGGCCGCGTCGGTGGCGTTGTAAAGTTCCAGCAGCGGTTTGCCGACCAGATCGAACAGTTGGGCCCCGATGAAATAGCCAAGCAATCCACCCAGAACCGACGATACCAGACAGACCGTGGCGATCAGATAGGCGCGGCGCGGCGCGGCGATGATCATCGGGATCATCAGAACATCCGGCGGGATCGGAAAGAACGAGCTTTCGGCAAAACTGACCGCCGCCAGCGCCCAGAGCGCGTGACGCGATTGTGCCAGCGACATCGTCCAGTTGTAAATCCCGCGCAGCATATGCATTCTCGCCTGTTTCGGCCCATGCATCACAGCAAAGGGTAAAGGTCAAGAAATTGCTGCCTCAGGCGGGCCGCAGGTCAGGTTGAAATCGGCATTTACCTTTGGCGGCAAATTAACTAGCAAAGGAAGGCAGATTCGTCGCCCTGACCGGCGCTACCAACCGGTCGGAAAATGTCGTGACGCGGTTGCCCGAGTGGCGGAACTGGTAGACGCAGCGGATTCAAAATCCGCCGCCGCAAGGCTTGCCGGTTCGAGTCCGGCCTCGGGTACCAAAACCGTTCGGCCGCATCTTGCCGCGAATCAGTTTCAGCCCGATTTCGTTGTTTTTGCATCCGTTCGGTGGGAAAAGGGCCGTAAAACCGTCATGATTAAAAAAAAGGTTTCCGGGCGGAAAATTGCCTGAGCCTTTGCTTTTCAACTGCCGGATGTGGGGTGAATTGTGGCAATGTCGGGTCTTGGGAAACAATCATGGGGAAAAACCTTAGGAACCGCCGGGGTGCCATTTCATTGATGGCAGATTCGAAACAATTATGCCGTTTGCTGCTGGTAATGAATTGATAATAAATAAGTAAATTGCCGCCAATTATTAGCTTGCCGGCAGTTCGGACAACATTTTTGCTTTGATTTCGCCGCATTCTCGCCTAAATTGAGATGGAGCGCCCAACTGGGATGGGCAATCGATTGGCCGTGGGGGCGGCAGCGCAAGCGAGATGCGCGAGTAAAGGGTGAGTTCTGTGTTTCGGAACAATTCAGAAAACCGGCAAGGGTCCGGTCTGCCGTTCGGGCGACGTTTCGGGGATGTGTCGTTTCTGGCATTTCTGGCGCTGATGGCCGCGTTTGCGGTTGGTCTGCATCAGCATGGTCGGCTGGACAGTTCGGAAATCTCGGTCCTGACCGGTCTTGGCATGTTCGGAATTCTCGGCAGACGCCAGGGCAACCGCAACGAAACCTCGTCCGGGGATGCACCGGCCCGTGGCCGGTTCAGGTGGTTTGGTCGGAGTGTTGGCAAGTGATCTGTTTTTCCCTTGGAACCGTCATCGGCACGGCGCGCGGCGAGGTTGCGGTACAAAACCTGCGCCAGGGCGACCGCGTGATCACCCGCGACAACGGCCTTCAGCCTCTGAACTGGCTTGGCCGCAAACAGATGTCGGGCCGGGCCTTGTTGCAGGCACCGCATCTTCGGCCGGTGCTGATCCGCAAGGGGGCATTTGGCCGCGGACTGCCGGAACATGACATTATGGTTTCACCAAACCAGCGCATGGTGGTGGCCAGCGATCGCTCCAGCCTGTTCTTTGCCGGGCGCGAGGCGTTGGTTTCGGCCAAGCACTTGATCAATCACCGCGATATTCAGCAGATCGACAGCACCGGCATCAGCTATTTCCACATGTTGTTCGATCGTCACGAGGTGGTTCTGGTCAACGGCGCCTGGAGCGAAAGTTTCCATCCCGACGATTATTCGCTGAACGGCTTCGGCAACGCACAGCGGGGTGAGTTTTACGAGTTGTTCCCCGAAATGAAGAAGCCGGTGATCCCGGAACTGGCCTTGCCGGTGCGCGATCCGGCCGGCAAGTCGCCGATCCGCCGGCTGTTCGGACATCAGTCTTTTTAACCAGTAGTATGAGTAGGGGTAAGGACGGGCAGTGCCAAGGTACTGCCCGTTTTTTGTCAGGGTTGTTGCGATCAGGCGCGGGCGGCGATCAGCCCGGCCTCGATGGCGTGTACGATGTCGTTCACTTCGGATTCGGTCACGATAAGCGGTGGAGACAGCAGGATGTTGTTGCCGGAAACCCTGAGCATGGCACCGTTTTCAAAGGCGACCTTTTGCACCAGTGGTCCTGCGGCCATATCCTGTGCCTTGGTCTTGCGGTCGCTGACCAGTTCGATTGCCGTCATCAAGCCATGCCCGCCGCGAACGTCGCCGATGATCTCATGCTCGTCCATCAGGGCCAGCAAGGCATCATGAAGCTGGGTGCCGCGTGCCGCCGCGTTCTTGCGCAGATCCAGCCGCTTGGTTTCGGCAAGGCAGGCCAGCGCCGCCGCCGCCCCGACCGGATGCGCCGAATAGGTATAGCCGTGGCCGATGCTGGCGGTGCCGCTTTTGTCGTTTTCAAACACATCGGCGATCTTTTCGTTGATCAGCGTGGCACCGAACGGGAAATAGCCCGAGGTAATGGCCTTGGCGGTTGACATCATATCGGGTTTCACCCCCCAGTGACGCGCCCCCGACCAGTCGCCAACGCGCCCAAAGCCGGTGATCACCTCATCCGAGATCAGCAAGATACCGTAGCGGTCGCATAATTCGCGCAGCTTCGGCATGAAACTGGCATGTGGCACGATCACGCCGCCAGCCCCCAGAATCGGCTCCATGATAAAGGCGGCGATGGTATTTGGGCCCTGGAAAATGATTTCGTCCTCGGCGGCGCGGATGCACAGATCGGCCAGCTTGGCGGGGTCGGATTCATTGAACGGGTTGCGATAAGGGTAGGGCGATGCGATATGAAAACACCCGGCCAGCAGCGGTTCATAGGCGGTGCGAAAGCGGTTGTTGCCATTGACCGAGGCACCACCGAAATGCGTGCCGTGATAACCTTTTTTCAGCGACATGAACTTGGTGCGGCCATGTTCGCCGCGTACCTTGTGATATTGCCGCGCCAGCCGCAGGCAGGTTTCAACGCTGTCCGAACCGCCCGAGGTGAAAAAGGATCGCACCATGCCATCTTCGGCAAACCAATCCAGCAATTCATAGGAAAGCTCGATCGCGGGTTCATTGGCGGTGCCGGCAAACGAGGAATAATAGGCAAGTTTATCCAACTGGTCCTTGATCGCCTGTTTCACCGGCTCCGAGGAATAGCCGAGGTTGACATTCCACAGGCCGCCAACCGCGTCGATCGCCTGATTGCCGTCGATATCGGTAATACGCACGCCCTCGGCGCTCTGGATGATGCGGGGCGGGTTGTTCAGCATGTCGGCCGGATGCGCCATCGGGTGCCACATGTGGCGGGCGTTGTTTTCTTTCAGAAAGTTGGAATCTTTCACGACTTTTCCCCCTGGGTTTAAAGGCCGAGCAGTTTTAACGCACTACGATAGCTGTCGGCCGGATTTCGGACATCAAAACTTACGGTCTGCAAACCGACCGCGGCGGCGCCTTCGATATTTCGCGCCTGATCATCGACGAAGACACAAGCCCCGGCAGGCAGCCCCAACTGATCAAGGCACAACTGGTAAATGCGCGGATCGGGTTTGAGAAACTCGGTATGCGTTGCATCAGTTATCACGTCGAAGTATTTGAGAAAAGGCAGTTTTTCACGAAGCTCGGCGCCATAGAACAGGTCAAGCTCATTGGACAGTATCGCCAGACGCCGCCCGGCCTTGTGGGCGGTTTCAATCGCTGCCAGTGCCTCGGGGCGGATCATCTTCATTGGCTCGCCCCCCCTTGCGGCAATCACGAAATCCGACATCTGTTGCCAGTCGTGACCGCACATGGCGCCGACCTCATGGGTGCGTTTCAGCCAATAATCGCGCTCGGAAATCTCGCCCCGCTGCATGGATTGCCACAGCGGATCGGATTCCGGCTGAAATGGCCCACGCCAGGTCAGGCTGCCCGGTGCCAGACCCAGCAATGCCTCGGTCTCGGGATGGGTTTCAAACAGGGTGCGGGTGATCACGCCGCCGAAATCCAGAATCATCGCCTCGGCATTCATTGGCTGGTCTCCTGTTCCGGCAGGCGTTTGGCGCCGTAATGTTTTGAGATCTGGCGTGACGCTTCGATCACATATGGGGCGATCCGGCGGCGGATCGGTTCAGTCATGCGCGAAACCGGGGCGGCCACCGCGACGGCGCCGCAAACCTCGCCCGAGGGGCCAAAAACCGGTGCGGCAATGCCGCAGATGTCCACCTCGAACGTGCCGATGCTTTCGGCATAGCCACGCTGTCGGGCCGTTGCGATGAGCGCGTCAAGCTGTTGCTTTGTCATGGGTGTATCGGGGGTATGGGCCTCGCGTTTTAGCCCCAAAAGTGCGGCCAGCCGGTCCTTTGGGCATTGCGACAGATAGCTTAGACCGGATGCCGTGGCGTGCAGCGTCATCGGTTCGGCGGGGTCGATGAACACCCGCGTGCCACGATAACTGGTTTCCTCGATGGCGATATTGCTTAGTGATTCGCCGGAAAAATGGCTGAGATGCGCCGTCTCGCCGGTATCGGCCACCAGCTTTTTCAGAATGCTGCGCGCAGCGCGGTTGACCGGATATGTGATCTCGCGAATCAGCGCAAGACGCGCCAGTGTGGGGCCGAGGTGATAGGATCGCGTGAACGGATCCTGTTCGATATAACCCATGGTTTCCAGTGAGTTGAGATAGCGAAGCGTCGATGCCTTGTCGCGTGAAATCAGCCGCGCCACCTCGGACAGGCCGATAGATGGACGCTCCTCGGAAAAGAGGTTGAGAATCTCCAGGGCATTGTCGACTGTGCTCAGGTGTCCGCTCCGTATGGTCGCAGTTGAAAGTCGGATTTTTGTTTGACAGGCGAAAATAATCTGTGCAAGCTTTTTTGCAACCGATGGTTCAAATACTGAGCCGCTCGGGGTGACAAGAAGAAAAGAATTCAGCAACGCATAGGGAGATACTGATGCGGAAAATGATGACAGCGGTTTCGGCCGCGGCAATCGCAGTGACCGGAGCATTCGCGCCGGCATTGGCGGAATATCCTGACAAGCCGGTGAATTTCATCGTGCCATGGCCGCCGGGTGATCTGGAAGACGTGCTGACGCGCATGATCGCCGAGGATTTCCAGAAGAAATACGGGGTTGCGGCAGCGGTTGTGAACAAACCGGGCGGCGGCGGCGGGCCATTCCCCGGTGCGATCGAAGTGGCACAGGCCCCGGCTGATGGTTACACCATCGGATCGTTCGTGATCGGCGTCGCGGTGGTTGGCGATCAGATCGGAATTCCCGAACTGACCCCGGCCAAATTTGATCCGCTGGGCATTTTCCTGACCTATCCGTTCGTGATCGCCACCGCACAGGACGCGCCTTACAACACCATTCAGGAAATGGCCGAATACGCCAAGACGCATGAACTGGCGCTTGGGCATTTCGGCGCGGCACTGACGCCGACGCAAGTCACGCTTGCCTATGCCAAACTGGCCGGTTTTGATTGGGGTTCCGAGGCTGCTTATGATGCGGTTGACTGCAACACGCTTGCCTCGGGTGATGCGGATGTGATCAACACCACGTTGCAACTGCTGATGCCCTGCCTTGACAAGGTGAAGGTGCTGGCGTCGCTGACCAACGACCGTATCACCATCGTGCCCGATGCGCCGACCATGGCCGAGGTTGACCCGGAACTTGACCTGTCGCTGTGGAACGGCCTGTTCGTGGTCAAGGACACGCCGCAGGACGTGCGCGACAAGATCATCGCCGTCGCCAAGGAAACCGTGATGAGCGATCGCGCCCAGGCGCTTGCCAAGGAAACCGGTGCCGGTGTCTACTGGCAGGATGCTGCCGAATCCGAAGCGCGCATTGCCAAGGACCGGGCAACCATTGCCAAGATCGGCAAGCTGATCGAATAGCGCCGCGTTCAAGCACAATCCAGACCGGCCCGATGTCTTCGGGCCGGTATTTCGCCAGACGGGGCAGGCATGAGCGACAAGAAAAGCGACAAGGTGCAATCGGGCGATCTGGTTTTTGCCGCGATCTTCCTGATTTTTTCGGTGATACTGCTTAGCCTGTTGCCGGATCAGGTGCGATGGCTGAAAAAGACCGGAATAACGGCGCAACCGGGTTTCTGGCCCGCTGCCAGTCTGATCGGCATGGTCGGATTCGGCGCCCTGCATTTCCTGACGCGGATCAGGCTATCCGATTTCAGGCGGGAATTCAGCGAGATGGCGATCTGGGCCAGATCACTGGAATTCGCCATCTGGTTCATGATCTATGTCGTGGTGGTGCCGCTGATCGGCTATCTGGTGGCAACGTTGGTGTTTTCGCTGATGCTGACCTGGCGCATGGGGTATCGTCGCCCGCAGGTGCTGCTGGCATCCATGGGTACCGGATTTGCCACCGTGTTGTTGTTCAAGACCCTGCTTTCGGTGAAAATTCCCGGCGGTATGGTTTACGAGTATCTGCCGGACGGCTTGCGTTCGTTCATGATACTGAATTTCTAAGGGCTTAGCATGGATATTCTGTTATCCGGCTTCATGATCCTGATGCGTTGGGACGTGATTGCCGCTCTGGCGGTCGGGTCGGTCGGCGGGGTAATCATCGGTGCCATTCCCGGCGTTGGCCCGGCGGTTGCGATTGCCATTCTGTTACCTGCCACCTTTTCGCTGGACCCCATCGTTGGCCTGACGGTGCTGTTGGGGATCTACGGCTCTAGCATGTATGGCGGTGCGATCCCGGCCATCCTGATCAACACGCCGGGAACCGCTGTCAACGCCCTGACCACCTATGATGGCTATCCAATGACCATGAATGGCGAGGCAAAGCGCGCCCTTAGCCTGGCATATTCCGCCTCGTTCTTTGGTGGCATCTTTTCGGTGGTCTGCCTGATCCTGTTGTCGCCGGTCCTGGCGGTGATCGCGCCGATGTTCGGCTCGCGCGAGATTTTTCTGGCGGCGCTTCTGGGCATCATTCTGGTGGTGACGGCGCATCGCGGGCAGGTGCTGGCGGCGGGGATGATGGCGTGTTTCGGAATTTTCATCAACACCATCGGACTGGAACCGGTGAAATACTCCAAACGCTTTACCTTTGATCAAAGCTGGCTGGCAAGCGGTGTCGATCTGATCGTGGTGGTGCTGGGACTGTTTGCGATTTCGCAGGCGTTCATACTGCTGGTGGATCGCGACGAAAGCCCGGATGCGGCACCGATTTCCGGCGGCTTGTTTCAGGGGTTCAAGGAACTTTTTCAACACAAACGTGTGGCCAGCGTGGCGGCCTCGTTCGGGGTGATGATGGGGATGATCCCCGGTGTCGGCGAATTTACCGCGCAGTTCCTGTCCTATACCTATGCGCAGAAAACGTCGAAGAAACCCAGCCTGTTTGGCAAAGGCTCGCCCGAGGGGCTGATCGCGTCGGAAACCGCCAACAATGCGGTGCCGGCAGCGGCGATGATCCCGCTGCTTGCGCTTGGCATCCCCGGTGAGGCGCTGACCGCGATGATGCTGTCGGTATTTTACGTGCACAACGTGGTGCCGGGGCCGAACCTGTTCGAAAGCAAGATGGATTTCGTGATCGCGCTTTACCTTGCGCTGTTGATCCTGAATGTTCTGGTGATTATCTTCTTGCTGTTTTCCACCAATATGCTGTTGCAGATCATCCGAATCCCGTCGCGGTTTCTGGGGGTGGCGATCCTGACCCTCAGTTTTGTCGGGGTCTATTCCCTCAGGAACAGCCCGACCGATTGCGCCGTTGCGGCGGGGTTTGGGGTGCTTGGCTTCATATTGAAGCGGCTGAACCTGCCGATCGTGCCAATCATCCTTGGGATGGTGCTGGGCCATATCATGGAAATCAAGCTCAGGACTTCGATGTCGCGGGTAAAAGAACCCTGGGATTTCATTGACCGTCCGGTGGCGTTCATCCTGTTCCTGATCATCCTGCTGGTGCTGGGGCTGTTTGTGCGCACCGCCTGGAAGGACTACAAGGCACGCAGAGAAAATCAACAGGGTTAGATATGCTTGATCAGGTGGAAATCGACCGGTTGCGCGGTGAAAAAATCGCGCCGCAGAAATTGTTCATTGATGGCGGTTGGGTCAGTGGTGAGGGTGATGAACTTGAGGTTCTATCACCGATTGACGGCAGCGTTCTGACCACGCTGACGCGGGGGTCCAGTCGTGACATGGCCCGCGCCATCGCTTCGGCCCGCACTGCCTTTGACGATGGTCGCTGGTCGCGGATGCCACCCGCCGGGCGCAAGAAGGTGCTGCACCGACTGGCTGACCTGATAGAGCGTGAGGCGTTGGCGCTGACAGTTCTTGGCGTGCGCGACAACGGCACCGAAATCAACATGGCGCTGAAGGCCGAGGCCGGTTCGGCTGCGGGCACGTTTCGTTATTACGCCGAAACCATCGACAAGGTTTACGGCGAAATCGCCCCCACCGCCGATGACATTCTGGGCCTGATCCACAAGGAACCGGTGGGCGTGGTCGGTGCCATTGTGCCGTGGAATTTTCCGCTGATGATCGGTTCGTGGAAGATTGCGCCGGCACTGTCCGCAGGCAATTCGGTGGTGCTGAAGCCGGCGGAAACCGCCTCATTGTCGCTGCTGAGGCTGGCGGAACTGGCGGCTGAGGCCGGATTGCCGGACGGGGTTTTCAACGTCGTCACAGGCAAGGGAACAGTGGTTGGCGAGGCGCTTGGCCTGTCGATGCAGGTGGATGTGCTGGCCTTCACTGGTGGTGGTTCGACCGGTCGTCGCTTGCTGGAATATGCCGCGCGCAGCAACATGAAACGTTGCTATCTGGAACTTGGCGGCAAATCCCCCAACGTGATCTTTGCCGATGCACCCGATCTTGACCGGGCGGCAGAGGTATCAGCCATGGGAATTTTCCGCAATTCCGGGCAGGTATGCGTTGCCGGTTCGCGCCTGCTGGTCGAAACATCCATCCACGATGATTTCGTTGCCGCCATGGTTCGCCACGCCGAACGCCTGAAGGTGGGCGATCCGCTGGACCTTGGTTCAGATGTTGGCGCGGTCAATTCCCTGCCGCAGCTTGAGGGTGATCTGCGTTTCGTTGAGGTGGCCGAGACTGAAGGGGCTGAGCGCATGACCGGCGGCAAACGTTTGCTGGCGGAAACCGGCGGCTATTACATGGCACCGACCATCATGACCAGGGTAAAGCCGCAAGACACGCTGTTTCGCGATGAGGTATTCGGCCCGGTTCTGGCCGTCACCGCCTTTGACGGCGAGGCCGAGGCGCTGGCGCTGGCCAATGGCACCGATTTCGGGCTGGCAGGTGCCGTTTGGACCCGCGATCTTGGCCGCGCCCATCGCATGGTTCGGGGCATCCGTACCGGGGTGGTGCATGTCAACACCTATGGCGGTGCCGATGGTACGGTGCCGCTCGGTGGGGTCGGGCAATCCGGCAATGGTGTGGATAAATCGCTGCACGCGCTTGACAAATACCACAACCTGAAAACCGCGTGGATCCAGCTTTAGCTGCCACATTCAAGCAAAACAGGGCAAGGCATGAGCGATAAGACAATTCTGGTAATCGGCACCTATGACACCAAATCGGATGAGCTGGCCTATCTAGCCGACTGCATCAAGGGGCAGGGTGGTAAGGTTCTGAGCATGGATGTCTCGGTTCTGGGCGATCCTGCATCACCGACCGACTATTCCAAGCATCAGGTGGCCGAGGCAGGGGGATCGACCATCGCCGCCGCCATCGATTCCGGCGATGAGAACACCGCCATGCAGATCATGGCAAAGGGCGCGATGGCATTGGCGCTGGCCGAATACCACGCCGGCAAGTTTGATGGCATGGTGGCGCTTGGCGGTTCCATGGGAACGGATCTGGCGCTGGACGTGGCGCGGGCTTTGCCGCTTGGTGTGCCGAAATACATCATTTCCACTATTGCCTTTTCGCCCTTGTTGCCGCCTGAGAGACTGGCGGCGGATATTCAGATGATCCTGTGGGCGGGTGGGCTTTACGGGTTGAACTCGGTCTGCAAATCCTCGTTGTCACAGGCGGCGGGTGCGGTTCTGGGGGCGGCGCGGGCGGTGGAAAAACCGGCGCATGATCGCCCGCTGGTCGGCATGACCTCGCTTGGTTCATCCGCCTTGAAATACATGCTGGTGCTGAAACCGGCGCTGGAGGCGCGGGGTTTCGAGGTGGCGATTTTTCACGCCACCGGCATGGGTGGCCGCGCCTTTGAAAGCCTTGCCGCCGAGGGGGCGTTTGCCTGTGTGATGGATTTCTGCACGCAGGAGCTGGGCAATCACATCCACGGTTCCAACATCTCGGCCGGGGCGGATCGGCTGACCAATGCAGGCAAGGCCGGGGTGCCGCAGATCGTGTCGGCGGGGTGCTATGATCTGGTGGATATCGTCGGCTGGCAGGGGCTGGCGGCGAATTGGCACGATCATATGATTCATGCGCATAACCGGCTGCTTTCCTCGGTGGTTTTGAACACGGCTGAGCGCCGCCAGGTGGCAATGGCGCATTGCCGGCAGTTGGGAATGGCGGTTGGCCCCACGGTTTTTCTGATGCCGACGGGTGGTTTCGGCGAATGGGACAGACCGGGCGCCGACCTGCACGATGCCGTGGGTCTGGCGGCGTTTCTGGACGAGATGCGCCGGAACATGCCGCCGAACGTCACCCTTGAGGAACTGGATTGCCACATCAACGATTCCGTATTCGCGGAAAAGGCGCTGGCGGTGTTTGATGGCTGGCTGGTGGATGGGACGATCAGGACCGTTTGAGGTAATCGGCCCAATCCAGAGGCGTATCAAGGTCGGTACGGGCATTTTCGCCATGGGTCGGAACCAGCCTTGTGGCACCCGGATTTGCCTTCAGAAACGCATTGGCACCTTTGTCACCTCTTAATGCCGCCAGATCGGCGAAATGTTCGCGGCCGAACAGTACCGGGTTTCCAGGGGCACCGTCCACCGTCATGGCGCGGCAGATGGTTTTGCCCTGATCGGGGTCAAAGGCGGCAACAAGGGCGCGGATATCGCTGGCGCTGACATCAGGCATGTCGGCAAGCACCACCACCACCGCCCTTGTGTCGCGCGCAACCGCTTTCAGCCCGGCACGGATGGAACTGGCCATGCCTTCGGCAAATTCCGGGTTTTCCACAATCTCAACCCCTGCCGGCAACACCGCACGGCGCCGATCATCGCCGGGGCGCAGCACGGCCGCCACCTTTGCAACGCCGGCATCAAGGCACATCCTTGCAACCCGACCCAACAAGGGCTGATCCCTGATCGTCTGCAACAGCTTGTCCGCCGTTCCCATCCGGGAAGATTGGCCCGCCGCCAGCAGCAATATCGTCGTCTCAGCCGGTATCAGCTTCATCGTTTTTCCATATGCGGGAAGTGGTTGAGGCGGCATTGCCATTGCTATAGAATTGCAGCATGTCGGCCATTGTTGTCAACGAGTCCGGCCCGACCCGCCGCCAGATCATCGGCGCGCAACTGGATCGGAACATGCCAGCAGTTCCAACGGTTCAGAATTTCACTGAGGAGCGATCCGATCAAATTCTTGCGAAAATTGCTGGATGTTCCGCCTGCCTGGCTGGTGCTGTTTTTGGCAATCGCTTATCTGCAATCGCGGTTCTGGCCGGTTCTGATGGTTGATGCGCCCCTGCTTGACGTTATTGGCTGGACGTTGTTTGGCCTTGGCGTCGCCTTGATGCTTTGGGCATTTACCGAGTTTTTGCGCCTGAAAACCAGCGTGGTGCCGCGCCGTATCCCTTCAGCCTTCATCGCGGGCGGGCCTTACCGGTTCAGCCGCAATCCGATCTATCTGGCGGATGTGGTGATGCTGGCGGGGCTGGTGCTGGTTTTCGGCTCGCTGATCGGCCTTTTGCTGGTGCCGCTGTTGATGGCGGTGATTCACCATCGCTTCATCACCGGCGAAGAGACGGGGCTGAGCCGCACCTTTCCAAAGGAATTCGCGCAGTTTTGCCGCCGCACCCGCCGCTGGTTATAGGCGATCAACCCCAAATCCGGTGATCAATCGCCAGAAATTGCGGCTTGACCCCCGAAAAATAGTGACCAGACGCCGCAATCTGTTCGCGGATACTTGCATGCATGCGCGAAATGATGGACCTGTTCGCAAAACTTGAATATGTGGTCGGAACCACGGGTTTCGCGCAATTTGCGCGTGGCCATCCCGTTGAAGCGCGAAATCAGGAGTATGACTTTGAAAATCGGGGCACCAAAGGAAATCTTCGCAGGCGAGAATCGGGTGGCGATGACCCCCAATTCCGCCAAGGCATTGCAGAAACTCGGTTATCAATGCCTGATCGAAACCGGTGCCGGGGCAGGGGCACGTTTTTCCGATCAGGATTACAAGGATGCCGGGGTCGAGGTGGTGAAAACCGCTGCCGCACTTTGGAAGGCGGCCGATATCGTCGTCAAGGTGCGGCCACTGAACTCGGCTGCCGAAGAAAAGCGGGTACGCAAGGGTCAGTTGGTGATCTCGTTCTTCTACCCGGCGCAAAATGCCGAGCAGCTGGAGCGGATGAAAGACGCCGGTGCCAACTACATCGCCATGGACATGGTGCCGCGGATCAGCCGTGCCCAGAAGATGGACGCGCTTTCGTCGATGGCCAATATCGCCGGTTACCGCGCGGTGATCGAGGCAAGCAATAATTTCGGCCGTTTCTTTACCGGTCAGGTGACTGCGGCGGGCAAGGTGCCGCCGGCACGGGTACTGGTGGTCGGGGCAGGGGTTGCCGGACTGGCGGCGATTGGTGCGGCAACCTCGCTTGGCGCCATGACCTTCGCCTTTGACGTGCGACCCGAGGTTGCCGAACAGATCGAATCCATGGGTGCCGAATTCGTCTATCTCGATTTCGAGGAAACCCAACAGGACGGTGCCGCCACTGGTGGATATGCCGCCCCCTCCAGCCCGGAATTTCGTGAAAAGCAGCTGGAAAAGTTCCGCGAACTGGCGCCCAGCATGGATATCGTCATCACCACCGCGCTGATCCCCGGTCGCGACGCGCCAAAACTATGGACCAAGGATATGGTCGAGGCGATGAAGCCCGGTTCCGTAATCGTTGACCTGGCGGCGGAACGCGGCGGCAACTGTGATCTGACGGTGCCGGATGAAAAGATTGAAACCGAAAATGGTGTCACCATCATCGGCTATACCGACTTCCCCAGCCGCATGGCAGCGCAGGCGTCGGAGCTTTACGCGACCAACATTCGCCATATGATGAGCGATCTTACCCCGGAAAAAGACGGCAATCCGGTGCAGAACATGGAGGATGACGTCATTCGCGGTGCTACCGTCACCTTTGACGGTGCCGTCACCTTCCCGCCACCCCCGCCGAAAATCCGCGCCATTGCAGCGGCCAAACCAAAGCTGCCGGAAAAGACCGCCGAGGAAAAGGCCGCCGACGCCGCCGCCAAGGCGCGCGCGCAAGGCCGCCAGCAGATCGGCCTTCTGGTGGTTGGCGGCCTTTTGATGCTGCTGATCGGCGTCTACGCACCCGCCAGTTTCATGCAGCATTTCATCGTGTTCGCGCTGGCGGTGTTCGTCGGCTTTCAGGTGATCTGGGGGGTGGCGCATTCGCTGCACACACCTTTGATGGCCGTCACCAACGCGATTTCCGGCATCATCATTCTGGGTGCGCTTTTGCAGCTTGGCAACAGCAGCGTGTTGGTGGTGATCCTTGCCGCCGTGTCGGTTCTGATTGCATCCATCAATATCGTCGGGGGCTTCATGGTGACACGCCGCATGCTCCAGATGTTCCAGAAGTCCTGAGGGGAAACCGATATGCTGAGCGCAGAGATTCAGACCGCCGCCTATATCGCGGCAAGTGTTCTATTCATCCTTTCACTCGGTGGGCTGAAGGACCAGGAAAGCGCCAAGCGTGGCGTCTGGTACGGCATCACCGGTATGGCAATCGCGGTATTCGCCACTATCTTTGGCCCGGGGGTCGAGATTGGCGCAACCCTGATCATCATGCTGCTGATCGGTGCCGCCATCGGTGTAGTGGTGGCGCAAAAGGTCGAGATGACCGGCATGCCGCAACTGGTCGCCGCCCTTCATTCCTTTGTCGGGCTGGCGGCGGTGCTGATCGGGCTGAATTCCGACCTGACGGTGCATGAATTTGCCACCAACGCCGAGCGCATCATCCACGAGGCCGAGATTTTCATCGGCGTTTTCATCGGTGCCATCACCTTTACCGGCTCGATCATCGCCTATGGCAAGCTGGCGGGCCGGTTGAGTGGTCAGGCGCTGGTGCTGCCGGGGCGGCACCTGCTCAACCTTGCCATGGTGATTTTGTCCCTGATCCTGATGGTGATGTATATGAACCACGCCGGTAGCTGGACGCTCTATCTGATGACCATTCTTGCGCTGATCATCGGCGCGCATCTGGTAATGGCGATTGGCGGGGCAGACATGCCGGTGGTGGTCAGCATGCTGAACTCCTATTCCGGCTGGGCAGCGGCGGCGACCGGGTTTCTGCTCGGCAACGACCTTTTGATCGTTACCGGCGCCTTGGTCGGCTCATCTGGTGCGATCCTCAGCTATATCATGTGCAAGGCGATGAACCGGCATTTCGTCAGCGTTATCCTTGGCGGTTTTGGCGGTGCCAAAGGCCCGGCTATGGATATCGAGGGCGAACAGGTGGCCATCGACGCCGACGGCGTTGCCGCCGCCCTTGACGATGCCGACAGTGTCATCATCGTGCCGGGCTACGGCATGGCAGTGGCGCAGGCACAGCAATCGGTCAGCGAACTGACCCGCCGTTTGCGCGCCAAGGGCAAGAACGTGCGCTTTGGCATCCACCCGGTAGCGGGCCGTCTGCCGGGCCATATGAACGTGCTGCTGGCCGAGGCGCGGGTGCCCTATGATATCGTTCTGGAAATGGACGAAATCAACGAGGATTTCCCCTCGACCGATGTGGCCATCGTCATCGGATCCAACGACATCGTCAACCCGGCAGCCCAGGAAGACCCCAACAGCCCCATCGCCGGCATGCCGGTGCTTGAGGTCTGGAAGGCCAAACAGGTTTTCGTATCCAAGCGCGGCCAGGGAACCGGTTATTCCGGTATCGAAAATCCGCTGTTCTTCAAGGAAAACACCCGGATGTTCTATGGCGACGCCAAAGCCTCGCTTGACCAGCTCCTGACCCGGATCGAGTAAACCCAAACGCCCCCGGATTTCTTTATTGCCAAAATACTCCGGGGGTGTGGTTCGATTGGCATGCCAATCGAACCGAGGGGGCAGCGCCCCATTGCTTGTTTTCTTTGAAATGGTTCAAAGGGAAATCAATCGCCGTTACTGTGACCAGTCGGGCGAACGCTTTTCCAGGAAGGCGGCAATGCCTTCTTCGGTATCGCGAAACAGCATGTTTTCCACCATCACTCCGCCGGTATAGCCATAGGCATCCGCCAGCGACATCTGCGATTGCTCATAAAACGCCTGCTTGCCGATCCTGACCGCCGCCCCGAGTTTGCCCGCCACGGTTTCAGCCAGATCACGCGTGGCGCTGGCCAGTGTATCGGCAGGTACTGCCCGGTTGATCAGGCCCAGCCTTTCGGCCTTGCCCGCATCAATGAACTGCCCGGTCGACAGCATCTCGAACGCCTGCTTTCGCGGCACATTGCGGCTTAGCGCCACCATCGGCGTGGAACAGAACAGCCCGATATTGACGCCGTTGACGCCAAACCGCGTACCCTCTGCCGCAACGGCCAGATCACAGCTTGCAACCAGTTGACATCCCGCCGCCGTGGCAATGCCGTGAACCTCGGCGATTACCGGCTGGGGCAGGCGCGATATCTGCATCATCACCGCCGCACAGCGGTTGAACAGATCGGCAAAATAGGCCTTGCCGCCATCTTCGGCCTGCCGTCCTGCGGTCATTTCCTTCAGGTCATGCCCGGCGCAAAACGCCTTGCCCTCGCCGCGCAGGATCACCACGCGGATGTCTGACGAGGTTTCCAACTGGTCAAACTCGGTCTTCAGCGCCGCCAGCATGGCATCGGACAGCGCATTCAGGCTGCCGGGACTGTTCATCGTCAGGGTGCGAATCGCCCCTTCATCCTCGCGTAAAAGAATTGCAGCGCACATGTCGATTACCTCTTGTATCACCTCTTGGCTGACGCAAGTCTAGCGATCACACCATCCCAACGAAAGGCCGATCATGAAACCGGTAATGACAATTTCGGAACTCCACGATCTGATCGACGCCGAGTTTCCGCAGGTAAAGGATCAGTTCGACATAACCGCCATTCACGACGATGGAGCGACGGTCAGAATGTTCATCAACGACAGCAATCTGCGCCCGGGCGGCACGGTTTCCGGCCCTTCGATGTTCGCGCTGGCGGATTGCGCGTTCTACATGGCCACGCTGGCGATGATCGGGCCCGAAGCGTTATGTGTCACCACCAACTGTTCCATTGATTTCATGCGCAAACCCCAGCCGGGCGACCTTGTGGCGGATGCGCGCATCCTGAAACTCGGCAAATCGCTATCGGTGGGTGATGTCCTGATCCATTCGGTTCACGACGACAAGCCGGTGGCGCGGGCCAGTCTGACCTATTCCATCCCGCCAAAACGTGCAATTTGATGGGGTAATATAATACCGAAAGAGCAAGGCATTGATCTTACACATATAAATTCCGTTCCTTCCCCTTGACCGCCGGCCAAATATGCTTAGAAACCGCACATCACATGAGAGGCGGTCGCAAACCCGCACAAGAATCAAGCCGAAACGGTGGAAAAATGAAAACCTTCACAGCAAAACCTGCTGACATCGAAAAGAAATGGATCCTGATCGACGCCGAAGGGCTGGTTCTGGGCCGTCTTGCCTCGATCGTCGCCATGCGCCTGCGCGGCAAGCACAAGCCAAGCTTTACGCCGCATATGGATATGGGTGACAACGTCATCATCATCAATGCCGACAAGATCCAGCTGACCGGCAACAAACGCGCCGACAAGATCTATTACTGGCATACCGGTCATCCCGGCGGCATCAAACAACGCACCGCCGGCCAGATCCTCGAAGGCCAGTTTCCCGAACGCGTGCTTACCAAGGCGATCCAGCGGATGCTGCCGGGTGGTTCCCTGTCGCGCCAGCAGATGAAAAACCTGAGGGTCTATGCCAGCGCCGAGCATCCGCACGAAGCCCAGAACCCCGAGGTTCTGGATATCGCATCCCTGAACCCCAAAAACACCCGGAGCGCATGAACATGAGCGAACAAATCAATTCTCTCGAAGATCTTCAAGCGGCGGTTTCCGGTGATGCGGCATTGGCACCCGAAACCATGGTAACCCCGCGCGAACCGGTCCGCGATGCGCTTGGCCGTTCCTATGCCACCGGTAAACGCAAAGATGCGGTTGCCCGCGTCTGGATCCGCCCCGGTTCCGGCAAGGTGGTGGTGAACGGCAAGGAAATGGAAAAATACTTTGCCCGCCCGGTTCTGCAAATGGTCCTGCGTCAGCCCTTTACGGTAGCCGGGGTTGCGGGTGAATTCGATGTCATGGCCACAGTCAAGGGCGGCGGTTTGTCGGGGCAGGCGGGTGCGGTCAAGCACGGCATTTCCAAGGCATTGCAACTATATGAACCGTCGCTGCGCGGTGCCTTGAAGGCCGCCGGTTTCCTGACCCGCGACAGCCGCGTGGTGGAACGCAAGAAATACGGCAAGCGCAAGGCGCGCCGCAGCTTCCAGTTTTCCAAACGCTGATCTGGCCGGGATTTTACAAATTACCAAGGGCTGCCTTCGGGCGGCCCTTTTTGTTCATGATCGCCAGATACTTTGGCGGTTTCAGCTTTTACCTTGATTACTTTTTACCGACGTTGCCACCGACCTCCTTTATATGGTCGTGATCCACCAGATTCCACGCCATGCCCCGGTTGCGGTACAGGCGTTTGCCAAGTCTCGGGTAGTCGCCCACATCATGCGCCAGCCTTTCGCCAACGACGATGCAGCGAAACACCTCGTTGCCGGTGTTCCGGATCGAATGCGCCAGCCCGCCCTTGCGATATCCGATGAAATCGCCGGCAGCGATCTGGTGTTCCTGGTCACCGATGATGGCGATGGCGGTGCCTGACAGGACGTAAACGCATTCATCCTCAAACTGGTGGCAATGATGTTCGGTTGATTCGTACCCCGGCGCAATCTCGACAAGGTGAAAGCCGAAGCCGGTCAGACCAGTTGCGTCGCCAAGGGATTTGTTCAGGCGTCTGGCATTGGAATTCAGGAAATGGGTCTTGTCCAACCCCGCCATTTCGGTGATTTCATCGCGGCTGATAAGATAGGTCTGGTCTGTCACGGTATGCTCCTTTGAAATTTCCGCCAGGTTGGCGCGGATGATAACAGGCGGCCGCTACCAACAGAAGATCCCGCTCTGCCCATGGCAAGGGGCGGGATGCGGCTTGATTATCGCCGGCAATCCGGGCAAAACCGCCATAGGCCGATCCGGTCGACAGGAAAGTCAACGACGATGGCAGTGGGCATATTCGACAGCGGTTTGGGCGGGCTGACGGTTTATCGTGAGATCCGTGCGCTGATGCCGGATCTGGCGCTGGTCTATTACGGTGACAATGCCCATGCGCCTTATGGCGTGCGTGACGCTGACGATATCTATGCGCTGACCTGCCAGGGGGTCAGCCGCCTGTTTGATGCCGGTTGCGATCTGGTGGTTCTGGCCTGCAACACCGCCTCGGCGGCGGCGCTCAGGCGGATGCAGGAAGGCTGGGTGCCCGACGATAAGCGCGTCCTTGGGGTTTTCGTGCCGCTGATCGAGGCGCTGACCGAACGCCAGTGGGGCGACAATTCGGCCCCGCGTGAGGTTGGGGTCAAGCATGTGGCGCTGTTTGCCACGCCTTCAACGGTTGCCAGCCGCGCCTTTCAGCGCGAACTGTCGTTTCGCGCCATCGGTGTCGATGTCGAGGCACAACCCTGCGGCGGATTGGTCGATGCGCTTGAGGCGGGCGATCTGATCCTGGCCGAAGCACTGGTGCGCAGCCATGTCGACGCGCTGCTCAGACGGATGCCAAAGCCCGAGGCGGCAGTTCTGGGCTGCACCCATTACCCGATGCTGGCCGAGGTGTTTCAGGCAGCCCTTGGCCCTGATGTCAACGTATTTTCGCAAGGGCGGATCGTTGCCAAAAGCCTGATGGATTATCTGGAGCGCCATCCCGACATGCTGGGCAAGGGTACGCAAAACCTGTTCCTGACCACCGGCCTGCCGCAATCGGTGTCCGATCAGGCGACGCGTTTTCTGCGTCAGGATATCCGCTTCGCCGCAAGCGAGATTGAATAAGCCGCACAGATACCATACATCGCCACTGAACCCTTCAGGCAAGGAATCGCGCATGTCCAAATCAAAGAAAATCGCCATTCTTGGTGCCTCGGGTTATACCGGTGCAGAACTGGTTCGCCTGATCGCCAGCCATCCGGGAATGGAAATCGTTGCTCTTTCCGGTGATCGCAAGGCAGGAATGGCGATGCGCGAGGTCTTTCCGTTCCTGCGTCATCTTGACCTGCCGGATCTGGTGAAGATCGAGGATATTGATTTTACCGATGTCGATCTGGCGTTTTGCGCCCTGCCGCATGCCACCAGTCAGGCGGTAATCGCCGAGTTGCCACTCGACCTGAAAATCGTCGATCTGTCGGCAGATTTCCGGCTGCGCGATCCCAAGGCCTATGAGGAATGGTACGGCAAGCCCCATGCTGCCGTTGAGATGCAGAAAGAGGCGGTTTATGGCCTGACCGAATTTTACCGCGACCAGATCAAATCCGCGCGTCTGGTGGCCGGAACCGGCTGCAATGCCGCGACCGGCCAATACGCCATCCGCCCGTTGCTGGAGGCGGAGGTGATTGATCCGGATGAGATCATCATGGACCTGAAGGCCGGGGTTTCGGGGGCGGGTCGCTCGCTCAAGGAAAATCTTTTGCATGCGGAACTGGCCGAGGGGATGATTGCCTATAACCCCTTGAAACACCGCCACATGGCGGAGTTTGAGCAGGAATTCAGCGCCATTGTCGGGCGTCCGGTGACGCTGACCTTTTCGCCGCATCTGCTGCCGATGAACCGCGGCATCATGATCACCGCCTATGTGCGCGGTGAGGCCGAGGTGGTGCATCAGACGCTGGCGGCGCGGTACAAGGACGAGGTGTTCGTGCATGTCCTGCCATTTGGTGAAACGCCCGGAACCAAGGATGTGCGCGGCTCGAACTTCGTGCATATCGGCATGGTCGGCGATCTTCGCCCCGGTCGGGCACGGGTGTTTGCGGTGCTTGATAACCTTGCCAAGGGCTCCAGCGGGCAGGCGATCCAGAACGCCAACCTGATGCTGGGCCTTCCCGAAACCGAGGGGCTGATGCTGGCCCCGGTTTTCCCATGAGGGTGTGATGGCTGTTGGCGGATTGAAAAAGAAACGGCGGATTCAGCTGATCATCATCGCCATGGTGTTTTTGGTGGGGGCAGTCGGGCTGATCGGCTATGCCTTGCAGGACGGCATCAACTATTTCCGCATGCCAAGTCAGGTGGCCGAGGCACCACCCCCGCCGCGCGAGGTTTTCCGCCTTGGCGGCCTGGTGGAAGAAGGTTCCCTGGTACGCGGGCAGGGCAAGACCATCACCTTCAACATCACCGATGGCAACGCCTCGGTCGCGGCCAACTATACCGGTATTCTGCCCGATCTTTTTGCCGAGGGTGAGGGGGTTGTCGCCACCGGAAAGCTGGTGAACAACGTCTTTGAAGCCACGGAAATCCTTGCCAAACATGACGAGAATTACATGCCGAAAGAGGTTGCTGACGGGCTGAAGGAACAGGGCATATTCGTTGCACCGAACGCTGAATAGGCAATATTTTAACCAAATTTGCCGAGGCTTCAGGGGAATTTCAACCATTCCCGGAGCAGGCCGATGCAATCGGTTCAGGATATTGCCCAGGCGATCGTGGCGCGTGAGGGCGGTTATGTAAACGACCCGGACGATCCGGGCGGTGCCACCAATTTCGGTGTGACGCTGGCCACCATGCGCCGGCTCGGCCTTGATGTTGACGGCGACAATCAGATCACCGTCAGCGATGTCAAGGCGCTGAGTGCTGCGGATGCAGAACGAATTTTCCTTAAACATTATTATGCCGCACCGGGGATCGCGAATCTGCCCGCCACCTTGCAGGCCAGCGTTTTTGACATGTATGTCAATGCCGGGGCCAGTGCGGTCAAGATCCTGCAAAAACTGTTCAATGACATGGGTTTGCCGGTCACAGTTGATGGCGTGATCGGGCCTGAGACCATCGCGGCGGCGCGGCGGGCGCAGGCGATGGCACCGGATCATCTGGCCGACGCCTATGGCATTGCGCGGCGCAATTATTACTACGCGCTTGGCGACCGGCGCGCCGGTTTGCGCAAATTCGCGCGGCGGCTGGATGGCGGCAAGGGTGGCTGGATCCTCAGGGCCGAAGAGTTCATTTCGCCGCGATTTCATCTCAGTGACAGGCAACATCGGCAAAGGGTGGCAAAATGGGCATGATCAGGGGCGTTTTAGGGCTAGCGAACAAAAGCCAGGAAATCGGCACCGCTGTAGGCAACGTGGCCGAGGTTTTCCTGCCCAACGCCACCAGGAAAATGCTGCTGGAGCATGAGGCATTCGCCGCCGCGCTGGCGCAATACGGGGTAGAGTTTCAGGCGCCGCATGAAGGCTGGTTCGACCGTTTTGTCAACGGATTGAACCGCCTGCCAAGACCGGCACTGGCCATCGGCACCATCGGCC
The DNA here is from genome assembly GCA_020425085.1 of Paracoccaceae bacterium. Taxonomy (GTDB): domain Bacteria; phylum Pseudomonadota; class Alphaproteobacteria; order Rhodobacterales; family Rhodobacteraceae; genus UBA5972. The sequence goes on from JAGQRW010000007.1 coordinate 918,017, forward strand.
TGTTCATCTACGCGATGAGCGCGCCTGAGCATTTTTCCGTGCGCATGCAGGGCCTTCAGCATGTTCCCGAACCGCTCTGGTGGCTGTTGGGTGCGGTGGTGTCGTTCTATTTCGGGGCGCGGGAAATGTTTCATGTGCGGCGAAAATCCACCGGCGTTGCGGTCGGGGCCGCACCATCGGTTGCGCCCTATGCCGATGATAATCCGGCCTTGTCGGAATGGCAGGTTGGCGGCGATGGCAGTTGGCGCTGACCTGGTTTGACTGACATTCAGCCGCCGGCAGCTTGGTCAGACCCGATCACGGGTATTGTCATTTGCCACTGCCGCTGAAACCTCTATGATCGCGGTCCGATACGCATTGCGAGGACTACGACATGACTGCCGAACTTGGCCACTTTTCGCTTATTCTGGCGTTTGCCGTTGCCATCGTGCAAATGATCGTGCCGATGGTCGGTGCCACCAAGGGCTGGCAGAACTGGATGGATATGGCCGCCCCGGCGGCGATGGCGCAGTTTCTTTTGACCTCGCTGGCGTTCGGGGCGCTGGTTTATGGTTTCGCCACTTCGGATTTCTCGATCAGGCTGGTGGCGGAAAATTCGCATTCCGCCAAGCCGATGCTTTACAAGCTGACCGGAACCTGGGGCAATCACGAAGGTTCGATGCTGCTCTGGGTGTTCATCCTGACGCTGTTCGGTGCCATGGTGGCGCTGTTCGGGCGCAACCTGCCGGACCGGCTGAAAGCGCGGGTATTGTCGGTGCAATCAGCGGTGGCGGTGGCGTTTTTCGCGTTTCTTCTGTTCACCTCGAACCCGTTTTTGCGCCTGGTCAATCCGCCGATGGACGGGCAGGGGCTGAATCCGCTGTTGCAGGATCCGGGCCTGGCGTTTCATCCGCCGTTTCTATACCTTGGTTATGTCGGTCTTTCGGTCAGTTTTTCCTTTGCCGTCGCCGCCCTGATCGAAGGCCGGGTCGACGCCGCCTGGGCACGATGGGTGCGGCCATGGACGCTGGCGGCCTGGATGTTTCTGACCATCGGTATCGCGCTAGGGTCATGGTGGGCCTATTATGAGCTTGGCTGGGGCGGCTGGTGGTTCTGGGATCCGGTTGAAAATGCCAGCTTCATGCCCTGGCTGATTGCAGCGGCGCTGTTGCATTCGGCCATCGTGGTGGAAAAACGCGAGAGCCTGAAAACCTGGACCATCCTTTTGGCGATCATCGCCTTTTCCTTTTCGCTGATCGGCACCTTTATCGTGCGTTCCGGCGTCATCACTTCGGTTCATGCCTTTGCCAATGACCCGGAACGCGGCGTGTTCATTCTGGCGATTCTGGCAATCACCATCGGCGGCTCGCTCAGCCTGTTTGCCATGCGGGCGGGCAATCTTGGTGCCAAGGGGGTGTTTTCACTGGTCAGTCGCGAAAGTGCTCTGGTTTTGAACAATATCCTGCTGGTGGTGGCGGCGTTGGTGGTGTTTGTCGGCACCGTCTGGCCACTGGTGTCGGAAATGACCTTTGGGCGCAAGTTGTCGGTAGGCGAGCCGTTCTTTGATACCGCGTTCACGCCGTTCATGGTGGCGCTGGCGATGGTTCTTCCGCTGGGGGCGGTGCTGCCGTGGAAACGCGCCAGTCTTGGCCGTGCCATGCGTCCATTGTGGGGGGTGTTGGCGGTGTCGGTGGCACTGGGGTCGCTGGTGATGGTGTTGCAGACCGGAACCCGCATGATGGCGCCGGTTGGGCTGGCGCTGGCGTCCTGGCTGGTGCTTGGCTCATTGGCCGATCTGGCCGGGCGGGTGCGCCTGCGAAAGCTGCCGTTTAGCGAAAGCATGCACCGGCTCAGGCATCTGCCGCGGGCCGATGTCGGCAAGTCGGTGGCGCATATCGGGCTGGGCCTGACCATTTTCGGCATCAGCGCCATCACCGCATGGCAAAGCGAGGATATCCGCATTGCCAGACCCGGTGACAGCTTTCAGATTGCCGGTGCGGTTTCCAGCTATGATATCCATTTTGACGCGGTGAACGAAGTCGAGGGGCCGAACTATTCCGCCACACGCGGCGATTTCACCGTCACGTCAAACGGCAAGATGGTCGCAACGCTGCATCCGGAAAAGCGCGTTTACACGGTTTCACGCATGCCCACCACCGAGGCGGCGATTGATATCGGGCCGACCCGCGATGTCTATCTGGTGATCGGCGACGCGCAGGATGGTGGCGGTTATGCGGTGCGATCCTATGTGAAACCGTTTGCCGTATGGATCTGGTTTGGCGCCATCGTTATGGCACTTGGTGGCCTCTTGAGCCTTAGCGACCGGCGCTATCGGGTGGCGGCGGGGGCCAGACGCCGCCAGCACCAGACCCAACCGGCGGAATAGGCGATGTGGCGGGTTTTTGCCTTGCTGATGCTGCTGGCGACACCGTTATGGGCGGTGCAGCCGGACGAAGTCCTGCCCGATCCAGTGCAGGAGGCGCGGGCGCGGCAAATCTCGCAAGGTCTGCGATGTCTGGTCTGTCGTAACGAATCGATTGATGACAGCAATGCGGGTCTGGCGCGCGATCTGCGTCTGTTGGTGCGCGAACGCATCGTTGCCGGGGATAGCGATGATCAGGTGGTGGCCTTTATCGTGTCGCGATATGGCGAATATGTGTTGCTGAACCCCAGGGCCGATGGCTCGAACCTGCTGTTATGGGGGGCGGGTCCTTTGATGCTGGTGATTGCCATTGCGATCGGCCTGATTTCCCGGCGTCGCCGCAGCAACGCGACGGTTGAACAGCTAAGTGAGGCGGAAAAGGCGCGGCTTGCCGAACTGATGCGGGATTGACGTGGCGTTGCGGCCATATCTCCACTCGCATCCGGCGGAAGTCTTGGCTAGTAATGCGGCGGAGTTTCATGAATAGGAGGCCGCAGCATGATCTACGAGGTCATCGAACTGGAAATCAACGATGGCGTGGCGACGCTCAGCCTGAACCGGCCTGATCTGCTGAACAGCATGAACGACCGGATGCGCGACGAAATTCGCGACGCGGTGTTGCGCGCGCAGGAACAGGCGCGGGTGCTGGTGATCACCGGCAAAGGGCGCGGGTTCTGTTCCGGGCAGGATCTGGGGGGCGATGTGGATGTTGCCACTTTCGATCTGGAAAAGGCGCTGAAGGAACAGTACGAACCGATGCTCAGGGCGATTTACGATTGTCCGATCCCGACCATTTCCGCCGTCAACGGCCCGGCCGCCGGGGCGGGGGCCAATCTGGCGCTGGCCGCGGATGTGGTGATTGCCGCTGAAAGCGCCTATTTCATGCAGGCATTCGCCATGATCGGCCTTATCCCCGATGCCGGCGGCACCTATTTCATGCCCCGCAGCATGGGCTTTGCCAAGGCGATGGGGGCGTCGTTGTTTGCCGACAAGATCAGCGCGCGTCAGGCCGCCGACTGGGGGCTGATCTGGGAATGTGTGCCGGACCTTGATTTTGCCGACCACATCGCCCGCCGCGCCGGGATGCTGGCAAATGGGCCGACCGCCGCCTATCAACGCATCAAACAGGCGATCCGTGCCAGTTTTGAAAACGATCTGGATACCCAGCTGGCGCTGGAGGCCAGATTGCAGGGCGAAGCCGGGCGCACCCGCGATTTCGCCGAAGGTGTCACCGCCTTCAACCAGAAACGCAAACCGAAATATCAAGGGCACTAGCAGGGAAAGATGCCGCAAACGGCGCAATATCCCACTGGCAAGGAGCAAGGCATGACCAACAAACGCAGCATATTCGAAGAAGTCAGCGGCGATACCGGCACCCGTCCGGCCACAACCGGCGGTCTGATCGACCGGCCCGCCGACAGCGCCAGGCGCGGTATCCGTATCTGGCTGCATATCCTGCTGTTTCTGGTGGCGCTGATGATCGTGGTCGGCGGTCTGACCCGGCTGACCGATAGCGGGTTGTCGATCACCGAATGGAACGTCATCAAGGGGGCGGTGCCGCCGATGAGCGACACTGCCTGGCAGGCCGAATTCACCAAATATCAGGCCAGCCCGGAATATCAGTTGCAGAACCGGGGCATGAGCCTGACGGATTTCAAGTTCATCTACTGGTGGGAATGGGGCCATCGCCAGCTTGGCCGCCTGATCGGGCTGGTCTGGGCACTGGGGTTCTTCTGGTTCCTGTTTCGGCGCAAGATCCCCACGGGCTGGACCGGCCGGTTTGTTCTTTTGGGTGCGCTTGGCGGCTTGCAGGGGGCGATCGGCTGGTGGATGGTTTCCAGCGGTCTTGGCGGGCGCATGGTTGATGTCGCCAGTTACCGGCTGGCGACGCATCTGGGCATTGCCTTTGTCATCATGGGGTTGATCGCCTGGTATCTGTTCCGGCTGAAAAGACCGGCGCAGGAACTGTTGCAGGCACGGCGTCACCGCGAGGCCCGGTTGGTGTCGCTGTCGACCCTGCTGCTGGTGCTGGTATTCGCCCAGATCCTGCTGGGTGCGCTGGTGGCGGGGATTGATGCCGGGCGCGGTTATATCGACTGGCCGATGATGAACGGTGAATTCCTGCCATCGGAAAGTTTCGATTACACGCCGTTCTGGACCAACTTCTTTGAAAATCCGGCGCTGGTGCAGTTCAACCACCGGATGCTTGGCTATCTGGTGTTTCTGGTGGCGATGTTCATCTGGTGGGCCAGCCGCAACAGCCCGCTGACGGCGGTGCGCCGGGCATTCACCTGGGTCGGCTGGGCGGTGATCGTGCAGATGCTTCTGGGCATCACCACCGTTCTTTATGCCGCCCCGTGGGATATTGCGATCGTCCACCAGCTTGGCGCGATTCTGGTCATGGTGCTGGTCCTGCGGGCCAGGTTTGCCGCCCTTTATCCGGCTTCGCAGTCGCTGCGCCAGGCATGAACGCCTATGCCGCGCTGTTGGCGTTTCAGCGCCAGACCACGGCGCTTGCACAGGTGTCGGGGCTGCTTGGCTGGGATCAGGAAACCATGATGCCGAAAGGTGCCGCCATGCAACGTGGCGAATGGATGGCGGCGATGAGCACCAGCATCCATCAACGCCAGTCCGATCCGCGCATCGGCGACTGGCTGGCGGCGCTGGAGGGGGCCGATCTTGGCCAGGTGGAACGGGCCAATCTCAGGCATATCCGCCGGGATTACCACCGCGCCAGTCGCGTTCCCGCCGATCTGGCGGCCGAGATTGCCCGCACCACTTCGCTGGCACAAGGGATATGGGCCGAGGCGCGGGCCAATGACGATTTCGCCGCCTTTGCGCCGACGCTGGAAAAGGTGCTGCAACTGCGCCGGGACGAGGCGGCGGCGCTGGCCCCGGGCGAGGACGCCTATGACGCATTGTTGCAGGATTATGAACCGGGCATGAGCGGTGCCGAACTGTCCGGGTTGCTTGGTGAACTGCGGCCGGGGCTGGTTGAACTGCGAGACCGCATCCGCGGTGCCGGGCGCGCGGTTCCCCGGCTTGACCACCGGTTTGACGACAAGGCGCAAATGGCGCTGGCGGATGAGCTGGCGGGGGTTTTCGGCTATGACTGGTCGCGCGGGCGGCTGGACAAGGCGGTACATCCGTTTTCCAGCGGCTCGGGCAACGATACCCGCATCACCACCCGCGTCGATGCGCTTGATCCGTTCAACTGCATCTATTCCACCATCCACGAAACCGGTCATGCCACCTATGAGCAGGCGATCAACCCGGATTACCTGCTGACACCGCTGGGGCAGGGGGTTTCCATGGGGGTGCACGAAAGCCAAAGCCGGATTTATGAAAATCAGCTTGGCCGCAGCGCCGGTTTCTGCCGCTTCCTTTATGGCCGGATGCGCGACCGGTTCGGCGATTTCGGCATTGGTGATGCCGATACATTCTATGCGCTGGTGAACCGGGTCGGGCAGGGTTTCATCCGCACCGAATCAGACGAGGTGCAGTATAACCTGCACATCCTTATGCGGTTCGATCTGGAACGCGCCCTGATTGCCGGTGATCTGGGTATCGGTGATCTGGAAGCCGCCTGGAACGACCGCTTTCTGGCCGATTTCGGTGTCAGGATTGACCGGCCTTCCAACGGCGTGTTGCAGGATGTGCATTGGTCTGTGGGGCTGTTTGGCTATTTTCCGACCTATACGCTTGGCAACATCTATGCGGGCTGCCTTTACCGCGCGATGACTGCGGCCTTGCCGGGATTGGCGGCGGATCTGGAACGGGGCGACACCCGTGCCGCGACCGGCTGGCTGAAACAGCAGGTGCAGCAACATGGCGGGCTTTATGAAGCGCGTGAACTGATCGAACGCGCCAGTGGTGACAAGGTTTCGGCCAAACCGCTGCTGGAATACCTGACCGGCAAGTTCCGCGCGATTTACCGGCTGTGATGCCGCCTATTCGGTGAAATCGGCGACCTTTGCGCCGGTTTTTTCCACCAGCGTTTGCGGTGCAATATCGAACATGTGATGCGGGGTGCCGGCGGCGGCCCAGATCACGTCAAATGCGCTCAGGCGCGGATCCAGAAAGGCGCGGATCGGTTTCAGGTGGCCAAACGGCGACACGCCGCCGATGGCAAACCCGGTCTGTTCGCGGATCAAGGCGGCATCGGCCTTGCCCAACGGCTCGCCCGCCAGTGCCGAGGCTTTGGCCGCGTCCACCCGGTTGCCGCCCGCAGTCAGAAACAGGATTGCCTCGCCGGAATTCTCGCCGCGGAAAATCACCGACTTGGCGATCTGGTCAACCGTGCAGCCGACCACATCGGCGGCCTGTTGGGCGGTGTTGGTCGGCACCGTTACATGCAGGATCTCGATCGGCAGACCCATCGCCGCCAGATGCTGTTTCACGCGTTTCAGACTTTTGCTCATGCTGGCATTTATTGCCGCGCCGGCAGGGATGTGCAAGGGCTGTTGACGCCGCTTCGGTGGCAAAGCATCTTCAAGGCATGAGTTTGATCGCCAAGACCGTCAAGGCCCCGATTCCCTATGAGCCTGAACGCGGCGACGAGGTTCTGGCGCTGTTTGGCGAACTGCCGGAAAACCTCAGCCAGCTATTGCGGGGTGTGGCCGGTTGCAGCCCCTATCTGCGCGGTCTGCTGGAACGCGAGGCGGATTGGCTGGCGACTGTATTGGCGGTTGAATCTGCACAGGTGATGCCCGGCCTTCTGGCCGAGGTCAGCGGCACCACCGCCGAAACCCTCGGGCGCGAACTTCGCCGGATCAAGCGTCGGCTGGCGCTATATGCGGCGCTGGCCGATACCGGCGGCATGTGGCCCTTGGCGCGCGTCACCGGCACGCTGACGGATTTCGCCGATTTCGCCGTCGCACAATGCCTGATGCTGTTCCTCAGCGCCGAGTTTCAGCGCGGCAAGCTTCCCGGCATGACCGAAACCGATCTTGAAACCGCCTGTGGCATGGTGGTGCTGGCCATGGGCAAGATGGGGGCGGGCGAGCTTAACTATTCCTCGGATATCGACCTGATCGTGCTGTTCGACGAAACCCGCCATTCCGAGGCGAATTTTGACGCCATCCGCGAAAGTTTCATTCGCATTACCCGGCGTATGGCCAAACTCCTTAGCGATGTGACCGGTGATGGCTATGTCTTTCGCACCGATCTCAGGCTCAGGCCGGATCCGTCGGTCACGCCGGTCTGCCTGTCGATGGGGGCGGCGGAACGCTATTACGAAAGTCTGGGGCGCACCTGGGAACGCGCCGCCTATATCAAGGCGCGGCCATGTGCCGGCGACATCAAGGCGGGCTGGGGGTTTCTGGAAACCCTGCGCCCGTTCGTCTGGCGCAAGCATCTGGATTACGCCGCGATTCAGGATGCCCACGACATGCGCCTCAGGATTCGTGATCACAAAAGACTGGGCGGGCCGATCAAGCTTTTGGGCCACAATATGAAGCTCGGGCGTGGTGGAATACGCGAGATTGAATTTTTCACCCAGACCCGCCAGATCATCGCCGGCGGGCGCGATCCTGATTTGCGCAGCCGCGAAACCGTTGCCGGACTTGGGGTGCTGGCGACAAAGGGCTGGGTGCCCAGGGAAACGGCGGACAAGCTGACGCAGGCCTATCTGGCGCATCGTGAGGTAGAACATCGCATCCAGATGCTGAACGATGCCCAGACCCACGATCTGCCAAACACGCCGGAACAGATGGACCGGCTGGCGCGATTCTGTGGCTTTCAGGTGACCGACGATTTTTTGGCTGAAATCCGCCAGCGCCTGAACGACGTGCATCACCTGACCGAGGATTTCTTTGCCCCGGACGATCAGACACAGCCGGACGGCCCCGAACTCAGCCAGTCGTTGCAGGAAATGGTGGATAAATGGCGCAGCCTGCCCGCCCTTCGAACCAGCCGCGCCATCAGGATATTCAAGCGCCTGCAACCGGTGATTCTGGCCAAGGTGAACGCCACTGCAAGACCCGAGGAAACCCTGATCCAGTTTGACGGCTTTCTTGCCGGTCTGCCCGCAGGCGTGCAGTTGTTTTCCCTGTTCGAGGCCAACCCGCCCCTGATTGATCTGCTGGTGGATATCTGTGGCAGTGCGCCCGGTCTGGCGCATTACCTGTCGCGCAACGCACAGGTGTTTGACGCGGTGATCGGCGGCAGCTTCTTTGAACCCTTGCCGGATGCCACCGAAATGGCGGCGGGGCTTCAGGCGCTATTGGCACCGATTGATGACTATGAAAACACGCTGAATACCGCCCGGCGCTGGATGAAGGAGATGCATTTTCGCATCGGGGTGCAGCACCTCAAGGGCTTGATCGATTCGATCAAGGCGGGCGGGCATTATTCTGCCCTTGCCGATGCGGTTCTGGCCGCGATCGCGCCACCGATCGAGGCAGAATTTGCCCGCCGTCATGGTCCGCTGCCGGGGCGGGGGGCAGCGATAATCGGCATGGGCAGTCTGGGTGCGGCAAGCCTGACGGCAACCTCGGATCTTGACCTGATCGTCATCTATGACGCCATGGGGCAGGAGGCATCCGAGGGAAAACGCCCGCTGGCGGTCTCGACTTATTTCGCGCGTCTGACGCAGGCGCTGGTCACCGCGCTGAGTTCTCCGATGGCCGAAGGTAGGTTATACGAGGTTGACATGCGGCTGCGCCCGTCGGGGCGCATGGGGCCGGTAGCCACCCCCTTCAGCGGTTTTCAGAACTATCAGTTGAACGAGGCATGGACCTGGGAACATCTGGCCCTGACCCGCGCCCGCCCGGTGGCCGGCAACCGGCACCTGATGGCCGAGATCGAGGCGTTTCGCCGTCAGGTCATCGGCCTTCCCCATGATCCTGCCAAGGTAGTGGCTGACGTAATTGCCATGCGCGAACGTCTGGCGGCGGCCCAGGACGGCGCGCGCGTCGGCAATCCGTTTGAAACCAAACAGGGTGAAGGGCGGATGCTGGACATCGAATTGCTGGCACAGATGGCGGCACTTCTGGCCCAAAGCCCGGCCCGGAACGTTCAGGATCAGTTGCAGGCGGGCGTGGCACTTGGCCTTTATCCCGACAAGACCTGCCAGGCGGTTCAGCGGGCCTATATCCGCCTTGCCAGGGTGCAGCAGGTTGGCCGCCTTGTCACCGAAGGCACGCTTTCGCCTGACGCCATTGGCCAGGGTGGCTGTGATCTGTTGCTGGCGGAAACCGGTGCAGAAAACATCGACGATCTCGGGGCTATTCTGGCGGATGAACGCAAGATGGTGAAAGGCGTGATTGCCGCCTGCCTGTGCGGCGACTAAGTCGCGATGCCGGCCGGCAGGGCTTTGCAATCGGGGCGGAACATGCGACGTTCTGTCACCGATGTTGGGGAATCAGGCAGCATGGACAAGGGCAAACTTGAAATCGACCCGCGCGGTCTGATCTTTGAAAGCTATCGGATCGACGGCATCAGAATCGAGGAATGCCGCTCGATCTTTCTTGACTGGGCCATGGGGCTGGCGGTGGATACCGACATGCAGGCGGCGCTGAACCTGTTGCAGCAGACCTATGCTCAGGCCAATCCGGATCATCCGATGAACACCGTCATCGCCGCCGGGTTGGAACGACAGGCAGCCGCCAGCGGTCGGCGTGGCCGACGCAGGCGGGGCGGCTGACGGTTTCGCTTGACCAGCCCCTTGCTTCAAAGGCAAACCCGCCCTCATGGTTCCGATAGAAAAACTTCAGCAGATCGTCGAGCGATTCGACTACCTAGAGGCGCGGATGGCGGATGCCACGGCGGGTGATGATTTTGCGGTTCTGGGGCGCGAATATGCCGAACTGAAACCGGTGGTGGAACAAATCCATGCCTATCGCCGCCTGTTGGCGGATATTGCCGGGGCCGAGGAAATGCTGGGCGACCCGGAAATGCGCCGCATGGCGGAAGAAGAAATCGCCACCCTTCGCGCCGATCTGCCCGAGGCGGAACTGGCCCTGAAACTGGCGCTGTTGCCACGGGACGAGGCCGACAGCCGCCCGGCGATCATCGAAATCCGTGCCGGAACCGGCGGTGACGAGGCGGCGCTGTTTGCCGCCGATCTTTTGCGAATGTATCAGCGACTGGCGGAGAATTCCGGCTGGAAATTCACCCTGATTTCCGAAACCCCCACCGAACTTGGCGGCTATAAAGAGGTGATCGGCCGCATCGAAGGCGACGGCGTGTTCGCACGGCTGAAATTTGAAAGCGGCGTCCACCGGGTGCAGCGGGTGCCGACCACCGAAAGCGGCGGGCGTGTGCATACTTCGGCAGCTACGGTGGCGGTTTTGCCCGAGGCCGAGGCGGTCGATCTGGACATTCCGCAAACCGACATCCGCATTGATACCATGCGCGCCAGCGGGGCAGGTGGCCAGCACGTCAATACCACCGACAGCGCCGTCAGGATCACCCATATCCCCACCGGCATCATGGTGGTGTCGGCGGAAAAATCGCAACACCGCAACCGCGAGATTGCCATGCAGGTCTTGCGCACGCGCCTTTATGATCTGGAGCGGCAGAAGGCCGATGATGAACGCGCCGCCACCCGCAAGGGGCAGGTCGGCAGCGGTGATCGTTCGGAACGCATCCGCACCTACAACTTTCCGCAAGGAAGGCTGACCGATCACCGGATCAACCTTACCCTTTACAAGCTGGATCAGGCGATGGCGGGCGATATTGATGAGGTGATCGACGCGCTGATCGCCGACGATCAGGCAACCCGTCTGGCCGAACTTGACCCATGAGCCACACGGTTCAGGATACCATCCGCGCCGCAACCCGCGAACTGACCGCCGCCGGCATTGACAGCGCCACCATTGATGCCCGGCGGCTGGTGGCACATGCACTGGCGATCGCACCCGACCGCCTGTCGCTGGTGGCAGGGGACGCGATCATGCCCGCCGCCCTCGGCATTCTCGATGCCGCCATCGCGGCGCGGGTTGACCGCCAGCCGGTATCGCAGATCATCGGGCGGCGAATGTTCTGGGGGCGGGATTTCAAGGTGACGCCGGCGGTTCTGGATCCGCGCCCGGAAACCGAGGTGCTGATCGGCGCGGCACTGGCGCAGCCCTATTCGCGGTTGCTTGACCTTGGCACCGGCAGCGGTTGCATCCTCTTGACCCTGCTGGCGGAAAACCCCGGGGCCAGCGGCACCGGCACCGATATCAACGAGGATGCCCTGAAGATCGCCGGTGAAAACCGCGCTGCATTGCAACTAGAAGGCCGGGCGGAACTCAGCCCTTCGGACTGGTTTCAGAACGTCACCGGGCGCTATGATCTGATCGTCAGCAACCCGCCCTATATCGCGCTTGGGGAAATGGCCACCCTGGCCCCTGAGGTACTGAAATGGGAACCGATGGCGGCACTGACACCGGGCGAAAGCGGGCTTGAAGCCTATGAGATCATCGCGGCGAATGTGGTGAATTTCCTTAACCCCGGCGGGCGGGTGCTGTTGGAGGTCGGGCCAACCCAGGCACCAGCCGTGGCGGCATTATTTCGCGCTCGTGGCCTTGAAAACGATGTCATTCATAGTGATATGGATGGGCGTGACCGGGCGGTTGAAATCCGGCTGCCTCAGCGCGTTGATGCTTCAAAGCCGCGGTAAATTCTGGCAAAATTGCAAATATCCGGTAAAAAGACACCAAATATTCAGGTTTTGGGCTTGTCTTGCAAGTAATGCGCTGTATAGGGTTTTGATAGCGGATGATTGATGCCGACCGGTATCTCGCCCGCGAATTGCTCTCGAAATGAAAACTTGGGACACACCGGCACAGGCCGCCTTACAGGCAAAACTTTCCAGCGCGCCCCATTTTGGGCAGAAAACCGGACATATGAGATCTTCAAACAAATCGCGTTCCAGAAACAAGAACAACCAGAACCGCCGACCCAGTGGCAACATTGTCAACCGGGTGTTCGACAGTTCCGGCCCCGAAGGCAAGGTTCGCGGCACACCGCAACAGATCATCGAGAAATATCAGGCGCTTATGCGTGATGCGCAACTGTCTGGCGACCGCGTGGCGGCGGAAAATTTTCAGCAGCATGCCGAACATTACACCCGCCTGTTAAGCGAAGCGATGCGCGAACAGAACGAGCGCCGCGAACAGCAGGAAGCGCAACAATCCAGCCAACAGAACCGGCGCGACGACAAGGACCGCAACAACGATCAGCAGGATCGCGACAGCGCGCCCAAACCGGCCTTTCAGCCGGTGGATATGCAAAACAGCGATCAGCCCGATGTCTTTGACGCCAACACCAGTGACGGCGACGATTCCGGGTTGGTGGAAACCCCCGAAAGCAAGGCCCCGCGCAAGAGAAAACCGCGCGCACCGGCAAAACCAAAGCTGGCCAAAGGCGATGCCGATCAGGCCGCAGATGCCAAGGCTGATACCGAAGCGGCGGCGGAATAATCCGGGCTATTTCGCCAGGGCGCGCGCCAGCGCACAAAACCCTTCGATCGAAACATTCTCGGCCCGCTCGGTTGGTGGTATTCCCGCCGTCATCAGCACCGACTCGATATCCGGCGCCAGCGTCTTCAGGCTGGATCTGAGCATCTTGCGGCGTTGGCCAAAGGCGGCGGCGACAACGCGGGTCAGGGTTGCCTCGTCGGCATCAAACAGCATCCGCTCGCGTGCCACGACATGCACCACCGCCGAGGTTACCTTTGGCGGCGGTGTAAAGGCCTGCGGTGGAACCTCCATCACGATCCGCGCCTTGGCGCGCCATTGCGTCAGGATCGACAGGCGACCATAGGCCTTGCTGCCGGGGATGGCGACGATGCGTTCGGCCACCTCTTTTTGAAACATCAGCGTCAGGCTGTCCCAGAACGGCGGCCAGTCTGCCGGGGTCAGCCAGCGTATCAGAAGTTCGGTGCCGATATTGTATGGCAGGTTCGCCACCACCTTGACCGGCGGCGTCAGATATGCCGCGACATCCAGCTTCAGCGCGTCCTGGTTGAGAACCTCAAGCCGCCCCGGATAATGCGCCGCGATCTCGCTCAGGGCCGCCAGACAGCGTTGATCCTTTTCCACCGCCAGCACCCGCCGCGCCCCTTCGGCCAGCAATGCGCGGGTCAGTCCGCCGGGGCCGGGGCCGATTTCCAGAACATCGCATGCGCGCAGATCCCCGGCCTGACGGGCGATCCTGGAGGTCAGGTTCAGGTCAAGCAGAAAATTCTGCCCCAGCGATTTCTTGGCGGCGATCTGGTGGCGCGCGATCACCTGACTTAGGGGGGGCAGGCTGTCAATCGCGCTCATCTATTGCGGCTTTCGGCCATTTTTGCCGCTTGGTTCAGTGCCGCAATCAGGCTGGAGGGGTTGGCCAGCCCCTTGCCGGCAATATCCAGCGCCGTGCCGTGATCGGGTGAGGTGCGGATGAACGGTAGCCCCAGCGTGATGTTGGTGCCGCCGTGAAAATCCAGCGTTTTCAGCGGGATCAGGGCCTGGTCGTGATACATGCAGATGGCCGCATCATATAGCGCCCGCGCCTCGGGGTGAAACATGGTATCCGCCGACATCGGGCCGAGAATGGTCAGCCCCTCGGCCCTGAGCTTGTCGATCAGGGGGGCGATCAGGTCAATTTCCTCGCGGCCCATGGCGCCGCCTTCGCCGGCATGCGGGTTCAGCCCGGCAACGGCAAGGCGGGGTTGATCAAGACCGAAATCCTGCCTCAACGCCCGATCGGTGATGCAGATGGTGGTTTGCAGCAGTTCCGGCGTCAGCGATTGCGGCACCTCGGCCAGCGGCATGTGGATGGTCACCGGCACCACCCGTAAACCCGGTGCCGCCAGCATCATCACCGATCGTTCAATGCCCGCCAATGCTGCCAGAAATTCGGTGTGGCCGGGATAGGCAAACCCGGCGCCTTGTTGCAGCGCCCGCTTGTTGATCGGGTTGGTGCAGATGGCCGCCGCCTGACCGGTCTGCACCAGCGCCACGGCGCGTTTTATCACCGCGATCACCGCTGGCGCGTTGGCGGCATCGGGGCTGCCAAAGCGGTTGGCGGTGGCAAAATCATGGTGCAGCACCGGCAGGACTGACGCATCGACCTCTAACGCATCGACTGGGTTGGCGATTTCCTGAAACGCGCCAAGCCCGGCCAGATGCCCGCAATCGGCGATCAGAAAGAACGGCAGGCTGTCGCCAAGTGCCGCGCGCGCCCGAAACGCCAGTTCCAGACCAACCCCCGCCGGTTCACCCGAGGTAAGGGCGATCGGGCGGCTCATTTCTCCAGGATGATGGCGTCGCCCTTCAACTCCTGAAGGTAGCCCTCGCCAAAGGCTTCCATCCGTTGTGCAAACATTGCCTGCCGCACTTCTGCCCGGTTGCCTTCGGTGATTTCGTTGGTGCGCCCGCAAAGCATCAGAAACTCTAAAAACTCGTTGTTTTCACCGCTGGTCAGAACGGTGGAAACCTCGTTGGCGTCAAGTTTCGCCAGTTCGCCGGCAATGCGTGCCGGAACCTTGCCGGTGGCGACGACCTGGCGCTGATAGTATTCCTCGGGATACGCGGTGGATTTGGCCAACAAATCGTTGCAGGTGTCGATTGATCCGGCAAGCTGGCTGGCGGTGGCCAGCGTTGCGGGGCTTCGCCCGCCCGGCAGCAGCAGCGTCGCATAGTCATAAGCCAGCGTGCGGGTGGCGGCGCTGCGATTGTCGCGGATGCCGCGGATATAAAAGATCGCATAGGCACCGGGCAGGGGGATCGGCGGCGTGATCCTGCCTGCCCCCATGGCCAACAGCATGTTGCCGATCGTCTCCGGCAGCGCGCTTACCGGCGCCCAGTCAAGCTTGCCGCCACTTTCCCGGCTGGGGGCGGCCGAAAAGGTGATCGCCGCTTCCTCGAACTCGGTGGTGCCATGGATGGTTCGCGACAGCTCGCTTGCCAGATCCAGCGTTTCGGCCTTGGTGTCGGCATCATAAGGCAGCACGATCTCGCTCAGCAGCACCGAGGCCCCGAAACTGACGGTGCCAAGCGCCATTGCGGTGTCAAGCTCGGCCTCGGTAATGAAGGCCTTGTTCTGGTATTTCTGCTGGATGACCTTGCGCCAGATCAGCCCGGACTTGACGAAATCAAGGTAGGTTTCGCGTTCGACCTTGTTCTCGGCAAGATAGTCGAAGAACTGCTTTGACGTCATGTTCACCCGTTTGGCGAATTCCTCGACCCCTGCCTGCACTTCCAGATCGGTCACTGTCAGGCCAAGGGCACGCCCGGCTTGTTGCCGCAGGCGGTCGTCGATCAGATCCTCGCGGGCCTGGGTTCGCACATCACCGATGGTGCCAAGCGCCTCCAGCATCAGGGCGCGCTGTTCGATCTCGAAATACGTTACCCCCTGGCCGTTGATGGTCACCGCCGCCGAATACTGGCTTGCAGCGTTTGACAGCGCCGGCGTCAAGCTCAGCAACAGGGTAAAGATCAGGGTTGTCAGTTTTCTTGCCATGCCATTCATCCCTGCCATCGTTCTATCAAATATTGCCGCATTTCCGGTTGACCTGTTGTTTCATGCCGCGGTTGCCAAACCCGTCCAGTGACACCTTGAGGCCGAAACTGGTGGACGGGCTGACATTAGAGGAGGACGCGAAGCGACGCGAGAGGGAAAGATCAACTTTTATGCAGTCGTTGCGATAAGTTAACAAAAGCCCGGCGGCACTGGCGGAACTGGTGATCAGATCATAGCGCCAGTTGACGCCAGTACGCCAGTTGTCGCTGACTTTCCAGCCCGCATCGGTCACCCATTCGGAATAGTCCGTCAACGGATTGCCCGCTGCATCCTTGATCAGCCACAGATAGCTTGAGGTGATGTCGAACCGCTTTGCCCGGTAGGCCAGCCAGGTTTCATTCTTGATCAGCCCAGGGCCGCCACCGATCACCGATCGCTGCATCATGCGAAACCGCCCCGGCAGGCTGATCTGCCCGGCCAGGACCAGGCTTGACCAGGTTCCCGACAGGCCGGATGCCGCGATGAACTGGCCGGGATCGCTTAGCCTGACGACATTGCCGGCCAGAAGATCAAGCTGCCAGCCACTGTTTGCGCGGCGCATGTAGCTGACGCCGATATTGGCGCGCAGCCCGCGTTCCTGCCGGTCGATGCCGGTGAAATGATTGAGCGCGAACAGGTTTGACGCCTCGAATTCCACGATGCGGCTGTCCTCGTCGGGAACAGCAGTGTTGCCCGGATCGGACCAGACCAGTTGAATGCGCGGCTCGATCACCTCCAGCGTACCGTCAAGCTGTCGCGACAGCGGCAGTCGCCACTCGGCGGCCAGTGTCGGTGTCACCCGACCGACCGGTGCCGGATAGGTGGTATCCTGCTGGATTGCGTAATAATCGGCCCTCAATTCTGCCGTGGTGGCATATACCGAGCCGCCCGCAGTCATCCATTGGCGCCGCCAGTCTGCGCCGGCCGACAACCTGATACCGTCGCGCCCGATGATGTTGGTACCCGAGTTGCGCTGATATCCATAGCCCTGAAGAAAAAATGCTGCCTCGCCGCCGGCCATTTCTGAACCCAGCCGCTGACGGAAATCGACCTCGGCCAGCAGATGCGGGATGGTGTCGCCCGACAGGGTCGAGGAAAGCGAGCGAAACCCCCTGAGGCTGGTCTCGAAAAGTTGCTGGCGGCGAAACCGGCTGAGGCCGATATTGCTTTCCAGCCGGATGGTATTGGAAATGCCGTGATCCAACAGATAGGTATCGTCCGAGGTAAGCTCCAGATGCAGGCCCGCCCGCATGCCGTTGTTCAGCAGCCAGTAACCGTCGGTAAAGGTATAGCCGCGAAGCTGGTTGTTGGCCCTCGCGTCGTGGCTGACGGCGCCGGTAAAATCGATTCCCGCCCTGGCAAAACGTTTGCGAAAATCAATGCCAAGCGTGGCCGAACCACTGGAATAAAGCCGGGGCGTCAGCGTCAGGTCGGCGTAATCGCCAAGCGTGATGAAATAGGGCGCGGCGATACCGGTGCCAAGTTTGTCGGAACTGGTCACCTCGGGCACCAGAAATCCGCTGGCCCGGCGGACGCTGGGGGCGGGCACCCTCAGGCGCGGCAGATAGGCGACCGGCAAGCGGCCAAGCCGCAGTTGCGCGCCTTCGAAATAAAGCCGCCTTGCCTTTTCATCATGTACAATTCGCCGCGCCCGGATCTGCCAGAGCGGCGTCGGGTTGGTCTCGCTTACCACGCAGGATGAGGCGGTGGCGGTATAAAGTTCGTTATATCGCCCGTCGCGCCGCCGGATTTCCACCGCCGCCAGTTGCAACTGCTTGTTCAGCACCATGCGGGCATTGGCCAGGATGCCATCCTGCATATCGCCGGAAAGATCGGCGAAATCGGCGATGATGGTGATCCTCTGGCCGTCCCTCAGGCGCAACGGACCGGTGGCGTGAATGCGGTTGGCGCGTGAATCATATCTGATCTCGGTGGCTTCGAGTATTGTTGTGCCGAAAAATATCTGCACATTGCCGCTGGCGGTCAGAACCGGATAATAGCCATTATAGGTGATCTGATCGGCAATCAGGGCCGCCTTTGATCTGCCGCTTTCGGCCGCCATGCCGGGCAGGGCCATCAGCACCGCAACAACCGCAATCAACGCCAACCGCCACATGTCAGCCATCCTCCAGGTTGAGGATCATGCCGACCGCGAACAGGATCGCCGCCACCGGCGGCCCCCAGGCGGCGGCACTGACGGGAATGGCGCCATTGGCCCCGAGGATTTGTGCGAAATCTTGCAAGATATAGATGGTCAGCCCGATCAGGATGGTGATCAGCGCCATCAGCCCTGAGCGCCCGGCGCGGTGGTGGCGCATGGTAAATGCTGCCCCGACCAGCACCATCGCCGCCAGCAGCACCGGCAGCGCCAGTTCCATCTGGAACGAGACCCGGTGGCGCATCGAGGAAAACCCCGACCGTTCCAGCCGGTCGATGAAATTTCGCATGTCCCAGATGGAAACCGTCGATGGATCGCCGAAACTTTCAAGGATCTGTCCGCTGGTAAGTTCGGACGGCAGCGTCATTTCGGAAAACGACCGCGCCGATTCATCGGGCACCAGCGTATCGTTGCCGATCTGCCATACCTTGCCGGGGCCAAGCTGCCAGGCGCCATCCTTCAGCTCGGCAAATTCGGTTTCGATGCGTCGGACCGATTTTGCGCTGTCGCTGAATTCAAAAAAGGTGACGCCCGACAGATGCGTGGCATCGAAATTGGCCCGTTCGGCGAAAATCACCGTCTGGCCGCTGTCGCTGCCCTGCCGCAGCCACAAGCCTTCGCGACTAAGCGAAAAGGCCGAGATGCCGCCGCTTTCATAGCGCCCGGTCTCGGTTTCAAACTGCCTGAGCGCCGCCGCCGCCATCGGGTTGAACGCCATCACCGCCACCACCCCGATCAGCATGGCCATGCTGAGCGGTGCCATGACCGAACTCAGCGCCGATTGCCCGGCAGCGCGGGTCGCCACCATTTCGCTGTTGCGGCTGAGACCGCGGAACATCATCAGGCTGGCCAGAACCGCCACCATCGCCAGAAGCTGATAAACCCCGCTGGGGGCCTTCAGCAGTGCCAGACGCAGGGTATCGGCCAGGCCAATGTCACGATCACCGAAACGCCCGAACAGGGCGGTGGCGTCGGTCAGGACGGCAATGATAAAGAAACTTGCCAGAATGGCCAGGAACCGCCAAAGGAATTTGCGTGCGAAATAGAGGTAAAGCGTCATGCGACCACCGCCCCGCCCGGTCGGCTGCCGCGCCGCCGCACCCGGTTGAAACCGCGCTGGCCAAGCATCAGCCAGACCGCAAGCAGCCCAAGAACATCCGGCACATAAATCAGCCACCACAATGCAATATTGCGCTGCATCATGTCGCGCAGTGGTACCGACAGCGTGCTTAGCAGCACCACCAGTGCCACCGCCGCCAAAATCTGGCGCAACACCCCGAAACGGCTGAAACTGCCAAGTAGCAGCACCGCGAAACCGATCATCGGATAGACCAGCGATTGCAGCGGCTGTTCCAGTCGCTTGTGCGCCATCAGCTTGAATTCAGCTTTGGTTGCACCGGTCGCCCGCAACATTGCCTCGGTCGGGTAAAGCGCGGCCAGCGTCGAATATTCATGCACCCGCCTGACCATCCCTTCGTGCGCCCCGGTCAGGGTGGCGATGTCGAACACGAATTCGTCAAACTGGATCTTGGTCAGCAGCTGGTTTTCCTTGTCAAAGGTCTGGATCAGCCCGTCAAACATCACCAGCCGCGCATCATCGGCGCGCCGGAACAGGATCGCCTTGTCGGCTGTATAGGTGATATCGCGCCCCTGCGGGCGCTGGTCATGCAGAAAAATATCCTCAAGACTGCCGTCATCCAGCACGTCGCGCACGAAAAACGTCACGTTTTCCGAAGGGTGCAGAAATCTGCCGCCGACGATCAGCCTTGTCGCCATGTCCTGCGACAGTTCCTGCTGACGCTGTTCCAGTCGGATCTGGCTGGCCGGCACCAGATAATGGCTAAGCGCACCCGCCAGCATCGCCACCATGAGCCCGAACAGCGCGAATGGCCACAACAGCCGCATCGGGCTGACTCCGGCGGCCTGAATCACCACCATCTCGCTTTCCGAATGCAGCCGGTTGGCAACAAAGATAGCTGCGGCAAAGGAAACCACCGGCAGCACGATCGCCACCACCTGCGGCAGGAACAGGATCATGATTTCAAGGAAAACCCCGACCGATTGCCCGTCACCGATCAACTGATCAAACAGCCCGATGGCGCGACCGACCCAGTAAATACCGATCAGCGTCAGCGCGAATATCGCGAACGGCCCCATCAGCTGAGACAGGATATATCTGTCAAGCTTTGCCACTCTTGCCCCCGAGGCTGCCTCTGTGCCCGCTTTTTCGCCAAATTAGACCAAAAAACGAATTAGCAATAGAGGTATCTGGATATTTCGCGCCAATCTCCTTAGGTATTTTCAACGACCCTCCTTTTTAGGCCCTGACAGGAAGCAGCATGACCCCTCTGATCAATATCGACTTCGTTTCAACCGACCTGGCAAGCGTTGCCGCACATCAAGGCAAGCTGTCGGTCCTGATGGAACCGGGCGGTGCCGTGCCGCAATCGCTGAAGCGCCTCAATACCCTGACCAAGGGCGCGCTGAAACGGCTTGGCGAAAGCAAGGTTTTTGAAAAACTGGAACCGGGTCAGGCGCATCAACTGTTGTTTCCCGCCGGTATCGCTGCTGACGCCTTGCAGGTGGTGAAACTAGCCCGGCGGCCCGATCAGGCAACCGCGCGCAAGGCCGGTGCGGCAATGGCGGCGTTTCAGGGCGACAGCGATCTGATCGTGCTGGCGGACAGCAATCCCCGCGCCGCCGATATCGCCTATGGCCTGCTTTTGCGCGGCTATAACTTTGATGCCCACAAGACCGGCGACAAGGAGGCACCGGGCAGTGTCCGCATCATGGCCTCCAAACCCGACGCCGCCCTTGAGGCATTCGCGCCGATGCAGGCGGTGGCCGAAGGTGTGTTTTTCACCCGCGATCTGGTGAATGAACCTGCCAACATCCTGACCACCGAAGAATTCGCCCGCCGCCTGTCGGAAATGCAGGCGATCGGCCTCAAGGTCACGGTGCTGGATGAACCGGCGCTTGCCAAGCTCGGCATGGGCGCGCTTTTGGGTGTCGGCATGGGGTCGGCAAGCCCGAGCAAGGTGGTGGTGATGGAATGGCAGGGCGGCAGCAAGGGTGCGGCGCCGTTTGCGCTGATCGGCAAAGGTGTGGTGTTCGATACCGGTGGCATTTCCCTTAAACCCGCCCTTGGCATGGAAGAAATGACCATGGATATGGGCGGTGCCGGGGTGGTTTCCGGCGTCATGCGCGCGCTGGCCCGGCGCAAGGCAAAGGCCAATGTCGTCGGCATCGTTGGCCTCGTGGAAAACATGCCCGACGGCAAGGCACAGCGCCCCGGCGATGTGGTTACCTCGATGAAAGGCGACACCATCGAGGTGATCAATACCGATGCCGAGGGGCGGCTGGTGCTGGCCGATATCCTTTGGTATGCGCAGGAAAAATTCAAACCTGCCGGCATGATCAACCTTGCCACCCTGACCGGTGCCATGGTGATCGCGCTTGGCCATGAAAATGCCGGGGTGTTTTCCAACGACGACGCATTGGCCGATGCCTTTCTGAAATCGGCCAGGTTTGAGGATGAGGGTGCCTGGCGACTGCCGATGGGCAAGGCTTATGACAAGCTGATCAAATCCCGCATTGCCGACATGAAAAACGTTGGGGGCCGCCCTGCCGGCGCCATCACGGCGGCGCAGTTTCTCAAGCGTTTCGTCAAGGATGAGGTGCCGTGGATCCACCTCGACATCGCCGGGGTCGCCCTTTTGAGCGAAGACAGCGACCTTGCCCCAAAAGGTGCCACCGGTTGGGGCGTGAGGGCGCTTGACCGGCTGATCCGTAATCGGCATGAACCCGGATGACCGACATCCTGTTCTACCACCTCAGCCGCAGCCCGCTGGAACGCGCCTTGCCCGAACTGCTGGAAAAATCGCTGGAACGCGGCTGGCGCGCGGTGGTGCGCGGGAATGATCCGGCGCGTCTGGAATGGCTGGACCGGAAACTGTGGCTGGGCGGCGGCAGTTTTCTGCCGCACGGGTTGGCAGGCGGGCGGCATGACGCGCTGCAACCGGTGCTTCTGACCAGCGAAACCAGCGCCGCCAACCGCCCCGACATCCTGTTCGTGGTTGATGA
Source organism: Paracoccaceae bacterium (assembly GCA_020425085.1). GTDB lineage: Bacteria > Pseudomonadota > Alphaproteobacteria > Rhodobacterales > Rhodobacteraceae > UBA5972. The sequence continues at coordinate 940,135 of JAGQRW010000007.1, forward strand.
TGCAGCGGTCACACCCGACGAAATTCCGGCGTTTCAACGCGTTTGCGTGGTGTTTGACGGCAACAACGTTGCATCACTGGAACATGCCCGCGGACAATGGAAATCCCTGACCGAGGCGGCATTTGCGGCGAAATACTGGTCCGAAAGCGATGGCAGGTGGCAGATGAAGGCCTCAAAAAACACCTGATGCAGGCGATTCCTGAAACCAGATAGCCGAAACTGCGGCGGTTGGTGACAGGTTTGACTTTATTCAACTGGCTTATATCAGAATCGCGCCGGTTTTTCTTGTCCTGATCGACGGCAGTTCATTCATGGATCGGCAATCCGCCCCCGCGCCAACCGGATCAGGCGAACCAGTGGCTTTCGGTCGCGTTCCATTCCAGATGACAGTTGGCGCCGGGCGTAGCGTTATTGATCTGACTGGCGGCGGCGCGCAGCCAGATCTCCTGCCCCCAGGCGGTTTCGAACAGAACGGTCGAAGTATCCCCGAGAAAGGTCACATCCCTTACACGTACCGGCAGGCCGCTGCCATCGGTGCTCAGGCGCAGGGATTGCGGGCGCACCATCAATTCGCCCGTCCCCGAGGCCGAGGCGCCGCCATGCACCGGCACATTGGCCAGCGTCGTGCCGTCGGGAAAAGTGATGCGGGCGCGTTCGCCCCTGACCTCGGCATCGGCCACCTCAAGAAAGTTTGAATCCCCGACGAACCCCGCCACGAAACGGGTCGCCGGGTTGTGATAAAGTTCGCGACCGGTGCCGACCTGTTCGATCCGGCCATGGTTGAACACCGCGATCCGGTCGGAAAGGCGCAGCGCCTCTTCCTGGTCGTGGGTGACATAAAGGATGGTGACGCCGGTTTCCTGATGGATGCGCCTGATCTCGATCTGGATTTCCTCGCGCAGCTTTTTGTCAAGCGCCGATAGCGGTTCATCCATCAACAGCACCGGTGGGTCATATGCCAGTGCCCGCGCCAGTGCGACGCGCTGTTGCTGGCCGCCCGACAGATGTGCCGGCATGCGCGCGCCGTACCCCTCCAGGCGCACCAGCGTCAGCATCGCCTTTACCCGCGCTGCAATGTCGCTTGCGGACTGGTGGCGCACCCGTAGGGGAAAGGCGATATTTTCATGCACGCTCAGATGCGGAAACAGCGTATAGCGCTGGAACACCATGCCGATATTGCGCTTGTGCGACGGCGTCGACAGGATCGAGGCACCGCGCAGACGGATGTCACCGGCACTTGGTTCATCAAACCCGGCCAGGGCATAAAGCGTGGTGCTTTTGCCCGAACCTGACGGGCCGAGGAAAGTCAGGAACTCCCCTTCGGGCACCTCAAGCGATACATTGTCCACCGCCACCACCGCGCCATAGGTCTTGCGCAGCTTGTCGATGGAAAGAAACATCGTGTTCATTTGTTCATACGACTCCGTATCAGGGCGGCCAGTGCCATCACTACCAGCGTGAAGGCAACCAGGATGGTCGAGGCGGCGGCAATCACCGGCGACAGATCCTGACGCAAGGCACCCCAGATGCGCACCGGCAGGGTTTGCAGGGTCGGGCTGGCCATGAAGATCGCCACCACCACCTCATCCCATGAGATCAGGAAAGAAAAGATCGCCGCTGAAAACAGCCCCAGCTTTATCGCCGGCAGCGTCACCTTCAGCTTGGCCTGCAACGGCGAGGCGCCGCAAAGCACCGCCGCATCCTCGATCGACTTGTCAAAGCCTTCGAGCGAATTGACGATGGCGATCACCGCAAAGGGAAATCCCAGCACGGTATGGGCGATCACGAATCCCACCAGGGTGCCATTCAGGCCGATGCGCAGGAACAGCGCATAAATCGCCACCGCGAACACGATCACCGGCAACACCATTGGCGTCAGGAACAGCGCCCTGAGTATGCCGCGACCGGGAAAGCTGCCACGCACCAGCGCGAAACTTGCCAGCAGGCCCAGGAACACCGACAGCGCCGCCGACAGCAGGCCGACCTTGGCGCTGGTCATCGCCGCCTGCAACCAGCGCGGATCGGCAAACAATTCGTGATACCATTTGGTTGTCCAGGAAGGCGGCGGAAAGATCAGCCATTGAGATGAGCCGAACGACAAGGCGGCGATAAAGATGATCGGCACCAGCAAAAACAGGCAGACCGCCAGCGTGATCGCCCAAAGGGCAATGCGCAGGCCGCCAAGTTTCCGGTAAGACAGCAGCATCAGCGCATCCCGCCGAAAAACCGGATCTGCAAGGCATAGATGGCCAGCGTCACCACCAAAAGCACAAAGGCCGCCGCTGAACCCAGTCCCCAGTTCAGCAGCGATTGCACCAGTTGCGCGATCATTTCGGCCAGCATCATGTTCGATGCCCCGCCAAGCAGCGCCGGGGTGACGAAATAGCCCAGCGACATCACGAATACCATCAACCCGCCTGCCGCTGCCCCCGGTGCCGACAACGGCAACAGCACCCGGCGAAACGCCTGCCAGCGCCCGGCACCGCACAGGGCCGCGGCCTGTAGGGTCGATGGGTCAATGGCGCGGATGGTGGCGTAAAGCGGCAGGATCACAAAGGGCAGCATGATATAGGTCATGCCGATGGTGACGCCGGTCAGGTTCTTGACCAGCGCCAGCGGTTCCGAGATCAGCCCGAGTTTCATCAGCGTGGTGTTGATCACGCCGGTACGCTGCAACAGCACCATCCAGGCATAAGTGCGCGCCAGCAAATTGGTCCACATCGAAATAAGGATCACTGCCATAACCAGATTGGCATGGCGCTGCGGCATGATTGCCAGCAGCCAGGCCACCGGATAGGCGATGATCAGGGTCACGGCGGTCACCACCGTAGCCACCATGAAGGTGTTGAAAAATACCCGCGCATAGGTCGAGGTGGCAAACAGTTCGCCGTAGTTCTGCAAGCCGAGCTCAGGCTCGGTGACCGAGCGCAACAAGAGGCTGAACACCGGAATGATGAAAAACAGCGCCAGCAGCAACATCGCCGGCACCGCCGGACCGATACCGCGCCCGCGGCGCGGTGATCTTTCGACGGCAACGGTCGTCTGGCTCATCTTGATTCCAATCCGGGCCTAAGGGCGGGCCTGAACGGCACTGCCACATGTTTCAGGGGTCCGGGCGGCGCAGCCGTAACCGGATGCCGACCCATGGTGCCGCCCTATTGCGCCTGCCAGCTATACCAGCGACTGGCAATTTCGTCGCGGTTGTCGGCCCAATAGTTCATATCAAGGTTGATCTGCGATTCGGTATGGGAATCCGGCAGCGAGGCCACGACAGCGGCATCCATTTCAGCCTTGGAATTGACGTTGATCGGCGCATAACCAGTGACGGTGGCGAACTTTGCCTGTGCTGCGGCACTTGTGGCCTCGGCCAGAAACTTCATCGCCGCCTCCTTGTGCTTGGCGCCTTTGGGCACCACCAGAACATCGGCCGCCGTCAGGTTCTGTTCCCACGAGACACCGACATTGCCGCCGCCCTGCTGGATGGCAAAGATGCGGCCGTTCCAGAACATGCCGAGCGGTGCCTCGCCCGAGGCCAGAAGTTGCTGTGATTCCGCACCGCCACCCCACCAAATGATGTCGGATTTGATGGTGTCGAGCTTGGCAAACGCCCGGTCGAGATCGAGCGGATAAAGATCGGCAGCCGCTACCCCATCGGCCAGCAGCGCCAGTTCCAGAACCCCGGGTGCCGACCATTTGTAAAAAGTGCGCTTGCCGGGAAATTTCGCGGTGTCAAACACATCCGCCCAGGTCTGCGGCGTTACCTTGAGCACATCCTTGTTGTAACCGATGACAAAGGAATAATAGAAACTTCCCACCGCATAATCGGTGGCAAATCGCGGATCAATGCTGGCGCGGTCAACCACGGAATAGTCGATCGGCTCAAGCAGGCCCATTTTGGCGGCGGCGATGGCGAAATCGTATTCGACATCAACGACATCCCAGGACACGTTGCCGCTTTCGACCATGGCCTTCAGCTTGCCGTAGTCGGTGGGTCCGTCCTGAAGCACCTTGATGCCGGTGGCGGCGGTGAAAGGCGCTGCCCAGGATTGGGCCTGGCCGTCCTGGGTGGTGCCGCCCCAGCTTGTAAACACCATGTCCTGCGCGCCGGCGCTCATGGCGGCGCCGATGCTTAGCGCAGCACTTAACAATATTGGTCTTATCATTGGTTTTTCTCCCGGTTAGGTTTTCTTCTGGTCAGTCTGTTTTTGGTGTCCCTGCCATTGCCGGGCAAGCGGTTGTGGCCGCACCCGGCCGCGTCAGCCGGCGCGCCATTCACCACACGCACCCGGCCGTCAGAGGCACGGGAATTGTCATGGCTGTTGGTGATGCTTGATGGGTACCTGCCGGGCGATGCCGCAAGCGGTGCATCGCGCCTGACAGTTCGGGCTTTTCGTTGCTCCCGGGCACCGCACACCTCGCTGGTTGGTACAGGTAGGTTATTCGTTGATGTACAAATGAAAGCACATGATTTTCAACCTGTCAAACATCCGTTGCTTCGCGCGCTCGACCTGCGACAGTATGGCATATCCCGCCCGCTCGACGGCAAGTCATGCCGCCAGAGGTCGTTTACGGCAACAAGGGCCGGATCAGGCCGCATCGAAACGGGTCTGGTTCAATCAGCCGGGCGCAACGCTGGCCCCCAGTTGGGCGCGGGAAAACCCGCGCGGCTGATCACCATTCAGAAGTTGTTCGATGGTGGCGGCGACCAGGAAAGCCCGCAGATCATCGTAGGAGCGAGTGACGATTTGCAAGCCAACCGGCAGGCCATCCACATCCTGTCCGATCGGCAAGACAAATGCAGGTAACTCACCCAGCATGTTGAAATGCGGTGTTGTTACCCAATCGTAATCCGAATCCAGTTCAACGCCATTCACCTTCATCCTGACCCAGGGTTTCTGTTCCGCACCGATGCGGTTTGTCAGTACGACCGGACAAATCAGGGCATCAAAGTCTTCAAGAATTCCGACCAATTCCCTATACAGGTTTCGGGCCGTCGCCATGCCCGTAGAAATGTCGTTGAGCGAGCAGTTCCTGGCCGCAGCTACCGCATATTGCGTGTAATCGCACAGTTCCTTGCCGTGTTCGCGGTCAATGGTCAGCAGTTCGGGCGCTATCAGTCCGGTTGAATAAAGGCGCGCGTTCTCGGTGATGCCGGCTGGCCAATGGATTGCCGGCTCCTGGATACTGATGCCTTGGGCTGACAATTTCGAGGCCGCCTCGCGTGTCACGCGCATGATTTCCCTGGTTGGCTCGGTCATTCCCAGATCAAGCGATATCGCCAGACGCAGATTCGTCAGCGGTTCAAGGTGCAGCGGAATCACCGGTTTTTCACGCAGGGATGTAACGTCATCCGGGTGTATGCCGCTGATGACATTCTGCAACAGGGCGCAATCCGCGACACATCGCGCCATGGATCCGATGGCGTTGAATGGATCGTGCCCGTCACACGGATCAGGCACCCGTCCACGCGGGGGCTTGTATCCGACCACTCCACATAACGCCGCCGGAACCCGGATCGAACCGGCACTGTCTGTGCCAATGGCCAATGTGCTGCTGCCCGCGGCCAGGCTGGCGGCAGCGCCGCCCGAAGATCCGCCCGGCGTCAGTTCCGGGTTCCAGGGGTTGCGCGTCACCCCCCAAAGCCGGGTCGCGGTGATCCAGCCGAATGCGAATTCCGAGGTGGTGGTTCGGGCGTGAATGATGCCACCGGCCTGCCGGATGCGCGCGACCACCGGATGGTCCTTGTCGCTGAAATTGTCCTTGTAGATCAGACTGCCGCGGGTGTTGCGCGCACCCTTTTGATCAAGCATGTCCTTGATCGCCACCGTCAGCCCCTCAAGTGGGCGCAGGTCGTCGGCGCGGGCCAGATAGCGTTTCTCGGCCTGCTGCGCCTCGGCCATCGCCTGTTCGAAAAAGGTTTCGGTGAAGGCGTTGATCGTCGGTTCGGTCTGTCTTGCCCTTTCGATCTGGGCGCGCAGCAACTCGACCGGGGAAAGATCACCCCGCCGGAAAAGTTCAAGCGCCCGGACCCCGGTCAGAAAACAGAGGTCGCGCCGGTCGGTCATTTGTTGTTTTCCTGCCATCATTGCGGCCTGCGTCCCGCCTGGCGTTGCAGGTTGCGGCTGGCTTGTCCGATCAGACGGTCGGATATGATTGACAGAAAGGCGATGCCAAGACCGGCGACGATGCCTTCACCGGGCTGAACCTTTGAAATGGCGACAAGGGTGTCGTGCTCCAACCCGCGTGTGCCAACCAGCGCGGTTATCACCAGCATGCCAAATGCGAACATGATGGTCTGGTTGATGCCCAGCATGATATCGGGCAGGGCGTGCGGAAGCTGCACATTCACCAGCTTCTGTCGCTGCGTGCAACCCGCCATATCGGCCGCGTCGATGCTTGATTTCACGACGTTCTGTATGCCCTGCTTGGTGTAGCGGATTCCGGGCGGCAGGGAATAGGCGATGATGGCTATCAGGCCCGCGAATTCGCCGACCCCGACCAGCATCACCACCGGGATCAGGTAGACAAAGCTGGGCAGGGTTTGCAGCGTGTCGATGATCGGCGTGACGACACGATCGGCCCTGGTGCTCAGCCCGGCCCAAATGCCGACCGGCAAGGCCAGGATCAAGGTCAGCACCACTGAGATCGCCACAAGGTAAAGCGATACCATCGCCCCCTGCCAATATCCTGTGATCAGGATGAAACCGAGCAGCGACAGGGACATCAAGGCGAGTCTGCGACCACCGATGGCATAGGAAACCGCCGTTACCACGGCAATGAAACCGGGCCATGGCAATATCAGAAGAAAGGATTTCACCGGGCGCATGAAATAGGTGATGGTCGCCTCACGCACCGCTTTTATCTGGGTGTAATAGGTGTCGCTGACCCACAATACGGCATCGTTCCAGAACGATCCGGTCGATATGGTGGCCGATTTCGGATAGAGGTGAAGGGCAGGGATGAACTGGGCCAACACCACCAGCAACAAGGTGACAACAAGGGTGATATTGACCAGCGGATATCGCTGAAACAGCGGCTTTGGCTGATCCACCAGATGATCGGGGCGGCGCAGGGCAATGGCGCGTGAGATCTGATCCAGCATGATCGCCATCAGGGTGATCGCGATGCCCGCTTCGACGGCATTACCGATGCGAAGCGCCTTCAGACCCTGATAGACCTTGCCGCCAAGCCCACCCGCGCCAATCACCGAAGCGATGATCACCATCGCAAAGGTCAACATGATGATCTGGTTCAGTCCGATCAGCAGATTCTGACGCGCCGCCGGCAGCATCACCATCCACATTTTCTGGCGTCGTGAACTGCCGCTCATGGTGGCGAAATCGCCGATATTGGCCGGTACCCGCTGCAACGCAAGCGTGGTTACCCGCGCCATTGGCGGCATTGCGTAGATGACCGTCGCGATCATTGCCGCCACCGGGTTGAATCCGAACAGCAACAGCACCGGCACCAGATAGGAAAAAGTCGGGATCGTCTGCATCACATCATAGACCGGCATCAGCACCGCGTTAGCCCGCGCACTTCGATAGCCAAGAATGCCCAGCATGATGCCCAAAACAAAGCTGACAAATACCGCCACCAGAACCGATGACAAGGTCAGCATTGACGGCTGCCACAAGTCGAACATCACGAAATAGGCCAGCGACAAGAACGATAACAGGGCGACCCGGATGCCCGCTGCCCGCCAGGCAAAGGCCACGACGGCAAACATGACGGCGGGCCAGGGCAGCGAGGCGATCTTGATGACGCTGCCGTCGGCCTGATAGAACCTGAACCCTTCGGAAAGGGCGCCCTGCAAGGCCAGCATCGGCAACTCGATGATACCAGCCAGACCGCGCGTCAGTTCGGCCAGTGTCACACCGGCCACGGACAGGTCGTTGACCACGTATTTCACGCCAACCGTCAATGATTGGGCGATGGTCCAGACCCAGGCCTCGGGATAGATGCGCGCCCAGCTTTCCGGCCCGGCGACAAGGTGGACCAGAAAGGCGAAAAGCACCGACATCGCCACCAGCAGGTACTTGGCCTTGCCGATATGCCGGGCCGGACTTCCGGTCAGCAACACGTCACTCATGCCGGGATTTCCTTGTTCAGCAACACGGCCACAACCTGCGCTGCCTTCAATGATCCCGTGATGCGGCCTTCGGCATCTGCCACCGGAACCGCGCCTTCGCCCGACAGTACCCGTTCGGCCACGTCACCGACCAGATCGCCGGCATGGACCGGTTTGGCGGTCAGGCTTGCATCCGCAGGTGACATGATGGTGCGCACCCTTACCACCTTGCTGCGCGGCACCTTTTCGACAAATTCGGCGACATAGGCGTCGGCCGGGTGGGTGATCAGTTCTTCGGGCGTGCCAATCTGAACCACGCGGCCGCCTTCCATGATGGCGATACGATCCGCCAGACGGATCGCTTCGTCAAAATCATGGGTCACGAAAACGATGGATTTCTGAAGCAGGTTCTGAAGGCGCAGGAATTCGTTCTGCATCTCCATCCTGATCAGCGGGTCAAGTGCCGAGAACGGTTCATCCAGAAACCAGATTTCCGGGTTGGTGGTCAGGCTGCGCGCAATCCCCACCCGCTGCTGCTGGCCGCCCGACAGTTCATGCGGCCAATAGTTTTCGCGTTCCGACAGGCCCACCAGCTCAACCATCTCGCGCGCCTTGGCATAGCGTTCTTCACGGGATTTTCCCTGCACTTTCAGGGGAAAGGCGATGTTGTCCAGCACCGTCAGATGTGGCAGCAATGCGAAATCCTGGAACACCATTCCCATGGTGTGCCGGCGGATGTCGATCAGGGTGTCGCGGCTGGCGGTTTTCAGATCAACCCCCTTGATCTTCAATTCGCCAAGGCTGAGTTCGGTCAGTCCGGTCATGCAGCGCAACAGAGTTGACTTGCCCGAACCCGACAAGCCCATGATGACGAAGATCTCGCCCTTGCAAACATCCAGCGTCACATCCCGAACGGCCGGGAATACTCCGGCATCGGCCAGGATCTGGTCATTGATATCCTGCCCATGCCGGGACGCGATCCTGTCGGCCCCCGGTCCGTAAAGTTTCCAGACGGATCGGCATTCGATCAGGGTTTCGGCGGATGGTTGCGTGTCACCATGCGGCATGAAGTGGCCTTATTGCTGTGGTTCTGAAACAAGGTGCGGGACCGGCTGGCGCAGCAACCGGTCCCATTTCCTTTGATCCCGGATCAGTTGATCCAGGCCTTCCAGACGGCCTGGTTGTTGTCCATCCAGGTGGCGACCGCCTCGTCCAGTGACTTGCCGTCCACGTCGATGCTTTGGAACACCCCGGCAATCTGGCTGTCCTTCAGTGCGAATGCATTTATGATCGCCTTGGCTTCGGGTTCGGAATTCATCAGTTCGGTATTGGCAAACACCCATAATGAGCCGACCTGAACGTTGCAATCATGCGTGGCGTTGGGGTTTATGCCCCAGGCCGGGTCAGTATAGCATTCTTCGGTGTATTCCGGGAATTTCACGAATTCGCCTTCATCGCTCATGAAATACCAGTGCGGGGTGTATCCCCAGCCGATCACCGGTTCGCCGCGCCGCGCTGCGGTCGAGATGGTGGCAACAAGGGCGGCGGCACTGCCCGACGCGATCGGCTCGACATCAATGCCAAAGGCTGTCGCCATTTCGGACACGGGCATTACCCAGTCCGCCGGCCCTTCGATGAACCGCGCCTTGGGTGCGGTTTCCGCCGTGGCCAGTGCCTTGATGCAGGCCGGTTCCTTCAGCGCCTTCCAGTCGGGCAAGCCGGGGCAAACCTTTTTCAGCGACAGGGGATACCACCACCCCTCGGCGGTGCTGATGCCGGTCGAACCCGCATTCATCGCCTTGCCGCTTTCGATCGAGCCCTGACACAGATCCCATGTGGATTGCCAGCAGATGGTATAGTGCAGATCTCCGGTCTGGATGCCCGAGAAACTGGCGGCGTAGTCTGCCTCGATATATTCCACCCGGTAGCCCGCCTTGGCCAGAGTGCTTCCAAGGATCATGGAAATCACGTCAGACGGTGTATCGCTGACGATCGGAACGATGATCGGATCGGTCCTTTCGGTCGCCAGCGTTTGCGTGCTGGCGACAGCCAGAACCGCCCCCAGGATCGCGGTTGAGATACCTTTTTCGAGTTTCATTCTTCCCTCCTTGTCGTTAGGTCAATGGCACCCGCCAAACCATGATTGTCAATCAGGAGCCGGGGTGTCGGCACGGCCCTGTACCCGCTTGCAACCAAGGCCAGTGCCGTGTTCACCGGATAACTCTGGCAAAATACCGATCGGTTGAGAAGTCGCGTTTAGACGCACAAAATGCTACAGGTAGCGACAGTAACCGGCACGGGCGCTCAGAAACTCTGCCATGGCCGCGCGACAAAGCCGGCATCACCTTCACCAAGACTGTTCCGCGTCGCCTCGCGGACATCTTCGGGGATATCGGGGTGATCGACCTCGAACAACCCGGATGCCCGCAAGGTGGCGCGCAGGTTGATATCACGACCAAGCGCCTTCCATACCACCCGGTAACAGGCAATGTCACGCATCGCAGCACTGCTGATGCCAAGGCTGAGACCGGTCAGGATCGAAACCTGATCGCGTTCGGCCGGATAAAGGACCGTGGTCCAGATCATCTGGCTTGCATTCACCTCACGCTCATGGATGAACAGCCGTTCGCCGGTATGAAACGCGATGCCGGTATATTTCAGCATGCGTCGCGCACGGTGTTTGACCGATGCGTAATTCTCGATGTTCTTCACATAGGTGAAACCGCGTTCACAGCGCAACCGCAACAGCGAACACTGGATCATGTTGGGAAATTCAACCGGCCGGTAATAGCAACGATAATAACCTTCAAACGGTGCCATATCCAGCGATGCCCGCGGATTAATCCGGTGCAGTTTGGCGATGTATTCCCCAAACGGATCCAGATCGGGGCCGCGCGGTTTTCGCAGTTCGACCAGTTGTCTGAAACTGTCGGCGGGCATCAGGATTTCGTGTTCTTCCACACCGAAATAATCGCAGATCGCTTTCATGTTCTTCAGCGACGGGCGACTCTGCCCGCTCAGGTATCGGTGGAATTGCTGACGGTTGATCGCAAGGTGATTGCAGACTTCGGAAATCGAATGCGAATAGCTGCACAACAATCTGAGGTTTGAAGGAAAGCTATCCGTTGACATGGGGGGAACTTACTGGTTGCAGGGGTCAGGTGACAAGGTTTGGCGGATGGGTCATCAGGGTCTGCCGGGGCAGGTTATCTTGGCGGGATATATTGCCGCGACAGCCAGGCGCACAAACCGTCCAGCCCCGGAAACAGCACCCGTTCGGTGATGTTGGACTGGTCAAGCTTGTCACGAATTTCCCATTTCAGGCTGGCGGGAATGATGATTTTGACCGCCAGTTCCGGGTGGGTAAAAAGCCAGTCGCTCATCGCCCGGCACTGGCCGATCTGCACCGAGAAACAGGCAAACTGGTTGACGATGCGCACGCTGAGCGAGGGGGGCTCGAAAAACAGGACTTCGCCGTTTTGACCTTTTGAAGTATCGCCAAGCTGTTCCAGCCCGGGTATCTGCGAGGCCAGCATCTCGTCGGTGAAGACATGCGCGCCCTGTTCCGCAAGGCAGGTGCGCAGCGATTGCGGCAGCAGTTCGTGCGCCTTGTCGAAATCGACCTTCCAGATCGCCCCGTCGGCATCGAAATTGGTCTGTTCGCAACAGGCGAAATGCATTGCGACCAATGGTGAATAGGTCCAGTCCACCAGCCGTGTCGGCAGGCCGTGATGCTGTGCCAGCGCCATCCAGTGCCAAAAGTTGTCGGGCAGGTTTTCGCCGCGCCGGATGCTGGAATCGGCGTATTTCTTGAAATTCCGGAACAGGTGCTTTTCCAGTTGGTGATAACCACTGCCCAGCCGTTCCAGCCCTGATGCCAGCAGGTATTCCGACCGGCCCAACCCGCGAAACACATGCTTGGAGCGGTGTCGCTTGATATTCGAATTCCACGAATCCTCGAACAGAACGTCCTGCAAGCCACTCCAGGTGCTGACGGAAATCGTCTGCGTCTCAACTGCGGCATGTCGTTTTTCGGTCGTTTTCACAACATCCTCATTGATCATGATTTGAAAATGGCAAACAATCGCAGGACGGTGAATTGCCCGATTTGCCCGGACTATAACAGATCCATACGCCGCCTTGTCAAAAAGTTGTTGACAATTTCAGCAACCGCCTTTCTCATTAGCACGCTAACAAAAGTTATCCAACGGAGGAACCCATGTCTTCAAGAACAATCAAATCGGTGGTGCTGGCGACGCTTGCAACTTCAGCCGCCATTGCATTTGCCACGCCCTCGTTTGCAGGGCGGAATATCACGCTTTGTGGTGCCAGTCCGGGCGGATTGTGGTCGCTTCTGGGGACCGGCATCGACGCTGCGGTTCGCAAGGTGGATGCTGATTCGAACGTGACCTACCAGACCTCCAGCGGCGGCTTCGCCAATATTGTTCAGGTCAAGCAGGGCAAATGCGATCTGGCCATTGTCCACCTTGGCGAAGTGGTGATCGCTGCACGCGGCGAGGAACCGTTCAAGGAAGCGACCGGCGGCATCGTTGCGATATCGCTGCTCTATGACTGGGCACCGATGCAATGGGTGATCGACAAGGGCTATGCCGACGAAAACGGCCTGAGTTCGATCAGCGATCTGGCCAACAACAAAAGCCCGTTCAACCTGGTGGTCAACCGCCGTGGCATCCTGCCATCCATCCTGGCTGAAAAGTCCATGGCGGCATCCGGCGTCAGCTTTGAAGACATCGAGGCGAAAGGCGGCAGTATCCAGTATCAGGGTTCGGGAACCGCATCGGAAATCATGCAGGACGGCAAGGCCGACGCCTGGGTCAACGCAACCTTTGTCGGCAGCGGCAGCATCAAGTCGATTGCTACCAACCGCAAGGTAACGCTGCTGTCGGTTTCCGACGAGGTGATTGCCAAGATGGGCAAGGATTACGGTTCCAAGGCCGTGACCATTCCGGCCGGCGCCTATGACTGGCTTGATCACGATGTGAAAACTTTCGGCGCGCAGGCGGCGCTGATCGTAAGCGAGGATGCCGATCCGGAAATGGTAGGGCTGGTGGCCAAGGCCATTTACGAGAATGTTGATCAGATCCAGAACGTGCACAAGGCGATGAAGGCATTCAACGCCGATCTTGGCGCGTCAATCACGGTGATCGACTATCACCCGGCGGCACTGGCAGCCATCAAGGCGGCCAAATAGTTCGCACCCGGCCGGTCCCGACGGGGCCGGCCTTCAACCATCCAGACGAAAACGACCATCTGAACCATGCGAGGATCCCCGATGTCGATGAGCACGATTCTGAGCCTGTTGTTTTCGACCGGCCGATACCGTTCACCGACCGGCTGGCTGTTCTGGCCGCTCAGGATCTACACCGCGCTTTTTTCGGTCTGGGTCTTGTGGGCAGCGATGATCTCGCGCATCGACGCGCTGTCGATGACGGTCATCTTTCTGTGCCTGATCTTCGTTCCGGCATTCCTGCTGATTGGTGCGGGCAGCCATTCCAATCCCGCACGACCATCACCGATTGACTGGATCCTGTCGTTGCTGTCGGCGGCCTGCGCGGTCTATTTCATTGCCAAGATCCCGGAAACCGCAACCCGCATCAGCCTGTTTGACGACCTCAGGCAGGATCAGTTCGTCATGGCGTCGATCCTGATTCTGCTGACGCTGGAAATCACCCGCCGCACGGTTGGTCTGTTCCTGATGGGGATCGTGCTGGCGTTCATCTTTTACAACCTGTTCGGGCATCTGATCGGCGGCCAGCTTGGACATGGCGAAATCACGCTGGCGCATTTCGTCGACATCAACATCTATACCACCGACGGGCTGTTCGGCATTCCGGTCCGGGTCGCCGCCACCTATGCGTTCCTGTTCGTGATGTTCGGCACCTTTCTGGAAAAAGCCAAGGGCGGGGATTTCTTTTTCAACCTTGCCGCTGCCGTATCCGGCCGCAGGGTCGGGGGGCCTGCCAAGATCGCGGTGTTTTCCTCGGCCTTGTTCGGAACCATGTCGGGCAGCCCGACCTCCGATGTCGTGGCGACCGGTTCGATCACCATCCCGATGATGAAAAAGCTTGGCTATGACCGCAGCCTGGCCGCCGGCATCGAGGTCGCATCCTCGACCGGTGGCAGCCTGTTGCCGCCGGTGATGGGTTCGGCCGCCTTCATCATGGCCGAAATGATCGGTGCCGATTACAGCGAGATCGTGCTGGCGGCGATTCTGCCGGCGCTGCTGTATTATTGCGGTATCTATATTCAGGTGCATCTGCGTTCGGTTGCACTCAACCTTGCGCCGCTGGATGCGGCCGATGTACCGGCGGTTTCCGATACCCTGAAACAGGGCTGGCAGTTTCTGCTGCCGCTGGTCGGGTTGATCGTGCTGTTGGTGATGGGCTATTCGCCGACCATGGTTGCGGTCTTTTGCGCCGTCGCGGTCTGGGTGGTGTCACAGTTTCACCGCAACACGCGCCTTGGTTTGAAAACCACCATCGAGGCGTTGTCGGATACCGCCATCCGCATGATCGGTGTCACCGGTGCATGTGCCGCCGCCGGGCTGGTGATCGGCGGCATCACCATGACCGGGCTTGCGTCCAAATTCTCGTTCATCGCCTTTGCCATGGCGGGTGACAACACTTTGGTCGTGCTGTTGCTGAGCGCGATTGTCACCGTCATCCTTGGCCTTGGGATGCCAACGCCGAGCGCCTATGTACTGGCGGCCGTTCTGGTCGGGCCGACGCTGGTGAACGATTTCGGCTTTCAGGAACTGAATGCGCATCTTTTCCTGCTATATTTCGCCGTCATGTCGGCGATGACGCCGCCGGTGGCGGTGGCGGCCTATGCGGCGGCGGCGATATCCGGTGCCAACCCGCTGAGGATCGCGGTCGTCGCCATGCGGTTTTCCATCGTCGCCTTTGTGGTCCCGTTCATGTTCGTGATCAATCCCGGCGTGTTGCAGCCGTTTGCCGGCATCGACCAGTTTCTGGTCAGCGCCTGCATCGTTCTGGCTTGCATTCTGATCGCCATCGCTGCCGAGACAAGCTGGAAGGGGCGAAGCTCGACTCTGCTGCGTCTGGCAATGGTGGTGGCCGCGATATTGCTTTCCGCGCCTGATGTCAGGCTGAAAATCGTCGGTGTCGTGGCCGGGGCCGCGTTGCTGGCCCTAAGCCTCAGGATGCTGAAAACCAAATTCAGACCCCCGGTTGAAACCTGAAAGATCACGACCGCTTCAAAATTGTAAACACTCAAACGAAAGGCATGAACATGCTTCTGGACCTGCGCAAGATCGACCCCCTCATCAACCTGTGGCTGGATGAGGATGTCAACTATTATGACCTGACGGCCAAAATCATGGTCGATGACGATGCGGTTGCCAAATTCGCCATGAACGCGCGGGAACCGATCGTCCTGTCGGGGCTGAAGATCGCCGAGATGATCTTTCGCAAGATGGATCCCGACTGCACCTTCAAAACCACGCGCAAGGACGGTGAACGGGTCGATACCGGTGAAGCCTTTGCCATCATCACCGGCAACGCCCAGTCCCTGCTGACGGCCGAGCGGGTGGCGCTGAACCTGATGCAGCGGATGTGCGGCATTGCCGGGCTGACGGCGGAATATGTCCGTGAGATCGAAGGAACCGGCGCGGTACTGCTGGATTCCCGCAAGACCACGCCCGGCCTCAGGATGATCGAGAAATATGCGGTGGTATGTGGCGGCGGACGCAGCCATCGCCTTGGCCTTGATAACGGCATCATGCTGAAGGACAACCATATCGCGGTTGCCGGCAGCATCAAGGCCGCGGTGGCCCGTGCCAAGTCGTTTGCACCGATGCTGACCAAGATCGAGGTCGAAGCCGACCGGTTGGATCAGGTCAAAGAGGCGCTGGATGCCGGGGTCGATGTGATCATGCTGGACAACATGAGCAACGATGAAATGCGCGAAGCGGTGAAATACGTCAACAAGCGCGTCCCGCTTGAATGTTCCGGCGGTGTTCGGCTTGATACCATTCGCGGCAAGGCGGAAACCGGGGTGGATTTCGTGTCTGTCGGGCGCATCACCCAATCGGCAACCTGTGTCGATATCGGACTTGACGACGCCTGAGCGGCGCGGCCGGGGGAACAAGGAAATGACAACTGACGGAACCCTGTTTCTGGTGGTCGGTCCCAGCGGCGTCGGCAAGGATACCTTGCTGGACGGTGCCCGCGACCGGCTGGCCGCCAGCCGCTGGTTTCTGTTCCCGCGCCGGGTGATCACCAGACCGGCAGAAGCCGGCGGCGAGGATCACATCCCCGCCACCGAGGCCGAGTTCGAACGGCAACTGGCGGCGGGGGAATTCCTGCATCACTGGCAGGCGCATGGGCTGCGATATGGTCTTTTGGCCTCGATACCCGATGCGCTCGGGCGCGGCGTCAATGTGGTGCTGAACACATCGCGCAACGAAATCGCCGCCTTGCAGGCCAAGGTGCAAAACGTCGTGCCGATCTTCATTTCCGCCTCACCCGAGGTGGTGGCCAGACGGTTGCGCAGCCGTGGCCGCGAATCCGAGGATGAGATCGACAAGCGGCTGGCACGGATCGTGAAAACCTCCAATCCGGCCAACGGCGCGCTGGAGCTTTTCAACGACAGCAGCATCGAGGCAGGGATCGACGCATTGGTGGAACTGATCGCCGGATCCTGCAAGTTGCTGGCCGAGGTGGTGGCGTTTCCGGCCGATATCGGCGGCAAGCCGATCTGTCTGCTGCATCGGGAAAATCCGGTTGCCCGCCGCCTGCTGGCAGGCTCCGGCCGCGTCAGGCTGTGCCACGGCGGCAAGGAGGTGGTCGCCGAACTGGGCCGCAGCGATGAACAGCGACTGGTGGCAACCGATCAATGCGCGCTGTCCGACGCGGCGATGACAGCACTTGATGTCGCCATCGGCGATGTGGTGGCGATCGAACGTTCGCCCAGCCCGAAAAGCCGCTCGATCCTGCAAAAGAAAATTCGCGCCGAACAGCTTTCGCCCGACGAGATGGAGGCGTTTGTCCATGATCTGGTCAAGGGGCGGTTCAGCGCCGCCGAAATTGCCGGCTTTCTGGTTGCGGCCTCGACCAACCTGACGCTGGACGAGGTGATCTCGCTTACCCGGGTGCGTGCCGAATTTGCCCATCGCCACAACTGGGGCCGCGACATCGTGGTGGACAAGCATTCCATGGGCGGCATTCCCGGCAATCGCATCACGCCGATCGTGGTGCCGATCATCGCGGCCTTTGGCCTGACCATGCCGAAAACCTCGTCGCGTGCCATCACTTCGGCGGCGGGAACGGCCGATATGATGGAGGTGCTGGCGCGGGTCGATCTGGATCCGTCCGAAATGCGTTCGGTGGTGGAAAAAACCGGTGCCTGCATCGCCTGGAACGGCCGTTTGACCCATTCGCCGGTCGATGAGGTGATGAACGCCATAAACCGTCCGCTGGGGCTGCGTTCCGCGCTGCTTGACGTATCCTCGATCATGTCGAAAAAGCTGGCGGCGGGTTCAAGCCATGTGCTGATCGACATGCCGCTGGGGCCGGCGGCCAAGACCCGCACCATGGATGAAGCGATGGCGCTGAAGGCCCTTTTCGAAGGGGTCGGCAAGGGTGTCGGTCTTAACACGAGGGTCAATATTTCTGACGGTACACGCCCGATCGGTCGCGGTGTCGGCCCGCTGCTGGAGGCCATCGACGTTCTGGCGGTATTGCGAAACGACCGCGATGCACCCGGCGATCTGCTGGCAAAATCGCTTGATTATTCCGCGATCATTCTGGAATGGACCGGCGCGGTTCCCGAGGGCAGGGGCCGCGCCATCGCCCGGGATCTGATCGACAGCGGCAAGGCGATGCAGAAACTGACCGAAATCATTGAATGCCAGGGCCGCCGTGAACCGGTGCCGGAAGCGGGGCAGTTCATCCGGGAAATTCCGGCGCCGATGGCGGGAAAGGTGGAAAAACTGGATATCCAAAACATCGCCAGCATCGCCCGCGCCGCCGGTGCGCCGCGCGACAAGGCGGCGGGTGTGGTCATTCTGGCCGAAACCGGTCAGCAGGTTGATGCTAATCAACCCCTGATCCGAATTCATTCCTCCAGCAGGCAGGGTGCCTTTGACGCCGGTGAAACCGCCAGACAAAGGCCGCCGGTTGCAATCAGCCAGAATGAAGGCGCGGCAACATCGTCTGAATAACCACCCAGGCGGCGGCCGCAGCTTGATGGGGCCGAACTGGTTGAGAGACTTGACAATCTTGCCCGCCAACCATTCCCGCCGGACCGTGTGGAATTGTTCAACAGACCCCTTGCACCTTTAACGTGATTGATTAATTATCGCGCAATTACGAGTTTTACGTTCAGCTATTGAATCGGGCAAGCATAGGCCATAGAACGACCGCCAGATTCGTTGCTTATGCACTCAATAGCTTGCAACCCATAACCAGGAATCTATTGCGACCAGGGGAGGGTTGGCGATTAATCGTCTTTCGGGAAATTGGATGTTTGTGTTGCAGGCCGTGGCGGTTGTCGCGTTGCTGTTTCTCATCAATGTGACATTGGTCAGGAATGACACCAGACAAACCGTGCGCGATGCCAGGCAGAACCTGCTGGAACAAGGTGCAGCACTTTCCATCAACATGACCACCGGGCTGGCACATCGCGCCATTGTCGGCCAGGCGATTGCCGCAACACTGGAACGATTTCCCGACCTGTCGGAACAGGATTTCGATCATCTTGCGGCGGAACTGCGCGGCGACATGCAGGATATCCTGAACATTGCCCTGGCACCTGAACTTGTAGTCACGCTGGTCTATCCGCTGGCACCGAACCGAAGTGTGATCGGTCTTGACTACCATAGCCGCCCGGACTTTCTGGAAAGCGTCAAACAGGCATTGGAAAGCGGTGAAATCGTGGTTGCCGGGCCGGACAAGCTGGTGCAGGGCGGCACCGGATTGATCATGCGTGTTCCGGTGGAAATCAGGAATGCCAACGGTTTGGATGAGCAGGGCATCGTTTCCGTGGTGATCGACGACAAGGCGTTCTTTGCCGCCAGTGGACTGAAGGTCGAGTCCGAAGGCATCCAGATGGCAATTCGCCGCGACACGGATACGGCGGGTAGTCCGCAAATGATCTTTGGCGAACCTTCGGTGTTTGCTGCAAGCCCGGTAATCTCCACCATTGTTGTCGGCAACGAAATCTGGCAACTGGCCTTATGCCCAACCGCTGGCTGGCCTGCCATCGGCGACAGGGCCAACCGCATCCGGGCGGTAACGGTTGTCGCCATGCTGGTCGCGGTGTCGCTGCTGCTGCTGGTCAACCGCCTTCGGCGGCGAAGCGAAACGGCGCGGCGGCAACTTGTGGATGCGATTGACGCGCTTGACGATGGTTTCGCGCTGTTTGACAGCGACGACCGGCTGGTGATCTGCAACGAAAAATACCGCAAGTTATATGGCGATGGTGCCGATCTGCTTGTCCCTGGCCGTCTTTACCGCGAAATCGGCGAGGCGGGCCTGGCGCACGGCCTGTTCCCCGAGGCGATCGGGCGTGAACGGGAATGGCTGGAAAATCACATGCGTTTTCACCTTAACCCGAAAAAGACCATTATCCAGAAATTGCAGGACGGCACCTGGATGAGGATCGTTGAACGCCGCACCTCGGATGGTGGCACCGTGGGTTTCAGGGTTGACATCACCGAACTGAAACGCGCCCGCGAAACCGCCGAGGCCGCCAACCGGGCGATGACCGAGTTCCTGAACAATATCAATCATGAAATCCGCACACCGCTAAGCGCCATCGTCGGGTTCATCCGGTTTCTGGCCAGGCCGGAAACGCTGAAATCACACCAGGCGCTGAAAAACCTGATCGCCGATCCGTCCAGCGACAAGGCGCAACTGTCTGCCGCGATCGACAGCTATGTGGCTGAGACCAAAACCTTTGCCAGCCGGGTGGAAACCTCGGCCACGCATCTGGCGGAACTGGTGCATGATACGCTTGACATGGCCAAGATTCAGAATGGCGTGCTGGACATCAACCCCCAGTCGGTGGATCTGACGGCCACAATCGCCGATTGCGTCCAGCAGTTTGCCCATGAGGCTGACAAGAAGGGGGTCAGGATCAACCATTTCACCCAACCGGTCACCATCTGGGCCGATCCGCTGCGATTGCGCCAGATCCTGATCAACGTCATCGGCAATGCGGTAAAATTCACCGATGCCGGAAGCGTTGGCATATCCTGCAAGCAGGATGCCAGATATACCTCGATCATCATTGCCGATACCGGTTGCGGTATTGCCGCCAAGCACCTGCCGCATATCTTTCAGAAGTTCTGGCAGGTTGACGGCTCGGTAACGCGGGCGCATGGCGGCACCGGCCTTGGGCTTGCCATCAGCCGCGAACTGATGGAACTGCACGGCGGAAAAATCGACGTCATCAGCGACCCTGGTGCTGGCAGCACCTTTACCCTGCGCTTTCCGCGCGTTGCATCGGAAGGCGGATAATTCGGCAAGGCACAAGCCAGGCACGAGGGTGATTCCTGCTGGACCACCAGAGATTGAAAATCATGCCCCGTTGGCCCAATGGTCATAAAAATACCATATTTTCTCCCAATAGCCGACCCCGACCACGAATTAGAAACAGTCGCTATGTAAGTTAACAGATTGTCGTATGTATTGGGGTGCAGGGTTATGGGCAGGAAGATTTCGGCGCAGTCGCTTTATCAAATGGTCATCTGGGCCACGATTATTCTGGGGATGGTTCTTTCGATTGGAACCATCCTGCATCAACCGATGGGCCTCAAGGGATTGCGCACCATCACACCGGCGTTTTCGCTTGATCAGATCATCGTCTACGGCCTTCTGATATCGGTGCTGGTTCTGGCGCTCAACCGGCGAAACCAGATCATGAAACTCCAGTCCAGGTTGCTGGAACAACAGGCCAGGGAATACGGGTTGCAGGAACGCGCCATGAACGCCCATGCCATCGTCAGCATCACCGATCCCAACGGCAAAATCATCTCGGTCAACGACAATTTTGTTACGGCAATGGGCTATGATCGCGCCGATCTGATCGATCAGTCGATCAACATGATCTATTGGAACGGCCCGGACGATGCGATTTTCAATGCTGCACACGCCCGTTCAAAAAGCGGCGCGGTTTGGAGCGGTGAAAACATCCTGCGCCGGTCTGACAACGCCAAACTGATCATGCAATGCACCATTGTGCCTTTGCACGACAAACAGGGCCGGCATGTCAAGAACATGACCATCCGCACCGACATCACCGAGTCGCGCAAGGCCGAGGCAGACCGTTCGCTGAAGGTGCTTTTGGACAATCTGCATGATGAGGTCTACATCTATGATGCCGACAGTCTTGACATGCGATACGCCAATTTCAGCGCCATGGCCCGTTGCGAATGGACACGCGAAAGCCTGCCAGCCAAGAACATTGCCGATTCAGACCCGAGTTTCAACCTCAAGGTGTTTCGTGCCCATGTCGCACCGCTGTTCAGCGGTCATGCGGAAACCGTTACCTTTGACGTTGCCCAGAAAAAGGGCCAGGTCGAAATCAAGACCCGGCTTTATACCGATGAAAAGGGCGAACGGATGTTCGTTTCCGTCCTGCGCGACACCACAGAACGCAAGAAGCTGGAGCGCGCCAAGCTTGAGACGGTTTCGGTGGTCAGCCATGAATTGCGAACACCGCTTACCTCGATCAAGGGGGCGCTGCGGTTGCTGAAATCCGGCAAGGTCGGCCCGATCAGCGATGCGGCGAAAACCATGCTGGACATAGCTGATCGCAACAGCGAACGCCTGCTTTTGGTGGTCAATGACATCCTTGACCTTGAAAAGATCAAGGCCGGCAAGATGAAATTCGATCTGGCACCGGCCGATCTGGTCAACTTCCTGCGCGATGCCGTGGCGATGAACAAGGGATACGGCGATGAACAGAACGTCAGTTTCGCCTTTGAAACACCTCTGGCCAAGGCAACCGCCAATATCGAAAGCAATCGCATGATGCAGGTCTTGTCAAACCTGATGTCGAACGCGGCCAAATTTTCACCCGATGGCGGTGTGGTGCGGATCAGCCTTGAACATAAGGGCAAATCCTGGCGGATCGGCGTGACCGATAACGGCCCCGGCATCCCGGACGAGGCGCGCGGCACCATATTTGAAAGTTTTACCCAGCTTGACAACGTTGACGGGATCAAACGCAGCGGCACCGGGCTTGGCCTGACCATCTCGAACAAGATCATTCGTGCGCATGGCGGCAGGATTGATTACCAGAGCGAAATTGGCAAAGGCACGACATTCTTTGTCGATCTGCCCGCCCCGGCCGAGGATGACCAGTCGGGATCGTCCTGTCCCCAGGGAATTGCGGCGGAATAAAAGCCCCGCCATTGCCATTTTGTTTCCCTACAATCGCTGTGTTTGATCGGTATTGTTTATTCAGAAATCTATATTCTGGGTATTTGGAGCAACGAAAATGGCTGAACTTCGCAAGGTACTGCATGTGGACGACGATGAAGATATCAGAGTGATCGCCAAGATGTCGCTGGAGGTGGTCGGCGATCTTGCAGTGCATCAATGCAGTTCCGGCATGCAGGCAATAAACGAGGCGGATGCAGCCAAGCCCGATCTGTTCTTGCTGGATTACATGATGCCGGGCATGAACGGCGAAGAAACCCTGCGCGGTCTGCGCCAGATTCCCGGCCTTGAAAACGTGCCGGTGATATTCATGACCGCCCGCGTCCAGCCGGACGTGTCAGAGGCACTGAAACGCGACGGCGCGATCGAGGTCATTGCCAAACCGTTTGATCCCATGGAACTCTGCGACCAACTGCGCCAGGCATGGGCGCGTCTGTAACACAGTTACGCTGGTTCGTTCCAAAAACAGAAACAATACCTTTCCGGCGTCAAACTGATGCCACAATTTGCAGCAAGATCAGAACCGTGGGTGCGACAGTTAAAGTCAGCTTCCGCCCGTCCGAACAGAAGTCAGGAGCAGACCATGAGAATTCTTGCAGTTGATGACGACGACATCGCACTGGATCTGCTTGGCAATGCTCTGCGCGGTGCTGGTTATACCGATCTTGAAACCGCCACATCGGGCGCCGAGGCGATGGATATCATCTGCAAGACCGACCGCCCGTTCGATGTCTTTCTTCTGGATATCCGCATGCCGGGCATGGACGGAATCGAACTCTGTGAACGCATCCGCAACATGGACCGCTATCGCCGCTCGCCGGTGGTGATGATCACCGCCATGTCCGAGCGGCATTTCATCGACGGCGCCTTTGCCGCCGGTGCCATCGACTATATCAGCAAACCGTTTGATCCGGTCGAACTCGGGGTCCGGATCAGGATTGCCGCCAGGCTGGTGGATCAAGCGCGCGAGGTTGCCAAAGGTCAGTCCGAAGTGGATTTCCTGAAATCCCGCAGCGGACTTGGCAATTCCTTTGCTGCCGGCGATGCCATTGAAATTCATGACATTCCGCGGGTGATAAGTCAGACAGCGATGGAAAACTACCTGCTGCGCCTGAACCTGCGTATGGCCTACCAGACGAAATCCGTCGCCTTTTCCATCGCCGGGTTCGAGGCCCTGCATGCCCGCACCAAGGCCAGCGATGTCTATGACCTGCTGACCGATGTTGCCGCGTCGATCATCTATGGTCTGAAGCATACCCAGCATCTTGTCACCTATTGCGGCAATGGCGGGTTCGTGGCGGTGGTGCATGGGCGAAATTCTGTGGTTGACGACGATACCATCCTGACCATTCAGGCGGTGCTTGACGAGCTTGAGCCGACCCTCAGCAATGGCCGTCCTTGCCCGCTTACCCTCGGCATGGGCAAGGTCTATGTGCCGGGGCTTCTGGCGGCATCCGAGCGGCTCAACCTTCTGATCAAACCGCAAGACAAGGCGCATACGACATTGACCGACCTTCGTCGCGCCGCTTGAGGTAACCCGAGGCAGCCATGCAAACCGCATCCTCATCCGCAGCCGAGAATTCGATCCAGCAGAGTTTTGCCCGAATTCGCCTGCGTTTCATGGCGCGCCTGCAATCGCGGATTGATGATCTTGACGATCTGATGATCGCGCTTGAAATGGCCCCCGGTAATCCCGCCCCGCTGGGGGCCGCCCGGGAAATCGTCCACACCATCGTTGGCGTTGCGGCGACGCTTGGCTTTCCAAGGCTTGGCGATCTGGCCACCGAGGCCGAGCGCAGCCTGGTTTTCGCCAATGAAAATCCCCCCGATCCCGGCAAGCTGGCAAACGCCATGGCGGCGGTGGAAAGTCTGGTGGTGGAAATGGACGAAATCTATCGCGTCGGGATCACCCGCGATCAGGTCTGACCGTTATTGGAAAGAAATTTGGCAATGCCGTTCGGCGGTAAACCGGGCAGGGGCCGATGCCCCGCCGCCGGATCCCTCATCAGCGATCTAGTAGTGCCAGCCGGCCATTGCTTCAACTTGCGGCCTGGCTGATCCGGAGTGGGTCAACCGGGTTGTGGTACGGTGGAACCCTTCAGGCGAAACCGCTGGATCTTGCCGCTTTCGGTTCGGGGCAGTTCAGCGCAGAAGACTATCGAGCGCGGGTATTTATAGGGCGCGATCACCGTCTTGACGTGGTCCTGCAACGCCTTGGCCAGCACCGCATCGCCATGCGCGCCCCTGATCGGAACCACATGTGCCTCGACGATCTGGCCGCGCGTGTCGTCCGGGATGCCGATCACTGCACATTCCTGAACCTGCTCGTGGCTCAGCAGCGCCGCCTCGACTTCGGGGGCGGCGATGTTATAACCACCCGACAGGATGATGTCATCGGTGCGCGCGCTGAAACGGAAATAACCGGCCTCGTCCATGGTGAACGCGTCGCCGGTCAGGTTCCAGCCGTCCCGCACATAGGTTTTCTGGCGCGCATCGGCCAGATAGCGGCAGCCGGTCGGACCGCGCACCGCCAGTTTGCCCAGGGTGCCCGACGGCACCTCGTTCATGTCGTCATCGACAATCCTCACCTCATATCCGGTCACCGGTTTTCCGGTTGTGCCGGGGTGGTGATCGTCGATCCGGTTGGAAAGGAAATTGTGCAGCATCTCGGTTGAACCGATCCCCTCGATTATTGGCTTGCCGGTTTTCGCCATCCATTCCTGGTAGATCGGCGCCGGCAGGGTCTCGCCGCCGGAAACGGCGGCGCGCAGGCTGGACAGATCGGCGCCATCGTCCATGGCGCGCAGCATCAGGCGATAGGCGGTCGGCGCGGTGAAACAGATGGTTGCGCGGTAGGTTCTGATGATCTCGGCCAGGTTATGCGGGCTGATGTTTTCCAGAAGGATCGTCGCCGCGCCAAACCGCAACGGAAAGATCGCCAGCCCGCCAAGGCCATAGGTGAACGCCAGCGGCGGCGAGCCGATGAACACGTCATCGGGCGTCACGCTCAGCGCCTCTTTGGCATAGCCGTCGGCGACGATCAGCAGGTCACGGTGGAAATGCATCGTCGCCTTGGCCACTCCGGTTGATCCGCTGGTGAACGCCAAGAGCGCGACATCGTCGCGGCCGGTTTGCACGGCTTTGAAGCTGGCGGGCTTTCCTGATGCCGCCCGGTCGAGTTCACCATCCTGATTCCCGGCGCCGTCAAAGCCGATGACTTTTTTCAGGTAACGGCTGTTTCTGGCGCAATCGGTCAACGCGCCCATCAACCGCGTGTCGCACAGCGCCAGCGCCACCTCGGCCTTGTCCACGATCCTGGTCAGTTCACCCGCGCGCAGCATCGGCATGGTGCTGACCACCACCGCGCCCGCCTTGACCGCTGCCAGCCAACAGGCCAGCATTGACGGATTGTTGGCCGACCGGATCAGAACCCGCTGTCCCGGCCTGAGGTCATGATCCTCGATCAGCACCGCCGCCAGTTGGTTGGTCCATTCCGCCAGTTGCCGGTAACTGTATCGCCGGTTGGCACCAATCAGTGCCGTGCGCTCGCCGAATCCCTTTTCGACCATCCGGTCGGTCAGTTCGACCGCCGCGTTCAGATATTCGGGATAGTCGAACCCGTCGAGCAGCAGGACCGGCCAATCCTCGACCGGCGGCAGGTTGTCGCGTGTGAAGGTATCCTGATGCGCTGTTGGCCCCAATTTCATCGCACTCTCCTTGTTTGCGGTATGGATACACGAGTTTTTGCCGTGCTGACCATACTGCAATAATCGTATCCGATAGAGATAGTTGAAATATAAAATAATTATATATAAGGTAATGGCAATCAGAGAATGACTGCCGACAAAACCGGTCGGTGGCGTTAACACGGACTGGATATTTCTGACATGTGGCGACCCCCTCAGCGCATCAAGCATACGGCAGATGCCGGACACATCCCGACGCGTGATGAGGTAAAGGCGTCAAGGCTGTACTCGCCGGTCAGGATCGGCGCACTGACGCTGGAACAACGCACCTGGGTGCCGGCGATGGTTCCCTGGCGGGCCACCGATGAAGGTTTCGTTTCCGAAGATGTAATCGACTGGTACGCGCGGTTCGCGCGTGGCCGGCCCGGCGCGATCGTGATCGAGGCGACCGGCATCCGCGATGTCGCCAGCGGCCCGTTGTTGCGCATCGGCGATGACCGCTACCTGCCCGGCCTAAAGCGTCTGGTCGAGGCGGTGCGCGAGGCCAGCGGCGGGCATACACGGCTGTTCATCCAGATCATCGACTTTCTGTCGATCCGCCGACGGCCCGACCCGGCCAGGTATTTCGAGCGGTTTCTGTCGATAACCGACGCCCATCGCGCGGCGTTCAAGGGCGTGTCGGATGATGGCGAAATCCGTCGGCAACTGGCCGCGATGAGCCGCGATGAACTTGCCGATGTGTTGAACGAACGCGAGCTGGAATCGCTGGAATACGGGTATCGCGAACGCATCACCGACATGGATGCTGCGCATATCCGCGAATTGCCCGAGGTGCTGCCCGGCCTGTTCGCCGATGCCGCCACCCGTGCCCAGGCCGCCGGTTTCGACGGGGTCGAGTTGCACTACGCCCACGCTTATACGATGGCCTCGTTCCTGTCGCGCAAGAATACCCGCGACGATGGCTATGGCGGCGCGCGCGAAAACCGGGTCCGCCTGCCGCTTGAAGTCTACCGCGCGGTGCGCGCGCGGGTCGGGCCGGATTACGTGGTCGGCTGCCGGTTTTTGGCGGAAGAATGCGTCGATGGCGGCAGCGATGTGGACGACGCGGCGTTCTTCGGGGTGGAATTTGCCCGCGCCGGGATGGATTTCATCTCGACCTCGCGCGGCGGCAAGTTTGACGATGCCAAGCAGCCGGGCATCGGGGCATCGGCCTATCCCTATACCGGCCCCAGCGGCTATGAATGCATGCCCGGACATATCTCGGACGAACACGGCCCGTTTGGTCGCAACCTGAACGCCTCGGGATTCATCCGCAGCCATATTCGCGAGGCCGGGCTGCAAACCCCGATCATCTGCGCCGGGGGCGTGCATAATTATGAATTTGCCGAGAAGATGCTGGCCGATGGCGTTTGCGACATCGTCGGCGCGGCGCGTCAGTCGCTGGCCGATCCGGACTGGTTCCTGAAGATCAGTTTGGGGCGCGGCGACAGCGTCAGAACCTGCGAATTCATCAATTATTGCGAGGGCCTTGATCAAAAGCACAAGGCGGTCACCTGCCATCTGTGGGACAAGATGGATATGAAAAACCCGGACGTGAAAAAGACGGCGGACGGCAAACGTCGGCTGGTGCCGCCGGAATGGCCGGAGGGGCAGGCCGGTAACTGATGGCACCAGCGGCGCGCCGGATCAGGCCGGATGACCGTCAACGATTGGCGCAATGAGGGGCGGAGGTGAAAATGGCAGCCGCGAATGATCCAACAGCCACTGGCGGCATGACCGGTGATTACGAAACCCGGGGTGCCGAGGTCGATCATCAGGATTTGCGGCTGTGGTTGCGCATGATGGCGCTGCAAAAGCTGGTCGTCAACGAACTGCGGCGGCGTCTGCGGGTTTCGTTTGGCATAAGCATCGCGCGGTTTGATCTGATGTCGCAACTCGATCTCAACCAGACCGGCATGAGAATTGGCGAATTGTCGGATCGCCTGATGGTGACGACCGGCAACATCACCGGGCTGGTGGATGAACTGGTTGGCGCCGGCCTTGTCAGGCGCATGGCCGATCCGACCAGTCGCCGGGCCTCGCTGGTGCGCCTGACGCCCAAGGGACAGCGGCATTTCACCGCCGCCGCAAAGGCGCACGAAGTCTGGATCGCCGAGTTCTTTTCCACCCTGTCGCGCGACGACAAGAGGCTGTTGTTCGACCTTGTCGGCCGGCAAAAGGCATCTGTGCTGTCGTGCATCGGGAATTCTGCCGGTCTGCCCGACAACAAGATCTCTGCCTACTCTCCGCGCCATTAGGTGAAATCCGCAAGCTGGGCGATGTTCGCAACTGGCTGACTGCGGCCTGATGGCATGGACAGTGCTTTGATCTCCTGTCTAAATGGCCTTTGATGAAATCCATTGTGACCGGGCATGCCATGACCAAGATTCCAGAAAGCATCGACCAGACCGTTTCGCTGTTGGCGGCACAGAATTACATCTGCGGGCGTGATCTGGGTACGGTGGTCTATCTGGCGCTGACCCTTGGCAAACCGTTGTTCCTTGAGGGCGAGGCGGGGGTCGGCAAGACCGAGATCGCCAAGGCTGTTGCAACGGCACTGGGGCGGCGGTTGATCCGGTTGCAGTGCTACGAAGGGCTGGACGCGGCATCGGCGATTTATGAATGGAATTTCGCGGCCCAGATGATCGCCATCCGCACCGCCGAAGCATCCGGCGCAACCGATCGCAAAAGCCTGCAACAGGAACTGTTCTCGGACGAATTCCTGATCCGCCGCCCGCTATTGGAGGCGATGGAACCCCACGGCGAAGGTCCGCCGGTGCTGCTGATTGACGAGGTTGACCGCACCGATGAACCGTTCGAGGCGTTCCTGCTGGAGGCGTTGTCGGATTTTCAGGTGACCATCCCGGAACTTGGCACCATCAGGGCGGCCGAGCCGCCGATCGTCATCCTGACCTCG
Organism: Paracoccaceae bacterium; assembly: GCA_020425085.1. Classification (GTDB taxonomy): domain Bacteria; phylum Pseudomonadota; class Alphaproteobacteria; order Rhodobacterales; family Rhodobacteraceae; genus UBA5972. Next base: position 969,277 of record JAGQRW010000007.1, read on the forward strand.
AACCGCACACGTGAGGTGCATGACGCGCTGAAGCGCCGCTGCCTTTATCATTGGGTCGATTACCCGGATTTCACCCGCGAGGTCGAGATCTTGCGCGCCCGTGTGCCGGATTGCACCCGCGTACTGTCACAGGAAATCGTCGCCTTTGTGCAGCGGTTGCGCGGTCAGGACCTTTTCAAGAATCCGGGTGTGGCGGAAACCGTTGACTGGGCGCGTTGCCTGATCGCGCTGGATGCGGTGGCGCTGTCGCCGGAAATGGTGACCGATACCCTGGGGGCGGTGCTGAAATATCAGGATGACATTGCCAAAATCGCTGGCGCCGAGGCCAGTCGCATCCTGGACGAGGCGCGCAAAGATCTTGCCAAAGCCGGCTGACGGAAATGGCCCGGTCCTTGCCCCAAACCGATGGCCGGCTGGTGGAAAACATCGTTCACTTTGCGCGCGCATTGCGCAAGGCCGGTGTCTTGGTCGGTCCGGGTCAGGTTCAGACGGCCATTCAGGCGGTACGTCAGGCCGGGTTCAGCAAACGGCAGGATTTCTATTACACGCTGCGCGCCAGCATGATCAACCGGCCCGAGCATCTGGAAACCTTTCATCAGGTGTTCACGTTTTTCTGGCGCGACCCGGACTATCTGGAACGCATGATGAAAATGATGCTGCCACTGGTGCAAGCCATCGGCGGCGAGGAGGATCAGACCCCCAAAGCCGCCGAACGCCGCGCCGCCGAAGCCCTGATGGAGGAACAGAATCGCCCCTCGCAAGCGCCCGAACAGCAAGAGGTCGAACTTGATGCGCAACTGACATTCTCGCCAAACGAAATCCTGCGGGGGATGGATTTTGAACAGATGAGTGCCGCGGAAATCCATGAGGCCGCCCGCGCCATCCGAAATATGCGGCTGCCGGTAGAACCCTTGAAAACCCGCCGGCACCTTGCCGCGCCGATTGGCCCGCGCCCCGACACCCGCGCCATTTTGCGCCGCGCCCTGCGCCGGGGCGGCGAGATCGACCGACTGTCGCTGAAAAAGCCCGTCACGCGCCCGCCCAATCTGGTGGTTCTGTGCGACATATCCGGTTCGATGTCGGTCTATTCGCGCATGATGATGCATTTCGTGCATGCGCTGATCTGGGCACCCCATCCGGGCTGGGGGCGGATTTCGGCCTTTACCTTTGGCACCCGCCTGACCAATGTCAGCCGTGCGCTGCATTTGAAGGATGTCGATCAGGCGCTGGCGGCGGCGGGGCAGGATGCACCGGACTGGCAGGGCGGAACGCGCATGGGTGCGGCGCTTGCGACCTTCAATCGCCAATGGTCGCGCCGGGTTCTGGGGCAGGGGGCGGTGGTATTGCTGATCACCGACGGGCTGGAACGCGGCGATCTTGACCAGTTGCAAATCGAGGTCGAGCGTCTGTCGCTGTCGTGCCGGCGGCTGATCTGGCTTAACCCGCTGCTGCGATGGGACCACTTCACACCCGAAGCGGCGGGCATTCGCGCAATTTTGCCGATGGTTGACAGCTTTCACGCCTGCCATTCGCTGAACAGCCTCGCGGACCTGGGTACGGCACTTTCGGGGGAGGGCGAAAAAGGGCGGCTGGTCTCGATGCTTGAAACGGGCGGCGGATGAATGCGTCATCAAGACGGTTGCAAACGCACCCTTTCTGCGTGTTAACTTCCGACACACCCATTTGAGAAACGATTGATTCCATGGAACTTACCGGAGAGTATCGCATCGCCGCACCGCGCCAGCAGGTCTGGGAGGCCTTGAACGATGCCGAGGTGCTGCAAGCCTGCATTCCGGGTTGTCAGGAACTGGAAAAGACCTCGGATACCGAAATGCTGGCCAAGGTCACGCTCAAGATCGGGCCGGTCAAGGCCACCTTTGGCGGCGAGGTCGAACTGGTGAATATCGACGCCCCCAAAAGCTATACCATTCAGGGCGAAGGCAAGGGCGGCATCGCCGGTTTTGCCAAGGGCAGCGCCGATGTCGTACTTGCCGAAGACGGCGACGATACCATTCTGACCTATAACGCCAGCGCCGAGGTTGGCGGAAAACTGGCGCAACTCGGCAATCGGCTGATTCAATCGACGGCGCGAAAACTGGCCGCTGCCTTTTTCGACAATTTTCATGAGCGTTTGAACCAGTCAACCCCCGAGGACGCATAGCGAATACCCGGTAAAAACATCAGCGCAGATAAAACAGTAAACCTATAAAACCAGTCTGCTAATCAGGGAGGAATTGATGACCAAGGTAAGCATGAACGTGAACGGCAAAAAGGTGAGTCGGGATGTGCCCGACGAAACCCTGCTGTCGGATTTTCTGCGCGAAAAGCTGCGCCTGACCGGCACCCATGTCGGTTGTGACACCAGCCAGTGCGGCGCCTGCGTGGTGCATGTGAACGGCAAGGCGGTAAAAAGCTGTACGACCCTTGCGGTGTCGCTGGAGGGTGCTGAGGTTACCACCATCGAAGGGTTGGCCAACGGCAAGGAACTGCATCCGATGCAGGTGGCGTTCAACGACAATCACGGCCTGCAATGCGGATTTTGCACCCCCGGCATGATCATGACCAGTGTCGATATGGTGGCACGTTACAAGGCCGAGGGCCGGAAACTGACCTCGGATCTGATCCGCCAGGAGCTTGAAGGCAATATCTGCCGTTGCACCGGTTATCATAACATCGTGAAATCCATCGAGGACGCTTCGGCGAAGATGTGATCGCATTCAAGGGAGAGACAATCATGACCACAGGAATTGGCAACCCCGTCAAGCGCAAGGAAGACCGGCGTTTCACCACCGGCCGGGGCAGGTATACCGACGATGTGCGCAACGACAACCAGGCCTATGCGGCCTTCGTGCGCAGCCCGCACGCCCATGCCCGCGTCAAAAGCATCGACACCAAAGCCGCCCTTGCCATGGAAGGCGTGATCGACGTTCTGAACGGCAAGCAACTGACCGGCGACGGTATCGGCAACCTGATTTGCGGCTGGGCCATCTCCTCCAAGGATGGCAGCCCGATGAACATGGGGGCATGGTCAGCCCTTGCCACGGAAAAGGTGCGATATGTCGGTGACGCGGTGGCGGTGGTGATCGCCGAAACCCAGGCGCTGGCCCGCATCGCCGCCGAGGCGGTCGAGGTGGATTATGAAACCTTGCCGGTGGCCGCCAGTCTGACCGCAGCGATGGCCAAGGGCGCGCCGCAGATCCACGACAACGCGCCCGGCAACCTGATCTATGACTGGGGGCTTGGCGACGAGGCGGCGGCCGATGCCGGGCTGAAGGCGGCCAAACATGTGACGACGCTCGACCTCACCAACAACCGCCTGTCACCCAATCCGATGGAACCGCGTTCCGCCGTGGCCAGCTATGATGCCGCCGAGGAACACTACACCCTTTACACCACCAGCCAGAACCCGCATGTGGCGCGGCTGGTGTTGTCGGCATTCTACAATGTCGCGCCGGAACACAAGCTGAGGGTGATCGCGCCGGATGTCGGCGGCGGCTTTGGTTCCAAGATCTACATCTACCCCGAGGAAATCACCTGCCTCTGGGCCTCGATGAAGACCAACCGTTCGGTGAAATGGACATCGGATCGCTCCGAAGCGTTCCTGACCGATATGCATGGCCGCGACCATGTGACAACCGCGCAGATGGGGTTTGATGAGAACGGCAAGATCACCGGCTTCAAGGTCGATACGATTGCCAATCTCGGCGCCTATATGTCGCTGTTTTCCAGTTCGGTACCGACCTATCTTTATGCGCCCCTGATGTCCGGGCAATACGATATCCAGAACATCTATTGCAACGTGCGCGCGGTCTATACCAACACCGTGCCGGTTGACGCCTATCGCGGTGCCGGTCGGCCCGAGGCGGCCTATCTGGTGGAACGGATGATGGAAACTGCCGCCAGGGAACTGAATATGGACCCGGCGGAACTGAGGCGGCGCAATTTCGTGCAGTCCTTTCCGCACCAGACGCCGGTGCTGATGGCCTATGACGCGGGCGATTTCCCGAAACTGCTGGATATGGCGCAGAAATCCGCCGATGTCGCGGGCTTTCCTGCCCGCAAGGCCGAGGCCGCCAAGCGCGGCAAGCTGCGCGGTCTTGGCTATTCCACCTTCATCGAGGCTTGCGGTCTTGCGCCCTCCAAGGCGGCGGGATCGCTCGGGGCCGGGGTCGGCCTTTGGGAAAGTGCCGAGGTCAGGGTCAACCCGGTCGGTTCGATCGAGGTTCTGACCGGCAGCCACAGCCACGGGCAGGGGCATGAGACCACCTTTGCCCAGATCGTGGCCGAGCGGTTCGACATCCCGGTCGAGAATGTCTCGATCGTGCATGGCGACACCGACAAGGTGCAGTTCGGCATGGGCACCTATGGCTCACGCTCCGCCCCCGTCGGCATGTCCGCCGTGGTCAAGGCGATGGACAAGGTCGAGGCCAAGGTGAAAAAGATCGCCGCCCACGCGCTGGAGGCATCCGAGGACGACCTCGTGATCGAAGGCGGCGCGGTCAAGGTCAAGGGCACCGACAAGCAGATGCTGTGGCACGAGGTCGGCCTTGCCGCCTATACCGCCCACAACCTGCCCGACGGCATGGAACCGGGGCTGAAGGAGACCGCGTTTTTCGACCCGGTCAACTTTTCCTTCCCATCGGGCGCCTTCATCTGCGAGGTCGAGGTCGATCCCGATACCGGTGTGACCGAGATCGTGCAATTCGTGGCCGCCGATGATTTCGGCACCATCATCAACCCGATGATCGTCGAGGGCCAGGTGCATGGCGGCGTGGCGCAGGGCATCGGGCAGGCGATGATGGAACAGGTGGTCTATGACGATAACGGACAGCTTCTGACCGGCTCCTACATGGATTACACCATGCCGCGTGCCGCTGATCTGCCGTTTTACAAGGTCAGCCATCAGGTCACCCCCAGCCCCAACAACCCCCTTGGCGTCAAGGGCTGCGGTGAGGCGGGCGCGATCGGCGCCCCACCGGCGGTGATCAACGCCATCACCGATGCGATCGGCAACAACCATCTCAACATGCCGGCAACGGCACACGCCGTCTGGCAGGCCATCAGGGCCGGCAAGTCAGCCATGGCCGCGGAATAGGGAGGCAACAAAGATGTATCCGACAAAATATCACAAACCCGCATCCATCAGCGACGCGGTGGCCCTGCTGGCCGGTAACGACGAGGCGATGATTCTGGGCGGCGGGCAAACCCTGCTGGCCACCATGAAACAGCACCTCGCCGCCCCAAGCGACCTGGTGGATATCCGCGCCATCAAGGGCATGTCCGGCATCAGCACCAGTGACACCGCCCTGACCATCGGCGCCGCCACGACGCATGCCGATGTTGCCGCCAGCAAGGAGGTGAAAAAGCTGTGCCCGGCGCTGGCCGATCTTGCCTCGCATATCGGGGATCCGGCGGTGCGCAGCCAGGGCACCATCGGCGGCTCGATCGCCAATAACGACCCGGCGGCGGATTATCCGGCGGCCATGCTGGCGCTGGCGGCGACCATCGTCACCAACAAGCGCGAGATCGCGGCGGATGACTTTTTCCTCGGCCAGTTCACCACCGCACTTGAAGAAGATGAGATCATCACCGCCGTCAAGGTAAACGCAGCAACCAAGGCAGCCTATGCCAAATTTGCACAGCCCGCCTCGCTGTTTGCCATGGTCGGGGTGTTCGTGGCCAAGGGTGCGGCAGGGGTGCGCGTGGCCATTACCGGTGCTGGTGACGACGGCGTATTCCGGCATGCAGGACTTGAGGCGGCGCTGACCGCCGACTGGTCCGACAGTGCGGTAAATGAGGTTGCCATCTCCGCCGATGGCCTGATGTCCGACCTTCACGGCAGCGCCGAATACCGCGCCAACCTGATCCGGGTGATGGCAAAGCGCGCGGTTGCCGCCACCTGAGGGCCAAATGGGAAACCATAAGCCGCCCCGCAGATTTTCGCGGGGTGGTTCAACGGGCGATGGTAGATGTGCGATATCGCTGCTGCCGATGACAGGAACAGCAAAAAGGCCGCCCATTAGGGGCGGCCTTTTCCAGTAAAGTCAGTCGCGTGACCTCAGGCGGATTTGCGACGGCGGCGCAGCCCGGCAATGCCGCCAAGACCAGCCAGCATCAACCAACCGGCAGCAGGCAGCGGCACCGGATCGGGATCCGGATTCGGCGGCGTACCACCGTCAGTGGTGATCACCGACTTGGCCAGCGTCACCGCCCAGGTTCTGGAGCTGTGGGTTGAGTCAATATCAATAAAGACCTGAAGGCCAGCCTGGATATCGTCGAAGAAATTTGCACCCAGGTTGAATTCTGTAAAGGCCCAGACATTGTTGTTGCCATCCAAAGAACCCAGCAGAGTTTTTACCCCGTTGTCAAAGGCATAGATATTGTCAACTTCACCAGACCCCAAATCCACGTCAAAGGCGCTGATCAGTAACTTTGCGGTAGTGAATCCGGCTGCAATCGCATTATGCGTCCAGCCCCAGTCTTCATCATGCCAGCGATAGTAGGGTGAATTGTTTTTCTGCCCATCGGTTGGAACAAAAAAACCGGTCGGTGCATCGATAATGTCGACCGTCGCGGCCTGCGCAACACCCAAACCACCTGCCATCGCAACAGTGGCAGCGGCCAAAGCAGTCGTTAGACGTTTCATAGTTTACTCCTTTAAACAATATGTGCGGGGGAATGCGCCCCATGCAAATTGACACCATTCAGACACATTTTAACCAATAATTAACCAAAAATCAAATGTGATGTTAACGAATCAGCAAATATCCGTGAGCGGTCGGCGCGCGCTGCCTATTTGTAAACGTAACAGATACAATCCGCAGTTTATCGGGCGTAGCTGTCAGATTTGGCAACAGTGACAGGATGATTACCTGCCTGATGGTCCGGGTGATATTGAAGAAACCACACCCGTTCGCGAAGAATCAGTGATGAAAATTGTCAAGGGTTCCCCGGATTTGCCGGTCTGCCGGATCTGTGCGGGGCTCCCTTGTTTCGTTATAGTCACTGGTATAGGTAGCGGACAAGCGAAACATCAAAGGCTGATTTCAGTCGGATCAGTTCGGGGAAACTTGTTTGAAACTTAAAATAGCTACCAGAAGCAGCAAGTTGGCCCTGTGGCAGGCCGATTACTTTGCAGCACTCGTCACCCGGAATATCCCCGAAGCAACCACCGAGATCGTTCCCCTCGTAACCGACGGCGACCGCATCCAGGACCGGCCGTTGCACGAGGTCGAGGGCAAGACGCTGTTCATCAAGGAGGTTGAAAACGCTTTGTTGTCCGGTGCCGCCGATGCCGCGGTTCACTGCATCAAGGATTATCACCCGAGGACACCACCGGAATTCGTCATTGCCGCCTATCTTGAACGCGAGTCGGATCGTGATCTACTGATTGCAAGGCAACCCATTTCCGGCATCGACGATCTTGCCCAGGGGGCGTTGGTCGGGACCACCAGTCAGCGCCGGATCTTTTTCATGCGAAAACGCCGGCCTGATCTGAAATTTGCCATGTTGCGTGGCAATATCAACACCCGGCTGAACAAGCTATATTCCGGCAACTTCGACGCGATAATTCTGGCCGAGGCCGGAATAAACCGTCTGGGGATCAGGCTGGAACACTATTGCACGTTGCCCGATGAAATCATGTTGCCCGCAGTCGGGCAGGGGGCGCTTGTGGTCGAGGTTTGCGCCAAGGAAACCGCGCTGGCCGAACAGTTGCGCCAGTTCAACCATGTTCCGACACAAATCTGTTCCCAGGCCGAGCGGGCGTTTGTCAGCGGATTGTCGGCGGATTGCAAATCGGCCGTCGGCGTGATCTGCCGGTTGAATGACGATGGAACGCTGTTGCTGAAGGGCCATGTCGGTCATCCGGAAACGCTGGAAGAAGTTTCCGGGCAACTCTCCGGCCCCGCCGATCAGGCCAAGGCCCTCGGCAATGCGCTGGCGGCCGATTTTCTTGACCGTGGGGCGGCGCGGATACTGGATGTATGACCCTTGACAGCCTTCTGCGGCCAGCCGGACGGGCGCGTTGTTATAGATAGGCGCGCACCAGGCGATCCGGTTCGGCCCGCAATTCCCGCGCACCGGCCTTCAGCACCACCTGGCCCCGGCGCAGCACGATCACGTCGTCGGCCAGCGCCAGCGCCACCTCGGCGAACTGTTCGACCAGCAATATGCCGATGCCGCGCGCGGCCAGATCCTGCAAGACCCCCATCAGGCGTTTGACGATCAGGGGGGCCAGACCCATCGACATTTCGTCAATCAGCAGAAACCGCGGGCGCGCCATCAGCGCGTGACCGATCGCCAGCATCTGCTGTTGCCCGCCGGACAGGGTTCCGGCCTTTTGCGTGGCGCGTTCCGCCAGTTCCGGAAATGTCTGCCAGACGGCGGCCAGTTCCCGGCGCGCCTCATCCGGTTTCAAAAGCGAGGCGGCGACCAGCAGGTTATCCTCGACCGACAGGTCGGTCAGCACGAAATGCCCCTCGGGCACGGCCGATATCCCGGCGGCGCGGATGAGGTTCGGCGCGAGATTGGTCATCGGCTGGCCATCCAGCAGGATCTGCCCTCCCGTCACCGGCAACAGCCCGGCGATCCCCAGCACCAGTTCGGATTTGCCAGCACCATTCGCGCCCAGAACCGCCGTGATCCCGGCCGGACGAATCGACATCGAGACACCATCGGCAACGGTCTTGCTCAGGCGCTTGACGGTGACATTGCCTAGTTCAAGCATCCGCTGCCGCCCCGGTTTCAAACCCCAGATAGGCGGCCCTTACGGCGGGGTTGTCAAGGATGCTGCGGGTTGGGCCAAAGTCGATGCGTTTGCCGAAATCCAGCACCAGGGTTTCGGTGCAGATCCGCTCGATCAGGTCGACATCGTGGTCGATCACCAGCACCTTGGCGCTGGTCAGATCATTGATGCCTAGGATCAGATCGCCCAGATGCGCCGCCTCGTCCCGGGTCAGGCCGCCCGCCGGTTCATCCAGCATGATCAGCCGCGGCTGGCCGACCACGCAGCGCGCCAGATCGGTCAGGCGGCGTTCATAGGTGTTTAGCCCGGCCCCCGGCTTGGCCAGAATGTCGCTGATGCCGGCAAACTCGATGGCGCGTTCCAGATCGGCCCGCTTGTCGGCGCGGCTGGCGCGGCTGTGGTCGGTCATGGCCAGGATGTTGTCGCGCACGCTCAAATCCTCGGCGATCTGTTCGCGCTGAAAGCTGCGGCGCAACCCCCAGCGGGTGCGGGCATGCGCGCTTAGCGACAACAGGTCGGTCCCCTCGACATCGACCCTGCCGCCCTTGCTGTCCAGAAACCCCGACAGCACGTTCATCGTCGTGGTCTTGCCGGCGCCGTTCGGCCCGATGATGCCGCTGACCGGGGCGGTAAACTCGACCGAGACCGCATCAAGCGCCAGCAGCCCGCCAAAGCGCACCGTCAGGTTTTCCAGCCGGATCATGCCTGCCCCCGGTTACGGCGGCGCAGGCGCGACAGAAGACCGATGATCTGCCCGGCGATACCCTCAGGCGCGGTGATCACCGCATGCAACAGGGCCGCGCCGAAAAACACCAGTGCCAGATCGGCATCGACCCCCCAGTTGTTCAACAGCCCCGGCGCCACACGAAACAGCACCGCCGCCAGCACGATCCCGAGCCAGGACCGCGCCCCGCCGACGATCACCAGCGCAAACAGCAGCACGCTTTCGCTGGCGCGAAAGGTCGATGCGTCAAGCAGCCCCAGACTGCCCGCCAGCAGGCCGCCCCCCAGCCCGGCCAAAAGGCCGGACAGGCCGAACGCCCAGGTCTTGTAAAGCGTGACATTGACGCCCGAGGCCAGCGCCGCCGCCTCGGACCGGCGGATCAGCGCCCAGGCGCGGCCCGGCTTGGCGCGAAGGTGCCACTCGATCAGCACAAAGCCGATCACCACCAGAAGGATGCAGTAGCGCAGATAGGCCGCGTCGGTTTTCGCCAGTGCCGGGCGGCGCATCTCGGCCGCGAAGGATGTGCCGACCCCCCAGAACCCGGCGCCGCCATTGGGAAACTGATAGGCGGTGAACAGGATCTCAAGCCCCCCCGCCACCATCAGCGTCACCAGCGCCAGATAAAGCCCGCGCATCCGCAAGGCCGGCAGCGCCAGCGCCATGCCCAGAACCGCCGTGCCGATGGCGGCAATCGCCAGATTGGCCTCGAACGGCAGGGCGGTGGAATGGTTGAGGCGCAGGGTGATCCAGCCGCCCAGCCCCATCAGGCCCACCTGCGTCAGGCTGACCATGCCAAGGCGGGCATAGATGAAACCGGCCCCGGCGGCGGCCAGGGTGAAACAGGCGGTCGAGGTGAAAATGCGCATCCATTGTCCCCCCAGCACCACCGGCAGCAACAAAAACAGCAGCGCGGCCAGAAAAAATCCGACCTGCCAGGATCGAAGGGGAAGTGTCGGCATCTCAATCCCCTCCCTGAAAAGTCAGCAGACGGCCGCGATTCATCATCAAGAGCACCAGGATGGCGATCACATAGGGCGCCATCGGGCGCACCGCCTTGAAGGTGTCCGACAGCGTCAAGAGGCTTTCCACCACCCCCATCGCCAGCCCGCCCAGCAGGACCAGCGGCAAGGATTGCAGCCGCCCGCAGATCGCCGCCGCGATACAGGGGATGACCAGGAAGGTGATGACGTTCGGCTCCAGCCTGACCAGATTGCCGAACATCAGCCCGGTAAAGCCGAAAATCACCCCCGACACACCCCAGGCGATGGTTTCCACTCTGAGGATCGGCACCCCGATCATGGATGAGATGCGGCGGTTATTGGCAAGCGCGCGCATCTGCAATCCAATGCGCGTATGCAACAGGAGTTGCGAGATCGCGACCACCAGACCAATGGCCACCGCCACCACCAATAGCCGGGTAAGCGTCACCCTGAGACCGAGGATCGGGATCGAACTGCGGTCGGTCGGCAGGGAAAACCGCCTCGGATCGTCAGACCAGAGAAAGCTGACCAGCCCAAGCAACACCAGGGCGAATCCAAGCGTCGCCACCGCCTTGACCACCGGTTCGCGCCAGGCCAGATGGGGCGCGACCATGCGCCCAAAACCAAGCGACAACACCAGCCCCAGCAGCAAACCGGCCAGCCAGGCGATCGGTGCGGGAAGCTGCCATTCAACCAGTTGCCAGGCAGACATCACCGAAGCGGCGCCAATCGCCCCCGCCGACAGGTTCAGAACGCCGGTGGCGCGGTAAAGCACCACCAGACCGATCCCGCCAAGCGCATAGAGCGAGCCAACCGCCAGCCCGGAAACCAGAAACAACCCGATCACGGCAACCGGCTTGCCCATTCCCAGAAACAGCGCCAGCGCCGCAATGCCGCCAAGGCAGATCACAAGCGCCACTGCAAATTCCCGCATCAATGCCCCTTTCGGACGGTTTGGCCCCGCGCCGCGTCTTGACGCGGGGACCGGTCCTTGTGCGATCAGCGCAGCTTCAGCGCCGCCTCGTTTGCGAAGATCGGTGCGAAATACGGGCTGTCATATTCATAGCAATCGCGCACGGTTTCAAAGCCACCGTTCTTGACCACCACCACGGTGCCCGCGTGGTTCGGCATGTGCCGGTCCGCTTCGCCGACATAATAGGGGCCACACATCAGATCCGAGGTGTAGCCGACGATACCGCGAATGGCGGCGCTGATGGCTGATCGGTCATCAAGCTTGGCCGGATCCATTGCCAGCAGTGTCTTGACAAAGAAATTCGCCGACAGAAATCCCGACTGGCTGAAGGTATCGCGCGGCGCGTCCGGCGCGTACTGGTCCAGCACCGCCAGCCAGTTGCTGGCATCCGGCCCGCCCTTGTCCCACGGGGTCAGCTCGACATTGATAAACATCTTGCCGTCCCAGTAAGACCCAAGAGCTGCCGGCACTGTGCGGTCATACAAGGGCGTTGACGAGGCCCATTTATAGGCGTCGCCAAACCCCTGTTCCTCGGCCGCCTTCATGAAGGCGATGGCAAGGCCTGCGGGCAGGTTGACAAGGATGGTATCAGCCCCGCTGGCCACGCTTTCCAGCAGGCCCGAGTTCACGTCCGGACTGGCCGGGTTCAAGAGCACCGACGATCCAGTCAACCCCTTGGAGGTCATGTAATCCTCCATCGCGCCGCAGGACCACGGCCCGACATTGGGAATGGCCAGACCAATGCACGAGATGTTCTTGGATCCCTGATCCTCGACCATGTATTGCGCCGCACCAACGGTCGATGCCAGCGGACCCTGATTGGTGGAAACGATCGAAGGGCTTTCAAAACACTCCGACACCGCACAGCCCGAGGCCATCGCCATGATGTCGTTATCCTTGTAGAAATTGGCGTTCACCGCCATTTCCACGAACGAGCCGTTGCCGACGATCGCCACCACCTTCTTGTCATCGATCAGCTTGGCCGCGGCCTGGGCTGCCAATTCCGGGTTCCACTGGTCGTTTTCCACCAGATATTCGATCGGCCGCCCGTTGATGCCGCCATTGGCGTTGACGCATTTGAAATAGGCCGCCGCTGCCTGGGTCGAGGCGGAAAAGTCGCCGGGTGCGGCATTGCCGTGGATGCCGCCGACAAGGATCGGCTTGCCGGTGGCGGCCTCGCCGCTGTTCATGCCGCAGGATGTTGCGGCCTGTGCGATGCCTGCTGTCGCGGACATCGCCAGCCCCAGACCAATGGCTGTTAGTTTGGTTTTCATGTTATCCTCCCTGAGTTGCGCCGTTCCGCCTTTTACGCGGCGGATACGGCCTGTGATTTGCCGGTCATGAACCGCGCGCAACGTTCCGCGATCATCATGGTCGGGGCGTTGGTATTGCCTGAAACGAGCCGTGGCATGATCGAGGCATCGGCGACGCGAAGCCCCTCCACGCCGCGCACCCGCAATTCGCTGTCCACCACCGCCATCGGGTCGCTTTCGGGGCCCATCTTGGCGGTGCCGACCGGGTGAAACACCGTCTTGGCGGTCTGGCGCACATAGTCGCGCAAGCCGTCCATGTCTTTTTCCAGCCCCGGTTCGGGCAGATGGCGGCGCTTGATCAGCTTGGCAAGCGAAGGCGCTTCAAGGATCTCGATGCCCTTCAGAACGCCCCTCACCAGAACCTCAAGATCGTCGCTGTCGCGGAACGATCCCGCATCGAACAGCGCCGGATCCGTCGCCTTGTTCGACCGCAGGTGAACCGAGCCGCGCGATTTCGGGTGCAGGAAACAGGGGCCGATGGCGATGCCGTGTTTTTCGATCGGTTCACGGTCTGCCCAGCCGACCATGAAGGGCAGAACGTGGAACTGCACATCAGGTTGCCCGCCGCCGGAAACATCGGCAAAGCCGCCGCATTCCACCACGTTCGAGGTCATCAGACCGGTCCTTGTGGTTATGTATTGCAGGAAATGCTTGGCCGCTTTCAGCCCCTTGTCCTCGCCGTAAAAACTGATCGGTTCAAGGGTTTCGCCCTGCACCGTGCTTTCCAAGTGATCCTGATAGTTTTCGCCAACACCCGGCAGATCCGAGACCACCTTGATTCCGTGATCCTGCAAATGCTGGCCGGGGCCAATGCCCGAAAGCTGCAACAGACGCGGGGTCTCGATGGCACCGGCGCACATCACCACTTCGCGCCGGGCGGTGATTTGCGTGCCGTCCTGAAGCATGACGCCGCTTGCCCGGTTGCCGTCGAACGTCACATGCGAAACGCGGGTCTCAGTGCGGATGGTCAGGTTCGGCCGCTTTTCCGCCTTGCGCAGGAACGCCTGCGCTGCCGACCAGCGCCTGCCGTTATGGGTGGTGGTCTGGTAAAACCCCACCCCTTCCTGTTCGGCACCGTTGAAATCCGGGTTATAGGGCAGCCCGGTTTCCTGCGCGGCGCGGATGAAGGCGCGGCTCAGCGGGTGGTGAAATGGCGTCTCGGAGACATGAAGCTCGCCGTCCTGACCGTGAAATTCGTCGGAATGCACCATGTTGGATTCAAGGTCGCGGAATACCGGCAGAACGTCATGATAGCCCCAGCCAGTATTGCCCAGTTGCGCCCATTGGTTATAGTCATCGGCGTGGCCGCGGATATACAGCATGGCGTTGACCGATGAACCACCGCCGATCACATGCCCCTGAATGGCGATGCTGTCACGCATGTTCACGCCCTTGTCTTTCTCGCCGACGTAAAAGACCACATCGCGCCCCTTGTCGATGATCTTGAAAAAGGTCGCCGGAACGTGAATCCAGGGATGTTTGTCGTTGCGCCCGCTTTCGATCAGCAAGACACGGTTGGCCGGATTTTCGCTCAGCCGGTTGGCCATGACGCAACCCGACGAACCACCGCCGACGATGATATAGTCATAGGTATCGCTCATTGTCGTCCTCCTTAGCTGATCACGACCTGAATATCGGTGTTCTCGAACAGGCCCTCTTCGCCGAACTCGACGCCGAGGCCCGAGCGTTTGACGCCGCCGAAGGGGGCGTTGGGCTGGATGGCGCCGTGTTTGTTGATCC
>JAGQRW010000008.1 GCA_020425085.1 Paracoccaceae bacterium
GATCAGCCGCCCACGTTGCGATGGCTGCCTTTACTGCATTCGGCGTTGTGCAATTTACCGTCGTATCGAACACCTCGGTGGTGAACCCGGTCCAGCCGCCCTCGTCGTCAGGCACATCGTGCAACGCTTCCAGGGCCGTTGCAGCCGCCAGCAGGCCTTCAGGAGGCGTGGGCGGAGTGGTGTCACCGATGGATACGGTGCTGCCGACACCAATGCCGACGCCAAGCATCAATAGGCTCCGACAATGGTGATGCCGGGGGTCGTGCCGGTCTGATAAACACGACGGACTCGCAGCGGATGCAGCATCCCCGGCGTCAGATTATGCAGGGTCACGGTGCCGCTGTCGTTCATGTCAACCACCACATCGGCATTTGCCGACACATACAGACCACGGGTGACAAAGCTCAGATCCGAGGCATCGTCCGGAGTGATGACAAAGGCGTTTGAAACCGGTGAGGTGACTGAATCGGTATGCGAAGAAAACGTATCGACCATGATAATTCCTGTCCTGTAAAATATGTTGGCTAAGCGAAATTGTCTTAAATTTTCCAGATCGGGTTATAGGCCGGGTGTGTTTAGGAAGTGTAACAGCACCGTGCGCTGCCTGCGCCGGGTGCGGCGCTGCCAAAGCAATGCATAGAACCGGGTTTGCACACCGGTATAGCCCAAGCCTTGATATCCCCGGCGGTAGAGATGCTGGTGATCGAAGGCTTGCTGTCGGCCCCTTGTCGGCTGATTTCTGCGCAGCGGGTAGAAAAGAGGCGAGACCTTGCCGAGATCACCCCATGGAAACCCTAACGGGTTGCACATCTCGATGCCTCGCGTACTAGACGTTGTGTTGCCCCCATGGATGTAGTTCCCGAGGGTTCGTACACAGTAACGGTATGCCCATCGTTCCGTAATTTACCCAATCTTTGACACAAACCGGCCCTTTGGAAGGCGCAAAGCTGGCTCTTCCTGCGGGGTGGGGATTCTGAATCTTGTCTGCCGGTTTCCGTCAGGAAGCAGCGCATGACGAGTTTTGGGATGAGTTTCGGTAAACGGCAGACGGCCCGTTTGCCTCTGCAAAAAGGACGAAAAGTCGAATGCCTGCCAATCTGGAAACCACAATTATCGTCAGCAATTCGGCTGAACTGAAACAAGCCATGGCAACCCTTGCCGCCGGGAATGGTGGTACCATCCTGATGAAAAATGCCGGTGAGGCATATAATGCGGGGTTTCCGAATGCCGGCGACAATGAGCCGCCGATCACGCTTACCTCATTTGACAGCGAAAATCCGGCAGTGATCGAACGGCTAAATATCTTGAACCGGGAAAACATCACCATCGACGGCGTGGTTTTTGACAGCAGCAATGCCAGCGTAGAAAGATCAGTTTATACACCGGACCTGGAAATTACCAGTTCCTCTGCGATCATTGTCAAGAACTCGGTCTTCCGGGGCAGTGCGACGGAAATATTTACCGGCGGTGATGGCGAAAAGCAGGCGTTCAGTATGTCCCTTGTCAGGGGCACCAATGGTTTTACTTTCGAAAACAATGACGTATCTGGCTACAATCACGGGCTTCAGTTTCTGGAAGTCAAGGATATCAGCATCAAAAACAACGAAATCCGCGCGATGCAGGGCGACGGGATGCGGTTTGGCGGGGTTCAGGATGTTCTGATTGAAGGTAACAACCTGCACGATTTTCTGGGTTCGACCTCTAATATGAACCACAATGACATGATCCAATTCTGGGGTACCAACACGGTGATGAACACGGAAAATGTCATCATCCGGGGTAATATACTGGATGCAGGTGAAGGCAGTGCCTCGCAGGCAATTTTTGGGTACAACGAGCAATTTTCCGAAACCGGCGTCTATTTCAAGAATTTCCTTGTTGAAAACAATGTTATCCACAATGGCGCGTATCAAGGTATCTGGCTGAGTAACATCGATGGCCTGATGATACGAAACAATACCGTCCTGTGGAACCAAGATGCCAAGAATTATCTCAACACGGACGATCCCGGCACCAGCCACATGCCATCTATCCATACGCAGAATTCGCTAAATGTGGATATTCACGGCAATATCGCACCACTAATTCAGGTTCCTGAAGGGGTCGATATTTCCAACAACGCGATCATTTCCTACGACCAGAAATCGGCTGACGGCTATATCGAGAAACATTTCATCAATGCACTGATCGGCGGCGAAGGCGATCTGCGCGATCTGAAATTGTTGCCGGGCAGCGACTGGGTTGGGCAGTTCGGCGCAACATTCAATCAACCGACGGCGACGGCCGACCATTTGACGGCAGTGATGGCGACACAGGCGGTTTTTGGCGATAGTCACAGCTTTATCTTCTCGGCGGCGTTCTCGCAGGACGAAACCGGTTATCTCAATGACGGGAACGCCGAATTTATCTGGTCGTTTTCCGATGGCACCACCCTCAGCGGCATGACCGTGACCAAGACCTTTGCCGATGCCGGGCCTGTAGATGTCCAGCTTACCGTGACCAAGATCTTAGCCGAGGTCAGGGCCGCAGGTACCCCGCTTACCGCCATCAGCAATGGAACAGCTACCGACAGCATCACCCGTGGCATCAATGTCATGGACACACATCTTGTCGAGATCAGCTTTGATTCCCAGGTGCTGGACGAAACCTCCTGGGGAACGCTGGTGCATGTGGATCAGCCGTTTGATACTACCCCGGTCGATGGCGTGACCGGCGACGGATTCCGGCTGGACGGGACAAGCCGCATCAGTATCAGCCGGGATAATGCGCAGATCCACAATCTTGAAACCTTCTCGATGGGGATGGCGGTCAAGCTGGATGCAGGCAGCGGTGCGGGAAATTTTATCCGGCTCCACCAGGCAATGCTCGGCACCGTCAATGCCGACGGATCGGTCAGCTTCAGCCTGACCACCGGCGATGGTGTATTCACGGTCAAAAGTGCTGCGGGCCTGATGACCGAGGCGGAATGGCACAAGGTCGATATCACCTATAGCGCCGTCAACGAGCGGCTGAAGCTCTATGTCGATGGCGAACTTGCCGGCATGGTATCGGCTTCGGGTGTAACCCCTTCAAAGGCCTATTGGAATCTTGACCTTGGGGATAGCTGGAACGGCAGCATCAAGGGTGTGATCGACGATTTCAGCCTGTCTGCCGGGGCAGATTCTGCCCAGGATATCCTGCTTGACTACAAGTATATGGAGCGCGATATCAACGTCATACGCTCATCCGGGGAAAAGCTTTATCTCGAAGGCAATGACAATAACGACTTGATCGCTGTTGCCGGGCAGGACGAAAATACCGCGTTCAATGTGAAGATTCTCAGTTATGCCGGGGATGACGATATTTTCGTTACCGAAGGCAGGGCACGGGTTGGTTCCGGCGACGGCAATGACACGATATCGCTTGGCAATGCCGATGATATTGCCCGCGGCGGGAAAGGCAAGGATATCATTCACGGTGGGTCTGGTGCTGATTTTCTGGTAGGAAACCGGGGCAATGATACACTGAACGGTGAGGCCGGCGACGATCATCTGCGAGGTGGATTGCACAATGATACGCTGAACGGCGGTACCGGCAATGACGTTCTGGATGGCGGTTACGGCAATGACCTTCTGATCGGCGGCGAGGGGGAGGATGTGTTCTTTTTCCGCGGTGCGTTTGATCAGGGTACCGATGTTGTTGTCGATTTCACCGACGGGGTCGACATGATCGGCATTTCCGGGCTGACCTATGCCGATATCGACATCACCGCCTCGGGGGCCGGTACGATAATTTCCCTGTCCGGTGGCGGCAACATTATCCTGGAGGGGGTTGATCACAACCTGATCGACGCCACGGATTTCCTCTTTACCTGATGACGTCGGCGATTGCGCTTCAGAACGGAATGAATCGCGGCATCCGCATCAGGCTTTCGCGCATGAACCGCATCAGGCGGGCATCGGCATCGGCCTCGGTTTCGTCCCGCCCGATGGCGGTGACATATCTGACCAGCGCGCCGTCGGTTCGCCCGATCATGATGCTGTCATAGACCACCACCGCCTTGGCCATATAGTCGTTGGTCATGCGCCGGCCGCGCTGTTCGAACCAGTAATAGACCAGTTGTTTGGACAGGCCTTTCTGGATCACCGCCCGGTTGGCCTGAAACACCCCGTAGGGGGTGGAACTCATGTCAACCGTATGCGGGCCGAGGTTGAACACCTCCCAGCCGCCGACCGGCAGACAGACCTCGGGTGAGTGAATGCCCGAGCCCTCGGTCTGCTTGTTGTAAAAGGCCACGAACAGGTTCACATAGCCCTGCTCGTCGGGCGATTGGTAGACGGCGTTGATATAGTCATCCGCCCCCAGAACCGCCTCGACCTCGGGATCAAGCGGCCGGGCGATGCCCGACCAGGCGTCGATACGGCGCGGAAACAGAGTAAAGGGATCGCGGTTCAAGGGTGCCGGTTCCGGCCCCTGAAGCCCGAGCCAGGCGCCGGAAACCGCAGCCGTCAGCAGCATTGCCGCCAGGATGGCCCGGGAATGGCGGATGTTCAGAATCCGCATGAATACCCGCCCCAGCCCGGCGGTATCCAGATCGATCGCCTCGGACAGGGGTTTCGGGTTGGGGGTCAGCCGTTGCAACGCTATCGCCATCAGGAACAGGATGCCGATACAGGTCAGGAAGATCACCCAGCCCTCAAAGAAATGCAGAAACCCGTCGGCCTGCTCGATGCCATAGCGATCAACCAGCACCCCGATCATGCCGATCCGGAACGAGTTCATCAGCACCGTCAGCGGTGCCGCCGACAACAACAGCACCGCCTTGTGCCAGAGCGGGCCGCGATAAAGGATCGAGAACAGATAGGAAAACGACAGGATCGGGAACAGATAGCGCAGCCCGGAACAGGCCTCGGCCACCTGCAGCTTGTAAACCCCGAGGTCGATCACGTTGCCTTCAAGGAACACCGGCACCCCTGCCATCGAAACAAACCAGACGCCAAGATGTGACGAGACCAGTTGCAGAAAGATTGTCAGTTTCCAGTAAATGAATTGCGGCAGTGGCAGCATGAAGATCAGGTGCAGCACCGGCGCCCAATGGGTGCGCCCGCGCCGCCAGCCAAACACCGTCAGAACCACGCCACCAACCCAGATGATGAAAGCATAGGTGGTGATGTCCGGGATATGGGTCATCCCGCCCAGAACCGCGATCAAGAGTGCGAATGCAACCACCAGAATACCCGGCCCGCGATCATGGACCTCGACCGCAGGCAGCGGCGCCTTGCGCAGCTCGCGCAGGAAAAGATAAAGCGAGACGACCGGAATGATCGGCCCGTGGCTGTATTCGGGCGTCGACCACGCCTGCCCCAGCGATACGAAACCGGGCCAGAAGATCGGCAAACTGGCAAGGATCAGCAACAAGAAGCCGATCAGTCCCAGGGGGTTGATTGTGACCGGCATCGCCAGTCGTTGTGACACATTTGACATTACTCTACAGCCTTGCTTTTACGGCGCACCGGGACTTTCAAAATCATATCACCTGACCGGGCAATCCTGAACCGGAATACCCCGGGCGGCGACAGTTACATGGTCGATCACACCGTTTTGTTACCTGCTTTCCATCACGGTCGGGGATTCGGGGATATACACCGCCTCAGGGAAAGAACCTGAAGCTCCGGTCCAGCGACAGGAAGATCGCGTTCGAGCGGGCCGCCGCAGCTCCGGTGGTTGCCGATTGCTGCATCTCATAGCCCCCTGACAGCATCCAGTCGGCGGTCAGATCGCGATTATAGGCGATGCGGAAATAGGCGCGCCCCCGGTCGGTCACCGGTGCCACCCCGACGCCGTTCGAATTGACATAGCTAAACGAGACGTCAAGCGAGGAATCCTCACTGATCATATGCTGATAGCTCAATCGCGCCAGTGTTACCTCGATGGCGCTGTCGGTGCTTGAGGTCTGGACACTGCGGCTGAGGCTGGAGCTGAGAACGCCGCGCGCCAGTTCATGACTGAGCTTCAGCGCGCCGATAAGATAGGTCTTGCCACCCGTAACCTTTGTCGCCCCCAGCGAGGCCGACAGCCCGCCGCGTGGCAACTCCATGTTCCGCCCCAGCGACAGCGAATAGCGCGCACCGCTGGTGTCGAAATTCCGGGAAAGCGTTGCTGTCGCGTTGCCGTTGGTACGCTCTTGGGTCAGCGACAGCGACCCTGATACGCCGCTGATCTTGGTGGTTCCCGGGCCGATCTGGGTGGTGCGGATCCGGTTCTGGAACAATGAGGCATCAAAGGTGGTGGTCGGGTTGACATATCCCGACAGGCCAAAGCCGAATTGTAGCGTCTGACGGTCGGTGGCAAAGACATCCCTTGCCTGATAGTCGTAATGACGCGCCTCCAGGCGGCCTTCAAGGCCGGGTGAGAATTGTAGCCGGGCCTTGGTATAGGCCGAGGCGGAATTGCTTGCATAAAGATCAGGATTGGTGGTGCCGGTATAGTCACGCCGTTCGATCTTGCCGCCGATCAGCATCCCGAACGGCGTATCGTTGCCAAGCGCCAGTTCAAAGCCGCCGCCATAGGCGGTACGGGTGCCGCTGTCGCTGATCAGATCCTGGTTGTTGTTGATGAAATCCTCGGGATTAAGCGATCGCACCGGCGATTCCCGGTAATAGCTGTTGAGGCTCAGCGCACTGTGGGCGCCGGTACGCTGGTAATTCACGAAGGCATTGGGATCGCCAAGACCGGTTGGCGTGCCGACGCCGGTAATCCGGCCATAGCGCAAAACCCCGCTCAGCCCGGCGCTGAAACTTTGCGTACTGGTTTGTGAGGTGACGCCGATCCCCAGTGTATGGGTCATATAGGTCGAGGAACCCAGCGAAGGCGTGGTGATGTTGAGGTTGTCGTCAAACCTGAGACGCGAGCCGAAATCGACGGTTACCTGCAGCCCGCCGGTATCGGCAGTCTGCGGAATCGCAACCGACCCCATACCGAGTGAGACCGCCATCAGCCCGACTGCGGTTGATATGTGCAGGGTTTTCGGCATCCGACCTACTCAAACAGCCGTCTCTCCGGCACGATGATCACATCGCCGTCCCTGAGGCCGATCTGCCCTTCCAGGCGGGCACCGTTTTCAACTGCGCGGTAGTCGAACGGATAGATGTATTCCTGCCCGGATTGCGGATCGCGGCGGCGCAGCTGGACCCGCTTGGTGGCGGCGAATTTGGAAAATCCGCCCGCTTCGGCCAATAACTGCAAAAGCGAGGTGCCGCGGCGGATCTTCACCTTGCCCTGATTGTTCAGCGCCCCGACCAGATAGACTGAGATCGAGCCTGGTCCGCTGCTGCTTGATCCGCCCTTGCCAAGGCTGGCAACGGAAACGAAAACCGTCGGCGGTGCCGCGAAATTTGATGCCAGCGCCGAAGCGATTTCCGCCTTCACATCGGCAATGGAACGACCGGCGGTATTGATCGCCCCGGCCAGCGGAAAGGATATATTGCCATCCGGAAGAACCAGAACCTGACGGTTCAGGTTGGGATCCTCCAGAACCTCGATCGCCAGAACGTCGCCCTTGCGGACCTTGTATTCGCTTTGCGCCGCAACCGAGGTTGCAAAGACCAGCGCCGCAAATATCCCCAGAATAGTTTTCAACATGATCACGCCCTTGTTTTTTGCGCAGGATAGCCTGCAACCGCAGCAATTCACAAATTCAAATGAATCACCGACCCTTATGCCCCCACATTCTTTTTGACCGTATCGCCACGGCAACAGACCCCGGCCCGGTGCTAGTCACTGCTTGGCGGTGCTTTCAGCTTGTCCATGGCCGCGTGGATCTGCTTGTTCAGCGGCAGATCCGGATTGTCACCGGTCAAATCCAGCGCTATCTGGAACTGCTTATTGGCCTCATCCGGCCGCGTCAGCGCCGCATAGACCATACCCAGATGGTAATGGACCGACGCATCCTTCAGCCCGGCATTGGCCGCCGGTTCCAGATGCGACAAGGCCTCGTCATAATCGCCGCGGCGATAGGCGATCCAGCCATAGGTATCCTGAAAGGCCGGCTGTTTGGTCGCCCGCAGCCGCCGCGCGATGACATAGGCGCGCTCCAGGCTTTCGGCATCGGTGCGGTTGTTGGCCAAGAGGCTGGCCAGGTTGTTGGCGATAATCAGCGAATTGCTGTCCTGGGCATAAAGTTCTTCATAGATGGCGATGGCGCCGTCGATATCATTGGCCTGTTCCAGTAATGAAGCCTTGATCCATTTCAGCGTTGCGGCATTTGGTATGGCGGCCAGACCATCCGCCAGCGCCTGATCTGCCTCGGCGGGTTTGCCGGCCCGGCGCAGCACCGCATAAAGTTCACGCCACAGCGCCTCGCGCTGGTCGTTTTCGGCCAGCAACTGCCGGTAGATCGCTATCGCCTGGTCCGGCTGGCCGGTGGATTCCAGCAACCGGCCCCTGATGGCGCGCAATCCGGGATTGTCCGGAAATTCGGCCAGCGCCTCATCCGTGGCCTTCATCGCCTCGTCAAGGCGGTTGTTGGCGATATGGGTGCGGATGATTGCCACCTGCACCTGCAACTTGTTGTCGCCATCCTTTTCCAGGTCTTCCAGGAACCGCATCACCTCGTCGCCGTGTTCCTGCGCCTGCAGCAGGGCAAGTTTCAGGTTCTTGGCCATGGATTCGGCCTGCGGCCCTTCAAGTCCGTCAAGGGTATCGACGATCTGGGTGGCGCGCGGCCAGTCCTTCAGCCGCAGATAGACATCCCCCAGCATCCCGAGGATTTGCAGATTGTTCGGGGCCAGCCTGAGCGCGTTGACCAGAATCCCCTCGGCCGGCAGATCCTTTTGATCCGACATCAGAAAGCGCGCATAAAGCATGGATTCCGCCGGTGCGGAATTTGACGCCTCGACCGCCAGCGACAGCATCTCGCCCATCAGATCACGGCTGCCGTCACGCTCATAAGCGCGTGCCATCAGGGTCATGATCTGGGCGTCCTGCGGGCTCTGATCCAGCGCCTGACGCAAAAGGATGATCGCCTCGTCGGTCTGATCGGCATCAATCAGCCAGCCGGCCTTCAGTTTCAGCGCCTCAAGCTGGGTGGCGTCTTCGGTCAGCACCTGTTCGATCAGTTCTCGTGCCCCGACCAGGTTGCCGGTTGCCCAGCGAATGCGCGCCAGCGCCACCTTGATGTTGCGGGTCTGATCCGACGGCTCGGCACTGGCCAGCACGTTTTCCAGTTCGGCGATCGCCTCGTCGGGCTTGCCCTCGTCAAAATTGAGGCCGGCCCGGAGCGAGCGATAGAAATCGGGATTATCGCCACTGGCGATGATCCGGTCGAGTTCTTCCTTTGCCGCCGGAATGCCTTTGGTGCTCATCAGAAACCGGATCAGGTCGGCCTTGCCCGCATCGCCGCCGGTCGCGGCCAACTGGCGCAGAAACCTTTCCGCCTTGTCCAGTTCCTTGCGCGACAAATACCAGCGCACCAGGGTTTGCCGCGCTTCCAGGTTGTCCGGGAAAATTTTAATCATTTCAATAAGTTGCGCTTCGACCGCATCGCTTTCGCCAAGCTGGTTCAGCAAGGTCAGCCGGATGCGGTAAAGGTTCAGATCGGTCTTGTTTGTGGCCAGCGCCTCGTCCAGTTCCTTGAGGGCGCCGCGTTCGTCACCCGCCTGCAACAGCCCGTCAATGATGATCCGCCGCGGAAATATGCTGTCGGGAAGTTCTTCCTTCAGGACCATGGCATCGGCCACCGCCTTGCGCTGCGCCTCCTTGTCGTTGCTTTGCAGGGCGTTCTTGTAGGCCAGGGTATTCAGCACCACCCTGACCCTGGGATCGTCGGGGGCAATTTCAGCCGCAACCTTGATATGGCGTTCAGCCTCGTCCCAGTTCTGCGCCTGCAGCGCCATCTCGGCCAGTTCGCGCCGCCCGTCGAGTTCTTCGGGATAGAATTCCACGAACCGCAGGAACTGGCTGTAGGCCTCCTGATACTTGCCCTGCGCCTGAACCGCGCGGGCATAGGCCAGCCGCGCATCATGGTGCTTGCCGTTCAGCTCGAACACGTTGCGGAACTCGACCAGGGCGCGGTCGACATCACCCTCCTGAAGCAGTTCAAGCCCCTGCTGGTAGTGTTTTTCGGCCCGTTCCTCGGCTGAATCACAGGCGGAAACCAGCGAAATGAACGCCAGCGAGGTAAGAAGGATCAGGGTTTTTCGTAAATACATGAGCGCCGGGCCTCTGCCTAATTTTATATTGCCAAGCGTGATTTTCACGCTCAGCAATGTTTCAGGTTAGGGTATAGCGATTTTCAGGCCCGAGACCAACGGGTTATAAAGGCAACTGTATCAATAACCCGTGCAGCGCATCACGACAGCAAAAGTGCGGGCGATCACGCTCAGATCGGTTTTCAGCGATACCGCCTGTTCATATTTCAGATCGTATATGGCGCGGCTCTTGAATTCAGCCTCGTTACGGTCGGAAATCTGCCAGAACCCGGAAATGCCGGGACGCAGACGGTAATAGGCGGTGCCGGGATAAAGTACCCGCTGATCGCACATCATCGGGCGCGGCCCCACCAGCGACATTTCCCCCCTGAGCACGTTCAGAAGTTGCGGCAGCTCGTCCATCGAGGTCTTGCGGATGAAGCGGCCGATACGGGTGATCCTCGGGTCGCGCTTCAGCTTCTGGCTTGCATCCCATTCGCGTTTCGCATCCGGGTCATGGGCCAGATGCGCCGCCAGCCGGGCTTCGGCATCCGGCACCATCGAGCGCAGTTTCCACATATGGAAAACGGTGTTGTCCCTGCCAACGCGGCGCTGGCGGAAAAACGGCGAGCCGCCATCCAGGGAAACCAGAAAGGCCAGAACCATAATGACCGGCAGGGTAATGATGGCCGTGGCCAGAACGATGGCCAGATCAAGCACACGCTTGCCAAAATCACGGTAAATACCGAACTGGCTGGCGGGTACAATCGGGAATTCGCCGGATTTGGCGGCGTTTTCCATTTCTAATGCGTCTCTAAATTTTAAATCCATTAACTCCTATCAGGACACAATCCTGACACTCCCTAAACGTTACAAATACCCGGAAAATAAAATGGGCCCCACACCATTCCGTTTCACGTTTCCAGCAGCAGGCACCTTGTGAGTACCTTTGGATTCATACCATTAATCACAATTTCGATCAATTCTTATCGAATTTTCGCCACATTATTTGCTTGAAAATAATCAGGAATATGTCCGAGCCTGCAAACAGGCATGTTATTGAGGCCCCAAAGCACAAGTATACTGCTAATTTCGGGGGTATTGTTGCTGAATCATGCAAACCAGGCAGATGCCCGAACCAGGTGTTTCATCAAATGATTGCCACAATCCTGTCGTTTGCTGCGGGGAACGCGAATCACCGGAGCAAGATCAGGCACAGAATCACCGGAAAGGTAGAAGTTGTGCCCAGGGAGATTGTGGCCCCGGTTTCATTCCTGCCCGGACAGGCAAGCGACGGTATGGCGGTGGGCTATTATTTCCACTTTGGAAACAATGGAGGGTTTATTACTCCGATCATGTGATCTGGTATATGCTATTTCGGGTACCCGTTTGACCCGGGTTCAGGAATGACTATTTAAGGGATGAATGCGCCCGGTAGATTTTGTAACAATACTGCGCTCAAGGACATATCCGTCGGCAGGATTATGGCGCAGCAGTAAAGGTAACCTGGACGACATGCCAGAACACGAATTTTATACCGATGTCTTCAATCTACGGGAGCGGCCATTCACCCTGCTGCCGGATCCGGAGTTCATTTTCTGGACCCGTGAACACACCCGTGCCTATGCCGTCCTGCAATACGGCATCATGTCCCGTTCGCCCCTGACCATCATCACCGGCGAGGTCGGGGCGGGCAAGACCACGCTGGTTCAGAAACTTCTGTCCGAACCCAAGGATGATCTGACCGTCGGCCTGATCTCCAACGCCCAGGGCGGGCGCGGCGAGTTGTTGCAATGGGTCTTGAACGCGCTCCGCCACCCGGCACCGCAAGGCGCCAGCTATGTGGAAATGTTCCAGCGGCTTCAGGATTTCCTGATCAGCGAATACAGCGAGGGACGGCGCGTCGCGCTGATCATCGACGAGGCGCAGAACCTGTCGGTCGAGGGGCTGGAGGAATTGCGCATGCTGACCAATGTCAATTCCAACAAGGACGAACTGGTGCAGTTCATCCTGGTCGGACAGCCGGAACTCAGGCAGATGATCATGCGCCCGGAACTTCGCCAGTTCGCGCAGCGGGTATCGGCGAATTATCATCTGCCCAGTATGGCGTCCGATACGGTTTCCGACTATATCACGCATCGGCTTGTCACAGCCGGAGGTACGGGTAATGAGTTCACTAAACAGGCCTGCGAAAAGATCTTCAAGGCCACCGGCGGGGTGCCGCGCCTGGTCAACCAGCTTTGCGATTTCTGCATGATCTACACATCCATAAACAACAGCCGGCTGGTGCTGGCCAGTACCGTTGAACAGGTTCTGGCCGACGGCGTATTCTTTGCCGGCTTTATCGCCGAAGATGCGCCGGACAACGCCCCAACGGCGGCAAAGCCACCCAAAAGCAGCATCAATGGCGGGGGAGCAGCCTGATGAATCTGGACATCAAATATTATATATCGGTTTTCTTCAGGCGGTTTCCGATATTCTTTATCGTCACCGCTCTGTTTTCCGCCATCGCCATTTCTGCGGCGTTTCTTTTACCCACCACCTATGAAGCGCAGGCGCGGCTTTTGGTGGAATCGCCGCAGATCCCCGACGATATGGCGGCCTCGACGGTTCAGACCAACGCGCCCGAGCAGCTGGAGATTTTCGAACAGCGCCTGATGACCCGCGCCAATCTTCTGGACATCGCCAACAAGCGCAAGGTTTTCGACCATCAGGACACCATGTCACCCGATGAGATCGTGCAGGCGATGCACGACAAGACTGACATCAAGCGCGCCAGCGGTCGCGAGCGGGCCACCCTGATGACCCTGACCTTCCGGGCAACCAAGCCCCGGACCGCGGCCCAGGTGACCAATGATTTCGTGTCGATCGTGCAGCAGGACAGTTTTCAGTTCCGCACCGGACAGGCCGAAACCACACTGGCCTTCTTTGAGCAGGAGGTCGACCGCCTGGGCTCGGAACTGGCCGAGCGGAGCAAGAAAATCCTGGAATTCAAGAACGCCCACAGCGACGCCCTGCCCGAGGCGCTGGAATACCGGATGAGCCGTCAGAGCCTGCTACAGGAACGCCTGTCGCAGTTGCAACGGGAACAAACCCTGCTGTCAGACCAGCGTAACCGGCTGATTCAGGTGTTCAAGGCAACCGGTGGCATGCAGCTTGACGACAAGACCCTGACACCGGAACAGCGCCAGTTGCGGGATTTGCGCGAGAAACTGGCGCAGGCGCTGGCGGTCTATTCGCCCGAGAACCCCAAGGTGAAACTGCTGAAGGCACAACTGGCCCAGCTTGAGGCGACGGTCACCGGCCCGGTTCCCGGCGATGATCCGGCATCCGGCGACAACCCCAACACCACCATGCTGGATCTGCAACTGGCGGAAATCGATTCACGCATCTCCTTTATCGCCGAACAGACCACCATCACCACTACCGAGCTTGACGAATTGCTGAGCGCCATCAACGCCACCCCCGCCAATGCCATCGCGCTTGAGGGGCTGGAGCGGGATTATTCCAACATCCAGCTACAATACAACAATGCCGTAGAGCGTCTGTCGCAGGCCGCCACCGGCGAACGCATCGAACTTCTGTCCAAGGGCCAGCGGATCAGCGTGATCGAACAGGCTGCGGTGCCCAATGAACCGGTCGCCCCGAACCGACCGCTGATCGCCGGCGGCGGCATCCTGTTTGCAGTCCTTGCCGGTATCGGCAGCGTCATCCTTCTGGAAATGCTGAACCGCTCGGTTCGCCGCTCGGTGGATCTGACCAAAAGCCTTGGCATCACCCCGCTGGCCAGCATCCCCTATATCCGTACCGTGCGCGAGGCGGCTTTCCGCCGGCTGGTGATCGCCACCGTCACCGTGGTGGTGGTGGTCAGCGTTCCGGGAATCCTGTTTTACATCCACACCGCCTATCTGCCGCTTGACCTGATCATTGCGCGCATCGGCAACAGTATCGGATTGTAGGGCAAAGGTACCGATCCCGGCCAAAATGACAAATGCCATAGCGATAATGAAAGACACCAACTGACATGGAACCATTACAAGCCGCCATCCAGAAGGCCCGGGAAAACCGCCTGAAAGCCGAAAAGGCGGCGGAACCAGCGCCGGATCCGGTTCATGAGAACCCGGAACCCGCCGAAGAAGCATCAGGCCCCGAGCTGCAATCGCCCTGGGCCGCGCTGAAAGCGTTCGACCCCAATGCCCGCATCCTGAAACGCCACCGCATCGTTGCCGCCGAGACCGGCAACGATGCCGCACCCTATGACATGCTGCGCACCCGCATCCTGCAACTGATCCGCAAGAACGGCTGGAAGCGCATCCTGATCACCTCGCCCGATGTTGGCTGTGGCAAGACCACGATCAGCGTCAACCTGGCCGCCAGCCTGGCGCGCAACCCGGAAATTCGCACCATGCTGTTCGATCTGGATCTGCGCCAGCCGATGATCGGCAAGGTTCTGGGGCTGCGCCGATCAAACAGCCTGCATCAGGTGCTGGACGGCAGCATCGCCTTTACCGATCACGCCGTGACGATGGGCGAGAACCTGATCGTCAGTTCCAATCTGGGTCCGGCCCGGAACCCTTCGGAACTTTTGCAGAGCGATCACACCGCCGAGATCCTCGATCAGGTAGAACAGACCTATCAGCCGGATATCATGCTGTTTGACATGCCGCCGCTTTCCGGCAGCGACGACACCTATGGTTTTCTGCGTCGGGTCGATTGCTGCATTCTGGTGGCGGCAGCGGAAAGCACCACGATCGAACAGATCGACACCTCGGAACAGGAAGTGGCCGCCGAAAAGCCGGTGCTGGGGGTGGTCCTGAACAAATGCCGCTATTCCGAAAATCAGTATGGCTATGGTTACTGAACCATCCCGGCCATAAACCGACAAGCCAAACAAAAAGGCCGGTGAAACACCGGCCCTTTCAGAATATCGTAAATGCTGTCAGGCGGTCGTCTTGCGACGCCGGGAAACGACCAGCCCGCCAAGCGCCGTCAGCAACAGCAGGCCACCGGCTGGCAGCGGCACCGTCGATACGTCGAAATCGAACGAAACCCCGGCGGTGGAACCCGACCATGAAATCACCAGATCCTGGCTCAGCGATGGCAGGGTGAAGGTGGTGCGCAAATCGGTTATACCTACGGTTACCGCCTTGGAAACGATCAGCGCGTGGGTAATGTTGTCATACCAGCTGACCGTCAGATCGGTAAAGGTGCCAAGAACACCCAGCGTGACCGAAGCGTTCACCTGTCCGTCCACCGGATCGACCAGCGAATAGAAGTTCACCAGATGCGAACCGGCGCCGCCGTCCGGATCGACCGCACTGCCGGTAAACAACGTATCAGAATTAATGTCGTATGAGCCGCCTGCGCTGGTGACCGTCACCGCGCCAGCAGAAACTGCCGAAAGCGCCAAGGCTGCTGCACAAATCAATGTTCTGATGTTCATGATAAACCACTTTTCGTTAAGTACATTTCGAATCGCTGCCACAGGGCAGCCTCAATCCAAAGATTAACATACGGTAACCGGTATTGGCAACTTGCTCGCCTGCCAATCGGCCGAAATATGGCAATTTTCCGGCAACCCCCTTGTTTTGCGGCCTGCTTGTCCCGGCTTTGCTGGCAACGGGCGGTCTTTGCCAGATTTGGTGCAATACAATCCCCCCATTTTACCCTGTTTTGTTTCCAACAAGGAAACATTTGGCTTCGGTGATGCCTGTTGGTGATTCTCGGGCCCCGGAAGCCTTACCAATGCAAACTTTGCCCTTGTATCACCGGCACCCGGCCCACAGGTTTCCGCCTGACACGAGCGATCGGAAATGTTATCCGGCACTGCCAGATGGCACCCCAGATCGCATCATTGTGGAGTATCCGTGACCTATAAGTATGCCGTAATCATCCCTCATTATAATGATGTGGCGCGGCTTGACCGATGTCTGGACGTGCTGGTCAACAGCCCGCATTCCGACTGTGAAATCGTTGTCGCCGACAATATGTCCAGCGATCCCATGGATGAAATCCGCGCCAGATACCCGATGGTGCGGTTCATCGAGGAACCCGAAAAAGGTGCCGCGATGGCGCGCAACCGCGGGGTGGCGGAAACCTCGGCACCGGTGCTGTTCTTTATCGACGCCGATTGCGTCCCGGCGCCGGACTGGTTTCTGACCGCAACCAGGGTCTGCGGCAATGCCGACCTGATCGGCGGGCGGGTCGATGTGTTCGACGAAACCCCGCCGCCACGCAGCGGTGCCGAGGCGCTGGAAGCGGTATTCGCCTTCAACTTCCGCACCTATGTCGAGAAACAGGGATTTGCAGGCTCCGGCAATCTGCTGACCCGGCGCGAGGTGTTTGCCGATGTCGGCGGCTTCGTCCATGGCCTGTCCGAGGATCTGGACTGGTGCCACCGCGCCCGCGCCAAGGGCTATCGGCTGATCTATGAGGACCGGCTCTGCGTAAGTCATCCATCGCGCCAGGACTGGGCGGCGCTGCGCCGCAAATGGCATCGCCTGACCGAGGAGCTTTACGGCGTCAACGGCTCCACCCTGCGCGCCCGGTTGCGATGGGCGATCCGCGCCCTTGCCATGCCCCTTAGTGCGGTGGTGCATACGCCGAAGATCCTGTTCAGCCGGAAACTATCGTCGGCCGGGGAACGGTGGCGCGGGGTGGTCACGCTGTTTCGCCTGCGCCTTCTGCGCGCCGGCTGGATGTTGCGCCAGGCACTGGGGCTGGCGATCTGATTGCCGCCGTCAGACCCTCAGCACGGTCGAGCGGCTGACGCCGAAGATCCGGGCAATCTCGGCCACGGTCTTGCTGCCCTCGCCGCGCATCCGCTGCACTTCGGCGCGGGCCTCGGGCGACAGCGCCTTCGGGCGGCCGCCCACCCTGCCCTTCTTGCGCGCCGCCGCCAGACCTTCGCGGGTGCGCTCGGCGATCCTTGCGCGTTCAAATTCCGCGATCGAGCCGAAGACATGAAACACCAGCCGCCCCGCCGGTGTGGTGGTGTCGATATCCTCGGCCAGCGAACGGAACCCGGCATCCGCGTTGCCGATCACCTCGACGATGTCGATCAGATCGCGCAGGGATCGCGCCAGCCGGTCGTATTTGCAGACCACCACCACATCGCCCGGTCTGAGCTGGTCCAGCATCCGGTCAAGCTCGGGCCGGTCACGCCGACTGCCGCTGATCCGATCCTGAAAGATCCGCGTGGCCCCGGCAGCGGTCAGGGCATCAATCTGTGGCGACAGGGTCTGGTCTGCGGTCGAGACGCGGGCATATCCGATGATCATCCGGGATGTATAGCAAAAACGTTGCAAAACTCAATCGGTTTTGAACGGGGTTTATGATACCCGAAACCCTTCGGAAAATGTCGTTTTTAGTATTGGTGTCAAAAACGACCGTTTTTGTCTAACTGATTTTGGTGAGAGGGGGAGTATCCGAAAGTCTGTGTATTGGATTTAGTCCGCGCGGTTAAAACGGATCATTTATTGAACTGCCCTCAACACAAGATAGCGAACTGATTACTCCCAACTTGCAGAATAGGCGCTCTTTTGGTTGAGTTAGCGCCCCATACTAAACCTTTCGAACCCTGATCAGGTACTGAAGGTCGAAAAAACCTCGGAATATTCCGAAAGTAAGTGCATTCAGTACCTTGCGGCGACGTCCGGCAATCTTGCCCTCGATCTTTTCCAGCTCAAGGCCGCTCGATGTCGCCAACGCAATCGCGTCAGCCCTGGCGAACCACCGCAAATGGGTCCGGTCCATGATGCCCCGGTCGTCCAGTTTGAATGTTCCCTGAAAAACCAGACGTTTGACAAGAAGGGCATTTCTCGCATTCGGCAGGCTGATAATAATCGCTCCTCCTGGCGCCAGAAGCTGTGTCAGTCGGCCCAGTACTCCCCAAGGGTCTACCAGGTGCTCCAAAACGTCCAGGCAAAGGATTGTGTCAACCAAACCTTCCGTATCGTGAATCTGGTCTATCAAAGCCTGATCATTCAGATCGCCCGAAAATCGGGCATCCACACCAGGAAGGCTATCTTGATCAACCAGATCGACCACGATGGCACGGCCGCATTTGCCATCCGCCTTCAGGGCGGCTGACGTCGCCCCGATACCGCCGCCAACGTCCAGAAGAACGCCCCTGGAAACCGGAACGAGATGAAACACATCCCGTCGAACAAGATCATGATAACCTTCTGCAAAGGCTATGGCTTTTTCCGTTTTGCTCATGATTGTCAAATCCCTTGTTCCACACAGGAACCTAAAGGGGTCACCAATCATGCACAATATCAATCTAAAGAGACCTGAGATCGGCCTGAAGCTCAAACCATGGCGGCATCTAGAGAGCCGCAAGGCCGCGGGTGGCCGTTGCACGCTGCGCTCGAACATCTTAGCTTAGACGACAAAGATGATTGCTTTGGGAGCGCTGCTTGACGGGTTTGGAATTTCTTATTGTACGGTCAACTTGATGAAGCAACGAAAAACTACTGCCCAATGAACACACAACAGTTGCTTTCATATAGATCGAATGGTCGCGACAACCATTTCAATCTTTTGCGGATGCTCGCTGCCGCTGGTGTTCTGATTTCGCACGCTTACCCGATAAGCTTGGGGCCAAGCGCCATTCAGCCGCTTCAGAGCAGCCTGAAGGGAACCACCCTTGGCACGGTTTGCGTGATGATTTTCTTTGCAATTTCAGGTTTTTTCATCACCCGCAGTTTCGACCGCAAGACTTCATTGAGAGTGTTTTTCGTCGCGCGCGGTCTTCGTCTGTTCCCGGCCTTGATTGTTGTCCTGATTGTAACGCTGGTTTTCTCCAGTTTGTTCCTGACGCATGCGCCGCAGGCAGTATTTTGGGCTGCTGCTGATAGTTACTTTTTGCAAAATGTGACCCTGTTTCAGCCGAAATACGCATTGCCCGGCGTTTTTGAATCCAACCCATACGGACCCGCCATCAATGGATCACTATGGACGTTATCCTATGAGGTGCTGTGCTATACTGGTGTCGTTCTATCCGGCCTTTTCGGCTTATTGCGCTGGAAACGGGCCTTTGGCTGGGCGCTTTTTATCCTTGTGATCTTCTATGGTGCATCAATGGCATTCGAACTTCACCCTCGCATAGAGGCGCTAATGATGCTGGCGCTGCCCTTTGCGATCGGAATGGCGTTTTATGTCTGGCGCAACGCAATCCCCTTGTCGGGATTGCTGGCCATCGGACTTTGCGCTGTAGCGGTCTTAGCCTGGTGGACTCCTGTTTTCTTACCAGTCTTTTCTCTGGCTCTGGCATATGCAATCTTCGTTATTGGATACTCGAATAACCTGCGGGCTCTGCGCTATAACAAGCTTGGCGACTATTCCTACGGCACCTATATTTATGCATTTCCGATACAGCAACTAGTGGCCTCTATTGGAGTGGCGTCGCCCGCGGCAAATATCGCAATCGCACTTCCTTTAACACTGATTTGCGCAGTTTTATCGTGGCATTTTGTCGAATACCCGGCGATGAATCTGCGACATCGTGCGGCGAGACCACGGCAGGTGCGGCGGGGAAAAACCACGAGATGACAGGGTAGGCCTGCTCAATAAATTATTTACCACCCGTTCTAATTTTTCTAACGGGATTTTGACGGAATTTCTAATATTCCCAATTTTTCTAACGCCGAAGAGTCGCCGATGAAGGCCGTCCTCAAGGAGCAAAAACGTCTCTAACTCGATTTCTAACCGTTAGACATTCAAGTTCTAACCGTTAGAAGCCGTTTCTAAATTTGTCCTTTAGGTTTCTAATTATTTCCCGGATCGCTTTTGACCCGATAATCGCCGCAAAGTCGCTCTAACGGCCTTTAGAAATCTAAAGGCTAAAAAGCGTTTTCATCCCCCTTTTCATCTGTAGAGGCCCGAAAGCCTATCTTCTGCCGTTTTAACCGCATGAAGGAACCAAACATGCAAATCACACTGAACCAAGATGAGATCCTCACGGCTATCGAGAACTATGTTCGCAGCCAGATCAACATCGCTGACAATCAACGGAGCGAAATCGACCTCAAGGCCGGTCGTGGCGAGTATGGCTTTACCGCCACTCTCGATATCGTTCCTGCTGACATGATCCGGGAAACTGCTCCTGAAGCAGCAACCCCCAGCAAGGGTTCGCCCGAGCTCGTCCCAACAGGGGCCGCCAAACCGGAACCGATCAAGGCCGGTCAGGTCAAAGAAGAACTGGCCAAGGCCAGCAAATCTTCCTCGCAGATCTTCGGCAAGAAAGCCGATACTGTCATCATGGATGAAGCCTCTGAAGCCTCTGAATCCGATGAGACTGAGACCCCTGAAGCCCCTGAACCCTCTGAAGCCTCTGAAGAAGAGCTGGCCAAGGCACCTCGCTCGATCTTCTCCAAACAGGCAAGCTGATGAGGTTCCTCGGCTTAGGTGTCTTCCTATACGCGGCCGTCTTCCTTTACGTCTGTAGTGTGGTCCTGGGGCTTACCTTGGCCTTGGCCTTGGCCTGGGTCTGGGTCTGGAAATTGGCTCTCGCCCTGTTGACCTTGACCATGTTGATCCTGATCGGCTTCCTGGCATTCAGCTACTGGCGTACCAGGCCAAGCCCCAACGAGGATGACGAGATCTTCTGACAACCAGAAAAACAAGCTCTCCTGTGTTTTCACGGTTGGGTTTAGTTTTTGAGGAACCAGCATGCTACCACTGTTTCAAACTATTCTAAAGCCTCCCTAAACTCTATGGCCGATCCGACCCCCTTTTTTAAAAATTAGACCTATTTCTAAATCATAGCCTATAGATTTAGAACTCCGGGGCGAGGCCGAACAGGGCGAAATCATCGCCAATGTACAGGTGTCATCTGGTTCTAATGCCCCTGGGAAGCGTCTAAACACCCGTTCTAAACTTTCTAACGGGGTTTCTAATTTTTCTAATACTGATCTGACCCCTTAGGATGCACAAACTAACACGTCAGATCCCTAGCCTGACGCCGAGACTGAAGTGGTCCTGCTTTTCTGAACGGGTTCCAAGTTTTTCATAAGGCCTCTTGCCTCAACCGCTACACAATCAAACCCCTGAGAATTTGGGCCCGTATCCTTTCAAGGGTACGATCGATCAATGCATAGAAGGTCACAGAAACAACCATAACCAAACTCAGAATGAACAATCGTTCTGCGATTGACAGGGGGTTCATTGTTTCTCGCATCAGCGCGATGACGGGCCAGTGGGTGATATAAAGTGCATAAGAATAATTCCCGAAATGCATATCCCAATGGCCACTCATTTGACGCACATTATGGGCAATGAATGGTATCAGGCACGCAACCCAGACCATGCCGAACCAATCTTCGTGAATAGGGCTTTCGATATCGCGACGCAAAAGCGGGTGCGTTTCCGGGATTGTCCAAACTACGATTCCGACAACCAGAAACAGCACCACACCGCCTAGAGCCATTTTATGGGAAGGAATGTAATCGCGACTCCATATGAGCGCCCCGACGACAAAGGCCGGCAGGTAAGATAAAAACGTCCAAAGGCCGTATCGCAGTTGTAAAAACCAGCCCAACACACACAGCAAGGCCACACCAATCGCTAATGTCCCTGTACGCAACTGCATCCCAAGCACGAGCAGAAGCAGCGGTACGGCCAGATAGAACTGCATCTCGATA
This sequence comes from Paracoccaceae bacterium, assembly GCA_020425085.1. Lineage (GTDB taxonomy): Bacteria > Pseudomonadota > Alphaproteobacteria > Rhodobacterales > Rhodobacteraceae > UBA5972. The sequence goes on from JAGQRW010000008.1 coordinate 21,812, forward strand.
TCGAGCGACCAAGAGGTGCCAAGGACATCGCGGCCGGTCGATGCTATCCCAAACAACGGCAGCCCCCACAGCAAAAAAGCGGGCCGTATCTCAGAAAACATGGAATTGGCTAGCAGAGCAAGCATATAAGCCGCACAGAAAGGCAGCCAGATACGCAGGAACCGCGACAGGTAAAAGACCCCGACCCCGCCATGGGGCTGGTATTTTTCCGCGTACATACGCGTAACCCAATAGCCGCTAAGAACAAAAAAAGCAAACACTGCTGGCCGTCCGATTTCGAACGGGGTCATATGACTCAGCACCACCAATGTTGCAAGAATCAGACGAAACAGGCCCGGGCGCAATGATAAGATTGACATAGTCACTACAAATTGGTGTGAGATTATAACAATAATGTACAGGAAAAAAATCAAAAAATGCTTTTATGGCAGAACCTTGAGCGTTGGTCCGAGCGACAGGCTATTTTTTCAGGTCGAGATACTATCACATACACCGACCTCATGCGGCAAGCCGATAAATATGCTTGTATTCTTCGTAGCCGGCTACCAAAGGGAATCTCTCGACCGCTGATCCTACTTGAGGCTACCAATGCAGTGCCTGCTATCGTTGCCTATATTGCCGCGCGCCGGGCTAAATGGCCAATAATCCTCGTGGCAGACGGGGCAGCCGGCCTCGAAACCCCTATTGCCACGACCTATGCTCCCAACGTTGTGATCACCCGTTCCGCCGATTGGGAGGCTGTCGTGACAGATGCGTCTCAGCCTGATTTGGCCCCGGAGCTGGCCGTATTGTTGTCAACCTCGGGCACGACGGGAGCTGCCAAACTGGTACGCCTGTCTGAAGCCAACCTGGCAGCAAATGCCGCGGCCATCACGGCTTATCTAGGCGTCACCGATACCGACCGCGCCATCACTGCGCTACCTTTTCATTATTCTTACGGGATGTCGGTGCTGCACATTCATCTTTTGGCAGGGGCGGCTCTGGTGTTGACAGAGGACTCGGTTGTCGAGAATGCATTCTGGGACCTGGCGCGCCGCCATGCCGTAACCTCCATTTCAATGGTGCCCACTCAATATGAACTTTTAAAGGCTGCGGGATTCTCGAAGGTACAGCTTCCTTCGCTGCGCTACCTAACTCAAGCGGGGGGTAGGCTAGACCCTGATCTGGCGCAGTCTTTTGCCCAGCAGGCATACAGGGAAGGCTGGCAATTCTTCATAATGTATGGCCAAACCGAGGCCGGCCCAAGGATCTCCTATGTCCCCCCAGAGGACGCCGCCGCATGGGGGCATACCATCGGCCGCCCCGTTGATGGGGTTCGACTGAACCTGATAGATCAGAATGGAGTACCTATCACGACACACAATACTGCCGGTGAACTGGTAGCCGAGGGCCCCGGCATCATGATGGGATACGCCACCTCGCGCAAAGCCTTGGCCTTGCCGCAGGGTCCTGATCGGCTACTTACCGGCGACATCGCAGAACAGCTCGAGAATGGGTATTTCCGCATTGTTGGTCGCAGTAACCGGTTCTTGAAGATCTTTGGCCTTCGCATTGGTCTGGATGAAGTGGAAACGACACTGCGCGGAATGGGGCATCCGCTCTATGCTTCAGGTACGGATCAGGGGCTTGTGCTCTTTATCCTGCCGCCCGCCAGTACCGATGCCGATCTGGACGTGATAAGGGCAAAGGCCGCCAAGCTCTTCAAACTGCCACTCACGGTCATCAAGGTTGTCCGCCTTGAGAGCCCCCCACTTTTACCCTCCGGCAAAGTGAACTATCGCAACCTCGCCCTCCAAGCCGAAGAACTGCTCGGGGCGCAGCAGGCAGCACCACAAAAACTGTTGGAGCTGTTGCAGGTGACTTTGCGGTGCGGGGATCTGGACTTGGAGCAGAGCTTTGCTGATGCCGGGGGGGACAGCCTATCTTATCTTGAGGTACAACTCTATTTATCAGACCAGATTGGAGAGGCCCCCGGCGGTTGGGAGCGATTGCCCTTGCGAACGCTCTTGGCGCTTGAAGCGTCGGGACGCGAAACACCGCCACCCAGATGGAGCAGGACGGATGCAGACCAGATTGGGCGGGTCGCCGCTTTGCTGATGGTGATTTCTCTGCATTCAACAACATGGCCAACTGGCGGGGGTGCCTATCTGCTATTGATCCTCTCAGGCTATTCCATCGCGCGCTTTCAAAGCCAGACCTTATTTTCGGGCGATATCATGCGAGCTTGGCGCGTGATGCTGTTGCCTTTGGTAATCGGCTACTATGTCCTCATCACAGGAACGCATCTGCTCTGGGCGCCGATCAATCCGCAGTGGTTTTATCTGGCAGGTAACTTTTTAGAAACCATACACCCTAGGGGTTTAACCCCCTATTGGTTCGTCTGCACCTATTTACAGGTTATTGTCCTTTTGTCGTTACCATTCCTGTTTACGCCTGCCCGCACTCTGATTGCCAGATCACCATTCGCGTTCGGCTTGGTTGCCCTTGCGCTTGTAGTGGTAATCACGGATGTTCTGTCGCTTGACGAAGTACTCTTCTCCGTGCGTCTCCGCCATCCGATCATGGCCCTCGAAATGTTTCTCCTGGGCTGGAGCGCTTGTTTTGCCCGGGATCTGCTGCGTAAGACCATTACGGGCGCTGCCGCTGTTTCGATCTATCTTCTGCACTGGAGCGACGTAGGCCCGCTGATCACTTTGATGATGCTTGTGGGTATCGGTGGCATTCTGCTGGAGTTGAAGATTCCCTTGCCTACCTTTCTCGCTAAGTGGTTCTGGCGCATTGGAACAATGACAATGTTTCTCTATCTCATTCACACCCCCGTAATTTCCATATCTTCACGCTTGCTGCCCCCTGACAACTGGTTGCAGTTCACAACTGTGGTCATCATCTCTCTGATTATTGCGTCAAGCCTTAGGGCCGGCATGAATATGATTGGAAGGCGCATATGGCGAGGCCAACATGTGATCTGAATGAACGTGTCTGTCGTCATATGAAATGGGACGTCAGCACAGTTTGAACATCGGAGGTGGTCTGCTGTGGAGTTTCCTGCTCATTTGCGGTTTCCGTTATAAGAGATGCGGCACATGCTGTAAATTGGGCCCCATATCGGCCAGAACCTGTGCACTTCTGACACTGGCGCAAATGACCGTTCGCCCACCAGTTCCCCAGGCTGCACTCAGGCCTGGCAAAGATAGGCCATCAGCGCCTCGTAAAAGGCCGGAACGGTAATGGTTCGCATGGCGGTGTCGCTTGGGTGCAGGCCATCCGGCACCAGCGTTTTACGCTCGCTCCCGGCCAGGGCGCGCCAGTCTTCGATGGTGTCGATCAGCCCCAGGCCCTGATCGCGCGCCAGATCGCGGTAAAGCGCGTGATAGCGCGCCTGCCCCGGTCTTTCCCAGGCGTTCTGCCCCCAGGCCGGACTCATGGTTGCCAGGAACACCGCCGCGCCATGGCTTTGGGCCAGGTCGATGATGCGCTGGTGATGGCGCTTGCTGACAAACAGCGGAAAGCCGTTATAGGGCGAGGCATCGTTGCCGGAAAATTCCACCACCACGACATCCGGCTTCGGCTGCGACGGATCGGCATAATAGGCCGCCAGCGCCGCCGCCCCCCAACTGCTCGCGCCGCCGGGCCGGGCGAGGCGTCCGACCGTGATCTTGCGGCTGGGACAGGCACCGAGTTCGCCCTCCAGCGCCTCGATCCAGGTGCCGCGACTGCTGAGGCTGGTTCCCAGCACCAGCACGCGAACCGGCGCATTGGCAGGGGCGGCGAGCGGCCGGGCAGGCTGGACGATCCGCGCCCCGGGCGGCGTTGGCGCGGCGCCGATAACCCCATAGGCCCAGGCCAGCGCCAGCGCGATCAGCCCCGCAATCACCAGCGCGCTTGTCATCCCCCTGCCCCGGCGCATGTCATCACCCTCCGGCCTTGCTGTCTTCCAGCCGCTGTTTCAGCGCCTTGCGGTCGATCTTGCCGCTGGCAGACAATGGCATCCGGTCAATGGTCACGATTCGCCGCGGCACCATATAGACCGGCAACTGGCGGCGGCAGTATTTCTTGATCTCGGCCACCGTCGCCTTGGGGTTGGTGACAAAGGCCACCACCTGATCGGCATGTCCGGTTGTCGATACCGGCCAGGGAATGGCCGCAACCTCGGGCGTATCCGCTGCCACCCGCAACACCGCGTCGATCTCCATCAGTTCCACCCGATAGCCATTGATCTTGACCTGATCGTCGATGCGGCCACGAAACAAGGCGCCGAAGCTGGCCGATGGTTCCGCCAGATCGCCGGTACGATAAAACCGCATATCGCTATCGGCATCATGAAAGAACCGCGAGGCATTCTGTTCGGGATTGTTGATATATCCCGGCGTCACCTGACTGCCGCCAAGCAGCAATTCACCGGCGGCGGTTCCGTCCCCCTCGATGCGGTATTGCTGATCGCCGATCGGAAAGCCAAGCGGCACTACCGCCAGATCATCCAGTTGATCGGGGCGCGAGATCTCATAGGCGGTCAGGGCGATGGTTGCCTCGGTCGGGCCGTAAAGGTTCCAGAGCCGCGCCTTCGGGGCCGCCTCGGCAAAGCGCCGCGCCAGCGCCACCGCCAGCGGCTCGCCACAGAACAGCGCCAGCCGCAGACCCGGCAGCGCATCCGGGCGCAGATGCCCCAGCCGGTCACTGAATGCCGCCAGTGACGGCACCGAGAACCAGCAGGTGATGCCGCGTTCGGCAACGAAATCGACAACCTCCATCGACCGCTGTTTCGGCAGCACCGACAGTTCAGCCCCGGCACAAAAGGTGACAAAGATGTCATGCACCGACAGATCGAACGACAAATCGAAAAACTGCGTGCAGCGATCGGTTGGCCCAAGCCCGGTAATCGGCGCTATGCCGTCGAGATAGGCCAGCAGATTGCGCTCCAGCACCCGCACCCCCTTGGGTGTGCCGGTGGTGCCCGAGGTGAACATGAAATAGGCAGTGCGATCTTCGGTTGCCGCCGCAACGTTGGCTTTCTGATCTCTTCCCGTGCCGGTGCCGCAAACCTCGCCCTCTTCGCCAAACAGCACGACCTGCACGGGCAGTTCGGCAATCAGACCAAGGGCGGCCTCCCTGGTTTCCGCCGAACACAGGATGGCCCCCAGCCCGGCAAGCCCGGCAATCGCCTGCAACCGTTCCGCCGGGAACCCCGGATTGAGCGGCACATAGGGCCGTCCGGAAAGAACCGCCGCCAGAATTCCCAGATACGAAATGCGGTCCCGCTGACAGAGGATACCAAGCGGCAGCCCCGGCGCCACCTCGCGGTCGATCTGTTCGGCAAGCCGCCCGGCATCGGCAAACAGCGTTGCATAATCCCACTGACGGCCATCAACCCAGAGCGCGCTTGCCGTAGCGTTCCGATGGGCCGAGGCAAGCAGGCGTTCACGCAGGGTTCCGCGCATCACCTGCCCTGCCCGGTTTTGCCGTCATATTCCAAAATCGCGACATTCTCGGAAAATCCCATCCTGGCCCAGAATGCCCGCGCACCTGCATTGCCGCTGAGAACCCGCAACTGAATACGCTCAGCACCGCGCCCTTCAAGCACCCCGATCGCCTGACGGCACAACTCTGCGGCAAGCCCGCCGCCGCGATGATCATCGGCAACGAAGGTTTCCTCGATTGATCCGACCGCGGACTGGCTGGCGCCCGGCACGATCCTGATGGTGGCGAAAATATAGCCGACAAGACCGCCTTGGGATGGCGCCACCAGACAGGTGTTGCGCTTGCCCCGGATCAGGTTGGGGGTGGTTCTGGCAAGCATCGCCACCATGTCTTCAGGAATATCAAGCAGCCCGGCGGCAATCTGGCTGTCAAAAAACGCCTGCCTCAGCGCGACAAGTGCCGCCACGTCGCTTTCGGTTGCCTCGCGCAGGAGGGGCTGTTCGGAATTCTCTTCCATCCTGCCTGCTACCCGTTGCCCGCCGCCGCGACATGCCGCGCCACCGCCTGTTCGATCAGCGCGAGCGTTGTCAGCGTGGAAATCTCTTCATCCGCAAAGTTGAACTCAAAACTTTCCTCAAGGGCGGCAACCAGATGCATATGCCCGACCGAATCCCATTCCGGAATCGAACCATAGCTCAGATCTTCGGTAACCTCGGACGGCTCCAGCCCAAGCTCCTCAAGCAGAATTTCGCGCAGGCGCGTGCCGATCGCCAAGGGGGTATCTTGCATATTCATATCCATTCCTACCGTTTTCCGTCCCATTCCCGGATGCCCCAGGGGCCAAGTTCCAGCCCGCTTTCAATCACCCGCGCCGGATTGCCTGAAACCAGCGAACCTGACGGAACATCGCGCATCACCACACTGCCCGGTGCCACGATGCAACTGTCGCCGATGCGGACGCCCGGCAGGATGATGGCCTGAATGCCGATATGGCAATTACTGCCGATCCAGGTGTCCACATGCCTGTTGCGGATGAAGTCATGGCAAAGGATGACGGCACGGGCACCAATCCCCGTATCCTTGCCGATATGAATGCCGGTCGGATGAGTCTTGTCGAGACTGGCTTTCAGCGAGATCCGGGTGCCGGCGCCGATATCCATTCTCCAGAGGCGCCGAAGCATTGCCACATGTGCCGCAACCAGCCACTTGCGAAGCCCGGTTCTCAACCTGGACAAAAGGGCCATTATTGAAACCTCTCTGTACCACCATGCGACACGGTGCAAATAAACCAAATCCTGAAACAGGCCTGATATCGGGAAATGTTGACTGCCTGACCCCGGAAATATTTTTTTCACGGTCTACTCAAGACTGGTAAATGCCGCAAGCACAACCTCTCTTCCGGGTTTCCGCATCGGCTTCACGGCTTGAGGCTGATCAGCCCGATCCGGGCCAGCGTGTCCCTGTTCGGCCCAACGCCAAGAATGCCGCGCAGGGTTGCGAATCCGGCGGCGCGATGCCCGCGCCACAGAAATCTGAGCGCCTTGAGAAACCCATAGCCCCAGGCATAGGGCAGGGCGTAAAAGCGATGGCGCGCCACGAACTTCATCCGGTTGCGCGCCAGAAAATAGGCCGAAAGCGGCGATGGTCCCTGATTGATCGTGGCCGAGCCGATGGAGTGGCCGCCATGATGGTGAACCGCCGCCTCGGGGCAGGGAATGAGCGGCAGATCTCCCCGGCGCAGGCACCAGTCCACCTCTTCGTAATAAAGGAAATAGCTTTCCGGCATCAGCCCGGCCCGGGCGATGAATTCACGCGATACCAACATATGCGCACCGGTCACATAATCCAGATCGGCGGGTGCTGGCGGCGGCACGTCGCGACCGATCCTGGTCATGTTGAACGGCGTGCAGATGCCACTCCAGAAATTGACGCGACCACCATCGGACTGGATCATGTGTTTTGGCGTCACGTAATAGATGCGCCCGCCGATCACCGCAAAACGCCCGACTTCGCGGGCACGGTTGACCAGGATTTCCGCCGTCCGGTTTTCCACCATGCAGTCGGGGTTGAGGATCCAGAAATATTCGACCTCCGGCATCGCCAACAGGCTGCGAAGGCCGGCATTCACTCCGGCGGCAAAGCCGGCATTCCTGGCCAGGCTGATCAGCCCGACCTTGCCCTCAGGCAGGTGTTCTATGGTCTGGCTGTCCTCGACAAGCCCGACCGGGCCGTGCGGAACCGGCTGAAACGGTTTGCCGCTGCCGTCAAAGGTGCTACCGCCCCTGGCCCAGCCCCGAATGGTGGCAAGCGTGTCATCCTGCGAAGCATTGTCAACGACGACGATGCGTAGGTCGGCTCCTTGGCTGGCCAGCAGGCTTTCCAGGCAATCAACCACGATATCCGCGGCGTTATATGTGACGATCACCACCCCGACAGCCATAGGATATGCCTACCTCGTTACCATGCCCGGCGCGAATAAGATCAACCGGTCGCGGGCGTCGCCTGCTGATAACTTGGCCGGGCCATGCTGACAAGCAGGGTTTCCGCCAGGGTTCCTGTCCGCCACGGCCCTGTGGCAGGCGGCTCATTCCGGTTTCAGTGCATTGTCAGGCTGCCGGTTTCCTGACCACGAAGACGACAAATGGCCATAGCGGAATTCCCACGCGCCTTTTGAACATGACATCACAACCAGCCTGTTCCAGTGAGGGCAAAACGGACACGGACCGGCATCCGAGGGATATCGACGGAATCTGCCATATGACGCTCTCGATCCTGCCTGCCAGCCACTTCACCACCGGATTTTCCGGATTGGTCGAATGCGCAACACCGATAAGACCACCGGGGCGGGTCACCCGGTAAAGTTCTCTTGCGCCCTTGGCGGGATCATATAGCGGACACATGCTGTAGGTGGATAGAACGACATCAAAGCTGTTATCCTCGAACGGCAGCGCCAGGATATCGCCGGTCCTGAATTCGACCTGATCGCCGAAACCGGCCTTGGCAAGGCGCTGCCTTGCAACCGCCAGCATTGCATCGCTCATGTCAAACAGCACCGCTCTGCCGGATGGCCCGGCCCTTTCCAGAGCGAGCAAGGCTGTCGAACCGGTGCCGGCACCACAATCGAGTATCCTGTCGCCGGGGCTGACCGCTTGTTCCGCCAGGATTCGCCGGCCACGCTGGTCCGATCCACCCGTAAGGAAGGCATGCTGAAAATCGTACCGCCCGGCAACGCGGTCATACACCGCTCTCAATGCCTGCTGGTCCATTGCGTGTCGCATGCGTGATCCCGCTCCGCCTGTGCTGATCTATATATCCCGATATCCCGCATTTTCCAGATGAACCAAGATTTCTGATCCCAGCTCAAAGCAAAAACGGGCAGCCGAAGCCGTTCGTTGCGTTCATGCCGCCCCGATGGCGGCGCAAGACCTTTCTTCCCCTGCCTTTGGCGAATTTCCCCGACCACCCCCGCTTTGCCACGTTGCAACCGACTGATTTCTGGCGCAAAGCTGAAGCGATGACAAAACCGCCAGACGCCCGCCCGGATCCGCAAACCAGCCCGTCCGCCCTGCCCGCGCCGCGCCGCCGCGTAACCGCCGTGCTGGGTCTGATCCTGATCTGCTGTCTGATCGAGTTCACCCTGACCCTGTCGGATCACGGCCTGATCGGGCCGTCGCATCTGCGCGGCCTGGCCTATCAGAACGGCGGGTTCTGGACCGGGCTTTTGCACAACTGGCAACCGAACTTTGCCCTGCAACCGGTGACCATGTTCTTCACCTATGCCTTTCTGCATGCGGGATTACTGCACCTGTCGATGAACATGATCACTCTCTGGTCGATCGGTCTGGCCATTACCGACCGGGTCGGGCAGTGGCGGTTTCTTCTGATCTATCTGGTGTCGCTTCTGGGCGGTGCCATCGCCTTTGGCCTGTTGTCCAGCGCCTTGCGTCCGATGGTCGGCGCCTCGGGGGCGCTGTTCGGGCTGGTCGGGGCGTGGCTGGCCTGGGAAACCATCGAACGTCTGGCCGAGAGGGCGCGGCTCAGGCCGGTCCTGTGGTCGGTGTTCTGGCTGACCATGCTGAATGTGGTCCTCTGGTGGATCACCGGCGGACAACTCGCCTGGGAGACCCATCTGGGTGGCGCGCTGGCCGGTGCGCTGGTGGCACTGGTGATCCGCCCGGCCGATCTGGCCACCGGCTGATCCCCGTCAGGCCTTGGTCACATTGTCCATTGGCAGGCCGCGCCGGGCAAAGGCGTTGCGGGTGTCAATCACCGGAATGTTCAGCCGCGCCAGCGCCGCATAGTCGATATTGTCGTGATCGGTGGCGATCAGCACCGCATCGAAATCATCGGCCCCGACATTTTCCAGCGCCACCGAGTTCCGGCCGAAAAGTTCCGGGTAATCGCGCATCTTTGGCACTGTCGGCACATAAGGATCGTGAAACGCCACCGCCGCACCATGGCCAAGCAGGATCTGCATCAGCCGCGCCGAGGGGCTTTCGCGCATGTCCGGCACGTTCTTCTTGTAGGCCATGCCGATCAGCAGGATGCGCGCGCGGCTGAGCGCGATACCGGATTTCCGGTCGAGAACCTGTCTGAGGCGCGCCACCACATGATCCGGCATATGGGTATTGATCTCACCCGCCAGTTCGATGAACCGCGTCGACAGATCGTATTCCCGCGCTTTCCAGGTCAGGTAGAACGGGTCAATCGGGATGCAATGCCCGCCAAGCCCCGGCCCCGGATAGAACGGCATGAAGCCGAACGGCTTGGTGGCGGCACCGTCGATCACCTCCCAGACATCTATGTCCATGGCCTCGAAGATCACCTTCAGCTCGTTGACCAGCGCGATGTTGACGGCGCGAAAGATGTTTTCGGTGATTTTCACCGCTTCCGCCGTCTGGGTGGTTGAAACCGGCACCACCTTGTCCACCACGATGCCGTAGAACGCCTGCACCAGTTCGCCGGCCTCGGCCCCGTCGCCGGCCACGATCTTGGCAATGGTGGCGGTGCGGAAATCGGCATTGCCGGGGTCTTCGCGTTCCGGCGAAAAGCCGACAAAGAAATCCTTGCCCGCCTTCAGCCTTGAGCGTTCCAGGATCGGCGTCAGCACATCCGCCGTGGTGCCGGGAAAGGTGGTGGATTCCAGCACCACCAGGGTTTCCGGCGTCAGATGCCGGGCAATCATCGCCGCGGTTTCGGTGATATAGGAGAGATCCGGTTCGCGGTGGCTGGTCAGAGGGGTCGGCACGCAGATCACGATGACATCAAGCGCCGCCAGGCGGGCGAAATCCGTGCTCCACGTCACGCTGCCCGCCGCGTTCAGTTCCGCCAGATCGCTGTCGCTGACCGCCTCGATATAGCTTTTGCCGGTCTTCAGGCGGTCGGTTTTCTCCGCGTCGATATCCAGGCCAACGGTTGCAAGCCCGCGTTTGGCGGCAGTGACCGCCAGCGGCAGGCCGACATAGCCAAGGCCGATAATGCCGATATGGGCCTGCCGCGACCTGATCCTGTTCAATAATGTACTGGTCAACTGAATTTCCTAATCTGCATGAACCTGATCGGGGGATCTGCAAGCAGCCCCACCGTCACCATGGCCGGTTCTCTTTGGTTTCTGTGGCGCATTTGTGGCCCCCGGCATGATTTTCAACTTTTTTCCGGCAGCGGTTTACCGGCAAGAAACCGGCCGATTGCCATGGTCAGGCGCGGTTCCGCCACCCGGGATATGCCGATACCACCCGCCCCCGCCAGCCCGCTCACCGCCTGATCCAGAACCACCGGCAACCGGGTTTCATCCTCGGCCACGAAAATCCCCGGCCGGTTTCCCAGCCGTTGCACCGTGGCATATTGATGGTCGTTGCGGGTTTCGCGCAGATGCCCGCGACGCGGCAGCACCACGATCGGCTTGCCCAACTGCAAGGCGGTGATGATCGAGCCCATGCCGGCATGGGAAATGATCAGATCGGCTCGGCTGATCCGATCGCCGTATTCCTGTGGCGTGAGCCGCCCGACCCATTTGAAATTGCCGGGCGTATAGGCCGCCGCCCCCTGATCGGTGATCTGCCCGAACAGATCGCCGCCGTGCCCGCTGGCAGCGCACCAGGCATCCACCGCCCGGACCAGGCGCGGAAACGGTTCATGGGTGCCGATGGTCAGAAAGATCATATCACCGACCCCAGGAATGCCGGGCCACCCTCACCGCTCAGATGTTCCCACTGGGTCAGCCACAGATCGGCATATTTGCGCACCTGCTGGCCGGACAGCGACATCTGCTCGGCATTGGCGATGCTGTCCACCCAGACGGTGCGCGCGCCAAACAGCTTGCCCAGCCTCAGCGCGAAATACCCGGGCGCTGCCCCGGTGGTGATCACCGCATCCGGGCGCACCGTGATGAAGATCAGCAAAAGCTGCACCAGTTGTTTCAGAAGGCGCAGCTTCTGCCAGCGGTTGGCCTCGACGATCACCCGGAAATCCTCCGCTGCCAGGTCCTGCCGCAACCCCGGATCGGTGCTGACATAGCTGACCACCAGATTGTTCCAGGCAGGTGCCAGACGCATCAGCTGCACCCAGTGACCGCCCGCCGATGCCACCGCCAGCACCCGGGTTGGCCGCATGCTCATCGCCCTGCCCCGCTGCCGGTCAGATCACCGAACCGCATCAGCCGAAAGCCGTTGGCGGCGGCGAAATCAATCAGCCGCTGCGTCAGATCAAGCACATATTGCGCGTGTTTCTCTGGCTCCGGCCCCCGCCCGGCACGGTCGGTATCATGCATCAGGACCACCCCGCCGCCCATCGCCTCGACATGCGCGATCACCTCGTCGATCGGGCGGCGGTTCCAGCTGTCGCGGCTGTCCACCGTCCAGAACGCGTGGCGCATGCGCTGAACCGCCGCCTGAAGCAACCCCGCCAGCGTGACCTTGCCATAGGGCGGGCGGAACAGCGCCGCATCGGCGCCGAACCCCGCCAGCGTCCGGCGGCCCGCCGCGATGTCGCGCCACACCGCCCAGGGGGCGGATTTCCAGGCGTTCAGATGGTTCTGGCTGTGACTGGCGATTTCATGCCCGCCCTGACGGTAGCGTTCCACCATCTCGGGATGTCTTTCGGCATTCCGGCCCAGCATGAAAACCGTCGCCCGTGCCTGGTGCCGGTCGAGAAGATCAATCAGATCAGGGCTGAGTTGCCCGCTTGGGCCATCGTCATAGCTCAGGACAATGGCCCGCATCTGGCGGCACATCCGGGCAAGCCGCCTTTCCTCAAGGCGGCGACAGGCAAACGGCACGGCAAACCAGAGGAAACCGAACGCAGCACAGGAAATCACAATCGTCATGAACATCCGTCCGGCCTCATTACTGGGGGTGGAGTATCCAGAATGGTGATTCCGGTCAAGCCGCCGCCAGTGATCCTGGTGCGCAAACTCACTCCGGCAGATCGGCAAAAGCCCCCGGCTGCACCTCCTGCCAGAAGGCGAAGATCGCCCGCGCGTTCAGGGCCGAGGCCCAGCCGAGGCGGGCAAATTCCTCGCGCTCCAGATCGCCCTTGAGGCTGGACAGGAAGAACCGCCGGTCGGCATCACGCTGGGTCGGATTGCGCGCCTCGACGATCTCGCGCACCCGCGCCATGCGGGCGGCGCGGCGGCGGCGCTCGGCATTCAGCGCCTCGGCGCGGGCGTCTTCGGCGGCGCGCAGCGCCTGTTCCCCGGCCTGACGTCTTTCCATTTCCGCCCGGACCGCCGGGTCGGCATCCGGCGCCGCACCTGCCCCGGTCCCTGCCCCGGCATAATCATCGCGGATCGCCGCTGCCAGATAGCGCGCCGGGCTGCTGACATCGGGTTTGGCGGCGACATAATCAATCTTGTCACCGACATAGGCCTCGCCATGTTCGCCGATCCATTGCCGCGCCAGTCGGTCGCTGACGCCAAGATCGCGCAGACGCCGGTAAACCTCGCCCGAGCGCACCGCCTCACCGTCATCAATATCGAACATCGCCAGTTGCGGGTTCTCCTTGATCCTGAAACGGATGGCGCTGACCGTGCGCCCGGATTTGCGCAGCTCCGGGGTGACGAAGATGTTCGAGGTCTTGTTGACCTCGGTCACCGCCGGTTTGATCACCTTGGCATTGAGATGCTTGAAGGTCTCGTAGTAGGCGCTGCCATCCACCCCCATCAGGCGGCGAAAAATCTCCAGCGGCCACCAGCCGGTGGAGCCGGTGCGGGCGAACCGATAGCAGTTTTCATATAGCGCCAGCGCGTGACCGCTGTTGAACCGGCGCTGGATGTTCAGATTGATCAGCGCAAACACCTTGGGGTCATGCAACTTTTCCGCCAGCGCCGGCGAATAGGCATATTCGCAGACCCCGCCTTTCAGCTTGGCGAAGGACAGAAGTGAGCTGACCCCCCATTCCTGCCTGCCCGCTTCATCCAGCATGTCCCATTCGGCCACGGTTTCCGCCAGGCTGCGCAGCGCCTGCTTCAGTGTTTCCATGTCGTTGGAATTGTAGCCGACCATCAGGCAGAGGGTACGGGCATTGATCCGGTGCTGCGATTTGCTGATCAGGTCGTCATAGGCATTCAGCAACAGCACATTGGACAGCTTGCGCTGCAACAGGCTGAGCTTGCCCGAGACATGTATGGCCGCCACGTTCTTTTTTACCGCTTCACGGCGAAGCGGTCCGTCCAGCCGGTCCTTGGGAATATCCAGTTGTTCCATCTCTGGCCTGCCGCCCTGCCCTACGGGAAACGCCCTTTTCGGACTTGGGGGATCATGGCAGAAAAGGCACCCTGAAACAAGAACCGCGAAGGTACTTGAGGTGGATTCGCCGGCAGCGCTTGCAGCATCCCGTAAACAGGTACCTGTAAAGGCCGGGATTCCACACACCCAAAACAGGATTTTTCAGCGCCCTTTTGTCGCCGGAACCGAAGAAGATGCCTTACCGTAAACGGGTACCTGTTGACCCGCAGACGGGTTCGCCTGATCCTGCAAACGGGTACTTATGGTCCTGTAAACGGGTTCCTATGGTCCCGTAAACGGGTTCCTTATAAGCTATAACATATTGATTTAATACAATATACCAAATCCAAAGAATCCAAAGACTCTTAAAGAATCTGAAACTTGTGACCGGGTTTCCTGATTTAGGATTTATCCGTTCCTGTCGCCGTCGCGGACGTTGCGATCGTCGTGGCGGTATCCGGGCCGGGGAATTCCCGTTTCCCTTATTTCCGGCGATGTGCAATATTTCGGCCAATAGCCGCGAAAATGGCGCATATCATCAGAGCAGTCGCAATGAAGAAACGATCGGAAACGCCGCTACCGCCCTATTTCAACCTTGATCCGGCGCGTGCCGCCGCCCGTATCGGCCAGCCTATCGACACCGTGCGATTCGCAAAAGCCGCGGCTTTTTCCAAACGCGGCCGCGACGATCTGTTGAAACGCGGATTGTCGCCCGAGGGCAAGAAACACCTGCGCAAGTTTTCCACCTGGGAGATCTGCCGCTATCTGATACCGGTTGCGCCGGCCCATCTGGGGCGGGTGCTGAAAAGCCACCCGGATCTGCCACAAGGCACCGGCACCGGCGGCACCAAATGGTTCACGCTGGAAGAAACCCTGAGGCTGCGCGACCATTTCGCCTCGGAAGGTGCCGCCAACAAGGAATACCGCCCCTACCGGCCCGAAGGCCTGCCCGCCAAGGTGGTTGCGGTGGCCAACTTCAAGGGCGGTGTCGGCAAGACCTCGACCGCGGCGCATCTGGCGATGTCGTCAGCGCTTGATGGTTACCGGGTGCTGGTGATCGACCTGGATTCACAAGGCTCGATGACCTCGATCATGGGCGGGAAGGTCGAGGATGAATGGAACACCGTGTTTCCGATCCTGGCCAAGGATTACGCGCTGCATCTGGCCGAGGAAAACCAGGTGCGCGCGGCCCGTGGCGAACCGCCCCTGCCGATAGACGAGACCATCTCCGAGGCCGCCAAAACCTCGGTCCGGGATGTGATCCAGAAAACCCACTGGCCGAATATCGACCTGATCGGCGCCCAGCTCAATCTTTACTGGGCCGAGTTCCAGATCCCGGTCTGGCGCATGGGTCTCAGGCGCTGGCCGCTCTGGGACGCGCTGACCAGCCGGCTGGAGGCCGAAGGCGTGCTGTCGGACTATGACATCGTGCTGCTGGATACCCCGCCCGCGCTTGGCTATCTGACGATCAATGCGCTGGCCGCCGCCGACATCCTCTTGGTGCCGCTTGGCGCGTCGTTTCTGGAATTTGATTCAACCGGGCGGTTCTTTGACATGCTCTATTCCACCTTCGCCTCGATCGAAGAGGGGGAAAACGCCAGCCGCCGCGCCGCCGGTCTGCCGGAAATCCGGTTTGAATGGGACGTGGTGCGCGCCATCATCACCCGGTTCGACGCCAACCAGCAAACCGACATGGCCAACCTCATTCAGGCCTATCTTGGCGATTTCATGAACGCGCACCGGCAGGAATATACCGCGCTGGTCGGGCAGGCGGGCGAACAGGTGGCCGGGATTTACGAGGCCGATTACCGCGATTTCAACCGCGAAACCTATGTGCGCGGCCGCGAAGCCTTTGACCGCACCTATGCCGAGTTCAAGGAAATCCTGATCGGCTGCTGGTGGCGCGATCAGGCGGAGCAGGAGCGGGCAGGGCAGGCAGACAAGGACGGCAAGGATGGCTAGACGCAGACGCATCGACACCCCCTCGGAGGGGGAATTGCAGGCGCTGGAGGATGGTTTCGCACGCGAAACCCCAAAGGACAAGGCAACGGGGCTGGCCCCGATCGCCCAGGTGGTGGCCGAGGCGGCGCGCCTGAATGATGCGGTTCCGGGTGCCGATCGGGCCAGGCAGGCACGCGATCAGGCCGATGCCGAACGGTTTCGCAGCGCGACGGAAAAGGGGCTGGTGGTCAACGAGATCTCGATCTCGTCCATCCTGTCGGATGAGGTGCCGCGCGACCGGCTGGATCTGCAAGGCGATGAGATGGCGGAGCTGAAAGCCTCGATCCTGGCGCATGGCGTCCGCCTGCCGATCGAGGTTTACGCGCTGCCTGAATCTTCTGGCGGCAGCTTCTACGGCCTGATTTCGGGCTATCGGCGGCTTTTGGCGGTGCGCATGCTTTATGTCGGCTCGAACGAGGCGCGGTTTGCCACCATCCCGGCGCTGATACGCCAGCCGGATACCATTTCCGACGCCTTCGTGGCGATGGTCGAGGAAAACGAGATCCGCTCCGACCTCAGTCAGTATGAGCGCGGCCGCATCGCCGTGATCGCAGCCGGGCAGGGGGTTTACGGCGATCTGGCCGAGGCGGTGGATACCCTGTTTCCGGCCGCCTCCAAGGCCAAGCGGTCGAAAATTCGATCCTTTGCCGAGATTCACCTGCAACTGGGCGAGGCGCTGGAATTTCCCACCTGTCTGAACGAACGTGCCGGCCTCAGGCTGGCGGCGGCGTTGCGGGCAGGGGCGGCTGACGATCTGAAGGCGGCGCTGATGCATGGCCAGCCAGCGGATCCGCACCAGGAATGGGCGCTGTTGGAACCTGTGATCAGTGGTACGGAAAATATGGCCCGCGATCCGTCACGCGGCGGCCGGCCACAGAAGGCCGGGAACCCCAAGACCGGTCAGACACGCATCCGCCTGGCCAAGGGGCTGGAAATCAGTCACGAGACCGGCAAGGCAGGCCACGCGATCCGGTTTCATGGCGGCAAGGTGGATGCCCGCCTGATCGAACGGGCGGTGGCGGCATTGCGGCGGGAACTGGCGGAGGATTGAGGTTTCGCGTGCGAAACCGTTTCTGGAAACCCCATTATAATTCGGGGTATAGGTTAGGATACTGATAAACTAAGTCAGGTTGATTTACCGCCGGGGCGGGGTATATTGTTACCCCTTGGATAGCAGTCGGGCCGAACGCAGCATGGTTCGCACCGCGTCCCGCGCATCCTTGTCGCCGCTTTTGCAACTGATGGTAAAAAGACGCGGTCCCAGCAGGGTTTTCTCGATATCCGCGATGTGAAGGCCGTCGAAATCCGGCGGCGCCTCGACCAGTCGGGCCGGGCGGCCGGATATGGTCAGCACCTGTTCGCTGCTGCCTTCGATGCCGGTCAGGTGGTTGGAATAGACCCCGAGATCATATTCGCAGGTGAACCCTTTGCCCTTGATGCTGCCGATAATGCTGTCGATCCCCTGGCCGGGCTTGCCCCTGGCGTCGGGCGGCAGCTCCAGTGTCACAAGGTTGTCTATGGTGAACTTAGTCAAGGTTGAAGACGCCCCCGCCAGTGCGGCTGATGCCAGGATCACAAAAGCCAGCGCCGCAAGCCCGACCCGAGCCTGCGGCGCTGAAAATGCCGGTATTCGGTTCATCACGCCGTCAGGCGGCCTTGCGGCGCCGACGTGCTGCTGCCAGCGCACCGATGCCCCCGATCAGCAACCAGCCTGCTGCCGGCAGCGGCACTTGTGCCGCCGTCACCAGCCAGGGGTTGATTTCGATGTAAAGACCGTTTCTATCCTGCTGTACCAGGCTGCTGAGCAAGATGGTCGAGACTTCGGACGCGTTGAGGCAGGTGTTGTGGTTAAGAGCCGGACCCATCAGACCACAGCCGCCATGGGAAAGACCCAGGTTGTGGCCAAGTTCATGCGCCAGCAATTCAGCCCCGTAGGAGCCGGCGGCCCAGATCGATTCAACCATCAGGCCGGCAGCGCCGACAAAGCCGCAGCCGACGATATTCACGTTATAGCCACCGCAATAGTCGATGGTATCGACAAAGAACATGTCGATCACCGGCCCGGCGGAATTGGCCAGACCAAACAGCGTGCTGCTTTTGGCGGCGGTGTCGATGTTCAGAAGATTGGCATTGACCAGGGTCTGGGTGGCGTTGAAGCGCACATCAATCGGGCTGTTGCCGAAGGTGGCCTGGGAATAGATTGCATCGAGGGCGGCTTCATTGGTGGTGACGGTGGCAGCCTGAACCGACGGTGCGGTCAGGGCAAGGCCAATGGCAGCCGCGTAGCTTAGACTGCGAAGGGTGGAGCTAAGGCTTGAGATCATGATACCAACTTTCGATTATTACAGGGATGGTAGAATACGTCAGGACAGGCAGAACTGTCCTTTGCTTTTTATCAGATCACAATACAGTGAAAGCTGAATCGAGTCTAGAATTTATCCAAAACCCGTTGCGAAAGCATCCAGTATTCAACGCTGACCACGAGTGAGGCCCGTAATTTCCAAGAACAGTCGCCATCTTGAGGGGCGCATTGTTTCTCGATTTGCTACAGTCTGGAAGATAGCTCCATGGTTCATGGCAGTTTCCTGACGGATGCGGGCAGGTGGCGAGGCGGCGAATCGAGGCAGATCCGGCCGGGGCGCAGGCAGATACCGGAATTGCCCGGCCGCTCTGTATCAGACTGGACTTAGTTTGGAATTCCTGCCCCTAATACAAGGGTATGTGCCCCTGTTACGGATAAATGGCGCAACCCAAAAGATCGCGCTGTTCGAAAATACAGGATCGGCCTATCCCTTGCGGCGGCGCGCGATGGCACCGGCGCCGGCCAGGAAAGTCAGATACAGCAGCCCCGAGGCGGGCAGGGGGCGGTTGGTCTATTCGCCCGAGATTGCCTTGGTATCGACTTCGAAAGCACCCAGTGTCGGGCCGGAGCCAAGCGGGCGGGCAATCCCCAGAAGATCGGTCGGCGGCGCATATCTGGGATCCGCCGCCCCGGAAAGCGGCCCGCCGGCGATCGGGCGATAATCTCCGGCAGCGGGATTTGCAAACAGACGAGCCGGATAGCTAATCACCTGATTGCGGCGGTTGATGAACAGCCCCTCGATGTCGCTCAGAATATAATGCATCGCCAGATTGTTGGCGACCGTGACATCGCGCGACAGCGTGCCGTTTCCACGTTTGTTGACCATGATCCAGGGACGGTTGCCGCTGGGTAAAAGGGGGTGAATGACCGTATTGTTTGAAATGGTCGCACGGTTTGCACCGTAAACGGAAATGCCGTGATAAGCGCTGACAACCACCAGGTTGTTGCGGATCAGGAGGTTGGAAAAGGTGCCGTCAAACAGCCCAATCCCCTGCAAAACACAGCGTAGTGGATGATCCTTCGGCCCGGTCCATTCAAGGATGATGTTGGCCTCGATGGTCAGGCGGTCAAGATTGCCGGTTCCCGGTTTGGGGCCGCCGGACCAGGATTGAATGCCGTCGTCGTGGTTCTGGTCCATGGCAATGCAGTCGCGTATCAGATTGTTCCGGATAACACTCCGGTCACCCAGGCTGCGAATACCGTCGCCGCTGAACCCGGTGATGATATTGCCCGTCACCACGGCATCATCCGCCAGAGTGGAAATGGCGAAATCAAGCCCGGTGAACTGGCTGTCAAGAATCTTGCCGCGCGGTCCGCGCAGCATGATGCCATTGACCTTGCGGTTTTCCCATTCCGGCTTGCCCCAGCCCGGATAGGTACCGGCATCAACCCCGCCACGCAGATCAAGGTCGGAAAACACGATATCGCTGGTATCATATCCGGTTTCCACCAATAACTGACGCTTGACCGGAAAGCTTGACGGCCAGACCCCGAGGCCTTGGATATGCAGGTTACGGCTCTTCTGATAAACTACCAGAAATTCAAAATGTGCCTTTTTGCCTTCCATTGGCCGGATCGTGACCGGCGCGCTGAAATGGACATTTCGGATCAGTCCCTTGCCATATTCGCCGCCGGTCAGATAGACGGTATCGCCCGGTTTGATGGTTCCACTTTGCAGCGCCGCCTCAAGTGCGGTAAAAGGATGGTCGCGGCTGCCATCACCAGAGAGTGATTTCGCCCCGTTTGGTGGTGTAACATAAAAATCTGCGGCAAACCCGGAAGGTGCCATTGCCAGAGTCAACAGGATAACAAGTATTAGTTTTTTCATAATCATCGATCTGGTAATATGAAACGGAACAGGCTTTGGCCATCATGCGGCCACTTTCGCCGTGTTTCAACAGTAGACCCTGCGGATATCTCAACAGAAAGCCCTGGCCAAAAATGAAGTTTTCCAGGTTTCCCCATGGCCGCCAGGATGGCATCCCGGTCGATATAGTCCTTGAGAACACTGCGCCTGATGATACCGGGATACAGGCGCAGCCTCTATCGGCCACCGGGCACCCTGACCGTAAAATTGCTCCGGTTGTCAAGGGCGCAGGGATCGGTACAACGATATTTCTGATCATGCTGGTCACCCCGCTCAAGTTTCA
Organism: Paracoccaceae bacterium; assembly: GCA_020425085.1. Classification (GTDB taxonomy): domain Bacteria; phylum Pseudomonadota; class Alphaproteobacteria; order Rhodobacterales; family Rhodobacteraceae; genus UBA5972. The sequence goes on from JAGQRW010000008.1 coordinate 42,463, forward strand.
TGTCGGCAGTTTGCTTCTGACCCCGGAGCGGCTGTTTCTGCTGATCATGTTTCTTCCGCTGACTTGGCTCTGGCTCAGTGGTCGTGCCGGATCCGCCCCGATCCTGACATCGCTGTTTTTGGCGTTCAGCATCTGGAATGGACTTAGTCTTATTGCGGTGCATGGTTTGGGCCATATACAATTCGCGGGGATTACCTTTCTGGAAACCTTCGGAGCCTATCTAGGCGGGCGCGCCCTGATACGCACACCCGAGGATTATGACCGCATGGTGCGCATTCTGACCTTGATCATGCTGGTATTTGTGCCGGCAGCCCTGCTGGAATCGCTGACCGGCATCCGCATCTTCTCGATCATTGCCGGGAAGATCGCTGAAACCCATGCCTGGGTATATGCCTCGGGCTATGAAAAACGGCTGGGAATGTTCCGGTCGCAGTCGGTGTTCGAGCACCCAATCCTGTTTGGAGTCTTTTCTTCCTGCACCTTCGGATTGTTGTATTTTTCCAACCGGCGATCCGGGGCCGGAATTTCTGGCTACCGAAAGGCCTGGTTGTCGGTGGCGGCAACATTCCTGTCGCTGTCGTCTGGCACCTGGCTATCGATCATGGCGCAGGTGATGATGGTGACCTGGAATACCATCTTCAGAGGTGTCAGGAATCACTGGAAGGTACTGCTGGGGCTGGTCATTCTGGCATATGTAGTGGTTGACATGATTTCCAACCGCACACCGTTTGAAGTGTTCATCAGCTATGCAACGTTCAGCGCGCATAATGGATACTATCGGATCACCACTTTCATTTATGGTATGCAGAATGTTTGGATGCATCCGCTGTTTGGTATTGGCTTGAATGATTGGGTGCGACCACACTGGATGGGTACCAGCAGTGTCGACAATTTCTGGCTGGTGGTAACGATGCGCAATGGCATTCCGGCGTTTTCGTTTCTGGCGCTATTCTATCTGGGCAATATCCTGCGCATGACCCGGCTTGGTTTTGTCGATCCGAAGATGGCGAACCGGCGCACCGGGATGGTGGTTGCGCTGATCGGCAGCGCGGTGACATTGGCAACGGTGCATATCTGGGGATCGGTCTATATTTTCTTCATGTTCCTGTTGGGAACATGTGTCTGGATGAAGCCCTATGCAAAAGACGGCTCAAATAAGACTAAGTCTGTCGGTATTATAGGGGTAGGACGCCGGGGAAATTCCCAGTATACTAGCTCAGCGCGCGCGAAACAGGCGCAGCGTCGATAATATCGTCGGATCCAGCGGTGTTTTCCGGCGGATGAAGATCAGCAGGCCGCCATTCACCGCCAACAGCGTCAGCCCGGTGGAAATTGCCGCGCCTTCGATGCCGATCCACTGGATCAGCAGGAAATTGAGGGCGAAATTGAAGGCAAGCCCCGCCATATTAGCCAGAAACACCGCACGTTCATGACCTTTGAAGGTAGCCAGAAGGGCGACAGCCCCAAGCGGTAGGATCAAGGTCTGTGCGATCACCAGAATGTTCAATGCGGCAACGCCTGCAGTAAACTCGGCACCGAATAGTCCAAGATAGGGCCGGGCGATGGTCACCAGCAGCAGGCAGAACACCCCACCGGCAGCAGAGGCAAAACCTGCGCTGTAAGCCAGCAACCGTTGTGCGCCTTTGTAATCGTCTTGGGCGATCGCCCTGGACAGCATCGGCCCCAGCACCCTGAGTGCGACCATCTGGAAAATCGCCGCCAGCGCTGCTGCCCGTGAGGCTGCCCGGTAGATGCCAGTATCCACATCGCCCAGCATGGTTCCGACCATCAGGATATCTAGATTGGTATTCACAAATGTCGCCGCCCCGGTAAGGGCCATCGGCAGGCTGGCTGCATACCAAAAACGCATCTGCAACCGAGGTGGCCAGTAGATTCCAGTCGAGCGCCGGGTTTCGCGCAGAGCGATCCAGGCGGAAATAGCCAGAATGGGGGCAATGCTTAGCAGGTAAAGGGTAAAGGTATTCTGGGCATCCAGACTAAGTCCCGCCACAGCAGCTGAAACGATCAGGATAAGGAAAAGCACTTGCTTGGGCAGGTTTTCCATCACCTGAGCAGTTAAAATTTTCTGAAACCCGCCGTGGATATTGGCAAAACTCAACGCCAGGGCATGGGTCAGGGCAACACCCGCTATTAGCAGCCATCCCGGGCCGAGGGCGAAAAATTCTCGGCTTTGCAAATACCAGAGAATCCCGCCAATCAGGATAGCAGATACGGCGATTGTGCCAAAAATTGCCAATAGGAAACCCACCAGAGAAGCGGCGTCAGGCTGGGCGATGAAGCGTGGCAGTTCGCGCAGCCCAAGCTGGTCCAGACCGGCGGACAGGAACAGTCCCAGTATGGTTGCCCAGACAAAGGCATAGGAATAGACACCAAATTCTGTAACCCCCAGCAGCCGCGCCAAGATGATCGAGGAGATCAGTTGCAAGAATAGTCCGCTAATGCGTACTGGAAATGAAATCAGCGCATTGCGGGCAAAATCGGGAAGGCGACCGAACCGTGCCATTGCGGGCCGGAACATCACCCAGCCCTCGGTTTGCAAGGGCAGAGGTGCATGTTAGTGATCGGCGACATTGGAAATCATAAGCGTCTCAACGCCAGGGTCGCTGGACTTGGCGGAATACATAACGAAGACGATGTTCAGCATGAAGATGAGCTAACCAACCAGATTTGAGGGTTAAACGACCTCGAAAGACTATGTTGGGTGGCGATAGCATATGCGCCGGGGGCTGTTAACCGAAAATATCATCGAATCCTGTTTCAGGTACCGATAAACTACGCGTCCGAGGTCAGGGCCGCACCGGTGCCATCGCCCAGGTTTCCGGGTTCGAACAGCCCGCCGAACCCCATCCGCCAATCGGCTCGAACTGATCTGCGATTGCGTAGAACGAAGCTGTTTTGCTGTCACCTTCACCGGTCAGATCAAAGGTCATAAGGTCGGCACTGTCGCGCAGGAACAAACCCTTGAACACTTCCTCTGGCCGCTTGGCCGTACCTGTGGTTGTGCCGTCGCCAGACACTATCGTTTTTCGC
>JAGQRW010000009.1 GCA_020425085.1 Paracoccaceae bacterium
GACACCTTCGCCTCCAAGGAATTCACGCTGCGCCAGCGCGCATATGCCAGGGCCAGGCACCAGCGCACCATCTATACGCCGCAGATCATCGTTCAGGGCACGAGTTCGGTAATCGGCCACCACCGGGATGACGTGGATCAAATGATTCAGAAGCATCTGGACCTTCCCGATGCGGTTGACCTGAGGTTGGCACGCATGGGCAATTCGGTCGAGATCAGGCTGCACGCCAACGGCGCGGTTGTCGGCCCCTCGGTGGTGCAGGTGGTACGCTATCTGCCGAAAGAGGTGGTGACCATTCGCGCTGGTGAAAACGCTGGCAACGATTTCACTTACAGCAATGTGGTCACCAGCTGGACCCAGGTGGCCCAGTGGAATGGCCGCAGCGATCTAGTCACCAGCGCCAGCGCCAAAGGCCCGGAAAAGCTGGTGGTACTGGTGCAGGCGGCGGGCCCCGGCCCGATCATCGCCGCCGAGGTTTTGCCCTAGATCCATTTCCAGCGGCGGTGGATCCAGAACCATTGCCCCGGATACTGCCAGACCATCGCCTCCAGTGAATCGTTCAGCGCCTGGGTCATGGTCCCGGAGTCGGAATGCGGCACCGGTTCTTCCACCACCACGTCGAAATCGGCACCGTTGGCGCGGCGGATGCCGTAATAGGGAACCAGCAGCGCCCGGTGTTTCAGGGCAAATTCCGCGGCCGAGGTCATGGTCAGGGCCGGTTTGCCCATGAATTGCAGCTTTTCGCCCTCAAAGGCAGCCTGATCGTTCAAAAGGGCAATCGCGCCGCCCTTTTTCAGATGTGTCAGTAGCGCCTTGGTCCCGGTCATGCCGCGCGGATGGTTTGGCGTGGCGATCTGGTCCATGTTGTCAATATAGCGCCGGTTGGTATAGGCGTTGTTCATCGGGCGGTAAATGGCGGCGGTCTTGTGACCAAGCCGCGCCAGCAGCACCCTCAGCACCTGATAATTGCCGAAATGCCCCGATACCAGCACTACCGGCTGCCCCTCGGCCAGCGCCAGCAGCAGGCGTTCCTTGCCCGGCCCGGAAAACCCTGCCCGCGCGGCATGGCGGACAAACTCACGGGTGTTGAAGCTTTCCAGCATCAGGCGGGCGGAATTGGCACTGACCGCATGACACAGGCGGCGGATTTCGCCATCCGGCATGTCGGGTCTGACCATCTTCAGATTGATCCTGATGCGACGGTTGACGCCGAATAGCGGTGCCAGAACATGCGCCGCGATCCAGCCTGCCAGATCAAGGCCGGCGCGATAAGGGAGCAGGCGAAAGGCAGCAAAGAACCCCCGGACCGGCAGATCAATCAGAAAGTTGAGCGCCCCGCCCGTTGCAAATTCAGGACCTGCCATTTGCCGCTTGTGCCGCCTGTTTCGCCAGAGTGTATTCCCGATACCAGACATATATGCCCGCACCGATGATCACAACCGCACCGGCATAGACCCAGATATCCGGGTATTCGTCAAAGAACATGAAACCCCAGAAAGTGGCAAACACGATGCCCCCATAGGAAATCGGCGCGATTGCCCCGGCTTCGGCCACCGAAAAGGCGCGGATCAGACAAAGATGCCCGGCACCGCCAAAGACACCGATCAGCATCATCAAAAGCCAATCGAACGGTTCAGGTCTGGTCCAGAACCACGGCACGATCAGGCTGGCGACCAGTGTGCCGATGGCAGTGGAATAAAGAAACGAGGTCCAGATGCTTTCCTCGCGCCCCAAGAACCGCGTGGTCAGTGAATAGCCGGCATTCAGGAACGCCGCCACAACCGGAAACAACGCCGCAAGTGAGAAAACCTCACTGCCGGGGCGGATGATAATGAGCGCACCAAGCAGCCCAACACTTACCCCAAGGGCGCGGCGGATGCCAAAAGGTTCGCCCAGCAACACGAAGGCACCTATTGTAATCAGCATCGGGTTGATCTCCATGATGGCGCTGGCCTGTGCCAGCCCCACCCGCACGATGCCGAAGAAAAAGCAGACCGTTGCCCCGAACAGAAACGCCGAACGGATCAGTTGCATGCCGATATGACGGGTTCTGACCACGGTTTTCAGCCGCGGCAGCAAAATCAGCACCGCCACCAGCGTCTGGCTGGTATAGCGCGCCCATACCACCTGAAAGACGTCTAATCGCTGCGCCAGCCCTTTGGCCAGCGCATCCATCACGGACAACAGGAATATTGACGTGACTATCAGCAAAATCCCTTGAACCGTGGGGCTGAGGCGATCAAAGGCGTTCATTTCGGGAAATTTTCACCCGAATGGCCGGCATTTTTCTGATTGACAACATCGTTCATCCGACAGCTTTAGGATCGCGCGCCGTAAAGGGCAATGGCTGTTGCAACGCCGGTTCGGCGGCGCGATTGCCGGACCCCGAGCTAGGGCTTTGCCAGCACCAGCAACCGGTTGTTTGAAGGCATCACCACCATATCGCGCCAAACCAGCCCCAGCGATTCGCCGATGCTTTGGATGTCAACCGTATCGCGCAGCCCCCAATCCACATCCTGGACACGCAACCCTGCATCAAAGTTGGCATTGCCTTCGCCGGTATGTTTGCCGTTTTCCTTGAACGGGCCGTAAAATACCAGCAACCCGCCCGCTGCCAGTGCTTTGGCCGCACCATTCAGAATGCCGCGCATCACCGAAGGGGGCGAGATATGGATAACGTTCATGCTGATGATCAGACTGAGTGGGGATATTGCCCTGACCTCGGGCATTTCGGCCCAGTCACTCGCGGCGTCAAGCGCCAGCGCCGGTGCGGTCGGGGCGTTTTCAAAGCTGCGCCAGGCGTCGATGCTGGTGCGATGCACCGGGTCGGGATCGCTTGGCGTCCAGTGAAGGACCGGAAAGGTGGCGGCAAAGGCTATGACGTGCTGGCCAGTGCCGGAACCGATTTCCAGCGCGTTGCCTTTGATGTCCGCCAAAAACGGCGAAAGCCCGTCGATGACGGGCTTTGCGTTTCGTTCATACATGGCGAAATGCATGCGGCCATCGGGTTCCGGGCGAAACATGCCACTGCGATAAATCGCCGTGTGGCTGCTTGTCGGTTTCCAGCTCACCGGCTTACAGGGCCGATCATCATGACCATCTGGCGGCCTTCCAGCCTTGGCATGTTCTCGACCTTGCCGATTTCCTCCACATCCTTGGCGACGCGCTGCAACAGTTCAAGGCCAAGGTTCTGGTGCGCCATCTCGCGGCCGCGAAAACGCATGGTCGCCTTGACCTTGTCGCCATTTTCCAGAAACTTGACGATATTGCGCAGTTTCACGTCATAGTCATGGGTGTCGGTGTTCGGTCGGAACTTGATCTCCTTGACCTCGATGATCTTCTGCTTCTTGCGCGCTTCGGATTCACGTTTCTGCTGTTCGTACTTGAACTTGCCGAAATCCATTACCTTGCAGACTGGCGGTGATGCGTTGGGCGAGATCTCGACCAGATCTAGTCCGGCTTCTGCGGCGAGTTGCATACCATAGGCGGGCGTTGACAGGCCGATGTTTTCGCCTTCGGGGCCGATCAGGCGGATTTGGTCTTCGCGGATGCGTTCATTGACGCGGGGTCCGGTGTCGCGCGTCGGGGGCGCGTTATGAGGTCTGCGGGCTATGGGTTTCAAGTCCTTTACGGCTGTTTCAGTTGATTTGGTGAAGGTAATCGCGCCGACCGGCCGGTTCAAGCGGTTTCGCCCGGGCAAGGCATATCTATCGCCAAAACCGCATCCGGCACAAGAGGCGGTTTGCGGTGTTGTTGCGCTGGCGTTTGCTGGCAGGAACCGGTATTGAGGTGACAACCCGGCCGGTGCTGATCGCCGGCCTGTCATAACCGGAGAGTGTCATGAAACAACTACCCTGGATCCTTGCCGCCCTGCTGGCAATATTCGGCATTTACCAGCAAGTGCAACTTGGCAAGGCAAAAGACAGCCTGGCCAGCGTCTCGACCGAGATTGCCAGCGCCCGCGATGGTGCGGCATCGGTGGTGAAGGCCGCCGAAGCCAGCGCCGCCGAAGCGGTCGCCGCACTGGAAACCGCCAAGACCGATCTGGCCGCCAAAACCACCGCACTTGATGCCGCCAAAGCGGCGGTGACCGATCTGACCGCCAGACTGGAACGCGCCGAAACCAGCCTGCAACAAGCCACCGCCAAGGACAGCAACCTGCTTGCCGGAACCGAGACGGAACTGGCCGAAGCCAAGGCCGCCGCCGATCAGGCGAAACAAGAGGTCAAATCCGCCAAGGCTGAGGCCGAAACCGCCAAAGCTGCTCAGGCCGCGGCCGAAGCCGAGACCGAACTGCTGCAGGCGAAACTGGTGAAAGCGATTAAGGCATTGCGCGACGCCGGTGCGGTGTTCCAGGAATAATGCGAGCGCCGCTGCTGGTAAATTGCCGTATCCGCCTGAACCGGCGGGTGCGGCCATGCCCAGCCTTCAGTCTGGTCTGGTCATGCGGCCAAACAGCCAGTCCAGCGATGCCGGCCCGGCACCTTTGATGAGCAGTATCAGCAGAATCGTCACCCAGAACAGCCGCTGATCAAGGATCAAGCCGTCGGGATAGCGATCAAACCAGGCCCCCAGCGTTTCCTGATCGGCAATACCGCCGTGGCCGTAAAGATCGGTCATGCTTTGCAGCGCCACGAAACCGATCATGCCAAGCGCCGCCAGACGGGTCAGAAGGCCAAGCACGATCAACAGCGGCAGCAGAAACTCGGCCCACATGCCCAAGGCCGTCACCGCCCAGTGATAGATGCCAAGGTTGTCGGTGTTGAACCCGGCCGCATCCATCGCGCGGGGAAACACCTGCGCATAAGCGCCCGCAGACGGTTGCAGGAAACCAAGCCAGCCATCGCCAAGTTTGGTGCCGGCGGAATTCCAGAAATAAATCCACAGCACAGCGGCAAAGGCGAATCGCGCCAATGTCGGTAACAACCACGGATCGGCCAGTGCCGAAAGTCGTGCAAAAACGGAATTATGCAATGATATCAGCGTATTCAAGAATTTCCCCCCGGATTGATTTCAATCAGCGCCCGGCCAGTGAATAGCTGCATCAGCAGCGATGTCAGGTCAGATTCTGCTGCCATGTCCAGCGCCTCGGCCAGGGTGTGTTGTGTTTGCAGGGCGGCGATGAAACTGGCCCCGCCAGGCGGCAACAGCACTTGTACCGGATCAAATTCCGGGCGCATCAGCAGTACATCCTCGGCCTGCATCCGGGGTTTTTCACCGTTTTGCATGTTGAATCGCCAGATCGCGTGCACCGGCCAATCCGAACGCACGATATCTACCGCAGGGGCGAACCGGAACCTTGTCTTCATCAGCCGATCCGGGGTCAACCCATTCAGGCTTTGCGGGTTGACAGGGATTGCGTCGGCGGCGTGATAGCAACGCCTGATCGCCAGTTCCAGCCGCGCCACATCCGGCAGATAGCCAAGATCGGCAACCGGTTCAAAGCCTTGCAGAAATGCCGGAAGGTGGTCGCCATAAAACATCATCAGCGCCGAACGGGGCGGATACGCGCGCACATATGCCCCCGCCAGCACGCGGAAATTTTCCGCCCCCAGCAGCTTTTCAATCACCGGAAACGCCGTTGCCAACGCCTCGATCAGGCCGACTACGACATTGTTGCGATAAACGTCAAAGCGTTTGCCAGCGGGGCGGCCTTGGGCATCCTGCAACCCCTGCGGCACCGGCAAGCCGGGATCGAGCAGTGCGGCGCGAAACTGGTCCTGGCCGCTCATCATCCTGTCACCTGTGCCAGCACGCCCGCCGCCCGTTCCGCCTCGGCGGCCAGTATGGGCCAGTCGGGAACGTCGTTGTCCCATTCGATCAGGGTCGGGCAGGGACCGGTTCTTGCGATGGTGTATTGATATAGCGCCCAGACCGGATCAACCACTTTTGCGGCATGATTGTCGATCAGCAGCGGGGCGCCGTATTCATCCGCTTGCGCTTCATGTCCGCCGAGGTGAATTTCCCCGACCCGGTTCAGCGCGAAAGCGTCGATATAGGCGCGCGGATCAAGCGCCAGGTTGCTGGCAGAGACAAAGACGTTGTTCACATCCAAAAGCAGCCCGCAGCCGGTTGTTTCGGCTATTTCTGACAGAAATGCGGTTTCCGGCATGGTGGATTCGGCAAAGGCCAGATAGCTTGCCGGGTTTTCCAGCAGTATCCTGCGGCCCAGCACCTGTTGCACCTGATCGACATGCCGCGCCACCCGGTCCAGGGTTCGAGGCGTATAGGGCAGCGGCAGCAGGTCGTTGAGAAAGTCGCCGTTATGGCTTGACCAGGCCAGATGTTCGGAAAAGCTGGCCGGTTCCAGCCAATCAATCAGATGTTTCAGCCGCCCCAGATGCGCCCTGTCCAATGCGGCCTCGCCACCGATCGACAGGCCGACCCCATGCACGGAAACCGGAAATCGTTCCGCCAGGAAACCCAGTTGCGCCAGCGCGCGGCCCCCTTCAGCCATGTAGTTTTCGGCATGGATTTCCAGCCAGCCGACGCTGCCTGCGTCCTGCATGATTGCCTGAAAATGCCGGGGTTTATAGCCGACCCCGGCGGCATTGGGCAGGCCGGGTTCTGATCTGGCGTCATCAAACATGGGACCATCCAAAATGGTGGCAGGCAAACCGGCCGCGCCGGGTTTGGTTGGGCGCGGCCATTCTGGTTTGATCAGGCCGGAATGTCGCGCTTCAGCGCTTCCAGCGAACCCTTGCGCCCGCCCGGCAGTTCCATCGAAAGGCAGGTGCCCTTTTCCACCGCTTTCCAGGAATTGCCCTGATAATCGACCTTCGAGGTACCGGCACAGGTGGTGCCCGGTCCGGCCGCGCAATCGTTCTGGCCGGCCAGCGCCACACCAAAGCATTTTTCGGTTTCAGCGGCATGTACCGGCAGCGTGGCGTATGAGCCAAGGGCAGCGGCAACTGCACCGGCAACGGCAAGGGTTCTGACGTGATTTGACATGTTTTCGTTCCTTTTCGCGGGTTGTTCCAAGTCAGCGCACTTGCCTGACAGATCAAAACCTAACGAACGCATCGGGTAACGTGCCACTCACATACCTGTGCATCACACCGGCGTGACGCAATGTCAGCCGGCGTCGGTGGTTCCACGGCGATTTGTTGCAAAACCATCGGTTTTGTTTCAATGAACAGCGGCAGAATGTTTCAGATTCTGGCGGCCAGATCGGGCGGCATTGCCTCGACCGTCAGCATTTTTACCACCTCGGAAAGCCCCAGAACGGTTGATCCCTTGTCGCCAAGGCGGCGCATGGAAACCGTTTTATCCTCGACCTCTTTCGGGCCGACGGCCAGGATCACCGGCACCTTGCCGACGGAATGTTCACGCACCTTGTAGTTGATTTTTTCGTTCCTGATGTCGGCCTCGGCCCGGATGCCGGCGGCTTTCAGCGCCTCAGTAACCTTCAGCACATAGTCATCCGCATCCGACACAATCGCCGCCACAACCACCTGTCGCGGCGCCAGCCAGAGCGGCAGTTTGCCGGCCCAGTTCTCGATCAGGATGCCGATGAACCGCTCGAATGAGCCAAGACATGCCCGGTGCAGCATGTAGGGGCGGTGTTTCACCCCGTCCTGCCCGACATATTCCGCATCCAGCCGTTCGGGCAGGTTGGGATCAACCTGAAAGGTGCCGCATTGCCAGACCCGGCCAATGGCATCGGTCAGCTTGAAATCCAGTTTGGGTGCATAGAATGCCCCTTCGCCGGGATCAAGTGTGTAGGCGTGGCCGGTCTTGTTGATTGCCGCCTCAAGGGCCGCTTCCATCTTGTCCCAGCTTTCTTCGGATCCCACGCGTTTTTCCGGGCGGGTGGCGAACATGATCTCGAATTTCTCAAAGCCGAGGTCGGAATAGACCGAGGACAGGAATTCGATGAACATGGCGCATTCTTCTTCGATCTGATCCTCGCGGCAGAAGATATGCGCATCGTCCTGAGTAAAACCACGCACCCGCATGATACCGTGAAGGGCACCAGATGGTTCATAGCGGTTGCAGGAACCAAATTCCGCCATCCTGAGCGGCAGGTCGCGGTATGATTTCAGACCCTGGTTGAAAATCTGCACATGGCCGGGGCAATTCATCGGCTTGAGCGCGTTGATGGTCTTTTCGCGGGCATGTTCCTCGTCCACCTCGACGATGAACATGTTGTCGCGGTAATTGGCCCAGTGGCCGGATTTTTCCCACAGCGAGCGATTGACCACCTGCGGCGTGTTCACCTCGACATAGCCGCCGGCGTGCTGTTTGCGGCGCATGTAATCCTGCAGCGTGGTGTAGATGGTCCAGCCGTTGGGGTGCCAGAATATCTGCCCCGGTGCCTCTTCCTGCATGTGGAACAGGTTCATCTCGCGGCCAAGTTTGCGGTGGTCGCGCTTTTCCGCCTCTTCCAGCATGTGAAGATAGGCTTTCAGGTCTTCCTTGTTCCTGAAACCGACGCCGTAGATGCGTTGCAGCATCTTGTTGTCGGAATTACCCCGCCAATAGGCACCCGCCACCTTCATCAGCTTGAAGGCATCGGCAGGCACCTGCCCGGTATGCACCAGATGCGGCCCCCGGCACAGATCCTGCCAGTGGCCGTGCCAGTACATGCGGATTTGCTGATCCTCGGGGATCATGCCGACCAGTTCCACCTTGTAAGGCTCATTATTGGCCTCATAGAACTTGATGGCGCGGTCGCGTTCCCAGATTTCGGTGGTGACCGGTTCGCGTTTGTTGATGATCTCGCGCATCTTTTTTTCGATCTCGGCCAGATCGTCGGTGGAAAATGGCTCATCCCGGTCGAAATCGTAATACCAGCCGTTGTCGATCACCGGGCCGATGGTGACGCGCACATCGGGCCAGATTTCCTGTACCGCGCGGGCCATGATATGGGCGGCGTCGTGGCGGATCAGTTCCAGCGCCTCAGCCTCATCCTTCATGGTGTGGATGGCGAAATCGGCGTCCGCGTCAATCGGCACGCTAAGGTCGCTGTGCTTGCCGTTGATCGAGCAGGAAATCGCCGCCTTGGCCAGCGATTTTGAAATGTCGGCAGCCACTTCCATGCCGGTGACACCGGCCTGGTATCGGCGTTGATTGCCATCGGGAAGGGTAAGGGAAATATCGGCCATTGCGGCACATCCTCCATCGGTTTGGCGCCTACGAAACGCCCGGTTGCGGTATCCCGGCGATATGCCGCCTGTAGAAAGCCAAGTCAAGCGTTGTCAGTCGTGCCAGAGGTCGCCATGATGCGGCGAAATAATTCCAGAGGCCGAAATGACACCGCCCAAGATGCTGAAAACCGCAGATGGCCGCCAGATCGCCTATCACCTGACCCAGGGGACCGGGCCGGTGGTGGTGTTTCTGGGCGGTTTCAAATCCGACATGCAGGGCTCCAAGGCGATCTATCTTGAGCAATGGGCCAGAACCGCCAGTCGCGGTTTTCTGCGTTTTGACTATTCCGGGCATGGGCAATCCTCGGGCCGGTTCGAGGATGGCGCGATAGGCGACTGGGCTGCGGATGCAAAGGCGGCAATTTCGGCGCTGACGACGGGCAAGGTGATTCTGGTCGGCTCCTCCATGGGCGGCTGGATTTCGCTGCTGCTGGCGCGGGCGATGCCGGAACGGCTGGCCGGGCTGGTCGGTATTGCTGCGGCACCGGATTTCACCGAAGACAGCATGTGGGCGGGATTTGATGCTGGCCAGCGGCAGGCGTTGGCGGAAAACGGCAGGGTTGAACTGCCGTCGGAATATGATGACGGGCCATATGTGATCACAAAACGCCTGATCGAGGAGGGGCGGCAAAATCTGGTGCTGCGAACCCCGCTGTCCTTGCCTTTTCCGGTCAGGCTGCTGCAAGGCACGGCGGATCTGGATGTGGATCTGTCGGTGGCACTAAGGCTGCTTGAACATGCCGACGGGCCGGATATCCGCCTGACACTGGTCAAGGGGTCTGATCACCGGTTTTCCGAACCGGCCAATTTGCGGCTGATCCGAAAGACCATTCATTCGCTCACCATGGCGGCGAAAGGATAGCAACATGCGGCGGCTACTCAGGATTGTCAGGAACCTGTTTTTGCTGTTTGTCGTCCTGGTGGCGGCGATCTGGCTGTTCGGCCCGCGCGAACCGGTGGATGAGGCCATCACCTTTCAGGATGAATCGCTCGGTGATGATCTCGACGCCTATCTTGCCGCCGCCGAGGCGGAATTTGGCGAAATCGTGCCGGGAACCGAAAAGCGCATTGTCTGGGCCGGTGCCGTCGGGCAGAAAACGCCGCTTGCCGTGGTCTATCTGCACGGCTGGTCTGCCAGCGCCGAAGAAATCCGCCCGGTGCCGGACCGGGTGGCCGCGGCCCTTGGTGCCAACCTTTATTTCACACGGCTGAGCGGACACGGGCGAACCGGCGAGGCGCTGGCGACGGCGACGGCGGGCGACTGGATCAATGATGTGGCCGAGGCAATGGCGATCGGGCGGCGGCTGGGGCAGCGGGTGCTGGTGATCGGCACCTCGACCGGTGGCACGCTGGCCGCCGATCTGGCGCTGAGAAGCGGCGTCAACCGCGATCTGGCCGGGGTGGTCCTGATCTCGCCGAATTTCAGGGTCAGGGATCCGGCGGCGATCCTGCTGACGGTGCCGTTTGCGCGCTGGTTCGTGCCGCTATTGGCAGGCAAGACGCGCAGTTGGCACGGGCTGAACCAGGCGCATGAAAGGTACTGGACCAACAGCTATCCGACCGTCGCCACGCTGCCGATGGCAGCACTGGTGCGCCATACCGCCAGACTGGATTTCAGCCGCGCCCGGGTGCCGGCACTGTTCCTGTTCACGATGCAGGATCCGGTGGTCGATCACAGGCTGACCCGCATCGTCGCCAGCCAATGGGGCGGTGAGGTGAAGGTTGTCAATCCACCCGTGGACGATGCCGCGCAAGCGCATGTGATCGCCGGGGACATCGTAAGCCCAAAGCGCACCGATCTGGCGGTCGAAGTTATTACAGATTGGGCGAAAGGGCTGTAAACGGCGGCATTACAACAGGATACCGATGACCACCATCATCAACCCCACCGCCGACAGCCCCATCGCTCCCATGTTCAGCGCCACCACCTTTTGCAGCCTTGCCTTCATCTCGTCATCGGGCAGGTTGGCGCGTTTGGCTGCCAGCGCCAGCCAGATACAATAGCCAAGACCGGCAAGGCCCAGCAATGCCACCAATGCGCCAAGCGGGATCAGTATTTCCATTGCGGTCATCCTTTGTTTTCGGTGCGGCCCTTGTGCCTGCCCTAAAGAAATCGCCACCCTTTCGCAAGCCGCCCCTTGAAGGGCGCGGTTGCCGCCGATAGGAAGAGGCTTCAATCAAGAAAAGGACAGGCCAGATGGACGAAACCAACAGCGATGCAACCTACCGCGTGACCGCAGGCGAATTGCGCTCGTTCGTTGAGCGGTTCGAACGTCTTGAGGCTGAAAAGAAAGACATCGCCGATCAGCAGAAAGAGGTGATGGCCGAAGCCAAATCGCGCGGCTACGACACCAAGGTTCTGCGCAAGGTGATCGGATTGCGCAAACGCGACCCGCAGGATATTTCCGAAGAAGAGGCGGTGTTGGAGATGTATAAAGAAGCACTGGGAATGTGATCGGTCCATGCCCCGTCATCGCAAGATCGCGGGTAGTCCCCTCAGGGCGAGATGAACTGCACGCCCGGAAGGCGTTCGATGTTGAACAGGTCTTCCTCATATTGCTCGGTCAGGGCGTCGATATATTCGGCGGTCCAGCCGGGGGCTTCGACGAACTGGGTTTCATCCTCGATCTCGAACTTGTCGAGAAATGCGCTGAGGATGCGGCGGCGCTGGATCTCGTTGGCGGGCGGATGCGTCTTGATATAGGAGGCCATGCGGTCAAGGCCTTCCTGTTTCATGATGGCGCCCAGAAAATCATCCAAACCGACCAGATCGGCGGCGGTGTTGTGATCGGCAATTTCGCGAATCAGTTCGCGCCAGATGAACGGCGTATCCTCGTTTGACCATACCTTCAGCGCCACATCCTCGGGCAGGGTTTCGCGGATATTGCGAACCACGTCCGACCAGCGCAGGCTCATCGGGTCAACCTGTTCGATATAACCCGCGAAACTGTCGCTGCCGGTTCGCGCGAAACAGGCGGGCAAAAAGGTTGCCGGGTTGCGCGTTGCCATGCAGAATTCAGTCTCATGCCCGGCGAACAGATTGCGCAGGCGCAACGACTTGTCACCGGCATCCGGATAAAGCGTGCCACGATCAAGGATTTTGGGATGACCGCAAAGAAACGCATCGTTGGAAAAGATCACCCTTTGCGGGTTATCTTCGGTCAGGATGGAATCCAGCATCACCTCCTGCACTTCGGGGGTGGCGGGTTCGCCTGCCAGCACCTGCTGTGTTTCGCGCAGGATTGGCCGGAACCGACCGGGGTTCGGAACGACGATGCCTTCCTCGCCGAGAATCTTGCGGTTCTTGACCAGACAGGACTGGATGTGCCCTTCATCCGTGCAATGGGCGCCGATATGGAAAACGATCTGCATGTTTGACAGGTACGGCCCTATGGTTATGTCACTAGTGGTTCTCTTTCTTGCCCTGACATGACTATAACGTCTTTTGCGTCAAGGGAAACCGATTTAAGGCAGGTTATGACAGAGGGTCGCATTCCTACAACGCCCCGATCGGGGTCAGGTATTTCCGCAGGGCGGCCGGGCAGTTCGATGCGATGGTTTGATGGGGCAGTCTGACACGGTGACGGGGCAGGGATGCGCAAGGGCGGAAACGACAGGATCGGGGCGGCGGCCGGTGATTGAACAGCAACCATATTCCGGACGGCAACCCGGCCACGGGGCGCGGATCCAGTGGCCCGATCTCTGGTCGCTGGGTGCGCTTGTGATCGCTGCAATCGTGGTCGCACCGATTCTGGCGGTGTTATGGATCGCTTTTAACCCGGCGGACAATATCTGGCCGCATCTGCTGGCCACCAGCCTGCCGAGATACCTTGGCAATTCCTTGCTGCTGATGGCGGCAACCGGGGTTCTGACGGCGATGGTCGGCACCGGGGCTGCCTGGCTGGTGGTGATGTACCGGTTTCCGTTTGCAGACGTGCTGCAATGGGCGCTGCTGCTGCCGCTGGCGATTCCGGCCTATATCGGCGCCTATGCGCTGGTGGATTTTCTGGAATATTCCGGCCCGGTGCAGACCGGGCTCAGGGCGCTGTTCGGCTGGCATTCGGCGCGCGATTATCTGTTCCCCGAGATCCGGTCGCGCGGTTCCGCCATTCTGGTGCTGTCGGCGGCATTGTATCCCTATGTCTACCTGATGGCGCGCACCGCGTTTCGGGATCAGTCGGTCGGGGTGCTGGAGGTGTCGCGCGCGCTTGGCTCGGGCCCCTGGCGCAGTTTTTTCCGGGTCGGCCTGCCGCTGGCGCGCCCGGCCATCGCCGCCGGGGTCGCCATCGTGATGATGGAGGCCGCCAGCGATTTCGGCACGGTCGAGTTTTTTGCCGTGCAGACACTGACCACCGGTATCTTTTCCGTCTGGCTGGAGGCATCGAACGCCGGAGGGGCGGCACAGATCGCCATGGTGATCCTTGGACTCGTGTTTCTGCTGGTGGCGCTGGAAAAGGCCAGCCGTGCGCGCATCCGGTTTTTTCGCACCACACAGCGGCAGGCGCCGATCGTGCGGCGGCAGCTTGGCCGGCTTGGCGGATTTCTGGCGATGCTGCTATGCCTTGTTCCGTTTGCCGCCGGCTTTGTGCTGCCGGTTTCGGTGATCGGCTGGCACGCGCTGGAAAATGCCGGCATCTGGGCCGATCCGGCGCTTTATCGCGCACTTTGGACAACCGTCTGGGTTGGCGGTACGGCGGCGGTTCTGACCGTGGCGGGCGGGGTGTTCCTGGTTTACGGTGTGCGCCTGAGCGGTCATCGGTTGCCGGGCTATGTCCTGCCGGTGACCACCATCGGCTATGCCGCACCCGGTGCGGTGCTGGGGATCGGCCTTCTGATTCCGCTGGCCGGGCTGGATCACCGGCTTGCCGACGCGATTGAGGCACTGACCGGGCATGACCCCGGCCTGTTGCTGACCGGTTCGGCATTTGCCATCATCCTGGCCTATTTCGTCCGGTTCTTTGCCATTGCGCAAGGGGCGGCAGATGCGGCGATGGGGCGAATCTCGCCGTCGCTGCCGATGGCCTCGCGCTCGCTCGGGCAGACCTCCGGAGGTACGCTCTGGCGGGTGCATCTGCCCTTGATCCGCGGCTCGGTCGCCACCGCGCTGCTGCTGGTTTTCGTCGATTCGGTTAAGGAACTTCCGGCCACGCTGCTGCTCAGGCCATTCAATTTCAACACCCTGGCGACGCGGGTCTACGATCAGGCCTCGCTGGAGAATCTGGGCCAGGCATCACCGGCGGCGATGATCATCATTCTGGTCGGATTCATGGCGGTTCTGCTGTTGGCAAGAACCTCGAAATAGCCCGAAAACCGATCAGCACCACGGGTGCCCCGATTCGTTCCTTGGCTGTTTGATTTGCCAATACGTCAATCTGTCCAGGAATCATGCAACACATTAATCTTGCTTCTTTACGGCTTGAAAAAAGGCGACAATCTTCTGTGGGAGCCGGTAATATTTGGCGCTTGACTGAAAACATATCCTATAGTTGTATATGTCAATATAGATCATTTGCCGATGATCAGTTTCCGTCGCCCAACCCGGTAAAAACGCGGCTGAAAATCCCCGGCACCTGCAAATCTCCGACGCCATGCCGGAGACAAGGCGGTACTTCAAGGTGCCAGGGTGAACAGGATGTTTCTGCCCCAACCGGGCGGCAGAGGGCTGAAATCGGCCGACGCCAATGACCGCAGGAATTGATGCATGTCTGCCTGCGCAGGGTTTCATCAACGTCGCAACCGCGACATCAAAGGGAGTGAAGACATGAATACACTTGGTTTCCAAAGGCTTCGGGCCGTTACCGGGGGCGCGACCATGGCGATGCTTCTGGCGTTGGCCCCCCTGGGTGTGGCCCACGCCGCCTCGGATATCGCCACCACGCTTGACCAGAAACTGCACGACATGCTGCCCGCCAATATCCGCGAAGCCGGCAAGATCAATGTCGCCAGCAATGTCGAGTATCCGCCGTTTGAATATTACGACGAAGACAACACCACCATCATCGGTCTGGACAAGGATTTCGCCGATGCGCTCAGTCAGAAACTGGGCGTGACGCTGGAATTCAACAACATGAGCTTTGACGCCATCATTCCCGCACTTGCCGCCAAACGGTTCGATATGGCGATGTCGGCAATGACCGATACCGAAGACCGCCGCAAGAAGGTGGATTTTGTCGATTACTTCAAATCCGGCGGTGGCTTTCTGGTCAAGCATGGCAATCCGCTGAACATTCACACGCTGGATGATCTTTGCGGTGTTGCTGCCGCCATCGACAAAGGCACCACCGAGATCGAGGATGCGCAAAAAGCCTCGGAGAAATGTGTCGCAAACGGCAAGCCCAAGGTTGATGCCAAGATCCTGCCCGGCACCAGCCAGATCGTTCTGGCATTGCAGGCAGGCCGGGCCGATGTGGCGATGATTGACACCTCTGCCGCCGCTTACATCGCCATGCAACACAAGGGCGAATTCGAAGTGCCAAGCGCCTCGTACGAAGCCCGCCGTTACGGTATTGTTCTGCCCAAAGGTTCCAACGAGCTGGCCAATGCCCTTCAGGGGGCGGTGCAGGCGCTGATCGACGATGGCACCTATGCCAAGATCCTCGACAAATGGGGCCAGTCGACCGGTGCTGTCGACAAGGCGACCATCAACGACGGTCACGGCCTTTAGATCAGGTTGAAAAACCATTGCGCGATGCGATTGTATAAGTGCCGTCGCATCGCGCCCCTTATCCTGAAAAACCGGGAGTGACGGCAACATGTCACCGCATAGCAGCGCACCAGACCAAACCGGCCAGGATCGCACCATTCATCAGCCGATCAGACCGGCGCGGCATCCGGGGCGTTGGGTGGCCATCGCCTTTGTCGTGCTGTTGGTGGCGATGTTCGTCAACACGTTGATCACCAACCCGCGATTTGAATGGCCGGTGGTGGCGCAGTATTTCACCTCGGGTACCATCCTGCTGGGGGTGCAGCGCACCCTGGAGCTGACCGCGATTGCGATGTTGTCCGGGGTCGGGCTGGGGGTGGTGCTGGCGGTGATGCGGCTTTCGCCCAATCCGGTTCTGTCCAGCGCGTCGTGGCTGTTCGTGTGGTTCTTTCGCGGCTCGCCGCTGCTGGTGCAACTGCTGCTATGGTACAACCTTTCGGCGCTGTTTCCCGATATCTCTCTGGGAATTCCGTTCACCGGGGTGGAATTCATCAAGATTGACGCCAATGTCCTGATCACCCCCTATCTTGCGGCATTGCTTGGCCTTGGCCTGAACGAGGCCGCCTATAGCGCCGAGATCATCCGCGCCGGCATCATTTCCATCGACCACGGCCAGACCGAGGCGGCGCAATCCATTGGCATGTCGCGGGGCCGCCTGCTGCGGCGCGTTGTGTTGCCACAGGCAATGCGGGTGATCATTCCGCCGCTTGGCAACGACACCATCAACATGCTGAAGATGTCGGCCCTGGTCAGCATCATCGCCGTGCCGGAACTGCTGTTTGCGGCGCAGACCATCTATTCACGCACGTTCGAGACGATCCCCCTGCTGCTGGTGGCGGTGATCTGGTATCTGATCGTCGTCTCGGTCCTGAGCGCAATCCAGTATTATATCGAGCGTTACTATGCCCGCGGTGCCAGCCGCAACCTGCCGCTGACGCCGCTGCAAGCGCTCAGAAAATTTTTCGGCATCCGTTTTGGCGCTCGTCCGTCAACCGCCCGATGAACAGGAAACCCAGCATGTCCGTTGAAAGCAAGGAAACCTCACCAAGGATCATGGTGCAGGCAACCGGAGTCCGGAAATCCTTTGGCCCGCTTGAAGTGCTGAAAGGCATCGACCTTGCGCTGCCCCATGGCGAGGTGATGTGCCTGCTGGGGCAGTCCGGTTCCGGCAAAAGCACCTTTTTGCGCTGTATCAACCATCTGGAACGTATTGATTTCGGCCGCATCCGGGTTGATGGCGATTTGATCGGCTATAACGAAAAGAACGGTTATCTGCGCGAGATGCACGAGCACGAAATCGCCCGCCAGCGCATCCATATCGGCATGGTGTTCCAGCATTTCAATCTGTTCCCGCACATGACGGCGCTGCAAAACGTGATCGAAGGCCCGATCGGCGTCAAACGCGAAAAGCGCGACGAGGTTCGGGAAAGGGCCGTTGCCATTCTGGAACGGGTCGGTCTGGCCGACAAGCTTGACGCCTATCCGCGACAGCTGTCCGGTGGTCAGCAACAACGAGTCGCCATCGCCCGCGCCCTGGCCATGCGCCCCAAGCTGATCCTGTTTGATGAACCGACCAGCGCACTTGACCCGGAACTGGTGTCCGACGTTCTGGACGTGATGCGCGACCTTGCCGAAAGCGGCATGACCATGATCGTCGTGACGCATGAGATCGCCTTTGCCCGCGAGGTTGCGGATAGGGTGGTTTTCATGGCCGATGGCGAGATCGTCGAACAGGGCAGGCCGGGCGAGGTGCTTGGCAATCCCAAGCACCCCCAGACCCAGGCGTTTCTGGCCAAGGTTCTGGTCTGAACATCTGATTGCGCCGGGTGGTTCCGGGCGATTATTCGGCGGCTTTGGCCGTCACCGGGTGCGGCACCTGAAAACTGACCGATAGCCGGTTCCAGATATTGATCATGCCGATCGCCACGGTCAGTTTGGCAATCTCGGCATCGGCGAAATTTTCCCGCATGGCGGCGAATTGCTGATCGGTGGGCGCGTGGTCGCTGATCCTTGTAACGCTTTCAACCCAGTCCAGCGCCGCGCGCTCGCGGGCGCTGAACAAGGGCGATTCCCGCCAGGCGGAAACCAGATACAACCGCTGTTCGGTGTCGCCATCGTTGCGGGCTTCGCGGCTGTGCATGTCGACACAAAACGAGCAGCCGTTGATTTGCGAGGCGCGCAGCTTGATCAGGTGCAGCAGGCTTTTTTCCAGGCCGCATTCATCGACCGCCTTGTTGAGGGCGATTAGGCTGTTCATCAGTTCGGGCATCAGTTCGCGGTGGTTGAGACGGGCTTGCATGGTGGTTCCTTCCTTGGTTTCAATCGGTTCGGGGCTGCACACGGGCGGTATCGGCGACAAAGGCGCGGTTGCGGGCAAGCGACCTCGGGTCGGCCTCGGCGCGAAACGACTGCACCAGATCGGCGATGCTGGTTTTCGCAAGCTCGCCCCGCCAGGCGCGTTCGGCGGCCAGCATGGCAGACTTGATACCGCAGGGTTTGATATAGGCCGAGGCATCCGGTGCGCCCGGGCCGTTCCGGCGAATTTCGGCGCAGCGAAACGCCGGGGCGTCACCTTCGATGGCCAGCACCACGTCAAGCAGCGTGATCTTGTCCGCCGGGCGTTGCAGCCGAAAGCCGCCCGCCGGTCCGTTGACCGAGATCAGGATGTCGCAGCGCACCAGCGCGCTCAGATGCTTGGCAAGATAGCTGGCCGAAACGCCATAGAATTCGGCCAGTGCGGTTGTCGGCAGAACGGCATCATCCTTCAGCGCCGCCAGCATGGTGGCGCAGTGGATCGCGGCCTCGACTCCGTCGCTGAGTTTCATGGAGTTTCCTTATCCTGGATAAGAAATATCCACAATTAATTCCAAAGTCAACGCACCCGACAAAAATGAAAGCCCCCGGTCGGGGGCTTTCATGGTTTGCCATGCGGTGGTCTGTTACTCGGCCGGAGCAGTGACGCGCGTTGTGTCGATGGCGCGGGATCCGGCGATGGTGATAAAGAATATCACCATCGAAAGCGCCAGCATCAGGCCAAAGAACAGGATCAGATAACCATAGGTCATCCAGCCTTCCTGATTCCAGGATGCGAACCGACGGGGCATGCCCGCCGCCCCCGCCGCCAGGAACGAATAGCTGACGCCGATGGCCCCGATGGTGTAAAGGGCTACGAACCATTTGCCCTTGGTCGGGTCCACGACACGCCCGGTCAGCACCGGATAGTGATGCAGCAGCACCCCCATCCACATCATCGACATCGCCACCAGCACCGCCATGGTGTGCCCGGCCTGCCACATGGTGCCATGCAGTTGATAGGACCATGCCACGGTCGAGGTGACGATGGCGCTGGCACCGTCAAGGATATAAAGAACGAACCCCATCAGCACCGCCATCACGCCCACATCGGCCCTGAGGCCGTGTTTCCAGATGGTCATGGAAATGGTGAAGATGGTGATCGCCGCACCCACTGCCGTTCCCCAGCTCATGATGTTGCCGTGATAGGACAGCGCCGAAGGCAATGCCGGAAACATCGTGTAGAAGTGGTGAAAGAACGAGGTGACCGAGGTGATCAGCAGAATCCACAGCGCGAGGTTCGCCATCTTCTTGCTGTATAGTTCGCGCGTGCCGTCGGCCAGATATAGCGGCAGCGTGGCATAGACCGCACTGACCACCATGATCGCCATGGCTTCCATCAGGTTATGGGCAAAGATGTAGAACACGAACTGAAACACCATCGGATCCGCGGCCCAGGCGATCCAGGCGAACGGCACCAGACCGTAAAGGAACAACAGTACCGCGCTGGCGACCACCAGCAGGGGCGACCCCATGATCAAAAGAACAAACGCCGACATCGCCATGCCCAGCATGCCGGGATCACCCAGTGTGCGCCGGTTCAGCACCAGTTCGGCACGTTCCTTGTCAAAGAACAGCATCTTGATCACCTGCAATGGGAACAGCAGGATCACCGTCAACAGGATCAGCGCGATTCCGCTGAAACCGATCACCACCGAGGTCATCGACCATTGGCCGGTTTGCACGCCGACGATCGGCAGCGGATACATCACCGCATAGCTGATCTTTAGCCCCATCAGAATGGCGATGGTGAACAATATGCCGCCGATATTCATGAACCAGAACGCCAGCGCCGGAATTATCCCGGTCACCGGTTTTCCCAGACAGCCGCCCGACCGGTGCAGACCGACACCCATCATGAGCTGGAACACATAGGGAAACGCCATGGCCGCGCCATGGGCGGTGATTGCCGTGTAGAACAGACTGGTATCAAGGCCCAGCATCTGCACAAGCGGCATCGAGATGCCAAGCAGAACTGCGGCTGTGAACCAGATGAACGACGCCATGATCATGGCGGCGGGCCAGGCGTTGATCGCTTCGAATTCGTCTTTTTCCTCCAGTTTGAACATGGTTCCGAACACCGGAACACTGGCGACGATTGATGCAGGTAAAGACATGCTATTCCTCCCTTGATCTGTCAGCTTGCGGCTGCGGTTACGGTGATTTCGTCGTTCATTTCATGATGCGCCATGCCGCAATATTCCAGACAGCGTATCTTGTAGGTTCCGGGATCCTTGAAGGTATAGGTCAACGAGGATGTGCCAGCACCCGGCACCAGCATCATGGTGAACAGAACCCTGCCATCGGGATGGTAGACGGCAAAGCCATGTACGGTATCAAGGCTGACGACATTGAAACGCACCGGTTTGCCGGCCACGAATTCCTGTGCCGACATGTCGTAATTCCAGGATTGCGCCTCGACCTTCACGTCAATCGGTTCAACACCCGAGGTGGCGGCCCTGGCTGAATAAATCGCCGGGATAAAGCGGATACTGGCAAGGTTGATGACCAAAAACAGTGCGATGGCCAGCGTAAGCCAACCGGTCTTCAACCTGCTGACGGTTGCTGCACTGGTGTTGCTGGGGCCAGCACCCTTACCGCTTTTGTGATTGATGACCCATAAAAAGACCACCAGAAACGGTATCTGGAGCAGCAGCATTACCGCGAAAGCCCCCCAGCCTGACTGATAGATGAATTCCATGTTCTTGTCCCTCCGATGCTACGCTTAGTCTTTACAGACCGGTACGGCCGCGTGCGGCAGACTGGTCTGGTATTGCCGTCAGTAACCTGTGTTCGGGATGTGAACTGCCGTTGGCTGTTCCTCCTCTTTAGAAAAGGGTGATGGCCGCAACCGGTTGCCGACAGGCATGGTGCAGAACAGGTTTCGGGGATCGGGTGCTGGATGTGGAGGGCTTATCAGTACCAGGCTCAGTGGTTCCGGGCGCAATTTCCGTCGCCTGAACGCGGGATGCTGCGCGGGTGACACTTCGGATGTTGTCCAAGGCGTGTCGAACGGTCGTACCCTCGATTGTCAAAAGCACTTCTTGGAACGGGATATTAAGGCTAAGTTCAGAAAAAATCGAATGTACATAATGCCGCAAGCAAGGCGGATCAGATCCGGGACCATGGCTGAAATCATCGAATGCACCCTTTGCGGCTTGCCGACACCTCCCGATCCGATCACCGGCGGGGGCCACCGCTTTTGCTGTGTCGGCTGTCGCGAGGTGTTCCTGCGCTTTGGCAATGATATCCTGACGGCGCGCCCGCATCCGGCATCGGGTGCGACCGAAAGCGAAATCCGAGGGGCCGAAGCGTTTTTGCGCATCGACGGCATGCATTGCGCCAGTTGCGAAATGCTGATCGGGCACCTGGCGCGGCGGATCGACGGTATCCATACCATCAGCTCGAGTTATGCCACCGCGACCGCACGGGTGGACTATGACCCGGAAAAGATCGCCGAGGCCGATCTGCCGCATCTTCTCAGCACAGCGGGCTACCGGATCAGCCTCAGGAATGGCGAAAGGCCGGCTGCCGATCAGGTGCGCGCGCTGTTTCGCGTGGTGGTGGCGACGTCGCTGGCGGCGGTGGTGATGATGCTTTATTTGGCGTTTTACTATCCGACGCATCTGGGTCTGGTGGATTACGCCGATCTTGCCCCGGTCGGCTGGCTGGCCTTCAGGGCGGTGCCGCTGGCGATGTTCATTCTGACCACCATCATGGTGGCCTATGTCGGCCTGCCGATCTTTCGCGGTGCCTGGGTCGGGTTGCGCATCGGTGTTCTGAACATGGACAACCTGTTGTCGATCGCCATACTTGCCGCCTGGGCCTATAGCAGCCTGCAGTATCTGGAGGGCTCGACCGATTTTTATTTCGACGTGACGGCGATGATCCTGACGGTGGTGACGGTCGGGCGGTATTTTGAACGCGGTGCCAGGGCAGGGGCGACGGCGGAACTGGAAAGGCTGCTGGATGCCTGGGCGCCGGTGGCGCGGGTCAGGCGCGGGGGCAGGGTTCAGACCGTTTCGCTGAAGGAATTGCAGCCCGGCGAAACCCTGATCATCGAACCCGCCGAGGCGATTGCGGTTGACGGCGTGATCCTGTCCGGCAGCGCTGCAGTCGATGAATCGCTGATGACCGGCGAACCCTTTCCGATCCGGGCCGAGGTCGGTGACAGGGTGCGGGGCGGCACCATCGTGGTCGAGGGGCGGATCGAAGTTGCGGCCGATCCGGCGCTGCAAAGTCAGATGGATGCACTGGCACGGATCCTGTGGAAGGTGCAAAGCGGCAGCGCCGGATTGCAGGGCTTCGCCGACCGGTTGGCGCGGGGCTTTGTGCCGCTGGTGCTGGTGCTGGCGGTGGCGATTTCGATGTGGAAATATACCGGCGGTGCATCCCTTGGCACAGCCATGCAGATCGGCCTTGCCACGCTGATCGTTTCCTGCCCCTGCACCTTCGGGCTGGCGATCCCTCTGGCCAGCGCCGCCGGCATCGGCGCCGCACTGAAACACGGCATCATCCTGACAAGCGCCAATATCTTTGACAAGCCCCGGGTGTTTGACACCGTGGTTTTCGACAAGACCGGCACCCTGTCAAGCGGTGACATGGTGGTCGACAAGGTTATCGGCCCGCCCCCGACGGCGGCACTTGCCGCCGCCGCCGAACGTCTGTCCAGTCACCCGATTGCCGACGCGATTGGCAGAATTGATCATACGCTTGCCGCTGATGATGCCGAAATTCAGGCCGGGCGCGGGGTGATCGCCAGCGTCAGGGGAAAACGTGTCGCGGTCGGCAGTGGCGGGTTGTTCCGCCATCTTGGCTGGAACATCCCACCAGAGATTCGACAGCTTGCCGAAAAAGGGACAAGCGGCGAAAGCGTCGCCTCGTATGTCGGCTGGGACGGCGGGGTTCATGGCGTCATCCTGACGCGTGATGCAAGCCGCCCGGAATGGCGGGGGGTGGTTGCCAACATGCGTCACAACAGCCATATGGTCCTGTTATCGGGTGCCGAAAAGACCAGCAGTTATCAAGCCGATTTCGATGAAACCCATAGCGGTGTGCCGCCCGCCGCCAAGGCCGCCATCGTCCGGCACCTCAGGTCCAAGGGCACGGTTCTGATGATCGGTGATGGCAGTAACGACGCCCCGGCGCTGGCCGAGGCCGACCTCGGCATCGCCTTTGGCGCCCCCACGGCACTTGCGGCCGAAGCCGCCGATGTGGTCATTCCCGGAGACGACCTTGGCAAGGTGGCCCTGACGCTGTCGATCATCGCCACCACTCACAGCCGCATCCGCCAGAACCTCGGCTGGGCGCTGCTCTATAACGCCACTGCCATTCCGCTGGCGCTCAGCGGTTATCTCAACCCGCTTTTCGCCGCTCTGGCGATGTCAACCAGCAGCCTGTTGGTGGTCTGGAACTCATCGCGCTCCATCGGCCCAAAGAAAGCTATCCCTCAAGGCGATGACCCACTACCCCTTCGCCCGGAACGGGCGGGCATCAAACTGGCGCGGCGATAGGCGGGGGATGATGGATTTTACCCTGCTGACCGCCTTTACCATCGGCCTTCTGGGGCTGGTTCACTGCATGGGGATGTGCGGCGGCATTGTCGGAACTCTTGATGCCGGCATTGGCAAGGGCGCGGCCCGACCCGCTGCAAGGATGGCCTTTCACCTTGCCTATAACGGTGGGCGGATCACCAGCTATTGCATTGCCGGTGCGCTGGCCGGGTTGCTCGGTTCGCTGGCGGCGACCGCAAGTTATGGCAATGCCATGCCGCTCGGCCGACTGATCGCGGGTGCGATGATGATCGCGCTCGGCCTGTATCTGTCCGGCTGGTGGCAGATCATCACAAGGCTGGAACAGGCCGGTCGCCACCTCTGGAAACGGATCGAGCCCTACGGCCGCGCATTCCTGCCGGTCAAAACCCCGTTGCAGGCATTCGGGCTTGGCCTTGTCTGGGGCTGGCTGCCTTGCGGTCTGGTCTATTCGGCGCTGACGCTGGCCATGGCCTCAACCTCACCGCTGGTGGGGGCCGGGGTGATGCTGGTCTTTGGCCTTGGCACCCTGCCGGCCCTTTTGTCGTTTGGCGCCTTCGCCAGCGTGCTGAACCGGTGGATCCGCCGACCGCTGATCCGCCAGCTTGCCGGCCTGATGATCGTGCTGTTCGGCATCTATACCTGCGTTACCGCCTTTCAAGGTCATGCGCATGCCAGCGCCCATATGGCCAGGCCGATGGCCGATTGAAAATCCCATGGTTTCCCTCGCTTTCAGCGTGAAATACCCCGCCACAGATGCTATGGCGCGAGGCATGAGCAAGCGACCGATCCTACCTGAAACCCGACG
The DNA here is from genome assembly GCA_020425085.1 of Paracoccaceae bacterium. Classification (GTDB taxonomy): domain Bacteria; phylum Pseudomonadota; class Alphaproteobacteria; order Rhodobacterales; family Rhodobacteraceae; genus UBA5972. The sequence goes on from JAGQRW010000009.1 coordinate 24,544, forward strand.
CAAGGCAGCGATTGCCATCCTTCCCTATTACCTGAAGGCAAAGAACGGGCTTGGCGACATTCCGCTTGACGATCTTGACTGGCCGATCGGCCGCCCCGCCGGATTGACGGGAACGCGGATCAGTGACCTTGACGCCACCGATCAGCTTTTGACCTATCCGCGGTTCTGGGCTTACCGGCCAATGCCAGCAAATGTCCGCGCCAAGCTGTCGCTGATGCTGGTGGAACCCTGGGCGTTTCATCGCCACCACTATCTGCTGGCGCGCATGCTCCACCGCCGCTTTCATCGCATCCTGACCTGTGACAAGCGCCTGATCGCCGCCATTCCCAACGGCATCTATTTTGTGTTCGGCGATAGCTGGGCAAAGGACTGGCGCACGGCAGACCGTCGGAAAACCCGCATGCTGTCGCTGATCGCCTCGAAAAAGAAGACGCTCAAGGGTCACAAGCTGCGCCACCGCATAGCGCGGCGGCTGATTGAAACCGGCAAGGATGCCGACGTGATCGGCGGCGGCTACCGCCCTTTTGCCGACAAGTCCGAGGGGCTGGCCCCCTATCGCTATTCCGTTGTGATCGAAAACAGTCGTCAGCCGGGCTATTTCACCGAAAAACTGGTCGATGCGCTGTTGCTTGAGACGGTGCCGATCTACTGGGGCGCGCCGGACATCGCCGATTTCTTCAACCCCAAGGGCATGATGATCTGCGAATCCGAGGCTGAAATCCTCAAGGCCGTTGCAGAGATGTCCGAGGCCGATTATCAGGCCCGCGCCGCCGCCATTGCCGAAAACCGCAAAACCGCCGCGCGCTATGCTGATGCCGCCAAAAGTGCTGCGCTGGTGCTTGGAAACAACCTTTGAAACCCGCGCTTCACATGCGCAGCCAGCTTTGCGGCACCAGATCGCTGTCGTCTTTGGCCGGGTCGGCAAACCAACGCGATGGCGCGATCACCATCTTGTCGGGATCAGGGTTCAACCACGCCCCCCACCACGAGAACGAGGAATTGGCAACGATGTGATGCCGGCAGCGGGCCATCAGACGGATATCCTCATAATTCCGCTCCACCCTGTTATGCGACACGATCACCATGTCATAAGGCAGATCGAGGTTGTCGCGCACCCAGTCCGGCTCGTCGGAAAAGGCAAAGAAGGTCGGCGCGACAGTCGAACTTTCAGCAATGCGATCGGCTGCCTTGCGGTAATAATCAAGGCTGCATATGCCGTGGGTTGCCAGGAATTTCGGGTTGGAAACATAGTCTCCCCGCCGCACATGCAGCGATACCGCAAAACATCGGTCCTGCATCTGCATCACCCGCACCGTTTCGGCATCCGGTGGTGTGACGATCGCCAGATGCTCGCGCATCAGGTTGCCGAAATCGCCGAAATACCGCTCGCTCTGCCAATACCCTTTCAGATAACTGCCATCGCCAAGCTCGGCAAATGCCGGATCATATGGCAGCCCGCGCTCGGCAAACATGTGCCAATGCGTACCCCGGATCCGCGCCGCCAGATACCGCGCCAGACCCTCATGGCGCATGGCTGGCAATCCGGTTCGCGCCACCTCGGCTGCCTGAACGTTGAAATGCTGCAACCTGAGTCCAACCGGCCGCGGCCGGTCGAAATACCGCGTGTCCACCACCAGTTCCACCCCCAGCCGTGCCGCCAGCGCCTTGCCAGCCGCAACCTGGAACAACTGGTTGCCCATGCCGCCGAAAATATGTGTCGCAATCATCGCCGCCCTCATTCAACCGCGCCATAGCACAGGCTGACGGTCCGGCAACAGCCCCGGTTTCTTTATTGTCGAAATACTCGCCGGGGTGAGCGAAGCGAGGGGGCAGCCAGCCCCCTGATCCGACGCCATTTCCCCTGTCATCGCCTTGTAGCAGTTGCACGCCGCCGCGATTTAGCGTTTTAAGAAGCGATGAGCGTTCAGACCGTCACCAACTATCGTTTCACCCCGGCCGAACTTAACCCCGCGGCGCGGCTGCCGGGGATTTCGGCCTTTCTCAGAACGCGCAATGGCGGCGATTTTCTGGCCGCCACCATCAAAAGCCACATCGCGCATTACGACGAGATCGTAGCGGTCTATAACCAATGCGAGGATGACACCGCCGAAATCCTGGCATCTATGGCACAGGACAACCCGAACCGCCTGAGGGTATATCACTATACCGACAAGGTGGCACCGCTTGGCAGCAGGGCGCATGCCGAAACGCCGGGGGATCATCCCGAAAGCATGGTCAACTATTCGAATTTTGCCCTGGCTATGACCAGGCACCGGGTGGTGGTCAAGCTGGACGATGATCACCTGGCGATCCCCGACGCCGTGGCAGAAATCTGCCGTGACTGGCGCGAGGGGCGGGCCGATCCCAGGCATCTTCATTGTTTCTCGGGCCTCAATCTGGCACGCGGCGGCAATGGCGAACTGGCGGTGCCGGCGTTTGATCCGGTTTCGGGCGGTGGCGATATCGGTTATTTCGAGGTCAGCGAAAAAACCCGGTTTTTTCACGATCGCCGCTTTGAACGTTTTGACAGGGGCGATCTGAAACGGGTGTTTGCCGGATTTTTCTACTGGCACCTGAAATACCTGAAAACCGGTGCCGGGTTTGGCAATTACCGGTTGCAGGACCACCCGGAAAGCCGTTTTATCCGCAAGAAACGCGCCTTTCAGACCAGTGATTTCCTTGACCTCGCCGCTGCCCGCGACCGGCTGAAACCCGGTATGGCCATCCGGCTGGCCGCCTGTTTCAATGCCAAGGCCCGCCTGACTTGCGCGCGCGATCAGGCGGTTGCCGCCACCTTTCCGGACCATGATCTTGCCGCCGCCCTGGACCGCCTGTCACCGGGCTGGCGCCGGGTGCCCGGGCTGCTGGAGCGGCAGACATCATGACCGACTGGCCGGTATATGTAATCAACATGGCCGCCCATACCGGGCGCATGAGTTCCTGCAAGCTGACGCTCGACCGGCTCGGCATCGCCTTTCAGCGGTTCGATGCGGTGAACGGGCGTGACATGTCGGAACCCGAGATCGCCCGCGTTTATGACGCGCTGGCCAACCGCAGGCGCGCGCGCTACCCTCTGGTGGCGGGCGAAATCGGCTGCTATCTCAGCCACCTTGAACTCTGGCGCGAACTTGCCGCCAGCGACCACAAAGGCGCGATCATTCTGGAGGATGATTTCATCGCCCGACCGGAACTGCCTTTGGTACTGGCTTCGCTATCAAGCGACCGATCCGGCTGGGACATGGTAAAACTATATAGCCGCAGGCCGAAACAGCGGATGCTGTCAACACAACCGCTATGCGTAGGGTTTCAACTGGCCAGGCCCTATCAGATCCCCAACACCACCCTTGGTTACGCCATCAGGCGCGACGCGGCGCTGCGACTCTTGGACAATGTGGGGCGTTTCGCGCGACCGATCGACGAGGATCTGAAACGCTTTTGGGAACACGGGCTTGACATTCGTCTGGTGCTGCCGCCACCGCTCGGTCTTGCGCCCGCCGCCAATTCCGGCGATGCCATTCAGGCGGCCCGGCGACGCGGTGGCGGGATTTCGCAGGGCTGGCGCAACCTTCGCTATCGTCTGGATTATCTTGCGCGGCTGCATTTTCATCGGAATATGGGTCGATGATCCGCCGCCTGTTCAATCGCCTGAAGACGCGTGAACGCGCCTGGCGGCACGGGCTTGGGCGTGACATCTCGACACCCGAGGCGCGAAAACAGGCACGGTTTCATTTCAACTGGATCGACCACGGCATTCTGCGCATCCACTGGAAGAATTTTCACCGTATCGCACCGGATGTTTACCGCGCCAACCAGCCATCGCCAAAGCGTCTGGCGGAATGGCAGGGTCAGGGGATCAGAAGCATCCTGAACCTGAGGGGGGAAAGCGAATACAGCCCCTGGCTGCTGGAGGCCGAAGCCTGCAAGCAACTGGGCCTCAAACTTGTGGATCATCGCATCTATGCTTCCGCACTGGCCAGCCGCGAGGAAATCCTGGAACTGATCGAGATAATGCGCAGCATCGAAAAACCGTTCGTGATGCATTGCAAGTCCGGCTCGGATCGCACCGGCTTTGCGGCGGTTCTTTATCTGCATCTGTTTTGCGACCTGCCGCTGGCCGAGGCCATGCGGCAGCTCCACTGGCGGCATTTCCATCTGCGCGGCTCGAAAAACGGTATCCTCGATCTGTTTTTCGAGGCTTACCAGCAGGACGCCGCCACCAGCGGCAAATCCCTGATTGAATGGATTCGCAACGATTATGACCGCGATTCCCTGACGGCAAAATTCGCCATCGACCGGGGCAGGGGTGGCTGATTCCCGGGCATACCATTGAGAAAAGGTGAAAAAACACCGTTCAAGATTCAATCTGGCTGCGCGGTTGTAATATGCGGCCAAATATGTTCTTTAGGCGCCCAAGCCGCGAAAACAGCAGGCAGAAAGCACACAGGGAGAAGTGGATTGCCCACCGCAACCAAGGAGGACGGCTTTGTCGTCTTCGATCATGTCCAGAAAAGCTATGATGGCGAAATTCTGGTTGTAAAGGATCTCAATCTTTTTATCGGACAAGGCGAATTTCTGACCATGCTGGGGCCATCGGGTTCCGGCAAGACCACCTGTCTGATGATGCTGGCCGGGTTTGAAACCGCTACCCATGGCGATATCCTGCTGGGTGGCAAGCCGATCAACAACATTCCGCCGCATAAACGCGGTATCGGCATGGTGTTCCAGAATTACGCGCTGTTTCCGCATATGACGGTGGCGGAAAACCTGTCCTTTCCGCTGGAGGTTCGCGGCCAGGGCAAATCCGAGCGCGAGGCCAACGTGATGAAGGCGCTCGACATGGTGCAGATGGGCGAGTTTGGCGGCCGCCGCCCGGCGCAGCTTTCGGGCGGACAGCAACAGCGGATTGCATTGGCGCGCGCGCTGGTGTTCGAACCGGAACTGGTACTGATGGATGAACCGCTCGGCGCGCTCGACAAGCAGTTGCGCGAGCATATGCAATACGAGATCAAGCATATCCACGAACGCCTTGGCGTCACCGTGGTCTATGTCACGCACGATCAGTCCGAGGCGTTGACCATGTCCGACCGCATCGCGGTGTTCGATGATGGTATCATCCAGCAACTGGCCACGCCCGATGATCTCTATGAACGCCCCGACAACGCCTTCGTGGCGCAGTTCATCGGTGAAAACAACACCCTGAACGGCACCGTCAAGGCGATCAAGGACGGCATCGCCACGGTCGATTTCGGCGACGGAACCCTGGGCGAGGCGCTGGCAGTGAATTGCGCCGGTGTCGGTTCGGAAACCACTTTGTCGATCCGCCCTGAACGGGTGGATATCGGCAAGGAAAGTGGCCCAAACGCGGTACCGGCCAAGGTGCTGGAACTGATCTATCTCGGCGATCACATCCGTTGCCGCATGAATGTCATGGGCAATGATCAGTTCGTGGTCAAGGTGCCCAATGCCGCGGGCCACAAGCATCTGGTGGTCGGTGAGACCACCAAGGTCAGTTGGAACAGCGAAGACTGTCGCGCACTCGACTGAATTCAGGAATTGTGGTTTTGGCCTGCTGAAATCGCGATGAAACCGCCGGTAACCCGGCAAAACACCAAAGGGAGAAATACCTATGAAATCCACCAACCTATTGCTTGCGGCTTCGGCACTGGCATTGCTGGCCCCGGCGGCCAACGCCATCGAGCTGACGTTCGTGTCGTGGGGCGGCGCCTATTCCAAGTCTCAACAGCTTGCCTATAACGATCCATATATGGCGGCCCATCCGGATGTGACCATCATCAACGACGAAAGCTCGCCCGAAGCGGTGGCGAAACTGCGCGCCATGAACGAGGCCGGCAATATCACCTGGGATATCGTCGATGTGGTCGCCGCTGACGCCATTCGCCTTTGTGACGAAGGTCTGGCGATGGAAATCGACTTTGACAAGGATCTGGCGGCGGCACCTGACGGTACCCCGGCGACCGAAGATTTCGGCGACCTGCTGGTGTCGGACTGTTTCATTCCTGAAATCGTCTATTCCACCACTTTCGGCTATCGCACCGATTTGGTGGGCGACACCCCGCCGACCAAGGTTTGCGATGTCTTTGATCTGAAAAAATATCCCGGCAAGCGCAGCCTGGAAAAACGCCCGATCAACAACATGGAATGGGCGCTACTGTGTGATGGCGTGCCCAAGGACGAGGTTTACGACGTGCTGGCCACCGAGGCCGGTCAGGACCGCGCCTTCAAGAAGCTCGACACCATCAAGGACAGCGTGATCTGGTGGTCATCGGGTTCCGATACGCCGCAGCTTCTGGCCGATGGCGAGGTGATCATGGGTTCCACTTATAACGGTCGCCTGTTCTCGCTGATCGAGGAAAAGAAACAACCGGTTGCCATGCTCTGGGATGCGCAGGTGTTTGACCTTGACGGTTTCATCATTCCCGCCGGTCTGCCCGATGATCGCAAGCAGGCGGCGCTGGATTATGTCCGTTTTGCCACCGATACGCAGCGTTTGGCCGATCAGGCGAAATACATCGCCTATGGCCCGGCCCGCAAATCCTCGGCACCGCTGGTGGGCAAGCATGCCGATCTCGGTATCGACATGGCCCCGCATATGCCGACCGATCCGAATAACGCCAAGAACACCTTTCTTTACAACTATGAATGGTGGGCGGATTACCGCGACGATCTGGATGCGAAATTCCAGGCATGGCTGGCCAAGTAGGCCGAACCTTTGACAGCGGAGGGGGCCTGTTGGCCCTCTCCACACCTGAATTACTGGCGAATTAAAGCCGAGGGACATGCAACAGATGAGCGACACCACCCAAACCGGCCCGGTACTTGCCGCTGACGGCACCCCGCTCAAACGCAGTCTGCAACGCGCCCTGAGGCGGGAAAAACTGCGTGCGCTGCTGCTGATCGCGCCCCTGCTGATCTTTGTCCTGGTTACCTTTATTGCGCCGATCGCCGACATGCTGTTTCGCTCGGTCGAGAACGATATCGTTGCCGATACCCTGCCAAAAACCGTGGTTGCGCTGAAAAGCTGGGATTTCCACAGCGGCGAGGCCCCGGGTGAGGCGGTGTTTGCCGCCCTTGCGGCGGATCTGCAGGTCGCGGTCGAAGCAAAGACCCATACGCGGTTGGGTTCGCGGCTGAACTACGAAAAGACCGGCATTTCGTCGCTGTTCCGCAAATCCGGGCGCAAGGTCAAGAAATGGGATCTGGCCAGCGACGCACCGTTTCGGGAAAAGTTCATCAAGATCGACAAGGACTGGGGCGATGTCGATGTCTGGCGGGTGATCCAGACCTATTCCGGCAAATATACCAACGGTTATTTCCTTAATGCCATCGACATGGAAAAAGGCCCGAACGGGCCGCAATGGCGCGATGAAAGCCAGCAGATCTACCTGATGCTGCTGAAGCGCACGATGTTCCTGTCGATCACCATAACGCTGTCCTGCCTGCTGTTGGGCTATCCGGTGGCATGGCTGTTGTCGAACATTCCGATGCGCACCTCGAACCTGCTGATGATCCTGGTGCTGTTGCCGTTCTGGACATCGCTGCTGGTCAGAACCTCGGCCTGGAAAGTGTTGTTGCAACAGCAGGGGGTGATCAACGATGTGCTGGTCTGGGTCGGGCTGGTAGCAGATGACAACCGGCTGGTGATGATCAACAACCAGTTCGGCACCATCATCGCCATGACGCATATCCTGCTGCCGTTCATGATCCTGCCGCTGTTCTCGGTGATGCGCACCATTCCGCCAACCTATCTCAGGGCGGCGAAATCCCTGGGCGCGACCAACTGGACAGCCTTCTGGCGGGTCTATTTTCCGCAGAGCATTCCGGGCATCGGGGCCGGGTCGATCCTGGTTTTCATCCTGTCGATCGGCTATTACATCACCCCGGAACTGGTAGGCGGCACCACCGGTGTCTTCATCTCCAACCGGATTGCGTACCATATTTCCAGTTCGCTGAACTGGGGGCTGGGGGCGGCGCTCGGCAGTATACTGTTGCTGCTGGTGCTGGTGCTTTACTGGCTTTACGACCGCATCGTCGGCATCGACAACGTCAAGCTGGGATAAAGACATGAGCGCACTTCCCCCCTATGCAACCACCGGCCAACGGGTCTGGTATTACGCCTTTCGCGTGATTTGCGCCCTGATATTTCTGTTCCTGATCATTCCGATCCTGGTAATCATCCCGTTGTCGTTCAACGCCGAGGATTTCTTTACCTTCACGCCAGAAATGCTCAGCTTTGATCCGGCGGGTTATTCGTTGAAGCATTATCGGGATTTCTTTACCAACCCGGACTGGACCGGCGCATTATACAATTCCGTCAGGATTGCGCCGGTGGCAACGCTGTTGTCGGTCGGCTTTGGCACCCTGGCGGCAATCGGCCTGGCACAGAGCCATGTGCCGTTTCGCGCCACCATCATGGCGATCCTGATTTCACCGATGATCGTGCCTTTGATCATCTCGGCTGCCGGCATGTATTTCTTTTACTCGCGGATTGGCCTTCAGGGTACCTATTGGGGCGTGGTTCTGGCACATGCGGCACTTGGCATTCCGTTTGTCATCATCACCGTCACCGCCACCATGGTCGGGTTTGATCGCAGCCTGACGCGGGCAGCGGCGAATTTGGGGGCAGGGCCGATCAGAACCTTTTTCAAGGTACAGATGCCGCTGATCCTGCCCGGGGTGGTTTCAGGCGGATTGTTTGCCTTCATCACCTCGTTTGATGAGGTGGTGGTGGTGTTGTTCGTCGGTTCCGCCAGCCAGAAAACCCTGCCGTGGCAGATGTTTACCGGGTTGCGCGAACAAATCTCACCGACCATTCTGGCGGTGGCAACCATACTGGTGATCGTGTCGATCGGACTGTTGACCACGGTGGAAATCCTGCGCCGCCGCAGCGAAAGATTGCGCGGCATGAGCCCGGGCTGACCCAGCGGTTTCAGACCCCGAGGATATGCAGCCAGAAGGAAACCGACAGCACCGAAAACAGCGTTCCGGCCAAAACTGCCGTGGCGGCGACCCTTTTGGCCCTGTCATAGATGCCGGCGAACAAAAACGCATTCACCCCGGGTGCCATTGATGCGGTCAGGACCGCGCCGCGGATTTGCCCCTGATCGAGATGGAACACCTGGGTGGACATGAACAGCGTGATTGCCGGGTGCAGGAACAACGAGATCAGGCAGACCCACAGCACCACCTTGACCGACCCTTCGGGGCGATAGCGGGTCAGGATGCCGCCCAGTGCGAACAGCGCCGTCGGCAGCGCCGCCCGGACGATCAGATCAAACCCGGATGCGATCGCCTGGGGCAGGTGCAATCCGCTGAAATTCACCAGAAACCCAAGACCGATTGCCAGCATCAGGCTGTTGCGAAACATCGCCTTGCCAACGGATTTGGCCGTTCTTGTCATGCCGCCGCCGGAATGGCGCACGAATTCCATCGTGGTGATGCCAAGCAAGTAGCAGAACGGCGCATGAATGGCGATGATGGCATAGTTCGGCACCAGGGATGCCGGCCCATAGGCGCGCTCCATGATCGCCAGCCCCAGCAGCAGCGAGTTGGCGAACATCGCCGAAAAACCGATGGCAACGCTGTCCTCCCAGTCGCGGCCAAACAGGAAATGCGCCCCCAGCATCCCGGCTGCGAAACTGATGGTGGAACCAGAATAATACGATACCAGAAGACCGGGATCGAACCCCTGCGACAGATCAAGCGTGGAAATGGCACGAAACAGCAGCAGCGGAATGGCAAAGCCCTGACTGAATTTCATCAGCCCGTCGATGCCGCTTTGGCTCAGAAATCCGCGCAGAACCGCCAGATAGCCAAGCGCAATGACCAAAAAGACCGGCAGGATGATTTCAACAAGGGCGGACATCGGGGATTTCTTGGCCTGTCGTCAGCTGGGGATCCGGGTGCCCGGTGAACCGGCTGCCATTTGACCCGGATCAAGCGCCGGGCGCAAGGCCGGGCATTGCCGCTTAGCCTTCAATCTCCAGCACCATGCCGTCATAGGCGGCGGTGATGTGTTCAGGGGTTTCGGCGCAAACGGTTTCATAATCAAGGTCGATATGCATGTTGGTCAACACGCCACGCTTGGGTGCTGCGCGGCGGATCCAGTCAAGCGTCTGTTCCAGATGCGAATGCGTCGGATGAGGTTCGCGCCTGAGGGCGTCGCATATCCAGATGTCCAGTTCGGCCACCGCCTCCCAGCTTTCGGCGTACATCATCGAGACATCTGGCAGGTAGGCCAGCCCGGCGATGCGGAAACCGAGCGCGTCGATATTGCCGTGACCGACCCGGAACGGCACCATGGTGATCTGGCCGCCCGCGCCTTCGACCGTGACCGGCCCGTTCAGCGTATGCAGATCAAGGATCGGCGGATAGGCGGAACCGACCGGTTGCACGAAGGCATAGCCGAACCGCGTGATCAGCGCGTTCTGCGTCGGCCCGTCGGCCCAGACCGGCAACCGCTTGCGCATGTTGAACACGATCATCCTGAGGTCGTCCAGCCCGTGCACATGATCGGCGTGCTGATGGGTGTAGAACACCGCGTCAAGTTCACCGATGCCGGCATCCAGCAGTTGCGCCCTGAGATCGGGCGAACTGTCGATCAGAACCCTGGTGGTGCCCTCAGGCACGATCCGCTCCACCAGCAGCGAACAACGCCGCCGGTTGTTGCGCGGATTGCTCGCATCGCACGCCCCCCAGTGACCGCCAAGCCGTGGAACGCCGCCCGAGGACCCGCAGCCCAGAATGGTGAAGCGCAAGCGTCCCATCAGCCGCGCCACCCGGCAGCCTTGGTGAAAAGCCGCTCGAAATTCAACGTGGTCTGGCGGGCGAAATCGGCATATTCCATGCCGAATACCTCGGCCCCGGTTGCCGCCGTGATGGCGCTGTAGGCCGGTTCGTTTCGCCGTCCGCGATGCGGTGGCGGGGCCAGATAGGGCGCGTCGGTTTCCAGCAGAATGCGATCAAGCGGAGCACCGGCAAAGATGTCGCGCAGCTCGGTTGAGTTCTTGAAGGTGGCGATACCCGACATCGACAGATAGAACCCCAGCTCAAGCGCCGCCTCGGCCAGCCCCCGGCCTGATGAAAAGCAATGCATGACACAGCCAAACCCACCCTTGCGGTGTTCCTCGGTCAGGATGGCGGCCATGTCGTCATCGGCATCGCGGGCATGGATGATCAGCGGCAGCCCCGATTGCCGCGCCGCCGCGATGTGGATGACAAGGCTTTCGATCTGAATGTCGCGGCTGTCGGCGGTATAGTGGTAATCAAGCCCGGTTTCACCGATACCGACCATTTTCGGATGACGCGTCATTCCCAGAAGCTGGTCAAGCCGCGCCAAAGGTTCCTTGGCGGCGGACATCGGATGGGTTCCGGCGGCGTAAAATACCGGCGCATGGGTTTCCGCGATGGCGCGGACAGTCGGTTCGGCGGCAAGTCCGGTGCAGATGGTGACCATGCGGCCAACCCCGGCAGCCTTGGCGCGCGCCAGAACCGCAGGCAGATCAGCAGCGAAATCCGGGAAATCCAGATGACAGTGGCTGTCGATGATCTCGGGATGGGTTTCGGGCTGGTCGGTCATGCGGCAGTTTTCCTAAGCGGCCCGGCGCTGGCCCGCCATCTGGTTGATTTTCAGCAACATATCAAGGATCACGGCAGCGGGGTCAAGGTTGACCGCGCGCGCGTGCTGGCTGCGCTTGGCCAGGGTTTCGGCCAGTGTCGCCCAGTCGCGGGCGGCACCGGCATCTTTGGAAAACCTGCCCAAGATGATCGCTTCATCATCCGCTGCCTCAGCCAGGGGCCGGTTGCTCGCACCCTTCAGCGCCAGACGGTGGAGCAGAAATTCAATCAGCCGCAACACCAGATCATAGCGCGCCTGCCCGGCGGCACCGCTACAGCGTTCGGCAAGTTGGGTGGCGCGGATGCGGTCCATCTGCGGACTGTCGGCGATCAGCGCCAGCAGCGTCTGGTAATGCTCCAGCCCCTGTTCGGTCAGGATGCGCACCGCCTCACCGACCGAACCGGCGGCAAGGGTGGCCAGATGTTCAGGCCGCGCGCTGATATCGTCAAATCCGGCAGCAGCCAGCGCCAGCGCCAGATCCTCCGGCCCGAGATTCTGACATTTCAGCACCCGGCAGCGCGACCGGATGGTCGGCAACAGCCGCATCGGTCGATGGCTGATCAGCAACAGGGTAGAGTTGGCAGGCGGTTCTTCGAGAATTTTCAGCAAGGCGTTGGCGGCATTGGGGTTCATCTCATCCGCGGCGTCGATGATCACCACCCGATGCCCGCCATCGGTGGCGCTCAGGTTGAAAAAGCCGTTCAGCTTGCGGATTTCGTCTACCGTGATATCGCGTTTCAGGCGCGGCGGGCTGGCCTTGCTGTCCCAGGGCCGGCGCACCAGCATCAGGCGAGGTTCCGCCAGTGCCGTCATGCGCCGCGCCAGTGGAGTATCCGCAGGGGTTACAAGGGTGTCGGCAGGCGGCGCGTCGCCGAACATGCCACCATCCCGTGTGGGTTCGGACAGCAGGAAACGCGCGATTTTCCAGGCCAGGGTTGCCTTGCCGACCCCCCTCGGCCCGGTGATCAGCCAGCCGTGATGCATCCGCCCGCTGCCATGCGCCGCCAGAAAATCGCGTTCGGCGGCTGGCTGACCATATAGCAGCGGCACATGGCGGGGATGCGGCGCGCCTTCGATGCGGTCGGGTTCGGGGATTTCGGTTTCGCTCATTTGGTTGCCCGATCGAAAATACCGGCGATCTCGGCGGCGATCACCTCTGGTGTCCGGTTGCCGTCGATCAGCACTGTGCGCGGTGCTGCCCGCCTGGCCAGCGCCAGAAACCCCTGGCGCAGCGCCTGTTGAAAGCCAAGGCCGAAATCCTCGAACCGGTCCTCGCCGGAATTGCGGCCAAGACCGCGTTCCAGCGCCTGGGCCGGATCCATGTCGATCACCAGGGTCAGGTCGGGTTCGCGCGCGATCATCAGATGGTGCAACTGATCCACAAGGCCGCCAAGATCGGCCCGCGCCACCCCCTGATAAACCCGGGTGCTATCGGCATAGCGGTCGCTGATCACGATCTTGCCCGCCGCCAGCGCCGGATCAATGGTGTTTTCCAGGTGATCCCTCCTGGCGGCGGTGAACAGTAAAATCTCGGTCTCGGGCGACCAGCGGTGCGGCGCGCCCTGAACCAGCAGGCGGCGAATTTCCTCGGCCCCGGGTGAACCACCCGGTTCGCGCGTCAGCACCACATCAAGGCCAAGCTCGCGCAGCCGATCCGCTAGCAGACGCGCCTGGGTGGACTTGCCTGATCCGTCAATTCCTTCAAATGTAACGAAAAAAGCGCGTTTTACCATTACCTGACCGTATCCATTGCGGTTTTCGCAAGGATAGCGGCTGACAGGCGAAGGCGCGACATGAATCCGCTGCCGGCGACGGATTTTGCCGCCACCAGCGGGATTTTGACGCTGGGCATTTCGGGAATGTCGATCCTGAGGGTTGCCAGTTGATCCCCGGCGGCGATCGGCGCCTTGATGGGGGCACGGGTGATGATTTCCGCCTTCAGGCCATGCAGCGCCGCCACCGGCAGCAGCATTTCAACGCCGTCGCGCACCGCCAGTTCTACCTGAGGTTCCTCTCCAAGCCAGACATCGACGGATCCGACCGTCTGCCCGGGCTCAAGAATTTTTTTTTCCACAAACTGGCGAAAACCCCAATTCATCAGCTTTTCAGCCTCTTGGGCGCGCTCGGCCTCTGAACTCAGTCCGCTGATCATCAAAACAATGCGCCGACCGTTCTTCTGGGCGGAACCAACCACGCCATATCCGGCCTCCGAAGTATGCCCGGTCTTCAGGCCGTCAGCGCCAATACCAAGCGATAACAGCGGGTTACGATTGTGCCGATTGGCCGGCGAACGGTTGTCAAATGCGAATTCGGTTTCCGAGAAATAGTGGTAATACTGCGGAAACTGCCGGATCAGCCGTTCTGCCAGCGTGACCAGGTCGCGTGCGCTCATCATCTGATCGGGGTCGGGCCAGCCGTTGGAATTGGCAAAGGTCGAGTTGGTCATGCCAAGTTATTTTGCCCGCGCGGTCATGGCACGGGCGAATTCCGCCTCGGACCCGGCCAGCGCCTCAGCCAGAACGGCGCAGGCATCGTTGCCCGACAGCACGATCACACCGCGGATCAGGTCTTCGACGCGGACCCGGTCACGGGTATTCAGAAACATCGTCGAGCCGCCATAAGACATGGCATGCTTGGAAACCGGCAGGCGATCCTCCAGCGTCAGGCGGCCTTGTTCCAGCGCCTCGAACACCATGTTGAGCGTCATAAGTTTCGACATCGAAGCGGGTGGAATCGCCTCATCGGCGTTCTTTTCCAACAGTATGGTGCCGGTATTGTAATCCAGGACCAGCGCTGCCTTTGCAGGTGTTTCCAGCGCCCGCGCCGCCGGGGAAAGCACCATGATCAGGGCAAATGCCAGCAGGAAAGGTTTGAATTTCACTTGCGTCTCCTTTGTGGGCAACCGGACCTAGTTGGTGACGAAATAGGCATCGGCAAAGCCAAGTTCCTTGGCCTTTTTCAACAGGATGGCGCGTTCGGATGAACTGGTTGCCGGGCCGACCAGCACGCGCCAGAACTTCTTGCCGCTGGATTGCTGCGCCTTGACGATCGGCAGAATGCCCTTGGTCTTCAGGCTGGTGGCGGTGTTGTTGGCATTGTCTTCGACGCTGAAGATACCGATCTGGATGAACGGTTTTTCCAGACCGCTGGCGGGCTTGGCGGGTTTAACGGCCGGTGTCGGGGCAGGGGTTGCTGCCTGTTCGCTTTCAGCATTGTCGATGGCGGCCGAGGCAATCTCGCCCAGGGTGCTTTCCTTGATCGGTGTGGTTTCTGCCGCCGCGCCAGCGATCTTGTCCTTGGGTCTGAGGAATGAGAACAGGCCCTTTTTCTTGGGTTTTGCGGTGGCGGTTTCGACGGTGTCAACCGTATCCACGCCGGTTTCGACCATTTCGGCACTGGTTTTCTCGGTTGGCTTTTCCGCTGGCTTGACCGCTGCGGTGGTGGTTTTTGCAGGCTCGGCTGCAACCGCCGTTGCCACCGGTGCGGTTTCACGGCGCAGCGCGGTGACATTCAGGGTCGCCGGCTTGCCTGCAAGAATGCCCAGTGCCGACGCCGCCTCGGATGAGATCTGGATATTCGGGCCGGGGCTGATACGCTCGCGTTTGAACAGGGCGCCGATCACGAACTTGCGGTTTTCCTGGTTGCGAATGATCACCCGCTCGGGCTGGATGTCGCCCGGATAGGCCACCCAGACCCCGCCAAGCGATGGGCGGCCATCCCAAAGACCCGGCTCGTTCACCTGAAAGATTTCAGGTGCTTCGACATCACGCTCAACCAGACTGACCGAGTCACCGGGTTGCACGGCTTCGGCGGGTGCGCTCTGCTGTTCCTTCCTGGCCGCGAAATTCGGCATTTCAAAATTCTCGCAGCCGCTTAGCGCCAGCAATGCCGCCAGCGCCAGACCGCCGGTGAATGTCCGTCCGCAGATCAATGATCCCATGGTTTCGCCCCTTTTTCGCCCGATCACCAACCGCAGCCGCAGTGGCCCACCGAGCCTGCCCGTGCCCCGCAGATCACGTCCGGAGGCGATTTTTTCGGCAGTTTAGCCAAGTCACGTCCGCAAGGGAAGTGGCTCTGGCGCTGAAACCCGACGATGGCGGGATTTGGCCGATCCCCAACCGGAATTCAGGTGTTTCAGAATCACCCTGACGCCGCTAGACCTAGCGCCCAGTCGGAGGAGTGGCAGAGTGGTCGAATGCACTGGTCTTGAAAACCAGCGAAGGTGCAAGTCTTCCGTGGGTTCGAATCCCACCTCCTCCGCCACTTGCCCTTGAGAAATTGTTCTCCCCATCCGGCTCCGGCCAGATTTTTCCGTTGTTTTCGAGGGTTATGCGGGAGGGGCTGAGCACTGGCCCCGGCTCCAGGAGGCCCGGAGGCGGTCTCTCAGGGGCGATATTCTCTGGACCTCATGACTGCGCAGCTTCGGTTCAGACCGCTATATCTCGGTTTTTGTGAACTTTTTTGGCTCCACACGAGAGCCTCTTTGTAATTGCCACATGCACCCGAACGGTACTGGCGTCTAACCACACATCCTGCGGGTGGACCCCTTCCTCGGTTGCGGAGGGATAGAAGCCAACGGTCAGTCCGAGTCAGTATGTCTTGTAAAAAGCCTCGGCCTCGAACTTCACAAACTCCTCGGTCTTGTCGGTGCTTCGACTCACCACCTGCCAAGGCTCTAGCCTAGCGATTTCAGTTTGAAGGTCTTTTGCTGTTTTGTTGCTACACCCAAGAATCTTTTGCACAGAATTGGCACTCACACCCTCGCATTGAAAAATATAGGCGAACTCAAGAAGCTCCTGAAAATTGAAGAATTCTTGCTGGTAATCGTTCGGCGATTGGCTTGCGAAAAAAACCACAACCCCTTTCGAGCGACCCTCACGGATAATTCTCTGAAGAAAAATGTTCTTTTGACTCAAGTAATTGTGTGCCTCATCAATGACCAAGATACTCCGAATAGTCCGCCTTCCATCTATGACTGGACTGTCTGGCATGTGCGCCATCTCTTTGTACAATCTTTCAATGACAAGATACGCCACTAGTTCCTTCAGGACTGGCATAGCATGTACATCAATTATCAGCGTGCGATTGGAAATCCTCTCAATTGGGCGGGACTCGCTTCCATGCTTCCAAAAGAGGTCGAAGTCGGAAAGATCACGCAGCACTTCAATGAGGCTGTCATCTTTCTTGCCATCTTCTTCATAGGCAGCGACTGCAATCTCTAGAATGTCCTGAAAGTCGGGATATGGAGTCGAGGACCCTGCGCGCTTCGCGTATCCAGCCCTAATGGCCTCAGTCAGCGCCCCTTTTTGAACGACACCTAGCTTAGCGTTAATTGAAGCAAAGCTTTCGGCCTTTTCCCGCGCAGAAATGTTTATATTTTGATCGTCATACGAAGGCAGAACGAACGGATTTATTGGCAGGCTTTGACCCGTCTGCAAAAGTCGATATGGCTGAACTTTTGCAATGCTCGCAAAGTTTTCGTTATCAACCACGTCACCCTTATAATCAAAGTAGATAAAGTTCGTTTGGAAATTCGACTGGATACGAATATCAGCCAGCAGCTTTAAAAGAAATTGTGTCTTTCCTACGCCAGGCTTGCCCATGATTGCCAAGTGTGAGTTGGCATGTCGCGACGTGTTGTTCAGCTCCATCACCAACTCGTTTCGCTGCAACAGCGTGCGCCCAATAAATATTTCCAGTCCCTGTCCAAAATTCTCCCTGCGACCTGAGAATTCTACCTTCTCTACAAGAGCGGAGATGAGGCCATCGCCGCTGCGCCCGCACGACTGAAACAGGTCGTTTAACAGAGATGCTCCGTGGTCGATGTGGTTCTTTGTGAGAGCGCGATTGGAAAACAGTTCATCTTCACTGAGATCTGGCTTTTTGTAAGTGTATGATAGAAGCGCCCGTACAAACGCTTCATCATCAGCAAAAAAAGTTGGCCTTTTCATCTCGCCACCACTGAAATTCGGGCTTGAAGGAACATCCTTGCCGATCTGTGCAACCGACAGCGCAAATGCCATTCTGGCAAGGGTCACCTTCTCCAGTTTTGTCTCGAACCGGAGGGCGCTCAAAATTTCATCAGCCTCACTTGAGGTATAGAGTCGATCAGCCACGGACTATCTCTCCCAAAAGTACCCGGATCTAAAGGTAGTAAGCTCTTGCCTTTGGTCGAAGTCTAGGCAGCCCGCACCACTCAGGTGAGGCTCAAGGCTCCTGTAATAATTCGTGTCGATCTCCGTGTCAGTTGAGAGAATAACGACCTGATCGCCTGCATTCGGGAAATAGTTATTCACAATGTTGTCGCGGTGCGTGCTATCCAAACGGGAAAGCGGCGTATCAATGATTATTGGCAATTTGAGCTGACTCGTCTGAGCGAGCCCCCACAAAAGGGAAACAGCAAAAACTTCTTTCTCACCCGCAGACAGACCGGACTTCTTGATCTCATGCCCATTTCGATCGCTTATGCGGACTTCGTAAGTTTTGTCGTCAATGGTCAGGTCCTTGATCAACCCACTTCGGCTCGATAGAAGCCGGTACATCTCAAAAGTCTTTTCCTGAAGAAGATGCACCTTGTTCTTTCGCAGACGCACCATGAACTGATTGAGCACACTCGCAATGGAGTCGCACTCCTGAATGTACTCCGCCTTCTCCTTTGAAACGTTGTGCTTTTCAAAGAGCTTCTCGATCTCAATTTCTATGTCGCTAATTCGCTTCTCGAGCGCAATAATTTCATCCTCTAGAATGCGTAACTGTTCCGTTTTGCGACCAATCTGAGTTGAACAGCTTTCCATCTCTCCTTGCAGCTGCTCAAATAGTTCCCGCTCAGACTCCGTCATTGCTCCAAGAGCACTCTTGCTTTCAAGCGTGCGCACTTGAGATTCAAGCTGCCTTTTTTCTTCAATGAGAGGCTGAATTAGGAAGACTTCACTTCGCTCGAGGTTTTCCATTTGATTCAGCACGCGTGCCACGTCGCGATCTGAAAGGTCGAGAATCTTAGTTACATCGCCCCGACCATCTCCTTCTTTTAGCAGCCGTACTATGCGGCTCTCTAACTCCAGCATTTTTTCCGGTGAGAGCTGCTCTCGGTAGATCGGTTCCGGTTCCTCGACGACGCGAACGAGTCGCTTAGCCAATTCGGCAGCGTTCTCCTTGATGGCTGCTCCAGTCGCGGACTCCCGTTCCTTGTCGATTTGCTGCCGGACCCCGTCGAACAACTTACCAGCCAGGGAGAAGGGAAGAGACTTCTCGCACAGGGCCCGGATTTCGTTTTCGACTTGAGTGAGTCGGTTTGTCGCCTGGATCCGCCGCTTTTCTTGTTCCCGCATGGCCTCACGGGTCTCGGGTTCGCTTTGGAAGGTAAATTCGAAGCGCTTCTTTGCGTCGGCGAGTTGCTCCTTAAAGCCCGCAAGTTCACCTTGTAGGTCGGCGCGCTCGTTGTTTTTCCGCGTGAGCTTGCTCTTTTCCTTCTTCAGCTCGCTCTGCTTGAATTCAAGATCCTCGTCGGAAATCTCGACGAACCCCTTGCGCTCCTCCTGCTTGATGTACGCAAGGTCAGACGCCAGTCGGTTTATGTTCTGAATGCCCAACGCCGCCTCGAGGGACGACTTCAGGCGGACTTCTGAATGGTCGTCCGCTGCGATCTCTTGAATCTTTTCACCGTCGAAAAAGAAAAACTGGGTGATCCCCGGCGGGATAGCCGCGCGGATGAAGTCCTGCCAGATTTCCTGGTTCTGGACTGACACGCGCTTGCCGTCTCGAACAACGACCAATCGTTCGCTCAGATCCTTGGGCCTTGGGTCAGCGACCGCACCGGCGCTCCATGACCGCTTGACGATCAGCTCGGATCCTTCGTCCATCTCCATGACCAGCTCGAAAACGACGTTTGCGTTCCCCTTAGCCTTTTCCCGGCGATTGATGTTGCGAAAGATCGTGTCCGGTTTCGCGCCATAGAGGCAGAAGTTGATGGCCTCCATGATCGAGGTCTTTCCGGCTCCGTTCATCCCACCGATCAGGAAGATGCTGCGCCCCTCGCCATCTGACGGAAAGGGGATCTCGGTCGCGAACTGAAAGGACTTGTAGTTCTCGATGGTCAGCTTGACGAATCTCATGCGTGGTCCTCACTCAGCTCCCAGATCCCTCGGGGCGAGCCCGTCTTGAGAACGCCATCCTTGGTCATCTGGTAGCGTTCCCAGCAGGCGTTGTTCTGCCAGGCGTGGTCCCTTGTCGTCTCGCGCCATTCCATGTCGCCGGGCAGCAGTTTGCCCTGCAGCTTCTCCTCCATGTACTGCAGCACGTCGTTCTTGTGGCAGGAACCACCGTGGTGCCGCAGTGCTTCCACGATCAGCTCACGGAGCGTGGCATTGGGCGTTTTCGGAGAGCGCGAGCGCTTCGCGCGCGGCTTCTTCGTCGTATCACCTTCCGAAGTGCGGCCGAGACGGGCCTTCAGGCCCTTCAGCAGCTCCTCCAGCTCGTCAGTGAGGTGATTGAGGACCTGCACGGCTTCGGCATTGACACCGAGGGCGGCGGCAAGCCGTGTCTTCTCGGCCCGCAGCGCGTCCGGTACCGCGACGCCGATCTTGTCGAGCTTGTCGATCGCCTTCGCGATCTCGCGCAGCTGCGCCTCCATGGCGGCGGTGTCTTCGGTTTCCGTCCCGGCGTCCAGGCGGTCGATGACCTCCTGGCAGAGCTCCAGCAACAGGCTCGGGTCCTTCACATAGCGATCGACCTCGGACCCGTCCGTCATGGCGCACTCCCGGACGACGACTTCAGGATCTCGCGCAGCGCGTCATACACCCCGGTGCGGCGCTCCTTGAACTCATAGTCCCGCACGGTGTCGAGCAGCTTCACCACCTTGTCCGGGTTGACCCCATGCTGTTCGCACAGCTCCTCGAGCAGGCGCTTGTCTTCCGTCGAGAGGTTCATGCCGCCACTGCCTCCTCGATCAACTGTTCGACACGTGCCTTGGCTTGCTCTAGGAGCCTGGCCGACTCCCGCTGCTGGGCGAGGCTCTCACGAACCAGGTCGCCGATTTCCCGCTGCTTTTCGCTGGGCAGCAAGGGCACGACGAACTTGTCGATGTCTGCAGGATAAAGCTCGGCCTGGGCGCTGCCGCGCGCGTGCTTTTGGGTCTGGAACTGACCGATGACGGACTGAAAGACCATCGCCATGTAGGCGTGGTCGATATCGGGAGAGAGGCGCAGGATGTTGACGTGATTGCTGGCGAATGCCGGCGTATCGTCCAGATAGACGTTCGTCCGGCCGATGTACGCGCCGGTGGTGTAGATCAGCAGATCGTCCTTGTAGATGTGCGCTTCCGGTGCAGCATTGAACAGCTTCTCCGTCGTCCGCTGCAGCCCTTCGTAATTGATGTGCTTCGGGCCAAGGTGTTGGCTGTTGACGACGGCATGGGCCCCGCCTTCAACATAGATGGGCTGGATGCCTCGGCGGTTCAGGCGACGTACTTCGCGAATGCGCCGCGTAGGGAAATTCGATAGATGCGATGCAAGCTGCATAAACCGGGGCTGAAAGTGTTGGGCATCCGAACGTAGAGAAATCTCAAGCTCGCTGAAGCTCGCCGCATAGCCCATCGGCCTATCGAACTTTAGGGAGTTTAGCCGTAGTTCAAATGACAACTTCTCAAGGGCTTCATGGAAAATGAGATCGGAGCGATCAGAGGCAGAAAAAGAAGCCCTTACAACGTATCCAATCTTACGTTGAACTTCCGCGCTAGGGAGTGGTACCAGTATTCGCTCAACTTCTCGACAGTTGAGATTTACTTGCTCCGTCCTGCGGGAGTGCCTCCAGACTTGATCTCTTCCAAATTTGGTTTGAAGAAATGCAGTTAGGAAATAGGGATCACATTTACCGTTTGTTGAAATCACCGCAACATTCTGGTTCGTAACGCACGGTGGATCACTCGCCCGAATAATTGCGGCGCGCCCAACAATTTCAGGAGTTGCGCCAATGATCGTAATCACAACTGAATCGGGGGGAATGAGATCAGACTTGCTCAATACACGTTTCGGCAACTCGCCGGCACTACTAAAGTTTACAGTTCCCTCCCTGACACCGTCTGTCTTAATAAATGCAACGATTTCGTCGTTACTCTTAATATTACGGGACGGCGGTGTTCTTCCGGTCCTGACAGGTGCGCTAATGAGCTTGGAGAGCTTTGAAACGCCAAACCGTTCTTCGATCTTTTTCCAGACTGCAAGCTCTTCTAGATAGTTTGGATGATAGAAATCCGCGTCGATACGGGAATACTCAATTTGGGATTGAGCGACTGAAGAGCATACCGCCATTATTTGTCCCCCCAGAACTCAAACTCTTGTTCCTGAGCAAAGCGAACAAAAGCTTCGGCCACGCAGAGCTGCTCATCCGGTATGCTGGCAGCATCCGTCAGATCACTGGCCGTCAGATCGTAGTTTACGAGGTCCTGGTCGATCTTGGGTTGGCCGCTGGGGTCCTCGATCATGTGCCCTTCGCCATCCAGCATGAACTCATAGTCGCCAGAGTTGTTCTTGCCGCCGCGCTCGCTGACCGCCATGAAGATCGGATAGTCCAACCGCTTGGCGACCTCGGCGGCGATCCAGCGCTCCTTCAGCGTGCCGATCAGGTCGTCATCGCCCAGCACCAGCTCCAGCTTGCCCCGGTTTGTCAGGAGCTTCAGGTCAAGCTCCGCCTCGGGGATCGCCTTTTCCAGCCGCTTGATCTCTGCCTTCAGCCGCTTGGCGGTCTCTTTCTGCTTTGCCTTGAGGGCCTTCACGGACTCCTTGTGCTCGGCCTTGATCGGCTTCAGATGCGCGGAAAGCTCGCGCGCGGTTCCGGCAAACGTGTCGCCGATCGCCTCGATCTCGGTCTTCTGCTGCCATTCCAGCGCCTCAATATCGCTCTCGAGGTCGATGAGCTTCTGCTTCACACCGACCAGCTCGCTCTTGAGCGCTTCGACCTTGTCCTCCGCTGCCGCGATCCGGTCCTCCTCGCTGGGTGGCTCGGGCGCGTCCTCATCATCTTCGCCTTCGGCGTCCTCGGCGGCAGCTTCATCGGGCTCCGGCTCGCTGAATGTCTCGCTGATCAGATCGGCCACGGCGTCGGGGATCGCGTCTTCGGGCACATCCCCTTCGTGCGCGTCCAACAGGGCTTGGATTTCGGTTTCATACGCCGGGCAGTCCTTCGCCACGTCGTCATGGACCCGGGCGATGTCGGCCAGCTGCTCGTCCGTGTACTTCTGGATGAACAGGACCGACGTCTTGGTCCCGGTGTGCGGCTTGAAGGTGTTCGGGTGCAGGCCGACGACAGCAAGCAGGCGCGCTTTCTTCAGGATCCACTCCCGGATGAAGGCCAGCGAGGAGTTGTTGAACTTGCCCTGGGGCAGAACGATCGCGGCACGACCGCCGGGGCGCAGCATCTTCAGGATGCGCTCGATGAAGAGCACGTCGCGCTCTTCCTTGGCGGCCTTGTCGGACCCGGCCCGCTTCAGAGCGGGCTTGGTTAGCTCGTAGCGCGCCAGCATCTTGCGGTCCTTCATCTCCCCCGCGAACGGGGGGTTGGCCAGGACCACGTCAAACTTCAGCTCGTCGAAATACTCCCACGCTCGATCATCGTCCTTGAGCGTCTCCTGCTCGGGGATTTTGGCAGCCGTCAACTTCGCCTGCCTCAGGCCATGCATGAGCGCCTGTCCCGAGCTGTTCTCGTACCAGGTTCGAGGGTCCAGGCTGCTGACGTCCGGTCCGAAGATGTTCGTATGTCCGTCACCGGCAATCAGCATCAGCGCGCGGGACGTCTTGGCTGCGCGGGCCTCGAAGTCGATGCCCCAGAGATATTTCGCAGCGTATTTGTGCTTGCGAAGCTCCCGCTTGTCGTTGTCATCCGCCGGGTAGCACCACTCCATCGCATGCAGAAGAAAGCCGCCCGATCCACAGGACGGGTCCATGACGTATTCTTTCTGCGTGGGGTTGAGCATCCGGACGCACATTTCGACGACATGCCGCGGCGTAAAAAACTGACCCTTCTTCTTCTTCGCCTCTGTCGGCAGAAGATACTCGAAGGCATCGTCCATGATCCGGAGATTCGAGCCCATCAGCCGGACGCCCTCTATCGGGCCGACACAAACTTGCAGATGGCGCTTCGCCAGTTCGATATCTTCGTTCTCCTTGAAGATACCAGGCCACTCCTCACAAGCTTTTTTGAACAGGCCATTGATCCGATCGAAGGTGATGTCCGGATCGAGGGCCTTGCTGAACTCCACGGTCTTATCTTTGCGGTTCTCCAGCGCTTCTTTTTCGTCCCAGATCTTAGCAAATATCAGTTTGAATATTTCATTGAACTCGTCCTTGCCGCTGTCGGCCAGAACCAGCTCCTCAAGATCTTGGATAATCTTCTTGAAGTTGAAATCTCGCTTCAGCTGTAGAAGCGTTTTCTTTGCCTCAAGAACATCCTTGGGCTCCTGGCCCCGCTTTGGAATATCGAATAGCGTGTCATCGAAATTCTTCGGATAGGGGCGATATAGAATTATGCTGTCGCTGCCATTGGACCAAACGGCAACGGGTGCCCCCTTGGCATTCATATAGCTCTTCAGCTGCTCGATGCCGTCTTTGCGCTTCGGCTTCTTGCATTCAACAATGATCTTCGGGGTATCCTTGGCATTGTCAGTGTAGACGATAATGTCTGCCGCCTTCGTGCCCACCTCCACGCCAAACTGGACGCCGGCCTCCAGGTCAATTTCGTCATTCTTGTATCCGTATTGGTTTATGAGCTTATAAACCCATAATTGGCGGATTATTTCCTCGGGAGCAGACTTCCCACCCTCAACAAAGACTTGCACTTCCTCATTTCCAGATGAGAATGGAATAAAGCTTTTCAAGAAATACTTTACCTTTCCGGCATCCCGGCCGGTGGAGGTGGTTTTTGGATATATCGATACGATTTCGTGAACTGGTTTTCCCAAGTTTTCGAACTCAGTAAGCTCGTATGCTGTACTCGGATCCTTGAATATGTGATCGATTATTTCTTTGGTATTCAACGTATCATGTTCCGTGTCGATATTCGCGTAATTCATGTGTCCGACCCTGCTTTCCCACTCGCGTTCGATTTCATCCACTGGTCGATTTCTTCGCGATTGAACCGCCACTGGTTGCCGATCTTGGAAGCAGGCAGCTCGCCGCGTTGAGCCATCCCGTACAGCTTGGTCCGGCTCAACTTTAGGTAGGAGGCGAGCTCATCAATGGTCAGCCATTTGTCGGATGCGTCCATACGGTCACCATTGATGGAGTGAAAAAACGGTGTTGTTTGATAAGATTAGACAACAGATGTCATCGAAGGGCAAGCGGTCGATTGATGCGAGAGCTCAACCCGGCCGCTGCCTGTCGATGACCGGGGACATGGAGATGGTCGTGCTGGTCGTGCCCATCGACCAGGTGGACCCATCAGCCTGCGACACTTAGCCGGTGATGCAGTATCGTGTTTCTTGCACGTCCCACTCGGCAGGGACGTGCCTTAAGAGATCAGCCAATGTCACGGTGTGTGACAAGCGGCCATCCAAGATGGTATCGACCATAGCGGGCGAGAGAAGACTTAGGCGCATCACCCGTGTCATATAAGTTGGTGCAATATCTTCGCGGTTTGCGAGCTCGGTCATGGTGGCGAAATGACCGCTTTCGAGCATGCGCTGCCACCGAAAGGCGCGCGCTAGTGCCTTGACCAGTGCAGCGTTGGGTTTTCGTGGTAGCGCCGCTCCATCAGGCATGTTGCTCGGCCACACCAGTTCCTTACGGCCGCCGCGCTTTATGACACGGAACGGAACGTGGATAGTCACGGTCTCGGGGATCGTCATCCCGCGGGTCATGCGGCTTCTCCGATGCTGCCAGACAGCATCTCACGCGCGAGCCCTCCAAGGCCGTCCATGCGCAGGCGGACGTTGAGCCCATCCGTGCCGATGTCCACGCGCTCGACCAGCAGCGCCACGATGCGTGCCTGTTCGGCGGGGAAAAGTTCGTCCCACAGAGGGTCGAGCTGCTGAAGCGCTGCCCGTGCGTCGGCCTCGGTGATCTCCTCGTCCTGTGTTCGACTCGCTCTCAACGTGCCCGCCACGATCTCGGGCTGGCGAAAGACGGCGCGAAGCTGGTCGATCACCGCCGCCTCGATATCGCCCGCGGGCACGCGGCCGACCGGGCACGATCCAGCACCATGTTTCAGCACCGTCTGGCTGACATAATAGCGGTATAGCCTGTCGCCCTTGCGCGTATGCGTCGGTGAGAACGCGGCGCCATCGGGCCCGAACAGTAGTCCTTTCAGCAGCGCGGGCGTGTCGGCGCGTGTGCGGGCGGCGCGCCTGCGGGGGCTTTCCTGCAGGATTGTATGGACACGGTCCCACGTGTCGCCGTCGATGATGGCGTCGTGTTCGCCGGGGTAGCTGTCGCCCTTGTGGACCGCCTCACCGATGTAGGCGCGGTTGCTGAGCATCCGATAGATGTATTTCTTGTCGATCCGGTTGCCGCGCGGGGTGCGGATGCCGCGCGTGCCGACCTCTCGCGCCAGTTCCGTGCAGGACCCGATCTCAAGGAAACGGGCGAAGATCCAACGCACATGCGCAGCGGCTTCTTCGTCGACTACCAGCTTGCGGTTTTCCACCCGGTAGCCGTAGGGCAGCAC